>NZ_CP146286.1:0-2400000 GCF_042465655.1 Leifsonia sp. T36S-04
GTCTTCGACGCGCAGCAGCAGCTGTACGCCACTGTCACGATCAACCTCGATCCGGACAGCCTCTAGCCGGTCGCAGCAGGCGCGGCCAGCAGCTGCGCCGTGAGGGTCGCATCCAGCCACTGCTCGAAGCGCGACGGACTCCATCCCGAATTCACGACGAGTTCGAGGTAGACACCGCTCGCGGCGAACGCGCGGTAGATGGCCTGCGCCTCGGTGAGCGGCACGGCGAGCTCGCCTTTCACGGAGGCGATGAGACTGTCCATGACGCGATTGCGGCCGCGGAGCTTCGACCGCAGCAGGTCCCGGGTCTGAGCGTCCTCGTCCAGAGCGGAGTCGAGGATGCGCACCACGTCGAAGTCCGTGGAGTAGAGCACCGTGAGCCAGTGCGCAGCGCCGCTGAGCCGCGCCCTCGGATCCGGCGACTCGAGGATCTCGCGCGCCAGCTCCCGCGCACGCGCCCGCTCGAGCCAGCGCTCGCAGATCAGGTTCAGGATCTCGCGCTTGGCACCGAATGCGGCGTACACCGTGCGGGTGCCGACGCCGGCCTCCGTGGCGATCGCCTCGATGCTGGTCACCGCGTACCCGTCGCGGGCGAAGAGGGCTTGGGCGGCTTCCGCGATCCGGACCCGCGTCTGCAGCGCCTGCTCCTGGCGGTAGGTCGATCCGGTCTTGACGTCGGGACTCACGGAGTCGATACTAGTCAGTGCATTGAGTGCAGTACTACTGCATTGAACGCAGTTAAAGTGCAACGAAGGAGTTGATCATGGTCATCACACACGCTGAGCCGATCGCCCTGCGGGTCATCGAGCGCATGCTGCTCGAGGGGTTCGCGACCGGCCGGACGGAGGTGGTCGACGAGCTCTGCTCTCCCGACCTCATCGAGCACCAGTTCGGGCTCTCCGGAACAGGCGCCGAAGCCATCGCCAAAGTGAAGAAGGGGATCGCGGACGTTCACGCCGCGATGCCGGACCTGACGTTCTCGATCCAGGACTGGGCCGAGCGCGACGACATCATCTGGGTGCGTGCGGAGGCCAGCGGCACCAACACCGGTCCGTTCCTCGGGCCGCCCACCGGCCTGCCGGTGCGCTTCACCGTCATCGACATCGCACGAGTGACCGACGGCAGGATCGTGGAGCACTGGGGTGTTCCGGACCGCTTCGAATTGCTGGTGCGTGCGGGCCGCATCCCCGTCCCCGAGCGACACTGAGGCGCTACGGCTCTGCCCGCATTTCCAGGATACCTGAGCGACCGGGGCTTGCCGCAAGGGCCCTGTGATCGACCAGAATGGCTGGTCGCGGCCGGAATCGCTCCGGCCGGGAAGTGGGGGCTCAGTGGGTTCGGATGTGTTCGACGTCGTCATCATCGGCGGCGGCCCGACGGGGATGATGCTGGCGGGCGAGTTGCGCCTGCGCGGCGCGGATGTGCTGGTGCTGGAGCGCGACGAGGAGCCGACCACGCTCGTGCGGTCGCTCGGCCTTCATGCACGAGCGCTCGAGATCATGGATCAGCGGGGATTGCTCGACCGGTTCCTCGCTGAGGGGACGCAGTACCCCGGAGTCGGAAGCTTCGCCGGCATCACGAGCCCGCATCCGGTGACGCTCGACACCCCGTACGCCTACACGCTCGCGATCCCGCAGCCGGTCACCGACCGCCTGCTGGCCGAGCATGCGGCGGAGGTCGGCGCGGAGATCCTGCGGGGCCAGGAGGTCGTGTCATTCGAACAGGACGAGGCCGGGGTCACGGTCGAGCTCGGTGACGGATCCCGGGTGCGCTCTCGCTGGCTGGTCGGTTGCGACGGCGGTCGCAGCCTGGTCCGACGCACGCTGGGCATCGGGTTTCCCGGTCAGCCGGCGACCACCGAGTGGATCCTCGGCGAAGTGGAGGCGACGGCCTCGGCGGACGAGGTGGCCGCCATCTCAGCGGAGGTCCGCACGACGCACCGCGGTTTCGGGATCGGACCGGCCGCCGGCGGCGGCTTCCGCGCCGTGGTTCCGGCGGCCTCCGTGTCGGAGGACCGGACGGTGCCGCCCACCCTGGACGAGTTCCGCACCCAGCTTCGCGCGTACGCCGGGACCGACTTCGGCATCCACTCGCCGCGCGCTCTGTCCCGCTTCACCGACGCGACCCGGCTGGCCGAGCGTTTCCGCGTCGGTCGCGTGCTGATCGCCGGGGACGCGGCCCACGTCCACCCGCCGCTCGGTGGCCAGGGGCTCAACCTCGGCATCCAAGACGCGTTCAACCTCGGCTGGAAGCTGGCCGCCGAGGTCGCGGGCCAGGCACCCGAGGGGCTGCTCGACACCTACTTCGCCGAACGCCATCCCGCAGCGGAGGAGGTGCTCACCTCCACCCGCGCGCAGAGCGAGCTGATCTCGCCCGAGCCCGGCCCGCAGGCGGTGCGGCGGCTGCTGACCGAGCTGATCGCGTTCGAGGAGGTCGCCCGATTCCTCGCCGAGAAGGTCACGGGGACGGGTGTCCGCTACGACCTCGGCGGCGGTCCGGAGCCTCTGGGTCGCCGGATGCGCGACCTGCCGCTGCCCGGAGGCCGCCTGTACGAGCGGTTGCGCGACGGCCGCGGCCTCCTGCTCGATCAGACCGGCGCTCTCTCGGTGGCGGGGTGGGAGGATCGCGTCGACTCCGTGATGACCGACGGTGCAGAGCTGGACGGCCCCGCCATGCTGCTGCGCCCGGACGGGCACATCGCGTGGATCGGGGCCGCCCAGGACGAACTCGGAGCCCAACTGAGCCGGTGGTTCGGAGCCGCCAGGGAGTGAGGCGACCCGAACCAGCGGCTACGCGCCCGCGCTCGCGGCTTCGACCTCGACCGGCGCCGGAGCCACGCGCCGGCGGTAGAGCAGCGCGGACAGCAGCGCGCCGAACAGGAAGAATGCTGCACCCCACCAGTACGCCGTCGCGTAGCTGTGCACCGCCGCCTCGCGGGCGACTTCCGCGGTCGGAGGCAGGTGCGCGGCGACGTAGTCGACCGCCGCTGTGGCCGCCAGGGTGTTGAGGAGCGCCGTCCCGATCGAACCGCCGACCTGCTGGCTGGTGTTTACCAGGGCCGAGGCGACCCCGGCGAAGTGCCGGTCGACGCCGAGCGTGGCGGTCTGGATGGCGGCGGGCATGATCGACCCCATGCCGAAGCCGAGGATCATCAGTGCCGGCAGGACGTCGACCGCGTAGTTCGCAGTGACGCCGAGGTGTGTCAGGTAGATCATCCCGGAGGCCGCGATCAGCATCCCGATCGGCACCATGAGCTTCGGGCCGAACCGCGGCAGCGTCAGGTTGGTGGAGAGCTGCGCAGCCGCCACCAGCATGATGATCATCGGCAGGAATGCCAGCCCGGTCTGGATCGGCGTGAACTTCAGGGTCGTCTGCAGGTAGTAGGTGACGAAGAGGAAGATGCCGAACATCCCGGCGCCCGCGATGAGGATCGAGCTGTACGACGCGGCGCGGTTGCGGTGGAGCAGGATCGGCAGCGGCAGGAGGGGGTGGGCGGCGCGGCGCTGCCACAGCACGAACGCGATCAGGAGCACGCCCGACGCGGCGAGGAAGCCCCAGGTGGACGGGGAGTCCCAGCCGTCGCTCTCTGCGTTCGAGAAGCCGTAGACCAGCGAGAACAGCGCGGCGGAGACGAGCACCGTGCCCGGGATGTCGAGCTTCGGGCGCGGGCCGCTTCGGGCGACCGTTGTCACGAAGAGGGCGGCGCCGATGATGGCGATGATGGCGATGATGACGTTGATATAGAGGTTCCAGCGCCAGTTGAACTGCTCGGTGAGCACGCCGCCGAGGAGCAGGCCGACGGCTCCGCCCGCGCCGGCGATGGCGCCGAAGATACCGAATGCACGGGCGCGCTCCTTCGGAATGGTGAAGGTCGTGGTGAGGACCGCGAGCGCGGTGGGTGCCAGCAGTGCACCGAACGCACCCTGCAGCGCCCGGGCGCCGACGAGCATCCCGAACGAGTCGGCGGCGCCGCCCAGCGCGGAGGCGCCGGCGAAGCCGATGAGGCCGATGATGAACGCGCGCTTGCGGCCGATCAGGTCGGAGACCCGGCCGCCGAGCAGCAGCAGGCTGCCGAAGGCGAGGGAGTAGGCGGTGACGATCCACTGACGGTCGGCGTTGGAGAATCCGAGGTCTTGCTGGGCGGACGGCAGGGCGATGTTGACGACGGTCGAGTCGAGCACGACCATGAGCTGCGCCAGGGCGACGGTGACGAGCGTCCACCACCGGCGGGAGGGGGCGGGTGGCGTGCCGGGCGCCGCGGGAACGACTGCGGGGAGAGAGGAAGTCTGCGACATGGCGGCAAGCATATACGAAACTTGCCAGTTTCGGATCTCCTGAGTTCCAAAATTAACCTTAGAATGGATGAGATGCACCAGCCAGAACAGGATGAGGCCGCAATGACGCAGCTCGACACCGACGAATCTCCGCGCAAACTCGGCCGCCGCCGCGACCACACGCGCGACGCCGAGATTCTGGACGCCGCCCTCCAGGTGCTCGCCGAGACCGGGTACGACGGCATGACCATCGACATGGTTGCGGCCCGCGCCAAGGCAGGCAAGGCGACCGTCTACCGCCGCTGGTCGTCGAAGAGCGAGCTCGTCGTCGAGGCGATCGCCTGCCTCAAGAAGAACGACCTCGACCTCGACCACGTGCCCGACACGGGGACGCTGCGCGGCGACCTGGTCGCCATGATCCGGCCGCACGCGATCGAGGACGGCGAGAAGAAACTCCAGGTCATGGCCGGCATCACGTCCATGCTCGCCCGCAACCCCGAACTCGTCGACGCGGTGACCGCCGCGATCGTCGAGCCCCGCGCCGCCCTCAACCGCATGCTCATGCGCCGAGCCATCGACCGCGGAGAGATCCCGGCCGACACGGACGTGGACACGCTGGCGATGATCATGCCGTCGATGACCGCGTACCGCGTGCTCATCCTCCAGAAGCCGGTGGACCGGGCGTTCCTGATCTCGCTGATCGACGGCATCATGCTCCCTGCCGTCGGGCTGAAGGGCTGAGCGCCGCCCTCAGCGGCTGCTGTCGTGGCGTTCGGGCGGCGCGGAGTGCGGCGATAATCGTCGCGAGATCCACGGCCTCCTGAAGCAGGGCGCCGACGACCGCCGGGATCACGCCGAAGGCCGCGATGCACATCAGCAGGATCGAGGCCGCGATGCCGAGCCAGATGCTCTGGAGGGCGACGGCCACCGTGCGCCGGGCGATCGCGACGGACTCGACGACCTTGCCGATGTCATCCACCAGGATCACCACGTCAGCGGATTCGCTCGCCGCGGTAGCGCCCTTCGCCCCCATCGCGATACCGACGTCCGCGCTGGCGAGCACCGGTGCGTCGTTGACGCCGTCGCCCACCATGGTCACCGGCCGGTCGGTGATCGACGCAACGCGCGCGACCTTGTCCGCGGGGAGGCACTCGGCCCGGTAGTGCGCTATTCCGAGTTCTCCGGCGATGCCCGCGGCGGTCTCCTGCGCGTCTCCGGTGAGCAGCTCGACGTTCGCGGCGCCCAGTGCCTCCAGGCCGCGCAGCGTGTCGGCGGCGTTCCCCCGGGGAGGGTCGCGCTCGATCAGCGCGCCCGCATAGACGCCGTCGATCGCCACGTAGACGGCGAGCTCGCCGGGGGAGATGCGCTCCCGGCGAGTGTCCGGCGCGAGTCCTCGGACGAAGGCGAACTTCCCCACGGCGACGGTGTGTTCGCCGATAACGGCGAGCACACCGTCGGTCGCGTGCTCGTCGGCAGAGGCGGCCCGGCTCAGCGGGAGGGAGCGATCGGCGGCGGCGGCCACGACGGAGGCCGCGAGGACATGAGACGAGTACTGCTCGGCGCTTGCGGCGAGGGTCAGCAGTTCGTCACTCGTGAACCCCTCGGCCGGCCGGACTTCTCGAAGGACCGGGCGCCCGGTCGTGAGGGTGCCGGTCTTGTCGAAGACGAATGTCTTGGCGTCGGCGAGCTTCTCGAAGACGCCGCCATTGCGGACGATGATCCCGGACTTCGCTGCCCGGCTCATGCCGCCGATGAAGGCGACGGGTGCGGCGATGATCAGCGGGCACGGGGACGCCAGGACCAGGACCTCGGCGAAGCGCACCGGGTCGCCGCTGACGAACCAGGCGACGCCGCCCAGCAGGAGCGAGAACAGCGTGAACGGCACTGCGAAACGGTCCGCGATCCGGACGACGCGGGCCTTGGTGCGGGACGCCTGAGCGACGAGCGCGACGATCTGCTGGTACTGGCTGTCGGCCGCCACCCGCGTCGCGCGTATCCGCACGGCGGCCGTGCCGTTCACGCTTCCGCTGGGGACGTCGTCGCCCTGCTCTTTGTCAGCGGGGAGGCTCTCGCCCGTGATCGAGGACATGTCGAAGGCGGCGTGCGGCGCGAGGAGGACGGCGTCGACGGGCACCACCTCGGCGGGCCGCACCAAGAGTAGGTCGCCGATGCGGACCGCGTCGATGGGCACGTCCTCCACGGCGGAACCGTCCTCGCTGTAGCGATGCGCGGATCGCGGGTCTCGCCGGAGCAGCGCGTCCAGCTCGCGGCGAGCCCGGCGATTGGCATAGTCCTCGAGGGCCTCGCCTCCCGCAAGCATCAGCACCACGATGAGCGCCGCGGCGAATTCGCCGACGAACACAGTCGCGGCGATCGCCACGACCGCGAGCAGGTCGACGCCGAGGCCGCCGGCCCGGAGCGTCCTGACCATCCGGACGGTGTAACCGGCCGCGACGAGAAGCGAGAACGTGCCCGCCGACCACGCGGCCGCAGTGACCGCACCGGCCAGCGCCAACGCTGCCGAGAGCACGCCGACGACGAGGGTCAACGCCACGAGCCAGTACCGGGTGAGGAGGCGCGTGATGCGCGGCGTGGGCTCGCCCTGTGCCGCTGGGGTCATCCGGCGGGCGATTCCGCCGCCCTCTCCGAGGGCTGTTCTTGAGGAAGGGCCGAGTCGTACGTGAACACCAGCCGGGCGGGCACCTCCCCGGCCAGCACCTCGGCGACGGCGTCGTTGACGTCGGCGAGATCGCGGCTCGCGGCGACCACGCGCGTCCGGCCGGCGGCGTGGAGTGCGAACACCTCGGCGAGATCCTGGCGCGTGCCGACGATGGAGCCGATGACGGAGATGCCCTTGAGCACGGTGTCGAAAATCGGGATGGTCAGGGTTCCGTCGGCGGGCAGCGAGACGAGCACGAGCCGCCCGCCCCGGTTCAGCGACCGGAACGCCTGGTCGAAGACCGTCGGCGCGACCGCCAGGACGATGGCGACATCTGCGCCGCCGAGATGCTGAATGGCTTCCGCCGGGTCCACCTCGGTCGCGTTGACGGCGTGATCGGCGCCGAGCTCCACGGCCAGGTCGAGCTTCTCCTCCGTGATGTCGACGGCGACCACTTGTGCGCCGACGAGCCGCGCGTACTGCACCGCGAGATGCCCGAGGCCGCCGATGCCGAATACGGCCACGCGTTCACCCGGGACGACGTGGGCGTTCTTCACCGCGGCGTAGGTCGTGACGCCTGCGCAGGTGAGCGGCGCGGCTTCCAACGGGCTCACTCCGTCCGGAACCGGGGATGCGAAGCGAGCGTCCGCGAGCGTGTACTCGGCATATCCGCCGTCCATCGAATACCCCGTGTTGTGCTGCTGCTCGCAGAGGTTCTCGCGTCCGTCGACGCAGTAGCGGCACTCGCCGCAGGCGTACCCCAGCCAGGGCAGGGCGACTCGCTGGCCGACCTCGCGGGTCGTCACCCCGTCGCCCAGCCGTTCGACGATCCCGACGCCTTCGTGGCCGGGAACGAACGGCAGCCCTGGCTTGACGGGCCAGTCGCCGTCGATCGCGTGGATGTCGGTGTGGCAGAGGCCGCACGCCTCCAGGCGGACCAGGACCTGGCCGGGTCCTGGCGACGGGATGGGGCGGTTCTCGAGGGTGAGTGGCTGGTGGTACCGGCTCACGACGGCTGCACGCATGGACGGGCTCCTTTCGGTCTGCCGCCAGTCTCGTGGGGTCTCGCCACCCTGGGCGGGTCGAAGGTCCCGCAAGGCGAGGGGAGACCACGGGCCTTTCGGCCCTGCGCCACGTCGGGTCGGCCGGGCATCCTGGCCCCGAGAGTTGGGAGAAGCCATGAAACGCTGGATACGCATCACGCTCACCGTGCTGACCGGGGCCGTGGGTCTCACCGCCGTCGCGGGCGGCCTCGCGCTGGTCGTCGCAGCCCTCACCGCGTCCGAAGCTGGCGGTGTCGCACCGGATCGGTCCTACCTCGGCGGAAGCCCGTTCACGTCGTACGTCGTCCCTGGCGTCGTCCTGGCGGTCGTCGTCGGCGGTACGCAGATCCTCGCCTCGATCCTCACCGGTCGGGGGTCGGCGGCGGGTCCGCTCGCTGTGGCTGTCGCAGGGTTCGGGCTGCTGATCTGGATCTTCGTGCAGATGATGTTCATCCCGTTCAGCCCACTGCAGGCCGCCTACTTCGTCGTGGGGCTCGGCGAGCTCGGGCTGGTCCTGCTGGGGCTCGGCCTGTTCCATCGCCGGGCCGTCGCCGCCTCGTGAGCGCCTCGCTCCGCTTCCTCGGCGCGACCGACACGGTGACGGGATCGCGCTACCTGCTCGAGACGGATTCCACGCGGATCCTCGTCGATTGCGGCCTGTTCCAGGGGTACAAGCAGCTCCGCGAGCGCAACTGGCGGCCGTTCCCGGTCGAACCCGCCTCGGTGGACGCCGTGGTCGTGAGCCACGCGCACCTGGACCACACCGGGTACCTCCCGGCGCTGGTCCGCGACGGGTTCCGCGGCCGCATCCACGCGACCGTGGGGACCACGGAACTCAGCGGGCTGATCCTGCCCGACAGCGGGCGGCTGCTGGAGGAGCAGGCCGCGTTCCGGGACCGCCACCATACGTCCCGCCATTCGCCGCCCCTTCCCCTCTACACGGAGCAGGATGCGCTGACCGCGTTGGGGCGGTTCGAGGCGCATTCGTTCGCGCACGACGTTACGTTGGGGGACGTGACCGTGCAGTTCGTGCCCGCCGGCCACATCCTCGGCGCAGCCCAGGTGCTCGTCCACACCCCTGATGGTCGCATCCACTTCACCGGCGATCTGGGGCGGGTCGACGATCCCCTCATGCGGCCGCCCGCACCGCTGGAGGACACCGACGTCCTCGTCTCCGAGTCGACGTACGGCGACCGCGAGCATCCACACGTGGATGCGGCGGAGCTGCTGGGCCGGATCGTCACCGACGTGTGCCGGAAAGGCGGCGTCGTCCTGCTGCCGGCGTTCGCCGTCGGCCGCGCCGAGACCCTGCTGCTGCACCTCAGCCGGCTCCGGAGCCGCGGAAGAATCCCGGATGTCCCGATCTTCCTCAACAGTCCGATGGCGGTCGACGCGTCCGAGATCTACGCCCGGCATCCGGAGGAGCACAAGATCGGGCCGGACGAGTTCGCCGCGATGTACCGGCTGGCGACGATCGTCCGATCGGTGGACGAGTCGAAGCTCCTCAACCTGCGTGGCGGCCCCGCCGTGATCATCTCGGCCAGCGGGATGCTCGAGGGCGGACGCATCCTGCACCACATCGACGCGTACGGCGGGGATCCGGGGAACGCGATCGTGCTGACCGGGTTCCAGGCGGGAGGGACACGGGGTGCGGCGTTGCAGCGCGGAGAACGGGTGCTGCGGATCCATGGGAAGGACGTGCCGATCCGGGCACAGGTGCACACCCTCGACATGCTCTCGGCCCATGCTGACGCGGGCCAGATCCTGGACTGGATGCGCACGGCGAGCACTGCACCGCGCTCGGTCTACCTCACCCACGGGGAGCCCGAGGCCGCCGACCAGCTGCGGGTGCGCGTCGAGCGCCTGCTCGGCTGGTCCGTGCGCGTCCCCGAGTTCGGCGAGACGATCACCGTGAACGGGCGCGCGAGCCGGGGCGCGAACGTGCGGTGAAGCGGGGCGGCGTCCGGCGCCGGTCGATCAGCGGTCGGCCGGCCGGGCCGCCGCGGGGACACGGTTGCGCACCACCGCCACGGGGGTGCGCGCGTTCAGCAGCACATCATGACCGACCGAGCCGAGCATGATGCGCTGCACACCGTGCCGGTCGTGAGTGCCGATGACGAGCAGCCGAGACCCGTCCGACTCCGCGACGATGCCCGCGGCCGGGGAGGTCTCGACCGTATCCGCGAACACGGTCAGCCCCGGATGCTGCGCCCTGGCCGATCGCGCCGCCTCCTCGGCGATTCGCTCGCGGCGGTCGCCGAGCGACCTCTCCGGGACGCGGCCCGCGAGGAGCGGGTTGGCGACGTACCCGGCGCAGACGACCGTCAGTGGCTCTCCGAGGAGCGCCGCTTCATCCGCCGCGAACGTCAGGGCCGGCTCGGTCATGCGCTCGCCGTCCACACCGGCCACCACTCCGCGGCCCTGGCCCTCCCAATCGTGCGGAACGGCGACTACGGTGCAGTCCGCGACGGCCGCGACTCGTACCGCGATGGAGCTCGCGAACGCGTGCTGGCGTTCGGCCTCCGACGGCGTGCCGATCACGAGGAGGTCGGCGTCTCCCGAGGCGGTCGCCAGTTCGTGACCGACGTGACCGAACAGGACGCGTGTGCCGATCTCGACATCCGGCACGACGGTCTGCACGCCCGACCGGCCGGTGGCGGCGTCCGCGCGGTCCGCGACCGCCTGGACGCGATGCGTCGCAATGCGCACCTCAGCGGCCAGCAGCGACTTCGCCGCGAGCTCCAGGAGGCGCCCCGGCTGTTCCCCGCTCTCGTTCCACGAGCGCTCGATCACATGGACGAGCTCCAACCGCGCGCCGTCCCGCGCTGCACGGGCACAGGCCCAGTCCAGGGCTGCGCGATGCTCCGGCTCGCCGTCCACGGCGACCATGATGGTGTAGCCCATGGCGTACTCCGTCCTCAGATCCGATGCCCTCAGCGTCCCGTGACCGGGGGCGGTCGCCGTAGTGCCGAAGGTCCCGCACGCTGTGACCTTCGGCCCTGTGCGCAGCGCACATCCTCCCCGAGAGTCGTCCTATGAATGAGACAGCGCCGGTCGCGAAGGCGACCATCATCTACGAGTCCATGTTCGGCAGCACGCGGCGGATCGCCGAGGCGATCGCCGACGGGCTGAGGCCGACCGCGTCCGTCACGGTCCTTCCCGTCAAGGATGCGCCGGAGTCGATCGGCGACGCCGACCTCCTGATCGTGGGAGCGCCCACGCATGTGCACGGCCTCAGTCGTCCGTCGACCAGGGTCGAAGCGGGGAAGTGGGCGGACGACCCCGCCCGTCACCTGACCCTGGAGCCGGATGCGGAGGGCATCGGGGTGCGGGAGTGGCTCGACACGTGCGGCCAGGTGCCTCCGCGCTTTGCCGCGTTCGACACGAGAGCGGACATGACCGAACTGTTCTCCGGTTCGGCGGCGTCGCGGATCGAGAAGCGGTTGCGCGCCCTGGGCGCTCGGAGGTTCCTGCAGAAGCAGAGCTTCCTGGTCGACAAGGAGAGCGCCCTCCTCGCGGGCGAGCTGGACCGGGCGACGGAGTGGGGGCGCACCATCGCCACTGAACTCGGCATGCCGGTGCTGCGCTGACTCCCGGAGGTGCGGACGGAGAGGGTGCCGACCGGTTCACGTCCGGTCGGCGCCCTCCGCCCCATGGATCACGAGGACGGGGCAGTCGGCATGCTCGACGCACGACCGGGACACGGAGCCGAGCAGCAGCCCGGTGAACCCCCCGAGCCCGCGGCTTCCGACGATCAGCATTTCGGCGTCCTCGGACACGGCGATCAGCTGGCGCGCCGGCGACCCGCTGCGGACCACGGTGGAGTACCAGGGCGGCGCCGCAGGCCCGAAAACGTCGACGGACGCCTGTTCAGCGACGGCATGGGCGGCCGCCTCAGGCGACCATCCCGACATCACGTAGCCCGGCCACGATGCGGGGTACTCCCAGACCGTCACGCCGACGAGTGTGCAGCCCAGTCGCTCGGCGATGCGCGCTCCACGCCGCAGCGCCGAGAGCGACGATGCGGACCCGTCGACCCCGACGACGATCCGGCCGCCGGGATGGATGAGGTCCCCGGACTCGACCGGGGACCGGTCGGTTCCTGCGTTGTCCGTCATGTGCCATGCCTCTCGTGAGGGTCACCAGCGCTCCGGCTCCGGGAGCCGCAGGAAGCGGCGGCCGCTGAGCGCATCGATGTCGATGTGGATGTAGCGGTACTTCAGCGTGGGGATCCACGGCCGGAGCGGGACCTGGTCCGCTTCGTCGACTTCCGCCTGGCTCTCGAGCTGGCGGGCGCGGCCGTGGACCACGACGCTCCACGCCTCGTCCTCGGTGTAGCCGTCGGTCTCGAAGGCGACGGCGCTGTGCACGGTCAGTTCCAGCAGCTTGGTCCCGGGGGCGGTGCGGATCAGGATGCGGTCGCCGTCGGAGTAGTAGTTCACTGGGAAGATGTCCGGCTCCCCTCCCGCTGCGGTGGCGAGGCGCCCCAGCATCCCGCCCTTCAGCAGTTCCCGGCACTCGTCGCGGGTCAACTCCCGCACTGGTTCATCCGACGGCATGGCTCTCTCCTTGGGGTTCGCGCGCCGCGGAGGCGCCGCGGGACGACGGCTCCGTTTCGGGCGCATGGACGACGATGGTGGGCGACGAGACGTTGAGCAGGACGTCGTAGGCGACGGAGCCCAGGCTTCCGTGCTGCGGACGGTCGCGACGCGAGTCTCCGATGACCAGCAGCTCCGCGGAACGTGCGACCTCGTTGAGCGCGGTCCCCGGCGGCCGGCGGATGACCCTGCTCCGGATGGTGATGCCCGGCTGGCGCGTGCGTGCTCGGGCAACAGCGTCGGCAAGGAACCGGCGGGCGTCGTCGTCGCGTCTCAGCTGCCAGTCCCGGAGTTCGTCGTCCCGGTCCGGATTCCAGCGGAGAGCCGCAGTGGAGGAACGCACGGCGATGAGCTCGCAGTGGTGGTCGCAGGCGAGGTCGGCGGCGAGGTCGATCGCGGCACCGCCCGCGGGGGTGTCGTCGACGCCGACCACGACGCCGCGCCGGAGCCGGGACTCGGTCTCCGGAATGATCGCCACCGGCCCCGTGGCCAGGTTGGCGAGCTGCAGGCTGCGGGACCCGAATGCGCGCCCGTAGTGGAAGCCGGTCTTGTGCGTTCCCACGACGAGCATGCTGTCGGGCCTGCTGTACGACGCCAGGACGACCATCGGGCTGCCGGTGCGGAGCTCGGTCGCGATCGGCACATCGCCCGCGGTGGCGGAGCGCGTGCGAACGAGTTCGTCGTCGAGCAGCTGACGCGCTCCCGAATCCACTTCGTCGATCAGGCGGGTGCCGACAGCACCCCATTCATCGTCCGCGACGTGGACGAGCGTGACGGTGGCCCCTCGCTCCCGCGCATGCGAGATCGCCCAGCGGATCGCGGCTCGCGCGGGAACCGATCCGTCGACTCCGACCACGAACTCCCGGATGTTCATGAGCACCTCCGTCCGCAGTCTCACCGGCGGGACGCGAGCAGCGAAGGGTCCTAGGTCCCGCGGGGCCTTCGGTCCGGAGCAGGACCGGACGACATCGGAGGGTGCCTTCCCACGCGGCCGCAGCTAGAATCCGGCCGAGGACGCTCATACTCAGCTGACACCTCGACGGTGCCCGAGAGGGGGTGGATGCGGATGCCGGGCGACGAGCCGATCACCTTCCCCGACGCTCCCCGGGCCGAGCTGGACAGCGCCCTCGCGCAGCTGGTGGAGCAGGCCAACCGCGTGCTGCGGACCCAGGGGCGGCTGCGGACGCTCGTTCGTGCCAACCAGGCGGTGGTGTCGCACCTCGAACTGCCGACGGTGCTGCGCACGATCGTCGAGGCTGCGGTCGAGCTGGTGGGCGCGCGCTACGGGGCCCTGGGCGTGATCGCCGAAGCGGGTGGGCTCCAGCAGTTCATCCACATCGGCATGCCGCCATCCGACGTGGAGCGTATCGGCCACCTGCCGGAAGGGCACGGACTTCTCGGTGCGCTGATCGACGACCCGCGACCCATCCGCATCCCCTCGATCGCCGATGACGCCCGATCCGCAGGGTTCCCGGCCGGTCACCCACAGATGACGGCGTTCCTGGGGGTGCCGATCACCGTCCGGGACACCGTGTTCGGAAACCTCTACCTCACCGACCCCGAGTCCGGCGGATTCAGCATCGACGACGAGCAACTCGTCAAAGCGCTCGCCGCGACGGCCGGCTTCGCGATCGACAACGCCCGGCTCTACGCCGAGTCCTCCGCACGGCAGGCCTGGACGGCGGCCGCGGCGGACATGACGGCGTCGGTCCTCGGTGGGGAGTCGACGGACGCACTCCAGGAACTCCTCGTCCGTGTCCCCGATCTGCTGCGGGCGCGTACGACGTTCGTGGTGGAGCTCGGCCCCGACGGACCGGCCGCTCGCATCGCGCCGGAGGCAGAGGCCGACCGGGTCGTGGTGGAGGCCGCGATCGCGATGGACCAGGTGCGCAGCGCGCTCGAGGGAGCACAGCCCGTGCGCCTCGACGCTCTTCCGGCCCTGCCGGAGCCGGCCGGCTGGACGCCGGGTCCCGCTCTGCTCGCTCCCTTCTCCTTGCCCGGGGACCGTCCTGCTGCGCTGCTGGCCGTGCGCGAGGCGGGTTCTCCCGGTTTCACCACCTTCGAGCTGGAACGCGCGACCGGCCTCGCCCGGCAAGCGTCGTTGGCCCTCGAACTCGCCGCGGCACGCGCCGACCGCCAGCGCGCCCTCCTGCTGGAGGAGCGGGCCCGCATCGCGCGAGACCTCCACGACCACGTCATCCAGCAACTGTTCGGCGCCGGGCTGGAACTGCAGAGCGTGGAGTCCATGCTCGGCCCCGGTTCGCTGGCCGACCGGGTGGATGGCGCGGTCGCCGCCATCGACCAGGCCATCGCCGAGATCCGCACCGCCATCTTCGCTCTCTCGCATCAGCAGAGCGGCGAGGACAGCCTGCGTCACCGCGTGCTCGACATCGTCCGCGAGGTCGGAGCGGCACTGCCCGCGCCGGCGACGGTGTCGTTCTCCGGTCCTGTCGACGTCGTCTCCCAACCGGAGCTCGCCGACGATATCGCCGCGTTCGTCCGCGAAGGCCTGACCAACGTCGTGCGCCACGCGGGAGCGACATCGGCCGCCGTGTCGGTGGCGGCGACGGCCGACGATATCTCCGTCACGATCGCGGACGACGGCCACGGTATCCGGGATACGGAACGCCGTAGCGGGCTCAGCAACCTGGACGCCCGGGCGAAACACAGGGGAGGGGAACTGACGGTGGACTCCGGCTCCCACGGCACGCGGCTTTCGCTGCGCGTCCCCGCGACCGGGAACGGCGGTACGAGATGACAGCGGCGCCCATCCGTGTGTTCCTGGCCGACGACCACGAGATCGTGCGGCGCGGCCTCGTCTCCTTGATCGATGCGCAGGACGACCTGGAGGTGGTCGGTGAGGCGGCGACCGCGGCGCAGGCGAAAGCGCGCATCCTGGCGGTCCGGCCCGATGTGGCTGTGCTCGACGTACGACTCCCCGACGGCAGCGGTATCGACGTGTGCCGTCGGATCAAACAGGACCAGCCCGGCATCCGCTGCCTGATGCTGACCGCGTACGACGACGAGGACGCCCTGCGTGCCGCCGTCATCGCCGGAGCGGACGGATACGTCGTCAAGGACATCCGCGGCAGCTCGCTGCTCGACGACATCCGTGCCGCCGCCCGCGGCAAGCGGCTCATCGACCCGCGCCTCGCCTCGCAGGTCTCGTCACGGCTGCGGGAGCCGGCGGACGACCCGCGTTTCGCCTCGCTCGGCCTGCGCGAGCGGCAGGTGCTCGCCCTCATCGCCGACGGCCTCACCAACCGGCAGATCGGTGAACGGCTGGGGCTCGCGGAGAAGACGGTGAAGAACTACGTCAGCTCGCTGCTTGCCAAGCTCGGCCTCGAACGCCGTACTCAGGCCGCCGTCCTGCAACTGGACCATCGCGGCCGTCAGGCGGGCGCGCCCCTGGCGGCACCAGGACGCGATACGTGACGCGCATCTCGCTGTGCGCGTAGATGTCGCCGTCGCGGCTCAGTTCCGTCAGCATGCGTGCGGGGTTCATGACAGCGAAGAAGCAGGGAATGGGGATGTCGTCCTTCCGCGAGCTTCCGCCGGCAGCCGTGCGCTGATCAGTGCGGCCGTCGTCTGGAGCCTCGCCTGGAAGGGCGTCGCCAACGCCAGGTAGAACAGTGGAGCGAGTGACGGGAATCGAACCCGCGCTATCAGCTTGGGAAGCTGAAGTTCTACCATTGAACTACACTCGCGCGGCCCGGAATCCCAGTAAAACACTGGGAAGTAAGGCTGCGTCCCAGACTACCCGCTCAATGGTTTTTGGCCAAACTCACCGTTTACTCACCGCTTTGGGATTTCCGGCCCGTAGCTGCACGGTCTGCCCGCCCGCGGCCGCGTGTGAGATGCTTGCCGCCGCTCGCATCGGTGATGGAAGCGCGACCCACCCGAGGAGCTACGAATTTCCGTCCTCCGCGTCTCCGTTAGCGGAAGCTTCATCTACGGCCTCAGCCCCGCCACGTACCGCGTTGAAGTACGGCACGAACGCGAGCCGGAACGCGAAGAACCACGCGTAGATGCTCGCGGTGCTTTCGGCCTCGGCTCGTGTGACGAGTCCGTGGGCCACACGGTTGCGGAGGTTCGGTCCGATCGGGCCGCAGAAGAGCGCGCGGATGTTCCAGGCGAGGTCCTTGTCGAAGATGTCGTCTGCACCGTCGAGGTCCATAAGGGCGCTGAGCCCGGTTTCGATTTCTGTGTCGTCATCCCGGATAGCGCGGGTTTCGATGCCGTACTGATGGAGGATGTGCCGGACGCTGCCTTCAATCGCGGGTGCGAGGATGAATAGAGCTTCGGTGAACCTTCCGTAGTATCCGTGGTGAATCGCGGTCGCCCAGAGGTCTTCTTGATCGGGAGCGACGAATGGCGAGCTCCGCACTAGGTGTGCGAAGTCCGTTCTCGTCAGCTGCCGTTGGCTACTTAGTTCGTTGAGGACTGGCAGGACCAGTCCGGGAATGACGATTTCCAACCTCAGCTGGAAGCTCTTCACCATTTGAGCCCAGAGCTCGTCGGGAAGCCCGAGCCGTTCCCGGTTGCCGGTGCTGTGAATCTTTCGGCCGTCGTCGGTGACGGTTGACCGTCCGATGAAGTTGAGCAGTGGATGGTCTGCTGCTTGCTTCCGTGCGGCTTCGATGGCGTCATCGTACTTTTCGAGCGGTGCAGCGGTGAACCACGCCGCGATCGCGTCGAGGGGGTCGGGGATTTCCGTTATCTGTTCGGCGAGCTTCTTGATGCCGGTCAGGTCGACCGTTGTCGATCCGACCGGGATCATCTCGTCGAGAGAGGCAGCTCCGGTCTCGCGGATCAGGCGAGGCAGTTCGGCCAGCCGTGTCTGGGTCTGTTTGCTGCGATGCTTCCTGGGAACGGAGGAGTAGACCGCGTATGCCTTCCCGAGGAAGTCGCGGCGGACCAGCATCGAGTCTGTCCGTTGGCCGGCTTCCTCCCACCACGAGTCCCCGACCTTCTCGAGATAGGTTCCCGTGGCCTCAAGGTTTCCGGAGAACTGAGCCCAACGGAACGCTTCGTAATGGATTTCCCGGTAGAGGTGCGGTGGTGTCGTGTTCGCGCCAAGTGTGGCCAGCCGGGTGTGAATCTCGGATGCCTCGTCGCGGGAGACGCCGGCATTCCGCATCGCCTGGGCGATCCTCCATGCTTCAACTTCGTCGGCGATCTTGAACGTGTTTGATGCGGTGACAATGAGCTGGTTGAGGACGTCCTCGAGTCGGAACCGCGCCGAGAGTTCGATACCGCGCCGCCAGCCGTGGAGGGTTTCCCTGTCGGGGTCGTCCCGGAGTTCGATGCCCGCGTACGCCTCTGCGGCGCGTTTCGCTGCCGTGTAACGGGCGCTTCGATCGTGCTGGCGGACGAAGAGCACGTCGGCGATGCGTGCGGTGAGCCACGGATGGTCTATAGACTCCAGCAATTGCTCGAGGAAGACGAGTTCGTCGTCGGTGAGGTCGGACGGGAGTGCCGAGCGGCCGGTGGAGAAGACAAGCATGGGTGCGAACGGTGCGTCCCAGTTCTCCGGCTGAAGCATCATGCTGAACACTCCGGCGAGGGCTCTCGCGCTTGCCTCGGCGTCCGGGTCGCTGTTTGCGACGCCGCTCGCAAGCTCGTAGAGCATGGCGGATCCGGTGGCGTGATCGTGTTCGAGCGCTGGCTGCCAGGAGAGCCGGTTCAACGCGTCTACGGAAGGGGTGGGATCGGCCATGCGCTCGACGATATCGGGAGGATCTGACGCTGCGAGCGTCTTGTCAGGCTTCCCGGGATCGGGGGCGTCAACTGGGCACGAAGGCTGGCGGCGCCGGAACGGTTGACCGTGGCATCGGGCAAACTGGTGGGGTGGAACGTGAGCCTCCGGCGCCGAGGCCGTTTGGTGTCTCTGCCGATGAAGCAGTCGAGTTGTGCCGCGAATGGATGATCTACCTTGGTGCGGTGGACACTGTCGCGGCGCAAGATTCTGCGCGGCAGCTCTGCGATCTCTATAGTTCTCGCTATCTTGCATGGGTCGACAATCGACGGGGGAATCTGGATGTCGATTCGGTTGAGGATGCCGCTCGGCTTGCTGCCTCTGATGGTCGGCGGGCGGTGATCTTCGTGCGCGGGGGCGTGCGGCCGGTGGCGCAGCAGCGGGCCGACGTGCTTGGCGTGGCTATCCTCTGGTATCACGCGGTCGACGCGACGTTGGCGGGCCGCAGTCGACCCGGTCTTGCCGTCTTGGCCTCAGGGTTGAGGACCGTGTAGCCCCGCGTTAGAAGCTCATTGACCGCGAGGGGACTTCAGCCGAGGCCGAAACTCGCGTCGGATCGGTTCGGGATGCGCGGGCGAGTTCGCGGCGGGCGGCGATCCGGGACTTCCCGAGAGTCTCTTCTCGCGGCTGTCGCAGCATGGTGTCAGCCAATTCGCTGATTGCGGCACGTTTCGTTCCTGCGATGACAATGGCTTCGTTTCCCCCTCTGCCGCGGGTGAGACCGACGTAAAGGCCAGCCGCGTCGACGCCGGGGCCCACGATGGATCGCTCAGTGGTCTCTCCTTGGACGCCGTACACGGTGCTCGCGTAACCGAGGTGCAAGTGCGAGCCCGCGTACTCATGCGTGATTTTCCTCAGGTGAGACGAGTCGGTGAGGCTGGCCAGGAGCACGTGGTCTTTGGTGATGCTCTTGATGGTCCAGGTTTGACGGTTTTCCACTCCAGAGGTGCTGTCGTTGCGTCGAGTCTGCACGACATCGCCCACGAAACATGGCTGGTCGGACTGACCAAGGACCTGGCGCTTGGCGCTTAGCGCACCGGACGCGATGCGTTGCATCTGGATGCTGTCGTTGATTTGCTGCGCTTCGGCATGGGTGGCGGTGACGAGGGCGATCTTCTGCCCGTGCTGGGCGGCGTCGAACCAGCCATCGACCATTCTTTGCCATGCTTCAACCTCGGTGGTGACGGACGTCACGTGCCCGCTGTCGATCAGTTCCGCAGCGATCCGCTGTCCTTCTTCCGCGCCGTCGGCGTCGCGGAGTCGCAAGGTGAGGTCGGCCCAGTCGGGGTCGCGGAACCGGTGGATGTTCGAGAGTTCGACTTCGGCGAATGATGCGGATCGGAACAACGCCATGGCGCCGGAGTGTCCCACGGGGAGGGCTTGGTAGTCGTCGCCGACGACGGCGATGGTTGCCCGGGTGCGTTCGATGATATCGAGTAGGGCGTTGGCCGCTTCGAGGTCGAGCATGCCGGCTTCGTCGACAACGATCCGGTCGCCCGGCCGTATCGGGATTCGAGGACCGCGATACTCGGCACCTGTCGTGGCGTCGACCGAGCCGGGGAGCAGTTGCGTCCACTCGGTGCTGCCGGAGGAGCTCGTCGTCCAGCGCCATCCGTAGTCGTAGAGGAGTTGGTGGAGGGAGGAGGCGCTGCTGTTTGTTTCTCGTCCGGCGACGGTGGAGGCCTTCTTGGTGGGAGCGACGATGATCATGTTGCGACCTCGCCGACGCAGGGCGGCACCGGCGACCTTGAGCATGGTGGTCTTGCCCGTTCCCGCCGCGCCGGTGATGGAGACGATCGAGGCTCTACCGGCGAGTGCGGCAGCACCGTCGGTCTGGTCGCCATCGAGGACACGCTCCGGGTCGAGCGCGTGGGCTATCGCCGTGATCTCGCCGGTCGAGACGGCATCTCCTGGTTCCGCCATCGCGTCGATCCGGTTCGCGAGAGTGGTCTTCACGATGACTGTCGCGGTTGCCATCCGGTGCTTGACGTGCTTTGGCGGCTCTGGCTCGTTCAGCAATGTCACCGTGTAGGTCCGAGCGGCAGCTTCGGCTATCGCATCAACAGTTGATGCAATCCCACCGCGCTCCGCCAGAACGCCCGAGGCTGCCACCGCGCGAATGGCACCGGCTCGGATGTCCATGTCGCTGAAACGCCCACCCGTGCCGGTTGACCGGGCATCCGCGTCAACGATTGCTCTGGCCGCTAGAAGGTCCAAGTCCAGGTCCTCGATCGAGACCTCAGCATTGGGCGCGGGGACGCGCTCCTGACCCAGCGTCGGGTCAGCCGTCGTCAGCTCATGATGGATCAGCTCCGCCCAATCGTTTTCGTCCAGATCATCGGGCTTGTTGGGTCGGCCGGCGGCCCACGCCCAACGGTCGATCTGGTTCGACACATCGTGCGACGGTTCCTGTCCGGGGTGCTGTTGCTTCCACCACGCCGTGCGGACGATCTTGTTGGCTTCGATCTGAGCGGACCGCTTCGACAACGGTCGCACCAGGTGCTGCAGTTGGGCGATTTCCCCGTCTTCGTTGAGGGTGAAGCCTTTCGCGGCGAGGGCGGTGATCCAAGTGGGGTCGGTGCGGGTGGCGAGGTCGCCTTCGGCGTTGATCACGTTCTGAAACCGCAACGCCACGCGAGTGTCGATATTGGACCACTTGCCGTCGACGCCTTGGACTTTGACATTAAGCCAGAGATGGCGGTGCTTGTGCGGATCCAACGATCGGGAGCGCTCATGCCGGAGTTCGACGACCTCGATCCGGGCCAGGTCTTCGCGGATGGCGCCGCCTTTGCCGCGGCGGGCGTTGAGCTCCGTTTGCCAGAGCTTGATGATCCGGTCGCGGAGCCGATCTTGGAGGTCTTCGTAGGCGGCGGCGAGGTCGGGGTCGAGCATGGCGGCGATCGAGAACGACTTGGGCGCGTTGATCGTCGCATCCAGCACCAAGTCGGCGACTGGGGACTCGAGGTCACGGCCGCGGCGGTCCCCGGTGAGCGGGTCGAGACCGTCGACCCAGTCCTTGAGTTGGTTGCGGGTGAGGAGGTCGTCGCGGATGGCACCGTTCTCCCCGATGTACCGGGTCATGACCGCGTCGGCGTAGCCGGCGGCGACGATCACCCCGTCGCCGGTCTTAGCAGTGAGGGTGGCATCACAGACACCGTTGAAGGCGTAGTTGACCGCTTGCTTGACTCCGTGGGAGGACTGTCCCCGCTTCCATCTGGCTACTCCGCCTCGCACCTGCGCTCACCTCCCGCTTACCTCGTCTGGGGCTTCTCGAAACTGGACAGTGTTGTCTTGTCGAAAAAACTCCTTCTACTTAGAACTTCCGGTTCCAAGCCGGTTTTGGCGCGCAAACAGCCCAAATGTCCGAAACCCGCCAGAAATTCACCGGAATCGGGCCGTTTCTCCTTGTCGTGAGCCGTGTCCAGAGACCATGGGATCATCGTCCGCCCGACCACCGACGCGAGACTGAGACGACTGCAGCTCAGCGTGTTCGATCGCGCCGCGGCAGTAGTGCACAAGGGAAGTGCTGGCCACTTCTGCTGTGAGCTCGGCGAGACTTCCCGCAGCAGCCAACGGCGAACTGCGCCGCGGTGCGGTCCTCGAAACCGGTGCCCTCATACCTACACGTTGTGTTTCCCAGCCGGTTTTGACGCGCAAATCCGAAATTCGCAGAAACCGCTCGCATCGCGACCGGATGCCAGGCCTAATAGGCGGCCTCCGCAACACGCCAACGCACGGCAGCGTGGCCGAATCGGCAGTCGTGGCTCAGGCGTGTGCGGACTTCAGTGCGGGTTCAGGTGAAGCGAGACGGGTGAGGTTGACGAAGGGCACGCATGCCGTCTCCGCAGTGACGGCGGCGAGCCATCCGACCGGCGTGGACGGATCAGCGGCGATCGCCCACTCGTCCATCACGTAGTGGCTGACGGTCTCGATGCATTCCCGCTTCTCCGATGCGTCTGGGTTAGAGCTCCCTTCCACACCGATGAGTCCGCCCTGCAGTTCCGGTGCCATGTTGCTGGTGTCGATGATGAATACCCGCATCCCACTCACTCCCCAGGTCGATCGTTTTGAGCGCCTTTCCGGCGAGTGATCGAGAGCGAGGGGGAGGTGCGCAGCGCCGGGTCTGTGGAATAGCGGAGCGGAGTGAGCATATGCCGCGAAAGCCCGGCACGGAGGACCGGGAGCGAGCTACGATCGAGCGGCGGAAAGGCCCTCAAACCTCATGAGTGCGGCGCCGCCTGCGGCGTCCTCGACCATCGGCATGCTGCCATGAATGTGGCCCCGTCATCGTCTCGGGTTACGACGCGGGGCCAGTACTCAGACACCCTGCATCGCCATTTGCACAGTCGCAAGTAGACACCGTTGTGCACCGGGATCAGGGTTGCGCAATGCGGATCGCTCGGCGTCGAACGCCAGGGACATGGAGGCAACCGTGTTGACGCGGGAGCCCTTTGGAACCGCGGCTGGCTCGGGCCGTTCCACTTAAGTGCCTGCGTGCATTCGCTCTTTGCCGTCCATTTCCTTCTTGCTCCGTCGGTTCTAGCCTGGGCCGTTTGGTGTTCCCCCGTTTGTTCGGACACTTATCATCGGGCTTGTTGGCTCGGGAGGTGGGTCCTTATGGCTAGACGGTTTCCTCGGGAGTTCCGGGTTCGTGCGATCGAGTTGGTCAGGGTCAGCGACCGCCCGTTGTCGCAGGTTGCCCGCGAGCTCGGCGTTTCGAACTCGGCTCTGTCCCGGTGGGTCGCTGACGATGATTTCGCGAAGGCGGAGGCCGAGAAGGCCTCGGGGGTGGTGCCGGTGCTGGATGCGGATGAGCAGGCCGAGCTGGTCCGACTCCGTAGGGAGGTGCGCCGCCTGGAGACGGAGAACGAGATCTTGAAACGCGCTGCTGCGTATTTCGCGAAGGAGAACGTGCTCCCAAAACATCTTTCCGACTGATCGAGGAGCTGACGGCTGAGGACCCTCACCGGTTCAAAGTCGCGACGGTCAGCCGGCTGTTGGGGGTCTCCCGTTCCGGCTACTACGACTGGGCCAAGCACCGTGTCTGCGCCCGCAAAGCCCGGGATGAAGAGATCGCCGCGGTGATCGCCCGGCTCAGGTCGGAGAAGGGCGCGTTCTTCCACACCTACGGCTCGCCCAGGATGCACGCCGAACTCCGGATGGGCCACGGCTTTGCGATCGGCCGGAAACGGGTGGAGCGGATCATGCGCGAGCGCGGCTGGGCCGGCGCCGTCAAACGCAAGTTCCGCTTCCGGGCCAACCCGGCCACCAGTGAGGACCGGGTCAACCGCAACTTCCACGTTCCCGGCCCGAACCGGCTCTGGCTGGGTGACATTACTGAGCACCACACCGGTGAGGGCAAGGTCTACTGCGCCGTCGTCCTGGACGCCTATTCACGTCTAGCGATCGGCTGGTCGATCGGATCACGGATGACCGCAGAGCTGGTGGTCGACGCACTGCAGATGGCCCGCTGGAGACGGTTCGGGGTCCGCGGGGCGATCATGCACTCCGACCACGGTTCCCAATACACCTCCTGGGCCTTCACCTCCCGCGTCCACGAAGCCGGCCTGCTCGCCTCGATGGGCTCGGTTGGCGACTGCTACGACAGCGCGATGATGGAATCGTTCTGGTCCGGCATGCAGATCGAACTCCTCGACACCCGCAGCTGGGACACCAGACGGCAGCTGGGGACGGCGATGTTCTCCTGGATCGAAGCCTGGTACAACCCCCGCCGCCGGCACTCCGCGTTGGGCTACCACTCCCCGGCCGACTACGAGAAAATCGTCCCGACGACAGTCACCCTGGCTGCCTGACACGAGGCATCAAACTGTCCGAGGAACCGGGGGAAGATCAGTTGTATTTGGGTTCTCCCGATCTGCGTCCTCCTCTTGTTGTTCCCGTTTCTTCGCTTGGCGTCTTTTTCACCACGTCTCGCCCGCTCTGTTCTTCGAGCCGCTTCAACGCGGTTCGGTTCCCCGACGGCGAAGCGCTGCGGCTGACGGCCTAGTGAGGCTTTTCCACGACCGCCGAAATCGTGTGCGCTGCCTTTAGTACTCGCGCGGCCGTGTCTCGAACGAGGGCCGTGTCCTCGCCGGCCCAGCCCGTTATGTAGCCGATGCTGTACGCGCTGGTATCGAACCCGGACCAGGCCCGCGACGATGTAGGCGACCGATTCGGCTTCCACCTCCATCCGCCCCCGGTGGGCGCGGTACTCGTCGAGATCCTCGACGTGGCGCAGCTCGATATGCGCGGTCTCGTGAATGAGTGTCTTGGCCGCGTGCTCCATCGCCAGGTTTTCCGCCAGGGTCACCCGGTGCAGTCCGGGATCCGTGTACCCGCTCGCGTTCAAGAGAGGTGCGCGTTGGACACTCCATCCGTTGGCTTGGAGGTGCGTGGTCAGGGGAGCGATGACGCCGTGGTCGTCGTGGCCGGTTAGGCGGCGGGTTGGGTTCTGGGGGAGGGGTTCGGCTTCTTCGATTGGGTCGGTCTGTGCAATGTCGAACACGGAAAGGGTGGGGAAGTAGCGCACCACTCGTTGTTCACCTTCGGTCTCGTCTGTGTCGTCGTCGCGGCTGGCCTTCCTCTCGCGGTAGCCGAAGATCTTGATCGCCTTCTCGCCTTTGCGAACTTGTCGTCCCTTGGTCTGCCACTGTCGGAAGCCGGCGACGATGGTCGCGTTGGGGTTCTGGGAGAGAATCAGGAGGAGGTTGTTCAGGCTGTAGTTGTGGAAGGAGCGGGCGAACTCAAGGAACGCCCGCCACTGGCCGCTCTCGGCGAGTTGTTGGACCTGCTCTGCGATCGACGCGTGGAGTGCCTCCGCTTCTGCCTGTCGCGCCTTCGCGCTCCGGATGATGACTTTGCCGCTCATGATCTCGAACTCCCTCATCGTTCTTCTGGCCGTTCCGGCACAAAAGATCGATAGCGGGTGGAGGCAGCGGAATGCCCGGAGGCAGCGGTTGCTAAGCGGAGTGAGCGCAGCGAGCGGAGCGAGCGGAGTCTGCAAATAGCGACGACCGGGCCTGGAGCCGCCGGAGCTGGCTATGGTCGGCTGCCGGATCGGAGAGAAGACCAAGGAAGTCAGCACGCCGAAGGCGTCCGATCCAGCCCTGTGGAATCTGGATGGTGAGCGAGTTGATCAGGCCGCTGACTCCTCCCGGGATGAGGTCAAGGTCGGCGGACCGTGTCGATGTCCTGGCCGGCGGGGTTCTTCGACTTCAAGGTCCTCTTCTCGCTGGCCGGGAAGATTGGGTGGCTGTGCGTGCAGCACATTGTGCTCACGATGTCGGATTGGCAGAGCCGCTCGGTCTCCCGCTCTGGTCCGGGTGCGCGACGCCCTAATGCGAAATGAGGCGAGTTCCCCACCGGATGAAGAGCACCGCGAGAACCAGCGCGACTGGCCCAACGAGGAAGATCCATCCCCAGGCGTACTCCACGGTGAGGATGATCGCGATGACAGCGATTCCCGCGCCCACGACGCAGATGACGAGCCCCAGCAGGGCGCGGAATAGACGCGCTGTCGTGTTCTCCATCGGGCTTACCTTACGAGATAACCCGAGGGGGCACGCCCCTCGCCATCACGGTCTCACGTATGCCCAGCCTTCGCCTTGTCGGATCACCAGATGGGCGATTCCGGAAGGGACGATAACGGCATCCGGAACGAGATGCTCCGGGTCGATGGCCTCGCTTCGGAGGGTGTTCTGGCATGCGTCGACGGTGAGTCCGCGGTGTTGGAGCGTGCGGACGGTTTCGCGGTGCGGGCTGTCGGGCAGAAGAATGTTGATCCCTGGCCCGTGGACGACGAGTTCTACGTCTGTTCCGGCTCCGAGGGCGTCGATGAGGTTGCTGGCGTTCCTGAGGACGGCGGCGTGCTTGGCGGGGTCGTCTTCGTCGAGGTGAACGACCACCCCAGGGATTGCGGCGTCGGCCACGTCGTTCACGCGAGAGTCATGAAGAGCTTCTGGAGCTCTTCGACCGTCATCGGGTCGGAGTCGTCGTCGGGGTCGGTGATGCATTTCTGCATGGCGGTGGAGATGATCTGGAAGCCGGCCTTGTCGAGGGCACTCGAGACTGCGGCGAGCTGGATGACGACGTCGCGGCATTTGCCGCCGTTCTCGACGGCGGCGATGACGGCGTTGAGCTGGCCCTGCGCGCGGCGGAGCCGATTGAGGACGGGCTTGATGTCGGCGGCGGTGGTAGTGGCCACGGTATGTTCTACTTTCTCGATGGCGCCGAGGGGGCGTCGCGGGTACCCGCCAGGGTATCTCTTCGGCTCAGGTGCGGGCCTTGGCGGCGGTGAGCGCAGCCGGATCGATGGCGCGGATCTGGCCGATCAGATCCTCGAGGTCCCGAGCGGCGAGGGCTCCGGGCTGTGAGAACACGAGGACCCCGTCGCGGAAAGCCATGAGGGTGGGGATCGAGGTGATCCCGGCGGCCGCGGCGAGTTCCTGCTCGGCCTCGGTGTCGACTTTGCCGAACACGATGTCCGGGTGCTGTTCGGACGCGGTCTCGAAGACGGGGCCGAACATGCGGCAGGGGCCGCACCAGGCCGCCCAGAAGTCGATCAGGACGATGTCGTTCTGCTCGATCTCGCCTTTGAGTGTGTCGGCGGAGAGGGTGACGGTGCTCACGGTCAGCCGCGTCCGAAGAGCCGGCCGAAGAACCCGCCACTGGCGGCGGCGGCCTTCTCGGCGTCGGTGTGGTTGCCGTTGCACCACTGGTTTGCGGGCACGCGCCGGCGCACGTCGGCGACGTGCTGACCGCAGCCGCTCCAGGTCGTCTTGCCGCAGACTTTGCAGGTGGCGGGGTAGCACATGGGCTGGAACTCTCTTTCTCGGGTCCGGTAGGGGTGGTTCTGTATACCCCCCTCCGTATAGTACGATACCGGGGAGGGTATAACCAAACCGCCCTCGGGAGGTGCGCAGGATGAAGATCGTGATTGTCGGCGGAGTCGCCGGAGGAATGTCTGCCGCGACGCGATTGCGCCGGCTCGACGAGACTGCGGAGATCGTGGTGTTCGAGCGCGGCCCGTACGTCTCGTATGCGAACTGCGGGCTGCCCTATTACGTCGGCGGAGTAATCACCGATCGGTCATCACTCCTTCTGGAGACCCCGCAGTCGTTGGCTGCCCGGTTCCGGCTCGATGTGCGAACCGGCCACGAGGTCCTCGCGATCGATCCGGTCGCGCACACTGTCTCGGTGTTCGACCTCGCCGGGGGCGAGACAATGATCGAGAGCTATGACGAGCTGATCCTCGCCGTCGGAGCGTCTGCACGGGAGGCCGCGGGGCATCCCGGCATCCCGACGCACACCCTGCGCACGGTAGAGGATGTCGACGCGATCGGCGTGCTGGTGGACGCGGCAGCGGACAACCCTTCTGCCCTCGTCGTCGGCGCCGGCTTCATCGGCCTTGAGGCCGTCGAGAACCTGGTGCGGCGCGGCATCCACGTGACCCTCATCCAACGGTCGGCGCAGATCCTCACGCCATTGGATCCGGAGATGGTGGCTCCGTTGGCGGCGCAGCTGCGCAGTCACGGCGTCGACGTGCGCACCTCCGTCACGATCGACGCGGTCGAGGCGGGTACGGTGCTGCTCGACGATGGCACGAGCCTCCGCCCCGATTTCATCGTCGACGCCTCCGGCGTGGTGCCGCGCGTCGACCTCGCTCGCTCGGCCGGGCTGTGGCTGGGGCCGACGGGCGGCATCGCCGTCGATGGCCGCAACCGCACCAGCGTCGAGCACATCTTCGCCGTCGGCGATGGCGTCGAGAAGGTGGATGCGCTCAGCGGCGCAGAGACCCTCGTCACCATGGCCGGGCTCGCCAACCGGCACGGCCGCTCCGTCGCCGACGTCATCGCGGGCCGCGAGGAGCAGAACACGCCCGCCCTCGGCACCGCGATCGTGAAGGTCTTCGACGCTGTGGCGGCGAAGGTGGGCTGGGGGGAGCGGCAGCTCGCCGCTGCTGGGCGGGCGCACCGAGTCATCCACACGCATCCTGCCTCGCACGCCACCTACTACCCGGGTGCCCAGTCCATGTCGATGAAGCTGCTCGTGGACCCGGCGACGGATGCGATCCTGGGTGCGCAGATCGTCGGCGGCGAGGGTGTCGATAAGCGGATCGACGTGATCGCGGTCGCCATGGCGGGCGGGATCACCGCCTCCGGTCTGATGCGTCTCGAGTTGGCGTATGCACCTCAATTCGGGTCGGCGAAGGATCCGATCAACCAGCTCGGTTACGTCGCCGACAACCTCCGCAGTGGTACCACCCGCTCCCTGCAGTGGCACGAGCTCGGCGCTGCGCTGGGCGCGGGCGCCACCCTTGTCGATGTGCGCACGGCCGGTGAGCACGCGGCCGGCTCGATCCCGGGCGCTGTGAACATCCCGGTCGACGAGCTGCGCGACCGGCTGGGCGAGCTGCTGGCCGGCCCGATCGTGGTGCATTGCCAGGTGGGCCAGCGAGGTCACACCGCCGCGCGGATCCTCGACCAGCACGGCTTCGACGTCGTCAACCTGGATGGGGGTTACCGCACCTGGGTGGCCGGCACGTCGGTGGCGGTGCCGGTACCGGTCAGATCGGTGTGATGAGGGGGCGTCACAAGCGTTGCTTGTGACGCCACAAGGGGCTCGATCTAGTCCGTTTCGGGCAGATCCGTCACGGTCGAAGCATGGAATTCTCTCCCGTCCGGACTCTGCCGAGAAGGATCGCTGCGCGGGGAGCCGAGGTCGCGCCCGGTGTCGTCCTGACGGTTCTGATCGCGCTGGCCGCCACCGGTGTCTCGCGCGTCGTGCCAGCGGTCGGCAGCGCCCTCCCGGCCCTCGTCATCGGAGTCGCGGTGAGCGTCGTCCGCCGGCCGGGCGGCCGATTCGTGCCGGGAATCGGCTTCTCCGGGAAGTTCGTGCTCCAGCTCGCCGTCGTCCTGCTCGGTGTCCAGCTCTCGTTGTCGAGCGTGCTCGTAGTGGGTGTGCAGTCCCTCCCCGTGATGCTCTCCACGCTGGCCGTGTGCCTCCTCGCCGCATGGGGCGTCGGCCGGGCTCTACGCATTCCGCGCCGGGAACGCACCCTGATCGGTGTTGGGACGGGAATCTGCGGCGCGTCGGCGATCGCGGCGATCTCCCCCATCATCGGCGCCGCGAGTTCGGAGATCGCCTACGCGGTCTCGACAATCTTCCTGTTCAATGCGGTCGCCGTGCTGGTGTTCCCTCTCATCGGGCATGCGCTGGGGATGAGCACCCATGCGTTCGGGCTGTTCGCGGGCACTGCGGTGAACGACACCAGCTCGGTGGTCGCCGTCGCGAGTCTGTTCGCGACCTCGGCGCTCGGCTTCGCCGTCGTCGTCAAGCTCGTGCGCACGCTCATGATCGTCCCGATCAGCATCACGCTCGCCGTGGTCGAGCATCGGCGGGCGAACGCCGGTGCTCCGCTGACCGTGCGGCGGGTGATCGGTCTCGTCCCGTGGTTCCTCGTGGGATTCCTCGTCGTCGCCACGGCCAATACGCTCATCGCGGTTCCCACCGACCTGCACGAAGGGCTCGTGACGGCGAGCGTGTTCCTGGTAGCGGTGGCGCTCGGGGGCATCGGTTTGTCGACCGACTTCGGGGCGATTCGCCGCGCCGGCTGGCGGCCGCTGCTGCTGGGCGCCGTGCTGTCGACACTCGTCAGCGTCACCAGTTTGGGGGTGCTCGCCATTACTGGGCAGCTCTGACCGCCGTCACGAGATCGCGTGCACGACCTCGAGCAGGGGACGTGCGCTCGCGGGCACGCCCGACCCGCTGCGTCGCCACACCGCGGTCAGCGGCCGGGTGATGCGCAGCTGCCGGATCGGGACTTTGACGAGGGTCCCGGCGGCGATCTGCTCGCGCACGGCCAGGATGCTCAGCACGGCTGGGTGGCCGCCCGCCGCAGCGGTCGCGCGGATCGCACTGGTGGAGGAGAGCTCCAGCGCCGGGCGAACCGGCGGATGACCGGTGTCCGTCAGGGCGCGCTCCACTGCGAGACGGGTGCCCGAGCCGCGTTCGCGGGAGACCAGAGGAGTGCGGGCGAGCTCCTCCGCTGAGATGCCGCGGGGCCGCCGCGCCCACGGATGGGTGCGTCCGACGACGGCGACCAGCTCATCCGACGCGAACTCCACAGTGCCCAGATCGGTGGGCACATCGGGCGTCTCGATGAACCCGATCGTCGCAGCCGCGTTGCGGACGGCCAGGAGGACCGCTTCGCTGTTCGCGGCCGTCAGCTCGATGCGCGGCCCACGCCCACCGGTACTCAGCGCCGTGAGCCAGCGCGGTGCGAGATGCTCCGCGATCGTCATGCTGGCCGCGATCCGCAGCGTGTCGTCCGTCGTCTGGCGCAGGGAGGCGATGGAGGCGTCGAACCGTTCCGTGGCGTCCAGGAGGTCGGCGGCCCACTCCACGATGAGGGCGCCGGTCTCGGTCGGATGCGCGCCCCGAGTGCTGCGAACGAGCAGAGCAGCTCCCAGATCCAGTTCCAGCGCGGCGAGCCGCATCGAGGCCGCCTGTTGTGTGACGCCGGCTTCGCGGGCCGCGGAGGAGATGCTGCCCGTCCGGGCGACCGCCACCAGCAGCCTCAGGCCTGCAATGTCCACGAACGCCTCAGTCTCCGCACCCGCCCACGCTATCCCCCTCGGCGCAGCGGTCCCTCGGCGGGCGGCTACCGGTCAGCCCCGCGAAGCGTCGACGGCCGCCGGTTCGGCCGTCTGGGGTTTCAGGTCGGTGAGTGCCGACCGCAGATACGGCGAGGGTTCGGCGCCGGGGTGTCGACGGGTCTGGACGATGAACAGCGTGATTCCGACGGCGACAGCGGCGAAGGAGGCCCAGACGTTTGCGGGGATTCCCAGCCACCCGTCGCTGGTGGGGTCGATGCGGATCGCTTCGAGCCAGCTGCGGCCGAGTCCGTACCAGATGAGGTAGAGCGCGAGCACGCGACCCCACTGAAGGCGGAATCGCCGCTCGAGGAACAGGATCAGGGCGACACCCACGAGGTTCCAGATGATCTCGTACAGGAAGAGTGGGTGGAACAGTGTGCCGGGCGGCATTCCGGCGGGGAACTTGGGATTGGTGGCTTCGATCTGCAGGCCCCACGGGAGGGTGGTCGGAAGGCCGAACAGTTCGTGGTTGAAGTAGTTGCCGAACCGGCCGAGTGACTGGGCGACGAGAAGAGCGGGCGCCAGAGCATCGGCGAAGGCCCAGAACCGAAGACCGGCGCGGCGGCAGGCGATGTACACACCGAGAGCTCCGCCGAGGAGCGACCCGTAGAGCGCGTTGCCGCCGTCCCAGATGGCAAAGACGTTCCAAAGGTTCGCGCCCGGGTAGAAGTAGTCGCCGACGTGGGTGAACACGTGGTAGAAGCGGGCGCAGACGATGCCGAGCGGCACGGCCCAGAGGACGACATCGAGCACGATTCCGCGGTCGACGCCGCGGCGGCCGAGTCGGTGCGCGGTGATGAGGGAGGCTGCGATGATGCCGCTGAGGATGCACAGCGCGTAGGCGTGCACGGTGAGCGGTCCGAGCTGGAATTGCGCCCATTGTGAGGGCGGGCTGGGGATGCTGAGCGCGTACACGGGGAACTCCTCGGATTCAGCCGATGTCGTTGAGTGCTCTACGCCGAGACGGCTTCGTCGTCGCATCGGTTCGCGGCTGCGCGTCGTGCCCACTCACGCTCCCGACCCTAGGGGACGGCTCCTGACGAGGGCCCGGCAAGTCCCCGTGGCGAGGTCGCCAGGACCTGCGAGAGTTCACACGGTCGCGCGACCGGTGAGCCCCTCTCTTGTGACGGCCTTCTCAACGGCGCAGCTCGACGAGGATCGTGTCGCGCCACTCGCCCGTCCCCGTCCTCTTATCGTTCCCGTTGGCACGGCGTGTATTATCTGCGTATGGATGCAGACAAGCCGATATGCGGTCGCCTTCCCGATAGCCAGTTCGTCGAGCTGGCGGTGGAGGTCTTCGGGATGCTGGCGGATGCGACGCGGGTGCGGATCGTCCTGGCGTTGAAGGATGCGGGCGAGCTGTCGGTGAACCACTTGGCCGACATTCTCGACAAGCAGCCGTCGGCGGTGTCTCAGCATCTGGCGAAGCTGCGGCTGGCGCGCATCGTGGCGACCCGGCAGGACGGGCAGCGCGTGTTCTATCGGCTGGAGAACGAGCACGCGAGCCGGCTGGTGTCCGATGCGATCTTGCAGGCCGAGCACTCCCTTGGAGGAACTCCCCGGCATCACCATGCTGCGGCGGCGGCCACGGAGGGGGCGTCAGCATGAGCGGAACCCACACACACTCTCACGACGATCACAGCCACCCCCACGTTCACGACGGCACAAATCACGCTCATCCTCACAACGAGGACCTGGAGCATGACCACGGTCACGGTCAGTCGCACGATCACGGTCACTCGCATGATCACGGCGAGCATTCGCACCCTCACGGTGGGGTGAAGGGGTTCCTCTACGACCTTTTCGTCCCGCACACACACGATTCCGCTGATGCGGTCGATGACGCGCTGGAGGCGAGCAAGGCCGGTGTGACCGCCGTCAAGGTGTCGATGTTCATCCTGCTGGGCACGACGCTGCTGCAGTTGATCCTGGTGTGGGTCACCGGCTCTGTGGCGCTGCTGGCGGACACGATCCACAACTTCGCGGATGCGCTCACGGCGGTGCCGTTGTGGATCGCGTTCGTTCTTGGCCGTCGAGCGGCCACTCGTCGCTACACCTTCGGCTATGGCCGCGCCGAGGATCTCGCCGGCCTGTTCATCGTCTTCGTGGTCGCCCTCTCTGCGGTGGTGGCCGGGTGGGAGGCGATCGACCGGTTCGTGCACCCGCGGCCAGTGGAGAACGCCTGGTGGCTGGTCGTCGCCGGTGTGATCGGCTTCGCCGGAAACGAACTGGTCGCGATTTACCGCATCCGGGTGGGTCGGAGGATCGGCTCGGCCGCTTTGGTAGCCGATGGTGTGCATGCGCGGCTGGACGGGATCACGTCGCTGTCGGTCGTGCTCGGTGCGACCGGCGTGATGCTGGGGTTCCCCCTGGCCGACCCGATCATCGGCCTGCTGATCTCCATCTCGATCCTGGTGCTGCTGTGGGGCACGGTGAAATCGGTCGGCGCGCGGCTGATGGATGCCGTCGATCCGGACCTCCTCGACCGAGTCGAGCGCATGCTCGGGACAACGGACGGCGTTACCGGCGTCCGGATCGTGAAGCTGCGCTGGTCCGGGCACCGCCTCCTGGGCTCCGCCGTGATCACCACCGGCGCCGAAACCCTCCACGACGCCACCCATGTGGCCGAGCACGCGACCAACCACGTGCGCAGTGAGCTGCGCAACCTCGACGACTTCGTCGTCACACCGATCGCCGCCGACCACTGATAGTCCGCCCGCCCCACTGAAAGGAACAACACGCATGTCCGTTGTCAAGATCAATGCCATTCACGTCCCCGAAGGTCGAGGGGCCGACATGGAAGCCCGGTTCGCCGGCAGCACGCACGATGTCGACCAGCACATCGGTTTCGAGTCGTTCCAGCTGCTGCGCCCGGTCAAGGGGGAGGATCGCTACTTCGTCGTCAGCATCTGGGCCAGCGAAGAGGCGTACCAGGCATGGCGGGGAGGACAGGCCGGGATGACTCACGGCGGATCCAACCCGGTCGCAACCGGCGCCGACCTGCTCGAGTTCGAGGTCGTCGACCTCTGAGTCGACTTCACTCGACCATGCATTCTCGCGCGGAAGGGCGCTGACGATGACCGATCTCGCTCCCGACCGGCGTGCCCTGTTGCGTGCAGGGTTCACGCTGGAGTGGATCACGTTGGGGTGGAACGCCGTAGGCGTCATGGTGCTCGCGGTCCTCGCCTTGTCGTCCGCCTCCGTCGCTCTCGCCGGCTTCGGTCTTGACTCATTGGTCGAGATCGGGGCGAGCACGGTCGTGATTTGGGAGCTTTCGGGAACCGGCGAGCACCGGCAGAGGATCGCCCTGCGGCTTATCGGCGCCGCCTTCGTAGGCCTCGCCGGCTACCTCCTTGTGCAAACGGTCGTGGCCCTGGTCGGCGGTCACCGACCGGACGGCAGTGTCGGGGGCATCATATGGACCGGGATCACCGCCGCCACAATGTTCATCCTCGCCGCACTCAAAGCGCGTACCGGTCGAGCTCTGGGTAATCCGGTGCTGCAGAAGGAGGGCAGCGTAACCATGATTGACGGTCTACTGGCCTGCGCCGTCCTTGTCGGCGTCTTCCTGAACACCGTGCTGGGGTGGTGGTGGGCCGACTCGGTAGCGACTCTGGTGATCGTGTACTACGCGATCCGAGAAGCCGTCGAGATCTTTCGTGAGACCTCGGCGGGGATCAGTACGTGACGAGCTTGCCGCAGGTTCGGGCCCGCTCGACTGCTGTCCGAGGCGGAGTCCGCTGGACGCTGCTGTCTTAGGTGCTCGCGCGCGTCAGTGATTCCACTGGTGGCCGCCTACCGGTCCGGGAAGGGCGCCAGATGAGTCCGCGCCGTGTGGATGTCCATCGACTCCGCGGATACTTTCGAGGACGAGGGCGGTCAGTCGCGTCGCGGCGGAGGGCTCGGGGAGCATCGCTGCCGCCCCCAAGGCTCCGGTTGCGTATGCGGCGAGCATGGCCGGCTGAAGGTCGGTGCGAGCACGGCCGTCGTGGGCAGCCTCTTCGATGATGTCGGCCAGTAGTTCGCGAACTTCGCCTTCGGCGGGAGCCAGGCGAGCGGCGTCGTGGAGGGCCCCGTGATCCCCGTGTCGATGACTGCGTAAGCGCGCATACCCCATTAACACGTTCTCGAGTCGGTCGGCCGGAGCGCTGTCTGCGGCGATCGTTCGCAAGCGCTGGAGGTGGTTCGCCACCTCGCGCTGTTGCCAGGCGGTCAGAGCCGACCCGACGTCCGGAACGTACCGATACAAAGTCGCCCGCCCCACGCCGCTCGCCTCCGCCAGCGCTGTCATGGTCAGGCCGGCGACACCATCTCGATGCACCAGTTGCGCGGTCGCATCCAGGATCGCATCCAACACCGCGGACCGGTGCTCGGTCACTGTCTCGCTCCACAACTTGGGCATGAGGTCAGAATACTCCCCGCCGAGACACTTTGACTCAAACCAAACGATGTGTATCAATCCATCGGCCATGAGTCCACAGCTATGCGGAACCGCGCGTTCTGTTCCCCGTTGACTCAGTTCTGTTCGTAGCCAAGGACGGCCATCATCCCGGATTCGGCGTGGTAGATGTTGTGGCAATGGGTCATCCAGAGTCCGGGGTTGTCTGCATCGAAGAGGACGGTGAGCGACTGGTGTGGGAGCACGATGGCGGTGTCCTTTCGCGGGCCGCCATCGAGCTGGAAGGTGTGGCCGTGGATGTGGAAGGGGTGCCACATCATGGTCTGGTTGGCGATGGTGACCTGGACTCGTTCCCCTTCCTGCACCGCGTAGGCGCCGTCGAGAGGGTTGTTCATGTCGAAGGCTTTGCCGTTGATGCCCCAGTCGTACTTCATCATTCCGCCGGTGAGGGCAATGTCGATGCGGCGGTCGATTCCGCGCCGTCGGAGGGCAGCGGCGGGCGGGGCGCTGAGCACGGCCGCTGTGACCGGTGACGTGTCGGAGGCGGTGTACCCGTTCACGGTGGGTGCAGGGCTTCCGGGGTTGGATCGGAGGACGGCGAAGGCGCGGGCGGCTTTGCCGACGGCGTCGGCGACGATGGGGAAGGCGCCGTCGGCGACGGTGATGATCGCGTCGTAGCGTTCGCCCATGCCGAGGAGGATGCTGTCGCCCGTGACCGGGTTCACCGGGTATCCGTCGGTGTGGGTGACGGTGAGCCCGTGCTCTCCGACGGAGAACCGGAACGCGGTGTCGCCGCCGGCGTTGATGATGCGCAGCCGCACGCGTTGCCCGGGTTTCGCGGTGAAGGTGGCGGGGTCTTCTGCTGGGCGTCCGTTGATGAGGTAGTAGGGGTAGTAGACGTCTCCGGAGTCGCCGCCGAGCAGGCTGGAGGTGGTGCCGGTGAGCAGCTTGCCGTTGCGGGAGGGAGCGCCGCCGGCCTGGCCGCCGCCCATCCCGCCGCCCATCCCGCCCATTCCGCCCATGCTCATTCCCTTCTTAAGCTCGGCGAGGACTTGGTCAGGGGTGGCGGTGACGCCGTCGAGCCAGTCGTCGAGCACGAGCACCCAGTCGTGGTCGTAGCCGAGTGGCTCGTGCGGGTCTTCGACGATGAGTGGGCCTTGGAGGCCGCGGTCGAGTTGCGGGCCGACGTGTGGGTGGTACCAGTAGGTGCCAGGTGTGTCCGCGGTGAACTCGTAGTCGAACGAGCTCCCGGGCGCGATCGCGTGTTGAGTGATCGGGGGTACGCCGTCCATGTCGTTCCGCAGGGCGATGCCGTGCCAGTGCACCGTGGTGTCATCCGGGAGATGGTTGGTCACGTGCGCTCGGATAGTGTTACCCGCGGTCGCTCGGATGGTGGGGCCGGGGACCTGCCCGTTGTAGGCCCAGGTGGAGGCCGTGCGCCCGGCGAGGTCGATGTCCGTCTTGCCCGCGGTGAGCTGGACGCGGGTTGTTCCTCCGGTGCGTCGTCGGGCCCTCTCGGCCGCGGTGACGGGGGCGCTTGTTGCGGTGAGGAGGTTCGGGCCGCCGGTGCAGGCGGCGAGAGCGAAGGCGGTGGCGAGCCCGGCGCCGCCGAGGAGGAGGCTGCGACGGGTGAGGTTCGGAGTGTTCATCGGATGTCCAGAGAGAGCAATCGACCGGGAGGGTCGAGATCGAAGGGGAGGGGCGGGCGCCGCCATGAGGGGGGTGACGGCGCCCGCGTCTGGTGTGACCGGGAAGGGGTCAGAGGCTGGCGAGGAGCTGTTTCATGGTGGCGATCTCGGCGGTCTGGGCGGCGGCGATCTTCTTCGCCAGTGCGACGGCGTCCGTTGCTTTGCCCTTTTCGGTCTCGGTCGTGGCCATGGTGATGGCCCCTTGGTGGTGCTGGATCATCTGGGTGAGGAACAGCTTGGACGCGTCGGCGCCGGACGCTTTGGTGAGCGCGTTCATGTCCTGCTGCGACATCATGCCGTCACCACCCATGTCCATTCCGCTCATGTCGGACTTCTGCCCCCAGGCGGTGAGCCAGCCGTTCATGGTGTCGATCTCCGGCTGCTGCGCGGCCTTGATCTTCTGGGCGAGGTCAGTGACCCGGGCGTCCACACCCTGCTTGGTCAGGAGGGTGTCGGACATCTCGATCGCCTGCTGGTGGTGGGGGACCATGGCCATGGCGAAGGTGACGTCGGCCTGGTTGTGGTCCGAGGTCGCCGTGTCGGTGCTCGCGCTACTGTGGTCCATTCCGGGCATGTTTCCCATACCGGAGTCGCTCCCCGGAGAGCCGGCGGTGCAGCCGACTAATGCGGCGGCGGTCAGGAGGGCGCCGGAGGTGAGCGCGATCAGTCTGGTGTTCATCTGGATTGGTCTCTTTTGTCGTGTGGATGTGCTGATGCTGGGCAGGCTGAAGCACCACCGCGCGTGCGCGGGGTGCGACGTGCGTCATCTGCGATCGACGGAGAGAGCCAGAAGAGACGGTGGGGACGACCCGATGGTGCCGGCGACCGACCGGATCAAGGTGGCGGCGGCGGCGCGCATCCCCATGCCGAGCAGTGCACGGGTCAGGCCGGGAGCGATCAGCAGGATGGTTGCGGCCAGTAGGGCAAGGGTGCACACCATTGCCGTCATATCGTGCATCGGGTCGCAGCCGTCGGCAGCGCATCCGCTCGTCGTCCCCATGCCAGCGCTCGCCGGGGCGATCGCCGCCGAGTGCGCGCCGGCCCCGTTCGACTGCCCGGGGGCGGCCGCTGCGAGCGCGGCGTGAGACATGGTGAGCTCATGCGGTTGGCTTATCGGTGTGCTGACCACGTGCATGGCCAGCATCCCGGTGAGGATTCCCGCGACGGCGACGAGGAGGACGATCAGGCAGCGCCAGGTGCGGGTGTGTGTCGATATGCAGTCGGCGAGCATGTGTCCTCCTTCCGAGTACCAAGTTAGCGTCGCAGCCTGGATACCCGCCGGGGGTTTGATCAGTACGGGACTTTATGCCCACTACGGGCGGGCGGTTCAGGCCCAACCTGGTTGAAGAAGTCAGCTGAGGAGTCGGTCATGTACGGGTGGATCATGGGCGGCGCCGGGGCCTGGTGGATCGTGTGGCTGCTCGTGCCACTGCTGATCATCGCGGTGGTCGTCGTGCTGGTCGTCACGTTGACCCGGCGCGGCCCGTCCGGTGGCGCTGGCACTGTTCCGCCGTCGAGCTCGTGGGCGAGGGTAATCCTCGATGAGCGGTATGCCCGGGGTGAGATCGATCACGAGGAGTACATCCGGCGACGTGACGAGCTCGGGCGCTCAGGCGGCTAGTGCCGGAAGGGTCAGGGCTTAGGAGCGCACGAGGCGGGCGATGGCGTCGCTCGCCTCTTTGATTTTGATGTCGGCCTCGTCGCCGCCGGCTCGTGCAGCGTCTAGGACGCAGTGCTTGAGGTGGTCGTCGAGAAGCCCGACGGCGACCGCTTGCAGTGCGTTGGTGAGGGCGCTGATCTGGGTGAGGATGTCGATGCAGTACTGCTCTTCGTCGACCATGCGCGAGATCCCCCGCGTCTGGCCTTCGATGCGCTTGAGTCGGTTGAGGTACTTGTCTTTGTCGGTGATGTAGCCGTATTCGGTGTGGTAATGCTGGGTCATCGGGAGTCTTTCTTCAGCGGGTGAGGATGGTACGGGTGCTGACCTCGGGGGCGAGGTCGAGCCGGCGGAGCAGCTGGGCGTTGAGGGCGACCACAACGGTCGACAGCGACATGAGTATCGCACCGACGGACATGGGCAGCACGAAACCGACCGGTGCGAGCACGCCGGCGGCCAGGGGGACGGAGATCAGGTTGTACCCGGCCGCCCACCACAGGTTCTGCTTCATCTTGCGGTAGCTGGCACGGGAGAGCTCGATGACCGAGAGCACGCTGCGCGGGTCGGAACTGGCCAGGATGACACCGGCGGAGGCGATGGCGACGTCGGTTCCGGCGCCGATCGCGATGCCGACGTCGGCCTGGGCGAGTGCGGGGGCGTCGTTGACGCCGTCGCCGACCATCGCCACCTTCCGGCCCTCCTTCTGGAGTTCGGCGACTGTGCTGGACTTGTCCTCCGGTCGCACGTGCGCGTAGGTGCGGTCGATGCCGAGCTCGGCGGCGACCGCGTTCGCGACCGCTTCGGCGTCGCCGGTGATCATCACCACCTGGACGCCCAGCTTGTGGAGCGCTTCAACCGCCTCCCGCGATTCCGGCCGTACCTCGTCGGCCAGCTTCAAACCGCCGATGAGGGTACCGTCCCGGAGCACGTGGAGAATGATCGCTCCTTCGCTGCGCCACGAGTCGGCCTCGTCGACCTCCGTCGCTCCTGCTTCTTCGAGCAGGCGCGGGCCGCCCACACGAATCTCGGCCCCGTCGACCGTCGCGGTGACGCCCACGGCGGGCGACGAGGAGAACCCGGTGGCGGTCGGCACGCTCAGCTCCCGCTGGCGGGCGGCGCGAACGATGGCCGTCGCCAACGGGTGCTCGCTGTCCCCCTCGGCCGCGGCGGCGAGGGCGAGCACCTCGTCCTCGGTCAGCCCGCCGACGGGTTCGATCGCGGTGACGGTCGGCTCGCCCTTGGTGAGGGTACCGGTCTTGTCGAACAGGACGGTGTCCACGGTTCGCATGCTCTCCAGCGCGAGACGGTCCTTGACCAGGACCCCTCCGCGGGCGGCGCGTTCGGTCGCGATGGAGACGACGAGGGGGATGGCGAGGCCGAGCGCGTGCGGGCAGGCGATCACGAGCACGGTGATGGTACGGACCACCGCATCGTCGGGGCTGCCGACGAGGGTCCAGACGATCGCGGTGATGATCGCGGAGCCGAGCGCGAACCAGAACAGCAGTGCGGCGGCACGGTCGGCGATGCGCTGCGCCCGGGAGGAGGAGTTCTGCGCCTCGGTGACCAGGCGTTGAATGCCGGCGAGAGCGGTGTCGTCGCCGACGGCGGTGACCTCGACGCGGAGGCCGGAGTCGACTGCGACCGTTCCGGCGGTGACGGCGTCGCCGTCGCTGCGCGAGACCGGGCGGGATTCGCCGGTTACCATCGACTCATCCATCTCCGCGCGGCCGTCGACGATCCGGCCGTCAGCGGGCACGCTGCCGCCCGGCCGGATGAGCACCACGTCGCCTACCCCGAGATCGGAGGGGGCGACCTTGACGGTCGTGTCGCCCTCGACCCGCTCCGCCTCATCGGGGAGGAGCGCGGCGAGAGAGTCGAGCGCCGAACTGGTCTGTGCAAGGGAGCGCATCTCGATCCAGTGCCCGAGCAGCATGATCACGATCAGGAGGGCCAGCTCCCACCAGAACTCCAGCTCGTGGTCCAGGAGTCCGAGCGTGGCGCCCCAGGAGGCGAAGAACGCAACGGTGATCGCCAGCCCGATCAGCAGCATCATCCCTGGCGTGCGGCTCTTAAGCTCGCTGTAGGCGCCGCTGAGGAACGGCCAGCCGCCCCAGACGTACATCACAGTGCCCAGCACGGGCGCGATCCACAGCGCCCAGCCCGGGACGGTATAACCGAGGATCAGCGCGAACATCTGCGAGGTCGCCACGACCGGGACGGCGATGATCAGGTTGATCCAGAACAGGCGCCGGAACTGACCCACGTGGTCACCGTGGCCGGCATGCCCGGCCATCCCGTGTCCAGCCATATCGTGTCCGCCGTGCTGGGTTGCGTCGAGTTCGTGGCCACTTATGTCGGTGGCGTGATGCTGACGAATCGGTTCGGTTTTGGTGATGTTGTCGTGGTGGGCGCGGTGGTCGTGCCCGTTTCGGTCGGTCATAGTGCTAGCCCTTCACCTTGGTGATGTGCTGGAGTCCGCCTGTACCGGGCGGTGACGGTTATGCGGCGAGGTAGGCCGCGGGGTCGGCGTCGAAGCGGGGTGCGCAACCGGCGCAGCAGAACCAGTACCGCTCACCGTTGTAGTCGCGGTAGAGGCCGGCTGCCTCGGCTTTCGTCTTGCTGACGGTGCTGCCCTTCATCACGACGCACTCGGTCAGGTCGTCTGCGCCCGCGCCTTCGAGGAGGTTCGTGCTTCCGGCTGGCATGTTGGCGGCGTCGTCGTGGTGGTTGCTGTTAGTGCTGCAGCAGCTGTCGCTCATGGTGGTATTCCCTTTCGTGGTGGTCAGGCGGTCTCGTGGACGCGGGCGGGGGTGTCGAAGGTTGGTGTGGTGGCGGTGCCGCGGGGGCGGAAGCCGCGTAGCCGAAGGCTGTTGCTGACGACGAAGACGCTGGAGAACGCCATCGCGGCTCCGGCGATCATCGGGTTGAGCAGGCCCAGGGCGGCCAGAGGGATCGCGGCGACGTTGTAGGCGAACGCCCAGAACAGGTTGGTCTTGATGGTGCCGAGGGTTCGGCGGGCGAGACGGACCGCATCGGCCGCGGCCCGCAGGTCGCCGCGGACGAGGGTGATGTCCGCCGCCTCGATGGCGACGTCGGTGCCCGTCCCCATCGCGAGCCCCAGGTCCGCCGTCGCCAGCGCGGCAGCGTCGTTCACGCCGTCACCGACCATCGCAACTGTCCTGCCCTCGGCCTGGAGCCGGCGGATGGTCTCTGCCTTGTCTTGGGGGAGCACTTCGGCGATCACCGTCTCGATGCCGACGGCATCGGCGACGTCTCGCGCGACCGTGGCGTTGTCGCCCGTGAGCAGGATCGGGGTGAGCCCGAGCTGCGTGAAGGCGGCCACCGCCTCCCGGCTGGTCGGCTTGATGGCATCGGCGACGACGAGCAGTCCGCGGGCCCGGCCGTCCCAGGCCACACTGACGACCGTCCGGCCGGCCGCTTCCGCAGCGTTCTTCGCGGCGGTGAGAGCGTGGTCGAGAGTGATGGCCCAGTCCTCGAGGAGCGTGGTCCGGCCGACGAGTGCGAGGTGGCCGTCGACGACGCCCTGCACGCCGCGGCCCGCGATGTTCGCGAAGGACTCCGGGGTCGGGAGCGGTCCGGTCCTCTCGGTCGCGGCGGCGGCGATGGCTCGGGCGATGGGGTGCTCGGAGGCGGCCTCGATGGCGCCGGCGACTCCCAGGAGCTCGGTCTCGTCGACCCCGGGAGCTGTCACGATGTCGACCAGGGTCATCTTTCCGGTGGTGACCGTGCCGGTCTTGTCCAGCACGATGGTGTCAACGGTGCGGGTGGATTCGAGCACTTCCGGTCCTTTGATCAGGATGCCGAGCTGCGCGCCGCGCCCCGTCCCGACCAGAAGCGCGGTCGGGGTGGCAAGGCCCAGCGCGCACGGGCAGGCGATTATCAGCACCGCGACCGCGGCGGTGAACGCAGCCGCGGCCGGGTGGCCCGTAACCAGCCACGCGGCGAGAGTAACGAGGGCGATTCCGAGCACGATCGGTACGAAGATGCCGGAGATCCGATCGGCAAGGCGCTGCACCTCGGCCTTGCCGGACTGGGCGTCCTCGACCAGCTTGGCCATCTGGGCCAGCTGAGTGTCGCTGCCGACCCGGGTGGCCCGCACGAGCAGGCGGCCGCCGGCGTTGACGGTGGCACCGGACACCGCATCCCCCACGGTGACCTCGTCTGGCACGGACTCGCCGGTCAGCAGGGACATGTCGATTGCGCTCGCACCGTCGACGACGACACCGTCCGTGGCGATCTTCTCGCCCGGCCGAATCACGAATTCGTCACCGACCTGCAGCTTCTCGATCGGGAGGCGAGTCTCCTGTCCGTCCCGCAGGACCGCGACATCCTTCGCACCCAACTCCAGCAGCGCTCGTAACGCCGCACCGGCCTGCCGCTTCGATCGCTTCTCGAAATAACGGCCGGCGAGCACGAACGTGGTCACGCCGGACGCGACCTCGAGATAGATGTTCCCCGCCCCGTCCGTGGTAGCCGCAGTGAAGCTGAACCCGTGGGTCATGCCGGGCATCCCGGCCGTCCCGAAGAACAGCGCATACAGCGACCAGGTGAACGCGGCCAGGGTGCCGATCGACACGAGTGTGTCCATGGTGGCCGCCCCATGGCGGGCGTTGATGAAGGCCGCCTTGTGGAACGGCCACGCACCCCACACGACGACAGGCGCCGCGAGCGTGAGCGAGAGCCACTGCCAGTAGGTGAACTGCAGAGCCGGGATCATCGCCAGCGCGATGACCGGAACCGACAGTGCCACGCTGCCGATCAGGCGGTTGCGCAGTCCGCTCAGTTCCGGGTCGCTTTCCTTCTCCGAGGGAGCCGGCTCGGCGGCGGGCAGCGTCGCGGTGTAGCCGGTCTTCTCAACCTCTTCGATGACCGCCGCGACGTCCATGCCGGCCGGGATCGAAACGCGTGCTTTTTCCGTGGCGTAATTCACGGTCGCGGTGACGCCGTCGAGGCGGTTGAGCTTCTTCTCGATCCGCATGGCGCACGAGGCGCAGGTCATCCCGCCGACCTCGAGTTCGAGGGTCGATCCGCTGGCGGCGGGAGGGGGAAGTGCTGACACGTCGGGCTCCTAGCGGTGGTGGGAAGGGTTCTGGCTCTTACTTGCGGACGGCGGCGTAGCCGGCCTCGTCCACTGCGGCGAGCACCGCGGCGTCGTCCACTCCGCTACCGGTGGTGATGTGCAGGACGCCATCGCTCGCGGACACCGTCACGCTGTCGACGCCGGCCACCTGTCCGACCTCGGTGGACACTGCACGCTCGCAGTGCTCGCAGGTCATCCCAGTCACCTGGTAGTCGATTGTCTCCATCGTTCCTCCATCAACTCGCGGATACCCTCCGAGGGTATCTCTGCCGATGAACAGGATACCCCTATACGGTATTCCTGCAAGCTGCGATGGCGCTGGAAAACGGTGGGGCGGCGGGTACCGTCGCGTCCACGGGCGGGGTCAACGAAGAGACAGGGCAGTCATCATGTCGACCGCAACGCGAATGCTCGAGACCTATCCGGCGGATCTGGGAGGCGTAGACCGCGACAAACTCGGCGCGTGCGTTGAGGCGTGCGTCGAGTGTGCCCAGGCGTGCACGGCCTGTGCTGATGCATGCCTCAGTGAGGAGATGGTCGCCGAACTCACTAAGTGCATCCGAACGGATCTCGACTGCGCAGACATCTGCGCCTCGACCGCCAACGTTCTGTCGCGCCACACCGGCTACGACGCAAACGTCACCCGGACTGCGCTCGAGTCCTGCCGCACCGCTTGCCGAGCCTGTGCGGGCGAGTGCGAGAAGCACGCCGAGATGCACGAGCACTGCCGGATCTGCGCCGAAGTGTGCCAGCGCTGCGAACGGGCTTGCGCCGAGTTGCTTGAGGCTATCGGATAGTCGCCTGGCGAAGAGGCCGTCGCCGGGGAGTGCCGCCGAGTCGCCCAATCGCCCCGCGGCTATTGCTTGACACGCATACCCCCCTCCGGTATATCTGGTACCCCTACCGGGTATACCGGATTGTCAAGCGAAGGAACCCCATGTCTTCTATCTCGCCAAGCCTTCACGGGCGGCGGTGGTTCGGCCTAATACTCATCGCCGCCGCCCAGTTCGTCGTCATCATGGACACCTCGATCATCGGTGTCGCTCTCCCGGACCTTCAGCGCGAGCTCGGCTTCTCGCCGGAGTCGCTGTCGTGGGTGTTCAACGCCTATGTGATCGCCTTCGGCGGTCTTCTACTGCTCGGTGGTCGATTGGCGGATCTCCTCGGCGCCCGAAAGGTTTTCGTCACCGGCTGGCTGGTATTGATCGCAGGCTCCGTCATGGCGGGCGCCGCCGGGAACGCGGGAGTGGAAGTCGCTGGCCGTGCAGTCCAGGGCGCAGGTGCAGCGTTGATCGCGCCGGCGGCTCTCACGCTGCTGATGATGCTCTTCGGCGACACGGCCGACCTTCCCAGGGCCTTCGCCGTCTACGGCGCAGCGGCACCGATCGGCGGCACCGCTGGTGTCTTCCTTGGCGGAGTCCTCACCGAGTACGCCAGCTGGCCGTGGGTGTTCTACATCACCGTTCCGATCGCCGCGCTCGTCCTCGCCTTCACCGCCATCTCCCTCCCTCGAACCGAGCGCCGCGCCGGCGGGTCGATCGATGTTGCCGGAGCCGTGACCGTGACTGCTGGGTTGGCGGCAGTGGTCTACGCCGTCGTTCGTGCACCGGAGATCGGATGGTTCAGCGCCCCGACCCTGCTGCTTCTGGCCGCGGGAGCAGTGTTGCTGGCCATGTTCTTCCTGATCCAGACGCGCTCTCGTCACCCGCTGCTAAACCTGCGCCTTCTGCGGGCCCCGCAGCTGGGCGCAGCCAACGCAGCCCAGCTGCTGCTAGGTGCCGCCTGGGTCTCGATGTGGTTCTTCCTGAACCTCTACCTGCAGCAGGTTCTCGGTGCCGGGGCATTCGCTGCCGGCGCAGCCCTGCTGCCAATGACCGGCCTCATCGTGCTCGGCATGATCGTGCTCGCGCCCCGCCTCCAGGCTCGTCTCGGAGCGAAGCCGATGATCGTGGCCGGTCTGCTGCTGCTCGGACTGGGGCTCGGATGGCTCGCCTTCGCCCGCCCGGATGGCACCTACACCGTGGACGTCCTTCCGGCCTCCCTGGTCGCTGCACTTGGCATGGCGCTGACCTTCGTTCCTTCACTGGGAACAGCCATCGCCGCAGCTCCGCCCACCGAAACGGGAGTGGCCTCGGGCCTGGTCAGCACCAGTTACCAGGTCGGCTCCGCCCTCGGTCTCGCCATCCTCACCGCGATTGCCGCCGGCATCACCCGCGGAGATGCAACCACGGCCGCGCTGACGAGCGGGTATTCGGCCGCCTTCCTGGGTGCAGCGATCATCGCGGTTGTCGGTGCCGTCGTGGTGCTGCTGACCATGCGGACATCCAACCGACCTGTCACGTCGTCCGAGGCCAGCGCGGCCTGAGGGGTTTCGCGGCAAGCGTCACTGCGTGGCCATGATGGGCCGGGCCCGGACGGCTCCGGCCCATCGGCGAGCACCCTCCGTCTGAAGCCCGAGGGCGCTGATCGCTGCCCTCCGGTAACTTCCCGCCGAGCAGCTCCGACCCTGCGGCGTCCCCGGAAGCTGCTCAGGCCCTAGTGGCTGCTGGCCGGAATTGTCGGCCTGGCGGTACGGGTGCTTATAATCTGCGCATGGATGCAGATAAGCCGATTTGCGGGTGCCTTCCCGACAGCCAGTTCGTCGAACTCGCCGTCGAAGTCTTCGGGATGCTGGCCGATGCGACGCGAGTGCGAATCGTCCTGGCATTGAAGGATGCCGGCGAGCTTTCCGTGAACCACCTGGCGGACATCCTCGACAAGCAGCCGTCGGCGGTGTCGCAGCACCTGGCGAAGCTGCGTCTCGCCCGAATTGTATCGACGAGGCAAGACGGTCAACGCGTTTTCTACCGGCTGGAGAACGAGCACACGAGCCGGCTGGTGACCGATGCGATCTTCCAGGCAGAGCACTCCCTGGGAGGCACCCCGCGCCACCACCACACCGCGGCGGCAGCAGCCGAGGAAGTCAATGCATGAGCGACACGCACACCCACCAGCACGACGGCCACGGGCACTCCCACCCGAACGGCGACGGCGAGCACGGCCGCAGCCACGCTCATGAGCATGGCCACGGCCACGATCACGGCCACGGCCACGACCACGAGCACGGGCACTCGCACCCGCACGGAGGGGTGAAGGGCTTCCTCTACGACCTGTTCGTCCCGCACACGCACGACGCCGCCGATTCGGTCGATGACGCGCTCGAGGCGAGCAAGGCCGGCGTCACCGCCGTCAAGGTCTCGATGTTCATCCTGCTAGGCACGACCATCCTTCAGTTCGGGTTCGTGCTGTTCACGGCTTCGGTCGCGCTGCTCGCCGACACCATCCATAACTTCGCCGACGCGCTGACCGCGGTGCCGCTGTGGATCGCGTTCGTCATCGGCCGACGCGTTGCTACGCGGCGCTACACCTTCGGCTACGGTCGGGCCGAAGACCTCGCCGGACTCTTCATCGTCTTCGTGGTCGCGCTCTCCGCAGTGGTGGCGGGCTGGGAGGCGATCAGCCGATTCATCCATCCCCAGGCGGTGCAAAACGCCTGGTGGCTGATCGCCGCCGGTCTGATCGGCTTCGCCGGCAACGAGCTCGTCGCCATCTACCGCATCCGCGTCGGCCGGAAAATCGGCTCCGCCGCGCTCGTCGCTGACGGCGTGCACGCCCGCCTCGACGGGATCACCTCCCTCTCGGTCGTTCTGGGTGCAATCGGGGTGCTGCTGGGCTTCCCGATCGCCGACCCGATCATCGGCCTCCTGATCGCGATCTCCATCCTGATCCTGCTGTGGGGCACCGTGAAGTCCATCGGCGCACGCCTCATGGACGCCGTCGACCCCCAGCTCATCGAACAGGTGGAGCACGGGCTGGATCACAGCGACGGCGTCACCGGCATCCGGAACGTCAAACTGCGCTGGGTCGGCCACCGGCTCCTCGGCTCGGCAATCATCACCACGAACGCGCAAAGCCTCCACGACGCCACCCATGTGGCCGAGCATGCCTCCCTGCAAGTGCGAAATGCGCTCCGCAATCTCGACGACTTCGTCGTCACCCCGGTCACATCCGACCACTTACCCGAACCACGCCGCGAAGAAAGGAACCACATGTCCGTTGTGAAGATCAATGCCATTCACGTCCCCGCAGAGCGCGGCGCCGACCTCGAGGCGCGGTTCGCCGGCCGCGCCCACGACGTGGACCGGCAGATAGGCTTCGAGAGCTTCCAGCTGCTGCGCCCGGTGAAGGGCGAGGACCGCTACTTCGTCGTCAGCACCTGGGCTAGCGAAGAGGCCTACCAGGAATGGCGCAAGGGTCAGGCTGGCATGACCCACGGCGGATCCAACCCTGTCGCCACCGGCGCCGACCTCCTCGAATTCGAGGTCGTCGAGCTGTAACCAGTGAGGTGGTGATCAGCTGGTTGCGCGACGGCGGAAGATCCAGTCGACGGTTCCGCGCCAGGTCTTGCGTAGTTCGCGGTTGCGTCGCCACTCGCGCCACGTGAGCCAGATGATGACGACGTCGAGGATCGTCAGGATGACGACCCCGACCGAGGGGGACGTGACCAACTCGTAGAGTTGGAAGAGTACGAATGCTCCGAGTGCCGCCATTGCCCATGGGTAGACCCGTCGGGAACCGATGAGCAGGGCGGTCACGATCGCCAGCTTGACCACGCCGTGGAGTACCAGGTAGGCGGCGACGAACAGCTCGCCGCCGGCGTGAAGATGCGCGACGCCGTGGATGAGGATGTTGGCGATCAGATCGTGGGGGTCCTCGGAGAGCTCTTGGGCGGTCACGGCGTTGGTCGCGGACATCAGCTGGGCGGGGCTCACGAAGAGCAGGAAGATACCGCCGATCGTTTCCAGTAGGCCGTCGATTCCTTTGAACACGACCCCGATGAGGAAGACGAGGTCGAGTAAGCGCTCCTTCATCGTTGCTCCTTGTTTAGGTGCCACCGTCCACCGCTAACTGCGACTTTCAACCGGTAGGCGTGGCGAGCGTCGTCTCTATCACTGTGCTTCTGGGTCTCTAAGACCGCGTCAAGAAGCGCCGTCGACGCTGACCGTCGGTTGCGGACGGAAGGACACAGCGGCGGTGGTGGCCGCGGCCGCCGTTACGAGGGCGAGCGCTCCGATCCCGGCCGATAGGCCGATTGCGGAGCCGAGTGCGCCGACCAGGAGCGGTCCGCCGGCATCGCCGAGTTCACGGCCCAGCTCGGCGTTGCCGATTGTCCGGCCGAGGCGCTCCTCAGGGGTGGTCGCAGCGAGGTGCGCATATGCGAGCGGGGTGGCGACGCCCACGGCCAGGCCGACGAGGATAGCCGCCGCATACAGCACGGCTGGATGGCCCCACAGCATGAGTAGCGACGCAACGGCGCCCGTCGCCAGGGCAGTGCTGACGCCCGCACGTACGGTGATGCGGCCTCGATCGCGAAGTCGTCCGGCGAGCGGCTGGCTGACAGCGGACGCGATCGCGATGGCTGCGACGGCGGCCGCGCTGGCGATCGGAACCATGCCGCTTCGGGTAAGGAGGAGAGGAAGATAGCCCACGGCCACGCCGAGTAGGGCGGTGGTCGCGGCCAGTGCGAGCGTCGGAATGAGGAAGCTGCGGTCAGTCGTCTGCCGGACCAGATCGGCAACCGTGTACCGGGGTCGCGCGAGGACGGGGAGCGACGGAACGCGGAATGCTGCCCAGACGGCCGTACCGACCGCCAGAAGCGCTAAGGCCCCGTACAGGGCGCCTATGCCGAACAGGGTGATGAGAGCGGCGCCCAGAAGGGGTCCGGCCGCGTAGCCGATGCTCTTCCATGCTCCATAGCGACCGAAATAGCGACCGAGGCGCTCGCTGCCGGCGAGACGGGCGACCGCGCTGGAGGACGCAGGCGAGAACGCGGACGCACCGGCACCCTGCCCGAGACGGGCGAGGGCGATGACCGCCGGGGTTGGTGCGACGATGGCTACCGCCGAAGCGAGTGCGAAGAGGGCCAGGCCGCCGAGAATGACGGGTTTGACCCCGATTCGATCGCTGAGCGCGCCGAAGATCGGCTTCAGAACTACTTCTGCGAGATCGTACAGGGCGAGAATGAGTCCGAACGACAGCAAAGAGAGACCGAGTCCACCGGCCTCGACACCCAGGCCCGTCGCGACCCCGTGGGCGCCGAAAGCCGTGGTAAAGCCCGCAAGATAGAGCGGGATCAGCGCACGGCCTTCTTTCTGTTGAGACACTGGTCGATTGTAACGCCTGTTACACGCAGACTGGTGACGACGTCCCAAATGGGGATCGTTCTCTCTGCGTGCCCTCATGTGACAGCCATTACGATCGCTTGCGTGACAGCGAGTGTGAGTTGGGTGCTGGTCTTCGTTCAGCTGCCCTCCGAGCCGTCCCGGCACCGGGTTGCGGTGTGGCGCGAGTTGCGCAAAGGCGGCGCCGTTCCCGTGTCCCAAGGCGCATGGGCGGTTCCAGATGCGCCCGCCTTCCGGGCATCGCTGGAACGAGCCGAAGAGCTCACCCGCGCGGGCGGGGGCGTTTTCGCCCTCATCGACGCCTCTCCTCGAACGGAGAGCGGAAAAGCGCTCATCCAGGACGCGTTCCTTGCCGCTCGGCTCGATGAATGGAACGAGTTCCAGGCCGACTGCGGCAAATACGAGGACGAAATCGCCCGCGAGATCGCGAAACGCAAATTCACCTTCGGCGAACTGGAGGAAGAGGAACAGAGTCTCGATCGCCTGCGCCGCTGGTACCGGGATTTGAAGAAGCGCGACATCCTCCAACTTCCAGAAGGGGGCGCCGCCGAGAAGCGGCTTCGGCGCTGCGAGGAGGTCCTGGCCGACTACGCGGAGATGGTCTACGACGCGATGCGGGGCCACGCGCCGGCCAGCATCCTCTCCACCGATACAGGAGCAACCGAATGAGCGCCATGAACCGAAACGAATCCGGGGATCCCCGCACGCGCCTGGCCCGCCTGCCGCAACTGCGGCACTGGCTGCTGGTCAGCTTGATCGGCGCCCTCCTCATCCTGCTGCTGGGGTTCGCTGTCAAACTGATTCCCGGCGTCCTGCCGACGGAACTCGCCCTCGACGAAGAGCTCACCGACCATCAGCACCCGGTGCTGAACGGGCTCGGCGTCGCCCTCTCCGCGATCTTCTCCCCGGCCGGGATCATCGTGATCCTTGTGGTCTCGTTCCTGTTCTTGCTGATCGTGCGCCGTTCGCCCGTCAACGCCTTCGCGTTCACCGGCCTCGCCGCCTTCGGATGGCTGTGCTCGGAGATCTTCAAGCTCCTCGTCGCGGAGCCGCGCCCCGCTGCCGCGCTGCTCGACCACCCGCTGCTCGCAGAGGCCGGACACGACAGCTTCCCGAGCGGCCACACGACCTATATCGCCGCGTACGCGATCGCCTGCTACGTGCTGGCGCGTCGCACCCGTTGGGATCTGCCCGTCGCTGTCCTCGGCGTCATCGCCATCGCGGGCATGGCCGCCATCCGCCTCTATGTCAGCGCCCACTACCTCACCGATGTCGTCGGCTCGGTTCTGGTCGCATGCACCGCTGCCGTATTCTTCACCGGAATCTGGAACCGGGTTGGCCTGATCGTGCTGCATCGCGTGCCGCTGATCGGGAGACTCAGTCCCGTGCCGTCGGCCGGCGTTGGTGTACGGCGAACGTGACTGCGAAAGCTTGAGGACTCGAAGGTGTTTCTGATCACATGCAGGGAACGCCTCCAGTCTCACCTTGCTTGAATGTGAGAGTGAACGACGCCAGCAAGCGCGAGCGCAGGCTCGCGGCCCAGAAGCGCGCCGCCGAGCTGCGGGTTCAGGAGCAGCAACGAGCTCGACGACGACGGTGGGTGATCGGTGCCTCGGCCGGTGTGGCCATGCTCGCGGTCGCTGGGATCGTGACTGCCGTAATCGTAGGCGGTCACTCACCGGTATCGGCCGCGAACGCAGTCAGCGAGCCGTGGGGTGCGCCCGCGAACGTGGAATCGGGCGCCCACGCCGCGGGCCTTCAGATGCTGTCCGCGGAAGGTAGCGCCCTGCACATCCATCAGCATCTGACCGTCACGGTGGACGGCGCGGCGGTGTCAGTTCCGGCTGACCTGGGGATCGACGCTGCGAAGCAGCAAATCTCGCCGATTCACACGCACGACGCGTCCGGCATCATCCACGTCGAATCCCCCACGGTCACCTCGTTCGCCCTCGGCCAGGTGTTCGACGAATGGCAGCAGAAGCTCGGAACCGGCCAGGTCGGTACGTACCGCGACGGGAAAGACGGCCAGACCGTCGCCGTCTACGTCAACCGCAAGCCCTTCAGCGGCGACCCCCGTTCCATCCCGTTGACCGATCACGAGGACATCGACATTGTCGTTGCGAAGAAGGGGACACCGGTCGAGGCGCCGTCCGCTTTCAGCTGGCCGTCGGGCTACTAGGCCCAGACGATCTCACCCGGAATAAGCGGGCCTGGGGCGTCGGAGATCGACTGCCACCCGCAGGGGGCGCCCCGGCGCTGTTGGCGTTGAGCCGCCTCCGGCGGCGCCGTCTTTGCCGTTTTGTTTGTCTTTCCGGCTGCCGATCGTAGCTCGTTCCCGGTTCTCCGTGCCGGGCTTTCGCGGCATATCCTCACTCGCTGCGCTCCCTCCGGTATTCCACGGTCCCGGCACTGCGCCCCTCCCACTCGCTCTCGATCTCTCCGCCGGAAGGCAAACAAAAACTCTAATGAGACCGGTTGGTCTGGGACTGGCTGGCAGACTGACGTCCGGTTCGGCGTCGCGTGACTCAAAACAAAAATGGCCCCGGGTGCCTTTCGACCGATCTGTCCGCGCGCTGAACTGGGCGTCGGTTTGTCCGTTTCCGATGGCTTGATAGAAGGTCGTCCGCGCCCGGGGAACCGGCTCGCGTGACTCATGAGAGTTCCGCCTCGAAACACTTCCAGACCGACGAACTGCTCTATTCGCCAATCGGAAGGGGACCATCGAAGTGAGCTCCGTGGCTGATCACTATGACCACGTCGTCGGCGTCGACACGCATGCACGGACACACACCTATGCCGTGCTGGAAGCAGGCACCGGGCGCCGTCTCGATTCGGCGACGTTCCCGACCACGGCGAACGGTCTCAGCCGCGCACTGGCTTGGATGCGACGGCGTGCTCAGGGTCGCGTCCTGGTCGCGATCGAGGGCGCGAGTTCTTATGGCTCGGGCCTCAGGCGAGCTCTGATCGCTGCTGGCGTGGACGTTTGCGATGTCCGACCGCCTAAGAGGGCAGCTCGTGCCGGGCTCGGCAAGTCGGACGAGATCGACGCCATCGCCGCAGCCCGGACCGCTTTGGCCTCCGACGTCGAGCGGCTGACGACCCCGCGATCGGACGGACTCCGCGCGGCGCTGCGAGTGCTGCTGGTCGCCCGGCAGGCGATGGACAGCCGGCGCACCGCCGAGCGGAACGCGCTGACCGCCCTGCTGCGCAGCTTCGATCTTGGCGTCGACGTTCGCAAGCCGCTCACTGACACCCAGGTGAAGGAGGTCGCCGGCTGGCGGCAGCGCTCAGCCGAGGACGCCGCGATGGTCACGATCCGACAGGAAGCGCGTCGGCTGGCGGTCTCGGTCCAAGCGCTCACCACCGAGCTGGCGCAGAATCAGGCGGCGTTGGCCGGGCATGTTCAGGAGCTTGCGCCAGGGTTGCAGCAGTTGCTCGGAGTCGGCGCCGTCACCGGCGCCATCGTGGTCACCGCGTATTCGCATCAGGGGCGTGTCCGCAGCGAGGCGGCGTTCGCCTCTCTGGCCGGAGCGTCTCCGCTGGAGGCCTCGAGCGGGAACACGACCCGGCATCGTTTGAACCGGCACGGCGATCGGCAGTTGAACCGGGCGTTGGACGTGATCGCCCGGGTCCGGATGAGTTGTGATCCTCCAACCCGCGACTATCTGGCCAGGCGGCTGGCCGAAGGCAAGAGCAAACGCGAGATTCGACGCAGCCTGAATCGCTATATCGCCCGGCAACTGTTCCGTCACCTGAACTCGGTCATGGGGTGACCGCGGCGCTCACAGCCAAGGGATGTGATCAGTTCCGTCTGTACCAGGCGACATCGTGAGGAAGATGTCTGCGGAGGATCTGTCGGATCAGTTGTTCGGGAGTCGTCTTGAGCGCAGCTGCAAGTCGCAAGATCTCGATGCGCTCCTGCTGAGAGAAGTGCAGCGTCAACAGCGACGCCCCGCTGTCGTCCGTCCTGGCCAAGAACGCGTTGTTGTCGGCTATCCCACTCATGCTCACAAGATGATCCAACGTGAAGCGTCGCCACTAGCCCTCCGAATGCCTTCTCATCCGTATGGTCGGCGAATTGGGCACCGCGGTCGCTGACTCGGATCCGACCAAGGAGATGGAGCCGCACGGAGGCGGCGCTGCCTGAGCTGGATGGAACGCCTCCGGCGTGCTGTCTTCCTAGGTCTTCTTTCCGATCCGGCAGCCGATCATAGCGAGCTCCACCAGCTCCGTTCCCTTCGCTCGCTTTTTGCAGACTCCACTCGCTGCGCTCCCTGCGCTTAGCAACCGCTCCCTCCGGGCACTGCGCTGCTTCCGCCCGCTCTCGATCTTTGTGCCGGAACGGCAAGAAAAACGATCAGGAGCAGGGCAGCACAAACGCCCCCACCTGATCTCGCCGGCTCGGCAGACCACTTTGACACCGGCCCATAGAAGGGTCGATCAACCAGGGGAGTGATCACGATGCGGGTATTCGCCATCGATACGAGAAACATGGGCCCGGAATTGCAGGGCGGACTGGTCGGGGTGGTCGGCTCGACGAGCCCCTCGGCGGAGGAGAAGCGGGAGTGCGTCGAGACGGTGAGCCGGTACGCCGTGGACGGTTGGGCGGTCGCCGCTGACCCGCTCACGCAGATCGGACGGCTCGCCGCACTGACCGCTGAGGCGGCGTGCGTGCCCTTCGTGCGACTCGATGGCGCTCGCCTGAAACGGAGTACCGCGCGTACCATTACGGCCACGCGCAGTCCCAAGCGGAATTCAGCTGACCTCGTCCGATCGCCGTTTCCCGCATCTGCAGCCGAGACCCGCGTAGGCGGAACAGGGCTGACAGACTCGCGCATCGAGAACGGGGGTCGGTGATCATGTCCCGTCCTCCGCTCGTCTCCGAGACCTGGGGAGCCGTCTCCACCCGCATACTCGAGCAAGGCCGCTGGGCCGCCCGCGCCCGCTACCGTGATGTCGACGGCCGCACCCGACAGATCGAGCGTATCGGCAGCACCAAGCAGAAGGCCGAGGCGCTCCTCCGCGAGGCAATGCGCGATCGCATCAAACCGCTCGGCGACGGCGAACTCGGACCGGACACTCGGCTCGCAGACCTCGCGATCGTATGGTGGGACGAGTTCAGTCACACCTCCCGCTCGAACGGCACGCTGCGCCGGTACGAGACGGTGCTCGACAAATACGTCATCCCGAATCTCGGCGGCTGGATGATCCGAGAGGCGTCCGTCTCCAAGCTCGACCGGTTCATCAAGCAGACCACCCGGCTTAACGGATACTCGAACGCCAGTATTGCCGTGGTACTGCTGACAGGAATGTTCGCGATGGCTGCCCGCCACGATGCCATCGAAGCAAACCCGATGAAATCCGTCGCACCCGTCGAGGAGCCGGATCACCAAGTCGCCACCTTCTCGCTCGAGGATGTCGCCGAGCTGCGCGAGATCCTCGCCAGGTGGGATTCAAGCCTGGACGCATCCGGCCGGCGCCGAGGCACTGACCTGGCGGATCCTGTCGACTTCTTCCTCGGCACCGGCTGCCGGCCCGGCGAGGTATTCGCCCTGATGTGGGAAGACGTCGACTTCACGATCCAGCCGTTCACGGTCGACATCCACCGGACGATGGCGAAGAACCGCGATGGCCGCTGGGCCGTTCAGAACAAGACGAAAACCGGAGGCGGACGCCGCCTGTTCCTGCCCACTTTCGTCGGGAAGATGCTCCTGCGCCGGAGGGTCGAATCGTATTCGGAGCTGGTCTTTCCGTCATCGACGCTGACACCGCGGATCCCAGACAACTTCCGTCTCCAGTGGCACGCCGCGTTGAAGGGAACGCGATTCGAAGGGCGGGTGCCCAAAGAGTTCAGAGCGACGGTAGCAACTGCGATCCGCGACGCGGTCGGCCTGGAGCGGGCACAGCATCAGCTGGGTCACTCGACGTACGCGACGACGGAGCAGTCCTACCTTCCGCGGGTAGTGCAGGTGCCTGACTCGACAGCAGTTCTTGAGCGGTTCAACGTTCGCGGCGACTCCGACCCCGGGCTCGCGTAGCTCACCGTTTACTCACCGCTTTGGGCGTGATCCACGGCGTGTTGCGGAGATCACATGGGCACGCCAATAGTGGGAAAAGCCCAGATCAACGGGGCTTACGAGACCGAGTGTGACCTTCTGATATTCAGGGTGGTAGAAGCTGAAGTTCTACCATTGAACTACACTCGCGCGGCCCGGAATCCCAGTAAAACACTGGGAAGTAAGGCTGCCGCCCAGACTACCCGCTCAATGGTTTTTGGCCAAACCCGCCGTTTGACGGGGGCCGGGTTGTGCCACGACGTGTGAGGCGCCCGACGTCCCGACTGTCCGCAAGAACAGGATGATCCAGCCGAAGATCACGATGGCCGCGACCAGTTCGACGGCCGTCAGGTTGTAGTAGCCGGTGGCGAAGAACACACCCACGACCACGATCACCGCGACGAACACGTACCCCAGCCAGACGAAGACGTGGGGTGTCTGCGGAATCAGCCATCTCAGTCCGATGGCGAGCGCTGCGAACAGGCCGACCATCCCCATGGCGACGGTGTTGTGGATGACGAGGAACCGGTCGACGGGGAACACTCCGACGCACGCGAGGAACACGCCGATCAGGCTCAAGCCGATCCGGACGAGACGCCTTCCGCGAGCGGCGGCCGGTTCTCCAGCGGCCATTCCCGCGGTCGCCGCGTGGGCGACCGTCGTCACGATCACTCCTGCGACGATCAGGGTCAGGTTGAATGCGAGGGCCGAGAGGTCGTCGGTCATTCCAAGAGCGCTGAGGTTCTCCTTCCACCAGTGCGGGTCGGATGCGCTCAGCATGCTGGTGAACACGCCCACGACGAGGAACACCGCCAGCACGAGCGAGAGCAGCACCGCGGTCATCTTGACGGCGGACAGGAACGTGACATACGCCGTGATCGCCAGCGCCACGCCGGCGAGGATGACGGAAGGGAAGGTGAAGACGACCGCCCCGGAGAAGCAGCGTTCGATCACATCACCCACCGCGGTCCAGCCGAGCAGGGCGATCAGCCCGTGCGCCAACGCGAGTGCGGCGATGTCCAGGGCGTTCAACGGAAGCGCCGTGCCTCCGGTCGAGTCAACGCCATCGGCCGACTGCGTCCTGAGGAGGATCCGCGCGCCGGCGAACACGACGGCCGCAGAGATCGCTCCCGCAACGGCGATGAACTGACCCAGGGAGGCGGTTCCCGAGATCGGAAGCTCCCGACCCCAGAAGACCGCAGCCGCGATGACCGCACCGACCACGAAGACACCGGAACCGACCACGAGGGCGGCCGACTCCACGGACTCCGCCGTCGCGAACGGTGCGCGAAACACGCGCCCCAGTGACAGCCCGCGTCCGGTGGGCGCCACCGATACCCGATGCTGGTCTACTTCAACCGCCATGTCCGTTCCTCTCCTGTTGCGTTGTCGTTGCCATTGGCTCCCGCTGCCGGCGCTCAGAAGCTCCCGATTCCTTTTCCGATCAGGACCGTCCCGATGACCAGCAACAGCACGGCCATCACGGTTGCGTTGTTCCGCAGCAACCAGCCGCGCAACCCGTCCAGCGGACCACGCATGCGATCGGCGGCGATGAGATAGCCGATCACGGGCACGGCGACGGTGATCGCAGCGATGATGACGAAGATGGCTTCCGCCACCACGATCGCCCCTGCAGACAGCCCCGCCGTGCCGATCGCGACACCGGCGCTGACAGCCAACAGGAGGTTCTTGGGGTTCACGGCACTGAGCAGGAAGCCCAGCGCGAATCCGCGGCCGGCGTTCATCGAGTCGATCGCGGACATCCACGTGGGCATCGGTGGGTCCTCCCCGGCGTGCGGTCGGGAACGCCACTGGCGGATCGCGAGCAGCAGTAGCAACAGGCCCAGGACGATCTGGATCACCCCGACGATCGGCTGCGCGGCATCAGGGTCCTTCTCCGGCAGGACCGAGGCGAGGAGCACGAACACGGTGACGGCGACGACGATGCCCGCCACCCAGCCGAGCAGGAACCCGACGCTGGTGCCCTTGGCTCGAGGGGAAAGGAGCATGAGGATGGCGGCGATGATCGGCACCGGGCTGATGGCGACGCCGACAGCCAGGGGGAGGATCGCCCCGATCACGTCACCCACGGTCTAAACCCTCCTCCGTAGGCTGGCCTGAACCCGCACGTGCGTCTCCCTCCGCTCGCAGCGAGGCCAGCGCCGAGAGCGCCTCGCGATTGGTGCGATAGACGGCCACTCCGTCGATCAGGTCCAGGTGCTGCATCCGGTCGCCGAGCCCCGGCCGAACCCTGCTGAGGCTGAGGTCGACACTGCGGTCGTCGAGCCATTCCCGCAGGCTGCGGAACCCATCCGCGCCGGTGACGTCGACATCCGTGACGGCTTCCATGTCGACGACGACGTGCTCGATAGCGGGGTCGAGGCGCACGGCTCGTTTGACTGCCTGTCCGAAGGTCCCGCTGTTGGCGAAGAAGAGGGGGGCGGCGAACCGTATCACCACCACACCCGGTGCCGTGGGAGCGCCGGGCGCAGCGGCATCGAGGAGTGAGTGCTTCGGATCGCCGTCCGCGGCGAGAGTGTCGATCGCAGGAGCGGCGGCCCGGCGGGTGAGGTTGATCAGCGCGAGCACGAAGGCGACCGCGATCCCGGGAATCGATCCGATGAACAACGTGACCAGGAAGCAGACGAGCCCGATGGTGAACTCGAACCGGTCCTCTCGCCACAAGGCACTGAAGTCGGCGATGCCGAGCAGTGGGACCACGGCGACCGCGACGATCGCGCCGATGGCGGGCGACGGGATGTGCTCGAGCAGCGCGGTACCGAACAGCAGCAGTGCCAGGGTCCCGATCGCCGTGACGATCGTCGGCAGTTGCGTGCGCGAGCCGGCTTGATCCATCGCGGCCGTACGAGAGGTCGAGGACCCCACGGCGAAGCCGCCTGTCGCTCCGGCGGCGAGATTGCTCAGACCGAAGGCGAACAGCTCACGATTCGGGCGCGTCGGATATGCGCGCTTCTCCCCGTACGAGCGGGAGACGAGAAGCCCTTCACCCATGGCCACGACGGTCAGGGCGATGGCCGAGGGAACCAGGGCGAGCCACGTGGACCAGTCCAGCACCGGCCAGGTGAACCGGGGCAGGCCGGCCTCGATCTTCCCGAGGACGGCGACGCCGTTCTTCTCCGCACCGGTGAGCACCACCACCACGGTCGCAAGCACGAGCACCACGAGCGCCCAGGGCACGGCTCGTGCCACCCGACGGCCCACCAGCAGGATGGCCAGAGCGCCGACCGAGATGAGCAACGACCAGACGTTCACCTGGCCGAGTCCGGTGACCAGCCCGGAGAGCTTGTCCACGAACTCGCCGCCGGAGTCGATCTTGACCCCGAGCATCTTGGCCACCTGGGAGACCAGGATGTCCAGGGCGAGGCCGCCGACGAAGCCGATCAGGATCGGCTTGGAGAGGAAGTCGGCCAAGAATCCGAGCCTGAAGAGAGAACACGCGAGGAACATCCCACCGCAGATGATCGCCTGAGCCAGGGCCAGAGTGATGTAGTCCGCGCTGCCGGCCACGGCAAGGCCTCCGAGCGAGGAGGCCACCAACGCTGCCGCCGCCGCATCGGGGGACGCGACCAGCTGCCGGGAGGAGACCGACAGCACCCACACGATCCCCGGCAGCACGAGCGCGTAAAGACCGGCAGTCGGCGGCAGGCCGGCGATCTGCGCATAACCGATGTTCAACGGCACAGCTATGGCCAGGAGAGTGATGCCCGCTGTCGCCTCCCGGAGCGCGTTCTTTACGGTCAGGCCGGCGAGGGGGCGAATGCGTCCTGACGCCGAAGGCGCGGTGTTGTCGGTCATGCTCGGCGCCCCTCCCGCATCTCCCCCTGACGCTGACACCGGGACCCAGCATCTGCCGTTGACGCTAGCGGTCGGTGTCTCACGTGTCTAGAAGTCCGAAACAATGGTCGGGTGTCCGACGAGACGAGTTCCCGTGCGCCCAACCTGCCAACCGGGGCATTGCCGCGACTGAGTCAACGTCGCCGGATTCTGATCGTTCTCGGCTTGAACGTGGCGTTGATCGTGGGACTGGTCACCGCCGGTCTGCTCGCGCACTCGGTCAGCGTTCTCGCCGCTGCGGGTGACACCGTCGCCGATTGCTTCGCACTCGTGCTCGGTCTGGTCGCGATCGCTTTGCGTGACCGTGACCCCGACCATCCGCACGCTCAGAGACCGATCGCGATCGCCGCGCTGGTGAACGCGACCCTCCTGCTGGCTGTCACGGTAACGGTGACCATCGAGGCGATCTCCCGACTGCGGGAAGGATCCCCACCGGTCGAGGGTCTGCCGATGGTGATCGTCAGCGTGATCACGATGGCCGTGATGCTGGCCGGTGCGTTCGTCCTCGGCCGCTCTGCCGCGGGAGAGGACCTGCACATGCGCTCGGTCCTCATCGATGCGCTGGCCGATGCGGCAGCCGCTGCGGCGATCGCAGTCGCCGGGGCCATCATTCTGGCGACGAACGCGCTCTACTGGCTCGACCCGGTGCTCGCGCTGGGCGTGTCCGTCCTCATCGCCATCGCTGCGATCCAGCTGATCGTCAAAGCGATCGCAGCACTGCGCGGCAAGGACGTCGACTTCGACGACGACTGACGTTTCTGGCCGCACCGCCGTCGATTCGACGCCTGGCAGCCTCTTGACAGGTGACCCGACAGTCACCTATCTTGTCGGCATGAGCACCGACGACGTCATCCAGGCGATCGCAGACCCGACCCGGCGCCGGCTGCTCGATGCCCTTCGCGAGCAGGACGGGCAACCGATCGCGGCTCTCACCGAGCGGGTCGCGCCACTCGGGCGCCACGTCGTGCTCAAGCACATCCACGTGCTCGAAGCGGCCGACCTCGTGATCACCCGCAAGGTCGGGCGGCAGCGGCTGTGCTACCTCAACGCGGTCCCCATCGTGCAGCTTGCCGAGCGCTGGATCGACGACTTCGGCGCGCACACCGCTGCCGGGCTGACCGCTCTCAAGCGAGAACTGGAAGGAAAGAGACCATGACCGAGGATCGCGTCTACCGCATCCGGATCGACGCATCACCCGAGGCGGCGTGGGAGGCGATCACCGACCCCGCCCATACGGCGCGCTGGTACTTCGACTCCGAAGTGCGCACCGGCTGGGAGGTCGGCGAGCCCCTGGAGTACTACGCCGGCGACGAACTGCAGATCACGGGCACGCTGCTGGCCTACGATCCACCGCGCTCCTACACCCACGAGTTCATCGCCACCTGGGGCGGCGCCCGCGACGACCAGGGCACGCTCACCTGGACGGTCGAGCCCGACGGCGACGGCTGCGTCGTGACGCTCGTGCATTCGGGAGGCCACGGTCAGGAGACGATCGACGGCTCCCGGCACATCGTGGAGGCGCTGAAGGCGTACCTCGAAGCGGCGGCCTGACGAGCCGAACCCGGCCGTCGACTCACTCCCCGGCGAGGTGGCGGCCGAGGGTGTCGAGCAGTCCCCGGGAGCCCTCCTCCCGGTTGATGCCGTCGGCCCAGAACCGATCGAAGAAGACGCCGTGCTCGACGTGCGTGAAGCGGGTGCCCTCCTCGATCGGCTCGAACTCGAACGACGCCACCGAGGTCGACATGTGTTCGCCGTCGAGCCACATGTCGTAGGTCGCGACGATGCGGACGCCCTCGACGATGTCCGTGTAGGTGCCGACGTAGCGCGAGACCGGGCCGTTGTGGAACGTACCTTCGGCGATGTCATGCCCGCCGACACGGAAGTCGAACGCCCACTCGCCCGCGTCGAAGTCCTCGCCGGTACCGAACCACTCCAGCTTCTGGTCCTCCTCGGCGAAAGCGGCCCAGACGCGGTCCAGGGGGACCGGGTAGTCGCGGGTCAGAGTGAACCCGGCGCGGGCGAGCCGACGTTCGATGGTCATGGGGTGTCCTCCCGCGTGAAGGTGACGTGGATGGTGCCGCTCTCGGCCACCTCGCTCGTCACCGCGTGGGTGCGGTCGAGGCCGGCCAGGTCGTCCCAGACCCGCGTTCCCCTGCCGAGGAGAACCGGTGCGACCATCACGTGCAGCTCGTCGACGAGACCGGCGCGGAGGAAGTCGCGGGCGGTGCCGATCCCGCCGCCGATGCGGACGTCCCGGCCGCCGGCGGCATCACCGGCCTCGGCGAGTACGTCCTCGATGGATGCGTCGCGAAAGTGGAAGGTCGTCCCTCCCTCCATCGGGATGGACGGGCGCGGTGCGGAGTGGGTGAGGACGAAGACGGGCGTGCCGAACGGCGGGCGGTCGCCCCACCAGCCCTTCCAGTCCGGGTCGTCGGGGTAGGCGTGTAGGCCGAACATCGTCGCGCCCATGATCTCCGCGCCGATTCCCTCGAAGAATGCGGCGGCGTACGCGTCGTCGACGCCGGTCGTTCCGGCGCCGCTGGTGTCACCGAAGATCTTCTCTCGGAAGGTGCGGGTCGCGGCGTAGGCCGCCGTCAGGCGCCCCCAGTCGTCGCCCATGCGGTTGTCGGATTGTGGATCGGGGGCGGCGGTGAAGCCGTCCAGTGAGGCGAACAGGGCAAGGCGTACACGGGTCACGTCAGGACTCCTTCGGGGTGGTGCGGGTGAGGTGGATGCCGAGTCGGTCGGCTTGGCGTTCTGCCGGAGTGCGTTGCTCGCCCAGCCAGAGGTGGAGCACGTCGAGCGCACCGGGGCGCAGGCTGACCGTGCGGACGCGTCCGTGCTTCTCGGACGTGATGAGTCCGGCCTTCTCGAGGATGCCGAGGTGCTGCAGGAAGGATGGGAGTGCCATGCTGAACGGCTCAGCGAGCTCCGAGACGACGGCCGGCGAGAGCACCAGCCGTTCGACGATGGCCCGGCGCGTCGGATCGGCGAGGGCGCGGAGCACCGCATCCAGCTCATCCGAATACCTAGGCATACGCCTAAGTATTCATGCACGGCGAGAAAACGTCAACCGGAGTCGACGGCCTATCCTCTACGGGTCGTGCCGGGGCTCGTAGCTCACGAGTCCGACGGTGTTGCCTTCACTGTCCTCGATGAACGCCATCCACTCGTCGTTTCCCGCGGGGCCGATCGTGTCGTCGAGATGAGTGAAGATGACGTGCGGTTCGGTGACGATCTTCACGCCCTCGCCGCGCAACCGCTCCACGAGGCTCGCCACGTCGTCCACCTGGATGTACACGAGCGCCGACGGAGCCGCCTTGTCCAACAGCAGGCGAGCGATCCCGATGTTGAAGAAGAGCAGTCCTGGTGGGTCGAAGCGGGCGGCGGGCGCCTCCTCGAGCAGGTTCTCGTAGAACGCCGCGGCACGGTCGAGGTCGTCGGCATGCTGGGCGACCTGCAGAATTTCCACGTGCCCAGTATCCGGTCGGGCGCGCCGTGGCACTAGACACAGGTGCCGCGGCCCGCCGTCATCCCCCGATGACCTTGCGCCAGCGCGCGGAGAAGGCTGTCGCGGCGAAGCCGATCGCGTCGTTGACCTCGAGCATGGGGCGGTTCTCCTCGGCGTTGATCGTCTCCACGCGCTCGCAGGCGGGGAACCGTGCCGCGAGCTCCTGGAGGTTGGTCAGCTTCAGCAGCATGCCGAGCCGGTGTCCGCGGTGCTCGCGCAGGACCAGCGTGTCCATCTGCTCCGCGGGCCGTTCGGACTCGGCCGACACATCAAGCTCCGTGAACCCTGCCGCCTGGCCCGTCGCCTCGTCGACCACGATCGACGTGAGTGTGACGCGGGGGCTGTCCTCCAGGAGGTCATCGACGGCCCGGACGCGGTCCGCCGTCCACACGTCCGTCGCCTGGATGCCGGCGTTGGGGGCGTCGGTGCTCATCCTGGTGCGCAGCAGCGCGATGGACTCGACCCACTCCTCGGGCGTCCGTCCCTGCCAGGTGATCGCCCGGTAGCCGGCGGTGGCGGTGACAGCCTCTCGGAGAAGGTCCGAGAACACGTCCGCTGCGAGGGGCATGGGCAGGGCACTGATTCTCCCGACCTGCTCCAGTGAGAAGCCGAGCCGTCGCAGGAATCGGGTGGACGGGAGAGCGGTCGGCACCGATCCGAAGCCCGTCGGCGCGGGGACGGAATCACCCTCGACACCCGCCGGATAGGTGGTCTGATTCTGAATGGTGGAGCGGCCGGCATCCCGAGCCAGCTGCTCCAGACGGCCGTAGAGCGCGGAGCCGATACCCCGGCCACGGAACTCGGGAAGGACGGAGATCGCGCCCCAGCACTCCGGGGCACCGGCGGGCAAGGCCAGGTTGCCTCGCGCGACGACGACGCCGCCGACCTTGGCGACGAGTCCCGCCATCTGCTTGGACTCATCCCTCCAGTCGGGAAGCAGCTCAGCTGCGGTCATGACGTCGCCGGTGTGGCCGCGCAGCTCCGCCTCGACGGCGCTCCGCACCTCGGCCATGGCGATGAAGTCGGAGGCATCCGGTGCGTCGATGCGGGACGGGACGACGAGCGGCTCGACGGTGAAGTCCGTGGGCGCGACGGTGTGATCGGACGTGGACATGAAAACCTCTTCGTTTGCAGGATCGATCGACTCACCCGCGGTCGCGGGGAGGAAAGGAATCACTGCTACAGGATCACGGGGCCCAGCATTCCATAGCCGCATCCCGCGTGACAATGTCAGGGCGTCCGGCCGATCGCCCTCTACGCAGTTGTGCCCTCTACCCAACGGTCGTCGCGGCGTGCCATCGTGCAGCGCGAGAGGAGGTCGACATGACCGCATCGACCGCGGGCCTGTCCCGCGCGAGCGTGCGCCGTCTCATCGCCCCGCTCGCGCTGGCGCAGTTCATCTGCAGTTTCGCCGGCTCCAACATGAACGTGATGATCAACGACATGTCACGGGACCTCGACACGACCGTCCAAGGCATCCAGGTGAGCATCACCCTGTTCCTGCTCACCATGGCGGCGCTGATGATCCCGGCGGGGAAGCTCACGGATAAATTCGGACGCAAGCGCTGCTTCACGATCGGGCTGGCCGTCTACGGAGTGGGCGCACTCGTCAGCGCCGCCGCACCGGGATTGTGGGCGCTGATCATCGGGAACAGCATCCTCGAAGGCATCGGCACGGCGCTGCTGATCCCGCCGGTGTACATCCTCACCACCGTCTACCTCTCCGACATCGCGACCCGCGCCTGGGCGTTCGGCATCATCAGCGGACTCGGCGGCCTGGGCGCTGCCGCAGGCCCGCTGATCGGCGGGTTGATCACGACCGCCATCAGCTGGCGAGCCGCTTTCCTCTTCCAGGCGCTGATCATCGTCGTCATCCTGCTCCTCAGCAGGCGGCTCACCGACCCCATCCCGCCGCAGCCCGACCGGCCCTTCGACACCGTCGGGGCCATCCTCTCGGCGCTCGGCCTCTTCGTGCTCGTGCTGGGCATCCTGGCCGCGGACAACAGCGTCGGGTGGATGGTGGCGCTCGTGATCGCGGGCATCCTGATCCTGGTGCTGTTCTTCTGGTGGATCCGGCGGCGGGAGCGCGCGGGCAAAGAGGCGCTGCTCTCCACCTCCCTGTTCCGCAATCGGGTGTCGAATATCGCGCTGGTCACTCAAAACCTGCAGTGGGTGCTGCTGATGGGCACCTCGTTCACGGTGTCGGCGTATCTGCAGGTGGTGCGCGGCCACAACGCCATCGAGACCGGGGTCATCTTCACCGCGGCGACGGTCGGCCTGCTGCTCACGTCGGTGATCGCCGGCCGCCTCGCAAAGCGATTCGCGCAGCGCACCCTCATCATCACGGGTTTCGTCCTCTGCGTGCCGGGAGTGCTGCTGCTCATCTGGCTGGTCGCGGGGAGCACCACCGAGTGGTCGTTCGTTCCCGGGCTCTTCCTGATCGGTGCCGGACTGGGACTGATGCTGACTCCGTCGGTGAATGTCGTCCAGTCGGCCTTCCCCGAGAACGCGCAGGGCGAGATCTCGGGGCTCTCCCGCAGCGTCTCGAACCTCGGCTCGACGCTGGGGACGGCGATCGCCGGCACGATTCTGGTGGCCAACGTGGCAGCAGGAGGAGCCGCCTACGGCACGGCGATGGCCGTCCTCGCGGTCCTCGGCGCCGTCGGGCTGGTCGCGTCGCTGCTTCTGCCCCCGGCGACCCGGGCCGGGACGAGGGCGGCTACTGGAGCGCAGACGTGAGGCGGGCCACCCCGTCCAGGAACGTCGCCGATGCGGGCTCCTTCTGCCACTCTTCGAGAGTGAGCCGGCGCCCGGCATCGCGGTAGCCCTGTTCGACCTCCCGCATCTGGGCGACGAACGATGCGCCGCGCACCAGCAGTGTCACCTCGGAGTTGAGGGCGAACGAGCGGATGTCCATGTTGCTCGATCCGATCACCGCCACGTCATCGTCGATCGACAGGTGCTTGGAGTGCAGGATGAACGGGGCAGGGTAGAGCCAGATCTGGACGCCGGCCTTCAGCAGCGGTGTGTAATAGGAGCGCTGGGCGTGCCAGACGGAGCCCTGGTCCCCGATCTCGGAGACGAACAGCTGGACCTCGAGGCCGCGTTCGCAGGCCGAGGTGATGGCGTACATCATCGCCTCGTCGGGCACGAAGTACGGGCTGGTGATGATGACTTCGTGCTGCGCCGAGGTGACCAGGGTCAGGAACTGGCGCAGGTTGTTCTCGCCGTCGTAGCCGGGGCCGCTCGGTACCACCTGGCAGACCAGGGCGTCCGGCGACGGGTCTGCTGGCACATCCGTGGCGCGGAGGTTCGCTTCGTCGCCCAGGAGCTCGCCCGTCTCGAGGTACCAGTCGGACAGGAAGACGGCGTTGGTTGCGGTCACGATCGGGCCGGTCACCCGCGTCATCAGCTCCTGCCACTGGAGCCCGCGTTTGATGTTCTTGGGGGAGTTGTAGCTGCGGTCGATGAGGTTCTGCGACCCCATGAACGCCACCCGGCCGTCCACGACGAGCAGCTTGCGGTGGTTGCGCAGGTCGGGCCGCTGGTACTCGCCGTGGAAGGGGCGGACGGGGAGCATGTAACTCCACGTCACCCCGATGCGGTCCAGCTCGGCGAAGGTCTCCTCGTGTGCGGCCACTCGCCGCGAGGCCACGTAGTCGGCCAGGAGGCGGACGGCGACTCCGCGCTGCACGGCGCGTTCCATCGCGGCGAAGAAGCCCTTCGTCGTCGCATCGAACGAGACGATGTAGAACTCCGCATTCACGAAGCGGGTGGCGGAGTCGATCTCGGCCGCCATTGCGTCGATCGAGGTCGTGTAGTCACCGATGAGCGTCGCGCTGTTGCCTCCCGCAGCGGGCAGCGCCCCCAGGTTCTGGTTCTGCGTCACGAGACCGGCGAACCAGTCGGGCCACGTGGAGCGGTCGCCGGCCAGGTCGACGTCCGCCGCCCGCCCGGCGATCATCCTGTTGAGTTCGGCCTGCTTCTCGCGCCGCTTCTTGGGGAGCTTCACGTTGCCGATGAGCAGGAAGAGGATGATGCCGACGAACGGGATCAGGAAGATGGCGAGCAGCCAGGCCATCGCAGCCGTCGGCTTGCGGTCCCTGGGCACGATGATTAGCGCGGCGATTCGGATCGCCAGGTCGATGAGGATGAGGATGCCGCCGATGAGCGGCGGAAGCTGATCATTCAGCATCGGAGGTCGTCACGTGCATGTGCGCTCCCTTCCGCGACCGAGTCTGGTGTCCGGGGGCGGGGGCGCACAACGCACTTCCTCCGTGCGGTCTGCCAGGACGAGCGTACAGTGGGCGTTTCACGGGCCGAGCCGTGTGCGAGAGGACCTCCCTGGTATGACCTTCCTCGCCTACGTGAACGGATCGCGCTACGCGATCTCCGACGACGACGCGGACCCGTTCGAGCGGGCCGTCGTAGCCGCTCTGCGCTCGGGAGGCGACTTCGTCGACATGCCGAATCGGCCGCGTGCGGCAGTGAAAGTCCTGATCACGTCCGCATCGGCCGTCCGCATGGAACGGCTGCCGGATGCCGACGAGCGGGATGAGGAGGGCGACAAGGGCGAAGAGTTCTTCGATTTCGCCTTCTACGACTTCGAGCCCTGACCAACGGGACGGACCCACCCGCTAGGCTGGCCGCGTGCTTCTCTCCGATCGCGACATCAAGGCCGAGCTGGGCTCCGGGCGGATCGGCCTGGAGCCGTTCGAGCTCGAGATGGTTCAGCCGTCGAGCGTCGACGTGCGGCTCGACAGGTTCTTCCGGCTGTTCGACAACCACAAGTACCCGTTCATCGACCCCGCCGAGGACCAGCCCGAGCTGACGCGCTTCGTCGAGGTGGATGCGGACCAGCCGTTCATCCTGCATCCCGGTGAGTTCGTGCTCGGCTCGACGTTCGAGCTGGTGAGCCTGCCCGACGACGTCGCCGCGCGGCTCGAGGGCAAGAGCTCGCTCGGTCGGCTGGGGCTGCTCACGCACTCCACCGCCGGGTTCATCGACCCCGGTTTCTCGGGGCACGTGACGCTGGAACTCAGCAATGTGGCGACCCTGCCGATCAAGCTGTGGCCGGGCATGAAGATCGGCCAGATGTGTTTCTTCCGGTTGTCGTCCGCAGCGGAGCGGCCGTACGGCTCGGCGGAGTACTCCTCGCGGTATCAGGGGCAGCGCGGCCCGACGGCATCCCGCTCCTACCTGAATTTCCACCGCACCGACGTCTCCACCACTGAGGCGGGTCGCCCCGCCTGAGCCGAGTCGTCCGACCGAGAGGGACACCATGAGCGAGACCACCGACCGGGCCTTCGCGCGGGCCCTGATCAGCAGCGGGCCGATGGAGCACAATCCGCAGCGGATGCAGCTGTTCGGCCGCCTGGTCGGCAGCTGGACGGCAGACGTCCGGCTCCTCGACGAGGCCTCCGGGGTGTGGCGCGAGTCGGTGAACGAGTGGATCTTCGCCTACACGCTCGGCGGCCGGGCGGTGCAAGACGTCCTGATCATCCGCGACGACTCCGACCCGGAGGGAGTCCGCGGCCGGGGGTCGACCGTGCGCGTCTACGACACGACCGTCGGCGCCTGGCGGGTGAGCTGGTTCGGTGCCGAGGCCGGCGACTTCTGCACCCTGGTCGCCACCCCATATCGGCGCGACGGGATCCGGCAGGACGGCACGCAGACGGACGGGCGCCCGATCCGCTGGAACTTCTCCAACATCACCGACGACTCGTTCGAGTGGGACGGCTGGGTCTCCGACGACGAGGGCAGCACCTGGTGGCTGGAGCAGCACATCGACGCGACGCGCACCGGATGAGGGTCCAGCGGTGTTCGACGATTTCGACGAACCGGAGCTGAACCGAGAGGTCTGGCTCCCGCACTACCTGCCCGCGTGGAGTTCGCTGGCCGAAACCCGCGCGACCTATCTGATCGACGGCTCCCACCTCGAGTTGAGCATCCCGCCGCAGCAGGGCCGCTGGTGCGGGGGAGACCACGAGCCGCCGCTCCGTGTCTCAGCGCTCCAGAGCGGCAACTTCTCGGGACCGGTCGGCTCGACCGTCGGGCAGCAGCCCTATCGTGAGGGGCTTCGGGTCCGGGAGGCGCAGGACGAGTTCCGCGGCTGCCTGGCCGACCGCGGCTCGGTGGGGATGCGGGCCTCGCTCTATCTGGGAGCCCGGTCGATGGCGTCGCTCTGGCTGGTCGGCTTCGAGGACGTGCCCGAGCGCAGCGGTGAGCTCTGCGTCATGGAGGTGTTCGGTCGCGACGCCGGCGACGATGAGGCGCTGGTCGGGATGGGGTTCCACGCCTTCCGGGACCCGAACCTCGCGGAGGATTTCGAGCGCGTTCCCGTGGCGATCGACGTGACCGAACCGCATGCCTACGAGGTGCACTGGGACGACGAGCGCGCGACCTTCCGGGTGGACGGCCGGGTGCTGCGGATCCTGGACGGGCCGCCGCAGTACCCGCTCCAGCTCATGCTGGCCGTGTTCGACTTCCCGGGATGGCCGGACCCTCGGGACCCGCAGCGCGCCTTCACGCCGACGCTGTCGGTCGATCGGATCTGGGCGAACTGATTCGCCCAGGGAGGGATACCTCTCCCGGCATACGCCGGAAGAGTTATCCACAGTCAATTACACAGGTGGAAAATAGTGAGTCCGACTCACAGCTGACCCGAAGCTTCGACGCTGTCGTCGGCGTACAAAGCGGGCAGCTGGAGCGTCAGCCAGGGGCTGAACGCCCACGGCGTCGCCTCCACGGCGCCCAGCAGCGAGCGCGGGTCGGCCCACGTCCACTCGGCGACCTCGGAAGGTGACGGTTCGAGCTCGCCGACCACGGTCGCTGTGTAGACCGGGCAGACCTCGTACTCGACGATCCCGGCCGCGTCGACGGCGCGGTACCGGAAATCCGGGAGCACAGGAGTGAGGTTCTCGATGCGCGCACCGAGCTCGTCGGCCGCACGTCGCCGCACCGCGTCCTCGATGGATTCGCCCGGGCCGGGGTGGCCGCAGAACGAGTTCGTCCAGACCCCCGGCCATGTCGCCTTGCTCAAGGCGCGGCGGGTGACCAGGATGCGTCCCTCCCCGTCGAAGAGGTGGCAGGAGAAGGCGAGATGCAGCGGCGTCTCCGTCGTGTGCACCGTCGCCTTGTCCGCGGTCCCGATGGGTGTGCCGTCCTCGGCGAGCAGCACGACCTCTTCACGGGCTGGCGTCATGCGTCCATACTAGGCGCGCCGCCTGAACCCGACTCGTCGTGGCCGGCCGGCCGCCAGCCCAGATTGCGAGCCATGGTTTCGAGCGTCGCAAGAGTGACGGCGTAGTCGCCTTCGGCGATGCCGTTCGCGAGTTCTGCCCGGACCGTCTGCACGCGCTCGAAAGCCCGGTCGTGCGCTGCACGGCCCTCCTCGGTGAGCGTGGCACGCTCGCCGTCGAACCAGACCCAGCCGCGCTCGACGAAGTCCGAGAGGATGCGGTTGACGCGGTGAGTCCGGCGACCGCCGCGGTCGGTACCCGGGTGGCGGTGCTCCGCGCAGGGGTGGGTCGGACGGCCCGCTCCGAAGGGGCCGTTGCCGTAACCGGGGAAGCCGCCGCGGAAGCCACCGCCCGGGAAGCCGCCCGGCGCGGGGGTGCCGCGGACCGCGCCGAACGCGAAGCCGCGGTCGAAGCCGCGCAGGTAGCCGCGCTCGAACGCTCGCTCGAAGTGGTCGTGGTGTCCGTGGTCGGCGCGCTCGCCGTCGTGCGGGTGCTCGGCGGCATCGGGATGCTGGTCCGCGTCAGGATGCGGATGTCCGCCCTCCTGCGCTGCCGCCCCTTCGTCGCGCGGCTCCTGACCGCGGAGACCCGGGTGGACGCCGTGGCCGTAGCCGCGGGCGAATCCGCCGCGGGCGAATCCGTGGCCGCGCTCGTCGTGGGGGCGCCCGCCGTGCTGGGGCAGTCGTGCGGCCAGTTCCTCGGCCGAGGCCGGACCGTCCGCGAGCGTGTGGAGGATGCGCCAGCCTCCGCGGCGCAGGCCGGACTCGGCGAGTGCGCCGCGCATCCGCTCAGTGAGTCGTTGTTCGATGACGCCGAACCAGTATCCGGGCGGCGTCTGTGTCGAGTCGTCGATGTTCGTCACCGCGGCTCTCCTTTCGTTTGTATGTACTGTTACAAGTAAATGTATAGTTACATGCATGGGTGACGATCGTCAAGACGAATCCGGAGTTCCGCCAGAAGCGGACATCGTGGCGATGGTCGAGCATGCGCTCCTCGCCGTCCGGCGAGACCAGTCCCGGCGGCGTCCGCCGTGGGCCGACGGGGACCAGCACGGTCACGGTCACCAACATCACGGCGGGCACTGGGGCGGCGGCCCCTTCGGCGGGGCGCCGTTCACCGGCGGATTCGGACCGCAACAGGGTGGGATGCCCTTCGGCGACTCGGCCCGGCCCGGCCCGGGACGCCGTGGCAGGGACGGTTCCCTGGGCCGCATCGCACGCGTCCGCATGCTCGAGGCGCTGGAGGCCGCCGACGCCGACGGGCGCAGCCTCTCGGTGAGCGGGGTTTCCGAGGCGATCGGGGTGGATCAGCCGCGGGCGAGCCGTCTCGTGCAGGAGGGGGTGGAGCGCGGACTCGTGCGCCGCGTCCCGGACCCGTCGGACGCCCGGCGTGCGCTCATCCAGCTGACGGCATCCGGACGATCACAGCTGGCCGAGCTGCGCACCCACCGTCGCTCGGCCGTCGAAACGGCGCTCGCCGGTTTCACCCCCGAGGAGGCGCGCACCTTCGCCGAACTCTTCGACCGTTTCGTCCGCGCCTGGCCGCGCCCCGACTAGCCCCCGCGATTCGTCACGAATGCGCGGAAAGCGGCCGCCAAAGCGCTCTTTCGTGACGAATGCGCGTCCAGCCGCCGCGCTCAGGCGGTGCGGCGGGGTGCGCGTACGGGGAGGAGCAGCCCGAGGCCGATCGCGAGCACCAGGACGATGGCCAGGATGCCCCAGTACTGGGCGCCCCCGACCGCGACGAAGATCGCGAAGAGCGTCGGCGCGAGGAACGACACCGCACGCCCGGTCGTCGCGTAGAGCCCGAAGACCTCACCCTCACGTCCGGCCGGCGTCACCCGCGCCAGGAACGTCCGGCTCGCGGACTGCGCCGGCCCGACGAACAGGCACAGCACCAGCCCGCCCACCCAGAACGCTGCCGCCCCCAGGTCGTGCGTGAAGAATACGGCCAGCCCGGCGACGATGAGTCCCACCAGCGACGTGACGATGACCGCCTTCGGCCCGAAGCGGTCATCCAGCCGCCCGGAGAGCAGCGTGCTGATCCCGGCGACGACGTTGGCCGCGATCGCGAAGATGATCACCTGCCCGCTGGTGAAGCCGAAGGTCCCCTGGGCCAGGATGCCGCCGAACGTGAACACGCCCACCAGCCCATCCCGGAACAGCGCCGACGCGATGAGGAACAGCACCGTGTTCCGGCTCTCCTTCCAGAGCCGGCCGATGTCGCGAACCAGCACGGCGTACGACGCGAAGAACCCGACGCGCGGCGTTCGCGCGTTCGGGGGGATCTCGGGGACGGTGAACAGCACCGGAAGCGAGAAGATCAGAGTCCAGGCCGCAGCGATGAGGGCGATGATGCGGATGTTGAGGCCGTCGGTGGTGGGAACGTGCAGGAGGCCGCCGGTCCCGTCGCCGTTGCTCGTCACGATGCCGAAGTAGACGATCAGCAGCAGCACGATGCCGCCCAGGTAGCCCGCGCCCCAGCCGAAGCCGCTGACGCGTCCCACCGTCTTCGGCGTCGACACCTGCACCAGCATCGCGTTGTAGTTGACCGTCGCGATCTCGTAGAACACGGTCCCGATGGCCACGAGCGCGACGCCGAGCAGGAAGTACGAGGGCTCCCCGACGACGAAGAACATGAGCGCGGTCACCACCACGACCACGCCGGTGTTCACCCCCAGCCACAGCTTGCGTCGTCCGGAGCCGTCGGTCCGCTGACCGAGCACCGGGGCGATCAGGGCGACGACGATGCCCGCGATGCCGACGCCCCACGCCAATCCACTCGACAGGACCGCGACGGCCGCGTCATAGGCCGTGTGGGCCGGACCGGACGTGCCGGCCTCGGCGTTCTTCGCGGCGACGACCGACGGGTCCACGAACAGGCTGCTGGTGAGATAAACCGTGAAGACGAAGGTCGTGATGACCGCATTGAAGGCTGCGCCGCCCCAGTCCCAGAGCGCCCACGACACCACCCAGCGGGTGGGGATGCGGCGGTCGGTCGCACTGTCGGCGAAGAGCGGGCTCGCGGTGGTCACCAGGGCATCGTCGCCCGAGCCGCGACCGGGCAGATCGGTGGTCATGGGGACAGCGTAGGGCCGGGTCCCCAACGGCGGGTGAACGACGCGGCCCGCTCAGTTCCAGAGCGTGAGCTTCTCCGGGTTGCGCACCATCCGGATGCCGGAGACCGCGCCGTCCCGCACGCTGAAGGTCATCACGCCGGTCACCTGGCCGTCGTCGACCAGCACGAACCCGAGTCCGTCGCCCGTCTGCCGGGGCTCCACCGCCACTCCCGGGTACTTCGCGCCCAGGCCGAGCAGGAAGCGCGCGACGTTGTCGGCGCCGACGACCGGCCGGCGCGCGGCGCTGACCACGCCGCCGCCATCGGAGGTGAGCCGGACGTCCGGGTCGAGGACCGCCACCAACGCACCGAGGTCGCCGCCAGACGCCGCCTGCGCGAACGCCTGCACGACGCGGTCGTGCTCGGCGCGGGGGACATCGCGCTCACGTCCGTCCCGCACCCGGCGCCGCGCGGATGCCGCCAGCTGGCGGCAGGCGGCCGGGGTGCGGCCGACCGACTCGGCGATCTCGTCGAACGGCATCCCGAACACGTCGTGGAGCACGAACGCCACGCGTTCTGCGGGCGTCATCGCCTCCAGCACGAGCAGCAGGGCCGTGCTGACCGAGTCGTCGAGGGTGACCCGGTCCAGCGGGTCCGCGGGGCCGCCGACCGCGAAGGTGTCCGACGGCACAGGTTCGGGCAGCCAGGGACCGACGTAGCGCTCCCGCCGCACGCGTGCCGAGCCCAGCACATCCAGGCAGATGCGACCCGCGACCCGGGTGAGCCAGCCGGCAGGGTTCGCGATGGCGTCCCGCTCCGCAGGAGTGAGGCGATACCAGCGCGCGTAGGTCTCCTGCACGGCGTCCTCGGCCTCCGCGACCGTCCCCAGCATGCGGTACGCGAGCGACAGCAGGTGGCGGCGCTCGGCCACCACGGCGTGGTCCACTTCGATCGGGGTCTCATCCATCACATCCATTAAGACGAATCAGGGGCGCCGGATGCGAGGCGATCCTCACATTTTCCGACGCTGCGTCGTCGGAGGGGCATGGACAACACACCGCTGCGGCGCACCCTTCTGGGGATCGGCGTCGCCCTGGGCGCCTTCGTGGGCGGCTGGGCTTTCTTCGCGCCGGACGCCTTCTACCGCTCGTTCCCCGGCTTCGGCCTGCACTGGATCGACGTGGACGGGCCGTTCAACGAGCACCTGATCCGCGACGTCGGCGCCCTCTATCTCGGGTTGGCCGCCGCGAGTCTGGCGGCGGCGCTCTCGCGGAGTGCACAGCCGGGCCGGATCGTCGGGCTCGCCTGGGCAGCGTTCGGGGTCCTGCACTTCGGGTACCACGCATCTCATCTGGAGGGATCGGCCGGGGACCGCATCGGCACACTGGTCTCGCTCGGGCTGAGCGCGCTGCTGGGGCTCGCGCTGCTGCTGCCGGCCAGGGGGCGGACTCCCGAGACGACGGCGTCCGCGCGCGCGTCCGAGGGCACGGGGGCCGTCCGATGAGGGTGGCGGTCGCCGGCGGAACCGGCGTCGTGGGCCGGCACGTCGTGGCGGCGCTCATCTCCTCGGGACACGAGCCGATCGTGCTGAGCCGGGCGACCGGGGTCGACATCGAGCGGGGCGACGGAGTTGCGGATGCGCTTCACGGCTGTGTGGCCGTGGTCGACGTGACGTCGGTGCAGACGCTGGGCGCGAAACGCTCGGAGGCGTTCTTCGGCGGCATCACGCGCACGCTTCTCGCCGCCGAGCGCGAGGCCGGGGTCGGCCACCACATCGCCCTGTCGATCATCGGCGCGGCCGAGGCGCCCGCCGGCTACTACGCGGGCAAGGCGCTGCAGGAGCGGCTGGTGCAGGAGTCGGGCGCGGGATGGACGCTGCTGCGGGCCGCACAGTTCCACGAGTTCGCGGCGCAGCTGGCCGCCCGATCGCCGGAGGGGCGGCTGCGCGTGGTCCCGGTCATGAGGTCCCAGCCGGTCGCGGCGGCGGAGGTCGGCGCGGCGCTCGCGGAGATCGCCGTCGGTGCGCCGCGGGGCGTCGACCGCGACCTCGCCGGCCCGCGGATCGAGGACATGGCCGCGCTCGTCCGCCGCTACCTCGCCGCCCGCGGCGATCACGGCCGGGTGTTGGCGGTGCCGCTCCCTGGGCGCTGGGGCAGAGCTCTGCGCGACGGCACGCTGCTGGCCGGGCCGCTGGCACGACTGGGCGCGCAGACGTTCGACGAGTGGCTCGCCGAGGCCACATCCTGAGCCCGGCGCGTTTCCGTGGCCGCACGGATTCTGCGCTGGGCCATTGGGCCATAGCGTGGCGGGACACCCGACATCGGAGGTCCCGTGAGCACCGTCCGCACCGCCCCCGCTCCCTACGGCTGGGTCCGTCACCTCATGCCCCGCATCGTGATCGGCGCCCTGATCGCCGCGGCCCTGGTCGGCGTGTACGCCGTCGTCCTCGGCCGCTTCGACGAGACCTGCTGGCGCCTCATCGGCACGATCGGTCTTTTCGTGTTCTTCGCGCTCGTCTCCTGGTACGACGCGGACGTCTCGGCCCGGCGTGCTGCGTGGTTCGGCGCGGTCAGCGTCATCACATCCGTGTACCTGTTCGGCATCGGGCTCTGGAAGGTGTGGATGGCGGTCCAGCCGGTCGGCGGAGGCTTCGGGTACGACGCGACCGAGCCGTGGTGGGAGCCGTTCTCGTGGTTCCTACTGGTGATCGTCACGCGGATCGGGCTGCTGCACATCCACCTCGTCCTCAACACGCAGCGCCGCTTCACCGGGCCGATCATGAGCAAGGTGACCATGGCGACCCTGGTGCTCGTGGGGCTGCTCACCGCCGGGCTGTCGCTCCCCCTGATCTGGACGCGCGCCGACTTCGGTGAGACCTACTGGCGCCTCGTGGCGGTGGCGGCGATTCTGGATGCGCTGGGCACCGTCCTCATCCCGCTCACGTACTCGCTGTTCGGGCCCAAAGCGGTCCGTCCGGCGCCGACCGCTCCCGCGGCCTTCGTCCCGGGGCCGCCGACCTTCGCTCCGGCGGCCGTGCCGTCAGCGACGGCTCCCGCAGCCGCCGCCACTCCCGTCGGAGCGCCGGTGTCCGCGTACCCGCGCCTCGACGCCGCCACCGGCCTGCGCCTCGAATGGCCCCGCTACATCAACGGCCAGCCGGTGCCCGCGCGTCCGGACGGTTCGCCGGACTTCACCGGCGTCGTGGGGTACTGAGCGCGTCAGCGCCTCAGATCGAGACCGGCAGGCTGTACACCGTCCCGCGCGCGTCGCCGCGCACCTGGCGGTGCAGGTCCTCCATCGTGACGTCGAGCTGGCTCGCCGTGCCTGCAGCGGCGGTCAGGTCGCGCAGGAGGCCCTCCGGCACTTCGCCGTCGTACTTGTAGTAGATCTTGTGCTCGAGGCTGGCCCAGAAATCCATGGCGACCGTGCGCAACTGGATCTCGACGGGCACAAGCACCGGGCCCTCGCTGAGGAAGACCGGCACTTCGACGATGACATGCAGGCTCTTGTAGCCGTTCGGCTTGGGGTGCGCGATGTAGTCCTTCACCCGAATCGTCCGGACGTCCTCCTGCGCGGTGAGCAGCTCGAAGACCCGGTACACGTCGGAGACGAAACTGCAGACGATCCGGATGCCGGCGATGTCGGTGATCGACTCGCGGATGGCGTCGAAGCTCGGGTCGCACTTCTTCCGGATGACCTTCTGCTCGATGCTCTCCGGCGACTTCAGCCGGCTCGAGATGTGCTCGATCGGGTTGTAGTCGTGCAGTTCGGCGAACTCTTCACGCAGGATGCTGACCTTGGTCGAGATCTCGTCGATGCCGAACTTGTACGGCATGATGAACCGCGCGAAATCGTCCCGGAACGCCTGCACCTCGCTGAGTGTCGCGGGGTCGATGCTCTGCAGAGCTTCGATCGCGCGCGTCGAGAGAAGTGGTGCTGCGGCCGGATCCGTGTCCATGCTCCGACGCTATCGACGGTGCTTGTGCGGCCGGTGTGAATCCGGCCCGCGTGAATCGGGGGAGTCCCAAGCGGCGCGCCATGTGCTTGCCTGTGACCATCCGTGAGGGGGAGCCGTGACTGGTGGAAGCGCGCCGACGAAGTTCAACGGGAGACTCGCGCTCCTGCTCGCGATGGCGATGTTCGTCCTCGTGGTGGACACCTCGCTGATGAACGTCTCCATCTCGGCCGTCGTCCACGACCTGCACACCACGGTCAGCGGCGTTCAGAGCGCGATCGCGCTGGAGGCTCTGGTGTCGGCGGCGTTCATCCTGATCGGCGGCAAGACGGGTGACCTGATCGGCCGCAAGCTCGCCTACGTCCTGGGGCTCCTCGGGTACGCGGTGGGCGCGATCGCGATGACGCTTGCGCAGAACCTGGGGGCGATCATCCTGTTCTGGGCGGTCATCGGGGGGATCGGCGCCTCGCTTCTGCTTCCCGCGATGCAGTCCCTCATCCACGGGAACTTCGAGGGCGGCGACCAGAAGCGCGTGTACGCGCTGGTGGGGGCATCCGCCGCGATCGCGGCGGCCGTCGGCCCGCTGCTCGGCGGGTTCATCACGACGTTCCTGTCGTGGCGCGTCGGCTTCCTCCTGGAGGCGGTCATCATCGCCGTCGTGCTGTCCGGGATCGGCCTGGTGAAGGATGTCCCCTACACCGGCGAGCGGTCGATCGACCTGGTCGGTGCGCTGTTCTCCGTGATCGGGATGGGCGGCATCGTCACCGGCATCCTGGTCTGGCAGGAGGGCGGCGAGCGGGTGCTGCTCATCATCCTCGTCGGCGTGGCCGGGCTCCTGTCGCTGGTCATCTGGCTGCGCTCCCGCTCGCGGCGGTCGAAGCCGACGCTCCTCGATCCGCGGCTCTTCCGGTCGAAGCTGTTCCAATCCGGCGTCTCCGGTCAGCTGCTCCAGCAGATCGCCCTGGGCGGCACGATGATCGCGCTGCCGATCTACCTCCAGATGGTGCTCGAGTACAACGCCCTGTGGTCAGGACTCTCGATCGCGCCGCTGTCGCTGAGCATGTTCGCCGTCGCCCTCCTCGCCGGCCGCGGGCTGAAGCGCCGGCCGGCGTCGCTGATCCTGTGGGGCTTCGTCCTGGTGGTCGTGGGGATCGCGGCGATCATCCCCCTGGTGCCGATCGCCACCTCCGGCTGGTACCTGACGCTTCCGTTGATCGTGGCCGGGAGCGGGCTGGGGCTGCTGGTCTCGCAGCTCAACAACTACACGCTCTCGCCGGTGTCGGATGAGCGGGTCAGCGAGGCGGCGGGTGTCAACTCAGCCGCCGGGTCGTTCGGGCTGTCCTTCGGGCTGGCGTTCGCCGGCGCGATCATGCTCGCCACCCTGGCTGCCACCTTCACGGCCAAGACCGACGCGAGCACCGTGCTGCCGCCGCAGGACAAGCAGCAGATCTCGCAGGTGCTGGAGACGGATGCGGAGGTCATGTCCAACACCAAACTGAGGGAGTTGCTCGCCACCGAACCGCCGGAGGTGCAGGCGGAGGTGGTCCGCATCAACACGGAATCGCGCCCGATCTCGCTGCAGGTCGCGCTGCTGGTGCCGGTGCTCGCCGGCCTCATCGGTGTCGGCAACGCGTTCCGGATGCGGCGGCTGCCGGACCCTGCGCCCAACGCGGCCGCGGAGGGGACTTTGGCGGGCTGAACAGGAATAGTTCACGTCCACGCAAAGTTGAGTCATGTGTACTCAAGTTTTGGACTCGTCCTCTTGACACCCTCCATCGTTGATGGCAGTGTTGAGTCGTCGAGGCTCAAGTCTTGACCCCAGACTTTCATCGGCCAGCGACTACGCAGACCAGCAACAAAGGAGAGAAGCACATATGTCACGTGCAGTAGGAATCGACCTCGGAACCACGAACTCCGTCGTCTCGGTGCTCGAGGGCGGCGAGCCCACGGTCATCGCGAACGCCGAGGGCTTCCGCACCACCCCGTCGGTGGTCGCGTTCACCAAGGACGGCGAGGTCCTCGTCGGCGAGACCGCCAAGCGTCAGGCGGTCACCAACGTCGACCGCACCATCTCGTCGGTGAAGCGCCACATGGGCACCAACTGGACCACCGACATCGACGGCAAGAAGTACACCGCCCAGGAGATCTCGGCGCGCATCCTGCAGAAGCTGAAGCGCGACGCCGAGCAGTACCTCGGCGACACCGTCACCGACGCCGTCATCACCGTGCCGGCGTACTTCAACGACGCCGAGCGCCAGGCCACCAAGGAGGCCGGTGAGATCGCGGGCCTCAACGTGCTCCGCATCATCAACGAGCCGACGGCCGCTGCGCTCGCGTACGGCCTCGACAAGGGCAAGGAGGACGAGCTCATCCTCGTCTTCGACCTCGGTGGCGGAACGTTCGACGTCTCCCTGCTCGAAGTGGGCAAGGACGACGACTTCTCGACCATCCAGGTCCGCTCGACCGCCGGCGACAACCGCCTCGGTGGCGACGACTGGGACCAGCGCATCGTCGACTGGCTCATCAAGCGCTTCAAGGACAGCACCGGCGTCGACGTCTCGAAGGACAAGATCGCTCTGCAGCGTCTGAAGGAGGCTGCCGAGCAGGCCAAGAAGGAGCTGTCGTCGAGCATGTCGACCAGCATCCAGCTGCCCTACCTGTCGCTCACCGAGAACGGCCCGGCCAACCTCGACGAGACGCTCACGCGCGCCCAGTTCGAGCAGATGACCAGCGACCTCCTCGACCGCACCAAGAAGCCGTTCCAGGATGTCATCCGCGAGGCGGGCATCAAGGTCGGCGACATCGCGCACGTCGTGCTCGTCGGTGGTTCGACCCGCATGCCGGCCGTCTCCGAGCTCGTGAAGCAGGAGACCGGTGGCAAGGAGCCGAACAAGGGCGTGAACCCGGACGAGGTCGTCGCCGTCGGCGCCGCGCTGCAGGCCGGCGTCCTCAAGGGCGAGCGCAAGGACGTCCTCCTCATCGACGTCACCCCGCTGTCCCTCGGCATCGAGACCAAGGGCGGGATCATGACCAAGCTCATCGAGCGCAACACGGCCATCCCCACCAAGCGCAGCGAGACCTTCACCACGGCCGACGACAACCAGCCGTCCGTCGCGATCCAGGTCTTCCAGGGCGAGCGCGAGTTCACCCGCGACAACAAGCCGCTCGGCACCTTCGAGCTGACCGGAATCGCCCCGGCACCCCGCGGCATCCCGCAGATCGAGGTCACGTTCGACATCGACGCCAACGGCATCGTGCACGTGTCAGCCAAGGACAAGGGCACCGGCAAGGAGCAGTCGATGACGATCACCGGCGGGTCCAGCCTGCCGAAGGACGACATCGAGCGCATGGTGCGCGAGGCCGAGGAGCACGCCGCCGAGGACAAGCAGCGCCGTGAGTCCGCCGAGACCCGCAACCAGGCCGAGCAGCTCGTCTACTCGATCGAGAAGCTGATCAAGGACAACGAGGACAAGCTCCCCGAGGACGTCAAGAACGAGGTCCAGGGCGATGTGGATGGTGTCAAGACCGCCCTCGCGGGTGACGACGACGAGGCCGTGAAGACGGCGTTCGACAAGCTCAACGCGAGCCAGGGCAAGCTCGGCGAGGCGATCTACTCGTCGGCGCAGGCGTCCGAGGCACCGGCTTCCGAGTCGGCCGAAGGCCAGCAGCCGGGCGAGTCGTCCGGTGACGACGAGGACGTCATCGACGCCGAGGTCGTCGACGACGAGGAGAAGAAGTAACGATGTCGGACCAGAACGGCGGCTCCGAGGAGCCGGAACGCGAGGAACCGATCGTCCACGACAAGCGGAAGATCGACCCCGAGACCGGGAAGGTCCGGCGTCCTGACGGCGAGCAGCCGGGCGACGGCGGCGAGCACGACCTCTCCCACGAGGAGCTCGTCGATGTCGGTCCGGCCGACGAGAAGGAGGAGGGCGACATCCTGAGCGATGACGACCTCGACATCCTCTCGGGTCAGACGACCGCCGAGCAGCTCGCCGCCGAGCGCCTCGCCGACCTCCAGCGGGTGACCGCGGAGTACGCGAACTACCGCAAGCGCACGGAGGCGAACCGCGAGATCGAGCGGGAGCGGGCCGTGGGCGACGCCGTGAAGGGTCTCATCCCGGTGCTCGACGACCTCGAGCGCGCCGAGAAGCACGGCGACCTGGGCGAGGGCAGCGCCTTCTCCAGCATCGCCGCGAAGCTCCGCACCGCGGTCGAGCGACTGGGGCTCACCCCCTACGGCGAGAAGGGCGAGCCCTTCGACCCGCAGATCCACGAGGCGATCTTCCAGCAGCCGACTCCGGGAGTGACGGCGGACACCGTCGCGGAGGTCGTGGAGACCGGCTACCGGCTGGGCTCCACCACCGTCCGGGTGGCGAAGGTCGTCGTGGCGGTGCCGGCCTGATCCGGCAACAGCGCACGGCGGAGCGGCGGGGCACGAGTCCCGCCGCTCCGGCCGCCGTACGCGAGGCAAACATGCAGACTTCATCCACGAACATCAGCGACGCGAGAGGAGGCGCCCGTGGCTAGCCAGGACTGGTTCGACAAGGACTTCTACAAAGTGCTTGGCGTCTCCAAGGACGTCAGCGCGGCCGACCTCAAGAAGACGTACCGCAAGCTCGCCCGCAAGTACCATCCCGACTCGAACCCCGGCGATGCCGCCGCGGAGGCGAAGTTCAAGGAGATCAGCGAGGCGTACTCGGTGCTCAACGATCCCGAGGAGCGCAAGGAGTACGACCAGATCCGCGCGATGGGCACGGGCGCCCGGTTCACCGCGCCCGGCTCCGGCGGGCAGGGCGGTTTCGACGACGTCTTCGGCGGGATGTTCGGCCAGGGCGGCCAGCAGAGCTACACATTCCAGCAGGCCGGCGGGGGCGGTTTCGACGACGTCTTCGGCGGACTGTTCGGCAACGGCCGGTTCGGATCCACGACCGGCGGCTACCGCGGCTACGGCGGACCGACGCGTGGCCGCGACGTGACGGCGCACACCACCATCGACTTCGTGACCGCCACCCGAGGCGAGACGATCACGCTCCAGGCCTCCGACGGCAAGCCGATCAAGGTCAAGATCCCCGCAGGCGTCGCCGACGGCCAGAAGATCAAGCTGCGCGGCAAGGGGCAGCCCAGCCCCGACGGCGGGGAGGCCGGTGACATCGTGCTCACCGTGGGCGTGCGCAAGCACCCCGTGTTCGAGCGCGACGGGCTCAACCTGCGCGTCACCGTGCCGGTGACCTTCGCCGAGGCCGCGCTCGGCGCGACCATCGAGGTCCCGACGCTCGGCGGCGATCCCGTCAAGCTGCGCGTGGCACCCGGGACCCCGAGCGGCCGCGTGCTGCGCGTGAAGGGCCGCGGCGTCGAGACCGCCAAGGGCACGGGAGACCTGCTCGCGGTCGTGCAGGTGGCCGTCCCGTCGCACCTCTCCAACGAGGCGAAGGAGGCGCTGGAGGCGTTCGCGGCGAAGCTGCCCGACGAGAACCCGCGCGACGACATCCTGGCCAAGGCGCGAGGCTGACGATGGACGAGAACAGCCAGGTCTTCGTGATCTCGATCGCGGCGGAGCTCGCGGGCATGCACCCGCAGACGCTTCGCCAGTACGACCGGCTCGGACTCGTCAGCCCCAGCCGGACCGCGGGCAAGTCGCGCCGCTACTCGATGCGCGACATCGCCAAGCTGCAGGAGATCGCGCGGCTCGGCTCCGAGGGCGTGAGCCTGGAGGGCATCCGGCGCATCATCGAACTCGAAGACCAGGTCGGCGAGCTCCGCGGCCGGGTCCGGGAGCTGGAGAGCGCGCTGGCCGACGAGCTCCTGAACCGCCCGGGCCGCCGCGTCTTCGCCGCGGGCTCCGAAGGCGAGGTCGTCTCCCTCCGGGCCGGCACCCGCACCCGCCGCAGCACCTCCGTCGTGGTCTGGCGCCCGCTCGACCGCTGAGCTCGCTCCAGCCCTCTCGCCCTCTCGCGAGTTGCGACATGATGTCACCACTCGACCCCGGTTGGAGCATCCACTCACTACCCGGCAGCCGGCGCGGCGCGGCGAGCGTCAGAGCGACGAGACGCCCTGGCCGACGTAGAGCGTGTTCTGGATGTTGTGCGCTTCGCCCTCCGCGACCTCACGGTCGATGCCCGCGCGTACCTCGCGCATGAGCTTGTGCAGCTCGGCGTGCTTCTCGGGTAGCCGGGCGTGACCGGTGCTGTCCCAGAGGTTCGACACCGGCAGGGTATCGCCGGCCTCCACCGCGAGGGTCCACTCCTCCGTCGTCGCCACCGCGGCGAACTCGGACTGCATCGTCACCAGCACCGAGCGGTGGAGCGCGTCCGCCGAGATCGCGCCCGCCTCGTTGACGAGGTCGAGCGTCCCGGTCGCGTCGGACAAGAATTCGACGGTGAAACCGAGCTCGGCCGCATCCCGCGCCGTCCCCGCGCAGCAGTGCTGCGTCATGTAGCCCGCGATCGTCACGGTGTCGACGTCGTTGGCGCGCAGCCACCGTTCCAGGTCCGTGCCCGGGAACGCGGAGACGCTGCCCTTCGTCACGACGTGCGCGGGCGTCCGGTCCGCGATGCTCGCGTGCAGCGCGGCACCCTCCGACCCCCTCGCGAACACGGGGGCGCCTTCGTCTTCGAGGTGCTGCACGACCACGACCGGCACGCCGTGATCGTCGGCGGCATCCCACGCCACTTCGATGTTCGGGATGGACGTGAGAAGGTCCGGGAAGCAGATCTTCAGGTTGCCGGTCACGTACTCGTTCTGCAGGTCGATCACGATCAGCGCGCGCTTCATGCGAGCACTCTAGCGCCCGTCCCGATACTGCTGGTCTAGGCTCTATCTCGGCCGAGCCGCCCACAAGGCGGGGCACGGCCACGCGATGAAGCACACCGACTCCCACGAGGAAGCGACGATGAGAGCCCTGTTCAAGAGCGAGGCCGCACCCGGTCTCGAACTGGTCGACGTACCCGAGCCCGAGATGGGCCCAGAGGATGTCCGGATCCGCGTTCTGCGCACCGGCATCTGCGGCACCGACCTGCACATCCAGCGCTGGGACGACTGGGCGGCGTCGGCCGTGAAGGCCCCGCTCATCCCCGGCCACGAGTTCTTCGGCGAGGTCATCGAGGTCGGCCCCCTGGTGCACGATGTCGAGGTCGGCGACCTGGTGTCGGGCGAGGGGCACATCGTCTGCGGCACCTGCCGGAACTGCCGCGCCGGACGCCGCCAGATGTGCATCCGCACCCAGGGCGTCGGCGTGCAGCGGGATGGCGCGTTCGCCGAGCAGCTCGTCCTCCCTGCCACCAACGTCTGGGTGCATCACAGCGCGATCGAGCCGGAGGTCGGTGCTCTGTTCGACCCGCTCGGGAACGCCGTCCACACCGCCCTCGCCTTCCCGGTCGTCGGCGAGGACGTCCTGGTCACCGGATGCGGCCCGATCGGTCTGATGGCCATCGCCGTCGCGCGCCACGTCGGCGCGCGATTCATCGTCGGCACGGACGTCAGTGCGCAGCGGCTCGAACTCGCGCGCGGGATGGGGGCCGACTTCACGGTCGACGTCTCGCAGCACGACATCCACGAGGCGCAGAAGGCGCTCGGGATGCGAGAGGGCTTCGACGTCGGCTTCGAGATGAGTGGCGCACCCACTGCGCTGCCGTCGATGATCGAGAACATGAACCACGGCGGCCGGATCGCCATGCTCGGCCTGCCCGCGAAGCCGATCGCGGTCGACTGGGGGATCGTCGTCACGCACATGCTCACCTTGAAGGGCATCTACGGCCGCGAGATGTTCGAGACGTGGAACGCCATGGGAGCGATGCTGCAGACCTCGGCCGCCCTGCACGACGCCATCGCGTCGATCGTTTCCGACCGCTTTCCTGCCCGCGACTGGGAGAAGGGTTTCGCCGCCGCCGCAGCGGCGGGCGGCGGCAAGGTCATCCTCGACTGGACGGAGGTCTAGAGATGTACGGGAGTTTCCGCGAGCACATCGCGACGCAGCTGCAGGAGATCGAGGAGGCCGGGCTCACGAAGCGTGAGCGCTCCATCCACGGGCCGCAGTCTGCGCTCATCACCGCCGACGGTCAGCAGGTGCTGAACTTCTGCGCGAACAACTACCTGGGACTCGCCGACCACCCGGCCCTGGTCGACGCGGCCAAGTCCGCGCTCGACGACTGGGGCTACGGGATGGCCAGCGTGCGATTCATCTGCGGGACCCAGGAGCAGCACCTCGAGTTGGAGCGGCGCGTGTCCCGGTTCCTCGGCACCGAAGCGACCATCCTCTTCTCATCGTGCTTCGACGCGAACGGCGGCGTGTTCGAGACGCTGTTCACCGCCGAGGACGCCATCGTCTCCGACGAGCTGAACCACGCGTCCATCATCGACGGCATCCGACTCTCCAAGGCCCAGCGGTTCCGCTACAAGAACCGCGACATGGCCGATCTCCGGGCGCAGCTGGAGGCGGCGCGCGATGCGGGTGCCCGCTTCACCGTCATCGTCACCGACGGTGTCTTCTCGATGGACGGCTACATCGCCCCGCTCGCGGACATCTGCGACCTCGCCGACGAGTTCGGAGCTCTGGTATTCGTCGATGACTCGCACGCGGTCGGCTTCGTCGGCGAGCACGGGCGGGGGACGCCGGAGTTCTGCGGCGTCTCCGACCGGATCGACATCTACACGGGCACGTTCGGCAAGGCGCTCGGCGGCGCCTCCGGCGGGTACGTGTCGAGCCGCCGCGAGATCGTGGACCTGCTGCGCCAGCGCGCGCGCCCGTACCTGTTCTCGAACACGCTCGCGCCGTCCATCGTCGCCGGCACGCTCGCTGCGCTCGACCTGCTGGAGCAGTCGGACCACCTCCGTGCGCAGCTCGTCGCGAACGCGGAGCTGTTCCGGCGGCTGATGACGGAGGCCGGCTTCGACCTGCTGCCGGGGGAGCATCCCATCGTCCCGGTCATGTTCGGGGATGCTGCGCTCACCGCCCGCATCGCCGACGAGATGCAGCTCCAGGGCGTCTACGTGACCGCGTTCTCGTACCCGGTCGTCCCGAAGGGCCGCGCCCGCATCCGGGTGCAGCTGTCGGCGGCGCACACGGAGGAGGAGATCCGTCGCTGCGTGGACGCGTTCGTCGCCTCCCGCGCCGCCGTCGCCGCCTAGCGCCCGACTCGTCCCCTCACGATTTGCGCCCCCGACCTTCCGCGATTTGCGCCAAATCGCGGTTAAGCGGCGCCCATAACCGCGATTTGGCGCAAATCGTACGGTACGGGACGGGGGCGGGCGCGTCAGTCGTCGAGAGAGGGACGCGCCCCCCGCAGGGTCACTCCCCGGCGGGCGAAGAACAGGCTCAACGCGATGACGAGGAACACTGCGAGGGCGGAGAGGTCCAGGATCGCGGCCGTCCCTGCGGCCGCGGCCGCCTGGGTCAGCCCGCACGCCCGCGACGTCTGGTCGGCCACGCACAGGAAGCGGTCGCCCGCCGAGGTCGCGCCGGTCCGGAGCCAGTCGCCGATCAGCTGGTTGTAGCCGGAGGCCAGGCCTTTCGTCAACGTCGGGCTCGAATGCCCGGCACCCGGGACCACCCAGTAGGTGACCTTCCAACCGGCGTTCTCCGCCGCAGTCGCGGTGGACTCGACCTGTGGCCGGAACTTCGGGTCCTCTTCGCCGGTGACGAAGATGCCGATCGTCGTCTGAGGGTAGTCGCGGGAGGCGAGCACATTCGCCGGCCACGTCTTCTCGTAGGCCACCTGGTCTCCGCCGAAGTACCGGTCGCGAGTGAGGACCGGCCGATACTCTCCGGGCTTGTCCGGGCCGGAGATGTCGATGACCGCGCCGAACCTCTCCGGGAAGGCTGCGCCGACGTACGCCGCGCATTCGCCGCCGTGCGAGAACCCGGCGATCACGCGCTGCGAGCGGTCGCGCGATGCCGGGAGGTTCGCGTCGATCCAGGCGGGCACATCCTGTGCCAGGTAGGTGGCCAGCTTGCTGCCCGGCACGTCGGCGCACGGCGGATTCTTGTCGAGGGCCCCGAGCTGATCGACGACGAGGACGAACGGTGCCTGGTTCAGGCGGTCGTCGCCGAGGCTGTGGAGTGCGTCCAGCGTGGCGCCGAGGGTCGGGCTTCCCGGCTGGCCCATCATCATCTCGACGACGGGACGGGTGGCGGAGGGATCGCGCAGCCAGCCCGGCGGCACGAACAGGTGAGCGTCGCGCGCCTCGAAACCGGAGGCCGTCGGCGGGATGCGGACGGCGAGCTGGTACCCGTTCGCCAGCGTCTTCTCGGTGACAGGGACGGCGCGCCCGGCCACGACCGGCTGCGCGAACGCGGGAGACACGGCCACCCCGGCGACCGCGACGGTGAGCACGGCAGCGGCGCCCGCGACGACGGTGCGCAGCAGTTTGCCGCCGTCGGACTGCACCAGATCGCCGATGGCGAGCGGAAGGATCGTCGTGGCGAGCAGGAGGACGAACCATCCCATCCCGACCAGGTCCGGCCGAGGGAGGAGCAGGACGCCGAGCAGGACGAGCAGGAGCCCGACGACCTGTGCCGACACTACCGCGATCACGGTCGTGGTCGCCCGGAACCGCCACGACCGCCGCGCGAACCGGTAGGCGGGGTATGCGCCGACCGCGACAAGGGCGGCGGCGAGCCAGGCGAGCGCGGACATTGCGGCCAGTCTAGAGCCGACCGGCCGGTACGATCGGCCGCTGAGCGTACGGTTGGGGAGGAAAGGGGCGCGATGATCGTCGACAACGCCGTCTATGTGGATGGGCACCGCACCGAGCCGCCGTCGCTGGAGAAGACCTCCGAAACGGTCCGTGATCGTGGCGGCTTCGCCTGGATCGGCCTGTACCGACCGACCGCGCAGGAACTGGAAGCGGTGGCGAAGGAGTTCGACCTGCCGCCGCTCGCGGTCGAGGACGCGCTCTCCGGACATCAGCGCTCGAAGATCGAGAAGTACGGCTCCATGCTCTTCGTCGTGCTGCGTCCCGCCGACTACGTCGACGAGACGGAGAAGGTGGAGTTCGGAGAGGTCCACCTCTTCCTCGGCGACGACTTCGTCATCACGGTCCGCCACTTCGAGAGCCCCGATCTGGGCCGCGTCCGCCGTCGTCTGGAGGGCGACAGCGCCCTGCTGGCGCACGGTCCGATCGCGGCGCTGTACGGCATCCTCGACGAGATCGTCGACGAGTACGCGCCCGTGATCGCCGGCCTCGAGGATGACATCGACGAGATCGAGGACCAGCTGTTCTCGGGCGACCGGGGCGTCTCGCGGCGGATCTTCGAACTGTCGACCGAGGTGATGCACTTCCAGCGGGCGGTCGACCCGCTGCGCGACGTCCTCCGCAGCCTGCGCCAGGGGCTTCTCGCGCGCGAGGAGGACGAGGACCTCCAGGATGGGTTCCGCGACATCGAGGACCACGTCATCCGGGTGACGGAGCGAGCGGACGCCTTCCGCCAGATCCTGCAGAACGCACTGACCGTCCACACCGCCCTGGTCGGCCAGCAGCAGAACGACGAGGTGAAGAAGATCTCGGGATGGGCGGCCATCCTGTTCACCCCGACACTCGTCGGCACCATCTACGGCATGAACTTCCGGGTCATGCCCGAGCTGCGGTGGACGCTCGGCTACCCCTTCGCCCTCCTGCTCATGCTCGGGATGGGCGTCGGCCTCTACTTCGTGTTCAAGCGCAAGGGGTGGATCTAGCTCCCCGTATCCAGCCGCGCATACCGCGCCCGCAGACCGTCGAGCATCGCCGTCAGCCCGGTCTCGAAGGCCGCATCGGCGGGCGGCGTGTCTCCGAGGGCGGCCCGCCGGGCGCGGTAGGCGGACGCGAACGCGGGCACGTCCTCCTCTGCACCGCTCGGGTCGAACATGTCCGCCGGGGCGATGGCGTCGAGCGCTGAGCCGAGGATGAACGACTCCACCGCGACGATCGTGGGGAGCACCTCCGGCTCCGGCCAGCCGGCCCGCACCATCGCGGACACGACTGCGTCGTACATCCGCATGGTCCGGAGGGCGCCGGTCAGCGGGAGGGTCGCCAGCAGCGCGATGGTCGGTGGATGCGCGGCGAACGCGACCCGGTACGAGCGCGCCCAGACGAGCATCGCCGAATCCCACGGCTGCGTCTCGAACGCCCTGACGTCGATGCGGTCGGAGACGACCTCCCGAACGCCGGCGATGACGTCCTCTTTGCCGTCGACATGGTTGTAGAGAGCGCTGGGCCGCACCCGAAGCGCCTGCGCGAGCCGGGCCATCGTGAAGCCGTCGGCGCCGGATTCGTCGAGCAGGCGAAGAGCCGCGTGTGCGATGAGGTCGCGGGTCAGAACCGCCGTCCGGGGGCGCCCCACCCGGCGCGCCGGGCGATCGATCTCGGCCATGCTCTTCCCCTCCGGCTCGATCACACCCTAGTATCTGACGAAATAAAAGAACGTCGTTCATTTTCTGGCACAGGCGTCACCAGGAGGGTGCATGGGCACGACCGTCTTCACCAACGGGACGATCCTCACGAGCTACCGCGCCGACGCGGCCGAGCACCGCGCTGTCGCGATCGAGGACGGCCGCGTTGTCGCCGTCGACGACGAAGCGCTGGCCCTCCGCGGCGCGGCCGACGAGACAGTCGATCTGCTCGGCGGCGTGCTGGCCCCCGCGTTCGGCGACGGGCACGCACACCCGCTGCAGGGCGGCCTCGAGAAGCTGGGCCCTCAGGTGCGCGCCTGCGAATCCGTGGACGAGATCGTCGCGTGCGTGAAGGAGTGGGCGCTCGCGCATCCCGAGCAGGAGTGGATCTACGGCGGCAGCTACGACGCCACGCTCGCGCCCGAGGGCATGTTCGACGCGCGCTGGCTGGATGAAGCGGTTCCGGACCGTCCCGTCGTGCTGCGGGCGTGGGACTACCACACCGTCTGGGTCAACTCCGAGGCGCTGCGCCGGGCGGGGATCGACGCGAGCACGCCTGAGCCTGCGCTGGGCCGCATCCCGCGCCGTGACGACGGGTCGCCGCTCGGCATTCTGCAGGAGCCCGGCGCCGTCGACCTGCTCCTCGCCGTCGAGCCGGGACGCACGCACGACGAGCGCGTGGAGGCGCTGCGGCTCGCGACGGCCGAATACGCCGAGCTGGGCATCGCGTGGATCCAGGACGCGTGGGTTGAGCCGGCCGACCTGGAGGCCTACCTGGAGGCGTCCGCCCGCGGCCTCCTATCGACACGCGTCAACCTCGCGCTGCGCGCCGACCCGCTGACCTGGCGCGACCAGGTCCCCGCCTTCGTGGAGTCCCGCCGCCGAGTCGAGGAGCTCGGCGATCCGCTGCTCAGCGCCGGCACGGTGAAGGTCTTCGTCGACGGCGTCATCGAGAACCACACGGCCGCCATGCTCGCGGACTACGCCGACACCCCCGGCGACCGCGGGCTGCCGAACTGGGATGCCGCCCAATTGACGGCCGCCGCCGTCACGTTCGACAAGCTCGGCTTCCAGCTGCACCTGCACGCCATCGGAGACGCCGCGACCCGCACAGCGCTCGACGTCTTCGAGGAGGTGGAGCGGACCAACGGCCCGCGCGACCGCCGGCCGGTTATCGCCCACGTGCAGGTCGTCGATCCCGCCGATCTGCCGCGCTTCGCCCGGCTCGGCGTGATCGCCAACTTCGAGCCGCTGTGGGCCCAGCTGGACCCGATGATGGTCGCTCTGACCATCCCGCGCCTCGGCGCCGAGCGCGAACGGCTGCAGTACCCCATCCGCACGCTGCTCGAGTCGTCCAGCGTCTCCTTCGGGAGCGACTGGCCGGTCAGCAGCGCCGACTGGCGGCCGGGAGTCGCGACGGCGGTCACCCGCCAGACCGACGAACGGCACCCCGCGGACGGATGGACCCCCGCCGAGCGCATCCCGCTCACCGAGGCGCTGGAGGCGTACTCCTCCGGCGTCGCCCACCAGGCCTTCGCCCGCACTGATCGCGGCGAACTGCGTCCGGGGTCCGCCCCGGACCTGGTCTGGCTCGACACCGACCCGCGCCACGTGGACCCGCACGATCTGCGATCCGTCCGCGTGCTCGGAACCTGGGTCGCCGGCCACCGCCGCGCGGCCGCCGTACGGAGCTGATCACCCCACCCCTGCACCATCTCGACTCAGAGAGGCAGCACCACATGACAACGACCGACCTGCCCGTTCAACCGCGGCTCAAGCGAGCGCTCGGTCCGACCGCTCTCGTGCTGTTCGGACTCACCTACTTGGCGCCGGTGACCGTGTTCACCACGTACGGCATCGTGACCGAGACGACCGACAACCATCTGCCCTCCGCATACGTGGTCGCCCTCGTGGCCATGCTGTTCACGGCACTCAGCTACGGCGCGATGGCGCGCGCGTTCCCGGTGTCCGGCTCGGCCTACACGTACACGCAGCAGGCGTTCGGCGGCCACATCGGCTTCCTCACCGGGTGGACGCTGATGCTCGACTACCTGTTCCTGCCGATGATCAACTTCCTGCTGATCGGCCTCTACCTGAACACCCAGTTCCCGGATGTGCCTGGATGGGTGTTCGCGTTGGCCTCGCTTCTGCTCGTGCTCGTGTTCAACATCCTGGGCATCACTCTGGTGAACAAGCTCAACATCGCCATCGTCGCGCTCTCGATCCTGCTGGTCGTGGTGTTCGCCGTGCTGGCGATCAAGGAGCTCGTCACCAACCCGTCCTCCCAGACGCCGAGCCTGATCGAGCCATTCCTGCCGGGCTCGGGCGGCCTCGGACCGATCTTCGCGGGGGCGGCCGTCCTCGCGTTGTCGTTCCTCGGCTTCGACGCGGTCTCGACGTTGTCGGAGGAGGCGAAGAACCCGAAGCGCGACATCCCGCGCGCCATCCTGATCACGACGCTCGTCGGTGGCGCCATCTTCATCGTGGTGTCGTGGCTGGGGGCGCTGGTCTACCCGGACTGGCGCGACTTCGCGCAGGTCGACTCCGCGGGCGTCGACCTCATGGCCAAGGTCGGCGGCACGTTCCTGACGTCGTTCTTCGTCGCGGTGTACGTCGTGGGTGCGTTCGGTTCCGGCATGACCACGCAGGTCAGCGTCTCGCGGATCATCTACTCCATGGGCCGGGATGGGGTGTTCCCGCGCATCTTCGGCCGGCTGCACCCGCGGTTCCGCACTCCGTGGGTCGCAGCGGTCGCCGTGTCGATCGTGTCGCTGCTGGCGCTTGTGCTGACGCTCGACCAGGCCGCGACGATGATCTCGTTCGGCGCGCTGGCCGCGTTCTCGATGGTGAACCTCTCGGTGATCCGTCACCACCTGTTCCCGAAGGGCGGTCGCAGCGCGCCATCCGGCCGGGAGTGGGTGCGCTACGGCGTCGTTCCGGCGGTCGGTTTCGTGCTGACGGTGTGGTTGTGGACCTCCCTGACGGCCACGACCTTCATCGTCGGACTCTCGTGGATGCTCGTCGGCGTCATCTACCTCGCGGTGCTGACGCGCGGGTTCCGCCGCACGCCGCCGACGATGGACTTCTCCGAGAAGGAGGAGCTGCTGGACGAGGTGCCGGCCGCCTGATCCGGGGAGGCCGGGATGCTGCCGGGCGCGCCCTCTGGTTGACTGGAGGGCGTGTCCCCCGCAGCTCCCGGCTTCCCCTATGAGCGGTTGCGCCGGTGGCCGGATGTCGAGGCGCCGAACCTGTTCGCGTCGGACGCGGCCGACCGGCTCCTGGCCGACCTCGCCGGCGACGCCGTGCTCTCCGACGGACTCGTGGTCATCGGCGACGCGTACGGAGCGCTGACGCTCGCGGCAGCGTCTCGCGGTGCGCGCGGCATCCGGGTGCATCAGGACGCCCTGACCGGCGAGCGTGCGCTCGACGCCAACGCGACTGCGCTGGACCTCGGAGGCACCTACGAGCACCGCCCGCTGGACGAGTCCCTCGTTCGCGGAGCCCGCACGGTCCTCCTGCGGCTGCCGCGCAGCCTCGACGCGCTCGCCGAGATCGCCACCCTTCTCGCCGAGCACGCGCGCGCCGACGTGGTCGTCCACGCCGGAGGGATGCTGAAGCACATGACGACCGCGATGAATGACGTGCTCGGGGAGGTGTTCGGTTCCGTGGAGGCATCGCTGGCCCGGCAGAAGGCGCGCGTGCTCACCGTGCGCGAGCCGCATCCCGCCGCCGCCACGGTGCTCGACCGGTGGCCGGAGCGTGTCCGGGATGCGGACACGGGCCTCTGGGTCTGCGCGCACGGTGCGGCCTTCGCGGGGACGGCTGTCGACATCGGGACCCGCTTCCTTCTCGGCGTCCTGGATGAGGCGGTGCCGGAGGCGCGCACGGCGATCGACCTCGGCTGCGGGACCGGCGTGCTGGCGTCTGCGCTCGCCGTCGCCCGGCCAAGGCTCCAGGTCATCGCGACCGACCAGTCCGCCGCCGCTGTCGCCTCCGCTACCGCCACCGCTGCGGCCAACCGTGTCGCCGAGCGCGTGACGGTGGTCCGGGATGACGGCCTCGCCTCGCAGCCCGACGGCTCAGCCGATCTCGTGGTGCTCAATCCACCGTTCCACATCGGCAGCGCCGTGCACACCGGGATCGCGCACCGGCTGTTCGCGGATGCCGGACGGGTGCTCGCACCGGGTGGCGAGTTGTGGACCGTGTGGAACTCGCATCTCGGGTACCGCGCCGCGCTGGAGCGCGCGGTCGGACCGACGCGGCAGATCGCCCGCAACGCGAAGTTCACCATCACCGCCTCGCGAAAAAGCGGCTGAGCGCCGCCCATCGGGTCGCGTTCGTCGTTCGTCGCTCGTCGCTCGCCGTTCGTCGCTCGTCAGGCGAGCACTTCGCGCACGCCCGAAACGACCAGCCCGTTCGCGCCGCGGCTCGTCGCTTGATCGGCCGCGGCGCGCGACCGGACGATGTGCGCCACCACCGGCTTGCCCGTGGCGGTGAAGGCCTGCCACTGCTCCACCGTCGCACCCACGTCGAGTCCCAGCCAGGTCCAGCGTTCCTGGGTCGTCGGGACCAGCGTGGGATCGGCGCCGATCTCCGAGCCGTAGTAGTAGCCCCAGGTCGTGTACCCGCGCGCGTGCGCATCCACCGGCCAGGCCTGAGCGGTGCAATAGCCCTTGGCGACGAACGTCCCGGTGGGATGCTTCAGCGCGGACATCAGCGCGAAGAGTTCGCCGAGGTGGGCCACGGGCACGACCTTCGGGTCGACGAAGATGGTGTGAGTGCGCCCGTACGCCGCCACCAGCTCCTCGAAGCGGAGGTACGGCTGGGCGGGCTGGGACGGGTCGTTCGTCTCGGCGGCCGTGATGCGGAACCGCTCGACCTCTTTCCACGTGTGCTGCGCGGCGACGAACCCCGCGGTGCCGGACGTTCTGTCGAGCGTGTCGTCGTGAAGGCCGAACCACACACCGTCCGAGGTGCGGGCCAGGGAGATCTCCAGGGCGTTGACGCCCAGCGCCACCGAGTTCCGGTACGCCTCGAGCGACATCTCCGGCCAGTCGAGCGAGCCGCCGCGGTGGGCAACGGTGAACCCGGGACGCTGCACGAGCCGCTCGACCAGCAACCCGTTCTCTCGGGTGAGAGTCCGCGTCGGCGTTGGGGTCGCCGGGCGGAGGCCCTCGGAGCTCCCCAGCAGCCGTGGCAGGAGTTCTGCGCCCGCGACGGATGCGGCGACGACGACCGCAGCGCCACCGAGGGCGCCTCCGATCAGCGCCCGTCGGGTGATCCCCGGACGGGCGGGGGGAGCATCCTCCTCGTCGTCTGACATGGAAGACGGTAGGCATCCTGGCCTTCCCCGATCAAGCCGCCCGGTCGGGGGTCGGATGATCGAGACCGGTCGCCAGCGTCCTATTCGACCGCCGACGCGAAGTATCGCAACGCTTTCAGCGGAGGTATCCGGCGTTTCGCAACCGAATTCGTTGTCACATACTTGTCCTGAGGGGCGGTTGTTGCTAACGTCCCCCTGTCGCACACCGGCGTGGCGCCCCCAGCTCCGCCGTACCCACGACCCTCGCAGCCAGGGAGAGCAATGACGCAGACCAGTTCCCGACCCGGAGCCCCGAAGGGCGGCGCCGAGCACACCGGGGAAGAGAGCCACGCGCTGAAGGCGGACGGCATCAGCGCCGCCGGCTCGATCGTCATGGCCGTCGCGGGCAGCGCGCCCGCCTACTCGATCGCGGCCACGACGGCGACGCTCGTCGGCGCTGCAGCCCTCGGAGCTCCCGCCGCCCTGCTCTGGTGCGGCATCCCTATGCTCGGCATCGCGTGGGCGTTCCTCTACCTCGGACGCCTGGATGTGAACGCGGGCGCCGCCTACTCGTGGGTCGCGCGGGCGCTCCACCCCATCCTCGGCTTCCTGTCGGGATGGGCGCTCGTGATCTCCGCGACGATCTTCATGGTCGCGGGCGCACTCCCCGCCGGCGCGATGACGGTCACGCTGTTCGCACCCGACCAGGCGGACAACGTCGCCCTGATCACGAGCGTCGGTGCGCTCTGGTTCCTGGTGATGGCGGCCTGCGTGCTGTTCGGCGTGCACGTCACCGCCCGTGCCCAGTGGATCATGTCGGTCATCGAGGTGGGGATCCTCCTCGTCTTCGCCGTCCTCATGATCGTGCGCGCGGCGACCTCCACCCACGCCGGGCCCTCGTTCTCGTGGGACTGGCTGGGCTTCCAGCACCTCACCGGTCCTGGGGTGTTCGTGTCGGCCGCCCTCATCGCCGCCTTCTACTTCTGGGGCTGGGATGTGGCGGCGAACCTCAATGAGGAGACCAAGGACGGCCACAAGAACGCCGGATCGGCCGGCATCATCGGCGTCATCATCGTCTTCCTGCTGTTCGAGATCTTCACCATCGCGACCATGGTCATCCTCCCGGCCAAGACCATCGAGGCGAACAGCGCGAACGTCCTGTCCGTGCTCGGTGACGCGGTCTGGCCCGGCATCGGCGGCAAGATCCTCGTCATCGCCGTCGCCCTCTCCACCATCGCCACGCTGGAGACGACGCTCATCCAGGTGACCCGGACGCTGTTCTCCATGGGTCGCGACAACACGATCCCCAAGGTGTTCGGTTCGATCCACCGCCGCTGGCGTACGCCGGCGTTCGCTACCCTGATCGTCGTCGGCGTCTCTCTGGTGCTGTTCCTCGGAGCCAACCTGATCGGCCAGACGGTCGGCGACATCATGACGAACGCCATCGCATCCATCGGCATCCAGATCGCGTTCTACTACACGCTGGCCGGGCTGGCGGTCGTGGTCGCCTACCGCAAGGTGCTGTTCACGTCGGTGAAGAACTTCATCCTGATCGGCCTGTGGCCCGCGCTCGGCGCGATCTTCATGGGCGTGATCTTCGTGCTCGGGATCGTGCTGAACTTCCAGAACGATGCGATCATCGTGAATGTGCTCGGCCTCGGCTTGATCGTCGTGGGTATCGTCCCGATCCTGCTCTTCTACCGCAAGGCCCGCGACTACTACACGCGCCGCCCTCTGGAGCTCCCCGACGAGCTCGACGCCGCCGCCCCCGCGAACATCGACGACCGCGACCCCGCCTCCCGCTGACCCACCCCGCCCCCGCCCTGTGCTCGCGGGCTGGCTACAGGTCGTCCGGGGGGCGGCGGGATGCGGGGGATTCGAGGAGTGAGAGGAAGAAGAGGAGCGCCAGCAGGGCGAAGATCGCCAGGCCGCAGAGCAGGTCGCTCCAGCTGAAGGGGATCAGCTCGCCGTCGATCGAGAGAACGAAGATCGTCTCCATGACCCCGAACGCGATGAAGAAGATCCCGAGCAGCACGCGCGTTGCGACGATATTGCCGCGCCGGTGGATCTCCACCCGCCGCAGTTCGACCATGAGGGTGAGCAGCAGGAGCGGCAGGACCTGTGCGAGCGTGGCTGCCGTCGCGCTGTCGAGGACTACCACGCGCAGGTCGGCTGGATCCACCATGAGCGACAGGCTACAGATTTTTCCCCGTCGAATCGGGAATTGCCCCTCGCCGAACAAAGTTGAGCTTAGTAGACTCAAGTTTGCCCACAGAGAAACTGGGAAGGAACCACATGGCGAACATGCAGGGAGCACCCTCCACGCAGGAGGAGGCGAAGAGCGCTCTCGAACAGTACGGCGTCAACCTCACGGAGATCGCCAAAAGCGGCAAGCTCGACCCGGTCATCGGGCGGGATGCCGAGATCCGGCGTGTCAGCCAGGTGCTGACCCGCCGCACCAAGAACAACCCCGTGCTCATCGGCGAGCCCGGCGTCGGAAAGACGGCCGTCGTCGAGGGGCTGGCCCAGCGTATCGTCGCGGGCGACGTGGCCGACTCGCTGAAGGGCAAGCAGCTCGTCTCGCTCGACCTCTCCGCGCTGGTCGCGGGCGCGATGTACCGCGGCCAGTTCGAGGAACGGCTCAAGGCGGTCCTCAAAGAGATCAACGACGCGCAGGGTGAGATCATCACCTTCGTGGACGAGCTCCACATCCTGATGGGTGCGGGCGGCGGCGAAGGCTCCGTCGCGGCCTCCAACATGCTGAAGCCGATGCTCGCCCGGGGTGAGCTGCGCCTGATCGGCGCGACCACGCTGAACGAGTACCGCGAGTTCATCGAGAAGGATGCCGCCCTCGAGCGACGCTTCCAGCAGGTGTACGTCGGCGAACCGTCGGTCGAGGACACCGTGGCGATCCTCCGCGGGCTGAAGGGACGGTACGAGGCGCACCACGGAGTGACGATCGAGGACTCCGCGTTGGTCGCGGCAGCATCCCTCTCCAACCGTTACATCACCGCTCGTCAGCTCCCCGACAAGGCCATCGACCTCATCGACGAGGCGGCCTCCCGGCTCAAGATGGAGATCGACTCCGCGCCGGTCGAGATCGACACCCTGCAGCGCCAGGTGGAGCGGATGAAGCTGGAGGAGTTCGCGCTCAAGAAGGAGAAGGACGAGGCCAGCAAGCAGCGACTGGAAGAGTTGCGCGACCGCCTGCGCGAGCAGGAGGCCCAGCTGGAGGAGCTGCAGGCCCGGTGGCGCGCCGAGAAGGCCTCGCTGAACCGCGTCGGCGAGCTGCGCTCCCAGCTGGAGGAGGCCAAGACCAAGCGCGACCTCGCGCTGCGCGACGGTCGCTACCAGGAGGCGTCCCGCATGGAGTACGAGACCATCCCGGGCATCGAGCGCGAACTGGCGCAGGCCGAGCAGGCCGAGCACGACGTCCCGCGCATGGTGAACGAGCAGGTCACAGCGGACGACATCGCCGCGGTGGTGGCTGCGTGGACGGGCATCCCCGTCGACCGGCTCACCCAGGGTGAGACCGAGAAGCTGCTGCACCTGGAGCACGAGCTGGGTCGCCGCATCATCGGCCAGAAGAAGGCCGTGCAGGCGGTGTCGGATGCGGTCCGCCGCAGTCGCGCGGGCATCTCCGACCCGGGGCGCCCGACCGGCTCGTTCCTCTTCCTCGGCCCGACGGGCGTCGGTAAGACGGAGCTCGCGAAGGCGCTCGCCGCCTTCCTCTTCGACGACGAGAAGGCGATGGTCCGCATCGACATGAGCGAGTACGGCGAGAAGTTCTCCGTCTCGCGGCTGGTGGGTGCGCCTCCCGGATACGTGGGCTATGAGCAGGGCGGCCAGCTGACCGAGGCCGTGCGCCGTCGTCCGTACTCGGTGATCCTGCTCGACGAGGTCGAGAAGGCGCACCCCGAGGTGTTCGACGTGCTGCTCCAGGTGCTCGACGACGGACGGCTGACCGACGGCCAGGGCCGCACGGTCGACTTCCGCAACGCCATCCTGGTGCTCACCTCCAACCTCGGCAGTCAGTTCCTGGTCGATCCGACGCTGAACGAGACCGAGCGCGAGGAGGCGGTGCTGCAGATGGTCCGCCAGTCCTTCAAGCCGGAGTTCGTCAACCGTCTCGACGACATCGTTGTGTTCTCGACCCTCACCCAGGAGGAGCTCGGCGAGATCGTGGAACTGGGGATCGACCGGCTGATGCAGCGGCTGGCCGAGCGTCGGCTGGAGTTGGCGGTCACTCCGGATGCGCGGGCCTGGCTGTCCGAGCGCGGGTACGACCCCATCTACGGCGCGCGCCCGCTGCGCCGGCTCATGCAGCGCGAGATCGAGGATCGGCTGGCCACCGCCCTGCTGGCGGGAGAGGTGCGCGACGGCGACCTGGTGCGGGTCGATCTCGACCGCGAGACCGATCACCTCACGGTGGCGGCCGTGCGCGAGTAGCACCGGCCATGTCAATGAAAGGGGCGCTCTCTGCGGAGGGCGCCCCTTTTCGTGCTCTGGCGGGGTGGATCAACCTGGATGGACGGTGTGAGTTAGCAGACTTCGGTCGATTTTGTGTCGTCTCGGCGTCATGAAAGGCAACTTCCGGCGTCTTTCTCATTGTGCTGGTCAAAACCCCTGGCACACCCCAACGAACGACGACCGCGACTCCAATCGACCCGAAACGCCGCACGGCGATGCCGAGACGATCGCGTCGGATTCCCACCAACGGAAGGTAACCCGCCTGTAATGAACGTCAACAAGTCCACCCGCCGCCGGCTGATCGTCGGCACCGGAGCCACCGTCCTCGCGGCGACCGCTCTCTCCCTCTTCGCCGCGACCGGGGCGAACGCCGCCACGGGCACCTACAACGGCGGCGTCCGCGACATCCGCGTCGTCCCCACCGCTCCCGCCAAAGACTTCGGAACGGCTGGTACTACCGGAAAGATCACCATCAACAAGGGCAGCGGCTACGGGCCGGCGATGGCATACCTCGACCAGTACGACACGAACCGCTACTTCATCCGGCTCCCCGCAGGCCTGACGTTCGGCGCCAACGCGTGTGCCGGCCTCGTCCACTCCGACAACGCATGGAACGCCACCTGCTCGGTTACCAACGGCGGCCACGACATCAACTGGTACATGCAGGCCGCGAGCCCCGGGATCAACGGCATGTGGGACCAGAACGGTGACATCTCCTTCCCCATCGTCTCCAACGGGGGCTCGATGGCGGGTGGCGTGTACGCGCAGTACGACCAGTTCGCCGGGTTGCTGAACCCGACCGGGACCGCGACCGCGCGCCTTGCCGAGAGCCAGATCCCGATGCCCGCACCCGTCGCTCCCGCCGCGGCCAAGCTCACCAACCTGGATGCGGTCGGTCCGACGAACGGCCAGTACGACCTGACCGGTAAGGGCGAGCCGGGTGCGGCGATCAAGGTCGTCGACGCCAACGGCAAGACGGTCGGTACCGGCACGGTCGGTTCGGACGGCAACTGGCTGGTGAAGATCCCCCAGACGGGCACCACCCCGCCGCTGACCATCACCGAGAGCGTCAACGGCTCGGTCGTCGACACGGTCACCTTCGACAAGGAGCCGCTGCCGGTCCTGAACCCGGCTGTCGCCGGTGGGGTCCTCGCCCTCGCCGGGCTCGGCCTGGGCGGCGCAGTCCTGGTGCGTCGTCGCCGGAACAGCTCCGCCGCGACCGCCGCGGCCTGACCCCGATCGGTGGGGGCGGTGAACGCCGCCCCCACCGATCTCCCGTTCGACCCGAATCCGAACCCAAGGAAGCACTCCATGTACGCAGGCCCCACCATGCCGCCGATGGCCGCAGGCGGAGTTCTGGCCGCCACCGGCGCCAACACCACCCTCGGTATCATCCTCGTCGCGCTCGCCCTCCTCATCGGAGGCGCCCTCCTTCTCCGCGACCGACTTCTCAACCGCCGCGCGCGAGTCGAATAAGCACTCGACTCGACCGGCTGGCCGCAGAGCCCAGCATCCCGACCCGGGTGCTGGGCTCTGTTCGTTCCGTCTCGAAAAATGAGGCGACTCCGTCTCACGTCTCTGCGGCCGGCGTCATGATCGACGGCCATCTGCGTCTGAAGAGGTAGACGGATTTTCTTCCCTGTCGGGTAGGGGGCCGTTCGGCGTGGTGAGTTCTCGCTGGCGGACGTAGGGCTCACCGCGCCACCTCAAGCGACTCAACCGAACGACTCGACCGTCTGTGCATTACTTCGCGAAGAGATTTCCCGATTCCGAGTCATGGATCGCGCCCGGCTGCGTCTTTATGGGTGAGAGCGGAGGGTGAGCGTTCTGCGCTCTCAGGTGAGAAGGGCGCTTTCTCGCGTCCTTTCCGCAGTGGAGCGGCTCGGCCGGCCCGTCGGGTACCGGGCCGGCGTCGAGCCGCTCCACCGGACCGTGCTTCCTGGGAGCCGTCAGCGCGGTGTGTTCTCGCTAGCGGACGTTCCGCTCACCTCGCCACGCATGATCGCCTCGTCATCGACGGTGTCCAGCACGCGCCGGACGAACGCTTCGCGACGCTGCCAGAGGATCCCATCGATCAGCGCGGTGACGCAGATGATGTAGACCACGGTCGTGGCGACCGGGACGTAGGGCGCCTCGCTCAGGGCCACGGGAGTCGCCGGCGAGAGTGGGACCGGAGCCGTTGAATCGCCTCCCGGAGGCGAAGGCTGGAACTGAATGGCGAGCAGGCTTATCAGGCACGCCGCGATGGTCACCACGATGACCGCTATTGCGGCTGCCATCGCCGAGTGGCGGGTTCTTGCAGAGACGGTCACGAGAGTCATCGCACCCAGGCGGATCGCATCCCGTGTGTTGGCCCGCTGCAGGGTGGCGAAGCCCGGTCCGTCGCACGGAAGCGTCTCCATCACGGCCGCAGTGGTGCGAATCGTCCGTTGCAGTCGCGCGCGCCGGGTCCACTGGACACCGCTGGCCAGCAGCCCCGCAATACCGGTGCTGCCGAAGCCAGCAGCGACGACGACAGCCCACGAGCCCATGTCCATGCCCCGATGCTATTCAGCCCCTACGCGGCGTGCGTCCATGTGCGGGTCGCGGGTGACCTCAATTGCTTCCGGTCGTCTTCGGTCGAGGACGACTACAGAGCATGGTCCCGTGGTTCGATGCCGATAGGTCCTCCGGTGGATGCCCTCGCCTGCGTCGCTTCCGTAGCGTCGACGACATGACGAGACCATCGAGAAACCTGGTGCTGAGCAGCGCGCTTGCGGTGGCCGTGGCAAGCGATGCCTGCAAGTGCGCGGGTCACGCGCCTACGGAGACCCGGGTCGGGTCGGAGCGGCACAATCGAGCGCCGGATCGGTCGGCAGCAATCGACTCGGCGCGGTGGCCGGTACGGCGCGGGTCGCATCTGCACCGGACGCTCCGCGTGGACGATCAGGACCGGCCGCCGCGGCCATAGCCGGTGATCGGTCGGCTCCTCCCGGAGCGTAGGCTCGAACCATGCGTGCTGCAGTCATCCACGGAGAGCGCGATGTGCGCCTCGAAGAAGTCCCCGATCCCACCCTCTACACCGGCGCCGGTGCCGACGGCCTTGACGCCGTCGTGCGCGTGGTCGCCGCCTGCGTCTGCGGCAGCGACCTCTGGCCGTACCGCGGCGTGACACCCACGAAGGAGCCGCACCGGATCGGGCACGAGTTCGTCGGCGTGGTCGAGGAGGTCGGTGCGAACGTCCGGACGATCAAGCCCGGCGACTTCGTCATCGCGCCGTTCTACGACTGCGACATGACGTGCGTGAACTGCCGCAACGGGGTCAGCACGTCGTGCCTCAACGGCGGCTGGTGGGGCTCTGAGGACCGCATCGGCGGCTTCGCCGACGGCGGCCAGGGGGAGCGCGTTCGTGTACCGCACGCCGACGGTTCCCTGGTGGCGACCCCGGAGTACCCGCGCGCCGAGCTCATCCCGAGCCTGCTCACGCTGTCAGATGTCATGGGCACGGGTCACCACGCCGCAGTCTCCGCGGGCGTGACCGAAGGCAGCACCGTCGTCGTCGTCGGCGACGGCGCGGTCGGACTCTGCGCGGTCCTCGCATCCGCCCGCCTCGGTGCGTCCCGGATCATCGCCATGTCTCGTCATGAGACCCGCCAGGCGCTCGCACGCGAGTTCGGCGCGACCGACATCGTCGCCGAGCGCGGCGACGCCGGGGTCGCCGCGGTGAAGGAGCTGCTCGACGGGATCGGCGCCGACTGCGTGCTCGAGGCCGTCGGCACCAAGGAGTCGATGGATCAGGCCATCCGCAGTGCCCGTCCGGGCGGGATGGTCGGCTACGTCGGCGTCCCGAACGGCGGTCCCGAGCTGCCCGTCCGTCCGCTCTTCCAGAGCAACATCGGCGTGAACGGTGGCGTCGCTCCCGTGCGCAACTACGTCGAGGACCTGCTGCAGGACGTCTGGTCCGGCGCGATCGAGCCGGGCAAGGTGTTCGACCTCGAACTGCCGCTCGATGAGATCGGCGAGGCGTACGCAGCGATGGACGAGCGTCGCGCGATCAAGACGCTCGTGCGCCCCTGACATAGAGCACAGACAACAAGACGGGCGCCCGTCGTGGATGTGGAACCATCCGCGGCGGGCGCCCGTCCGTGCGTGCTGGGCGTGTTCGTCAGGCGTTGACGACGACGACGTCCTCCAGCGGGAGCCGGGTGCGCGGCGCGAGCTCGCGCTCCCGGAGCGGGGCCGGAAGGGCATCCGCGTCGCCGAGCATCCCGACGGCCGTGACCGAGACGGGGACGAATCCCTCGTCCAGCTCGAACGCATCGCGCAGGCCCTGAGCGTCGAATCCGCCCATCTGGTGGGTGTGCAGCCCGTCGTGGTGCGCCTGGATGGTCAGGTGGGCGACCGCCTGGCCGAGGTCGTAGGTGGCCCAGCGACGCTCCTTGCCCTCGGCGTCGACGGTTTCGGCGACGGCGACGATGAGCGCACCGGCGGAGCCCGCCCACACCTGGTTGAATCCCATCAGGTGGGCGACGATCGTGTCGAAGGCCTCACTTCCGCGGCGGGCGACGATGAAGCGCCACGGCTGGGTGTTGTTGGCCGAGGGGGACCAGCGCGCGGCCTCGAGGGCGGCGCGCAGCTTGTCCTCGTCCACCGCGGTCGTCGCGTCAAAGGCACGGGGGCTCCAGCGCTCGGCGAGAGCGGGCAGTAGCGGGGCGGAGGTGTCGGCGGCGCGGGAAGCGATGTCGGCGATCGTCATTCGGAGGTCTCCTCGGTGGTGTTCTCGGTGGTGTTCGTGGTCGGTGAGGCGGCTCCATTGCCGAGCTATACGCATGAAAACGCATGGATTGTCGGGGCTATTCCCGGGGTCGTTGTGTGAACAGAATGTGTCGCCGCTGTAAAAGTTCGTAACATTCGCAGACCCTCAGCGCCGCCGTGCATCGGGGTACAGAATGCGTGCATTCCGGGCGCGTTGAATCGCGTCCGAGGCATGCTTCCTCGCAATGACAATCTGGCCGTTTATCAGGCATTCCCTATCTGAGAGTGGGATGCACACCAGGCCATAAGCCGTGTCCGCGTGTCCGAGGACACCCTCCAAAGGGGGACGATCCGACACGCCGCAACGAGCCAGTCGACCCCCACTTGCGGGCCGTCACCACGGTCACGTAGAACTGTCAACACCCGAACTCGTTCAGATCCCCAGCGCTGCGGATGCCGCCCCCACCATCCCCTGTGAGAGGTCACGTCCGTGTTCATCTTCCTGTTGCAGCTCCGCCACATGCTCGGCGGACACCCCGAGTTTTATCTGTTCGCCATCTACTCCGCCCTGATCTGGGTCATCTGGGTCGTCAAGGTGCTCATGTCGCGCCGCTACCGGGCCTACACCGGCGAGTTCCACGGCACGACCAGCGTCGTCGTGCCCGTGGTCGACGAGCCCCTCGACCTGTTCCGCGACGTGCTCGGCCGCATGGTCGAGCAGAAGCCGGGCGAGATCATCGTCGTCATCAACGGCGCACAGAACCCGGAGCTCGCCGAGGTCTGCGAGGAATTCGCTCCGCTGGTGCGCTGGGTGCACACGCCCATCCCCGGCAAGCGCAACGCCGTCATGATCGGCACCAAGATGTCGACCGGCGAGATCACCGTGCTGGTCGACTCCGACACCATCTGGACCGAGGGCACGCTGCCTGAACTCGTCAAGCCGTTCGCGGACGACCGGGTGGGCGGCGTGACCACGAAGCAGCGCATCCTGGAGCCGACCCGCAGCTGGATCACCCGCTGGGCGGACTGGCTGGAGAACTCGCGGGCGCTCTACTCGATGCCCGCGCAGAGTGTCGTCGGCCAGATCGGCTGCCTCCCCGGACGCACCATCGCCTTCCGCCGCTCGATCCTGATGCGGGTCATGGACAAGTTCATGAACGAGAAGTTCCTCGGTGTCTTCCTCGAGGTCTCCGACGACCGCACACTGACCAATCTCACGCTCAAAGAGGGCTACCGGACCGTCTACCAGCACACCAGCCTGGTCTACACCGACGCTCCTCTGAAGGTGAAGAAGCTGTTCAAGCAGCAGCTCCGCTGGGCTCGCGGCAGCCAGTACAACACCATGCGCATGCTCCCGTGGATGCTCGGCCACGCGCCGCTGCTCGCCTTCTTCTTCGTGATGGACATCCTGCTCCCGTTCATGCTCGCCGGTGTGATCGGCGGCTGGATCTACCGCTCGATCACCGGTGGCGGCTACAACTTCTACGCAGGATTCCTGAAGGAGTACGGGATCGAGGGCGGCATCCTGACCGTCGTCGCCCTGATGGTGGCGTCCTCCGTGATCAGCATGTCGATCCGGCAGATCCGTCACCTCTCCGAGAAGCCCAGCGACTTCTTCCGCCTGCCGGTGTTCATCATCGTGTCGACGTTCTTCCTCATGCCGATCCGCCTGATCGGGTTCTTCCGCATGGCTCACGCGAGTGGATGGGGCACCCGCGCGGGTGCCTACGCCGGCGGTCCCGCAGAGATCAGCTCCGACGAGGAGATCGCCCAGCACGCCTCCGGCGCCGCAGAGGCGACCCCCGCCACGCCGGCCTACCCCGACGCCGTCGGCGGCATGACCACGGCCACCGCCCTCGCCACGCGGACGCAGCTCGCCACCCGCGCCGAGGCCAAGGCGGCCGTCAAGGCTCCTGTTCCCACGAAGTCCGCGCGGCGCCGGCTGAACCCGCTCGCCGCCATCCCGTACGTGATCGGCATCGCGATCCTGACCCTGGAGGCTCTCTTCCTTGTCTGACCAGACCGCCCCCTCGCGCACCGCCGCCTGGTGGTCCCAGTCCAAATCCCGATCGCAGGCCACTGCCGCGGCGGCCATCGTCCTCACGGCGGTGCTGTTCGGCATCTCCGCCTACGTGTGGGTGTCGCCGACCGGAGCCCCGCTCCGCAAGGTCGTCGACGAGGCCAGCCAGGTGGTGAACCCCATCGCGGCCCAGAACGCACAACTGAAGCGCAACCTCGACCGCGCCACCGAGACCATCGCCTCGCAGAAGGGCAAGCTCACGGCGCTGCAGAAGGCATCCCTTGCGGCGCAGGCCGCCGCGGCCAAGCAGCTCGCCACCGCCCAGCAGGCGGCGGCTGCGGCGGAGGGGAAGCTCTCCAGCGTCCAGGCGCAGCTCGCCGCCGCGCAAGCGAAGGCCGGATCGTCCGGCTCGATCGCTGCCGGAACGGGCACCAAGGGCAGTTCCGGCTCGGGCGGGTCCTCCGCCACTCCGATCACCGCGCCCGCACGGGCCGACCTGGTGAACCCGGCCAAGCGCTACTACGGCATGTACACCGAGCAGGCCCCCTTCAACTGGGCGACCTTCGACGCGACCAGCGCGAAGGTGGGCGTCTCGCCCAACATGGTCGGCTACTTCAGCGGCTGGGATGAGAACTTCCGGGCCAACGCGGTGCAGCGCTCCTGGCAGCAGGGTCGTCTTCCGCTGATGACCTGGGAGTCGCGGCCCATCGACGCCGGAAACGATGCGGTGAACGCACCGGCCTACTCCCTGCCGAACATCATCCGCGGCGACTTCGACGCCTACCTGCACCAGTACGCAAAGGACATCGTCGCGACGGGACTGCCCCTGGGCATCCGGCTCGACCACGAGATGAACGGGATCTGGTACCCCTGGGCGGAGACCGACGGTCAGGGCAACTCGATCAACGGCAACAGCCAGGGCGACTACGTGAAGATGTGGCGCCACGTGCACGACATCTTCCAGCAGGAGGGTGCGAACAACCTGGTCGTCTGGGTCTGGGCACCGAACATCGTGAACAACCTTCCGACGTCGCACAAGGCTCCCGGGTACCTCGACTCGCTCTACCCCGGCGACGCATACGTCGACTGGGTCGGGCTCTCCGGGTACCTCCGACCGCCCTACAAGTCGGACAACGACTTCAGCTTCGACTACACGTTCAAGCCGAGCCTCGACACGCTGCGATCGATCACACACAAACCGATCGTGCTCGCCGAGGTGGGGGCGTCCGAGACGGACGGTCACAAGCCCGCCTGGATCGCCTCCTTCTTCGAGGCCCTCGCCAAGCCGGAGAACGACGACATCATCGGGTTCTCCTGGTTCAACCTGGCCGTGACCAGCTACGTCGAGGGGGTCCGCGCCACGAACGACTGGCGCATCGACTCCCGCGCCGACACGCTCTCGGCCTTCATCACCGGCCTCACCAGACCTGAGGACGACTTCGCCCTCACCCCCGCTCCTTAGCCCACAGAAAGGACGATCACCATGACCGCTCCGAAGAAGATCAAGGACCAGCCCGCCCCGCGGATCAGCGTCATCGGCACCGGTTACCTCGGTGCCACGCACGCCGCCGCGATGGCCGAACTCGGCTTCGACGTCGTCGGCGTCGACACCGACCCGCGCAAGGTGGAGGAGCTGAAGGAGGGACGCGCGCCCTTCTTCGAGCCTGGCCTGCCGGAGCTCATCCGCCGGAACGTCGCAGCCGGCCGGCTGACGTTCACCACCGACCTCGCCGAGGCCGTCGCCGTCTCCGATGTCCACTTCATCTGCGTCGGCACGCCCCAGCAGTCCGGCTCGTTCGCGGCCAACCTCTCCTACGTGGAGGCAGCGGCCCGCGGTGTCGCCGAGAACCTCACCCACGACGGCCTGATCGTGGGCAAGTCGACCGTCCCGGTCGGCACGGGAGCCCGGCTGCGCGCCATCATCGCGGACGCCGTGCCCGCGGGAATCGACGTCGAACTCGTCTGGAACCCCGAGTTCCTGCGCGAGGGCAAGGCCGTCGACGACACACTTTCGCCCGACCGGCTCGTCTTCGGCGGCACGTCGGCCAAGGCGGAGGCCACCCTGCGCCGCATCTACGAGAAGCCGATCGCCGAGGGGTGCCCGGTCCTCGTGGCCGACCTGCCGACGGCCGAGCTGGTCAAGGTGAGTGCCAACGCATTCCTGGCGACCAAGATCTCGTTCATCAACGCGATCGCCGAGGTGTGCGACGCCGCAGGAGCCGACGTCACACTCCTCGCGGACGCGCTCGGACACGACAAGCGGATCGGGCGCCAGTTCCTCAACGCCGGCCTCGGCTTCGGCGGCGGCTGCCTCCCGAAGGACATCCGTGCCCTCATGTACCGCTCGAACGAGCTGGGCGCGCACGGCGCGGTCGGTCTGCTGCAGCAGGTGGACGAGATCAACATGGGCCGCCGCCAGCGGGTCATCGACCTGGCGCTGAAGGCGCTGGGCGGCTCGGTGCTCAACCGCCGGATCGGCGTGCTCGGCGCGGCCTTCAAGCCGCACACGGACGACGTCCGCGACTCGCCCGCGCTCAACGTCGCGGCAGCCCTGCACCTCCGGGGCGCCCAGGTCGTGGTCTACGACCCGCAGGCCCGCGAGACCGCCCAGCGGCTCTATCCCACCCTCGGCTACGCGGACTCGATGGAGGAGGCGCTCACCGGCGCCGACCTGACGGTCGTGCTCACCGAGTGGGACGAGTTCACCACCGCCGACCCGGCAGCGCTCGGGGCGATCGTCCGCAGCCGGACCGTCATCGACGGCCGGAACTGTCTCGACGGACCGGCCTGGAACCGCGCCGGGTGGAGCGTCTTCGCCATGGGCACCGTGCCCGAGGTCGCCCCTCTGGCCGACGACCTCGCCGCGCTCGCGCCCGTCCGCTGATACGACGATCCCAGGAGAGAACCATCATGACCAGTTACGTGACGAAGGCCGTGATCCCCGCGGCGGGACTCGGCACCCGCTTCCTGCCCGCCACCAAGGCGATGCCCAAAGAGATGCTGCCCGTGGTCGACAAGCCGGCCATCCAGTACGTCGTCGAGGAGGCCGTGACCTCGGGACTCAACGACGTCCTGCTGATCACCGGCCGCAACAAGAATGCGCTCGAGAACCACTTCGACCGCAACGCCGAGCTGGAGGACGCGCTCACCAAGAAGGGCGACCTGGATCGCCTGCGCAAGGTCAGCTACTCGACGTCGCTCGCCGACATGCACTACGTGCGGCAGGGTGACCCGAAGGGCCTCGGCCACGCGGTCCTCCGCGCCAAGATGCACATCGGGCACGAGCCGTTCGCGGTGCTGCTCGGCGACGACATCATCGACGCGCGCGACCCGCTCCTCAGCCGGATGCTGGAGGTGCAGCAGGCGCTGAACACGACGGTCGTCGCCCTCATGGAGGTGCCGCCGGAGTCCATCCACCTGTACGGCGCAGCCGCGGTCGTCGAGACCGACGACGACGATGTGGTGCGGATCACGGGACTGGTCGAGAAGCCCAGCCGCGAGAACGCCCCGTCGAACTACGCCGTCATCGGACGCTACGTGCTCCGGCCGGAGATCTTCGACATCCTCGAGAAGACCGAACCGGGCAAGGGCGGCGAGATCCAGCTGACCGATGCTCTGCAGGGGCTGGCTACGGCTCCTGCGTGGACAGGAGGCGTGCACGGCGTCATCTTCCGTGGACGCCGCTACGACACCGGCGACCGGCTCGACTACCTGAAGGCGATCGTGCAGATGGCCGTCGCGCGCGAGGATCTGGGACCGGAGCTCCTGCCGTGGCTCAAGGAGTTCGCCAACACGGCCGGTCCCGCCGAGACGGCGCCGATCCCGACCTTCCCCGCGATGCCGGAGCTGGCGCCCGCCGCTTCTGCGACGGCTGCGGCGCCGGACAGGTCGGCGCCGGTCGTCGCGAAGGCGAAACCGGCCAAGCCCACCCCCGCGGTGCCGTCCGTGTCCAAGGACGAAGCGCCCGCACGCGAGCTGGTGCCCACCGCGGGAGCCTGAGCCCGGTCCGCGCGGGAGGCGCACCCTTCGACCCCCAATGCCTCCCGCGCGGATCGCTTCCGGTCCGGGTCTCGTCGGCTCGCGTCCGTCGCGTTCGGTCGGAGATCCGGCCGCTCCCGTCGGAGACTCGAACGACCTATCGTCGGATTCTCCGACCTGCCGCGGTCCGTCGGAGATTTCGAGCCGATTCTCCGACGGAAGCCGGCCCGCCGGCACGCTGGCCGCTGCCCGCCGGCGTCCGTCGCGGTCAGTCGAGCCCGAGACGCTTCAGGGTGTGCTGCTCGCTGTGGCCGGCATCCGTCTCGACCTCGTCGATCGCGATCGGGATGCTCGGGCCCACCGCCAGCCAGACGAAGCCGTCGCGGTGGACGAGGGGCACGAGGTCGGTGGTCCCGTCCCGCAGCAGTGTCCGGACACGTTTCAGGAGCGCGTACCCCTCGGCGGGGCGGGTGACGTAGGTCTTCCGGCGGTAGTGGATGACGTGCGCAACGGTCTTGGCGCTGAGGCTTTCCGCCTTGCCTGTCAGTGGCGTATCCGCGGTGCCGGTGCCGGTTCGGGTGTCGGTCATGGCGGGTACGGTACGCCGTCTGCGTCAGAGCCGACAGCGGCGGTCGCCCACCCGCCCGCTCACTCCCCGAAGATCGCCCGCAGCTCCTCGATCGGCGCCTTCGGCCGGCGGTCCTCGAACACGAGACCGTTGGTCTCCTGCCCAGTGTCGGCGAGCTGTGTGTAGCAGTAGCCCGCCAGGGGGGCCGACTCCCGGACCGCGCGCACCAGGGCGCGGAGGCGATCCACCAGGTCGTCCGAGCTCGTCGCGGTGGAGTAGCCCCAGGCGTCCTCTGGCCCGTTCTCGGTGTACGAGACGCCGCCGAACTCGGTCAGCATGATGGGAGCATCCGTCCGCTGCTCGGCGTCGACGATGAGGCGCCGTCCCGGGAACGTGAACTCCGCACCGAGGATGCCCTCACGGGTCGCGTAGCGCTCGGCGATCCGGCCGGGGTCGTGGTCGTAGTCGTGGATCGACAGGATGTCGGAGGCGGCGTGCTCCCACCCGTCGTTCGAGATGACCGGACGTGACGGGTCGACCGTCTTCGTCAGGTGCACGAGCGTCTTGGCGTACGACACCATCCGGTCGTCGTGCGCGATGTGCTGGACGCCCCAGCTCTCGTTGAGCGGCACCCAGGTGACGATCGACGGATGCGATCGGTCGCGGTCGAGGATGGCGGACCATTCGGCGATGCTGCGTCGCACGGCCTCCGGCGTGAAGGCGTACGCGGCGGGGGCCTCGCCCCACACGAGCAGGCCGAGCCGGTCGGCCCAGAACAGGAAGCGCGGGTCCTCGTACTTCTGGTGCAGTCGCGTGGCGTTGAAGCCGAGGTCGAGGATGAGCTGGGCCTCCGCGCGCAGGGCGTCGGCGCCCGGCGCGGCGGAGTGCGACTCGGGCCAATATCCCTGATTGAGGACGGACCGGATGTACAGCGGCCGGTCGTTCAGCAGGAACCGGCCGCCCTCGACGGCCGCCGAGCGCAGCCCGAAGTACGACGACACGAGATCCCCTGGAGCGTTCGGCACCTGCAAACGCACCGACGCGTCCAGGAGCGTCGGGTGGGCCGGCGACCACAGCAGTTCCTCGTACGCCTGTCCGTTGCTCTGGCGCGGGATGCGGAAGGGCACCACGATCTCGCGCCCTGCGGCACTCGTCTCGACGGTGGCCAGCGTCTCGGAGCCGAGAGCGACCTCGATCCGGATCGTCGTTCCCGCGGGGGCGGGACGGCTCAGGCGCAGCTGCGCGGTGACCTCGCCGGCGGGAACATCGGTGACCCAGTGCACCTGCTCGACGCGGACGTCCGAGGCCGCCTCCAGCCACACCGGCTGCCAGATGCCCGTGGTGCGGTGATACCAGATGGAGTGCGGGTTGTGCCGCCAATCCTGTTTGCCGCGCGGCTGCGCGACATCGGCCGGATCGTCGTCGGCCCGGACGGTGATGGAGAAGTCGCCGTCGCCGATCAGGTCGGTGATGTCGAGCGTGAACGGAGTGGAGCCACCCTCGTGGCTGCCGGCCGAACGGCCGTCCACCCACACCTCGCAGGCGTGGTCGACGGCGCCGAGGTTCAGGAGGAGGCGCTCGCCCGCCGGGACCTCGTCGCGCAGTACGGTGCGCTGGTACCAGACGACGGGGTGGAAGCCGGTGTCGCCGACGCCCGATGCGGCCGACTCGAAGGGATACGGGACCTGGATGACCCCGGGCAAGGACCCGGACGACTCCCAGTGCTCCCGGCGTCCGCGGTCCTCGTCGTCGAACGCGAACGTCCACGGCCCGGACAGGTCGAGCCAGCCGGCCCGGACGAGCTGCGGCCGCGGGTAGCGGCCGTCCTGTGCGGTTGCCGCTTCGACGCGGCGTTCCTCGGTGAGCATCCCATTAGCATGCACGATCCATGCAGCGCTGTAAAGCCGAACTCGTCGGGCTCAGGATGCGGCGGGCGCGCTCTCCCGCGTGACGAGCGAGAAAGGCGCCAGCTCGTGGCGGCCCATGCCGTCGAAGCCTCCCACCCGCTCGAGCAGCATCTCGACCGCGCGCGACGCCAGCCCGCGCATGTCGGGAGCGATCGAGGTGAGCGACGGGTAGGTGACCGCCGTCATCGGCGTGTTGTCCCATCCCGTCACGGCAACATCGTCCGGCACGTGCAGACCGCGCTCCTGGAGGGCGCGCAGCGCACCGATGGCCGCGAGGTCGTCGCGGCACACCAGACCGTCGAAACGGAGGCCGGCGTCGAGCGCTGCCCCCACCGCTCGGACGGCGTTGCCCGCCGAGACGGCGACGCTCGGGATCAGGAGCTCCGGATCCGGAGTGAGCCCCGCATCCTCGAGCGCCTGCTGGTACCCGGTGATGCGGAGCTTCGACGTGCGGGTCGGCCGCGAGCTCTCGTGGCCGGCGAAGGCGATGCGCCGACGGCCCTGCGCGATCAGGTGCTCCGTGGCCACCCGGGCCGCGTCGATGTTGTCGATCATGATCCGGTCGACCGTGAGCGGCGCCGCGTTCTCGCCCAGGACCACGAGCGGGATGTCGGTCCGCGTCTGCGCGAGCTCGGCGGAGTTCATCACGCTCGGCTGGAAGATCATGCCGTCGACCAGGCCCGACTCGCCGGCCGAGATGACGGCGCGCTCGCCCTCGAGCGTCCCCTCCGTCTGCTCCAGGAGCACCCGGTAGCCACGGCGTTCGGCTTCGTCGGTGACCACGCGGGCCAGCTCGGCGAAGTACGGCAGCGTCACGTCGGCGAATGCCAGCGCGAGCAGTCCCGTCCGGCCGGTCGCCAGACGACGGCCCATCACGTTAGGCCGGTAGCCCAGCTCGTCGATCGCGCGCTGGACCTTCTCGCGCATCTGCGGGCTGACGTGGGCGTAGTTGCGGACGACGTTGGAGACGGTCTTCATGGAGACGCCCGCGTGCTCCGCAACGTCCTGAAGCCTGACCGCCATCGCGCATCCTCTCGCGTCCTGATGCGGTTTCCCGCCGGGGTCACTCTACAACGCACCGTCAGCGGCGTCCGCACCGGGTTGACAGCGGCTGTTCAGCGCTGTAAATTCGCCGAACATGCCAAGTGTTCCGGCACCAGCACCACCGGTCATGCGTGCGAGCAGCGAAAGACGTCGCGTGAACGGCTCACTCAAGGGAGAGAACAGATGAAGAAGCGATTCGCCGCACGCGCGATCGCAGTGGCGGTCACCGCGGGCCTCGGGCTCGCGCTGACGGCCTGCGGAAGCTCCGGATCGGGGGGTGGGGACGTCTCCTCCGCCAACTACACCGGACCGAAGGTCACCATCAGCTTCTGGAACGGCTGGACGGGCGGCGCGGCCCCTGTTCTCGTCCCGAAGCTGATCGACAAGTTCAACGCCTCGCACAAGAACATCGTCGTCAAGGACGTCCCGATGGAGTGGGCGGACATCGCACGCAAGATGCCGCTCGCCGTCAAGGCGGGCAAGGGTCCTGACGTGGCGGTCGGCCACGGAGACGACATCGCCACCTACGCGGCCCAGGGTCTCGTGCTCAAGGCGGACAGCATCGTGAAGTCCCTCGGCTACAAGGCCAGCGACTTCCCGGAGGGGCTGCTCGACGCCGGCAAGTACAACGGCAGCCAGTACGCGGTGCCGTGGAGCATCACGCCGCTCGGCCTGTACGTCAACAAGGACGTGATGAAGTCGGCGGGCCTCGACCCGAACTCCATCCCGACGGACAAGACGTCCTACCTCGCGGCGCTCGACAAGCTGAAGGCGGCCGGAGTCCAGGGCGAGTGGGTCGACGGTTACGTCTTCACCGGAACGTTCGAGTTCGAGAGCCTTCTCTGGCAGTACGGCGGCGACCTGTTCAACAAGGACGTCTCGAAGGCGACCTTCAACTCCGACGCGGGCGTCAAGGCGCTGACCTGGATGACCGACCTGATCAAGAACGGCTACAGCCCGGCCGACGTGGCGCAGGACGGCAACATCAACGCCCTCATCGCCGGCAAGACCGCGTTCAACTGGAACGGCGTCTGGCAGACCACGAACACCGCGTTCGACAAGCTGCAGTGGCAGGCGACCGCCGTTCCGCAGATCGGCGACCAGAAGGCCGTCTGGTCCAGCTCCACCCACTGGATGTTCATGAACAACAAGGGGCAGGACAAGAACAAGACGTCCGCTGCCGCGACGTTCGTGAAGTGGATGAACGACAACTCGGCGGACTGGCCCCAGACCGGTGAGCTCCCCGCCAAGAACTCGGTCCGCGACGACCCGGCGCTGGTGCAGAACTACCCGCACCTGAAGCCGTTCCTCGACGAGCTGCCGTACGCGCACTACGAGCCGATCGCTCCGGGCATCACCACGGTCGAGGCGACCATCACCGTCGCCGTGAACGAGGCGATCACCGGAAAGAAGGACCCGAAGCAGGCGTTGGACGACGCAGCCGCGAAGGCTGACACTCTGCTGAAGCAGAACAAGGCTAAGTACAGTGACTGATAGCACCTCGATCGTGGCGCCCCGGGAGACCGGGGCGCCACGCCCATCCCGTTCCGGCCGGGGAACCGGCCGCCGGCCGGGCGCCCCGCGCCGGACCGGCGTGGCCTACCTGTTCCTCGCGCCGTTCCTGGTGCTCTTCATCGTCTTCGTGCTGGCGCCCGCCGTTTTCGGACTGTGGATCAGCCTCACGAACTGGAGCCCGTTCCGCGCGACCCAGAAGTTCATCGGGCTGCAGAACTACATCGACCTCTTCACGCCCGGCAGCGCCACCTCCAGCGACTTCTGGCAGTCGATGGCCGCGACCGGGATCTTCACGCTCGCGAGCGTGCCCTTCCTCCTGCTCATCCCGCTGCTGGTCGCTGTCCTCCTGAACCAGCGGATCCGCGCAGGAGCGTTCTTCCGCGGTGTCTTCTTCGCGCCGTACGTGCTCGGCGTCGCCGTCATCAGCGTGATCTGGAAGTACCTTCTCGACACCCAGGCCGGCATCATCAACCACCTGCTCGGCATGATCGGGCTGCCCGACAACCTGCCCTGGACCGTCGACGTTCCCTGGGTGTGGGTCACTCTGGCCGGGGTCACCGTCTGGTGGACCATGGGCTTCAACACCGTGATCATCCTGGCCGGCCTCAAGGGCATCAGCCCCGACCTCTACGAGGCGGCCGCGCTCGACGGCGCCGGTGCCTGGCGCCAGTTCACCAACGTGACGCTGCCGGGTCTGCGCCAGGTGATGACCTTCGTCATCACGATCACCATCCTCGCGAGCGCCAACATGTTCGGCCAGGCCTTCCTCATCACCAAGGGCGGCCCGGGCAACACGACCCGCACGGCGATCATGTACATCGCCGACCAGGGACTCTCGCAGAACAACCTGGCGGCGGCGGCAGCGATGAGCTACGTGCTCTTCGCCTTCCTCGCGGTCATCAGCATCATCAACTTCCGCCTCCAGCGGGAGCGCGCAGAGAAGAGCGCCTCATGACGACGACGACCACGACCGCCCCCGAGAAGACCGCGGCGACCAAGGCCATCCGGACCCGGCGCAAGCAGACCCCGAAGGCGGCGGCCCGCAAGACCCTGCTCTACGCCGTGCTGATCGTGCTGGCACTTGCCGTCATCCTGCCGCTGGCGTGGATCCTCCTCACGTCGTTCAAGACCGACGGCGACGCCATCCGCAACCCGTATTCGGCGTTCCCCAACCCGTTCTCGACCGAGGCTTACCAGACCCTGGCGAGCGGGCAGCAGCCGGTGTTCCGCTGGTTCCTCAACAGCCTCGCGGCGGCGGCGCTGCAGACGGTGCTCATCCTGGTCACCGCCTCCATGGCCGCCTACGCACTCGCCCGCCTCGAGTTCTGGGGCAAGCGGATCGTCTTCGGGCTGATCATCTCCACGCTGCTGGTGCCACCGGTCATCTTCCTGATCCCGAACTACCTGATCGTGCAGAACCTCGGCTGGCTCGACACGCTCTGGGCGATCACCATCCCCGGCGCGGCAAGCGCGTTCGGCGTGTTCTTCCTCCGTCAGTTCTTCGTCGGGCTGCCGGCGGAGATCGAGGAGGCGGCGAGGATCGACGGCGCGGGCGACTTCCGGATCTTCCTGCAGATCGTGCTCCCGCTCGCCCGCCCGGCCCTGGCGACGCTCGCCGTGCTGAGCTTCCTGGCGAACTGGAACGACTTCCTGTGGCCGGTGTATGTGCTGCTGAGTCCCGAGAACCTGACGCTTCAGCCGGGTCTGTCGCAGCTGCAGGGTGCGTACTCGACGCACTACGCCATCGTCATGGCGGGCGCGGTGATCGCGTCGGTGCCGGTGCTCATCCTCTTCTTCTTCGCGCAGAAGCAGATCGTGGAGAGCGTCGCCACCAGCGGGGTCAAGGGATGACGTTCCGCCGGGCGGCTCCTGCGGCCGCCGCTGCGCTCGCGCTCGCGGCCGGTCTCGTGGGCTGCTCGGCGTCGTCGTCCCCGAGCGACACTCCTTCGCCCTCCATCGCGCCGTTCCAGATCGACAGCGACTTCCCGGACCCGGGCGCGCTCGTGGTCGGGGACACGGTCTACGCCTACGCGACGAACACCCCGGCCGTGAATGTGCAGGTGGCGACCAGCAGCGACATGAAGACCTGGAAGGTGAGCGACCAGGACGCCCTTCCGACCCTGCCGTCCTGGGCGCTGCCCGGAAAGACGTGGGCACCCGGGCCGGCAGAGCTCCCGGATGGACGTTTCGCCCTGTACTTCACGGCGTCGGATGCCGCCAGCAGGTACCAGTGCATCGGCGTCGCCTTCGCCGACAAGCCGGAGGGGCCGTTCAGCTCGACTGCGGACAAGCCGTTGGTCTGTCCCGTCGATGAAGGCGGTGCGATCGACGCCAGCGTCACCGCGGGAGCCGACGGCCAGCGCTACCTCGTCTGGAAGAACGACGGCAACTGCTGCGGCTACGACACGTGGATCTCCGCCCAGCCGCTGGCGGCGGACGGCGCCTCGCTCACGGGAGAACCCACTCGGCTCATCAAGCAGACCGAGTCGTGGGAGGGCACGCTGGTGGAGGCACCCGTCATCGTCCGGCACGACGACGAGTACGTGCTCCTCTACTCGGCGAACGACTACGGCAATTCGTCGTACGTGACGGGAGTCGCCACCGCCTCGAGCTTGCTGGGCCCGTACACGAAGGCGAAGAAGCCGCTGCTCTCGACTCCCGCATCCAAGGGTCGCTATCTCGGCCCCGGGGGAGAGGATCTGGTCACCTTCCAGGACAAGGACTGGATGCTATTCCACTCCTGGGATGAGGCCTTCGCCTACCGCGGGATGCACGCCGTGCCGGTGACCTGGCGCGACGGACTGCCGGAGCTGTCGCGATGACCCGAGCCGCCCTGCACGTGACCGGGCACTGGGGCCCGGTCTGGGACGGCTACTTCGCCGACCCCTTCGTGCTGCGCCTCGCCGACGGCGGGTACGTGGCCTACGGCACCCACCCGGACAGCGACGGGAGCCGTGTGTTCGAAGCGCTGGTCTCGCCGGACCTGGGGGAGTGGCACAGCGCCGGTGCGGTGCTGGACCGCCTTCCCGACAGCTTCGGAGCCGACTACTGGGCGCCCGAGGTGGCGGAAGCCGGTGGAGTGTTCTGGATGTTCTACTCGGTCGGGCGCGGAATCGACGGGCACCACCTGCGGGTCGCGCGCGCGGAGTCCCCGACCGGGCCGTTCCGCGATGTCGGCGTGGACCTCACGCCGGACGAGGTCTTCGCGATCGACGCGCATCCGTTCCGCGACGTCGACGGCCGCTGGTACGTCTTCTTCGCGCACGATGTGCTCGACCACGAGCGACCCGGAACCCATCTGGCCGTCGCTCCGCTCGATGCCGGCATGACGTCCCTCGCCGGCCCCGTCCTCCCAGCCCTCGCGCCGAACGCCGACTGGCAGCTCTACGAGCGCGACCGCCTCATCCACGGCCGCCGCTTCGATTGGCACACGCTCGAAGGTCCCGCGGTGGTGCGCCGCGACGACCGCTACTGGCTCACCTACTCCGGTGGCGCGTGGACGGGGCCGGGCTATGCGGTCGGGGTGGCCGTCGCCGAGCATCCACTCGGTCCGTGGTCGCACGTCGACCAGCCCGCCCTGCTCCGCAGCGGCGACGACCTGCACGGTCCCGGGCACAACTCGCTAACGGTGGCTCCGGACGGCAGCGACATCATCGCATTCCACTCCTGGAATCAGGAGCAGACGGCACGGCAGCTCCATCTCGGCGCCCTGCAGTTCGACCAGCCCCGAGAGGAAGCCCCATGAACGACGACGTTCCCCGCGTCACCCCGTCGCAGCCCGACACCACCGGTCTCGATCCTGAGCTCCAGCAGGCGGTGACCGCGCTCTACACCGACGGGATCGTCGGCAAGAAGGGCGCCTTCAGCAGGGAGTGGGCCGATCGGCTCCGGGAGGACATCGAGATCGCCTTCGACGATGCGCTGCAGCGGAAAGGCGGAGCGGTCGGCCGTGGCACGAAGCGCTACTACGTCGAGATCCACCCCGAGCAGATGCGCGGGTGGGTGGAGCTGGTCGACCACCCGTGGGTTCGCGGCGTGTGCGAGGCGGTGCTCGGCCCGGACTACCAGATCATCGAACTCGGCTTCGATGTGCCGGGTCCCGGAGCCAAAGACCAGCCGTGGCACCGAGACTTCCCGATGCCCGACGAGACGAAAGAGACCGGCCGTCTCACGTCGCTGGCGTTCAACCTGACCGCCGTCGACACCGTGGAGGAGATGGGTCCCTTCGAGATCGCGCCAGGGACCCAATGGGATCTGCCCGAGGGATTCGAGCACGAGATGTTCCCGGTCGCCGACCTCTATCCGCGGTACATCGAGCGGGCTGTCCGCAAGTATCCGATGCGCGGCGATATCTCCGCCCGTTCGGCGCTCACGCTGCACCATGGCACCAAGAACACCTCGGAGGTCTCGCGGCCCGTGCTGGTGCTGGGGGTGGATGCACCCGGCGCCGGGAACGCGGAGCACCACGACATGGCGGTGACGCACGAGTTCTACGAGTCGCTGCCCGAGCGGGTGCGCCGGCACCTGGTCTGCCCGGTCGTGGACGAGCTGACGCCGATCACGCAGAAGCACACCATCGAGGGACTGATGATGGGCGACGCGTAGCGCGGCTGCAGATTTCCCGTTAACCCACGATGCCGGGCTATAGGAAGACTAGGGTTTCTTCCTACGGCCCGGCATACGTTTCGGGGTTACGCCGGAGGATTATTCGGGTTCCTCCGCCGCTCTTGAAGACTACATGAAAACTGCGGTTGTGTAGGTCGAATGGAGGACAATTTTGTACCCCGGCCTGCCCCCAGTTTGAGGGTCATCCGTCAGGCGGCGTTCAGTTCCTGCTGCAGGGCGGCCACGAAGGCGTCGATATCGTCCTCGGTCGTGTCGAAGGCGCACATCCAGCGCACCTCGTTGTTGGCTGCATCCCAGTCGTAGAAGCGGAAGTGCTCGCGCAGGCGGTCCGCGACGCCCGTCGGCAGCGTGGCGAACACGCCGTTCGCCTGCGTCTTCTGGCTGAATCCCACGCCCTGGATGCTGCCGTCGGCGATGCCTGCCTCGAGCGCGGTCCGCAGCCGGGTCGCCATCGCGTTGGCGTGCGACGCCGAGCGCAGGTAGAGGTCGTCGGTCAGCAGCGCGATGAGCTGTGCCGAGATGAACCGCATCTTCGACGCGAGCTGCATGTTCAGCTTGCGCAGGTAGATGAGTCCCTCGGACGACTGAGGGTTGAGCACCACGATGGCCTCGCCGTAGAGCATGCCGTTCTTGGTGCCGCCGAAGCTGAGCACATCGACGCCCGCGTCCGTCGTGAACGCCCGGAGCGGGAGTCCGAGGGACGCGGCCGCGTTGGAGATGCGCGAGCCGTCCATGTGCAGCTTCATGCCGTGCTTGTGGGCGTGGTCGGCGATCGCGCGGATCTCGTCGACGGTGTACGCCGTTCCGAGCTCGGTCGTCTGGGTGATCGAGACGACCAGCGGCTGTGCGCGGTGCTCATCGCCCCACCCCCATGCCTCGCGGTCGATGAGCTCGGGGGTCAGCTTGCCGTCGGGCGTCTCCACCGTGAGCAGCTTGATTCCGGCCACCTTCTCGGGGGCGCCGGCCTCGTCCGTGTTGATGTGCGCCGTCTTCGCGCAGATGACGGCACCCCACCGCGGCAGCATGGATTGCAGGCCGACGACGTTCGCGCCCGTCCCGTTGAACACGGGGTAGACCTCCACGCCCTCGCCGAAGTGCTCGGCGAACACCTCGTGAAGTCGCGCCGTGTACACGTCCTCCCCGTAGGCGATCTGGTGGCCGTTGTTGGCCGCCGCGATGGCGTCGAGGATCTCGGGGTGCACTCCCGCGTAGTTGTCGGAGGCGAAGCCGCGCAGGGTCAGGTCATGGAGTTGAAGCGTCACGACTCCATCCTCTCAGTGTTTGTCGCCGAGGCTGGATCGAGCGGGATGCGGCGGCCGTTGACGTCGGTGGCGCTCGCCGCCCACAGGGCGACGACCTCGTGGGCGAGGCGCGGCTCCAGCCCGGCGAGCGACTTCACCACGAAGACAGTGGCCGCCGACTGCGGCGCCTGCTTCGCGAAGCCGCTCGCGACGGCGCGCACCCACGCGTCGGCCGCCGCCTTCGCCGCCGCGTAGTTGGCGCCGCCCGGGTACGGCTTCTCGACGGCGGTCGAGGAGACGATCGCCAGGCGTCCGGCGGGGGAGGCGACGAGGTCGTCGAAGAACGCGCGCGTCGTGTTGCGGAGGGTGCGGAATCCGCGCTCCAGGAACTCCCAGTCCTCATCGCTCTGCCCGGCGAGCCCGCCGCCACCGCGCCATCCGCCCACCAAGTGGATGAGGCCATCCACATGCCCGAGCGACCCGTGCAGATCGGCAGCCAGCGCGTCGACCGCGTCGGCGTCCGCGAGGTCGCAGGCGCGCGTGGCGACGCCCGGGACTGCGGCCGCCAGCGCGTCCAGCGCCTCCAGACGCGTACCGACCGCGACCACGGTTGCGCCGGCAGCCGTCAGGGCTCGCGCAACGGCTTCGCCCGCCGCGCTTGTGGCGCCTGCGATCAGGACGAGACGGCCGGCGACGCCGGACGGCCCGGCCTCCGTGGAGGTCCGGGCCGCCTGGTCCGCCGCCGAGAGGGTCTCAGCAGCGTCGGTCATGCGACCGATGCGTCAGCGGTGTCGGTGGTTCCGGTGATGCCCGCCGTCGACTCGATGACGCCGGCCATCTTCTTGTTGAGCGCCTCGTAGAACATCGACAGGGGGAACTCGTCGTCCAGCACCTGGTCGGTGTAGCCCTTGGGCGGTCCCGCGAGCACCTCGTCCGACAGTCCTCTCGCCCAGTTGGATGCCGGGTGCGGCGTGAGCGTCCGGGTGAGCATCTCGTAGGCGGCCAGCCAGTGGGACACCTTCGGCCGGTCGATCGAGCGCCAGTACAGGTCGTTGATCTGGTCGCTCAGGGCGATGACCACGTCCGGCACGTTCTCCCAGTCGATGGTGAGCTGCGTGTCCGTCCAGTGCAGGACGTTGTGCTGGTGCATCCACGCGAACAGCAGCTGGCCGCCGAGTCCGTCGTAGTTGCGGACGCGGCTACCGGTGATCGCGAACCGGAAGATCCGGTCGAAGATCACGGCGTACTGCACCAGGTGGGCGGTGTCGCGGATGGTGCGCTGCGCCTCCGACAGCTCAGCGTCCGGCAGTGCTGTCAGCTCGCGCTCGAGCTTCACCGACTCGCGGAACGCCGTCAGGTCGCACCGCAACTCCTCCAGCGAGTAGAGGAAGAACGGCATCCGCTGCTTGATCATGAACGGGTCGAACGGCAGGTCGCCGCGCATGTGGCTGCGGTCGTGGATGATGTCCCACATCACGAAGGTCTCCTCCGTGAGGTGCTGGTCGTCCAGCATCGCGGCCGCATCCGACGGAAGCTCCAGCTTCGTGATCTCCGCGGCGGCCCGGACGACGCGGCGGTAGCGCGCGGCCTCGCGGTCCTGGAAGATCGCGCCCCAGGTGAAGGTCGGGATCTCGCGCATGGCCACCGTCTCGGGGAACAGCACCGCCGAGTTGGTGTCGTAACCGGGGGTGAAGTCGACGAAGCGCAGGGCGACGAACAGCTTGTTGCCGTACTCCCCGGCCTCCAGCTCCGCCACGAACTCGGGCCAGATGACCTCGACGAGCAGCGCCTCGACCAAGCGGTTGGGGCTGCCGTTCTGGGTGTACATCGGGAACACGACCAGGTGGCCCAGCCCGTCGATGCGGTGCTTCTGCGGCTGGAACTCGTTCAGCGCGTCGAGGAAGTCGGGAACCCCGAAGCCCTCGTCGGCCCACCGGCCGAAGTCGCGCTGGAGCGCGGCAAGGTAGGAAGCGTCGTGCGGGAACGCCGGTGCGAGTGCGGCGATCGAGTCGACGATGGTGCGGACGTGGTCGGCTGCGGCGGGACGATCGGACTCGTTCTCGACCGAGCCGTCCTTCGCCTGCAGTGCCTGGAGTGCGACGGCCGCGTCCTTGAGGCGCAGCCAGGCGGGGTCGTTCGCCACCTCGCGGACCGGGCGGCCGTCCTCGACGACCTCGGGTTCTCCGACAATCGCGTCTGATGTGAAGTTCTGGACGAATTGAGACATGACGAACCTCCCGTCGTTGGTCGGCCGCTCGCACGCGGCAGTGGTGTGGATGAGACGAGCCTATCCGGGGATCGCAAGCGTTTTGTTGTCCAATTCGGCGGAAAAGTGCGCCCCGGGTCGCCGGGACGGAGGGAAACGTGCGTCGGGTGCTCCCAAGCGAGTGGCCTGCGATGATGGACGCATGGCGAGAACGGTCCGCGGCGCACGCGTGCTCATCACCGGTGCGGCGTCCGGCATGGGGCTGCTGTACGCAGAGCGCGCCGTGCTGGAGGGTGCGCGCGCCGTCATCCTGTGGGATCGCGACGAGGCGGCCCTCATGGAGCTGACGCACCGGCTGCGCCGCGAGGTCCTCGCCGGACGCACCGCTGCCGCCTGGGGAGCGCCCGCCGGCTCGCCGAGTTCGTCCGGTGGCCGACCGGGCACGAGCGTGCTGCCGTACGTCGTCGATCTGACGGAGCTCGGCGCCATCGCTCAGAGCGCGCAGGCGGTCCGCAAGGAGCTCGGCGGCATCGACGTGCTCGTGAACAACGCGGGCATCGTGCGCGGCAAGTACTTCTGGGAGCACGACAACGGGGAGGACACCCGCCCGACCATGCAGGTGAACGCCCTCGCGCCCATGTACGTCACGCGGGAATTCCTCCCCGGCATGCAGCAGAGCCCCCGGGAGGCGCGGATCGTGAACATCGCGTCGGCGGCGGGGACCCTGGCCAACCCGCGCATGAGCGTCTACGCGGCGAGCAAGTGGGCCGTCATCGGGTGGAGCGACAGCCTGCGCCTCGAACTCGTGCAGGAGGGCTACGGGCACGTGAAGGTCACGACCGTCGCCCCGAGCTACATCGACACGGGGATGTTCGCGGGCGCGCGCGGTCCGCTGATGACGCCCGTCATGTCCCCGGAGTACGTGGTCGACCGGGTGTGGCGGGCGATGCTGGCGGGCAAGCCGATGCTCATGCTCCCCTGGACGGTCGGACTGGCGAAGACCCTGCGCGGCCTTCTGCCGACGCGGGCGTGGGATGCGGTCGCCGGCCGCGTCTTCGGTGTCTACGACTCGATGGACGAGTTCACCGGCCGTCAGTAGCGCCTGAGCGCGGGGCTCCCTTTTCTGAGAGAACTCACATACAGTGCTCCCCAACGACCGTGTCGAAGGGAGCCGACCGTGAGCGATCCGTCATGGACCCAGGTGGTGAAGACCGTCGAGCCGGAGCAGCCGGAACTGAAACGCGCCCTCGGGCCGGGGCTGCTGCTGCTCTTCATCGTCGGTGACATCCTCGGAACGGGGGTCTACGCCCTCACCGGGCAGGTCGCGGCGGAGGTGGGAGGTGCAGCCTGGCTGCCCTTCCTGCTCGCGTTCGCCGTCGCCACGGTCACCGCGTTCTCCTACCTGGAGCTGGTGACGAAGTATCCACAGGCGGCGGGTGCCGCGCTGTATACGCACAAGGCGTTCGGCATCCACTTCTTCACGTTCATCGTGTGCTTCATCGTCATGACGTCGGGCATCACGTCCGCGTCGACCGCGTCGAGAGCGTTCGCGGTGAATCTCACGGTGGGCTTCGGCATCCCGGACGACAACCTGACAACGCTGCTGATCGCGCTCGCGTTCATCGTGCTGATCATGCTCGTCAACCTGCGCGGCGTCACCGAGAGCGTGTGGCTGAACGTCGTGCTCACACTCGTCGAGCTGTCCGGGCTCCTGCTCGTCATCTTCATCGGCCTCGGGGCGGTCTTCGGCGGCAACGCCGACTGGTCGCGCGTGGTGGCGTTCGAGACTCCCGGCGACAAGAGCGTGCTGCTCGCGGTGAGCACGGCGACCTCGCTGGCGTTCTTCGCGATGGTGGGCTTCGAGGATTCGGTCAACATGGCCGAGGAGACCAAGGATCCGAGCCGGATCTTTCCGAAGATGATGCTCAGCGGCCTCGGAATCGCGGCTGTCATCTACGTCCTGATCTCGATCACCGTCGTGGCCCTGGTTCCGATCGGAGAGCTGGCCGGAAGCGAGACCCCGCTCGTGACCGCGGTGGAGGCGGCGGCGCCCGGCTTCCCGATCAACGACCTCCTGCCGTTCATCTCCATGTTCGCAGTCGCGAACACGGCGCTGATCAACATGATGATGGCGAGCCGACTGCTCTACGGCATGAGCCGGCAGAAGGTCCTGCCGCCGTTCCTCGCGAAGGTCTCGGTCAAGCGGCGGACGCCGTGGACGGCGATCCTCTTCACCTCGGCGCTCGCCGTGGGCCTCATCGGGTACGTGTCGCTGGACCCGAAGGGCTCGATCGTCGCCCTGCTCGGAGGCACGACCTCCCTGCTGCTGCTCGCCGTCTTCGCGGTCGTGAACATCGCCGTGCTCGTGCTGCGGAAGCAGCCGGTCGACCACAAGCACTTCCGCACACCGACCGCGCTGCCCATCGTCGGCGCGATCACGTGCCTGTATCTCGTCTTCCCCTGGACCTCCGGGCGTCCGGCGGGGCAGTACACCATCGCGCTCGGGCTCCTCGCGATCGGCATCCTGCTGTGGGTCGTGGAGCGTATCTACGCCGCGAGCGCGAAGCGGCGCGCCCTGTCCCAGTCATCGAGCGGTGAGTCGTTGCGCTGATCCCGCTCGAATCGCCGCAGGATGTCGCAACTCGGCGGGCACACGACGACGGCCCCGGTGGGATTCACCGGGGCCGTCGTCGTCAGGAGGGGAGGGTCAGACCGTCTCGCCGCGGTCCACCTCGCCGCGCCAGGCGCCGGTCTCGGTGCCCTGCGACTCGATGAACTCCTTGAAGTTGCGGAGGTCCTTCTTGACCGCGTGGTCGTCCAGCCCGAAGACCGAACCGATCTTCTCGAGGGCGTCGGAAGGCGCCCACTCCAGCTGGACCGTGACCTTCGTCTCGGTGTCCGAGAGGCGGTGGAAGGTGACGACGCCCGCGTGCTTGGTGTCGCCCGCAACGGACTTCCACGCCACGCGCTCGTCCGGAAGCTGCTCGGTGATGACCGTGTCGAACTGGCGCTCTGCGCCGCCGATCTTCACGCGCCAGTGGTTCGTGGTGTCATCCACCTGGGTGATCTCCTCGACCTCGTCGAGGAAGTGCGGGAAGGACTCGAACTGGGTCCACTGGTTGTATGCGGTGTTCACGGGCACGTTCACGTCGATGGACTCGGTAACTGCAGCCATGTCGGCTCCTTTCGTCGTCTTCTTGTCGTCCTAGGCGACGGTAGGCCGAGCACGGGATGCGTCCAGGGCCTGGAATTCCCAGGCGGAACGTGGAAAGCGAAGCGTCTCAGAAGGTGGCGCCGGGCACGCCCGAGATCACCAGGGCGGCGCCCGCCACCCAGATGGCAACCGCCAGCAGGATGCCGAGGATCGGAACCCAGAAGCTCACCCGCCGCAGGACGAGCAGGACGACGGCCACGATGAGGGCGATCACGGTGACGGCGGCAGGACCGATGAACGCGACGAAGAAGCCGACGCCCATGCGACCGGTGTCGCAGACCGTGGAGCCGCCGCAGGGATCGCTGGCGAACACGAGGAAGGCGGCAGCGAACGTCAGTGCCGCGGCGACGACGATCGCCACGACCAGGAGCACGATCGTGGTCACGAGATCCCAGACGATCACCGGTCGCCGGGGAGCACGGGTCGTGGTCATCAGCCGAAGATCATCGGGCGGTCGTCGTCGTCATCCTCGACCACCGGCGCAGACAGCTCCACGAGGACCGGCACGTGGTCGCTCGGGGCGTCGCCCTTGCGCTCGTTCCGGTGGATGCTCGCGGCGGCGACCCGGTCGGCGAACGCCCGCGACCCGAGGATGAAGTCGATGCGCAGCCCCTCGTTGCGCGGGAACCGCAGCTGCTTGTAGTCCCAGTAGGTGTAGCCGTCCGGAACGATCGGGCGGACCACGTCGGTGAGACCGGCCTTCTCGAAGGCCGCGAACGCCGTGCGCTCGGGCGGCGAGATGTGGGTGGAGAGACCCGGGACGAGACTCGGATCGCCCACGTCGGAGTCGAGCGGTGCGACGTTCCAGTCGCCCATCAGCGCGAGCTGCAGCGACGGGTCGTCGGTCAGCCACCGCTGGGTGTCCGCCGCCAGCGCCGCGAGCCAGTCGAGCTTGTAAATGTAGTGCGGATCGGACAGCGCGCGGCCGTTCGGCACGTAGAGGCTCCACAACCGGACCCCCTCGACCGTGCCGCCGATGGCACGCGCCTCCTTCGGGAGGTCGGGACCGTCGTGGTCCTTGAGGAAGCCCGGCATGTCGGGGAAGCCGATCGTCACGTCCTGGATCGGGAGCCGGCTGGCGATGGCGACGCCGTTCCACTGGTTGAGACCGTGGAGCACGACCTCGTAACCGGCCGCCTCGAACTCCGCGTACGGGAACTGCTCGGGCTTGCACTTGATCTCCTGCATCGCCAGAACATCGACGTCTTCGCGGACCATCCAATCGACCACCCGGGCCACTCGGGTGCGGATCGAGTTCACATTCCAGGTGGCGACGCGCATGCCCCGATCGTATCGGCCGCCACCGACCTCGCCCTCTAGAATCAAGGATGTGACCGACGCACGACAGCAGCTCATCGACTACATCGCCGCCGACGCTGTGTTCCACGGCGACTTCACGCTCACGAGCGGCAAGAAGGCGACCTACTACGTCGACCTGCGCAAGGTCAGCCTCGATCACCGGGTCGCCCCGCTGATCGGGCAGGTCATGATCGACCTGATCCGCGAGGTCCCGGATGTCGTGGCCGTCGGCGGGATGACGATGGGCGCCGATCCGGTCGCCGCGGCCATCCTCCACCAGGGTGCCGCCCAGGGGCTCGCCTACGACGCGTTCGTCGTGCGCAAGGAGCCGAAGGACCACGGCCGCGGAAAGCAGGTCGAGGGACCCGACCTCGCGGGCAAGCGGGTCATCGTGCTGGAGGACACCTCCACCACCGGCGGGTCGCCCCTCAAGGCCATCGAGGCGCTCGAGAAGGTCGGAGCCGAGATCGCGGCCGTCGCCGTCGTGGTCGACCGCGACACCGGTGCCCGTGAGGTCATCGAGGGAGCGGGATACCCGTACTTCGCCGCCATCGGGCTGAAGGACCTGGGGCTGGCGTAGTGTCCGACGAGCGCGGGCGGGGCGCGGGGGATGACGCGCGCCCAGATCCCGACGAGGCGGAGGAACCGGAGTTCGGCAGCTCCGACTGGCTGCTCCAGCAGCTGACCGGAGGCCGTCACGTCGAGCGGGCGGAGGAGCCCGCAGCCGCGGAGCCGACGGAGGCGCCCGAGGGCGGGGGATTCGATGACCTGCTGGCCGCCGACTCCGCGACCCCGCCCGTCCACGAGCCGGTCGCCGAGGAGTTCCCGGTCGCGTTCTCGTGGAACCTCACCCCGGGTTCGGGAGGCGACCCCCTGGCGGAGCCGGAATCCGCGCCGTCGGAGCCGGAATCCGCGCCGTCGGAACCCGAATCCGCGCCGTCGGAGCCGGAATCCGCGCCGTCGGAACCCGAATCCGCACCTGTACCACCGGTGTACCGGTCGCCGCTGGCGGACGTGTTCGACCCGTCTCCTCCTCCTGCGGAGGAGCCCGCCGAGGAGGAGCCCGCCGCGGTCGAGCCCGCCGCGGAGGAGCCGGCCCCGGAGCCTCCCGCCGCGGTTCGCTCCTGGGTGATCCCGGCACCCGAGCCCCAGCAGCCGGCCGAGCCGGAGCCCCCGCGGACCATCTTCGACGCGCCGCCCGCCGTCGCCGAAGACGATTCGGAGAGCCACGGACTCGCCGCCCTGCTCGGCTTCGGCGCGAGCGAGGACGAGGGAACGTCCGGCCGCTCGGTCATCGGCGACACCACGAGCATCATCCCGATCGACCCCGCATCTCTGGAGCGACCGGTCGACTCACCCGCGGACGTCCCGACACAGCAGCTCGACGCCGCGGAGATCGCCGCCCTGCTGCGCGAGGAACGGGACGTGTCCGCAGCGGTCCTCCCCTCCCAACCGGCCATCCCCGCCGCCGAGGCGGAAGTCGCGCTCGGGGCTGCGCCGTCCCCGGCGACCAGCGCCATCGACGCGGAAAGCTTCGCCGCGGTCGTGTCGCCGCCGGAGCCCGCCGCAGACCTCGAAGGTCCGCAACTGGAGCCGACGGTCCCGTTCAGCGCTCCTCCGACGGAGGCCGCCGCCACCCCCGCCACCGCCGCCACCCCGGTCGGTCCGGAAGGTCCGGAAGGTCCGGACCTTCCGGGAGGGCCTCCCGCTCCCCCCGGCGGCCCCAGCATCTGGGCCTCCCGCAACAACCGCATCCTGCTTCTCGCTCTGGGCGCCGTCGCCGTCGTGCTGGTCCTCGTCGGGCTCTTCGCCCTGGGCACCCGCATCCCGTCGCTGTTCGGCGCGGCGAAGTCCGGTCCGCAGCCCACGACCTCGTCCACGCCCCGCGCGGCCAGCCCCACCCCGACCCCGACCCCGACTCCCGTGCCCACCGTCACCCCGAAGCCCGCCGCGGCCGTCGGCCCGGGCACGCACCCGTGGGATGCCCTCGGCGGCGGCGAGTGCATCCAGCCGTTCACCACCGTGTGGGAGCAGCAGTTCGTCGTCGTCGACTGCACCGCGCCGCACACGGCCCAGCTGGTGTACACGAATCTGCTCTCGGCCGATCCCGCGGCACCGTATCCGGGCGCGGATGCGTTGGCCCAGCAACTGCCCGCCCTGTGCACGGCGCCGGGTGTCGTCGACCTCGGCGCCGCGGCCGCCTACCCGGACCTGCAGGTCATCGGATCGTTCCCGGCGACCGAGCAGCAGTGGAAGGACGGCCAGCGCTCCTACTACTGCTTCGCCAACCGCTCCAGCGGCCAGCCGCTGACCACGTCGGTCGCGGGTCCGGGGCCGAGCGCCTGAGCGCCTGACCGCGGCCCGGCGGGTGCGCCCCTAGCGGATCCCGGATGCCGACAGGTCCGCCTCGTACCGCGTCAACGCCCCGCCCGGATTGAGCCGGCGCGCCGACTCCAGCGCATCCCCCGGCCGCTCGTGCGCGGGCATGGTGACGTTCACGACGACCGCGTTCCGTGCGGCACCGGCGCCGAAGAACCCGTCCGCGTCCAGGTCGGCGAGCGCCCCCTCCATCGCGTCGAGGAGCGCCTGGTTCGTCCCGCGCGGCCGATCGTAGGGATCGCCGAGCGCTTCGAACAGCGGGTCCAGCCGGGCGAAGAACTCGTCCCCGAACAGATCGTACGGCGACGAGTTCACGTCCCAGCGGAGATCGTCGACCGCGACCGGCAACTCTTCGTCGCACGAGCGGGCGGCGGCGCTCAGCCCCTGGAGCGAGCAGGCGGTCGGCGCCGGTCGGTGCGCGACCGGGCTGGTCCACAACCCGAAGTAGTAGAAGTCGTCGTCGGGATGCTCGTCACGCAGCCGCGTCCAGGCCTCACGCGCCGCGCCCGCGACCGCGGACCGGATGCGCGCGAAGTCGTCCATCGTCCCTCCCGAGGCGGAGCGACCCGGGTCAGAGCTCGGTCTCGATCGGCTCCCGGGCGACCAGCTCATCCACACCGCGCAGGACCTCGTCGGGCCGGAAGGGGTAGCGCTCCATCTCGGCCGTGTCGCTGATCCCGGTGAGCACCAGGATCGTGTGGAGTCCGGCCTCGATGCCCGCGATGACGTCGGTGTCCATCCGGTCGCCGATCATGGCGGTGTTCTCGGAGTGGGCGCCGATGCGATTCATCGCCGAGCGGAACATCATGGGGTTCGGTTTGCCCACCACATACGGATCGCGACCGGTGGCCTTGGTGATCATCGCGGTGACGGCTCCCGTCGCCGGAAGCGGACCCTCGGCGCTCGGGCCGGTCGCATCCGGGTTGGTGGCGATGAACCGCGCGCCCTTGCCGATCAGGCGGATCGCCTTGGTGATCGCGTCGAAGGAGTAGCTGCGCGTCTCGCCGACGACCACGTAGTCCGGGTTGGTGTCGGTCATGATGAAGCCCGCCTCGTGCAGCGCGGTCGTGAGTCCCGCCTCGCCGATCACGTAGGCGCTGCCGCCGGGCATCTGCGACTTGAGGAAGTCGGCCGTCGCGAGCGCGGACGTCCAGATGGACTCCTCGGGCACATCCAGCCCCGACGTGCGCAGGCGTGCCGCCAGGTCGCGCGGAGTGAAGATCGAGTTGTTGGTGAGCACCAGGAACGGGGTGTTCTGGTCCCGCCACTGCTGGATCAGCTCCGATGCGCCGGGAAGGGCCTGATTCTCGTGCACGAGCACGCCGTCCATGTCGGTGAGCCAGCACTCGATCTCGTCGCGACGCGTCACGCGGACTCCTTTCGGCGGGAATCGGATGCGTCCAGCTTAGGGGCCGGGACCGCGCAGCGGTGAGGTGGTGTGGAGACGGTGGATACGCTGGTCCGGTGGATGAGACGCCGAACCCGACGCACGAGCTGACGACGAACGGCGTCGGACCGTGGACCGGCGACTGGCCGGACGACCCGCGCTACGACCCGGAACTGCTCCGCCACGGCGACACCCGCAATGTGATCGACCGCTTCCGCTACTGGAGCATGGAGGCCATCGTCGCGGAGCTCGACAGCGCCAGGCACCCCTTCCATGTCGCGATCGAGAACTGGCAGCACGACATGAACATCGGGTCGATCGTTCGCAGCGCGAACGCCTTCCTGGCGGACACCGTCCACATCATCGGCCGGCGTCGCTGGAACAAGCGCGGCGCGATGGTCACGGATCGGTACCAGCACGTCGTGCACCACGGGGACGTCGCCGAGTTCGTGGCGTGGGCGCGCGGTGCCGGGCTGCCGGTCATCGCGATCGACAACGTTCCGGGCTCGGTCGGGATCGAGACGTTCGCTCTGCCGCGGGAGTGCGTCCTGCTATTCGGGCAGGAGGGTCCGGGGTTGTCGGCAGAGGCCTTCGCCGCGGCGGATGCCGTGGTGGAGATCGCGCAGTTCGGCTCCACAAGGTCGATCAACGCGTCCGCCGCCGCCGCGATCGCCATGCACACCTGGATCACCCAGCACGTCCGGTTCGCCTAGCGGTTGGTCCGCCGCCAGACGAGCTTCAGACCCGACCAGTCGGTGTCGAGGGCGGCGACCTTCACATCCACCAGGCCGCGGGCGAGGGCCGCATCCCGGATCACGTTCTCGGAGAGGTCGCTGACATGCCCGGCGGCCTTCCGCGGCCAGGCCGCCCAGATCATCCCGTCGGGACGGATGCGCTCGCCGAGGTCGTCCAGCTCGCTCAGGGAGGTGTCGGCGGACCGGTAGAACGCGAGGATGAGTCCCGCCGCGCCATCGTCCACCCACGTCACAGCCGGGCCGTCGTCGAGGGGGACCCGCCAGCCGGTGTCGGCGTGGAGCACCGTTGCGCGCATCCCCGGCTGCAGCCCGAGCTTCTTCCAGAGCGGGGTGGAGGAGTAGCCCGCGGCCGTGCTCACCCGCGCCACCCGGCATCGTCGGCGATGCGCAGGATCGCGGCGGCATCGAGGTCGTAGACCGTCTCTCCGTCGTCGGGTGCGGGCGCGGTCACGATGTGAGCGCGGACGGGTCCGTCGTCCGGCAGCTGCACCCAGGCGAACCCCGCTCCCCGCACGGCCCGCTCGCGCGGGCTCGGCCACAGCACGTCGGTGGTGTTGGCCACAGCGGGTGCGACGACGACGGGGATGCCGGTCGCGCCGGCCTCGGTCACCAGGCCATGGTGGAAGTGTCCCGCCAGGATGAGCCGCACATCCCCGTCGCTGCACACCTCGAGCAGCGGGTCGGAGTCGACCAGCCGGAGTGGCTCGAAAAGCACCGTCGTCGGCGGCACTGGCGGGTGATGGAGGACCACGACCGTCCCGCGTTCCGACGGCGTCGCGAGCACGCCGGTCAGCCATTCCAGCTGCGACTCGTCGAGGCGGCCGTAACCGGCCTGCGCCACGGAGCTGTCGAGCGTGACCACGCGGAATCCGCGAACGGACGTCACGCTCTCCCGGGCGCCGAGCACCTCCTCGAACCCGTCCGGGAGGTCGTGGTTGCCCATCGCGTACACGACAGCAGCGCCGCGCTCGGCGGCCCAGGGGTCGAGCGTGCCCGTGAGCGTGCGGTAGGACGCGGCCGTCCCGTCCTCCGACAGGTCGCCGGACGCCACGACCAGGTCGACCTGCTCGAGACTCGCCGCCCGGGCGAGAACGCGGTCGAGCGCGGCGAGCGTATCCACGACTCCGTAGTGCAGCCGCCCGTCGCCGTACAGATGCGTGTCGGAGAGGTGCAGGATGCGCAGCGTATCGGTCACGCGGCAACCCTAGCGCCGGCCACCGTCGCCGGGCGGGGGACGCCCCAGTCGTCCGCCGGCCGGACTCAGTCGGCGTCGAGCGCCACGATGATGGCTTTGACGGCGGTCACGAGGTTGTGCAGGGCCTGTCGCTCGATCGAGTCCTCCGGGAGCTTCTGGACGTCGAAGGTCGCGGCGCTCGCCGCCTGGCGTGCCTCCGCGAGTGCTGCCTGAACTTCGAGATCGGCCATGATCGTCCTCCTCGGGACTGGGGTGTGGTGGGCGCAACACTAGCTCAGGGGGTGCAGGCCCACCAGGGGTGATCGGGGGCTACCCGATGAGCGACGGCCGCAGGTCGCGCAGGGTGCGGAAGTGGGTCATCCGCGTGACCCCGATGCCGGCGATGAGCAGCGCGATGAGCATCCACAGGGCGAGCACTCCCGCGTCCGCCCAGGCGGTCGCCGGGTTCCCTCCGTACATCACCTGGCGGATGCCATCCACCGCGTACGACATCGGCAGCGCGTGGTGCAGCGCCGCGAGCGGCCCGGGAAGGGTCTGCCAGGGGAACGTCCCGCCCGCGGTCACGAGCTGCAGCACCATGAGCACCAGGCCGAGGAACTGGCCGACGCTACCGAGCCAGACGTTGAGCGCCAGGATGATGGCGGCGAACGTCACCGACGCGAGCCCCATCATCCCGTACATCCCGAGCGGGTTGTCGATGCGGAAACCGAGGGCGCCGGCGACGATCGCGAACAGCCCGATCATCTGGACGGCACCGAGCAGGCCGGGGGTCAGCCACCCGGCGAGGGTGATCTTCACGGGCGAATGGAGCGCGGTGATCGCGCGCCGGGATACCGGCTTCACGATGAGGAACAGCGCGTAGATGCCGATCCAGCCCGCGAGCGCGACGAAGAACGGCGCGAGTCCGGCCCCGTAGGTCCCCGCCGAGGTGATCGAGTCGTTCTTCAAGTTCACCGGGTCGGCGATCGTCGAGGCCTGCTTCGCCTGCAGGGCGGGGGAGTTGTCCGGGATGCGGTCAACGCCCGCCTTCAGTCCGTCGCGCAGTTGGGTGGTGCCGTCGTGGAGAGTCGTCAGACCGTCGCGCAGTTGCGCTGCACCGCTGGCGGCGGTGGAGGCTCCCGAGGCCAGTTGCGAGGCTCCGGAGGCCGCCTGCTGGGAGCCGGCCGCCACCTGCGATGCCCCTCCCGCCACCTGGTCCGCTCCGGCGGCCAGCTGGTTGATCTGGCCGACCGCGCTCTGGATCTGCTGGTTGCCCGACTGGACCTTCGTGTCGAGATCGCCCAGCACAGCGGTCACCTGGTCGAGCTGCGCCTGCGTCGCTCCCGCGGCCGCGAGCCGCTGCAGCAGGTCCTGCTGGGCAGCGGGTGCTGCCGCGGCGATCTGCGCGGCTGCGGCTCCGGCGTCGTTCGCCTTGGTCGCAAGCTGCCGGTTGCCGCCCGCGACCTGTGCGGCGCCGTCGCTCACCTGCTGCGCGCCGGACGCCAGCTCGCCCAGCTTGCCCGCGAGCTCCTGCGACCCGGAGGCCAGCTGCGCCGTCCCGTCGGCCAGCTGGGACGAGCCGGACTGCGCGCTCGCGCTGCCGTCGACCAGCTTGTTCGCGCCGTCCAGCGCGGTGACGAGGTTCGAGCGGATGTCGGCCAGCCCCACGAGGAACTGCTTGGCCGCCTGCTGGTTGACCTGCTTGACGATCGAGGTGCGGATCTTCTCCGCGGCCTGTGTGCCGATCGTCGAGGCGAGGTAGCTGTTTGTGTCGTTGGTGGTGAGGGTGACCACCGCGCGGTGCGGGCTGGCGCTCGAGGCGGACGCCAGCGCGGACGAGAAGTCCTGAGGGAACGTGATGCTGAAGTCGTACTTCGAGTCGTCGACGCCGCTCGCGGCCGATCCCTTCGCCACCCGGTGCCACTGGAACGAGCCGTCGGCGATCAGCTGATCGGCGACATCGCTCCCGTAGTTGACGGCTGAGCCGTCGACCGTCGTCCCGGCGTCGTCGACGACGATCGCGGCGGGGATGCGGTCGAGGTTCGCGTACGGGTTCTGGTTGGCCCAGAGGTAGAGACCGCCGTACAGGACCGGCACGCACATCAGCGCGATGAGCGCCACGATGGACATGGGGCTGGCGGTCAGGCGGCGGAACTCCGCCGCGATCATCTGGGGGATCTTCATGCGTTCTCCACAAGGGGCTCGGCCACGATCACGTCGGGGAGGTCGTCGGTGTCGTCGCGGCCGGGGTCTTCGTCAAAGGTCTGGGGTTCCGTCTCATCCATCCGGGAGACGAGGGAGGCTGCCGCGATGGCAGCTGCGGACGCGTCGCCGGCGACGACGAGGACCGCGATGCCGCGCCCGGCGAGCTCGCGCGCGAGGCGCCACCACTCCACCGGGTCTCCGCCGTGCCGATCGGGGGAGACGAGGACGAGGGCGTCGACTCCCTTCCGGAGCAGGGCCAGCTCGGCGAGCAAGCGGATGCGAACGGTGGGCGGCACCGTGCCGATCGCAGACCGCGACCACTCCGACGCGCCCAGTTCTCGGAGGCAGCGGCCGACCGCGACGGGATGCGACGCGCGGCCGGCGAACATCAGTTCCTCCGCGACGATGCCGGACACGGTCACGTCGGCAGCCGGCTCGGACACATCGGGGGCGTCGATCAGCGCGACGCGGCGACGCATGGCGCTGTAGTCGGTGGCGCCGTCGATCGTGACGGTGCCGGCGTCGGGCCGCATCCGGCCGGAGGCGATGAGGCCGAGCACCGTCGGGCGCTGCTCCGTCTCGGCGCGGGCGAGCGAGGCTCGCCCGGTCTCGTAGGACGCGGAGGTCGCGGGCAGGGCTGCGCCCTTCGCGACCTGATCGAGCACGACCTTCATCGCGCACCTCCCCGGTGATCGGTGGCGGCGCTCGCCGTGAACGCCAGCTCGGGAGTGGATGCGATCAGCTCGCCCGCCTCGCGCCATCCCATGCCCGCGGCACCGAGCCCGGCCAGCATGACCAGCCGGTGGCCCGCTTCGGGGGTGAGTCGGGCGCGGGTGGCTTCGTCCAGTACCGAGACGGCGGCGTTCTCGATGAGCCGGGTCACGGTCTCACTGTCGAGGTCGGTGCGAATGTGGCCCGACTCCCGGCCGCGGCGCACGGTCTCGCGCAGTCGTTCGCGGGCGGGGTCGAGTGCGGTCCCGACCAGCTCCCGGTGCGGCCCGCGTACAGCGAGAGCGGCACTGACGCGGACATGCTCCACTTCGGCCCAGAGCGTCGCGCCGAAGAGGGCGATCTCGACTCGCGGGTCGGCGTGCGATACCGGGTCCAGCAGTGCCGCGAGACGCCGTGCGCCGCGGGTGAACACCTCGACAAGCAGCTCGTCACGCGTGGCGAAGTGGCCGTACACGGCCCGCCGGCTGAGCCCGGCGCGTGTGGCGATGCTCTCGAGCGAAGCGTCGATGTCGTCGTTCAGGGCGACGGCTGCCGCGCCGAGGATGGCCTCGCGGTTGGCGGCCGCGTCCCGTCGCGGGGCGCGGGTGGAGGGAGTGGGCATACGAATAGTGTACGCCCTTCTTGCACACGTGTGTGCAACTTAGGCACGATCGCTCATTGCGACCACGAACGAATTGCGCGCTTCTACGCGTCACTTTCGACGGTTCACGACGTCTGTACAGGTGAGAGCAAACAGACGAGCGAAGGGAACCAACGTGGAACGGATTCACGCGACCGCGGGATCAAAATCCAGGAGCACGATGGCGCGCGTTCTCGGCGCCGCTGCTGTTATCGGGACGGTTGGTTGCGCCGGATTCGTGGCGGCCGCTCCTGCTAGCGCCGCACAGTGGTAAACCTCCGCGTACTACTCGACGAACGCGGCCTGCTTGACCGCGATGAATAACCAAGCCCGTCATGGCGCCCAGACGGACGGGTGCTACTTCAAGCAGACTGCTCCCTACCTCGTGCAGAGCTATTTCCGGTACTACAAGTAGGGCGAGATCAGAATTGGAGAGGCCGAAGTGCCGACCGCCTGCCGAGCGTGAGCTCGACCCGACATCGAGTGATGCCGACGCTGGGACAGGCATGAAAACATCAAGTCCGTTCCGAGTCGGCCTCGTCGGGACGCTCGGCGTCGGGCTCGGAATCCTGGTCCTCAGCGCGATCGTCAGCCTCGCCACGATCATCACCTACATCGGTGCCGCACTCTTCCTCGCTCTCGGTATCGAGCCGTTGATCTCATCCCTGGAACGCAAGGGTCTTCCGCGCTGGCTCGCGCTAGTCGCCGCTCTCGTGGTCATGCTTGGGTCCTTCGTGGGACTTATCTGGGCGATCGTCCCTGTCGCTGTGGATCAGGCAACGCAGCTGGTGGTACACGCAGTCGACTGGGTGAAAGGCGGCGGTGCGCAGCAGTGGTTCCGCTCGCTCCAGCACCAGTTCCCGTCGATCATCAATCAGCAGAACATCGACGTTCAGACGAAGTGGCTCCAGAAAAGTCTGCCGAGTATCACCTCCGTAGCGCTCCAGACAGTTCTCGGCCTTGTCCAGGGCGCCTTCGGCGTCATCATCGTTGCAATCCTGACGGTGTACTTCACGGCTTCCCTGCCAAGCATCAGGCGGGCCGCGTACCTGCTTGTCCCGGCCTCCCGCCGTGCGAGGTTCTCGGATCTCGGCGATCAGATCACCGAGTCGGTCGGCAAATACGTCATGGGCCAAGTGTCGCTGGCCCTGGTCAACGGAGTCCTCTCCGCGATCTACCTCACTGTCATCGGGGCCAGGTTCCCCATCTTGCTCGCGTCGATCGCGTTCTTCTTCTCGCTCATCCCGCTCGTGGGAACGATCACCGGGTCCGTCATCATCGTCGCCGTGTGCTTCCTGTCCGGGCCACCGACGGCGATCGCCGCCGCCATCTACTACGTGATCTACATGCAGATGGAGGCCTATGTGCTCAGCCCCCGCATCATGAACCGTGCCGTGTCCGTGCCGGGCGCACTGGTCGTTGTCGCCGCCCTCGCGGGCGGAACCCTGCTCGGCGTTCTTGGCGCACTTGTGGCCATCCCCTTTGCTGCCGCCATCCTGCTCATCGTCAGGCAGGTGATCATCCCGCGGCAGAACGAGCTGTGACCGGCCATGCTCCACAATGGCCCGATCCGGGGCCCGAAACGTCGTCACGGTAGGATCGAGTGCGACGGTCGTCCGCGTGGCGCCGCAGCGTTTCATCCACCGAGAGGACTCCAACGTGCCCGCGATCGTGATCATCGGCGCCCAGTGGGGCGACGAAGGCAAAGGCAAGGCGACCGACGTCCTCGGCAGCCGCATCGACTATGTCGTCAAGTTCAACGGCGGCAACAACGCCGGACACACGGTCGTCGTCGGCGACGAGAAGTACGCCCTGCACCTGCTGCCCTCCGGCATCCTGACCGAAGGGGTCACTCCTGTCATCGCGAATGGTGTCGTCGTCGACATCGAGGTGCTGTTCGAAGAGCTGGATGCGCTGATCGCCCGCGGCGTCGACGTCTCACGTCTCAAGGTGAGCTCGAACGCCCACGTGATCACGTCATACCACCGCACCATCGACAAGGTGACCGAGCGCTTCCTCGGCAAGCGCCAGATCGGCACCACCGGGCGCGGCATCGGCCCCACCTATGCCGACAAGATCAACCGGGTCGGGATCCGCATCCAGGACCTCTTCGACGAGAACATCCTGCGCCAGAAGGTCGAGGGCGCCCTCGACCAGAAGAACCACCTCCTGGTGAAGGTCTACAATCGCCGCGCGATCACGGTCGACGAGGTCGTCGAGCAGCTGCTGGAGTACGCCGAGCGTCTGCGGCCCATGGTCGTCGACAGCTCGCTGCTGCTGAACCAGGCGCTGGAGGAGGGCAAGTACGTGCTCTTCGAGGGCGGCCAGGCGACGATGCTGGATGTCGACCACGGCACCTACCCGTTCGTCACCTCCTCCAACTCCACCGCGGGCGGCGCGGCGACCGGGTCGGGTATCGGCCCGAACCGCATCGACCGCGTGATCGGCATCGTCAAGGCGTACACGACCCGGGTCGGCGCCGGTCCCTTCCCGACCGAGCTGTTCGACGAGTGGGGCGAGTTCCTCCGCGAGCGCGGCTTCGAGTTCGGTACGACGACCGGCCGCCCCCGCCGCACCGGCTGGTACGACTCACCGGTCGCCCGGTACACCGCCCGCGTGAACGGCGTCACCGACTTCGTCCTCACCAAGCTGGACACGCTCACCGGGATCGAGCGCATCCCGGTCGCCGTCGCGTACGACGTCGACGGTGTGCGTCACGACGAGGTCCCGGCGTCGCAGAGCGACTTCCACCACGCGACCCCGGTCTACGAGGAGTTTCCCGGCTGGACCGAGGACATCAGCGGCGCGCGCACCTTCGACGACCTCCCGAAGAACGCTCAGGACTACGTCCTGGCCCTCGAGAAGCTCTCCGGCGCCCGCATCTCGGCGATCGGCGTGGGCCCCGCCCGCGATCAGATCATCGTCCGCCACGACCTGATCGACTGAGCCGGCGGGCGACGAGTCGTGACTCGTTGTGCGAATTCCCGGCGAGTGGTGACGTTATGTCACCACTCGATGCCCACCCGGCGTCAGAACCACGTGCTGAGGCGCGGGGGGATCGCCGTGCGGAAGAGCCGGTCCAGCGCATCCACGTCGCCACGGATGCGGCCGGCCAGGGCCAGATTGCGGCCGATGTCGTGCCCGAGGTACACGCTGCCGAGGGCGTTCACGGGCAGTGCGACGTCCGCGGCGTCGTCGGTCGGTGTGACCTCGGCGGCACCCTCTCGCACGGTCAGCCGGAACCGGCCGGCCGCGAATCCGAGGTCGTCCTCGATGTCGAGCACCAGGGAGCCGTCGCGCTCGTAGGTGCGCGCCTGGAGCGCGGCAGGGACGTCGAGGATGCGCACCCAGAGGTGGTCCTCGAGGTCGGTGACGTGGGCGCCGCGGATGTCGTTCACCAGTGCCTGCACGGGCTCGTCGATGCCGCGCGTCCAGATCTTGACCGTCGCGACCAGATCCAACTCGAGCAGGAAGCGCCAGAGGGCCCGCTGGGCCGCTGGTGTCGCCGCGGCCAGGTGGCGCACCTCCACCGTGTGCCGGGTGAAGTCGTCGTCGCCCTTGAGGATGTACGAGACGAAGCCCTCCGGCTCGCCCGCGTCCGAGTCGTAGCGGACGACGCGGATCTTCTCGGCGTCGGGGTCGCCCTTGAGCGGGCCGACGAGGCGCTTGGCCAGGTACGGCTCCAGCGCGATCTCGCCGTGGCGTCCGGCCATCACGCGGTCGAGCACCTTCGCGCCGATCGGGCCGTACTCGTCCGGTTCCGCGAACGACAGGCGGCCGGGAGTCTCGCCGGCGATCCAGCGGACGCGCTTGGTGTCGATCGACCAGGAGGTGGCCCAGGTCGCCGGGCCGAAGCCCCAGCGGCCGTAGATGACCGACTCCGAGACGGTCAGGATCGCGAGCGGCAGGCCGAGCGCGTGCGCGGTACGGAGCTCCCCGCCGAGCAGTGCGCGGGCGACTCCGCGACGGCGGTGGGTCGGAGCGACCGTGACCGAGCTGATCGCCCACGAGTCCACCCGTGCACCGCCCGGGACGGTGAGCGCAGCGGGCCACGCGTTGACCGTTCCGACCGGTTCGCGGCTCGGTCCCTGGTCGTCGTAGACCCCGGTGTTGCGGCGCGCGGCGAAGTTCTCACGAGCTCCCTCCAGCACCTCGGCCGAAGGACGGCGGTCGTGGAAGCCGCGAAAGTCGGCGCGGATCCAGCCGTCCAGGGCCTCCGAGTCGGCGGCGTCGACCAGCGCGTAGCGCAGGCCGGCGGCCGACAGCTCGCGCGCGGACGTGTCATCGAGGGGGATCGTGCGGTAGTCCATCCCTTCACCGTATCGGCCGCCGGGGTATGGCGGGAGGGCGCGTGGACGACGAGGGGCCACCGGAGCAGTCGCACGTCGAAGCCTGAGGCGCGGGTCGGCTAGCGTTGACGGTATGAAGGTGCGGGGTCTCATCCAGAGCAGCCAGACGCGTGAACTCGACGCGGAGGCCGACGATGCCCAGGCGGCGCGGGCGCTGATCGAGGAGCAGGTTCCGGAGGGCTTCGAGCTGCTTCAGGTGCACAACGCGATGCCGCGTGGCGGCCGCGTGATCGCGAAGGCGATCATCCGGGAGTCGGCCACCCGCGAGATCGAGGCCGACGGTCCCGACTACGCGTCCGCGCGCGACGCCCTGCGCGCGAAGGTCCCCGCCGACCACCGCCTCCTCACCATCGTCGTCGTCTGATCCCTCGGACTACTGTCTCGCCGGACAGCACTGTTCCGGAGTAGACCGGGTACCGCTGGCAGGCGAGGAGGTACCCATGGCGAGACGCGGCAGGAGCGGCTCTCGCGATTCCGCGCGTGCGGCGTCCACCGGGCGTACACGCATCGCGGGGCTCCTTCTGGCGAGCCTCGCGGCGGCGTTCGTCCTTCCCGGCACAGTGCTCACCGCTGCGCCGACGCCGGCCTTCGCAGTGGCGGGCGTTCCTGGGGCGCCGACGGTCGTCTACTCGGAGGACTTCGAGGCGGGCTCGCCGGTGTCGCCTATCTTGCGGCTGAATCAGTACGTCGGCGCGGGCGGCCAGATGTACACGGCCGATCCGGCATGGCTCGCGAGCTGCAACGGCTGGGTGGCCGCCGCCGTCCAATCGGTCAGTTCCCCGGCGCAGGTCGCCGACTGCAACGGTGTTCAGCGTGCGTGGAACAACACCCAGCAGCTATCGACGAGCATCGGAACGTTCCACGGGCTGACAGCGGCACAGGCGGCTGCGAATCACGGGGTCTCCGCTCTCTCCCTCGCTGTATCGACGCCTGCCGGGTCCGTCGAGTTCGCGACGCAGTCGAACATACCGTTGCCGACCGCCGCACGATTCCTCGCCTTCAGCGTCGATGTGGCCGCGGAGTCCTGCACGCTGGCTCATCCTCTGCTGCAGTTCTCCCTGGTGAATCCGGCAGGCCAGGCACTGCCCGTCGGCGGTCAGATCGACGGTTGCTCGTCGCCGACCCAGGTTTCCGTTCCGGCCGTCGGGGCAGCGCCTGCGGTCACCGCGACGGTCGGCACCTATACGACGAATGGCGCGGTGCTGTTCTCCGGTTCGTCGGTCGGCATCCGGCTCGTCAACAATCAGCCGAACGGCAACGGCAACGATCACGGATTCGACAACATCCAGATCCTTGACGCGACGCCCGCGTTGGACAAGTCGTTCGGCGCTCCTGATCCCCTGACCGGGGCGTCCCGGGTGACGTTCACGGTGACGAACACGTCGGAACTGGGCGCGAAGCAGGGGTTCTCCGCTACGGACGCGCTGCCGCCGGGGTTGGTCGTCGCGAACCCGTCGCAAACCTCGACCACCTGCACGAACGGAGCGATGAGCGCAGCGGTCGGAGGGTCATCCATTGCGCTGTCGGGCGACCTCGTGACGGGACAGACGTCGTGCGTTTTCTCGGCGACCGTTGTTCCGGCGGCGCTGACCGCCCCGGGCTCACCGCCGCAGGTGTTCCAGAACTGCGCCGCGAACTTCACGACATTGGTCGGGTTGGATGCGCCGACCGCGTGCGCGACGTTGACGGTGCCGCCCCCGGCGACTCTCGCCGTCGGCAAGTCGACGACGGCGACGGCCGCCACCCGGTCCGGGGACACGATCCGCGCAACGGTCACCGTCCAGAACACCGGTGGCAGCGCCTACACGGCGAGCACCCCGGCGACGATGACGGATGACCTGGCCGCGCTGGCCGACGACGCCACCTATGACAATGACGCCACGGTCGCGTTCGATCAGGGGTCCACCTCCGCGCCTCCGGTGGTGAACGGCACGACTCTGTCCTGGTCCGGGCCGCTGAAGGTGGGTGAGACCGCGACGATCTCGTACACGCTGACGGTGACCCTCGCCGGTGATGGGATCCTCACCAACACCGCCTGCGTGCCGGCCGGGCAGGCGACAGGGCCGCCCTGTGCGACGGTCAGCACGCCGGTCGTGCTGGCACCGGCGCTCGTGTTGACGAAGACGGCGGACACCTCCGGGATCGGTGACCCGGTGCAGGCCGGCAACCCGATCGCCTACCAGTACACGCTCACCAACGCGGGCAACGTCACGCTCACCGCCGCGACCATCGGCGACCCGCTGCCCGGGTTGTCTGCGCCGGCCTACACGTGGCCCGGCCCGCCGGGGACACTGCAGCCGGGACAGACGGCGACCGCGACGGCGACCTATGCCGTGACCGAGTCCGACATCCTCGCCGGGCATCGGGACAACACCGCGACCGCGACGGCGAGCTCACCGCAGGGTCTCTCGGTGGATGCACCACCTGCGTCGACGTCCACCGTGCTGGTTCAGGTGCCGGCTCTGGCCCTCACCAAGACCGTCGACACGAGCGGTCTGTCCTCTCCTCCGCGCGCGGGCGACACGCTGACCTACCGGTTCACCGCGACGAACACGGGGAACCTTCCGCTCACCGGGGTGACGATCACGGACCCGCTTCCGGGGTTGACCCCGCTCATCTTCACCTGGCCGGGAACCCCAGGTGCCCTCGCGCCCGGGGAGACGGTGACGGCAGTGGCCGCGTACGCGATCACTCAATCCGACCTGGATGCGGTAGTGCGGGACAACACTGCGACGGCTACCGGGGATCGGCCCACCGGACCTGCGGTCGACTCGGCCCCGGCGACGACTCTCACCATGCTGGACGCGGCGCCGGCGCTCGACCTGACCAAGACGGCGGACACCACCGGCCTGCCTGTGCCACCTCGTCCGGGCGATGAGCTGGGCTATCGGTACGCGGCGACCAACACGGGCAATGTCACCCTGACCGGCGTGACGATCACCGACCCGCTTGTGGGTCTGAGCCCTCTCGTCTATGTCTGGCCCGGCGCGCCGGGGATGCTCGAACCAGGGCAGACGGTGACGGCGACGGCGACGTATCCACTCGCTGCCGCTGACCTGGATGCGGGCCACCGGGATAACACCGCCACCGCGACCGGGGACCCGCCTAGCGGGGTCGTCGTCACGGCGACGGCGTCCGTGAACGTCCCGCTCGCGGCGGCGCCGGGCGTCGCGTTGGCCAAGTCGGCCGATACCAGCCAGCTCTCGACTCCCGTTCGGGTGGGGGACACCCTGATCTACCTCTACACCGCGACGAACACGGGCAACGTCACCCTCTCCGGGGTGACCATCACTGACCCGCTGCCGGGTCTCTCGCCGCTAGTGTTCCTCTGGCCGGGTGCCACCGGGGTCCTTGCAGCCGGGCAGAGCGTGACGGCGACCGCGACGTACACGCTCACTCAGACCGACCTGGATGCCGGGGTGCGGGACAACACGGCCACCACCACAGGCGACCCGCCGACCGGCAGCTCCGTTACGGCGACCGCGTCCGTGAGCACCCCGCTCGCGGCGAGCCCTACGCTCTCCCTGACCAAGTCCGCGGACAGCACCGGGTTGTCCTCGCCGCCCCGCGCAGGTGACCAGGTGACCTACCACTTCGGTCTCACCAACACCGGCAACGTCACGCTCACCGGGGTCACCGTCTCCGACGCGCTTGCTGGGCTGAGCACCCCGACCTACTCGTGGCCAGGTCTCCCCGGCATCCTGCAACCCGGAGAATCGGCGACAGCGACCGCTGACTACAGCATCACCGCGACGGACCTCGCCGCCGGACGACTCAGGAACGCCGCCATCGCCACCGCCATGACCCCGGCCGGCGCAACGATCGCGAGCCCGCCGGCCGCCGTCACCATCGACCTGCCGCAGCCCGCGCCCATCCCGCCGCAATCGTCCGCAGCGGCAGACGCCTCCGCCCTCCCGTCAACCGGCAGCGACCTCACCGACGGGACCGTGGCGGCGCTCCTCCTCATCGCCCTCGGAGCAGCACTCGCGCGCCGGAGCCCCCAGCGCCACTCACGCCCACGCCCCCACAATCGCTGAGCCGCCGAGCACAGGAAAAATGTCGCGATCTCGCGCGAAACGCAACAATTTTCCTGTGCTCGGCGGCTGGGGCTCGGCGGCTACGGCTACGGCTAGGGGAGGGGGAAGGGGTGCGCGGCGGCCTGCTCGAGGAGGGGCCAGAGGCGCGCGCCCTGGCGCGGGGAGCGGGAGGCGCGGGTGGGACGGGTGAGGGTGGGGGCGCCCTTCGTCCACAGGAGCGGGCCCAGGTAGGCGCCGCCGGGGATCGACGGGTCGAGCACGGCGCGGACGGGCACGTGTGCCCCCGCGTCCTTGCCCTGCGTCCACGCGGCCTGCAGGTTGTCGGCGAAGCGCTTCAGCCGGGACGGGTGGTTGACGCCGCGGATTCCCGGCGTGCGACCCGAGGTCGAGTAACCGGGATGCACCACGATGCTCTGGACGCTGGATCCCGCCGCCCGCAGCCGGCGATCGAGTTCGAACCCGAACACCTGCGCGGCGATCTTCGAGCCGGAGTAGGCGCGCCAGGAGGTGTAGCCGTGCTCCAGCTGCAGGTCGTCCAGCGGCAACCGGCCGAGCCGGCTGGCCAGCGAGCCCAGCGTGACGACGCGCGCGTCGCCGCTCCGCTCCAAGACGGGGAGCACCTGCGCGACGAGGCGGAAGTGGCCGAGCACGTTGGTCGAGAGCACGAGTTCGTTGCCGTGGGCGTCAGTCGCGCGAGACCGCGGCGGGTGCACGATTCCCGCGTTCAGCACCAGCGCATCCACCCGGTCCCGCGCGAGCAGCGACTCTGCGGCGGAGTCGATCGACCGGCGATCGGACACGTCCAGCGGCATGGCCTCGACGCTCGAGCGAGGCACGCGCCGGCGAATGGCGGAGACCGCCGCCTCCGCGCGCTCCGGGTCGCGGCACGCGAGCACGACGTGCGCGCCCGCCCTGGCGAGCTGCTCCGCGGTGAAGTAGCCGACGCCCGCGTTCGCACCCGTGATGACGACCGTCCGGCCGTGGGCGTCCGGCAGGTCGGTGACATCCCAGCTCATCCGGTTACTTGCCGTTCTCGACGGCGATGCGCTCGTGGTGGTGGATGACCTCGGCGACGATGAAGGTGAGGAACTTCTCTGCGAACGCCGGATCGAGGTGGCTCTCTTCGGCCAGCGCCCGGAGCCGCTGGATCTGCTCCTTCTCGCGCTCCGGGTCCGCCGGTGGCAGCCCGTGCTCCGCCTTCAGTGCGCCGACCTGCTGGGTGAACTTGAACCGCTCGGCGAGCATGTGGATGACCGCAGCGTCGATGTTGTCGATGCTCTGACGGATGCTGTGCAGCTGCTCGAGCGCAGCTTCCACGTCGCTGTTCTGGGCCATGTTCCGACCCTACTGGGTCACAGGCTGGGGGACGGTTCGGCGAGCACCCGCGTGAGCACCGGCCGGGTCGCCCGTACCGCGATCCAGACGAGCAGCACGCCGGCCGCCAGACAGCCGACGACCGTGAGAAGGGTGAGCGGCGAGGTCAGGAGGCTCGCTCCTGTCAGCGGGAACACCACGAGCGCCGCGGTCGCCGCCGAGCCGATCGCGGTGATCCGCAGCGGCGAGAGCACCGCACGGCCGCGTGCGGCGTTCATCTCGGAGACCGGCATCCCGATCCGGTCGAGGCTGACGTAGAGTTCCCGGCGGTCGAGGATGGCGGCGGCCTGGTTGACCCCGGCGGAGCATGCGACCATCAGGAAGGACGCGGCGATCGTGATGATCACGCCGGTTCGGACGTCTCCGACGATCAGTCGAGTCTGCGCGTCGACCGAGTCGCCTGCCTTCTCCGCGAGGGAGACAGCGACCCCCGCGAAGACTGCCGTGAAGCTCGTCATCGCGACACCCGAGACCTGGCGCCAGGCGGCTTTCGGAGACTCCAGGATCGCGCGCGCGGCCAGCAGCCGCCGGGGCGTGCGCGCTCGGCGCGCCTGACCCGACGCGACGAGCCGCAGAACCCACGGCCCCACGAGGTTCAGCACGGCGATGCTTCCGCCGAAGCCGACAGCGAGCACGGTCAGGATGACGCCGAGCCCGGCCGAGTCCGGCAGAACGTTGAGGACCACCACGACGGTCGTGATCATCCCGACGGTGATGAGCGCGCGGACCCAGTGGATGCGTGGAGCGCGCTCTCGGGTCCGGACGCCCAGCGGCGAGAGGATGACGCCGCGCAGCCCCACGACAGCGCTCACGGCCGCCAGCAGTCCGACGCCCGCCACCGCCGCCGCAGTCCAACCGGCGCCGAGGAGGACCGACATCCCGAGGGGATGTCCGCGGAACGGGATCAGGGCGATCAGGGGTGACACAGCGAGATTCACGATCACCCCGACGATCGCGCCGGCCAGCGCCAGCAGCGTCGACTCGATGACGGTGAGCGCGGTCACCAGCCGCGGTGTGGCGCCGAGCAGGCGCAGGCTCGCGAGCCGGTCGTCGCGCCGGCGAGCGGACAGTCGCGCCGCCGAGCCGCCGAGCGCCACCAACGGGACGACGAGGAGAGCCAACGCGACCACCGCGAGCAGCTGGTAGAGCGCGGCCGTCTGGTCCGTCCACGAGAAGAACGCCTGGGCGCCTCCGGCGACGACGAGCAGCAGGGCCGTGACGATCGCGAAGGCGACGACGGGGAGCGCGACGGTCGAGCGGGCGGAGGCACTGCGGCGGGCGAACAGCCACGCCAGACCCAGAGTGGTCATCGGGCGCTCACCCCGTCCGCGGTCTCGCCCGCCACGATCCGGCCGTCCGCCAGGCGCAGGATGCGCGAGCAGCGGGCGGCGACGGTCTCGTCGTGCGTCACGACGACGAGGGAGCGCCCGCGTTCCGTCGTCGAGAGGATGAGCGCATCCATCACCTCGGCCGAGGTCGCCGAGTCGAGAGCGCCCGTCGGCTCGTCGGCGAAGACGACAGCGGCGCCCGTGGTCTGAGCGCGGGCGATGGCCACCCGCTGCGCCTGCCCGCCGGAGAGCTGGCCGATGCGGCGCGACTCGAACCCGGCGAGCCCGAGCGCAGCCAGCCACATGGCCGCGGTCTGCTCCGCCGCGCGGCGGTCGATGCCGTTCAGCATCAGCGGAAGAGCCGCGTTCTCGACGGCGGTGAGCTCCGGCAGCAGCAAGCCCTGCTGGAAGACGAAGCCGAACGCCTCCCGGCGGAGTCGCGAGCGGCCGGCCTCATCGAGGGCGGTGACCGTCACCGGGCCCTGGGACGAGTTCAGCACGACCGATCCGCTGTCCGGCGCCACGATGCCCGCCAGGCAGTGCAGCAGGGTGGTCTTGCCCGACCCCGACGCCCCCATGATCGCGACCGACTCACCCGGCTCGACGCGGAAATCGACGCCGGAGAGAGCGTGGGACGGGCCGTAGGTCTTGGTCAGCCCCACGGCCTCCAGGGCCGGAGACGAGTGCGTTACGAATGTCATGCCTCCAGCGTGGCGGCGGTGCCCGGAGGCGCGCATCCGTCGTCAGGCCCATCCCGGCGGTCGGGCGTCATCCTCTGGATGTGCACCCGCGGTACGACACGGTCAGCCGGTGGCGACGCGGCCGACCTTCTCCGTCTTGTCCCACTTCGCCTCGGTGCCCGCGAGCTCCTTGAGGTAGGAGTCGAACGTGATCGCGCAGAGCAGCGAGCCGTACCCGGCGAGGTAGATCAGGGCCGGCGACAGCCAGCGTCCGGCCCGCGTCTTCTCCGCCTTGCGGGCGAGCCACGCGAACACCATGGAGAACGGGATCCAGATGTAGATCGCGAGGGTGATGACGAAGAGGGTGGGCCCATCGAGCGTCGCGCCGAACAGGCCGGGCAGCCAGACCAGCATCACCGGCGGGAACAGGGCCGTGATCATGACGAGCATGTTGATGATCCCGGGGAACAGGAGGACGTGGCCGAGCTCGTGCTTGGTCGTCTTCCCGTCGGTCTGGGATCCCAGGATCAGCACGAACAGGTAGGCCAGAGCGGCCGAGATCCAGAGCACCCGGAACACGCCGGTCGCGACCTCGTTCTGGAGGAAGAGGAGCCCGGCCAGCCCGACGGACGAGAGGATCATGATCAGCGGCAGCAGCCAGAGGCTGAACCACACGATCCCGAAGCTGATGCCGCCCAGGTGGTGCTTCCGCGACGGCCGGAACCAGACCTTCGAGTATCGCGCCGTGACCGAGACGTTCCCGCGGGCCCACCGCAGCCGCTGCTTCCACAGACCGTCGATCGCGCGCGGCTCCTCCGCGAGGACGTGGGCGTGCGGCTCGAACACGACCTTGCGGCCCTGCAGCTGGGTCTCGAACGTCGTGATCGTGTCCTCGGCCAGTGTCGACGTGTCGATGCGGCCGCCGATGGCGAGCAGGTTCTCGCGGCTGTGCAGCTGCGCCCCGCCGGCGAGGCAGGCCTGGGCGCCGAGGACGTTCTGCGCCCGGCGAGCTGCGGGCTGCGACAGCACGTACTCGGTGCTGATGAACTTGGTCAGGTAGTTGCGGTCGGCGCTGCCCTCACGGATGTACGCCGAGACCGCTCCGACCTCCGGATCGGCGAGGTGGCGGGTCATCCGGCGCAGGGAGTCGGGGGTGTAGATGACGTCGGCGTCCATGATGAGGAGCGCCTCCATCCAGTCGTCTTCGAGGATCTTGGCGATGCCGTGGTTCAGTGTGTGCGCTTTGCCCTGGCCGCCCTGCTCGCGACGCAGCAGGTGGACGTTGCCGGGATACTTCGCGGCACGCTCGGTGACCGCGATCGGAGTGTCGTCGGTGCTGGCGTCGTCGACCACGTAGATGCGCAGGGCCTCGCGCGGGTAGTCGAGCTTCATCAGCCGGTCGATGGAGGTGCCGATCACGGCACCCTCGTTCCAGGCGGGGACGACGATGGCGACGCGGGGCAGGTAGGGGGCGGCCTTCTTGTAGTGGTTGATCCACGCGTGGAACGGGATGACCACGAAGGTCGCGGCGGCCGCGACGACGGGGATCAGCCCGGACAGCGCAAGGATCAGGCATACGACGACGCCGATCCATTGCAGCACGGTGAGAATGTCCAACCCCGAAGACCTCCCTGTTCTACCCTGCAGACTACCGCGGGGGACGCCCGCGCGAGACGGCGGCGCTGAGCGGCCGTTCGCAGAACTGCCTAGCCTGCCCGATTCCCGGGCTCGTATGCTCACCGCGACACAGGGAGTGAGCGATGGTCAATCCGCAGAGTCAGGAGAATCGCTGGCGCTTCGAGCGCTGGTTCGAGCTCGAGGTCGTCCAGCCGATGGCGGACTTCTCCAATCCACGTCAGGAGTGGAGACGTCTCGTCTCCGAGGTCTACGGCACCTTCCTGCTGGTGCTGGTCGCCGCGGGCGGCGGGATGATGAGCCAGGCGTTCCCCGGGACCATCAGCCGCACCGATGCGGTCGTCGCGCCGGGCCTCATGGTCCTGGGGATCATCCTGTTCATGGGCAAGATCTCCGGCGCGCACCTCAACCCCGCCGTGACGCTCGCCTTCTCCCTCCGCGGCGACTTCCCGTGGCGGCGGGTTCCGGGCTACATCGTGGCGCAGCTGGGCGGAGCGACACTGGCGGCGCTGGTCCTGCAGCCGATCATCGGCGTCTCGGCGTCGTACGGCTCGAACTACCCGGCTGACGGGTACACCGCGTTCCAGGCCTTCCTCATGGAGGGGCTGCTCACGCTCGGACTGGTCAGCGTGATCCTGGGCACCGCCTCCGGGGCGCAGAACCTTGGCGTGATCGGCGCCCTCGGAGTCGGCGGCTATATCGCCCTCGCCGGGCTGTGGGGCAGCCCGATTTCCGGAACCTCGATGAACCCCGCGCGCACGTTCGGTCCCGATCTCGCTTCGCTCGACTTCCGGGACTACTGGGTCTACGCCGCTGGGCCGCTCGCGGGGGCGGTCGTCGCTGTGCTTCTCGCGTTCGTGCTGCGCGGGTACGGCGGCGGCCGGAGCGGGTCGGAAGCCGCCCAGGGTGCGCTGGCGACCGAAGTGGGACGTCCGGACCAGGCCTGACGTCCCACTCCGAAGCGCTACCGCCGCTGGGTGGGCAGCGTTCCGCCGGCCGCGAGGCGCATCAGGTCGGAGCCGAGGTCGATGCCCAGCTCCTCGCCGCCCGCCGAGCCGAACTCGTGCTGGTAGCTGTCCCAGGATGCGCCGGTGATCTTCGACTCGACCTCCGACTCCATCAGCACGACCAGTTCGCGAGCGGCGCGGTCGATGCGCTTGGTGAGGGATTTGTCCTGCCAGTCCTCCGTGGCGGCGAACACCGAGGTCGGAGTCGTCATCGTGCGGAGGAAGGCGAACAGAGAGCGCATCTCGCCGTCGACGACCAGGGCGTGCCGCGCGGTCCCGGCGGTCGCGCCGAGCACCACCGGCTTCGCGATGAGCAGGTCGTTGTCGAGCACCTGGAAGAACGAGGTGAACAGTCCGCTCGGGCCGGCCTTGTAGACCGGCGCCGTCGCGATGATGCCGTCCGCCGCCTTCAGCGCCTCGATCGCCTTCGTGAACTTCGGGCCCAGGTGACCGGACGCGAGGGCCGCGCCCAGCTCGGGCAGCAGCTCCCGGAGGTCCAGGTTGAGCGTCTCGACCGTGCGACCGTCGCGCTGGGCGGTCGCTTCCACCCGGAGGGCGAGCCGGTCGGCGAGCATCTTGGTGGACGACGGGTCGCTGACGCCCGCGTTCACCACCACGACGCGGAACGGTCGCTGCTCGGTGCTAGTCATGTTGTCCTTCTCTCGATTCGTTCCGGGCTGGTCGTCAGAGCGACGGGTAGCTGGCCTGGAACTGCTCCTCGGTGTCCTGGTACGGGGACGCACCGGTCACGTTGTCGCCGCGGTTCGCGTTCGGGCGCGGCTGGCGCGGGGCCGAGTCGCCGTACTTGGCGACGACCAGCGACTCGTGGGTGGGCGCGTCCGGCGTCTCCGGGTCCTTGCGGGCCTCGGTCTCCTTGCGCAGCACCGGGATGACGTACTCGCCCAGCAGGTCGAGCTGCTCGAGCACGGTCTTCAGCGGCAGGCCGGCGTGGTCCATGAGGAACAGCTGGCGCTGGTAGTCGCCCGCCCACTCCCGGAACTCGAGGGTCTTGTCGATGACTTCCTGGGGGCTGCCGACGCTCAGCGGTGTGGCCTCGGTGAACTCCTCCATGGTCGGGCCGTTGCCGTAGACCGGAGCTTCGTTGAAGTACGGCCGGAACTGGTCCTTGGCGTCCTGCGAGTTCTTCGCGATGAACGCCTGGCCGCCGAGCCCGACGATGGCCTGCTTCGCGGTGCCGTGTCCGTAGTGCTCGAACCGCTCGCGGTAGAACGCGATCAACCGCTGGTAGTGGTCCTTCGGCCAGAAGATGTTGTTCGCGAAGAAGCCGTTGCCGTAGAAGGCGGCTTGCTCGGCGATCTCGGGCGTGCGGATGCTGGCGTGCCAGACGAACGGGGGCACGTCATCCAGCGGACGCGGGGTGGAGGTGAAGCCCTGCAGCGGGGTGCGGAAGCGTCCCTCCCAGTCGACGACGTCCTCGCGCCACAGGCGGTGCAGGAGGTTGTAGTTCTCGAGGGCGAGCGGCAGGCTCTGGCGGATGTCCTGGCCGAACCAGGGGTACACCGGGCCGGTGTTGCCGCGCCCGACCATGAGGTCCATGCGGCCCTTGGAGAGGTGCTGCAGCATCGCGTACTCCTCGGCGATGCGCACCGGGTCGTTCGTGGTGATCAGCGTGGTCGAGGTGGTGACCGTGAGCTTCTCTGTCAGCGCCGCGATGTGCGAGAGCAGGGTGGTGGGGGACGAGGAGAAGAACGGCGGGTTGTGGTGCTCGCCGATGGCGAAGACGTCCAGCCCGACCTCCTCCGCGTGGGTGGCGATCTTCACGATCGCATCGATGCGCTCCGCCTCACCCGGCGTCTCCCCGGAGACCGGGTCGCGGGTGATGTCGCTGACGGAGAAGATTCCGTACTGCATGACTGGCTCCTCTTGTTGTTCTCGCCGTTTCTATGCAAATGCATACAACGTGGAGTCGCGAGAAGTATTCCCGCCTCCATGATGTCCCGCTGCCGGAGCATGCGCGACCGTGGCCGGATCTTGTGCAACCCTGTCCGATTCCCGCGCGTGCGCGTCGGCGGCAACCGATAGCGTCGAGGGGTGAAGGTCGCAGTGCAGTTCGCCGCCATGGGGCTGGTCTGGGGTGCCAGCTTCCTGTTCATGAAGGTCGCGCTCACGGGGGTGACCTTCGGCCAGGTGGCCTGGGCGCGCCTCGTGTTCGGCGCCGTCACCCTCGGACTCATCGCCCTGGCGATGCGCGTGAAGCTGCCGCGCGAGCCGATCGTCTGGCTGCACTTCTCCGTCGTCGCCGTCACGTACTGCGTCATCCCGTTCCTGCTGTTCGCCTGGGCGGAGCAGTACGTCTCGTCGAGCCTGGCCAGCATCTACAACGCGGTGACCCCGATCACCACGGCGATCCTCGTCACGGCCGCCTTCCGCGTCGAGAAGCTCAACCGCGACCAGGTGCTCGGAGTGCTGGTCGGCATCCTCGGCGTGGTCATCGTCGTCGGCCCCTGGGCTGTGGATGCGCTGGCCGGCAGCCTCTGGGGACAACTGGCGTGCCTGGGCGCTGTCACCTGCTACGGCTTCAGCTTCGGCTACATCCGCCGGTTCATCAGCCCACGGGAGGTCTCGGCGACCGTGAGCGCGTTCCTCAACATCGGCATCGCCGCAGTGATCATGCTGCTTCTCACCCCGATCGTGGCCTGGCACCCGATCACGTTCAGCTGGCCGGTGTTGCTGTCCCTGCTGGCGCTCGGCGCGCTCGGCACCGGTGTGGTCTACATCTGGAACATGAACGTGCTGCGCGCCTGGGGGCCGACGATCACGTCCGGCGTCACGTACGTCACGCCCGTGGTCGGGGTGGCGCTCGGCATCCTGGTGCTCGGCGAACACCTCACCTGGAACGAGCCGGTCGGCGCTGCGATCGTCATCTGCGGCATCCTGCTCACGCAGCAGCGGGTACGGCTGTTCACCCGCCGTCAGGCCGAGCCGGCCGCGCAGGAGGCCGTGTCGCGCTAGTCGTGCGCTGCGTCGTCGACGCTTCCGATCCATGGGTCGGGACACGCCGTTATGCCGGGCCGACAACGGCGTGTTGCGACCCCTAGTTCCGGGGACCTCCGCCGGTGTGGGCGCGGAGGAAGGCGATCGTCGCCGCGAGGGCCGTGTGGGCTTCCTCGAATCGCAGGTGGAACTGGTACTCGTGCGGAAGCGCCGGCTCGTGGTCGGCAGGCCAGAAGAGTTCCGTCACGTCCACGCCCTTCGCCCGCAGGGTCGCCGCCATGGGAACGGACTGCGTCCACGTGAGGCCGTCGCCGTTGCCACCCGAGATGTAGGTGGGCGGGAAGTCCGCCGTGACGTGCTGGATGGTCGACATGGTCGCGCCGACGTAGGTCTGCGACCAGTTCTTGGTTCCGCTGTACGCCCAGAGCGCCGTCTTGAACCCCCAGCCGTTGATGCCGGTCAGGTCGGCCAGGGCGTCGAGATCGTAGACGCCGCAGTTGAGGACGACTCCTGAGAGCTGGCTCGGCTTCAGAGCCGGCGTGATTCCGAGCAGGTGCGCATACTCGCGGCTCGTGGTCATCACCGCGAGCTGGCTGGCCAGCTGGGAGCCCGCTGAGTCGCCGGCGAGCACGATCCGGTCGCGGTCGATGCGGAGGGTGTCGGCGTGCGCGTCGAGGTAGCGGAGCGCCTCATTGAGCTGCCGGACCGCGGTCGGATATGTCGCCTCCGGCCCGACGGTGTAGTTCACCCCGACCGTGGTGAAGCCCTCGGCGGCGAGGATCTGGAGGTACGGGTCGACGTTCTCGCTCGCGCCTGAGATCCAGGCCCCGCCGTGGATCCACACGACCGTGGGCAGCGGGCCTGCGGCGTGCTCCGGGTGGAAGACGTCGAGCGTGGTGTCGGGCGATCCGGGTGCGTAACGGATTCCGAGCTCCGAACGGATGCCGCTCGACGGGACGAACGGTTTCATCTCGGCGACGGTCTCGGCGGCGCCCTTCTCGAACACGCTCCGGATGACGAGGGCCGACGGCCACGGCGACGCGGATGCGAGGCTTGCGAGGATCAGCAGGCACAGCAGCACGATCGCCGCGATCGAGACGACGCGGCGTGCCCGCCGGGAGAGCACCGGACGCGCCGGCAGGTCGTCGGCGCGCACGCGTGTCATCCCCTCACGCTACCGTCCCCCCTCGCCATCGCTTCCTCGGTTAATCCGCCGACACGCCGCGCGCCGACGGATTAAGTGAGGAAGCGTTGAGGGGTGAGGAGGTGATCAGGCGACGGTCGGGCCGAAGTGTTCGGGGAGGGTCGAGCGGTGGACGCCGCGCAGCTCCTCGAGGCCGACCGTGAAGAGGTCCTGCACTTCGAGCACGGGCTGGGCGCCGACCTCGGCGTCCGTCACGCCGATGCGGAGGGCCGGGATGCCGCGCCCCTCGCACAGTCCACGGAACTTCACGTCGTCTTCCCGGGGGACCGACACGATGACGCGGGCGGTGGACTCCGAGAACAGAGCGGTCGCCGCATCCACACCGTCGCGCTCCTCGATCTCGGTCAGCCAGACGCGAGCGCCGACGCCGAAGCGCATGACGCTCTCGGCGAGGGCCTGCGCGAGGCCGCCGTCGGAGAGGTCGTGCGCGGACGAGATGAGACCCTCCACCGCACCGGCGCGCAGCGCTTCCGCGAGGGCGCGTTCGGCCGCAAGGTCGACCGCCGGCGGGTGGCCGCCGAGGTGACCGTGGATGGTGCCCGCCCACGCCGAGCCGTCGAGCTCTTCGCGGGTGGTGCCGAGCAGGTAGATGTTCTCGCCCTCGTCCTGCCAGCCGGCGGGGATACGGCGGGCGACGTCGTCGATCACACCGAGCACTCCGACGACCGGCGTCGGGAAGATCGGGGTGTCGCCGGTCTGGTTGTAGAAGGAGACGTTTCCGCCGGTCACGGGGATCTCCAGCTCCAGGCACGCGTCCGAGAGTCCCTCGACGGCCTGGGAGAACTGCCACATGACCTCGGGGTTCTCCGGGCTGCCGAAGTTGAGGCAGTCGGTGACCGCGACCGGTGTCGCACCGGAGGCGGCGACGTTGCGGTATGCCTCGGCGAGGGCCAGCCGTGCGCCCTGCTTCGGGTCGAGCTGGCAGTAGCGGCCGTTCGCGTCGGTCGCGATGGCGAAGCCGAGGCCGGACTCCTCGTCGACGCGGATCATGCCAGCGTCGTCCGGGAAGGCGAGCGCAGTGTTACCGCCGACGAAGTAGTCGTACTGGTCGGTGATCCAGCCCTTGTCGGCCAGGTTGGCGCTGCCGAGGAGGGCGAGCGTCTGCTCCCGCAGCTCGTCGCCGGTCGTCGGGCGGGGGAGCACGGAGGCCGAGTCGTCCTGCAGGGCGTCGATCCAGGTCGGGTAGGCGACGGGACGCTCGTACACCGGGCCGTCGACCGCGACGGTGCGCGGGTCGACGTTGACGATCTCCTCGCCCTTCCAGTTGATGACGAGGCGCCCGGTCTCGGTGACCTCGCCCAGCACGCTGGTCTCGACATCCCATTTGGCAGTCACGGCGAGGAAGGCGTCGAGCAGCTCCGGCTTGACGACCGCCATCATGCGCTCCTGGCTCTCCGACATGAGGATCTCCTCCGCGGTGAGCGTCGGGTCGCGCAGCAGCACCTTGTCGAGCTCGACGAACATGCCGCCGTCGCCGTTGGAGGCGAGCTCGCTGGTCGCGCACGAGATCCCGGCGGCGCCGAGGTCCTGGATGCCCTCCACGAGGTTGTCGCGGAACAGTTCCAGGCAGCACTCGATGAGCACCTTCTCGGCGAACGGGTCTCCGACCTGGACGGCGGGGCGCTTGGTCGGACCGCCCGAGGAGAAGGTATCGGACGCGAGGATGCTGGCGCCGCCGATCCCGTCGCCGCCGGTGCGAGCGCCGAAGAGCACGACCTTGTTGCCGGCTCCGGATGCGTTCGCCAGGTGCAGGTCTTCGTGGCGGAGCACGCCGACGGACAGCGCGTTGACGAGCGGGTTGCCCTGGTAGATCGGGTCGAAGTAGGTCTCGCCGCCGATATTCGGGAGGCCGAGGCAGTTGCCGTAGAACGAGATGCCGGACACGACGCCGTGCACCACGCGAGCGGTGTCCGGGTTGTCGATCGCGCCGAAGCGCAGCTGGTCCATCACGGCGACCGGACGTGCGCCCATCGAGATGATGTCTCGGACGATGCCGCCGACGCCGGTCGCGGCGCCCTGGAACGGCTCGATGTACGAGGGGTGGTTGTGCGACTCCACCTTGAAGGTGACGGCCCAGCCTTCGCCGACATCGACGACGCCGGCGTTCTCGCCGATGCCCACCATGAGGTTCTTCTTCATGGCCGGGCTGACCTTCTGCCCGAACTGGCGCAGGTACATCTTCGACGACTTGTAGGAGCAGTGCTCCGACCACATCACCGAGTACATCGCCAGCTCACCGCTGGTGGGGCGGCGCCCGAGGATCTCGCGGATGCGCGCGTACTCGTCCGGCTTCAGGCCGAGCGCCGCGTACGGCTGCTCCCGTTCGGGAGTCTCTGCGGCGTTCGCGACGGTGTCGACGACGTGGGTGGTGGCGGTGTCGGTCACGCGGGGACTCCTGGCTGGGCGGGGCAGGGGGATGCGGTCCAGTCTACCGGGCTGCGCGGCGGGTCAGGCCGGGCAGTGCTCCGGTGGAATCGCCCGAACAGAGTTCATCCCGTACGGAAGGACGGCTTGGTTGCCTACCTGGATGCTCCACACGACGTCTCGCATCACCGCAAAGACGATCCATCCGCCGTGGCCGTCGGTCAGACCGTAGTAGTCGACGCTGTCGCTGTACCCACCGGTCCTCTCGATTCCCGGATACGCCGCCATCAGCTCAGCCAGAGTTGAGCTGATGCCGATGCCCTCCGGTGTTTTCGGGGTGACAGCGCGATCGTCCCGGTCAGGGACGCCCAGATTGCCGAACTCGATCGTTGCCGTCCGGCCCGAGTCATCCTGGGCGCCGATGGCGTAGAACCACAGATTTGTCGGTGACTGCAGGACTGCCTGTACGTCCACGCAGATTGAGTCCGTCACATCGGCGAACGTGGGCACAGCATCGTGTTGCGACCGGAACGGCGTGCCGAGTGCGACGGGACCAACGCTCTCGAACCCGATCACCCAGGTCGACGGATCGGCTGGATCCTGTACTGGTGCCGTCGCGGTCGGCGTCGGGGTCGAAGTAGGAGCCGGCGTCGCGGTCGGTGTCGGGGTGGGTGTCGGCGTCTCGGTCGGCGCGGCCACCGGCTTCGGGTCCAAGAGGCCCGTGCCGAGGGCGTAGGCGACGCCACCGCCGGAGATGCTCACGGCGAGGAGGACGAGGGTGACGACCAGTGCGGTTCGCTTTCGTCCGCCGGCCCGGCCCGGGTGCGCGGCCGCGTTGCTCACCACCAGGTCGCGGATCGCCGCCTTACGGCGCGGGTCGAAGGTGGGCTCGTCGTTCATCGCTCTCCTCCGTTCATCTGAATCGGCTCCTGCAGGAGCTCGGTGAGGCGGGCCTTGGCGCGCGACAGTCGCGATTTGACGGTGCCCGGTGCGATCCCCAGCGCAGCGGCGGCGTCGGCGGTGCTCAGTTCCTCGAGCACGCACAGGGTCAGGATGTCCTGGTCGCGTCGTGGGAGCGTGGCCAGCGCCGTGCGCAGAGCGGAACGGCGCGAGTCACGGTCGATCCGGTCGTCGATGGCGCCCGCGTGATCCGGTGCATGCTCGGGCGGGGGCAGCTGCTGCAGGCCCTCCCGGTAGCGGCGGGACGAGCGCGCAAAGTTGCGGAACACGAAGTTCGTCATGACCAGCAGCCACCCGATCACGGAGTCGTTCACGACGCGCATCGAGTCCCGGCGGCGCCACGCCTCCAGGAACACGACGGCCGTCACATCCTCGGCGTCGTGGATGGACGATGTCAGCCTGAGCGCCTGGCGGAAGACGCGGTCATGGTGCAGGTCGAACAGCGCTCCGAATGCATCAGCGTCGCCTTCGCGCACACGTACGAGCACGCTCGACTCGTCCAGTTGGATACCCCTCACATCTATGAAGTGTCCGCGACCGGGGCGGTGGTTCCCAATCGAACCGGGCTCGCCCTAGTCCGGGCGCTGGAGCGATCAGCCCACCGGAGGGGCGGGAGCCTCAACTGAGGTAGTAGCGCCCTCGTAGGGCCGTCGCTCCGAACGGCATGGATAGTGGCGATCTGCTACGCTGTCGTCATACCGCTCGGTCCCTCTGGGGCCGAGTTTTCTTTAAGCGGTCGATCTACCAACCGACTGGTTTGCTGATGTGCTGCACCGTTGTTGGCATTTGCGCGGACAGCACGTCCGAAGGCTGGAGTCGGTGCCACCAGTGGCCGCCGATGCCGTCAGCAGGACTTCCGCTCAGTGCGCCCGCTGTGTAGTTCTTCGTCGGGTTTACGGTTCCGACGGGCACTCGCTTACGTGCCTCCTTCACAGGAAATGCCAAGTCGCTGTCATTGCTTATGACGACCGCAGCGTCAACATTTCGTTGTAGGACGTCGAGCAATAGGTGCGAGGCCACGTTTACGTCGGAGCCCTTCTCCTCGCGCCGCGCGACCGACGCCATGAAGATTGATGCCGGAGCGTTGTTCCCTGATCCATCCTGGACCATTAGAGGCCACGTCGGATTTGTGATGATCGGACGCCCACGCTTATCTGCGACGGCCAGCGGCGATGTCGAGGTGCGTACGACGTAGCTGCCCATTTCTGCACGATCGATCGAACCGTGCAAAGCCAGCGCGCGCAGATAGGTGTCTTGATCGCGCTGGCCTGTCTGGTTCCCGCCCTGCCGGATACGCGCGGTGCAATACACCACTCGCAGGTGCGCAACACTCGTCCAACCCGAATAAGAGGCGACCAGCTGACGGGAAAAGCGCCTGAGGTCGAGCCAGCGCCACCCGGCGGTACTCCGGCCGCACAGCCCGCGGGCCCCGTAGTACAGATTGAAGCCATCGACATAAACACCTACGCGCATACGACGACGCTATGCGAGTTGCGAGTCGTGCCTGCGATTTGGAGGCCGAACAGGATGCCGAACGTATCCACATCCCGCGCTCAGGTGTTCGAGCACGGTCGATGCGTCGATGAGGTGCATACTCGTTGAGCACGGGCGGAGGGCCGCAGATGTTGACCGTAGGATCGATCGTCCTTCGAGTGGATGACCTTGCACGGCAGGAAGCCTTCTGGTCCCGCGCACTCGACTACGAACGACACCACGCGACGGACGACTTCGTGCTCCTGGCGCCTCGCGACGGCAACGGGCCGAACCTCTCCCTCGACATGGTGCACTCGGAGCGGGTCTTGCCGCCGCGCATCCACCTCGATCTCTACGCGAATGACCAAAGCGCTGAAGTCTCCCGGCTCGTCGGGTTGGGGGCTCGCGAGGTCCACTGGGACGGCCGGCCGGCGGACGCCGATTACATCATCATGGAAGACCCGGAGGGCAACCGCTTCTGCGTCGTCGACGCTGAAAGCTGACGCTTCGCGCGAGGCGACAGCCGCAGGTGTTCGCTACGCCTCGACGAGGGCCGAGCGGATGACCGAGGTGAAGAAGGTCAGCCCGTCCGTTCCGGAGCGCATGGCGTCGCGGGTGTCCGGGCCGAAGCCGGGCTCGACCGCGTGCTCGGGGTGCGGCATGAGGCCGACCACATTACCGCGCTCGTTGCGCACGCCGGCGATGTCGTTGAGCGAGCCGTTCGGGTTGACGCCCTTGTAGCGGAAGACGACCATCCCCTCGCCCTCGAGCCGCTTGAGCTCCTCGGCCGACGCGATGAAGCCGCCCTCGCCGTTCTTCAGCGGGATGACGATCTCCTGGCCCTGCGTGAAGCCGGTCGTCCACGGGGTCGCCGCGTTCTCGACCGTGAGGTGCTGGTCACGGCGGATGAAGGTGCCGTGATCGTTGCGGATCAGCCCGCCGGCGACGAGGTGGGCCTCGGCGAGCATCTGGAAGCCGTTGCAGATGCCGAGCACGGGCATTCCCGCGGCCGCAGCATCCACGACCTCGGTCATGATCGGCGAGAGGGATGCGATGGCGCCGCAGCGCAGGTAGTCGCCGTAGCTGAAGCCGCCGGGCAGGACGAGGGCGTCGACGCCCTGGAGGTCGTGCTCGCCGTGCCAGAGGGCGACCGGCTCGGCGCCGGCGAGACGCACGGCGCGTAGGGCGTCGCGGTCGTCCAGCGAGCCGGGGAAGGTGATGACGCCGATGCGCATCAGGCGTCGACCTCGGCGGGGTAGTGGATGCCCACCACGTCTTCGATCACGGAGTTGGAGAGGATGTCGTCCGCGATCTCCTGGACGGCCGCACGCAGCTCGTCGTCGATCGGGCCGTCGACGGTGAGCTCGAAGCGCTTGCCGACGCGGACACCGGAGACGCCACCGCGGCCGGTGCGAGCGAGCGCCCGGGCGACGGCCTTGCCCTGCGGGTCGAGCAGCTCGGCCTTGGGCATCACTTCAACAACGATGGTCGGCACGGGGATACTCCGCTCACTCGGGCGACAAGGGTGGGGGTTCGGAGTCGATTCTACCGTGCGCGCCCGACGCTGAGGGCCGGAGCGGCGACCGCGGCCGCGTGGGCGATCGCGCGGCCCTCCAGCTGCTCGCGGAGGCGCTGGAACACCGCGGCGGAGTCCGCGCCCGGCCAGCCCGCACGGAGCGCTTCGGCGGGGAGGCCGGGATCGCGGTACGGGATGACGCGCCACTCGTCGAGCGCGCGCATCCACACCGCGAAGGCCTGCGCATCGTCCGCCGGTTCCGGCGCACCGGCGAAGCGGGAGAGGAACGACTCGTGGACGCGGCGGATCGACGGCAGGTCGTACCAGCGGGCGAGTCCGGCGGCCAGGTCGCCGCGAGGCGACGCGTCGGCGAAGAGCACGATCTCGGCCTCGCCGGCGATCTCGCGCGCTGCGGCCGCCAGCTCGTCCTCCAGCGCCGCCGGGGCGATCCACAGGCCGTCGGCGACGGTTCCGCAGCCGAGGGCGGCCAGGCGTCGCCGGAGCCGGTCCCGGCTGCTACGTCGACGCTCCGGAAAGGAGAAGGAGAGCACGCACCACGCGGTCGCCTCCACGCGCTCGCCGAAGATGCGGTCGTCGCCGCGCTCGAGCATCGGCACGGCCGCGGGCTCCAGCGCGTACCCCGCAACGCCGTCCCGCGGCTCCCTGCGCAGGACGCCGCGCGAGCAGAGCCGGGCGAGGCTGGAGCGCGCGGTCGCGGCGGGGACGCCGAGGTCGTCCATCAGCCGCACGGCGCCGGCCGCGCTCATCCACCCTCCGATCGGGCGCAGGACGCTGCCGACGACCGTCCGCAGCAACGCCGTGGCGCTGCCGCTGGTCGCCTCCAGGTCGTCGCGGGCGTCCGCGACGTCAGTCATGGGTCAGTTCGCCGAGCGCATCCCGCACCGCGGCCATCCCGGTGCACACCTCCTCGAAGCTGGTGCTCAGCGGGGACAGACCGACGCGCAGGCCGTCCGGGTCGCGGTAGTCGGGGATGACGTCGCGCTCCCAGAGCAGCGCGGTCACATCCCGCATCGCCGGGTGGCTCAGGGTGATATGACCGCCCCGCCGTTCCGGGTCGCGCGGGCTCGCCAGCGAGACTCCGAGCGGGGTGAGCCACTCGTCCGCGAGCGCGATCGCGAACTCGGTCAGGGCGATGGATTTGGTGCGCACCGCCTCGATGCCCGCCTCCTCGATCATCGCGATCGTGTCGCGCATCCCCAGCATCCCGACGATCGGCGGAGTCCCGCTGATGAAGCGGCGCACCCCCTCCGCCGGCTGGTACTCCGGGCCCATCGTGAAGACGTCGCGCACGCCCATCCACCCCTGGATCGGCTGCGTGAGGCGGGGGATGAGGCGCGCGTTCACGTACCCGAAGGCGGGGGAGCCCGGACCGCCGTTGAGGTATTTGTAGGTGCAGCCGACGGCCAGGTCGACGTCCGCGGCGTCGAGCTGGACCGGCACGGACCCGGCCGAATGGCACAGGTCCCAGAGCACGAGAGCGCCCGCGTCGTGCACGATCCGGGTGATCGTGTGCAGGTCGGCGAGGAAGCCGGACCGGTACGCCACGTGGCTGAGGACCACGAGGGCGGTATCGGGACCGACCACCGCCGCGACCTGCTCCGGCGTGACGCCCGCCTCCGTGTCCGCCTCGATCCAGACGAGTCGCAGGCCGCGCTCGCGTGCGATGCCGTCGAGCAGGTAGCGGTCGGTCGGGAAGTTGTCCGTGTCGAGCACGATCTCGCTGCGCTCGGGCAGGCTGTCGACGGCAGCGCGCGCCAGCTTGTAGAGCAGGACGGTCGTCGAGTCGCCGATGAACGTCTGGCCCGGAGCGGCGCCGAGGGCAGCACGCCCCAGGTCGTCGCCGATCGTGAACGGCAGCTCCATCCACTCTTCGTCCCAGCCGCGGATGAGCCGGTCGCCCCAGCCGTCCAGGAGGAAGCGCTGGATGTGTTCCACACTTGCCCGCGTCGGGCGGCCGAGCGAGTTGCCGTCGAAATAGGCGACGACCTGCGAGCTGCCGTCGTCGATGCCGGCGAAACGTGTTCGGTACGAGGCGAGAGGATCGTGCGCGTCGCGTTCGCGGGCGGCGCTCAGCGGGTCGGGCGAGAGGGAGACGGGAGGAGCGGTGTCGAAATCGGTCATGCGTCGTCCTCTGAGGTGGTGGTGCCGGAAGCGGTGGTGGGGTCTGATTTGGTGGGGTCGGCACCCTCGGCCAGCTGCGAGACCGTGGTGCCGCGGGCTGTGGCGAGCCAGGCGGGCAGGGCGCTGCGGAGGTCGTCGTGCTCCAGGGGAGCCGACGGGACCCAGGCGACGCGGGGGCCGATCGTGGGCGCGAGCCGGTCGTCCGGGCGGCGCAGGCCGGCGATGGAGCGGAGCACTGCGTCGGGGTCGATGCCCGAGTCCAGCATCCCGCGCAGCTCACGTTCGTTCACGCCGACGGCGAGGGGGCCGTTCCCGAGGTCGGTGCCGTAGAGCACGCGGCCGCCGGCGCGGGCGAACCGTCCGAGGTTGTCGGTGGCGATAGCGTACTGCTCGGTGGGGTCGCCCCAGCCGTGGATGTCCAAGGTGCTGACCCAGCTCATCCCCCGCCGGGCGGACTCCTCGATCAGGGTGTCGTCGACGCGCTCGGTGAAGGGAGCGTGCGCCAGCTGGTCGGCTCCCGCGGCCACCGCGCGGGCGGTCTCGCCGGCGCCCTGGACGTGGACCGTGACCCGAACTCCCTGCGCGTGCGATTCGGCCACAATCCCGTGGAGAACGCGGTTATCCACGGTTTCGCCGGCCTCGCTGTTCAGGGTGACCTTGATGCGGGAGGCTCCCAGCATGACATTCGCCCGCACCGCCAGCCGAGCCTCCCGCTCGCCGCCGACCTCCGTCGAGGAACCCGGCGGCCCCCACCCGGCATTGACCGGGTAGCCGCCCACGCACGTGATCAACGAGCCGACGATGGCGACGGACGGCCGCGACAGGTCGTCAGTGAGCCACCCGGCGGCCACGGCGGGGATCCAGCCGAGGTCGATCGCATGTGTGATTCCGCCCGCCAAGACGGCGTGCTGGTCGGTGAGGCCGAGGTGCGTGTGGTGGTCGGTCAGGCGTGGGAAGAGGGTGCCGTCGACGCGATGGTGACGCGCGCGGGCGTGCGCCGGGATGTCCTGCAGGGGATGCAGGCGCTCGCCGTCGCAGCGGAAGGTGGTCTCGCCGAGGAAGCGGTGTCCGTTCCAGACCGCATCGACGGTGAGGTACGTCTCGGAGGCCGTCTCGGTCATGCGGGGGCGCCGATTTCGGTGCGTACGGCGTACAGCTCGGGGAAGAAGGTCAGCTCGAGCGCTTTCTGCAGGAACGACGACCCGCTCGATCCGCCGGTGCCGGTCTTCATTCCGATCGTGCGCTGCACGGTCTTCAGGTGACGGAACCGCCAGAGCTGGAAGTTGTCTTCCAGGTCGACGAACTCCTCGCACGCTTCGTACTCCGGCCAGTGGTCGTTCGCATTCTCGTAGATCTCGCGGAAGACGGGGACGAGCTCCGGAGTGAACACGTGCGCGTGGGTGACGTCGCGCTCCAGCAGCTGTGTGGGCACGGCGAAGCCTGCGCGGGCGAGGTAGCGGAGGAACTCGTCGTAGATGCTCGGCGCGTCGAGCAGGTCCGACAGCAGCGCGTGCGCGGCGGGGTCGCTCTCGAAGACGCTCAGCATGCGGCTGTTCTTGTTGCCGAGCACGAACTCCACCGCGCGGTACTGGTACGACTGGAAGCCCGACGAGTTGCCGAGGAATCCGCGGAACTCCGCGTACTCGGTGGGCGTGAGCGTGGCCAGTACGGACCACTGCTCGGTCAGCGTGCGCTGGATGTGCTTGACGCGAGCGATGCGCTTGAGCGCCGGCGACAGGTCGTCGGCGCGGAGCAGGTCGCGCGCGGACTCCAGTTCGTGGAGCACGAGTTTGAGCCAGAGCTCGGTCGTCTGGTGCTGGATGATGAACAGCAGTTCGTCGTGGTGGGCCGGACGGCTCACCGGGCGCTGCGCACTCAGGAGCGTCTCCAGGTCGAGGTAGGAGCCGTACGACATCCGCTCGCGGAAGTCGGTGACGATGTCGGGATCGAACTCGCGGGTGTTGTCGTCGGCCATGCTGCAATTCTGAGCCGGTCGTCGACATTGTGCAACAGCGGATTCGGGCGCCCGGATGATCTCCCGCCGTCCCCGGTCCGTTCACCCGCCGGTTACCCGGAGTTGCGCACGCCGTCGCACCCGGCTCCTAACCTGGCGGCACGCTGACGCTCGGGCGGCGCGGACAGTGGCATCGTCGCCCGACCGGCATGTCGACGACCGCGACGAAAGGCACCACGATGACCCCTGACGGACGCATCACCAGCGAGTTCGACGACGTCGTGGAGGCCTGGGACGAGCTCGACGACGACCGCGACGACGACCGCGACGACGACCTCGCGGATCTCGAACTCGTCGTGCTCGGCCTCACCGGGACGACCGTGGCCGACGACGGCCTCGTCGAGCGCGCGTTCGCACGTGCTGCGGCGGCTGCGGGCATCGGGTCCACCCCGGACGAGCGGGCCGACGCCTTCGCCTTCGCCCGCGAGACGTCCGGGCTGCCCACGCTCGGAGTCTTCCGTGCGCTCACGGGCGACGAGGACCAGGCGCAGCACGCCAACGCCGTCTTCGAGTCCACGTTCATGGACCTGGTCGCGGCGCAGGGGCTGCAGGCCGTACCCGGTGCCGAGGACCTCATCCAGCGGCTCCGTGCAACGGGCGTGGCGGTGGCGCTCACCTCGCCGTTCTCCCCGCGCACGCGCGACGCGGTGCTCGACGCGCTCGGCTGGGACGACCTCGCCGACCTCACGCTGACCCCGGGTGAGGCAGGGCGCGGGCTGCCGTTCCCCGACCTGCCGCTGACGGCGCTCCTGCGCACCGGAGCATCCAGTGTCGAGGGGATGGTCGTCGTCGCGGACACCGCGGGCGGCATCGCGTCGGGAATCGCTGCCGGCGCCGGCTTGGTCGTCGGGGTTCTGACCGGCGCTCACGACGAGCAGACCCTCCTGAACGCGGGCGCGGATGCGGTGCTCCCCAGCATCGCCGACCTCCCCGAGCTGCTCGGGTACGAACTGGCCGGCTCCGTGGAGGGGTTGGGCGTCCGGTGACGATCAAGGCGGTCACGCCGCGCGTCGTCGAGCCGCCTGCGCGCCTGGGTCTGGGGGTGAGCGTCTACCCGTCGGCGACGGCGATGGTGTGGCCGGGCGAGGGCCACGCGCACGAGGCCGTCGCCGTGCCCGGGGTCCGGCTCGCGCCCGGCGACGCGCTGGTCGCGGTGGAGCTGGCGACCGTCTGCGGCTCCGACATCCACACGGTCCGCGGGCAGCAGCAGGCGCAGGCGCCGCTCGTGCTCGGGCACGAGCAGGTCGGCCGGGTCATCGCCCTCGGCAGGGGCGGTGCCAAGACGACCGACGGGCACCGCGTCACGCTGGGGGAGCGGATCGTCTGGTCGGTGGCCGTGCCCTGCGGGCGGTGCGCCCGCTGCCGTCGCGGCCTCCCGCAGAAGTGCTCGAACCTGCAGAAGTACGGGCACGAACGCATGCGTCGCGGCTGGGAACTGTCGGGCGGGTTCGCCACGCACACCCACATCCTCGACGGCACCCCGCTCGTGAGGGTCCCTGACGAGATTCCCGCGGAGGTGCTGGCACCGGCGTCGTGCTCGACGGCGAGCGTGGCCGCGGCTCTCGAAGCGGCCTCGGCGATCGTTCCGCTCGAGGGCGCGCTCGTGGTGATCGCGGGCGCCGGGATGCTCGGCCTGACGGCGACCGCGATGGCGACGGAGGCCGGAGCGCGCGTCGTCGTCAGCGACCCGATCCCGGAGCGGCGCGAGACCGCGCGGGCCTTCGGTGCCGTGGCCGTCGCCGACCCGGCCTCCCTCCCCGCGGTGCTCGCCAAGGTGGGCGGCCGTACGGTCGCGCCGACCGTGGCGCTCGAACTGTCCGGCAACCCGGCGGCTGTCCGGTCCTTGCTCGCAGCGGTGGATGTGGGCGGCGTCCTCGTGCTCGTCGGCTCGGTCACGACGGGTCCGGAACTCGGCGTCGCACCGGAGCAACTGGTGCGCAACCTCCTCACCATCCGCGGTGTGCACAACTATGCGCCGCGGCACCTGGAGCAGGCGGTCCGGTTCCTGGCCGACGCCTGGCAGCGTTACCCGTTCGCCGAGCAGGTGGGCGAGACGTTCGCCCTGGCCGACGTGGATCGGGCGCTCGCCGCGAGCTCCCACCCGCGTGTGGCCGTGCGGCCCTAGCCTGGGGTGGTGTTCGACCGCTTCTTCGAGATGATCCGCGAGGTGCCCGCGCCGGACGATGCCGAGCTGCTCTACGGCGACGACGAGCTGGGCCGGCTGCGGGAGCGCAACCTCCGGCGCTACCTCGATCGGGAGCACGCGCCGATCCTCCTCCTCGGTGAAGCGCCCGGCTGGCGCGGGATGACGGTGACCGGCGTCCCCTTCACCTCGGTCCGGGAGGTGGACGCCGGGGTGCTGCCCGGCCTCGAGCTGCCGGCCGAGCCGCAAGCGCCCTGGGAGGCGTCCAGTCGCGTCTTCTGGCAGACGATGAGCCAGTGGCGCGGGCCCCTCCCGCTGTCGTGGCCGGTGTATCCGCACCACCCGTTCGTGGCCGGACGCCCGCTGACCAACCGCACGCCTCGGTCGTCGGAGGTGCGCGCGGGCGGCCCGGTCGCTGAGGAGCTGATCCGCGCGCTGGGGATCGAGACCGTCGTGGCCGTCGGCCGCAAGGCGCAGGGCGCGCTCGCCGAGGCGGGAATCGAGGCCCCGGCGGTGCGGCATCCCGCTCAGGGCGGAGCGCGGATGTTCACCGACCAGCTGCTCGCGCTCAACCGGGCGATGGTCGGCGACTGACGGCTCAGTCCAGGGGAGTCGCCTGGCGGTGCTCCGCCGTCTTCGAGAGATAGACGGCGGCGTTGCGGGCGATGCCCGCGAACTCGTCATCCGTGACCTCGCGCCGCACCTTCGCGGGCACTCCCGCGACCAGCGATCGCGGCGGGATGACGGTGCCCTGCGTCACGAGCGCTCCTGCCGCGATCAGTGAGCCGGAGCCGACGTGGGCTCCGTTCATGATCGTCGCGCTCATCCCGACGAGCACGTCGTCCTCGATGGTGCAGCCGTGCAGCACGGCGTTGTGCCCGACCGACACCCGAGCCCCGACGGTGAGCGGGAACTCCGGATCGACGTGGGCGGACACGTTGTCCTGAATGTTCGAGTCGCGCCCGACGCGGATCGGCGCGTTGTCGGCGCGGACGACCGCTCCGTACCAGACGCTCGCCCCCGCCTCCAGCGTGACGTCGCCGACGACTGTCGCCCCGGGCGCGACCCAGGCCTCGGCGGACAGCTGAGGGGAGCGCCCTCCCGGGAGTGAGTACAGCATCGTCTCTCCTTCTTCACCTGCTGTTCACGGTACTTGACTCGGATTGACCCGTGCCGTATATTCCTTGTGGAATAATCAACACGGAACAATCATGGCTGAATCACGAACCCTCACTCCCCTCGCCGTCGCGGCGCTCGCGCTCCTCGCCGAAGGACCGTCGCACCCCTACGAGATGTACCAGACCCTGGTCCAGCGCTCGGAGGACCGGCTCGTGAAGGTACGCCCCGGCTCGCTCTATCACACGGTCGACCGCCTGGCGCGGCACGGCCTGGTGCGCGCGACCGGCACCGAGCGCGAGGGCAACCGGCCCGAGCGCACCACCTACGCGATCACCGAGGACGGCACGCTCGCCCTCGGCGAGCGCGTCGCCGAGATCATCGCGACCCCCGTCAACGAGTTCCCCGAGTTCCCGCTCGGTCTCGGGGAGTCGCACAACCTGCCCGCCGAGACCGTCATCGCGTTGCTCCGCAAGCGCGTCGGCCTCATCCGGGCGGACATCGCCATGTACGACGCGGCGATCGCGACCGTGCGGGCGAAGTCGCTGCCCGCCAAGTACTGGGTGGATGTGCGCTACCAGCGCGCAATGGCGGAGGCCGATGCGGCCACGCTCGAAGCCCTCATCGACGACCTCGAATCGGGAGAACTCTCCTGGGACGAGGAAAAGCACGGAGCGACCTCGCTCTCGCAATTAGGAAGAACGTGACAATGGAACGCGAATTGAAGCCATGGCCGGCCCTCTGGGCACTGGTCATCGGGTTCTTCATGATCCTGATCGACACGACCATCGTGTCGGTCGCCAACCCCTCGATCATGAAGGGCCTCAACCTCGGGACGGACTACAACGCCGTCATCTGGGTGACGAGCGCCTACCTCCTCGCCTACGCGGTGCCGCTGCTCATCACCGGGCGTCTGGGCGACCGGTTCGGCCCGAAGAACCTCTACCTCTCCGGCCTGGTGGTCTTCACGCTGGCCTCGGCCTGGTGCGGGTTCTCCGGCAGCATCGGCATCCTGATCGCCGCCCGTGTCGTGCAAGGCCTCGGCGCCGCGCTGATGACGCCCCAGACGATGGCCGTCATCACCCGGATCTTCCCGCCCGAGCGCCGCGGTGCGGCCATGGGCCTGTGGGGTGCGGTCGCGGGCGTGGCGACTCTGGTCGGCCCGATCCTCGGCGGCGTCCTCGTCGACAGCCTCGGCTGGGAGTGGATCTTCTTCATCAACGTCCCCGTGGGCATCGTGGCGTTCATCCTCGCGGCCCGGCTGGTCCCGAAGCTGCCGACGCACAATCACAGCTTCGACATCCTCGGTGTGGTCCTGTCGGCGGTCGGCATGTTCCTCCTGGTGTTCGGCCTCCAGGAGGGCAGCACCTACGACTGGGGCGTCATCTGGGGTCCGATCACCGTCTGGGGCCTGATCATCGCGGGCATCGTGGTGCTGGCGGCCTTCGTCGTCTGGCAGGCCTTCAACAAGAAGGAGCCACTGCTCCCGCTTCCGCTGTTCCGCGACCGCAACTTCTCGCTGTCGAACGCCGCGATCACCGCCGTCGGGTTCTCCGTGACCTGCATGGCGCTGCCGCTGGTGTTCTACTTCCAGACCGTCCGCGGCCTGACCCCGACGCAGTCGGCGCTGATGCTGGCACCGATGGCCATCGCCACCGGAGTGCTCGCCCCCGTCGTCGGACGCCTGATCGACCGCGTGAACCCGCGGAACATCGCGGTCGCCGGCCTGCTGCTCTTCGCGCTGTCCCTCGGCCTCTACTCGTGGATGCTGTCCCCGGACGTCAACATCTGGCTGCTGCTCATCCCGAGCTTCACGCTGGGTATCGCGATGTCGGGTGTGTGGGGTCCGATCTCGACCACGGCCACCCGCAACCTGCCGCTGAACCAGGCAGGTGCAGGGTCCGGCGTCTTCAACACGACGCGGCAGATCGGCGCGGTGCTGGGAAGCGCATCCATCGCCGCCCTGATCTCGGGCCGGCTGGCGGCCGACCTGCCGAAGCTCCCGGGCGGCGGCGCGCCGTCCGAGGTGGGCGCGGGCACCGAGCTGCCGACCGTCCTGCACGCCGGATTCACCCAGGCGATGTCGGAGTCGCTGCTGCTGCCTGCCGCGGTCGCGTTCCTCGGCGCGCTGATCGTGATGTGGTGGGAGCGGCCCAAGCCGCGTGCGTGGGGAGAGGGTGCGGGTGCTCCGGCAGCCGCAGCCGCAGCTGCCACAGCCTCCTCCTCGCAGGAGCCGGTCGCCGTCGGAGCGACGGAAGCCACGACCCACGGTGCTCACGCGGCTCCCGTGCCCGTGGATGCGACACCTCACGGTTCGCACGCCGCCGACGTCCCGCCCGCGACGGACGTCGCGCCCGGCGAGGAGCCGCCGCACGGCGTTCACGCCGCTCCGGTCACCGACTGACGCGAACCCGCCTCACGAAAGCGGAGGAGGTCGCAGCCAACCCGGCTGCGACCTCCTCCCTTCTCCGTAGATCGGCCCCGCTCAGGACCGGATCTCCTCCGTCTCCGTCACCACCCGGACCGCGTTCGCCCACGGATCGTCGAATTCGACCGATCGTCCGTCGTCGCGCGCGGCGATGCCGTAGTGCCGCATCCGCTCGCTCAGCTCCCCGACGTCGTCGGCCGACGGCACGCGGATCTCGACCTGGCCGAGTCCCAGGGCCAGTTGCCGGCGACCGGCGCCGCGGCTGTTCCACGTGTTCATGGCCATGTGGTGGTGGTACCCGCCCGCGCTCACGAACAGCGCACTGCCGCCGAGCTCCGCGGTCGTCTCGAAACCGAGCCGGTCGACGTAGAACGCTCGCGCCGAGGCGACGTCTCCCACCGACAGGTGCACGTGTCCGACACCGGCATCGCCGAACGGGACGAGCCCATCGGCGTCCTCCGCGAGTGCGGCTCCGCGCTCGGTGAGGTGCTCGGTGAGGAACCCGTTCGGGTCGAGGTACAGCGTCGCCATCTCGACCTGCCCGTGGGTCCAGCTCCACTGGCTGCGGTCACGGTCCCAGTACAGCTCGACGCCGTTGCCCTCCGGGTCGGTGAAGTAGAACGCGGTGCTCACCAGGTGATCGGCGCTGCCCGTGAAGGTGCCCGGCGCGCGGCGGGCGACCGAGTAGACGGCAGCGGCCAGCGCCTCTTGCGAGTCGAAGAGGATCGCCGTGTGGAAGAGGCCGGCTTCGCCGGGCGAGGCATGCCGCAGCTCCGGGGCATGCTCGAGGATCACGGCCGGTGTCGCCCCGCGGCCCAGGATGACGCGGCCGCCCTCGGCGGCGAGCACGCTGAGCGTGACGGCGTCGCGATAGTAGGCGGTCATGGCGTCGAGGTCGGCGACGCGGAGGGTGACCGCCCCCATGGTGGAGGCGGCGGGTAAGAGTTCTGGCACACCGATAGAACACCGGGCGGACCGGCACTATTTCATGTCTCGATCGCACCGCCGTTCGCGGCGAGGTAGCGGCGGAGAGTGAGCGTCGGATCGGCGGCCTGCTCACGCCGGTAGCGAGCGAAGTCGAGCTGGTCGCGCAGCGAGAGGCCGTCGCGCATCCGCCCGGCCTGCGCCCCTTCGACGGCCTGGATGCGGAGCGCCTCGGCGAACAGCCGCTCGCGATCGGCGGCGGCGAGCACGAGCACGCCGTCGTCGTCCGCGACGATCCAGTGGTCGGGTGTGACGGCCATGCCGTCCAGGAACGCGGACCGCATCGCTGTGCCCGCGGGCGGCACCCGGCGTGGGCCGAAGGGATGCGCCCCCCGACTGAATACCGGGAGCCCGATCTCGCGCAGCTGCGCGGTGTCCCTGTGCCGTCCCCAGATCACGGCGCCGGAGAGCCCCGCGGTCGCCGCCTCGAGCAGCATGAGGTCGCCGACGCAGGCCTCATCGTCGCGGCCGCCGTTGTCCACGACCAGCACCGCGCCCGGCGGTGCGTCGTCGATCGTCTCGAGCAGCACATCCACGCTCCCGAGATGCGTGACAGGAGCGGCAGGGCCGGAGAAGGGCCGGCCGGGAAGCAGGGCGACCAGGCCGACCGGCGCGGTGCCGACCGGGATGCCGAGACGGACGGCGGCGTCGGCGACCGCGGCCGTGGCGGGAGGGGTGTTCGCGTCCATGAGCGGACGCTATACCCGGCGGCATGCAACCGGGGGCATGCGTTTGGGGCATGCGTTCGGGGAATGGCTACTCCCCGGTCAGCCGCTCCAGCAGCTCGCGGTAGCGCGCGGCCGTCCGGTCGACGATGTCGGTCGGCAGCCCGGGAGGTGTCCCGGTCTTGTCCCAGTGGGCGGCGAGCCAGTCGCGGACGATCTGCTTGTCGAAGCTCGCCATCCGCTCCTCCGCCGTGCCGCCCGCGGCGTACACCGCCGCATCCCAGAACCGGCTGGAGTCGCTCGTGAGCACCTCGTCGGCGAGCGTGATCTCGCCGGTGCTGCGGTCCGCCCCGAACTCGAACTTCGTGTCGGCGATGATGACGCCGCGGTCCTCCGCGATCGCGGAACCGCGCGCGTACACGTGGAGGGAGAGGCGCCGCAGCTCCTCGGCCACCTCGGCGCCGACCAGTTCGACCGTCCGCTCGAAGCTGATGTTCTCGTCGTGCTGACCGAGCGGGGCCTTCCAGGCCGGTGTGTAGATCGGCTCCGGCAGCCGGTCGCCGTTCGCGAGGCTGGACGGCAGCGGGATGCCGCAGACGCTCTGCGATTCGCGGTACTCGGCCCATCCGCTGCCGGTGAGGTAGCCGCGGACGACGCACTCCACCGGGAACATGTCGAGCGGCTTCACCAGCATCGAGCGGCCGGAGACGGCCGACGGGATGCGCTCGACGACGCGATCCCCGACCAGGGTGTGGTCCGGGATGAGGTGGTTCGGAACATCGGTCAGCTGGTCGAACCACCACAGGCTCAGCGTGGTGAGCAACTCGCCCTTGCCCGGGATGCCCGGCTCGAGCACGTGATCGAACGCGCTCACCCGGTCGCTGGCGACGACGAGCACGCTGTCGGTGTCAGCGAGCCCGCCTGCGCCCTCGGGCACGAACAGGTCGCGCACCTTGCCCGAGTAGACGTGGTCCCAGCCCGGAAGTTCGCTCACCCGTCCATCGTAGAGGGATGCGCCCCCGCGCTACGCGAGTAGCTTCGCCTTCGCAGCGGCGAATTCCTCGTCGGTCAGCACGCCCTGGGAGTGCAGCGTGGCGAGCTGCTGCAGCTTCGCCATCATGTCGTCGCCGCCTCCCGCGGGAGCGGCCGCCGCCGCCGGTGCCGCCTGCTGTTGCATCGCAGCCTGCTGGGCCGCCGCCTGCTGCGCCATCTGCTGCATCTGCGCCTGCTGCTGCTGTTCCTCGTACTGCTGCTGCTCGTACTGGTTCTGGGCCTTCTCCTGCTGGTGGCGCTGCACGCTTCCGGAGACCGCCGTAGCGGTTCCGGCGACGACCGCCGTGCGCGCCGCCATCCCGATCAGTCCCGGGCGTCCCATTCGTCTCAACGGCATGGTGTCCTCCTCAGCTCTCCGTGGTTTCGAGTTCTTCGTACGCCTCGGCGGCGACCGCGTTCAGCACGGGCGCCGGGATGCGCTCGCTGTGCAGCACAACGCCTCCGGACTCGAAGAAGCGGCTGGCGAGGGTCTTCGCCCACAGGTGCTCGATCACGAGGACCGCTCCCGTGGATCCGGGGTCGAGGAGTTCGGCGATCTGCTCCACATCCTCGTCGCCGGCGATGCCGCTGGCTTCGAGCGTGACGTCCGTCATCCCGATCTCGTCGCCGATCTGCTCCAGTTCGATGATGTCGACGCTCCCGTCGGGATGCCGCTCGACGAACACCAGGTCGAGGAGGCGGACTGTTCCGCTCTCGACGAGTTCCAGGATCGCCTCGACGACCCCCGGCGACGGTCTGTCCGTGTCGAACTGCGCGACCATGAACTCCGCCGGACCGTACTCGAATTCGGCCATGACAGCCCCTCTCTCAGGCGACCTACCCTGCTGTTGGGGGCACCATACTGCGCGGTTGTCGCGCCCGGCAACGCACGTTTTCCGCCGTCCCGCCGGGTCCGCGTGGGTCCGGTCACATCCGTAGGATGAGACGTGTCGAACGGCCGGCCGGCCGCTGGCGGGACCCGAGGAAGGGCCGTGATGCGCGAGAAGAACTGGGCAGGAAACTACGAGTACCGGGCCGAGCGGATCGCCCGCCCCCGGTCGGTGGAGGAGCTGCGCGACCTCGTCGTCGGCGCCCCGGCGGTCCGTGCGCTGGGCAGCCGGCACTCGTTCAACGACCTGGCTGACACGGACGGGCTGCTGGTGAGCACGGCCGATCTTCCGGGCGACGTGCGCATTAACCCGGCCACGCGGACGGTCACGGTCGGCGGCGGTGTCCGCTACGGCGACCTGGCGCAGCAGCTTCAGGATGCCGGGTGGGCCCTCCACAACCTCGCGTCACTGCCGCACATCTCCGTCGCAGGAGCGATCGCGACCGCGACCCACGGCTCGGGCGACCGCAACGGCAACCTGGCGACCGCTGTGTCCGGGCTGCGCATCCTGAACGGATCGGGCGAGCTGGTCGACCTGGCGCGCGGCGATGAGGACTTCGCCGGCGCGGTCGTCGGTCTCGGAGCCCTCGGCGTCGTGACCGAGGTGACCCTCGACATCCAGCCGACCTACGATGTGCGCCAGCGGCTCTTCGGCGGCGTGCCGTGGGACGCCGTGCTCGGCCGGTTCGACGAGCTCACCTCCGCCGCATACAGCGTCAGCCTTTTCACGACGTGGGACGAGGAGACGGTCTCGCTCGCCTGGCTCAAGGAACTCGACGGCGCGCAGACCGCCATCGGGGACGACTTCTTCGGTGCGCCGGCGCTGACCGAGGCGCGCCACATGATCGCGACCATGGACGTGCGCAACACGACCGAACAGCTCGGCGTCGCCGGCCCGTGGAGCGAGCGGCTGGCGCACTTCCGGTTCGCGTTCACGCCGTCCAACGGCGAGGAGATCCAGTCGGAGTACCTCGTCCCGCGGGCTCGGGCGGTGGAAGCGATCGAGGCGGTCCGGCGGCTCGCTCCCGTGATCGCGCCCCTGCTGCAGATCAGCGAGATCCGCACGATCGCGGCGGACGACCTGTGGCTGTCGACGGCCTACGGCACGGATGCGGTGGGACTCCACTTCACGTGGTTCCGGGATCAGGCCGGTGTGGAGGCGGTGCTCCCGCAGCTCGAGGCCGCCCTGCTGCCGCTCGGCGCGCGTCCGCACTGGGGCAAGCTCTATCTCGATCGCGACTCCCTCGTCCCGTCCCTCTACCCGGACCTCCCCGCGTTCGCCTCCCTCACGACCCGCTTCGACCCCGAGGCCCGCTTCCGCAACCCCTTCCTCACCCGCCTCCTCCCCTGACGCCTCCTCCCCACCATCGCTTCCTCACTTAATCCGCCGACACGCCGTTGCAACCGGGATTAACTGAGGAAGCGATTGTCGGAAAAGGGGGAGGGGTTAGGAGACGCGGGCGGCGATGTCGGTGCGGTACTGGGCGCCGGCGAGGTGGATGAGGTTCACGGCCTCGTAGGCGCGGGAGCGGGCCTCGGCGAAGCCGGTACCGCGCGCGACGACGGAGAGCACGCGGCCGCCCGCCGCGAGCAGCTCGCCCGTCGCCTCGTCGCGTGCCGTCGCCGCGTGGGCGATGGTCACCTCGGGAACGGCGGACGCGGCATCCAGCCCGGTGATGGGCCGGCCGGTCAGCGGAGCCTCGGGGTATCCCTCGCTCGCGAGAACGACGGTGACCGCGGTGTCGAGGGCGAACTCAGGACGCGGCATCCCGCCCAGACCGCCGGTCGCCGCCGCGTAGAGCAGCGTCGACAGCGGAGTGACCAGGCGCGGCAGGACCACCTGCGTCTCCGGGTCGCCGAAGCGCGCGTTGAACTCGATGACCCGGATGCCGCGCTCGGTGACGATCAGCCCGCAGTAGAGGAGGCCGATGAAGGGCGTCTGCTCGGCGGCGAGCGTCCGCACGGTCGGCAGGGCGATGGTGTCGATCACCTCGTCGACGAACGAATCCGGTAGCCAGGGGAGCGGGGAGTAGGCGCCCATCCCGCCGGTGTTGGGCCCGGCATCCCCGTCGAGCAGACGCTTGTAGTCCTGCGCCGGGGAGAGCGGGAGGACGTCGTGCCCGTCGCTGACGAGGAAGAGGGAGACCTCCTGGCCGTCGAGGAACTCCTCGATCAGCACACCTCCGTGCAGCAGCCAGTGGGTCGCGTGCTCGACGGCGGCGTCGCGGTCCTCGGTGACCAGCACGCCCTTGCCCGCGGCGAGCCCGTCCGCCTTCACGACGTAGGGAGCACCCAGCTCGTCGAGCGCTCGCTCCGCCTCGGCCAGGGTCTCTGCGCGCACCGCGCGTCCGGTCGGGACGCCCGCGGTATCCATGATCCGCTTGGCGAAAGCCTTGGAGCCCTCCAGCTGCGCGGCCGCCTTGCCAGGCCCGAAGACGGGGATGCCGCGCGTGCGCAGCGGGTCGGCGACTCCCGCGACGAGCGGAGCCTCCGGTCCGATGACGACCAGCTCGATGCCGTTCTCGATGGCGTACTCGGTGACCGCCTCGCCGTCGAGTGGATTGAGCCCCGGCTCGACCGGCACATCCTGCGCGATACCGGCGTTGCCGGGAGCCGCGACGATGTCGTGCGGCACGTCTTCGGCCTGCAGTGCGGTGATGATGGCGTGCTCGCGGGCACCGGAACCGAGGACGAGAATCTTCACGCCCCCATGCTAGAGGGAGCAGGATGCCGCCTGACTGCCGGTGGCAGGATGGACGCATGGCGAGAGCGAAGATCGGGGACGACGTCGGCGGCCCGGCCACCCGTGCGGCCGTCGCGGGAGGCGCGGACCGGAACACCACCGCGACCGCCGTACGCTACCTGCTCCAGCTGCTGGCGGAGCGTGCTCCGGGCAACACCGTCGAAGTGCGCGTGCCGCCGTTCGGTGCCGTGCAGTGCATCCCGGGCCCTCGCCACACGAGGGGAACGCCGCCGAATGTCGTCGAGACCGATGCGCAGACCTGGTTGGCGCTGGCGTCGGGGGCGATGAGCTGGGACGAGGGAGTCGCCTCCGGTGCCGTGCACGCCTCCGGTCAGCGTGCCTCGCTGGAGGGGCTCCTGCCTCTGCGCTACTGACGCGCCACCGACTCGCTACTGACGCGCCACCGACTCGCTACTGAGCCGCTCCTAACGCCGCGTCAGGGATGCACGCCGGAAACCACCGCGGCCACACCTGCGGACGCCAGGAGCAGGGCGAACGCGCCGGCCATGACGGGACCGAGAAGGGTTGTGCGGCGGGAAGCGCCGCCTGGTCGTGTGAATACGCTCATACCTCTTCAGACGGCCGGATCGCGCGAACGTGACGCCCGACGGCCGCCCAGTTTCGATCTGGAACAATGGAGTCATGAGCGACACCCCCGACGGCGACGAGCAGCTCGAGGAGACCGTCACTCCCTCCGAGGTCCGTGTGCGGCGCTCGCCGCGGTACTTCCGGTTCATGGTCACCGGCGCGGTCATCTTCGCGATCGTGGCGCTCGTCCTGACCTACTCGTTCCCCGAGAACCCCACCTACGACCGGGGGAGCGTCTTCGGCTTCCTGCTGGCGATCGGCGTGATCGTCGGCGTCGCCCTCGGAGCCGTCGTCGCCCTGGTCCTCGACCGTGTGACCTCTCGCAGAGCGCGCAGCGTCCAGGCGGATAGAATCGACGTGCGCCTCCCCGAGCCCGGTGCGTCGCCCGCGCGGCAGACCGGCTCGCAGCCGGAGCCCGGCACGCAGAACGACAGCACCAGCGACACCCAGAGCTGAACGACACGACTTCCTGAAAGGGGTCCGCTGTGACCCGAGGCGACGGCCTTCTCAGTCACGATCTTCTCCCCGGCGAGAAGGGGCCGCAGGACGCGTGCGGCGTCTTCGGCGTCTGGGCCCCCGGTGAGGAGGTCGCCAAGCTCAGCTACTTCGGCCTGTATGCGCTGCAGCACCGCGGGCAGGAGTCGGCGGGAATCGCGACCAGCGACGGCGACAAGATCCTCATCTACAAAGACATGGGTCTGGTCTCGCAGGTGTTCAACGAGAACGCCCTGAACTCGCTGCCCGGCCACATCGCCGTCGGCCACACGCGCTATTCGACCACCGGAGCCTCCAGCTGGCAGAACGCGCAGCCGACGCTCGGTTCCACCGCGAGCGGCACGGTCGCCCTCGGCCACAACGGCAACCTGACCAACACCGCAGAGCTCATGCAGCTCGTCCACGAGCGCTACCCGCAGCACGACGGCGAGCTGACGCGCGGCAACACGACCGACACCGCCGTGGTGACGGCGCTCCTCACGGGCGACCTCGATCACACGCTGGAGTCGACGGCGATGGATGTGCTCCCGCGTCTGCGCGGAGCGTTCTGCCTCGTCTTCATGGACGAGCACACGCTGTACGCGGCGCGCGACCCGCAGGGCGTCCGCCCGCTGGTCCTGGGTCGTCTGGACCGCGGCTGGGTCGTCGCCTCGGAGACCGCCGCACTCGACATCGTCGGAGCCAGCTTCGTCCGCGAGGTCGAGCCGGGCGAGTTGATCGTCATCGACGAGAACGGACTCCGCAGCCAGCGCTTCGCCACGGAGAAGCGCGCCGGCTGCGTCTTCGAGTACGTCTACCTGGCGCGGCCCGACACCACGATCGCGGGACGCGGGGTCTACGAGGCCCGCGTCGAGATGGGCCGCCAGCTCGCGCGCGAACACCCCGTCGAGGCCGACCTGGTCATCCCGACGCCCGAATCCGGCACGCCGGCAGCCATCGGCTACGCGCAGGCGTCGGGCATCCCGTTCGGCCAGGGCCTGGTGAAGAACTCCTACGTGGGCCGCACGTTCATCCAGCCGTCGCAGACCATCCGCCAGCGCGGCATCAAGCTCAAGCTGAACCCGCTCAAAGAGGTCATCAAGGGCAAGCGGCTGATCGTCGTCGACGACTCGATCGTCCGCGGCAACACGCAGCGCGCGCTGGTCTCGATGCTTCGGGAGGCGGGGGCCGCCGAGGTGCACGTCCGCATCTCCAGCCCGCCCATCACCTGGCCGTGCTTCTACGGCATCGACTTCGCCTCCCGTGCCGAGCTGATCGCGACCGGCCTGGGCGTGGACGAGGTGCGCCAGTCGATCGGCGCCGACAGCCTCGGCTACCTCTCCGAGGACGGCATGATCGGCGCCACCGAGCAGCCGCGCGAGCGCCTGTGCACCGCGTGCTTCACCGGCGTCTACCCGATCGAGCTGCCGGATGCGCACCACCTCGGCAAGAACCTGCTGGAGCGCCCCACCATCGCCGCAACGGACGACGGCTCCGACCCGACATCCGACGGCTGCGAGCCGGGCCCCGACTCCGAACTCGAGCCCCTCCTCTCCTTCGGAGACCCCGCCCGCCAGGAGTAGCCCCCGCCCGCCCCCAGCCGCCGAGCACAGGATATTTGTTGCCGAACGGCCGCATCCGTCGCATTTTTCCTGTGCTGGCGGGCCGCGGATACGATGGTGGGGTGACCGACTCGAGCGCCTCAACGTCCGCCTCCTATGCCGCCGCCGGCGTCGACACGGCAGCGGGTGACCGGGCGGTGGAGCTGATGAAGGCGGCCGTCGGCCGCACCCACGGCCCCGAGGTCCTCGGCGGTGTCGGCGGTTTCGCCGGACTGTTCGACGTCTCCTTCCTGCGCGACTTCCGGCGTCCGCTGCTGGCGACATCCACCGACGGCGTCGGCACCAAGGTCGCCATCGCGCAGGCGCTCGACAAGCACGACACCATCGGCCAGGACCTGGTCGGGATGGTCGTCGACGACATCGTGGTCGTGGGCGCGCGGCCCCTGTTCATGACCGACTACATCGCCTGCGGCAAGGTCGTCCCGGAGCGGATCGCCGCGATCGTCGAGGGCATCGCCCGGGCCTGCGAGCAGACCGGCACCGCGCTGGTCGGCGGCGAGACCGCCGAGCACCCCGGCCTGCTCGGTCCCGACGACTACGACGTCGCCGGAGCAGCCGTCGGCGCCGTCGAGGCGGATGCGGTGCTCGGTGCCGAGCGCGTCCGGGACGGCGACGTGGTGCTCGCCCTCGCCTCGTCCGGCCTGCACTCGAACGGCTTCTCGCTCGTCCGCCACATCCTCGCCGCCCGCGGCATCGGGTTCACCGACCACTCGCAGGAGTTCGGCGGCATCGTCGGCGAGGCCCTCCTCGAGCCGACCCGCCTGTACACGGCTCCCCTCCTGCGTGTGCTGCAGGATGCCTCCCTCGGCGGCGCCGTCCACTCGCTCAGCCACGTGACCGGCGGCGGAATCGCGGCCAACCTCGCCCGCGTCCTCCCCGTCGGCTCGTGGGTCGAGGTGGACCGCTCGACGTGGTCGCCCACGCCGGTGTTCCGCATCCTGAGCGATCTGGCGGGCACCACTCTGGAGTCGAGCGAGGGCACCTGGAACCTCGGCATCGGGATGTTCGCGGTCGTCGCACCCGAGGCGGCGGATGCCGTGGCCGCGGCGATCACGGCCGACGGCATCCCGACCTGGCGGGCGGGCACCGTATCCACCTCGACGCGCGAGCTCGCCGGTTTCGAGCAGGGCGCGAAGGGCGTCGACGGGGGCGCGGTCCGGCTGGTCGGCAGCTACGCCGGCTGACGTCGCGTCACCTGTTTTGGTCGGAGCGGCGCGCACGCAGCTCCGGATAGAGTGACGCGTGTGAGACGACCGCCCGCCCGCCTTCGCCTGGCTTGCGCTCTCGTTCTCGCCGGCGTCGGCGCGCTGATCGGCGCGGCGCCCGCGCTGGCCACCGCGGAGTCGTCCCCAGCGGCACCCGCCGCTCCCGCTCCTGCCCCAGCTGCACCCGCCGAGACTGCAGCCGCTCTCACTCCGCTCGTCGACTGTGTTCAGGATGCGCCCCTCGGCGCCGTCTCGGCACGCACCGTGGTGCTCGGCTACCGTTCGACAGCATCCACGGCCCTGACGGTGCCGGCTGCCTCCGGCCCCAACGACCTGACGTCCGGAGCAGCAGACCGCGGCCAGCCTTCCACGTTCCAGCCGGGCGAACATCACGGCGTGTGGCTGCTGACCCTGGATGCGGCGGCCGAGCCGGATCTGACCTGGCGGCTCGGGACAGCGGAGGCCGGTTTCGGCGCAGCTCCGGCGTGCACAGCGGCGACCGCCGTCACCGTGAGCGCGCCCGGCGGGGTCACCGCCGGCGGCCGGGCTTCCGTCGCGGCCGTCGTCTCGCGCCTGCTCCTCGGCGCCCCGGACGACGGCACGGTCGCGTTCGCCCTCGACGGCGGGGTTCCCGTCTCCGCTCCCGTCTCGGGCGGCGTCGCGCGCGCCGACCTCCCCGTCGACTCCGCGGGAGCCCACACCGTGACCGCGACCTACCAACCCGCACCCGGGTCGGCCTTGCTCTCCTCGGTGGGCACGGCGTCTCTGACGGCGACCTCAGCCAGTGCCCCTCTCGGAGTGGCGGTGGATTCGGTGGTCGCGGCGAGCTCGAGCGTCCTGGTCACCGTCACCCGGCCCACCGCCGACGGCTCCGCGACGGTCGAGGTGATGACCGCTGATGGCACGGCGACCGCCGGGAACGACTATTCCGCCGTGACGACCACGCTGGTCTTCGCCGACGGCCAGACGTCGGCGACCGCTTCCGTGCCCCTCCTGTCGCGGCGCGCCGGAGCTCCCGCCGCGATGTTCTTCGTGCTGCTGCAGCGCGCATCCACGTCGGTGTCCACGGCGTCCGCGACCGTCAGATTGCCCGCGGTGCCCGCTGCAGCCTCTGCGGGAGCAACCGCCGCTGCCGGCCACATCGTGACCGCGAGCGGAGCGTCCTCGGTGCTCCCGCCGGACGATCCGACGGGTGCCGTCGGGACGGACGCGCTCAACGCAGGGCAGAACCTCGCGATGCTGGTCGGCGGCCTGCTGCTCACCGGGGGAGGCATCGCCGGAGTGATCGGGCTCGTGCGTGCGGCTGCGCTTCGCAGCGCGCAGGCGTGAGCGACGTCGGGTGCGGAAGCGCGCTAAGCGCGCTTCGACGTGCCCGTTTCCTCGTCCTCGTCCTCGTACTCGAACGTGTCCTCAGGCTCGGTCGCGTACTCAGCCCACTTGTCGTATTGGCTGTCTTCGCTGTGGGAGTGACCGGTCAGCTCTCGCTCCAGCGCGTCGTAGTTCACATTCGGACTGAACGACTTCAGCTCGCGAGCGATCTTGGTGTGCTTCGCTTTTTGACGGCCGCGCCCCATGCGTGACCCCCTTTTGGTCCCAGCCCGCGCGAGAGACTCGCCGGGGATCCGATAGAAACAGTGAAAACTACGATTCAGTTTAGCATGCGGCCCCTCCGGTCCCCGGAGTCGGCGCACAGTGAGAAATGATGGGATGAGCACGTGAGCACGAGCAGGACCGACACCCAGGTGGTGGTCATCGGCGCGGGCCAGGCGGGCCTCGCCGTCGCCTACTACCTGCGTCGATTCGAGCTCACTCCGGGCGTCGATTTCATCATCTACGACCGCGGACCCCGCACCGGCGGAGCCTGGCAGCACCGGTGGGATGCTCTCAAGCTCGGAAGCGCCCATCACGTCAACGACCTCCCGGGCATGGCCGAGGTCGGGCTGAGCTTCGAGACGGCCGACCGCACCCTCCCGGCCCGGGATATCGTCGCCGGCTACTACCGCCGCTATGAGGAGTTCTACGGGCTCGACGTGCAGCGCCCGGTCACCGTGACGAGTGTCTTCGACCGGGGCGCGGACCTCATCGTCGAGCACACCGAGGGCGAGACCGCGACCAAGATCGTCGTCAACGCGACCGGCACCTGGGGGGCTCCGTTCGTTCCGTACTATCCGGGCGTGAACTCGTTCCGGGGCCGGCAGGTGCACACGTCGAGCTACCTCTCGGCGGAGGAGTTCGCGGGTCAGTCGGTCGTCGTCGTGGGCGGCGGCACGAGCGCGATCGGGTTCCTGCTCGAGCTGGAGGGCGTCGCCGCGTCGCTCACGTGGGCGACCCGGCGGCCGGTCGATTTCCGCGACGAGTCAGAGCTCACCATCGAGGGCGGCGTCGCCGCGGTGGCGATGCAGGACGCGGCCGCGCGCGCCGGCCAGGCCCTCCCGTCGATCGTGAGCGGGACGGGCGTGCCGCGTACCCGACGGATCGCCGCGGGAATCGAGCGCGGCGTCCTGATCGAGCGCGGGATGTTCACGCGGATCGAAGAGGACGGGGTGCGCTGGCCCGACGGCTCGTTCACCCAGGCCGACGCCATCATCTGGGCGACCGGATTCCGCCCGGAGCTTCGCCACCTCGCGCCACTGCGCCTGCGCGAGAAGACCGGCGGGCTGACCGTCGCGTCGGGCGCCTCGTGGCAGGATTCGCGCATCTTCCTGGCCGGATACGGTCCGCAAGCATCGACGATCGGGGCGAACCGCGCGGGCCGCATCATCGCCCGCCAGATCATGGCCCAGCTGTAGCCGCGGCCTGTTGCGGGGCCCGACCCTCCTCCGCCGAGTTGCGACAACAAGTCGCAACTCGACGCCCGAAACAGCAACGACTCACCACTCGCGCGACGTGGTGGAGCGTGAGGGACGCGGCGGGTGACGGGACGGACGGCCGCAGCCATCCCATCAGGCGGTCACGTCGCGGGGCTCGCCCGCGAAGCGGAGGCCGCGGATGCGCATGCTGCCCGCGGCCGGGTCGGGAGCGACCTCGAAGGTGCCAGCGGGTGCGTCCGTGCGCAGGCCGAGGCGGGCGCTCAGCACGGCCACGGCGGCGGCCGCCGACCACGCCTGGGGACGGCATGCGGCCGGATACGGGATGGGGGAGGCGGTCTCGTCCGCACTGTCCCCGGAGTGCAGTTCCGGCATGCGGTATCCGAAGCCGTCCGCGGCGGCGAGCAGGCCGTCGGCCAGCTGCGCGGCCTCGGATCGGAAGCCCTCGCGGGCGAGCCCGCTGATCGCGATCGCCGTGTCGTGCGCCCAGACGCTGCCGCCGTGGTAGCTCAGCGGCCAGTAGCCGTCGGAGTCGGTGGACATGGTCCGCAGCCCGTACCCCGACGACAGCTCGGGCGAGACGAGCCGGCGGGCGACGAGGGCCGCCTGTTCCGGCTCGAGGATTCCGGTCCCGAGCAGATGCCCGATGTTGCTGGTGACCGTGTCGACCTTCCGCTTGGCGGCGTCCAGCGCGACGGCGGGGTAGGCGCCTGCCGGGTCGTCGATCCAGAAGGCGTCGCTGAAGCGCGACTTGAGGTTCGCCGCCCAGGAGCGCCACTCGTCCCCGCCGGATCGCTCGAAGGCGTCCAACAGCTCGGCACCACCGACTGCCGCCTCGTAGGCGTATCCCTGCACCTCGCACAGCGCGATCGGGCCGTCGGCGAGCGTGCCGTCGCGCCACTGGATGGAGTCGCCCGAGTCCTTCCATCCCTGATTCGCGAGTCCGTGGCCTGTCGTGTCGACGTATTCCAGGAACCCGTCACCGTCGCTGTCGCCGAAGTCGCGCATCCACGCGAGCGCAGCCTCCAGATGCGGAAGGAGCGACTCGACCTCGTCGCGGGGCATGCCCCACTTCCACGCGTCGTGCAGCAGGCACACCCAGAGCGCGGTCGCGTCGACGGTGCCGTAGTAGAGCGGCGGCAGCACGACGTTCTCGCCCGGGATGGCGAGAGCGCCCGGCCGCAGCTCGTGCATGATCTTGCCCGGCTGCTCGGCCGTGGCGGCGACCGTCGCGCTGCCCTGATAGTGGGCGAGCACCCGGAGAGTGGATGCGGCGAGCTCGGTGCCGAGGGGGAGCACCATGCGTGCAGCCCACAGCGAGTCACGGCCGAAGAGGGTGAAGAACCACGGGGCTCCGGCGGCCAGGAAGACGTCGTCGGGCCGTTCGACCGTCGACATGCGCAGCGACTGCAGATCGGCGAGTGCACGCTCCAGCCAGGATGCGAGCCGCGAATCGCCGGTCTCGGCGCGGAACGCGGACCAGACCTCGGACGGCTCCGCACCCCCGACGACCGCGGTGGGGTCGTCCACCTCCGTGCGCCACTCGAGCGCCAGCTCGTCGTGCGGTCGCACCTCCACGTCCCATCGGAGTGTCACCGTGTCGTCGGCAACCGTTATCGCGGCGTCCGCACCGGTGACGCGAGCGGTGACGGCACCGCAGCGGAGAACCGCCCCGATCGCGCCGTCCGGCTCGACCGACACCGGGTGCTCGCTGCCGGTGAGGCCGGCCTTGAGCTGCTGCATCGGGGTGAAGTCCGCGCCGAGCTGCACCTCGACGACGGTGCTCAGCGGTGTCGAAAGGGCATTGCGCAGCACGATCCACTCGGACAGCACCCCCGGACGCACCCGTCGGGTCCGGTCGATCCGCACCCGCGGGTCGGCCGTCGCGTCGTCGATGGCCCGTGCCAGGGAGGTGAACGTCGCTGTGGCCGCGTCGGGGCCGGCCGTGGCGATGTGTTCGGGGGCGGCGCCGCCGACGGTGAGGAGGATGCGATCCAGCACGCGCAGATCCGAGTGGTGGAACCCGTGGATGCCGCGCCCTCCGAGACTCCCGGCGGTCCGCCCGTCGATCTGGCCGTCGGGAGCCGACCAGGCCTGGGAGGGCGCGGTCAGCACGACGGTGCTGTCGTGGAGGAGCGGCTGGAGGGGCTGAGTCATCGCGGGGGAGGTGCTTTCGTGGTCGTGGGTGATCGTCGGGGTCTCGAGTTCGGCGCTCATTCCTTGACCGCCCCGTCGCTGGAGTTCATGATGCGGCGCTGGAAGATGAAGAACAGGACGGCGACGGGGATGGTCATGATCGCCGCAGCCGCGAGCTTGAGCGGGTATTGACTGCCTTGGCTCAGTTGGCCGCTGGCGAGTCCGGCGACGCCCTTGGTGAGGGTCGTCAACGCAGGGCTCTGTGTCGAGACGATGAAGTGGGCGAGCTCGTTCCACGAGCCCTGGAACGACAGGATGATGATGGTGATCAGGGCGGGCCGTGCCATGGGCAGCACGATCGACCAGAACACGCGGAACGTTCCCGCGCCGTCGATGCGCGCCTGCTCCTCCACGCTCGCCGGGATGGACTCGAAGAAGTTCTTCATGATGAAGACTCCCGCCGCATCCGTCAGCAGCGGCAGGATCATGCCCGTGTAGGAGTCGTACATCCCGAGCTGGTTGATGACCAGGAACTTCGGGATGAGCAGCACCACCATGGGCACCGACATGACGGCGACCAGCGCCGCGAACACCACGGTGCGGCCCCGGAAGTGCAGCCGCGCCAGGGCATACCCGGCGAGCGAGTCGAAGAAGACGCGGCCGGCGGTGACGAAGATGGTCACGATCGCCGTGTTGCCGAACCACACCGGGAAGTCGGAGTTCAGGAAGAGCTTCGTATAAGCGGCCGCGGTGAAGGTCTGCGGGATCAGTCCGACCGGGTTCGACGAGGCCTCGGCGTCGGTCTTGAACGACGTGGCGAGCTGGATGAGGAACGGCATGATGTAGACGACGGCCAATGCGATGAGGATCGCGTAGGTGACCGACGTCGCGACCACCGTTCCCGTCGAACGCCGCCGCGGAGCCGAGGGGCGCCTGGCCGGCGGACGCGAAACCGCGGCCGTGCTCTCCGCCTGGACGATGCTCGTGGTCATCGGAGCGCTTCCTTCCGGTCTTCGGCGGCTGTGCTGGCAGAGCTCGGCGGCTGGTAGAGCCGCATCCGCCGTCTGGATACCTTTCGCTCGCTCAGCACCCACCGCTGGAAGAGGGTGAAGACGACGATGATGACGAACAGGATGAAGGCGATGGCGGCGCCCTGGCCCCACTCCTGATTGACGAACGAGGTCTGGTAAGAGAGGTATGCCGGCGTGAGGGTGGTCTTGCCCGGAGCGCCGCGGGTTCCGGTGTAGATCTGGTCGAACACCTGCCAGCAGCCGATGAGGCCCAGCGTCAGCACGGTGAACAGGGTCGGACGGAGCTGCGGGAGGGTGATCCGCCAGAAGCGCTGCCAGGCGCTCGCGCCATCCATCATCGCTGCCTCGGTGATGTCGCCGCCCAGATTCTGGAGCGCGGCCAGGAACAGGAGCATGAAGGTGCCGCTCGTGGTGAACACGGCCATGATGATGTAGGCCGACATCGCGACGGACGGGCCGCCCAGCCAGTCCCACCAGGAGACGCCGAGAGCGGTGTTCTGCGTGAGCGCGGCAGGTGCCTGCGCCACTCCGAGGGCGGCCAAGAGGTTGTGGATGATGCCGGACGGGTCGTTGAACCAGTTGGGGCCGTGGATGCCCACCCACGACAGCACCTTGTTGACAGCGCCGCTGGTGCTGAACAGGAAGAGCCACAGCACGGTGATCGCGACCGAGCTGGTGACGGAGGGGAAGTAGAAGGCGGTACGGAAGAAGCCGCGACCCCGCAGGATGGCCCGGTTCACGAGGATCGCGAGACCGAGCGACACCGCCGTCTGGATCGGCACCACGAGGACGACGTACCAGGCATTGTTCTTCAGCGACATCCCGAAGTCCTGCTCGGCGAGGCCGCCGCCTCCGAGCAGCGTTGCATAGTTCTTGAGACCGACGAAGTTCACGTCGGACGAGAAGGGGCTCCCGCGCCCTCCCCAGTCGGAGAAGCTCACCCAGAGCGCCATGAGCACGGGGATGACGAGGAACACCCCGAGCAGAACGATGACCGGGGCGGTGAACAACCACCCCGAGGCGGCCTCGCCGCGCCGGATTCCGGTGCGACGAGACCGACTCGTGGTTGCAGACATGACGTGTCCTTTTCTGCCGGGAGCGTTTCTGCGGGAAGGGATACTGCGCCGGGCTACTTCAGCGCTTCGAGGTTCTTCTGAGTGGCCTCGAGGATCGACTTCGGATCGCCTGTCGCCAGCGATTCGAGCTTGCTGTTCAGGTCGGTCACCACGTCGGCAGCACCCTTCGCGGTCGGAACGTTCTTGGCGTAGTCCGCGGCGGCGAGGAACGGCGCGAGCTCGGGGTTGGCCGACTTCCACTCGTCCGCGGCCGACTTGATCGACGGCATCGGTCCGAAGGCCTTCGAGAACGCCAGCTGGTCGCTCTTGCTGGTCAGCTTCTCGACCAGTTTGAGCGCGGCCGCCTGGTTGGGGCTGTCGGCGGCGATGCCCCAGCAGTTGGTGAACTGCAGCGTGCCCTGACCGGCCGGGCCCTTCGGCAGCTCGGCGATCGTGTACTTGACATTCGGGAAGTCGGACTTGAGGGCGCCGGTGATCCAGTTGCCCTCGATCGTCATCGCAGCGAGGCCCTTTCCGAACGCCTCTCCGCCCCAGCCTGCGCCGAGGTCTTTGGCGTACTCGAGGTCGCCGTCGTTCAGCATCTTCTTGACGAAGTCGAGAGCCTTCACGTTCGCCTCGCTGTCGGCGGTCGCCTTCGTGCTGTCGTCGTTCATGAGGTTGCCGCCGGCCTGAACCATGAACGAGCCGATGCGGGCGTACTCGCCCGAGATGCCGAGACCGACCTGGCTGCCGGTGGTGAGCTTCTTCGACACGGCTTCGAGCTGGTCCCACGTCTTCGGGATGTCGGAGTCGGTCAGCCCCGCCGCGGTCCAGGCCTCCGTGTTGATGATCAGCTGCAGCGTGGAGAAGTCTTTCGGAGCGCAATAGAACTTGCCGTCGTAGGTGAACGACTTCACCAGGCTCGGGTAGAAGTCGCTCTTGTTGCTGAGCTGGTCACCGTAGGCCAGTAGGGAGCCGTTGGAGGCGTAGCCGGCCAGGGCATCGGTCGACAGGTAGAAGACATCCGCCGGCTTCTTCGCCGCGAAGCCCTGTGAGAGCTGCTGGTTGAGGTCGCTGGCGGCGACCACGGTGGCCTTGGTGCCGGAGCCCTTCGCCCAGTCGCCGACCGCGGAGGTGACAGCTTTCGTCTCGGCGTCGCCCGACGACCCGATCATGACGGTGAGCGGCTTGCTCGACGACGTGAGCTTGCCGGTCGACGCGTCGCTGCTGCCGCCCCCGAAGCCCGAGCCGCACGCGGTCAGGGCGAGCGCGGTCGCGGCGGCGACGGCGCCGCTCGCGAGCAGGCGGTGTGTGATTCTGCGCATTCGTGTCTCCTCGGTGTGAGTGTGCCCGGTGTGCGGGTGCACGTGTGAAAGGCCGGAAAAACGGTGGACAACCCGTCCGGTAGGTCCCGTTGTGAACAACTTCGCGATCCGAGGACAGCAGGCTTCGATGCGGCGCTGCGGTGCGCGCATCCGACCTCCTTCGGTCCTGCCAACTGTCCCGGCTCACTCGTTTGATCGATCAAATCAACGACTGCTACGGTGAATTTGAACGATCAAACTGGGATGTCTGCCACAGTAGCCACGCGCTTCCGGAGGTGTCAAGCGGCCCAGTAAGGTCATATCCAGTCGACGAGGGAGGAGCCGCGATGGGTCTGCAGCCGACCGTCACCGACGTCGCCGGTGTCGCCGGGGTGTCCCGGCAGACCGTGTCGAACGTGCTCAACGCGCCCGAACTCGTGCGGCCGGAGACGCGCGAACGGGTCCAGGCGGCCATCCACACGCTCGGCTATCGGCCGCACGCGTCCGCCCGCAGACTGCGCACGCAGAAGAGTTCGACCATCGGCATCCGGCTCGACCCGATCACCCAGGACGGGATCTCGGGCAGCATCCTCGACCGCTTCCTGCACGCGCTCACCGAGCAGGCCGACCGGCAGGGGCTGCGCATGCTGCTGTTCACGGCGGCAGACCCCGAGGACGAGATCGAGCAGTTCCGTCGCCTGTCCGACGCGGCCGACGTGGATGCGTTCGTGCTCACGTCGACCTTCCACGGCGACCCGCGGACCGAGTGGCTGATCGAGAATGGCCAGTCCTTCGTCACCTTCGGGCGGCCGTGGGGGATCGACGACATGACCGACCCGGAGCATCTCTGGGTAGATGTGGATGGCCGCGCGGGACTGCGGGCGGCCACGGCCCACCTCCTGGCCGCCGCGGGACCGCGTGTCGGGTTCGTCGGCTGGCCCAGCGGGTCGGGCACCGGTGACGACCGTCGTGAAGGGTGGCGCGAGGCGATGCTCGCCGGGAGCGGACTCCCGCACGACGAGCTGCGGCTCCTCGACATCGCGACCGAGGACGGCGTGCCGTTCGGCGCGGAGGCGATCCGCCGTCTGGAGGCACAGGCCGGAACGCTCGACGGCGTCGTCTGCGCCTCCGATTCGCTGGCTCTCGGGGTGCTCACCGCGGCCGGCGGGCGGCCCCCGGTGGTCGGCTACGACGACACTCCGATCGCGGCCGCCCTGGGCTTCTCGAGTGTGGGCCAGCAACTCGACGAGGTCGCGGCGGGGGTGCTCGAACTGCTCACCGGGGCGCACGGCGGCAAGGTGCGCCCGGGCGAGGAACTCGCGGATCCGCGCCACCGCCTGGTCACGCCGCGGCTCGTCGTGCGCGATCGGCCCGCGCTGATCGGCCCGCGCTGATCGGCCCGCGCTGATCGGCCCGCGCTGATCACTCCTGAAATCCGGCCGTAACGCAGCCCGGAGAGAATGGAGTCATGTCTCCACAAGAGCCCCTCCTGGATGCGCCACGAGCGCGTCGCCTGCCCGTCACCGTCTCCATCACCCGCCGCGTCGACGGCAACCGTCTCGCCGACGTGACCCACTGGGTCCAGTCGGGGGTGAATCTGGCGAACACGTACGACGGCTTCCTCGGCTCGGGATGGGTGCGCGCGCACGCGGATTCGGACGAGTGGCACATGCTGTACCGGTTCGCCGATGCCGACACCCTCGAGGCCTGGGAGGCGTCCGACGACCGCGCGGAGTGGCTGTACGAGGGCCGCGAGCTCGTCGAGGTGGCGCGCGTGGAGCGGCGGACGGGCATCGAGGGCTGGTTCGACCAGCCGCAGCCCGGCGTGCCTGCCGCGCCGCCGCGGTGGAAGCAGGCCGTGACGATCTGGCTCGGCTTCTTCCCGCTCTCCCTCGCCTTCACCTATCTGACCGGGATCTTTGTTCCCGGCTGGCACACGCTCTGGCCGCTGGCGACGGTCCTCGCGTCCACACTGTGTCTGACGCCGGTCATGACCTACGTCCTCCTTCCGTTCGTCACGCGGCTGCTGCAGCCGTGGCTCCGCCGCCACTAGCCCGGCGCCCGCAGCCTTCAGCCGCCGCGCTTCTCAGGGTTTTCCCCGAGCGTCCCCTGAACTCCCTCCATCCAGCGGGAATCCGCTTGCCAGGAGCCCACTCGCGATATATCGTGATTTACGTCAACAGTCGCGATATAACGCGAATCACCGACGGTCCCGGCAGGGGACCGGAGAACAAGGAGCAAGCACGATGGCACAAGAGAAGTGGCTGATCCAGCCGGGCGAGAGTCGCACCATCGACGTGGAGATCGTCCGCGCCCTCAAGGTCGGCTTCATCGGCGGTCAGATCGACATCGTCGGGCACGATGAGCCGGGCGCGCGCATCGAGGTCCACTCGGTCGCCGGTCGCGACCTCAAGATCGTCGTCGACGGGGACCGCCTCGAGATCGACCACCCGCAACTGCGCTGGGACAACTTCATCGAGGTCTTCAAGTCGATGCGCTCGAGTGCACGCGCCGACGTCAGCGTGCTCGTGCCACGGGATGTCGAACTCAAGTTCGGCGTCGTCTCCGCGGCCGCGCTCGTGTCCGGGCTCCACACCGACGCTCGTCTCAGCACGGTGTCGGGTGATGTGGTGGCCGACGGCCTCACGGGCGACATCGAGCTCAACTCCGTCAACGGCGAGCTGTCCGTCCGCGACCACACGGGACGCATCACCGCGCACACGGTATCGGGCGACGTGACGGCGACCGGCGCCATCGGCCGCTTCTCCTCCGACGGCGTCTCCGGCGATGTGATGATCGACGTCACGGGCACGCCGGACGCCATCTCCGTCAACTCGGTCTCGGGTGATACGACCATCCGCATCCCCGAAGCCGTCGGCGCTCGCTACCGCGTGAACACCGTCTCGGGCAAGGTGCAGCTGGACAACATGACCGTCGTCGGCGGGATGGGCAAGGGGTACACCGGCACCTCCGGCAGCCTCAACGGAACCTGGGTCGAGATCAGCGTGAATTCCGTCTCGGGGGATGCGGCGGTGCTCCGCAGCTCGGCTAACGCGCAGACCTCCGGCTCCCAGGCGTCGGGCGCCGAGGGCGCGACATCGCAGGAGGCGTCGGCGTGAGCCCCGTCTTCTCGCACGGCAGCCTCCGGCTGTACCTGCTGAGCCTCCTCGACGAGTCTCCGCGACACGGGTACGAGCTGATCCAGGCGCTGTCCGACCGCTTCGGCGGGACCTACAGCCCGAGCGCCGGCACCATCTATCCCCGGCTCGCGAAGCTGGAGGAGGAGGGCCTCGTCACCAAGTCGGCGGACGGCCGCAAGACCGTCTACGCCATCACCGACGCCGGGCGCGCAGAACTCGCCGCCCGCCGGCCCGAGCTGGACGCGATCGAGGAGGAGCTCACCGACTCGGTACGCCGTCTCGCCGATGAGGTCCGGGCCGGCGTCAACGACGCGATGCGCACGCTCCGCGCCGAGCTCGCCTCGGCGGCGCGCGAGGCCAAGCGGAACGCCTCCCGGGTCGATCCACGGCAGGAGGCGCGCGACGCAGAGCGGGAGGCGGACCCGGATGCGCGCGGCGCCGGGATGGCGGCGGTGCGGGACGCTGAGGCAGCGCTCAACGAGTTCCGGCAGCAGTTGCGGACCGACCTGCGATCCCAGGCTGCTCGCGGTGTGCTCCCAGCGGACGTCGTGCCGCTGCTCAAGGGCGAACTGGACCGCGTGCGCCGAACCATCGTCGAGGCGCTCGAGCGCCGCTGACCGCAATCGTCCGCCCGGAAAAGAGTCAGCCAATGCTCATTCGGCTCCCAGTGAGGCCGCTGTGGGTCGCCGTACCGCGTCAATCCGCGGCGGATGACCCCCGGGCGGCGCAGTCCTCAGTGTTTGCAGAACACGAGCGTCAGGAGGACGCGACGCGCCGACTTGACAGTGGTTTGGCAGCGAGTATGCTCGCCACTCGTGACAACTGAGGGGAGATCCCCGAAGCGCTGGTTGATCGGCGACCCGCTTCCGAGTGAAAAGCTCGAAGGACAACTGCTCCCGAAGCACCTCGCGCTACCCATCTTCGCCTCCGACGCGCTGTCGAGCGTGGCGTATGCGCCGCAGGAACTGCTCATGATCCTGCTGCTCGGCGGGTTGGCCTTCCTCACCTTCGCGCCGTGGGTCGCCGCCGCGGTCGTCGTCCTGCTCGTCACGGTGGTGCTGAGCTACCGACAGCTGGTCAAGGCGTACCCGTCCGGCGGTGGCGACTACGAGGTCGCGCACAAGAACCTCGGCGAGAAGGCGGGCCTCGTCGTCGCCTCCGCGCTGCTGGTGGACTACGTGCTCACCGTCGCGGTGTCGGTCGCCTCCGGTGTGGACAACGTCATCTCCGCTCTGCCCTTCCTCGCTCCGTGGCGCGTCGAACTCGCGATCCTCTGCGTCATCATCATCGCCGCGGTGAATCTGCGCGGGGTGCGCGAGTCGTCCAAGGCGTTCGCCCTCCCGACCTACATCTTCATCGGCAGCATCGCGCTGATGATCGTGACCGCGCTCGTCCGCACCGTCTTCGGGGACGCCCCGGTCGCCGAGTCCTCCGCCTACCAGGTGCATGCCGACTCCCTGACGCAGGCCGCGATCGTCCTGCTGCTGCTCCGCGCATTCTCCAGTGGATGTTCGGCCCTCACCGGTGTGGAGGCCGTCGCTAACGGCGTCCCTGCGTTCCGCACCCCCAAGATCCGCAATGCCCGCGTCACCCTCGCCCTGATGGGCGGGATCGCCATCACCCTGTTCGCCGGCCTGACCGCGATCGCGCTGATCAGCGGCGTGCACTACGCCGAGAATCCCTGCGACCTCCAGGGCTGGGCGCAGTGCGCGACCCAGCCTCAGCGCAGTCTGATCGCCCAGATCGCTGCGGCCACATTCGGCAACAACACCTTCCTCTTCTTCCTGGTGCAGGCCGCCACGGCCATCGTGCTGCTGCTCGCGGCGAACACGGCCTTCAACGGCTTCCCGCTGCTCGGCTCGGTGCTCGCGCGCGACTCCTACGCCCCCAAAGCCCTCAATACCCGCGGCGACCGCCTGGTGTACTCGAACGGCATGATCATCCTCGCGCTGGCGGCAACGGTGCTGCTGGTCGTCTATCAAGCCAACCTGACCCAGCTGATCCAGCTCTACATCATCGGCGTCTTCGTCTCGTTCACCCTCGGCCAGTCCGGGATGGTGAAGCACTGGATCTCGCTGCTGCGCGCCGGCGGCCAGACCGGGCGCGAACGCTCGGGGATCATCCGCTCGCTCTGCATCAACGCCTTCGGCGCCTGCCTGACCGCCATCGTCCTCATCGTCGTGACGATCACCAAGTTCACGCACGGCGCGTACCTGGTCTTCATCTTCATGCCGATCCTGTGGTTCCTCATGCTGGGCGTCAACCGGTACTACCGCGACGTCGAGAAAGAGGTCGAGGTCGACCCGGTCACGACGTTCGGAAGCGTCGGCGACCACGCCGTCGTGCTGATCGGCAAGATGCAGAAGCCGGCGCTCAAGGCCCTCGACTACGCCATCGCCGCCCGCCACGACTCGATCGAGGCGGTGCACGTCTCCATCGAGGAGGAGGCGACGCAGAAGCTGCAGCGGCAGTGGATCGAGCAGAACATCCACGTGCCGCTCACCATCATCGAGTCGCCGTACCGCGACTTCGGCATCCCCCTCGTGAAGTACCTCAAGCACCGTCGCGAGGAGCACGGCTCGGAGGTCGTGACCGTCTACCTGCCGCAGTACATCGTCGGCCACTGGTGGGAGGGGCTGCTGCACAACCACCGGTCGCGCCGGATCAGCAAGCAGCTGATGCTGTGCCACGGCGTCACGGTCGCGCTCGTCCCGTGGCTGCTGGACTCGTCGTCGCTGATCTACGGGCGCCGCTCCCGCCCGCTCCCCGGCCAGGACCGCCGCGGCGAGCCGGTGCGCCCCATCGCCCGCCGCCCGCTGGCGCCGGCCGCCGCCGCCCGCACGCCCATCCACATCCACCCGGTGCCGATCACGATGACCGAGCCGGAGGAGACCGTGGAGCGGATCGCCGGGTCCATCCCCGAGCCGACGCCAGAGGCGCACGAACCGGCGGCCACGGCCGGCTCTCAGAAGAAGGTCCCCGCCCGCGCGAAGCGGTAGCCGCGCGCTTGACCTTGACGTAACGTCAACTCCTAACGTGGGTGTCACACCGCACGGGGAGGAGGAGACATGGACTGGTCCATCCAGGACATCGCGCGGATCGCCGGCACCACCAGCCGCACGCTGCGCCACTACGACGCCATCGGGCTGCTCAAGCCGAGCCGCGTCGGCGGCAACGGCTACCGGTACTACGACCGCGACTCCCTCGTGCGGCTGCAGCGCATCCTTCTGCTCCGCGAGCTCGGACTCGGCCTCGAGGCCGTCGGTCGCGTGCTCGACGATCGGACGGATGCGGCACCCGCCCTGCGCGACCACCTCACATGGTTACGGGCGGAGCGGGAACGGCTGGCGCGGCAGATCGCGTCGGTCGAGTCGACGATCCACGCGGTGGAGGAAGGAGAAGAGATCGTGGCCGAGCGCATGTTCGACGGATTCGATCACACGCAGTACAAGGAAGAGGTGGAGGAGCGATGGGGTAAGGAGGCCTACGCGACCTCGGATGCCTGGTGGCGCAGCAAGAGCCCGGAGGAGCGGCGGGCGTGGCAGGACCGCCAGCAGCGCCTGGCGGAGGATTGGCAGGCCGCTGCGGCGAGCGGAGTCGCGCCGGATTCGCCCGAGGCGCAGGAGCTCGCGCGGCGCCACGCAGAGTGGCTGGCCGACATTCCCGGCACCCCCGGGTACGGCACCGGCGCGCCCCGTGCCGCCTACCTGACCGGTCTCGGCGAGATGTACGTCGCCGACGAGCGTTTCGCCGCGAACTACGGGGGCACCTCCGGCGCCGCCTTCGTGCGCGACGCCCTCCGCACCTACGCCGCCGCCCACCTCGCCTGACCCGCCCGCTAGCCGCCGAGCACAGGAAATCTGTTGAGTCTCGGCTCTAAAGGTCGCACTTTTCCTGTGCTCGACGGCTACGGGTCAGGGGTGGCGGGGGCGGCGGGCCAGGCGGTCGTCGAGCCAGTGGGCGGCGATGAGGCGGGACGGGCGAGAGGGTGAGGCCGCAGGCAGAGGCACTGCGCGGTCGGGCTGGGGAGCCCGGACGAAGGGGGAGTCGGCCCGGGCGCCGCGTGCGTGCGCGGCGCGATCGGATTCGAGCAGGATGCCGTCGCGCACGTCGTAACGGACGGCATCCCGCTCCTCGCCGAGGCCGGCCGACTGCTCGGCCGATCCCTCGAGCTCGCTCTCCAGCTCTGCCTCAGTCGTTGCAGCGTCCTGCGGCAGGCGGATCGCGAAGAAGGGGAGGGTGATGCTGCACAGCGGACCGACGAGCAGCGCGAACGCGAGCGTCCCGACGCCGACATTGCCGCCGAGGACCCACCCGATGATGAGCACGGTCACCTCGATCGCCGTCCGCACCATCCAGATCGGCCGCCCGGTGCGCGCGTGCAGGCCGGTCATCAACCCGTCGCGCGGACCCGGTCCGAGCCGCGGCCCGATGTACAGCCCGGTGGCCACGGCCAGCAGCCCGAGACCCGCGGCGAAGAACAGCACCTGCACCCAGAGGATCGTCTGCTGCGGGATGAGGTCGAGCCCGAGTTGGGCGCTCGGGCCGACCAGCAGCACGTTCAGGACGGTGCCAAGACCCGGTCGCTGGCGGAGCGGAATCCAGAACGCCAGGACGACCAGCCCGATCAGGTTCGTGACGAAACCGAACGGGATCCCCGTCTTGAGCGAGACACCCTGTGCCAGCACATCCCACGGTGACAGCCCGATACCGGCGCGGACCATGAGCGCGATGGCGATCCCGTACAGGAACAGGCCGATCAACAGCTGCACGAGGCGTCGGGTGAGGAGCAGTCCGGTGGTCATGGGCACAATCCAATCGCAGCGATTGGACTGGCGGCAAGATGCCAATTGACCTAAAGTGGCCTGCATGTCGGATGTCCAGCTCACCGCCCGCTCGCTCGAGGTGCTCCTCGGGGCCTGGCGGACCAACGCCGCCGGGTATCTGGCCCTCGCCGACCGCATCCGGCTCCTCGTGCTCGACGGCCGCATCCCGATGGGCACGCGTCTGCCGGCCGAGCGCGACCTGGCCGCCCGGCTGGAACTGAGCCGCACCACCGTTGCCGCGGCCTACCGTCAGCTGCGCGAGGCCGGGTTCGTCGACAGTGTGCGCGGCTCCGGCAGCGTCACCCGCTTGCCCGGCGGCACCCTGCCGCTCCCCGCGGTCGGCGGTGAGGGGATGCTCGACTTCACCAAGGCGTCCCTGCCTGCGGCGTCCGGGCTGGCGGCCGCAGCGCGGGCGGCAGCGGAGGACCTGCCGCGCTTCTTGTCCGAGCCCGGCTACGACCCCGTCGGCCTGCCGCACCTGCGCGCGCAGATCGCCGAGCGGTACACCCGCCGCGGCCTCCCCACCGAGGCGGACCAGATCGTCGTCACCGTGGGGGCGCAGCAGGCGATCGCACTCATCGCACGCACCTTCCTGCAGCGCGGCGATCGCGTCGTCATCGAGGTGCCCACCTACCCGCACGCCATCGAGGCGATCCGGCTGGCCGGAGCGCGCCTCGTGCCCATCACGGTCACCGCGCCCGAGGAGGGCCCGCACCGGCTCGGCGAGCAGAACGATGGATGGGATGCGGACGCCATCGAGCAGACCTTCCGCCGGGCCAACCCCGCGCTCGCGTACCTCATCCCGGACTTCCACAACCCGACCGGAGCCTCCATGTCGCCGGAGACGCGGGAGCGCGTGCTGGCCGCCGCGGCCGGGCACGGCGCCATCGTCGTCGCCGACGAGACGACGGCCGAACTCGATATCGACCGTGTCGGCGAGTACCTGCCGATGCCGCGCTACGCCGACGACTCGGCGCCGGGCGCTCCGATCATCATGATCGGCTCGGCCAGCAAGACGCTGTGGGGTGGACTTCGGATCGGCTGGATCCGCGCGGACCGCTCCCACATCCAGCGCCTGATCGCCGCGAAGCCGGCCACCGACCTCGGCACCCCAGTGATCGAGCAGCTGGTCGTTGCGCGTCTCCTCCCTCAGCTCGACGAGATCATTGAGGAGCGGCGCGGGCAGCTGCGGCAGGGGAGCGACACCGTCCGCAGGCTCGTGACGGACCTGTTCCCGGACTGGACCGTCCCGGCCCAGCACGGCGGGCTCACGGCCTGGGTCGGCATCGGCGCACCCGTCAGTTCGGCGCTGGCGCTGGCCGCGCGGAGCCACGGGCTGCTGATCGCCGCCGGTCCGCGGTTCGGGATCGACGGGGCCTTCGAGCGCTTCCTCCGCGTCCCGATCACCTACACGCCGGAGGAATACGACCGCGCGTTCGGCGCCCTGTCGCGCGCCTGGGCGGTCGCGGCGAACGAGCCCGTGCCGTACTTCGACCAGGGGGCGCTCCCCAGCGTCGTCTGACGTACGCGCAAGACTCCCGGGGGAGTAGCGGGATGTCGTACCTGGGCATGAAGAAAGTGCCCACCCGCTCCTGACATACTTTGCCTGCGCCACCGGTGTCGCGTGTCCCGCAAACCGTCCCTCCGAGGGGAACCCCCGTGCATTTCCTGGCTGTCCTCAGCATGAAGAACCGCGCTCTGATCGCGCTCGTGACGATCGTCGCCGCGATCTTCGGCGGACTCGCGCTCAGCAACCTCAAGCAGGAGCTCATCCCGTCGATCTCCTTCCCCCAGCTGGTCGTGCTCTCGACCTACCCCGGGGCATCGCCGGAGGTCGTCAACAACGACGTGAGCACCCCGGTCGAGGCGGCGATCCAGGGTGTGCCGGACCTCGACAGCACGTCGGCGGTCAGCAGCACCAACCAGTCGATCATCACCGCGAAGTTCACGTACGGCACCAACCTGGCGACGGCGGAGCAGAAGATCGATCAGGCGATCAACCGCATCAAGTCGAGCCTTCCCTCCGGAGTCGAGCCGCAGGTGCTGTCCGGGAGCATCGACGACCTTCCGGTCATCCAGCTCGCCGTCACCGGTGGCGCCGACCAGCGGACGCTCGGCGACGACATCACGAAGCTCGTGCTGCCGGACATCAAGGATCTGAAGGGTGTCAACGACGCCCAGCTGGTCGGCGAGGTCGGTCGCCGGATCACCATCACGCCCGACCCGGCGAAGCTCGCGGCGGCGGGTGTCTCGTCTTCCGCGATCAAGGATGCGCTGCAGCAGAGCGGCGTGCTCATCCCGGGCGGTTCCATCACCGAGGACGGCAAGACGTTGTCCATCCAGTCGGGCACGAAGGTGAGCTCGGTGGATGAGATCGCCGCGCTTCCGCTCGTGCGGTCGGCGGCGGGTTCGGCCGGTGCCGGTGCCGGTGCCGGTGCGGGAGCGGGAGCCGGTGCGGGAGCGGGCGCGGGAGCTGCGGCTTCGGCCGGCGCGGGCGGTGCAGGCACCACCCTCGCCGCTCCCACGACCCCTCCCACCATCGGCGCGGTCGCGACGGTCGCCGAGACGGACGACCCGATCACCTCCCTGTCGCGCGTGGACGGCAAGCCCGCGCTGACCGTCGCCGTCACCAAGCTGCCCTCGGCGAACACCGTCGAGGTCTCGCACGAGGTCACCAAGCTCGTCCCCGAGCTGGAGGCGAAGCTCGGCTCCGACGCGAAGGTCACGGTCGTGTTCGATCAGGCCCCGTTCATCACGCAGTCGATCAACTCGCTCACCGAGGAGGGCCTGCTCGGCCTCGCGATGGCGGTCATCGTCATCCTGGTGTTCCTGCTGTCGGTCCGTTCGACCCTGGTGACCGCGATCTCCATCCCGACCAGCGTGCTCATCACGTTCGTCGTGATGTGGGCCTCCGGCTACACCCTCAACATCATCACGCTCGGCGCGCTCACGATCGCGATCGGGCGTGTGGTGGACGACTCCATCGTGGTCATCGAGAACATCAAACGGCAGCTCGTGGCCGGGTCCGACCGCGCCGTGACCATCGTGCGCGCCGTGCGCGAGGTCGCAGGTGCCATCACCGCGTCCACCATCACGACCGTTGCGGTGTTCCTGCCGCTGGCGTTCGTCGGGGATGTGACCGGGGAGCTGTTCCGTCCGTTCGCCGTGACGGTCACGATCGCGCTCCTGTCGTCGCTGCTCGTCGCGCTCACGATCGTGCCTGTGCTCGCGTACTGGTTCCTGCGCGCGCCGAAGGCGCACAAGCACGAGGGCGGCTCCGACGTGGAGTCTGCGCACCTCTCCGTCGCCGAGGCCACGGCCACCGGCGTCGACGAGCTGGAGCACCCGTCGCGGCTGCAGGCCGGATACCTCCCGATCATTCGCTGGACGCTGAAGCACTCGTGGGTGACCGTGGGGGCCGCGGTCCTCGTAATCGTTCTCACCGTGCTGGCCTTCCCGTTCGTGAAGACGAACTTCCTCGGCTCCAGCGGGCAGAATTCCCTCACCGTCACGCAGACCCTGGAGCCCGGCGCGAGCCTCCAGTCGAAGGACGATGCGGCGAAGGTCGTCGAGCAGAAGCTGCTCGACACCACGGGCGTGAAGACGGTCCAGGTCTCGATCGGGTCCAGTGGTTCGTCGCTGCGGGACGCCTTCACGGGTGGCAGCGGCGGCACGACCTTCTCGATCACCACCGATCCGAACGCCGACCAGACCAAGCTGCAGAACACGATCTCGGACGAGCTCGCGAGCATCAAGGACCCGGGCACGATCACGCTGTCCGCGTCCAGCGGGTTCGGTGGCTCGAGCGACATCCAGGTCGACATCACCGCGACCAGCAACGAAGACCTGCAGAAGGCGACGGACTCCGTGGTCGCGCAGCTCGACACGAAGTCGTCGCTGAAGCAGGTCACCTCCAACCTGAGCGCGTCGCTCCCGTACGTGGCCGTCGAGGTCGACCGGTCGAAGGCGGCGGCTGCCGGGCTCAGCGAGGTCGCGGTCGGCACCATCGTGTCCCAGGCGATGCAGCCGACGCAGGCCGGGTCCGTCGCGATCGACAACACGACGCTGAAGATCTACCTGCAGAGCGAGAACCCGCCGACGACGGTCGCCGGGCTGGCTCAGCTGCCGGTGCCGACGGCCGCGGGCGTGGTGCCGCTCGAGAGCCTGGCGGCGGTGAAGGAGGTCAAGGGCCCGGCGAGCGTCACCACCGAGCGCGGTCTCCGCACCGCGGCCGTGACCGCGACTCCCGCGACGGACAACCTGACAACCGCGAACGCGGATGTGACGGCCTCGCTCAAGGCGGCCGACCTGCCGGAGGGGGCGACGGCGAAGATCGGCGGAGTCTCTTCCAGCCAGTCGGACGCGTTCTCGCAGCTCGGGCTTGCACTGCTCGCGGCCATCCTGATCGTCTACATCGTCATGGTGGCGACGTTCCGGTCGCTGCGGCAGCCGCTGCTGCTGCTCGTCTCGGTGCCGTTCGCGGCGACCGGCGCGATCCTGCTCCAGATCATCTCGGGCATCCCGCTGGGGGTGGCGTCGCTCATCGGACTGCTGATGCTCATCGGCATCGTGGTGACGAACGCGATCGTCCTCATCGACCTCGTCAACCAGTACCGTCGGCGAGGGCTCTCGGTGTCGGATGCGGTGGCGCACGGTGCGTCGCGCCGACTGCGGCCGATCCTGATGACGGCTCTGGCGACGATCGCTGCGCTGACGCCTCTGGCGATCGGTCTGACCGGGCACGGCGGCTTCATCTCGCAGCCGCTGGCCATCGTCGTGATCGGCGGTCTGATCTCGTCGACCGTGCTGACGCTGGTCGTGCTGCCGACCCTGTACAACCTCGTCGAGGGGCGCCGCGAGCGTGCGGCGGCGAAGAGGGCGGCGCGGGGCGATGCTGCGGGAGAGGGCGGCGGCAGCGGTGGGCCGGACGGAGGATCGCCGGATGGTTCACCGACCTCGCCGAGCGGGTCGCCCGTGGCGGCCCGGTCGCAGGAGAGCCCCGAGCCTCCCGTGTTCACGCGTCCGGCCGGCGGTTCTCAGATCTGACCGATGCGGGGTCGCCCGTCCGGGATCCCAGACGGACGACCTCCTTCGGCGTGCCGGCGGCCGACGCCGCCTGGCTAGGGTCGCGGTATGAGCGACCAGGTGCTGTCCGTCGATCCGCTGTGGCCACGTGCCGGAGACTGGCCCCGGCTGGGTGATGCGGACGTCGACCTGACGCTGATCGGCATCCCGACCCACGAGACCTCGCTCTCGCCCACCGGCGCTCATGCGACCCCGGCGGCGGTGCGGGAGGCCCTGCGCCGCTACTCGACCTTCGTCCCGGGGCTGGAGGTGGAGGCCCTCCGATTCGCCGATGCCGGAGACGTTCCGTCGCCCGATGGGGACGACGGCCGGGAACGCGCGATCCGGGCCGTCGCGGGGGCGGTCGGCCGGTCACGCCTGACAGTGGCGGTAGGAGGGGACAACTCCCTCACCGTCCCGGTCGCGCTCGGCGCTGCGGGCGGCGAGCTGGGGAGTGCGGGCCTTATCACCCTCGACGCCCACCACGACCTGCGCGACGGGAGGTCGAACGGGTCGCCCGTCCGCGAGCTGCTGGAGGCAGGGCTCGACGGACGGCGGGTGGTGCAGATCGGCATCGCCGACTTCGCGAACTCGGCCGCCTACTCCCGCCGCGCAGCGGAGCACGGCATCACGGTCGTCCCGCGCGACGCGCTGCACGGGAGGCCGCTCGACGACGTGATGACCGAGGCGCTGGAGATCGCGGGATCGGCCGGGGGTCCCATCCACGTCGACCTGGATGTGGATGTCTGCGACCGCTCCGTCGTCCCGGCGTGCCCGGCTTCGGTGCCCGGCGGGCTGGCGGCCTGGGAGCTGCGCCGCTTCGCGCGCCTGGCCGCCGCGTCCCCTCTGGTCCGCTCGATCGACATCGCCGAGGTCGACGCCAGCGCGGACACCCCCGACGCCCGTACCGTCCGCCTGGCCGCCCTCCTGATCCTCGAGTCCGCCGCGGGCCTCGCCTCCCGCTGACCCTCCCAGCCAGCCGCCGAGCACAGGAAAAATGTCGCCGAAACGCGGCGGGAGCAACATTTTTCCTGTGCTCGCGGGCTAGGCGGACGGGGTTAGGCGCGGAGGGTGCGGGCGACGAGGGGGACGCCGGGGCGGTAGGCGAGGTGCACGTAGGTGGGGGCGCGCAGCACGACGAGGTCGGCACGGGCGCCGACGCGCAAGTGACCGACATCGGTGCGCCGCAGCGCAGCCGCACCGCCGAGCGTCGCGGCCGCGAGCGCCTCGGCCGGTGTGAGACCCATCTCGCGCACGGCGAGGGCGATGCAGAACTGCATGGATGAGGTGAACGACGACCCGGGGTTGCAGTCGCTCGCGAGCGCGACGGTGGCACCCGCATCCAGCAGCCGCCGGCCCGAGGGATACGGCTGTCGCGTCGAGAACTCGACCCCCGGCAGCAGCGTCGCAACGGTGCGGGATGCGGCCAACCGGTCCACATCGTCGTCGCTGAGGTACGTGCAGTGGTCGACGCTCGCCGCATCCACCTCGACCGCCAGCGCCACACCTTCGCCCGGGCCGAGCTGGGCGGCGTGGATGCGCGCGCCGAGCCCGCGCGCCGCACCGGCGTTCAGGATGCGGCGCGCCTGCTCCACAGAGAACGCGCCGGTCTCGCAGAAGACGTCGATCCAGCGCGCGTGCGGGGCGCAGGCATCGAGCATCGGGCCGGTCACCAGCTCGACGTACTCATCGGCCCTGGCCGCGTACTCGGGCGGAACGACATGCGCGCCCAGGAACGTCGTCTCGTCCGTCACCTCTCGCGCGAGGCGCAGCAGCCGCTCCTCATCCGCCACCGTCAGCCCGTAGCCGCTCTTGATCTCGAAGGTGGTCGTCCCCTGAGCGCGCAGTTCGGCCACGAATCCCGCCAGCCGCGAGCGCAGTTCGTCATCGCTAGCGGCGCGCGTTGCGGCGACGGTCGATCGTATTCCGCCCGCCGTATACGGCTGGCCCGCCATCCGCGCCTCGAACTCGGCGGCCCGGTCACCGGCGAAGACGAGGTGGGTGTGGGAGTCCACGAATCCGGGAATGACCGCCGCACCGTCCACCTCCACCACCTCGTCCGCGTCCGAGCGCGGAGCGGACACGGCCGGTCCTGTCCAGGCGACACGGCCGTCGACGGCGAGCACGGCGGCGTCGGACACGATCCCCAGCACCCCCGCGTGCTCGGGGTCGAACGTGACCAGCTCGCCGATCCCGGTGACCAGGGTTGCCGTCATGGGCGGCCGCTCGCGTGTTCGCGCATCGGGATGCGCAGGCCACGCTCCTCCGCGACCTGCACCGCGCGGTCGTAGCCGGCGTCGACGTGACGCATCACGCCGGTGCCGGGGTCGTTGGTCAGCACGCGCTCGATCTTCTCCGCGGCGAGCGGTGTCCCGTCCGCGACGACGACCTGGCCCGCGTGGATGCTGCGCCCGATCCCGACGCCGCCGCCGTGGTGGAGCGAGACCCAGGTCGCACCGGATGCGGTGTTCAGCAGTGCGTTGAGCAGCGGCCAGTCGGCGATGGCGTCTGAGCCGTCGGCCATCGACTCCGTCTCGCGATAGGGCGACGCGACCGAGCCGGAGTCGAGGTGATCCCGGCCGATGACGATCGGCGCCGTGAGCTCGCCGGAGGCGACCATCTCGTTGAACCGCAGCCCGGCAAGGTGCCGCTCCTTGTAGCCCAGCCAGCAGATGCGCGCGGGGAGGCCCTCGAAGTGGACCTTCTCGCCGGCCTGCGTGATCCAGCGTCGGAGGTGCTCGTCCTCCGGGAACAGCTCCATCACCGCCCGGTCGGTGGCGGCGATGTCCGCCGGGTCGCCGCTCAACGCGACCCAGCGGAACGGCCCCTTGCCCTCGGCGAAGAGCGGACGGATGTACGCGGGCACGAATCCGGGGAAGTCGAAGGCGCGGTCGTAGCCGCCGAGTTGCGCCTCGGTGCGGATGGAGTTGCCGTAGTCGAACACCTCGGCGCCCGCATCCTGGAACCCGACCATGGCCTCCACCTGCGCAGCCATGGAGCGGCGCGCGTCCTCGGTGAAGCGCTCCGGGTCCGCGGCGGCGCGGTCGTGCCACTCGTCGACTCGGTAGCCGACGGGCAGGTACGACAGCGGGTCGTGCGCGCTGGTCTGGTCGGTCACGATGTCGATCGGGACGCCCCGGCGCAGCAGCTCGGGGAACACCTCCGCAGCGTTTCCGACGACGCCCACGGAGAGAGCGCGGCCCTCGTCCTTGGCGGCGAGGCTCTGCGCGACAGCGTCGTCGAGGTCGGCCGCGAGCACGTCGAGGTAGCCGTGGTCGACCCGGCGCTGGAGGCGCGAGCGGTCCACATCCACGATCAGCACGGCGCCGCCGTTGAGGGTGACCGCGAGCGGCTGGGCCCCGCCCATCCCTCCGCAGCCGCCGGTCAGGGTCAGCGTGCCGGCGAGGGACCCGCCACTGTGCTCGTCGGTCGCGCCATCCCGGGCGGCGGCGAGCTTGCGGGCGACGGCCCCGAACGTCTCGTATGTGCCCTGCAGGATGCCCTGCGAGCCGATGTAGATCCAGGATCCCGCGGTCATCTGGCCGTACATCGTCAGCCCGAGCGCTTCGAGCCGGCGGAACTCGGGCCACGTTGCCCAGTCGCCGACGAGGTTGGAGTTGGCGATGAGCACCCGGGGCGCCCACTCGTGGGTGCGGAACACGCCGACGGGCTTGCCTGACTGGACGAGCAGCGTCTCGTCCGGCTCCAGGTCGCGCAGCGTCGCGACGATCGCGTCGAACGCCTCCCAGCTGCGCGCCGCCCGGCCCGTGCCGCCGTAGACGACGAGGTCGTCGGGTCGCTCGGCCACGTCGGGGTCGAGGTTGTTCATCAGCATCCGCAGCGGCGCCTCCGTCTGCCAGCTCTTCGCGCTGAGTTCCGTCCCGCGCGCCGCCCGTACCGGTCTAGCTCCATCCATCGTCTGCTTTCCTTTCGTCACTGGCCCGCGAGCACAGGGTTTTTGTTGCTCAGCGGCCCGAAATCGAACAATTTTCCTGTGCTCGCGGGCTACGGGAGGGAGGGGCGGAGGGCGCCGGCGCGGAGGAGGGTGAGGGTGCGCTCGATCTCGGGGGCGAGGTGGCGGTCGGGGCCAGGGCCGGGGACCGTGGAGCGCAGGGTGGCGATGACCGCGGACGTCGCGGGGGCGGGGCGGAGCGGGGCGCGCAGGTCGGCGCCGCGCGCGGCCGTCATGATCTCGATCGCGATCACCCGGGCCAGTCCGTCGATGGCCCGGCGCAGCTTGCGGGCGGCCGCCCATCCCATCGACACATGGTCCTCCTGCATGGCGGACGACGGGATGCTGTCCACCGACGCGGGCGCCGCGAGCCGCTTGAGCTCGGAGACGATTCCCGCGGCCGTGTACTGCGCGATCATCAGCCCCGAGTCCACGCCGACCTCGTGCGCCAGGAACGGCGGCAGCCCCTGGTTGCGCGCCGGGTCGAGGAAGCGGTCGGTCCGCCGCTCGGACATGCTGGCGACGTCCGCGACGGCGATCGCCAGGAAGTCGAGCACGTAAGCGACGGGCGCCCCGTGGAAGTTGCCGTTCGACTCCACGCGGCCGTCCAGCGTGAGCACCGGGTTGTCGACCGCCGACGCCAGCTCGCGGCCGGCCACGAGCTCGGCGTGGGCGAGCGTGTCCCGTGCGGCGCCGTGCACCTGCGGCGCGCACCGCAGCGAGTACGCATCCTGAACCCGGGTGCACTCCGGCCCCTTGTGGCTGGCGACGATGGGCGAGCCGGCCAGCATCGCCCGGATGTTGGCCGCCGAGATCGCCTGGCCGGCCTGCGGTCGCAGCCGCTGCAGGTCGTCGGCGAACACGGCGTCGGTGCCGAGCAGCGCCTCGACGCTCATGGCCGCCGCCACATCGGCGTCGGTGAGCAGGCCGTGGAGGTCGTGGATGGCGAGCGCGAGCATCCCGAGCATCCCATCCGTGCCGTTGATGAGCGCGAGCCCCTCCTTCTCGGCGAGGACGACCGGCGCGATTCCCGCTGCCGCGAGCGCGTCGGCCGCGTCGATGAGTTCGCCGTCGACCCGCACCGGGCCTTCGCCCATTGCGGCGAGAGCGCAGTGCGCCAGGGGCGCCAGGTCGCCCGAGCAGCCGAGCGAGCCGTACTCGTGCACGACGGGCGTGATTCCCGCGTTGAGCAGAGCGGCATACGTCTCGACCGTCTGCGGGCGCGCACCGGTGCGACCGGTCATCAGCGTGGACAAGCGCAGCAGCATCAGCGCCCGCACGACCTCCCGCTCGACCTCCGGACCCGACCCCGCGGCATGCGAGCGCACGAGGCTGGCCTGCAGCTGGGCGCGGCGGTCGCTCGGGATGAAGGTGGTGGCGAGGGCGCCGAATCCGGTCGAGATCCCGTAGTGCGGCTCGGTGTCGTCGGCGAGCGCTTCGACGATGTCGCGGGAGGCCGCCACCCCGGCGAGCGACTCGGGATCGAGGTCGACGCGGGCGTCGTGGCGGGCGACGGCGACGACGTCGGCGACGCTGAGCGGGCCGGTGCCGACGGTGACGGCGGTCTGGGTCTGGAGCATGCTCCGATCCTCGCTCCGCAGGTCAGCGGTGCGCGCCGGCTGTAGGCTGCTCGGTGTCCGGGATCCCAGACGTCCGGGAGTTACAGACGCCCTGGAACTACAGACGCGCCGGGCGTATGCGGCAGGAGGTGGATGCGGTGAGCAAGGTCCCTGCGGCCGACAACACGCTGCGCATCCTGAGCTACCTGGGCACGCAGCGCGGTCCCGTCCCCGCCGCCACGATCGCCACCGCCCTGGGCCTGCCGCGCTCGACGGTGTACCACCTGCTCGCCGTGCTCGCCGAACACGGCTTCGTCCTCCACTTCCCCGAGGCCAAACGCTACGGACTCGGCGTCGCGGCGTACGAACTGTCGAGTGGATTCTCGCGCCAGCAACCGCTGAGCAGACTCGGCCGACCGATCGTGGCGGCGCTCGTGGATGCGATCGGGGAGTCCGGCCATGTCGCGGTGCTGCACGGCCGCGACGTCGTCTACATCGTGGAGGAGCGCGCGCCCCGCCGTCCCCGGCTGGTCACGGATGTGGGGGTCCGGCTCCCCGCGCACCTGACCGCCAGCGGCAGGGCGCTGCTCGCCACCCTGCCCCGGGAGCAGTTGCGCGCGCTGTACCCGGACTCGGGGGCCTTCGAGGACCGCACCGGATCGGGCCCGCACTCGTACGCGGAGCTCCGCCGGCTCGTGACGGAGGCCCGGGAGCGCGGGTATGCGACCGAGGACGGCGACGTGACACCCGGCTTCGCCTCGGTCGCGGTATCCGTCCGCGACCACGCGGGCTGGCCCGCGGCGGGCATCGCCGTGACCTTCCCGCGGGACAACGTAGCGCCGGATGAGTGGGATGCGCTGGCCGCCCGGGTGCGGGACGCGGCGGCCGAGCTGTCCCGGCGCATCCGCGGCAGCTGACGCGGCGTCGGAGTCGGAGGACGCCCCCCGCGAGCGGGACGCGGTCAGTGGGCGGCGACCGCCAGCGGCTTCGCGTAGCAGACCGAGTACGGGTCCCCGACGTACGGTCCGAAGTTCGGGATGCGCTCGTACCCCGAGCGCTCGTAAAGGGCGATCGCGGCATGCTGCAGCGGGCCCGTCTCCAGGCGGAGTTCCGCGACACCGGCCTCCGAAGCCGCCGCCTCCACCTCCGCCAGCAGCAGGCGGGCGAGACCCTTGCCGCGCGCGTCCTCGTGGACGAACATCCGCTTCAGCTCGGCGTGCGAAAGCGCATCCTGGTCGGTCACGAGCGCCGCGATGCCGAGCGCACGTTCATCCACGCGGGCGACGAACACGGTGACGCCCGGCTTCTCGAGGTCTCCGACATCCAGCAGGTAGCAACTGTCGGCCGGGTAGAGCGCGAACGCGAACTCGTCGCTCAGCCGCAGCAGCTCTTCGATCTCGGGCTGGCGGGGCGGCTCGGGGCGGATCTCCGTCGGCATGGCCCGATGCTAGACCAGGCGCGTGTCCGCCGTATTACGCGAATGGATGCGGCCCGCGCCACGCGCGCACCGCATCCATCGGCGTCGGGCCGGGTCAGGCGCGGCTGGGCGTGCGGTTCTCGGCGCTGACCATCCAGGCGTACTGCTCGAGCCGCTCGATGATGGCGTGCAGCAGGTCCGCGGACGTGGGGTCCTCTTCGTCGACGTCGTCGTGCACGTCGCGCATGGTGCGCACGACGGCCTCGAGACGCTCCGTGATGAGGTCCACGGTCTCGCTCGTCTCGACCTCGCCGTTCGGGAACTCCGGAAGGCTGGTCTGCTCGGCGACGGTCGCACTGCGGCCGTCCGGAGTGGCGTGCAGGGCGCGGAGGCGCTCGGCGATGGTGTCGCTGAACTCGCGGGCGGACTCGACGATCTCGTCGAGCTGCAGGTGCAGGTCGCGGAAGTTGCGTCCGACCACGTTCCAGTGCGCCTGCTTGCCCTGCAGGTGCAGCTCGATCAGGTCGACGTGCACGCGCTGCAGGTTCTGGGCGAGCTCCGCCGAGGCGACGAAGCCGTGCTCGGCATGCTCCCGCCGCGTCGGGGCCACACCTGCGGCGCTGGTGCGCCGCACGGCGCCGGTCTTGGGGGCGCTCTTCTTGGCGCCGCTCTTGGTACTCGTCTTGGTCTCGCTCACGGCCACGATGGGTCCTTTCTGCTCGAGGAATGTCAGGAACGGTAGGCCGGGTGAGCCCGCGCCGGAACCGGGTTGACACCGGAAACGACCCTTGGCACTCTCCACTGGAGAGTGCTAATATCTGTGGCGGAAACGGAGGCACAAACCGCCTCTCATCTGCTCAATTGAAGAAAGGGGTACATCCAATGGCCATGTCGTTCGATCCTTTCTCCCAGTTGGACCGGATCGCACAGAGCGTCTTCGACACCAGCCGTCAGCCGCGCATCATGCCGGTCGACCTGTTCCGCGAGGGCGACCGCTACATCCTGAACGCCGACCTTCCCGGGGCCGACCCGGCGTCGGTGGATGTGGACGTCGACGGTCACCTGCTGACCATCCGCGCGGTGCGCAGCGCCGCCGACCGCGAGGGAGCGCGCTGGCTGGCGCAGGAGCGCCCCTACGGTGCCTACCTGCGGCAGTTCACGATCGGCGACGACGTGGATCCCGACGGCATCACCGCGTCGTACGACAACGGGGTGCTCAGCGTCATGATCCCCATCGCCGAGCGGGCCAAGCCGCGCAAGATCGCGGTGGAGTCATCGCGTGGCGAGTCGTCGCGGATGGAGTCGTCCCGCGCAGGCACCCGGGCGGTCTCGGCCGGCTGAGCCGGACCCTATCCGCCCTGTCGGGGCGCGTCGCCGCTGGCGGCGCGCCACCGCGCCACCCACTCCAGGCGGCGCAGCGCCTCTCCGTTCCGGACATGCAGCAGGGTGTCTGTGACCACGTCGGGGAGCCGCGTGATCGCACCGGTGTGCGGGTGCTCCTCGATGCGGACGACGCATCCGCCCGCGCGCGGCTTGACCTCGATGATCACGCGCTCGGTGCCGAACGGCCGCGTCTTCGCCTCCAGCACCATCCGGTGCGGCGGGTCCCATTCGTCGACGCGCGTCTCGTCGTTCAGCACGAGCGGCCAGACGCCGATCGAGTGGTGGAGGCGGGAGCCGACGGCCGGGTAGCGGCTGTCGGCGGCGCGCAGGCGGGAGGCGCCCACGACCCAGGTGGGATACACCCACGGGTCGGCGAGGACGGCGAACACCTGCTCGGGTGTGCAGGCCATGCGGCGGACGTTGACGGACATGTTCACGGCTCCCGGGGGGTCGGGGGATGGACGGCGTCGGGCACGAAGGACGCAGCCCGCGTCGGGATGGTCTGGCCGGGGCCGGGCGACAGGTCCGGCATCCGGGTGAACCCGAACTCGTGGCGGAGCGCACTGCGCGCCGCGTAGTAGCCGCCGAGGCCGTGGACGCCGGGGCCCGGGGCGGCGGAGGCGGAGGCCAGGTAGAGCCCGCGCCCGGGCATGCGCCACGGATCGGAGGACAGCACAGGACGCGCGACGAGTTGCGCGAAGTCCGGCGCCCCCGCGGAGATGTCGCCGCCGATGTAGTTGGGGTTGTGCTGCTCCATCTGCACCGCGTTCATCGTGGAGGTCCCGATGATGAGGTCCCTGAACCCGGGGGCGAACTCCTCGATGCGCCGGATGATCGCCTCGGTCCGGTCCTCCGTCGATCCGCGCGGGACGTGCGTGTACGTCCAGAGGACATGCTTGCCGGCCGGCGCCCGGGTGCCGTCGAAGAGCGACGGCTGCGAGAGCAGTACATAAGGGGGATCGCTCTGGCCGCCGGCCGCGACGGCGTTCTCGGCGCGCGCGACATCGCGGCGGCTTCCGCCCAGGTGCACCGTCGCCGTCTCGTTCAACTCGGGGTTGGTCCAGGGGACGGGCCCGGCGAGGGCGAAGTCGGCCTTGAAAACGCCGTTGCCGTCCCGGAACCGGGAGATGCGCCGCAGGTAGCCCGCGGCGAGACGGTCTTCACCGAGCCGGGCTGCCGTCGCGACGTGGGTGTCGAAGACGACCACACGGGCGTCCGGGAGGTCGGCCAGCGATTCGATCGGCGTGCCCGTCACGATCTCGCCGCCGTGCGCCACGATGTCGGCGATCATGGCGTCGGCGATCGCCTGGCTGCCGCCGACCGGGAGCGGCCAGCCGCGGGCGTGCGCGTACGTGGCGAGCGTGAGTCCGGCGGCTGCGCCGGCCACGCTCGGCAGCGGGAGGGTGGTGTGCGCGAAGACGCCGGAGAGCAGCGCGCCCGGCGCCTCGGTGCGGAAGGGCAGATCCCACCACGGTCCCCCCTGGGCGAGTGCGGTCAGCCCGAACCGGGCGGCGACCAGGGGATGCCGGGGCACCTGGAGCAGCTGCGACCCGGTGAACTGCGCCACCGCATCCGCCTCGCGTACGAGCGGACCCAGCATCGCGCGCCACGCGGGTCCGTCCACGCCGAGGGAGTCGGCGGTGCGCTCGAGGTCGAGGTACGCCATCGCGACCCGGCCGCCCGCGAGCGGATTGCCGTACGACGCGGACGGCACGACGAACGGGACGCGCCTGTCGAGGCCGAACTTCCGGAAGAAACCGGACGCGAAGGCGAGTGGATGCACGGCCGAGCAGATGTCGTGACGGAAGCCGGGCAGCGTCACCTCCTCCGTGCGCAGGCCGCCGCCGACGGTCGCGTTCCGCTCGTACACGCGCACCGAGAGCCCGGCGCGCGCCAGCGTCACGGCGGCGGAGAGGCCGTTCGGACCCGACCCGATGACGATCGCATCGAGGGCGTCCGCGGAGGTGGCTGCGCTCATACCTCCCTGTATACCCCGCGGTCGCGCGTCCACCCAGGGCGATCAGCAGTCCCTTCACAGCAATGATCCGCTACTGTTGGGAAGTCGGCTCTTGACACTGCGCGATCTGCGCGGATGGGTTTGTCAGTCAAGTGGGCCGGTTCTGCACCCGACATGCGGTGCAGATCACACAATCGTGAACGGCCCCGGACACAGTTCGCCCGGGAATCATTCGGTGCGCTCAGGCGTGCCGCCGAGCACTCGACATAACCCAGGAAGCACATCCATGCCCGGATTTAGCAATGACCGACGATCGCAGCCCTCTCGCGGCGGCGCCCCGAAGAGCGGCAGCCGCAGCCCGAAGCACCGCGGCTACCGCGCTGAGGAGCCGGCGGCCGACGCCAAGAAGGCTCGCTGGAGCACCGAGGAGCGCGCCGCTCGAGGCCGCTCCACCTACGGCACCCGTGACGACAACGCCGGCCGCGGCACCAGCGGCCAGCGCGGTGGCAGCACCCAGCGTGGGGAGCGCCCGAACTGGGAGCCCCGCGGCAAGGACGCGCGCCGCACCGAGCGCGAGTGGGAGGACCGCTCGCAGCGTCAGGACCGGCCGCGCCGGTCGTTCGACGACCGTGCGGACCGCCCGCGTCGCGACCAGGACGACCGTCCGCGTCGTGATTTCGGTGACCGGACGGAGCGTCCGCGTCGTGATTTCGGTGACCGCACGGAGCGTCCGCGTCGTGATTTCGGTGACCGCACGGAGCGTCCGCGTCGTGATTTCGGTGACCGCACCGAGCGTCCGCGTCGTGATTTCGGTGACCGCACGGAGCGTCCGCGTCGTGACCAGGAAGAGCGACCGCGTCGTGACTTCGGTGACCGTGCCGACCGTCCGCGTCGTGACTTCGGTGACCGCACGGAGCGTCCGCGTCGCCAGTTCGATGACCGCGCTGAGCGCCCGCGCCGCGACCAGGATGACCGCCCGCGTCGTTCCTTCGACGACCGTGCCGACCGTCCCCGCCGTGACTTCGGTGACCGCAACGACCGACCGCGTCGTCAGTTCGACGACCGTGCGGAGCGCCCGCGCCGCGACTCGTCCTTCTACCCGTCGCGCGACGAGAAGCCGGCCTTCGTGCCGACCGACGACGTCGTGCTCGAGCGTCTCGAGGCCGACGCCATCCAGGCGAAGGACGTCGAAGGCGTGACCTTCGCCGACCTCGGCCTCGGCGGCAACATCGTCCGCGCGCTCGCCGACCTGGGCGCCGACACCCCGTTCCCCATCCAGGCCGCCACCCTGCCCGACGTGCTCGCCGGCAAGGACGTCCTCGGCCGCGGCCGCACCGGCTCCGGCAAGACGATCGCCTTCGGCGCCCCGCTCGCCGAGCGTCTCATGCAGCTCTGGGCCGACTCCGGCAAGGCCGGCGGCAAGCGTCAGCTGGGCCGCGCCCCGCGCGCGCTCATCCTCGCGCCGACCCGTGAACTCGCGCTCCAGATCGACCGCACCGTCCAGCCGATCGCGCGCAGCGTCGGTCTCTTCACCACGCAGATCTACGGCGGTGTCCCGCAGGGTCGCCAGGTCGGTGCGCTGCAGCGCGGTGTCGACATCGTGATCGGCACGCCTGGCCGCATCGAGGACCTGCTCGAGCAGGGCCGACTCGACCTCAGCGAGGTGCAGATCACCGTCCTCGACGAGGCCGACCACATGTGCGACCTCGGGTTCCTCGAGCCGGTGCAGCGCATCCTGCGCCACACCGCTCCGGGCGGCCAGCGTCTGCTCTTCTCGGCCACGCTCGACTCGGGCGTCGCCAAGCTGGTCGACGAGTTCCTCGTCGACCCGGCCGTGCACGAGGTCGCCGGTGAGGACCAGAACTCCTCCACCATCGACCACCGCGTGCTCGTGATCGAGCACCGCGACAAGGGCGCCATCATCGAGCAGCTCGCCGACCGCGACGGCAAGACCCTGGTCTTCGCCCGCACCCGCGCGTTCGCGGAGATGCTCGCCGACCAGCTGGACGACGCCGGCATCCCCGCCGTCAGCCTGCACGGCGACCTGAACCAGTCGCGCCGCACGCGCAACCTGGCTCAGCTGACGAGCGGTCGCGTGAACGTGCTGGTCGCGACCGACGTCGCCGCCCGCGGCATCCACGTCGACGACATCGACCTGGTGATCCAGGCGGACGCACCGGACGAGTACAAGACGTACCTGCACCGGTCCGGCCGTACGGGCCGCGCGGGCAAGCAAGGCACCGTCGTCACGCTCATCCCGAAGCAGCGCCAGCGCCGCATGACCGAGCTCCTGGGTCGCGCCGAGATTGCCGCGGACTTCGTCCCCGCCGCTCCCGGCGACGACGTGCTCCTCACGCTCGGGCAGTAACGCCGCCCTCGTGTGGAGCGACCCTGGCGGCGGCGGCGAAGGCCCCTCCGCCAGGGCGTTCCGCCGACTCGACCGGCTCCTCGTCGCTCAGTCGTCGTCGTCGCCGTGGTCGCGGTGCAGAGCGCCCTTGACCCGCTCCACCCCCTCCGTGATCAGCGACGTCGCGGAGTCCTTGATCGCTCCGAGCCCCTCCGGGTCACCCTTCAGCAGTGCCTTGGCGGTATTGACCGCGAACTCGGCGGTGATGTGCGGCGGCAGCGGCGGAACGTTCCGGCTGGTGTGCGCGTCGATGAGCGTGACGCCGCGGTGGGCGAAGGCAGCGTCCCAGGCGGCTGCGACCTCGTCGTCGCTGGTGACCGTGATGCCGTTGAAGCCCAGCAGGCGCGCCCAGCCGGCGTAGTCGACCGATTCGACGTCCTGCGAGGTCGACCACACCGGGTTGCCGTCCTCGGTGCGCATCTCCCAGGACACCTGCGCCAGATCGTCGTTGTGCAGCACAAGGACGATGAAGGTCGGGTCGGGCCAGCGCGAGAGGTACTTCTTGAGGGTGATGAGCTCATTCATGCCCAGCATCTGGAAGGCGCCGTCGCCGATGGTGCAGACGACCGTGCGGTCCGGATAAGCGAACTTGGCCGCCTCCGCGTACGGCATCGCGGCGAGCATGCTCGCCAGCCGCCCGGAGAGGTCGCCGAGCATCCCATCGTGCAGCCGGATGTAGTGGCCGTACCAGTCCGCGCTGGTCCCGGCATCGGCCGTGACGACCGCGCCGGCCGGCAGCCGCTTGTTCAGCTCCCGGTACGCCCGTCTCGGATTGACGCCGTCGTCGTAGGTCTGCTCCGCCTGCGCGGCGAGTTCGTCGTCCCACGTGGCCATGTCGGCCGCGACCTTCTCCTGCCACGAGCGGTCCGTCTTCCTCGTCAGCAGGGGCAGCAGGCCGGTCAGCGCGGTCTTCACGTCCGCCCACATGCTCACCTCGGTCGGATACCGCAGCCCCAGTTGCTCGGGGCGCAGGTCGATCTGCACCGCGCGCGCCTGACCCGTCGCGGGCAGGAACTGCCCGTAGGGGTAGTTCGTGCCGAGCAGCACGAGGGTGTCGCACTCCTTCATCTGCGTGTAGCTGGCCCGGGAGCCCAGCAGGCCCAGCTGCTGGGTGTGGTACGGCACATCCGATGGCACGACCTGCTTCCCGCGCAGCGCCGTGATGATCCCGGCACCGGCGAGCTCCGCCGCCTCCAGCACCTCGGCCGTCGCACCGTTCGCACCGTGTCCCACCAGGAAGGTGACGCGCTCGCCGGCGTTGATGAGGTCCGCAGCGGCCTGGAGCTGGTCCTGCGGCGGCGCGATGGCGGTGGAGGGTGCCACCGCACTCGACCGCGACTGCCACATCTCCGCACCCGGCTCGACCATCTTCTGGCCCTGCACATCGTGCGGCAGGATGATCACGGTCGGCTGCAGGCGGGTGATCGCCGTTCGGAACGCGGTGTCGACGACCGCCTGCGCCTGGGCCGGCGAGACGATGGTCTGCACGTACGCGGCGACATCCGAGAACGTCCGCTCCAGGTTGCTCTCCTGCTGGTTGAAGGTGCCCAGCGAGTCCAGTCCCTGCTGGCCGACGATCGCGACCACCGGCTGGTTGTCCATCTTGGCGTCGTAGAGCCCGTTGATCAGGTGGAAGCCGCCGGGGCTGGAGGTGGCGATGCACACGCCCACCTCTCCGGTGAACTTGGCGTGCGCCGTCGCCATGAAGGCGCAGATCTCCTCGTGGGTCGGCCGGATGTATTCCAGGCCCTCACCCGCACGCTCGGCCTTCCCGAGCGCCCCGTCGAACTCGCCGATCCCGTCGCCCGGGAACCCGAAGACCCGCCGCACACCCCACTCCCGGATGCGCTCGATCACGAACTCGCTCACCGTCGCCATGGTGTCTCCTCTGCCTTCCGTCGGGTCCCTTCGCCATCCAACGCTCTGACTGGCCGACGTCAACGCCCCTGCTGTACGTAATGTCGAGGAGTGCGCCCGATCCTGGACGATGTGGCGGGTCACAGGCACTCCGGAGGCCGTACTGTGAGCATGGGCCAGACCCGTTTCAGCGGAGCCCGTTTCAGCGAAGCCCCGTTTCAGCGAAGATTTGAGGAGTGCCATGAGCTACGCCGTGACCAACCCCGCCACCGGCGAGACGGTCAAGACCTTCGACACCATCAGCGACGCCGATCTTCAGGCAGCGATCGCCGCCGCGGACGACACCTTCCGCACCTGGTCGCGCTCGACCACCGGGCAGGAGCGCGCAGCGCTCATCCGGCGCGTCGGCGAGCTCCACGTAGAGCGTCGCCAGGAGCTCGCGGACATCATCGTGCTCGAGATGGGCAAGCCCGTCGAGCAGGCGCTCGCCGAGGTGGATTTCGCGGGCGCGATCTACGAGTACTACGCCGACCACGCGGACGAGTTCCTGAAGGATGAGCCGATCCAGCTGCTCGACGGCGACGGCTCGGCCGTCGTCCGCCGTTCCGCCCTCGGCGTGCTTCTCGGCATCATGCCGTGGAACTTCCCGTACTACCAGGTCGCCCGGTTCGCCGGCCCGAACCTGGTGATCGGCAACACCATCCTGCTCAAGCACGCGGAGCAGTGCCCGGAGTCGGCGGCGGCGATCCAGCAGATCTTCCTGGATGCGGGCTTCCCCGAGGGCGCCTACATCAACATCTACGCCGACCACGACCAGATCGAGACGGTGATCGCCGACCCGCGCGTCCAGGGCGTCTCGCTCACCGGTTCCGAGCGCGCCGGCGCCAAGGTCGCCGAGATCGCCGGCCGCAACCTGAAGAAGGTCGTGCTGGAGCTCGGCGGATCCGACCCGTTCATCCTGCTCTCCACCGACGACTTGGATGCAGCGGTGCAGAGCGCAGTGGACGCGCGCCTCGACAACAGCGGCCAGTCCTGCAACGCGGCCAAGCGGTTCGTCGTCATCGACGAGCTCTACCCGTCGTTCCTCGAGAAGTTCACGGCCAAGCTGGCCGAGGTCGAGGCCAGTGACCCGACGTCCGAGGAGTCGGCCCTCGGGCCGCTCTCGTCGCTGAAGGCGGCCGAGAACCTGGACGAGCAGGTGAAGCGCGCGGTCGAGAACGGCGCAACGCTGGTGCGCGGCGGCGGCCGCAACGGAGCCTTCTTCGAGACGACCGTCCTCACCGACGTGACGCCCGAGAACCCGGCGTCGCAGGAGGAGTTCTTCGGGCCGGTGGCTCAGGTGTTCCGCGCCAAGGACGAGGAGGAGGCGGTCCGCATCGCGAACGACACCCCCTTCGGACTCGGCTCGTACCTGTACACGACCGACAAGGAGCAGGCGGAGCGCGTCGCGAACCAGATCGAGGCCGGCATGGTCTTCGTCAACGTCGTCCTCGCCGACGGCGCCGAACTCCCGTTCGGCGGCGTGAAGCGCTCCGGTTCGGGCCGTGAGCTCGGCCGCTTCGGCGCCGACGAGTTCGTCAACAAGAAGCTGATTCGCGTGGGGAACGACTGGTAGACCCGCAGCATCCAGAAACGGAGGAGTTCGCGGCCGATCCGGCCACGGGCTCCTCCGTTTCGGCTACGGTGAGCGGGGAGGTACCCGGTGGGATACATGATGTACGACAGCAGCACGCAGATCTCGTTCGAGGATCGCGTGCTCGCACACCTCGAGGTCGTGATCGTCTCGAAGCTCCGGCGCAAGGAGTCGTTCGCGCTGAGCTGGCGTGAGGCCGCCGAGAACGGCGACGGCCGCACCACGATCTGGATCGATCCGTCGATCCCGCTCCGCTTCCGCTACAGCGGCTCGCGCCCGCCGACGCTCGATCGCGAATGGGTGGAGCGGCTGGCCACGGCCGCGGCGAGCTCCAGCGGGCTCATCGCCATCGACGAGGACGGCCAGCCCGTGACCGGCTCCACGCACGAGCGCGGGCTGTAGCACCGCACCAAACCCGGTCTCCGGCCGCTCACTCCTCCAGCTGCACGAGGGTGTGGCGGGCGAGCGACGCCATGCGCGGGTTGTCGTCCGACGCCGTCGCGAGAGCGGAGGCCATGGCCACCGCCCAGCCCCGCGCACGGCGCCAGGTCGCGGCATCGGGCTGGTGCTCCAGCGCCCGTCGGAAGCGCCCGCGCGCGTCGCCGTCGAAAGTCAGCCACGCCGTCGCGAGGTCGGTCGCCGGGTCGCCGGAGGTCACGTCCCCGAAGTCCAGCACAGCGGCCAGGCCGCCATCCGGGCCGAGCACCAGATTGCCCGGGTGGAGGTCGCCGTGCAGCAGGATCGGCGGGCCGTCCCACACCGGAGCGTCGATGGCTCTGCGCCACGCCTCCTCCAGATGGGCAACCTCCATTCGTCCGGAGAGCGAGCGCAGCCGCATGCTGACGGCATCGTGCCGGGAGGCCAGCGGAACGCCGCGCACCGGGTTCCGCGGGGCGTCCGGCGCGGGGATGGCCAGCTCGCCCACGAAGCGGGCGAGCGGCTCCGCGAGACCGGCGCGGGCCTCCGCATCCACCGAGGCGCCGTCCGTCCCCTCGAACCACTCGATGATGCTCCACGGCCACGGGAAGAGCTCGGACGGCACCCCGACGCGGACGGGGACGGGGACGGGCACGCTGACGCGGTCCGCGATCCCCGGCAGCATCTGCTGCTCGTGCTCGATGAGATGGGCGGCGACCTCTCGCCGCGGCACGCGCACCGCGAACCGCTCGCCCAGACGGTAGAGCTGGTTGTCCCACCCGTCGGAGACGAGACGGAGCTCCGCGCGGAGGTCGGGGTGCTGCTCGGCGATGAGATGATCGACGAGCGAGGCGTCGGTCCGGATGTCGGCGGCGGGTGTGTCGCTCACCGAACGAACGTATCAGGATGAGCGAAGTCGCGATCGCAGACGCAGTTACCTTGCGTAAGGCCCTCTAACGCGCACTATTCCTGCGTTGAGGGCCAAACGCATGCTCGTTACGTGTGAAAGCATGTCCGTCGGAGGTTTCATGTCCCAGCAGCCCACCCCGTCCCCCGATCGCATGCACGCGGTCACGCCCGAGACCCGCGAGCTCGTCGATCTCGTGCTCGACTACTCGCGCCGGCGCATCCTGAGCGAGGACACCCCGCTCGACAAGCCGCTGCCCGAGTTCGAGCTGCGCCGGCTCGCCGGCCAGACCGTCTCGGAGACCGGCATCGGCGCCGAGCGCGCGCTGGCGCTCTTCGAGCACGTGCTCGCTCCGGCCTGCATCACGACGGACCACCCGCGCTACCTGTCGTTCATCCCGACCGCGCCGACGAAGGCGGCCACCGCGTTCGACCTGGTCGTCTCGGCCAGCGCCGTCTACGGCGGATCGTGGCTGGAGGGCTCCGGGGCCGTCTACGCCGAGAACCAGGTGCTCTCCTGGCTGGCCGCCGAATTCGGGCTGCCCGCGACCGCCGGAGGCGTCTTCGTGCAGGGCGGCACGCTCGGCAACCTGTCCGCGCTGGTCGCCGCACGCGACGCCGCGCGGACCGAGCGGGGCAACCCGTCCGGCCGCTGGGTGATCGTCTGCAGTGCCGAAGCGCACTCCTCGATCTCTTCCGCCGCCCGGGTGATGGACGTGGATGTCGTCGCGGTCTCGCCGGGGGAGTCCGGCGTGCTGACCGGCGACGCCGTGCGTCCCGCGCTGGAGGAGTACGGCGACCAGGTGTTCGCGGTGGTCGCGACCGGGGGATCCACCAACTTCGGCATCGTCGACGACATCGCGTCCGTGGCGGCGCTGAAGGCCGACCACTCGTTCTGGCTGCACGTCGACGGCGCCTACGGGCTCGCCGGGATGCTGTCGCCCCTCGCGCGGGCTCGCTTCGACGGTGTTCAGCATGCCGACTCCGTCATCGTGGATCCGCACAAGTGGCTGTTCGCGCCGTTCGATGCCTGCGCGCTGATCTACCGCGATCCCGAGGCCGGGCGCCGCGCGCACACGCAGCACGCCGAGTACCTCGACACGCTCACGGACAACACCGAGTGGAGCCCGTCCGACTACGCGGCGCACCTCACCCGGCGAGCGCGTGGGCTGCCGTTCTGGTTCTCACTCGCCTCGCACGGCGCGGCCGCCTACCGTGAGGCGGTCACCGCATCCATCGGCCTGGCCGAGCGGATCGCCGACGAGATCGAGCGACGCGACGGCTTCCGCCTGGTGCGCCGTCCGCAGCTCTCGGTGGTGGTGTTCGAGCGCGAGGGCTGGAGCAAGGAAGACTACGCGGTGTGGTCGGCGCGGTTGCTGGACGACCAGCGCGCGTTCGTCACGCCCAGCTCGCACGCGGGACGGCCCAACACCCGGTTCGCCATCCTGAACCCGCTCACGACCTACGACGACCTGGTGGGCATCCTCGACACCATGGAGTGAGCGACGCCGGATGCAGAAGACCCCCGCGCCATAACGGCACGGGGGTCTTCTGTCATCAAGAGGGGAGGTGTCAGACGATGTCGTCCGATTCGCCCGTCCGGCGCGTGACTCGCTCGCCCGTCGCAGGATCGACGGCCGTGCGGGTTGTTGCAACGGAGGTGCGACGCCGGGTGAGGAGCACGATCCCGATGATGATGCCGATGAGACCGGCGATCATCAGGATGTATCCCACCAGGTGCAGGTCGATCCAGCTGACCTGGAAGTTCAGGGCGAACGCGAGAATCGCGCCCACCACGACGAGGAAGATGCCTGCGCCGAGACTCATGGGTGCCCCTTACCTAGACTCGACGGCTCCCGGTGAGGAGGCGCACCAGCCACACGATCACAGCCAGCACGAGCAGGATGATTCCCACCCAGAGCAGGAAGTTGAGCGAGGAAACGAATCCACCGGTGAGCAGCAGGATGATCGCGATGATCGCGACGACGATGAGCAGGATGTTCATGGAGAAATGTCCTTTCCTAGACGCATCCAGGAAACAACTACTTCAAATGCCTAGCAATCCCCTTGACTTCAAGTTCGTTTCGTCCTAGCGATCCGCTCGGCGGCGATGCGGTCGACCGTTTCACGCATCTTGGTAAGGAACCGGGTCACGGTCTCGGCCTCGTCCGCACTCAACTCCGCCGTGGCCGCTGCGATCTGTTCCTGGGCAGCTGCGAGAAGGGGACCGGTGTCGCCGAGGGCCGCGCGGGTCGGGAGCAGTTCCACGGACCGCTTGTCGGTGCGGCTCGGCCGTCGCTCCACGAAGCCGCCCCGGACGAGTCGATCGACCAGCAGGGTCGTGGACGCACTCGAGACGCCGAGATAGGCGCTGAGGTCCTTCGCGAAGGTCGGGCGCCCGAGCGCCGTGTTGTCCAGGATCAGTCGGAGCGCGAGCAGGTCGTTCTCGCCGATTCCCATCGCGGAACCCGTGCGCCGACGCATCGCCGCTTCGGCGGCACGGTAGACCTGCAGCGCCTCGAGAACGCCCGTGTCGGGCGGAGTCGCTTCCGGTTCGTGCTTCACTCCTCCTAGTGAGGCCCTGGCCGCTCCCGGATGCAACCGGGGTGGACCCGACTGTCGGCGGATTCACGGACACAGGATCAGCGCGTATGCTCGCGCGGTGGACGAACGAGTGCTCCTCGAGCGGTATGAGCTGCACGACCGGCTGGGTCGTGGCGGGATGGCGACGGTCTTCCGCGCGCTCGACCTGCGCCTGGGCCGGGAGGTGGCGGTCAAGCTGTTCGCCCCAGGGACCGCGGTCGACGACGCCCGTCGGCGCACCGAGGCGACGATGCTCGCCCGGCTGAGCCATCCACATCTCGTCTCGCTCCACGACGCCCACTTCGCCGCGGACGGCGACACCACGCCCAGCTTCCTGGTGATGGAGGTGGTGGACGGGGAGGACCTGCGCAGCCGGCTGGAGCGCGGCCCCCGTCCGGCGGACGAGGCGGTGGAGATCGCGGCAGGCATCGCCGAGGCGCTGGTGGTCGTGCACGACGCCGGAATGGTCCATCGCGACCTGAAGCCGGGGAACATTCTGCTCGCCGACTCCAGCGTGCCCGGAGGCAGGGCGGTCGTGAAGCTCGCCGACTTCGGCATCGCCCACCTCGTCGGCTCCGAGCGCATCACCACGATCGGGACCGTCATCGGGACCGCCGGCTACCTCAGCCCGGAGCAGATCTTCGGCGGCGAGCCCGGCCCGGCCGCCGACATCTACTCCCTCGGGCTCGTCACGCTCGAAGCCCTGACCGGCGTGCGCGAGTACCCGGGCACCCCGGTCGAGGCGGTCGCCGCCCGAGCGGCCCGCGACCCGCGCATCCCCGCATCCCTCCCCGAGGACTGGCGCGGGCTCCTCGGCGCCATGACCTCGCGCGATCCGGAGCTGCGGCCGACCGCGCTGGAGGTCGCGATCATGGCCAGGGAGCTGGCTCCGCAGCTCGCCGGCTGGGTGCCCGAGGCGCCGGAGGATGTCGCGACGGCGGCCATGACCGTACCCGGTGGCGTGCCGGTCGGGACTGCTGCTGCTGCTGCTGCCGGCGGGACGGCGGCGACGCGCATCCTGCCCGTCCGCCGGCCGCAGCGCGCACAGCCCGAGAATCGTCGCAGGCGCGGGATCGTCGCGGCCGGTGCCGTCGCGGGATCGGTCCTGGTCGTCGCGTCCACTCTTGCGCTCGGGAGCATGATGGCGCCGGCGGAGGAGCCGCAGTCGGTGCCGACGACCCCGCGCCCGACGCCGAGCGTGCAAGCGCCCGCCACCACCGTCGCCCCGGCGGTCACGCCGGAAACGCAGGCGCCGGAGCCTGCCACGGTTCCGGCTCCCGCGCCGGCCCCGCAGCCGCAGAATCCGGGGAACGGCGGAAACGGCAAGGGCAACGGCAATGGCAACGGCAAGGGCGACAAGGGCGGAAAAGGCAAAGACAAGCCCTGATGGGTCGCCTGTCCAGCCCTGAGCCGGCCCACTCCCTGCTCCCGACCGCTTACGGAGTCGCCCCATCGCCGGTACTGTCCGGAGTATGCCCGAGCAACCGAGGACCGCAGCGATCGTCGTGAACCCGGTGAAGGTGGATGAGCCCGCCCTGCGCGAGGCTCTCGCCGCCGCCGAGAAGCGGTGGGGCTGGGCCGAGACGCTCTGGCTCGAGACCACCGAGGACGACCCGGGGACCGGCCAGACGAAAGAGGCCCTGGAACGCGGCGCGGACGTGGTGATCGCCGCGGGCGGTGACGGCACCGTGCGCACGGTGGCCGAAACGCTCCGCGGCACCGGCGTTCCGATCGCGCTGCTGCCGTCGGGCACAGGAAACCTGTTGGCACGCAACCTCGATCTGACGCTCGACGACATGGACAACGCGCTCGCGTCGGCGTTCGACGGCGGGGACCGGAAGATCGACATGGGCGTGATCGAATTGCGCGACGGAGACGCGCCGCTCCGTCGCCACGCCTACCTGGTGATGGCGGGTGTCGGCATCGACGCGCAGATGATCGCTGCGACGGACGACGATCTCAAGGCTCGGCACGGCTGGCTCGCCTATGTGAAGGCGATCGGAACGGTGCTCCGCGACAAGAACGAGCTGCGCATCCGGTACCAGCTCGACAAGGGCACCCGGCACTCGGCGCGCGCCCACACCGTCCTCATCGGCAATTGCGGCTCGCTGCCCGCCAACGTGCTGCTGCTGCCGGATGCGGCCGTTGACGACGGCGAGTTCGACATCATCGTGCTGCGGCCCGAGGGCTTCGTCGGGTGGGTGCAGATCGCCGTCAAGATCTTCTGGGAGAACGGCGTGCTGCGCCGCACGTCGGTGGGCCGGCGCCTGATGGGCGCCGACCGCGAAGTGCGGGCGATGAACTACTTCAAGGGAAGCGAGTTCGTCATGCGTCTCAGCCGGGCCGAGGAGGTGGAGCTGGACGGTGACCTGTTCGGGCGGGCCTCCGCCCTACGGACCTGGGTCGACCCGTCCAGCCTCACCGTGAAGGTGCCGCGCGAGGAGGCCTGAACGCGCCGGCGTCAGCGCGATGTGCGGCGTCGGCGTCCGGCGGCTAGGAGGAGCGCCCCGGTCAGCACCAGCATCGCGGTGACGGCGAGTACCGCGGTCGGCACATCGGAGCCCGTCGAGGGCAGCCGGCCGGCCGGGGTCACCGCGCTGATGGTGGTGCCCGGCGACGGAGTGGCCCCTGGCGTCGAGAGGATGCGCTGGGTCGGGGTGATCGCCGTGGAACTCGGGGGGTCGATCGGAGCCACACCGGGAGGGACGTCGCCGTTCGCCGTGGCGGTGTTGACGACCTGGCCCGCCTGGACATCCTGATCCGTCACCGTGTAGAGCGCGTCGGCGGTGCACGTGGTGGACGACCCCGGCTGGAGAGTTCCAACGGGGCAGCTCACCGAGCCTGCCTTCGGATCCGTCACCGTGAGGGTGGACAGCGCGACCTCGCCCGTGTTCGTGAGCAGGAACGTGTACTGGATGGTCTCGCCGCTGTCCGCGAGTCCGTCGTGGTCCGCATCGTTCAGGGTGCCGGTCTTCACCAGGGCCAGCGCAGCCGTGGGTCGCGAGACCGTGACCTGATGGTCTTCGGTCTCGCCGTGGAGGGCCAGGCCGCTCGGGGTGGCCACTTCTTCGGGCGTGGCAGCGATCCGCAGCCGGAGGAACGAGTCGCCGTAGGCGACATCTGCGGGCACCGACCAGCTCAGATCGACGGTGCCCTGGGTGCACTCGACCGTCGCGGAGCCCTCATCGTCGTCGAATGCGCCGTCTGCGTTCCAGTCGATCCAGCCGCGGACGAAGCCGGGCCCGGTGCAGGGCACGGCGCCGACGGAGTGGGTATCACCGGGCAGGACGGCCGCCGAAACAGGAGCGGAGACGGCATCCTCGTCGTCGCTGGAGTCGAGGTCGTCGCCGGTTGCCGTCGCACTGACCAACGGTGTCGCTTCGGAGTCGATCTGGGCGCCGAGACGGGGGGCGGCGGTTCCGAGGGTGGCCAGTGGGAAGTCGTCTCCCGACACCAGCGTCGGGCCCAAGGGGAGCTCTCCGCCTTCCCAGGTGGGCTCGAACAGTGCACCCGAGACGGGATAGCCGGCCGGAGCGTCGCCGAAGTCGGCCTGCAGGACCACGCCAAGCGCGACCGCGGTCCGGAAACCGCCCTTCAGGGTCACGGACGCGCTGTTGGCACCCTCCATGAACAGGACGGCCGTCGGACCACCCGGCTCCCCGTCGGTGTAGAAGCACTCCGGACCATCCACCGCCAGCGCCAGGGAGGTCACGGTGCGGGTGGCTTCCACGGACGCGTTGCAGTTCGCCCCGCGGTAGCGGTCGATGACCCGCCACGTCGTCGGCTGAAGGGGCGTCACCTCGATGTACTCGCCGGTCGGGAAGGCGCCATTGCTCGCCTCCGCGTCGGCGACGACCAGGCCGCGCGTGGGCACCGGCACCCCGTCGAAGGTGACAGAGCACTGGAAGGTGAAGCTCACCAGCGCGTCGTCGACGGCGTTGGCGATTCCTGCCACCAGGTTGTTGGCGTCGCCGGTACCGTCGACGTTGTACAGATCGTCGAAGCCGTCGCCTTCCCAGCGCCCGGAAGCATAGGTTTCGAGTTCGCCCGCGATGTTCGAGAGCCCGCACGTCGTGGTCAGGGGGTGTCCGTTGATGAGCCGGGTATTGGTGCGGACGCCCCCTTCGGGAGCGATCGCCACATGGTCAGCTCCCCACTCGAACCAGTCGATCGACCCCTTGTACCGACCGGACCCGCCCGAAGCGTACTCCGCGTTCGCGGGTGCCGTCATGCCCACACCGACGACCATGGCCGCCACGGCCAGACAGACCGCGCTGACGCGAGCCAGACCCACCAAGAGAGTGCGACGCTTCCCGAACATCCGTGCAGACTAACTCCGCAGCCGTTCACGTGGAGAGACAGTGTCCGCTTCGAGGGTATTGCGGTCACGACCGCGCGGCCGTCGCCCCGCGGTCAGGCGCGCGCGAGCAGCTCCAACGTGTCCACCACGCGGTTCGAGAAACCCCACTCGTTGTCGTACCAGGCGACGACCTTGACGTGGCGGCCATCCACGCGCGTGAGGGCGGCGTCGAAGATGGAGGACGCAGGCTGGCCGGTGATGTCGCTCGACACGAGCGGCTCGTCGGCGTAGTCCAGGATGCCGAGCAGCGGCCCGTCGGCCGCGGCGCGGTAGGCAGCGAGCACCTCGTCGCGGGTGACGTCGCGGGCCACGGTGGTGTTCAGCTCGACGATGGAGCCGACCGGGACGGGGACGCGGATCGAGTCGCCCGAGAGCTTGCCGTCGAGCTGCGGAAGCACCAGCCCGATCGCCTTGGCGGCGCCCGTCGTCGTCGGCACGATGTTCACGGCGGCGGCGCGGGCGCGGCGGAGGTCGCGGTGCGGGCCGTCCTGCAGGTTCTGCTCCTGCGTGTACGCGTGCACGGTCGTCATGAAGCCGTGCTCGATGCCCGCGAGGTCGTCCAGGACCTTGGCGAGCGGAGCCAGGGCGTTCGTGGTGCAGGATGCGTTGGAGACGATGACGTGACGCTCCGGGTCGAAGGCATCCGTGTTCACGCCGTAGGCGAGCGTGACGTCGGCGCCGTCGGCGGGCGCGCTCACCAGGACCCGCTTGGCGCCGGCGGCGAGGTGCGCACGGGAGGCCTCGGCGGAGGTGAACCGTCCGGTGGACTCGAGCACGACATCCACCCCCAGCTCGGCCCAGGGGAGATCGGCCGGCTCGCGCTCGGCGAGCACGCGGATGCGGCGGCCGTCGACGACCAGGCTGTCCCCGTCGACCTCGACTGATCGGCCGAGGCGGCCGAGGGAGCTGTCGTACTTCAGGAGGTGGGCGAGGGTCGCGGTGGCGGTCAGGTCGTTGATCGCGACGACCTCGAGGTCGGAGTCGCGCTCCAGCAGGGCGCGGAGGGTGTTGCGGCCGATTCGGCCGAAACCGTTGATGGCGATGCGGGTCATGGGGTTCCTTTCGTGTGCCGCATCCATGTTCTGTGCCGAATGTGCGGCTCGCCAGAGGCGTGAACGACATGCTCCGCAAGCATCGCGCCACGCTTTCTGCCACCCACCGCAAGCATCCCGCCACGTACCTCCCCTCTCCCTCCCTCCTCCCTCCCTCTCCGGTGCGCGAGACGTGAGTCGTTGCCCTTTCGCGCGTCGAGTTGCGACATCATGTCGCAACTCGGGTGGACGGCGCCCCGGGAGGGAGGGCGTCAGGCGGAGAAGGTGCGCCGATACTCGGTGGGCGACGTGCCCAGGATGCGCTGGAAGTGCAGGCGGAGGTTCGCGCTGGTACCGAGTCCCACGCGGGCGGCGACCTGCTCGACGCCGAGGTCGCTCCGCTCCAGGAGTTCGCGCGCCAGGTCGACGCGGGCGCGGAGCACCCACTGCATCGGGGTGTAGCCGGTGTCCTCGACGAAACGTCGCGAGAACGTCCGCGCCGACACGTTGGCGTTGCGGGCGAGCGCCTCCAGGGTCAGCGGCTCGGCGAGGTGGGCGAGCGCCCAATCCCGGGTCTCCGCGAAAAGGTCACCGAGCGGCTCGGGCACGCTGCGCGGCACGTACTGAGCCTGCCCGCCGCTCCGGTAGGGCGCCGCGACGAGCCGCCGGGCGACCCGGTTCGACAGTGCGACCCCGTGATCGCGGCGCACCAGGTGCAGGCACAGATCGATACCCGAGGCGGCCCCGGCGGACGTCAGGATGTCGCCCTCGTCCACGAAGAGCACGTTCTCATCCACCCGGACCGAGGGATACCGCTCCGCCAACGCTCGCGTGTAGTGCCAGTGCGTGGTCGCCCGCTTGCCGTCGAGCAGCCCGGTGGCCGCGAGGGCGAAGGCGCCCGTCGAGATCGCGGCCAGTCGCGACCCGCGCTCGTGGGCGGCCAGCAGCGCACCCACGACGGCAGCGGGAGGGCTGGCGGACGCCGGGTTGCGATACCCGGGCACGAACACCGTGTCCGCCTGGGCCAGCGCGTCCAGCCCGTCGGCCACGTGGTACGAGAGTCCGTCGCCCCCGGTCACCAGCCCGGGTGCGGCTCCGCAGACCCGCACCTCGTACGGCATGCTCGGCCGGTGGGAGAAGACCTGGGCAGGGATGCCGACGTCGAGCGGCTTCGCGCCCTCCAGTACCAGCACGGCGACGCGGTGCAGCGTCGTCATGAACGCGCCGAGACGATCTGCAGCAGGGCGGCGCGCAGCGCGGCGGGGTCGTCGACGTCGGGGAAGACGTCGTCCTCGAGTCCCCGCACCCCCGCGAACGCGGTCCGGCCGGCCTCGGTGATCGCCAGGACGTGGCGCCTGCGGTCGCCGGCGTCGGGCGTGCGCGTGACGAGTCCCTCCCGCACCAGGCGGTCGACCGTGCGCGACATGGTCTGCGGCTCCACGTGCGCCATCCGAGCGAGGTCCGACTGCGAGTCGAATCCCAGCTCCAGAAGGTGCAGCACGATCAGGCCGGCGTGCGTCAGCCCGCGCTCCTCCAGCGCCTCCGCCCAGGCGCGCTCGACCGCACGGGATGCGGCCCCGAGCAGCCGGCCGAGCGGCCAGTTCTCGGGGCGGTGCTCCTCGGCCTCCGCCGCGCGCGTGTCCATATCCTCATCGTACGGATGCTCTGGCGTCATGGGAGGCCGTGCGCTGCGTCTTCAAGGGTATGAGCATCGCACTCGCCGACTTCCTACAGACTCTTCCCGCCCCTCGGCGGCAGGAGGCCCTGCAGTTGATCCTCCTGTTCGAGCGCGTCACCGGCGAGACGGCGGCGCTGCACCATCCCTCGATCGTCGGCTTCGGCCACTACGCGTACCGCTATCCGAGCGGGCACAGCGGTACCGCCGCCGCTGCCGGTTTCGCACCGCGCTCGAGCGCGATCAGCATCTACCTCTCCGACGGCGTCGAGCGGCACGCCGGCCTGCTCGCCGCGCTCGGCCCGCACACCGCAGGCGTCGGCTGCCTGTACGTGAAACGCCTGGCAGACATCGACCTCGGCGTGCTGGAGGAGATCGTCGACCGGTCCTACCGGCTGCTCACCGCCGAGACGTACGGAGCCCCGCGCGGAGGCCGCTGAGACGCCTGCCCTCAGTCGGTGCCGGAGTCGAAGGCCGCGCCCTCGGAGCTCAGGTCGATCTCGCGGGACAGCACCTCGTCCACGGACTCGACGCCTTCGAGGATGGCGCGGGCGCGGCCCTCCTCCAGCTCGCCGACCAGCTCGCCGGTGGGTCCGCCGATGAGGCCGGCCGCCGCGTACTGCTCCAGTCGCGAACGGGAGTCGGCGATGTCGAGGTTGCGCATGGTCAACTGGCCGATGCGGTCGCCAGGGCCGAAGGCCGAGTTGCCGACGCGCTCCATCGACAGCTTCTCCGGGTGGTAGCTGAGCGCCGGACCGGTGGTGTCGAGGATCGTGTAGTCGTCGCCGCGGCGCAGACGCAGCGTGACCTCGCCGGTGATCGCGGAACCGACCCAGCGCTGCAGCGACTCGCGAAGCATCAGCGACTGCGGGTCCAGCCAGCGGCCCTCGTACATCAGACGCCCGAGGCGGCGGCCCTCGTTGTGGTAGTTGGCGACGGTGTCCTCGTTGTGGATCGCGTTCAGGAGGCGCTCGTAGACGATGTGCAGCAGCGCCATGCCCGGGGCCTCGTAGATCCCGCGGCTCTTCGCCTCGATGATGCGGTTCTCGATCTGGTCGGATGCGCCCAGTCCGTGGCGGCCGCCGATCGCGTTCGCCTCGAGCACCAACGCCACCGGGTCGGAGAACTCCACCCCGTTGATCGCGACCGGACGGCCGGCCTCGAAGCGGACGGTCACCGTCTCCGGCGTCACGTCGACGTCGTCGCGCCAGGCGGCGACACCCATGATCGGGTCGACGATGTCGAGTCCGGCATCCAACTCCTCCAGGCGCTTCGCCTCGTGGGTGGCGCCCCAGATGTTGGCGTCCGTCGAGTACGCCTTCTCGGTCGCGTCGCGGTACGGGAAGCCGCGGGCCACGAGCCACTCGCTCATCTCCTTACGGCCGCCGAGCTCCTCCACGAACGCGGCGTCGAGCCACGGCTTGTAGATGCGCAGGCGCGGGTTGGCGATGAGGCCGTAGCGGTAGAACCGCTCGATGTCGTTGCCCTTGTAGGTGGAGCCGTCGCCCCAGATCTCGACGCCGTCGTCCATCATCGCGCGCACGAGCATGACGCCGGTGACCGCTCGGCCGAGGGGAGTGGTGTTGAAGTAGGTCTTGCCGCCGGAGCGGATGTGGAACGCGCCGCACTGCAGAGCGATCAGGCCCTCTTCGACCAGCGCGCGCTTCGCATCCACCAGTCGTGCGAGTTCCGCCCCGTACTCCTTCGCGCGCCCGGGGACGGCTCCGATGTCGGGTTCGTCGTACTGGCCGATGTCGGCGGTGTAGGTGCACGGCACAGCGCCCTTCTCGCGCATCCATGCGACCGCGCAGGAGGTGTCGAGCCCTCCCGAGAACGCGATACCGACTCGCTCACCGACGGGCAGACTGCTCAATACCTTGGACACGCGCTCCAGTTTAGTGAGAGCGCCGCTATGCTGCCGCCAGGGGTCGCCAGACGGCTGTTGTGATACCAAGGGGGATGGTTGTGGCAGGAGTGAGGTCGCGCGGTTTCGCGCTCGTGTTCGCCGTGGCGCTCGCAGCGTCGGTGACCGGATGCACGGGAGCGGTCGCGGATGCGGAGACGCCGCGTGCATCCGCAACGGCATCGGGATCGGCGACGCCGTCCGCGACGCCGTCCGCCACTCCCACGGCTTCGGCGCCGTCGACCGACCCCGCGGATCCGGCAACGTGGATCGTGTCCTTCGACGCGATCGGGCCGATGGCGTCTGGGGCTGCGATGGCAGATGTTCCCGGCGAGCTGGCCCCCTTCCAGCAGCTGGAAACGCCCGGCGCTCAGTGCGCCGCCTACGTCTACACGGTGAGCGGCGACCTGACGGCGAGCGTCCGGCCGAGTGCGGCCGACCCGTCCCGGGCGGAGGCGTCGGAGGTTGCCTCGACGGGCGCGGGGGTGCCGGGTGCGGCCGACGTCGCTCGATTGCCCCACACGACTTCGGGGATCGGGATCGGCTCGACCATCGACCAGGTGAAGGCCGCTTACCCGGACCTGCGGGTCGTGGTGCAGAGCGCGCTTCCCACCTACGGGGTCACGGACGGGACCCGCTGGATCCTGTTCCGCGACCTCCACGGCGGCGGAACCGTGACGGCCATCCAGGTGGGGACCAGCACCGCTCTGGGAACCGAGATCTGCTGACGTTCAGCCCCGGCCGTCGGCCGACTGGGCGGGGCACTCGCCGCCGGGCCGTGTGCGCAGCTCGAAGTGCCAGGCCTCGTTGGCGTACACCTGGCACAGGCCCCAGGCGGAGCCGTACCGGTTGAGGTAGTCCATCGCGCCAGCGTCCGCGATGTCCACCGCCTCGCCGCGCACGTGTGCCGAGTCGCTGCCGCGTTTGACCCACTTCTCGGCCTCGTCCTCGCTGCCGTAGTCGCGCACCGCCTGCGCGAAAAGGTGCTCCTGGTAGCGCTCGGACCGCCAGCCGTCGGCGATGGTGATGTCGGATCCGCCGCCCTCCTGCTGCCTTGCCTGCTGCGCATCCTGCAGAGCTGCGCGCAGCCGGGGATCGAGGCGGGCCACCGCGGGCAGGTCGCTGTCGAGTCGGAGCGAGGAGCCCTCCGCGATGTAGCCATCGTCGTCGGTGAGGTCGCCGCCGCCGTGCGGCACCGTGCCGCTCGCGCTCGCCGGTAGCGCGAGCGCGCCGCTGGTCGCGGCCGAGCATCCCGAGAGCGCGAGGCTCAGGGCGAGGGATGCGACGGCGACGGACAGTGCGGGGCCGAGCAGGCGCGACTTCGTGGAGGGCATGACTCCACGTTCGCAGCCCTTGCAGGGCCGGCGCGTCCCCCCGGCGGCCCATCCGCATCCACCTTCAGGGGGACCCGTGCCGCGCGACCGCGTCAGTGCCGTCCGTCGATACCGGGGTGGACGCCGGCGCGGTAGCCGGCGGCGGCGACCAGAAGAGTGAGGGTTTCCAGCAAGCGCGCGCGCTGGTCGGCGTCGAGGGGCGCCAGCAGAGTCTCTTCCTGCTCGGCGGCGAGCTGATCCCCTTCCGCGAGCACTGCGCGGGCGGCGGGCGTCAAGTGGATGGCGTAGGCGCGACGATCGTCCGGGTGTCGTCTGCGTTCGACGAGTCCGCGCTCCTCGAGGTCGTCGATCATCCCGACCATGGAGTTGCGGTGGAGGCCGAGGGCGGTCGCCAGTTCCTGCTGCGTCCGGCCTTCCTGGCGGGCGAGTTGAGCCAGAACGCCGAAGCGGTTGGGGGTGATCCCGAGCGGCGCGAGCGCGGCCGTGAAGCGCTGCGCACTCTGCAGTCCGAGCTGCGAGAGCAGGAAGCTGGCTCGCGACTCGAGGGGGAGGATCTCCGGTTCCGGCATCCCAAAATCGTACCAAGGGGTGATTGCACTGCGCTGTGATTATCACCTACCATGACGAAATGAGACTCGTCATCTTCGGAGCCGGCGGACGAACCGGCGCTCAACTCGTCGCACAGGCGCTGGAGCGCGGCGACGAGGTCACCGCCGTAGTGCGCCGGCCGACCGGAATGCCGGGCGGCGTCGCCGAACGGATCGTGCCGGATCTGGCCGATACCGCGGCCGTGCGCGAAGTGATCGCGAATGGCGACGCGGTTCTGTCGGCGATCGGCCCACGCTCGCGTGCCGATGCCCCCGCCGCCGCCCCCGCGACGCGGCACATCCTCGCCGCCGCACCGCGACGCATCGTCGTCATCAGCGCAGCGCCGGTAGGTGCCCCCGCGGCAGACGACAGCTTCATCAGCAGGAGGATCGCCCTCCCGATCGTCGGGCGCGTGCTGCGGCCGGTCTACGACGATCTGCGGCAGATGGAGGAGGCGCTCGCCGCGTCGGACGCCGTCTGGACCGCGCTGCGCCCGCCGATGCTGACCAACGGCCCGGCGACAGGGCGGTACCGCACCGTGGTCGGCGGTGCTGTGCCGCGCGGGTTCACGGTGTCGCGGGCCGACCTCGCCGCCGCGATGCTCGAGGCGCTCGACCGACCCGACACCGCGAACCGCCCCGTCGGCGTCGCCCGCTGAGTCGCGCGAGGCGCACATTCGTGACGAATGTGCGGAATGACGCGCTGATTCGGCACATTCGTGACGAATCGCCGAGGTCGCGGGGCGGGGCTAGCCGAGGCGGGGGGTGCGCGGCGGCTCGGTGCGGCGCCGGCCCGTCGCCTCGAAGGCGGCGGCGAGGGACAGCAGTGCCGTGTCGTCGTACGCTCGGCCCGCGAAGGTCAGCCCGACCGGCATCCCGATGTCGGCCATCGTGCCCATCGGCACCGTCACCGTGGGGATGCCCAGGTGCCGCGGCACGAGGTTGCCGTTCGCGACCCACACGCCGTTGCGCCAGCCCAGGTCTGCGGAGGCGGGGTTCACGTCCATGTCGGCCGGCGCCACGTCCGCGACCGCGGGGAACACCACAGCGTCGAGGCCGAGCGCATCCATCCACTCCTCCAGGTCGACCCGGCGCGTCTCCTCCAGGCCGCGCAGGCCGTCGGCGAGCTCCGGGATGTCGTCCAGCGTCGTCCCGGGATGCGCGCGCACCCAGGCGGGGTAGTCGGCGATGTCGTCCTCGAAGCCGTCGTACCGGTCCGGGAGCGCGCCCTCCGGCTGCGGGAAGATGCGTGCGCCGTCGACGTCGGCGAGCGTGCGGAGCGCCGGGTCGCCGTTCGCGGCCAGGAAGTCGTCCCACGCCCACGCGGAGAGGTCGACGATCTCGCGCCGCAGGAACTCCGGCGTCACCAGGCCGCGGGTCGCGATGGTCGGAGCGCCCGGCCGGTCGCCCTCGTAGTTCGAGACGACCGGGAAGTCGACCTCGACCACGGTCGCACCGGCGGCCTCGAGGTCGCGGCGGGCGGCGTCCCAGAGGGCGACGACGGACGGTCGCGTCTCGATGCGCCGACCGGTGGGGCCCCCGATGCCCGGGTGCTCCGCGGTCCCGGCCTCGGGGTCCGCGTTGATGTACATCCGGGGCACGCCGAACCGGCGCCCGGCGAGCGAGGCGTCCCCGGCAAGCCGCGGGTACGACGCGGGCCGCAGCTCCGAGGCCGGCGGGAGCGTAACCCACGGCTGCGCGCGCCAGAAGTCCCCACGCGTCTCGGCATCGTCGGCGACGATGACGTCGAGCACCTCCAGCAGGTCGGCCATGGTCCGGGCGTGCGGCACCACCACATCCATCGTCGGCACCAGCGGCCAGTTGCCCCGGACGGAGATGACCCCCCGCGACGGTGTGTAGGCGCAGAGCGCGTTGTTGGAGGCAGGCGCGCGACCCGACGACCAGGTCTCCTCGCCCAGGCCGAAGGCGGCGAAGGAGGCTGCGGTCGCCGTCCCGGAGCCGTTCGACGACCCCGACCCGAACGCCGCCGTCAGGTAGTCGGCGTTGTAGGGGGACTCGGCACGCCCGTAGACGCCGCGCTGCATGCCGCCGTTGGCCATCGGCGGCATGTTCGTGAGTCCGAGCAGGATCGCGCCGCCCGCGCGCAGGCGCTCGATGGTGAAGGCGTCCCGCTGTGCGACGAGGTGCTCGAACGCCGGCGAACCCGCCGCCGCCGTCAGCCCGCGCGCCAGGTAACTGTCCTTGGCGGTGTACGGGATGCCGTCCAGCGGCCCGAGTGTCTCCCGGCGTGCGCGCCGCTCGTCGGAGGCGCGCGCTTCCGCGAGGGCGTCGGTGTTGCGGACGACGACCGCGTTGAGCCGCGGGCCCGACACGTCGTAGGCCTCGATCCGCGCCAGGTACGTCTCGACCAGCTGCTCGCTCGTACTCTCGCCCGACTGCAGGGCTCGCCGGAGGTCCGCGATGGATGCCTCGACAACGTCGAAGGTCATCGCGCCTCCTCCACCGCGTCCGGGAGGGCCGGCTGCTGCTGCGTGATGCAGTGGATGCCGCCGCCGCGGGCGAAAATCGGCCGCGAGTCGATCATGGTCACCCGCCGGCCGGGGTAGACGGCCTCCAGGATCTCGGTCGCCTCGGCGTCCGCCCGCTCCTCGCCGAAGCCGCAGGCCACGATGCCGTCGTTGACAACCAGGTGGTTCACGTAGCTCCAGTCGACGAACCCCTCCTCGTCGCGGAGGGTCGCCGGGGCGGGGAGGTCGACGATGTCCCAGCTGCGGCCGGCGGCGTCGGTGGTCTCCGACAGCAGCGCGCGCAGCTCGCGCGACACAGCGAAGTCCGGGTGCTCGGGGTCGCGCTGGGCGTGCAGCAGCAGGGTGCCGGGCGAGGGGATGGTCGCCACGATGTCGACGTGGCCGTTCGTCCCGAAGTCGTCGTAGTCGCGGGTCAGGCCGCGCGGCAGCCAGATCGCGTGGGTGGTTCCGATGGTGCGCGCGAGTTCCGCCTCCACGCGCCCCTTGTCGGCGTACTTGTTGCGCCGCGGGTCGAGCTGGACCGTCTCGGTGAGCAGCACGGTCCCCTCACCGTCGACGTGGATGCCGCCCCCCTCGTTGACGAGAAGCGAGCTGACCAGTTCGGCGCCGGTCCGCCCGGCCACGAAACGTGCAATCTCGGCGGACTTCCGCCACTCGGCCCACTCCGGGTCGCCCCAGCCGTTGAACGTCCAGTCGACGGCACCGAGCACCCCCGGCCGCTCGCCGTCGACGACGAAGGTCGGACCGAAGTCGCGCATCCAGAACTCGTCGAGCGGCGCCTCCACCTGCTCCACGTGCGTGCCGAGCATTCGTCGGGCCCGCTCGCGCTCGCTGGGGTCGACGACCATGGTGATCGGCTCGTATTCGGCCACGGCGTGGGCGACCGCGGTCCAGGCGGCGTAGGCCTCCTCCGCCGACGCGACGTCGTCGCCGAGGGTGAGACCCTCTCGCGGGAACGCCATCCACGTGCGTTCGTGAGGGGCCGTCTCTGCGGGCATGCGCCAGGTCATCGTGTCCTCCGGTGGTCGGCGACGAATTGTTGATCAAATGATCAATAGGTGACCCGAAGGTACCTATACTGGGCGGACCATGTCAAGAGCAGCCCGCCGACCGCCGGACGAGCGCCGCGCCGAACTCGCCGCGGCAGCGCGCGATCTGGCGCTCGCCGAGGGGCTCGCCGCGGTGACGCTGCGGAGCGTCGCCGCCCGGGCCGGCGTGACGTCGGCGCTCGTGGCCCACTACCATCCGGCGATGGATCAGCTGGTCGCCGCCGCGTTCACCGCCGTCGTGGGCGCAGAGCTGGTCGAGGTGCGCACGCTGCTGGAGTCGGCCGAAGACCCGACGGCACGACTGGCGGCGCTGCTGCGGACGCTGCTCGACGGCACGCGCGACGACGTGACCCTGGTGTGGGTGGAGGCGTGGGCGCTCGGCCGCCGGAACGAGGCTCTCGCCGCGGCGGTCCGCGAGCAGATGGATGCATGGCAGGCGCTCATCCTCGAGGTCGTCGAGGAGGGCGTCCGCTCGGGCGACTTCACGGCGGACGACCCGGCGCAGACCGCGTGGCAGTTGCTCGGGATGATCGACGGACTCAACGCGCAGGCGCTCGTCCGCTGGAGCGCCGGTGCGGAGCGCGCACCGGCCCTCGCCCACGCGGTCGAAGGCATGCTCGGTCTCCCGCGCGGCGCGCTCGAGCCCGGCGCTCTCGCGGTGCCGCCATCGACTCGTGACTAATCGACCGAATGTCGCTCGAGTGGTGACTCGATGTCGCGACTCGGCGTCGGGTCACTCGTACGTGAGGCCGATGCGCTCCCGGATGGTGTCCATCGTTCCCATGATCGCCACCGACTGCGATAGCGGGAGGCGCACATCCTCCCCGCCTCCGGCCGCGATGAGCCGCTCGATCGCGCGGGCCTGGAACTGCATCCCGCGCCCGTCGATGCGCGACTCGTAGGTCTCGATGACGTGACCCTTCGGGTCGATCACGCGGAAGCTGGTGGGGGCGTAGAAGGTGTCGTCCAGCTCGACCCGCGCGTCCGTCCCCACGATGATGGCGCTGTTGTCGCCGACCGCGTCGAGCTCGGTCGTCAGCGCCGCCTGTGCTCCGCTCGCGTACCCGAGCAGGATGGAGGTCTGGCGGTCCACGCCCGTCTCGGTCGGCGTCGAGAGGGCGAGCAGTTCGCTGGGCGCTCCGAGCACGTCCCAGGCGAACGACACCGGGTAGATGCCGAGGTCGAGCAGTGCGCCGCCTCCGAGCGCCCGGTTCAGCATGCGGCCCTCCGGGTCCGGGCTCGTCCGCTGTGCGTGGTGGGCGACCACCGAGCGGAGCTCGCCGAGCGTCCCGTCGCTGATGATCTCCTGGAGGCGTTCCATGTGGGGCAGCCAGCGCGTCCACATGGCCTCCAGCGCCACCAGACCGCCGGCGCGAGCGGCGTCGGCGATCTGCTGCGCCTCCGTCTGGTTCATGGTGAACGGCTTCTCGACCAGCACGTGCTTGCCCGCCGCGAGGGCGAGCAGTGCGTTCGGAGCGTGCTGGGGGTGCGGGGTGGCCACGTAGATGACGTCGACATCCGGGTCGGCCACCAGGTCCTCGTAGCTGCCGTGCGAGCGCGGGATGGCGTTGGCCGCGGCGAACCGCGCCGCCGACTCGGTCGAGCGGGAGCCGACCGCGGCGACGGTGTGCCCGTCGAGCTGCAGGTCGCGCGTCATGGCGGCCGCGATGCCGCCCGTTCCGAGGATGCCCCAGGCGGGGGAGGAGGTCGTCATGCGGTCATCGTACTCAGCGACGATCGGCGGGATCGGCTACTCGCGCAACAGCGACCGCAGCGTCCCGATCGTGTCGGCCTCGCCCGCATCCTTGTCGTCGCGGTAACGCTTCACGCGCGCGAACCGCAGCGCGATCCCGCCCGGGTACCGGCTCGACCGCTGCACGCCGTCGATCGCGATCTCGACCACCGTCGTGGGCGCAACCCAGACGGTCCCCGCCGTGCGGCGCACCTCGATCTCCTGGAAGTGCTCGGTCTGCCACGCCAGCAGTTTGTCCGTCAGGCCCTTGAACGTCTTGCCGACCATCACGAACCCGCCCGGCTCGCCGAATTCACCCTCGGGATCGCGGGCGCCGAGGTGGATGTTCGAGAGCATGCCCTGGCGGCGTCCCGAACCCCACTCCACGGCGAGCACGACCAGGTCGTACGTGTGCACCGGCTTCACCTTGATCCAGCTGGAGCCGCGCCGGCCGGCGGCGTACGGCGAGTCGATCGCCTTCACGACCACGCCCTCCTGCCCGGCAGCGAGCGCCTCCCGTGACACCCGTTCGGCCACGGCGGGGTCGTCGGTCACTTCGCCCGGGATGCGGTGCTCGCCCGCCACGCGCTCGAGCTCGGCGAGGCGGACGGCCAGCGGTTCGTCGAGCAGGTCGCGTCCATCCACGTGGAGCACGTCGAAGAACCACGGATGCAGCAGGGTTTCACGCCCGCCATCCGCGCCGAATCGCGACATCGTCTCCTGGAACGGCCGGGGCGCCCCCTCCTCGTCGAGCGACAGGGTCTCGCCGTCGAGGATCACATCCCGAACCGGCAGCCGCCGCACCACCTCGACGACCTCCGGCAGGCGGTGCGTGATGTCGGCCAGGTTGCGGGTGAAGACGCGCACCTCGTCGCCCTGCCGGTGCACCTGGATGCGTGCGCCGTCGAGCTTGTACTCGACGGATGCGGTGCCGGTGGTGGCGAGCGCCTCGGTCGGTGTCGGTGCGGATGCAGCCAGCATCGGGAGCACCGGCCGTCCGACGACCAGCCCGACCGCTTCCAGCTCTGCGGCGCTGCCGGTGAGGGCGAGCCGTGCCGTCTCGCCGAGGTCGCCCGACAGCATCGCGGCGCGGCGGACCGTCTCGCCGGGGCGTTCGGAGGCGCGTGCGATCGCATCCGTCACCACTCCCTCCAGAGCTCCGGTCCGCATCTCGCCCAGGAGGACGCGGGCGACGAAGTCCTGCTCGCGAGCCGTCGCCCGCTCGGTGAACTCGCGCAGCGTGCGCGTGCGCTCGCCGCGGAGCCCGTGCCAGACAGTGCGGCCAGCCGATCGAGCAGCACGTCCAGGTCGTCCACCGAGAGCGTCGGCTCGGTCGCGGGCTCTCCGATCGCCCCGGTCAGCCCGCGCCACCCGACCCCGACACGGCCCTGCCGCGCCTTGCCGACGAGGAAGCCCACGGCCGGGGCGATCTCGTCCGGGTCGAGGCGTGCGAGCAGCGCGGCGAGCGCATCCACCTTCGCCAGGCGGGAGCGAGTGGATGCGACGGTCTCGGCCGTCGTGACCAGCGTGTCGAGGAGCACGCCCCCATCCAACCACCGCCCTCCGACGCTGCTGCGGTGCGGCCGCCCGGGCCTCGCACGGCCGTATGCTGACCGCATGGACGCACCCGTGAACATCGCCGCCGCCTTCGACCTGATCGGGGAGCCCTGGCAGCCGCACCGCCTCTCCACGGTCAACGACCACGACGTGAAGGTCGCGCGTCTGGCGGGCGAGTTCGTCTGGCACGCGCATCCCGATAGCGACGAGCTCTTCCTGGTGGTGGAGGGGCGGCTCACCCTGCAGCTCCGTGATCGCGACGTCGAGCTCGGACCGAATGACGTCTTCGTGATCCCCGCCGGCGTGGAGCACCGGCCCCGGGCCGACGGTGAGGCACTCGTCGTCATGGTCGAACGGAAGGGAACCGTCAACACCGGGGACAACCCCGGCGAGCGCACCACCGAGGTGCGGGAGCTGCCGCTCGGTTGAGCCGCGCCGGCGCGTGCCGCGAATCCCTAGCCCTGCTTCAGCGCCTGCGCGAACATCACGATGATGCCGCTGGGGCCGCGGACGTAGCTGAGCGTGTACACGTCCTCGTAGGTGGCGACGCCCCGCAGCGGGGCGAACCCGTGCTTCGCGGCCACCGCCAGCGCTTCGTCGATGTCGTCGACCGAGAACGCGATGCGATGCATCCCGATCTCGTTCGGGAGGGTGGGCTGCGTCTCGATCGCGTCCGGGTGGATGTACTCGAAGAGCTCGAGCTGTCCGCTCCCGTCGGGCGTCTCCAGCACCGCGATCTTCGCGTGGTTGCCGTCCAGCCCGACCGCGGTGTCGGCCCATTCGCCACTCACGGTGTCCCGGCCGATGACCGTCAGACCGAGGTCGGTGAAGAAGGCGATGGCGGCGTCGATGTCGCGAACGGCGATGCCGACGTTCTCCATATGGATGGCCATGTGCGGGATGCTACCGGGTCGCTGCAGCACGCACGGGGTTGTCCTGGGAATCAGCCCCGATCGCGCGTCCGGACGAAGTCGGAAAACCCCGGAATGGTGAACTCGAGGACTCCCCGGCTGCTCGTTTGAATGAACCCCTTGTCGATCAAACGGGCACGCGGCACCGAGAGACTCTCGCTCGTGACGCCGAGAGTGCGTGCAATGTCCGCTCGCCGCACGGAACCCTCTCCGATGTCCGCCATGGCTCCCATGAATTGGCGCTCGAGTTCAGTCGCGTTCGACCAACGGGCGCGGAAGAGCGCATCCATATCCGCTTCCATGTCACTGCGACCGGCACGGACGTGATCGATCACGATCCGCGACCCTGTGTCGGGTCTGCCTGCCGCAGCCCAGGCGGCGTCACCGATCAGCTGAACGACATACGGATAGCCCCGTGCGATCGCGACGGCCTCTTCGAGGGCGTCCGAATCCCACTCGACTCCCAACTGACGAGCCGGGATGGCGAGTGCGAACTGTTCGTCCGCCGGCTGCAACGGCGAGAGCGGGCGATACGCGAAGCGTTCGCTGAACGTGACGGCGGCCGAAATGGAGTCGGCAGCGTTCGGCAGGCCAGCCGTATAGATGGCGGCGGGCACATCCATGCCCTCTCCCTGAAGATGCTGCCACGCGTATGCGAGGGTGCGAAGGCCTTCTGCGTCGGCCGATTGAATCTCGTCGATGAGGATGATGAGGCCCGCCCGTTCGTCGCCGACCGCCGTCGCGCGAACAAGGCCTTCGAATTCTCGGCTCCCTGAGGGGGCCGTGGGCGGGCGCCCGGGACGAATGGTGGCATCCACGGCAGCAACGCCAGGAAGTCCGATCGTGACGGTAACCGACTCCAGATGCGTCTGCACCCGCCGTCGAGCGCCCTCGCTCCACGTCGACGTCGCCCGCCCGATCTGGTCGGCGATCTGGCCGATGAGGGCTCCCTCGCCGGCCGTCACCCAGACCGTCAACACGCCGCGATCCTGCGCGCGTCGCTGGTAAGCGCGGAGCAGCGATGTCTTGCCGAGTCCGCGGGGGGCATGGTCGACTCGGATCCTGCCGACGAGTCTTCCGAGGTCGACAAGGTAGGACAGGCGTTCGTCGAAATCCGCGAGCTGCTGAGCCCGGCCCGGAATCAGGCGTGCGACCTCGCCCGGCGTGTACGGACTGGGTTGCACAGGTCACCTCGTTATCGTTTGTTATAGTCCAGCTGCTCTATAACAAACGATAACAACTTCCTCGGACGCGTCACCCCACCCGCACGAACGTCTGCTGCCAGCCGGTCGAGCCGTTCGGCGCGATCGGTGCGCGCTTCTGCTCCTGGAGCCGGCCCGCGCGGTCGGTCGCCCGCACCGAGAGCGTGTGGCTGCCCGGAGTCGCATCCCAGTCGAGCGACCACTGCACCCACGTGTCGGTGTTGACCGGCGCGGAGAGGTTCGCGTCCATCCACTCGCCGCCGTCGATCCGGACCTCCACTTTCTGGATGCCGACCGTCTGCGCCCAGGCGACGCCCGCGATCTTGGTCGGCCCCGCCGGCACCGGCTTGTCCACCCGGGGCGTGTCGATGCGGCTGGACAGCTTGATGGGCGCCTTCGCGCTGTAGCCCCGGGGCGTCCAGTACGCCTGATCGGCCGCGAAGGTCGTGACCTTCAGCTCGGTCAGCCATTTCGTCGCCGAGACGTAGCCGTACAGGCCCGGCACGACCATTCGCACCGGGAAGCCGTGCTCGAGCGGAAGCGGCTCGCCGTTCATCCCGACGGCGAGGATCGCGTCGCGGTTCGTGTCCGTGAGGGCGCCGATCGGGGTGCCCGCCGTGAAACCGTCGACGCTCCGCGAGAGCACCATGTCGGCTCCGGAGCGGGGACGCGACATCGCGAGCACCTTTCGGACCGGGACGCCGAGCCAGCGCGCCGTGCCGACGAGGTTGCCGCCGACCTCGTTCGAGACGCACGTCAGGGTGACCGAGTACTCGTCGAGGCCGAGGTCGAGCAGGTCCTGGAAGGAGAGTTGGATGCGCTTCTCGACCATGCCGTCGATCGTCAGCCGCCAGGCGGCCGGGTCGACCGACGGCACGGTGAGTGCAGTATCCACTCGATAGAAGTCCTTGTTCGAGGTGTAGAGCGGCGAGATGCCCGGCACCTTCAGTTCGGCGCCCTCGGGGATGCGGACGCGCGACCGGGGGGCCGGCAGCTTCAGGGCCGCGCGGACGGCGGCGATGGAGGAGGTGGCGGCGGAGCCGAGCCGGGACCCGACTCCCGCGATCGCCGCTCCCGCGGCCGCCACACCGGTCAGCAGCAGGAACCGGCGACGGTCGACACCGGGGTTGGCGGGAGCGGTTGTCGCTTCCGCGTCACGCCAGCGGTGCAGCGTGCGGATGAGCAGGCGCAGCATGACGGCGCCGGCGACCGCTCCTACAGCGGAGGGCAGGAATGCGAGCGGACTCGCGCCGGTCCGGGTCAGCGTCGCCGCGACCGCTGCGACCCCGGCCAGCGCGAAGAGCGTCACACCGACCCACCGGCGCCAGAACTCGAGCACGCCGGCGGCGGCGGCCGCCACCAGCACGGCGAAGCCGAGCGAGCTCAGCAGGAACAGTTTGTCGTTCGAGCCGAACAGGTTGATGGCGAGCTCTTTGGCCCAGCGGGGAACGATGTCGATGACGAACGAGCCGACCGCGAGGATCGGCCCTGCGTCCCGCGCTGCGATCAGCGCGACCAGTTCGGCGGCGGCGAGGAAGACCCCGCCGCTCACCGCTCCCGCGAGCGCTGCCCAGAGGACGGTTGCGATTCGAGTCTTTCTTGACGTCTGCGTGGTCACGTCCGGTGTTCGTCGCCGAACGAGTTCACGGATTGGTCCAATCCGATTCTCCGCCGGGCCCGAACCCCTGATGACCGCCCACCGCGGCGGCCACTCGATCGGCACCATTCCTCGAAGGAGAAGAGAACCATGCGCACTTCCGCCCGTCTCGCAGCGGCAGGCCTCCTGGCCGCTGCCGCTCTCGCACTGACCGCCTGCTCGTCGGGAGCCGGCACCTCGTCCAGCGACTCCAGCGCGCCGATGGCGTCCTCCACCCCGTCGGCCTCCTCCTCCGCGATGGACCCGGCCGCGGACCTGGTCGGCTCCGGCTGCGCCGCGTACGCCAAGCAGGTTCCGTCGGGCTCCGGCTCGGTCGCCGGCATGGCGGAGGACCCGGTGGCCACCGCCGCCAGCAACAACCCGCTGCTGACCACCCTGGTCGCCGCCGTCTCCGGCAAGCTCAACCCGAGCGTGAACCTCGTGGACACCCTGAACGGCGGACAGTTCACCGTCTTCGCTCCGGTGGATGACGCCTTCAAGAAGATCGACCCCGCCACCATCGACACGCTCAAGACCGACGCCGGCGCCGCAACGCTGACCTCGATCCTGACCTACCACGTCGTCCCCGGCCAGGTCTCGCCCAAGGACATCGTGGGAACCCACAAGACGGTCGAGGGTTCTGACGTCACCGTGAGCGGTTCGGGCGACACCCTGAAGGTCAACGACGCCAACGTGATCTGCGGCGGCGTGCACACCGCCAACGCGACGGTGTACCTCATCGACTCGGTGCTGATGCCCCCCGCGAAGTAATCTGCTCCACCCCTCTCTCAGAAGCGGCCGCGCACCAGCGCGGCCGCTTCTGCGCGCGCCCCCACCGTGACGTCCCCACCGTCGCTTCCTCGGTTAATCCGTGCTCGCGCGGCGCGTCGCCTGATTAACCGAGGAAGCGATGGAGGACCCGGGTGAGGGCGGAGCGGGCCGTGGAGTCGTCGATCGTCGCGGGGGTGTCTCCGGCTTGGGGGCCGTAGTCACCGAACTGGCCGTGGTTCATTCCGTCGATCTCGACCAGCTCCGCGTCGGCGGGCAGGAGGTGACGCGCCGCAGCGATCTTCTCCGGGGTGCTGAGCCCGTCGCGGCTGCCGCCAATCGAGAGCACCCGGAGGTCGGTGCCGCTGAGGTCGTTCGCGCAGTACGAACCGAAGAGGATGAGTCCCTCCACCTGTGGATCCTCGGCCAGCTGACAGGCGCGGACCCCGCCCAGCGAGTGGCCGCCGACGTACCAGGACGTGACTCCGGGAGCGTGCGATGTGAACGTGGACAGGGGTCGTTGGTCGAAAAACGCCAGGTTGAGGGTCGGCTTGGTGATGACGACCGTGAGGCCGGACTCCTCGACCGCGCCGGACAGCTTGTACAGGTAGGCGTACGGGTCGACCAGGGCACCCGGCACGAACACCAGCCCCGTCCCGGACGCCTCCCCCGTCGGAGCCATGACGACGGCGTCCCCCGCATCGTGGATGGTGACCGCCGGATTCCGCCAGGCCTCGAGTGCCGCGGCGCGGTCGCCCATCATCGGGGTCGACGCCCACGCCAGGAAGCCGACGACGACCAGCGCCAGCACTCCGACGACCGCGATGACAGCGTTCCGGATGCGACGCCCGGTTCTTCTGGACCGATCCATGCCGGTAGCGTACTCTTTCAGTAAGCCTGCTGACTAATTACTTAGCAAGGGAGTTGCTATGTCTGCGCGGACCCGCTGGGCCGGACTCGTCTTCATCAGCATCGCCGTCGCGCTCATCATCGTCGACTCGACCATCGTCAACGTCGCCATCCCGGCCATCGTGGACGAACTCCACATCGGCTCCAGCGGGGTGCAGTGGGTGCAGGAGTCGTACACCCTCGTCTTCGCGGCACTCCTCCTCGTGTTCGGGACGCTGGCCGACCGTTTCGGCCGGCGGCGCATGCTCCTGGTGGGGGTCGCGATCTTCACCCTGGCGTCCCTCGGTGCGGCCCTCGCGCCGTCCGGGGCGGTGCTCATCGGCGCCCGTCTGATCCAGGGCGTCGGCGGCGCGATGATCCTGCCGACCACGCTCTCGCTCATCAACGCCGGCTTCCGCGGGCGCGAGCGGGCTCTCGCCTTCGCCGTCTGGGGATCCACCATCGGCGGGATGACGGCGCTCGGCCCGCTGCTCGGCGGGTGGCTGACCACCACGTACTCCTGGCGCTGGGCCTTCGGGATCAACATCCCGCTCGGCATCCTGATCGTCATCGGCGTGCTGGCGACCGTCTCCGAGTCGAGGGACACCCGGGCGTCCGGGTCCGTGGACTGGGTGGGCGCGCTGCTCTCCGTCGTGACGAGCGCGACGCTCGTCTTCGGGCTGATCGAAGGCCGCACCTACGGCTGGTTTCTCGTGGACACCCGGCCCGTGGTCGCCGGCTGGACCTGGCCGTTCGCCCTCTCGCCCGTGCCGATCGCCTTCGCGATAGCGGTGGCCGGAGGTGTGCTGTTCGTCGTGCGCGGACGCGCTCGTCTCCGCGCCGGACGAAGCACGATGCTCGCCCTCGACCTCTTCCGCATCCCCTCCTTCCGGAACGGCAACATCGCCGCGACGATCGTCTCGCTGGGTGAGTTCGGGATCGTGCTCGCCCTGCCCATCTGGCTGCAGAACGTGCTCGGATACAGCGCGCTCGACACCGGGCTCATCCTGCTGGCGCTCGCGATCGGGTCGTTCGTCGCGAGCGGCTTCGCCGGCGCCTTCGGCAACCGAATCCCCGCGGTCACCGTCGTCCGGGTGGGGCTCGCTGCCGAGATCGTCGGTGTGGCCGGGATCGGCTTCGTCGTCTCGCCGACGACCGCGTGGGGGGTACTGGTGCCGTTCCTCTTCGTCTACGGGTTCGGAGTCGGCCTCGCCACCGCGCAACTCACCGGTGTCGTGCTGAGGGATGTGCCGGTCGAGCAGAGCGGTCAGGGTTCCGGTACTCAGAGCACGGCCCGTCAGATCGGGTCCGCCCTCGGCATCGCGGTGCTCGGCACGGTCCTCTTCGCCTCCGCCACCGCCGTCCTCGACGGCAGCCTCGACGACCGCGGGGTTCCCGCGGCCCAGCGCGACCGGATCGTCTCCGCTGTCATCGACAGCTCGGGAGCGGCGATCGCCGGGCTCGAGCAGGACCCTCGTACGGCTCCCATCGCCGAGGATGCCAAGACCGCCTTCAGCGACGGCACCCGCTGGGCGGCGTACTCCGCCGCCGGGTTCCTGGTGATCGGGCTGCTGGCGACGCTGTCGCTCGGCAGCGGGAGAGCGGGCGGCAGCGCACGCGCTGATGGCCCCGAGTCCGATGCCGACGCCGTCGAGCGGCCGGGCCGCGAGCCCGACCCGGCACGCTGACCCTGCCGATCGGAATCGGTCAGTCGCGGGCTTCGTGCACGTCCCGCGCCTTGAGCGTGCGGTACGTCGTGACGGGATGCGTCCCGAGCACGATCTTGCCGCGGGAATGGAGGTGCTGCAGGTCGTCGTAGGCGTAGGCGATCTCGTCGAGGGGGTAGAAGCCCGAGATCAGAAGTGTGAACGCACGCTCGTCGGCGAGCTGCGCCAGCCGCGCCAGCTGCGCGGTGCCGTGCGCGACGGACTCGGGGTCGTCCTGCAGCAGCCGGAGCTCCGTGTCCCGCCGGTCCGCACTCGACCGGTAGCGCGCGGCCGGTACGCCGAGGCTCTCGGCGAGCGCCCGTCCGTCCTGGCCGAAGTTGTCGATCAGGACGGTGACCCCATCCGGCGCCAGGGCGCGGATGCGGTCCTCGATGCCGTCCCCGTAGCGCACCGGTTTGATGCCGAGCTGGCGCAGGTAGTCGAAGTTGCGGTCGCCGCAGGTGCCGATCACCCGCGCACCGCGGTGCTTGGCGAGCTGCGCTTCGATGCTCCCGACGCCGCCCGCGGCGGCCGAGATGACGACCGTGTCACCGGCGCCGACGCTGACGTCGTCCAAGGTGTCCAGCGCCGTCACCCCTGCGAGGTAGAGGCCGCCCGCGACCTCCCACGGCACGTGCGGAGGCTTGGCGACGAGAGCAGCGGTCGGCACCACGAGGTACTCGGCGTGCGCGCCGGTGCGCACGTGCCCGATCACTTCGGCGCCCCGGCGGAAGCGGCCGGCGGCGTCGGGCACCACCACGATGCCCGCGAAGTCGCTGCCGGACGCGCGCGGGAACGGCTCGTCGGCCCAGGCTTCCTCCCGTCCGCTCCGGATGAACCCGTCGATGTGACTGATCCCGGTCGCCACGACCTCGACGACGACCTCGTCCGGTCCGGGGGAGCGGAGCGGTCGCGTCCGCTTCTGGAGCGCGTCGCCGTCGCCGGTGCGGTCGTATTCGACCACCATCGTGTCCACGTACTTCTTCGTCATGGTGCACTCCTTCATCTCGCGGTCGCCACCCGCCCTGGCTGATCGTCAGTCGGGCTGGCGCACCTGTTCGTGCGGGGGGCGTGCGCGCAGGTCTGCGCGGATCCCGTCGAGCACGGCCCGGACGGAGACCCGCTTGGTCTCCGTGTCGACGATGTTCGCCGGAACGGTCACGACGAGGCCCGACTGGTAGAACGCGCGGATGCGGAAGCCGCCGGACCAGGAGGCGTCCGATTCGTTGTCGGCCTCTGTGCCGCCGGACAGTTCGAAGCGGAGCAGCCCGGACCGGCTCTCCACGCGGGTGACCACCTGCGCGCCGGGCGTGCCGTCGTCGATGACCTCGCTCGCGACCACCACGTTGTCGGTGAAGACGCCGATCCGCAGCGTCACGGTCGACAGTCCGGACGCGGCGGCGGCGCCGAGGTAGATGATCCGTTCGTCGCCGACGGCCAGCTCGAGCTGACGCAGGAGGACGGCATACCACTCCGGGTCGGCGCTCAGCAGCTCCACCAGTCCCCGTTCGGCGGAAAGGAGTTCGCGCAGCTGCTCCTGGATCGTCTCCGTGTCGGTCATCGATCGCCTTTCACTCTGGGGCCTGAGTTCTGCGGGCGTGGCCGACGCCCTGAAGAAAGAATATCTCTAGCCAGGCTAGAAAAGCGACGGAGCCCGCTCTTCCTGTCGGTTATATAGTTGATGTATATAAACAACCGACATCCCACGTCTTCGCGCGCACTCTGACAAGGACTTCCGTGGCCCGCTCCGGCATCTTCACCAAAGACCACCCGCACTACCGCTGGGTGGCGCTCTCCAACACCACGCTCGGCATGCTGATGGCGACGATCAACTCGTCGATCGTCATCATCTCGCTCCCCGCCATCTTCACCGGCGTCAAGCTCAACCCGCTCGAGCCGGGCAACGTCTCCTATCTGCTCTGGATGCTGATGGGCTACATGCTCGTCACCGCCGTGCTGGTCGTGATGTTCGGGAGGATGGGAGACCAGTTCGGCCGCGTCCGCATCTACAACCTCGGGTTCGTCATCTTCACCCTCGCGGCGATCGCGCTCTGCCTCGACCCGTTCAGCGGTGGTCCCGGTGCGATGTGGCTGATCGTCTGGCGGTTCGTGCAGGGCATCGGAGGCGCGATGCTGTTCGCGAACTCGACGGCGATCCTGACGGATGCCTTCCCGGCCAACAAGCGCGGTTTCGCCCTGGGGCTCAACCAGGTCGCGGCCATCGCGGGAAGCTTCATCGGCCTCATCCTCGGCGGTGTGCTCGCCGAGATCGACTGGAGGGCTGTCTTCTTCGTCTCGGTGCCGTTCGGTGTCGTCGGAACCATCTGGTCCATCAAGTCGCTGCACGAGGTCGGGCAGAAGAACCCGGGCCGGATCGACTGGCTCGGCAACGCGACCTTCGGCATCGGTCTGATCGCGCTGCTGACGGGAATCACCTACGGCATCCAGCCCTACGGTGGTTCGAGCCAGGGATGGGGCAACCCGTGGGTCCTCGGGTCCATCATCGGCGGCATCCTGCTGCTGGTCGCGTTCGTGTTCGTCGAACTGCGCGTCCCCTCACCGATGTTCGACATGCGGTTGTTCCGCATTCGTGCCTTCTCATCCGGGATCTTCGCCGGCTTCCTGGCGGCGATCGGTCGCGGCGGCCTGCAGTTCATGCTCATCATCTGGCTGCAGGGCATCTGGCTGCCGCTGCACGGCTACAGCTACGAGGCCACCCCGCTCTGGGCGGGCATCTACATGCTCCCGATCACCATCGGGTTCCTGATCGCGGGTCCCATCTCCGGAGCGCTCTCCGACCGATTCGGCTCCCGGGCGTTCGCGACGGTCGGCCTCCTGCTCGTCGCCGCGACGTTCGTCGGCCTCCTGCTCATCCCGGTCAACTTCGAGTACTGGCAGTTCGCGCTGCTGACCGGCCTCAACGGGATCGGCTCTGGACTGTTCTCGTCGCCGAACCGGACCGCGATCATGAACAGCGTGCCGGCCAACGAGCGCGGGGCCGCGTCCGGGATGGCGGGCGTCGCGCTGAACGCCGGAAGCTCGCTCTCCATCGGCATCTTCTTCTCGCTGATGATCGCGGGTCTTTCGGTCGCACTGCCGACGGCACTGACGAACGGGCTCACGTCCCACGGGGTGCCGGGGAACATCGCCGCGCAGGTCGGGAACACCCCACCCGTCGGGTCGCTGTTCGCCGCGTTCCTCGGCTACAACCCCATCCAGAGCCTGCTCGGGCCGACCGGGATCCTCACCGCGCCGCACGTCGACGGAGCCACGCTGACGGGCAAGGAGTTCTTCCCCCAGCTCATCTCGGGACCCTTCCACGACGGGCTGGTGGTCGTCTTCATCGCCGCCGCCGTCATGAGCGTCATCGGAGCTATCGCGTCGTTCCTCGGCGGGGGCAAGTATGTTCATGAGGAGAACGCTGCGCCTCAGCAGCGCCCCACCCACGAAGGCGAGGAAGTCGGTGCCCACCGCGCATGAAGCTGACGAGCGGCCGACGGCCGGACGCGACGACAACGGCGTCGACGCGGTGTCCGGCCGCCTGGCCCTGGCCGTCGGGCGGCTGAACCGCCGCATCCGTTCCTCCGCAGGGGGACTCAGCCACGGACAGCTCTCGCCGCTGTCGACCGTCGTCCGGAGCGGGCCGCTGCGCCCCAGCGAGCTCGCCGCCATCGAGGTGGCTGCCGCGCCCACGATCACGCGGATCGTCGCGGAGCTGGAGTCGAGGGGGCTCGTCGTGCGGGAGCCCGATCCCCAGGACCGCCGGTCGCTCTTCGTGTCGAGCACCGATGCCGGAACCGCCCTCCTGCTCGAGGCCCGCTCCGACCGGGCGCGCGCCGTCTCGGACGTTCTCGGCGAACTCACTCCGGAGCAGGTGGATGCGATCCGCGCCGCCCTCCCGGCGCTGGAGCAGGCCGCGCAGGTCGCGCCTCCCGCACCCTGATCCTCGCCGAGTGGTGACATGACGTCGCAACTCGGGCGGGATTCGCGCATCTACTCACGTCTCGCGGCACGGGGCGAGGAGGGCGGCACGGCGCGGCGGGTCAGCTGACGGAGAGGAGGGCGGCGGCCACGATGGCCAGCACGAGTCCCGCCCACTGAACCGGGGCGACGCGCTCGCGCAGCACGACGGCCGCCAGGAGCACGGTTCCGGCCGGGTAGAGCGCGGTCAGCACCGAGACGGTGGTCAGGTCGCCCAGGCGCAGGGCGATCAGGATGAGGAGGTTGGCCGTCGCATCCAGCGCACCGCCGCCGACCGCGATCGCCACCCCGCGAGACTCCAGCCGCATCCCGCCGCCGCTCGCGCCGGTGTCCGCACGCCCGGCCGACTGTCCGAAGCCGGCATCGACCTCGGCCGTCGTCCGTGCGCGCACCCGCGCACGGACGACGGCGACCGCCACGACCGTCCACATCACGGCCGCATTGGTGACGCGATTCGCGATCAGGGGGACGACGCCCGAGTCGGCCGGCGTCTGATCGAGAAGGATGAGGAAGACGCCGATCATCGTGCCGGCGGCCACCGCCATCACGAGCGCCCGGGCCTGCGGGCGCACGGCTCCCTTCTCCGGCACGAAGCCGACCAGTACGACGGCGACCAGTGCGAGCCCCAAGGCGAGATAGCCGACGGGCAAGAACCGGTCGCCGCCCACCAGACCCCAGGACACCGGCACGAGCGCCGACACCAGGGCGGTGAGCGGCGACAGGATGCTCATCGGCCCGATCGCGAGGCAGGCATAGAGGAGCGCGACCGCGATCGAGCCGGCGAGACCCGAGAGGACACCCCAGCCGAGCGCCGCGGTGGACCAGGTTCCGCCGATCACCGGGAGCGCGACCAGCAGCAGGACCAGCCCGGCGAGCGCGCCGACGGCGGTCGTCCGGAGCGGCCCGATCCGGCGCGCAGCAAGGCCCCCGAGGAAGTCGGCGGACCCGTAGACGACGGCGCCGAGCAGCCCCAGGACGGCTGACCCCATCAGCTCCCGGCCAGACGGTAGGTGTGCAGCACAGCGCCGGAGGCGAACCGGTCCAGCGCGGCGAGCTCGAACGTCCACTTCTCGTGGTCGTCCGGGAAGATGCGCAGGCCACCGCCGACCATGACCGGGTAGGTCAGGATGCGCAACTCGTCGACCAGGCCCCACACCAGCAGCGAGCGGACGAGGGATGCGCTCCCGGCGACCAGGATCGGCCCGCCGTCGCCCTGCTTCAGCGCCGCGACGCCGGAGCGGACCGGCTGCTCGAGAGCGGTCGCGTTCCACACGAGTTCGGCCGGCCGGGAGGTCGCGACGACCTTGGGCATGGCGTTCATCGTGTCGGCGAACTCACCCGCGCGAGGCGGCCACGCGTCGGCGAACTGCTCGTACGTGCGCCGTCCGAGCAGCAGCGTTTCGGCCTCCAGCACCTCGCGGAGTTTGAAGGCGCGCAGGTCGTCGCTGCTGAACGGGATGGTCCAGCCGGAGTGCGGGTGCGTAGGCTCGCCGCCGGGGGCCTCGACGACTCCGTCGAGCGTCATGAACTCGGTCACGATGAGCCGCCGCATGTGGGCGATGCTACCCCGGGGGCGTTGTGGATGATGAGTTCTCCACAGATCCTCGCCGCCCGGGAAGACGTCAGCGGCCCCCGTTACGATCGAGGTATGAGCTCCACCTCCGACTGGGTCCCCGACGACAGGGACGCGCCTCCTCTCGACGAGGAGCCGCCTCCCGAGTTCGGCGACCCGTACGCGGGGGCGGGTACGGGTGCTGGCGATGGTACGGGCTTGGTGGGTGGCCGGCGGGCTTCGGCGGTGGCGGAGCGTCCGACCGCAGCCGTCCTGGCGACTCCGGCGCGCTTCGAGACGGCTCGGGATGCGCTGCGCACGGTGTTCGGGTACGACGCGTTCCGCGGTCAGCAGCAGCAGATCATCGAGCGGGTGGCCGCGGGTGGCGACGCGGTCGTCCTCATGCCGACCGGCGGCGGCAAGAGCCTGTGCTACCAGATCCCTTCGCTGCTGCGCGAGGGAACCGGTGTCGTGGTGTCGCCGCTCATTGCGCTCATGCAAGACCAGGTGGATGCGCTGACAGCGGTCGGCGTCCGGGCTGCGTTCCTCAACTCGACGCAGGATGCGGCCGCGCGCTCCGCGGTCGAGCGGGCGTACCTGGCGGGCGAGCTCGACATCCTGTACGTCGCTCCGGAGCGGCTCTTGTCAGAGTCGACGAAGCGCTTCCTGGAGCGCGGGCGCGTCGCCCTCTTCGCCATCGACGAGGCGCACTGCGTCTCCCAGTGGGGCCACGACTTTCGGCCCGACTATCTTGCGCTCTCAGAGCTCGCCGACCGCTGGCCGGGCGTCCCGCGCATCGCGCTGACCGCGACGGCGACCGAAGCGACGCACCGCGAGCTCACGTCCCGCCTGGGGCTCGAGGGCGCAGAGCACTACGTCTCCGACTTCGACCGTCCCAACATCCAGTACCGCATCGTTCCGAAGGCCGAGCCGCGCAAACAGCTGCTCGACTTCATCACCCGGGAACACCCGGGAGACGCGGGAATCGTCTACGCGCTGTCCCGCAACTCGGTCGAGAAGACGGCAGAGTTCCTTTCGTCGCGCGGACTGACCGCGTTGCCGTATCACGCGGGACTGGAGGCGTCGCAGCGCGCGGCGACGCAATCGCGCTTCCTCCGCGAGGAGGGCGTGATCGTCGTCGCGACCATCGCTTTCGGCATGGGGATCGACAAACCCGACGTGCGCTTCGTCGCCCATATCGACCTGCCGAAGTCGGTCGAGGGCTACTACCAGGAGACGGGCCGGGCCGGTCGCGATGGGCTGCCGTCGACGGCCTGGCTGGCGTACGGCTTGAACGATGTGGTGCAGCAGCGCCGCATGATCGACGACTCGCCGGGCGATCTGGCCCACCGCCGCAGGCTCACCCAGCATCTGGATGCGATGCTCGCGCTGTGCGAGACGGTCCAGTGCCGCCGGGTCAACCTGCTGGCGTACTTCGGCCAGACCTCCGGGCCCTGCGGCAACTGCGACACCTGCCTGACACCGCCCGAGAGCTGGGACGGCACGGTCCCCGCTCGGAAACTCCTCTCGACGGTGGTGCGGCTGAAGCGCGAACGCAACCAGCGTTTCGGTGCGAGTCACCTGATCGACATCCTCCGCGGCAAGCGCACGGCCCGCGTCGAGCAGTACGGCCACGACCAGCTGTCGACCTGGTCCATCGGCGATGACCTGAGCGAGAGCCAGTGGCGCGGCGTCGCCCGGCAGCTGATCGCCCAGGAGCTGCTGAAACCCGAGGGCGAGTACGGCGTGCTGACGCTCACCCCGGCGAGCACCGAGGTTCTCTCCGGGGGTCGCCAGGTGATCCTGCGGGCGGAGCCGGAGCGGCCGGAGCGGTCCTCGCGGTCGTCGCGCAGCGCGGTGGTGTCAAGCGACCTCGCGGCCCACGACGAGCCCCTCTTCGAGGCGCTTCGGAGCTGGCGTGCCGGGGCGGCACGGGAGCAGTCGGTGCCCGCCTACATCGTCTTCTCCGACGCGACCCTCCGAGCCGTCGCCTCCGCGCGGCCGGCGTCCCTCGCCGAGCTCGACGGCATCACCGGGATCGGAGCCAAGAAGCGCGAGGCCTACGGCGAAGCGCTGCTCTCCGTGGTCGCGTCCACCTCGGCCTGACCTGCTCCGGCCGTCCGGCTTCGCCCGCCGGCTCCGTCCCGCAGGAGATTTGCGGCGATTACGGCCGGATCTCCCGCGGCTCCACGTTTCGAAGGAGATTCCGGGGCCGTTCTCCTTCGATGAGCGGCACCAGCTACCGGGCGCCGGCGTCCGGAGCCTCCGAACCACACCCTTGCGGAGCCGCGCTACGGGCGTATCGTCCATCGTTCCACCTGGCGATCAGGGAATTCTTTCTCCGCGCCCGGTGTTATGACATTGAACGATTACCGAGGCGACCTCGGAGGAGGAACGAACACATGGCACGAATGATCGAGGAACTCGAGGACGAGACCGGCGCCGTCGTCAAGTACAAGCGTCACGCCAACGGCCGCGGCCTTGTGTCCCCGACGGCACGTGTGGCCGAGTCGGCGTACATCGAGCCGACGGCATATGTGGAGGCCGACGCGCGCGTCGGGATGGAAGCGTACGTCGGAGCAGGCAGCTGGATCGACACGGGCGCGACGGTGGGTGACCGCACGTTCGTGGGTGCGAACGTCCACATCGGCGCGGGCTGCATCGTCGGCTCCGGCGTGAAGATCGGCAGCGGAGCGAAGATCGGCGAGAACGCGATGGTCGGGAACGGCGCGCGCATCGAGCGTGACGCGCAGCTCGCCGCGGGTACCGTCGTCGAGCTGAAGGGAGCCGCCGCGGCCCGCGCCGCGCTGGCCACGCCGCTCCGGGCCCCGCGCCCCCAGCGCGACCTGCGCGCCCCGCGCGCCTCCCGCCGCGCCGCCTGACCCGCCCCGCCCAACCCTCAACCCAGCCCCCGAGCACAGGAAAAGTGTTGCCCCGAACCCTCGGCGGCAACACTTTTCCTGTGCTCGGGGGCTGGTGCGCTTGTGGGCGGTGTCACGCTCGGGAGGGGTGGAATTGGAGGTTCCCACAAAGGTGGGGGCAACCGTGCCGAGGGACGTTTGTAGGCGGCGCACCGACGGTTTCCGCTGCAGCGGTCGCGGTCGTAGCGTGAGGCATCCCACGATTTTCTGAAGGAGAGGTCATGGTCGACACTGCCGAACGCGTCCCGAGCGCGACCCCCGCATCCACCCGCACCGTTGCGACCACGCCCGGCGCGACCGCGCCGGCGCCGATCGGGGCGACCCCCCGCGTCGATGTCGAGGCGCTGGGCCGCCAGCTGCTGGGTGACTGGGCCGAGGCCCGTCTGGCCTCGCGCGAGCTCTCGTCCCGGCCGGAGATGCAGAAGCAGGAGGGTCTCTCGGTCGCGGATCACCGCAAGCGCGTCTTCGAGCAGCTCAAGCTCCTCGTCGCGAACGGGCAGGTGCACCGCGCCTTCCCGAAGTCGGTCGGCGGTCAGGAGGACAACGGAGGCAACATCGCCGCGTTCGAGGAGCTCGTCGCGGCCGACCCGTCCGTCCAGATCAAGTCGGGCGTCCAGTGGGGCCTCTTCGGCTCGGCCGTGATGCACCTCGGCACCGAGCACCACCACACGAAGTACCTTCCCGCGATCATGTCTCTGGAGGTTCCGGGCGCCTTCGCGATGACCGAGACCGGGCACGGTTCCGATGTCGCCAGCGTGGGCACCACCGCGACCTACGACCCGGAGACGCAAGAGTTCGTCATCGACACCCCGTTCCGCGGAGCGTGGAAGGACTACCTCGGCAACGCCGCCGTCGACGCGACGGCAGCGGTCGTGTTCGCGCAGCTCATCACCCAGGGCGTCAATCACGGCGTGCACGCGTTCTACGTCCCGATCCGGGATGCGAACGGCGACTTCCTGCCCGGAATCGGCGGCGAGGACGACGGCCAGAAGGGTGGCCTGAACGGCATCGACAACGGCCGCCTGCACTTCACCGGGGTGCGCATCCCGCGCACCGATCTGCTGAACCGCTACGGCGACGTGGCAGAGGACGGCACCTACAGCTCGCCCATCCAGAGCCCCGGCCGCCGCTTCTTCACCATGCTGGGCACGCTCGTCCAGGGCCGCGTGTCGCTTGACGGGTCGGCCGTCATCGCGTCGAAGATCGCACTCAAGATCGCGATCACTTACGCCGACCAGCGGCGCCAGTTCACCGCGGGCAGCGACTCGGACGAGGAGGTCATCCTCGACTACCAGCGTCATCAGCGCCGGCTGCTCCCGCGCCTCGCGACGACGTACGCGGCGAGCTTCGCGCACGAGGTGTTCCTGCGGAAGTTCGACGACGTCTTCAGCGGCGCTCACGACACCGACACCGACCGTCAGGACCTCGAGACGATCGCCGCCGCGCTCAAGCCGCTGAGCACCTGGCACGCGCTCGACACCCTCCAGGAGGCGCGCGAGGCGTGCGGAGGAGCGGGCTTCCTCACCGAGAACCGACTGACCTCGCTCCGCCAGGACCTCGACATCTGGGTCACCTTCGAGGGCGACAACAACGTCCTGCTCCAGCTCGTCGCCAAGCGCCTGCTGACCGACTACAGCCGCAAGTTCGCCAAGGCGGATGCTGGGGCGCTCGCCCGCTACGTCGTCACGCAGGCGGCGGGCAAGGCCTACCACGGCTCCGGCCTTCGCAGCGCCGCGCAGACGGTGCGCGACTTCGGCTCGACCGCCCGCTCGGTGAACTGGCTGCAGGAGCCCACGACGCAGCGCGAACTGCTGACCGGCCGCGTCGAGACGATGATCGCGCAGATCGCCGGGGCACTTCGTCCCGCATCCAAGCTCGGCAAGAAGGCCGCCGCCGACCTCTTCAACTCGCAGCAGAACGCGCTCATCGAGGCCGCCCGCGCCCACGGCGAGCTGCTGCAGTGGGAGGCGTTCACCGATGCGCTGGAGCAGGCTCCGGACGCCGGCACCAAGCAGGTGCTCACCTGGCTGCGCGATTTGTTCGGCTTCGGGCTCATCGAGAAGCACCTCGCCTGGTACCTGATGAACGGCCGGCTCTCGCCGCAGCGCGCCCAGGCGGCCGTCGCGTACATCGACCGGCTGCTCACCCGCATCCGGCCGCACGCGGTCGACCTCGTTGATGCCTTCGGCTACGGTCCCGAACTGGTGCGCGCGAAGATCGCCTCTGGCGCGGAGGCCGAGCGCCAGGCCGAGGCACGCGCGTACTACGCCGAGCAGCGCGCCGCCGGCACCCTCCCCACCCCCGAGAAGACCCAGAAGAAGCGCTGACCCCCTTTTACGATTTGCGCCAAATCGCGGTTATGGCGCCTCCGTAACCGCGATTTGGCGCAAATCTAAGCCCGGGACGCCTGGGAATGGGAGGGAGGGCGGCGGCGGGGTCAGAGCAGGTGGAGGGCGCGCACGGCGTCGCGCTCGGCGACCAGCTCGGCCACGGACGCGTCGATCCGCTCCCGCGAGAACGCATCGATCTCGAGACCGGGCACGATCACCCACTCGCCGTCGACCGACCGCACCGGGAACGACGACACCAGTCCCTCCGGCACGCCGTACGACCCGTCGGAGACCACTCCGGCGCTCGTCCAGCGGGCGCCGGTGCCGTTCACCCAGTCGTGCACGTGGTCGATCGCGGCACTCGCCGCCGACGCCGCAGAGGATGAGCCGCGCACCTCGATGATCTCGGCCCCGCGCTTCGCCACCCGCGGGATGTACTCGTCCGCTAGCCAGCGCTCGTCGACGAGGTCGATCGCCGGGCGGCCGCCGACCGTCGCGTGGCTGAGGTCCGGGTACTGGCTGGCCGAGTGGTTGCCCCAGACGATGACGCCCTCGATCGACCGGACGGGAACGTGCAGGTGCCGCGCCAACTGCGCCACCGCGCGGTTGTGGTCGAGACGCGTCATGGCGGTGAACCGCTCGCGCGGCACATCGGGCGCGTGCGCGCTGGCGATGAGCGCATTGGTGTTGGCGGGATTGCCGACGACGAGGACGCGCACATCCTCCGCGGCCCCCGCGTTGATCGCCTCGCCCTGCGGACCGAAGATCGCCCCGTTCGCCTCGAGCAGGTCGCCCCGCTCCATCCCGGGCCCGCGGGGACGGGCGCCGACGAGCAGCGCGACATTAACCCCGTCGAAGGCGGCGCGGGCGTCGTCGGTCACCTCCACTCCGTGCAGGAGGGGGTAGGCGCCGTCCTCGAGTTCGAGCGCCGTCCCCTCTGCCGAGCGCACGCCCGCGGGGATCTCGAGCAGCCGGAGCCGCACGGGTGTGTCTCGCCCGAGGAGCTGCCCGGAGGCGATGCGGAACAGCAGCGCATAGCCGATCTGGCCGCCCGCGCCGGTCACGGTCACGGTGACGGGAGAAGCGGACGGGGAGAGGGAGGCGCTCACGCTGCCGAGCCTAGACCGCGTCCGTGGCCGCAGCGCAACCCCCGAGACCGGTGCCGGAGCCCGGGGTACCGTGATGCGCATGACGTTCGATCCGAATGCCGACATCAGCGGCGGCAAGGTGAGCCGCCGGGGACGCACGACCGGTATCGCAGCAGGAGGCATCGGCCTCGGCGCGGTCGCCGTGTTCCTCATTTCGCAGCTCCTGGGCGTCGATCTGACGGGCCTCGTCGGCGGCGACACCAGCGGAGGCACCCAGCAGGTCGGCACCGGCGACGCCCTGGTGAACTGCACCACTGGCGCCGACGCGAACGCCAGCGTCGATTGCCGCATGAAGGGCGCGGCGGCGTCGCTGGAGGCCTACTGGTCGCAGGAGGTGCCTCAGCTCGGTGCCTCGTACTCGTCGCCGCAGTTCATCCTGTTCACCGACCAGACGAGCACGGGATGCGGCAACGCGACGAGCGCCGTCGGCCCGTTCTACTGCCCGCCGGACCGGACGCTGTACGTCGACACGGGCTTCTACGACGAGCTTCGCTCCCGCTTCGGCGCGAGCGGCGGACCCCTGGCCGAGATGTACGTCGTCGCGCACGAGTGGGGCCACCACATCCAGAACATCACCGGGATCATGGAGCAGCACACCAGCCGCGAGACCGGTCCCGCCTCGGACAGCGTCCGGACGGAGCTGCAGGCCGACTGCTTCGCGGGCAGCTGGGCCGGCGCCGCCTCGACGACAAAGGACGACAAGGGCCGCACGTTCCTGGAGCCGATCACCGACGCGCAGATCGCGGACGCCCTGAGCGCGGCGGCCGCGGTCGGCGACGACCGCATCCAGCAGGCCTCGACGGGCCGCGTGGACCCCGAGGGATGGACGCACGGCTCGGCCGAGGAGCGTCAGCGGTGGTTCACCACGGGCTACCGTCAGGGTGCGGCCGCGTGCGACACCTTCTCGGTTCCGGCCTCGCAGCTCTGATCGGCCGCTAGCCTCATCCCATGCACAGCCTGTACCCCGAGATCGAGCCGTACGACAGCGGAATGCTGGATGTCGGCGACGGCCAGCAGCTCTACTGGGAGGTCAGCGGCAACCCCGACGGCAAGCCGGTCGTGTTCCTGCACGGCGGACCGGGCGGAGCGACCACTCCGGCCCACCGCCGGCTGTTCGACCCGGAGCGGTACCGCATCGTGCTGTTCGACCAGCGCATGTGCGGCCGCAGCACTCCGCATGCGAGCGAGCCGGAGGCCGACCTCGCCGTGAACACGACCTGGCACCTGGTGGAGGACATCGAGCGCCTCCGCGAGCACCTGGACGTGGACCAGTGGCAGGTGTTCGGCGGCTCCTGGGGGAGCACACTCGCCCTCGCGTACGCGGAGACGCATCCGGAGCGGGTGACTGAGCTCGTGCTGCGCGGCATCTTCACGCTGCGCGCGCAGGAGCTGGACTGGTTCTACGAGGGCGGTGCCGCGGCGCTGTTCCCGGACCTGTGGGAGGGCTTCCTGGAGCCGGTTCCCACCGAGGAGCGGTCGCACCTGATGCGCGCCTACCAGCGGCTGCTGTCCGATCCCGACCCGGCGGTGCACCAGCCGGCCGCGGTCGCGTGGTCACGCTGGGAGTCGTCGACGATCACGCTGCTGCCGCGTCCCGATCTCGTGGAGTCATTCACCGAGCCCGCATACGCCGTCGCCTTCGCGCGCATCGAGAACCACTTCTTCGTCAACGGCGGCTGGTTCGAGGAGGGGCAGCTGATCCGCGACGCGCGCACGCTCGCCGGCATCCCGACCGTGATCGTCCAGGGCCGCTACGACGTGTGCACGCCGCCGATGACCGCCTGGGATCTGCACCGCGCGCTGCCGGAGGCGGAGCTGCGGATGATCCCGGATGCGGGGCACGCGTTCGATGAGCCGGGCATCCTCGACGCGCTCATCGAGGCGACGGACCGGTTCGCGGAGCCGTCAGCCGGCTAGCACCGCGAGCGCAGTTGGGAACCTCTGGCAGCGGCGGCGCTAGCGCCCCGCCGCAGTAGGCGGCCTCGGATCAACTGACCTCGGCGATGATCGTACGCGGCACCCCCGACAGCTCTAGATGTTTGCAAGGGACGCGTCATGATTCCTGGTCACCCTCGTCTACCTCATTGACGGGAGCACTTCCCGTTGCGTCGCGGACCACTGATCCTTCCGGTTACGGGTGAGGATCACCGATCCTTCCGCTCTGGCGGGTGAGGCCCACGCCGTTCCGACGTTCAATAATGAACGAAGGGGGATTCCGTGAGGAAGTCCTTTGCAATGAAGTCGGCTGCGATCTTGACAGGCTGCGCGGTCGCGATCGGCCTGGCCGGTTTCGCGTATGCCGACGCCGACGAGGTCAACGCTGCGGATGCTGTCGCGGCAATTCAGAACGTTGTGCCACAGTCACTCTCCGGTCTCGCGCCCGTGACTAGCGACGACGAGGCCGCAGCGGAGGCATCGGTGCCGGGTGGAATTGTCGCCGTACCTATTGATCCTGCGGATGGCCTAACCCTCGGTGGTTCGGTTCAGATCAGCCTGCCGTTCGCACAGCAGGCTTCCGACGCTGCGGATTCGCCTGTCCCGGGTGTGGTGGCGTTCGATAACAACAACGGCTCCACCACCGTGCCGATGATCCTGTCCGACGGTACCGTGCAGATCAACACGGTGATCGAGAACTCGAATGGTCCCAAGCGGTACGACTACCCCATCGACGTTCCCGAGGGGGCTTCGCTCACACGGGATGAGAACGGGACCGTCGCCGTGGTCGCAATGGACGGTGCCCCGCTGCGCGTGTTCGGCGACGCATGGGCGAAGGACGCCAACGGCAAGCCCGTCCCCACCCACTACGAGGTGCATGGCAACGTCCTCACGCAGGTAGTGAACTTCACCGAGGCAACGGCGTTCCCGGTTGTTGCCGACCCGTCGACCGGGTCCTACTCGTACAACTGCGTGAACCCCAATGGCAGCAGCTACTTCATGAAGCCCGGTGAAAGCCTCACCAACTGCAAGGGGAGCTACCTGCAGAAGTACATCAACGGCAAGATGGTGAAGTCGGTGGCTCTCAAGTACAACGGCGGAGCAACGGTCAAGGTGACGGGCAAAGGTTGGTGCCTGGTGTCCCTCGTGGGCACTGCAACCCTCGCGTTCTACCCGCCGACGGCAACCTTGGGCTGGGTCCTTGGGGCGTCCTCGACGCTCCTCGGAACATACGCCACCTGCAAGGACCTCTAGGCAGAAGGAACTAGCCGTGGACAAAGAGCGCGCCCAGGTCAACAGCTCGATCCGCCTCAGGTACTACATCTTTGAGGCAACGCTGGCAGGAGCGAGCATCGTCGCTTTTGCCGTGTTGCCGTCGTACCTTGCCGGCGCCGTGGGTTCTGCTGCGGTTATCGCAGTCGTACTCATCGAGCGGATTGCGTATCGGTCCGTTGACACGAGGCCGCGTGGCATAGTGGCGGTCCTGTACTTCGTTGGTGCCGCCCTGCTGTACGTGGGTTCACTCCTGTTGGCAGTGACAGTAGCGAAGGAACCCGGCGCACTCTGGGTGGCCTTGGGTTCGGCTGGTGTCGTGTTCGTGGTCTTTGTTGGCGCTGCCTGGGTTCCCAACCGGGCGACCGAACGCGACTAGTGTTGCAACAAAGGAGGAGGGGTGCAGGCAACTGCACCCCTCCTCCTCTATTCACTCTTCGGTTGCGCGACGCTCCAGGGTCGTGAGCCGGGCCTTCACTTGAGCGATCCGGATCTTCACCCGCTTCTGCGCCTCAGCGGAGTTTCCCAGCGGGGTAGGAGTCAGCCGGCTAGCACCGCGAGCGCCTGCCGCAGCTGCGTCGACGAGGTCGTCATCGTGTACGGGAAGTACACGACCTCCACGCCGACCTCCGCGAACTCGCGTTCCAGGCGCAGGCCCTTCTCGGTACCGCGCCAGTCGTCGCCCTTGAAGAACACGTCGAACCGCAGTTCACGCCACATGTCGAGCTTGTCGGGGACGGTTTCCGCGACCGCTTCGTCGACGTAGCCGATGCTGCTCACGATCTCGAGGCGCTCCGCGAGGGGGATGACGGGGCTGATGCCCTTGGTGAGCTCGAGCATCTCGTCGGACACCACACCGGCGATGAGGTAGTCGCACTGGCTCTTGGCGTGTTTCAGGATGTTCAGGTGTCCGATGTGGAACAGGTCGAACGCTCCTGCTGCGTAGCCGATGCGTCGGGTCACGGGCTTCCCCCAAGGTCAGTGAGTAATACTCACTTCATTGTGTCAGACCTTGTGAGGATTTGTCACTATACCTGACGAGGCGCCGTGATCCACGCGCCGACCGGTTCGATCGCGGCGGCGAGTTGCCGGAGGGATGTCCGGTAGACCGACATGCTCCGGCCGTAAGGATCGACGATGTCCCCGTCGCCCGCGCCTCCGGGAGAGCCGCCGCGCGCCGCGCGATCCGCCAGTTCCCGGAGCGCCGGCACGGCAGTGGCGGCTCCGGGAGTCTCGATCGAGCGGGCGAGTGCCCCGAACTGCGCGAGGGTCAGCATGCGCTTCACTCCCGCCGGATACAGTGCCGCGGCGTCGGCGCGGTGACGTCGCGTCGCCGTCAGCACCAGATCCGCCTGCTCGAGCATCGGCCGGCTGAGCTGGCGTGCGATGTGCCCGGAGGCGTCGATCCCGCGCTGGGCGAGCAGCTCCAGCATCGGCGCCGCCACTCCGCGACCGGACATCGCGCGCGTCCCCGCCGACTCGACGATCACGTCTGCGCGATTACCGAGTCGCTCCCGCAGCAGGGACTCCGCCGCGGGCGACCGGCAGATGTTGCCGGTGCACACGACGAGGACGCGAAACGAGTCGGACACCTTCCCATTGTGCCTGAGGCTGGGAAGGTGTCCGACTAACGCGTCACGGATCAGAAGGTGCCGATGTGGCGCACTCCCGCCGGCTGTCCGACAGCCGCGGCGACATCCGCGGGCAACGGGACGGCGACCGAGGCGGCCGCGCCGATGGCCGGGCCCATTGCCGCGAGCGGCAGGCTGGACGGGGTCATCGCGTTCGACCACGAGCTGTTCTTGGCGGCGGCCAGGGCGGCCGGCGTCTGGAACTTCTGCAGGGTGACCTTGTCGCCCATGCCCCAGCCGACGAGCGTCGGGTCGCTTCCGGCAACCTTGTTGTTGAACAGGTTTCCGGTGATGGTGACGTTCATGTTGTCGACCGGGATGCCGGTCACGCCATCCAGTGCGTAGAACTGGTACAGGCCGCCGTTGCCGAACGCGTTGTTCGACACGGTGATGTTGCGCACCAGCCACGGCATGGTCGGGTCCGGGATCGGGCGTCGCGGGTCGTGACCGGCGAACGAGGCGGTCGCCTGGCGCCGCTCGTCCTGGGCCAGCTTCAGGCTGAACAGCGAGTTGTTGCCCAGGTCGTTGTTGAACACCTTGAAGTTGCCGGAGTTGTACACCAGGATGCCGATCGTCTGGTTCCTGGCCTCGTTGCCGGCGATGACGCCGGTGTCGGAGAGCTCGACCTCGATGCTGGTCACGCCGTTGTCGTTCGCCGTGTTGTTCGCGATCGTGACCTGGTAGCAGGACTCGTCGCACCAGATGCCGTGCGTCTGGTTGCGGCTGGTGTCGTTGTTGACGATCGAGACGCCGCGCGAACGGGTCACCTTGATGCCGCCGGACACCGGCTCGGGCTTGAAGAGCTGAGTGTCGTTGTCGGTGACGATCGAGTCCTTGATGGACAGGCCGTACGACTGGTTGACGCCGATGCCCAGCAGGCCGCTGCGCTGAACGGTCACGTGCTCGACCTTCGCCGCGTCGTTCTCGATGTTCAGGCCTATCATCGCGTTGTCGACGATCGTGAGGTCGCGTGCGGTCTCGTTCTTGTTGCCGAGACGCACCGCGCCCTTGTCCTCGTACGGCGTGGCGTAGCCGCGCACTCCGAAGCCCTGGAGCGTGACGCCCGGAGCGGTCGCGTAGACGGCCTGCTTCACGTTGCTCGCGCGGACCGCGTGCCCGGCCGGGTTGTCACCCAGGATGAGCTGGCCGTTCGACGGGTCGACCGCGAAGGTTCCGGAGACGACCTGGCCCTTCTGGACCTGCTTGAGCTGCTTGCCGTCGTAGAAGACCTGGTCGGGGCGGGCGGCGAGCGGCTGCGCGCTGGACACGAAGCGCGGGTTGTCCGCGACGCCGTCCATCGAGTTGTCGAACGATGCCTTCCAGCCCGAGCTCACCCAGGTGCTGCCGGAGCCGCTCCAGGCGGTGACCGGAACGGTCCCGTCCAGCCAGACCGCTTCGTGCGGGTACGCCTGGATGGTGATCGACTTCGGCACCTGGACGGACTCGTTGTAGGTTCCGCCGCGGAGCACGACGGTCTGGCCGTCCTTGGCACGCGACACGGCGGCCGCGAGTGTGCGCAGCGGTGCCGACTGGGTGGCGGCTGCGGAGTCGGAGCCGTTGGCGCCGTCGACGAACAGGCTGCCGGCCGGGACGGCGTAGGCGGCCGAGCCGACGGGCGCGGACCCGCGGTTGGGGTCGTCAGTGGACGGCGCGGTCGGAGGAGTCGGCGCCGTCGGAGGGGCCGGTGCCGTCGGCGGTGCCGGCGCCTGGGTCGGCGTCTGGGTGGGGGTCGGCGTCGGCGTCTGGGTCGGCGTCTGCGGCGGCGTGGGGGACGCTGGGGCCGTCGGAACGGTCGCCTCCGCCTTGGTCACCGTGAGGTTGTCGATGCGGGTGGTCGCCGCACCTTCGGTCCCGCGCGCCAGGTACTCCCAGACTCCGATGCTGCCCGCACCGGAGATGCGCGAGGAGGAGGAGTCGGTGACGGTCTTCTGCCATCCGGGCTTGGTCGCTCCCGCGACCCAGATGCGCCCGGAGATGGACACCGTGGTGCTGCCGGTCGCCGTGAACTCGGCGTTCAGCGTGGCACCCGCTGCTGCGGTGAAGGGCAGCACGGTGCGGCTGAGGTTCGTCTCGGCGTTGCGGTTCAGACGCGAGATGCTCAGAACCACCTGGCCGCGGTCGTTGACCTCGACGCGGCCGCGATAGGCCGAGCCGTCCTTCTGCTTGCGCAGCTCCCACGCGTGGTACAGGCCCATCTTGCGGGGGATCGGGTTGGGCAGCGTGAGCGAGCCGGTCAGGTCGACGTCGGAGGCCGAGGTCGACGGGAGCTCAGCGGTGAAGGAGCCACCCGGCTTCAGGCCCGAGATCTCTCCGGTGCCCGCGTCGATCTTGACGGTCGAGCCCGGAGCGGCGGACACGGAGTACGCGCCGCCGATCTGCGCACTGCCCCAGCCGGAGGCTACGGAGCGGTCGAAGGTGTCGTGGACGACGGTGGTCGCGTCGGCGGCGTTCGCTGCCCCGACGGAGGCGACGGTGGTCGCCGCGAGAGCTGCGGCGACGGTTGCCGCGACGAGACCGGCGCGGCGGGTGAGGGTTGGTTTCTTCGTGGTGGCGCGATGCAATGCCAAAAGGGAGGCTCCTCTGGGTAAGAGCACGCATCGAGAACGCCACGGCGAGTGCAGTCGAGGAGACTGGCTGGTTGGGGGTGGACAGACTTCGCCCGGGTTCTCGACGGTATTCGTAGTGCTTTACGGGGGTTGGTAATCATCACCGTCCGGTAACAATTCCTCCGACTATAAGCGCCCGCTCCCACTACCACAAATCTATTTTCAAGACAACGTCCGGTATCCCCCCCTTTCGGGGAGCGGTGAATGAGCCCCGCCGGCCCCTCGGCGGAGCATCGTTATCCCGATGGCGAAGGCCAGCGTGACGGCGGACGTGTAGAGCGGGCTGAAGAAGAGATTCCACATCGACAGGATCGATAGGAAGATCGTCAGCGCGGGCGCCTCCCGCTGGGCCAGCGCGATGGCCAGCCACCGCACCAGGAAGAACAGGAGCAGTCCGGCGAAGGCGAGGCCCGGGATGCCGTACGCCGCCCAGAGGTCGGCCGTGACGGAGTGCAACTCGAACGTCGTCCCGAACATGTACTTCTCGACGTAGCCGTTGTTCGGCTCGTAATTGATCGATTGCATTCCGGCTTTCGCCGTCGCGATATCGGCGAGGGAGGGTTTCACTCCCAGCCCGTACCCCCACGGCCGAGCCTCCAGCAGCGCCGTCGAACCGGCGATCTCCGGCCGGCCGCCGAGGATGACGGAGCCCGATTCGTCGATCTGCTGCACGGTCCTGGTCTGCGCCTCCGCCCCCAGATAACCGTCGATGAGGAGGCTGGTTCCCACGTTGTACGCCGCCAGCATCGCGGCGGCGAATGCGACGAGGGTCCGGGCGATGCCGACCTTCAGCGTCCGGCCGCGCGGGATGAGCTGCCAGATCACCAGGGTCGCCGTCAGGCCGAGCTCGGCGAACAGGGAACGCGAATCGTTGAGCGCCGAGAACACGGCGAGGAGGAGCAGCACGACGATCTCGACCGCTCGCCGCCGGCGCAGTGCGGCGACGGCCGAGAGGACGAGCACGATCACCGGCAGGGCATAGCCGAACTTCCAGACATTGACGTCCGAGGGGCCGCCGTTGAGGAAGAGGCCGGCCGCGAGGCCGAGGCCGTAGCTGAGCCCGACGGTCCAGAGCGGCACCACGGTCCGGGCCCACATCACGACGCACGCGGTGAGGATGAGGCCGACCAGGATGGCGGCGTCGCTGATGACGTACTGGGTCGCGACGACATGATCGGCCTTGGTCAACTCCGACAGCCAGAGCCCGGAAAGGAGGACGACGAGTCCCGCGCCGACGAAGAGCCGGGCACTGCGGTAGAGCGGGAGGGCCGAGATCCACAACGGAGCGAGCACCAGCGCGAGGATGGATCCGGCCGTGATTGTGTACTGCACGTGGATCTGCGCGCCGAGCACGACGAGCGTTCCCACCGCCAGCACGGCCGAGATCTGCCGGTAGGCGCGCGAGGTATCGGCGCCCGGCTCGTGCGCGCCGACGGAGCGGACGGTCGTCGACGTCATGCCGAGCGCTCCCTGCGGTCGAGGCGCAGCATCCGGATCGCGAATCGCCGGAGGGTCGCGAGGTCCTCGCGCTTGAGGCCGTAGAACTGGAGCGAGCGCACACCGAAGAACACGCGGAGGAACACCAGGTTGAGGTTGCTCGAGATGAGGTTGCCCGCCAGGGTGGCCAGCGCGGCCCCCATTGCTCCCATCGCGGGGGTGAGCAGCACGATGAGGACGATGTTGACCACGCACGCGATCGTCAGCGAGATGCTGCGGAGTCCCGGGCGGCCGCGCGCGCTGAGCCCGGAGCCGGCGATCGACCCGGGGGTGCCGAGCACGACGGCGACGAGCAGAACGGCCGCGATCGGGATCGAGTCCTCGAACCCGTGGCCGAACAGGAACGGCAGCCACCACAGCATCGTGACTCCCAGCACGATGCCGGCGATGGCGCAGAGGGCGGTGGAGATGCGCGCGGACCCGGCCAGGCGCTCATCCACCGACTCCTTCGCGTCCGAGACGAAGGAGACGTCGCGCACCGCCTGGTTGATGATCAAAGGCAGCTCGCTGACGTTGACCGCGACGACGTAGAGACCGAGCTGATAGGTGCCGGCGAGCGGCGTCATCAGCACCTGGTCGATTCGGGAGAGCAGGATGCCGGACAGCGAACCCACCCAGAGGCGCATCCCGTAATTGAGGAGGCCGCCCAGGGCGGCTTCCCGGGGAACGACCGGGGAGCGCGGGTCGAGCTTGCGCAGCAGTCCGAGGTACACGAAGGCGCCGGCGATCGGCATGCCGGCGATGGTCAGCGTGGCGACGAGCGGTGTCAGCGTCCCGGTGAGCCAGAACGGGACGAGGACGGCCAGCCGGAGGGCCGAGGTGAGGATGCGCTCGATGGCCACGAGATGCCAGCGGTGCATCGCCGACGCGATGCCCCGCATCACGCCGACCAGCAGGCTGGGGACGATCGCGAGCGCGGCGATGTCGATGAGGAAGGAGACGTACGGGTCCCCGCCGCTCAGCCAGGGCGACGCGAGGAGGACGGCGCCGAAGGCGAGCACGCCCCCGCCGCCGAGAAGCAGGAAGCCGCGACCGGCCGCGTTCCGTGCGAGGTGCGGCGACCGCGCGACGGTCCAGGTGACCGCCTCCGGGATGCCGAACGTCGCGACGGTGATGATCAGCGCGAGGGGGGCCGTCGCCGCTGCCACGTCGCCGCGGCCGTCGACGCCGAGGGACCGCGCGAGGATCGGGCCGGTGATCAGCGCCACCAGGGGAGGGAAGGCGTTCCCGATGAAGGCGACCGTCATGCGGTGCGACAGCGAGGCGTTGCGGTTCTTCGGAGCGGCCGGTGGCGCCGGGCGGGCGGTGCGCTTGTCGGTCATGCGCGGCCGTCCTGTGCCGGCTCCTCGGTGACGGTCGCCAGGACGTCCCGGTCGGAGGGGTCGTCGCGACGCATCCGCGCCACCTCGGCGGTACCGTACGACGCGGCGATCCACGTGTCGTTGCCACCGAGCACGACGTTCTCCCGGTAGAGCGTGTTGCGTCCCGTTCCGGGGATCTCGGGGTACTCGGCCTGGCGCTCGCCGAGCTGCCTGCTCCGGAAGCCGTGGCGCACGGCGACGGAGTGCACCCAGATGTCGTCCGCGCGGGGCGCCACGGTGCGGAAACGTTCGCCTTCGTCGCGGAGGGCGGCGAGGAACTCGGGCGGATAGAGGACGCCCGAGACGCCGGTGACCAGCGTCCGGTAGCTCGGCGCGGTCCCGACCCCGGGTCGCCACTGGGCGTACGGCGCGATGCCGTCTCCGGTCAGGACGACGGTGTGGGTGCGCGGACCCAGGACGACACCGGGTGTCTCCGCGGCACCGTGGAGCAGATCGGCGAGCCAGGTGCGCGGGTACAGGACGTCGTCGTCTGCGGTGACGAGGGGAAAGGTCGCCGGCTGAGTGGAGGCGTACGAGTACTGCTTTTTATGGGGGCCGTAGTCGGGGGTGGGCAGGATCTCGAGGCCGCGCGCGCGGAGCCTGACGAGTGGCTCCGGGAGGGTGCGGAGGGCCTGCTCGTCGTCGAGCCAGAGGATCAGCCGGGCCGGGCGCACGGAGCCGGCGGCGATCGATTCGATCGCGAGGTGCACCGTCGCGATCCGGTGGCCGTGACTGGTGAGGTTGACCACGCAGGCGCCGTCGCCGGTCACGGGAGACGTCGTGCGCCGGTTGCTGCGCTCGAGGCCGCGGAGGCGGAGTTCGAGACGGGCGCGCTGGAGGGTGCCGGCGGGATCGTGCGCGAGACGCCGGACTGCGCGCGAGATGCGCGTCACGACGGTTCCATGTCCGGGTCTCCCCGTTCTCTGTCGGGCGAGGATGAGAAATCCTCAGGTCGGGTCGGAAGGCCACTCTACCTCGCCGCACCGCCGCCCCGCGCCCCCCGAAGGGGGAGGTCGCCGGCCGATCGCCGGTCCATCAGCGGCGCACGTACTCCTCGACCGTGTCGATCGTCCCGTGCCAGGTCGTCTCGCGCACGAACCCCTCCCTCTGGAGGAACGCGGCGTCCGCGCGGGCGAGCTCGGCCGGGTAGTCGTCGCGGCGCACGACCCACAGTCGGTCGACAGACGCCAGGCGCTCGCCGGAGTCGCTCAGGAGGGCAGAGGTCCCCGTCAGAGAGGCGTCCTGAGCGGGGGAGCGTTCGGCTGTCGCGTCGACGAGGCCTGTGAAGGCGGACGGGTAAGCGATCGCCATCGTCCGGGTGGTGGGCCCGACGATCCTGCCGGTGGGCTCGTGCAGCGGCGAGAAGTAGACGCCGTCCCCCACGTGCGCATGCCCGGCGATGTACGCCGACGCCGCGTTCCAGTCGGTGCCGCTCTTCGCATCCGGCTGGCGCTGGGAGACATACACGGGCGCCGCCAGAACGAGGATGGCCACTGCGGCCGTCACCCGGAGCCACAGGCGCGGCAGCGCGCACAGCCCCAGGCCGACGAGGATCGCGATGGCCGGCGTCGCGAAGGTGAAGTAGCGCGGGTTGTACAGCGGGCTCACCAGCGCCGAGTACAGCCCCGCGAGCACCGGGGGAATCACGATCCACGGCAGCACGACGCTGAGGATGTCCGGGTCGTCGCCGGCCAGAGCAGCTTCCCCGTCCTGCCTGCGCCGGAGTGCGGCTCGCGTTCCCGCGGCGACGGCCCAGACAGCCAGAGCCCAGCACACGACCGCGAGCAGGACGGCGGCGACGGACCACACCGACGGACCGGACGTCGTGGCGTAGACCGGGGTGGGGGTGCTGCCGAGGAACCACTGGTTCACGACGAACCCGCGCAGCCATGCGACCACGCCGAACTCGATGTCACCGAGCTGGCCCTTCTGGCGGGTCGCCACCAGGACGACCGGCGACGCGAGCAGGACGCCCACGACGGACGCACCCGCCCACGCGACGCGGGTTCCCCAGCCGATCCGGCGGGTCGCCAGGACGGTGACCAGGTGGGCGGCCAACAACAGAGCCACGAAGATGTTGATCGCGATCGACAGCGCCGCGAGCAGCGCATAGACGACCCACAGCCACCACCGGCGGCGGCGGAGGACCGCGACGAGCACGATGGTCAGCCACACCGCGAGCGCGGCGGTGAAGGCGAACGACCGGGCCTCTGTGCCCATCCACGTGGTTCGGGGGAGCACGGCGAAGATCCCGGCGGCCACGAGTGCGACACGCTGGTCGGCGAACATCCGGGTGAGGACGTAGACGCCCGCCGCCGCGACCGCGACGGCGAAGGCGCTCGGCAGCCGGAGGGACGCGGAGCTGTAGCCGAAGACATCCGCCCACTGCTGCAGGAACAGGTAGTACGCGCCGTGGACGGCGTCGATGTGCCCGAGCAGCTCGACCAGCTGCTGGGGGGTACGGCGGATCGCCGAGATCGTGGCGGCCTCATCCGTCCACAGGGAGATGCTCCAGGAGCCCCAGAAGCTGAGCGCCCCCGCCAGCACGCCGATGATCGTCGCGGCGAGCCAGTCCGGCGCCACGGACCCGACGCGCCGCGAGCTGCGCAGGGCTTCGGTCGTCATCGTGTGGCCGGCTTCCCAGTTCGAGGGGCGGTCGCTGCGACGCGTGGACGTCGCACAAGGTCCCACATAGTACCATCGGCTGACATTGCACCGACTCGCGAGGAGCGCGCCATGACCAGCAACAACGCCGAGAGCGTTCCGCCGAACCGCAACCGCCGGGTGTGGTGGATCGCGGGCGCCGTCGTGCTGGTGGTCGCCGTGATCGTGGTCGTCCTGTTCGCCATGACGGCGGGCGGGAAGGGGCTCGGACCGTCCGCCGCGCCGACCGGGGTGGCGACGACGCCGCCCCCGCTGACTCCGACTCCGCAGCCGGGCGAGACCGGCCAGACGCCGGCGCCCTCCGCTCCGCCCGCCGGTCTCACCGCGACGGCGACGCCCGTCCCCGGGGTCGAGGTGCACCTGACCAACGTGGAGGCGGTCGAGGGCAAGGCGAGTGGTGTCGGCGAGGTGGGAGGCCCGGCCATCCGGTTCACCGTGAACGTCACCAACACCACCGATCAGGATGTCGACCTCAAGACCGCGGTCGTACAGCTTTATTACGGGAGCGCGCAGAACCCGGGCCTCGCCGTCAGCGGACCCGGCGGTTCACCCCTGCCGACGTCGGTCGCGGCCGGGCAGGCGGTGTCGGGTGTGTACCTGTTCACCGTCCCCGTAGACCAGCGCGACGACGTCACGATCACCTTCGATTACCGCGCTGGAACGCCGGTCGTCGTGTTCCGCGGACCCGGCCCGCAGTAAATTTCCTCATTTTGCGACCCGAATGGGGGCCGCCGTATCGGGAAAGTTGAAATATAATCACTTTCGTCGCAGTCGCCTGCCTGCCGACCAACCCGACCCGAATGAAGGCAAGCTGATGAGGAAAGTACCCGTGCGAACCCGCATCCTCGCCGCCACCGTCGCAGCTGCGACGATCGCAGCGAGTTTCTTTGTAGGAACCCAGGCTGCGGTCGCGGATACTGCGCCACCTGATGCCGCGACACCGAAGACGGTGTCCACCGATCCCTTGCCCACCGTCCAGATCAACGGGGTGGTCTGGACCCAGCTGGTCGTGGGGAACACCGTCTACGTCGGAGGCAACTTCTCGACCGCTCAGCCCGCCGGCGCCGCTGCCGGTGTGAACACGGTCTCGCGCACGAGCATCCTCGCGTACAACCTCCAGACCGGCGTGCTCAGCACCACCTTCGCACCGGTCCTCAACGGCGTGGTCCGGTCGATCGCAGCGTCGCCCGACGGGTCGCGCATCTACATCGGCGGCAACTTCACGACCGTGAATGGCGTGAACAAGTACCGCGTCGCCGCCCTCAACCCGACGACAGGTGCCGTGATCGGCCAATTCGGGGCCGACACGAACGCACAGGTCTACGCGGTCGCAGCGAACGCGACCACCGTCTACATCGGCGGAGTCTTCAGCACCGTCAACGGGGCCACGCACAACAAGATCGCCGCCGTCAACGCGACGACCGGTGTGACGAACGCCTGGGCTCCCGGTGCGGACGACGGTACCGTCACCTCGCTGGTGGTGTCACCGGACGGATCCAAAGTGGTCGCCGGCGGAAACTTCACCTCGTTCAACGGCTCCAACAACCCCGGCTACGGTCTCGCAGCGGTCGACACGACCACCGGCGCCAGCGTGCCCTGGAAGGTCAACGGCCTGATCCGGAACGGCGGGACGCAGGCCTCCATCACCAGCCTGAGTTCCGACGGGGACAGCGTCTACGGCTCCGGTTACGTCTTCGGGAGCACGGGAAACCTGGAAGGCGTGTTCCGCGCCAGCTGGGCGGACGGCACCATGAACTGGGTCGAGGACTGCCACGGCGACACCTATTCTGCGGCGCCCTATCAGGGCGCGGTCTACGCCGCAGGACACCCGCACTACTGCGGCAACATCGGCGGGTTCCCGCAGACGTCGCCGACGTGGACGTTCCACCGCGGCCTGGCCTTCAGCAAGGACGCGACCGGGACGGCGACCGCCGACCCGTACGGCTACTACAACTACGCGGGCAAGCCGACCCCGACCCTCTTGAACTGGTTCCCGGACTTCAACGTCGGAACGTTCACCGGTGAGAGCCAGGGGCCGTGGAGCGTCGCCGCAGGCGGCAACTACGTGCTCTACGGCGGCGAGTTCACGACGGTCAACGGAACCCGCCAGCAGGGCCTCGTGCGCTTCGCCGTCCCGGCGATCGCGCCCAACAAGGACGGCCCGCAGCTCTCCGGCTCGAACTACAAGCCGAACGTGGCTTCGTTCACCTCGGGCACGGCCCGCATCAGCTGGCCGGCCAACTGGGACCGCGACAACGTCACCCTGAAGTACGAGCTGCTGCGCGACGGCAACAACACGCACCCGGTGTACACGCAGACCGTCAACTCGACCTTCTGGAACCGGCCGAACATGGGCTTCGTCGATACCGGACTGGCGCCGGGATCCACACACGGATATCGCCTGAGGGTGACCGACCCGTTCGGGAACCAGGTCCTCGGTGACGGCGTCAACGTCACGGTGGCCAGCTCCGGGACGATGTCCCCGTACGCCACCGACGTGCTGAACGACGGTGCCAGCTCGTACTACCGGATGGGCGAGTCCGCCGGTCCGAACGTGTACGACTGGTCCGGCTTCAGCGACGCGACCGCATCGAACGTGACCTTCGGAGCACCGGGCGCCATCATCGGCGACTCGAACACCGCGGGAAGCTTCAACGGATCGAACAGCCTCGTCGCGACGACGACGCCCATCGCGGGTCCGAACACGTTCGCCCTGGAAGCCTGGTTCAACACCACCAGCACCTCCGGGGGCAAGATCGTCGGCTTCGGCGACAAGAACACGGGCAACTCGAGCAACTACGACCGGCACATCTACATGGATGGCTCCGGACGCGTGTACTTCGGGGTGTACCCGGGATCGAGCCAGACCGTGCAGAGCGCACCCGGTCTCAACGACGGCAAGTGGCACCAGGTGGTGGCACAGCTCAGCCCCGGCGGCATGCAGCTGTACATCGACGATGTCCTGGTCGGCAACCGCACCGACGTGACGACGGCGCAGCCGTACAGCGGCTACTGGCGCATCGGCGGTGACAGCCCGTGGACAGGCAACGCCTACTTCGCCGGCTCCATCGACGACGTCTCGATCTACTCGCAGCCGCTCACCCGGACGCAGGTGGACACCCACTGGGTGGCCTCCGGTCGCACCTCGGTGATCCCGACGGCCCCGGCCGACAGCTACGGCAACCGCGTGTTCAACGATGCGCCGAGCTCCTACTGGCGGCTCAACGAGACCAGCGGCTCCACGGCCAAGGACTCGAGCGCCGGCCTGCAGCCCGGCATCTACAGCGGAGGCGTTACGAAGAACGTCCCCGGTGTGATCTCCGGCAACTCGGCAGCGCAGTTCGACGGGTCCAGCGGTCTCGTCTCCAGCGCCCAGCAGGTGAGCAACCCCACCACCTACTCGCTCGAACTGTGGTTCAACACGACCACGCACAGCGGCGGGAAGCTGATCGGGTTCGGTTCGTCCCAGACGGGGCTGTCGAGCTCGTACGACCGGCACGTGTACATGCAGGACGACGGGAGGCTGGTGTTCGGAGTCTGGACAGGGCAGACGAACACCATCACGACCACGAATCCGTACAACGACGGTCAGTGGCATCATGTGGTGGCCACGCAGGGGTCCGGAGGAATGGTCCTCTACGTGGACGGTCAGCAGCAGGGAACCAACCCGCAGACCGCAGCGCAGGGCTACGACGGCTACTGGAGGGTCGGAGGTGACAACACCTGGGGGTCGAGCAGCCCGTACATCAACGCCACGATCGACGAGGCCGCGGTCTACCCCGCGGTGCTGAGCGCCTCGACGGTCAAGCAGCACTACGTCCTCGGTGGCGGGCAGGTGCCGAACACGCCGCCGACCGCGTCGTTCACCAACACGGTGACCAACCAGGACGTCAGCGTGGACGGGTCGGCATCCGCCGACTCGGACGGCACGATCGCCTCCTACGCCTGGAACTTCGGTGACGGCGGAACGGCGACCGGCGCGACGGCGACCCACCACTATGCCGCTCCTGGCACGTACCCCGTGACCCTGACGGTGACGGACAACCAGGGCGCCACCGGGACCAGCACCTCCACGGTGACGGCCACGGCGCCGCCGAACGTGCCGCCGACGGCCTCGTTCACCAACACGGTGACGAACCTCGACGTCTCCACCAACGCCTCGGCATCGGCGGACTCGGACGGCACGATCGCCTCCTACGCCTGGAACTGGGGCGATGGGAACACCGGGACGGGTCAGACCGCGACGCACTCCTACACGAGCGGCGGCACGTACACGGTGACGCTGACGGTGACCGACAACCAGGGCGCCACGGGGACGAGTACCGCCTCCGTGACGGTCGCGCCGGCACCGCCGGCCAACGTCCCGCCGACCGCGTCCTTCACCTCCACGGTGACGAACCTGTCGGTGGCCCTGGACGCGTCGGCCTCCGCGGACTCGGACGGCACGATCGCCTCGTACGCGTGGGACTTCGGTGACGGGCAGACGGGAACCGGCAAGACGGTGAACCACACGTACGCCGCCGGCACCTACACGGTGACGCTGACGGTCACGGACAACAAGGGGGCGACGGGAACGTCGACCGCCTCGGTGACCGCGACCACACCGCCGAACGCTCCGCCCACGGCCTCCTTCACCAGCTCGGTGAACGGCCTGACGGCGAGCTTCAACGGCACCGGCTCCTCCGACTCGGACGGCACGATCGCCTCGTACGCTTGGGACTTCGGTGACGGGCAGACCGGCACCGGTGCCACGACGAGCCACCCGTACGCGAACGCCGGCACCTACACGGTCAAGCTGACGGTCACGGACAACCTCGGCGCCGCGAACACCAGCACCGGCTCGGTGACGGTGTCCACCCCGGTAGCTCAGCCCTTCGCCCTCGACGCCTTCGGGCGCACGGTGACCGGCGGCTTCGGGACGGCGGATGTCGGCGGACCGTGGACCCGGTGGGGATCTGCCTCTAACCTCTCGGTCTCCGGGGGTGCGGGCAAGATGCTCCTGGGGACGCCCGGTACTCAGGCGGGCGCGTACCTGAACGACGTGTCGCAGACCAACACCGACCTGCGGATGCAGTTCTCGGCGGACAAGGCGGCGACCGGCGGCGGAACGTACCTGTACACGATCGGACGCAAGACGGCCGGTTCGAACAACGAGTACCGCACGTCGATCTGGTGGCGGAGCAACGGAACGGTGGCGGTATCGCTCGTCGCCTTCCAGGGTTCGGCCTCGGGTGTCACGCTCGGCAACACGGTCGTGATCCCCGGCACCTTCGCCCCGGGCGCCCAGCTGAACGTCCGGATGCAGGTGACGGGCACGAGCCCGACGACCATCCGGTCGAAGGTGTGGCTGTCGGGTGCATCGGAGCCGGCGAACTGGACGGTCTCGGCGACCGACTCGTACGCGGCGCTCCAGGCTCCGGGCGGGATCGGTGTGATGGGCTACCTGTCCGGAACGTCGACCAACGCTCCGGTGACCGTCTCGGTGCAGCAGCTGAGCGCGTTCGCCCCGTGATGACACGTTCTGCGCCCGCCGCGTCGGGCGGCGGGCGCAGAACGCCATACCGAATCGAAAGGGAGCGACGATGACCGACGGCCAGGCACGCCCGATCCGCGTGCTCCAGTCCTTCCCCACCCCCCGCCCGACGACCAACCCGTACATCGTCATGCTGGCCCGCAGCCTCCAGAGCGAGCCCGGAATCGCGATGAGCACCTTCACCTGGAAGCGTGCGCTGCTGGGCCGTTACGACGTCTTCCACGCGCACTGGCCGGAGATCCTGGTCTCCGGACGCTCCCCGGTCAAGACCGCCGTCCGGCAGCTCTTCACCGTCCTGCTGCTGCTGCGGTTGCGGCTGATGCGCACACCCATCGTCCGGACGGTGCACAACCTGGAGCTGCCGCGGGACCTGAGCCGGTCCCAGACGGCGATCCTGCGCACGTTCGACCGCTGGACGACCCTGCGCGTCCGGCTGAACGACACGACGCCGATGGCTGCCGGTCAGGCCTACGAGACCATCCTGCACGGGCACTACCGCGACTGGTTCGCCCCCTTCGCCCGGCGCTCGCCACAGCGGGGGGCGCTCGCCTTCTTCGGCCTCATCCGCCGCTACAAGAACGTGGATGGGCTGCTGCGGGCGTTCCGCGGGGCCGAGGGTCCCCTCCGGCTCACGGTCGCAGGCAAGCCGTCCAGCGAGGAGCTGGCCGACTCCATCCGCGCCATCGCATCCGAGGATCCGCGGGTCTCCGTCGCCTTCGCCTTCCTCACCGACGCCGAGCTGGTGGAGGTCGCCACTGCCGCCGAACTGGTCGTGCTGCCGTACTCGGAGATGCACAACTCGGGCGGCGTGCTCAGCGCTCTCTCGCTCGACCGGCCGGTGCTGGTCCCCGCAACGCCCTCGAACGATTCGCTGGCGGCCGAGGTCGGTCCGGAGTGGGTGCTCCGCTACGAGGGGCCGCTGACCGCGGACGACATCGAAGCGGCTGTCCGTTCGGCCGGTCGGCCGCACGACGGGCGCCCGGACCTGAGCCGGCGCGGCTGGGAGCAGACCGGAGCGCTCCACCGCGATGCGTACCGCCGTGCTGTCGCCCTCGCGCGCGGCCGCGGGTCAGCGCCGGAAGCGGCCCTCGAGCACCGGAGTGCCGTGCGCGAGCACGTCACCGAGTGACCGGCACGCCAGCCCGAGGCCGTCGTACTGCGTGAGCACCTGCTCGGCGAACTCTCCGCGGTCGAATTCCGGGCGCGGTCCGTCGGACACCCCGTCGCGTTCGGACGCGAAGCCGTCGTGCCCCAGCACGATGGCGCCGGGCCGTGCGCCCGTGCGTGCCGAGGCGAGCCGCTGCTCGGTGGTGAGGTCCTTCCAGTCGTGGAGGCTGGGCCCCCACAGCACCGGCGTCAGTCCCGCCGCGCGAGCCGCCTGCCACGTCCACAGCGTCTGCGCGCCGTAGGGCGGCCGGTACCAGCGGATCGGCGTTCCGGCCGCACGCTCCAGCTCGGCCCGGCCGCCGGCCAGCCGGGCGCGCGCCTCGCGACGGCCGATGGTGGTCATCCGACGGTGGTCCGTGCCGTGCAGGCCGATCTCGTGGCCCCGGGCGACGATCTCGTGCAGTAACTCCGGCTGCTCGCGCACCCGGGTGAGCAGGACGAAGAAGGTCGCGGTGGCTCCATGCCGCTCCAGGGCGTCCAGGATGGGCGCGGTCGTCTCTTCGTCGGGACCGTCGTCGTAGGTCAGCACGAGTTCGGGACGGTCGGTCTGCACGCGCACGAGGGAGCCGGTCACCCGGCCGGCCCGGCGCGCCGCTCCCCGGAGCGATTGAGCGAGGCCCATCAGGCGGCCGCCGGTCGCGCGTACTCGGCATAGACGAGCCCGAAAGCCCCGGAGACGAAGCCCGCGCCCCGGAACGCCATCCGCAGGCCGCGGGCCTGGTGACGATCGGAGCGCAGGAGCAGACCGACCGCGAACCGGCCGAGCCCCGCGACGATGCGCGCAACGCCGCCGATCGTCTGCCTCGCGCGCACCCACAGCCGGCGCGCGGGAGACGTCGCGAGACGCACGGCCACGACGGTGGTGGTGTTGCCGTGACTCCAGGCCCGGGTGAGCACCCAGCGTCTCGTCATCCTGCTGCGGGGGACCATGTCGGTGACGATGGAGGTGTCGCACCAGATCAGCTGGAGCCCGGCCGCGTGCAGCTGCCGGCTCAGCAGGGTGTCCTCGCCGCCGGTCAGCCCGAGGTCCGTTGCGAATCGGAGGCCGGTCGGGAGCACCTGGTCGAGGTCGAGGAGCAGGTTGCCGGCGGCGGCGAGATCGATGGAGGTGCCGGTCGGCATGCTGCGGCGGCGGAAGAAGGATCCCGCCTCCAGCCACGGATCGAGCTCGCCCGCGAACGCCGCGACCACACGGCCCGAGACGGCTGCCGCGCCGGACGCGCTCCAGGTGTCGAGCAGATCCTGCAGCCAGACGTCGTTCGGTCGCTCGTCGTCGTCGATGTAGGCGATCAGCCCGGCGGCGGCCTCATCCATCGCCCGGTTCCGCACCGCCGAGATGCCGGGCTCCGGCTCCACGACATAGCGGATGCGGCCGCCGCCGACGCTCTGGACGACCGCTCGGCCGCTCGCGTCGGGATCGTTGTCGACGACCAGGACCGAGGCCGCGTACCGCGCGGGATCCGCCCGCGCGGCCTGGTCCATCAGCATCGGCAGGAGTTCGGCGAGATCATCCGGACGGTGGTACGTCGGGACGGCGATCGTGACCGCGATCGGGTGCCGCGTTGCCGGCATCGTCTCCCCTTCCGAACGCGTGTGATCATCCGTGCGATACTGAGCGTAGCTCACACTTCCGCCCGGTCTCAGCCCCAGCACGAGGGACCCCGCGGAGTCGGCACTCGGAGGGCGCGTGAACCATTCGGCGGGCGGAACACTGGCGGTCATCGTGGTGAACTTCGGTTCCAGCGACCTGCTCCGGCGCACGCTGCTGCCCTTGACGGCGCAGCTCGAGGACGCCGTCACTGTGGTGGTCGACAGCTACTCGACGGCCGCCGAGCGCGCGGCCATCGCGGCGCTCGCCGCCGAGGCGGGCTGGTCCCTGGTGACGCCGGAGGAGAACATCGGCTTCGGGGCCGGGATGAACGCAGGCGCCGAGCGCGCGCGCTCCCTGGGCGCCGCGACGTTCCTCCTGCTGAATCCGGATGCGTCCATCGAGCCCGACGCCATCGCGCGCCTTCAGGCCCGCTGCTCCGACGATCCCTTCGTGCTGGCCGCTCCGACCGTCCTCCGGCCCGACGGCAGCGTGTGGTCCGCGGGATCGGACCTCTACCTGGCCGACGGACGCATCCGGTCGGCGCGGCGGCGCGGGGACTTCCCGGGGGCGCGGCGGGAGGAATGGCTGAGCGGCGCCTGCCTGATGCTCACCGCCGCCCTCTGGGACGCCATCGACGGATTCGACCCCGGCTACTTCCTGTACTGGGAGGACGTGGACCTGTCGCACCGCGTTCGCGCGGCCGGTGGACGGCTCGAGGTGCTCGCGGACGCCACCGCGGTGCACGCCGAAGGGGGCACCCAGGGCACGGACGGACGGCAGGCGGGCGCGCAGTCCGCAGGGGAGCCGAAGTCGTCCGTGTACTACTACTACAACATCCGGAATCGGCTGCTGTTCGCCAGCCGCCACCTGCCGGATTCCGACCTGCGAGCCTGGCGCCGCGCGACCGTCCGCGTGTCGTGGGAGATCCTGCTGCAGGGCGGCAGGAGGCAGTTCCTGCGCTCAGCCGCCCCGCTGGTCGCCGGCTGGCGAGGCGTCCGCGACGGCCGGCGGCTTGTCCGCGAGGAGCTTCGGCGCCGTTCCGAACAGCCACTGGTCGGCGGCCAGCCGGCCGTCGAGCGCCGGTAGCACTGCGACGATCTCCGCGGCTGAGCGGGGGTCGTCCAGAGCCTCGACGATGGCGTCCGCGAGCCCGACCGGATCCGTCGGCACCGGGAGTGCGCGGTGCCCGTTGGCGGTGAGCCAGTCCGCGAGGCCCGTCTCGGTCGTGGTGACGATCGCGCAGCCCGCGGCGAGCCCCTCGACGATGGGGAGCCCCACCTGTTCGCGCCAGTCGGGCCGTGGCTGCGAGGGCAGTGTCAGCACGTGCGCGGCGAGGAGGGTGTCGCGGATGACGTCCCGCGGCGGGTCGGGGCGGAAGGTGACCGTCGGGTCCTGGCGGGCCAGCTGATCCGCCTGAACGTACAGGGCGCCCTTGCCCAGGATGGTGAGCCGGGCGTCCGGCCGCCGCGAGCGGACGTGCTCCCACGCCGCCGCGACGATCGGGAAGCCCTTCCGCTCGACGAGCGCGCCCAGGAAGACCACCGCGGCAGCATCGCGAGCCGCCGTGTCTGCTCCCGGCAGTGGCGCGGGAAGGGCCGGGATGACCTCGGACGCGAGGGGCCGGCGGTGCGAGGGGAGGGCCGACTCGTAGAGGGCCCGCGACTGGGAGGTCCCGTACGCGATCCGGTCGACGCGCGACCAGACGCGCCGCGACAGGAACGACTCTGCGGCGCGGCGGACGCGCGAGCGCATCCGGCGGCCCACGGGGAACGAGCGCGGGTCGGCGTTCTCGATGGCGTAGCACACGACGGTCGTACGGGGCCGGCCGACGATGCGCGCGAGTCCGAGGGCGGACAGCGCGAGCGCCGTCGCCGGAGCACTGGACGATTGCAGCGGCTCGTTGATCTCGAGCACACGCACCTTCGAGCGGGCGAGCAGCCACGCCGCCGCGAGCGGCGACGCGCGGATCAGCTCCAGACCCACCGTCGCCGACTCGTCGAAGTCGTAGCGTCTCTGCCGGTACAGGATGGCGGCGGGCTCGAGCTCGCTCGCTCGCTCCAGGTGCGCCGACCGCACCGACTCGTAGAGGCGCGCACGCTCGCCCGAGATGCGGGTCACGGCGTCAGCCGTTGCCGGACGCCCGCGCGTAGCCTCCGGCCCGTCGTCCGGAGTCCTTCGAGCCGTCGTGGTCGTCCGTCTCGTCCTGCTCGTCGGGATCTCCCGCTTCGTCTGCTGCGTCCTCCTCGGCCGCGGCATCCCAGTCGCCGCGAGCGACGGCGCGCAGCCGGCGCTGGGTGGAGTCGTCGGGCTCGGACCCGTCGCGGTCGCCCTCTGCCGGTCCGGCGGCGACGAGTTCGTGGTCGACGTCCAGCACCGGGCGGTGCTCGTGGGCGGTGGGCGCGCCGGTCGCCGTCGTACGCGATGGACGCCACCACGGTCGCCGCGGCTTCGGCTCCTCTGCCACGTAGTAGGACTCCGCGCGGCTGCGCGGGCTGTTGTTGAGCACGACGCCGATGACGGTCGCCTTCACGTCGAGCAGCGCGGTGTAGGCCCGGAACAGCTGGCCGCGGTGCGCGTAGTTGTACATCGTCACCAGCATCACCGCCTCGGTCAGGTGAGCGAGGGTGAGCGCGTCCGAGCTGGGGAGCAGCGGCGGAGTGTCCACGATGATGAAGTCGTACTCCTGCTTGAGCTCGGCGAGGAGCGTGGCCATCGCGTTCGAGGCGAGCACCTGGTTCGGGTTCGCCGGGCAGACGCCCGACGGGAGCACGTCGACACCCGGCGCCCACTGGCGGATCGCCGTGTGGACGTCCACATCCCCCACCAGCACGGTCGTCAGGCCCACCGCGCCCTCGACGCCGCAGTACTCGGCGACGGCGGGACGATGCAGGTCGGCGTCGATGATGAGCACGCGGCGCTCGCGCTCCGCGATCGCGAGGGCGAGGTTGATGGTAGTGGTGGTCTTGCCCTCGCCCGGCATCGCCGAGGTGACGATCAGGGACGAGATGCGGTGGTCCACGTCGGCGAACTCGAGGTTGGAGCGGATGCGGCGGTACCCGTCGGCTGCCGCGCCGTGGGGGACGGCCAGCATCGCGAGGCCGTGCGGCTCCGACCGGCGCCGCCTCGGGACCAGTCCGATCAGGGGGCCTGCTCCGGACCGCTTCACGTCCCGTTCGCCGCGGATGCGAGTGTCGAGCAGCGCCCGGCCCAGGGCGTACACGATCCCGGCGACGAGGCCGAGCACGGCTCCGGTGATGATGAGCAGTCGCACGTTGGGCGCGACGGGATGCGTCGGCACCTGGGCGTGCGCCACCAGTGTCATGGTGATCGACGGCTTGCCGTTGGCCGCGGTCGGCGAGATCGTCTTGGCCGCGTTCGCGAGCGATCCGGTGACGGCGTTCGCGATCTCGGCCGCCTTCTTGGCCGACGTCTCCGTCGCACTGATCTCGATGATCACGGTGTTCAGCGGAGCATCTGCGGTGATGGAGGACGCCAGCCCGGCGGGGGTCTCATCCAGCCCCAGGTCCTGGATGACCGGGATGAGCACGATGGGCTGGGTCGCGAGCTGGGCGTAGCTCTGCACCAGGCTCTGGGTGAAGGTCGAGCCCTGGACGAGCTCGCTCGTCGTGCTGCCCTCGCCCGCCGACAGGAAGACACTGCTCGTCGCGCGGTACTGGCTCGGGATGGTGGTGGCGTACGCGTAGCCGAGCACAGCTCCTATGATCCCCAGGAGCACGATGGTGATCCATCGCGTCCGCAACGCTGTCAGGTATTCGTGCAGATCCATGATGACCCCCACCTCCCGCCTTGTGTGTTCACACTAATCTCCGCTCAGTCCCGCTGTCTGCCCCGAGATCGGGGCGCGTGCCGGTCGGTGGCACGTCCGTTCGGTCGTTGTCGGTCAAACCCCGCCCGCGCACCATTGAGCGGACGGAGGTCGCGATGCGCCGGCGGTAGGCGGCAGGACTGTGGCGCGCCTCGGCGCGGGCGCGATCGGCCCAGGCGCGCTCGCGCACGCCCGGCCAGCGGTCGATGAGGTACGTGGTCGCGTCGGCGATCGCCCCGGCGTCACCGGCGGGGACGAACCGCGCCGAGGCGTAGCCCTCCGCCGCCTCGCGGAGGCCGGAGGTGTCGCTGACGATCACGGGGCGTCCTCCGAGGATCGCCTCGACCGCGGTGTTGCCGAACGGCTCATCGAACCGGGACGGCACGACCACGATGTCGGCCCGCTCGATCAGGCTCCAGACGTCGTCCGAGAAGCCGTGCAGCCGTACCGCGTCCTGGAGGTTGTCGCGGCGGATCTGCTCGCGCAGCGACGCCTCGAACCATTCGTACCCGGGGAACACCGCCCCGGCGATCTCGAGCGTCGCCTCGCAGCCGCGGGCGCGGAGCAGCCGGACGGCCTCCACCGCCAGGTCGACGCCCTTCCGCTCGGAGAGGCGCCCTATATAGAGGAGTCGGACCGGCCCGTCGATGGCGGTCCGCGCGCGGTGCGGCTGGGCGGGCCCGGCGACGCCGTTGTCGATGAGGACGGCACGGTCCGCGACCTTCGCCGACGACCGCCGCAGGACGTCGATGCTGTACCGGCTGTTCGCGAGGACGCCGTCGGCGAACCGGAGCGGCGTGACCAGCATCCAGCCGATGACGCGGGATGCCTTGCCCTCGGCCTCGTGCACGTGGCAGATCACGCGGGGCCGGGCGCGGCCGAGGCCGGCGAAACGGGGGAGGACGGTCCACAGGGGGATGGTCAGGGTGTTCACGAGCACCACATCGGGCCGCACGGTACGCAGCAGCCGACGGCCGGCGCGGACTCCGCGCACGGTCGTCGCGATCAGGCGCGCCATGCCCCGGACGCTGAGCATGCTCTTGCGCAGCACCGGAGACTCGCAGACCACGACCGTCGCTCCTCTGTCGCGGGCCTCGGTGGCCAGCGGTCCGTCGGCAGCGAGCGCCAGGGTCACCTCGGCGCGCGCGTCGACCAGACCGCTCACCGTCTCCAGCAGCATCCGGTCGGACCCGTACATCTCGCCGCTGGGGTGCGCGAGGAGCACGCGGGTCCCTGCGAGAGCACCGGGCAGGCTCGAGAGATCGCCGGTCATCGCGCAGACCTTGCCTCGGCGGACTTTGCCGCATCCAGGGCACGCATGTCGCCGAACCATTTGACCAGCGCGAGAGCGAAGTGACCGAGGTTGCCCAGGAACATCAGGCTGTAGATGACGAAGAAGACCGGCGGCGCGCCCAGCGTCAGGAAGATGAGGCAGAGGATGCCGTAGTCCGTTGGCGCGAGCAGCACCGAACGGAGCAGGGATCGGCGGCCGCCGGAGGTCGCGGGCGGTGTCCGGGTGCCCGCGGCCGCGACCCGCTTCAGCTGATCGTTCAGGATCATCGTGAAGAACTCCGCCGCCGCGATGATTGCGAACACGAGCGGAACGAGCAGCAGGGCGGCCGACGGCAGACCGAAGTGGAGGTACGCGGTGATCAGGACCGCCAGGTGCAGCGACGAGATCTTGACGCAGTCGATCACGTGGTCGAGCCACTCGCCGGCGAACGACCCACCGCCGCGCAGCCGCGCGAGCTGGCCGTCGGCCGAGTCGAACGCGTAGCCGACGGCGAGGAGCAGCCAGGTCAGGACGCCCAGCCACCAGGTCGGCGGGACGAAGGCGATCAGCGCGATGCCGGAGAAGGTGAAAACGGCGCTGATGGCCGTCACGGCGTTCGGCGTCAGACCCGCCCGGAAAGCGGCGGCGGCGATCAGCCGGCCGGCCGGCCGGTTCACGTGGATCGAGTACGGCGGTGCGCCGGCGGCCTTCGCCTTCTGCGCCGCCGCGAGGTCGCGGACCACGTCGAGGTAGCGCGGGCGACCGGACGGGACACTGCCCTCTGCGGCGGTCATAGCAGCTCCATCTCGCGGTCGTCCGGGCGCGATGCGTCCGGCCACTCCTCGGCGGAACGACGCAGGCGGGCGCGCGTGCTGTGTCCCGCGCGGAGCTTCTCGGCGAGGGCCTCATACCCGGCGGCGACGATCTCCCAGTCGTAGGTCTTCTCGGCCCGGTCGCGCAGGCGGTCGCCGATCACGACGGCGTCCGCCGGGCGCTCCTCGAGCGACGCGATCCGTGCGCCGGCCTCGGTCGCGTCCGCGAAGAACACGCCGTCCGCGCCCAGCACCTCCCGGTTGAAGGTGACGTCGTAGGCGACGACGGCCGTTCCCGCACCCATGGCCCGGAGCAGCGACGGGTTGGTGCCGCCCACCGAGTGGCCGTGCACGTAGGTCAGCGCGTGTGCGTACAGCTGGTCGAGGACGCGCTGGTCGTAGACGCCGCCCAGGAAGCGGACGCGCTCGTCGTGTCCCGCGATCCGCCGGACGAGGGAGGTGTACTCGGCTCCGTACGGCGCCGATCCGACGACGACGAGCGGCTTCGTGGCTTTCGACAGGCGATAGCCCTCGACGATCATGTCGACGTGGTTCTCGGGTTCCATCCGTGCGACGACGAGGTGGTAGCCGCCCGGCTCGAGGTCCAGTCCCGCCAGGGCGTCGGACGGAGCGTGGCGCAGGATGGGCGCCCCATAGGTCAGGAGTTCGGTCGCGACGCCGAACTGGTGCGTGTAGTAGTCGGCGATCCCCTGAGCGTCGGCAATGAGGGCGTCCGCCGTCCGGATCGCCGTCTGCTCGGCCCAGCGGTAGTAGGCGCGCGCGCGTCCGCCCCACTTGCCGCGCTTCCACTCCAGGCCGTCGACGTGGAGGGCGACCGGGGTGCCGCGCATCCGGAGCACCGGGAGGAAGGGCGCGTTCGCCGCGTTGAAGACGAAGGCGGCGTCGTACTTCTTCGAGAAGGCGACGTGGTTGACCGAGAGCGCGGTGTGGCTGAGCGTTTCGAGCGACTTGGTCCGGATGGCCGGGAGGACGACGAGCCGCATCCCGCGGTACTCGCGGGAAACGGCGGCCGCTCCCTTGCCGCGCCGGCAGTACACCGTGACCTCGTGGCCCCGCTCGGCCAGCCGCGCGCCGATCTCCTCGACGGCCGTCTCGAACCCGCCGTAGGCGGCCGGGACGCCGCGCGTGCCGAGCATCGCGATTCTCATCAGTAGGCTCCCGTCGAGTCGAGCATCACGCGGACGGTCCGCCACAGGATGACGAGGTCGCCGGTGAGCGACCAGTTCTCGACGTAATAGAGGTCGAGGCGGACGCTCTCCTCCCACGACAGGTCGGAGCGGCCGTTGACCTGCCACAGCCCGGTCAGGCCGGGCTTGATGTACAGCCGGCGGTGCACGTGACGCTCGTACGCGTCCACCTCGGTCTGCAGGGGAGGCCGGGGGCCGACGAGGCTCATGTCGCCGACGAAGATGTTCCACAGCTGGGGCAGCTCGTCGAGCGAGTGCTTGCGCAGGAAGCGCCCGAAGCGGGTGACACGCGGGTCCTCGCGGATCTTGAAGAGCAGCCCGGACCCTTCGTTCGACGCGAGCAGGGCGGCGCGGTCGTACTCGGCGGAGACGGTCATCGACCGGAACTTGTGCATCCGGAACGTGTCTCCGTTGCGCCCGACGCGTTCCTGGTGGAAGAACGCCGGGCCGGAGCTGTCCATCCGCACGCCGATCGCGAGCAGGACGAACAGCGGGGAGAGGAGCAGGAGCGCGATGCCCGATGCGGTCACGTCGAACGCGCGCTTGAGCACGTGACGGCCGCCCTCGAACTGCGGGATCTCGACGTGGATGAGCGGGAGACCCTCGACGGGGCGGAAGTGGATGCGCGGTCCCGCGACGTCCGTCAGGCGCGACGCGAGGACCAGGTCGGTCGCGGTGCCCTCGAGCTGCCAGGCGAGCTGCCGGACGAAGTCCGACTTCCCGGCGGGGCGTCCCGCGACGATCACGGTGTCGGCCTCGAGGCCGGTCGCTGCTTTCGAGATCCCGTCGAGGTCGCTGACGACCGGGACCGCGGAGGAGGCGGTGGTCTCCGGCCGCGCCGTGCCGTGTCCGTCGATGGCCGCTCCGACCACGCTGTACGCGGCTCCCGAGTTCGCCCGGATCTGCGTGACGACGTAGTCGACGTCCTCGGCATCTCCGACGACGATCGCGCGGGAGAGGTAGTGGTCGGCCATCCGCTGCCGGATGAGCCACTTGCGCCAGATCCAGCGGCCCAGGAGCAGGCCGACGATCCCGAGCGGGAGGGTCAGCACGAAGTAGCCGCGGGCGACGTCGATCTTCGCGATCAGGAGGGCGATGGCGAGCACGCCCCACGTGGTCGCGCTGGCGCTGACGACGCGCTTGTACTCGCTCACGCCGATCCCGACAACCCGCGGATCGCGGGTGTGGTAGCTGGAGAGCGCCGCCAGCCAGACGAGCGCGATGGTCAGCGAAAGGAAGAAGTAGTCGATGCCGGAGGTGTCGGGAACCGTGATGGAGTCGAAGCCGAAGCGGACGAACTGCGCAGCGAAGGTCGTGATCACGACGATGAGCGCGTCGGTCACGAACAGCCGGGACCGGTAGCGCCGCGCCCAGCGCCGTCCGGAGACCCCTGCGGTGCCGGAGGCCGCGGCCGTCGCGGTGCGAGAGGGGAACGGCCAGAAGTGTGGCGCGACGTGGGTGCGCGGCTTGACGGTGGTCATGCGTGCGCCCCCCGCGATGCCGACGTCACGCGCCCGTCACCCGCCGCGGGCTGGATCAGCACCTGCGGTCGCCGGCCGAACTGCGTCGGCGTCGGGGTGTGCGGATTCACGGTGGGCTCCTGCGAGTCGGGTTGACAGGATGAGAGAGGGGAGAACTTCACCCGAGAAAGTGACTGTTGCTCATCTCTCGTAAAATGAGAATACATCGCTTTTTCGTCTCGCTCTCACCCCCGAGAGGGGGGTCACAGGTCAAGAAGCGGACCCGGGGTCCGGGAGGGGTGCCGGCACGTCGGGAGCCGACGCGTCCGTGAGAAGGGGACTCACCCGCGTCGTGCGGCGCGGGCGGTAGACGATCCGTGAGTGGTAGGCGAATCGTGCGATGAATCCGAGCGCGAGCAAGCCCGCCTGGGCGAACAGGCTCGGGACGAACGTCACCTCGACGATCAACCAGAGCAGGGCGGTGCGCAGGAGGGTCTCGCTGCCGTTGAAGGCGAACGATTGCCCGAACCGCAACCACACGCTCCGGCCCTCACCGCGCAGGTCGTGGAACACGAACCGCTCCTGCAGCAGGAAGTTGCCGATGATCGTGACCACGGCGGCCACGATCGCTGCCGCCAGGTACCACGTGCCCAGCGAGAGCAGGCCCGCCATGATCAGCAGGTTCAGGATGGCGCCCAGGGCGCCGATGACGGCGAAGGCGGAGAGCCGGCCGAAGCGCAGCGCGGTCAGCTGGAGCAGGAAGCGGAAGCCCTGCTTGAAATCCGCCTTCGACTCCCCGGCGAAGCGCTTGCCGAAGACGAAGGGCTCCTCGACGACGGTGAGCGCGTTCCTCGCGAGGATCTCGAGGAGGATTTTGAAGCCCCGGGGGCGCAGGTTGTCCGTCGGGACGGACGCCCGCCGGAGGGCGAAGAAGCCGGTCATCGGATCGGAGCAGTTGCGCAGCTTGACGGGGAACATCGCCCGGGTGAGCACGGTCGACACCCCGGACACGGTGTGCCGCAGCCAGTTGTCCAGCCCGCCCGTCGAGCCGCCGGCGACGTGCCGCGAGGCGACCACGACGTCGGCCTCGGTCTGCTCGCCGGTGGCGAGCAGGGTGGGGATGAGCTCCGGGGGATGCTGCAGGTCGCCGTCCATGACCACGCACCAGTCGCGGTCGCTCGACTCGAGCCCGGCGATGACAGCCCCGGAGAGGCCGCCGACCGGTTCGTCGCGGTGGATGAGGCGGACCGGCATTCCGAGCGTCGCGGCTTCCCGCTCGACGACGGCCGGGGTGTCGTCCGACGAGTCGTCGACGACCACGATCTCAGCGTCGAGCTCTTCGACCGCCGCCGCGATGCGCGCGAACAGCTCAGGGATGTTGAGCGCCTCGTTGTAGGTCGGTACGACGACCGAGACGGATGTCACGACGGTCCCACGGAAGAGCCGACGGCGGCTGGGGGGAAACCGTGGTCTCGAACGGTCTCACCGCCGCCGGCTCCGTGCCGAAGGGGATCGCCGTGCTCCCGCTCGCGCCGGACGCCCCCGGTTCGGATGGGGTTGAGGGCCGGGTGCGTCCGGCACGGCGAAAACGGGTTCACGATCGATCCCCTGGGTCGGGTGGTGCTTTCGGGTGACGTGGATGGGTAAGGTCCGGTGCTTAAAATGACTGTTCCTCACCTACCGACAAAAGTGAGAATACATCGCTTTGTTACCTTCGCGTCACCCGCATTTGGGGGGGAATCTGGCTCGACGCCCTACCGTGTCGGTGGCCGCGCCTATGCTGGCGGCATGTGCGGCAGGTTCGCGATGGACGACAAGGTCAACGCTGAGATCACGGAGTTCGTGGAGCAGACCGGGCGGCGCCCCGAGGAGTGGCGCGCCGACTGGGAGGCCGACTACAACATCGCCCCCACCGACGACATCCCGGTGCTGATCGACTCGGAGAAGACCCGGGAGCTCCGGTTCGAGCGCGCGCACTGGTCGCTCGTGCCGTCGTGGTCCGAGACCCTGAAGCCGAAGTTCCCGACGTTCAACGCTCGCGCCGAAGACATCGCCCAGAAGTCCACCTGGCGCAAACCCGTGCAATCCCACCGCGCGATCGTCCTCGCCCGCGGCTACTACGAGTGGCAGGGGCCTAAGGGCAGCAAGACTCCCTACTTCATCCGGTACCCGGAGGGCCGGCTGATGGGCTTCGCCGGTCTCTACTCGTGGTGGCGTGACAAGACGAAGGCCGACGACGACCCGGATCGCTGGGTGCTGACAGCCACCATCCTGACCTCGGACGCGGTGCAGACCCTCGCGGACATCCACGACCGCAACCCGGTGATCCTTCCCGAGGACATGTGGCAGCACTGGATCGACCCGTCGATCGTGGGCGACCAGGCGCTCGTCGACGAGGCGGTGCGCGCCGGCGTCGCCGAAGCCGAGACCCTGCGGTTCGATCGGGTCGCGCCGTTCAAGACCGGCGACGACGGCCCGCAGCTCATCGAGCCGGTGGACGCGGCCTGACGCCTCGTCCGGGCGGAGCGCGTCAGCGCGTCAGCGCGTCAGCTCGATGATGACGCTGCGGTGGGTCGGGATGATGCGGCCCGTCTCGTCGAAGCCGGCCTCCCGCAGCTCGGCGAGGCCCCAGGAATCCTGGACGCCCTCGGTCACGACCTCGATCACCCAGACGCGTTCCACTCCGTCGAACCGTCCGCGTTCGGCAGCGGCGGAGACCGAGTAGGCGCGATCCCCCCACCAGGTGTTCCGGTCGTACGGAGTGCGCAGGGTGACGTTCCGCAGCCCGCGGAACCCGTCCGGGTAGGTGCGCAGCGCCAGATTCGGTCGCTGAGACGGCTTGGCGGCCTGATCGAACACCACGGCATCCCCTGGGGTGGCGTTCGCCCCCACGGCGGCACTGACCTCCGCCCAGTCGCTGTCGTTCTTCGCATACGGCCCCCGCTGCAGCACGTACACCGGCGCGCACAGCGCGACCAAGACCACCGTGGCGATCGTGGTCGCGGCACGCGCCCGCCGCGCGTCGCGACCGAGGGAGCGACCCAGCACCCGGAGGCCCTCGGCGACGAGCAGGGCGGCCGCCGGCGCGGCGAACGTGGAGTATCGGCCCGTGTACATGGGGTAGGCCAGGTTCACGAGCAGCATCAGGCCGGTCGGCAGGAACAGCCACGTGGCTGCGACGAGGCGGGTGGAGGGAGCCCGCGGGCCGACGACGAAGGGCCGGGATGCGCGTGTGCGCCAGCGCTTCCAGGCCGGCCAGAGGCCGAATGCGATGAGCGCCCAGGCCGGGACAGCCACCCACGGCATCCCGAACCAGAGGAAGTAGTACCAGATCGACGGGTCGTCCGGGGTCTCCCCCAAGTAGCGGATCTGCCCGCGCTCCAGGTAGGCGATGGCGGCCAGCGGCAGCACGGCGATGACGCTTCCTGCCGCGCACATCGCCCAGGCCCGGAGCGTGTTCCGGGAGGCGCGGGTCGCCAGCAGGATGACGCCGTGCGCGACCAGCAGCGTCGCGAAGTAGAGGAAGAGGTACGACGCCACGGCCATCCCGGCGCCGTAGGCGATCCACGCGGTTCGGCGTGCCGATGGCGTGAGCCGCCTGCCGCCCCCGTCGATCATCCACACCAGCAGGAGCGTCAGCCAGGCCGCCGCGGCGGCGGTGAACGCGTATGATCGCGCCTCCTCCCCGGCGTAGGTCAGCCGGGGGAGGACGGACGCGACGACGCCGGCGATGATCGCCGCGCGGGGGCTGTCCCGGCGTCCGGCGATGAGCGTCACCGCGGCCACGGCCGCACCGACCGCCAGAGCACTCGGCAGCCGCAGGGCGAAGGCGCTCTCGCCGGCGACCCGGATCCAGCCGTGCATGAAGAGGTAGTAGAGCCCGTGGACCGCGTCCACGTGCGTCAGCATTGTGAGCAGGCTGCCGACGGGACGCTTGGCCGAGAGGAGAGTCGCCGCCTCGTCGCCCCAGAGCGAGGGGATCCAGCTCGCCGTCGCGCACAGCACGGTCGCGATGAGCCCGAAAGCGAGCGCAATCGTCCACGGCCGCACCGAGCGAAGCGGGCGGCCCGCCCGGATGTCCGGTGCGACGAGGAGGGTCATGTCTACAGCTTCTAGTCGTCGGGCGGGAACACCGTCCAGACAACCAGACAACCCTGGGCGACGCGTGGGCGAGCACTACGGAAACTCACAGTCGTGCCCGCCCGCGCCGCTCGTGCCGGGCGGGTCAGACCTCGCCGCGCCGGGCACCCGCCCAGAGGTCGACGCCCGCCTCGACCGCGTACTCGTCGATGGCGGCGAGTTCCTCCGGGGTGAAGTCGAGGTTGCCGAGGGCGGCGACGTTCTGTTCCAGCTGCTCCACGCGGCTCGCGCCGATGACGAGCGACGTGACGCGCTCGTCCCGGAGTGCCCAGGCCAGGGCCAGCTGCGCGAGCGACTGACCGCGCGCCTCGGCGATCTCGTTGAGCGCGCGCAGGCGGTCGACCGCGTCCTCGGTGAGCCAGTCGGCGTCGAACGAATCGCCCGCGCGAGCCCGCGACCCCTCCGGGATGCCGTTGAGGTACTTGTCCGTCAGCATGCCCTGGGCGAGCGCCGTGAACCCGATCACTCCGACGCCGAGTTCCGACGCCGTGTCGAGCAGACCTTCGTTCTCGATCCAGCGGTTGAGCATGTTGTACGACGGCTGGTGGATGAGGAGCGGCGTGCCGAGGTCGTTCAGGATCTCAGCGGCGCGCCGTGTCTCTTCGGGACTGTAGGACGAGATCCCGACGTAGAGCGCCTTGCCCGAGCGGACGGCCGTGTCGAGGGCGCGCATGGTCTCCTCCAGCGGCGTGGACGGATCGGGCCGGTGCGAGTAGAAGATGTCGACGTAGTCGAGCCCCAGGCGGCCGAGCGACTGGTCCAGGCTGGCCAGCACGTACTTGCGGCTGCCGCCTCCCTGACCGTACGGGCCGGGCCACATGTCCCATCCGGCTTTGCTGGAGACGATGATCTCGTCGCGGTACGGCGCGAGGTCCTCCTTCAGGATGCGCCCGAAGTTGATCTCGGCGGCCCCGTACGGCGGCCCGTAGTTGTTGGCCAGGTCGAAGTGGGTGATGCCGAGATCGAAGGCGCGGCGGACGATCGCCCGCTGCGTCTCGAACGGACGGTCGTCGCCGAAGTTGTGCCACAGGCCGAGGGAGAGCGCCGGGAGGTCGAGGCCACTGCGGCCGGTGCGGCGGTAGAGCATGTCGTCATAGCGGGAGGGATTCGCAACGTAAGCCATGACTCCACATTCGTCTGTCTGGGCCGGTAAGTCCAACAGCTTCGGCGGATGGGATTGATCACCCCGGATCACGAAAGCGCGTACTCGTGTGACGGCGGATTGTTCGTGCCGCGTCATGATTTGGGCGAGTTTTCGTCTTACGTGGTGGAAGGTGTTTCTCTACTCACAGGGCGCGCGACATGATTCAGAAACCTCCGCGAGCGTTTTGGTACTTCTTACCGGTCGGCGTGCTCACCGCATCGTCGGTGATCGCATTTGCGGCACTACCGTTGCGGATGAGTGGCCTGGTGTCACTCGTTGTCGTGGTGCTGGGCATCATCCTTGACCGCCTGACACGTTCGCGCGGCATCGTGCCCGCTGGGTCGCGAGCGAATTGGCACCTAGCGATTGCGGGAGGGGCGTACGTGGCGGCGCTCGCTTTAGCCGCCACGGTGGCTCGCGGTGACTCGCTGTGGGTTTCGGTAATTGTGGGAATCACAGTGCTCGGACTCTTCGTTGCCGGTACATGGGTCGTCCCCGAACGGCCGGCAAAAGGGAACGCGAGAAAACCCACTTCCTAGGCGAACCCTAGGAAGCGCAGCCCCCCCAGTTGATTTCAGCGCGGCTGCCGGAACCAGCGATGCGCCACAACGAACGAAAGCGGCGGTGCGCCCGAAGGCACACCGCCGCTTCTGCGTTCTGGGGGGCGGGTCAGACCCTGCTGCCGCGCCGGCGGATGAATCCGACGATCAGGGTGATCACGAAGAACACCAGGCCGAGGATGGCGAGCCACAGCAGTCCCTTGATGGCGAAGCCGAGGATGGCGAGCACCGCCCAGATCACGAGCAGAATAACGATGAGAGCTATCATGCGTCCATCTGACCGTCATTCGGCTTCAAGGTCAATCCGGAGGCGGGGGCCTTGCATCGCATGATGAGATGCGATACCGACAGTGCCCGCGCTGGGTCAGCGCACCGGCAGCTTGGTGTCGTCCTGGTGGTAGAGGAAGTCCTCGAGGGCGTACGGCTTGTGCTGGATCGCGGCGGCAATGGCGAGCTGGCCGATGACCGTCTCGACCACCGCGCGCTCGAAGACGCCGAGACCGGAGGGCAGCCGCACGATGGTCAGGCCGGCGTGCCCGGCGCCCGGGACCTCCGCCGGGTCACCCGAGGTCACGAGCACCACCCGTACTCCGGCGTCGAGCACGGACGAGGGGATGCTGAGCTCGCGCCCGTCGCCGAACACCACCAGTGCGTCATCCTCGGACAGCACCTCCATCGGCCCGTGCAGGTACTGGAACGTCTCGAACGCGGTGCTCGGCGTACGCAGGCCCTCCCGGATCATGAGCGACAGCTCCGAGGCGGCGGTCAGCGATCCACCGCGTCCCACCACGTCGATCGTGGTGGCGCCGGCGAGCACGCGGCCCACCGTCTCCGCGATCTCGGCGTAGTCCCGCAGCGCTTCGGCTGCGCGCGAGGGGATGCGGTCGGCCTCCGCCGCGGCGTCGAGCGCGCCGACGGAGTCGAGCAGCAAGGCGTAGGCGAGGATCGTCGCCGTGAAGCCCCCGGTGTACACCGGGGAGTCGGGGAAGCCGCCGAGGCCGAGCACCGCATCCACCTCGTCCTTGATGGGCTGCTCGGGGAAGTTGCTGATGCCGATGCGCGAGCCCGGCGCCAGGGTGCGTGCGGCGGCGAGCGGCTCGGGGCTCCGGCCCGACTCGGACACGACGATGCTGTGGTCGGCGCGCACGACCGAGAGGCCGTCGGCCACGTCCGAGGCGACGAAGGAGGCCGCCGGCCGCCCGGCCGCCGCGAGGGCCGCGACGAGGGTGTGCGCCGAGTTGAGCGACGCGCCCATCGCGATGACCGCCGCGCTGTCCTCCGCACCCCACGGGGAGAGGGCGGCTGCGGCGAGGTCGCGCCGTACGGTCTCCCGTGCGAGGGCGAGGTTCTCCGGCTGTGCGCGCATGGCGTCGACGAACGAGGCTGTGGGTTCCATGGTGTCCTTACGGTTGGGATTGCGGGGTGGCGGTCGGTCGCGGTCGGTCAGCCCTTGACGGCGCCCGCGGCCATGCCGCTGACGACGTAACGCTGGAAGATCATCGCGACGACGATCGGAGGGATCGCGGCGAGGATGCCGCCCGCGGCCACGAGCCCGAAGTCGGTGGTGTACCGGCCGGCGAACTCGCTGATGGCGACGGGAAGGGTCTTTGCCGCGTTCGAGGAGGTGAAGATCAGCGCGTACATGAACTCGTCCCAGGCCAGCAGGAAGGCGAACATGATCGCCGCGAAGATGCCCGGCCGCGCTGCCGGGAGCACCACGCGGAACAGTGCGCCCAGGCGGGACGCACCGTCGATCCGTGCGGCCTCCTCCAGCTCCTCCGGGATGGTGAGGAAGTAGTTGCTGAGGATCCAGAGCACGAACGGGATGACGAGCGAGCAGTCGACGATGATCAGGCCGGTGACGGTGTCCAGCAGCCCCAGCGAGTTCAGGATGAGGTACAGCGGGATCAGCAGCGCGATCTGCGGCAGCATGTATGTCGCCAGGAACAGGATGAGGACCGCCTGACGGAACCGGAAGCGCAGCCGCGCGAACGCGTACGCACCCAGGATCCCGACCACCATCGAGACCGCGACCGTGCCGACCGCCACGATCGTCGTGTTGGCGAGCGCGGCGCGGAACGTCGCACCCACGCTGTCCGCCCCGCCCTGGAAGATCAGCTGGTACCTGCTCCAGTCGAGAGTGTCCGGGATCCACTGCAGCGGTGTGCTGATCAGCACGCGCTGCGGGGTGACGCTGGCGATCACCATCCACCCGAACGGCAGCAGGATCACCGTCGCGACGACGAGAGCCGCCAGGTGGAGCAGGATCGAGTTGCGAGTGGTGCGCTTCACAGCAGGCTCATCTCGGATCGGCGCAGCATGCGCAGGTAGATGAAGGTCAGCACGAGGATGACCAGCACGATGATGTACGACAGGGCGGCGCCGACGCCGAAGTTCTGGTCCGAGAACGCGGTCGTGTAGGCGTAGTACGCGACCGTCTGCGTGCCGTTGACCGGGCCGCCGCGGGTCATGGCGTAAACGATGTCGAACACCTTGAACGCCTCCACCGTCCGGAGCACCAGCACGATCGAGATCGACGGCACCAGCATCGGCAGCACGATGGACCGGAAGATGCGCGACCAGTCGGCACGGTCGAGCTTGGCGGCCTCGTACAGCTCGTCCGGGATGGACGTCAGCCCGGCGAGCAGGAAGAAGGCCACCAGCGGGGTCGTCTTCCACACGTCCGCGAGGATCACCATGTTCAGCGCGAGCGTCGGGTCGCCGAGCCACGCCTGGTACTCGTGGATGAGGCCGAGCTGCGTCAGAGCGGCGTTGAGCGAGCCGTACTGGGCGTTGAAGATGCCCTTCCACATCGCCGCATTGACGATCGTGGGGATCGCCCACGGGATGATCACGATGGCACGGAACAGCCAGCGGGCGCGGAGTTTCGCGTTCAGCAGGCCGGCGACGATGAGACCGAAGACGAGCTCCAGGGCCGTCGAGACGAGGGTGAAGTACAGCGTCCGTCCCATCGCCGCCCAGAAACCGGGAGAGGTGAGTGTGTGGACGTAGTTCTGCAGACCCACGAACGGTGTGTCGGTCGCCAGAGCCGAGTTCACCTCGAAGAACGAGATGAGGAGGGTGCGGAGGATCGGGTAGACGATCACTCCGAACACCGCGATGGCGGCAGGGAGGAGCAGCCAGAAGGCCAGCCTCCCCTGGTTGTCGCGCTTGCGGCGGTTCCGGCGCCCACCCGTTGCGGGGGAGCGCCGCTCCGTCTCGACCGAGGCGACCGACACGCCGGTCATCCCTGGGTCTCGTTCGCGGCCTTGACCGCGTCGTCCAGGGCCTGCTGCGGCGACTTCTTGCCGAGCAGCGCGTTCTGGATCTCGACCTGGAGCGCCTGCGACACGGTGTTGTAGTTGGCCACCGGCGGGCGCAGGATCATCGAGTCGTACGCCGTGCCCGCGGCCGCGAAGACCTCGGGGTTGGCCTTCGTGATCTCCGGCTTGGTGTAGCTCGCCTTCCAGTTGGTCATCGACGACTTCGTGTACTTGTCCTGGACCGCTTCGCTGGTCAGGTACTCGATGAGCTTCCACGCCGCGGCCTGGTGCTTCGACTTCGAGCCGATCGAGAGCGCCATCGAGCCGTTCACACCCGGGTTGTCACCGCTGGGGCCTGCCGGCGGAGAGGTGACCGCGACCTGGCCGACGACCTTCGAGATCGCCGGGTCGTTCTGGTCGCGGAAGGTCGACTCCCAGTTCAGCTCCATCGCGGTCTTGCCCGCGGCCATCGACTTGTCGGTGTCATCCTCGAGGAAGGTCGTCGACGCCGGGTCGGTGAGACCGTCGTCGATCGACTTCTTCATGAACTCGAGCGCCTGAACTCCTGCGCCCTTGTTGATGTCGAGCTTTCCGCTGGTGTCGGTGAACTGACCGCCGTAGGCGCCGAGCATGACGGCGTAGTCGCAGATCAGTGCCTCGGCCTGCGCCCAGCTCCACGCGAGCGGGTACTGCACCACCCCGGCATCCTTGAGCTTCTTCGCAACGGCGAGCACGCCATCCCACGTCTTCACGTCGTCGCCGGTGGCGCCGACCTTGGCGAGCATGTCCTTGTTGTAGAAGAACAGCTTGGTGGAGGGGCCCCACGGCACTCCGTAGTACTTGCCCTTGTACTCGGCGCTGGAGAGCGCGCCGCCGAGCATGTCGGTCTTCCAGCTGGACGGGAACTTGGCTGTCACGTCGGTGATGATTCCCTTGGAGGCGAACTCGGCCGGCCAGATGACGTCCGAGAGCACGACGTCGTACGTGCCCGCGGGGGCGGACGTGACGATCTTGTCGTGAAGTGCCTCGTACGCCACGAACGTCGGCTTGACGGTGATCTTCGGGTTCTTGGCCTCGAAGTCCTTGATCATCGTGTTGATGTCGGTCTCCGAGTAGCCCGCCTGCTTCATGAACAGGGCGTTGATCGTGCCCGTCCCGTCGCCCTGGCCGCCCGACGCCGTTCCCGCGCCGGTGACGCTGCACGCGCTGAGGGCGAGGGCCGCGGTGGCCGCGAGGCCGATGCCCGCGAGAGCGCGCCGGCGCCCCGTGGATGTGGTTCTCATGACTTCCTCCGTGTGTTCGATGGTGCGAAGGGGACGACAGTGGCCGCCTCCGTGAGCCGCCGGGCGAGCGCGAGTGCGCCGCGCACCGGGGCGACATCCAGCAGGTGGATGGAGTGGGTGAGCCCGCGGGCGCGCAGGCGCTCGCCGAGGGCGTCGAAGAGCCGGGGCTGGTGGCTGACCACGCCGCCCGCGCAGACCACGTCGGTTCCTGCCGCGCCGCGCTGGTGCACCAGCTGGACGCTCCGGGCCAGCTCGTCGGCGGCGTGCTCGATGACGCGGGCGGCGCGGACGCTTCCCGCGTCGGCGGCGGCGAAGACGAGTGGAGCGGCGGCGCCCCAGGCGGTGACGCGAGGGCGGATGGTGAGCGCGTTCGAGAGGCCGACGATCTCGGTGACGCCGAAGTGGGCGTACAGCGCGTCGGCCAGGACGTCCTGCGGCTCGTCCTCGTCGACCGCGTCGAACAGGGTGCGGACGGCGTCGCGGACGAGGGAGGGGGCGCTGCCGGGGTCGTTGAGGATGTAGCCGTAGCCGCCCGCGCTCACGAGCGAACCATCCACTCGGCGGCCGACGACCTTGCTGCCGGTGCCCGCGATGACGGCGATGGCCTCGTCGAAGCCGGCGGCCGGGCCGACCAGCTCGACGTCGTTGACCGCCAGCGCAGGGCCCTCGTGGAGCTCGGCGAGCGTCTCGGAGAAGGCGAGCGTCTGGGCTTCGCTGTCGAGGCCGTGGGCGCCGACGACGAGAGGGGCGGTCGCGGCGGCGGGCACCGCATCCAGAAGCGCCAGCAGGCTGCGGACGTTCTCCTCGGAGTGGAGGTGGCCGCCGTGCTGCCAGTCGGCGGTTTTGACCGAGAGGTCGAGGAGCGCGGCGCCGGCGTCGTCCTCGACGCACACGTGCGTCTTGGTGCCGCCGATGTCGATTCCGACGATCACGTCTGCTCCTCTGCGTCACTGAAGGGATGCTTCTTCTTTCCTATCGGAGTGAGAAGAAGTACGCCAAACCTAGGACCCCTCCCCCCGCCGTGTCAACACCCGCCCCGCGAGATTTGCGCCAAATCGCGGTTATCGCCGCGCCATACCCGCGATTTGGCGCAAATCGCGGGCGACCCCGGAGCGTGCATTCGTCACGAATGAGCGCTTAGCGCCTCCGATAGCGCGCATTCGTGACGAATGGGGCCGCTGAGGGGCGACGCTCACGATTTGGAGCAAATCGCGGTATTGGCGCGGCGATAACCGCGATTTGGCGCAAATCGCGCAGGCGACCCTGGAGCGCATTCGTCACGAATGAGCGCTCAGCGGCTCGGATAGCGCGCATTCGTGACGAATGTCGCCCGCAGGGGCGGCGGGTCAGAAGGCGAGGTAGGCGAAACCGTTGACCTCGGCGGCGGCCAGCTCCGCCGCGCCGAGCAGCACCGCGTCCTCCCTGTGGGTGGCCGGCTCGATGCGCGGCACACGGATGATGCGGCCGCGGAGCCGCTCCTGGATGCCCGGGATCACGGTATCCGCGCTGCCGACGAAGCTGCTCCCCACCACCACGAGCTCCGGGTCGAGCACGATCACGAGCGCAGCGACCGCGATCGCGACCATGTCGAGGATCTCGTCCGCGAGCTCCTGGGCGTCCGGATTGCCGTCGCGCGCCAGCTCGAACACGTCCTCGGCCGTCAATGTGCCGGTCGGCGGGATGGGCATCCCCCGCTCGCGTGCGCGTTCGGTGAGAGCGAGCGAGCCGATGCGGTCCTCCAGGTCGCCTCGGGCGTCGTAGGAGCGCTCGAGCGACGACCGTTCCATCAGCAGGTAGCCGATCTCGCCCGCCTCCGCCCGCGCCCCGCGGTGCAGCTCGCCGTTGGCGACGATCCCGGCGCCGAGCCCGTTCTCGAGGAACAGTGCGACGAGGCTGGAGAGTCCGCGGCCGGCGCCGCCGTGCAGCTCGCCGTACGCCAGCGCGTTCGCGTCGTTCTCCACGACGACGGGGAGGGGGGTCCGCTCGCGGAGCAGCGCACCGAGCCGGACCCCGGTCCAGCCGAACTCGGGCATCGTGCCGACCACGCCATCGGGCTGCTGCACGACCCCGGGGACCGCGATCCCGACGGCGAGGCACGGCGTGCCCATGGAGTCGGCGGTCGCGATGAGGTCGTCGAAGAGCCGGAAGACCTTGCGCAGCTGCCGGTCCTGATCCGGCGTGCCCTCGTCGGTGCCGGAGGCGGCGGGATCGCGGGGACCGAGTGCGAGCGACCGGCGGAAGACGATCTTGCCGTCGAAGTCGACCAAGATGCCCGTCACGGTCTCGGCCCGCAGCTGGATGGCGGCGACCAGACGAGAGCCTCCCGCGTACCGGAGGAGAACCGAGGGGCGGCCTCCGGTCGATGGCTCCTGCCCGGCTGCCACGACCAGGCCGTCGTCGATGAGGGATGCGGTGAGCCGGTTGATGGTCGCGGGGCTCAGCCCGGTCCGTGCCCCGAGCTGCTGCCGCGAGAGGGCTCCCGACTCGCGCAGCGCCTCGATGATGGCGGTCTGGTTCACGCGCGCGAGTGTGCTGGTGGTCGCCGTCGCCCGCGTCCGTTTCGCCACCGGCGCCTCCTCGTCCCGACGGCTGTTCTCGCCGCCCGGGTGAACTTTACTATCGGACTGGATGGATGTGCGTCACGGTCCGCCTCATGCCGTCGCGCTCAGCATAGCGAGGACCGGCCGGTGCCCCGGTGCGGGGGCACTCGAACTGGGGCGAGCAACCGCTCGAACCGGAGGGCTACCGTGAGCCGCATGTTCCGGTTCCCTCGCACGACGAGCCGGCGGCGGCCCGACCCCGCCGCCGGCTCGTTGCTGGCCGGAGCCATGGCGATGGGCATCCGCGACATCTACGGGCACACCATCACCTACGTGGCAGAGGACCTGGACTACGTGGAACGCCTGTTCGTCGACCTCGGCTCCGACGAGGGCTTCGTGGGCGACGAGTTCACCCTGCAGAGTCTCGGCTGCCTGATCGGCGAGATCCTGGTCCGCTCGGACGGCGGACACTGGAGCGCGGTCGCGCGACGACGTACGGCGCGTGACGACGCGGGACTTCAGGTCGTGCTGCCGAACGGACGGGCCGTGAACCCCATCCGTGCCGCGTACGACCGCGCCGACCGCGGCGCCGACTCGTCGGTGATCCGCTTCCGCGAGGTCGCGCTCGCCTCCTGAAATCGACGGTGGTCTTGACGGGCCTCCGCGTGCAGTCGTACCGTTGTATTCAACCAAAGCGTTGAATACACAACGGGGCAGAGGAGCACCTCATGACACAGGTCATCGCCGACATCTCGGTCTCGCTCGACGGGTTCGTCACCGGACCGCACGTCTCCCTGAACAACGGCATGGGCGACGGTGGACTCGCCCTGCACACCTGGGCGTTCTCCGACGACCCGGACGAGAAGCGCCTGCTGGAGGCGGGAACGACGCGCTCCGGCGCCGTGGTGATGGGCCGCCACCTGTTCGACATCATCGACGGGCCGGACGGCTGGAGCGACGAGATCGGCTACGGCGCGGGGGAGGTCGGAAAACCGTCCTTCCTCGTGGTGACCGGAGCGGCCCCCGCGTCCATCCGTCTCACCGACCTGGACTGGACCTTCGTAACGACCGGGCTCGAGGATGCGGTGCGATCGGCCCGCGAGCACGCGGAAGCCGCCTCCGCAGCGACCGGTCGCGACCTCGATGCAGTGCTCATGGGTGGCGCGGAGCTGGTCGGCTCCGCGGTCGCCGCCGGACTCGTCGACGTGCTCACGCTGCACCTCGCACCGGTGCTGCTCGGGTCGGGCACGCCGCTGTTCGTGGATGCCCCGCCGCGCACGCTCCGGCAGCGTTCGGTCGTGGTCACGCCCAACGCGACGCACCTGACGTACGACGTCGACTGACGCTACGGCGCGACGGAACCGGCCCTTTCACTACGCTTTTTGACGGCCGGGGTCGCGTCCATCCTGGCGCTGCGGCACAGTGTGCAGATGAGCTTCGGACCGGCACGTTCCCTGGAGCAGCTGTTCGCCACCCGATCGAGCATCAAGTGGCGCCGCTACCCCGCGGACGTCCTGCCTGTCTTCGTGGCCGAGATGGACTTCGACGTCGAGCCGGCCATCCTCGACCGGGTCGCCGAGACGCTCCGCCACTCGGACACCGGCTACCTCGACTCGGCCGGTCCGCTCGCCACCTCGTTCGCCGAGTTCGCCGCCCGCGAGTGGAAGTGGGAGGTCGACCCGGCGACCGTTCACCTGGCGACCGACGTGACCGTCGGCGTTGTCGAGGCGCTGCGGCTGGCGCTGCCGGAGGTCGGGGGACGCGTCGTGCTGACGCCTCCCGTCTACCCGCCGTTCTTCGAGATGGTGGACGAGGCGGATGCGGTCGCGGTGACGGTCCCGCTGCTCGAGGACGAGGACTGGTCGCTCGACCTGGCCGGGATCGAGGAGGCGTTCGCCGCGGGCGCCGATGCCCTGCTCCTGTGCAACCCGCAGAACCCGACGGGTCGATGTCACAGCCGCGACACTCTGGAGGCGCTTGCCGCGCTGGCTGCGCGACACGGCGTGTTCGTCGTCAGCGACGAGGTGCACGCACCCCTGACCCATCCCGGAGCCGTCTTCACCCCCTTCGCGCCGATCGCCCGTGCCGCCGGCACCCGGTCGGTGACCGTGACATCGGCCAGCAAGGCCTGGAACCTCGCCGGCCTCAAGTGCGCGGTGGTCGTCGCCGCCGACGACTGGTCCGCCCGGCTCCTGACCGCGCTGCCGGAGGAGCTGGCGGCGCGCACGAGCATCCTCGGCCTCCACGCCAACATCGCCGCCCTGTCGTGCGTGGCCTGGCGCGACGACCTGGTCGAGCTGCTCGCCTCCAACTACCGGCTGCTGGAGGCGGAACTCGCCGCCCACGCACCGGCCGTGCGCCCCGTCCGCCCGGACGCGGGCTACCTGGTGTGGCTCGATTTCCGCGACGCCGGCCTGGGGGACGATCCGGCCCGCGTGCTGATCGACGAGGGCCGCGTCGCCCTCAACTCCGGTCTGCCGTTCGGCGAGCCGGGCCGCGGCTTCGCGCGCATCAACCTCGCCTGCAACCCGGGCACGGTCGTGGAGGCGGTGCGCCGCATCGCTGCGACGGTCGCGTCGGCCCGCTCCCGGTCGCTGCTCGCCGGCTGACCGCGGCCACCGTAGGAGAACCGCCCCCGAATCTCCTTCGATGGGCAGTCCTGCAGGAGAATCGGGCGGCGGGATGCCGAATCTCCTTCACGCAGGAGCCGCGGCGGCGTCAGGCGGACGGCGTTCCGGCGGCGGTGAGCCCGCGCTCCAGGTCGGCGATGATGTCGCGCGCGCTCTCCAGACCGATCGACAGACGGATCAGGCCAGGTCCGATCCCGGCCTCCGCCTGCTCGGCCGGCGTCAGCTTGGCGTGGATGGTGCTCCCGAGGTGGATCGCGAGCGTGCGGACATCCCCGATGTGCGTCATCGGCGAGATCAGCTCCAGCGCGTCGATGAAGCGGCGCGCCGCCTCACGGCCCCCGGCCAGCTCGATGGACACGATGGAGCCCGCCCCCAGCGGCAGGTAGCGCTCCGCCCGCGCATGGTACGGATTCGACGCGAGCCCGGGGTAATGCACCTCGGCGACCTCGGACCGCTCCGCCAGCCACTCGGCGACCGTCTGCGCGTTGGCGACGTGCCGATCCATCCGCACCGACAGCGTCTCGATGCCGTGCAGTAGCAGGAACGTGCTGGTCGGCGGGACGGTCGGACCGTACTCGAGCACGATGACGCTGCGCAGGTAGGCGAGGAACGCACCGGCGCCGTAGCGGGCGATGAACGACGGGGTTCCCGGCCGCGGCTCGTCCGTCAGCTGCGGGAACCGCTCCGGCTGCGACGCCCAGTCGAAGGTGCCCGCGTCGACGACGGCCCCACCGATGACCGATGCGTGACCGGAAAGCCATTTCGACGTCGAGTGGATGACGATGTCGGCGCCGTCCTCGATGGGTCGCCACAGGTAGGGGGTCGGGACCGTGTTGTCGACGATCAACGGAACGCCGCCGGCGTGAGCCAGGCGTGCGATCCGCTCGATGTCGACCACCTGACCGAGCGGGTTGGGCAGCGTCTCCGTGTAGATCGCCTTCGTGGCCGGCCGGATGCGGGACGCCCACTCCGCGTCGTCCGCGTCGTCGGGCACGTACTCGAACTCGATGCCCTGCCGCCGGAGCACCCCGCGGAACATCTCGCGCGTCCCCTCGTAGAGCGACCGCGTGGCCAGGATGTGGTCGCCACTCGCGGCGAGGGCGCTGATCGTGGATGCGATGGCCGCCTGCCCGCTCGCCACGACGATCCCGTCGACACCGCCTTCGAGGTCGGCGATCCGTCGCCCCGCCACGGCGTTCGTCGGGTTCTCGTTGCGGGAGTATGCGCGGTAGGCGCTGCGCCCGGCGAAGCGGTCCTCGCCGTCATCGAAGCTGTCGAAGACGTACGCCGCCGTCTGGTAGATCGGCGTCACCCGGGAACGGGTCTCGGAGTCGACGACGGCTCCGGCGTGGATCTGGCGGGTCTCGAAATCGAGCGGGCGGTGGCGTTCGTCCGGCATGGGGTCACTGTAGTGACAGTGCGGGGACGGTGCCAGGCGATGTTGCGCTGTGCGACGCCGAGCGCGCGCCGACCAGCCGGAGGACGGCCTGCGCGACCCGGTCGTTCTCGCGGAACGACAGAGCGTTCGTGCCCGGCCGTGCGAACGCTCCGGCGAACGCCGCGTCCGTGAAGGGACCGATCGCCCAGCGGCGCGGGTGGGGGTTCCCCGTGGCGTCGAGCACCCGGGCGTCCTCCGCCACGCGGAGCATCCCGTGCCGGAACGACCCGGCACCGCTCGCCAGCAGGTCGCGCAGGGCGCGATTGTCGGTGCGGTCGGCGTGCGCAGCGGGAAGCCACGCGTCCACGAGCGTGCGGACGGCGGCGACCCCGTCGATCGAGCCGCTCGACAGGCGGAAGACTCCCGCTTCTTCATCCTCCTCGACGGTGATATCGGCACCGGCGAACTCCACGACCCCCGCCTCGGACAGCGCGAGCAGCTCCTCCAGCCGGTGTCCCGGCGGCCCGGATGCGACGTAGCTGAAGTAGGCCGGCCACCAGCCGAGCAGGTCTCGCGTACGCGACTCGTCCGTCCAGGCGGGGGATGCGCTGATCGGAGCCAGCGCGAACATCGTCAGCAGCAGTCCGAAGAAGAGGCCGAGGGTGGCGCTGTGCTCGGGCGCGCTGCGCCGGTGCAGGTCGTCGCGCAGGTGCTCGCGGATCCGCTCCTGCAGCTCGTCGCGCGTGGCGAAGCGGGCTCCGGCGAGCGGACGGTCGAACGCGTCCAGGTGCAGGCGGTCGGCCGGGTCCGGGATGGAGGTGGACACCAGCGCGTCGTAGGCGGGGGAGCGCACCTCCACCGCATCCAGCCGAGCCCGGAAGTCCTCCCACGCCGTCGCGACCCGGTCCGGATGGCCGGTGAAGAGCTCCCGGTAGTACCCGTGCAGAAGCTCCCGTTCGACCAGCGGCCAGACGTCACGGCGGAAGTCGAGTGCCCCTGGTTCGCGCGTGAGGCGGGCGACCGCGTCGGGGGTGAGGTAGCGCAGCGAGGGCGGGTCGCCCGCGAGGCCCGACGAGATCTTCGAGCGGTACGGGATGCCGCGCCGCGATCCGATGAGGATGCGCGGCTCGCGCCCGCTCGGCCGGTAGCGCAGGCCGTCGTGGCGGCGCTCGAACCGTCCGCCGCGTCCCTCGGTCAGGAGCACGAGGAGGTCGACCGCGGCGAGTCCCATCCCGCGGACGGCGACGGTCTCGCCCGCCCGGATGCCGGACAGGTCCGCGTCGGCGGTGAACGCCGGCGGCTGGTAGTGCAGGCCGTGCCGGTGGGCGAAGCTCGCGAAGACCGCGGCCTGGCCCGACGGCTCGCTTCCCGTGTGCCCGAGCGCGTAGACCACGGCGTCGGCGCGGATCGTCGTGCCGTCCGCGAGCCAGACCGTCTCGTCGAACGCTCCGGAGCGGACGGAGACGACCTCGCCGACCCGCCGCACGACCGTCGCGTCGCGGTCCAGGGCGTCGACCGCCCGGCGGAGGAACCACTCCAGGTAGTGGCTCTGCAGCCGCCGCGTCGGGAAGTCGCCGCGGCGGAGGGCGGCGAGTTCGGCCGCGACCGCAGGATCGAGCGGCCCGGCGTCAGAGATGCGTCCCTCTCGAACGCCCCCGACCCACTCCAGCAGCGAGGGGCCCGGCCGGACCGGCCCGTCGATCGTGCAGGAATCGTCGGTGAACATCGTCACGTCTTCCGCCATCGAGTTCAGCTTCAGCAGCGGAGACTGCTCGCGCCGCCAGATCCGGCCCGGCCCGGCCGGAAACGGATCGACCAGATGGATGACGACGGGCGGCCGTTCGGCGGCGACCGAGCGCGCCGCGGCGAACCGCTCCAGCCAGCCGATCGCCCGCGGACCCGCGCCAACGACGACGATGCAGAACGGGTCGCGAAGGCCGGCGCGCGGAGGGACGGAGTCGGTGGGCATCGCGCCACCATCACCGTCCCGGGGCGTTCCGGCAAGCCTCCGTGACGCCGTGTTTCGGGGGCGACGCAAACCGTAACGGTTGTTGTCGCGGTCGGTCGCATCCGCCCTACGGTCATGCCCAGCACCCGCTCCCACCCTGCGATTGGAGGTACCCGATGACCGTCACGAACGTCGAAGCGGACGAGTTCCGCTACGTCGAGGCGACCGACGAGCTGGCCCGGCCCCTGCTGGACGAACTTGAGTACGAGTACGACACGCGCTACGGCGACTTCTTCGGCGAGCGCGCGTCCACCGAGCTGAGCCGCTATCCCGCCGAGGCCTTCGCACCGTCGCACGGAGGCGCATTCGTGCTCCTGCTCCGCGCGGGCACGCCCATCGCGGGCGGCGCCTTCAAACGGTACGACGAGCGCACCGCCGAGCTGAAGCGCATCTGGACGAGCTCGGGTCACCGCCGTCAGGGGCTCGCCCGGCGCGTCGTCGACGAGTTGGAGGCGGAGGCGGGCCGCCAGGGCTACGCCCGCGTCTACCTGACGACCGGCCCGCGCCAGCCCGAGGCCAAGGCGCTGTACCTGGCCGCCGGATACCGCCCGCTCTATGACACGGCGCTCACGCCGGACGAGGTCGGCATCCACGCGTTCGAGAAGACGCTCGAGGTCTCCCGATGAGCGCCGCCGGCCCCGCGGTGGACACGGTCCCCGCGGTGGAGACGGTCCCCGCCGCACGCCCGGCCGCAGACGCCCTTCCTGGCGGGGTGGACCTGCGCCGTCTGGCCGACCGTCCCATCCTGCCGCTGCGTCACCCCGGCCGGTGGATCGCCGCAGCGCTCGTGCTCGTCGTCCTGCTCAACTTCGGGCAGACCCTGTTCACGAACCCGGAGTGGGAGTGGGCGAAGGTCGGTAAATGGCTGTTCAGCCCGGCCATCCTCACCGGGTTGCAGCTCACCCTGGCGGCGACCGCCATCTCGGCGGTGGTCAGCTTCGCGGGCGGGATCGTCGTGGCGCTCGGCCGGCTGTCGGCCAACCCCGTGCTCAGCTCGGTCAGCTGGCTCTACGTCTGGGTCTTCCGGTCGGTGCCGTTGATCCTGGTGCTGATCTTCCTGTACAACCTCGGCAACCTGTACCCGACGATCGGGATCGGCATCCCCTTCGGGCCGCAGGTCGAGGTGAAGACGGTGTCCGTGCTCTCCGACCTCACCCTCGGTGTCATCGGCCTGAGCCTCAGTGAGATCGCCTACAGTTCGGAAATCGTCCGGGCCGGAGTGCTCTCGGTCGATCAGGGGCAGCACGAGGCGGCGAAGGCGCTGGGTCTCCCGCGCGGGCGGCAGTTCCGGCGGATCGTCCTTCCGCAGGCGCTCCGCTCGATCGTCCCGGCCTACGTCAACCAGATCATCGGCCTGCTGAAGGCCAGCTCCCTCCTCTTCTACGTCTCGCTGCTCGACCTGTTCGGCGTCGTGCAGAACCTCGGCAGCACCTACCCGACGGACATCATCCCGCTGCTGGTCGTCGCCACCATCTGGTACCTGGTGCTCACGAGCGTCGTCTCCGTCATCCAGTACTACGTCGAGCGGTTCTACGCCCGCGGCGCGGTCCGCTCGCTCCCGCCGACGCCGCTTCAGCGCCTGCGCGGCTGGGCGAACCACCGTCTGGATGGTGCGGCATGAGCGCCGGGATCGAGATCGCGAACGCGACCAAGGCGTTCGGCGACCGGCCGGTGCTGCGCGGCGTGGACCTGACGATCGAGGCCGGAACGGTCACCGTCATCCTCGGCCCGTCCGGTTCGGGCAAATCGACGCTGCTCCGCGCGATCAACCACCTGGAGCCGCTCGACGAAGGCTACGTCGTCGTCGACGGCGAACTGATCGGGGTGCGCCTGCACCGCGGCCGGCTGAAGGAGCGCAGCGAGCGCGAGATCCTGCGCCAGCGCGCCCGCATCGGCTTCGTCTTCCAGAACTTCAACCTCTTCCCGCACCTGACCATCGTCGAGAACGTGTCGGAGGCGCCGATCTCCCAGGGCACGCCGCCGGCGGCGGCACGGGAGCAGGCGCTCGCGCTGCTCGACCGCGTCGGGCTCTCCGACAAGGCGACCGCCTATCCGCGGCAGCTCTCCGGTGGCCAGCAGCAGCGCGTCGCGATCGCCCGCGCCCTCGCGCTTGAGCCCGACGTGCTGCTCTTCGACGAGCCGACGTCGGCGCTCGACCCCGAGCTGGTCGGCGAAGTCCTTGCCGTGATCCGCTCCCTCGCCGGCAGCGGGGCGACGCTCGTCGTCGTGACCCACGAGATCGGGTTCGCCCGTGAAGTCGCCGACCGCGTCGTCTTCCTCGACGACGGGCGCGTCGTGGAGCAGGGCGCCCCGGCCGACGTGCTCGACCGCCCCCGTGAATCCCGCACCCGGGAGTTCCTGAGCCGCGTGCTCTGAGAGCTCCGCCTGAAGCCGCACCAACCACCCACCAAGGAGAATCCCATGTCACCACGAACCACCCTCCGGAGACGCGCGAGCGTCACCGGGGCCGTGCTCGCCTCGGCCGCCCTCGTCGTCTCTCTCGCGGCCTGCTCCGGGCAGGCGTCAGCCGAGGACGGCGGGTCCGCCGCGGACACGGTCACCATCGCAGCGCACACCAACGGCGCGGGAACCGAGACCACCGTGAAAGTCGGAACGGTCCAGAAGATCGCCGACGAACTGCCGGACGCCGTGAAGAAGAGCGGAAAGCTCGTCATCGGAGTCGGAGCGCTTCCGGCCGGCTTCCCGCCGCTCGCCTTCACCGGCGACGACCAGAAGACCCTGACCGGATCCGAGCCCGACCTGGGGCGCCTCGTCGCGGCTGTGCTCGGCCTGAAGCCCGAGGTCAAGAACGCGACCTGGGACAACCTGTTCGTCGGCATCGACACCGGCGCCACGAACGTCGGCTTCTCGAACATCACCGACACGGAGCAGCGCAAAGAGAAGTACGACTTCGCCTCGTACCGCAAGGACGAGCTGGCGTTCACGGTGCTGAAGAAGAACACGTGGTCGTTCGACGGCGACTACACGAACCTCGCCGGACTCACCGTTGCCGTGAGCTCGGGCACCAATCAGGAGAAGATCCTGCTCGAGTGGAAGGCCAAGCTGGCCGCCGAGGGCAAGACCCTCGACATCAAGTACTACCCGGACGCCAACTCCACCTACCTCGCCCTGAACTCCGGCAAGATCGACGCGAACTTCGGGCCGAATCCCACCGCCGCCTACCAGAACACGCAGAGCGCCTCGTCGGCCAACCCGACGCGCACCGCAGGCACCTTCTCCGGAGCAGGCGACACCCTCCAGGGACTGATCGCCGCCACGGTGAAGAAGGGCAGCGGGCTCGACAAGCCGATCGCCGACGCCATCGACTACCTCATCGAGCACGGGCAGTACGCGAAGTGGCTCAAGGCGTACAACCTCACCAACGAGGGTCTGCCGACGTCGGAGATCAACCCGCCCGGACTCCCGCTGGACAACCAGTGAGCGCCGCCTTCATCCTCGGGATCGAACTCGACGGCGACGGCGCGCACCCCTCCGCCTGGCGGGCGGCCGGACATGCGCCCGCCGAGCTGCTCAGCGGGCGCATCCACGCCCAGCGTGCTCAGGCCGCCGAGCGCGCGGGGTTCGTGTTCGCCACGTTCGCCGACTCGGCGCAGCCCCCTTCCGCGCCGCACGGGATCCGTGCCCGGCTGGATGCGGTCCAGCGGGCGGCCTTCGCCGCGCCGCTGACCGCATCCATCGGCCTGGTGCCGGAGGTCGGCACCGTCTACAGCGAGCCGTTCCACGTCGCGACGCAGCTGGCCTCGCTGGACTTCGCCGCGCGGGGCCGTGCCGGCTGGGTGGCGACGGCGGCGGACGATGCCGCCACCGCGTCCCTCTACGGCCGCGAAGGCCGACCGGGGACGGCCGCCGACGCCGTCGAGGTCGCGCGGCGGCTGTGGGACTCGTGGGAGGAGGATGCGGTGATCCGCGACGTGCCGACCGGCCGGTACCTCGACCGGGAGCGCATCCACCACATCCACTTCGTCGGCGACGACTACTCGATCGTCGGGCCGCCGATCGTGCCGCGCCCCCCGCAGGGCTCCCTCCCCGTGTTCGGTCCCGCCTCCCTCGCGCGATTTGCGCCAAATCGCGGTTCTGACGCGGCGAAAACCGCGAATTGGCGAAAATCGTCGCAGGGGGTGGAGCTCGACGTCGCGTTCTTCGATGTCGAAGGGGGAACGCCGACGGAGCTGGTCGCGCGAGCGGCGCAGGAGACGGCCCGACTCCGCGAGGCCGGCGCGCTCGCCGTGCTCGACCTCGACGTGGTGCTGGATGCAGCCGGCGTGCGTGCCGCCGACCGGCTGGCCGCCCTCGACGCGCACACGCCGTTGGCCGCATCCCGTGCCCGCTTCGTCGGCGCCGCGGACCGGCTCGCCGACCTGCTCGCCGCGCTCGCCGGCGTGACCGACGGGGTGCGCATCCACCCCGCCGTGCTCGACACCGAGCTGCCCGAGCTCGCCTACGGCGTCCTGCCGCTGCTCCGCGAGCGCGCCGCGCTCGCCACCACCCGCCCCGGAGGCACCTTGCGCGACGCGCTCGGCCTCCCCGCCGCCGTCAACCGCTACCAGGAGTCCGCATGAGCCGCCCGACCGTCCTCCGCTTCGGCGTCTTCTTCCAGGGCGTCAACTTCTCGACCGTGTGGACCGAACCGGAGAGCGGCTCGCAGATCGACTTCGAGAGCTTCCGCCGCGTCGCGCAGACCGCCGAGCGCGGCCTGTTCTCGGCGTTCTTCCTCGGCGAGGGGCTGCGGCTCCGCGAGCACCTCGGCGCACTCCACGAGTTGGATGTGGCGGGGCGCCCGGATGCGCAGACGCAACTGGCCGCGCTCGCCGCGGTCACCTCGCGCATCGGTCTCGTCGCCACGCAGAACACCACCTACAACGACCCGCTCGACCTGGCCCACCGTCTGGCGAGCCTCGACCTGCTCTCCGGCGGCCGTGCCGCGTGGAACGTGGTCACCACCGACAACGCCTGGACGGGCGAGAACTTCCGCCGCGGCGGCTACCTCGACCACGCCGACCGCTACCGGCACGCCGAGGCCGTCGTCGTAGCGGCCAAGGCCCTGTGGAACGCGTGGGATGCGGACATCGCCGAGACGCCGGACGCAGCCGCCTGGACGGCTGACACCCCGTCCGCTCTCGTGGAGGTGGATACCGGCCACTACCGGGCGGTGGGACGCAGCCGCCTCCCGCAGAGCCCGCAGGGCCGACCGGTGATCTTCCAGGCGGGCGACTCGGCCGAAGGCCGGGACTTCGCCGCCCGCCAGGCAGACGTCATCTTCTCGGCGCACAGCGCGTTCGACGACGCGAGCGCGTTCGCCGACGACATCCGGCAGCGCACGCTCAAGGCCGGAAGGCCGGCCGACGCCGTCAAGATCTTCCCCGGTCAGGAGTTCATCCTCGCCGACACGGATGCCGAGGCGGAGGAGAAGGCGCGGTGGGTGCGCCACGCCCAGGTGACGCCGCAGACCGCGATCGCCTTCCTCGAGAACATCTGGGGCACGGACCTGAGCGCGTACGACCCGGACGGTCCGCTGCCCGACTCCGACCCGGTCCAGGACGTCTCGGGGGAGACCCGCGGGGCCGGCTTCCGAGCGGCCCAGGCGAAGGCGACCGCCGACGCGTGGCGTGAGCGGGCGACGGCCGAGAAGCTGTCGATCCGGGACCTCGTCATCCGCCTGAACTCCGGCCGTGGCTTCGTCGGCAGCGCGTCGAGCGTGGCCGCGACCCTGCAGCGCTACGCGGACGCGGGCGTCGTGGACGGCTTCAACATCACACCGTGGCTGATCCCGTCCGGGCTGGACGACATCGTCGATCGGCTCGTGCCCCTGCTGCAGGAGCGCGGGATCTATCCGGCCGAGTACGCGGGCGAAACGCTGCGCGAGAACCTGGGGCTCGCCTGGCCGGACCGCGCGGCGGAAGCCCGGCGTACGGCGTGAGCATCGTCAGTTGCTGAGGAAGATCACCGACATCAGCATCGATCCAGTTGCGATACACGTCGGACGCCAGCGACGGGGTGCGGGTCGTCGCGGTGGGGTCGCCGGTCCTGGTCACGGGGTCATGATCGCAGATCCGGCCCGGCGTGCGGGACCCCGCACGCATCGGAGCATCCGCAGTCAGTCGTCGAACAGCGCGAGCCCGGTCAGCTCGGCGAGCCGGCTGAGGAGCGCCGCCTGGAACGTCCGGTCGAGCGTCGCCGGGTGGGGCGCGCGCACCCGCCGGTGGTACCAGTACCCGCCGGTCGCCGGGTCGATCGCGTCCGCGTCCGCGGTGGCGAGCCACTCCTGGGTGCGGTGGCCCTCCTCCAGGTCGTCCGGCGCGCCTCGGCCGCCCATCCGGGTGGGCACCCAGCCCGGGTCGACGGCGTGGGACAGCACGGATGTGCGATCGGCGACGGCCATGGCGAGCGCGGTGACCAGGAGCTTGCTGGTCGAATAGTCGCCCGATCCGCGGAAGGCCCGGTCGAGGTCCGTGGAACCGGACAGGTGCATCCCGCTGCTGAGGACGATCGAGCGGTCGGGTGGAGTCAGCCTCGACATCAGGATGTACGGCGCGACCACGTTCACGGCCGTCACGGGTCCGTCGATCACGCCGGCGTTGTGGATGACCGCGTCGAACCGTCCGAGTTCCTCGGCCTGACGAGCGACCGCGATCGTCTCCTGCGTGTTCGCCAGATCTCCGAACACGACGGCGTGCATCCGGTCGCGCACGGAGTCATCGGCGATCCGGTCCGGCCGGCGTGCGTGCAGGACGACCCGGTGGCCGGCGCGCGCCAGCGTCTCGGCCGTTGCGAGCCCGAGGCCCGTGGAGGCTCCGGTCACCAGGATCATCATGCTCACTCCGATCAGGCGGCGGATCGCAGCGTGGAGGGCCGGCGCCGCGCGTCGGGATCGCCGACTTCGGGCCCACGGTAGACCATGTCCATCGCTCCGATGCTCTCGCCGGGCGGGACGATCTCGTCGATCCGGTCGAGCACGTCGTCCGGCAGCGTGACCTCGGCCCCGGCGAGGGTGTCCTCCAGCTGCTCCATCGTGCGCGGCCCGGCGATGGCCGAGGTGACGCCCGGGTGTGCGATGACGAACGCCATCGCGAGGTGGGTGAGAGGGATGCCCGCCTCCTCCGAGAGCGCGATCAGGTGCTCCACAGCGGCGAGGCGGCGCTCGTCCCGGAAGTGCCGCATCCCGGTGCGCGTCGAGCGGAAGTTGTCGTTCTCGCCTCCCGCTCGGTAGCGCCCGGTGAGCGTGCCGCCGGCGAGGGGGCTGTACACGAGCGTGCCCATGCCGTAGCGCTGGGCGACCGGGAGGATCTCCCGTTCGATCTCGCGGTCGAGGATGGAGTAGTTGGGCTGCTCGGTCCGGAACCGTTCGAACCCGCGGCGCTCCGACATCCACTGCGCCTCGACGATCTCGGACCCGCGCATCGACGACGACCCGATCGCGCGGACCTTGCCCTGGCGCACCAGATCGGTGAGAGCCGAGAGCGTCTCGTCGATGTCCGTCTCGGGGTCGGGCCGGTGCAACTGGTACAGGTCGATGTGGTCGGTCTGGAGACGGCGCAGCGATCGCTCGACCGCCTCCATGATCCAGCGGCGTGAGGCACCGCGATGGTTGACGTCGTCGTCGACTGGTCCCCAGAACTTGGTGGCCAGGACGACTTCGTCGCGTCGGCCCTTGAGCGCTTCGCCGACCACCTCCTCGGAGTCCCCGTAACGGTCGGCGGTGTCGATGAAGTTGATGCCGCCGTCGAGAGCCCGGTGGATGATCGCGATGCCCTGCTGTCGGTCGGGATTGCCGAGAGAGCCGAGCATCATCGCGCCGAGCGCGTAGGGGGTGACCTGGATGCCGGTGCGGCCGAGAGTGCGGTATTTCATGGTGTGCTCCTTGACGCTGGATCGTGCGGTCCGGGTTGTGGGATCATGGAAGCGGAACGTTGTTCCTGTTACCGCCGAGCATATACGGAACATCGTTCCGTTTACAAGAGAGACCTGCCATGCCTTCCTCGACGAGCACCGAACGGGAGCAGCCGCGCCGCCTGCGGGCCGATGCGCGACAGAGCCTCGATGCCCTTCTGGAAGCAGCGAAGGCCGTGTTCGCCGAATCCGGTGTCGACGCGCCCGTCCGATCCATCGCCGAGCGCGCCGGGGTCGGCGTCGGCACCCTCTACCGGCACTTCCCGCACCGGTCCGATCTCATCTCGGCGGTCTTCCGGCGCGAGATGGACGCCTGCGTCGATGCCGCGGACGCGCTGGAGGCCGAGTACCCGCCCGGCGAGGCGCTGGACCGCTGGATCATGCGCTACACCCAGTTCGTCGCCGCCAAGCGCGGCCTCGCCGCCGCACTCCATTCGGGCGACCCGGCGTACGAGCCGCTGGCAGAGTACTTCTCGACGCGACTCGCACCCACTCTCGATCGTCTGCTCGCCGCCGCGCTGGCGTCGGGCGACATCGTGCGGGGCGCCGAGGCGACGGAGTTCCTGGGAGCGGTCGCGAACCTGTGCCACGGGGGAGGGCCCGCCGGTTCCGGCGGGTCGGCCCAGTCGGAGCGGATGGTGCGGCTGTTGCTCGCCGGACTGCGGGCCGCCGAGGTCGACTGATCGGCACGGGCGGTAACGTGTGCCCATGTTCTCTACGACCCTGAGTTCCGGCGCCACCCTGGCGCCGTTGGAGCCGTGGCGCGCCGAGGAGTTCGCCGCCCATCTGGACCGCGCCCGGGAGCACATCCGCCCCTGGGTGGGCCCGTCCTTCGTCACGGCGGATGTGGCGGGGGCGCGCGCCACCCTCGGTCGCTACGCCGAACGGGCCGCCCGGGACGGCGCGGGCATCTACGGGATCTGGACCGACGGTGTGCTCGTCGGCGGCGTCATGTTCGTGGAGTTCTCGACGGCGACGGGCTCGTTCGAGGTCGGATGCTGGCTCGAACCCGGCGCAGAGGGGCACGGCCACATCACGAGCGCCGTGCGCGAACTGCTCGCCTACGCCTTCGACGAGCGCGGGATGCACCGCGCCGAGTGGAGGTGCCGCAGCGACAACGACAGGAGCTCGGCGGTCGCCCGTCGCCTGGGCATGACGTTCGAGGGCGTGCTCCGCGAGGCGTGGCCGGTCGGCGACGTGTTCCACGACAAGCAGGTGTGGTCGCTCCTGGTCTCCGAATGGCGGGAGGCGTCAGCCCTCCAGGTGCGCGACCAGCATGATCGACACCAGCACGCCGGGTAGCTCGACGCCGAGCTTCGCCACCGCCCGCGCCGGCGGTTCGGCGGGGAAGACCTCGGCGTAGGCCTCGTTCATGCCGGCGAAGTCCGCAGGGTCGGTGAGCAGCACGGTGACCTGGGCGACATCGGCGAGGGTGCCGCCCGCGGCCGCGAGAACCGACGCGCAGTTGCGCAGTGCTTGGCGGGTCTGATCCTGGATCGCCGGACCGGCGAGTTCCTTCGTGGCCGGATCCGTGCCGGTCATCCCCGACACGTACACGGTCTGACCCACCCGGACTCCCTGGCTGAAGAAGGGAGAGGCGGGCGCGCGGTCCGTCGAGATCACCTGCTTGGACATGCGGCGACTGTAGCGCCGCGCCGCACAGAGGAGAAGACGGGGCATGAAGAAACCCCCGTCATGTAGAAGCTAGACGAGGGTTCCAGTGGCTCCGACGGGCGTCGATCCCGTGACCTCACGATTTTCAGTCGTGCGCTCTACCAACTGAGCTACAGAGCCTGGGGACGCTCGAGCGTCCACCTAGACGGAAGCCCTTCCGACTCGGAAGGGCTTGTCGCCTGAGCGACCCTGACGGGACTTGAACCCGCGACCTCCGCCGTGACAGGGCGGCACGCTAACCAACTGCGCTACAGGGCCTTACTGTGAAGCTTTTTGAATTGTGGGTATTTCTTGTGCTGCCGATCAATACTAGTGGACTCCGTTGGACGTGACCCCAACGGGATTCGAACCCGTGCTGCCGCCGTGAAAGGGCGGTGTCCTAGGCCGCTAAACGATGGGGCCGGATGTCCGGGACGACTCGCGTTGTCCATGACCACCGACGAACAAGCATACGGAAGACCGAACGAGATTGCGAATCGGGATCCCATCCCGGGCGGGTCGGTAGGAATGAGCACCGCTCGGTTCCCGCAACGCCACCGGGAAATCCCCCGGTCCTGCGAAACCGCACCATAGTCTGCGGCTCAGGCGGTCCCCCGACCGCCCGTGCGGCCGCACGCCCCCGACGGAGTTTCGCCGCCTTCCTGGGCGCCCGAAACGGCATGTTGCTAAAGTTGCACATGTTGACCGTGGGACCCGTGTGACTCATGTGACCAGAGTGGATGCAGAAGCGAGCGGGTCGGTAACAATATGAGACGCCAGATGAGCAGCCGAATGGCCCCCCAGACCACCTCCCCGAGCGGTTCGCGCCGCCGGGCGCTCCGCGTCGCCCTCGCCGGCTTCGTCGTCGCAGCCGTGACGGCCGTCGGCGCCGTCGCTGCCCCCGCGTACGCGGACAACTACCCGTCGTGGCAGGACGTCCAGAACGCCAAGGCCAACGAGTCCGCCGCGAGCGCCCAGGTCGACCGCATCAACGGCCTCATCTCCCAGCTCACCAACGAGGTCGCGGACACCCAAGCGGCCGCGGTGAAGCGCGGCGAGGAGCTGGAGGCAGCGCAGGCGGCCCTCGACGTCGCGACCATCAAGGCGCAGGACCTGGAGTCGCAGGCGGCGGCCAGCCAGAAGCAGGCCGACGAGGCGAGCGCCCAGGCCGGAAAGCTGGCGGCGCAGCTCTACCGCACCGGCGGACGGAACCTCACCGCGAACCTCTTCCTGAGCGGAAACCACGCCTCGTCGACCAGTCCGGACAAGCTCCTCTCAGGCCTCGGCAGCATGTCGAAGCTCGTGGAGCAGTCCGACAAGGTCTACACCGACGCCAAGACCGCGCAGAACACGGCGAAGTCGCTGTCTGCGCAGGCCGATGTCGCGAAGGTGGAGCGCGAAAAGCTGCGCGTCGCCGCCGAGGCCGCGATGCAGGCGGCCATCGCCGCCGCCAAGGCCGCCCAGGACAAGCTGGCCGAGCAGCAGAAGCAGATCGTCGTCATGCAGGCGCAGCTCGCCGCGCTCAGGGACACCACGGCGCAGACCGTGGCCGGCTACCAGGCCGGAGTCGCCGCTGCTGCGGCTGCCGCGGCCGCACGCGGTTCGGGCGGACTCCCGGGCGGGTATGTCGGCCCGCAGGGCTGGGCCGTCCCCGCCGCAGGCCCGATCACCGACGGCTTCGGCGCCCGCCCTTCGCCGGGCGGCGGCATCGGCAGCACCTACCACCTCGGCATCGACATCGGCGCTGCGTGCAACGCGCCCATCTATGCCGCGCACGAGGGGACGGTCATCTACGCCGGCCCCGAGGGCACGTACGGCAACTTCGTGCTGATCGACAACGGCAGCGCGGTCAAGACCGGGTACGCGCACATCCGGAACGGCGGCATCATGGTCGGCATCGGACAGCACGTGGGTGCCGGACAGCCGATCGCCCGCGTCGGCAGCACGGGAGCTTCCACCGGCTGCCATCTGCACTTCGAAGTACGCATCAACGACGAGAAGATCAACGGCATCCCCTTCATGAGAGATCGGCAGGCCCCCCTTGGCTAACGAGAACGCACGAAGCAGCCGGGTTCGCCCTGGCCTCGCCATCGGCGCAGGAGTGATGGGGGCGGTCACCGCATCCATCGGCATCGTCACCCCCGCGCACGCGGTCGACTACCCGTCGTGGAACGACGTCCAGCAGGCCAAGAACAACGTGGCCAACCAGCAGGCGATGATCGACAACATCACCTCGCTGATCAGCGGCCTGCAGGCGAGCGTGGATGCGGCACGCATCCAGTCCGAGAAGGCTGCCGAAGCCTATTTCCAGGCCAAGAACGCGCTCGAGGCCGCCACCGCCAAGGCGAACGACCTCGAGAAGCAGGCGGCCGACGCGGCGGACAAGGCGAAGACGTCGAAGATGCGCGCCGGCCTGCTCGCCTCCCACCTGGCCAAGTCCGGCGGCGGTGACGTCACGACGGACCTCATGCTGAAGGGCGGAGGCTCGGGCGCGGCGGCGGACAAACTCCTGTTCCAGCTCGGCACGATGAGCAAGCTGACCGAGCAGTCCAAAGCGGTCTACGAGCAGGCGACGAAGGACAAGAACACCGCCGACGCGCTGACGGCCCAGGCGAAAGCCGCCAAGGCGGAGCGCGTCACGCTCGCCGACGAGGCGGACAAAGCGCTCGCCGCCGCTCAGGATGCGCAGGCCAAGGCCCAGTCGGCCCTCGCCACCCAGCAGCAGAAGTCGACGGAGCTCGTCGCACAGCTGGCGACTCTCAAGAACACCTCGGCTCAGACAGAGGCGGCGTACCTCCAGGGCGAGCAGGTGAAGGCAGCGCAGGAGGCCGCGCGCAAGGCGGCAGCAGCGGCGGCCCTGGCCGAGCAGCAGCGCGCCGCAGCAGCGGCAGCCGCAGCGGCCCGGCCCCCGGCGTCCGGCGGCTCGTCGGCTCCCGCCGGAGGCGGTGGCGCTGCACCGGCCGCGCCGAACGGCAACGTCGTCCAAACCGCGATCGCCTACGCGAGCGCCCAGCTCGGCAAGCCGTACATCTTCGGCGGCGAAGGCCCGCGGGGCTATGACTGCTCGGGTCTGACCATGAAGGCGTACGCCTACGCCGGCGTCTACATCGGCGCGCACTCGGTCAACGACCAGTACTTCCATGCGGCGAACCGCGGCCAGCTTGTCTCGTACAACGCCAAGCAGCCCGGAGACCTGATCTTCTGGGGTGACGGGCCGGGCGACTTCTACCACGTGGGCATCTACATCGGCGGCGGAATGATGATCGCCGCCCCGACCGAGGGCGACGTCGTCAAGAGGCAGTCCGTCTGGGGCTCCCCCTGGCGCCTCGTCGCCCGCCCCTCCGCCTGACCGGACCACGCCCCCGAGCACAGGAAAAATGTCCCCGATCAGCTCGATCGGGGACATTTTTCCTGTGCTCGGCGGCTGGCCGGGCGGGAAGGGTCAGTGGGATTCGGCGGCGAGCTTCGCGATGGCCTTCTGGATGAGGCCGTCGGCCTCTGCGGCGTCGCCCCAGCCGTCGATGTTCACGAACTTGCCCGGCTCGAGGTCCTTGTAGCGGGCGAAGAAGTGCTCGATCTCCTTGCGGGTCTGCTCCGGGATGTCGTTGACATCCTGGATGTGCTGCCAGCGCGGGTCCTTGTACGGCACGGCGATGACCTTCGCGTCGCCGCCCGCCTCGTCGCTCATGTTGAGCACGCCGACGGGACGCACCTTCACTCCGACGCCCGGGAACAGCGGGTACTCGAGCAGCACCAGCGCGTCCAGCGGGTCGCCGTCGTCGCCGAGCGTGTTCTCGAAGAAGCCGTAGTCCGTCGGGTAGACGAAGCTGGTGAACAGCACGCGGTCGAGGTACACGCGACCGGTCTCGTGGTCCACCTCGTACTTGTTGCGGCTCCCCTTGGGGATCTCGATGACGACGTCGTATTCGGCCATGCCGGTGCTCCTTTGTGGGTCGTGATTCGGCACTAACGTTACTAGGTGCCCCTCACCGACTCCGAAGGCTCTCAGCGGCGCCCGCGGCTGACCCCGGCGATCGCCGACGCCCGTCGTGCGGTCCGGACGGCTCTCGCGGCCGCCGCCGCCCTCCCGCCGGTGGACTCGCACGACGACCACGGTCCCATCCGTCCCGCGCCGCTCACGCCGGGCGCGCTCGTGCTGGTGGGCCTGAGCGGGGGAGCGGACTCCCTCGCGCTTGCCGCCGCCACCGCCTTCGAGGCGCCGCGCGCCGGCTTCCGCGCGGGAGCGATCATCGTCGACCACGGCCTCCAGCAGGGTTCGGATGCGGTGGCTGCGCGCGCCGCTCAGCAGGGCGCCGCACTCGGACTCGACCCCGTGCTGGTCGAGCGAGTGGAGGTCGCGGCTCACGGCGGCCCCGAGGGAGCAGCGCGGGCCGCTCGGCACGACGCGTTCGACCGGGCCGTGGCCGGCACCGGCGCCGAGCGCATCCTGCTGGCCCACACCCTCGACGACCAGGCCGAGACCGTGCTGCTCGGCCTCGCGCGTGGCTCGGGCCCATCCAGCCTGCAGGGGATGCTCCCCGACACCGGACGGCTGCTGCGGCCATTCCTCGGCCTCCGGCGCACCGGCACGCGGGCCTTCTGCGCCGACAGCCGGCTGGAGCCGTGGGACGACCCGCAGAACGACGACCCCTCCTACACGCGGGTTCGCGTACGGAATGCAGTCCTTCCCGTGCTCGAGCGCGAGCTCGGTCCCGGCGTGGCCGAGGCGCTGGCCCGCACCGCCGAGCAGCTGCGCGAAGACGACGAGGCGCTCGACGGCCTGGCCCTGGAGTGGGCGCAGGAGCTGGTCAGCCAGTCCGAGGACGGGGCGGTCACCCTCGACGTGCGCGGGCTCGCCGCCGACCCCGCCGCCCTGCGGCAGCGGATCGTCCGGCTCGTCGTCTCGGCCGAGTTCGGGGTCTCGCTGAGCCGTGCACACACCCTGGCCGTCACGGCCCTCATCACCGACTGGCACGGGCAGGGCCCCGTCGATCTGCCAGGCGTTAGAGTTGTCAGGCAGAACGGCCTGCTCATGTTCCACCCCACAACGTAAGCAAAGGACAGCGCCTTCCTCATGGAGCTCACGGACGTCGAGAACGACCTGACCGAGATTCTGATCACTGAGGAGCAGATCCGCTCCCGCATCGCCGAGCTGGCCCGCGAGGTCGAGCGGGATTACGCAGGCAAGGACGTCCTGCTGATCGGCGTCCTCAAGGGCGCCGTCATGGTGATGGCCGACCTCTCCCGCGAGCTCCGCATCCCGGTCACCATGGACTGGATGGCCGTCAGCTCCTACGGCAGCGGAACGCAATCGAGCGGCGTGGTCCGCATCCTGAAGGATCTGGACACCGACCTCAGCGGCAAGACGGTCCTCATCGTCGAGGACATCATCGACTCGGGGCTCACCCTCTCGTGGCTGCTCTCGAACCTGCGCAGCCGCGGTCCGGAGTCGATCGAGATCTTCACCCTCCTTCGCAAGCCGGATGCGGCGCGCGTCGAGATCGACGTCAAGTACGTCGGATTCGACATCCCGAACCAGTTCGTCGTGGGCTACGGCCTCGACTACGACGAGCGCTACCGCACCCTCCGCGGCGTCGGGATTCTGGCCCCGGCCGTCTACAGCTGAGCCCCTCCGCCGTGGAGGGTGCCCAGAGCGAACACGCAGGCGGCCCACAGCGCCCAGGCGGTACTGTGGTCGCACCATGAACGTCAAGAAGATCTTCCGCGGCCCGATCCTGTATGTCGTGCTCGCGATCATCGCGGTATGGATCGGCTCCAGCCTGATCACCATGTCCGGCTTCAAGAGCGTCTCCACCCAGAAGGGTCTGGAGTACCTCTCGCAAGACAAGGTGTCGAGCGCGAAGATCGTCGACGGTGAGAACCGTGTCGACCTGACGCTGAAGGAGCCGGACGGCAACCTCGGCGACCAGGTGCAGTTCTACTACGTCACCCCGCGTGGCCAGGATGTGGTGAAGGCCGTCGACGACGCGAACCTTCCCAAGGGCTACGACGACGAGGTGCCCCAGCCGAACTGGTTCGTCAACATCCTGGGCTTCCTGATCCCTGCGCTGCTGATCGGCGTCTTCTTCTGGATCATGATCTCCGGCATGCAGGGCGGCGGCAACAAGGTCATGCAGTTCGGCAAGTCGCGGGCGAAGCTCGTCACGAAGGAGACCCCCAAGGTCACCTTCGACGACGTCGCGGGCTCCGACGAGGCCATCGAAGAGCTCGAGGAGATCAAGGACTTCCTCAAGGAGCCGGCCAAGTTCCAGGCGGTCGGCGCGCGCATCCCGAAGGGCGTGCTGCTGTACGGCCCTCCCGGAACCGGCAAGACGCTGCTGGCCCGCGCTGTCGCGGGTGAGGCGGGCGTGCCGTTCTACTCGATCTCCGGCTCGGACTTCGTCGAGATGTTCGTCGGCGTCGGCGCCAGCCGTGTCCGCGACCTGTTCCAGCAGGCGAAGGAGAACTCGCCGGCCATCATCTTCATCGATGAGATCGACGCCGTCGGCCGTCACCGCGGCGCCGGGCTCGGCGGCGGTCACGACGAGCGCGAGCAGACGCTGAACCAGCTTCTCGTGGAGATGGACGGCTTCGACCCGAAGACCAACGTCATCCTGATCGCGGCGACCAACCGTCCCGACATCCTCGACCCCGCGCTGCTGCGTCCGGGCCGGTTCGACCGCCAGATCGGCGTCGACGCGCCCGACATGCTCGGCCGCAAGAAGATCCTCGAGGTGCACGGCCGCGGCAAGCCGCTCGCGGCATCCGTCGACCTCGAAGTGCTGGCTCGCAAGACGCCCGGCTTCACCGGTGCCGACCTCGCGAACGTCCTCAATGAGGCCGCGTTGCTGACCGCGCGTTCCAACGCGCAGCTGATCGACAACCGCGCCCTCGACGAGGCTGTGGACCGCGTGATCGCCGGCCCCCAGAAGCGCACCCGGGTCATGAAGGACCAGGAGAAGCTCATCACGGCGTACCACGAGGGCGGCCACGCTCTCGCCGCCGCGGCGATGCGCCATACCGACCCCGTGACGAAGATCACCATCCTGCCCCGCGGCCGCGCCCTCGGTTACACAATGGTGATGCCGCTGGAGGACAAGTACTCCGTCACCCGCAACGAGCTGCTCGACCAGCTGGCCTACGCCATGGGCGGCCGCGTCGCGGAGGAGATCGTCTTCCACGACCCGACCACCGGAGCCTCGAACGACATCGAGAAGGCGACCTCCATCGCCCGCAAGATGGTCACGGAGTACGGCATGAGCGCCGACATCGGCTCGGTCAAGCTGGGCCAGGCGAACGGCGAGATGTTCCTCGGCCGCGACATGGGTCACCAGCGCGACTACTCCGAGCGGATCGCGGAGCGCGTCGACAAGGAGGTGCGCGAGCTCATCGAGAAGGCGCACGACGAGGCGTGGGAAGTCCTCAACGACAACCGTGCGGTCCTCGACCGGCTCGCGGCCCAGCTCCTGGAGCACGAGACTCTCGACCACAACCAGATCGCCGAGATCTTCGCCGACGTGAAGAAGCTGCCGGAGCGCCCGCAGTGGCTTTCCAGCGACAAGCGCCCGATCTCGGATGTTCCCCCCATCCCGTTCCCGAAGGCCCCGATCGACGCGGGCGCGGTGGACGGCGGGGTCGACTCCGAGCCGCCGGCTGCGAAGCCGAAGCGCGCCCCGGTGATCAAGCCCCGTCCGGCCACCGCCTAACGGCGCCGCCCGCATGACCGGGTTCGATCGCCCGCGCATCGAAGCGGCCGTCGCCGAGATCCTCGCCGCCGTCGGCGAGGATCCGTCGCGTCCGGGACTGGAGAGCACTCCGTCGCGGGTGGCCGACGCGTACGCGGAGTTCTTCGCCGGAGTCGGGCGGGACGCCGCGGACGACCTCGGCGAACCGGTGCCGCTCGAAGAGGGCCGCCAGGCCGAGACCGTCCTGGTCCGCGACATCCGGTTCCGTTCCGTCTGCGAGCACCACCTGCTGCCGTTCGTCGGCGTCGCCCACGTGGCGTACCTCCCCGGCGACACGGTGATCGGGCTGGGGCGCATCGCCCGGGTCATCGACACCATCGCGTCCCGGCCACAGGTCCAGGAGCGGCTGACGGAGCAGATCGCCGACACGATCGAGCAGGGAGCCGCCGCTCGCGGGGTGCTCGTGGTGCTCGACGCGTCGCACAGCTGCGTGACGACGCGCGGCCCGCGGCAGACCGGCAGCACGACGGTGACCGTCGCTTCTCGCGGCGCCTACACCGACCCGACGGCCCGCGCCGAGCTCATGGCGCTGATCGGACGCGGCGCCGAGTGACCCTGATCATGGGTGTCCTCAACGTGACGCCGGACTCGTTCAGCGACGGCGGCCTCTGGCTCGAGCCGGAAGCGGCGGTGGAGCACGGTCTCCAGTTGGTCGAGCAGGGTGCCGACCTGGTGGATGTCGGGGGAGAGTCCACGAGACCCGGCGCGGTGCGCGTCGACCCGGCCGAGGAGCAGAAGCGCGTCATCCCCGTCATCCGCGAGCTGGCGGCGTGCGGCGTGACGGTCAGCGTGGACACGCTCAACGCCTCCACGGCGCGCGCGGCGGTCGAGGCCGGCGCCGCCATCATCAACGACGTGTCCGGCGGTCTCGCCGATCCCGGGATGCCGGACGCCGTGCTCGACACCGGTTCGCAGTACGTCGTGATGCACTGGCGCGGGAGGCTGGACGCGGCGGACTCCCGCGCGGTGTACCAGCACACCGTGGCGGAGGTCCGTGCGGAGCTGTCCGCGCGCGTGACCGACCTGCTGCAGCGCGGGGTGGACCCGGCGAAGCTCATCCTCGACCCCGGTATCGGCTTCTCCAAGAACGCGAAGCACAACTGGCAGGTGCTCGCCGGACTCCAGGAGATCGAGACGCTCGGCTACCCGGTCCTCATCGGGGCCTCGCGCAAACGGTTCCTCGGGGCGCTCCTCCCGGACGGCGCGCCTGCCGAGGAACGGGACGCGCCGACGGCCGTCATCTCGGCGCTCGCCGCTCAGGCCGGCGCGTGGGCCGTTCGCGTTCACGACGTTCCGTCGACGCGGATCGCACTCGACGTGGTGCGGTCGTGGCAAGCTGGTCGCGATGAGTAACATCCACTCGCGGCCGACCGATTCGATCGTCCTCACCGGGCTGCGCGTGCGCGCCAACCACGGTGTGTTCGACTTCGAGCGCGCGGACGGCCAGGACTTCGTCGTCGACGTGACGGCGTGGCTCGATCTGTCGACCGCCGCACAGGCCGACGACCTCGGCGCGACCGTCCACTACGGCGAGCTGGCCGAGGAGGTGGTCGCCGCCGTCGAGCGCGACCCGGTCGATCTCATCGAGACCGTCGCCGAACGGGTCGCGGCCACCGTGCTGGCCCACGAGCCCGTCGACGCAGTGGAGGTCACCGTGCACAAACCCCAGGCGCCGATCAGCGTGCCGTTCGGCGACGTCGCCGTGCGCATCCTGAGGAGCCGGTCGTGAACGCGGCCCCGATCGGGAAACCCGTGCGGATGCGCGTCGGACTGCCCGCGGTGCTCGCCTTCGGCAGTAACCTCGGCGACCGCGCCGCGACCATCCACTCGGCCGTAGAGGCGCTGCGAGCGGAGCCCGGGGTCGACGTCCGCGCGGTCTCCCGGCTGTACGAGACCCCGGCGCTGCGGCCGGAGGGCATCGACGCCGAGGCGCCCGCGTACCTGAACGCCGTCGCCCTCGTCCGGACGCTCCTCGAGCCGCTTGACCTTCTGAAGGTGGTCAACAGGATCGAGGACGCGCTCGGCCGCGTCCGCGAGGAGCGGTGGGGCGACCGGACGATCGACATCGACATCGTCGACTTCGACGGGATCGTCTCGGACGACGACCCCCGGATCGTGCTGCCGCATCCCCGGGCCCACGAACGCGCTTTCGTGCTGGTGCCGTGGCTCGACGTCGACCCGCATGCGGTGCTCGTCGGTCAGGGCACGGTCGCCGAGCTCGCCGCACGGGCGACGGATCCGATCGAACTCTGGGAGGGCCGCTCGTGAACCGCACGCGCCCCACCTCCCTTATCGGCCTCGGCGTCGCCGGACTGGTCATCGGTTTCCTCGCGGAGCTCGCCGCGTCCAGCATGGGCGTGCCCGTGTTCATCCCTCCGCTCACGTTCCCGATCACCCTGGTCGCGGTCGCGATCATCGTCGTGGCCTTCGCCGTTCCGATCCGGCGGGCGGTCCGCGGGCGCACCGTGCGCCGCATCGACCCCTTCCAGGCGACGCGCATCGTGGTGCTGGCGAAGGCATGCAGTCTGAGCGGCTCCCTGCTCGTCGGTGCCGGAGTCGGCGTCGGTGCCTACCTGTTGTCGCGGGATGTGCTGCCCGGCGGCAACGCCATCCTGCTGACCGCGCTGGCAACGGCCGGAGCGGTGATCCTGCTCGTCGCCGGACTGGTCGCGGAGCTGTTCTGCACCCTCCCGCCCGGGGACGACGACGAACGCACGGAGAACGTCCATGTCCCAGCGGATTGACCTCAGCGTCGGAGACTGGCGGCGCGTCTCGCCGAAGTACGTCGTGGTCGTCATCGCGAGCACCGTCCTCACCGGGCTGGTGCTGGCGGCGGCGAGTATCTTCCTCTGGCTGGTGGGCGGCTGGGCCTTCGGCTGGGTGCTCCTGACGGCAATCATCGTCGTTACCGTCATCGCCCTGGTGATCGCACCGCGACGGGCACGGTCGATCGGCTACCGGCTGCGCGACGACGACCTGCTCTTCCGCCGCGGCATCATGTTCCAGCGCTTCGTCTCGGTCCCGTACGGCCGGATGCAGCTCATCGACATCAACCGCGGGCCGGTGAGCCGGATGCTCGGTCTGGCCGACCTCAAGTTCGTCACCGCGGCCGCGTCCACCGGCGTCATGGTGCCGGGGCTGCCCGAACCGGTGGCGGCCGAGCTGCGCGACCGGCTCGTCGAGCTCGCGGAGAGCAGGCGGGCGGGACTGTGAGCGCGCCGCACGCCCGCGGGCCGGAGTCCGCACCGGCGCTCTCGCAGGCGGAGCGGGCGGCCGAACGGTACACCGACGGCGAGTGGCACCGGCTGCACCCGGCGACCCCGCTGCTCCGCGGCGGCATCGTCTTCATCGCCGTGTTCGGTTTCGTCCTCTCGAACCTCCGGGAGCGGCTGATCAGCTTCTTCGTCGGCGCGCCCGACTACGGCGGCGACCCGCTCGACGCGATCTACAACCACGGGTGGGAGGGCTGGGCGCTGCTCGGCGTCGCGGTGGTGATCCTGCTCTGCCTGGGGGCCTTCTACCTGTCGTGGCGGATGCACAGCTTCCGGATCACGGGCGACGCCGTGGAGGTGCGGAGCGGCATCCTGTTCCGGACGCAGCGGAAGGCGCGGCTGGACCGCATCCAGGGCATCAACCTCGTCCGTCCGGTGATCGCGCGGCTCTTCGGGGCGGCCAAGCTCGACATCTCTGTCGCCGGTCACGATGCGAACGTGCAGCTCGCCTACCTCGGGTCGACCCTCGCGGACGGGCTGCGCGGCGACGTGCTGCGACTGGCGTCAGGAATCCGGGCGGCGGAGGCGGCGGAGGCGGCGGAAACGGCTGGGGCCGCTCCGGCGGGCGGTGCGGCCGGCGGTGCGCCCGGCGGGGTGACCGGCTCCGGATCGCGCGCGGCGGTCGTCGGCGATCTGGTCGGCCGCCGGGTGAACGAGTTCCTCGCGCCCGAACTGGACCCGAACGCGGCGCCGCCGGAGTCGGTGGTGAAGATCCCGCCGCTGCGGCTTCTCGGATCCCTCGTCCTCAGCGGGTTCACCGTCTTCGTGCTCGTGGTGGTCGCGTTCCTCGTCTGGGGCGCCTCCAGCGGCGCGCTCTGGCTGCTGATCGTCGTGCTCCCGGGTCTGATCGGCTCGGCGAGCTTCTACATCAACCGCTTCACGAAGTCGCTGCGCTACTCGATCGCGGGCACGGCGGACGGCGTCCGGGTCGGTTTCGGCCTGCTCAGCACGAGCAACGAGACGCTCCCGCCGGGGCGCATCCACGCCGTCGAGGTGCTGCAGCCGTTGCTCTGGAGGCCGTTCGGCTGGTGGCAGATCAGGATCGACACGGCCGGCCACTCGCGCGAGAAGGGCGCAGCGGGCCAGCCGAACACGACCATGCTCCCGGTGGGCGACGCCGCCGACGTGTCCCGGGTGCTGTCGCTGGTGCTGCCCGGGTTCGCGACGGACGAGCACCGCGCGCTGATCGAAGCGGGGATGGTGTCCGGCGGCCGCGACGACTTCACGGGCAGTCCCCGGCGCGCGGCGTGGATCCGGCCGCTCTCGTGGCAGCGCACCGGCTATCAGCTGGTCGATGACGCCATCCTGCTGCGGCGCGGGGTCGTCTGGCGCAGCCTCGCGATCGTCCCGCTGGCGCGGCTGCAGAGCCTCGAACTGCAGCAGGGGCCATTGGATGCCGCGCTCCGGCTCGCCGAGGCGCGCTTCCACACGGTCTCCGGTCCCGTGCATCCGCGGCTGGCCGCGATCGACGCGGAGACCGGGGTGCGGCTGTTCGAGGAGGTGTCGGAGCGTGCGGTGGCCGCGGCGGCTGCCGACCGCAGTCACCGGTGGGGCGTCGGCCCGGAGCGTGACCGCCCAGCGGGCTCCGCACACGATATCGAGGAGGAACACTGATGCTCCCGTCCGCCCGTCCCCCCTCGCAGCGTTCCGGACGGCTGGGGCTCGGCATCGTGGGCGCCGGGCGCGTCGGTCCGGTGCTCGGACTCGCGCTGGCCGGTGCCGGTCACGCGATCGTCGGCATCTCGGCGGTCTCGGACGCCAGTCGTGACCGCGCCCAGGGGATGCTGCCGTTCGTCCCCATCCTCGATGTGCCCACCGTCGTGGAACGGAGCGAACTGGTCATCCTCGCCGTGCCGGATTCGGAGCTCCCCACGCTCGTGGCCGGTCTCGCGGCGACCGGTACCTGGCAGCCCGGGCAGATCGTGCTGCACACGGCTCCCGGCTACGGGATCGACGTGCTTCAGCCGGCCGCGGCCGCCGGGGCCATTCCGCTCGCCGTGCATCCCGCGCTGGAGTTCACGGGCACGAGTCTCGATCTCACCCGGCTCGCGGAGAGCTACTTCGCTGTGACGGCTCCCGCGCCGGTGCTGCCGATCGCGCAGGCGCTCGTCGTCGAGATGGGCGGAGAGCCCGTCGTCGTGGCCGAGGCCGACCGACCGGCCTACGCGGAGGCGATCGCAACGGCGACGGCATTCTCGCGCTCGATCGTCGAGCAGTCGACCGGCCTGCTGCAGAGCATCGGCGTCGAGAATCCGGGCTCATACCTCAGCTCGCTCATCCGTTCGGCCGTCGACAACGCCCTCACCCGGGCGGGTGCGCCGACCCGGCTCGGGGTCGAGGAGGTCCTGGATGCGCTGAAGGACGGCCCGGACCAGCCGCGGCCCGGCGACGGCGGCCCTGGCGACGACGGGCGCGGCTGGTTCCTCCGCGGCGAGTAGCCTGGTTCCGGCCGGTCACTTCCGGCCGGAGGGACGGGCATGCCAGAGATCATCACCACCATCGCCGGGCTGCGGGCCCGGGTCGCCGAGGCGCGTCGGTCGGCACGCCAGGACGGCCCCGCCGACGCTCCGGTCGGTCGGGTCGTGCTCGTTCCCACCATGGGCGCCCTGCACGACGGCCATCTGCGCCTGGTGTCGCACGCCCGCGACCTCGGCGGATTCGTGGTGGTGTCGATCTTCGTCAACCCGCTGCAGTTCGGTGCGGGGGAGGATCTGGACCGCTACCCGCGCACCCTCGATGCCGACGTCGAAGCGCTCGACGGGCTCGCCGACGTCGTCTTCGCACCGACCGCCGCGGAGATGTATCCGAACGGCGCCTCCGAGACCCGGGTCTCGGCAGGGGAGTCGGGGAGCCTGTTCGAGGGCGCGTCGCGTCCCGGGCACTTCGACGGCGTCCTGACCGTCGTCAGCAAGCTCTTCAACATCGTGCAACCGGATGCCGCCGTGTTCGGTCAGAAGGACGCGCAGCAGGTCCATGTGATCGGCCGCATGGTCGACGACCTCGACCTCCCCGTCTCGATCGTGGTCGTCGACACCGTGCGCGAGGAGGACGGCCTGGCACTGTCCAGCCGCAACCGTTACCTCGGTGCGGAGGACCGGCTCGCGGCCGTCACCCTGTCGCGCGCACTCGCGGCGGGTGCGGATGCGGCGACCGGTGGTGTCTCTGCCGCTCTCGCGGCGGCTCACACGCACGTCGAGGCCGAGCCTGCGGTTAAGCTTGACTATCTCGCGATCGTCGACCCGGAATCCTTCCGCGAGGCGTCGCCTGACCACCATGGTCCCGCCCTGATGCTGATCGCCGCACGGGTCGGAACGACCCGGCTGATCGACAACAAGCGCCTCACGACGTGACCTGGACGACCAGCACCGCCACTTCGAACGGAAAGACAGCGATGACCGACGCGCAGACCACCGCGGCCGACTTGGGAGACGACCCGACCGGAGAGGCCGACGTCAGCGACCAGAAGGCCGTCCGCCTGAGCAAGCGCGAGCGCCTGCTGGCCGAGGCCGAGAGCGCTGCGGGCGGGGCGTACCCCGTCCAGGTCCCGGTCACCACGACCATCCCGGCCGTCCGCGCGAAGTGGGAGCACCTTCAGGCCGACGAGGCGTCCGGTGAGATCGTCGGCATCGCCGGTCGCGTCGTTCACCTGCGCAACACCGGCAAGCTGTGCTTCGCTGTGCTGCAGTCGGGCGACGGGTCGCGCATCCAGGTCATGGTGTCGCTCGCGGCCGTCGGCGAGGAGTCGCTCGTCGCGTGGAAGGAGCTGGTCGACCTCGGCGACCACGTCTTCGTCTCAGGCGAGGTCATCTCCAGCCGTCGTGGCGAGCTGTCCGTGATGGCCCAGGAGTGGCAGATCGCGTCGAAGGCGCTGCTCCCGCTGCCGAACCTGCACAACGAGCTCAACGAGGAGACGCGCGTCCGCGCCCGGTACCTCGACCTGATCGCCCGTGAGCAGGCGCGCAAGACCGTGCTCGACCGCGCCGCGGCCGTTGCGAGTCTCCGCCGCACCTTCGGTGAGCGCGAATTCGTCGAGGTGGAGACCCCGATGCTGCAGGTCATGCACGGCGGCGCGTCCGCCCGCCCGTTCGTGACGCACTCGAACGCGTTCGACACCGACCTGTACCTGCGGATCGCTCCCGAGCTGTACCTGAAGCGGGCTGTGGTGGGCGGCATCGACCGCGTCTTCGAGATCAACCGGAACTTCCGAAACGAGGGCGCGGACTCGACGCACTCGCCCGAGTTCGCGATGCTCGAGGCCTACCAGGCCTACGGCGACTACAACTCGATCGCCGATCTCACCCAGAAGCTGATCCAGGATGCCGCCGTCGCGATCTCCGGATCGCACGTCGTGACCTGGGCCGACGGCACCGAGTACGACCTGGGCGGCGAGTGGGACCGCATCCGGATGTACGACAGCCTGTCCGAGGCGATCGGCGAGCAGATCACGCCCGAGACCCCCATCGAGCGCCTGCGCGAGCTCGCTACCGAGGCCGGCATCGAGATCGAGCACCCGCTGGCGGGCAAGTATGTCGAGGAGCTGTGGGAGCACCACGTCAAGACCGGCCTCGTGCGCCCGACCTTCGTCATGGACTTCCCGGTCGACACGAGCCCCCTCGTCCGCGCTCACCGTTCCCGCGACGGCGTCGTAGAGAAGTGGGACCTCTACACGCGCGGCTTCGAACTGGCGACCGGCTACTCCGAGCTGGTCGACCCGGTCGTCCAGCGAGAGCGTTTCGTCGAGCAGGCCAAGCTCGCGGCAGCGGGTGACAACGAGGCGATGCGTCTGGACGAGGAGTTCTTGCGCGCTCTGGAGTTCGGCATGCCCCCGACGGGAGGCATGGGAATGGGCATCGACCGCCTGCTCATGGCCCTGACCGGGCTCGGGATCCGCGAGACGATCCTCTTCCCACTTGTGAAGTAGCGTCCGCTTGTGAAGGAGCGTCCGCTTGTCAAGGAGCGTCCGCTTGTCAAGGAGCGTCCCCTGCCTCCCAGGCGCGCGCGTTAGCATGGAGTCGTTATGAACGACGTCATCGGCGGTATCGTCTGGGCTCTCGCGCCGACCGTGCTGGTCGGCCTGCTGTTCTGGGCGATCATGCGCGCCATCGTGCGTGCCGACCGCAACGAGCGTAAGGCCTACACCCGCCTCGAGGCGGAGGAGCGGGCCCGCCGCGGCCTCTCGCCGAAGGCCTGAGCCTGCGGAGCGTTCCCCGACGGCCTGACCGGGCGCGCCCTCAGCGTCCGATACGGTATTCCTGTGGGCGCCGCTGCGTTCCGCTGCGATCACCGGAGGGGCGTGTAGATGGACACGGGGTTCTGGATCTCTGCCTCCATCGTCCTCGGCATCCTCATCGACTTCGTCATCCGCATACTCGCGATCATCATCGTTCCGCGTAACCGCAAGCCCACCTCCGCGACTGCCTGGCTGCTGGCGATCTTCCTCATCCCGTACATCGGCATCCTCTTCTTCCTGCTCATCGGCAGCTACAAGCTGCCGAAGTCCCGCCGGCAGAAGCAGGAGGAGATCAACCGCTTCATCATCGACAGCACAGAGGGCATCGAACGGGTGCGGCGGGATCACCCCTGGCCGCCGTGGCTGGAAGGCGTCGTCGAGCTCAACCGCAACCTGGGCGCGATGCCGCTCGTCGGCGGCAACCGCGCCTCCCTGAACGGCGACTACCAGGGGTCGCTGGACGCGATGACGGACGAGATCCGCACGGCGCGTCGCTACGTCCACATCGAGTTCTACATCCTGACCCTCGACAAGACGACGGCGCCCCTCTTCGATGAACTCGAACAGGCCGTAAAGCGCGGTGTCACCGTGCGCGTGCTGCTCGACCACATCGCCTCGCGGCGGACGCCCGACTACAAGCGCACCATCAAACGTCTCACTGCGATGGGTGCCAAGTGGCAGCTGATGCTCCCCATCCAGCCCTTCCGGGGCAAGTACCAGCGACCCGATCTGCGCAACCACCGCAAGCTGCTCATCGTCGACGGCCGGGTGGCCTTCATGGGTTCGCAGAACGTCATCGACCGCAGCTACAACAAGAAGTCGAACATCCGGCGCGGGCTCAAGTGGAAGGAACTCATCGTCCGCTTGGAGGGCCCGATCGTCGCCGGTCTGAACGCCATCTTCATCACCGACTGGTACAGCGAGACGAACGAGCTGCTGCGTCGGGAGACCGAGCCGATCACGGACGAGGTCGACGACAACGAGCTCGACGCGCAGGTCGTGCCATCCGGCCCGGGGTTCGCCGGCGAGAACAACCTCCGGCTCTTCCTGGCGCTGCTGTACTACGCGCAGGAGCGCATCGTCATCACCTCGCCGTACTTCGTGCCAGACGAGTCCATGCTGATGGCGATCACCTCTGCCGTTCAGCGGGGCATCTCGGTCGATCTGTTCGTCTCGGAGATCGGCGACCAGGCGCTCGTCTATCACGCGCAGCGCTCGTACTACGAAGCGCTCCTCCGGGCGGGCGTGCGCATCTACATGTACAAGGCCCCGTACATCCTTCACGCGAAGCACTTCACGATCGATGATGACGTTGCTGTCATCGGCTCGAGCAACATGGACATGCGCTCCTTCCAGCTCAACATGGAGGTCTCGCTCATGGTTCGCGGCCGATCCTTCGTAGAAGAGATGCGACGGGTCGAAGACGGCTACCGCAAAGACAGCCGTGAGCTCACGCTCGACGAGTGGATGAAGCAGCCGCTTCGCTCCACCGTGCTCGACAACCTCGCCCGGCTGACCTCCGCGCTGCAGTAGACGATCCGCGTCAAGCGGCCTGCAGTTCGCTCACCCGGCGGACCTCGCACCATCGGGTCGCCACCGAAGCAAGCCGCTCGTCGGCAGTCAAGAGCGGAAGCTCGAGCAGATGGGCGAGGGCGACGTACATAGCGTCATAGGCGCTCAGGCTGTCGCGCCATCTCCAGGCTTCGGCCCACAACGGCTCGTGCTCCATCCGCATGATGTCGAGCTGATAGAACGCGAGGATGACCTGCTCCCCGTCGTGCGCCTGTTCGGGGTGGTGCATCGCGCGTCGGCGCATGGCACTGAGGAATTCGGGATCGAGGAGATGAGGAGCGACCAGGATGCACTCGGCGAGTTCCGGATTGTCTTCGAAGGCGCGCAGGCCTTCTTTTGTCAGCAGTTCCACCAGGGCGCTGCAGTCCACGACCGTGGCCTTCACCGGTTGTCCCGGTCTTCTCGAATACCCTCGACGATCTCTTCGGTCGAGATGTCCAGCAGAGGCCGTCGCAGGTCGGCGTTAGCGGTCAGGAGCTTTGTCTGGAGGTGGCGCGATGCCTTCACTTCGCTCCAGCGCTCGTCGATACGCAGCTTTTCGGCAATCCGGGTGAGCTCTCGTCGGAGGTACTCCGAGTACGACAGCCCCTTGGCTGCTGCAGCGCTCTTGAGGCGCTGATCGACGGCTGGATCCAGGTCTCTTACTTGCACGGTGACTCCCATGGGTCGAGGATAACGGGTGACGCATGCAGATTCAAGCTTTTTGCATGCGCTCGACACCAGTCTGAGGGCGCGACGCCGGTCGCGTGCATCCCCCGGGAAAACTGTGGAAAATCGGCGACGGCCGTGCCCTGGGGACGAAACCGGGGTCAGCCGCGCGGGCGAAGCCGAACATTCGGCAGCTCCGGCGCGGGCAGTGGCGGCCCGTCGTACCCGTCGACCGTGCCGAACCGGCCATGCGCGTCGGCACCCCGGATCACGTCGTCCTGCCAGTCGCCGCGGAAAGCGACGACCTCGTCGTGGCTGCGCCCGATGAAGTTCCACCACATCACGATCTGCTCGCCCAGCGGCTCGCCACCCAGCAGCACCACCCGCGCCTCCGATTGCGCCCGGAGGGACAGGCCGGTTCGCCCGGGCGGGATGTACGCCAGGTGCGATACCGGGATACCGGAGCCCTCGACCACGACGTCTCCCGTGTCCACCAGGATGCCGTGCTCGAACGACACATCGACCGGCACCTCGATGCTCGCTCCCGCGGGAAGCACGATTTCCGCGCCCACCAGCGGCGAGAACACGGTGGCCGGTGTTCCGCTCCCCGCGAGCGCACCGACGAACGTCCGGACGGTCGCGTCCCCGATGCGCCCCACGAGCGGAGCGTGGTGCTCGAAGAACGGTGCGACGTCGCGGGATGCAGCAGGCAGCGCCACCCACAGCTGCACCCCGTGCAGTCGGGCCGTTCCGGGCGTCGACACCTCCGAGTGGCTGATGCCGTGGCCGGCCGTCATGAGGTTGAGCTCGCCCGGCCGGACCAGCGCGTGACTGCCGACGCTGTCGCGATGGTCGATCTCGCCCTCGAACAGCCAGCTGACCGTCTGCAAGCCGGTGTGCGGATGAGGCGGGACGCGCATCCCGCCGGTCGCCGACACATCGTCGGGTCCGTAGTGGTCGATGAAGCACCAGCCGCCGATGAGCGAGCGCCGGCGCTGCGGGAGGGTGCGGCGCACGGTCATCGCACGCGGGCCGCCAAGCGGGACGTCGCGCGGTTCGAGGATCTCCACACCGGCCTCGGTGAGCACGGAGGAGTCGGCCACCAGCTCGGCCGGATCGCGCTCGAGGTTGCTCATAGCGGCATCCTAGGCTTCCGCACCGCATCGCTCGGCGCACTTTCCTAGAATGGTCCCGTGCCCCGTACCTCCCGTCGCCTCGCGCCCCTCGTCGTCGCGCTCGCGACGGTCGCGGTGCTCGCCGGGTGCAGCAATGCACCGGGCCGGCCGCTCGAGGATTACACGGGCGAGCCGAAGGGCGTCGACGCGCCCGCGAGCAGCGCCGGAGGCGCCGCCTGGGCCGCCTGGCTCGAAGACGGCACGCAGTTCGCGATCGTGCTCTACGGCAGCTCGACGTGCCCGCCGAAGGTCCAGAACGTGTCCGCCACCGGCGACGCCACGATCACGGCGACCCTCGCACCCGCCCCCGGCGGGATCTGCACGCACGACTACGTGCCCCACACGACCGTTTTCGCCACACCGGACCGCATCGCGAAGAACGCCGAGGTGAAGGTCGTGCTCCCGGATACGGCGCTCAGACTCCCGGCCCGCAACGGCTGACCCTGCACAATCCGCTCACCCGCGCCAGACCCTTAACGCCCACGGCGAACAGGGCCACGAAGGCAGGGGAGCGGTGGTTACTCTCTTTGTATCGATGCCGAACCTGCAACGGTGTCGCCGAGGAGTAGACATGTTCGAGAGATTCACCGACCGCGCCCGCCGTGTCGTCGTCCTGGCCCAGGAAGAGGCCAAGATGCTCAACCACAACTACATCGGGACGGAGCACATCCTGCTCGGCCTGATCCACGAGGGTGAGGGCGTCGCCGCGAAGGCGCTCGAGTCGCTCGGCATCTCGCTGGACGCCGTCCGCGAGCAGGTCCAGGACATCATCGGCCAGGGCCAGCAGCAGCCGACCGGGCACATCCCGTTCACCCCGCGCGCCAAGAAGGTGCTGGAGCTCAGCCTCCGCGAGGCGCTGCAGCTCGGCCACAACTACATCGGCACGGAGCACATCCTGCTCGGGCTCATCCGCGAGGGCGAGGGTGTCGCCGCCCAGGTGCTCGTGAAGCTCGGAGCCGACCTCAACCGCGTCCGTCAGCAGGTGATCCAGCTCCTCTCCGGTTACCAGGGCAAGGAGCAGGTCCAGGTCGGCGGCAACGATCAGCAGACCGCGCAGGCCGGTAGCCAGATCCTCGACCAGTTCGGCCGGAACCTCACGCAGGCCGCCCGCGATAACAAGCTCGACCCCGTGATCGGCCGCGAGAAGGAGATCGAGCGGGTCATGCAGATCCTGTCGCGCCGCTCCAAGAACAACCCGGTGCTGATCGGTGAGCCGGGCGTCGGCAAGACCGCCGTCGTCGAGGGACTCGCCCAGGCGATCGTCCGCGGTGACGTGCCCGAGACGCTGAAGGACAAGCAGCTCTACACGCTCGACCTCGGGTCGCTCATCGCCGGCTCCCGCTACCGCGGCGACTTCGAGGAGCGCCTGAAGAAGGTCACGAAGGAGATCCGCACCCGCGGCGACATCATCACCTTCATCGACGAGATCCACACCCTCGTCGGCGCAGGTGCCGCAGAGGGCGCGATCGACGCGGCCAGCATCCTGAAGCCGCTTCTCGCCCGCGGCGAGCTGCAGACCATCGGTGCCACCACCCTCGACGAGTACCGCAAGCACTTCGAGAAGGATGCCGCCCTCGAGCGCCGGTTCCAGCCCATCCAGGTGAACGAGCCGTCGCTGCCGCACACGATCAACATCCTGAAGGGTCTGCGCGACCGCTACGAGGCGCACCACAAGGTGTCGATCACCGATGGCGCGATCGTCTCGGCGGCGAATCTCGCCGACCGCTACATCCAGGACCGCTTCCTCCCGGACAAGGCCATCGACCTGATCGACGAGGCCGGCGCCCGCCTGCGCCTGTCGATCCTGTCCGCGCCGCCGGAGCTGCGCGAGTTCGACGACAAGATCGCCGCCGTCCGCTCCCAGAAGGAAGCCGCGATCGAGGACCAGGACTTCGAGAAGGCCGCGAGCCTGCGCGACGAGGAGAAGAACCTCCTCGGCGAGCGTCTGCGCCTCGAGAAGCAGTGGCGCTCGGGCGACGTGAAGACCACGGCCGAGGTGGATGAGGGACTCATCGCCGAGGTGCTGGCCCAGGCCACGGGCATTCCGGTCTTCAAGCTCACCGAGGAGGAGTCGGCTCGACTCGTCTTCATGGAGAAGGCCCTGCACCAGCGGGTCATCGGTCAGGAGGAGGCCATCGCGGCGCTCTCCAAGACCATCCGCCGCACCCGCGCCGGCCTCAAGGACCCGAAGCGTCCGTCCGGCTCGTTCATCTTCGCCGGCCCCACCGGCGTCGGTAAGACCGAGCTGGCGAAGGCGCTCGCCGAGTTCCTGTTCGACGACGAGTCGGCAATGATCTCGCTCGACATGTCGGAGTACGGCGAGAAGCACACGGTCTCCCGACTGTTCGGTGCTCCTCCCGGATTCGTGGGCTTCGAAGAGGGCGGCCAGCTCACCGAGAAGGTCCGCCGCAAGCCGTTCAGCGTCGTGCTGTTCGACGAGATCGAGAAGGCACACCCCGACATCTTCAACTCGCTGCTCCAGATTCTGGAGGAGGGACGTCTGACGGACGGTCAGGGTCGCGTGGTCGACTTCAAGAACACCGTGATCATCATGACCACCAACCTCGGAACCAAGGACATCTCCGGCGGTCCCGTCGGGTTCGTCATCGAGGGTGACCCGCAGACCGGTTACGACCGGATGCGCGGCAAGGTCTACGAGGAGCTGAAGAAGAACTTCAAGCCGGAGTTCCTGAACCGTGTCGACGAGATCATCGTCTTCCCGCAGCTCGACAAGAGCGAGCTCCTGCAGATCGTCGACCTGTTCATCAAGCGCCTGTCGGCTCGTCTGCTCGACCGCGACATGACCATCGAGCTGGAGCTCCCGGCGAAGGAGCGGCTGATCGAGGTCGGGTTCGACCCGACGCTCGGCGCCCGCCCGCTGCGCCGTGCGGTCCAGCACGAGATCGAGGACCGCCTGAGCGAGAAGATCCTGCACGGCGAGCTGAACGCGGGCGACCACGTCCACGTCGACTTCGCCGACGGCGAGTTCGTCTTCACGACGAGCGCCCGCAAGGAGCCGATCGGCGCCGGGATCAACTCGGCCGCTGCGATCGGGACCGGCCCGGCGACGCCGGACCTCGCCGCGAACGACTGATTACCGCATCCACAGAACTGCCGGTGCCCCAACGGGCACCGGCAGTTCTGCGTTCGCGTGACGCCTCCCGCGCACTCGGTAGGGTGGAACGATGACTGAGAGCGGAGCAGGGTTCACCATCCGGCGCGCGCGGACCGGCGACGTCCAGCGCATCCAGGAGCTCGTGGAGCCGCTCGTGCAGCGTCGCATCCTGCTGGGCAAGGAGACCGTGACCTTCTACGAGTCGGTCCAGGAGTTCCGCGTGGCCGAGGATGCGGAGGGCCGCCTCATCGGGTGCGGCGCCCTGCACGTCATGTGGAGCGACCTGGGCGAAGTGCGCACCCTCGCGGTGGAAGACGGCTGGCTCGGCCGGGGTGTCGGCCGGGCGCTCCTGACCCGGCTGGAGACGGACGCGCGCGAGCTCGGCCTGGATCGCCTGTTCTGCCTGACCTTCGAGGTGGGCTTCTTCGCCCGGAACGGCTTCGTCGACATGGGTGCCGAGACGGTCGATCCGCAGCTGTACGCCGAACTGGTCCGCTCGCACGACGAGGGTGTTGCCGAGTTCCTCGACCTGGCGCGCGTGAAGCCCAATACGCTCGGAAACACCCGCATGCTGAAGCGTCTCTGAGTGCCGCCGTTCCGCCGGGCGCGCCTGCCGTGGTGACGGTGCCGCGCTGGTTATAGTGCGGGCATGTCGACGTTCAAGAATCCGGTCGGCCCCCAGCCGAGCAGCGTCTATTGGCGTCGCCGGCTCATCGTCCTCGTCGGCCTGATCGCCGTCGTGGTCGTCATCGTCCTCATCGTCGCGCGCCCCGGCGCATCGAACGGCGAGCCCGCACCGAAGGCTGCGGCCGGTGCCACGAACACCCCCGCTGCCACCAGCATCCCCACCAGCAGCGCGAAGGCCGACGGTCAGCCCTGCAAGCCCGCGGACGTGAAGGTCGAGGCGGTGACCGACAAGGACACCTACGCCTCCGGTGAGCTCCCGCAGCTCTCGGTCGCACTGACAAACACCGGGTCGGCCGCGTGCACCATCGATGCCGGGACGGCCCAGCAGGTGTTCACGATCACCAGCGGCTCGGAGGTCTACTGGAAGTCGACGGACTGCCAGAGCGACAAGGTGGATGCGGAAGTGCTCCTGCAGCCCGGCAAGACGATCTCATCGCAGGCGCCCATCACGTGGGACCGCACCCGCTCGGACCCGTCGACGTGTCAGGCGGACCGGCCCCAGGTTCCGGCCGCGGGTGCTTCATATCACCTGGAGACGAGCGTCGCGGGCATCAAGAGCGCGCAGACGAAGCAGATCATCCTGCAGTGACGTCCTCGCCGCGCCGGTAGGCTCCGACGATCTCGCGCACCTCGAGGCCCGAGCCGTGCCGCATCGCCGGATTCTGTCGCGCAAGGGCGAGTGCGGCATCCAGGTCCGTGGCCTCGATGATGCCGATTCCCGCGATGATCTCTTTGGTTTCGGTGTACGGGCCGTCGGTGACGCCGTCGGCGCGCAGGGCTTTCGCCGCACTGGGGGCTGCGAGCGCGTAGGCCGCGTCGAGCGCGCCTGAGCGGATGAGGTCGGCCGAGTGCCGGTCGTGTTCTGCGAGCTCCGCGTCGTCGTGCTGCGCCGTGGTGTCCGAGTGGATGAAGATGACGTACTGCGGCATGGTCGTTCCTTCCGGTGAATGGATGTTCTCACCCTGACGTCGAACGGGGGAGCCGGTATTCGACGTCGTCAGAACGCTGCGTCGAGTTCCCGTTCGCGATCGGTCGATGCGGCCGAGAAGGCGAGGCGCAGGGCTTCCCGGATGGAGGTGCTCCGGTCGTCGACGCGGGTGGTGAACCCGAGCCGGGCGGCCTCCGCCGTTCGCTGCTTGCCGCTGACGACGGGGCGGATCTCGCCGGCCAGACTGATCTCGCCGAAGGCCGCCAGGGTGTGCGGGATGGCGCGCTCGGTCGCCGCCGACGCGATGGCCAGCGCGATCGCGAGATCGGCGCCCGGTTCGGCCAGGCGCACGCCGCCTACAGTCGAGACGTAGACGTCTTTGTCGCCGAGCTTGATGCCCGCCCGGCGCTCCAGAACAGCGAGCAGCATGGCGACGCGGGACGCATCCACACCGTTCGTCACCCGCCGGGGGTTCGGTGCCGTCGTGCCGACGACGAGGGCCTGCACTTCTACCGGAAGTGGACGCCGACCTTCCATGGCGACCGTCACGCACGTGCCGGACACCGGAGTGGTCGTGCGGCTCAGGAACAGTCCGCTGGGGTCGGGGACCTCTTGGATGCCGTCGCCGGCCATCTCGAAGCAGCCGACCTCGTCGGTCGGCCCGAACCGGTTCTTCAGCGCCCGGATGAACCGGAGCGCGGTCTGCCGGTCGCCCTCGAACTGGCAGACCACATCCACCAGGTGCTCGAGCAGTCGCGGGCCGGCGATCGAGCCATCCTTCGTGACATGGCCGACGATCAGGATCGGGAGGTCGCGCTCCTTGGCGATGCGGACGAGGGCACTGGCCACTTCGCGAACCTGGCTCGGGCCGCCGACGATGCCTTCGCCGGAACTACTGGACACCGTCTGCACCGAGTCCACGATGACGAGCGACGGCTCGACCGCGTCGATCTGGGCGATGATCGTGGCGAGGTCGGTCTCGGAGGCGAGGTAGAGCTCGTCGTGGACGGCGCCGGTGCGCTCGGCGCGCATCCTGACCTGGCTGACCGACTCTTCGGCGCTCACGTAGAGGACGCGGTTGCGGGCCTGGGCCGCTCGGGAGGCGACTTCGAGCAGCAGCGTGGACTTGCCGACACCCGGCTCGCCGCTTAGCAGGATGGCGGCTCCGGGCACGATGCCGCCGCCGAGAACCCGGTCGAACTCGCCGATGCCGCTCGGACGCCGCTGCACGCTGTCGGACTGGATGCCGGAGATCGACCGCGCCTCCCTGCCGGCCACGATGGTGACGGGCTTGAGTGCGCGGAGCACACCGGTCGGCTGGGCTGTCTCAGCGACCGTGCCCCAGGCCTGGCAGTCGGGACAACGACCCACCCACTTGGCCGTCTGCCACCCGCATTCGGAGCAGCGGTAGTTGATGGACGCCTTCGGCACGGCACCTCCTCGATCGGGATCCACACTACGGGGAGCCACCGTCATCGCAGGAAGGATCGCGGGGTCCTGTGGACATCCCGGCTCCGCCGAGGCTGTGGGCACTTCTGCGCGTCGGTGGCCGAGTGCACAATGGGCCCATGGCAGACCGCACGTACACTCTCCGTTCCGGCCGGGTCGTCGGCGTGACCGGCTTCGGCGACTCCGACGCCGAGCGGATCGTGATCTTCTGCCACGCTGCGCCCGGCTCGTCGGTGTTCGATCCCGACCCGGACGCGTCCGCCGAGCGCAACGCGCACATCCTGGCCACCGATCGCCCGGGCTACGGCTCCAGCGACCCGTGGGCCGCAGGAAGCTGGCCGAGCATCGCGCAGGCCGCGGACGACATCGCGGAGTACATCCGGTCCATCGTCCTCGCCGAGAGCGTCATCGGCGTGAGCCGGCCGCGCACGATCGGCGTCGGCGGATGGTCGGCGGGCGGGCGCGTCGCGCTCGCCGTGGCCGCCCGCCACCCGCGGCTCGTGGATCGCGTCGCCATCGTCGGCACGCCCGCTCCGAACGAGGCGGTGCCGTGGATCGATCCGCAACTGCAGGCGCTGTCCGACCAACTCGGTGCGATGGCGCCCGACGAGGCGATGACCCGGCTCAGCGCCATGCTCCAGCCGCAGGCCGACGCGGTCGCTGCGGCATCCGAACCGGCGGACGTGCCTCTCGACCTGCTGGGGGTCGGTCCGGTGGATCAGCAGGCGCTCGACCGTCCCGGCGTGCGCGATCGTCTCGGCCGGATGCTGAAGGAGGCCTTCCGCCAGGGGACCGGCGGTGTCGCCGGCGACATCCTGAGCTACACCGCACGTCCCTGGGGCTTCGACCTGGCCGACGTCGCGGCGAAGACCCTCATCATCGCGGGCCAGGCGGACCCGCTCGCCGGCCACGCGCACGCCGCCTGGTACCAGAAGGCGTTGCCGGATGCGCGGATGGAGATGGTGCCCGGCGTCGGACACCTGGCGGTCGTTCCGGCGTGGGGACGCGTGCTCTCGCACCTCGCACCCGCGACGGTCAGGCGCTGAGCGCCTCCGTCTCGGCGACCTCGCCGCGCCGCGGGTAGAGCGTGCGCGCCCGCGCGCTGACGGCAGGGAGGAACGCCGACGCCCACACCCGGTAACCGTGGTCGTTCGGGTGGAACAGGTCTTCGGCGAACTGGGTGAAGATCCCGCGCAGGCCCTCGCGGCGCATCGTGTCGTGCAGCGGTACCACCTGCAGGCCGCGCGCCGCCGCCTCCTCGCGCAGGATGCGGTTGCCCTCGGCGACGAGCCGCTCGTTCCACGGCAGGAAGAAGTAGGGGAGGTCGGCCACGATCGCGTGGTCGGGCACTGCCGCGAACACCGCGCGCAGCCCGGCCCGGAAGCGCTGGGGGTCGAAGTTGGCGATATCGTTCGCGCCGATCGACACCGTCATGATGTCCGGCTGCAGTGAGGCGAACCGGGGGAGCTGGTCCGCGACGGCCAGCGCCACCGTGGCACCGGAGACGGACAGGTTGGCGACGCGCACCGAGCGTCCGGTGACCGAGCGGAGGTGGTCGGCGATCACGCCGACGTAACTGTTCTTCGGAGCGGACGCGCCGATCCCCTGCGCCGCGCTGTCGCCGATGGCCACGTAGAGCAGGTCGCCCGGGTCGTTGGCCGCATCCCGCCACCACTTGGAGTGCACCGGCAGCAGCTCGTTGAGCCGGACGCGCCCCTCGGCGACCGCCTGCCGCTTCGCCTGCACGCGTTGCCACCCGACACCGGCCAATGCGGCCGTGGCCGCGATGCTGGCTGCCGAGACGACGATACGACGGAGTGCTCCCATGCACGGAACAGTAACCCCGGCCCACCGACTCCACCACGGGCTCCTGCTCGATTGGAGACGATAGCCAGGATCGCGTACGATGGTCCGCGGTACCGTGTCCGAGCGGCCGAAGGTGCAACTCTCGAAAAGTTGTGTGGGTGAAAGCCCACCGTGGGTTCAAATCCCACCGGTACCGCCACGCAGACGCCCCGGAATCCCTTGAAAACACAGGGATCCGGGGCGTTTTACGTGGTAGAGAATGGCCGTTTGACTACATTTTGACTACATCCGCCAACGGCTAGCGAGTACGCATGACCTTGCGCACGCCGATACGCCCTCACACTATGTCGGACCCGTACGATAGAACACCAAGCAGCTAGTTCTGCGCGCAGGAGGGGACCCCATGGCCGGGCTCGGCGAGCACATAACCGCAATGGTGCGCAGCCATGCGTCGGGAGACGACGCTGCCTTCTATTCTGTCGCGCTTCAGGTCGCGGCCCGGGAGGCGAGAAGCGGCCATCATGTGTTGGCAGATGACATAAAAAAGACTGTTGACGCGTACCGAAAGACAACTCCTCGCGACAATGTGACCCGACTTTCACAACCCCGTGGCGATCTAGCGGAACTCGTTGAAGCGACGCATCCCGCTGTCAGCATTCGCGAACTGGTGGTTCCCAGTGAGCTACACGGGCAGATTAGGCACATCTTGGCGGAACAGCGACAAAGACAGACGCTGCTTGATCACGGATTTGCGCCGACCCACCGACTTCTGCTTGAAGGACCGCCGGGTACTGGAAAGACGATGACAGCTTCGGTCCTCGCGTCCGAGCTAGCGCTGCCAATGTTTACGATCCGGCTAGACGGCCTGCTCAGCAAATACATGGGCGAAACTGCCGCGAAGCTTCGCACGGTCTTTGAGGCGGTGGCGGAGCGACGCGGCGTTTACCTCTTCGACGAGTTCGATGCCCTAGGCGCTGATCGAAGTGGTAACGACGTCGGCGAAGCGCGGCGAATCTTGAATTCATTTCTGGTGTTTCTTGAAGAGGCTAGCGCTGAGTCAATTGTCGTAGCTGCAACTAATCATCGCTCCATCCTTGATCGGGCGCTTTTCCGGCGTTTCGATGCAGTGTTGACGTACCAACTTCCTGACGCGCGACAGGCCGTATCTGTAATCAAGGCCCGCCTAGGCTCACTAGCGTCGGGGCTTAGCCTTGTGAAACTTAGCCAGCACACGAGCGGACTAAGCCATGCCGACCTCGTAAAAGCCGCAGAGAGCGCCGCCAAGAGAGCGCTTATGCGCGGCGACTCAGCCGTTACACGCGAAGATCTGATCCTTGCGCTAGATGCCCGTAAGCAGGCAAGCGTTGAGTGATGCCTCGCGGCCGCTTGATCACCTTTACGTTACTGATCGGGCCGCAAATGAGAATCTGACGCGAGGTGGGCAGGGCAACCCGAAGATTCGTCCTGTTGAGCACCGGGCACATGGCCTTGCTATTCGCGGCGAACTCGAGTCAGCGTTCTCGGCCGTTGACGAGGTGCGTCTTGCAGCCGCGATGGACGCAAGTGAGCTTGAAGCGCTTGGAACAATCATCGTGCTCGAAGGAGCCGACGCAGCGTATCCACTCAAGGTCGAATCGCTCGATCACTTCAGTGCCCACAGGAGAACGCCGAAGAGGCCGATGTGGTTGCTGTTATCGGTCCAGCCGGCCACTCAGACGGAGCCCGAGCGGGCAACAGTCTGGGTGTCCGACGACTACAGGGACAAGTTCCTAAAGTTATTCGAGGACTACCTGACGAAGGTATCCACGAGAGGCGCACAGGACAGGTGGACGACGCCGGACGGAAACCCAGCCAACCAGGCATTGATCGCAAACATCGCTCGGATCAGGCAGGCGGTCCTTCGGGATCTGTGGACCTCTGAGGGCGACCCGCCAGAGCGCGGTTCTCATTGGTGGGAGCTGTGGCTAAGCAACTCCGTCGAGAGCGCAGAAGCGTTTGATGCCTTCGTCTCGACACATGAGCTGCGCGTAGTACATCGGTCACTGGCGCTGCGAGATCGACTTGTCGTGTGGGTGCACGCTCGCTGGGATCTGCTCCAGGTACTCCCATTCACGAAGGTTTTGGTCGGCGAGGTTCGCCGCCCAGAATTCGTCGAGACGATCGAAGACCTTCCGACCGAAGGACAAGACGAGTACGTCGAAGATCTTGCCGCCAGAGTGGTGGCCGCGCCTCTTGATGCGCCGGCAGTTGCACATCTCGACACGGGGGTCCTTCGCGGACACGTGCTGCTTCGGGATTCCCTTTCCTCCAGCGACATGCATACTGTAATCGGCACCGATGCAAGTGACGTCCAAGGACATGGAACGAGCATGGCCGGGCTGGCCCTATATGGCGATCTTGGCGGTCTCCTTGAGTCGACCGATTCAGTGAGATTGGCCCATAGACTGGAATCGGTGCGACTAGTGCCAGGTACCAGTGAGCCCGAGACGGATCCTCTGGACTTCGGTACGGTCACGGCAGATGCGATCTCGTTGACCGAGATTGCAGCCTCGCGTCCACGGGTCTTCTGTCTTCCTTTGAGTACTTCTCCAGACAGACCTGGGGAGCCGACCCTCTGGTCTTCCACGATTGACGCTTTGGCCGTGGGCACTCCGGTCGTTCGTGATGGAGATCAGCTGCAGTTGATGGCAGCACCCGAGCCAGAAGCATCCCGTTTGATAATCGTCGCAGCTGGAAACGTGGACAGTTATCACTCGGACCATCGATTGGAGTCAGACACGTCTCCGATCGAGGACCCAGCGCAGTCATGGAATGCGCTGACCGTCTCTGCGTTCACGAACCTTGCGGCTGCGCCTACCCACCCCGATTATCAAGGCTGGCGTCCGATGGCTAACGCCGGCGAATTGTCACCCCATAGCCGAACTTCGCGACTGTACTCCGGCCGCAAATGGCCAATCAAGCCTGACATCTGCATGGAGGGCGGCAACGTCCTGACAGACGGAGGGGCGGGCTTTGAAGACAGGCACCCGCTGCTTTCGTTGCGATCCACTGGGCACTCAAGTGATCTTGCGCTGACCTCGGCAAATGCAACGAGCGCAGCAAGTGCGCAAGCGGCACGACTGGCAGCAATCGCGATGAGCCGCTACCCGGCGTACTGGCCGGAAACGGTGCGGGGTCTTCTGACACACTCCGCGCATTGGACCTCTCCGATGAAGTCGGAAATCGAAGCAGAGTCAGGCAAGACTGCACGTCAGTCACTCTTGCGTCGCTATGGATGGGGAGTTCCGACTGAAGATTCTGTGCTCAACTCGTCCGGCCAAGCGGTGACTATGGTCACACAGGACGAGTTCGTACCATTCGCAGGATCGAGCTACAGCATGCGCCACTTTAGGTTGCATTCGCTCCCGTGGCCCCGAGCGGCACTCGAAGACTTGGGTGAAGAGGACGTCACGCTGCGCATCACACTCTCCTACTTCATCGAGCCTTCTGCGTCGCGCCGTGGCTGGCGACAGCGGTACTCATATGCATCTCACGGCCTTCGATTCGATGTCCAAGGCCCTCTGGAATCGCAGCGGGATTTCGTCCGACGCGTGAATCGTGACGCCGGATTAGATGAAGAGGGCGGGAGTCGAAGCGGATCAACGACCGATCGCTGGTTGGTCGGACCCAACCAACGCAATCTGGGTTCATTGCATCAGGACGAATGGACTGGGACCGGGCTGGAGCTAGCCGCGTCAGGCTCGATTGCTATCTACCCAGTCGGCGGGTGGTGGAAGAACAATGGCCGCGCAGATCGTAGATCACGCGACGTTCGTTATGCGCTGATTGTGTCGCTTCGGACTCGCAGCAGCGATATCGACCTATACACGCCAATCGCTAATGAGATCGGCCTTCCGACCGCAATCCTGGTGTAGATGGTGAGCTAAGCAGTCAATGTCGAGCCTCATCGGTGCAATCCTTCAGCCGCAGTTCGAGCAGCGTCCAGGGCAATGGCTACAGCGTCGAGATCGTCATCAAAGAGGTCTGCGTATGTGTCGAGAGTCATCGCCGCGGACGAATGGCCGAGCATCCGCTGCACAGCCTTGACATTGGCTCCGGCGCTGATAGCCAGGCTCGCGGCGGTGTGCCGTAGGTCATGGATCGTGACACGTGGGAAGTTCTTGTCGAGGGCCTGTGATCGCGCGATCGCAGAGACGTACCAACCACGGCGACGATCTGGTTGGTGCAGGTAGCTGTCCCCGTCGCCAAAGACCAGTTGCGATGGGGTCTTGTTCTCGGTGAGTGCCGCTAGGAGCGGAACGAGGAAGGGCGGAAACGGGACGCTGCGAGCTTCGCCCGTCTTCGGTGTGCCGACATGGATCGTGCCCGAGACCTCTACTGCATTCGCGTGTACGTCGACACGTCGGCGATTCAGATCCACATCGCTCACATGGAGGGCGATCGCTTCGCCCCAGCGCAGGCCTGTGTAGGCAAGAAACAGAACCATGGTCCGGTGCTTCTTCGCGTTGTCTGCGAGAAGATCAACTTGCGCGTGGCTGAGGTACTTGTGTTTTCCCTTGAGCTTGCGAGGAAGGTTGACGCCGCGCGCCGGGTTCGACGGGATTCGGCGATCCATCACGGCGGTGTCAAGGATGCCAGCGAGCACACCATAAGCGCGGAGGACCGTTGTCGCCGAGCGCGGCTTGCCGTCGCCTTTCGTGAAAGCAGTTACCCAGTTCTGCACCTCTGAGTGACGGATTTCGCCCACCGGGCGACTGCCCCATTTGGGCTCGACGTGCAGCCGCCAGGCGATCTCGATAGGCCTGAGCGACGAGGGCTTCAGATGGTGTTGGTTGGCCAGCCATTCGGCACCGAGGGCGCCGATTGTTGATCGAGAGGCACGAGCGTCGAGGAACTCGCCTCGAGCTTTCGCGACTTCGACGGAAGCCAGGAAGAGCTCGGCGTCCCGTTTCGTTCGGAAGCCGCGTTTGCCGGTGAGGTCTCGCTCTGGTGTTCGGTACTGGACGCGGTAACGCTTGCCGCCGGCCGTTTCGTACGCGTGAATGCTCCCCATCCCTCACCTCCAATCGCCGATCGAGGCTTTGCGCTGCGATGAGATGGGTGGCGTTAGGTTACGTGCAAGCGCCGACATCCGGCCTTCCGGAGAAGGAACACAGGTGGCGGGGACGGGAGTCTCGGGCAGACTGGTCCTGTGGAACGGCAGCCTCCGGACCCGAAGCCTTGGGGTGCTTCGGACAATGAAGCAATCGAACTGTGCCGCGAGTGGATGATCTATCTCGGCGCCGGGGACACCGTCGTGGCTTCCGGAGCCGCGGTTCAGGCCTGCGACCTCTACAGTGCGAAGTTCCTTGCCTGGGTTGAGAACCGGGCGGCCAATCTCGAAATCGAGCGAGTGAATCGAGCGGCGACGGTGTCTGCAGCGAACGGGCGTCCTGCGCTGATCTTCGTCAGGCACGGTGTGCTCCCGGACGCCCGCGAGAGGGCCGATGAACTCGGGGTCGCAGTCTTCGGTTTCGATCCGAAGGGCGGCACTCTCGATGGCGTCAACTTGCTCGGGCGGGCGTTGAGCGCGAAGGGTTTGAGCGCGTAGAACTGTCAGTCGGTTCAATTGAGGCCAACTGACGCGTTCTGAGGAGCCGGCGCTCCGGTGATCGGGCTGGAGGGCGATTGCGCAGCTCGCCGAACTTCGGTCCGCGCCGCTGCGCGCGACTTTTCCATCGTCTCTTCCACCGTTTGGCGTTGCATCGTCTCGACTAGCTGAGTCCGCGCGGAGTCTTCGGTCGGAGCCACAAGCACTGCGACGTTGCTCATCTTTCCGCGCGTGAGCCCGACGTAGAGGCCAGCGGCGTCGACTCCCGGTCCAACGATGGAGCGGTCTGTCGTCTCCCCTTGCACTCCATAGACGGTCGTCGCGTATGCGAGGTGGATGTGCGCTTCGGCGTAAGCCTGGCTGACCTTTCTCAGGTCGGTCGAGTCTGTGGTCGCGGCAAGGAGCACGTGGTCTTTGCCAATTGTCCTCACGATCCAGGTCTGACGATTCTCGACGTCCGTAGAACTATCGTTTCGCCGCGTCTGCACCACATCACCGGCGAAGATCGACTGTCCCGACTGCCCGCATAGCATGCGGTTGGTTGAAATCGATCCTGCCTCGATCCGCCGGGCCTGAATCGCCTCGCTGATCTCTCGTGCCTCTGCGTGCGTGGCGGTCACAAGAGAAATGGTCTGCCGACGTCGTGTGGCCTCGAACCAACCATTGACCATCGCGTCTCGCGCCGAGAGATCGCTATCCGTCATCACGACGTGGTCAGTTCGAATGAGCGCGTCGGCGACATCCTGTATCGCTTCCTGATCCTGAGGATCGCGAAGTCGCAGCGTGAGGTCTGCCCACTCGGGATCTTTGAAGCGATGCGTGACTCTGAGTTGCACACGATCGGCGGAGCGACGCCAGAACAGAGCCATCGCACCTGAATGGCCGACTGGCAAGGCTTGAAGTTCATCACCGACAAGGGCGACTCCTGCGCCGGTGCGGGCGACGACGTCAACCAGGGCTGATGCAGCCTCGAGGTCCAGCATTCCTGCCTCATCCACGACTATGCGATCGCCGGGGCGGATGCTGATACGCGAGCCGCGATAGGTGCCACCTGAGATTGGGTCCACCTCCCCGATCGAGAGGCGCGACCAAACAGTTGCACCGGATGCGTCGGTAGCCCAACGCCATCCGAACTCGTGAAGAAGTTGGTGGAGCGAGGACGAGGCGCTCATCGTCTCGCGTCCCGCAACGGACGCCGCCTTCTTCGTAGGGGCAACGACGATCATCTTGTGGCCGCGTCGCTGAAGCGCCGCTCCTGCGGCCTTCAGCATTGTGGTCTTTCCTGTACCAGCGGGGCCGGAGATGACCACGTTGCGCGAGGTGCCACCGAGAGCCGCAGCACCCAAGAGCTGTTCGTTGTCCAGGTTCCGATTTGGATCCAGTGCACGGCTGATCGCGACGACTTCGTTCTTGTCTAGCATCTTGCCGGGTGCGGATAGAGCGTCGACGTGGTGTGCGAGGGTCGCCTTGAGCGTGGCTGTAGAGGTCGCCATGAGGTGTTTGACGTGCTTGGGGGCGCCTGGGTCGGAGATCAGGGTCACCGTGTGCGAGTGCGCCACGACTTCTTCAGCAAGCTTGGCGAGCTCGTCGCGCTCGGCGACAACGCCTGCTGCGGCGATCGCGCGGAGCGCACCAGCCCGGACGTCCATGATGCTGAAGCGACCGCCGCCTCTGGTCGAGCGGGCGTCCGCATCGACGACGGACCTGGCTGCCAGCAACTCGAGGTCGAGATCCTGGACAGCGATCGTAGATAGCGGTACGGGCGAGCGTTGCCTGCCGAGGGTGGGGTCAGCGGCAAAGAGTTCTTCACGGACGAGCGCGGCCCATCCGTCTTCGTCCAGCTCGCCCGGTTTGTTCGGTCGGCCAGCGGCCCAGGCCCAGTGGTCGATCCGACTGAGCACATCGTGGGAGGGCTCCTGTCCGGGGTGCTCTGCCTTCCACCAAGCGGTGCGGGTGATCTTGTTGGCTTCGATCTGTGCGGATCGCTTCGATAATGGCCGCACCAGGTGCTGCAGTTGGGTGATCTCGCCGTCGTCGTCAAGGGTGAACCCTTTGGCGGCGAGTGCGTTGATCCATGCCGGGTCGGTGCGGGAGGCGAGGTCGCCTTCGGCGTTGATCACGTTCTGGAACCGCAGCGCCACCCTGGTGTCGATGTTGGACCACTTGCCGTCGAGGCCTTGGACTTTGACGTTCAGCCAGAGGTGGCGGTGCTTGTGCGGATCCAACGATCGGGAGCGCTCGTGCCGGAGCTCGACGACCTCGATCCGAGCCAGGTCTTCACGGATGGCGCCGCCTTTGCCGCGGCGGGCGTTGAGCTCAGACTGCCACAGCTTCACAATCCGGTCCCGGAGCCGGTCTTGGAGGTCTTCATACGCGGCGGCCAGGTCGGGGTCGAGCATGGCGGCGATCGAGAACGACTTCGGAGCGTTGATCGTCGCATCCAGAATCAGATCAGCAACGGGAGACTCGAGATCCCGTCCGCGACGCTCCCCGGTACGCGGGTCGAGCCCGTCGACCCAGTCCCTGAGCTGGTCGCGGGTGAGGAGGTCGTCGCGGATGGCACCGTTCTCGACGATGTACCGGGTCATCACCGCGTCCGCGTATCCGGCGGCAGCGATCACCCCGTCGGCGGTTCTGGCGGTGAGAGTGGCGTCACAGACACCGGAGAAGGCGTAGTTGACCGCCTGCTTGACCCCGTGGGAGGACTGTCCCCGCTTCCATCTGGCTACTCCACCTCGCACCTGCACTCACCTCCCGCTAACCTCGTCTTGGGCTTCCGAAACTGGACAGTGCTGTCCTTTCGAAAAAACTCCTTCTACTTAGAACTTCCGGTTCCAAGGCGGTTTTGGCGCGCAAACAGGCCGAATGTCCGAAACCCGCCAGAAATTCGTCAGAATCGGGGCGCTTCTCCGATTTGAGCCGTGCAGGGGACCGCAGGGCCATGGTCCGATTAGCCACCGACGCGATATCGAGCAGGCCGCGACTCAGCTTCTTCGATAGCAAGACGACAGAACTCGGCTCCGGGCACGCCGGCCGCTCGTCCGGGCACGCCGGCCGCTCGTCCGGCGAGCCGTCAGGAAGTACTAACGGCGACGTGCGCCGCGGTGGTGTCCCCGAAGCCAATGCCCTCATACCTACACGTTGTGTGTACAGTGCCGATTTGACGCGCAAACGCGAAATTCGCAGGAACCGTCTACATAACTGCCACATCCAACGGCCGGGTATTCAGACGTTTGCGGGACGCCATGCGCGCTCCTCCGAAGCGATCCGGTTGAGGTTGACGAAGGGCACGCACGCCGTCTCCGCGGTGAGTGCGGCGAGCCATCCGATCTGTGTTTGTGGGTCGGCGGCGACCGCCCACCCGTCCATCACGTACTGGCTTACGGTCTCGATGCACTCCCGCCTCTCCTCTGCGGTCGGGTTCGGTGACCCTTCCACGCCGATGAGTCCGCCCTGCAGCTCCGGTGCCATGTTGCTGGTGTCGATGATGAATGCCCGCATCCCACTCACTCCCTCGTAGGTCGATCGTTTTGAGCGCCTTTCCGGCGAATGATCGAGAGCGAGCGGATGGGGCGAAGTGCCGGGACCGACGCTTCTATATCTGTCAAGTCGTCAGTACCGGCTGGTGGAGGGCGTTGAGTGATCGATAGATGCTCCGGGCGAGGTAGCGTTTCAGCGCCCGTCGGATCTCGCGTCGGCTTCGTCCTTCTTGGAGCCGGTTCTCGACGTAAGCGCGGGTTTCGGGATCGTGAATCATGCGGACGAGCACGGCCGTGTGGAGCGCCTGATTCAGGCGCCGGTCGCCTCCGCGATTGAGTCGATGTCGTGTGGTGTTGCCGGAGGAGGCGGGGATGGGACTGACGCCGGCAAGAGCTGCGAAGGCGGCCTCGGAGCGCACTCTGCCGGGGTGGGACCAGGCGGTAAGGACGACGGCGGCGGTGACTGGCCCGACTCCGGTGATGTGAAGCACCGGGGCGGCGGGGCTGGTCTGGATGAGGCCGGTCATGCGTTTGAGGTTCGCTGCCAGCTGCTGGTTGAGTTCCTGGATGCGACGAGCGAGGCGGATGGCCTCTTCCCGGGCGATCCCGGCTTCCAAGGGTTCGTCGCGTTCCCGCCACCGGGTCACGGTGCTCATTTGTACTGCGTTGAGGGGTTTGCGGGCATCGATCCCGAGGTCATTCACGCGCAGCAGCGCGGTGAGCGCGTTGATGTTCATCGTGCGTTCGTGACTGAGCTGGTCACGCGCGGCGACGAGTGTCCGTAGCGCAGCGCGGGTGCCTTGGTCCTGTCGGGGTGTCCGCAGCTGAGTCTCGTCGAGGCTGAGGACGGTGGCCGCGATCGTGTGAGCATCCAGCGGGTCGGACTTGCCGATTCCGTGGCGGGCGCGGGCGTTCATCCGCGGCGCCTCGACCACCTGGTAGCCGGCATTCGTGACAGCGCGGGCAAGCCCCGCGCCGTAGCTGGCGACGCCCTCGATCACCCAGAGGGTCTCGGCGTCGCCGCCGGTTCCCCGGCCGGCCCAGGCGATCGCGCGGGCGATCCCAGCCGGGGTGGTCGGGAACTGTTGACAGCCCTGCTGCTGGCCGGTGCTGGTATCGATGATGACGTAGGTGTGGGTGCGGGCGTGGCAGTCCACCCCGATGACATACGGGCGGGAGTGCGCAACGATAGTCAACGCGGCCGCCTCCTTCCTCTCTAGGGATCATTCGGATGGCCGCGACGCGGCCGGCGCTGATCCGGGAGGAAATCACTTCGGGGCAACACTGTGAGGGGTCACAACCCTTCGCGGGGTTGGACAAGCTTCTAATCAAGCCACCGACGTGGGCCGGGCCAACGCCGGCCGCCCCACCTGGAACGGACGAGTCGGTCCAAAGGCACTCTGTCGAGGCCACGTGGAGTAAGAGTCACGAACCGGGCGAGACGACCAACGCCAACCCTGCCAGCCAGGTCCCTGACCAGCCGCTCTAAGACTCACAGTGGAGTACCGGGGGAGCGCAGCGGAGGAGGATACGCCGCGAAAGCCCGGCACGGAGCACCGGGAACGAGCTACGATCGGCCGACGGAAAGGCCCTCAAACCTCAGAAGGGCTGCGCCGTGCGCGGCGTCCTCGATTAGTGGCACGCGACATGAATGTGGCCCCCGCCATCGTCTCGGGTTACGACGCGGAGCCAGTTTGTGAGGCACCCAGCATCCGGACGCTGAACGGTAGCAAGTAGACACCCTTGTCCACGTTGATCGGAGCTGCGGAATGGGGATCGCTCCACTCCAGACGCCGCTCGAATCACGGCAACACACTCGACGCGAGACCCTGAGAACCCAGGGTCGACGGATGCGGTCCCACTTAAGTGCCTACGTGCATGGGCCTTTTGTATCGGTCTTATTCGCGATTCGTCTGCTTGAATCGTTGGCTTGGCTTTTTTCGTCTGGCTTTTCTCTTTGGGTCTTGGTGTTCCCCCGGTTCCTCGGTCACTTAGCATCGGCCTTATTGGTTCGGGAGGTTGGTCTTTATGGCTAGACGTTTCCCTCGGGAGTTCCGTGTTCGTGCGATCGAGTTAGTCCGGATCAGCGACCGACCGTTGTCGCAGGTCGCCCGCGAGCTCGGCGTCTCGAACAGTGCGCTCTCGAGATGGGTCGCGGAGGACGACTTCGCCAAAGAGCAGGCGGAGAAGGCCTCTGGCGTGGTCCCGATCCTCGACGCAGACGAACAGGCCGAGCTGGTCCGGCTCCGTCGTGAGGTGCGCCGGTTGGAGACGGAGAACGAGATCCTGAAACGCGCGGCGGCGTATTTCGCGAAGGAGAACGTGCTCCCAAAACATCTTTCCGACTGATCGAGAAGCTGACGGCTGAGGACCCGCACCGGTTCAAAGTCGCGACGGTCAGCCGGCTGTTAGGGGTCTCCCGCTCGGGCTACTACACCTGGGCGAAGCACCACGTCTCGGCGAGGAAAGCCCGGGATGAGGAGATAGCCGCGGTGATCGCCCGGCTCCGATCGGAGAAGGGCGCGTTCTTCCACACCTACGGGTCACCCAGGATGCACGCCGAGCTGCGGATGGGCCACGGCTACCGGATTGGGCGGAAACGGGTGGAGCGGATCATGCGCGAGCGCGGCTGGGCCGGCGCCGTCAAACGCAAGTTCCGGTTCCGCACCAACCCGGCCACCAGCGAGGACAAGGTCAACCGCAACTTCCATGTTCCCGGCCCGAACCGGCTCTGGCTGGGCGACATCACCGAGCACCACACGGCCGAGGGGAAGGTCTACTGCGCCGTCGTCCTGGACGCTTACAGCCGGCTGGCGATCGGCTGGTCGATCGGATCCCGGATGACCGCAGACCTCGTCGTCGACGCTCTCCAGATGGCCCGCTGGAGGAGGTTCGGGGTCCGTGGGGCGATCATGCACTCCGACCACGGTTCCCAATACACCTCCTGGGCCTTCACCTCCCGCGTCCACGAAGCCGGGCTGATCGCCTCCATGGGCAGCGTTGGCGACTGCTACGACAACGCGATGATGGAATCCTTCTGGTCCGGCATGCAGATCGAACTCCTCGACAGCCAGCCCTGGACCACCAGACGGCAACTGGGGACCGCGATGTTCTCCTGGATCGAAGCCTGGTACAACCCGCGCCGCCGGCACTCCTCGTTGGGCTACCACTCACCGGCGGACTACGAGAAGATCGTCCCGACGACAGTCACCCTGGCTGCCTGAAACGACACATCAAACTGTCCGAGGAACCGGGGGAAGATCATCTCTCCACCTCATTGGCCCTCTCACCTTTGATTCATTCGTCTCGTTTCGTCGAGCGCGAATCTGCGAGGATTTAGTTCGGGACTGATGCCTCGCGGCGTGGACAGCCCCGGAGTCTCGGCGAATTCAGTCGAAAGGTGCGAATTCGAAATGGGCGATCGCGTTGCTGCCGACGATGCGCATGTCCAGGTAGCTGCTGATTCGAGCTAAGCCGTCGGTAGACGGAGAGAGGTGCTCTCCGACGACGATGACATTCGCACCCGAGGCGCGAGCTGCGCGGAGGCCGGCTTCCGCATCTTCGAAAACTATGCAGTCTGCGATCGGAACGCCCAACCGTTCGGCGGCCAGTAGGTACGCGTCGGGGGCAGGCTTGCCCTTGGAGACGTCTTCAGCGGTGACAACGATCGGCGGTATCGGAACGCCGGCATTGTGCATCCGAGAGAGCGCTAGTTCCCTGGTCGCGCTTGTCACAAGTGCGATTGGTACGGCGTTGTCCAACAGCGCCGACACGAGGCCCGCCGCGCCGGCGATTTCCACCACGCTGTGCGCTTCGTTTAGCTCTTCCTGCATGAGCCGCCGGCTGATGCTGCTCTGTTCCTGAGCCGAGTGGCTGGGGAGGAATTTTGCAACAGTGTCGACGATCTGCCGCCCGTGACCATATTCGATCACGTCCGGGGCTGAAACCCCCAGCTCGGTGGCGAACCGAGTCCAGAGAGCCTCGACGGCAGCGATGGAATCGATCAAGGTTCCGTCCATATCGAATAGGACGGCTGCGGCCGACACAGAATACGATCCGCTCATCTGCGTTCAACTCCGTGTGGCAGGTGACGGTGAATCACTTCGGCCCGGCTGGTGCGCCGGCGTCGGCCAACAGTCGCTGCGCGGTTCCTTGGTCTGTTACGAGCGAGTTGACCAGACCGGTGAGCAACGCGGCATGGATTGCGATGGCCTTGCTTCGGCCTCCTGCTACAGCGATGACCTCTGGGATCCTGCGCAGCTGAGCCGGGGTGATCGCGAGAGACCGGTCGTCAATGGTGTCAATGATCTCGCCGGTGTTCGTGAAAAGAGTTGCGCCGACCTCACCGACGACCCCTTGGTCCAGAAGGGCGTCGGCGATGCCGGCCTCCCGCGCGGCGTCGTAGAGCTGTGAATCGGGAGGGGACCAACTTCCGACTGCGACCACGCCGATGTCGACGCGATTGAATTTGGCGTATGCTTGCGCGATCCCTCGATCGGAGCGGAGCGTGGTTGCCGCGTCTGCGTTGGTAACGAAGAGCGGGGCGAAGATCGGGAAGGTTGGGCCGCCGGTTACTTCGCCGACGCGCCGGATTACTTCCACCCCGTGCTCTTTGACCGGGCCGGCCACTCCGCCCAGGGCGACCACTTCGCAGTACGGAAGCGAGGAAAGGTGCAACGTGGTCGCATTGAGGGTCCGCCCGGCTGTGAAACCCAGCACCGCGCCCTCGACTGTGATCTCTTCGAGCAGTTGCGCGGCGACCGTGCCCAACGCGTCCTGGATGACCTCTGGTTCCTCGTTCGGCGTGCGTACGACAAGCGCGTGCTGCAAGCCGAATCGATTCTTCAACTGGATTGACAAGTCGAGGTCAACGGTTGCCGGGCTCTTGATGGTGAATGTCACGACACCCGTTTGGACGGCCTTCTCCAGCATGCGAGCGACCTTGAATCGCGACACACCCAGTTCTTCAGCGATGGTTACCTGGCTCGCCTTTTCGACGTAGAAGCGGCGCGCCGCGTGGCTGATTTGTACCAGTTCGTCGGGGCCCATTGCTCCCACTTTCCGTGTGTCTGAGGAAACCTTACGCGCTCTTCTCGCACCGCTCAAATGAGCGGCGATACCACTCGATCGTGAGGCATGTCTATTCTCTATTTCGACGCGGTGCAAGCCGCTGAAACATCGCGACGAAGCGCAGGTGCTCGTTGCAGGAAGTGAGAATGATGAGCGAGCAACCGGCCGCCCTGGAATGCCGCGGGATCGAGATGGCATTCGGTGGCATCCCCGTGCTCCGCGGGGTGTCCCTCAGCCTTCGGCCCGGCACGATCACCGCACTTGCCGGCGAAAACGGCGCCGGGAAGTCGACATTGATGAAGATCGCCTCCGGCCAGTACAAGGCCGATGCCGGTGAGGTGTTCGTTCGCGGAGCGAAGCTGCAACCGGGCAGCACATCCGTCGCCATGAAGCTCGGCGTCGCGATCGTACCCCAGGAGCTCGCGTCTCTCGAAGAGATGACCGTGTACGAGAACATCTTCATCGGCCGTGAACTCCGCGGACCCGGCGGACTGCGGCGGAAGGCGATGATCGCCGAGGCGCGAGCGAACCTTGAAGACTTCGGCGTCGCAATCGACCCGAACCGCAAGATGGGCACTCTCCCGCTCGGCCTCCGGCAGATCGTCGAGATCGTCAAGGCGACGAACACCGGCGCCCGAGCTATCCTCCTCGACGAGCCCTCCAGCGCCATCGCCGCACGCGAGGTCGAGCACCTCATCACCGTCATGCGGAAATTGCGAGACACTGGCGTCGCACTGCTCTTCACCACCCACAAAATGGAAGAGATTCGCAGCCTCGCCGACGACGTCGTTGTCCTGCGCGACGGCAATCTCGTCCTAGAAGCACCGATGACCGCGGTCACTGACGACGAGATCGTCACCGCCATGATCGGCCGCGAACTCGAGGACCTGTTTCCCGAACGACCCGACGACCTCGGCGAAGTCGCGCTGGAGGTCCGCGATCTTCACGTCGAAGGCGCGCCGGCACCGGTTGACCTGCAGGTGCGGCGCGGCGAGATCGTCGGACTGGCCGGCCTCGTGGGTGCCGGTCGCACCGAACTCCTTGAAGGCATTTTCGGCATCCGCCGAACGAACACAGGGACCATCACGGTGGCCGGCCGCAATATCAGGCGGAACGACCCTGCCGCGTCCATCGTCGCCAACGTCGCCATGGTGCCCGAGGACCGGAAGGGAGCAGGCGGTGTCCTCTCAATGGACATCCTGGACAACGGCAGCCTGCCACGGCTGTCCTCATTCACAATCGCCGGCTGGTTGCGACAGCGAGCGCGTCGTGCCGCGGTAAGCAACGCAACCAATTCCGTAAGCCTTCGCAGTCGGGGTTTGAAGCAAAGCATGGAGACTCTCTCGGGCGGCAACCAGCAAAAGGTCGTCTTCGCCCGTTGGCTGGTGGGTACCGTCGATGTGCTTCTCCTCGATGAACCGACGCGCGGAGTTGATGTCGGCGCCCGCAGTGAGATCTACCGCATCATCACTCAGCTGGCCGAGCAGGGCATGGCGGTCGTCATGGCATCAAGCGACATGCCCGAGATTCTCAGCCTCTCGCACCGCGCTCTGGTGCTGAAGGGCGGCCAAGTCGTTGGTGAACTCGATCGGCCAGCCCTCGACAAACCCGATGTGCAAGACACGATCTTCCGCCTTGCCAGCGGCCTCACCACCAATCAACCAACCACCGCAGCCCCCGCTGCCGCATTCGAAAAGGAGACAGCACGATGACCAGCGCAACAGCAGTCACCGAACGCCGTCGGCGCTTCGACGCCAAGGTCATCCGAAACATTGCCATCCGCTACGCGATGGTCATCGTCCTGCTGCTCGTGATCGCGTTCTTCATGTATCGAAGCGCACGCTTTGGCACGCTTGACAACCTCACAACGATCCTGGTCGCCGCCGCACCGTTCGCATTGATTGCGCTCGGTCAGACTCTTGTGATCCTGACCGGCGGCATCGACCTCTCAGTCGGCAGCGTGATCGCGCTCAGTTCCATGAGCTCAGCACTCGTCGCCAAGACCTTCCCCGGGCAGGTCTGGCTCCCCGTTCTCGTAGCAATCGTCGTCGGCCTGGCCGCGGGAAGCATCAACGGCCTGGTCGTCTCCGTCATCAAAGTCCCGCCGTTCATCGCCACACTGGGAATGCTTACGCTTGCCTCCGGACTCGCCTACGTCGTTGGGAACGGGGCGCCAATCAACGGCCTCCCGGCGAGCTTCGGAAACATCGCCAACACGCAGATCTTCGGGTTGACCATTCCGGTCATCCTGATGATCGTCGGAATCGTCGGCCTCGGCCTCATCATGCGACGCACCGCATTCGGAATGCGTGTCTATGCAGTCGGTGGGAACCCGCTCGCTGCACGGATCGCCGGCGTCAAGACCGGTCGGGTCTTGTTCAGCGTCTACGCCATCAGCGGCGCGCTCGCCGGACTCTCCGGGGTCATGCTCGCCTCTCGTGTCATCACCGGTTCGCCCACCCTCGGCCAGGGATACGAACTGGACTCCATCGCTGCCGTCGTCATCGGTGGCGCCAGCCTCCTCGGCGGACGCGGCACCGTCTGGGGAACCGCACTCGGTCTCCTTCTCATTCAGACCCTTAACAACGGTCTCGACATCTTGACCGTCCCCGCCTACTGGCAGGACGTCATTAAGGGCGTCCTCATCGTTACGGCAGTCGCCGTCGACGTATGGGCGGCCAAACGCAGGGTCTAACCGACCCCGCAAACCCCACCCCTGCACCATGACTCGGAGGAACAATCAATGAAGATCAAGCGCACACTCGGAAGGGTCGCCACCGCTGGCATCGCCATTGCGGCCCTCGTCGGGCTCGCCGGCTGCGGCGCCGGTGACCCATCGTCAAACAGCACCAACTCTGCTGGACAGAAGGCCATCACCGTGGGCATCTCCGTCTACGACATGTCTTCATTCATCACCGAGGGCAAGGAAGGGATCGACACCTACGCCAAGGAGAACAACATCAACGTTCTCTGGAACTCCGCCAACAATGACGTGAGCACCCAGGCAAGCCAGGTCGACCAGTACATCAACGCCAAGGTCGACGCCATTATCGTCGTTCCGGTCCAGGCGGACACTCTGCAGCCGCAGGTCAGCCAGGCGAAGGCGGCCAAGATTCCGCTCCTCGACGTCAACGCCACCCTGAACAACAAGGACGTTGCCGCTAGCGTCCAGCCGGACGATGTCGCCGCCGGCGCGCAAGAGGCGCAGATGATGGTCGACAAGATCGGCGAAAAGGGCAACGTCGTGATTCTCCAGGGCCCGCTCGGCGGTTCGGGTGAGATCAACCGTGGCAAGGGAATCGACCAGGTTCTCGCCAAGCACCCCGGGATCAAGGTGCTCGCCAAGGACACCGCGAACTGGAACCGCGACCAGGCCGTGAACAAGATGAAGAACTGGGTCTCCGCATTCGGCGACCAGATCAACGGCGTCATCTCTGAGAACGACGACATGGGCATCGGCGCGCTTCAGGCGCTGAAGGAAGCCGGCAAGTCGGTTCCGATCGTCGGTATCGATGGCATCCAGGACGGTCTGAACGCGGTCAAGAACGGGTCGTTCATCGGAACGTCACTGCAGAACGGCACGGTTGAGCTGTCCACCGGTCTCGCGGTCGCAGCCCAGGTCGCTCGAGGTGAAGTCAAGGACAAGCACCCGGTCTACATCATGCCCGCGATCACCAAGACGAATGTCGACGCAGCGATCGAGCACGTCGTCACGAAGAGGAAGGAATTCCTCTCCGGTCTCACGAAGCTGGTGAACGAGAACCTCAAGACGGGCAACATCTCGTACGAGGGCCTTCCCGGCCAGAAGAAGTAGCACCAACCGACGGGGGCCCCGGTTCCGAACCGGGGCCCCCGCTTCCCCACCGCCGCATCTCGCAGAGGAACACCAGTGAGCACACAATCGCCTGAAGGCGACTCCGACTACGCGTCCGATGGTCGCATCCTGGCAGCCGGCCGCAGAGCAGTCGAGCGAGAGGCGCAGGCCGTAGCCGGGCTCGCTTCCCAACTCGACGAGTCGTTCGTCACAATTGTCCGCACAGTGCTGGCAACGCCAGGCAAGATCATCACCACGGGCACCGGCACTTCCGGCATCATGGCCGAAAGACTCGCACATCTCCTCGCAGTGTCCGGCACGCCCGCCTTTTACCTCCCGTGCCTGGATGCCCTCCACGGCGGGCTCGGGTCTGTGACCGCCGGAGACTACGTCATCGCACTATCGAAGGGTGGCCGCTCGAGCGAGCTTGTCGAGCTCACCGAGAAGCTCGTCGAACGCGGCATACCAGTCGTCGCCCTTACCGAGAACGCCGACTCACCATTCGCGAAGGCGGCAACAACGATCGTTCGCGTACAGACCTCGCCCATTGATGCCGACCCGGGCGGCCTCATCGCAATGGGATCGACCCTCGTCTCCGGTGCATGGGGCGACGCGCTAGCATCGACCCTCATGCGCCTGCGCAACCACTCCTGGCAAGATGTCGTCGACATCCACCCTGGCGGAATCGTCGGCCTTCAGAAAATTCTCCCCGTCGAGCTGACGCTCGAACGCGAGGTCGGCGAATGAGTAGCCGCCGCGTCGTCGCGGGCGTCGACTCGTCGACACAATCCTGCAAGGTGGAGATCTACGACCTCGAAACAGGCGAGCGCCTCGGAGGCGGGTCCGCCCCGCACCCATCGGTCTTCCCTCCCACGAGCGAGCAGAACCCGAACGACTGGTGGGATGCATTCGTCATCGCGTTCCGCTATGCGATGCGCGACGCCAAGACCTCACCCGAGGACATCGTCGGCATCTCAGTCGCGGCACAATGCCACGGGCTCGTCGTGCTCGACGCAAATGACGACGTCATCCGTCCAGCGAAGCTGTGGAACGACACGACCTCCGCTCCGGATCTCGCGAACCTGCGCGACCAGATCGGCAACGCAAGGCTCGTCGACCGCATCGGGACGCTGCCCACGGCAGCATTCACCATCGGAAAACTCGCCTGGCTCGCCCGAGTTGAGCCCCAAAACTTCGAGCGCATCGCCCACGTCCTCCTTCCTCATGACTACCTGACCTTCCGTCTTACCGGGCGACGCGTGACCGACCGGTCCGAGGCGTCCGGTACTGGATACTTCGATGCCGCCACCAACGAATACCTGCCCGAATTCCTCGCCAAGATCGACCCCGAACGGGACTGGATTCCCCTGCTTCCTGCCGTTCTCGGTCCTGGTATCCCAGCGGGTGAAGTGACCATGGATGCGCAGGAGGCACTCGGTGTCTCTGCCGGTGTCACGGTCGGCGCCGGAGGTGGTGATCAGCACGCCGCGGCGCTCGGCCTCGGCATCGTGCCCGGCGACGTCGTCTACTCCTTCGGCACCAGCGGCGTCGTTTCCGCGCTTAGCGCGACACCGATACGCGACCACCAAGGCTTCGTCGATGGTGTCGCCGACATGACCGACGGCTTCATGCCGCTTGTCAGCACGTTGAACGCCGCAAAGACTACCGACACCTTCGCCAGAATTCTTGGGCTAACTCACGCTGAGCTCTCAGCGTTAGCGTTGAGGGCGGACCCGACGGACGCCCCATCCCTCGCGCCGTACCTCGACGGTGAGCGCACGCCTGACTTGCCCGACGCGGTCGGTATCCTCAGCTGCCTCACCACCGCCACTACTCGCGAGCAAGTAGCCTACGCAGCATACGAAGGCGTGATCCTCGGACTGGTCAGCGGACAGCGCCACCTTGAGAGGATGGGCGTGCCGACCAACGGCACCATTCTCGCCGTCGGCGGTGGAGCGAAGTCCGCCGCCTACGTGCAGTTACTTGCGGACGCGACCGGCCGGCCCGTGGCCGTCGCCGACGTGAATGAAGCGACCGCCCGCGGCGCGGCCGTGCAAGCGGCAGCTGTCGCCTCCGGGCGTCCGGTAGCTGAAGTACGCAGACAGTGGAAACCGACGAGGCGGATCGTTGCTGAGCCGCGGGCGTTCAGCAATGACCGCTGGGAGGCATTCCGGGCAGTGACGTCCATCCGCAGTTTGGATCGATCGTGAGCTCTGCGGGTACGGCTGAAAAGCCGGTAGTCGTGGCCGATTGGCACGCCGATGTCGACGCCGAGATCGCCGGCAGCCTTTACGCGGTCGATGCACCAAGCCGAAGAAGCGTTGCTGCGGCCTTAGCGAGGGCCGGATGCGCTGTTCACGTCGACCTGATCATCGACGCCGATGGAAGACACCTCGGGGTTGAACCACGCGAACTCGCCGACCTGCTCGAAGACCTCCCCCACGCGCACATCGACGTTCACCTGATCTTCACGGAGGACGGCGACGGCGCCACAGGTAACGCCGCTCGGGTGGAGTCTGACAACGTGTTGAACTCGCTCGTGGGATCGAGCGTTAGCCACGTGACTGTAGACCGGGAAACGTTCGACGTCGCCCGGCGCATGGTCGAGCAACTCCGGAGCTCTGGCGTTCGAGTGTGGTTGGAGCTTCCCCCCGACGACCCGGGAAGGAACATTCCAGCTGCGGCCGACGGGCTGATGGTCATGTTCATCCGTTCTGGCACGACCGCAGGGGCAGACCCGAGCTGCCTGGGCAAGATCCCCGCCCTGGCCGAGAAGTGGACAGTCGGGGTTGACGGCGGCATAACGGGCGCGCTCGCACGCGCCGCCGCCGACGCGGGCGCGAGCCACATCGTCTCCGGCCGAGCACTCCTAAGCCCTTCGCACACAGACACCGATACCACGCACCAGAAAGGTAAGACCATGACCGATACGCTCCCAGACACCATGAGGACAAGCGTCCTCGCCGGACAGCGCGATCTCACCATTGAAGACCGCCCCATACCCACCCCAGCTCCAGGTGACGTTCTGGTCCGCGTCTCCGCAGTGGGCGTATGCGGGTCTGACGTTCACTACTTCCGCCATGGCAGGATCGGAGACTTCGTCGTTGAAGGTCCGCTCGTGCTCGGCCACGAACTCTCCGGTGTGATCGCATCCGTCGGAGAGGGCGTGGACCCATCGCGGGTGGGTCAGCGAGTAGCCATTGAACCGCAGAAGCCCTGCCACCGATGCGCCCAGTGCATGGCCGGCCGATACAACCTGTGCCCGAACATGGAGTTCTACGCCACCCCGCCGATCGACGGCGCATTCACCGGATACGTCACCATCGAAGCGGAGTTCGCGCACCCCGTCCCGGACAGCATGTCAGACGAGGCAGCGGCCCTTCTCGAGCCGCTTTCCGTCGCCATCACAACGATGCGGAAAGCGCACATCGTTCCCGGCTCCCGGGTGCTGATCGCCGGCGCTGGCCCTATCGGTATCATCTGCGCCCAGACGGCCAAGGCCTTCGGCGCCGCCGAGGTCATCGTCAGCGACCTTGTCCCCGAGCGCCGGGAACGCGCGCTCGGTTACGGCGCAACCCAGGTCATCGACCCGGCTGCCGTAGACATCGCAAACGCCGGACTGGAAGTCGACGCATTCATCGACGCAAGCGGCGCCCCGCGCGCAGTTTTCTCCGGCATCCAAGCGGTCCGGCCCGCGGGCTACGCCGTACTCGTCGGCCTCGGAAACCCCGAGATGAACCTGCCCATCGAACACATCCAGAACAAGGAAGTGTGGGTAACCGGAATCTTCCGCTACACCGACACCTGGCCAGCCGGTATCCACCTCGTCACAAGCGGACAGGTCGACCTCGACTCGCTGGTCACCGGGCGATTCGATCTCAACCACGTCGAGGAAGCGCTGGAAAGCGACCTCGACCCTGCCGGCCTCAAAGCCATCGTCTACCCCAACAAGTAAATACGGAAAGGTTTCTCAAGTGAGCTCACCATTCAGCCTCGAAGGAAAGACCGCGCTCGTTACCGGCGGCAACCAGGGCCTCGGTAAGGCCTTCGCCTTCGGGCTCGCCGAAGCAGGCGCCACCGTCGCAATCGCCGGCCGCAGCGCGGAACGCAACGCTGCTGTCGCCGAGGAAGCCCGAGCGGCCGGCTACGACTTCTTGCCCGTCACGGCCGACATCACGGACGACTCCCAGATCGACGAAATGACGGCGAAGGCCATTGAAGGCCTCGGCCAGCTCGACGTCCTCGTCAACAACGCCGGCACCTGCTACCACAACCCCGCATTCGATGTCACAGACGACGAGTGGGCGCAGGTTTGGGACCTCAACGTTCGAGCACTGTGGAAGGCCAGTATCGCTGCCGGCAAGCACATGCGCGACATCGGCGGCGGTTCCATTGTCAACATCGGCAGCATGTCGGGCCTCATCGTCAACCGCCCCCAGTGGCAGCCGGCGTACAACGCGTCCAAGGCCGCCGTGCACCACCTCACAAAGTCTCTGGCTGTGGAGTGGGCACCGCACAACATTCGGGTCAATGCAGTCGCACCCGGGTACGTGAAGACCGAAATGGCGCCGGTCGACCGCGAGGACTTCAAGCGCTACTGGATCGACGACGCGCCGCAGCAGCGCTTCGCCATGCCGGAAGAGATCGCGCCAAGCGTGGTCTTCCTCGCCAGCGCGGCCGCGTCGTTCGTGACCGGTTCCGTACTGGTCGTCGACGGCGGATACACCGCCGTCTGAGCTGAGGAAAGGAGACCAATCATGACAACCGTGCGGCGTATCGTCGTGAACTCGATCGACGACATTCAGGTAGAAACCGTCGACACACCAAGGGCAGGCCCGAACGAGGTGCTGGTCCGCAGCACGGTCGTCGGGATCTGTGGATCCGACATGCATGCCGCCCACGGCCGGCACCCCTTCATGGCGTTGCCCTTCTGGCCCGGCCATGAGGTCGTCGGGGTAGTCCAGAGCACCGGCGAGGGTGTTGACGCTGATCTCGCGGGTCGGCGCGTTGTGGTGGAACCGAACCTCGCCTGTGGTCACTGCGATCAGTGTCTTGCGGGCCGCTACAACATCTGTGCAACCCTGGACGTCTTCGGCTGCCAGACTCCCGGTGGCATGACCGACGCATTCACGATCGCTGCAGACCGTGTCATCCCGCTGCCGGACGATCTTGACGATGACTGGGCGGCGCTCATCGAGCCGCTCTCCACTCCCGTGCACGCCGTTCGCCGGGCAGGCGACCTGAACGGCAAACGCGTCGTCGTCATTGGGGCCGGGCCCATCGGGCTTTTCACGGCCATTGCTGCGCTCGACGCCGGCGCCGCCAAGGTCGTTGTCGCCGACCTGCTCGAAAGCAAGCGTGCGCGAGCGGAACGTCTCGGCGCCCACGGTTCATTCGACTCGTCAGCTCCAGACGCGGCTGAACAGGCAGTTGCAGCGCTCGGGGGCAAGGCCCACGTCGTGTTCGACTGCGTATCCCGTGAATCGACTGTCGCGCTCGCAATCGCTGCGCTGGACAAGGGCGGCTCACTCATGACCGTCGGTGTTCCAGCCGGTCGCACCCTGATCGACCTCGACCTGGTTCAAGATCGCGAACTGACGATCATGGGAAACCTCATGTACGTGCGCGATGACGTGGTTCACGCCATCGAACTGCTGCGCCGTCACCCGTTCCCGTTCGAAGAGGTGGTGACCGCGACGTTCGATCTCGATCACGCGGACGAAGCGTTCCACCGCTCCGACGATCCCGAGCAGGTCAAGATTCTCGTGCGAGTCGCACAGCTCGGCTAACCCGAGACCGAGTGTCCGGGGTAAATGGACGCAAACCAGGCTCACCCCGGACGCTTACTGTTCGGCGAAAGAACTACAGACCTATCACCTTCACGCACCGCAGTTCGTTGCGGGCGCAAACCATCGGAGCACCAGGAATGTCACGAGCATCGGCCAACATCGGAGTCATCGGTCTGGCGGTGATGGGTTCGAATCTGGCCCGCAACCTCGCGTCGCGCGAGGGCAACACGGTCGCCGTGTACAACCGCACCTACGCCCGCACGGACGAACTGATCACGGAGCATCCCGAGGCCGGGTTCGTCGCAGCCGAATCGATCGACGATTTCGTGGCGTCGCTGGCGAAGCCCCGCACCGGGATCATCATGGTGCAGGCCGGCGCCGGTACGGATGCGGTCATCGAGCAGTTGGTGGAGCGCTTCGAGCCGGGCGACATCATCGTCGACGGCGGTAACGCGAACTTCCACGACACGATCGAGCGCGAGAAGCGCATCGCCCCGACCGGGATCCACTTCGTCGGCACCGGCATCTCCGGCGGTGAGGAGGGCGCGCTGAAGGGGCCGTCGATCATGCCCGGCGGGTCCGAGGAGTCGTACCAGACGCTCGGTCCCATCCTGGCGTCGATCGCGGCGGTCGCCGAGGGCGAGCCGTGCGTGACGCACATCGGCACCGATGGAGCCGGTCACTTCGTGAAGATGATCCACAACGGCATCGAGTACGCCGACATGCAGCTCATCGCCGAGGCGTACGACCTGCTGCGCACGGTCGGGGGCCTGGAACCGGCGCAGATCGCCGACGTCTTCGCCGAGTGGAACGAGGGCTACCTGGAGTCGTACCTGATCGAGATCACCGCCGAGGTGCTGCGCCAGGTCGATGCCGAGACCGGCAAGCCGTTCGTGGACATCGTGCTCGATCAGGCCGGGTCGAAGGGCACCGGCGTCTGGACCGTGCAGAACGCGCTCGACCTGGGCGTCCCGGTCGGCGGCATCGCCGAGGCCGTCTTCGCCCGTGCCGTGTCCTCCAAGCCAGCGCAGCGCCAGGCCGTGCAGGCGGTCGTGACGTCCCGCCCCGAGGTGCAGCCCGTGGATGCATCGTTCGCCGACGACGTGTCGAAGGCCCTCTACGCCTCCAAGGTCGTCGCCTACGCGCAAGGGTTCGACGCGATCATCGCCGGCGCCGAGAAGTACGGCTGGAACATCAACAAAGACAAGGTCGCGAAGATCTGGCGCGGCGGCTGCATCATCCGCGCCCAGTTCCTCAACCGGATCGCCGACGCCTACGACGAGAACCCGGACATCGCGACCCTGCTCGAAGCACCCTACTTCGCCGACGCCGTCGCCGAGGGCGAGGCCGCCTGGCGTCGTGTCGTCGCGACGGCCGCTCTCTCCGGTGTGCCGGTGCCCGGTTTCGGCGCCGCCCTCAGCTACTACGACTCGCTCGCCTCCACCCGCCTCCCCGCTGCCCTCGTGCAGGGTCAGCGCGACTTCTTCGGCGCCCACACCTACAAGCGGGTCGACAAAGAGGGCGCCTTCCACACCCTGTGGTCCGGCGACCGCACCGGGATCGAGACCGAGGGCTCCAGCCACTAGTCTCAGCGTCGGCGCCGGGCACGTCTCGAGACGGGTGGAAATTCTCGAGCGCCATGGTGAAGTCGTTGTGAGAACTGCACGTCGAGCTTCCCCGGGAACGACGCCTCGCCAGGAATCAAACCGAACCCCCAAGGATGTGGAGGTCAACTCGTGAATCAATTTGGAAACCGTGTGGCAGTCGTCACCGGAGCCGCTAGTGGAATCGGCCAAGCCATCGCAGAGGAATTCGCCAGGCGCGGCGCGCGCGTAGTCGGCGTAGACCTGTCCGAGCGCGTCGCGGATGCGTGTGCCGCCCTTCCCGGGGAGGGGCACCGCTCCTTCACCGGCGACCTTTCCGATCCCGCCATAGCTGATCAGCTCGCAGCCACGATCGACGCGGAGGTGGGCGCCGTAGACATCCTCGTCAACTGTGCGGGAATCGCCATCGTGAAGCCGGCACTCGAGACCACACCTGTCGAATGGCAGCGCGTCCTCAATGTCAATCTCAGCGCAGCCTTCTACCTCTCACGCGCCATTGGTCGCGCTATGGTCAGCCGCGGGTACGGACGAGTCGTGACGATCGCATCGCAAGCAGCTTCCGTCGCTCTGGAGGGTCATGTTTCGTACGCGGCATCGAAGGCCGGTGTAGTCGGCCTGACGCGGGTGCTTGCGCTGGAGTGGGCTACCAGCGGAGTGACTGTCAATACGGTGTCACCAACAATCGTCGAGACACCTATGGCTGTCGCCGAATGGTCTGGCGAGAAGGGCGACCGAGCCCGCGCTTCTATTCCCGTTGGGCGGTTCGCGCGACCCGACGAAGTGGCGCAGCTTGTTGCGTTCCTAACGAGCGACGAGGCCGCCATGATTACCGGTCAAGACGTGAAGATCGATGGGGGCTATACCGCCGTGTGACCGTTGGAGGCGCGCACAAGCCGTCCGCGGCTTGCCCCGACCCAATGCCCCGGCGTCCCACGCAAGCGACACAATCCTCGAACGGCTCGAGACGGGGACGGGGGACGCGTCCCAGCCGACCTCCCGCGAGAAAGAACGCGCACGGCGTCCGAGATCGGTGGAGTTCCGACACGGCGATTACCCTGATGGGCAGTCTGATGATGCGCAGCAACATTCTCGTGCGCCGGTGTTGTGAAAAAAGACGGTGAAATCGCGGCTGGTATCGGCCGCCCTCTCGGCTGCGCACCCCGCCCTGTCCCAGGGGCCGGCATCGTCTTGTCGCCCCGCATTGATCCCACCCATTGGGGCGAATGCAGCGCAGTTAAAATCAGGCATGTGCAATCGCAAACCGCGGAAAATCAAGCGAAAAACCTCTGAACGATCTCAAATGATCTATCGGAGCATAATCGGGGTGTCTGACGTATCCGGCGGCTTCGGTTCCGAAGCCTTTGAGCCTACGAGGACAGTGTCGCCCAATCTCGCGTGTCGTAATGCGGTATTTTAAACATCAGCATCCAACCGCTTGACTACATTTTGACTACAAACGTGCGAGATCGTATTGGGTTGTATGAGATGACAGAAGGCCAACATCGTTGATTCTACGCGGAAGTCGAACCAGAACCGCACGGTGTCAAGGCCCCGAACTAGAGTTCAAATCCCACCGGTACCGCCACAGAAAACGCCCCGCGATCCCCTTGAAGTAAAGGGATCCCGGGGCGTTTCGTATGTGGGCGGACAGTGCTCGACTAGAACTGGTTCTGACCGCCGTCGGCGTACAGCTCCGCGCCGGTGACGAACGAACTCGCGTCGCTCGTGAGGAAGTGCACCGCCTCCGCGATCTCCTCCGGGCGCCCGAGCCGTCCCAGCGGGACACCGGAGGCGAGCGACTGCAGCAGGCCGGCGGACGACGACTGGTCCGGTGCGAGGCCCGCGAGGCCGGGCGTCTCGATGGGTCCGGGGATGATCGTGTTGACCCGGATCCCGCGCGGCGCGAGCTCGGCCGCCCAGGTGCGACCGAGCGAACGCACGGCCGCCTTCGAGGCGGCGTACATACCGAAGGACGCGCTGCCCTTGGTCGCCGAGGTGGAGCCGAGGAGGACGATGCGGGCACCGTCGTTGAGCAGCGGGAGAGCCTTGCCGACGGTGAAGACCGTGCCGCCCACGTTGCGGTCGAACGTGTCTCGGTAGTGCTCCCAGGTGGTCTCCTCGAGGGAACCGAACTCGCCGCCGCCGGCATTGGCCACCAGTACGTCGAGGCCGTTCCCGGCCTGGGCGATGGCCGCGAACAGCTCGTCCAGGTCGTCCGGACGGCTGACGTCGCCGCGCACCGCGGTGACCTCGCTCGCGCCGGCGTCGCGCACCCGGGCGGCGGCGACCTCCAGGCGCTCCGGGTTGCGTCCGGTGATGAACACCCGGGCGCCGTCGGCCGCGATGCGCTCGGCGATCGCGAGCCCGATGCCGCTGGTGGCGCCCGTGATCAGGGCGGTGATGGGGGTGGTGGATGGGGACATGCTCACTCCTCGTGGATTGTGTACTGGGCGGTACAAGCAGTGCGATGTGTCGGGTATTCCCGGGCCTCACGATTTTTTACCGACAGGTATACAATCAGGTCAGGAGGAGCAGATGCGAGAACGCGGGCGCCCGCGGGCATTCGACGTCGACGTCGCGCTGGACCGGGCCATCGAGGTGTTCTGGCGCTACGGCTACGACGGGGCGACGATGGCGATGCTGACCGAAGCGATGGGGATCAACAAGCCCAGCCTCTACGCGGCATTCGGCAACAAGGAGCAGCTGTTCAAGGCCGCCGTCCGCCGATACGCCACGGTCGACATGCTCTACGCCCGCCGCGCCCTCGAGCAGCCGACCGCTCAGGCGGTGGTGTCCACGTTGCTGAACGACAACATCCGCGCCGTCACCGACCCGTCGCGCCCGCCGGGGTGCCTCTCCATCCAGGGAGCCATCGCCACCGGACCGGAGAGCGCCGAGCTGACCCGGTTCGTCGCCGCCAGCCGCCTGTCCGGCGAGGCGGCTCTCGCCTCCCGGTTCGAGAGGGCGGTGGCGGAAGGCGACCTCCCCGCCGATGCCGACCCGGCCGCACTCGCCCGTTACGTGATGATCGTGACCGAGGGCCAGGCGGTGCATGCCAGCGGTGGAGTCTCCCGCGCGGACCTTGAGGCGTCCGCCCGATACGCTCTCGACGCGTTCTCCGCCCTCGTCGGCCAGTCCTGAGCCGTTCCCGTCCAGCGGGCATTTGTCCTGCGGCGAGGGATTCGGAGGGTTCGCTTTCCGGAGAGCCGTTAGCTGAGGAGGAAGCGCAGTTCTTTCATCTCGCAGACAGCGTCTATCGGGTCGCCGGCGACCTCCTGTGCGACGCGGTCCTCGCTGGTTTGACGGCGCACCTCGACGAGCGCCAGAGCCCGGCTCGCAAGGAGCTCCAGGGAGCGGACATCCACGGCGTGCGACCGGCCGAACGGCAACTCGACAGCGCCGACCGCCAGCACGCGCCGGGCGTGCCGCGGTGCGTCGTCGACGACGGCGAAGGTCTTGGTGCTGTCTGCGCCGTAGTGGGCATGCAGGTACTGGTCGTTCTGCAACAGCAATGCAGCGTGCGCTGAAGCGAGGGGCTCGGTCTCCGGGGCGATCTCCTCGGCGAGACGGGTGGCGGCGGGATCGTCCGCCTCGACCCGGAACGCTTCGGCATAAGACACCAAGGCCGTCCGCCAGACCGTGTCGAGCACCTCGGGCACCTCGACGTCGAGACGCACAAGCTCGCGGTAACCCTCACACAACCGCAGGCACCGACGCAGATGATTGGCCGCTCTCGTTGCCGCGGCCAGGTCTTCCGCCACGTGGCCCTCAAGCTCCACGATGCGGTTCCCCTCCGGCAGCGTCGGGCGAGCGTAGATGTCCTCGCCATCGACTACAAGGTCGAACGCGGTGAAGATCGATTCTCTGACACGGTCCATGATTCCGACCTCTCCGCGCCCCATCATGCTCGCGTCGTGGCCGAGCGGCAATCATGAACTCTGCCGAGCTCGTCGCCGTCCGAGGCGACGCCGATCTCCCTACTTCACGGATGACCCGGACCTCAGCGAGGGTGCGCGGAGCCTCCCCGCCCCGTGACTCCTCCGGGGAGGACGGGATGACGGTCCACCGCGACCCAGATCGGTGGGTGGGGCCGCCGTCGTTCCCGGTACAGCTTCAAAGCGAACGGCGCCCAGATGATGATCGCGACGGCCGCCCCGACGAGCATGCCCCCGACGGTGTCCGAGATCCAGTGGGCGCCGAGATAGGTGCGGCTGAGCATCATCAGCACGGTGTAGATGGCGCCCGTGATCCAGATCCAGGTGCGCCAGAAGATGATTGCGAGGGTGGTCGCGACGAGGGCCGCGTTCGCGCTGTGACCGGAGGGGAACGAGCCGAAGTCGGGGTGCACGAGGATCTCGGTTGGCCGAGGGCGTCCGACCAGGTTCTTGATGATGGTCACGATCGTTCCGCTCGTCACCGCCGCGATCGTGAAGTAGAGCGCGGCCCAGGGGCGCCGCCAGATCAACAGGCCGCCGATGATGGTGAGCGGAACGAAGACGATCGAACTGATGCCGCCACCCACCCAGTCGAACACCAGTGCCGGGACAGTCCACACCGGTGCGCGCGCTTCGACGAGCTCGCCCATCCACTCGACCTCGAAACCGAACGGCTTGTCGGCTTGCCGGTAGAAGATCACCGCAGCGAGCAGGAGGACGAGGAGGAGCGCCCCGGCGCCCGAGACGACCCACCAGAGCCGTGCGATCTTGACCTCGCCCGGAGCATCCGTGGCGACGACCTCTTCGATCTCGCTCTTCGGGCCGCCGGCCGCTCCGTTCTGCACGCCGCTCATGGCAGTCGGCCGGCCGCGGTCACCTGGCCTGCAACTGGGTCCTGGGCCGATGCGTGCTCCTCGCCCGCAGGTCCCACCCGGACGGTCCGCCAGGTGTCGACCGCGACCACTCCGCCGACCACGACCAGGGAGAGCGACACCGAACCGAGCACATCCGTCGGCCAGTGATAGCCGAGGTAGACCCGGCAGACTGCCGTCGCGATCGCGAGCAGGGCCGCCACGACGAGCGCGATCACGGTCGACACGGGATTCCGGCGACGCGAGAAGACCAGATAGGTGGTGATCAGGAGGAAGTCGATCGCACCCATCACATGCCCCGACGGGAACGAGGGGGTGTGGTCGACACCGATGAGCATCGCATCGATCGGCGGCCGGTCGCGGCCGATGACCGGCGCGAGGATCTGGACGATCGCGACGCCGACGATCATGCCCGCCGCCAGGAGGAGCGGTCGCCACGCATGCCGTGCCGCCAAACCCCACCACACCGCGGTGACGAGGACGATGATCGGCATGGCGACCGGGCCGAAGACCGTAGCGATGGTCGCCATCACGACGGTCAGCGTCGGTGTTCGCATGCCCTCCAGCCAGGCCTGAATCGGTTTGTCGATCGCCGAAAGCCCGTCACTCTCGCGGACCGAGTCCAGAATGACGAGGAAGGCGACCAGCCCGACCACCATCAGAACGGCCGAGATGATGTAGAGGTTGCGCCGGGAGGAGGCCGGTACCGTCCGCACCTCGACGATGAACTTCTCGTGCAGCCGGCGCATCCTCGCGCGGCGGTCGCTAGGCGCTGAGGTCATCGGACGCTCGATCGGGCACGTACTTGTACAGCTCGCGCAGCGGCCGGACGTAGTCGTCGGCCGGTGGTCGCTCGGGGAGTTTCAGTTTCTTCGGCTCCAGCTTCTCGTACGGGATCTGAGACAGTAGGTGACTGATCACGTTCAGGCGGGCCGACTTCTTGTCGTCGCTCTCGACCGTCCACCACGGTGCTTCCGGGATGTCCGTCACCGTGAACATGTCGTCCTTGGCCTGCGAGTACTCCTCCCAGTGGGTGATCGAGTGCAGGTCCGTCTCGGAGAGCTTCCACCGGCGGATCGGGTCCTTGAGTCGTTTCGTGAACCGCTTCTGCTGCTCGTCATCGGACACGGAGAACCAGTACTTGAACAGCATGATGCCGTCTTCGACGAGCAACCGCTCGACCGCAGGAACCTGGCGGAGGAACGTGTCGTACTGCTCCGGTGTGCAATAGCCGAGCACGTGCTCCACACCGGCGCGGTTGTACCAGGACCTGTCCATCAGTACGATCTCCCCGGCCGCAGGAAGCCGCTCGATGTAGCGCTGGAAGTACCACTGGCTCTTCTCGCGCTCGGTGGGAACCCCCAGCGCGACGACCCGGGCGGACCGTGGATTGAGGTACTGGATGATCCGCTTGATCGCGCCGCCCTTGCCGGCGGCATCGCGCCCTTCGAAGATCACCAGAACGCGGGCTCCGGTTGCGACGACCCACTGCTGCATGGCCACCAGCTCGACCTGGAGCCGCTTCAGCTCAGCTTCGTACGCCGCCGTGCTCGGCCCGTCCGCCTTCGACTTCTTCTTCGGAGTGCTCATCGCCACCTTCGGTTCTCGCATGCCCGCTAGAGCATACGGCGAGATCGCCGCGCTCGATCCGGGGTTGAAACCCTCGCGATTCGTGCTACGCGCGCGGGCGTGCTGTCCTCCCGATCAGAACTGCGAGGTTCCGCGCAGCCGGCGGGGGCGCGCATCCGGGTCGACGATCAGGCGATTGACGGGCTCCGCCCAGAGGCGCTGAGACCGCGACACGGGCTCGACGATGTGGTGTCGCGCCTGCCCGGTGGGCCGCGGCGAGCGGGACCCGCTCGAGTGCCAGCGATCGAGCGTGTCCGCGCTGGCCCGCCAGAGAGCCAACCCGTCCGTCGTGTCGAGCAGCCGGGGATCGTCTTCGGCGAGGCCGAGGTGCTCCGCCCACAGCCGGAGGCGGAGATCCCGGGCCAAGCGGGCGGAGGTCGGGCCGCCCGGCGTGGTGTCGACGACGGCGCAGGTGAGTTCGCTGTCGGTCGTCCAGGAGCGGCGGTTGAAGTTGTCCGACCCGCAGGTCATCCAGAGGTCGTCGATGATGCAGAGCTTCGCGTGGACGTAGACCGGGGTGGACGCGCCGTTCTCGAGATCGAATGCACCGAACCGGTCGGGGGCGGCACTGCGCAGGGCCGAGAGTGCCCGGAGCTGCCCCACCCGCCGCGGGGGCCCGGAGAGGAAGCCGTCCGAGTCCGGATACCTCGGGAGCACGACGATCACCTGCAACGTCGGAGTGCTTCTGAGCGCATCGGCTATGGCAGTGACCACCTCCCTCGACCACAAGTACTGGTCCTCGATGTAGATGAGCGACTGAGCCAGGGCGATGGCTTTCGCGTAGGCGTGCGCGATGCTCCGTTCGCCGTGCGGGGCGAAGGGGAACCGCGGCCGTTTGGGCCCGTAGGTCCGCAGCAGCTGCACGGCGTGGGGTCCTGCGGGAGCCGGGGCCGGCGCGGCCTCGGGAAGGGGGCGGGGGTGACGCGGCATGTCGGCGAGTCGTTGCAGCAGCATCCGGTAGGGGTTGCGATGGTCGAGCGGATGCGGGTCGTTCCACCGTTCGGCGAACACCTCCAGCACGTCTGCGACCACAGGCCCGCGCAGCTCGAGCGCCGCGTCATGCCACGGCGGCGTCTTCCCGTAGCGGGCGTCCATGGATACGGCCTGCGGGTCTCCGCCGTGGCGCGCATCGTCGCGTCGACTGTGCGAGAGGTCGATCCCTCCGACGAACGCGACGTCGCGGGACGGGTCGTCGCTCCGACGGAGCACGAAGAACTTCTGATGGTGCGACCCGAATCGGCGCACCCGCTGGTCGAGCAGCACCTCTCCGCCCGCGTCGTTGATCTCTCGCCCCAAGCGCGCATTCGACCGACTGCTGATCGGCGCGGAGACCCGTTCGCCGTGGGATCGCCAGACCAGCCCACGCACCTCCACCCCTGAGCGGGCCAGGTCGGCCAACAGCTCACCGATGGTGGGCCCCTCCGGCCGGAGTCGCTCATCCCTGTCGCCGCGCCAATCGGTGAACCACACACGGTCGCCGGCGCGCAGCGCGGACAGCTCTTCGTACAGCCGCTCGAAGTAGGTCGCACCGTGCACGAGCGGGCGGACCAGGTTTCCCTCCGACCACGACGCCCGGGACGCGTCACCCGCCTGCACTTCGGATGCGGGGTTCCCTCGTTCCTCGCGAGTGAGGAACCAGGCAGCAGGGTCAGCCTTCGCCACGCCGGCCATCCTCTCCGAGCACGAGTTCATCGAGATCGTCTCGCGCCCCATTCTTCATACACCGCGTGCGAGCGCGCGACCGAAACATGCTTTGATGTTCAATTGCCGTGAGGATCGCATTCGTCCGGTTCAGACTGAGGGAGGCTTCGCCGATGAGCATCAGGGCGAGTGGTGCTGGGTCCAGCGATGGCCTCGTGGGCAAGGCCGAGCTGCGCAAGGCGGCGCGCATCGCGGGCGACAGCAAACTCCTCGAGATCCCGGCCCGCGCGGGGTTCGCGGCAAGCGGCCTCATCCAGGTGCTTCTGGGCGGCCTGGCGATCCAGCTCGGGACGACCCATGTCGGCGAACCCGACCAGACCGGCGCTCTCGAACAAGTGACGAAGATCCCCGGCGGCTTCGTCGTGCTGTGGATCGCGGCGATCGGCCTGTTCGCGCTCGCGCTCTGGTTGCTGACCGAGACGATCCTGGTGAGAGGTGGATCGCCGTCGCGTCGCTGGTCGCGACGATTGCAGCATCTCTCCAAGGCCGTGGCCTACGCCATGCTCGGCCTCACGGCGGTGGCGTTCGCCGAAGGGCACCCGACCCATGCGACCGAGACGACCCGGCAGCTGAGCACGGGGATACTGTCGACGCCGGGAGGTCAGGTCCTGCTGGGCGTGCTCGGCACCGTGACCTGCGGTGTCGGGGTCTACTTCGTCGTCAAGGGGGTCCGGCGCCGCTTCCGCCGCGACATCCAGCTGCCGCCCGGAGCAACAGGACACGGGATCGTGATCCTCGGAGTGGTCGGCTACCTCGCGAAAGGCATCGTCGTGATGCTGGCGGGCGCGGCCTTCGTGCTCGCCGCCGTGCGCGCTGAGGCGGAGACCGCGACCGGCCTGGCCGGCGGACTCGGCACGTTGGAGGAGTTCCCGCTCGGCGGCGTGCTGATCATCGCACTGGGCGCAGGGCTGATCGCGTCCGGCGTGTACAACATGGCGCGAGCGTGGCTGGCGCGGTTCTGACCCGTTGCCCGCGTGGTCCCTATCGCAGGATGCCTCGTCGTCGCGCGGCGGAGACGGCGGCTGTGCGGGAGTTGACGTCGAGCTTGGAGAAGATGTGGGACAGATGGGACTTCACGGTCGTTTCGCTGATGAACAGTTCCTGGGCGATATCGGTGTTCGAGCGGCCGGCGGCGACGAGTTCGAGGACCTGGATCTCCCGGCTGCTGAGGCTGATCTGGGGTGCGCGCATCCGGCTGAGGAGGCGGGAGGCGATGACGGGAGCGAGGGCGCTCTCACCTGCCGCGGCCGCGCGGACGGCGGCGATCAGTTCGTGGGGCGGCGCATCCTTGAGGAGGTAGCCGCTGGCACCCGCCTCGACGGCGTTGAGGATGTCGGAGTCCGAGTCGTAGTTCGTCAGCACCAGGACGTACGGCGGGGCCTCGAGGGCGCGGATGCGGCGGGTGGCGTCTGCTCCGGTGGCCGTCTGCTGTGAGCCGAATTGAAGGTCCATCAGGACGACGTCCGGGTTGGTGCGTTCTGCGAGGTCGACGGCTTCGTCGGGGGTGCTCGCTTCGGCGAGGACCTCGACGTCGTCTTCGAGGCTGAACAGGGCGACGAGTCCGGCGCGGACGATGGGATGGTCGTCCGCGATCAGAAGCCGGATCATGCGACCTCCGCCAGGTGGAGGTCCACGGCCAGGGTCGTCCCGCGGCCGGGGGCGGCATCGATGGTCAGGACTCCGCCGAGCTGCTGCACCCGCTCGGTGGTGGCTCGAAGCCCGAAGGAGTCCGACTTCTCGGCGGCATCGTGGAGGACGTGCTGCGGGTCGAATCCGGTTCCGTTGTCGGTGACGGCGAAGTGGAGCCGGTCGTCGGCGACGGCGACGGTGATGGTCGCGGAGGTGGCATCGGCGTGCTGGATGACGTTCGCGATGGCTCCCTGGGCGATGCGCAGCAGCGCGGTCTGGAGATGCATGGGCAGCGTGATCGTGTCGGAGACCCGCACCTGGACGTCGAGTCCCTGGTTCGCCCACTGGGTGCGGGCGAGCCGGCGGAGTGCCCCGCCGAGGGTCTGGTCGTCGAGCTGGGGTGGCGTGAGCTCGCGGATGAATCGGCGTGCTTCCGCAAGGTTCGCGGCGGCGGTTTCGCGCGCCAGCCGGATGTGCTCGATGCCGGGCCGGCCCGGGTCGGCGCGTTCGGCGGCGTGGAGCAGCATCTGGATGCTGGAGAGTCCTTGAGCGAGGGTGTCGTGGATCTCGCGGGCAAGGCGAGCCCGCTCGGCCAGGACCCCCTGTTCGTGCTCGGTGGCGGCGAGCTGCCCCTGGGTGGCGATCAGCTCGTGGACGAGCGCTTCACGCTGTTCGGCTTCGCGGGCGAGAGCTTGGTAGCCGAGCCCGATGAGCAATGCGACTCCCGCGCCGACAAGCGGGCCGACGACCCCGCCAACGGTCCACCCGCTGTGCATGCCGAGTGCACAGATCGCGACGATCGTCGACAGAAGGATCGCGGCCGAACCCCACCAGCGGCCGAGTAGGTGGAGGTAGAGGAAGAACAGCGGGAACACCAGGTAGGCGGCATCCGGGATCAGCCACAGCAGAACCACCCACTCCGCTGTCAGGACCGCCAGCCAGGCCAACTGCAGCAGTCGGTGCGCTCGGGCCGGCCGGGTCAGCAGGGCGCCGCACGCGTAGGTGAGCCCGAGGAGCACCGCCACCGCGATCACGGCGACGCTCGCATCCGTCGGGGACACGATCGCGCGGACGACGACCAGCACGGTGAGTGCGGCGAACAGGACGTGCAGCCCGGTGCGCAGACCCACGAAAACGGGGGTCAATGCGGTGTGGGCCATGGGCTGAACTCTACGCGGCGCGGGGTTGACGGTCATCGTCCAAAAGGACGATCGGAGGCTGCACACTTCGGGCGCGAAACCGTGTCCGGGTGGCCGATGACCCGGCCGCGGCGGACGGCGAGAGTGGAGTAGTCACCCCGTCCGGTGGCAGGAAAGGCACACCCCATGTTCGTCGCACTCCGCGACCTCCGTTTCGCGCGGGGCCGATTCGTCCTCATCGGCTCGGTCGTCGCCCTCATCACCGTTCTCGTCGGGTTCCTCAGTGGTCTGACCGGCGGTCTCGCCACCCAGAACGTCTCCGCGGTGCTGGCGCTGCCCGCCGACCGCGTGGTGTTCTCCGCACCGGCCGCAGGTGATGGCGGCGCGAGTTTCTCCGACTCGGCCATCACCCGGCAGCAGGCATCCGACTGGGCGGCGACGAAGGGCGTCACAGCTGCCACTCCTGTCGGGATCAGCCAGACCCGGGGCGAGGCCGGTGACACCCGCGCGGCTATCGCGGTATTCGGTGTGGAACCCGGATTCGACGCAACAGCCCCCACGGAGAACGGCCGGCTTGGCCTCTCCGACCCCGCCGCGAAGGCCCTCGACGTGAGCACGGGCGACGAGGTCACGATCGCCGGCACCGGCTACACCGTCGAGACGATCGGCGGGGACGGCTGGTACAGCCACACCCCGGTCGTGACGATGACCCTCCACGACTGGCAGGCCTACTCCGCTGCCACCGGAAATCCCGACGTCTACGCCACCGTCCTCGCCGTGACGGGCACTCCTGACTGGGAGGCCGCCGATGCCGCGACCACCACCGTCTCCGAGTCCACCGTCGGGACCCTGATGGCCTTGAGCGCGTTCCGCTCCGAGATCGGATCGCTGCTCCTGATGGTCACCCTGCTGTTCGGGATCTCGGGGCTCGTGATCGGCGCCTTCTTCACCGTCTGGACGATGCAGCGCAAAGGCGACATCGCCGTCCTCAAAGCCCTCGGCGCCAGCACCCCGTCTCTTATCCGCGACGCGCTCGGTCAGGCCCTGATCGTGCTGCTCCTTGGAATCGGCGTCGGATTGGGGCTCGTTGCCGCGTTCGGCTCGCTGGCGGGCACCGCGCTGCCGTTCCTCCTCAGCCCGATCACCACCGTGCTGCCCGGGGCGGTCATGATCCTCCTCGGTCTCGCCGGGGCTGCGTTCGCGCTCCGTTCCGTCACCTCCGCCGACCCCCTCACCGCCCTTGGGAGCAACCGATGATCCGCCTGAACAACATCACCCTCACCTTTCCCGATGGCGACGCCCGCGTGACCGCCGTCAACGACATCTCGCTTACTGCCCACCCGGGGACCGTCACCGGGATCACGGGACCCAGCGGATCCGGCAAATCCAGCCTCCTTGCCGTCGCGGCCACACTCATCCACCCCGATTCGGGGCAGGTCCTCATCGACGACATCGACGCCACCCGGTTGAACCGCGCCGAATCGGCCGCGCTGCGCCGCGAGAAGATCGGGATCGTGTTCCAGCAGTCCAATCTGATCCCGTCGCTCACCGCACGCGAGCAACTGACCGTCATGAACGAACTGGGCGCCCGCTTCAGCCGACGCCACCGCACCGACGCCACCGCCCGGGCGGACATGCTCCTGGACGCCGTCGGTCTCGCAGCCCACGGCGACAAGAGACCGCATCAGCTCTCCGGTGGTCAGCGCCAACGCATCAACATCGCCCGCGCCCTCATGAACGAGCCCAGCGTGCTCCTCATCGACGAGCCCACCAGCGCCCTGGATCAGGAACGGGGTGCGAGCATCATCGACCTCATCCTGCGGCTGACGGACGAACGGAACACCTCCACCCTGCTCGTCACCCACGACCTGATCCACCTGCCGCGGATGCACGGGACGGTCCAGCTCATCGACGGCCGCCTGGTCGACCCAGAGGCACGGGTGGATGCGGCCGAGACAGGAACGCGGCCGGCCCGTTCATAGGTCGCACGAGCGGTGAGTGGCAGAGTGGTCACACCGCGAGGCGCGGCATCTCATCGTGTGGAGGGCTCATGGAGTTCCAGAAGGCGACCGATTCCGTCCGTCCGGCGCGCCCGACGATCACTCGCCTTCGCGTGGGTGATCTGCTGGCCGGAGACGAGCGCCTGCCCATCAACGTGCACGTCATCTACCATCCCGAGGCCCGTATTCTCGTCGACACGGGCCTCACCCAGCTGCATCCTGCCGTGGAGGATATGGACCCCGCATCCAGCCGCTGAACGAACTCCCCGGCTTCGACCCGGACAGCATCGACATCGTCGTCAACACCCACCTGCACTTCGACCACGTGGGAGGAAATCACCTCTTCGCCGGGCGGCCGATCTACGTGCAGCGCGCCGAGTACGACGACGCGCACGCCGGCGAGTACACGATCCTCGACTGGGTGGATGCCCCGGGCCTCACGTACACGCTGGTGGAGGGGGAACTCGAGCTCGTCCCGGGTGTCCGTCTCATCCCCGCCCCGGGGCACTCGCCGGGGTCACAGATCGTCGTGGTCGAGACCGACGGGCGTCCCGCTGTGATCTGCGGCGACAGTGCCGTCTTCTACGACGAGCTGGATCATCCCACCACCGAGGCGCAGCGGCTCATCCGCAGCCTCGACCCTGGCGAGGTCTGGCTCGCCCACCAGGACGCTCCCTGGACTCAGCCCGCCGTCCGCGGCGGGTTGTAGGCGAACTCGATCCGGATGCCGTTGTCGTCCTCGACGTGCGCCGCGTAGTAGCGATCGTTGTACCGCGGGTACTCCTTCGGCTCCCGCACGGAGGTCCAGCCGGCGTCGAGCGCGATCGCATACAGACGGTCGACCTCGACGCGCTCGGCGATATCGAAGGCGAGGTGCTGCCACCCGACGCGACCGTGCCGGTGCGGTCCCGAATCGGGCTCGCGGGCGGGGAAGAGGATCAGCTCGGTCTCCGTACCGCAATCCCAGGAGACGCCTCCTTCGGCGTCGTGCCGGGTGTATCCGAGTGCGGTCAGTACGGGGTCGAACTGCTCGGTAGCGGCCGGGAGGTCCGCAACGCTGATGCCCAGGTTATCCACTAGCGCCATGTCGGGGAGTCTAGCGAGCACTGCGTCATGACAGCGGTGGCTCGGCCGCTTCGACGTGGATGCGCATGACGGTCTTGCTCGTGCCGATGTGGCGCTCGAAGACGAAACCGGCCTTCTCGAACATCGCGCGCGTGCCGTTGTGCAGGAACGACGACGACGTTCTCTTGCCCGGCGCCAGCTCGTTCGGGAACGAGACCACCTCGCCTCCGCCGGCTTCGGCGATCAACGCGAGCGCTCCATCCAGTGCCTCGCGCGCGACGCCCACCCGCCGGTTGTCGCGGTCCACGAAGAAGCACGTGATGCGCCAGGGGGCGGGCGACGTCTCGCCGGCGTCGTATTGCTTGCGGTGATAGATGCGCGGAAGCTCCTGAGGGCTCCCGTACTCGCACCAGGCGATGGCGCGATCACCCTCGAACACGAGTGCCGCATGGGCGACGCCCTCGTCGACCAGTCGTTTCTTGAACGTCGGCCCGTCGTAATCGGCTTTCACGGTCTGGGAGGTGTCCCCATGGAAATAGGAGCAGTAGCAGCCGCCCCAGACGCCGTTGTGCTTCTCCGCGAGCGCCAGCCACGCCGGGAACGTCTCCGGAGTCAGCGGCTTGATCGTGTGAAGGCGGCATGACCCCATGGTGCGCCGCCCGCGACTCGGCGACAAGAGGGATGTGAGCGCTGCCCCGGCAGGTCAAGTTGCGCGACGCCTTTGGGCCGGACAGGACGTAGTCCGGGTTCGATGCGCCGCGTAGCGTCCAGCGGTACCAACCACCGCTGACATGTTAGGGAGCCATCATGGCCGAGAACACCAACGAGGAGGACCGGACGCCCGCGCAGGACGACTTCGTCCTCGCGATCGAGAGCGGCCCGCTCGCCGAAGTCGAGATCGTCGAAGTCGACGACGGCTCGCATGTGGACGTCTCGATCAACGCCGTAGCGGTCGACCCGGACACCGGAGAGGCAGTGCCGGTGAGCATCGCGCTGAACGCGGACGATTCCGCGTACGTGGTCACGGTCGCCGAGGACGAGTTCGTCGTTCCTCTTCAGGAGACGAGCGAAGAATCGAGTCACCGGCAGGCGGGCTCCATCCGTCCGCTGCGCACGCTTCAGCAGCTCGCGCAGCGAGTGGAGCAGGAGACCAAGGGGATGGCCAAGCGGCTGGCAGAGAAATTCAAGCGCGGGCGCGACGACTGAGCCGGCCGGCGCTTCGTGTACCGCCGATGAGGGCACAACTCGGCCGCCGCGAGATCGTCGTCGCAGTGTGCAGCGTTCTCATCGCTTCGGTGCTCATCGGTGTCGCCCACTATGCGGGCGACCCGCTCTGGATTCGTGAGCACCTTCACCCGGTCTCAGGATCCGATGTCGCGCTCTGGCAGGTGCAGACCACCTTCCTGTCTGTCGGATTCGCCGGCCTGACGATCGCGGCCCAGCTGTTCGCGGAAGCTCCTCTGGCGATCGGGGCATCCCGGGGCCGGGTCCTCGCCTACATCGGTGCGGGGTGGTTCGTCAGCGTGGGCCTGGTCGCGAACGCCCTCATGGCGCTCGAGTCCATCTGGCTTCCGAGCGCGACAGGGGTTGTGATCGCGTTCGCGTGGTTCGTCGCCACCGCTGTCCTGCTCCTGGTCTCGACCTCCCGGCTCACCCGGCTGTTCGGCCAGCCGTCCCGGCTGGACGAAGTCGTGCGATCGTCGCTGGTCGACACGCTCTCCGATCGCCTCGACCGGATGTCCGATCGGTATGCGGGTGCGACGAAGGGACTGGACGGACTGCTGGCGTCGGACGCGGACTCCCGCACCTCCACGCGGTCCGTCTCGACCGTGAAGGTGCCGATCGCCGAGGCCGGGCGCGTCGTCAAAGCCATCCGGCCCAAGGCCGTCCGCCAGGCGATCGCGTCGCTCGGCATCCCGGCTCTCCGAAGCGGTGCGGAGGCTCAGGGCACTTCTGACGAATATGTCCCACCTCGCATCGTGCTGGACATCCGCCCGGGCGACCGCACGCGGTTGGGGGATACTGCGTTCCGGGTCATCACTCCGGCTCCCCTCGAGGCGGCTGCAGCCGGGCGGGTCGTCCGGCTTCTCCAATCGAGCGTGGAACTGGAACCGCCTGGAGCGGTGACCCCCTACGAGGAGACCGAGCACGAGATCGCGACGCTGAAGGACGCGATCGGTACGAACCTGCGTTCCGGGGCGCTGTCCACCGCGGAACGCGCTCTGGAGGTTCTCGGGCACGTCGTCCGGGGCGTGTGGGTGGCCCGGACCGATGGCTCCGACCTGTCCCACGGCACATCGTCCGCACCGGGACGCGGGCTCACCGAGAGCATCAGCGACGTCGAACAGGACGTCCTGCTTTCGCCGCAGGCGGCCCAGGTCTTCATCGACGCAGCGACGATCCGGACGCTCGAAGCGCCGGGAACCGGTTCGCCCGAGTACGTCGGCGAGTGCCTCGCCAGCTTCACGAGGCAGTGGTCCGACATCCTGAGCCAAGGAGGACCCGAATTCGACGGGATGCCCCGCCGCATCGTCGCCTCCATCCGCAACCTCGCCGTGTACTCCCGCCCCGCCGACCACGAGCCGGAGGTCCTGCGGTCGGGCGGCGTCTGGGCGATGGTCGAACTGGTCAAGCTCGCCCTCGATGCCGAGAGGCCGGATGTCGCCGCGATCGCGGCGGAAGAGCTCCGGGGGCTCTTCGAATCCGATGAGGTCGGCTCCGCTCGCTCCGAAGTCCGGGCAGGACAGCTCGTGCTCTCCGCCTGGCTGGGGTACCTCGCCGAAACGAACGACCGACGCTATCCGGCCGACTCGGGTCTCGAAGCGACTGTGCGTCCGGACGGGTCGTGGCACGACATCTTCGCGGCCAGGGATGTGATCGACCGCGGAACGCCCTTCAGCCGGTGGGATACGTGGGAGACCGAGAGCGCGACGGCCGGCCACGACAGGGGGTCGAAACTGCCGGGCTTCCTGGATCGCGCGCAACTGTCGGCGCTCGTCGGCACGTCCGGAGTCCTTCCGGATGCCGGAGACGACGAGACGGCCGACGAATACGAGCGGCTCCTCCGGTTGATCCCGGACGCCACGAAGCGCATCATCTCGTTCATGAAGACGGCGGTCGGCGTGGCGTCGACCGAGGGCTACCCGGTCAAACTGGTGGTCATCCCCGAGATGGCGATCCAGGGCATGCACATGGCGTTCCACGCAGGCGACCGCGAGTATGAGAAGAAGTTCGCCCGCACCATCCCCGGTCCCGAGACCGACGAGCTCGGCAAGGCCGCTCGTGAGCTGAACACCTACATCGCCGGCGAGCTCTACCTGGTCGCAGACGATGACTTCCCGGACCGCTACTTCAACTGCGCGTTCATGATCGACCCGAACGGCGAGGTCATCTACCGCCGTGCGAAGGCCACCTCGGACGGGTTCGAGGGCGGCACCCTCGGCACCACGAACCTCCACGACCTGTGGGACGAGTGGATCGTCAAGAAGGGGAACGGCAACGTCATGGACGCGATCTACCCCGTGGCCAAGACCCCGGACATCGGCAACATCGGCTACGTCATCTGCCACGAGGGCGCCTACCCGGAGATCGCGCGCGGACTGGCCATGAACGGTGCGGAGATCCTCATCCGCGCCACGCTCATCGAGCCCCAGACCTCGCAGGGCATGTGGGAGGTGCAGAACAAGGCGCACGCGCTGTTCAACAACGCGATCGTCGTGGCGCCGAACCTCGGCCCCGAACTCGGCCCGGACGGAGTCATCAACGACCTCTTCGGCGGCCGCTCGATGATCGTGAACCAGCGCGGCAAGATCATCACCGAGACGCCCGGCGTCACGGCCGGCGACACCTTCGTCAGCACGACGATCGACATCGACGCACTGCGTCGCGATCGCCAGTCGAATGGCGTCTTCAACGGCTTCAAGGACCTCCGCACCGAGCAGTACGCGGCGATCTACGAGAAGCCGATCTACCCCAAGAACCAGTACCTGGACGTCCCTCCCGGGGAGGACTGGCTCGCCCGCGAGCGCGCAACCCGCGCCCGCAACATCAAGCTGCTCGAGGAGCGCGGGGTCTTCACCCCGCTCGACTGAGCCCCTGCTGTGGCGGCACCCCGGCGCCGTCAGGCCCCCTTCGTCCGGGGTGCCGCCGCGCACAGCTCTCACTGATCCGTTCCATCCGCACCACTGGCAGCATCCGCACCACCTGGCACCACCCGGCACCACATCACCCGGCTGTACCCAGCACCGATCACTCACAAGGAAGTGGAAAAATGATCAGCACCCGTACCCGAACCATTCTCAAAGTCGCAGGCATCGCGGCGGTCACCGCCGTCGTGTTCACCGGATGCGCACGCGGCGGAACCGACGGCCAGGCGGCCGCGAGCGACGCGGACAAGAAGGCCGGCAAGGGCCTCGTCATCGGCTGGAGCCAGCGCGGCATCAGCGGCAGCGACTGGTGGAAGACCCTCGTCGAGGGCGGCCAGTCCGAAGCCAAGAAGCTCGGCGCGACCATCCAGCTCCTCGACGCCAACGGCGACACCGTCCGTCAGAACGCCGACGTGCAGACCCTCATCACGAAGAACGTCGACGTCGTGATCATGAACCCGAACGACCCCATCGGAGTGGGCGCCTCGGTCGCCGCTCTCCAGAACGCGAACGTCCCCCTCGTCACCGTCAACTCGAACCTCGACCCGTCGCTGGTCAAGGACATGTACTGCTACGTCGCGGAAGACCAGGGCTACACCGGCTCACTGGCGGGCGAGGTCGCCGCGAAGAAGGCGATCGCCAAGTTCGGCGAGACCGGAGAGGTCAAGGTCGTCGGCATCGGCGGCTTCCCCGGCGACGTCCTCAGCGACCTGCGGTTCAACGGGTTCATGAAGGGCTACGAGGGCGTGATGAAGAAGTACCCCGGCATCACGACCAAGAAGCTCGAGACGAAGTACGGCGAGTGGAAGCCGGACAAGGCGCTCGGACCGATCCGCGACGTCGCGACGGCCAACCCGGACCTGAAGATCGTCTACAGCATGAGCGACGTGATGGAGGGCGGCATCGAGCAGGGCCTCCAGCAGGCGGGCATCTGGGGCGACGGCGTGATCGTCGCCGGCTACGACGGCGGGATGAACGCCGTGAAGGAGATGGTCGACAACCCCGCCGGCCCGCTGCAGGCGACCGCCTCCAACCAGCCGTGGGACCAGGGCGTCGCCGCGGTGAAGATGGCCGTCGCCGCCTACAACAACGACAAGTCCGCGTGCCCCAAGAAGGAGGTCTTCATCAAGACCACCGTCGTCACGCCGGAGAACGCCAAAGAGTACTACAAGCCCGAAGACACGTACGTGCGGGCGAACGGCTAGGTACCGGCAGGTACCGCACAGAGTCGCTGCGCCCGATGTCATCGGTTCGGGCGCAGCGACCACATTGATACGACACTCACGAGGAAGTGCAGAGAACGTATGGACGAGCTTCAGCTCGAAGGCATCACCAAGGGCTACCTGGGTGTGCAAGCGCTCAAGGGAGTGAGTTTCTCGGTCAAGCGGGGAAGCATCCACGCCCTCGCGGGCCAGAACGGGGCCGGCAAGTCGACCCTGGTGAAGATCCTCTCCGGAGCCGAGACGCCCGACGGCGGGACGATCCGCCTGGGCGGCGAGGTCATGAAGTTCCGCGAGCCGACGGATGCGCAGGATGCGGGCATCCACACCATTTATCAGGAGCTGAGCCTCGTGCCGTCGCTCTCGGTGGCCGAGAACATCTTTCTCGGAAAGCTGCCGAGCAAGGGAAGCGTCGTCAACTGGGCAGAGATGCAGGCCAAGTCGCGCGAGGCGCTGGCCCGCGTCGGCTTCGACCTCGATGTGCGACAGCCGGTCTCGAGCTTCTCGGTGGCCGAGCAGCAGGCCGTCGAACTGGCGAAGGCGCTGCACAAGGATGCACGGGTGCTGCTGCTCGATGAGCCCACGTCCACACTTCCTCTCCCCGACGTCGAGCGGCTGTTCACCGTGCTGCGCCGGCTGGCTGCCGACGGCGTCACCCTCCTCTACATCTCTCACCGCATGGATGAGCTCTACAGCCTGTGCGACGCGGTCACGGTCCTCCGCGACGGCGTGACCGCGGCCGATCTGTCCACAGCCGACACCAAGCCGGCGGACGTCGTGACGGCCATGGTGGGCAAGAGCCTCGAAGGCTCGATCGCGGATGCCGCCCTGCGCGGCGAGCGCAGCCCACGGCTGGGAGCCGGCCGCACGGACACGATCCTGATGTCCGCCCGCGGCGTCGGCGAGGACGAGCGCGTGGCCGGGATCGACTTCGACCTGTACCAGGGCGAGGTGCTCGGCATCACCGGCCTGATCGGCTCCGGCCAGTCGGAGCTCGCCGGCCTGCTCGCCGGCGCGCGGAAGAAGACGGACGGGGAGCTCCGCCTCGACGACAAGCCGGTCACGTTCACGTCGCCGGGCGAGGCGATCCGGCGGGGGATCGGCCTCCTGCCGCAGGACCGCAAGGCTCAGGGCTTCATCCCCGAGATGGGCGTCGCCGGCAACATCACCCTGGCGAGCATGCCCATGTTCAGCCGCCTCGCCGTGATCGACGGCAAGCGCGAGAAGCGGGCGGCGCAGGACATGGTCACGCGGCTCGGGATGAAGGTCTCCAGCGTCAACCAGCCGATCAAGACCCTGAGCGGCGGGACGCAGCAGAAAGGCATCCTCGCCCGCTGGCTCGTCCGCTCCTCCCGTCTCCTCATCTGCGACGAGCCGACCCGCGGTGTGGATGTCGGCGCCAAGGAGGACATGTACGAGCTGATCCGAGACTTCGCCCGCTCGGGCGGGACCGTGATCATCGCGAGTTCCGAGATCTCCGAGGCGATGATGTGCGACCGCGTCCTCGTGATGGCACGCGGCCGCGTGGTCGCCGAATTCGACCACGACGAGATCGACCCGCACGGACAGAGCATCCTTCAGCTGCTCGCCTGAGCCGCCCAGCGGCACCCCCCGACGCAAACCACTGACTGCAACCACTCGTTGCACCCCACTGACGGGAAAGACAATGTCGAACAACACCCTCAAAGAGCCGGTGAAGCCCACCCGCGAGTCCTCAGCCGCGCACCCGCGCTCCGCCTGGGGGAGTGTGGCCAAACGCATCCTGCCGAAGAGCTACCTGCTCCTCGTGCTGATCGTCATCATCGTGATCGGCTACTACGTCTCGGGCGACTTCCTCACTCTGCGGAACGCGGACAACGTGATCGCGGCCGCGTCCATCGTCGCCGTGCTCGCGGTCGGCCAGTTCTTCGTGATCCTCACCGGGGGCATCGACCTCTCGGTCGGGTCGATCCTGGCGATGTCCACGGTGATCGTCGCGCTGACGCTGCAAGCAGGGATGGCGACGGGACTTTCGGTCGCGTTCACCCTGTTCTGCTGCGGGATCGCCGGACTGGTGAACGGCATCCTCGTGGTCTGGCTGCGGATCCCGCCCTTCATCGCCACGCTGGCGATGATGAGCGCGGTCAAGGGCTTCAGCTACATCATCCAGTCGACGAGTCTCATCCAGATCACCGACCAGGCGTTCATCGACATGTTCTCCCGCGGATCCTCCCTCGGCCTGCAGAACCCGGTGATGATCTTCCTGGTCGTCACGGTCATCGCCGCACTCGTGGCGAAGTTCACCACCTTCGGCCGCTCGCTCTACGCGATCGGCGGCAACCCGGAGGCCGCGCGCCTCTCCGGCCTCCCTGTCGCCCGCAACCTGCTCATCACCTACACGATGTCGGGTCTGCTCGCGGGTCTCGCCGGCCTGATCGCCGCCGCGCAGCTGCGACAGGGCAGCTCCCTCATCGGAGTCGGCTACGAGCTGGACGCGATCGCAGCGGTCGTCGTGGGCGGCGCATCCCTCATGGGCGGCAAGGGCGACCCGATCAGCGCCGTGATCGGCGTGTTCGTGCTCGCCACGATCATCAACATCATGAACCTGGTGGGGATCTCCTCGGAGCCCCAGCTCGTGATCAAGGGCGCCGTGATCGTGATCGCGGTCTTCCTCTCCAGCGCGGGAGGTGTGCAGCGGATCTCCGGATTCTTCCGGGCGCATCTCCACCGCCGCCCGGCCCGGGCAGCGAGCTAGACCGATGTCGGCACCTTCGAGCACAGAAACGCAATCGACAACTCGCGGTGCCAGGATGATCGATGTCGCACGCCTCGCGGGGGTGTCCCAGCAGACCGTCTCACGGGTGGTCAACGGGAGCCCCAACGTCGCCCCGGACATCCGGGAGCGGGTGGAGCTGGCGATCCGGCAGCTGCGGTACCGCCGCAACCCGGCCGCCCGGGCCCTCGCCAACGGCCGCACGATGAACCTCGGGATCGTCAGCTTCGGCCTCGCCCAGTACGGCCCGTCCGTCGCCCTCAGCGGCATCGCCGATGAGGCGCGGAAGGCGGGCTACGCGACCAACCTCGTCACCCTCGGCGATGTCGACCGGGTGGCCATGAAGGCCGCTCTGGACCACCTCGCCGAGGATGCGGTCGACGGGATCGTCGTGCTGGCGCCCGTGCAGGCGGCACTCGAAGCGATCTCAGGGCTGGAAGCGGGCGTTCCGCTCGTGTTCTTCGAGCCGGGAGCGGCCGAGGGGACGACGAGCGTCGCAACCGACGAAGTCAGCGGCGCAGCGCTCGCCACCCGGCACCTGCTCGACCTCGGACACGACACCGTGTGGCAGGTGGCCGGCCCCGCCGGCTGGCTGGGCAGCGAGGCACGGCTGCGCGGCTGGTCGGAGACCCTCGCGTCGGCCGGTCGCGTCACGAACCCGGTGCTGTCGGGCGACTGGTCGACGACCTCCGGGTACGCCGCCGGTCGCGAGATCGCCCGCAACCCGGAGATCACCGCGGTGTTCGTCGCCAACGATCAGATGGCTCTCGGCGTCGTCAAAGCGCTCTCGGAGAGCGGGGTCCGGGTCCCGGAGGACGTCAGCGTCGTCGGGTTCGACGACGTCCCCGAGGCCCGCTACTACCGGCCAGGACTGACGACGGTGCGCCTCGACTTCGAGGAGGTCGGACGCCTCGCGGTCGACCGCATCCTGCACCTGATGCGCGGCGGCCAGGTCGACCCGCTGCCCCGGGTGCTTCCCCGACTCGAGGTGCGCGACAGCACCGCACCCCCCTCCGGAACCCCACGAACCGTCGACCGCCACTCAGATAGGAAGCACAGCGCATGACCATCAAACAATTCGGACGCACCGACCTCACCGTCTCCGACATCTGCGTCGGTACCAGCGCCCTCGGCAGTTTCCCCACCCAGTACGGGTACGAAGTCGACACGGAGACCGCCGTCGCGACCATCCGCCGTGTCTTCGAAGGGCCGTTCACCTTCATCGACACCTCGAACGAGTACGGCGGCGGGGAGAGCGAGAAGCGCATCGGGCGCGCGATCCGCGAGAACGGAGGCGTCCCGGCGGGGGTCGTCGTCGCCACCAAGGTCGACCCGATCCCCGGGACGTCGGACTTCTCCGGCGACCGCGTGCGCCGCTCGGTCGAAGAGAGCCTCGAGCGCCTCGGCCTCGACAGGCTGCCGCTCGTCTACCTCCACGACCCGGAGAAGATCAGCTTCGAGGAGGGTGTTGCCCCCGGCGGCCCCCTGGAAGCGTTGATCGCGCTGCGCGATCAGGGTGTCATCGACTACCTCGGCGTCGCCGGCGGACCGATCGACCTCGAGCTGCAGTACCTCGCGACCGAGGCGTTCGACGCGGTCATCAGCCACAATCGCTTCACGCTGGTGGACCAGTCGGCCGAGCCCCTGCTCGACGACGCGTCGGCACGCGGTGTCGCGTTCGTGAACGCGGCCCCCTTCGGCGGCGGGATGCTCGTGAAGGGACCGGATGCAGTCCCCACCTACTGCTACGCCCCCGTGAGCGACGAGGTGCTCGACCGCGTTCGCCGCATGGAGGCCCTGTGCGCGGAGCACGGAGTCCCGCTCGCTGCTGCGGCACTGCAGTTCTCGCTGCGCGACCCCCGCGTCACCTCGACGATCGTCGGGATGTCCGAGCCCAAGCGCGTCGCGCAGACCGCTGAGCTCGCCGCCGTCGAGATCCCGGACGCGCTCTGGGATGCCCTGCTGCCGATCGCGCAGCTCGGCCGCACCGGCGTGCTGGCGTAGTGCGCATCCCGAGCCCACATCTTCCAGAAGGAAAGGACACAGAATGACCACCCTCAAGAACCCCGAGCCGGTCGACGTCGTCATCGTCGGCGCGGGGGCAGGCGGAGCGACCGCCGCCAAGGTGCTGACCGAAGCCGGTCTCCGCGTCGTGGGGCTGGAGCGCGGCCCGTGGCTGAAGCCGGAGCACGCATCCGGAGACGAACTGAAGTTCCTCAACCGCAACTTCATCTGGCAGGACCCGAAGCTCAAACCGCGCACGTACCGTCAGAACGACAGCGAGGAAGCCGTCATCACCAACTTCTCGGCGACCCCGCAGGTCGTCGGCGGCGGGACCACGCACTGGGGCGGGATGGTGCCGCGCATGACGGAGAACGACTTCCGCCTCCGCTCGCTGCACGGCGATGTCGAGGGAGCGAGCCTCGTCGACTGGCCGATCACGTACGACGACCTCGAGCCGTACTACACACGCGTGGAGTGGGAGTTCGGCACGTCGGGACTGGGCGGGGCCAACCGCTGGGAGGGTCGCCGCAGCCGTGACTACCCGACCAAGCCCGCGCCGCTCAGCCAGATCGGCCGCAAGTTCGCGACCGCCATGGACAAGATGGGGCACAGCACGTTCCCGATGCCGCAGGGCATGGTGACCGAGCCGTACCGCGGCCGCAAGCCGTTCAGTGAGAACGGGTTCTGGCAGCAGTACCCGGACCCGGGCAACGGCAAGTCGTCGACGCTGATCAGCTTCATCCCGGATGCGGTCAACACCGGTCTCTACGACCTGCGCTCCGACTGCTACGTCAGCGAGATCCTCGTCGACAAGACCGGCAAGGCCATCGGCGTGCGCTACCAGGACGAGAACGGCAACGAGTTCGTGCAGAACGCCAAGGCCGTCATCGTCTGCGGCGGCGGGATCGAGACCCCGCGCCTGCTGCTGATGTCGAAGTCGGCCCTGTTCCCGGACGGTCTCGGCAACGGGAGCGGCCAGGTGGGCAAGAACGCCACGTTCCACCAGTACTCGTTCTCGGTCGGGCTCTTCGACAAGGAGCTGCACGACCCGCTCTACGGCTGGTCGGGCCACTACATGAACCTGTGCTCGTTCGACTTCTACGAGACGGACGAGTCACGTGGTCACATCCTCGGCTCGCTGATCTTCCCGTCGATGCTCGGGCATCCCGTCAACTGGAGCTTCCCGGGTCGCCCCACCTGGGGTCAGGCCGCCAAGGACGCCGACCGCGAGCTGTTCAACTACAGCATGAAGATCGGCATCCTCCTCCACGACCTCCCCGTCGAGTCGAACCGGGTGGATCTCGACCCGACGGTGAAGGACGCCTGGGGTCTGCCGGTCGCCCGGATCACGCACACGCCGCACGCGAACGACTTCGCCCAGGAGAAGTGGCAGGTGAAGAAGAACGGGGAGATCCTGGAGGCCGCGGGAGCATCCAAGGTCGTGCCGGTCAACATGGAGCGCATCACCGGGAACACCTCGCACGAGCTCGGCACGGCGCGCATGGGTAACGACCCGGCGACGTCGGTCGTCGACAAGTGGTGCCGTTCCCACGAGGTGCCGAACCTCTATGTGTTCGACGCCAGCTTCTTCCCCACCGCCACGGGCATCAACCCGGCGCTCACCATCATGGCGAACGCCTGGCGCTGCGCCGACCGCATCATCGCCGTGGACCGCCACGGCTGGACCGACTGACACACGCCGACCTCAGAGGAGACGACGAAACAATGGGACAGGCAGAATGGGTCACCGTACCGATCTCGACACGAGACACGGATGGGCCGCTGTTCTTCACCGAGCACGAGTGGGCGACTGTCGAGGCCGCCACTGCGCGCATCATCCCGACGGACCACCACCCCGGAGCCAAGGAGGCGGGGGTGGTCCGCTTCATCGACCGGATGCTGGCAGGGACGCAGTTCGTCTTCCCCGCGGCTGACGGCAAGGGGTTCCTGCGCATGGAGGGCCTCGAGCAGGACGCGTGGCAGGAGCGCATCGAGAGCCGGCAGAAGTTCTACCGTGAGGGGATCGTCGAGCTCGACGGCATCGCCTCCGATAAGTTCGGCGCCGACTTCGTGGACCTCGACCCGGACCAGCAGGACACGGTCCTCGAGATCATCTCGAAGAAGGAGAAGCCGGCGAAGTTCGTCTTCGCCGAATCCGACGGCCAGGGGAGCGGGGGAGCCCCGGCGGGCAACCAGCCGGTGAACGAGGACTTCCTCGAGTTCTTCCCGCTCCTCGTCCTGAACACCCGGCAGGGGTTCTACGGAGACCCGGTCTACGGCGGGAACGACAACCGGGTCGGCTGGCGGGTCATCGGGTTCCCCGGGCCGCCGTCGCTGGCGGCGACCATGGACGGCAGCTACACGACGCTGGAGTACATGATCCCGGAGGCCGAATGGCCGTACGAGCAGCACCCCGCGGTGCTGCGATACGGAAACCGCTGAGCTCTCCGCTCAGCTGCGGCTCGTCTGCGGCTCGTCTGCGGCACCGGCCGGGCGCTCACGGGCGCCCGGCCGGTCGCGGCCATAATTGGGGCATGACGGAGACGAGAAGCGACGCCCCGCGTGCAGCGCGAATGGTCGATGTGGCACGCCTCGCCGGAGTCTCCCAGCAGACGGTATCCCGCGTGGTCAACGGCCACAGCAACGTCTCTCCCGACATCAGGGACCGGGTGGAGGCCGCCATGGCGCAGTTGCGCTACCGCCGGAACTCCGCCGCGCGGGCGTTGGCGACGAGCCGCTCGATGAATCTCGGCGTGCTCAGCTATGCGCTCTCGGTGCACGGTCCTGCGCTGGCGTTGTTCGGCATCGCGGAGGAGGCCCGTCGGAACGGCTACTCGACGAGCCTCGTCAGCATCGCGGAGGTCGACCAGGCCAGTATTCGGGCGGGCCTGGATTCCCTCGTCGACGGCGGGGTGGATGCCATCGTCGTCCTGGCGCCGATGACCGCGGCGACGGAGGTCCTGCAGCGGCTCGACACGGATGTGCCCGTCGTGAGGTTCGAGCAGGGGTCACCGGCGGGACCCGCGACGATCTCGATCGACGAGACCCTGGGCGCCCAGCTCGCCACCCGCCATCTGCTGGACCTCGGACACGAGACCGTCCACTTCATCGGGGGTCCCGCGGGATGGATGGCGTCGGAGGCGCGCAGGCGCGGATGGCAGACGGAGCTCGCCCTTGCAGGCCGACCGGTCCCCGCCGAGTTCGAGTCGGACGACTGGTCGGCGGATGCCGGTTACCGCGCCGGGCTCGCGATCGCCGCCGACCGGTCGATCACGGCCGTGCTGGCGATCAACGACGTGATGGCGCTCGGCCTGATGAAGGCTCTCGACGACCACGGGATCAGCGTTCCCGGCGACGTGAGCGTGGTCGGTTTCGACGACCGCGACGAGTCGGCCTTCTTCCAGCCCGCCCTGACGACGGTGCGACTGGACTTCACCGCGGTCGGACGTCGCGCCGTCGAAAGCGTGCTCGGCGCGTTGCGGGGCGAGACCCCCGCCACCATCCCGCTGATCCAGCCCGAGCTGAAGGTACGGGACAGCACGAGCCCGCCCCGCTGAGTCGTCGGCGAAGAGCGCACTCGACCGTTCGATTCGATGGTGTTGCTAGGGTCTAGCCATGATTCGTACCGGGGGCGGTCGCGTCGTCGCGGCCATGGTCGCGGCCTGTGTGGTCGGCCTGATGTCGGGATGCGCGCTGCTCACCCCGCCAAGCCATCCGACCCCGACACCGAAGGCGGAGACTGCGGACCCGGTGCCCATCGCCCAGCAGCTCCCGAACCTGCTCATCGCGGGTCAGACGATCGGGACGGGATCGCTCCAGGTCATCGACCATGAGCCGATCCCGGGCGGGGTCGCCGAGCACCCGCTGACCGGGGGCGTGCGCATCGTGGTCCGCCAGGACCGCGGCATCGAGGTCCGCATCCGCCCGGACGCACCCGCACCAGCGAGCCTGGACGGGATCGACCTCATGATGACCGGCAAACGGCACGACGGCCTTCCGGAGAACATCCAGGATCAGAACTACTTCGCGCTCGGGTCGGACCTGGTGACCACCGACGCGGACGGCGAACTCGTTCTGCCGTTGATGGGTGATCTGCCGTCCTTCGGCGATCCGTCCTTCCTGCACTCGATCGAGGAGTCTCCGGCCGGGGACGCGCGGGTGTTCGCAGCCGCAACGATCGCGTGGACGCTCCCCGCCGCGTACCCCGGCCTGAAGGCAGTGGACCACGGCGTGGAGCCGTACGCCCACGGGCGCGCGATCATCGAGGACGGAACGCTGGCCTACTACATCCCCAACCCGTACGACACGATCTACACCGTGACCCGGCGGTTCGGTCTGACCGAGGCGCAGCTGGTCTGGCTGAACCCCGAACTTCTCACGCAGTCCCCTGAACCCGAGCTCACGAGCGGGATCGGCGTCAATCTCGACCCCGCCCGCCGGTGATCGCGGTCGCCGACGGGCCCGCGTCACGAATCGCCCTCGGCGACGTCAGTTAACGGTATAGCCCGCTGTCGGCGCGACCCTGCGCCGGCCACGCTTCATACCACCCGACCGAACGGCCCACATGTCTTCGCTTCTCCAGTCGACGTCTTACCTGCTCGTCATCGTCTTCCTCACGTACGTGGCCTTCATCCTCGTCCCGTACCTCAAGCTGCAGGCCACCCCGCCCGGAGACCCCGCGCAGTTCCTCTGGCACGCGCTCATCCCCTGCCGGGACGAGGAGTCGGTGATCGGCGACACGATCGCCACGGCCCGGGCAACGTTCCCGCAGATGCACATCTGGGTGATCGACGATGACAGCGACGACGAGACCGCTGCGATCGTCGAGTCATTGGCCGGGAGCGATCCGATGGTCCATCTCGTGCGACGCGTGCGGCCCCATGCGCGCACGGGCAAGGGGCCGGCCCTGAACGCGGGTTACGGCGCCGTGAGCGCGTGGCTCCCGCACCCGATCGATCGGTCGCGAGTGATCGTCGCCGTCCTCGACGCGGACGGCGAGCTCTCCGGCAATGCGCTCGCCGCCGTCTCGGCCGACACTCGTTTCGCCGACCCTCGCGTGGGCGCCGTGCAGCTCGCCGTGCGGATGAAGAACCGCGACGAATCCAACCCGCTCCCCGGCAAGGGCCGCATCGCGAATGCGTTCTCGTCGTGGCTCCTCCGCATGCAAGACGTCGAGTTCCGCACCGTCATCCTCGCCATGCAGTCGCTGCGTTCGAAGACCGGCACGGTGGGCATGGGTGGCAACGGCCAGTTCACCCGGCTGTCGGTTCTCGATGCGATCACCGAGACCTATGGCTCGCCGTGGCACGGCTCGCTGCTCGAGGATTACGAACTCGGCCTCCACGTGATCTTCGCGGGCTACCAGAACCGGCAGGTTCACGACTCCCATGTTTCGCAGGAGGCCGTCCCCACCCTCTCCCGACTGACGACCCAGCGCGCCCGATGGGGACAGGGGGTCATGCAATGCATGCGTTACCTGCCCACCATCCTTCGGTCCCGCTTCTTCGATTCGACCGGCGTACTCGAGGCCGGGTACTACCTCCTCCTTCCGGTCATTCAGCTCGTCGGTTACGCGATCTTTCTCAGCCTCCTCGGCAGCCAGATGCTCGGGATCGCGTATGACCGGGCCCTGCGCGAACTGTGGTGGTCGAATCTCGGGGGAATGAGCATCCTCGTCCTCCTGTTCGGGATCGGTCCCTTCGCCATCTGGGGATTCGTCTACAAGCTCCGCTGCGAGCCGGACCTGAGCTGGCGTCGCGCCACGCTCATCGGCGTCACGCTGTGGCCCTATCAGCTCTATGTCGCGGCCGCATTGGCCAAGGCCGTCTACCGGCTGGCGCTGGGGAGGAACGGGTGGTCCAAGACTCTTCGCGCGGCCGACACGAAGAACGCGGGCACGATCGCGATCGAGGCCTGAACCCCGCCGGCGGCGACAGGGTAGTCGCCGGCAGTGACGGGCACCGCACGAAGTGCTTTTCCCGGTACCGTGAGCGCTGAGGCCGGGTGTTTCCCGACCGACGGGAGATGCGGTGGAGAAGCGATGAAGGTCAGCGATACCAGCGACTTGTGGTGGAAGAGTGCCGTGATCTACTGCCTCGACGTCGAGGTCTTCATGGACAGCAATGGCGACGGGATCGGAGACCTCGGCGGCCTCGCGGACCGGATCGACTATCTGGCCGAGCTCGGCGTCACGTGCCTGTGGCTGATGCCGTTCTATCCCTCGCCCGACCGCGACGACGGCTACGACATCTCGGACTTCTTGGGTGTGGATCGGCGGCTCGGCGATTTCGGGGACTTCGTGGAGGTGATCCGGATCGCTGAGGATCGCGGGATCCGCGTCATCGTCGACCTCGTCGTCAACCACACGTCGATCGAGCATCCCTGGTTCAAGGCCGCTCGCGCGAGCCGCGACTCGCCCTATCGGGACTTCTACGTCTGGCGCGACGAACCACCGAAACATCAACCCGAGCCGGTCTTCCCCGATCAGGAGACCAGCAACTGGCAGTGGGACGAGAAGGCCGGCCAGTACTACCAGCACGTGTTCTACCGCCAGCAGCCCGACCTGAACATCGCGAATGAACGGGTGCGCGACGAGATCGCCAAGGTGGTCGGATTCTGGGTGCAGCTGGGAGTGTCCGGCTTCCGGGTCGACGCTGTGCCGTTCCTCCTGGACACGACCGGCATCGTCGATGGCGCACAGCTGCTGCCGGACCCGCACGCCTACCTCCGCGACCTGCGATCGTTCCTCGATCGACGTTCCGGACAGGCGATCCTTCTCGGCGAAGTCAATCTCGACCGCAAGCAGCAGAACACCTTCTTCGGCGGCACCGAAGGCGACGAGCTCACGATGCAGTTCGATTTCATCAGCATGCAGAAGATGTACCTCGCTCTTGCCCGCGAGGACGCGCGTCCCCTGGCCAAGGCCCTTCAGAGTCGTCCGAAAGGGTCGCCGGACATCCAATGGGCCAATTTCGTGCGCAATCATGACGAACTCACCCTCGACAAGCTCACCGGGAAGGAGCGTGCAGAAGTCTTCGCCGCGTTCGGTCCCGAAAAACGGATGCAGGTCTTCGACCGTGGACTCGTGCGCAGGCTCCCGCCGATGCTCCAGGGTGATCCGCGCCGGATCCGCATGGTCTACAGCCTGATGTTCTCGCTGCCCGGGACCCCCGTGCTCTTCTACGGAGAGGAGATCGGGATGGGCGAGAATCTGGACATTGGCGGGCGGATGTCGGTTCGCACGCCCATGCAGTGGAACGCCGGCCGCAACGGAGGCTTCTCGACGGCGCCGGCCGGCAAGCTTCGCAACGCCGTCACGCCGGGCGGGTTCGGGCCGGAGCACGTCAACGTCGCGGGGCAGCGGCGCGACCCGGACTCACTCCTCGCCTTCATGCGCACCCTCATCCGCCATTACCGGAATGGCAGCGAGCTGGGGTGGGGCGCCTTCGACGTTCTGGAGCAGCCCGACAAAGCGGTCCTCGCGCACACTCTCACACTGGGCGAGCGACAGGTCATCGCGGTGCACAACTTCGCGTCCGAACCACGGCAGGTGCAGCTCACGCTCCCCGCCCCGCATGACCGGAGACTGATCGACGTCTTCACCGACGCGGACCTGGCGGTCGAGAACGGCGCACTGACGGTGCCCCTCGAAGGCTACGGCTTCCGCTGGCTGCGGATGGTCCCGCTGGACGACACCGGCTTGTACTAGGTCCGGTCCCGGACGGGCATCGTCCGGGCGATCACGGCACGGCGGCGAACGTCTCGGGGTAACTCCCCACCCACGACCACCGGCCCGGCGGCCACATGATCACGAACACGCGGCCGACCACGCCAGAGACCGGCACCGAACCACCGCCGGGGCCGGAGGTGTGAAAGCGCGAATCCGCCGAATGGTCCCGGTTGTCGCCCATCACCCAGAGGGATCCCTCGGGCACCGTGACGGAGAACGGCACGAGCGACGCGTCCTTCTGCTCCGGCGGGAGGAGGATGTACGGCTCGGTGATGGCCACTCCGTTCACGGTGACCTTGCCCTCCGCCGTGCAGCAGGCGACATGGTCGCCGCCGATGCCGATGACCCGTTTGACCAGGTGCTGATCGCTGTCCGCCGCGGAGAGCCCGACGGCCGTCAGCGCCTGGTCCAGCCAGCCGGGGGCCGGCCCGCTCCGTGCCGGAAGCCAGTTGCCGGGATCCCGGAACACCACCACATCGCCGCGGTGGATGCCGGAGAGCCGCGGGCCGATCTCATCCACCACCACCCGATCCCCGATCTGCAGCGTGTTCTCCATCGACTCCGAGGGAACGAAGAACGGCCGGATCAGGAACGTCTTCACCAGGAAGGACACCAGCAGCGCCACAACGACGATGACGACCACGTCGAGCAGCCCGCGCCAGACTCGTCGGCCGAGTGGACGCTGACCGTCGCGGTCGGCTGGCGTGGCCGATTCGCTCACGGTGTCCTCCCCTCGGCGTCGCTCGGAGCGCGCTCACCGTACCGCGGGGATACGCGCCGCGGATAGCGCGTCATGATCGCGGTCCTCCCGCGTCTTGAAGAGTGAGGGAAAGAGGACGACGTATGCCTAACTGGCTCACCGAAGACCGGGGCGTGTCACGGCTCGTTTCGAGCCTCGCCATCGGTGTGGTGACGGTGGGGCTGATGCTGCTGCGCACCCTGTGGCCGGTCACGGTCGGCATCGGCGATGTCTACGACGGTCAGCAGCGCTATGTCTGCCAGCTGGGACTGGTGCCCGCCGACCCGGCGGTGCCGCTCTACCAGAAGTTCGCGATCCTGGACTGGATTCCGGGACCGCCGAGCATCCGCGAGGACTGCATCCTCTACCCGTCCGTCCAGATCTGGTTCCTCAAGGCCGCACAGTGGCTGAGCGGCGGGGTGAATCTCGATCTCCGCTGGCTCATCCTTCTTAACTGCGTGGTCGTCGGCATCGTCGTCGCCCTGATCGCTTTCACGATCCGGCGCGGACTGCTGTGGCGCATCGCCTCGGCTCTGGCGGTGCTCATCGTGCTCTCCGACGGCGTGTTCGTCGGCTACGCCGGGGGCCTGTACGGCGAGTTCCCTGGTCTGCTCGGCATCATGCTGTGCGCCGTGGGTGCTGTCTATCTGTTCTCGCCCGGCCATACGACGGCACTGGCGGTTCTGCTGCTCGCCATCGGAACCTTCCTGACGGTCGGCTCGAAGACGCAGGCGGTGAGCCTCCTCGTTCCCATTGCCGCATTGGGCGTCTACTGGGTGTTCCAGCGCGGCCGCCGCACGTCCTTCCGCCCCCGGCGCAGGCTCCGCACTCGCGTGATCCGCTCGGGACTCGTGATCGTGTTCCTTGTCCCCGCGGTAGCGGTAGCGACGTTCCTCATGCGAAACAACCCCAAAGCCTTCCAGGCGGTAAACCCCTGGGAGCTGATCGCGGTCGGCATCCTCGGCCCCAGCGAGGACCCTGCGGCCGATCTGAAGGAAATGGGCTTCCCCGCCATGTTCGCCAAGTACGCGGGCCAGCCCGCCGGTGGCAGCGACATCATGACCACCTCTGCGTGGACGGAATGGGCGCCTCACATGACGTACGAGACAGCGTGGGGCTTCCTGCTCCGGCACCCGGGTAGCCTGCTGCGTATCCTGAATCAGGCGGCGGCGGACTTCTTCTCGGTGCGTCCGGGCTACCTGGGATCGTTCGAGATGAGCGTCGGCAATCGGCCGGGGGCACAAGACTTCTCGTTGTTGACGCCGCTCGGGCATCTCACCGGCAACGGTCTCGTCGGGTTGATCATGTTGTGGGCGCTCCTCGTCATCGGTGCACTGATCGCCTGCGCTCGATCCGCGCGCTCCAGCTCGCGCCGGGCCTACGCCATCGCGATCATGCTGATGGTCGCGTTCGCCTTCGTCCAGTTCTTCACGGCCGCGCTCGGGGAAGCGGTGGAAAACACGCGGCACATGATCTACGCGATCTTCTCCACAGCCCTCGCGACTGTGTTCCTGCTCCCCGCGTTCACCGCGGAGCGTGGACTCGACGCGCTGGCGATCGAACCGGATGCGGTCCGCGTCGGGTCGGCGTCTACGGCCGCCGCAGACCCGCCCCCGCCGGCCTGGGACCCGGGAGGTCAGGCGGCTCCGCGCCGATCGTAGACAGCCAGGTAGCGGTTGGTGAGCAGGGCGAACGTGGCAGCCTTCAGGATGTCGTTCAGCTCGTCCGACGGAATGCACGCGATGGTGGCGCAACCGCTGCGCGCCGTCCGGTTGGCGACCTCGAGCAGCCACGTCTGCTGCGGGGTGCCGGCCGAGTAGCTGGTTTCGGCGTACCGGCGCAGTTCTGCGGGGGTGCGTCGGCCGTGGTGGGCGACGAGGGCTCGGAGGCTGATGGCGGGGAGGGTGCTGGTCGGCATGGCGGGATTCTCTCTCGGGTCGGTCGTGCGGGCGTTACGGGATGTGGACGAAGATCGGGTTGCCCCAGATGGCGCGGTGCGAGACGTAGCGGCCCCAGTCGGGCGAGTCGATGATGCCGCCGGCACCGTCGTAGATGCCGATGTGCTCGCCGGGGTAGACGACGAGGTCGCCGGCCTGGGCCTCCGCGGCCGAGACCTCGACGCCGCGTGATGCCTGGGCGGTGACGCCGCGGGGAAGGTCGACACCGAACTGGCCGTACACCCACTGGGTGAGGCCGTCGCACATGAATCCGTTCTCGGGGCTGGCGCCCGCCGAGTACGGGACCACGCCGACGTACTGCATCGCAAGCGCGACCATGGCGTTCCCGTCGCGAGCGGCCGCGACGGCAGGCGCGGGCACGGGAGCCGGCGCGACGGGGGGCGCCGGGGCGCGGACAGCCGCGGGCGCGGTGTCGGCACCGTAGCTGCTTGGCGCGTTCGCGTGGGCGGGGAGGGTTCCGGCGACGGTGAGGGCGCCGGCGACGACGGCGATGCTGCAGGTGATGGTGGCGATGCGCATGGGATGTGTTCCTGGTCGGGGGACGGGCGAAGTGGGGTGGACGATCGGGCTCAGGCGGCGACGAGCTGAGGGGCCGGGGCGTGCAGCTCGGCGAAGGCCTCGCGGAGTCCCGCCCGGGCGCGGCAGGCGAGCTGCGCTGCGGCGTTGACGCTCATGTTCAGCAGCGGGGCGAACTCACTGGGCTTCATGGACTCGACCTCGCTGTACCAGAGCACCTCCTGCCAGCGGGTCGGGAGGCTCTGGAAGGCGCGCCCGGAGAGCGTCCGCTCCTCCGCGGCGAGCGTCACAGCCTCGGCGCAGTGCGGGTCGGCTCCCTCCGGGGCCTCCTCGTCGTTGACGTGCTTCTCGCGTCGTGACCAGTCGATGGCGATGCGGTGGATGGACCGGAACAGGTAGCGGCAGAAACCGTCCTGCGGGCCCTTGCCCTCCTTCAGCTGGGCGAGGATGCGGGTGAACGCCTCCGAGACGAGGTCATCGGCGTCGAACTGGTTGGTGAGGCTGAGCGCGAAGCGGCGGCCGGCGCCGGAGTGCCGGGTCCACAGCTCACCGAAGGCGGTCATGTCACCGGCTCGCGCACGGCTGCTGAGAACGGCGTCGGGGGCGGAGGAGGTGCGCATGAAGAACCCACTTTCGGATTGGAATGAGCGACCACGGCCCAGGGCGGGCTCGGGGGTGCGCATCCAACGAAGCGATGCGCTGAGGGAGGGAAGTCCGTGAGGAGTTCCTCGTCAACCTCGTGTAATCATACTAGCAGACTAGTATGATTACACGCAAGTCGTGCTCCGCTCAGCGCAGGGCGCGGGTGGCACCGATGAGGCAGGTGCCGGTGGAGAGACGCGGGGCCGACGACGACCCATAGCTGCCATCCGGTGAGAACTGGCCGATCACGCATCCGGTGTCGGTGCGAGCGGCGAATTGGAGGGACGGGGCGGCCAGGCCGATGCTCGTCCTGTCCGGCGTCATCTCGAGCGCCTCGATCGGGTAGCCCGCCGAGGTGAGGCCGGTGATCAGGTCGTCGCCCGTGGCCCCAGGGTGCAAGGCGATGGTCGCCCGGTTGACGGCGTCGAATCGGGCGAGCTCGACGGCCGCCGCGTCAGGCGTCGGGTTCGCCGTCGCGGACGTGTGGGGCGCCGCGCCCGCGTCAACGGTTCTCGACGCCCCGCCGGCCGGAGCTTCGGGGCTCGCGGTAGCGGGTTGCGACGTCGCGGTAGCGCATCCGCTCAGCGTGATCAGGGCCGCGGCCGCGATGATGGCGATAGGAACGCGCCCGTGCCTGATTCCGATCATGACCCGACCGTTCCTTCCTGCGGGCCGAGCAGGCTGTCGACGAACGGGAAGACCCAGAGAGTGAGGGAGGTGAGCACCCCGGCGATCAGCGCGAGCAGCAGCAGGATGCGCACGAAGAGCGGGCCGGGCAGCAGTCGCCACAGTGTTGCGTACATGCTCAGGCTCCGTTCGCGGTGATGTGGGAGGCGATCTCGGTCGGGGTTGCGGTCCTGAACCCGGAGAAGGTGTTGTACGCGATCAGGCGCTCGCCGGCGTGGAAGGGCGGGTTGCAGGTGGTGATCGTCATGATGCGTTCCTCGGGCACGACGCCGGGCGCCATGGGGACCGCCTGGATCACGTCGACCTGGCTCGGCTGCACGTACTGGAAGTTCCGGAAGGTGTACGTGTACCAGCCGTCGGCGGTCTGGACGTAGATGTTGTCGCCGAGGCGCAGCTTCGACAGATCGATGAAGGTGTTGCCCCAGCCCGAGTCGTGACCGGCGATGGCGAAGTTGCCGACTTGACCGGGCATCTGCGTCCCCTTGTAGTGCCCCACACCCGCGTCGTAGCTGTTGAGCACCTTCTGGGTGTCGACCGTCTGCCGGATGGTGCGCTTCCAGTCCGCGCCGAGCCGTGGCACGTAGATCACCGCGAAGGGCTGGTAGTCGGCCGGCTCAGCGAGAACGGGAACCTGTCCGCCGCTGTCCGCGGCCGTGTCGCGTGCCTTACGCGCCGCCTGATCGGACAGCTGCTGGGACTGCTGGGCCGCGGCTCCGGTCTGCTGGCTGGCGACGACCAGGTTGTTCAGCCCGGTCTGCCAGCCGAGGAAGAGGAGCACGATGAGGCCGAAAGTGACCAGCACCTCCCCGAAGACGGCGAGTGGACGGACGGGCCGCCGTGGGGAGCGGCGCTTGCGGGCAGGGGTGGGTAGGGACATGTTCGGGTCCGGGCTTCTATCGGGCTAGTGCGACGGATGGGGAGGGGAGGGTGGTCGGCCGTCCTCACTTCGAACGGGAGCTGATGGCCTTCTTGTTGCGTCGTCCGGTCATGATGCGCAGCATGATGATGAGGGTGGCGACGATCCCGATCAAGGCGAACACCGTGCCGACGACCAGGTGCGACCACTCGTAGCCGTCGTGGTCCCAGATCAGGGTGGCGAAGGCGATGATGGCGATCCGGGTGAGGTTGACGGTGACGATGAGCGCGAGCCCCACAGCGAGGCCCACGGCCCAGCGGACCCAGGTGACCCGGGGGAGCAGGCCGATCATGACCGCGGCGAAGAGCAGCGTCGGCACCAGCAGCACCAGGGTTGTGCATTCGATGGTGATCTGCAGACCGAGGTAGTGGCTCGGATCGGTTTTGATGACGAACTGGTCCTGGAAGGCGAAGACGTCGTGCCCCAGGAACGGCTTCAGGACGGCGGTCATGACTCTGGCCTCGAAGATCCGGAAGGCCTCCTGGCCGAGGACCAGCATCACACTGAGGGTGACGAGGGCGGCTGCGGTCAGCAGCCGGACGGCTCGGCCCACCTTGCCTGGGCGGCCACCAGAAGCAGCCAGGTCGGGGGTCGCTGTCGGGTGGACGGTCAGGCTGGTCACGGGTGTTTCCTCACTGTTCGGGATGAGGGGCTCGCGGTGGGCGCGTATCCGGGCGTCGAGCCCGGGCCCATCGGGGGCCGAAGCGGGTTTTGCTCTCACAGGTAAAAGACGGACGGAGTTCCGGTTCATGACACCGCGATGGCCGGCCTTCGGCGACCTCTCAGCTTGTGAGCGGATCCCGACGAGGGTTACCGTCGGCGCCGGAAGGGGACCGACGCCGACGGCGCGTGCCTTCACTGCCCGAAGTGAAGGACTTGGGTTGCCCGAGCCCGACCAAGGACAACCTCACCTTTTAGAGACGTAACCGGGCTCGTTTCATGACGCGAACCGCCGAACAATGTTCCGGCTCAGGCCAGGGGACCGTCGCTGCGGGGCGAGAAGTACGCGGCGGTGCTGCTGGCGGCTCCATAGCGGCTGCCGTCGCCCAGGCGGACCAGGATGCTGTGATAACCGGCCGTCAGGCCGTCGCAGCTGAGGACGGTGAGTCCGTCGTCACCGGTGCTCGAGTCGCAGGACAGCGGGTTTCCGTCGGCGAGCACCTCGGCGGGAGCGGAGCTCGGGTCGAGCAGGATCCGCAGGCCGAGGCCACCGGAGGGTGTGATCGATCGGATCGGCGGAGGGTCGGCCACGGCGACCGCGACGGTTCCGCTGGCGACCGCTCCCGCTGCTGTCTGCTGGACCGCCCTGATGTCGTGGGTGCCCGGGGTGAGAGTCGTGAGTGGCGCGCTGATCCATGTGCCGTCGCCGTCCGCGGTCGCCGAGCCGACCATGGTGTCATGGTCGTCGACCAGGCTGATCTCGGCGCCGGGGGCTGCTGTTCCGCTCAGAATCGGGTAGTACCGGCCGTCGGGGCCGGTGTCCGTCGTCCGGATGGCGGGTACTGTCGCCGGCTGCTCGATCGGGCTGGGCGACGCGAGCACATCGTCTGTCGTGGGGACGGTCGGGGGCGCCTCCGGTCGTCCGGGATCGACGGACGTCACAGGGGGCGACGCCTCCGGGCCGTCGACATGAGGGGCAGCGCCGGTCTTCCGCCCCGCAGGAGCCGTGGCGCTCGGCTGTTCGGACGGAGGTGTGACCGCTGTCGGGGTGCTGGCCGTCGAGGAGGGGCCGTGCGCGCCGGCTGCGGCCGGCTCCGCGTCCACAGTGCCGCGATCGATCAGGCCACCGATCACGAGCAGGGCCGAGACGGCGGTGAGCGCCGCGATACCGGACAGCCCTGCCCCCGAACCGGCTTGCCCTGCCCCCGCACCGGCCTGCCCTGCTCCGGCACCGGCTTGCCCTGCTCCCGCACCGGCCGGCCCCGACTGCAGGAACGACGCAGGCAGAGGCGCCGCGGTCGCCGCGGTCGCGGGACCATTGAGCTGCAGCCACGCGGTGTAGGCGACCCCTCCCGTGATGCCGGCGGAGAGCGGGAGCAGCACCAGGGTGAGCCGCGACCCGACGTGGCGGGCCTCTTCGGCGGCGGTCATGCAGCGCGGGCACTCCCCGAGATGGGCGGTCAGACGCTCCCGGTGCTGCCCCTTCAGCTTGCCGCGTTCGTTCGCGCCGAGCTGGCTGAGTGCCCACGCGTGCTCGCTGTCCTCCTCGACCGCGGCGATGTGCGCCTGGATCCACGCCTGACGGAGCCCTTCGCGGGCGCGGAATGTGAGGGCCGAGACTCCGGCGGCGTTCATCCCGAGGATCGGCGCCAGCTGCCGCGGGGCCAGCTGCTCGATCTCGGTGTACCAGAGCGCCTCCTGCCACCGGGCGGGCAGCGTCCGGAACGCGGTGACCGTCAGCGAACGGTCGAGGGCGGCGAGCGTCGACTCCTCGCTGAACTGGAGGTCCTCGAACTCGTCCATGGTGTCGAGCGGCAGCGGCGCGGCCTTCCGCGACCATTCCATCGACACGTTCCGGATCGAACGGTACAGGTAGGAGCGGAACGCCGTCTCGGGCCCCTTGCCACGCCGGATCAGTTCGAAGATGCGCGTGAACGCTTCCGAGACCAAGTCTTCGCGTTCGTACCGGCTGGTGATCGATCCGGCCATCGCCATCCCGGCCCCGGAATGGCGGCGCCACAACTCCGCCATGGCGTCGTTGTCGCCCTCGCGGGTCGCGGTCACCAGGTCGACGTCGGACGAGGCTTCGGCAGTTCTGCGGCGCATGGCGGGAGGTCCTAAAGGGAAGGGGAGAGGGGGAGCGGGAGGGGGCGATGGTCGGTATCACAGGCTCGCTGGGTGCCGCTCGCCGGTTGTACCGGCCGGCGTGCGATCGAGCACGTATCCGGCCGCCGTGCCGGCGAGAGCGCTGAACCCGATGAGCAGGATCAACCCGCCCAGAATGGTCGGATTCAGGCCGTGGATGCTCACGGTGAGAAAGATGACCGCGATGCTGACGGCTGCGCCGAGTGCCGGCATGACCGTCTGCATGCTCGCCGACCGCAGGACGGTCGTCTCCGGCTCCGGGGCGTCCGGGTCGGTCGCGGCCTCCGGCCGAACCACGGCGATGAGGAGGCGGAGGATGCTGCCGAGCAGCAGGGTCAGAGCGGCGACCGTGAGGATCCAGCCCAGGTAGTACTGCCCCGTCGCGAACCAGAGGGTGAGCAGCGTCGCGACGGCGACGACGTCGACCGCCGTGGCGATGACCCTCAGCCGTTGCGGCGCGTCGAGACGCCGGCTCATCCGACGGATCAGGAGGGTGCGGGCGGCGACCCAGACCAGAACGGCGAGCAGGAAGAGGACCTGGCCGAACACGGTTCCGCTCACCACGGTGTCCCCTCCGGTCGTCCAGAGGATCCAGCTCGTCAAAAGCGTGCCGCCGAAGTCGAGGATCGCGGCGGCAGCCACGGCCCCGACGAGGAGCAGTCGATCGGCGGTCGTCGGGTGAAGGGTGGTCTTCATGGGGACTCTGGCTTTCTCTTGGTGCTGGACGGCTCTCAGGCCTCGATGGCGATGCTGCGGGAGGTGACGATGTCGCCGGCGCGCCGGGTCTTGGCCCAGCCGTTCTTACCCGTGAGGATGCGGATGGCACCCTTCGTGATGGAGGCGACCACGTACAGCTGGTAGGGCCAGAGGCTCGCCCCCAGCAGGATGGTGCGGCCCCAGCTGAGGCTCGGCTCGCACCGGAGCTTGTAAATGAAGCCCCAGATCGCGAAGGGTCCGATCCCGAACACCAGGGTGAGCAGCACGAACGCCCAGGACATCGAGAGCCACTGGTCGCGGACGGCCGGATCGGTGACGAGGCCCACGACCTGGTTGCCGAACAGCCACAGGAACACGGCGGATCCGACGAGCTGGACCAGCGGCAGCAGCAGGAAGTAGATGGCCTCGAGGGCGCCGGCGGCGTCGAAGTTGCTGGAGCGCAGGATGTGCGGCAGGTAGCGGATGCACTGCATGTTGCCCTGCGCCCATCGAGCGCGCTGGGTGATCAGGCGCGACAGCGTCGGGACGGCCTCCTGGGAGACGTGGGCGTCGTGGACCTGGCGGTTCTGGTAGCCGGCGAAGATGACGTGGAGTCCCAGCTCGTAGTCCTCGAGCAGCGCGCCGTGCCACGGCGAGCCCTGTGACTCGGCAATGGCGTCGAGAACCGACAGCCGGGTGAACTGGCCGTTGCCGCCCATCCCGACGGTGCCGGTCTTGGAGCGCAGTGCCTGCATCCCCAGGATGACCGTGCGGAACTCCACATCCTGCAGCCGGAGCAGCCAGGACGAGAACGCGTTGGCGATGCGTCCCCTGCCGGCGAGCGGCCGGGCGTCGGCGCGGTTCTTCATGTGCACGGCGAGCTGGGCCGCACCGACCTCGGGGTCGGCGAAGACGCTGTCGGCCGACACTGCGGCGAGGGCGTTGGGCGCCAGCGCGCCGTCGGCGTCGACGACGGCGATGATCACCCGGGAGCGGTCGGTGTCTTCGGGCAGCCAGGCGTCCAACTGTGCGTACGCGGCGTTCAGCGCGTCGCCCTTGCCGGTGCGGGCCTCTGGGCGGCGGCGCTGGACGAGGTGGACGAACGGGTCGACGTCGGCGGCCGCGCGGACGATGGCCGCGGTGTCGTCGTCGCTGTCGTCGTCGATGACCCACACGTGCATCTCGGGGAAGGTCTCGCGGGAGTGCGCGATCGTTGCCGCGATCACCGACTGTTCGTCCCGGCACGGGATGAAGGTGTGCCAGAGGAAGCGGTCCGGGTCGCCCGGCGCCGTGGGCTTCTGGCGCAGGTAGGGCACCAGGATGAAGACGACGTAGGTGAGGAAGAGGATCACCAGGATGAAGGAGATGGACTGCAGGAGGGAGAACACGGTCGGGTCCGTTCGGTTGGGCGGTGCGGAGCGGGACGGGAGGGGCGAGGCGGACGGGTCGGGCGTCCGGCGGGATCGGTCAGGCTGTGGCGCTGAGCCGGGAGCGGCCGCGTCGGACGGCTTCTTCGGGGGAGCTGCCGTCGGCGATGCTGCGGGCGATGTGCGCGATCTGGGCGGTGGCGCTGCCGTCGCCGTACGGGCTCGGCAGGGAGCGGAGCCGGGCGGGAAGGGTCTGGTCTGCCAGCATCCGGTTGGCGATGGCAGCCAACGGAAGCTCGGGCGTGATGAGCTGCGCGAAGCCCGCGTCGACCGACTCGGGGCGCTCGGTCGAGCGGCGCAGCACCAGGAGCGGCTTCTTCAGGACGGTGCACTCCTCCTGCACTCCGCCGGAGTCGGACACCAGCAGGGCCGCCTGCTTCGCCAGCGCGAGGAAGCCGGTGTGGTCGACCGACTCGAGTAGGTGCAGCCCGGTGGTCAGGTCGGAGAGCGCGAACCGCTCGATGGCCGCTCGGGTGCGGGGGTGAGCGACCAGCAGGACGGGCGCCTCGATCGCGGCGAGTTCCGTCAGAGCGCGACGCAGGGCGGCCGCGTCGTCGGTGTTCTCCGGGCGGTGGATGGTGGCAAGTACGTAGCCACCCGGCTGCACGCCCGCGGGAAGGGTGGGATCGGCGACCGCACCGAGGGACTCGATGGTGGTCTCGACGATGGTGTTGCCGGTGAGGGCGATCCGGTCGGCGCTCACGCCCTCGGCGGCGAGATTGTCTGCGTTGTGGGTCGTCGCAGCGCAGTGCACGTCGGCGAGGACCCCGGCGACGAGTCGGTTGAGCTCTTCGGGCATGGCCCGGTCGCGCGAACGCAGGCCGGCCTCCACGTGGATCACCGGGACGCCGGCGTAGTTTCCGGCCTGGGCGCCGGCGGAGACCGTGTTGGTGTCGCCCTGGACGATGACGACCGACGGCGGGTTGGCGGCGAATTCCTCGGTGAGCGCCTGCAGCGCGGCTGCGATCTGGGTGCCACGGTCGCGGCCGCCGACGCCCGTGAGGACCACGTCGGGCTCGGCGAGGCCGAAGCCGGCGAACTGTGCGCCGGCGAGCTCGGAGTCGTAGTGCTGACCGGAGTAGACGACGCGGGCGCGGGAACCCAGTTCGCGGATCAGGCCGGCGAGCTTGATGATCTCCGGCCGGGTGCCGAGCACGACTGCTACGTCTTTGGTGGCCAAGCGATGTCCTCCTGTGTTCACGACGTTCGCGAGCGGGTTGCTCGTTCGATCCGTGCATTGAAAGGACGACGCGTGGTCGTGAACATGACGCGTGGGGCCGCCGTTCCCGGCGGAGTCACAGGAAGAGGCCCGAGGACTACCCCTTCGTGGTGGTGCCCGGGCGGGGCGCCGCCGGGAGTGGACGGTCCAGCTGGAAGATCCGCTCGATGGCCAGCTCCGACGCGACGGCGTCACCCGCCGTCACTGCCGAGCGGACGTCGTCGTAGATCGACTGGAGCTCGTCCCAGTCGCGCCGCAGGTTGATCCGGGTGAGCGAGATCCGGAACAGCTTCGCTTCGATCAGCTCGTGCGTCGCTTCGACGAGAACGGGGTTTGGGCAGTTGTCCCGAAGCACCAAGTACAGGTCGTAGTTGCGCTGCAAGTAGTCCTGAGGTCGGCGCTCACGGAGGGTGTCCTGCACCCGCGTCAGCGCGGCCAGCAGGTCTTCCGTCGCCTCGGGTGTGAGCGTGGGGAGGGTGACACGTGTGATCGCACCGACGAGGGCTCCCAGCGTCTGCAGATCGTAGATCGCGGTGGCCGGATCCGGATCGGCGACGCGGGTGAACCGCTGCGCCTGGACCTCGACAAGTCCCAGCCGGCTGAGTTCGATCAGAGCTTCACGGACGGGCGTCCGCGACATCCCGAGCCACTCCTGCAGTTCGGCGTCCCGGAGTTCCTCCCCTGGTTTGAGGGTGCGGTCCAGGATGGCCGCCTTGATCTTCTCGATGGCCACCTCCCGAAGGGACTGACGCCTGGCACGCTGGGGCTCCGGAGAGGGGATGGGCACGCGGATCCTCCAAACACCGCCGACGTGACGGCGGTGCCTAAATACTAGGACATCGCGTCGTCCACCCCCTGCGAGCGCCGTGCTACGTTGACGCGTGATCGCCGCTCCTACTCGGCGACACCACAAGGGGGAGACGATGTCGTTCCAGGCCTACCTCGACACCATCGAGGAGAAAACGGGCAAGACGCCGCGCGAGCTGCTGACTGAGGCGGAAGCGAAGGGTTTCGGACCCGGCACCAAAGCGGGCGACATCCTCGCGTGGCTCAAGGAGGACTACGAGCTGGGTCGCGGCCATGGCATGGCGATGGTGCACGTGATCACCAAGGGGCCGACGATCGACGCGAAGTTCGTGGGAACGGACGGTGTCCACCGCGACGCGTCCGACACTCTGTGGCTGGATGGCAAGGCCACCAAGCCGGCTCCCTGAGAGCCGACGCGTACTCTGCAGGTCAAAGGAGCCGACGGAGGAGAAGCACGACGTGAACGTAAACCTGAACCCGGCGCAGTGGACCGGCCGCGACCTGCGCCTCGCCGCGTGACCGCCCTCCCGACCGACGCTGAACGCCGCGTCGCCCTGCGGCGGATGAAGGCGCTCGCGACGACTCTGCTCGCGGCGGCCGCCGTCGTGTTCGCGGTGGCCTTCGCATTGCAGGACCGCTACCCGTGGCTCGGGTTCGTCCGCGCCGCCGCCGAGGGCGCCATGGTCGGCGCGCTCGCCGACTGGTTCGCCGTGACCGCACTGTTCCGGCATCCGCTGGGGTTGCGCATCCCGCACACGGCGATCATCCCCACCCGGAAGGACGAGATCGGAGCGAGCCTCGGCGAGTTCGTGGAGACCAACTTCCTGTCCGACGAGGTGGTCGCCGGCAAGCTCGGCACGATCGACCTGGCGGGTGCGGCTGCCGGCTGGCTGTCCGAACCGCGGAACGCCCGCCGCGTCGTGGCGGAGGCGTCGAGCGGCCTCGCCGGGCTCGTCGCCGTCCTCGACGACGACCGGATGCGGGAGGCGGTGGAGGCGGTCCTGCGCGCGCACCTCGTCACGCCGCTGTGGGGTCCGCCGCTCGGACGCCTCGCCGAGCGCGTGCTCGACGGGGACGGACATCACGAGGCGATCGACCTGCTGCTGGACCGGCTCGACGAGTGGCTGGCGGCCCACCCCGAGGCGTTCGGGCCGGTGGTGTCGCGGCGCCTGCCTTCCTGGCTGCCGTCCTTCGTCGACCGCGCGATCGACGAGCGCCTCCACACGGAGGCCCGCCGGTTCGTCCGGGATGTGCGGGACGACCCCGACCACCGCCTCCGCCGTTCGCTCGACGAGTACCTCGCCGAGTTCGCCGACCGGCTGCAGCACGACGACGCCACCATCGAGCGACTGGAAGCGGCGAAGGGACGCGCGTTCGACGATCCCCGGATCCGCGAGCTCGCCGCCTCCGCGTGGGCGGCCGCGCGCACCGCCGCAGTCGACGCGCTGGCGGACGAGGACGGCGAACTCCGCGCCCGGGCCGAGGCGTTCGTCGCCGATGTCGCCCGGCGCATCCTCGGCGACGCGGAGCTGAGCGCATCCCTCAACACCCGGCTGACGGACGCCGCGCTGCACCTGGTGACCAACTACCGGAGCGACATCTCGCACGTCATCACCGAGACGGTCCAGACGTGGGACCCGGCCGAGATCACCGACAAGATCGAGACCCAAGTCGGCCGCGACCTCCAGTTCATCCGCATCAACGGCACGGTGGTGGGTGCGCTGGCCGGGCTCGCGATCTACACCGTGGCCACGGGAGTCTCGGCCCTGCTGTAGGTGCGGATGCCGCGGCGCGATCGCCCCTTGCCATGCCGCAGCCGACCGCAGTGCAATGGCCCCATGAAGAACAAAACAGGTCTGTTCGGGATGCGGATGCCGGACATCCCGCCAGCTCGGCGAGCACTCTTCGTCGGGGTGATCATCTGGAGCCTCGCCTGGAAGGGCGCGTCGCTCTGGCGCGCGGCCCGGAACGGCAGCAAGCCGTGGTTCACCGCCCTGCTGCTGTCGAACACGCTGGGTGTACTCGACGCCGTCTACCTCTTCGTCGTCGATCGTCGCCAGGTGAGCTTCCGTCTGGTCGAGGAGACCATCCTGGCCGAGACCGGCGAACCGGAGCAGGGCGGCCACTGGGACGAACCCCGCGGCCCGACCGGGCCCTGAGCGGGTCCGTTGCCGCTGCGGACAACGGACGGTCGCTCTCACTTGTCGATGACGATGGGCGTTCCGAGCGGGAGCGCGTCGATGGCGTCAACCGCGTCGCCGCTGAGGCGGAGGCAGCCGTGAGAGACGGCTCCGGTGGCCGATTGCTGGAAGTGCAGACCGATGAGGCCGCCGTCGGCGCCGCCGTAAGGCTCGTCTGCGCCGGTGGCGTGTAGGGAGGTCAATTGGATGCGGTGCTTGGTCTGGTCTTGTGCCGGGTCGAGGTAGCGCGCCTGTAGGTAGCCGGTCACGCCGGTGGGCGTGGGTGTTTGGGTGGTGCCGACGCCCACGGGGAAGGTACGTGTCGGCACACCCGCGGCGGTCGTTATGACGAGCGTCTGGCGGGATACGGATACCACAATGCGGTTGGGGATGGCGCCGAAAGGCAAGAGAGATGCAGTAGGAAGCCAAGCGGCGGTCTGCGCCGGGGCGGGGTGCTCGGCAGTCGCCTGCGAGGGGAGGATGCGTCTGCTGGGTGTCAGCACCTGGGTCCAGGCGCCCCGTGTCCTGACCGGGACCACGACAGTTGGTTCATCGAGGAAGTTCTTCGCGGGGATCCGCGCGATCGGAGTGCGGAAGTCGTCTCCGTAGACGGGGGTGTCAACGGGCACGCTCATGGCGACCGAGAATGATGGATCCGCCGGCGCTGGGAGAAGCTCTGGGATCACGGCGTCGAACGCGAGTGCGGGCAGTTCCGCAATCCTCGACGAGGTCAATGGACCAGGAGGAGTGGGAACTGGGGACGCGCTGGAGTTGGGCCTGGGCGAGACGTGCGCCGCATATGGCGCCCGTGACGGTGCTGCCTGGGTGCGTGCGAGCGACTGCTCGCATCCTGCCAGGCAGACCGTCACGGTGGCTACGACGACGGCCGCGATGATGCCTCTGGGGAGCCGCACGGGTCGGAATCGAGTGGCGTCAGCCGGAAACGACCGGGAGGCGTCGGCCGGGCGTTGTCGCACGCGCGAAAGGACTTGGCACATTCACGCTTGGGGTGCCCACACCCGTGATGACGACGTCCCCACCGAACACCCACAGGACGAGACGGTCGATTCTACCGGTTGTCACGTGCGTGAAGGTCAGCACAGGGTTGCCCTCACGGAGAGTGCCGCTGGTGTAGACCACGTGCGCTGTGACACCACCATGCTTGTCGGCAAAGACCCTGATCGGCGCGAAGGTTGGTGCGTCCGCGGCGCCGCCTGTCTCAGCCGCAATGATCACCTCATCTCCTGGCGCGTAGCCGAGTGAGCTGTGCACGTCCACGCCCGCGCCGGGGTCGGATAGCTGGGCAGTGCTGAGCCACTGGGCTCCGTCGATCGCGCGTGCGTTCCGGACATCCACGGTCTCAGTCACGCTCGTGGTCCCGTCTGTTGCCGTGACCTGGAAGTCTTCCGTCGGGAGCAAATATCGCTCCCCGGGGAGATTGCAGGGGAGCTGGGCGGCGAAGGAGCCGTCCGGCTGCGCCACAACCTGGGTCTGGCTCGTGTACTGCGTCCGCTCCGTGAGTTGCCCGGTGACCGTGATCATCGCCCCGGGGGCGAATCCAGCCCCCGCCACGTCGAGGGGTGTCATGGTGAAGTCGAGGACGTAAGGCTGCTGAATGGTGAGCGAAGGCCCCGCCGCTGACGCGGGAGTACTGGCGACGAGCACGCTCGCAGCCGTGACGAGAAGCGCTGTGGCGGTTCCGACGAGTCGGCGACGGAGTTGAAATGTTTGCATGACGAGCGAGGATATTTGCGCACTACGGGGAGGCGCAAAGGCGCGGCCTTCAGGTTGTTGCGGTAGCCGCTGTGGCGGCGACGAGTACGCCCCGCAGGGCCGCTGAAATGCAGGCGTTCCCGTCCTCTCCGGTCGTCGACCACATGCTGGCCGGTATATCGCGGTGGAGCGGTCGGGCCATCGTCGGAATGCGCCGCATATCCTCCTTCGGTTCGAGGAGCAGTGGGCGGAAATCGCTCCACAATGGACCGGCGATCCGCTTGATCAGGCCCGGCCCCCGGGATAGCTTGGTCCATCATGAGCCGACCCCTCCTGTCCCGCACTCGCGTCTGGGTACGCGTGCGCCCGGGCGAGGTGCCGGTGAGCAGGAACGAGTGGATCGGTCTTCGGGATGCGACGGCCGCCAGGGTGCGGGCGCTTCCCGTGTCCCGTAACCGGAACCGGAAGCACCGGCGCCGGACGGACCGCGCGGCGTAGAGAAGCCGCTTCAGAGGGCCGGCCCCCGGTCAGCCCGGTGGCTGAAGCCCGAGCATCGGGTAGAGCAGGCGGATGCCGCCCTCGAGTCCGCCCATCAGCGCGCCGCGGCCGTGGCCTCCCGTCGCCAGGTCGACGAAAGCGGTGCCGATGCCCGCTCCGCTGGCGGCGGCTTTCGCTCGGAGGGCGACGTGGTGATACGCGGGGTCATCGCGGCACGCCGTGAAGATCGCGGTCATGCCGGGGTGGTCGAAATGACGGAGCTTCGCGAACGGCTTGCTTGCTTCGTACGCCTCCGCGTTCCCGTTGAACGCGTCCCGCAGGGTGGCCTCGGGATGTTCCGCCCCTGGGAATTCCTCGCCGGAGATGTCCAGGATGTTGCTGAACACCTCCGGGTGATCGACCGCGAAGGAGAGCGCGCAGAGGCCGCCGTTGGAGTAGCCCGCCGCGGTCCAGAACCGGTGGTCGTGGGTGACGGGCAGGTGCTCCGTCGCCCAGGCGGCGACATCCTTCGTGATGTAGGTTTCGGCATGGCCGAGGCGGTCGGTGTCCAGGCAGAGCGTGTCCGTGTACGGGTTGCCGAGCTGATCGGCGACGACGACGACCGGGGCGAGGCCGTGGTGCGTCGAGGCGAAGCGATCGAGGACCTCGGCGATCGGTTCCGGGTCAGGGTTTCCCGGCTGTCCCATCATCATCACGATCATCGGAAGCGCAGGCGGGTGCTCCACCTGCGCGGCGGGAGGGAGGTAGACACCTGCTTCACGGGCCGCGAAGCCGCTGGCCGCAGCGGGGATCGTCGCGGTGCCGACCAGGCCGTGTCCGGGCATGCCCGCCGGGGGAGACCAGTGCTTCCAGAGCAGGGAATCGTAGCTTCCCGACGTTCGCGGGGGAGGGGCCAGCGTCAGGGGCTTGGAGGCAGCGATCGCCAGCACGCTGCCGACCGTGCGGTTGAGTCCGTAGTTCGCGTTGATGCCGATCGCTGCTGAGAGGACGAAGACCGGAATGGCAGCGATCGCGACGACCGTGCGCCAGGCTGGTCGGCTGCCGATGCTCACGATGGCGATGGCCGAGCCGATGAAGGCCGCGGTGATCCACGCGTAGTTCCCGAAGCCGAGCGACTCGCCGAACAGGTTGAGCCATCGGATGCACACCAACCAGGTTGCGACCGCGGCAACGATGCCGGCTGCTGCCGCGATCGACACCCTCCACACTCGCACGCGCGTGGGCCGGCCGAAGAGCAGCGCACCGGCCAGGAGCGCCGCCAGGGTGAAGAGGACGATCGGCAGCGGACCGTTGACCACGTCGACGTCGAGCAGTGCCTCGAACATCCCCGACCCCCCTTGCCGACTGCACGGGGGCATCAGTGGAGGACTCTGGAAATCGAACCAGACATGTCGCCCCGATAGGCGAGTCCCCCGCGAGCAGTTCGACTATACAAGTCGACCAGGTGCGCGACGTTCCATTCGGATTCTGCGCGAGGGGAGTGTCGGAGCCGGATGCCGGCGCTAGGACTCGTCCGGTGCTTGCCGGAGCGAACGGACCATGCTCTGCAGGATCCGGAACGCGTCCGACCGCTCGGGGTCGGTCAGGCCGTTGAGCATCCTGAGCTCGACCGATCGAACCGCGGAGGTTGCCTCGGCGAGGCTTCGTCGGCCTCGCGCCGTGAGTTGCGTGGGCAGCACCTTGCCGACTGGCGGTGCTGCCGGTCTCGTCACATAGCCGTCTCGTTCGAGCGCCTGCAGCAGCACGTTCATCGACTGCCGGGTCACGAACGCGCCGCGGGCCAGCTCCGAGTTCGAGAGGCCCGGACGCTGCGCCAGCAGTTCGAGGCAGGAGTAGTGCGTCACGGTCATCCCGAGCGGCCGGAGCACCTCCTCCATGGCTGTGCGGAGGGCGCTCGACGCCTCTTTGAGCAGGTAGCCCAGCGACGTCTCCAGGTCGACGCCGACACCCTCTTGACTCATGTCAGTATTCTGACATAGCCTTGGTGTGTCAGAAAACTGACACACAAAGAAGGAGCAATACGATGCCCGTGACCGGCCCCGATTTCATCTCGTTGCAAGCGCGCGACCTCGACGCTTCCCGGGTCTTCTACGAGCAGTACCTCGGCCTGGTCCGCTCGCCCGCCGGGCCTCCGCACGCGGTGGTCTTCGACACGAAACCGATCGCCTTCGCGCTCCGGGACGTCGTCCCGGGCACCGATCTCACCTCGGTCCCTCAGCCCGGCATCGGCGCGGCGATCTGGCTCCACGCCACCGACGTCCAAGCCATTCACGACCGGCTCGTCGCGGACGGTCACACCATCGTCGCGGCCCCGATCGACGGGCCCTTCGGCCGCACCTTCACCTTCGCAGACCCCGACGGCTACCAGATCACGCTGCACGATCGGGCCTGACCCGGGTTCCGGGCGGCGTCCGGAAGTAGACCGGCGCGACCGCTGCCGTCGCGATGAGCGCGAGACCGATCATGACGCAGGCGATGACCGGAAGGCCGGCCAGATTGCAGAGGAAGGCGAGCAGGATGAGTCCCAGGACGAACCAGGCGGCCCACCGCTGCGTCCAGTAGGCCGCCGTGCGGGGGCCCGATCGCCAGAGGGCCTCCGTCTCGGCTCCGCGTCGGCCGGCGAATCGGCTGACAGCCGAGATGGTGACCACGAAGACGAGGGCGCACCATGACCAGCGGAGACCGAGCGGGTCGTCGAGCCCCAGCGCCAGTCCCGCAAAAAACACGGCGAGCAGCGCGACCGGCAGGGCGAAGCTCAGATAGCCATACGGCCCGAAGGTGGCTGAAGACGCTCGGCGTCCGACACCCATCGTCGCCCCACCGACCTCGCGATTCTGCAGCATGAGCCGACCCTATCGGGCGCCATCGGCTCGCCCGGGCTTGCGGTCAACCTCGGCCACGGAATGGCACGACCGGGCCTGACCCGGCCGGCCCCAGACGGAAACGCCCCGCACCCCTGAAGCTCAGGGCGCGGGGCGATCGTCGGCGACGGGCGCGGCTAGGACTTCAGCCACTCCAACAGGTCGGCGTTGATCGTCTCGGCCTGGGTGGTCGGCATGCCGTGCGGGAAGTCCTTGTACGTCTTCAGCGTGCCGTTCTGGACGAGCTTGGCCGAGAGCGGGCCGGCGTCGGCGTACGGGACGATCTGATCGTCCTCGCTGTGCATGACCAGCACCGGCACCGAGATCTTCTTCAGGTCTTCGGTGAAATCGGTCTGCGAGAAGGCGACGATCCCGTCGTAGTGCGCTTTGGCGCCGCCCATCATGCCCTGGCGCCACCAGTTCTCGATGATGGCCTCCGACGACTCGACTCCGGGTCGGTTGAACCCGTAGAAGGGGCCGGTCGGCAGGGCGCGGTAGAACTCGGACCGGTTCTTCGCCAGCTGGGCCTGCAGGTCGTCGAAGACGCTCTTCGGGAGACCGCCGGGGTTGCTCTCGGTCTGCACCATGAGCGGCGGAACGGCGCTGATGAGGACGGCACGAGCCACCCGGTCCTCGCCGTACGTGCCGATGTAGTGGGCGACCTCGCCGCCGCCGGTGGAGTGCCCGACATGGATGACGTCGTGCAGGTCGAGGTGCTCGACCACGGCCCGCAGGTCTGCGGCGTAGTGGTCCATGTCATGACCCTCGCCGGTCTGCGTGGAGCGGCCGTGCCCGCGCCGGTCGTGGGCGATCACGCGGTAGCCCTGCTGCAGGAAGAACAGCAGCTGCGTGTCCCAGTCGTCCGCCGAGAGCGGCCAGCCGTGGCTGAAGACGATGGGCTGACCGGTTCCCCAGTCTTTGTAGTAGATCTCGATACCGTCTGGCGTGGTTACAGTGCCCATGATTCCCTTCGGGGTGATGGTGCTGCGGACGACATTGGCTGCAGGACTGGATGCGTTTTCACCGTAGCTTCTAGCGCGCGGGACGCGCCAGGGTGCGGCTGCAGATGGGCTGAACGTCACGCAGTGTTTACTTCGCGGTCGGCTCCCGGTGCCGCTGGCGGGGCTGCAGCAGCGAGAAGACCGCAGCCGTGGTCGTCCCGTAGACGAGGTGGGCCGCGAGGTCCTTGCCGAGCGTCTTCGCGTCGTACTCCGTGATCTTCTTGTAGAGGTGCATCGGCGGCAGGATGACGTACCCGGAGAGCCACATCCCGACGCCGAGCAGCAGGCCGTAAGCAGTGTGTGGGCGGCGCAGCGAACCGGCGACGACTCCGTACGCGGTCGCGCCCGAGAGCGCGTAGACCCAGTGGGCGAGGTTGTTCATGGAGGCGGCGCGTGCGTCCGGGAGCCGGGTCTGGAACAGCCCGTCGACGATGCGCCGACCGACCTGGGCGGGTGCGGGCGCCGAGTCCCAGTCTGTGACGTCGGCCGAGAACTCCCAGTCGGCGAACGGCTCGCTTCCGTGCTCTCGCCGGTACTGGAGGTAGAGCCAGGTATCGAACGCGAGCGTCCCGACGACGCCGGCCGCCGCGCCGCGGGCGATGGCCCCGACCGGTGTGGGTCGGGATGCAGGGGTCCGGCGCGCTCTCGCCGCCACACCGACGAGAGTGATCGCCAAGCCGGTGGCGGCCGCCGCGGCCGTCAGTACGCGACGATATGCACTTCCCGCCGCCCGACGGGCTGCTTCGGCCTCTGCCGCCGGCTCGGTCTCAGGGGTTTCGGGTGCGGTCATGCGCCCAGGATGCGCCTCCGTACGGCCGTGCGGGAAGGCCCCGGTCTACAGGGCTTGCGCCGCATGGATGACCGAGTTCATCGCTCGGTGCAGGGCGCGCAACTCGTCCGGTCCCATCCCGAGTCGTTGCATCATTGTCGCGGGGATGGTCTCGGCGTACGAGCGCAGGGCCCGGCCGCCATCGGTCAGCCGGATCTCGACCACGCGCTCGTCGCTGGACGAACGCTCCCGGGCGACGTATCCCAGCGCCTCGAGCCGCTTGACCAGAGGAGAAACGGTTGCGGACTCGAGCGCAAGCAGGTCGGCGAGACGCCGGACGGAGAGCGGTTCGTTCTCCCAGAGCGCCAGCATCACCAGGTATTGGGGATGCGTGAGGCCCACCGGCTCCAGCACCGGCCGGTACGCGGCGACGACCGACCTCGCGGCCACGGAGAGCGCGAAGCAGACCTGGCTCTCGAGAGCGAGGGGATCGGTGGCTGCGGCAGTGGCGATGGCGGTGTCGTCCGCTGTGTCGGCGGTGCTCACGGGCAGTGGATGCGGGTGGACGTGCGCGAGTCCTGGAAGCGCTCGATGCGGTGCTGGTCGAGGGGCTTTCCGCAGAGCGGGCAGGCGGCGTCGGCGTGGCGCACGTCCGGCTCCTCCGGGTGACCTGCGCCGAGCTGCGCCGGGCCGGTGAACGTGCGTACGACGTCGTTGGCGCGTTCGTAGAAGCGCCAGAAGCGGCCGGCCATGGGGAGTCTCCCAACTCGTGCAATCAGTTAGTACGCTAACCATTATCGCACAAAGAAATGGAGATCACCCGGTCAGGTGCTGGCGGGCAGCAACTCGGCGAGAAGGTTCTGGATGCGCTGCTTGATCTCGTCCCGGATGGGGCGCACCTCGTCGACCGGGCGTCCCGCCGGATCGGTCAGCTCCCAGTCCTCGTAGCGCTTGCCGGGGAAGATCGGGCACGTGTCGCCGCACCCCATCGTGATGACGACATCCGACTCCTTGACCGCCTCCGTTGTGAGGATCTTGGGCTGCTCGTTCGCGATGTCGATGCCCTCCTCGGCCATAACCTGCACGGCGATGGGATTGATCTGATCCTTCGGCTCGGACCCCGCGGAGAGCACCTGCACCCTGCCGCCGGAGAGCTCGCGCATGTAGCCGGCGGCCATCTGAGAGCGGCCGGCATTGTGGACGCAGACGAAGAGGACGGTCGGCGCGGGGTCGGTCATGGTTTCTCCGTTATCGGGGGCGGGTTGGTCGGGGCGGGTCGGTCGGGCGCGTTCGGACGGGTCAGGTGGTGGGGGGCCGCCGCCCCGCGGGAGCGGCAGCCCCCGAGGGGGTCAGCAGCAGTCCGGCGCGCAGGAGCCGTCGGGCAGCGTCTGGCACTCGTCGGTGTCGCAGCATCCCATGATGATTCTCCCTTCTTCATCGACCGTTGTCGATGAACCCAGGGTGAACTAATACATTGACGGTTGTCAATGTATCAAGCAGAATCGAGCTATGGCGATCACCGAGCTTCTTCCCCTGCGCGATCTGCAGGCGTGCTGCGCGCCGATCACGAAAGAAGTGATCAGCGAGGAGAACGCCTTCTCGGTCGCCCGCGCCATGAAGGCACTCTCCGACCCGGCACGGCTCCGGCTCGTCTCCATGGTCGCCGCTCACGAAGATGGAGAGGCCTGCGTGTGCGACCTCACCGAGCCGCTGGGACTCTCCCAGCCGACGGTCTCGCACCACCTCAAGATCCTGGTGGACGCCGGATTCCTCAGCCGGACCAAGCGCGGCACCTGGGCGTACTACCGCATCGTGCCGGGATCGCTGGACGTCGTATCCTCGTTCCTCGGATCCGTGTAGGCCGCCCGATGGACCTGCGTGCGCTGTTCGGAATCGACGTGCCCATTGTGCTCGGGCCGTTCGGCGGCATGTCGTCGGTCCCGCTGACCGCCGCCGTGAGCGAGGCGGGCGGGCTGGGGTCGTTCGGCCTCTACGGGCTTGCTCCGGACCGCATCCGCGAGATCGGGGCCGAGCTGCGAGAGTGCACCACGCGCCCCTTCGCACTCAACCTGTGGTTGCCGTTCCAGGGAACGGGTGAACGAGCGCCGGGCGAGGAGTTCGACCGCGCCGAGTTCGACCGTGCCGTGGCCGCGCTCTCCGGCCTCTTCGCCGAGGCGGGCGTTGCGCCACCGGAATGGCCGGTCGCTCAGCTGCCGTCGTTCGACGCGCAGTTCGAGGCGGCGCTCGCCGCCGAACCCGCCGTGCTCAGTTTCGTCTTCGGCGTCCCCCCGGTCGAGGTGGTCGAGGAGGCGCACCGCCGGGGCATCAGGGTGGTCGGCGCAGCCACGACCGTCCCGGAGGCGCGGGCACTCGAAGAGGGCGGGGTGGATGCGATCGTCGCCTCCGGCCTGGAGGCCGCCGGTCACCGGCCGTCGTTCCTCGCGGACCCCGAGGAGAGCCTGGTCGGCGGGCTCGCGCTGATACCGCAGGTGGCGGATGCCGTCTCGGTGCCGGTGATCGCCGCAGGCGGGATCGCCGACCGCCGAGGAGTCGCGGCCGCGTTCGCGCTCGGGGCGGACGGAGTTCAGGTCGGCTCGGCCTTCCTGGCCACGCGGGAGTCGGTGGCGCCCGAGGTGCACCGCGAGCGCATCCGGAACGCGGACGCGCACGACACCATTCTGACCCGGACGATGAGCGGCCGGGCCGCCCGCGGCCTCCCGAACCATGCGGTGCGGACCATCGAGCAGCGGGGCGGGCGCGCCTCCTTCCCGTTGCAGAACATCCTCACCGGGGTGTTCCGTCGCCGGGCCGCTGAGCTGGGCCGGCCAGAGCTGCTGTCGCTGTGGATGGGACAAGCCGCGGGTCTGTCGCGCTTCGACGATCCTGCGGCGGTGTTCGCCGAACTCGCGGCGGGGGTTCCGGATGACCGCGTCTGAGGCGAACGTGCCGGACCCGGGGCCACACTAGAGGCGTGCAGCAGCACCTCTCCCGCGTCACCATGGCCGACGGCACCGAGCTCGCCGTCGCCACGATCGGTGACGGCCGCCCCGTGGTGTACGTGTCCGGCTGGCTGAGCCACCTTCAGCGGGGCTGGGAGCTGCCGGAGGAGCGGGCCTTCTACGAATCCCTGGCGGTCGGCAGTCGTCTGATCCGGTACGACCGGGCAGGCTGCGGGTTGTCCGACGCGACGGAACGGCCGCCGTCGCTCGAGTTCGAGGGAGAGCAGCTCGCTGCCGTCGTCGCGGGCCTGGGGTCTGGACCGTTCGATCTCGTCGGGACCTCACTGGGCGCGCCGGTCGCGGTCGCGTGGGCGGCCGCGCATCCCGGGACGGTCCGGCGTCTGGTGCTGTACGGCGGGTGGGCATCCGGGGCGGAGATCTCCCCGCCCAGCGCGCGCGAGCACATCCTGGCGCTCGTTGAGTCCCATTGGGGACTCGGCTCCGACGTGTTGACCGACCTCTTCGCCCCCGATGCCTCGGCGACGGCGCGGGCCGACTTCGCGCGCTACCAGCGTGCGTCGTCGAGCGCCGCGACGGCCCGCGCGCTGCTCGCGCTGAGCTACCGGCTGGACGTCCGCGACCGCCTGGCACAGGTCGCCGCGCCGACGCTGGTGGTGCACCGCGAGGACGACCGGGCGGCCCCGGTCGCGCAGGCGAGGGCGCTCGCCGAGGGAATCGCGGGTGCGCGACTCGTCGTCGTGCCCGGGCGTTCGCACCTGCCGTGGGCGGGCGACGCGCACGAACTGGTGTCCACCATCCGCCGCTTCCTCGGGCTCCGCGTGGCCCGTGCCGGGACGGGTCCGCTGACGCCTCGGCAACGGGAGGTCGCCGCGCTCGTCAGCGAAGGTCGCAGCAACCGCGAGATCGCCGACAGCCTCGGCATCGACGAGCGTTCAGCCGAGGGGCACGTCGAGCGGATCCGGTTGCGGCTGGGGTTCCGCTCGCGTGCCCAGATCGCCGCCTGGTACGCGGCGCAGCGCTGATCGTCGGCCCGGCCGGCCGTCGGAAGTGGGGTAGTCCCCCGCCTGCTCACCGAGCGCACGACGGGCAGTGTGGAGTCGACCATCCGGAACGACAGGAGTACCCATGACCGAGACGAGCACCCGCGAGGGCTTCGCCACCGAATTCCCGCAGCATGCAGGACGTGGCCGCTTCAATGCGGCGTTCTTCCGCGCGATGGGCCCGTACCTGGAGTCGTCCCTGCGTCCGCACAAGAGTCGCGTGTTCTCGGGGCTGCCCGGGAGCGTCGTCGAAATCGGGCCGGGGGTGGGCGCCAACCTGCCGTACCTCGCGCCGGGCGGCACCCTCGTCGGCATAGAGCCCAACCGCTACATGCACGACCGGCTGGCCGCCGCCGCCTCGCGCCGCGGGATCCGCCTAGACGTGCGCGAGCGGATGGCCGAGCAGACCGGCCTCCCCGATCACAGTGCCGATGTGGTGATCTCGTCGCTGGTGCTCTGCTCGGTCGGCGACCCGGACGCGGTGCTCGCCGAGATCCGTCGCATCCTCCGCCCGGGCGGCACTTTCCGATTCGTGGAGCATGTCGTCGCGCCGGAGGGGACGCCCACCCGCGCGGCCCAGCGCATGCTCCGCCGCCCGTGGGCGTGGACCTTCGAAGGGTGCTCGTGCGAGCGCGACCTGGAGCACGCGGTCCGGAGCGCCGGGTTCGCCGCCGTGGACGTCGAGCACTACCGGCTGCACACGCCGTTCCTGCCGTTCAACACGCAGATCGCGGGCGTCGCCCGGGCCTGAGCGCGCTGGCATCCATCACCTCGGAAAGGGCGACAACCGTCTTCCAAGCCGGGATGAGATCGTCGTCTCCGAGGTTCAGCGATTGGGTGACAGACGCCAATCGTTTCTCAGAGCTCCGAGAGCGCGGAGCCCGGCGCTGCGTTCCCTGGTGTCCGTGCTGACGGCGAGATCGGCTGCCACTACGGCCGGGAGGGCCTCAGTCAATCCCCCGGGCGCGGTGTTCTCGTAGAGGGTGTCGTGGCCGGCCGTGTCCGGGACCATGAAGTGAGTTCGCGCGTACTCGGCGACGGTGGTGCCAGCGGGAACGTAGCCGGCGACACGACGCGTGTCGGCGAGGAGTTCGGTTGCGATGATGTCGGATGCGGCCCGAGCTGTGGGGATGAGGTCCGCCTGGGCTTTCGCAGCGTTCGCGGATCGATAGTGCTGCGTCGTCGTGCGCCCGCTGACGGCGACCGCGATGGCTTCGGGAGTCATGGTCCGGATCCGCTTGCGCACCCTCGCATAGGTGGCAGGAGGCAGGAGCCCAGACGCACGGATGCCGGAAAGTTCATAGAGGATCGCCCACGCGGTGTCCGTATCCAGACCGCGTCCGGCAGGTTTGCGCCGAATCATGAAACGGGCGACCGAGTCGCTGTCGATCAGCCACTCGCCGGACGGAAGCTGCCTGGCCGTCAGCGTGCCGTCCTCGACGAGCGTTCGAGCGTATCGGTCGCCAACATTCAGGAGCCTTGCCAGCTGGGGCACTGTCATGTCGGCCATGTATCAAAACACCTCCTCTCCCGGGTGTATTGTGATCAAGCTATCACAATACCTCCGGTAGTGGAGCAATAGCGGTATAGGCAGGTACAGCGATGTGCGGGTCAGTAGTCCTCGCGGCGGTCCTGCTCGGCGGCGACGACGGGCTCGAGTTCCGCGATTTCGCTCAGTGCCGAGCGCAGGTGCCGTTCCAGCCATTCGGCAGATACGTCGCCGCCTGCGGTGGCCGCGTCGAGCTGCCGGAGGCGTTCCTCCGCTGAGCCGTGAAGGTCGTCCATGATGTCCTCCCACCTCGGTGACGGCCCGGCCGGACCGCCTGATTCGAGGCTAGCGACCGCGACGGGCGTTGGCCATGGCTGCGAGGCTCAGCCGCGCGGGGATGCCGTCGCGGCCTCGCCCCGCAGGATCGACGACATCTTCTTGCCGCGCGCAACCTCATCCACCAGCTTGTCCATGTAGCGGATCTTCTGCATCAGCGGGTCCTCGATCTCCTCGACGCGCACGCCGCAGATCAGACCGGTGATGAGGGAGGAGTTCGGGTTCAGTCGCGGAGCCGCGGCGAAGAAGCCCTGCAGGTCGACCTCGCCGGCAGCCGCGGCCTCCAGCCCCTCCTGGTCGTAGCCGGTGAGCCAGCGGAGGACCGTGTCCAGGTCGTCCTTGGTAGCGCCCTTGCGCTCCACTTTGGCGAGGTACAGCGGGTAGATGCGGGCGAACGGCATGGCCTCGAGACGTTGTGCTGCCATGCCGTCCACCGTAGCGCGGGAACCGTCCCGCCGGGCTACCCGGCCTGCTCGGTCGGACGCGACCTCTTGAGGTAGTCGCGGGAGCGCGCCACCTGCTGGTCGAGCGCATCCACCGTCTTCGCCATGCTCGCGATCGCGCCCGTGCGGTAGGTGTCGATACTGTCCATCGTCGCGAAGACGTTGTCGAAGGCGCGCTGGAGCACCTCCACGTCGACAGCGGACGACGTCTGCTCCTTCTGCACCTGCTCCGTCTGCGTGCGGAGCACCTCGCCGGTGCGCCCGATGAGCGCATTGGTGCTCTGGTGGAGGGCGCTCAGCTGGTCGATCACGAGCCGCTGGTTGTCGAGCGCCTGCGCGACCACGACGGCCGTCCGGAGGGCCGAGACCGTGGTCGTCTTCGCCCGCTCGACGCCCTTGATCAGTTCGACGTTGTTCTTCTTGATGACGTCGAGGGCGAGGTACGCCTGCACCGAGACCGCGATCTGCGCCGTCAGGTCCTGGCGGCGCTGGCGGATCGGGAACAGGGCCTCCTTCTCCAGGAGGGTCGCGCGGTCGGGGTCCGTCATCCGCAGCTCGGCCGCAGCGTCGACGGTTGCCCGGTCGAGGGCGGCGGTGAGGACGACGTACTCGTTGAGGCGTTCCGTCGTCTTCCAGAGGGAGGCGCGCTCCCGCTCGATCTCGACGTTGTCGCGGGCGAGCCACTCCTGTCCGTGGTCGAGAGCCGACACGATCCCGTCCAGCTGCTTCTGCGCGGACTCGAACCGCTGTACGTACTGCCGGAGGCGGCGTCCCCCGGGAACGCGGGACAGCATCCGGTTGCGTCCGGTCAAGTGCTGCGGGTCGAAGTCGCTGACCGTCGCCCGCAGGTCTTGGAGGGTCCGGATCACGCCGTACTGCGGGTCGGTGCGCACGCCCTTGCCGCGTGCGGCGGCGAGAGACGCCGCCGGACGGCTGAGGAGCTGACGGGAAGCGTCGCTCGACGCGCGCATCTCGGTGTCGCCGAGGTGCGAGAATCCGGTGATCTTGCGGGTGAACGCTTCGCTGCCCGGCTCCGCCGCCGCCAGTTCGCGGATGAAGTCGCGAGCGCGCGTCTCGAGCTCGGCCTCCCGCTCTGCGCTGACGGCGACCATGCCGACCGCCTGCTCCTCGGGCAGCTCCGGCACAGCCTCCGGTGGCCGCAGATCGTGTTCGGACGTGCTGTTCATGACTGCTCCTCCCGCCGCAGAAACGACTCTGGAGGACACGATATATCGCGAATCGTCGTCTGGCGAGAGGTCGCAGGCAACGTTCAGGAGCACGTTCGCGCGCGCTGCTGCCGGAATGGGACCGGTGCGCGTAGCGTTCCGCTGAGAGGGATCGACGGCAGGAGTGCAGAATGACCGACACGCAGCAGGGCGAGACGACTGAGGGCGAGTTCTACGCGGGAGTCGTCGCCGAGTTCGTGCAGCACTATTCGCACGGTCCGCGGTTCGTCGCCGTGACGGGCGTCCCGGACGGAGACCCGGCGCGAGCGGCGGACCTGTTCGCAGCGGCGCTGCGGGAGACGGGCCAGGATTCGGTGCGGACCAGCGTCGCGCCGGGTACCGACCCCGACGTGTTCCGCGAGGAGGTCGTGGCGCCGTTCCGCCCGCGGGATGCGGTACTCGTCGTCGACGGTCCCGGGCTGCTGACGCCGGAGTTCCGCGGTTTCTGGAACTTCTCGCTGTGGGTCGAGCACGACCCGGAGCGGAGTCCCGACTGGTCGTTCGTCACGACCGGTCAGAAGGACCCGCTCGGCGCGCCGCGCGAGGTGGCGTCGGTCCTGCTGGACGACACCGACCCCGAGCGGCCGCGCCGGCTGTGGGCCGACTCCTGCTGAGGAGCCGGCCCGGAGGGTGTCAGGCCGTTGGGCGGTCGAACCGCGCGCCCTCGGGCTTCGACGGCAGGAGCACCAGGACGAGCACGATGATGCCGCCGACGAACGGGATGAGGCCGAGGAAGAAGAACGGGCCGGCCAGGTTCGCGTCGTGCAGACGACGCCAGGTGAGCGCGAGGTGGGGGACGATTGTGCCGAGGCCCCAGGCGATGATCAGGACGACCGGGAGCCAGAACAGCGGGCCGGGGGTCGAGGTCCCATCGTCGTTCGTGGTCGCACCGGCGGTTCCGAGCGTCAGGGCCAGGACCTCCAGGACGATCGCGACGATGATGGTGACCAGGTACCACCACCAGTACTCGCTGCGGCTGGCCCGGCCGGTGAAGTCCGCGTACTTCTTGAAGAAGCGCTGGACCGCCTGGCCGATGGAGGCGCCGTAGAGCGGCGCCCAGAGCGGGGTCTCGCCCGCCGGGGCGGCGGGAGCTGTCGGGTACTGAGGAGACGTCACGGGGAGTCCTTTCCAAGACACGTGTTTGTGGTGAGGTGAGCGGCCACAGTCAAGCGCATGTGCACTCCCTGTGCGACTTCCATGACACGGCGTGTCCTGCACCGCCCCGCACTGGGGTCACGTGGCTGGGCCGCGCGTCAGCCGAGGGAGTCGAGCTCCTCGTGCACGAAGCGGGCGAACTGCTCCGCCGCGGCCGATTGGGACCGGGTGCGGTTGCGGGCGAGGCCGATGATCCGCATCGCCTCGTCCTGCAGCGGCACCGCGACGATGCCCGGCTCGGCGGGTGTGTCCGGGATGAGCGCGACACCGACCCCGTCGCGCACCAGTCCCCGCAGGGTCGAGAGCTCGGTGACCTCGATGACGGGGTTCATCACCACACCGTGGGCGGAGAAGTAGGCGTCGGCGATGTGCCGGAGGCCGGAGCCCGTGCGCAGCGCCACCAGGTCGTAGGGTTCGAGGTCCGGCACGCTCACGGCGTCCCGCCCGGCCAGCGGATGCGCCTCCGGCACCCCGAGCACGAGCCGCTCGGCAGTGAGCGGCTTCCACTCGATCTCCGGGTCGCGCGGGTCTGGGCTCAGGAAGGCGAGGTCCGCGGCGCCGTCGCGGAGCGCATCCAGGACCGTGTCCGCCGTGCCGCCGAGCAACACGAAACGGATGTCCGGGAACAGGCCGCGGTATTCGCTGATGACGCGCGGGATGAGCCACCCGCCGAACGAGGAGACGTACGCGAGCGACACGGTCCCTCCCGAGGGATCGCGCAGCGCTTCGATCCGTGCCCGGGCGTTCTCGAGCTCCGATTCGGCGCGGACGGCATGCGCCAGCAGGATCTCGCCGTACTGATTGAGCTCCAGGTGTCCCCGGCGGCGGTCGAAGAGCTCAACACCCATCTCCTGCTCCAGGCGCGCGAGCGAGCGTGTGAGGGTCGACTGCGAGACGCCGAGGGTCTCGGCGGCGAGGGCCGGATGGCCTTCCGCGGCCAGGGCCCGGAAGTGGGCGATCTCGTCGATCCGCATGGTTCTCATCATGGCGCATCCGCCGCCGCCCCCGATCGGTGCTCAAATGAGCGGTCTACCCCCTAACGAGTTTTCTGTACGTTCACACACGAGCAATAGTCCCGTTCAACGTCTTCTCTACGTTGACGATCGACTCATCCGCACCTCACCGACCGAGGAGAACAATGTCACGCAGTTTCGGCAGGCTGGCGCGCGCCGCGGCCGCCGCGATCGCAGGAGCCGGCCTCGTCGCCGGCGCCTTCGTCGCGACGCCCGCCTTCGCCAGCACGGACGGCACCGGTGTCGTCATCAACGAGGCCTACCTGTCCGGGGGCAGCGCCGGCGCAGCCTTCACGAACAAGTTCGTCGAGCTCTACAACCCGGGTGACAGCGCCGTCAGCCTGACCGGGTGGAGCCTCCAGTACCGCCCGGCCACCGGGACAGGTGCGGCGACGGGAGTCGTGCCGCTCACGGGATCCATCGCGGGCAAGGGCTACTACCTCGTCGGCGGCGGGTCGAACGGTGCGAACGGCCAGGCCCTGCCGACCCCGGATGCGGCGAGCAACGCCCTCAACCCGAGTGGCACCACGGGCACGCTGATCCTGGCGAAGTCCGCGTCGGCGCTCACGCTTCCGACCGGCTCGGTCACGGGCGACCCGAGCGTCGCCGACCTGGTCGGCTACGGCACCTCCAACACGTTCGAGAAGGCGAAAGCCACGGCGCCGTCGGCCAACACGGACGTCAAGTCGCTGGTGCGCACGAACGCCGCGGACACGGACGACAACAGCGCCGACCTCACCCTCAGCGCGACCATCACCCCGCAGAACGCGGCCTCGACCCCCGGCGACCCGGGCACCGGCGACCCCGGAACCGGCGACCCCGGAACCCCGGCGGACACCACCCCGATCGCGGACATCCAGGGCGCCGGCGACACCAGCCCGAAGGCGGGAACGACCGTCACCACGACGGGCGTCGTCACCGCGCAGTACGCCACCGGCGGCTTCAACGGCTTCTACCTGCAGACGCCGGGTACCGGCGGCGCCGTCGACCTCGCGACGCACACCGCATCCGACGCGGTCTTCGTCTTCGGCTCGTCGTTCGCCGGAGCGGTCGCCACGGGCGACTACGTGAAGGTCACCGGCGCGGTAAGCGAGTTCAACGGCCTCACCGAGATCACGGCGACGGGAGTGACCAAGCTCGACGCCTCCACGGTCACCGCCCCGGTCCCCGCGACGGTTGGGCTCCCGGGCACGACGGCTCAGCGCGAGAGCCTCGAGGGGATGCTCGTCGCACCGCAGGGCGCGTTCACCGTCACCGATGTCTACTCCGCCAACCAGTACGGCGAGATCGGCCTGGCCGCCGGGGACAAGACCCTCGTGCAGCCGACCGAAGCGGCACGCCCGGGCTCGCCCGAGTACGCGGCTGTCGTCGCGGACAACGCCGCACGTGCGGTCACGCTCGACGACGGGGCGTCCACCAACTTCCTCAGTGCGGCCAACAAGTCGAAGCCGCTGCCATACCTGTCGCTGGAGAACCCGGTCCGCGTCGGCGAGCCGGTCGCGTTCACCAAGCCGGTCATCCTCGACTACCGCAACAACGCCTGGAAGTTCCAGCCGACCGCCGAGCTCACCCCGGCCAACGCTGCGACCGTCCAGCCGGTGTCGTTCACGAACACCCGCACCGCGGCTCCCGAGAACGTCGGCGGCGACCTGCGCCTGGCCACGTTCAACGTGCTGAACTACTTCACCACCACGGGCGACCAGCTGAGCGGCTGCACCTTCTACACCGACCGCGACGGCAACCCGATCACGGTGAACAGTGGATGCGACGCCCGGGGCGCCGCGAACGCCGCGAACCTCAAGCGCCAGCAGGACAAGATCGTCGCGGCCATCAACGGCCTCGGCGCCGATGTGGTGTCGCTCGAGGAGATCGAGAACTCGGCACGCTTCGGCGAGAGCCGGGACTCGGCGCTGGCGACCCTCGTCGGAGCGCTCAATGCGGCGGCCGGCTCGGAGGTGTGGGCGTACGTTAAGTCGCCGTCGCAGCTCCCGGCGACGGAGGACGTCATCCGCACCGCCTTCATCTACAAGAAGGCGAACGCCGTTCCCGTCGGGGATGCGAAGATCCTCGACGATCCGGCATTTGCGAATGCTCGTCAGCCGCTCGCACAAGCCTTCAAGAAGATCGGCGAGAAGGATTCGCAGGCGTTCCTCGCGATCGTGAACCACTTCAAGTCGAAGGGCTCCGGCACGGGCGCGGATGCCGACCAGGGCGACGGGCAGGGCGCATCCAATGCGTCCCGCATCAAGCAGGCCAACGCTCTCGTCGCGTTCGCGGACGAGCGGAAGGCCGCGCTGAAGACCGACAAGGTCCTCCTGATCGGCGACTTCAACGCGTACCTGAAGGAGGACCCGATCAAGGTCCTCACCGATGCGGGCTACGTCGACCAGGTCAGCACGCGCACCTCGAAGGCGACCTACTCCTTCGGCGGCACGACCGGTTCGCTGGACCACGTCCTCGCCTCGCCGGCGCTGAACGCAGGCATCACCGGCGCGGATGTCTGGAACATCAACTCCGGTGAGTCGGTCGCGCTGGAGTACAGCCGCTACAACTACAACGTCACGTCCTTCTATGCAGCCGACCCCTACCGGTCGAGCGACCACGACCCGATCGTGGTGGGCCTCGGGCTCGCGGCCAAGCCCGTGACGCTGAACCTGCTGAACATCAACGACTTCCACGGCCGGATCGACGCCAACACCGTGAAGTTCGCTGGCACAATCGAGAAGCTCCGCGCGGAGGGTGGCGAGGCGAACTCGCTGTTCCTGTCGAGCGGCGACAACATCGGCGCCTCCCTGTTCGCCTCGGCGTCGGCCGGGGACATCCCGACGCTCGATGTGCTCAACGCCCTGAACCTGAAGACGAGCGCCGTGGGTAATCACGAGTTCGACAAGGGCTATGCCGACCTCACCGGCCGGGTGAAGGATGCTGCCGACTTCTCGTACCTCGGCGCGAACGTCTACAAGAAGGGCACGACCGACCCGGCGCTCCCGGAGTACGCCACCTTCGACGTGGACGGGCTGACCGTCGGCGTCATCGGCGCTGTGACCCAGGAGACCCCGACTCTCGTCTCTCCGGGTGGCGTCTCGACGCTCGACTTCGGGGACCCGGTGGCCGCGGTCAACCGTGTCGCCGGCGAACTGACCGACGGCGACCTCGCGAACGGCGAGGCCGACGTGATCGTCGCCGAGTACCACGAGGGCGCCGGCTTCGGCACGCCCGACGGTGCGACGCTCGACCAGGAGGTGGCGGCCGGCGGCGCGTTCGCGGACATCGTCACCAAGACGAGCGCGAAGGTCTCGGCGATCTTCACCGGCCACACCCACAAGGTGTACGCGTGGGATGCTCCCGTGCCGGGAGTCGCCGGCAAGAACCGACCGATCGTGCAGACCGGCAGCTATGGCGAGAACATCGGGCAGGTCACCCTGACCGTGGACCCGGAGACCGACACGGTCACCGCGTACACCGCCCGCAACGTCGCCCGCACGACCGACGCCGACAGCGCGCTCGTCGCCGCCTACCCCCGGGTCGCAGCGGTCAAGACGATCGTCGACAAGGCGCTTGCGGATGCTGCCGTGATCGGCAACCAGAAGGTCGGCTCGGTGACGAAGGACATCACCACCGCCTACCTGGGCGGCGCGCGTGACGACCGGATGAGCGAATCCACGCTGGGCAACCTGGTGGCCGACTCGCTGCTGTCGTCGCTCTCCTCGCAGGAGCTGGGCGGCGCCGAGATCGGTGTGGTCAACCCGGGTGGGCTGCGCGCCGACCTGCTCTACGGCACGGACGGTACGGTCACGTACGCCCAGGCCAACGCGGTGCTGCCGTTCGTGAACAACCTGTGGACCACGTCCCTCACCGGGGCTCAGTTCAAGCAGGCGCTCGAGCAGCAGTGGCAGCGCGACGCCGCGGGCAACGTGCCCAGCAGGGCGTTCCTCAACCTCGGGCTGTCGAAGAACGTGAGCTACACGTACGACGCGACCCGGCCGGAGGGGGACCGCATCACGAGCATCATCGTGAACGGCGCTCCCATCGATCCGGCGAAGTCCTACCGGATCGGGACGTTCTCCTTCCTCGCACAGGGTGGAGACAACTTCCGGGCCTTCGCCGCCGGAACGAACACGAAGGACTCGGGCCTCATCGACCGGGACGCGTGGATCGGCTATATCCAGAAGAACAGCCCGCTGTCGCCCAGCTTCGAGAAGCGCGGCGTGGGAGTGAGCGGCGTGCCGTCCGGGACGCTGCAGCGCGGTCAGCAGGTCACCCTCCAGGTGTCGAAGCTGAACCTCACCTCGCTCGGCAGCCCGGCGAACACGAAGCTCGACCTCTCGTGGAACGGCTCGGTGTCCCTCGGCAGCGTCCCGGTGGATGCCGCGGGCAACGCGACCGTGACCTTCACGGTTCCGGCGAACGCGGCAGGGGCGAGCACGCTCGTGCTCACCGCACCGGACTCGGGAACGACGGTCCGCGTCCCGCTGTCGGTCGCCGCAGCGCCCACCAACCCGAAGCCGGGGACCGACCCGAAGGCCGCCAAGGAGTCGGCGCTCACCAAGGCGCTCGAAGACACGGTGACCGTCGACAAGGACACCTACCGCCCGGGTGACCCCATCCGCGTCACCGTCGGCACGCAGCACGCCGGCGAGTGGGTGTCGGTCTGGTTGTACTCGAAGCCGCAGAACATCAGCGGCGGGTGGGTGCAGGTCCCGGCGGACGGCGTCGTGAAGCTGACCCTCCCCAAGGACGCGGGCAACGGCCAGCACAAGCTGTCCGTCCAGAACGCGTCCAACGGGGTGGTCGGCTGGACCACGCTGAAGGTCAAAGCGGACAAGCCGTCGACCGGCATCCCGGTCCTCGACTGGCTGCTCGACCTCCTGGACCGCATCTTCGGCTGGTTCTGACCTCCCCTGAACTAGCCGCCGAGCACAGGAAAAATGTCGCCGATCACCCCGATCGGCGACATTTTTCCTGTGCTGGCGGGCTGGGAGGCTCAGGTCTCGAAGTACAGGTGGGTGTGGAGGCGGCAGCCGGGGTTGAAGGGGGCAGCGCAGCGGGGACAGTGGTCCGCCGCGAGGTATTCGGCGATCGTCAGCTCGTCGCCGCACACGCCGCACAGCACAGCCTCGCTGTCGCGGCTCGTCAGCGGCCACTGCTGGGCCGGGTGCCCGGCCGCCTCGGCGTGGCAGAGGTGGCATGGGTAGTACTCGCCGCAGCACGCGAACCGGATGGCGACCACGTCGAGGGGGGAGTGGTAGTGGATGCACCGGGTCTCGTCGTCGACGACCGGTCCGAGCACGCGCGGCCGCGTCATCACACGCCTCGCGCGGACAGCGCCTCGCCGAGCTGGTCGGCGTGCTTGAGCGACAGGATGAGGAAGGGCACCGCGAAGAAGCGTACGCCCGGCCGGACGCCGCGCGCTCGCTGCGCCTCGCGCACTTCCGCTGCGAGGCGCGCGAGCACCGGAACGGTCGTGATGGTCACCGTCAGCAGCACCGCAGCGCGCTCCGAGTCGAAGCGCAGCCGGTCGAGCGGGCGGAGTCCGCGCTCCACCGCATCCAGCAGGTCGCTCACGCGCGTGGTCAGTGACAGCAGCCCGGCGAGCAGTACGGCGGCCGTCACACGCGCGGTGTTGGCGACCGCCGCCTCCGGCCCCAGGAAGATTAGCTGGAGCGCGACCGTGATGACGATCAGCCAGCGCAGTGCCACCGTCTGCCGGGCGAGCTCCCGCATCCCGAGCATCCCGTCGTGCAGGCCAGCCGCCGCATAGACGACCACGACGACACCCGCGGCGACGCCGGCCGCCCACCAGCGGGACGGCAGCAGCGAGACGGCGAGGACGAGAATCAGGATGAGCAGCAGCTTCGGACCGGCGGGCATCCGGTGCAGGATGCCGTGCCCCGGCCGGTAGAGACTCAGCACGCGAGCGCCGCCTCGTAGTCGGCGATGACGTCCGCGGGACGGCCCACCGCCTCCACCCTCCCGCCGGAGAACAGGATCGCCGCATCGCACCGGGCGGCCAGCTCCAGATCGTGCGTCACCAGTACCAGCCGGTGCCCGCTGTCCGCCAGCAGGTGCTCGGCCACGAGGCGTGCGTTGCGGGCGTCGAGGTAGGTCGTCGGCTCGTCGGCGATCACGAGCTCGGGACGGCGGACGAACGCGCCCGCCAGGGCGAGCAATTGCTTCTGTCCGCCGGAGAGCTCGTGTGACGATCGCTCCCGCAGGGCGGACAGACCGAATCGCTCGAGCGTCGTGTCGACTCGCCGCTGCACCTCGTCGCGGCCGAGCCGGTCCGGCCGCAGCGAGAACGCGACGTCCTCGGCAACCGTCGGCATGACGATCTGGGCGTCGGGGTTGCTGAACACCACCGCCACCCGCCGCCGCAGCTCGGTCGCCTGGCGCACCGGATCGAGACCCAGGATGCGCGCCGCGCCCGTGGTGGGAGGCACCAGGCCCGCGGTCAGCCGGGCGAACGTCGACTTGCCGGAGCCGTTCTCGCCCACGACCGCGACGGTCCGCGCGTCGAGGTCGAGGTCGACGCTGTGAAGAGCATCGACGTCGCCCAGACGCACACCGACCCCGTCGAGCAGCAGGGCGCGCGGGGTCACGGGACTCGTGGCTCGGCCGGCTCCGGCGCGGCGGGAGTGGTGTCGGCCGGGGCCGTCGTGGTGACTGCCGGGCTCGCCCAGTTCCGCCGGAACGCGCGCGGGTACGCGCGGACCAGGGTCGTGACGATGACGGTCGCGATCACGGCTTTGGCCACGTCTCCCGGCACGAACACGAGGCTCGACCGCGCGATCACGTCGAGCGGCAGGCGCAGCACCATGCTCGTCACGGGCACCCCGAACGCGTAGACGACGAGGATGCCGCCCACGACCATCCCGAGAAGGGTCCGCCACCACACCGGCTTACGGCGGCCCGCGTGGACGATGAGCCCGATCACGAAGGCGCCGGCGATCCATCCGAACAGGTAGCCGGCGGTCGGCCCGACGAAGACGCCGAGCCCGCCGGTGCCGCCCGAGAGCAGGGGGAGCCCGAGAGCGACGAGCGCCAGGAGCACCGCCATCGAGAGCGCACCGAGCCAGGGGCCGAGGATGGCACCCGCGAGCATCACGCCGAGGGTCTGCGCGGTGATCGGAACCCCTCCGAACACGCTGATGCCGCCGGGCAGGCCGAGCACGGCGACGATGGCCGCGAAGACGGCGACGCGGGCGAGGTCGGTGGCGTCGAGGCGGCGACGACGGCCCGCCGGCGCGGGCGATGCGGGCGATGAGAGATCGGTCACGGGGAGCATCCTTACCTGAACAGTGTTCACCTGAACGGTGTTCACTATACTGACGAGGTGGCAGGGAACGAAACCGGACGCCGGCACTCACGCGACGATGTGGCCGATGCGGCGCTTCGCATCCTCGACGACCTCGGTCTCCCGGATCTGACCATGCGACGGCTGGCTGCGTCGCTCGACGTGCAACCGAGCGCCCTCTACTGGCACTTCCCGAACAAGCAGACGCTGCTCGCCGAACTCGCCGATCGCATCGTGTCCACGCGCCGGGCCGCCCCGTCGCCGGTCGATTCCCCGTGGCAGGATGCGGTGCGCGCCGAGGCGGACGCACTGCGCGATTCGCTCCTGTCGTACCGTGACGGCGCGGAGGTCGTCTCCAGCACGCTGGCCCTCGGGCTGGGATCCCCTGAAACCCTCGATCGGCTCTCCCGGGCCGTCGCGCGCGGGGGCTTCGACCCCGAGACGCAGCGTCGCGCCGCGACTGCGCTGCTGCACTTCGTGCTCGGGCACGTCTCGCACGAGCAGCAGCGCATCCAGTACGACTCGCTGGGCGTGCTGGCGGACGGACCGATGTCGCCGCTCGACGAGGACGACCCGGCGGGCGCCTTCGCGTTCGGCGTCGGACTGCTGGTGGGCGGTCTGGAGCTCAGTCGCTCCCGAAGGTGACCTTCCAGCCGCCGACCACGTGCACCGCCAGGTTGAAGAGGGCGGCGAAGATGGCGCCGAGCGCGGACACCACGATGACCTCGAGCAGGGCGACCACCAGGGTGAAGGTCATGACGTTCGGGAAGGTCAGCCCGGCGACGAGACTCGCGCCCTGCGCCCCGGCGATGTCCTCGAGGAAGCTTGTGGCCGCTCCGACGACGCCGAACTTGTCCATCAGGGACCAGACGAGGAGGCTGATCACCACCGTGATCGCGGCGACGATGATGCTCAGGAGGAACGACATCTTGAGTGCCGACCAGAAGTCGATGTAGACCAGCCGCATCGTCGCGCGCCGTTTCTGCGCCTTGACCCGTGACGACATGCCACTCCTCCCCAGACCGCTGTCGCCGTCGCCGGCGCTCCCCGTCGCGCAAGTCTACGGGACCGCCTGCTCGCTTCCGGCCAACGCAGCGAAGGGGGTGCGTCGACTTCATACCGATCGTCCGGTTCTACGGTAGAATGTACGCACGGCCGGCGCGACCGCAGCGGATTGGGGGCGCTGCGGCCGCGTTGGTGCCGGCCGGAACGCCGTCCGCGCGGGCTCAGCGGATCGCGTCGGGCAGACTCCGCAGCTGACCGAGGCGGTCGGCCGGGACGATGCCGGGCAGCAGCACGCCCCACAGTTCGCGGACGCGCTGGAGCAGATCCGCACGATGCGAGAACGTCTCCGACACCAGCTGCACGCCGGTGTACGAGGCGACGATAACGCTGGCGAGCGTTCCCGGGTCGAGGTCCGCCCTCAGATCGCCTTCCTGAACAGCCCGCCGGAAGAGTGACTCGGCGGTGCGCAACCAGTCGCGGTACGGATCGGTCACCGGCTCCTCGAAGGATGCAACGTCCGTCGTCAGCCGGATGCCCGCCTGAACGACCGCATCCGTCAGCAGCTGGTGGGCGAGCACACCGCTCAGCAGGACCATGGTCTCCAGGCCCGGCCGGCCCTCGTCCAGTACCTTCGCGGCGGCCGCCATCGTGCGGCGGTGCTGCTCGGCGATGACCGCGCGCGCCAGGTCGTCCTTGGACGGGAAATGAAAGTACAGCGCGCCCTTCGTGACGCCGGAGGCCTCGGCGATGTCGGCGATCGAGGCAAGGCCGTACCCGCGGCGACCGAACACCGAGGCCGCACCGGCCACGATCGTGTCGCGCGTGACCTGCGCTCTCACCTGCTTGACCATGATGGGCTCACGTTAACGCACAGTTCCCCTCCGGACGATGAACGATTCCTGCTCGGGGCGTAGCGTGGTCCCTGCCGGACCTGCGAAGCGGCGCGCCCGGCGCATCCACGAGCACCCGATCGCAGGGAGACTGTCATGCCCACCGTCGCCGACACCATCGTCGAAATCCTGGAGGACGCGGGGGTGACGCGGGTCTACGGCATTCCCGGCGACTCCCTCAACGGCTTCACCGACTCCATCCGCCGCAGCGGCGCGATGACGTGGCAGCACGTCCGCCACGAGGAGACGGCCGCTTTCGCGGCGTCGGCGGATGCAGCGCTCACCGGTGAGCTGGCCGTCTGCGCGGGAAGCTGCGGGCCGGGCAACACCCACCTGATCAACGGGCTGTACGACGCCAACCGCAGCCGCGTCCCGGTGCTGGCGATCGCCGCCCAGATCCCGGGCGCCGAGATCGGCAGCGGGTACTTCCAGGAGACGCACCCGCAGGATGTGTTCCGCGAGGCGAGCGTCTACACCGAGCTGGTCAGCCAGGCCGACCAGATGCCGCGCATCCTCGAGATCGCGATGCGGACCGCGGTCGAGCGCCGCGGGGTCGCGGTCGTCGTCATCCCCGGCGAGATCTTCCTCGCCGAGAGCGCGGGCCGGCGCAAGTCCGCCCCGATCACGTTCTCGCCGCGCGTCACCCGGCCCACCGATCCCGAGCTCCGCGCAGCGGCGGACATCCTGAACAGCGCGAAGAAGGTCACCATCCTCTCGGGAGCGGGCGCCGAGGGCGCGCACGCGCAGCTCGTCTCGGTCGCGGCGGCGCTGAAAGCGCCGATCGTCCACGCCATGCGGGGCAAGGAGTTCATCGAATACGACAACCCGTACGACGTCGGGATGACCGGACTGCTCGGCTTCTCTTCGGGCTACCGGGCGATGGAGTCATGCGACGCGCTGCTGATGCTCGGTACCGACTTCCCGTACCAGCAGTTCTTCCCGTCGAAGGCGAAGATCATCCAGGTCGACATCCGCGGCGAGAACCTCGGACGGCGCGTCCCGCTCGACCTCGGGCTGGTCGGGAGCGTGAAGGACACCGCGGAGGCGCTGCTCCCACTGCTGAAGGAGCGCACCGACACCAAACATCTCGATGCGTCCGTCGCCCACTACGCGAAGGCGCGCAAGAGCCTGGACGATCTGGCGGTCAACGACCGTAACCGCACGCCCATCCACCCCCAGTACGTCGCGCGGCTGGTCAGCGAACTCGCCTCCGACGACGCTGTGTTCACGCCGGATGTGGGCTCACCCGTGGTGTGGGCCGCGCGGTACCTGCGCATGAACGGCAAGCGGAGGCTGATCGGCTCCTTCACCCACGGCAGCATGGCCAACGCCCTGCCGCAGGCCATTGGCGCGCAGACGGCGTTCCCTGGCCGGCAGGTGGTGGCGCTCGCCGGAGACGGCGGCCTCGCGATGCTGATGGGCGAGCTGCTGACGTTGCGGCAGAACAAGTTGCCGGTCAAGATCATCGTCTTCAACAACTCCTCGCTCAACTTCGTCGAGGTGGAGATGAAGGCGGCCGGGTTCGTCAACTACGGCACCGGGCTCGAGAACCCCGACTTCGGTGCGGTCGCCCAGGCGATCGGCATCCACGGGCAGCGGGTCGAGAAGCCGGACGAGCTGGAGGGGGCGCTGCGGGCGGCGTTCGCCCACGATGGCCCGGCGCTGGTGGATGTGGTCACCGCGCGGCAGGAGCTCAGCATCCCGCCGGCCATCACGACGAAGCAGGTCGCGGGGTTCACCCTCTACGCCCTCCGCACGATCATGAGCGGTCGCGGCGACGAACTCATCGACCTCGCCGACACCAACGTCTTCCGTCGCCTCTTCGACTGACCCCCCGCAGCCCGCTAGTTGATGCAGACCTGGCTGCTGTAGTTGCTGGCGGGACCGGAGGGGGTCGGGGAGGGGGCCGGGGCGGCGGGCGCAGCGGGGGCGGAGCCGGCGGCGGACGGGGCGGTGGGCATGATGCCGTCGTCGCCGAGGACCACGGTCACCGTGCTCACCGAGTCGGTCTGCTGCACGGCGGCGCCGGGCAGGAAGGCGGCCACGGCCTTGGCCTGCGCCTCCTGTCCGGACTTGTACTGGATCACGGTGGTGGCGCGGGTGTCCGCGTCGCCCGGGGTGCCGGTCTTGAACCCGGCGGCCGCGAGGGTCTGCGTGGCCGTGGTGGCTGCGCCGTTCGCGCTGCCGCCGTTCAGCACCGTGACCGTCGTCTCGGCGGGCGAGGCCGCCTTCGCGTTGTCGTAGGCGGTCGGTGTGCCCATCAGGCTCTGGATGAACGCGGGCATCGCGGCCGTGTCCACTTCGACGATGGACAGGTCGTTCCCGTCGACCGTGATCGTCGGCGTGCCAGAGATGGGGATCGTCGCCGACTGGATCTTGCCCCCGGTCAGCCCTTGCAGCTGCGCTCCGAGCTGGAGGAAGTTGAGGCCCGGGTCGGTCTCGAGCGAGCCGCTCACCGCATCCAGCGCGTTCGACAGCTTGCCCGGATTGAGCAGCGTTCCGGCCGAGAGGAACTTGTGCGCCTCGACCGAGAGGAAGTACTGCTGACGTACCACCCGATCCAGGTCGCCGCGGGGCAGCCCGTGCCGCTGGCGGACGAACGACAGCGCCTGCTGGGCGTTGAGGGTGGAGACCCCGGCGGGGAAGTTCGCGCCCGAATACGGGTCGTCGACCGCATTGTTCAGACAGACCTGCACCGGACCGAGGGCCTGCGCGATGGTGAAGAAGCCGAGCAGCGAGACGCGGACGTAGTGGTCGATGCTGAGCCCGGTCAGGTTCTGGACGGTCTCGATGAGCAGCTTGGCTCCGCTGGTCGGGTCGGTCGCGCCGCCGCCGAGGGAGAAGGCCGAGTTGAGCTTGTTCATGCCGTGACCCGGCACATCCACCCAGGAGTCGCGGGGCAGGGAGATCAGGGTGGCGGACTTCCCGTTCGCCGGGATGTGCAGCACCATCATGGTGTCGGTGTTCGTGCCGCCGCCGTCGCTGGTCGTGCTCAGCTGGTCGAGCTGAGCCTGGGTCGCGTTGTCCGGCCGGTGGTCGTCGCCGACGAGCAGGATGTTCTGGTCGGTGCCGTCGACGTCGTGGCCCGACTTGGAGATCACGTCGACGTGCTTCACACCGCCCACGAAACGGAAGTAGCTGTAGGCGGCGTATCCGCCGACGACCACGAGGATGATGGCCAGAGCGGCCGCCGTCCAGGCGACGATGCGCTTCGCGCGGCGACGCTTGCGCGGTGGGGTTCCGCCGGGAGGCGAACCGGTGCCGTCGTCGCCGTGGCCGCCGCCGCCGTTATCGCCGCGACCGCCCCGGCCGTTTCCGCCGTTTCCGCTGGTGCCGCTACCGTTTCCGCCGCCGCGACGGCCCGCTCCGTCGCCGCCGAGGCCCGGCGCATCCCCGCCCATCCCGAACGGGTCGAACGGTGCAGGGCTCCCACCGGTCGGTACACCGGAGGCAGGACGGGTGGCGCGCACCGGCCGGCGCGGGTCGACCGACGGCGCGCGGCCGAAGACCTCGGTCGCAGGTGGCTGCTGGTCGCTGCCATCGGCTCCGGGTCCGGAGGCGGGGAAATTCGGGCGTCGCACACCGAAACGCTAGGGGGCCGCGCCTTGGAACCGCCTGGTTTCCGCCGGTGTTCCCGACGAATGGCCAGCCAATCCGCCTCCGGTTCCCAGCGAAATGGGGGCAGAGGTCGCGTCGGGTCTTAGAGAACCTTCAGTCGTCGCACTCGTCGGGCGGAACGCAGTCCTCCGTGGTGATGGCCGCGTTCATGCTGTGTGCGATGCCCAGCAGGTGCTCCTGCTGCTCCTGCGTCAGCGCATCGAAGAGGATGCGACGGATCGTCGCGGAGTGCTTCGGCAACGCGCGAACGACCACGCGGCGGCCCTCTCCGGTGAGGTGGATCCAGCTGGCCCGGCGGTCCTCGGCGCACTCCTGGCGCTCGACGAAGCCGCGCGCGACCATCCGGGTGACCTGGTGCGAGACCCTGCTCTTCTCCCAGCCCGTCGCATCCACGAGGTCGCGTACCCGCAGGCGTCTCCCGGGCGATCGGGTCAGGGCCATCAGCACTTCGAGTTCGGAGATCGAGATGCCGTCGTCGTGCTGCAACTGGGCGTCGAGCGTGCGGTCGAAGCCCCGGCGCATCAGATGGAAGGCCTGGAACAGTTCCAGCTCGTCGTCCGTCAGCTTCCGCGGATCGGGACGGGTGCGCACGGTGGCCATACGCCATCCTGACACGGCCCGGTGGACTCGCGCCCACCCGCTCCGCCGAAGTGAGAGTCGTGGCGGTTATCGCGGCGATTTTCCGACCACTGCTCGCATCTCGCGGGAGCGCGACCTGCTCCAGGCGCGATCGGACGTCAGTGGACGAGCGCCTCGAGGAAGACGACCAGCACACCGAGCGCGACGATGAGCAGGAGCGCGGCGAGCTGCCGCCAGCCCGAGAGCCCGGTGCGGGCGACGGCGATGCGGGCGATCACGGCAAGGGATGCGATGAGCGCGACGATGGCGATCGTCATCCCGGTGCGATCCGCGATGACGTCGAACACGGCGAGACCGACGGCGATCAGGGGAACGACGAGAACGCCGAGGGCTCGGGATGAGACCGCGAGCATGTGCCGGAACTCCTTGGCGCTCGGGAGGGTGCTGTGCACGATCATGTGCGAGACGAGGTCGGAGGCGAGCCCGGCGAGCAGCACGCCGACGACCGAGATGACCAGTGTCCAGAGCACGGTGGGGGAGTCCAGCTCGCCGTGGCTGTTCATGGCCATGAGGATCGCGAGCGCGGTGAAGGTCACATAGATGCGCTCGCGCAGGCGGTCGCCCGCTTGCCGTCGCTCGTCCTCGGTCGCATCGGCGGGCAGATGGATGTCGTCACTGCGGTCGGTGCGCTCGTCGGACATGCGGCGAGCCTAGCGGGAATGCTCGCGCGCCCGGGTTCGTTGTGAAAGGATGACACGTCATCAAAAGGAAGGTTGACATGACGAAGATCGCCATCATCATCGGAAGTACGCGACCCGGACGCAACGGCGAGGCCGTCGCCCGGTGGGTGTACGAGAACGCCACGAAGCGCGCTGGCGTGGAGTACGAGCTGGTCGACCTCAAGGACTGGGACCTCCCGCACCTCGACGAGGCCATGCCGGCCGCGATGGGACAGTACGCGGGCGAGCACACCAAGTCCTGGGCGGCGAAGATCGCCGAGTTCGACGGCTACGTGTTCGTGACTCCCGAGTACAACCACAGCACCTCCGGCGCCCTCAAGAACGCGATCGACTACGTCGGCGCCGAGTGGTACAACAAGGCGGCCGGATTCGTGAGCTACGGCGTCTTCGGCGGAGCCCGCGCCGTCGAGCACCTGCGGCTCGTGCTCTCGCAGCTCCAGGTCGCGACCGTCAGTGCCCACGTGGGCCTCAGCCTCGCGCACGACTTCGAGAACTGGCAGCTGAAGCCCACCGACCAGCAGACCGCCGCTCTCACCCCGCTGTTCGACCAGCTCGAGTCGTGGTCCACCGCGCTCGAGTCGGTGCGGAACGCGGCCGACGCCGACGAGGACGAGGCCGCGGCCTAGTCCCCACGTCCGGCGCTGCCCGGTCTGCCTACGTCTGGCAGACCGGGCAGAAGTATGTCACCCGCTCCTCGAGCTCGGTTCGCCCGAGCGAGCCCGAGCGGATCGGCGTGCCGCAGCGTCGGCAGGGCTGGCCGCGTCTGCCGTAGACCCAGGTGTTGCGGCCGCGACGGGTGTCGCCGGTGGTGACCCGCAGGGGGCGGTCGCGGTTCGCCGTGATCAGGCGGTGGCCGAGGTCGACGGCGGCCGCAAGGTCCGTCTCTCCTGCGGGACGGGTGGGAAGCATCCCGCGCAGGAAGCACAGCTCGTTCGCGTAGACGTTGCCCAGGCCGGCGAGGTTGCGCTGGTCCAGCAGCGCGACCGCCACCGGAACCTCAGGATGGGCGGACAGTCTCCGCAGCGCCTCGCCCGCGTCCCAGTCGGGGCCGAGCAGGTCGGGCCCCAGATGACCGACCACGTCATCCTCCCGATCGCGGGGGAGGACCTCCAGCACCCCCAGCTGGAAGCCGACCGCCTGCGCCTCGGCCGTTCGAAGCACGGCGCGCGCCTGGTAACCGGGATGCCGCCAGCGCCCATCTGGCGGGTACACCTCCCACGTCCCCTCCATCTTGAGGTGGCTGTGGATGGTGTGGTCACCCACGTGCATCAGCAAGTGCTTGCCGCGGCTGACGACCTCGTCCATCCGTTGCCCGGAGAGATCCACGGTCGCGTACGCGGGCACGCGGAAGTCGGTCTCGGTCAAAATGCGGCCGGAGAGCGCCCGATCGAGCCGGTGTGCGGCCTGATAGACGGTGTCGCCTTCAGGCACGCCGCCGTCCTTTCCTCAGCCGGTTGCTCTGCTGGACGGCCGGGCTCATCCGCGCAGCCGCAATCCGCGCGGAGTCGCGAGGAAGCCCGCCTCCGAGAGGGCATCACCCACGGGTGAACCGAGCACGAACCCGCCGTTGACCGTCTCGATGGCGAGTTTGTCGACACGGCGCGACGTCACCAGGCCGGCCAGTGCGCGAGCGGCCGCCCGGAGCACTAGCGGGGGCTCGCCGCCGGCACCCTGAGGGTCGGGAGTCGCACCGCCGTCTGCCGACGGCTCGGCGCCCGCGACGAACGAGAGCAGGCTCTTTCCGCCGCGCTCGACGTACAGGGCGAGCTCTCCGTCGACCAGCACCACCAGTGCGCCCGCCTTGCGGCCGGGACGGTGCCCGGTTCCGCTCTCGCCGGGGACGGCAGGCCAGGGAAGGGCGGCGCCGTACGCGTTCGCGGGGTCGGTCGCCGCCAGCGCGACCGCCTCGTAGGGGCGCTGCTGAGTGTGATCGCGTGCGAACGAGCGCAGGCGGTCGACCGTGGCTCCGCTGGCGAACTGCGCCGCCCCGAGGGTTTCGATGAAGTAGCCGCGGCGGGCGCGGCCGGTGTCCTCGAATCCACTCAGCACCTTGTACGCGAGTGCGAATCCACCCGGTGTGCCCTCGTTCATCACGGAGCCGCGGGTCACCACGCCGTAACGGTCGAGCAGGGTTTCGGCCTGCCCGTGCGCGCGAACGGTCGAGTCGAGGTCGCGCTGCGGCAGAAGGGACCAGCGCCCGGCGGCCGTCGGCGGCCCCAAGCGTGTCACCGTGGCGGAACGAGTGGGGACGCGCCCGCGGTACATGCGGGCTCGCGTGGGCTGGCGCGGACGCTTGTGCGCCCCGGATCCACCCGCCGTCATCGTCCGGAGAGGGGCGAGCGTGTCGTTCGTGATGCGCCCGGCCCAGACGAGATCCCACAGCGCGGTGACCAGCTCGGGGTCGTCGATCGCCGATCCGCGCTCGGTCCCCAGAGTGTCGGAGAGCTGGCGGAAGAAGTATCCGCCGCCGCGCCCGAGGGCTTCGAGGATGCCGCGCTGCAGCTCGTCGGGTTCGTGGTCGGATGCCGGCGCGAGGGTGAGCGGAGCGGAGTCGGCGAGGTGCAGGCTGATCCAGCCGTCGTCGCCGGGCAGGCTGCCGTCGCCGGCCCAGATGACCTCGCCTGTGGCGGTGAGTTCGTCGAGCATGGCCGGGCTGTAGTCGGCGACCCGGGCGGGCAGCACCAGCGACTCCCACGCCGATGCCGGGATGCGGGCGCCGGCCAGCTGCTCGATCACGGAGGCGACCGCATCCACCCCACGCAGCGTGGAGCCGACATGCTGCCACTCGGGCAGGAAGCGCCCGAACGTCGTGGTGTCGACCGGTTCCACCTCGTGCCGGAGGGCGGCGAGCGACATGCGGCGCAGCCGGCGGAGCACCTCGGCGTCGCTCCACTCGCTTCCGTGGGCATGCGGACGGAACTCGCCCTCGACGACGCGACCGTCGCGGGCGAGCCGCCGCAGCGCGTCGTGCACGATGGCGGTGCCGAGTCCCAGCCGCGACGCGATGTCGGCCGTCTCGAACGGACCGTGGGTGCGGGCGAACCGGCTGACCAGGTCGCCGAGGGGGTCGTCGACGGGTTCGATGAACGCGAGGGGGACACCGATCGGAAGGGGCACCCCGAGCGCGTCACGGAGACGGCTCGCATCCTCGATCGCTGCGAACCGCTCGGTGCCCGCGATCGTGACCGACAGTGCGCGGTGGGTCTCGACGAGGGTGGCGAGGTGCGCAGCGGCTGTCGAGCGGTCGGCGTGCGGGGCGGTGCCTTCGGTGTCGGAAGCGGCCTCGGATGCCTCGGGCTGCCGGTCGGCCGAGGCGATCGCGCCGGTCCCGGCACCGCCGGTCCCGGCACCACCGGACCCGTCGCCCTCCAACCGCTCGGACACCTCGTCCACCGACAGCGGTCCGAGCAGGCGGAGGAGGTCGGCCACGCCCTCCACGCCACGCACCCGGCGCTCGGGCGCGAGGCGCTGCAGCTGCAGCTCGACGCGCTCGATGACCTGCGGATCGAGTAGTTCGCGCAGCTCCGCCCGCCCCAGTAGCTCGGCGAGGAGTCCCGCGTCGAGCGAGAGGGCGGCCGCCCGCCGTTCGGCGAGCGGACTGTCGCCCTCGTACATGAACGCAGCGACATATCCGAACAGCAGGGACCGCGCGAACGGCGACGCCGTGTCCGTCGCGGCCTCGACGATGCGGATGCTGCGCTGCTCGATCTGCTTGGCCACATCGGTCAGTGCGCCGAGATCGTAGACGTCTTGCAGCACCTCCCGGATCGTCTCGAGGATGATCGGGAAACTCGGGTACTTGCGCGCCACATCCAGCAGCTGTGCGGCCTTCTGACGCTGCTGCCAGAGCGGTGAGCGCTTGCCGGGGTTGTACTTCGGCAGCAGCAGCGCCCGCGCGGCCGACTCACGGAACCGGGAGGCGAACAGTGCGGAGCCCCCGACCTCCGAGGTCACGATGTCGTCGAGCTCCTGCGGTTCGAAGACGAACAGCTCGCCGCCGGGCGGTTGCGCCTCGGTGTCCGGGATGCGCACCACGATGCCGTCGTCGGCCGCCATCGCCCCCGCGTCGATGCCGTACCGCTCACGCACGCGCGCCTGCACGGCCAGCGCCCACGGCGAGTGCACCGGCATGCCGAACGGGGAATGCAGCACGACGCGCCAGTCGCCCAGCTCGTCCCGAAAGCGCTCGACCACCAGGGTGCGGTCGGTCGGCACGTGCCCGGTCGCCTCCTTCTGCTCGCGCAGGAAGGCCAGCAGGTTGTTCGTCGCCCAGGCGTCGAGCCCCGCCTCAACGCAGCGCAACTCGGCATCGGCGGGCGAGGCGCTGCTCAGCTCGCGGATGAAGGCTCCGACCGCACGCCCCAGCTCCGCCGGGCGGCCGAGGCCGTCGCCCTTCCAGAACGGCAGGCGTCCCGGCTCGCCGAAAGCGGGGGTGACCATCACGCGGTCGTGCGTGATCTCCTGGATCCGCCAGCTCGTCGAGCCGAGGGCGAACACATCGCCCACGCGCGACTCGTAGACCATCTCTTCGTCGAGCTCGCCGACCCGGCTGGCCTTCTCGCCCACCATGTAGACGCCGAACATGCCGCGATCGGGGATGGTGCCGCCGCTCGTGACGGCGAGTCGCTGGGCCCCGGGACGCCCGGTGATGGCGCCGGTGTCGCGGTCCCACACGATCCGGGGACGCAGCTCGGCGAACTCGTCCGACGGGTATCGGCCCGCGAGGAGGTCGAGGGTCGCGTCGTAGGCGCTCCGCGGAAGGGTCGAGAACGGTGCGCTTCGCCGGACCGTATCGAACCAGTCGTCGGCGTCGATCGGTTCGAGCGCCGCCGCTGCGACCGTCTGCTGAGCGAGGATGTCGAGCGGATTGGCGGGGACCTTGAGCGACTCGATGAGGCCGGCCGCCATCCGCTCCGTCGCGACCGTCGAGTGGATGAGATCGGCCCGGTGCTTGGGGAACACCACTCCGCGCGAGATCTCGCCGACCTGGTGCCCGGCGCGGCCGACGCGCTGCAGGCCGCTGGCCACCGACGGCGGCGCCTCCACCTGGATGACCAGGTCGACCGCGCCCATGTCGATGCCGAGTTCGAGGCTCGACGTGGCCACGACGCAGCGCAGGCGACCGGATTTCAGGTCGTCTTCGATCAGCGCCCGCTGCTCCTTGCTGACGGAACCGTGGTGGGCGCGCGCGAGCACGAGAGTGTCTTCGTCGGCGACGGCCTGCGACCCGCGCGTCTGGCCGGAGCCGCCCATCAACTCCGCCGGGGCGCGCCGAGCGCCTGCGTCGTCGACTGCGCCGCCGAGGACGCGCTCCTCGTAGATCTCGTTGAGCCGCGCAGTGAGGCGCTCGGCCAGCCGCCGAGAGTTGGAGAACACGATGGTCGAGCGGTTCTCGAGCACGCGATCGACGATGGCCTCTTCGACGTGGGGCCAGATCGAACCGGCCTGCGGCGGAGAACCGTCGCCCGAGTTCTCACTGGCGTACGTCGAAGTGCCGAGCTCGCTCATGTCCTCGACCGGGACGACCACGCGCAGATCGAAGCGCTTGCCCGCGGGCGGGGCCACCACCTCCACAGGGCCTCGACCCCCGAGGAAGCGCGCCACCTCCTCCGGCGGCCGCACCGTCGCGGAGAGCCCGATGCGCTGCGCCGGCTTCGCGAGAAGACTGTCGAGTCGTTCGAGCGAGAGCGCGAGATGGGCTCCGCGCTTCGTCGACGCTACAGCGTGCACCTCGTCGACGATGACCGTCTCCACCGACGTCAAGGTCTCCCGCGCCTGCGAGGTCAGCATCAGGAACAGCGACTCGGGCGTGGTGATCAGGATGTCCGGCGGATTGCTGAGGAGCGCCCGCCGGTCCGACGCCGGAGTGTCGCCCGAGCGGACCCCGACGCTCACGTGCGGCGGTTCCGCCCCGAGGCGCTTCGCCGTCTGGGTCACGCCGACGAGCGGCGCCCGCAGGTTGCGCTCAACGTCGACACCGAGCGCCTTCAGCGGGGAGATGTAGAGGACGCGGGTGCCGGGCTTGGCATCGGCCGGCCTCGGTTCGCTTGCGAGCCGGTCGATCGCCCACAGGAAGGAGGCGAGCGTCTTGCCCGAACCGGTCGGCGCGATGACGAGAGCGTGCTTGCCGTGCGAGATCGCTTCCCAGGCGCCCTCCTGCGCCGGGGTGGGCGCGGCGAAGGCCCCGCGGAACCACTCACGGGTCGCAGGGGAGAATCGATCGAGCACATCGCCCATCCCTCCATCCTGCACCCCGCCACCGACACTGCGAGGGGCGCGGGCTGGACCGGGGGAGAACCCTCAGCGACGGACCCTCAGCGACGGAGGTGGCTGCGGATGAACGAGGAGATGTCGCCCAGTTCCAGCGGCGAGATCGCGTGACCCATGCCCTCGTAGATGCGGGCGTCGAGCCGCGAGTGCTCCGGGAGCCAGTCCTCGGTGCGCTGCAGCGACGAGGCAGGGATCGTGTCGTCGAGCGTGCCGCGCCCCCAGAACACGGGAACGCGTGCTTGGGCGAGCTCCGCATCCCTCGGCTGCTCGCCCTTCACGACGAAACCGGAGAGCTGCACGGCGAAGTCGAAGCGTTCGGGAGCGAGTCGGAGGAGCTGCAGCGCCATCGCGCCGCCCTGGGAGAAACCGAGCAGGCCCGTGGGCACCTGTGGTTGGTCGTCCAGCCAGTCGAGCACGGCGCGGGCCGCAGCATCGGCGTTGCCGGCGAGGGGATCGCCGGGAACGTTCGTGAACCGCGAGAACCAGGCGAAACCGGAACCCTCGGGGATGGGCGCCCGCAGGGAGGCGATCACCGGCTCCAGCGGCAGGTACGCGGAGATCCCGAACAGGTCGGCCTCGTCCGAGGCGTAGCCGTGCAACAGGATCAGCAGGGGCCGGTCCGCCCGATCCCGCTCGGACGCAGACCAGAGGACGGCGTCGCGGTCGATGCGCAGGTCGCGGGTGGGAAAGGGCACCCCTTCATTCTGTTCCCCAGGTCGAATCGTCCACAGCCCCCGTCGGAGTGCCGCCCATCCACAGATCCGTCTGTACCCCGTATGCCGTCCCTGCACCCTTCCGTAGGATTCATGCATGAGCGTTCGCACCCCGGATCCGGATCCCACCCCCGACCCGCGCCCCGGCAACGGCCCGCAGCCGGGGCCCGCCTGGCTGTCCGACCTCGAGCTGGAGCAGATCCGCCGACGGTTGCCGCTGCTGTACGTCGAGGCGGTGCCGGTGCGCGTCGACGGGCTCGGCCAGGTGATCGAGGTCGGCATCCTGTTGCGGGCGAATGCGGTGGGCGAGATGACCCGCACGCTCGTGTCGGGCCGAGTCATGTACGGCGAGACCCTGCGCGAGGCGCTCTTCCGGCACCTCGAGAAGGATCTCGGCCCGATGGCCTTCCCGCAGCTGCCGGCGAGCCCGGTGCCGTTCCAGGTCGCTGAGTACTTCCCCATGCCGGGCGTGACGCAGTACGTCGACGAGCGCCAGCACGCGGTGTCGCTCGCCTACGTCGTGCCGGTCACCGGCACCTGCGAGCCACGGCAGGATGCGCTGGAGCTCACCTGGATGACGCCGGAGGAGGCCACCTCCCTCACCGTCACGGAGGAGCTCGAAGGCGGCCGAGGTGCGCTCGTCAAGGCGGCGATGGCGTCGTTGGGCCGTATCTCCTGAGTAGCGCCGGGGTATTCGTTCGGCCAACTCTTGCTTTCGTTGGCTAATGGTATTAGCTTTATGGCTATGAACACTTCCGTCGAGTCGCAGGTCCGCTACCTGCAGCGTCCTGAGGGACGCGTCAGCTACACCGTCGAAGGCCACGGACCGCTCGTGGTCGCGGTCCCCGGCATGGGGGACCTCCGCTCCAGCTTTCGTGAGCTCGTCGCGCCGCTCGTCGCCGCAGGCTTCCGGGTCGCGGTCACCGACCTCCGCGCCCACGGCGACTCGGACACGACGTTCCGCGAGTTCGGTGACATCGCCACCGCGCGCGACCTGATCGCGCTCGTCGAAGAACTCGGCGGTCCGGCGATCATCCTCGGCAACTCGATGGGCGCAGCCGCTGCTGCGTGGGCTGCGGCCGAACGACCGGAGCTGGTCGCGGGACTGGTCTTCTACGGGCCGCTCCTCCGTGACCCGGCGATGGGCCGCGCGTCCACCGCGCTGCTGCACCTGCTCTACCGCGCGATGTTCGTGCGGCCGTGGGGCGCATCCGTCTGGGCAGGCTACTACCGGAGCACGCTCAACCGCGGCCGAACCGCACCGTGGCTCGGCGAGCACGTCGCCGCCATCCGGTCGATGTTGTCGGAGCCCGGGCGTCTGGCGTCCTTCCGCGCGCTCACCCTGCACCTCACCCACGCGGTCGTCGAACCGCGGCTGCCGCAGGTCCGTGCCGACATGCTCGCATTCGTCGGCGAGCTCGACCCCGACTACCGGGACCTCGCGGCCGAAGTCGAGTGGATGCAGTCCCAGGGCGTCGAGGTCGTGCGCGTCCCGGAGTCCGGGCATTATCCGCACGCGCAGCGCCCGGATGTCACGGTGCCGGCCACGCTCGCCTTCCTTGACGCGCGGCGCGCGGACGACGGCACGGCCTGGGCAGCGCGTGCCTAGGGCCGGGCTGACGCGTCCGGCCGTCGCCGCGGTCGCGGTCGACCTCGTCGACGACGGAGGCACCTCCGGGTTCGACAAGCTGACGCTCGCGGCGGTCGCCGGGCGAGCCGGCGTCGCCGTGCCCAGCCTCTACAAGCACGTCGCGTCGCTGGACGACCTGCGCCGGCTCGTGGCCATCGAGTCGGTGACCGAGCTCACGCGCGTGCTCGCCGCCGCCACCATCGGCCGGGCCGGACCCGATGCGATCCGCGCGGCGGCCGACGCGGTCCGCGACTTCGCGCGCCGCCATCCTGGCCGGTATGCCGCGACGCAGGTCGCACCCGATGGCTCCGACGCCGCGGACGCCGAGCTGACGGCACGGGCCGCCGAGACGCTGACCGTGCTGTCCGGCGTCCTGCGCGGCTTCGGCCTGCCCGACGACGAGCTGGTGGATGCGATCCGGATGCTGCGCAGCGCCATCCACGGGTTCGTGACGCTGGAGTTGGGTGGCGGCTTCGGCCTGCCGGACGACCTCGACCGCAGCTACGCGGTGCTCATCGACGGCGTGATCGCGGGCGTGGAGCGGCTGGCGCGCTGAAGCACCCCCGCGTCCCCGCCCTTAAGGCGGCGTAACGCGTCGCGATTCGTCACGAATCGTCGCTACGGCGCCGCCTAAGCGGCGATTCGTCACGAATCGTCGGCCGGTGACGATTTGCGCCAAATCGCGGTTCTGAGGCCCGCAATACCGCGATTTGGCGCAAATCTCAGCGGGACGGCCTCCACAGAGTCAAAGTCCTCCGTAAACGACGAAAGCTGCACGGCGGGATCGCTCCCGGCGTGCAGCTTTCGTGTGATCGAGGGGGTCAGCCCTGCGCGCGGCGGCTTCCCTGGCCGCGGCGGACCGAGCCGTTGTCGCGGCCCGCGGCGGGCTGGCCGCCGCGGTGCTGGCCCGCGCCGCGCGAAGCGGAGCCGGGCTGAGCGGTGGCCGGACGCTGGCTGTGACGACGCGAGCCGCCGCCGGTCGGGGCACCAGCGGAGGCCGTGGCGCCGGAAGCGCCGCGACCGGAGCCGCCCTGGCCACCGCGACCGGAGCCGCCCTGGCCGCCGCGGCCGGAGCCGCCCTGGCCGCGACCGCCCTGCATCGTGCCGGCAGCACCCGTGCCACCCGCACGGCGGGCGCGCTTCCGCTGAGCATTGGCGCCCTGCGACGAGCCGCCACCGGTCGTCTGCACGGCGACCGGAGCCGGCGCGACGCGAGCGGCGACCGGGCCCACGAGGGTGGTCACGGCCGGCGACGTCGCGGTCACGCGCTGCGGTGCGGCCGAGATCGCGGCCTTGCGCAGCAGGGTTCGGACGTCTTCAGCCTGCGAGGAGAGCATCACGGTGACGACGTCGCCTGCGCTGCCGGCGCGGGCGGTGCGTCCCGAGCGGTGCAGGTACGCCTTGTGCTCCGCCGGCGGGTCGACGTGCACGACCAGCTCGACATTGTCGACGTGGACGCCGCGCGCGGCGACGTCGGTGGCGACGAGCACCTTCACGCTGCCCTCGCCGAACGCAGCCAGGTTGCGGTCGCGGGCGGCCTGCGCCAGGTTGCCGTGCAGGTCCACGGCCGGGATTCCGGATGCGGTGAGCTGCTTGGCCAGCTTCTTGGCCTGGTGCTTGGTGCGGGTGAAGAGGATGCGACGTCCCGTACCGGACGCGAGCGCCTCGACCAGGTCCTTCTTGTCGTCCGCGCCATCCACCTGGAGCACGTGGTGGGTCATCGCCGCGACCGGGCTGTTCGCCTCGTCGACGGAGTGCAGCACGGGGGAGTGCAGGAACCGCTTGACCAGCTTGTCCACGCCGTTGTCGAGCGTGGCCGAGAACAGCAGGCGCTGACCGTCGGTCGGGGTGGCGGAGAGGATGCGGGTGACGACGGGCAGGAAGCCCAGGTCGGCCATGTGGTCGGCCTCGTCGAGCACGGTGATCTCGACGGCGTCGAGGTTGACGAAGCCCTGCTTCATCAGGTCTTCGAGGCGGCCGGGGCAGGCGACGAGGATGTCGACGCCGGCCTTCAGCTCGGCGACCTGCTTGTTCTGCGAGACACCGCCGAAGACGGTGGAGACGCGCATCGAGTACGCATCGGCGAGCGGGCGGAATACCGCGGCGATCTGCGTCGCCAGTTCACGGGTGGGTGCCAGGACGAGCGCCAGGGGGCGTCCCGGGCGGCGGCGTCCGCCGGCGAGCACGGTACCGAGGCGGGCGACGACGGGCAGCGCGAACGCGATGGTCTTGCCCGAGCCGGTCTTGCCGCGGCCGAGCACGTCCTTGCCGGCGAGGGCGTCGGGGAGGGTGTCCTTCTGGATCGGGAACGCCTCCTCCTTGCCGTCGGCCGCGAGTACGGCGACGAGCGGAGCGGGTACGCCGAGCTGGGCGAAAGTGGAAGTCAAAGTGATGGTGCCTTTCCGGCAGGTAATCCGGCGGGCATCGTGCCGCGGCGGATCTGGTGGCGAGCGCACCGAGCGGCGCGATCGTTCGCCGTATGAAGAGAAGCGTGCGGGGCTGTGCCCGGCGCAACGCGAAGCGTTCTACGACGCAGCGGGCATTCTTCGTCCCGCAGGGTTCCCACTCTAGGGCATGACGCCGTGCGACTGCTGGGAGCGCACACCCACCTGGAGGTCGTAGACTTTCGGCCCGGAAACGAAGGGTGGCCATGGGCGTGCTGGAATCGGAGCTCGAACGGGAACGCGCCGTGGTCTCGGAGCTGTATCAGCGGCTGGATCAGCTGCGCGCCGAGACGGAGGATCGCCTCGCCCGCGTGCGCCGCGACAGCGTCGGAAGCAACCACCAGGCCCGCAGCGAGCGGGATGCGTTCGCGCGGCTCTATGAGGACCAGCTGACGCAGTTGCGCGACGTGGATTCGCGTCTCGTCTTCGGCAGGCTGCTGCTGGAGGAGCCGGTCGACGGCTCCGATCACCGCTACATCGGCCGCGTCGGCCTCCGGGACGACGACCAGCGTTCGCTGCTGGTCGACTGGCGCGCCAAGCAGGCGGGCGCCTTCTACCAGGCGACCGCGAGCGAGCGGATGGGAGTCCGCGCGCGCCGGCATCTCACGATGTCCGGCCGCCAGGTGACGCGGATCGACGACGAGGTCTTCGACGAGGCACTGCTCGACGGCGACGCCGGGGGCGAGGCGGTTCAGGGCGAGGGTGCGCTGCTCGCGGCCCTGACCGCTCAGCGCACCGGGCGCATGCACGACATCGTCGCGACCATCCAGGCCGAGCAGGACCGCATCATCCGCTCTGACCTTCGCGGTGCCCTGGTCGTGCAGGGCGGTCCGGGGACGGGCAAGACGGCGGTCGCGCTGCACCGTGCCGCCTACCTGCTCTACGCGAACCGCCAGCGCCTCAGCACGTCGGGAGTTCTCGTCGTCGGTCCCTCCACCGCGTTCCTGCGCTACATCGAGGCGGTCCTGCCGTCGCTGGGCGAGACGGGCGTCGTCATGTCCACCCTCGGCGAGCTGTTCCCGGGCGTGGAGGCCACAGCGGAGGATGCGCCGGAGGCCGCGATCCTGAAGGGCTCCGCGCAGATGGCACGCCTGCTGTCCCGCGCCGTGCGCTCCCGCCAGAAGGCGCCGGCCGAGGCGCAGACGATCGTCGTGCAGAACGAGCGTCTCCTGGTCGAGCCGGAACTCATCCAGCGCGCCATCGCCAAAGCGCAGCGCACGGGCAAGCCGCACAACGTCGCGCGCGTGACGTTCGTGAAGAGCGCGCTGTCGGAGCTGACCAATCAGCTCGCTGCGCAGCTGCGGGCTGCCGGGTCCACCATCGACGACGCCGACCTGAAGGTGCTGCGCGAAGACCTCCGGACCTCCTACGACGTGCGCGTGCTGCTGAACACCGCGTGGCTTCCGCTCACGCCGCAGAAGTTGCTGCAGGACCTGTTCGCGCGTCCGGCCTGGCTGGCCGAGCTGGCGCCGCGCTGGACCGAGCAGCAGCGGGCGGCCCTCCTGAGAGAGCGCTCAGAGCCGTTCACCGTCTCCGACGTGCCCCTAATGGACGAGGCGGCGGAGCTGCTGGGCGACTTCCCGGGACGCGCGGACCCGGCGGACCGGGACCGCGATCGCCAGCGCAAGCGCGACCTCGAGAACGCGCGTGCGGCCATCCGGAACATGGGCGTGGAGGGACTGGTCAGCGCCGAACAGCTGGCTGACGGGTTCGCCGAGCAGGTCGACCGCGGCACCACAGCCGAGCGCGCGGCCTCCGATCGCAGCTGGACGTACGGGCACGTCGTCGTGGACGAGGCTCAGGAGCTGTCGCCGATGCAGTGGCGCGTGCTGGTGCGCCGGTGCCCGATGAAGTCGTTCACGATCGTCGGCGATATCGCCCAGGTCGCGTCTGCGGCCGGCGCGACGAGCTGGCAGGATGCCCTCACCCCGGTGTTCAAGGACGCGTGGCGGCTCGAAGAGCTGACCGTCAACTACCGGACGCCCGCGCAGATCACACGCGAGGCCGAGCGGATCGCCGCCGCATCGGGTCTTCCGATCACGCCGACCCGTGCGGTGCGCGAGGGCGAGTGGCCCATCCGCCGAGTGCATGCGCGCGCGAGCGATCCGGCTGCGCTGGGCTCGCCGTCCGCGCTGGGCTCGGCCGTCGCCGACGCCGTCGCGCACGACCGGGGGATCGACGACACCGGGACACTCGCCGTGATCACGACTGCGGCCGACCTCGGCGCCGTCGCCGCTGCCGTGGGCGAGCGGTTCGGGGATGCGGCGGGCCGCGGCGCGGCCGGTCTCTCCCGCCCGATCGCCGTGCTGACCGGCTACGAGGCGAAGGGTCTCGAGTTCGACGCCGTCGTGCTCGCCGACCCGGATGCGCTCGCCGCCGAGTCGCCGCGCGGGGCTGCATCCCTCTACGTCGCGATGACCCGCCCCACGCAGCGTCTGACCCTCGTCACCCGCTGACCGCGACGCCGCCTGGCCCGTTCCCCGCACGATTTGCGCCAAATCGCGGTTCTCGCACACTGATAACTGCGATTTGGCGCAAATCGTGGAGAGGGTGGCAGGGCAGCGCGCGCGGGTCAAGCTCCGGGGTAGCGCTCGCCGACGGGGATCTCGACGGCGAGCGTGTTGCCCGCCTGCGCGAGCGGGCACGCCCACGCCGGGTCGTACGCGCACGATGGGTTGTAGGCGAAGTTGAAGTCGAGCACCAGAGACGCCTCGGCGTCGTCCGCGTCCAGCCCGAGGTCGGCGCCCTTGATCGTGTCGATCAGGTAGCGCCCGCCGCCGTAGGTCCCGCCCGCGCGCCCGGCGAGCGCATCCTTCACGGGCACGAAGAGGCCGCCGCCGTACGACGAGAGCCGCCAGACATCGAGGGTCCCGGCGAGCGGGATGCGGACGGTGCCGAGCAGCTCGAACGGCACCACGCCGTCCGTGCCGGTCTCCACCTCCATCCGCGTCGCCTCCTCGGCCGGACGGATCGGCAGCTCGAACCGCCAGTCCGGGTCGTACGGGACGACGGGCAGCCCGGTGAACCGCTCGCGGTCCTCGGGCAGCAGCGGCGACGCGGGATGCGACGAGAACAGGTCGTTCCGGCACGAGGTCCAGTACGCGTGCGCCTCGGCCGGGTCGTGCGCAGCGAGCCGCCGCACGGAGGCGTACAGCGCGAACACGCGCCGCCGCCAGTCGGCGGTCTGCACGGCCGTGACGGCGCGCGGGGCCGGGGTGGGTGCAGGCGCGGCGACGGTGTCCCCGCCGGCGACGGCATTCGTCCCGGCCGGCGGCTGCTCGGTGCTGGTCATCTCTCCGCTGCTCCCGTCGTCTCTGCGGTGGCCGTCTCCTCGTCGGGCTCCCGCACTTCCGGATCGTAGGCCCAGGTGGGTGCGAGGCGGCGCAGGCGCACGCCGCGCCACTGCCAGAACGCCCAGAAGGCGTACCAGGCGAATGGGGTGAGCGCCCCAGCGCGCACGATCAGCTGGTCCCGGTACAGCGTCCGTAGCCGTCCGTTCTCGTCCGGACCGGCGGGGTCGGGCGCGATGGCCATCCGGTGGTCGAGCCGGGGGACCGCGGAGAGCACTCCGCCCGTCCCTCCGCCGCTGTCGCGCAGGATCCGGGTGCTCTGTTCGCGCGGGTCGGTGGACCGCAGCGTGTCGAGGCGGATGGCCTGCGTCCCGACCGTGAATGCGCCGAGCGCTTTCACCCGTACCCGGTGCTCCTTCCCCCAGATCGTCGGGAACCCGGCGGGGTCGTCGGAGCGGAAGTCGAGCCACGGCATCGCCACCTCGCGGAAGGCGGTTGGGCTCTGCAGGGCACGCCAGGCCGCGTCGGGGTCGCAGTCCAGCGTCAGCTTGAGGAGCACGCGCATGCTCCCAGTCTCACCCCTCGACGAGTGGATGCGGTGGTCGCGTTGCGTGACTCAGAGGCATTCCCCGGCTCGGGCGAGCAGGAGCTCCCGTTCCCGCGCGTTCCCGGTCATCGCCGCCGCCCGCTCGAACTCCTGGCGCGCCTCCGACGTGCGGCCGAGGCGCAGCAGCAGATCGGCGCGCACCGAGGGGAGCAGATGGTACGAGGAGAGCGCTCCGTCTATCGCGAGCCGGTCGACGACCTCGAGCCCTGCCTCCGGTCCGTAGGCCATGGAGAGCGCCACCGCGCGGTTGAGCTCGATCACCGCGGAGGGCCGCAGCTCGGCGAGCGCGCCGTACAGGGCGACGATCTCCTCCCAGTCCGTGGCCTCCGGGGCGACCGCGGTGGCGTGGCACGAAGCGATGGCGGCCTGCAGCGCATAGGGGCCGCGACTCGCAGGCGGACTCTTGCTGAGCCGGAGCGCGTCCGAGCGATTCAGCGCCGCCACCCCGCGACCGATCAGGATGCGGTCCCAGCGCGCCCTGTCCTGGTCCTGCAGCAGGATGGGCGTCCCGTCACCCGCGGTCCGGGCGCCGATCCGGGACGCCTGGAACTCCATCAGCGCCACCAGCCCGTGCACCTCCGGTTCGCGCGGCGTCAGCTCGGCGAGCACGCGGCCGAGCCGGAGGGCCTCCCTGCACAGGTCGGGACGCATCCAGTCGTCGCCCGCGGTCGCCGAGTAGCCCTCGTTGAAGATCAGGTAGACCACCTCGAGCACGGATGTCAGCCGGTCGGCGAACTCGGCGCGCTCGGGCACCTCGAACGGCACCCCGGCCGCGCTGAGTGTGCGTTTCGCGCGGACGATGCGCTGGGCCATGGTGGCGGGAGGGACCAGGAAGGCGCGCGCGATCTCCTCGGTCGACAGCCCGCCGAGCAGCTTGAGCGTGAGTGCGACGCGCGCGGCCTGCGGCAGCACCGGGTGGCAGGCGACGAACACCAGGCGCAGCAGGTCGTCCCCGATCGGCTCCTGGGCGGCCCTCGCAGGGTCGTCCGCGCCCAGCTCCTGCTCCAGATCGTGTGCGATGGCGGCGTAGCGGTCGTCGAGGCGCTCGCGCCGCCGCCAGCCGTCCACGGCACGACGCTTCGCGACGGTCGTCAGCCACGCGCCCGGGTTGCGCGGGATGCCCGCGTCGGGCCACTGCTCGAGGGCGGCGACGAGCGCATCCTGGGCGAGTTCCTCGGCGAGCCCGACGTCGCCGGTGGAGCGGGCGAGTCCCGCGATGAGGCGGCCGGATTCGATGCGCCACACCGACTCGACGGCGCGCCGGGTCTCGGCGGTCTTATCCTCTCGGCGGTCTTCCGTCATCGGTCCTCGTCGCTCGTCACGCGCCGCACCTCCACGGTTCCCGAGGTGAGCGGGAGCCTCCGCGCCCATTCCAGCGCCTCGTCCTCGCACGCGGCCTCCAGCATCCAGAACCGGCTCAGCGCTCCCGTCGCCGGGCGGCTCAGGATGCGCTCCTCGCCGACGAAGCGGACGCACGCGCCCTCAGCGGCCGGCGCCAGCGCTTCCGCGGCGAGCAGTACGCCCGCGCGGACCAGTTCGGCGCCGTACCCCTCGAGTGCCGGGCGCGTCTCCCGCCCGGCCTCCTCGTCGAGCGCCATCAGCACGAATCGCATGCTCCCATCCTCTCGTCACCCGACCGCTCCGGCACCCACTTCGGCACGGACTCCTCACCGACACGTCGAACGCCGCGCGCCTGTTTCGACACCGATGACGGTGGTCTGCGCTACAACGGGAGCATGGCGATCCGTTACTGGCTGGGCGTGGTTCAGCTCGACCACGTCCTGCGCGGGGTCGCGGGAGGCTTCGCGCAGGTCAATCACGGCGCTCGCGCTCCGCTCGAACGGATGGGCAGCGCAGACGGGTTCGTGTACTACTCGCCGCGTGCGTCGTACCCCGATGGAGAGCCCCTCAAGCAATTCACCGCGGTCGGCCGGGTGGCAGATGACGACGTGTTCCAGGTGACCCAGGGTCCGATGATGACCGGCCCGGCCGGAGACTTCACGCCGTGGCGGCGGCGCGTCGAGTTCGACCACGACGCGGTGCCGACGCCCATCCGCCCGCTGCTCGGAGCGCTCGACTTCACCCGGGACCGTCCGGACTGGGGATACCAGCTGCGTCGCGGGCTGATCGAGCTGTCGCGCCACGACTTCGAGCTGATCCGCCGGCAGATGCGGCCGACGCCGGGGGAGGCGCGGCAGGGCCGGGCCGGCGCACGAACTACGATGGCCCGGTGACTCTGCCGCAGGCAGGTCGCGACGCTGTGACCGTGCTGCGAGGCTCCCGGCAGAGCGGTGCACCCGGGGTGGAATGATCGCAGCCCGGCGTACGTTCGCTGAGACAGGAGGTTTTACACATGAAGGCTGTTCTGAACGACACCGTGATCGCCGAGGCTCCGCAGGAGGACCTCATCCGTATCGAGGGCAACTGGTACTTCCCGCCGGCGAGCGTGAAGTCCGAGTACCTCGTCGAGAGCGCCACCCCGTACACCTGTCCCTGGAAGGGCGAGTGCCAGTACTTCTCCGTGAAGTCGGACGAGGGCCTGCTCCAGGACCGCGCCTGGAGCTATCCGACGCCGTACCCCAGCTCGTTCGACCGGGTCGGCAAGGACTACAGCGATTACGTCGCGTTCTGGAAGGACGTCCGCGTCGTCGACTGACGACAGCGGGCCACGATGAACCATCACGGCCGCCGTCCAGGGCTCGTCGCCCTGGCGGCGGCCGTCGTCGTGCTGGCCGGATGCTCGGCGCCGGTCCCCGACCCGACGGTCACGCGGACGCCGACGGCGGTCCCGCGGCCGACGGGCACCTCGGAACCGGTCGCCGCGATCCCCTGGCAGCCGAGCGGGCAGACGACCGTGCTGGAGACCGGCCTGGAAGCGCCCTGGTCGGTCGTCCGCCTGGCGAACGGGTCCGCGTTGATCAGCGAGCGCGACTCCGGCGTGATCCGCGAGCGCCTTCCGCAGGGCGGACTCCGGGACGTCGGCACCGTGCCCGGTGTGGTGCATCAGGGCGAGTCCGGCCTGCTCGGGCTGGCCGTGGCATCCACTTCGGCCCCAACCCAGCTGTACGCGTACCTGACCACGGCGGACGACAATCGGGTGGTGCGGATGCCGTTGACCGGAGGTCCCGGCGGCTACGGGATCGGATCGCCGACGCCCGTCCTGACCGGCATCCCCAAGGCCGGGAACCACGACGGCGGCCGCATCGCCTTCGGCCCCGACGGGATGCTGTACATCACCGCAGGCGACGCCACCAACCCTGCGAACGCGCAGAACGTGGCCTCGCTCGGGGGCAAGATCCTGCGCGTCACGCCCGAGGGCAGGGTGCCCGGCGACAATCCGTTCCCCGGCTCCCCGGTGTGGTCGTACGGCCACCGCAATCCCCAGGGCATCGGCTGGGACTCGCGCGGGAACATGTGGGCGTCCGAGTTCGGCCAGAACACGTGGGACGAGCTCAACATCATCCAGCCGGGCTCGAACTACGGCTGGCCGGTGGTGGAGGGCATCGGCGGCGACCCCGCGTACACCGACCCCGTCCACCAGTGGCCGACCGACGAGGCGAGCCCGAGCGGGCTGGCGGTCGTCGGCGACACGGTGTTCCTCGCGGCACTCCGCGGGCAGCGGTTGTGGACGGTCTGGTCGACCGCCGGGGCTGCCCCGGTGACCGTCGCGCCCTTCTTCGACGGCGCCTTCGGCCGGCTACGGGATGTGGTCGCCGCCGGTGACCGCATTTGGGTCCTGACGAACAACACCGACGGCCGGGGTTCGCCCCGCAGCGGTGACGACCGGCTCATCGAGGTGCCGCTCACCCCGGCGCAGGCCGTCAAGCGCCCGGGCTGACCCCCTGCTGCGGGTAGTCTTGGTCGCGAGACACCGATCGGGAGCAGAACCCTGAGCATCATCCTCGGATACGATCCGACCACCCTGCGCGAACGCGTCGATCTGCGCGCTGCCGGCGAGCGTCTTGACGAGCTCGGCAGCCTGCGCAGCCTGAGCGCGCTCAACGAGAAGGCGGTCCTGCTCCGTCTGCTGGGCCGGCTCGATGAGGCGTACGAGATCGCCAACGAGGCTGTCCGGCAGGCCCGCTTCACCGGTGACCGGGAGCAGCTGCTGGGGGCGCGTGTTCGCAGAGCGCAGGTTTTGCAGTACCAGGGCAAGGCTGACGAGGCGGTGGTCGAACTGACCAACAGCGTCGACGAGGCGCGGGGACGCGAGTGGAGCGCGCTGGAGGCGTTCGCCATCCAGAACCGCGGCAAGGTCTACTTCGACACGGGTGACTACGAGAACGCACTGGCCGACATGACGGCCGCCGTGTTCCTCCGCGAGAAGCTCGGCGCCTCACCCGCCGAGATCCAGGCCGCGCTGACCGCGGTCGCCGTCGTGCAGTCCGCCCTCGAAGCGCAGCGCGGCGCCTTGCCGGACAGCGAGCCGGGCGCCGATCACGCGTAGGATGCACGGCATGGAGGAGTGGAGCGCTCCGGTCGGGAGTCGTGCCTGATGGCCGAACTCGACCGCGTCCGTCGCTGGGCCGATGCCCTCATCGCACTGCACCTCGATCCGGCTGTGTGGAGCTTCGGCTTCGACAACGCGAAGACCCGCGCCGGTCTCTGCAACTACACCTCGAAGCGGATCACCGTCTCGCGCTATCTGGCCGCCCGCTACGAGGACGACGAGATCCACCAGATCCTGCTCCACGAAGTCGCGCACGCGTTGGCGGGCTCGCGCGCCGGGCACGGCCCGCGCTGGCGCGCGATCGCGCTCGACCTCGGCTACGAGGGCAAGCGCCTGCACGGAGGCGCGATCGCCGACGACCTGGCGCCCTGGGTCGGAACCTGCCCGAACGGCCACACGCACTACCGGTATCGCAAGCCCGCTCGCGCGCTCGCCTGCGGGGCGTGCTCCCGCCGCTTCGACGCGGCCAACCTCATCGCCTGGCAGCACCGCGAGGTGTCGCCGTCGCAGCGCCGCGTCGCCGCCGCGACCGCCACCGAGTAGGCCCTCCCGCGGCAGGTCGTGCGCGGCCGGTCGTGCTCGTCTGCTGTCTTTCGGCACGTTTGCTGCCGCGCGCGCAGCCGCACTCGTCACCGGGCGCAGCAGTCGTGGAACGTCGCGCTACGCGTGCGCAGCGTCGAGCCGCTCGTCGAGCGCATCCCGGACGCCGGGCCACTCCTCGCGCAGGATCGAGTACACGGCCGTGTCGCGCCAGGTGCCGTCGGCGCGACGCTGGGTGTGCCGCAGCACGCCCTCGAACCGGGCTCCGAGTCGCAGGATCGCGGCGCGCGAGCGCTCGTTGAGGACGTCCGCCTGAAGCTTCACGCGCTCGAAACCGTGATCGAAGGCGGTCCCGAGCAACAGCCGCTTGGTCTCGGCATTCACGCGTCCGCCCCAGACCTCGGGCGCGTAAGCGGTCCAGCCGATGTGGGCCGACTCGTTCGTCAGGTCGAAGTCGCCGAGCGTGGTCGTGCCGACCAGCCGATCCCCCTCGCGGAGGACGACGGCGGTGACGTTGCTGCGCTCCCAGTCGAGGTACCGCAGCATGTGCTCCCGCCACTCCTCGTAGGTGTCGCGGTAAGCCGCAGGTCCGCCTCCCCAGCCTCCGGCGTACACTTCGGGGTGCCCGATCGCGTCGAACAGGTCGGGCAGGTCGTCGTACGTCAGCGCCCGGAGGCGCACCGTCGCGCCCTCGAGCGGCACGTGCGGGTCGGGACGGGTGGCGGTCATCCGCCCAGTATGCCAGCGGGCCTGATCCCGTCGTCGGATGTCCGCAGCGCCGCCGGGTAGGGTGTTCTGGCCATGGAATCGCTACTCTCCCGACAGACCGGCCAGTGGATGGAACCCCGCGATGGTCAGCGCTGGTGGTTCGATTCCGGCTCGCTGGCTCTGGATTTCGCCTACACCGGCGGACTCGACGCCGGCGCTGACAATGCCGACGCTGCCGAGTCCGACGCTGCCGACTGGGAGACCATCCAGGACGCCGACGGCCTGAACGCCTGGCTGACCGAGCGCTTCCCGGAGGTCGCCCCCACCGCGGGAGAGCGCGAGGTGCGCGACGCGAGCGCTCTCCGCTCCGCGATCGGCCGGCTGGCGCGGCAGGCGAGCCGCGGCGAGGACCTCTCTCCCGGCGACGTGGATGTGGTCAATCTCTTCGCCGCGACGCCCGACATCCCGCCGGTGCTGGCCGGGGGCGGACGGCAGGCGGGCCGGACCAATGCCCGCCCGCATCAGGCGCTCGGGTCGCTCGCCCGCGACGCCGTGCGGCTGTTCGGCCCTCACGTCGACGGGCGCATCCGCGAATGCTCCGCCGACGACTGCCGCCTGGTCTACCTGGACACCTCGCGCAGCGGCACCCGGCGCTGGTGCTCGATGCAGCGCTGCGGCAACCGCGCCAAGGTGCGGGCTCACCGCGCCCGCGCGCGGTGGCAGCCGGCCCGGTAGCCGCTGCCGGCGACGCACCGCCACAATAGGGGGATGCCGCGCAGCATCGACCTCAACAGCGACCTCGGGGAGTCCTTCGGAGCGTGGACGATGGGCGACGACGCCGCCCTGCTGCGCCTCGTCTCCAGCGCGAACGTGGCCTGCGGCTTCCACGCGGGCGACGCCTCCACGATGCTCGGCACCTGCCGGGAGGCGGCCGCGAACGCCGTCACCGTCGGCGCGCACGTCTCGTACCGCGATCTGGCGGGCTTCGGCCGCCGGGCGATGGACGTGCCTCCGACGGAACTGCGCGACGAGATCCTGTACCAGCTGTCCGCGCTGGGCGGCCTGGCCCGGGTCGCCGGAACCGCGGTGCGTTACGTCAAGCCGCACGGCGCCCTCTACAACCGCATCGTGCACGACGAGCGCCAGGCGAACGCCCTCGTGGACGCGGTGGCCGCGTTCGACCCGACGCTCGCGGTGCTCGGGATGGCCGGCTCGGCGATCGAGCGCGCCGCCGGGGAGGCCGGGCTGCGGTTCGTGCGCGAGGCGTTCGTCGACCGTGGGTACCGCGCCGACGGAACGCTGGTCCCGCGCACCGAGCCCGGTGCCCTGCTGTCCGACGAGGGGGAGATCGCCGCTCGGGCCGTCCGGATGGTCACCGACGGCGTGGTCGTCACGGTCGACGGGCACGAGGTGACCATCGCCGCGGAGTCGCTGTGCGTGCACGGCGACACCCCCGGAGCGGTCGCGATGGCAGAGGCGGTTCGCGGCGCGCTCGCCGAGGCCGGAATCGGAGTGGAGCCGTTCGCGTGACCCACCGCATCCTCCCGTACGGCGACCACGCTCTTCTCGTCGAGCTGGAAGACCTGGAGGCGGTGCTCGCCCTGTTCCGCGGGCTCGACGCGACACGGCCGGCCGGGGTCGTGGACGTCGTTCCCGCCGCGCGCACGATCGGCGTCGTCGTCGAGCCGCGCATCCTCTCGCTGAGCGCGGCCGCCGCGTGGGTCGACCGCACCGCGCCGCTCTCCGCCGAGGCGGTGGAGGCGAGCGTCGTCGAGCTCGACGTGCAGTACGACGGAGAGGATCTCACCGAGGTCGCGCGGCTGACCGGGCTCGCCGAAGCCGACGTGGTCCGCTTCCACACCGAGTCGCCGTGGCGCGTCGCCTTCGGCGGCTTCGCGCCCGGGTTCGCCTACCTGGTGACCGACCGCGACCCGCTCGACGTCCCGCGCCGCGCCACGCCGCGCACCGCGGTCCCGCCGGGCGCGGTCGGCCTCGCCGGCGCGTTCACCGGCGTCTACCCGCGCTCGAGCCCGGGCGGCTGGCAGCTGATCGGCCGAACGGATGCGGTGCTCTGGGACGAGACCGCCGCCTCCCCGGCGCTGCTCACGCCCGGCACCGTCGTCCGCTTCCGGGAGGCGGGATGACCGGCCTCCGCATCCTCGACCCCGGTGCCCTCGCCCTGGTGCAAGACCTCGGCCGGCCGGGCTACGCCGCCATCGGCGTCGGGCGCTCCGGCGCCCTCGACCGCGGCGCCCTGCGGCTCGGCAACCGCCTGCTCGGCAACACGGAGACGGACGCGGGCGTCGAGGTGCTGCTCGGCGGCTTCGAGGCGCGGTTCGAACGCGACACCTGGTTCGCCGTGACCGGTGCAACAGGCGCGCTGCTGATCGACGGCAGCCCGGTGGATGCGCACCTCGCGGTCCGCGCGCACGCGGGTCAGGTGCTGCGGATCGGCCCGGCGGTCGCCGGTGCGCGCCGGTACCTCGCGGTCCGCGGCGGGATCGACGTCACGCCCGTGCTCGGGTCCCGCTCGCGCGACACGCTCGCCGGGCTCGGGCCCGCGCCCCTGGCCTCAGGCGACCTGCTGCCGCTCGGGGAGCATCCCGGCTCCGACCTCCCGTTGCTCGACTTCGTCCCCGTCGCGGATCCCGCGCCGGGCGTCGTCGAGGTCCGCGCCCATCGCGGACCGCGGGCCGACTGGTTCACCCCGACGGCCTTGGACGCGTTCTTCGGCGTCGAGTGGATGGTCGCAGCGAAAGCTGACCGGATCGGCGTGCGCCTCGACCCTCCCGTCGCGGCACCTCGCGGGGCGCATACGGCCGACGCGGGGACGCCTCCACTCGCCCTCGAGCGAGCGGTCACCGCGGAGCTGCCGAGCGAGCCGATGGTCGCCGGGGCCGTGCAGGTCTCGCCCGACGGCCGGCCGACGGTGCTGCTCGCCGACCATCCCGTGACGGGCGGTTACCCGGTGATCGCCGTGGTCGCGGACGCGTCGCTCGACGCCTTCGCGCAACTCCGTCCGGGCCAGCCGGTCCAGTTCCGGCACGCCTGACTCCCTGCGAACGGGCTCGCGCCGGTCAGTCCCGCCGGGTGCCCGACTGGAAGATGCTGCGTGCCGGAGGGGGCGACGGCACGCTGGTAGCATCCGTCACGATCGGGGCGCCCGCAGCGAACGTCCGCAACTCCTGGCCCGCAACGGCCTTTGCGGGGTGCGGACCGCTCGCCAGCAACCGCGGCAGCCACTCCAGCGGCAGCGGGGAGTTGGAGCCGACCAGCACGACGTTGCCGAACCGGCGGCCCTTGAGCACCTGCGTCTCGGCCAGGGCGGCGACGTTCTCGACGACCGCGCCCAGCGTGGAGACCTGGCTGCGCGCGAAGGCCAGCGGCGGCCCGTCCGCGACGTTGACGAGGATGATGCCGTCGGGCTTCAGCAGAGAAACCGCCGAGCGGTAGAACTCCACGCTCGTCACGTGCGCCGGGGTGCGGGAGCCGCTGAAGATGTCAACCACGAGCAGATCGACCGAACCGCGGAGGCCGGCGGGCAGCTTGCCGACGACCTCGCGGGCGTCGCCGTGCCGGATGCGGATCTGCGCGTACCGGGGAAGCGGCAGCTGCTCGCGCACCAGATCCACCAGGCGGCTCTCGAGCTCGACGACCTGCTGGCGCGACCCGGGCCGGGTGTACGCGACGTAGCGGGGGAGGGTGAGCGCGCCGGCGCCCAGATGGACCGCCGTGATGGGCTCGCCCGGGTCGCCGATGAGGTCGATGACGTTGCCCATCCGCTGGATGTACTCGAAGAAGAGTTGCGACGGGTCGTCCAGGTTGACGTGGGACTGCGGCGTCCCGTCCACCACGAGCTGGTAAGCACCCGGCACGAAGCGGTCCGGCTCCACCGTCGCCAGGTAGCCGCTCTCGGAGAGCACCACCCCGGGGACGGGCGGCGGCGTATTCGGGGACACACCGGCAGCCTAGTCGCGCGCCCGGGCGGTAGCGCCGCCGGGCGAGCCGGGGAAGGATGGGCACCGTGACCGATCCCAGCAGCGAACCCGACCTCGTCCTCGTAACCGGGGGCTCCGGCTTCCTCGGTGCGCACTGCGTCCTCGCGCTGCTGGAGGCGGGCTACCGCGTCCGCACGACCATCCGGACCCCGGCCCGCGCCGCCGACGTGCGCTCCCAGCTCGCCGCGGGCGGACTGGACGACCCCGGAGACCGGCTCGAGTTCGCCATCGCCGACCTGACCTCCGACGACGGCTGGGCCGATGCGGTCGCGGGCTGCCGCTTCGTGCTGCACGTCGCGTCCCCGTTCCCCTCCAAGCAGCCGAAGGACCCCGACGAGCTGATCCGCCCCGCGCGGGACGGCGCGCTGCGCGTCCTCCGGGCCGCCCGCGACGGCGGGGTCGAGCGCGTGGTGCTGACTTCGTCCTTCGCGGCGATCGGGTACGGGCACCCGCCGACGGACCGGCCCTTCACCGAGGAGGACTGGACGGAGCTGGACAGCGGCCGCCCCATCAGCCCGTACGTGCAGTCGAAGACCATCGCCGAGCGCGCGGCGTGGGCGTTCATCCACGACGAAGGGGCCTCGCTCGAACTCGCCACGGTGAACCCGGTCGGCATCCTCGGCCCGGTGCTCGGACCGGACATCTCCGCCTCCATCGAACTGGTCCGGCTCGTGAAGGAGGGACGGCTCCCGCGCCTGCCCGACGTCCACTTCGGCATCGTCGACGTGCGGGATGTCGCGGCGCTGCACCTGCTGGCGATGACCCGGCCCGAGGCGGCCGGCCAGCGGTTCCTGGCCATCGCGGGAGAGGTGATGAGCGCTCAGGAGGTGGCGCTGCTGATCCGCGGACACCTGGGGGAGGCCGCCGGTCGCCGCGTCAGCACGAAGCTCATGCCCCCGTGGATGCTGAAAGCGGCTGCCCCATTCAGCCGCCGCGTCCGCGACGCGCTTCCCGACCTCGGGACCGCCCGTCGGGCGACGGCGGAGAAGGCGCGGCGGGTGCTCGGCTGGTCCCCACGCACGCGCGAGGAAGCGGTCATCGCGACCGTCGACACGCTCCCGACATTCCATCCGCGGCGCCCGGAATAGACGGCCGTCCGACGGGTTATACCCCAGTAGGCGTCCCGGGTCAAGAAAAGACTGGACACGGCGCGTCTGTTTGACATATAGTTGTTCTTTGCGCTCCCAGTCAAATTTCTGCCTTCATATTGCGGTCGGCTCTGACTCTCCGTGCGCGCCTGGGCCCAGTGATTCGGGTCAGATGAGGCGGCGCGATGCGGCTGGGAGTTCTCGTCCACACCACTCCACGACCGAGTAACTGGCCCGACGGGGCCCACGGAGGTTATTTCCTTGGCTGCTGCGCGCAACGCAACCAACACTGACAAGACACCCAAGAACGGACGAGCCGCATCTCGTCTTTCGTTCGCCAAGATCACGGACACCCTCACGGTTCCCGATCTGCTCGCACTGCAGACGGAGAGCTTCGACTGGCTGGTCGGAAACGACGCATGGAAGGCACGCGTCGCCGAGGCCGAGTCGCAGGGTCGCCAGGATCTTCCCGCCAACACGGGCCTCGAGGAGATCTTCGAGGAGATCTCTCCCATCGAGGACCTCGGCGAGACCATGCAGCTCTCGTTCACGAACCCCTTCCTCGAAGAGAAGAAGTACTCGATCGACGAGTGCAAGGAGAAGGGCAAGACCTACGCCGCCCCGCTCTACGTCGAGGCCGAGTTCATGAACCACCTCACGGGTGAGATCAAGACCCAGACGGTCTTCATGGGCGACTTCCCCCTCATGACCGAGCGCGGAACGTTCATCATCAACGGCACCGAGCGTGTCGTCGTGTCGCAGCTCGTCCGTTCGCCGGGCGTGTACTTCGAGGCCACCGCCGACAAGACCAGCGACAAGGACATCTACTCGGCGCGCGTCATCCCGAGCCGCGGAGCATGGCTCGAGTTCGAGATCGACAAGCGCGACCAGGTCGGTGTCCGCATCGACCGCAAGCGCAAGCAGTCGGTCACGGTGTTCCTGAAGGCCCTCGGCCTGACGAGCGAGGAGATCCTCTCCGAGTTCGCCGGCTACCAGTCGATCGAGCTGACCCTCGAGAAGGACGCCATCCTCACCAAGGAGGAGGCGCTCAAGGACATCTACCGCAAGCTGCGTCCGGGTGAGCAGGTCGCTGCCGAGGCCGCGCGTGCGCTCCTCGACAACTTCTACTTCAACCCGAAGCGCTACGACCTCGCCAAGGTCGGCCGTTACAAGATCAACCGCAAGCTCGGCCTCGAGGCCCCGCTGTCGGACTCGGTGCTGACCGTTCAGGACATCATCGCCACGATCAAGTACCTGGTCGCCCTGCACGACGGCCGGACCACGTTCCGTGGCCTGCGCAACGGTGCCGAGACCGACATCCGCCTCGACGTGGACGACATCGACCACTTCGGCAACCGTCGCATCCGCGCCGTCGGCGAGCTCATCCAGAACCAGGTCCGCACCGGTCTCTCCCGCATGGAGCGCGTCGTCCGCGAGCGCATGACCACGCAGGACATCGAGGCGATCACCCCGCAGACCCTGATCAACGTGCGCCCCGTCGTCGCCGCGATCAAGGAGTTCTTCGGAACGTCGCAGCTGTCGCAGTTCATGGACCAGAACAACCCGCTCGCGGGTCTGACCCACAAGCGCCGCCTCTCCGCGCTCGGCCCCGGTGGTCTGAGCCGTGAGCGCGCCGGCGTCGAGGTCCGTGACGTCCACCCGTCGCACTACGGCCGCATGTGCCCGATCGAGACCCCGGAAGGCCCGAACATCGGCCTGATCGGTTCGCTCGCATCGTTCGCGCGGATCAACTCCTTCGGCTTCATCGAGACGCCGTACCGCAAGGTCGTCGAGGGCCGGGTCACCGAGCAGATCGACTACCTGACCGCTTCCGAGGAGGACGACTTCGTCGTCGCGCAGGCGAACGCCCCGCTCGACAAGAACGGCCACTTCGTGGAGGAGCGCGTCCTCGCCCGTCAGAAGGGCGGCGAGGTCGACCTGATCCCCGCCGACGAGATCGGTTACATGGACGTCTCGCCGCGCCAGATGGTGTCGGTCGGTACGTCGCTGATCCCGTTCCTCGAGCACGACGACGCCAACCGAGCCCTCATGGGTGCGAACATGCAGCGCCAGGCGGTGCCGCTGCTCCGCTCGGAGAGCCCGGTCGTCGGAACCGGTATGGAGGGCTACGCGGCCATCGACGCCGGTGACGTGGTCATCGCCGAGAAGTCGGGCGTCGTCCAGGAGGTCTCGGCTGACGCGGTCACCGTCCAGGCGGACGACGGCACGTACCAGTCGTACTACCTGCGCAAGTTCGACCGCTCCAACCAGGGCACCTCGTACAACCACCGCGTGGTCGTCGACGAGGGTGACCGCATCGAGCAGGGCGAGGTCGTCGCAGACGGTCCCGCCACCGAGAACGGCGAGCTCGCGCTCGGCAAGAACCTGCTCGTCGCGTTCATGCCGTGGGAGGGTCACAACTTCGAGGACGCGATCATCCTCAGCCAGAACCTGGTGAAGGACGACACCCTCTCCTCGATCCACATCGAGGAGTACGAGGTCGACGCCCGCGACACCAAGCTGGGCAAGGAGGAGATCACCCGCGACCTGCCGAACGTCAGCCCGGACCTCCTGGCCGACCTCGACGAGCGCGGCATCATCCGCATCGGCGCCGAGGTCCGCCCCGGCGACATCCTCGTCGGCAAGGTCACGCCGAAGGGCGAGACCGAGCTGTCGGCCGAGGAGCGCCTGCTCCGCGCGATCTTCAACGAGAAGAGCCGCGAGGTGCGCGACACCTCCCTCAAGGTGCCCCACGGCGAAGAGGGCACCGTCATCGGTGTCAAGGTCTTCGACTCGCAGGACGGCGACGACGAGCTCGGCTCCGGCGTGAACCAGCGCGTGGTGGTCTACATCGCCCAGAAGCGCAAGATCACCGCCGGTGACAAGCTGGCCGGTCGTCACGGCAACAAGGGCGTCATCTCGAAGATCCTTCCGGTCGAGGACATGCCGTTCCTCGCCGACGGAACTCCGGTCGACGTCATCCTCAACCCGCTGGGTGTTCCTGGACGAATGAACTTCGGCCAGGTCCTCGAGATCCACCTCGGCTGGATCGCGCAGAACGGCTGGGAGATCAAGGGCAAGCCGAAGTGGGCCGCAGAGCTCCCCGAGGCCGCCTTCAAGGCAGCCCCCGGCACCAAGGTCGCCACCCCGGTGTTCGACGGAGCGAAGGAGGAGGAGATCGCAGGTCTGCTCGACTCGACCCTCCCGACCCGCGACGGCGACCGCCTGATCGGCGGCTCCGGCAAGACGCAGCTGTTCGACGGCCGCTCCGGCGAGCCGTACCCGGACCCTGTGTCGGTCGGTTACATGTACATCCTGAAGCTGCACCACCTGGTCGACGACAAGATCCACGCCCGTTCGACCGGTCCGTACTCGATGATCACCCAGCAGCCGCTCGGTGGTAAGGCGCAGTTCGGTGGTCAGCGGTTCGGTGAGATGGAGGTGTGGGCCCTCGAGGCCTACGGTGCCGCGTACGCGCTGCAGGAGCTCCTGACCATCAAGTCGGATGACATCCTCGGCCGCGTGAAGGTCTACGAGGCCATCGTCAAGGGTGAGAACATCCAGGAGCCGGGCATCCCGGAGTCCTTCAAGGTCCTCATCAAGGAGATGCAGTCCCTCTGCCTGAACGTGGAGGTGCTCTCGGCCGACGGCCAGACCGTCAGCCTCCGCGATTCGGACGACGAGGCCTTCCGCGCTGCGGAAGAGCTCGGCATCAACATCTCCTCCCGGTTCGAGTCCTCGTCAATTGATGAAATTTGACGCCGAGATCTGACTCGGTAGACAACCAACTGACGAAACTTTTGTAGAGAGTAGGAACATTGCTCGAGTCAACAACTTTTGACGAGCTGCGTATCGGCCTGGCCACCGCTGACGACATCCGTCGCTGGAGCTACGGCGAGGTCAAGAAGCCGGAGACCATCAACTACCGGACCCTGAAGCCCGAGAAGGACGGCCTGTTCGGAGAGCAGATCTTCGGACCGTCCCGCGACTGGGAGTGCTCGTGCGGCAAGTACAAGCGCGTCCGGTTCAAGGGCATCGTCTGCGAGCGCTGCGGCGTGGAGGTCACCAAGTCCTCCGTCCGTCGTGAGCGCATGGGCCACATCGAGCTCGCCGCTCCTGTCACGCACATCTGGTACTTCAAGGGTGTGCCGAGCCGCCTCGGCTACCTCCTCGACATGGCGCCGAAGGACCTCGAGAAGGTCATCTACTTCGCCGCGTACATGGTGATCTCCGTGGACGAGGACGGCCGTCACGCCGACCTCCCCGGCCTCGAGAACGAGCTCCGCCTCGAGATCAAGACGCTGTCCGACCAGCGCGACGCCCGCGTCGCCGAGCGTCTGCAGCGCCTCGAGACCGACCTCGCCGCACTTGAGGAGGAGGGTGCCAAGGCCGACCAGAAGCGTCGCGTCAAGGACACCGCCGAGAAGGAGATGGGTCAGCTCCGCAAGTCCTTCGACGAGGACATCGCCCGCCTGGAGCGCGTGTGGGAGTCGTTCCGCACCCTCAAGGTCGGCGACCTCAAGCCGGAGGACGCGGACTTCAACGAGCTCCTCGACCGCTACGGCCTGTACTTCGAGGCCTACATGGGCGCCGAGGCGATCAAGCGCCGCCTGCTGGCGTTCGACCTGGCCGCCGAGGCCGAGCTGCTTCGCGACCAGATCGCGAACGGCAAGGGTCAGAAGAAGATCCGCGCGATCAAGCGACTGCGCGTCGTCTCGTCGTTCCTGGCGACCGGCAACTCGCCGGCCGCGATGGTCCTCGACGTCGTTCCGGTGATCCCGCCGGAGCTGCGCCCGATGGTCCAGCTCGACGGTGGCCGTTTCGCCACCAGCGACCTGAACGACCTGTACCGCCGCGTGATCAACCGCAACAACCGTCTGCGTCGTCTGCTCGACCTCGGTGCTCCCGAGATCATCGTGAACAACGAGAAGCGCATGCTGCAGGAGGCCGTCGACGCACTGTTCGACAACGGCCGCCGCGGCCGCCCCGTGACGGGTACCGGCAACCGCGCCCTCAAGTCCCTCAGCGACATGCTGAAGGGCAAGCAGGGTCGTTTCCGCCAGAACCTGCTCGGAAAGCGCGTGGACTACTCGGGCCGTTCGGTCATCATCGTGGGTCCGCAGCTCAAGCTGCACCAGTGCGGTCTGCCCAAGCAGATGGCTCTGGAGCTGTTCAAGCCGTTCGTCATCAAGCGCCTGATCGACCTGAGCCACGCTCAGAACATCAAGGCCGCGAAGCGGATGGTGGAGCGTTCGCGCCCGCAGGTGTGGGACGTGCTCGAGGAGATCATCCGCGAGCGCCCCGTGCTGCTGAACCGTGCACCCACGCTGCACCGTCTGGGCATCCAGGCGTTCGAGCCCCAGCTGGTCGAGGGCAAGGCCATCCAGCTCCACCCGCTCGTCTGCGCCGCGTTCAACGCGGACTTCGACGGCGACCAGATGGCGGTCCACCTTCCGCTGTCGGTGGAGGCCCAGGCCGAGGCCCGCATCCTGATGCTCGCCTCGAACAACATCCTGAAGCCCTCGGACGGCCGCCCGGTCACCCTGCCCTCGCAGGACATGATCATCGGTCTGCACCACCTCACCACCGTCCGCGAGGGCGCTGTGGGCGAGGGTCGCGCGTTCTCCTCGGTCTCCGAGGCGATCCTCGCGAAGGACCAGGGCTCGCTGCACCTGAACGCCAAGGTGAAGATCCGTCTCACCGACTACGTGCCGTCTGACGCAGCCGACACGGGTGCCGAGCCGATCACCGCCATCGTGGAGACCACGCTGGGTCGCGCCCTCTTCAACGAGACGCTCCCGGCCGACTACCCCTACGTGGAGGAGGTCGCCGACAAGGGCACGATCTCGTCGATCGTCAACGCCCTCGCCGAGCGGTACCCGAAGGTGGAGGTCGCCGCGGCGCTCGACCGGATCAAGGACGCAGGCTTCTACTGGGGCACCCGCTCGGGCGTCACGGTGTCGCTGAGCGACATCCTGACCCCGCCGAACAAGGCGCAGATCGTGGCCGGCTACGAGAAGAAGGCCGCCAAGATCACCTCGGAGTTCGAGAAGGGTCTCACGACCGACCTCGAGCGTCGTCAGGAACTGGTGAAGATCTGGACCGAGGCGACCAACGAGGTCGCGGAGGCCATGCGCGCCAACTTCCCGGAGGACAACACCATCAACCGCATGGTGACGTCCGGTGCCCGTGGTAACTGGCTGCAGGTCCGCAACATCGCCGGTATGCGCGGTCTGGTGAACAACCCGAAGGGTGAGATCATCCCTCGTCCGATCATCTCCTCGTACCGCGAGGGGCTGTCGGTGGCGGAGTACTTCATCGCGACGCACGGTGCCCGTAAGGGTCTGGCCGACACGGCCCTCCGTACGGCGGACTCGGGCTACCTGACCCGTCGTCTGGTGGACGTCTCGCAGGATGTCATCATCCGCGAGGACGACTGCGGCACGACCAAGGGTCTCGACCTGCCGATCGCCACGGTCGGTGCGGACGGCGCCCTCACCCGCGACCCGAACGTCGAGAACTCGGTGTTCGCCCGCACGCTGGCCGCTGACGCGGTCACCGCGGACGGCACCGTGGTCGCTGCGGCCGGGGACGACGTGGGCGACGTGCTCATCGACAAGCTGGTCGCCGCCGGCATCACCGACATCAAGGTCCGCTCCGTGCTGACCTGCGAGTCGGCGGTCGGCGTCTGCGCCGCCTGCTACGGCCGTTCGCTCGCGACCGGCAAGCTGGTGGACATCGGCGAGGCGGTCGGCATCATCGCCGCCCAGTCGATCGGAGAGCCCGGAACGCAGCTCACCATGCGTACGTTCCACACCGGTGGTTCCGCGTCCGCGGACGACATCACCCAGGGTCTGCCGCGCGTCCAGGAGCTGTTCGAGGCTCGTACCCCCAAGGGTGCGTCCCCGATCGCCGAGGCCGCCGGCCGGATCACCATCGAGGAGACCGACAAGTCCCGCAAGGTGATCCTGACCCCGGACAACGGTGACGAGGCGCACGTGTACCCGGTGCTGAAGCGTTCGACCCTCCTGGTGGAGGACGGCCAGCACGTCGACCTCGGCCAGCAGCTGATCGTCGGCACGGTCGACCCGAAGGAGGTTCTGCGCGTCAAGGGTGTCCGCGAGGTGCAGAAGCACCTGGTGGGCGGCGTGCAGGGCGTCTACCGCTCGCAGGGTGTGCCGATCCACGACAAGCACATCGAGGTCATCGTCCGTCAGATGCTCCGCAAGGTCACCGTCGTCGACCACGGCGACACCGACCTGCTGCCCGGTGAGCTCGTCGACCGGTCGAAGTACAACGAGATCAACCGTGCCCACCTGCGGGAGGGCAAGAAGACGGCATCCGCCCGTCAGGAGGTCATGGGTATCACCAAGGCCTCGCTGGCGACCGAGTCGTGGCTGTCGGCCGCGTCCTTCCAGGAGACCACCCGCGTCCTGACGCAGGCGGCCATGGAGGGCAAGTCCGACCCGCTGATCGGTCTCAAGGAGAACGTCATCATCGGTAAGCTCATCCCCGCCGGAACGGGCCTGGCCCGCTACCGGAACGTGTCGGTCGAGGCGACCGAGGAGGCCAAGGCGGAGCGGTACCCCAACCGCATCTTCGCCGATGACTCCTCGTTCAACGAGAGCGACCTGAGCTTCGTCGACTTCGACAGCTTCAGCTCCGACGACTACACCCCGGGTACCTACAACTAAGGTCCCCGGCTCACGAAGGCCCCCGGCGCACCGCGCCGGGGGCCTTCGTCGTTCCCCCGTCGTTCCCCAGGGCGGGATTCGTGACGAATGTGCGTTATGCAGCCCGCATAGCGCCCTTTCGGCACGAATCCCGACGAGAACAGGTCTGCGAAGATAGGGGTATGTGGCGACAGCTCCTCGAGTACACGGACACCGCCGGCCGGGCGATGGTCGGCTGCGCCGCGGTGCTGCTCGTCGTCGCCGTGGTCAGCTTCATCGTCGGCATCGCCCAGGCCGCCTCGGGCCACGCTGCCGCGACGCTGCCGTACTGGCTGACGACCATGGGATGCGCGGCGGTCGCCGTGCTCCTGGTGTACCTCGCGAGCCGCCGCGGCAAGATCCGCTGACCGCCCCTCCGCTACAACGGCATTATCGTGCGTCGGCGCTCTGGGCTGCGCGCCGCTGCCGACGGACGATGGATGCACGCCCCGCACGCGGGTGCCCCCCACCGGTGTGGCACCCTCACGCGGGTCTGTTGGTCCGTTCCCCCCGCTGAATAGGGTGACTACGCCCAGCCGTGCGGAGAGTTCTCGCCTCTGACCGGCCAGGCCTGCCGTTCACCCGACCCGTCGGCAGCCGCATTCCTGAGGAGGTCCCCGTGGCGTCCATGACCGAGATCCTCATCCTTCACGGCCACCTTCCGATCGAATACCTCGATCGCGTAGAGACCGAGCCGGCGGCGGACGAGTCCGTCGTGCGCGAGCTGATGGCGCGCGGCGCGATCACGTCCTCGCAGCTCGCCCGCGCCCGGGCGGCGCAGGCCGGCATCCCCTTCGTCGAGCTGACCGACTACCCCGTCGACCGCACTGCGGTGGCACTCATTCCCGGCGCGATCTGCCGTCGCCACACCGTGCTGCCGATCGGCACGGCGGACGGCATGATCATCGTCGCGATGGCAGATCCGGGCAACGTCTTCGCGATCGACGACGTCCGCGCCGCCTCGCGCCTCAACGTCGCCCCCGCGGTCGCCGAGGAGTCCGACCTCCGGACCGCGATCGACCGCTACATCCGCGCCGACGACGAGCTGAGCGACCTCACGTCCACGCTCGAAGAGGAGAAGGCGGCCAGCGAAGAGGCCTCCGTCGCCGAATCGACGGACGACGACGCGCCGATCGTCCGGTTCGTCAACCTGCTGGTCAGCCAGGCGATCCAGGACCACGCCTCCGACATTCACATCGAGCCGGCGGAGCACGACGTCCGGGTGCGCTACCGCATCGACGGTGTCCTGCACGCCATGCAGTCGGCGCCCAAGAGCATCCAGAACGGCGTCATCTCGCGCCTCAAGATCATGTCGGACATCGACATCGCCGAGCGGCGCAAGCCTCAGGACGGTCGCATGTCCGTCGTCCACGGCGGCCGTCAGATCGACCTCCGCGTCGCGACCCTGCCCACGGTGTGGGGCGAGAAGGTCGTCATGCGAATCCTCGACAACACCAACACGGGCATGACGCTCACCGACCTGAACCTGCTGGAGCGCAACTTCGAGACCTACCGCGAGGCGTACTCCAAGCCGTATGGGATGATCCTCGTCACCGGTCCGACGGGCTCGGGCAAGTCGACGACCCTCTATACGACGCTCAACGCCGTCGCCCGGCCGGAGATCAACGTCATCACGGTCGAGGACCCGGTGGAGTACCGGATGCCGGGCATCAACCAGGTGCAGGTGAACCCCAAGGCGGGGCTGACGTTCGCGAGTGCGCTGCGCAGCATCCTGCGCTCGGACCCGGATGTGGTGCTGCTCGGAGAGATCCGCGACCACGAGACGGCGCAGATCGCCATCGAGGCGTCGCTCACCGGCCACCTGGTCCTCTCGACGCTGCACACCAACGACGCGCCGAGCGCCGTGACCCGGCTCACCGAGATGGATATCGAGCCCTTCCTCGTCGGCTCGGCCCTCGACTGCGTCGTCGCCCAGCGCCTCGCGCGCCGACTGTGCGACCGCTGCAAGCAGCCCGGAACTTTCGTGGCCGACGACCTGCGCCGCCTGCGCTTCGCCATCCCGGTGGACGAAGCGCCGCCGCAGCTCTTCGTGCCGGTCGGGTGCCCCGCGTGCTCGAACACCGGCTACCGAGGCCGTATCGCCGTCCACGAGGTCATGGCCGTGTCGGAGGAGATCGAGCGTCTCGCCGTCGAGCGCGCCTCGAGTGCCGAGATCGGCCGTGCCGCACGGGAGCAGGGCATGCTCACGCTGCGCGAGGACGGCTGGGAGAAGGCCAAACGTGGTCTGACATCCGTCGACGAGATCCTGCGAGTGGTCGCCTAGGAGGGCACATGACGAACGACGAGAGCTGGGGTGGCTTCCCGCCCCCGGTGGACAAGCCGGTGTACGAGATTCCGGTGACCCCTCCGGGTACGAGTGCGGGCGGCTGGTCGCCGGGCCCGGGTGTGCCGCTGAGCGCGCCGCCGAGCTGGGGACCGCCGGTCGGCGCCCCGCCGGTGTCGTACTCGGCGCCGGAGCCGGTGCTGCCGGAGCCGGTGTCGTATGCAGCGCCGGAGACGGTGCTGCCGGAGACCGTGTCGTACCCCGCCCCGGAGCCGCTTTCGTACGCCCCGCCGGCTGCCGTCGCCCCGGAGCCTTACGCCGCCCCCGAACCGGCACCGGCGACACCGGTCTGGTCGCTCGACCACCCGACGTCCGACCCGCTACCGGTCACCCCGACCGCTCCCGTGACGCGCCTCATCCCCGCAGGCCGCCGCGCCGCCGTGGCTGTGCCCGAGCAGGAGGCCGAGCACCGCCCTGCCGTCCCCGAGTTCGACGAGACGCTCACCGATCCGGAGCGCGAAGCGCTCGAGAAGGCGGACAAAGATCTCGTAGCCGCCTTGCACGAGGTCGTCTACCAGCGAGCCTCGGACCTCCACATCACCGTCGGCGCCCCACCCATGATCCGCGTGGACGGCGGGCTGCGCCCGGCCGCGAGCGTCGAGACGTGGAACCACGAGCGCACCCGCACCGCGTTGACCAGTCTGCTCAGCGAACGGCAGCTCCAGCAGTTCGAGCGCGAGCACGAGTTGGACTTCGCGTTCACGATCTCGGCGAACTCCCGCTTCCGCGTCAACCTGTACCAGCAGCGCGGATCGTACGGCGGAGCCTTCCGTCTCATCCCCACTGAAATCAAGCAGCTGGGCGACCTCGGCGTTCCCGACTCGGTGGGAGCCTTCGCGCAACTGCCGCGTGGCCTCGTCCTCGTCACCGGCCCGACCGGCTCGGGCAAGTCGACCACCCTGGCCGCGCTCATCGACCTGGTCAACAGCACGCGCTCCGACCACATCGTGACGGTCGAGGACCCGATCGAGTTCATGCACGTCCACAAGAAGTCGATCGTGAACCAGCGCGAGGTGGGTTTCGACACCCACAGCTTCAACAACGCGCTCAAGCACGTGCTGCGCCAGGACCCGGACGTGATCCTCATCGGCGAGCTCCGCGACCTGGAGACCATCTCGGTGGCCCTGACGGCGGCAGAGACCGGCCACCTCGTGTTCGCCACCCTGCACACGCAGGATGCGCCCCAGACCATCGACCGCGTGATCGACGTGTTCCCACCCCACCAGCAGGACCAGGTGCGCGCACAGCTCGCCGGCACCCTCCAGGGCGTCGTATCGCAGACGCTGATCAAACGCGCCAGCGGCAAGGGCCGGGTGGTCGCGACCGAGATCCTCATGATGAACCCGGCGATCGCCAACGTCATCCGCGAGGGCAAGACCTACCAGATCGCCTCGATGATGCAGGCGGGCCGCGAATCCGGGATGCGCACCATGGATCAGCACCTGGCCGAGCTCGTCAATGCCGGCATCATCACGCGCCGGTCCGCGATGGAGAAGGCGCACGACAAGGAGGGCATCACCCGCCTCATCCAGCGCGCCGAGTCGCCGACGGAGGCCTCGGCCATCGCGATCGCCGCCAGCGGCCCGGACTTCGGTGACAGCTACTCCGGAACGGTGGGCTGACCATGAGCACGAACGTCGCCTACGCGTACAAGGGCCGCAACGCCGAGGGCAAGATCGTCAAGGGCCGGGTGGATGCGACGAGCGAGGCCGCCGTCGCCTCGCGACTCCGGACCATGGGCCTCTCGCCGGTCTCCATCGAGGAGGCTGGCGCCGGCACCGGCCTGAATCGCGAGATCAAGCTGTCCGCGGGCTCCGGGGTGAAGCTCAAAGAGCTGGCCGTGACGAGCCGTCAGATGGCGACCATGATCGGGGCCGGGCTGTCCCTGCTCCGGACGCTGAACATCATCGCCGAGCAGACGTCGAACAAGAAGTTCAACGCTGTGCTGTCGGATGTGCGCGACCAGGTCGAGAGCGGCATCGCCGTGTCCGATGCCATGCGAAGACACGCGGACGTCTTCCCTCCGCTCATGATCAACATGGTGCGCGCCGGCGAGACGGGGGGCTTCCTCGACGGAGCTCTGGAGGCGGTGGCCGAGAACTTCGAGAAGGAGGTCAAGCTCCGCTCGGCGATCAAGTCGGCGCTGACGTACCCGGTGATCGTCTTCTGCATGACCATCGTCGGCGTCGCAGCGATGCTGCTGTTCGTCGTTCCGATCTTCGAGAAGATGTTCAACGGCCTCGGCAAGGAGCTGCCGCTCCCCACGCTGATCCTGGTCCAGATCTCGCATTCGATGGTCTTCGTCGTGCCGGTCGTGGCCGTCGTGGGCATCGTCTTCGCCTTCTGGTGGCCGCAGCACAAGAACGACGAGGCCGTCCGCAAGCGACTGGATCCGTTCAAACTCCGGATGCCCGTCTTCGGTTCGCTGATGAAACGCATCGCGATCGCGCGGTTCAGCCGCAACTTCGCGAACATGATCAGCGCCGGCGTGCCCATCCTGCAGGCCCTGCGGATCGTGGGGGAGACCAGCGGCAATTACGTGCTCGAGAAAGCTCTGGAGGAGGTCGCTGAGGGTGTCCGCCAGGGTGAGGCCATAGCCACGCCGCTGGCCCGGCAGAAAGTCTTCCCGTCGATGGTGACGCAGATGGTCGCGGTCGGAGAGGATGCCGGGTCGCTCGAGACGATGCTCGACAAGATCGCGGACTTCTACGAGCAGGAGGTGGAGGCGACCACCGAGCAGCTGACAGCCCTCATCGAGCCGCTCATGATCGCCTTCCTCGGCGTCGTCATCGGAGGCATGGTCGTCGCCCTCTACCTGCCCATCTTCAGCATCGCGTCGGCCGTCGGAGGCTGACCCTCCGCCGGGGGCCAGGGAGCCCAAAACGCCCCCGCACTGGGGTCGGGAAAGCCCTGAAAACCCCTCTGACGGGGGATATTTCTCAAAATCCCCTGCGAAATATGGTCAACCCGTAGCGGTACTCGCAACCGCTCCACCCGCACTACATCCACCCGACCGATTGGACACTGCAATGTACTTCCGTCTCATGGGCAAGCTGAACGCTCGCCGCCAGGGGCTGCTCGAAGAGGACGAGAAGGGCTTCACCCTGATCGAGCTCCTCGTGGTTGTCATCATCATCGGCATCCTCGCCGCCATCGCCATCCCGATCTACATCGGGGTCCAGAACAACGCGAAGGACGCTTCTGTGAAGTCGGACCTCGCCAACGCGAAGACGGCGGTCGTCGCGTACTACACCGACAAGGGCGCGTCGGCTACCGCTCCGGCGCTGACCACTGCGGTCCTCGGGACCTATGGGTTCACCCAGGACCTCACGAACACCACGTCTCTCGCATTCAAGGGCACGCCGACTTCGACGACCTTCTGCATCGACGCCGTCGGTGTGACGACCAACAAGTTCCACATCGACCAGGCGACCGGCGCCGCAACCGGCGCGTGCCCGTAACCTCGATCCACTCCTGACAGCGGGGCGTCGCTTCCCAGCGGCGCCCCGCTTCCGCTCACCAGCGGAGCCCTTGATCCACCATCCACCCCCGGACCCGACCCAGGGAGGTGAACCCCCGTGAACCGCATCCGCACCGACCGCATCAACACCCTTCTCCACGACGACGAGACCCGCGACCGCGGGTTCACCCTCATCGAGGTCCTCGTCGCCATGATGGTCTTCGCGATCATCTCCGTCATCGTGGCGTACTCGCTGACGCTCTCGATGTCGCTCACCCGCAACAGCCGCTCCAGCGAAGTCGCGGCCAACCTCGCCGCCCAGCAGATCGACGTGGCGCGTGCCACCCCCGATCTGTTCGACATCAACAGCGGCACCGTCACCCAGACCATCGACGGCACGACGTACACGATCACGAAGTCCGTCGGCTGGGTGAACAGTTCGGGTGCCGCCTCCGACTGCGGTAGCGGCAGCGGCATCCTGCAGAACAAGACCCTCAACGTCTCGGTTACGTGGGACGGCAAGAACGTGTCGAAGAACCCGGTCCAGGCGAGCACCCTCCTCGCGCCGGCCGGCCCCATCAACGACCCGAACACCGGCACGATCATCGTGCACGTGACGACCGCGTCGGGCGCTGCGCTCAGCGGCGTCCCGGTCACGGCCAAGACCGACTCCAGCGTCTCGCCGAACACGGCGACCACCGTCCCCACTGCTCCCGACCCGACGGACGCCGACGGCTGCAGCTATGTGCTGAAGGTCACCCCCGGAACCTACGTCGTCACCATCGGATCGACGGGCGACGGCCGCATCAGCAGCAAGCAGGTTCAGGTGCCGTCCGCCCAGACGACCGTGACCTCCGGCCAGTCGTCCGTGGTCGATATCCAGTACGACACGGCGGCCACCCCGACGAACTACCTCGCCCCCGGCGCTCCGCTCGGGACGCTGTTCCCGCTCTCGCTGCCGATGACCTACGCCCCCCAGGGCGATGCGTACTCGACCACCGTGACACCGCTCACGGTCGTCGCCGTCACGAGCGTGACCGTTCCGCTCTTCCCATACACATCCGGCTACTCCGTCTTCGCGGGCCAGTACGTGCCGGCCGGTGGCGGCCAGCCGCAGTGCCTCTCTGTGGACCCGGGCCAGTGGGTCAACCCGAACGCGTCCGGCAACGTCGGGAAGCGCCCGGGGGCGTCGATCGGCACGGTCGCGATGCCGCTGGTGACCATCTCGACCTCGAGCAAGTGGCTCGTCGCCGTCAGCGCCGCGGCGGCTCCCGCCATCGGCGACCCGGGTTGCGCGACCGGCATGACCATCGCGTACCCCAAGTCAGCGCTGAACTCCGCGACCATCGCCCTGCCGTACGGAAGCTGGAAGCTGTACGCGCTGAGCAACAAGACCGATCCACTCACGAACTCCGCGCTGGTCGACAGCTCGAAGATCACTCTCCCCGCCGGAAGCCCCCCGTTCACCGGGGCGAACATCTTCACGCTCGATCCGAGGCAGCCATGATGCGCCTCCTGCGCGCGATCCGCTCGCGCCAAGCCGGGCTCTCGCTCATCGAGCTCTTGATCGCGATGATGCTCACCGGCCTCATCCTGACGATGGGCGTGTGGATGTTCGTCGCCGGCACGCACAGCGTGAGCCTCGCGCAGTCGATCGACGGCGGCACCCGGCAGGCCTCGAACGGCATGAACCAGGTCGCCCGGATGGTCCGCGCGGCGACCCCGAACCCACTCGCGAGCCCGACCCCGGGACAGCCGCTGAACGCCCCAGCCATCATCGCCGCGACCGCCACCAGCGTGCAGTTCTTCGCCTACGTGAACCTGAGCGGAGCCGAGAGCCCGGTCAGGGTCACGTACAGCGTCGTGAACGGCATCCTGCAGGAGTCGCAGGCGCCCGCACTCTCCAACACGGCGGGCGCGAACGGGCACTGGGACTTCGGTGCTGCGGGCAGCCCGCGCAACCTCTGCAACTCCATTCCGGCCGGGGTCAGCGTCTTCCGCTACTTCAACAAGGCCGGATCGGAGCTGCTGCCCGCCAACCTGCTCCAGGATGCCCAGCGCGCCGCGATCTCGTCCATCCAGGTGACCATCACCATCCAGCCGACCGGGGCGGCCAACGCGGTGACCGTCACCAACACCATCGGCATGGCGAACGTCGGGTAGGGACAAGATGCTCACTCTCCTCCGCACCCGACTCGGCCTCGTCCGGGCCTCCGGCGACCGCGGCGTCGCGCTCGCCATGGTGGTCGGCATCGCCAGCGTGCTCCTGCTGCTCATCTCGCTCACGATGACCTTCTCGGTGTCCGGCACCATCCGGTCGGCCCGCGACGCTGACTGGGACGCCGCGATGTCGGCCGCCTTTGCCGGCGTCGCCGACTATCAGGGCCGCCTCACGAACGACCCGAGCTACCAGCAGTACGGCAACCCGGCCTCCGCCTTCACCATCGCCAACAACTCGCAAGGCTCGGTGGCGATGCCGCCGAGCAGCCGCGCGAACCCGGCCTTCGACGTGACCTCGGGCGGTTCCTGGGCGACCGTCCAGCTGACCGACGGGCTCCCGGCGAACGCATCCTTCCGCTACGAAGTGGACAACTCGAAGTACGCCAGCAGCGGCATCCTGCACCTGCGAGCAACCGGCCGAGTGGATGACGTGACCCGTAGCGTCGTCGCCAACATCAAACAGACCGGGTTCACCAACTACGTCTACTTCACCGACTACGAAGAGCTCGACCCGACCCTGAACGCCGTCAACTGCCCGGTGGCGTACGCGTGGGCAGTCTCCCGCTCCTCGGGCTGCCTGATCAACTTCGTCGACGGCGACACCTTCGACGGCCAGGTGCACTCCAACGACACGCTGAACATCTGCGGCGGCACCTTCAAGCAGAAGGTGACCACGGCGAACCCGAACGCCGTCAGCGGCAAGCTCTACACCCAGAGCAACTGCTCGGGCGGCGCGTCGACTCCCACGTTCAACACGGGCGCACCGACGAACGCGGCGCAGATCACCATGCCGCCGGTGCAGGGCCAGCTCGACCAGGTCCGGACCGATATCCCGGCCAAGGTGCCGAGTCCGGGATGCCTCTACACCGGGCCCACCAAGATCACCTTCTCGGTGTCCGGCGGTAACGCCTACATGAACGTGATCTCCCCGTGGACGAAGAAGACGCAGCTGACCAACGGGAACGCGACAGCCGGGGTCACCCCTCCCGCCCCGTTCTGCGGAATTCCCGGTGACCCGAACAAGACGCAGGCGCAGAACGCCGGGACGCTCTCGGGCCTGACCGGCCAGACCATCCCGATCGGCACGAGTTCGCAGCTCTACAACAACCTCGCTTACGTCCAGGGTGTCCCGAGCGACACCACCAACGTGAACTACTGGTCCTCCTCGGCGTTCCCGAACGCGGGCTCGTTCAAGTGTGTCGGTGCGGACGGGACCGCCACGGGCAACGGACTCGGCTACCCCGTGGCGAACGAGATCGTGCCCTCCATCGCCACCTACGACTGCCGCGCAGGAGACGTTTTCGTCGAGGGCACGATGCACAGTGCGATGACGATCAACGCCGAGCACTTCGCCTGGGTCACCGGCAAGCTGGTCTACCAGGACGCGGCGAACGACATCCTGGGCCTGGTGGGGGCCGGCGCCGTCTGGGTCTGGAACCCGATCGTCTGCACCAACCCGACACCGTTCCCGGCGTCGAACGGGGCAAGCTGCACCACCAAGAAGGCGTACCTCACCTTCGAAGCGACCTCCAGCAGCGGCAACTGCGCACGCACGATCAACGCCGCCATCCTGTCGAACAACCACAGCTTCGAGGTGCACAACTACACCTCGGGCATCTTCATCGGCAATCTGTGCGTCACGGGCTCGATCGCTCAGGAATTCCGCGGCCCGGTGGGGCAGGGCGGCGGCGCCAGCGGCTTCCTCAAGAACTACAGCTACGACACGCGCCTCCTGAACTCGCCTCCCCCCAAGTTCCCGACCCCGCGGACGACGTCGTACGACGTCAATACCGAGATCGAGGTCAAGACCGCCTTCGGGCCGAACGGGGCGCCGCTGCCGTGAACCCTGCCTTCTTCGTCTTCGCGCTCGTGTGCGCCGGTGTGTTCGGTGCGCTGATCGGGTCCTTCCTCAACGTGGTCGTCTACCGCGTGCCGGCCGGCCGCTCCATCGTGTCCCCGCCGAGCGCGTGCGGAAGCTGCGGCACCGAGATCAGGCCGTACGACAACATCCCCGTCGTGTCGTGGCTCGCCCTGCGCGGCCGGTGCCGGACCTGCCGGAGCGCGATCTCGGTGCGCTACCCGCTGGTCGAGGCCGCGACGGCCGGAGCGTTCGCACTCGTCGCGTGGTGGTTCTGGGCGGGGCCCCAGGCACCCGCGGCGGGCGGAGCGCACGCACTCGTCGCCGGCCTGCTCACCCTCGTGGCGTTCCTCTACCTGACGGCGATCACCATCGCGCTCGCACTGATCGACCTGGACACGCACCGCCTGCCCAACGCGATCGTGCTGCCCTCCTACGTGGTCGGTCTGGTGCTCCTCGGGGCCGCCGCGCTCGTCGCGGGCGACCCGGTGGCTCTGGTCCGGGCGGCGATCGGCGGGGCTGCGCTCTTCCTCTTCTACCTGATCCTGGCGCTCGTCTACCCGGGCGGGATGGGCTTCGGCGACGTCAAGCTCGCCGGCGTGCTGGGGCTGTTCCTCGGCTACCTCGGCTGGGCGCCCCTGGTGGTGGGCGCGTTCGCCGCCTTCCTGCTCGGCGGCCTGTTCGCCCTCGTTCTGATAGCGACCCGCCGCGCCGGCCGGGGCAGCGGCATTCCATTCGGCCCGTGGATGCTCGCCGGAGCCTGGGTCGGCATCCTCGCCGGCCCCACCATCGGGAGCGCCTACCTGGCGCTGCTCGGACTCGCTTAGACCACAGACAACACCACGACAAGACACAAGACAGAAGGAGGAACGGATGGCCACCAGCATCGTCGGTATCGACATCGGAAGCACGACCATTCGTGCGGTGGAGCTCGCCGACCCCGGCAAGCCGAAACCCACGCTGCTGCGGCACGCCGCGGTGCCCATCCCGGAGGGGGCCGCGTCCCGCGGCGAAGTCCTCGAGCCCAACACCATCGCAGCGGGCCTCCGTCAGCTGTGGCAGCAGGGCGGCTTCAAGAGCAAGGAGGTGGTGCTCGGGATGGGCAACCAGCGTGTGCTCGCCCGCGACCTGACTGTGCCGCGCATGTCGCAGACGCGCATCCGCGAGAGCCTGCCCTTCCTCGTGCAGGACATGCTGCCGGTTCCGGTGGCGGATGCCCTGCTCGATTTCTACCCGATCTCCGAGGGGATGCTCGACACCGGACCGGTCGTCAACGGTCTCCTGATCGCGGCGGTCAAGGAGGCCGTGCTCGGCAACGTCAAGGCCGTCCAGCTCGCGGGACTCACACCGGTCGACGTCGACCTGCTGCCGTTCGCGCTGACCCGGGCCATGGTCACCCGCGCAGGCGTGCGTGGCACGGTGGCGCTGGTCGACATCGGCGCCAACACGACGAGCGTCGTCGTGGCGACGAACGGCGTCCCCCAGTTCGTCCGGATCATCCCGGCGGGCGGCGCGGAGCTCACGCTCGCGCTCCGGTCCGGCCTGGAGGTCTCGGCCGGCGAGGCGGAACGCATCAAAGCCACGACCGGTCTCGCGAAGCAGGTCAACTCGGCCGAGGAGCAGCAGGCGGTCGAGATCGTCTACCGCATCACCGGCGAGCTGCTGAACAGCCTCCGCAACACGATCAGCTACTTCGTCAACACCCGCCCCACGACGCCGGTCGAGAGCATCCTGCTCACCGGCGGAGGCTCGCAGCTCCCCGGCATGGCCGAGGCGCTCAGCGAGATGACCCGGATCCCGGTCGCACCGGGCGATCCCTTCCACGCCGTCACGCTGTCGCGCCACCTCGACGCGAACCAGTTGCGGCAGAACCGGTCGGGGCTGTCCGCAGCGCTCGGCCTCGCCCTGGGGAGCGCAGCATGAGCATCAGCGTCCGCCGTCCGACCGATCCGCCCGAGACTCCGGACACGCAGCCCCCGAAGGGTGCGAAGCCGCCGAAGGGTGCGAAGCCGCCGAAGGGCGCGAAGCCGCCGAAGGGAGCGAAGCCTCCGAAGGAGACGAAGCAGCCGTCCGGCCGTCCCGTCAAACCGATCGGACCCGACGATCTGGTCATCGGAGGCGACCCCCGGGTCGATCTCCTTCCTCCCGAGGTGCGGTCGATACGTCGCAACGCGCGCACGCGCCGGGGCTTCCTGTGGGGCGTCGCCGCGGTCTTCCTGGTGGTGATCGTCGCCAGCGGAGCCGCCTTCGGCTACAACCTGGTGGCGCAGACCCAACTGCTGGCGGCCCAGGCGCGCACCAACGACCTGCTCACCCAGCAGCAGAAGTACATCGGGACCCGGGATGTGCAGAAGCAGGTGGATGTCGCCCAGGCAGCGCAGCAGCTGGCGGCCTCGACCGAGGTCGACTGGCAGCCCCTCCTGACTCAGCTGCAGACCGCGCGGCCCGACGGACTGGTCCTGGCGTCCCTGAAGATGGACTCCATCTCTCCGCTCGCCGTGTTCGAGCAGTCCACGGACCCGCTGCAGGGACCGCGGATCGGGACCGTCACCATCGTCGCGAAGAGCGTCGAGTTCCCGGACACGGCGGCATGGCTGCGCGGTGTCCTGAACGTCAAGGGTGTGGTGGATGCGGCTCCCGGAACCGTCAATCGCGACCAGTCGGGCATCTACACCTCGACGATGACCGTCCACGTGAGCGACTCGTTGTACACGAAGCGCTTCGACCCGAAGGGGAAGTGACCATGGACCGGACACGACTGTGGATCATCGGATCCGTGCTCGCGATGGCCGTCATCGGCGTACTCGGGTGGCTGGTCGGCATCCAGCCGCAGCTCGACCAGGCGACGGCGGCGTCGGACCAGACCATCCAGGCGCAGAGTTCGGCCGCGGCGAACGCGGCCATCCTCGCGAAGATGAAGAAGGACAGCGAGAACGTGCCTGCGCTGAAGAAGCAGCTGGCCGATCTCGCCGTCTCCGTGCCGAAGACCCGCGAACTCGCCGACTACGCCGACGAGCTCACCGGGCTGGCGACGGCGAACGGTCTCACCGTTCTCGGGATGACCGTGGGCGACGGTCAGGGCTACAAGGCGCCGCAGATTCCGGGCGCCGCGCCGGCTCCCGCTGCGGGCGGCGCGGCGGCGGGGTCGACGCCCGCGCCGACACCCACCCCCACTCCGACACCGGGAGCAGCCGGAGCTGCGACGGCTGCGCCGACCCCTCCGGTGGTCACGGCCGGGGTCCCGCCTGCGGCGAGTGAGCTGATCACCTCTCAGAACCTGGTCTTCGTCCCGGTGAGCTTCTCGGTACGGGGGTCGGAGGACCAGATCCTGGCCTTCGTGGGCGCCGCGCAGAAGACCAAGCGCCTCTTCCTCGTCGATGGCATCTCCATCGACCCCCCAGCAGGAGGCGGCGCCGGGTACGACGCCAAGGCGAGCGGTTACGTGTATGTGCTGAACCCGGCAGAGCAGGAGGTGCCGGCGAAGTAGCACCCCCGCCGTCCCGCCTCCCTGGACACGGCCGGACCCGTTGCTACAGTGGGCGCAACGGGCCCGCCGGGCCCCTGGAGGAGCCAGGATGAGCGACACGCCCGAGACCGCGCCCAAGCGCGCGACCTACGAGCCCGCGCCGGACACCGACCAGGTCGCTCCCGCGACCGCCCCGGCGGAGTCGGCAGCGGCAGAGCCGCAGGACACCGACCCGCAGGTCGTGGAGCCGCCCTCGGAGCCGGTCTCCGCGCGCGGTCACCTCAACCGGCCGGCCGAGTCCGGCTCGGAAGAGGGGGCGCCTGCCGCCGTTCCCGCTGCGGAGCCTGCCGAAGCGCAGCGCCCCTCCGCCATCGCCGAGCCCGAGCCGGTCGTCGCGAGCGAGGATGACGTCGCCGCGGCCGTCGCGCGCAACAGCGCGCCGGAGCCCGGGGCTGCCGCCGCTGGGTCCGCCACCGTCGACACGGCGTCGCCGGTCGAGTCGGCCACCCCTGTCATCGTGGCCGCCGAGGCGGCGAATCTGCGCCAGAACGGCGACGCGCCGACGGCCGCGTACGCCGCGCCTACTACCGGCGAGGCCACCGCACCCGCCGGCGAGGCCACCGCACCCGCGGCCACCGCCGCCGGCGTCGGTGTGGGAGCCGCTGCCGCCGCGTCCGGCCCGCAGCCGGTCGCCCCGATCTACCTGCAGCGGCCCGAACCGCCCAAGAAGAAGAGCAACCGCGGCGTCGGCATCCTCATCGCCCTGGTCGGAACGGTCGCCTTCGCGATCCTCTGGGCCGCCGCCGTGCTGATCGTCGGCTCGCTCCTGACGCCGACCGACGAGTTCCTTCCCTCACTGCTCGAGTTCTTCACCGGCGGGGTCGGGTTCGGGATCCGCGGCTGGGCTCCCGTCCTGGCGTTCTTCATCGGGATGGTCGTGCTCATCCAGATCCTGAACCGGTCGCGCTGGTGGGCGTACATCCTCGGCGGTCTGTTCGTCGGGGTCTTCGTCTACTTCGTGTTCATCGGGGCCAACCTGATCGCCGCGCAGTACTGGACGCGCACGCCGAACGAGCTGGCCATCCTCCTCCGCAGCCTGTGGGTGAGCCCGTTCGCGGTGCTCGCCGGCGTCATCGCCCGCGAGATCTCGATCTGGACCGGCGCCTGGCTGGCCGCACGCAGCCGCAAGCTGAAGGCCCGCAACGCCGAAGCGCAGGCCGACTACGAGCAGCAGGTCGCCGACGCCCAGAACCAGGCCGCGTCGGCGTACGCTCAGCAGGGATACTGACCGGCAGGTGACACATGCGTGACGAGCGCGCGTACGCCACGGTCGTCGCGTTCTTCGCGACGGCGCTCTACCTCGCGCTGGTGGTCGGCGCCTTCGGGCTGATCTCGTTGGCGACGGACAGCGACGTCATCAACGACCCCCAGGTCGGCCCGCTGGTGGGCCCGACCATGGTCATCGCGGCGGCCGTCATGCTGCTCGTCTTCCTCATCGTGCTTGGGACGCGCGTGCCCGCAGACCGGCAGCGCATCTCGCCAGGGGTGGCGTTCGGCGTCGGGGTCGCGTGCTACGCCGTCTTCATCACGGCCGGCGGCATCGCGGGCGCGATCGGCGACCCCGGGGACCCGCTGCACTACTTCCTATTCGCGCTGTCGCAGCTGATTGCCTGGCCGGCGATCACGGCCGGGCTCGCGGCGTTCGCGGTGACCCTGATCTACCAGCTCGTGCTGGTCGGCCGGTTCCGCCAGCGCGGGCGCCCGCGCTGGCCGTGGGAGCGCGACGAGGAGGAGTGACCGTCCGCTAGACGCGCACGCGCGCCGGCAGCGAGGCATCCACCAGCGGCACCTGCACCCGCGTGAAGCCGCCCTTCTGGATGAACACGCCGCGTCCCGGGGGGAACTCCGAGCGGTTCAGCCGCGGCAGCGGCGTCTTCAGCAGCAGGTCGCCTTCGATCGAGTCCGGTTGCAGCAGCAGCCCGCGACGGCCGTTCTTGACCTCGCCGAGCAGGGGCCAGGAGGTGCCCCAGGCACTCGACTCGGCCTCGGCGACGAGCAGGTGGTCGCTGCGCCGGATGGCGCGGGCCAGCTCCACGATGGGGGAGTCCGCGGGCGTCTGCAGGAAGTCGGCGATGCTCTGCACGAACACCGCGATCCTCCCCTCGGTGTCCGGGTCGGCGACCGCTACGGCCAGGTCCTTCGCCAGTTCCGCGGCCTCCGCCGGGGTGAGCGCGCGGTCGGTCCAGAGGCCGGACGCGGAGAGCGGGGAGCGGGCGCTGCCGATGTAGTACAGGCGCGTCTCGGGGTCGAAGCGGGCGACGGCATCGGCGACGGCCGCGAGCGCGGTGGTCCGCCCGCTCGCCGGCGGCCCGGCGATGAGCAGCGTCCCGAACGGCTCGAAGCCGAGCGGCCCGAGGTCCAGGTCGCCGATCCCGAGCACGGGACGGCCGTCGACGCTGTCCGGCAGGGTCGCCGGAGCCAGCTCTTTCGGCATCGATCCGACCACCGGAGCGTGCGGGATGCCCGCGCGCTCCATCGCCTCGGCGAGCCGCCGCACTGCCTCCGACTGGTCAGCGACCGCGCGGGAGCCGCCGAGCACCGCAACCTGCGTCTCGTACCCGTCGACGATGGCCCGGCCGGGAGGGGAGGCGGGCGAGAGGATGTCGCTCGGCACGTCGAGCATCCCGTAGCCGTCCTCCGCCAGCCGCAGTACGACGCGGCGCTGCACGAGCGAGCCGATGGCGGTCGGCACCGCACCCGCTCGGTCGCCGGTGAGGGCGACGTGGAGGCCGAGGCGCCGCCCGTCGGCCAGCAGGTCGCGGAACACGTCGTACCACTGCGACCGCCCTGCGGGGATCTCGAAGTCCTCGCGGAAGGCGGGGAACCCGTCCACCAGCAGCAGGATGCGCGGCTCGTCCTGCCGTCCGGTCAGCGACCGGTACTCGGTGATGCTCGAGGCGTTCGCCTCGGCGAAGCGCGGGCCGCGGTCCTCCAGCGTCTCCTTGAGCATCCGGAACAGGCGGATGATGCGCTCCGGATCGTCGCCCGGGATGACCGAGCCGACATGCGGCAGCTTCTCCAGCATCCGCAGGCTGCCCGCACCGAAGTCGAGTCCGTACACGTGCACGGGCCCGCCGCGCGGGGTGATCGCAGCGGCCGACGCCAGCGTGCGCAGCACGGTGGACTTGCCGGATCCGCCGGTGCCGTAGATCGCGATGTTGCCGTCGACGTCGGGCTGGAAGTAGACGGGACGCTGCTCCTGGCGGTCCGGGATGTCGGAGACGCCCAGCAGGAGCTCGGCATCGGTGCGCTGCCGCAGCAGCCCCAGGTCGTACGCGGTCGCCAGTTCGTCCAGCCACGGCCGGCGGGGGGCCGGGATGCGCGCGGCGGCCTGCGCGCTCACGATCGACGAGACCAGGCGCTGCTGGTCCGTGGGGCCGAGGTCGCGTTCGGGCTCGTCGGCGGGACGCTCCTCCTCCCAGCGCACCTCGCCGCCGAACCGGAGCTCGGAGACCTCCACGCCTGCCCGCTCCGGCTCGCGGGTGGTCCAGCCGCCGCCGTACGCGGACTGGAAGCGCACGAGGCGTCCCGGTCCGGTCTTGGCGAGGCCGCGGCCGGGGATCCCCGGATCGAAGTGCCCGGCATCGGGCACTCCGACGACGTCCTGGCTGTCCGACTCGTCGGCCATGCGCAACGCGATGCGCAGGTTGGTGTTGGCGCGCAGGTTGTCCTTGATGACACCCGCGGGACGCTGAGTGGCCATGATGAGGTGGATGCCGAGCGAGCGTCCGCGCTGAGCGATGTCGACCACGCCGTCCACGAACTCCGGGACCTCTCCGACCAGGGCCGCGAACTCGTCGATGACGAGCACCAGCGCGGGAGGGCTGTCCGGGTCGCCGCGCTTCTCCAGCTCCAGCAGGTCTTTCGCCTTCTTGCGGTTGAGCAGGTGCTCGCGATGATGCAGTTCGGCCCGGAGGCTGGTCAGCGCCCGCCGGACGAGGTGCGGGCTGAGGTCGGTGACCAGCCCGACGCAGTGCGGGAGGCTGACGCAGTCGGCGAACGCCGAGCCGCCCTTGTAGTCGACGAAGAGGAAGGTGACCCGATCGGGGCTGTATTCGGCGGCCATCCCGAGCACCCACGCCTGCAGGAACTCGCTCTTGCCCGCTCCGGTGGTGCCGCCGACGAGGGCGTGCGGTCCCTGCGTGCGCAGGTCGAGGTGCATGGCGTCGACGCCGGCCGAGCCGATGGTCGCGCGCAGCGTACCGGGTCGGCGGCGCACGGGCCGAGCCCCCGAACTGCGGTCGTGGATGGACGCGTTCTGCCGCCAGCGGTCGACCACGGCGCTCGACGACTCCGTCAGCTCGTGGCCGAGCAGGCTCACCAGCGAGATGGAGCGCGGCAGGTCGCTCGCGTCGGCGACCAGGGCGCCTGCGTCGATCACCGGTGCCATCCGCTTGGCGTAGTCCAGCGCCATCGCGGCGGTGACCGGCTCGGTGACGACGTCGTCGACCGTCTCGCCCAGGCGGACGAATCCCGCTCGCGCCCGGTGCGGGTGATCGGTGTGGTGCAGGAACGTACGGCACACCGCGGGCAGCGTGGTGACGTCGTCGGAGACCCAGATCGGGAAGACGCCCGCATCGGCGGCCGTCTCGGCCAGTTGTACGAGGCGAGCCCGGTCGACGGCCACATCGTCCGAGATCACGACCACGACCGCGGGAACCGGCGATGGCGTCCCGTCGGTGGTCTGCGACCGGCCGACATCGGCCCCGCGCTCCAGGGCCGCGCGCTCCTGCTCCATGGCGCCACGGCGCTGCCGCGTGCGCCGGGCGTCGGCGAGGCGTTCCTCGACCAGACCTTCGAGCGCGCTCAGTACGCCGGCCGCGCTGGACGCACTGTCGGCGAGGTGACCGCCGGGCAGCGGGCTGTGCGGGGAGGAGGTGTGCGGCATCCACTTGAGCCAGCCGAGTTCGCGCGACCAGCGCGGTGAGACGAGAGCCGCGACGGCCAGTTCGGCGGGGGAGTGGAGCGCGGTCAGCTGCACGAGCACGGAGTTGACCGACCCGGCGATGAGGTCGGCGGGTCCGGCGATGCCGAGCGCCCCTGACTCGTACAGGTTGTCGAGCACGGGCACGTCGTCGACCCGTTCGTTGGCGGCGATGACGGCATCCAACCGCTCCTGGAACTCGACGATCAGCTCCGCGCGGTCGACCGCCTGCACGGTGTTGCGCGAGCGCATGGATCCCCGGCCGAGCTGGAGGTTGAGGAACGACCAGTGCTCGGGCCGCCGGGTCCAGAGCAGCGGGCCGCGGCGGACGGCCTCCGCCAGCGCATCGGCGGTCGTCGGCGTCTCGGCCCTGCGCAGCTCGACCTCCGTCCGCCGCTCCTGCTCGAGCTTGGTGGAGAGAGCCTCGAGCCGCTGCTCGAAGGCGGCGATCTGCTTCTTGAGCTTGCGTTTGCCGCGTGACCGGCCGCTGATGTAGTTGCCCACCAGCATCACCGGCGACAGCAGCACGAACAGCAGTGTCGTCGGCTGGCGGGTCAGCGCGAACATGGCTCCGCCGAGCAGCAGCGGCGTGATCATCGCGAGCAGCGGGAAGGGCGGGTCGTCCTTCTCCCCGGGCACCTCGGGCGCCTGGAAGACCTGACCCGCGTAGCGGCGCTCGACGCGCGGCGACCGGTTGAAGAACACCGGACCGGCCGTGGGCGTCGCGGCCGGCAGCTCCGATGCGGCCCGCACCTCCAGCTCCACCTCGGTGTCGCCGAGCAGCAGCGTCTCGGTGCGACGCACGGTGAAGCGCGTCACCAGGCCGCCGTCGACGACGACCCCGTTCGCCGATCCCAGGTCGACGACCTCGACGCCGTCCCCCGCTTCGAACCGCACGTGGCGCTTGGACACGAGGGCGTCCTCCAGTACGATGTCGCACGACTCGTCGCGGCCCAGCACCGTCGTGCCCGCCCGCAACGGGAACTCTCTGCCGGCCTGCGCGCCGGTGAGCACCCGCAGTGTGGCGACGACCGGCACATCCCCGAGCTCCGGCGGGGCGTAGTGGAGGCCGGCGTCGGCGAGGGCCACTGTCGCGCCGCTCCCGATCCAGGCCTCCCCGACCGGGGCGTCCGGCGGCAGGATGAGCGGGTCCGCCTGGCCGGGAAGCTGCGCGCGCAGCGTGAGCGCACCCGGGGCGGCGACCGGCCCGGTGCGCCGGGGGTCGATGCGCGCGATGGTCGCGGCGACCTCCGAGATGCTGGCCGCCGCGTCAGCCGTCACGACGATGTCGTCGCTGCTGCCGGACGGGCGGGCGAGGGTCAGTTTCAGGCGCACCTCAGCACCATACCCAGTCCCTGCGACACGGGTGGATGGGGACCGCTCCCCATCGCCCTCCCGCTGGACCACCGGTACGGTGCTGAAGGCAGGATGGCCGAGACTTCGGCGGCCGGGACCGACAGGGGAGGAACAGTGTCCGATCTCGTACTCAAGCTGGACGAGCTGGTGCAGCTGCGTGACGACCTCGACGCCGTGGTGCGCGAGTTCCAGAACGCGGACGACTTCAGCGACGCCGTCGCGGACGCCACCGGTCACGACGACCTGCACAGCCACGTCCGCGACTTCGCCCACAAGTGGAACGAGAAGCGCAAGGACATGACCGAGAACGTCAAGAACGTCCAGCAGGTCATCGCCGCGGTCGCCGACAACTTCGTGAAGGTGGACGGCGACCTCGCCAAAGCATTGGAGAAGAAGTGAGCGACAGGGAGTTCCAGCCGCTGACCGGCGACCCCGATGTCCTGGAGTCGAAGGCGCGGCACTACCAGGCCATCGGCGAGGCCATCCAGCGGTCCGTCAAGGAGCTGAACAAGATCCACGACGTCGACGGCTATAAGTCGCAGGCCGTGTCCAAGCTGCAGGAGATGTCGAAGGACACCGCCGACGACATCAACAAGGCCAAGGACCGCTACGCGAAGACGGCGGCGGCGCTCATCGCCTACGCCGCCGAACTGCGCGAGGCACAGGACGACGCGACCGCGGCCATCGCCCTGATCGACCAGAAGCAGAACGCCGCCGATGCCGCGCACACCGCCGCGACCACCGCCCACGCCGACGCCCAGAAGGCGAAGCCGGAGGACGCCTCGACCGCGGGGAAGGCGGCCGACTCGGCCGACGACGCGGCGCGTGACGCGAACGCCGCGCTGCAGGCGGCCCACCGGGCGTGGTACGACGCACGCGACAAGAAGAACCGCGCCGCCGAGAAGGCGGTGGACGCCATCGTCGACGTCGTGGACCACCACAACAACGGCCTCAAGAACCCCGGGTTCTGGGACAAGGTGATGGATGTGATCAGCACGATCGGCGACATCGCCGGCGTGCTCGCCATCTTCCTGGCCTGGGTGCCCGTCCTCGGCCAGGTGCTCGCGGTGATCGCTATCGTCGCGTCCATCATCAAGCTGGTGGACGCGGTGGTGAAGTTCGCGAACGGCGAGGGCAGCTTCCTCGACGTCCTTGGTGCCGCCGTCACCGTCGTGCTCAGCGTCTTCGGCGGCCGCATCTTCGCGTTCCTCGGCAAGGCGGCGCGGATCAAGGGGCTGGCTCGCGTGCCCAAGATGGTCGGCGGCGTCCACACCAGCCCGAACGCCATCCTCAAAATGCAGATGGGCAAGCGGCTGATGAAGTCGGCCACCACCAAGCTGTTCCAGAACCCGGCGAAGGACCTCAACATCTGGAAGGCGGCCGGCGACTCCGGTGCAGCCCAGCGCGAGGCGTACAAGGCGCTCGTCACGAACGGCGCCGACAAGGCGAAGGCGATGCGCGCCCTGCTCGGGATCGACCAGAACGTGGTCCGCGCCGTCTCGCACGACATCGGCGCCCGCGAGCTCAACCCGCTCACCGTGGTCGCGGCCTACCACCAGGGGTCCGCGTTGCTCAACAAGGGCGTGGAGCTGGTGAATGCACCGGGCAAGGTCGACTCCATCGTCAACAAGCTCGACGGCGGCCGGAACCACACCGACCTTCCGCAGCTGCCGAGCGTCGACCTTCAGAAATTCGCGATCGACCAGGGCAACACGTATGTTCCGACGTACAAGAGTCACAACGGCTGAGGGGTAACCGCATATGACACTGCGCTCGCAGGACATCGTCGACTTCTCGTTCGAGGCGCCGGACGGCTGGTTCGACGTCGAGCTGCTGGGGGACCACGGCAGCGAGGACTGGCCGGAGCGCCTGGTCGCCTCCCTTGACGCCGGCGCCCTCGGCGGCGACCTGACGGAGCGTCTGCGTGCGCTGCAGCGGGTCCTGCACGCCGAGGACCCGACCGGCGCCACGCGGGCACGGGTCTACATCCCCGTGCCGGCCGCCGGGGTGCTCAACGCCTTCCAGACGGTGGAGCTGCTCCACTTGGAGATCGACGACACCCCGGAGAGCTACCTCGCTGCAGCGGACGCGGAGGGTGCGCACCGTGAGCCCGGCTACGAGATCGTCGGCTATCGCTCCTGGCGCACCGCCCACGCGACCGGCGAGCTGGTCGGCTTCACCCACCTGACGGCGATCGCCGACGAGGATGCGGGGGACGCCCTCCTCGAGCAGCGGGTCGTGTTCGCGATCTTCCCGGTCGGCTCGGCGCAGGCGTTCCAGATGGTCTTCCGGTCGGCCTTCGTCGGCGGGTTCGCCGACATGGTCGAGGAGACGCAGGAGATCGCCGACTCGCTGCGCGTCACGCTGGGAGAGTTCGCATGACCGACACGCACCTGACCTCCCTCGGGGAGGAACTGACCATCGTCTTCCCCGGAACCTGGGCCATGATCCCGCTCCACGACGACGAGGCGGCTGCCCGCCGCATCCAGCGCCTCGTCTCGGAGCGCGTGGGACGCGCCGACCGGCTGGCCCGGGTGCGGCGCACGGCCAAGACCGAGCTGGAGCGATTGGTCGCCCTCGCGAACGACAGCGCGGCGTTCGCGCTGGCCCTGTCGCTGGAGATCCTGCCAGGCGTGCCGTTCCCCGCATCCATCGTGCTGGCGCGGGAGGAGTGGCCCACCGCTCAGGAGCCGGAGACGGACATCGCAACCCGGCTCGCGCGCTGCTTCCCGGACGACGACGCGCTCGACCTGTCGCTGGGAGCCGTCCGACGGCGTTCCACGATCCGGCAGACCACCTACGAGGAGCAGTCGGCGCCCGAGTTGATCGCGGACTACCGCTTCGCGGCCCCGGGAGGCGAGCGACTCATCCACGCGCGCATCAACGCCCCGATGGCCACAGCGCCCGACCTCTACCTGGAGCTGTTCGACGCGATGATCGACTCGATCAGCTTCCGCGCACCGCTTGCGGCGACGACCGGCGGCCGCTGACGCGCTGCCGGTATGCCCGCACCACCAGCACGACGCTCGCGACGACGAGGGCGGCGGTGACGACGCTCCACACGGCCACGCCGACCGTGCCGACCGGCCAGAACAGCCAGCCGGCTACGGCGAACGATGCGAGACCGTAGGGGATGCCCGCCACGAGGATGCCGCGGTTCGGCCGCCAGCCGAGCAGCATCAGTTCCGTCCAGAACCGCGTCCACGGGGTCAGCCGGACCGGCAGCAGCGAGAGCGCCGTCGGCCCCAGGGTCGGCGGCCCGATCACGTTCCGGGACCATCCCGTGCTCGACAGGCGCTCGCCGGCGTAACCGGGCAGCAGGCTGCGCCCGACATACGTCCACGCCAGCACGGCCAGCGGCACGGACGCGAGCGGAAGAGCGACGAACGCATAGCCGAGAAGCGGAACCAGCACGACGACCGCGAAGACCAGGAACAGCACGGTCGGGACCACGTCCCCGCCGGTGACGAACTCCCGAGAGCTGAAGTCGGGATTCGTGCTCCACAGCGCGAACGGCAGAGCCGCCGGGAGGAGCAGCGTGACGATGCTGAGGGCGGTCCACACCAGCGCTACGAGCAGGTAGCCGAACGGCCGCAGCGCGCGCGCCGCGCCGGACGGGGGAGTCGACGCCCGGTCGGAGCGCGGCCGCCCGGCGCGTGCGGCGGCAGAGTTCGCATTCGGCTTCATCGGGCTGTACGACGGCATGGCTGCCAGGCTATCCCGCTGGCCCTGCGGGGGTGAACCCGGGCGCATGGGGAGTGGTCCCCATTCCGTCCCTCCGTCCGGCCTGGTTAGGTGGACGTAGCTGGTCGGCCCCGGGGGTACGGCCTCTTTCGAACCGAAGGGATAAGGACCGTCATGGCCAACATGAATGTCACGTACGGCGAGATGACCGACGCCGCGAACCGCCTGACCGCGGGCAAGGACGACATCACCGCGAAGCTCCATGAGCTGCAGAACCTGGTGAACGGGCTCGTCAACGGCGGCTTCGTCACCGATCAGGCGTCGGGAGCCTTCCACACCTCCTACGAGCAGTTCACCAAGGGCACGACGGAGGCGGTGAACGGGCTCGACGGCATGTCGCAGTTCCTCACAAAGGCCGCTGACGCGCTCCAGAACGTCGACAGCGAGCTGGCCAAGGGCATCGGCGGCTGAGCCCACTCCACGAACGCCTACGAGCGCGGGTACCCCGAACGGGTGCCCGCGCTCGCTGGTTGTTGCCCTCTAGGCTGACGACTGGTCGAAGGGGGAAACCATGAGTTCCGAGTCTGCTGCCGCGCCCGCGCGACGGTCACGGGTGCGCTGGTACTGGTGGGCGCTCGGCGCCGCGGCCGTGCTGACCACCGCGGCAGGCGCTGCATTCTCCGTGGCAACGATCGCCGCGGCGCAGGACCTGCCGCGCACCGTCGTCGCCCGCTACCTGGATGCGCTGGCCCACGGCAAAGCGAGCGAAGCCATGAGGTTCGGCGGGATCACCGCCCGATCGGGCGACATCCTCCTCACCGACACCGCCTACAAGCAGGCCACAGACCGCATCACCTCCTTCACCGTTGGCAAGCCGGTGACCCGCGCCGGCGTCACGACGGTGGAGGCGACGGTGCAGCAGGGCGACCGTCCGTACCACCGCGTGTTCCACGTCCAGCGCTCGGGCGGGCTGCCGTGGCTCGCGCTGTGGAAGCTGGCACCCGTGACCACAGACACCGTCCAGGTGGAGGTGGACGGCCCGGCCGGCATCACCTACACCGTCGCCGGCATCAGACCGCACACGTCGGCGAACTCGGTGAGCCTCCGGGCGCTGCCGGGCAGTTACCCGGTGAAGGTTTCGTCCTCGAGCACCGACTTCACCATCAACAACGGCGTCGCCATCTCGCACGCCGTCGGGACCACCCTGACGCCCACGATCTTCGCGGCCCAGCTGTCGGACACCGGATGGACGCACGCCGAGGGCGCCGTCGAGTCCTGGCTCGACGCCTGCCTCGCCACACAGGATGCCGCACCCGCCAACTGCCCGTTCCTGGTCAAGGACGAGACGGTGAACGGAGTCCGCGCGAGCAACTTCCGCTGGACGCTGGACGCCCGTCCCGATGTCCACGTCGAGAGCCTCTGGGCCGACGGCGGCTTCGCCGTGCGCGGCGACGGCGGCGCGGTCAAGGCCACCGCGACCCTGACCCGGCTGGCTGACGGCGCCACCGCGCAGGTGACGACGCAGGACATCCCCTTCTCATACACGGGCGCCGTCACGTTCACGGGCGACGGCCCCGTCTTCAACCCGTACCTGGGCGACGGCTCGGCCCACGGCTGAGTCCGTCCGCAGGGGCTCGTCCCCCCGGGTGGTGCCGGGGGTTTCGCCCTGCGCGGACAGGGCGCTCGGGGGCTGTCGTCCATTTGACCACGAGGGGTGCGGCGGATAGTATTTATCGGGTGTGCGCTCTGATGCGCGCTTGCCTCATGCCCTCCGAGCTTTCGGCTCAGAGGGGGCACGAGCTGAGCGGGCCGGCACGTACTCATCCGATGGGCAGGGAGACCGCACGGGATCCCGGCCCCCACGGCATATCGGCTGGCGGACAACGCCTGTCGGCCGATCCCCCCGAGAACTTCCGCGCCCGTCCAACGGGTCGGTGGCTCCTGGGGTCAATGCAACAACTGTCACCGTGCAGTCCATAAAAGGAGAAGTTCAGTGCCAACCATTCAGCAGTTGGTCCGAAAGGGACGGACGCCGAAGGTCACCAAGACCAAGGCTCCCGCCCTGAAGGCCAACCCGCAGCAGCGCGGCGTGTGCACCCGTGTCTACACCACCACCCCCAAGAAGCCGAACTCGGCGCTCCGCAAGGTCGCCCGCGTGAAGCTGTCGAACGGGACCGAGGTCACCGCCTACATCCCCGGTGAGGGCCACAACCTGCAGGAGCACTCGATGGTGCTCGTCCGCGGCGGTCGTGTGAAGGACCTGCCCGGTGTTCGCTACAAGATCGTCCGTGGCGCACTCGACACCCAGGCCGTCAAGAACCGCAAGCAGGCTCGCAGCCGTTACGGCGCGAAGATGGAGAAGAAGTAATGCCTCGCAAGGGTCCAGCTCCCAAGCGCCCCGTCGTCGCCGACCCCGTATACGGTGCACCGGTCGTCAGCCAGCTCGTCAACAAGATCCTCCTCGACGGCAAGAAGGGCCTCGCCGAGCGCATCGTCTATGACGCGCTCGAAGGCGTCGGCACCAAGTCCGGTCAGGATGCGGTCGTCGTTCTGAAGAAGGCTCTCGACAACGTCCGCCCGACCCTCGAGGTCCGCAGCCGCCGCGTCGGTGGCTCGACCTACCAGGTGCCGGTCGAGGTCAAGCCGCACCGCGCCAACACGCTGGCGCTCCGCTGGCTCACCAGCTACGCAAAGGGTCGTCGCGAGAAGACGATGACCGAGCGTCTCCAGAACGAGATCCTGGATGCGTCCAACGGTCTCGGCGCCGCTGTCAAGCGCCGCGAGGACACGCACAAGATGGCCGAGTCCAACAAGGCCTTCGCTCACTACCGCTGGTAATCACCAGCACAAACGGCGTCCGTCCGGGCGCAGCACCGCAGCGTGCCGCGCCCGGACGACACCCCCTCACTTTCAACTTTTCGGAGGAACCCTGTGGCACAGGACGTGCTCACCGACCTGAACAAGGTCCGCAACATCGGCATCATGGCCCACATCGATGCCGGCAAGACCACCACGACCGAGCGCATCCTGTTCTACACGGGCGTCAACCACAAGATCGGCGAGACGCACGACGGCGCCTCGACCACCGACTGGATGGAGCAGGAGAAGGAGCGCGGCATCACCATCACGTCCGCGGCCGTCACCTGCTTCTGGAACAAGAACCAGATCAACATCATCGACACCCCGGGTCACGTCGACTTCACGGTCGAGGTGGAGCGTTCGCTCCGCGTGCTCGACGGTGCCGTCGCCGTCTTCGACGCGAAGGAGGGCGTTGAGCCCCAGTCGGAGACTGTGTGGCGTCAGGCCGACAAGTACGTCGTCCCGCGCATCTGCTTCGTCAACAAGATGGACAAGCTCGGCGCCGACTTCTACTTCACCGTCGACACCATCGTCTCCCGCCTCGGCGCCAAGCCGCTGGTGATGCAGCTCCCGATCGGTTCCGAGTCCGACTTCGTCGGCGTCGTCGACCTGGTCGAGATGCGCGCGCTGGTCTGGCCCGGCGACTCCAAGGGTGATGTCACCATGGGCGCCAAGTACGAGGTCCAGGACATCCCGGCCGATCTGCAGGAGAAGGCCGAGGAGTACCGCAACCGTCTCCTCGAGACCGTCGCCGAGACCGACGACGCCCTGCTCGAGAAGTTCTTCGGCGGCGAAGAGATCACGATCCCCGAGATCAAGGCAGCGATCCGCAAGCTGACCGTGAACAACGAGATCTACCCGGTCCTCTGCGGCTCCGCGTTCAAGAACCGCGGTGTCCAGCCGATGCTCGACGCCGTGATCGACTACCTCCCGTCGCCGCTCGACGTGCCCGCCATCGAGGCGCACAACCCGCGCGACGAGGAGCAGGTCATCATGCGTCACGCCGACGCCACCGAGCCGTTCTCGGCGCTGGCGTTCAAGGTCGCGGTGCACCCGTTCTTCGGTCGCCTCACTTACGTGCGCGTCTACTCGGGCCGTCTCGACTCCGGTGCCCAGGTCATCAACTCGACCAAGGGCAAGAAGGAGCGCATCGGCAAGATCTTCCAGATGCACGCCAACAAGGAGATCCCCGTCGACTCCGTCACCGCCGGCAACATCTACGCGGTGATCGGCCTCAAGGACACCACCACCGGTGACACCCTGAGCGACCCGGACAACCAGGTCGTGCTCGAGTCGATGACCTTCCCGGAGCCCGTGATCGAGGTGGCCATCGAGCCGAAGACCAAGGCCGACCAGGAGAAGCTGGGCACCGCGATCCAGAAGCTGGCCGAAGAGGACCCGACGTTCCGCACCGAGCAGAACCAGGAGACCGGCCAGACCGTCATCAAGGGCATGGGCGAGCTCCACCTCGACATCCTCGTCGACCGCATGAAGCGCGAGTTCAACGTCGAGGCGAACGTGGGCAAGCCCCAGGTCGCCTACCGCGAGACGCTCCGCCGTACGGTCGAGAAGTACGACTACACCCACAAGAAGCAGACCGGTGGATCCGGTCAGTTCGCAAAGGTGCAGATCAGCCTGGAGCCCATCGAGGTCACCCCGGAGACCTCGTACGAGTTCGTGAACGCCGTCTCCGGCGGTCGCGTCCCGCGCGAGTACATCCCCTCGGTCGACGCGGGCATCCAGGACGCGATGCAGGTCGGCGTCCTCGCCGGCTTCCCGACGGTGGGCGTCAAGGCGACGCTCCTCGACGGTGCAGCGCACGACGTCGACTCCTCGGAGATGGCGTTCAAGATCGCCGGCTCGATGGCCTACAAAGAGGCTGCTCGCAAGGCGAACCCGGTGCTCCTCGAGCCGCTCATGGCGGTCGAGGTGCGCACGCCGGAGGAGTACATGGGCGACGTCATCGGCGACCTGAACTCGCGTCGTGGACAGATCCAGTCCATGGAAGACGCGAGCGGCGTCAAGGTCGTTCGTGCGAACGTCCCGCTGTCCGAGATGTTCGGCTACATCGGCGACCTGCGGTCCAAGACCTCGGGCCGCGCGGTGTACTCGATGCAGTTCGACAGCTACGCGGAGGTCCCGAAGGCTGTTGCCGACGAGATCGTCCAGAAGAGCAAGGGCGAGTGACCTCGGTCGCTGCTCCCAGGCAACATCCCGTAACATAAGAAACCAATCCAGCAGATCCACCGGTCGAAATCCATCGACCGGCGGCCCTGCACGAGAGTCCTGAGGAGGACCACAGTGGCTAAGGCCAAGTTCGAGCGGACTAAGCCGCACGTGAACATCGGAACCATCGGTCACGTCGACCACGGCAAGACGACGCTCACCGCGGCGATCTCCAAGGTGCTTGCTGACAAGTACCCGTCGGCGACCAACGTTCAGCGCGACTTCGCGTCGATCGACTCGGCTCCGGAAGAGCGTCAGCGTGGTATCACGATCAACATCTCCCACGTCGAGTACGAGACGCCGAAGCGCCACTACGCGCACGTCGACGCCCCGGGTCACGCCGACTACATCAAGAACATGATCACCGGTGCTGCCCAGATGGACGGCGCGATCCTCGTGGTCGCCGCCACCGACGGCCCGATGGCTCAGACGCGTGAGCACGTGCTGCTCGCCAAGCAGGTCGGCGTGCCGTACCTGCTGGTCGCGCTGAACAAGTCCGACATGGTCGACGACGAGGAGATCCTGGAGCTCGTCGAGCTCGAGGTCCGCGAGCTGCTCGCCAGCCAGGACTTCGACGGCGACAACGCCCCGGTCATCCGCGTCTCCGGCCTCAAGGCTCTCGAGGGCGACGAGAAGTGGACCCAGTCCATCCTCGACCTCATGGAGGCCGTCGACGACTCCATCCCGGACCCGGTGCGCGACAAGGACAAGCCGTTCCTGATGCCGATCGAGGACGTCTTCACGATCACCGGTCGTGGCACCGTCGTCACCGGTCGCGCCGAGCGCGGAACCCTCGCCATCAACTCCGAGGTCGAGATCGTCGGCATCCGCCCGACGCAGAAGACCACGGTCACCGGTATCGAGATGTTCCACAAGCAGCTCGACGAGGCCTGGGCCGGCGAGAACTGTGGTCTGCTCCTCCGCGGTACCAAGCGCGAGGATGTCGAGCGCGGTCAGGTCGTCGCGAAGCCGGGTTCTGTGACCCCTCACACCAACTTCGAGGGAACCGCCTACATCCTGTCGAAGGATGAGGGTGGCCGTCACAACCCCTTCTACACGAACTACCGTCCGCAGTTCTACTTCCGCACCACCGACGTCACCGGCGTCATCTCGCTGCCCGAGGGCACCGAGATGGTCATGCCCGGCGACACCACCGACATGTCGGTCGAGCTGATCCAGCCGATCGCCATGGAGGAGGGCCTCGGCTTCGCCATCCGTGAGGGTGGCCGCACCGTGGGCGCCGGTACCGTCACGAAGATCAGCAAGTAAGTCCTTCGCGACCTCGCTTGTGAGAGGGTCGGGCCTTCGGGCCCGGCCCTCTTTCGCATTCCTGGCCGTCCGCTGGACGGGGGTTTACCTTGCGGCCTCGGCGTCGGACAATTGACGCACCGTTTCAACCGGGACGGCTACCGTCGTTGAGAGGAGCGCCTATGGATTCCCACGGCCTCGCAAACCAGCCCACACCGCTGACAGGTTCTCGCAACGGAAGTTCCGGGGCCGCATAGCGGTCGTGAAGATTCAGCTGGGTGGCGGCGCGAGGCGCCACCCGAGCGGGGCCGGCATCGCCGGCCCCGCTCCTGCGTTCCCGGCGTCCGCCGCCGGTTGTACCAGACGCCAGTGCGCGCCCCGCGGCGTTGGCTCCAAAGTGCGGCGGTGACTGTCGTCCCCAGCTTCCGTCCTGGTAGAGGTATTGACAGAGCGGTTGTACGGGATAGTGACGTCGGATCGTGGGCGGTAGGAAGAGAGGCATGGACCTCGACGCGAATTCTGCCCTCACTCTCGTTCGTGACTTGCGAGACCGCTCGGAGACGCGTCAACAGCATGCGCGGGCAGCGGTCCGAGGCAGCGAGGTTCGCGTGGCGCGGGGAGCCTACGTTTCCCGCGACGAATGGGACCGGCTCGACCCCCGCGAGCGTCACCTCCTGAAGATGTCCGCGGCGGCACGCATCCGGCCAGAACCATGCGTCTTCTCGCACTGGTCCGCAGCCACTGCGCTCGGCCTCCCACTGATCGCACCCCCGCCCGAGTCGGTCCACCTCGTGGTCCCGCGCGGCACCGGGGGGCGATCCGGCAGCAATGTGACCGCCCATGCTTCAGAAGTGCCCCCGGAGGATTGCGTCGACGTCGCAGGCTTACGATGCACGTCGCCGGAGCGGACGGCCGTCGACCTGGCGGGAATAGCCCCCACTGGCGACGCCGTCGCGGTAGCCGATCACGTGCTGCGCCTTCGCCGGGCCGGGCGCCACGTGACCGGGATCTCCGCCGGCCGGGAGGAGCTGCACGCGGCGTGGCGCCGCGCTCAGCCCATGCGCGGACATCGTCGCGCGCTGGATGTGATCGACCTTGCGGACGAGCGCTCCGGCTCCCCGCTGGAGTCGGTGAGTCGTTTAGCGATGCACACGGCCGGCGTCCCGCAGCCGGAGCTGCAGACTCCGTTCCGGGATGCGGCAGGCCTGATCGGGTATGTCGACTTCTACTGGTCGGATTTCGGTGTGGTGGGGGAGGCGGACGGAGACCTAAAGTACCTCGATCCGGCGCTGCGCGGGGGACGGACCGCCGACCGCGTGGTCCTGGACGAGAAGATCCGCGAGGACCGCCTCCGCGCGCTCGGCCTGCGCGTCGTGCGGTGGCGATGGGCCACAGCGAGGGACCCACGATCACTCGCAGCCCTGCTCTCTTCGGCCGGCGTCCCCCTCGATCGACGCGCTGGGTGGAGAGTTCGCCAGGTTTTGTGACCAGAGCCGCTCGGCGCCCACCAGCGGTTGCGACGAACCCCAGCAGTCGTCCGCCACGCCGACGCGACACGCCCGGGTTGCAGCATTGGCCGCGATCTGGCAAACTTGTCTAGTTCAACATTTCGGAACGCGCGTGCAGGTGTGCGCGCAGACCGGATCACTGCCAGGCAGTGCATAGCCCGTCGCACCGTGTTCATCCGCGGTCATGGCGATATGAGGTTAGGCCGCAGGCAGCAGGACACGCTCAATCCGAACACCCAAGAGGCCAGGGGCTAACTCTGTGCCTGCAACAGGTTCGGAAAGAGTTGACAGAAGAATAGTGGCGTTTCCCACGCGTACGCTGCACCGCGTCCAATGCGAAGAACGACTCGAGAGAGCCGTCTCGTACGACGCCATAACAAGAGAGAGAGTCAGACATGGCGGGACAGAAGATCCGCATCCGGCTTAAGTCGTATGACCACGAGGTCATCGACACCTCGGCGCGCAAGATCGTCGACACGGTCACCCGTGCAGGCGCTACCGTCGTCGGCCCGGTGCCGCTTCCCACCGAGAAGAACGTGGTGGTCGTCATCCGTTCGCCCCACAAGTACAAGGACAGCCGTGAGCACTTCGAGATGCGCACGCACAAGCGTCTGATCGACATCATCGACCCGACGCCCAAGGCCGTCGACTCGCTCATGCGACTCGACCTGCCGGCCGACGTCAACATCGAGATCAAGCTCTAAGGGGGAGTGCCGCTATGTCCAATTCTGAGACCAAGACCTCCCAGGGGCTCCTCGGCAAGAAGCTCGGAATGACCCAGGTCTGGGACGAGAACAACAAGCTCATCCCCGTGACCGTCATCGAGATCACGCCGAACGTCGTGACCCAGGTCCGCACCCCCGAGGCCGACGGCTACAACGCCGTCCAGATCGCCTACGGCCAGATCGACCCGCGCAAGGTGAACAAGCCCTCCGCAGGCCACTTCGACAAGGCCGGTGTCACCCCGCGTCGCCACCTCACCGAGGTCCGCACCGCCAACGCCGCCGAGTACGCGGCCGGCCAGGAGCTCACCGTCGACGGCACCTTCGAGATCGGCCAGCTGGTCGATGTCGTCGGCACCTCGAAGGGTAAGGGCTTCTCCGGTGTCATGAAGCGCCACAACTTCAAGGGCGTCTCCGCTTCGCACGGTGCGCACCGCAACCACCGCAAGCCGGGCTCCATCGGCGCCTCCTCGACCCCCAGCCGTGTCTTCAAGGGCATGCGCATGGCCGGTCGCATGGGTGGCGAGCGCGTCACCGTCCTGAACCTCAAGGTCCAGGCCATCGACGCCGAGAAGGGCCTGCTGCTGGTCAAGGGTGCCGTTCCCGGCGCTCGTGGCCGCATCGTTTTCGTCCGCAACGCAGTGAAGGGGGCCTAGGTTCATGGCTACCTCGATTGACGTCGTCGACCTCAAGGGCAAGAAGGCCGGCTCTGTCGAGCTTCCGGACTCCCTGTTCGACGTTCAGACCAACATCCCGCTGATCCACCAGGTCGTCACCGCTCAGCTCGCCGCTGCGCGTCAGGGCACGCACAAGACCAAGAACCGTGGAGAGGTGTCCGGCGCCGGCCGCAAGCCGTTCAAGCAGAAGGGCACCGGTCGCGCTCGTCAGGGCTCGATCCGCGCTCCTCAGATGACCGGTGGTGGCATCGTGCACGGCCCGACGCCGCGCAGTTACGCCCAGCGCACCCCGAAGAAGATGATCGCCGCTGCTCTGCTCGGTGCCCTCTCGGACCGCGCACGCGGCAGCCGTCTGCACGCCGTCCAGGCCTTCACCGCCGGTGACGCGCCCTCGACCAAGGCCGTCGTCGACCTGCTCAGCGGCATCGCGACCTCCAAGCACGTCCTCATCGTGCTCGAGCGCGACGACACGCTGGCCTTCAAGAGCGTCCGCAACGTGCCGACCGTGCACGTGCTGACGTACGACCAGCTGAACGCGTACGACGTTCTCGTGAGCGACGACATCGTCTTCTCGCAGGCCGCGCTTGAGGCGTTCATCGCAAGCAAGAGCAACAAGGAAGAGGTGAACGCGTAATGGCCGCAGTCAACAAGGACCCGCGCGACGTCATCATCGCCCCCGTCGTCTCCGAGAAGAGCTACGGCCTGATCGACGAAGGCAAGTACACCTTCGTGGTCGACCCGCGTTCGAACAAGACCGAGATCAAGCTCGCCATCGAGTCGATCTTCAAGGTCGAGGTCGCGTCGGTGAACACGTTGAACCGTCAGGGCAAGACTCGCCGGACCAAGTTCGGTCAGGGCAAGCGCAAGGACACCAAGCGTGCCATCGTCACGCTGAAGTCCGGTTCCATCGACATCTTCACGGCCGTCGGCTAAGCGAAGGACTAGAGGAAAACAGACATGGCAATTCGTAACTACAAGCCCACGACCCCTGGTCGTCGCGGCTCCTCGGTCGCCGACTTCGCGGAGATCACCCGCTCGACGCCGGAGAAGTCCCTTCTCCGTCCGCTGTCGAAGACCGGTGGCCGTAACAACCAGGGCCGCATCACGACCCGTCACATCGGTGGTGGCCACAAGCGCCAGTACCGCGTCATCGACTTCCGTCGCAATGACAAGGACGGCGTGAACGCCAAGGTCGCTCACATCGAGTACGACCCCAACCGCACCGCACGCATCGCGCTGCTCCACTTCGTGGACGGCACCAAGCGCTACATCCTCGCGCCGGCCGGCCTCAAGCAGGGCGACGTCGTGGAGTCGGGCGCAGGTTCGGACATCAAGCCCGGCAACAACCTGCCGCTGCGCAACATCCCGACCGGTACCGTCGTGCACGCGATCGAGCTGAAGCCGGGCGGTGGCGCCAAGATCGCTCGTTCGGCCGGTTCGTCGGTCCGACTCGTCGCGAAGGACGGCCCCTACGCCCAGCTGCGCCTCCCCTCCGGCGAGGTCCGCAACGTCGACGCGCGCTGCCGCGCCACGATCGGCGAGGTCGGCAACGCCGAGCAGTCGAACATCAACTGGGGCAAGGCCGGCCGCATGCGCTGGAAGGGCGTCCGCCCGACCGTGCGTGGTGTCGCCATGAACCCGATCGACCACCCGCACGGTGGTGGTGAGGGCAAGACCTCCGGTGGTCGCCACCCGGTCAGCCCCTGGGGTCAGAAGGAAGGCCGTACGCGCCACCCCAACAAGGAAAGCGACAAGCTCATCGTCCGCCGCCGTAACGCCGGCAAGAAGCGCAAGTAGGAGTTCGAGAAGATGCCACGCAGTCTCAAGAAGGGCCCCTTCGTCGACGAGCACCTGTTTCGCAAGGTGGTCGCCGCGAACGAGGCCAACAGCAAGAACGTGATCAAGACCTGGTCGCGCCGCTCGATGATCGTCCCGGCCATGCTGGGTCACACCATCGCGGTGCACGACGGTCGCAAGCACATCCCGGTGTTCGTCACCGAGACCATGGTGGGCCACAAGCTCGGCGAGTTCGCGCCGACGCGCACCTTCCGTGGACACGTGAAGGACGACAAGAAGGGTCGTCGCCGCTAACGCGGTGGCGTAAGGAGGAGAGAAATGGTGGAGTCGATCGCACGCGTGCGACACATCCGCGTCACCCCCATGAAGGCCCGCCGCGTCGTCAACCTGATCCGCGGCAAGCAGGCCCAGGAGGCCCTGGCCATCCTGAAGTTCGCCCCGCAGAGCGCGAGCGAGCCGGTCTACAAGCTCGTCGCCTCGGCAATCGCCAACGCGCGGGTCAAGGCCGACCAGAGCAACACCTACCTGGACGAGCAGGACCTCTACGTGAGCCGCGCCTTCGTGGACGAGGGCACCACCCTCAAGCGGTTCCAGCCGCGAGCACAGGGTCGGGCCTTCCGCATCAACAAGCGCACCAGCCACATCACGATCGTCCTCGCGACGCCGGATGAGGTCGAGGACGCCAAGGCTACGAAGAAGGCGAGCAAGTAATGGGCCAGAAAGTCAACCCGTACGGCTTCCGTCTGGGCATCACCACCGACCACGTGTCGCGTTGGTTCTCGGACAGCACCAAGCCGGGCCAGCGGTACAGCGACTACCTCGCCGAGGATGTCAAGATCCGCACCCTGCTGAAGACGTCCCTCGACCGTGCGGGCGTGTCCCGCATCGAGATCGAGCGCACCCGTGACCGCGTCCGCGTCGACATCCACACCGCCCGTCCGGGCATCGTGATCGGTCGCCGTGGCGCCGAGGCCGAGCGCATCCGCGCCGACCTCGAGAAGCTCTCGGGCAAGCAGATCCAGCTGAACATCCTCGAGGTCAAGAACCCCGAGGCCGACGCTCAGCTCGTCGCGCAGGGCATCGCCGAGCAGCTCGCTGCTCGCGTGGCGTTCCGCCGCGCGATGCGCAAGGGCCTGCAGGGCGCTCAGCGCGCCGGCGCCAAGGGTGTCCGGATCCAGGTGTCGGGCCGTCTCGGCGGCGCCGAGATGAGCCGTTCCGAGTTCTACCGCGAGGGCCGTGTGCCGCTGCACACGCTCCGCGCCAACATCGATTACGGCTTCTACGAGGCCAAGACCACCTTCGGTCGCATCGGTGTGAAGGTGTGGATCTACAAGGGCGACATCACGAACAAGGAACTCGCTCGCGAGCAGGCCAACCAGAAGCCGTCGCGCGAGCGCAACGACCGTGACCGCCCGCGTCGCGGCGGCCGGGGCAATGCCCCCGCCACCGAGTCCGCGCCGGCCGCAGCAGGAGTTGAGGCATAACCATGTTGATCCCACGCAGAGTCAAGCACCGCAAGCAGCACCACCCCGGCCGTAGCGGCCAGGCGACCGGTGGCACGAAGGTCTCCTTCGGCGAGTTCGGCATCCAGGCCTTGACCCCCGCTTACGTGACCAACCGTCAGATCGAGTCCGCTCGTATCGCCATGACGCGTCACATCAAGCGTGGCGGCAAGGTGTGGATCAACATCTACCCCGACCGTCCGCTCACCAAGAAGCCCGCCGAGACCCGCATGGGTTCCGGTAAGGGTTCGCCGGAGTGGTGGGTCGCGAACGTCAAGCCGGGCCGGGTCCTCTTCGAGGTCTCGGGTGTCTCCGAGGAACTCGCTCGTGAGGCCATGACCCGGGCAATCCACAAGCTGCCCCTCAAGGCACGCATCATCAAGCGCGAGGAGGGCGACGCATAATGGCGATCGGTTCCAAGGAGCTTGCCTCGAGCGAGCTCGACACTTTCGAAGACGAGCGTCTCGTCGACGAGCTGAAGAAGGCCAAGGAAGAGCTGTTCAACCTGCGCTTCCAGTCGGCCACCGGTCAGCTCGAGAGCCACGGCCGCCTGCGCGCCGTCAAGCGCGACATCGCTCGTATCTACACCGTGATCCGTGAGCGCGAGCTCGGGATCCGGGCGACGCCGGCCCCGGCCGAGGTCGCTCCGGCCAAGGAGAAGAAGACCCGCGCGAAGAAGGCGGCTCCGGCCGCCGAGACCGCCGAGGTCGACACCACGACTGCATCTACTGAGAATGGGGAGGCCAAGTAATGGCTGAGACCACCAAGGCCACGGCCGCGGAGTCGACGGCCGACGAGGCCATCGTCCGCGGGTACCGCAAGGCCCGCCGCGGTTACGTCGTCAGCGACAAGATGGACAAGACCATCGTCGTCGAGGTCGAGGACCGCGTGAAGCACCCCCTGTACGGCAAGGTCATCCGCCGCACCTCCAAGGTGAAGGCACACGATGAGAGCAACGCCGCCGGCATCGGCGACCTCGTTCTCATCAACGAGACCCGACCCCTGAGCGCCAGCAAGCGGTGGCGTCTGGTGGAGATTCTGGAGAAGGCCAAGTGATTCAGCAGGAATCCCGACTCAAGGTCGCCGACAACACCGGCGCCAAGGAGCTCCTGGCGATCCGCGTGCTCGGTGGCTCCAGCCGCCGCTACGCGGGCCTGGGCGACGTCATCGTCGCCACGGTCAAGGACGCCATCCCGGGTGGGAACGTCAAGAAGGGCGACGTCGTCAAGGCGGTCGTCGTGCGTGTTCGCAAGAACACCCGCCGCCCGGACGGCTCCTACATCAAGTTCGACGAGAACGCTGCGGTCATCCTGAAGAACGACGGTGACCCCCGCGGTACCCGCATCTTCGGACCGGTCGGCCGCGAGCTCCGCGACAAGAAGTTCATGAAGATCATCTCGCTCGCACCGGAGGTGCTGTAACCCATGGCGAACATCAAGAAGGGCGACCTGGTCCAGGTCATCTCGGGCCGCTCGCAGGCCCGCGGTGGTGACCGTGGCAAGCAGGGTCGCGTCATCGAGGTTCTCGTCGAGCAGAACCGCGTCATCGTCGAGGGCGTCAACTTCGTGACCAAGCACGTTCGCGTCGGCCAGACGCAGCGTGGCACGAAGACCGGCGGCATCGAGACCCACGAGGCCTCGATCCACGTCTCGAACGTGGCGCTGGTCGACCCCGAGACCAAGAAGCCGACCCGCGTCGGTTTCCGCGAAGAGAGCGTTACGAAGGACGGCGTCACCAAGACGGTCCGCGTTCGCTACGCCAAGAAGTCTGGTAAGGACCTGTAATGACCGACACTGCAGTGGAGTCTGGCAAAATCCAGCCCCGCCTCAAGCAGAAGTACAAGAACGAGATCTCCCAGCAGCTCCTGGGCGACTTCGGTTTCACCAACGTGCACCAGGTGCCCGGTCTGGTGAAGATCGTCGTCAACATGGGCGTCGGGGAGGCTGCTCGTGACGGCAAGGTGATCGATGGCGCGGTCAACGACCTCACCCTCATCACCGGCCAGAAGCCGCAGGTCACGAAGGCCCGCAAGTCCATCGCGCAGTTCAAGCTGCGCGAGGGCCAGCCGATCGGCGCGCACGTCACGCTGCGCGGCGACCGCATGTGGGAGTTCCTCGACCGCCTGCTCTCGCTCGCCCTGCCCCGTATCCGCGACTTCCGCGGTCTCTCGGACAAGCAGTTCGACGGCAACGGCAACTACACGTTCGGTCTCACGGAGCAGTCGATGTTCCACGAGATCGACCAGGACCGCATCGACCGCGTCCGCGGCATGGACATCACTGTGGTGACCACTGCCAAGAACGACGACGAGGGCCGCGCGCTGCTCAAGCAGCTCGGCTTCCCGTTCCGTTCGAGCGAAGCGGCCAACTAGGCCCACCTGCGGGCCGGCCGCCTTGGCCGGCCCGCTTCCACCACAGGTCGTCAGCCGTGTACGGCTGAACGAAACCTGGTGTCAGTTAGGAAATACCCATGACCATGACAGATCCGGTCGCAGACATGCTGACCAGACTGCGCAACGCGAACTCGGCTCACCACGACACCGTGTCGATGCCGCACTCGAAGCTGAAGGCCCACATCGCCGAGATCCTCACTCAGGAGGGTTACATCGCCGGCTGGGACGTCGCGGACGCACGCGTCGGCAAGACGCTGACCCTGAACCTCAAGTTCGGTCCGAACCGCGAGCGCTCCATCGCCGGGATCAAGCGCGTGTCCAAGCCCGGTCTTCGCGTCTACGCGAAGTCCACCGAGCTCCCCAAGGTGCTCGGCGGCCTCGGTGTCGCCATCCTGTCCACCTCCTCCGGTCTGCTCACGGACCGTCAGGCTGAGAAGAAGGGCGTGGGTGGGGAAGTCCTCGCCTACGTGTGGTAATCCGCCATGTCGCGTATTGGAAGACTGCCCATCGACGTCCCGTCCGGGGTCGATGTGAAGATCGACGGCCAGGCCGTCACCGTCAAGGGCCCGAAGGGTGAGCTGAGCCTCACCGTCGCGGACCCGATCGAGGTCAAGCTCGAAGAGAACCAGGTCCTCGTGACCCGTCCCGACGACGAGCGCGCATCGCGTTCGCTGCACGGCCTCACGCGTACCCTCATCAACAACCAGATCATCGGCGTCACCGAGGGCTACTCCAAGGGCCTCGAGATCGTCGGCACCGGTTACCGCGTCGTGCAGAAGGGTGCGGCCGTCGAGTTCGCACTCGGCTTCTCGCACCCGGTGACCGTCGAGCCGCCGGCCGGCATCACGCTCACGGTCGAGGGCAACAACCGCCTCACCGTGGCCGGGATAGACAAGCAGGCCGTCGGCGAGGTCGCCGCGAACATCCGCAAGATCCGCAAGCCCGAGCCGTACAAGGGCAAGGGTGTGCGTTACGCCGGCGAGGTCGTTCGTCGCAAGGCCGGAAAGGCTGGTAAGTAATCATGGCTCTGGGTACCAGAGGAAAGAGCAAGGCGGCCGCACGCGACCGCCGTCACACCCGCCTTCGCAAGAAGATCGAGGGCACCGCGGTTCGTCCGCGCCTGGTCGTCACCCGTTCGGCACGGCACGTCTTCGTGCAGGTCGTGGACGACGCTCAGGGCCGTACGCTGGCCTCGGCTTCGACCATGGAGTCGGACCTGCGCACCTTCGACGGTGACAAGACCGCCAAGGCACGCAAGGTCGGCGAGCTGGTTGCCGAGCGCGCGAAGAGCGCCGGTGTCGACGCGGTCGTCTTCGACCGTGGAGGCAGCAAGTACGCAGGCCGTGTCGCCGCTGTCGCCGAGGGCGCTCGAGAGGGCGGACTGAACCTGTGAGCGACGAGAACAACAAGGAGCAGACCGTGGCCGAACCGGTAACGGACACCGCGCAGCCGGTCGAGACCGCTGCGTCCACTGACAACAACACCACCAGCCGTGGTGACCGCGAGCCCCGCCGTGGCGGGCGCGAGCGCAACCAGGGCCGCGGCGACCGCAGCAGCCGTGACGCCGACAAGAGCCAGTTCCTGGAGCGCGTCGTCACCATCAACCGCGTCTCCAAGGTCGTGAAGGGTGGTCGTCGCTTCAGCTTCACCGCCCTCGTGGTCGTCGGCGACGGCAACGGTCTGGTGGGCGTCGGCTACGGCAAGGCCCGCGAGGTCCCCCTGGCCATCTCGAAGGGCGTCGAGGAGGCGAAGAAGAACTTCTTCCGCGTCCCGCGCGTCGGCAACACCATCCCGCACCCCGTGCAGGGTGAGGCTGCCGCCGGCGTCGTCCTCCTGCGTCCGGCAGCGGCCGGTACCGGTGTTATCGCCGGTGGCCCCGTCCGCGCCGTGCTCGAGTGCGCCGGCATCCACGACGTCCTGAGCAAGTCGCTCGGTTCGTCGAACACGATCAACATCGTGCACGCGACCGTCGAGGCGCTGAAGCAGCTCGAGGAGCCCCGTGCCGTGGCTGCCCGCCGTGGCCTCGACTACGACCAGGTCGCCCCGGCTCGCCTGCTTCGCACCGAGGCAGCGCTGGCCGAGGCCGCCGCGACCGCGAAGGCAGGTGCCTGATGGCTGCGCGTCTGAAGGTTACGCAGATCAAGTCCAAAGTGAGCGAGAAGCAGAACCAGCGCGACACCCTGCGCAGTCTTGGTCTGAAGCGCATCGGTGACGTCGTCGTCCGCGAGGACAACCCGCAGAACCGCGGGTACGTCAACACCGTCGCTCACCTGGTGAAGGTTGAGGAGATCGACTAATGGCTGACGAGAAGGCCACCACAGAGGCCGCTGAGAAGCCGGCCACGAAGAAGCCCGCGACCAAGGCCGCGAGCACGAAGGCTACTGCCACGAAGGCTGCTGCCACGAAGGCTGCCGCCGACAAGCCGGCTGCCGAGAAGACCAGCACCGCGAAGAAGGCTCCGGCCAAGAAGGCACCGGCGAAGGCCGCTGCCGACAAGGCCGCTGCCTCCAGCACGGACGACACCGTGGCCGCCAAGCCGGCCACGAAGTCCTCCGCCAAGAAGGACGTCGCTGCTCCCCGCGAGCAGGTCCTGAAGGTGCACCACCTCCGTCCCGCCGCCGGTTCCAAGAAGGACCGGACCCGCGTCGGACGCGGTGAGGGCTCGAAGGGTAAGACCGCGGGCCGCGGTACCAAGGGAACCAAGGCGCGCTACCAGGTGCGCCCCGGCTTCCAGGGCGGCCAGCTTCCGCTGCACATGCGTGCTCCGAAGCTGCGCGGCTTCAAGAACCCGTTCCGGGTCGAGTACCAGGTCGTGAACCTGGAGAAGCTCGCCGAGCTGTACCCGTCCGGCGGTGACGTCACCGTCGCCGACCTCGTGCTCAAGGGCGCCGTTCGCAAGAACGAGAAGGTCAAGGTTCTCGGCAACGGGGACATTGCGGTTAAGCTGAACGTTGCGGTGGACAAGGTCTCCGGCTCTGCCGAGCAGAAGATCGTCGCCGCTGGTGGCTCTGTAAAGTAGTCACCCGCCGAGCAGCACAGTCGGGTGGCCGGGCGACCGGCCACCCGACTGACTCTTAGGAAAGCAGGACGCACGTTTGTTTAGCGCCGTTGCGCGGATCTTCCGCACCCCGGATCTTCGTCGGAAGATCTTCTTCACGCTGGGCATCATCGCCCTGTTCCGGCTGGGGTCCTTCATCCCCGCGCCGTTCGTCGACTTCGGCAATGTTCAGACCTGTCTGAACGCCAATCAGGACACGTCCGGCCTCTACTCGCTGGTGAACCTGTTCTCCGGCGGCGCCCTCCTGAAGCTCTCGATCTTCGCGCTCGGCATCATGCCGTACATCACCGCGTCGATCATCGTGCAGCTGCTGCGCGTGGTCATCCCGCGCTTCGAGACCCTCTACAAGGAGGGCCAGGCCGGTCAGGCCAAGCTCACGCAGTACACGCGCTACCTCACCATCGCGCTGGGCGTCCTCCAGTCGACGACCCTCATCACCGTCGCGCGCAGCGGCGCCCTGTTTGGCACCACCGCCGTCTCGCAGTGCACGCAGCTGATCACAGACGACTCCTGGTACGCGATCATGCTCATGGTCATCACGATGACCGCCGGTACGGGCCTCATCATGTGGATGGGCGAGCTCGTCACCGAGCGCGGCATCGGCAACGGCATGTCGCTCCTCATCTTCACCTCGATCGCCGCGCAGTTCCCGACCTCCCTCTGGGCCGTCGGCCAGTCGCAGGGCATCGAGATCCTGCTGGTCGTGATCGCGATCGGCTTGCTGATCGTCATGGGCGTCGTCTTCGTCGAGCAGTCGCAGCGACGGATCCCCGTTCAGTACGCCAAGCGGATGGTCGGCCGGCGCACCTACGGCGGCAACAACACCTACATCCCGATCAAGGTGAACATGGCCGGCGTCGTGCCAGTCATCTTCGCGTCGTCGCTGCTGTACCTGCCCGCGCTGATCGCGCAGTTCAACCAGCCGGCTGCGGGCAAGGCTCCGGCTCCGTGGGTCACCTGGGTCACCAACTACCTGACCAAGGGCGATCACCCGCTCTACATGCTCCTGTACTTCCTCCTGATCGTGGGCTTCACGTACTTCTACGTCGCCATCACCTTCAACCCGGAGGAGGTCGCGGACAACATGAAGAAGTACGGCGGCTTCATCCCCGGCATCCGGGCGGGACGCCCGACGGCCGAGTACCTGGACTACGTGCTCACCCGCGTGACGCTGCCCGGTTCGTTCTATCTCGGCATCATCGCGCTGATACCGCTCGTCGCCTTCGCGCTGATCGGCGCGAGCCAGAACTTCATGTTCGGCGGCACGTCCATCCTGATCATCGTCGGTGTCGGGCTCGAGACGGTCAAGCAGATCGACTCGCAGCTCCAGCAGCGTCACTACGAGGGGCTGCTGCGTTGACCCGGATGCTGATCGTCGGTCCTCCCGGGGCAGGCAAGGGCACTCAGGCCTCGCGCATCACCTCCCTTTACGGGATTCCGGACATTTCGACGGGCGATATCTTCCGCGCCAACATCAAGAACGAGACCGAGCTGGGCAAGCAGGTCAAGGCGATCGTGGACGCAGGCGACTACGTCCCGGACACCCTGACCAACCAGCTCGTGGCGGACCGGCTGCGCGAGGAGGACGCTGCAGGCGGTTTTCTCCTCGACGGCTACCCGCGGACGCTCGCGCAGGTCGACTACCTCGACCGGTTGCTGGCCGCTGACGGCGAGAAGCTCGGCGCGGTCATCCAGCTCACCGCCGACCAGGACGAGATCGTGCAGCGCCTCACCAAGCGCGCGGCCGAGCAGGGGCGGGCGGACGACTCCGAGGAGGCGATCCGTCACCGTCAGCAGGTGTACCTGCGCGAGACCTCGCCCCTGATCGACGTCTACCGCGAGCGTGGGCTCCTTGTTCCGGTGGATGGTCTGGGCGGGATCGACGAGGTCGCCGAGCGCATCGCCACGGCTCTCGCCGAGCGTGGCATCCACCCGGTGGCGGGCGCGCCCGCCGGCGGCTCAGCGGCGTAGCCGCTTCGATCTCTCCATGAAGATCAAGCGCTCCATCTACAAGACCCCCGCCCAGCTACGCGACATGGTCGCTCCCGGGCTGGCGACCGCCGCTTCGCTCGACGCGGTAGCTGCTGCCGTGGCGGCCGGTGTCTCCACCCTCGAGCTCGATGCTCTCGCCGAGCGTGCGATCCTGGATGCGGGCGGTGCCCCGAACTTCAAGCTGGAGCCGGGATACCACCACACGATCTGCACGTCGGTCAACGACGAGGTCGTCCACGGCATCCCCGGGGCGCGCATCCTGGAGCCGGGAGACATCCTCTCCGTCGACAGCGGCGCCATCCTCCAGGGGTGGAATGGGGACGCGGCCCGCTCCTTCGTCCTGCCCGATCCCGCGCACCCCGAGACGGTGACGGCGCGGCAGCGGCTTTCCGACGTGACGGAGCAGTCCCTGTGGCGGGGTATCGCCACGCTGGCATCCGCGCGTTACCTCAACGAGGTCGGCGAGGCGATCGAGGACTACGTCCTCTCGCAGGGCGACTACGGCATCCTGACCGACTACATCGGTCACGGCATCGGCCGCCGGATGCACGAGGAGCCGCCGGTCTTCAACTACCGCGTCCGCGCCAAAGGCCCGGAGGTGCGTCCGGGTCTGGTCGTCGCCATCGAGCCCATGGTGGTGATGGGCGACCAGGAGACGTACGTGAAAGACGACGGCTGGACCGTCGCGACCGAGGACGGCTCCGCTGCGGCGCACTGGGAGCACAGCGTCGCCGTGCATGCCGACGGCATCTGGGTGCTCACCGCGCAGGACGGTGGCGCTGCGGGTCTCGCGGCGTTCGGGGTGACCCCGACGCCCATCCCGTGATGCGTTCGCTCGCAGCGCGCGCAGATACTACACGCCGATTGGCGGAATCGCGCCCTTTCCCATAAGATAGATCCTTGGTGTCTTAGGCACGTTTCCGACGTGCCTTTCGCCCATCAACGCACGACCAGCAAACCACTACTTTTAGCGACAGTGAGGCTATGGCCAAAAAAGACGGTGTCATCGAGATCGAAGGATCCGTGATCGAAGCTCTGCCCAACGCGATGTTCCGCGTCGAGCTGACCAACGGTCACAAGGTTCTTGCCCACATCTCCGGCAAGATGCGCCAGCACTACATCCGCATCCTCCCCGAGGACCGCGTGATCGTGGAGCTGAGCCCCTACGATCTGACCCGCGGCCGGATCGTCTACCGCTACAAGTAAAGGTCTGCTGTAAGTAACGGCCTCACCACGGGTTGCCCCGGGCGAGGTACGAGGACAGCGAACAAAGGTAAAGAACACTTATGAAGGTCAAGCCCTCCGTCAAGAGGATCTGCGACAAGTGCAAGGTCATCCGTCGCAACGGCCGCGTCATGGTCATCTGCGAGAACCCGCGCCACAAGCAGCGTCAGGGCTGATCGGGCCGGGCTGAGCCCGACTCCATCGCAGCACCCATAACCGAATACAGAACACAGGCGATCCCAGATCCCGCGCCGGCGACGGACGCGGGGGACACCCTCGGAGGAGGCCGGGGCACCGGGATCGCTGCAGACCTCCACTCATCACAGGAGAAGCCAAAACATGGCACGTCTAGCAGGCGTCGACATCCCGCGCGAGAAGCGCGTGGAAGTCGCACTCACCTACATCTATGGAGTCGGCCGCACGCGTGCGCTGCAGACTCTGCGCGAGACCGAGATCTCGGGCGACATCCGCGTCAAGGATCTGACCGACGACCAGCTCGTCTCGCTCCGCGACTACATCGAAGGAAACTTCAAGGTCGAGGGTGACCTCCGCCGTGAGGTCGCCGCCGACATCCGCCGCAAGGTCGAGATCGGCAGCTACGAGGGTATCCGCCACCGCAAGGGCCTCCCGGTCCGCGGCCAGCGCACCAAGACGAATGCGCGTACCCGCAAGGGACCGAAGCGCACCGTGGCCGGCAAGAAGAAGGCGCGCTAAGGCCCGCGGCCCCACGCTCTTAGGATTCAGGAGAAGAAATGGCAGCACCCAAGTCGGCCGCTCGAAAGCCGCGCAAGAAGGAAAAGAAGAACATCGCTGTGGGCCAGGCCCACATCAAGAGCACGTTCAACAACACGATCGTCTCGATCACCGACACCACTGGTGCGGTCATCAGCTGGGCCTCGTCCGGCGGCGTCGGGTTCAAGGGCTCCCGCAAGTCGACCCCGTTCGCGGCGCAGCTCGCCGCCGAGTCGGCGGCTCGCCAGGCGCAGGAGCACGGCATGAAGAAGGTCGACGTCTTCGTGAAGGGCCCGGGTTCGGGTCGCGAGACGGCGATCCGCTCCCTCCAGGCCGCCGGCCTCGAGGTGGGCTCGATCAACGACGTCACCCCGCAGGCGCACAACGGTTGCCGCCCGCCGAAGCGCCGTCGCGTCTAAGCAGTTCTCTCCGTACCATTTTCGCGCAAGCGAGGGGCGGCGCCGGCTTCGCCGACGTCGTCCCTCGCGCGCAACGCAAGTGTCATATAGCGGACACTTAGCCGAAAGGAAAACAAAAAAGTGCTCATTGCACAGCGTCCTACGCTCACCGAAGAGAACATCTCCGAGTTCCGCTCGCGGTTCGTCATCGAGCCGCTGGAGCCGGGCTTCGGTTACACCCTCGGCAACTCCCTGCGTCGCACCCTCCTCTCGTCCATCCCCGGCGCTGCCGTCACCAGCATCCGCATCGACGGCGTGCTGCACGAGTTCAGCACCGTTCCGGGTGTCAAGGAGGACGTGACCGAGATCATCCTGAACATCAAGGGTCTGGTGGTCTCCAGCGAGCACGACGAGCCGATCACCGCGTACCTCCGCAAGACCGGTGCCGGTCAGGTCACGGCCGCCGACATCTCGGCTCCGGCGGGTGTGGAGATCCACAACCCCGAGCTGGTCATCGCGACCCTCAACGACAAGGCGAAGTTCGAGGTCGAGCTGACCATCGAGCGCGGCCGTGGGTACGTCTCGGCCCAGCAGAACCGCAACGAGTACAGCGAGGCGGGCCAGATCCCGATCGACTCGATCTACTCGCCCGTTCTCAAGGTCACCTACCGCGTCGAGGCCACTCGTGCCGGCGAGCGCACCGACTTCGACCGCCTGGTGGTCGACGTCGAGACCAAGCCGGCCATCAGCCCGCGCGACGCCATCGCATCGGCCGGCCGCACGCTGGTCGAGCTGTTCGGTCTGGCCCGCGAGCTCAACAGTGCTGCCGAGGGCATCGAGATCGGCCCTGCGCCGGTCGACGCCGTCCTCAGCTCCGAGCTGTCGATGCCGATCGAGGACCTCGACCTGTCGGTCCGCTCGTACAACTGCCTCAAGCGCGAGGGCATCAACACCGTCAGCGAGCTCGTCTCGCTGTCGGAGACCCAGCTCATGAACATCCGCAACTTCGGTCAGAAGTCGGTGGATGAGGTCAAGGACAAGCTCACGGAGATGGGCCTGTCGCTGAAGGACTCGGTCCCCGGGTTCGACGGCGCCCACTTCTACAGCGGGTACGACGAGGACGAGTCCACCACCATCTGAGGCACGTCTCACGACCCTCGCCATCAGACCTTTTCACAACTGGAGATAACCGATCATGCCTAAGCCCACCAAGGGCCCCCGCCTCGGGGGCGGCCCGGCGCACGAGCGCCTCATGCTCGCCAACCTGGCTGCAGCGCTGTTCACCCACAAGAGCATCAAGACCACCGAGACGAAGGCCAAGCGCCTGCGTCCCGTCGCTGAGCGCCTGATCACATTCGCGAAGCGCGGCGACCTCGCCGCTCGCCGCCGCGTGCTGGCCGTCATCAGCGACAAGACCGTGGTCCACGAGCTCTTCACCGAGATCGCGCCGCTGGTCGCCGAGCGTGAAGGCGGCTACACCCGCATCACCAAGCTCGGCTTCCGCAAGGGCGACAACGCATCGATGGTGCAGATCGAGCTCGTGCTCGAGCCCGTCACCCCGAAGGTGAAGTCGTCGAAGTCGTCGACCGCGTCCGCTGCCCCCAAGGCTGCTCCGGCTGAGGAGCCGGCCGCCGAGGAGGCTCCGGCCGAGGAGACCAGCGCCGAGGAGACCAGCACCGAGACCGCCGCCGCCGAGGCAGAGGTCGCGGAGGCCGCAACCGCCGACGCCGACGCCGCCGGTGAGACCGACGCCGAGACCGAGGCCGAGAAGGCGTAACGCCCTTTCGCCCCAGCCACGAAGGCCCCGCCTCTGCACGATGCGGGGCCTTCGCCGCGTCCGGACGTCTTCTAAAGTGAGAGGCATGACCTCGAGAGCTGACGACTCGCTGCCGCCGCTTCGGGATCGAGTGAGCGCGCCTCCGTCGTACCGCCCGCAGCATCCGGAGATCGCCGCCTGGCGACCGGCGACTGCCGACGACGTGGACGCTGTACTCGAGGTGTACCGGGCCATCGACTCCGCGGATCACCCGAACTACCTGACCACCCGCGAGCAGGTCGAGGAGGAGCTCGGGTACAGCTTCATCGATCTGGAGCTGGACACACTGCTCGCCGTCGCCGCCGATGGCCGTGTGGCGGCGGTCGGCATCGTCATGGAACCTCCGCGGCAGGAGTCCCTGGTGCGGGAGTTCATGAACGGGGGCGTCCATCCCGAATTCCGGGGCCGCGGGATCGGCCGGGAGCTTCTCGCCTGGCAGCGTGCCCGCGGCGAGCAGAAGCTGGCCGCGTCGGACAAGCCGCTGCCCGGCTGGCTCGTCGGCTACGCGGACCGCCGCGCAGACGGTCGCAAGCGGCTCCTCGAGGCGGGCGGATTCGAGGCGGTGCGGTACTTCCAGACGATGGAGCGCGACCTGGCCGAACCCATCCCCGACGTCGTGCCGCACGGCGATGTCCGGATCGAGGGGTATCGGCCGGAGTGGGCGGATGCTGTCCACACGGCGCGCGACGACGCCTTCCGGGACCACTGGGGCAGCCAGCCGCTGTCCGACGAGCAGTTCGCCGGCTTGACGTCGGGCAGCTTCGTGCCCGAGCTCTCGTTCGTCGCGCTGGTCGACGACCGGATCGCGGGCATCGTGCTGACGGATGTGAGCGAGGACGACTGGCCCGGCCAGGGCTTCTCGAGCTCCTATGTCTCGACCGTCGCGGTGACCCGGCCGTATCGCGGGCGGCGGATCGCGCCGTCGCTGCTGCGCGCGGTACTCGCGGCGTCCGCGTCTCGCGGCCTCGACAAGGTCGTCCTCGACGTCGACGCCGAGAACCCCACGGGAGCGCTCGGCCTCTACACCGGCATGGGGTTCGTCACGACCCAGGTAGAGACGGGGCTGGTCCGTGCCTACTGACGGTCAGTCCACGCGTCGGTACCGCCTCGACATCGCGTACCAGGGCACCGACTTCAACGGCTGGGGGCGTCAGCCCGGCCTCAGGACGGTCCAGGGGACGCTCGAGGCCGCGCTCGCCACCATCTTCCGGCGCGCCGCACCGCCGCCGGTGCTCACGGTCGCCGGCCGAACCGACGCCGGAGTGCACGCCATCGGGCAGGTCGCGCACCTCGACCTGACGAGCGAGCAGGAGGCGGTACTCCGCAAACCCCACGGGGTGAGGCCCGCGCTCTCGGCGGAGGACGCGCTGCAGCGGCGGCTCAACGGCATCCTGGGGCCGGTCGCCGACGTGGTTGTGCTGGCGGCGTCGGCCGCTCCGGAGGGCTTCGATGCGCGCTTCTCTGCCCTGTGGCGGCGTTACGAGTATCGGGTCGCTGACCGGGCCTCGCTCCGGGACCCGCTGCAGCGCCACCGCACGGCCTGGGTGTCGGCGGACCTGGAGGTCGCTGCGATGGATATGGCAGCTCACGGGCTGCTCGGATTGCACGACTTCGCGAGCTATTGCAAGGCACGGGAGGGCGCGACGACCATCCGCACGCTGCAGGCGTTCGCATGGCGCCGCGACGCTGACGGCGTCCTCCTCGCAGACCTTACAGCTGACGCCTTCTGCCACAGCATGGTCCGCGCCCTGGTCGGCGCCTGCGTCGAGGTGGGGGAGGGCAAGCTGGGAGCGGGCGATCTGGTGGCCCTGCGCGACGAGAAGCGCCGGAACAGCGCCTTCAAGGTCATGCCGGCGCGGGGTCTCACCCTCCTCGAGGTCGGCTACCCGGAGGGACCCGAGCTGGCGCTGCGTGCCGAGCGAACGCGTGCATTGCGGGAGCTGTAGCGTCACGAAGCGGCAGCGAACCGAGTCTTCTTCTATAGGTCGTGTGATCGGCCTGAAGAGAGGACGAACAATGAAGACCACCCGCGGAATGCGCCTTCGACTGCGTCTGGCTGCTGCTGTCGCTCTGACCCTTGCGATCGTCGCTGGAGGGGCGTTGCCCGCTCAGGCCGACGACACCTGGACCTGGAGCACCGCGACGCATCCCGCCGGCGGTGGATCGATCGGTCCGCTCGGATGGGGCACCTTCGGAGGGGGCGTCTACCGCTATCACGGGGTCGATTACGTCCCCGGAGTCGGTCACATCGACACCCCGCTGGGAACTTGGCGCGACGAGCAGGTGACGGGCGCGGGAACGGTCGGGCGGGTGGCGTACACGACGTACGCCAACGGGAAGCCCGGCGCGCCAGACATCGGACTGATCGCGACGGGGACCAAGCCGATCGCGCCGAAGGTCCGGGTGTCGGAGGGGTGGCAGGACGCCTGGGTCACGGATGTGGCGCATCCCGGAGACGTCACGGCCGGGAAATCGCTGTGCCACTCGGGGACGTCGCCGGAGACCATCGCAGCGGGCGGCTACCGCTGCGGTGTCGTCTCGTCCGCCTGCGGCGCGGCCAGCACGTCCTGCTACGTGTCCATGGGGGTGTCGGGCGGAGACTCCGGCGGACCCGTCTGGTGGTACAGCGATGGTGGGATCACGCTCTACGGATGGATCTCCGGGTCCTTCTTCGGCTCCACGGCCGTGTTCGAGCCGGTGTGGGCACTTCAGAATCACGTGTGGACCGAGAGCGAGTCCTGGAGCTCCTGGGGCTATCCCCCCGGCAACGACGGAACCGGGTGTTTCGTGACGATCTCGGGCTGCGTCCGCTCCTGACCCGGTTTGACCAGGGTGACGCTCTCACGTAAGCTTGGTCGTTGGTGTCCGCGTCTCCTGCGGCGCGACATACGAACGTGAGCCCTCCACCGGCCCGGTTCCCTTCTCACCCAGGGCGAACCCCCACGGAGCGGGATTCACGAACACCTCCGTTCGAGACAGAAAGCAGCCACTACTGTGACGCGCACCTATTCCCCGAAGGCCGACGAGATCCAGCGCGACTGGGTCATCATCGACGCGACCGACGTCGTGCTCGGCCGCCTCGCCAGCCACACCGCCGCCCTCCTGCGCGGCAAGCACAAGCCGACCTTCGCCCCGCACATGGACAGCGGTGACTTCGTCATCATCGTCAACGCCGACAAGGTCGCTCTGACCGGCCAGAAGGCTCTGCAGAAGAAGGCCTACCGTCACTCGGGTTACCCGGGCGGCCTCAAGGCCACCACCTACGCCGAGCTGCTCGAGAAGAACCCGACCCGCGCCGTCGAGAAGGCCGTCCGCGGCATGCTCCCGAAGAACTCCATCGGTCGCGCCCAGCTCCGCAAGCTGAAGGTCTACACCGGAAGCGAGCACCCGCACGCCGCTCAGCAGCCGAAGCCCTACACGCTCGGCCAGGTCGCGCAGTAATCGCGACGACGACTTTCACGACTTAGAGACAAAGGATTACCACCATCGTGGCGAAGATCGCAGACAGCATCGAGACGGCCCAGGCCGAGAACGTCGAGTCCTACTCGACCGAGACCCCCGAGAGCGCGGCCCCGGCCGCCCCGCGGCCCGTCCTCTCCGTTCCCGGCGCGGCCGTTGGCCGTCGCAAGGAGGCCATCGCGCGCGTGCGCCTGGTCCCGGGTTCCGGCACCATCACGGTCAACGGCCGTGAGTTCGCCGACTACTTCCCGAACAAGCTGCACCAGCAGCTCATCAACGACCCGTTCAAGGTGCTCGACCTGCTCGGCTCCTACGACGTGATCGGCAAGATCACGGGCGGTGGCCCCTCCGGCCAGGCCGGCGCCCTGCGCCTCGCCATCGCGCGAGCCCTCAACGAGATCGACCGCGAGAACAACCGCGCAACGCTCAAGAAGGCGGGCTTCCTGACCCGTGACGCCCGCGTCACCGAGCGCAAGAAGGCTGGTCTCAAGAAGGCCCGCAAGGCGTCGCAGTTCTCCAAGCGCTAAAGCTCGCGAGCATTTAGGCTTCGGTCCATGCCTCGTCTTTTCGGAACCGACGGTGTTCGCGGGCTCGCGAACGGAAGTCTCACCGCCGACCTGGCGCTCGGCCTTGCGCAGTCAGCTGCTGCTGTACTGACGCAAGGCCGTAGCGCCGAGGCGCGGCGAGCCGCCGGCAAGCGCCCCACGGCCATCGTCGCCCGAGACCCGCGCGTCTCGGGGGAGTTCCTCGCGGCCGCCGTGGCGGCCGGGCTCGCCAGCTCGGGCATCGACGTCTACGACGCCGGAGTCATCCCCACCCCCGCGACCGCGTTCCTGATCGCCGACTTCGACGCCGACTTCGGCGTCATGGTCTCGGCGTCGCACAACCCCGCTCCCGACAACGGGATCAAGATCTTCGCGCGCGGAGGCACCAAGCTTCCCGACGTCGTCGAAAACCGCATCGAGGAACACCTCGACCTCGACAAGCTGACCCCGACCGGGGCCGATGTCGGGCGCATCCGCCGTTTCGCGGACGCCGAGGACCGCTACGTCCTCCATCTGCTGGCCAGCCTCCCACACCGGCTCGACGGCATCCACGTGGTGCTCGACTGCGCGCACGGTGCCGCAGCCGGCATCTCGCCGGAGGTCTTCACCGACGCCGGTGCCCGCGTGACCGTCATCGGCGATGCGCCGGACGGCATGAACATCAACGACGGGGTGGGCTCCACCCACCTCGACAATCTGGCGAAGGCCGTGGTGGAGGCCGGTGCCGATGTCGGCATCGCGCACGACGGCGACGCGGACCGCTGCCTCGCCGTCGACGCCGAGGGCAACGTGGTCGACGGAGACCAGATCATGGCGATCCTCGCGGTCGGCATGAAGGAGCGCGGCAAGCTCCGCGACGACACGCTCGTCGCGACGGTCATGAGCAACCTGGGTCTCAAGCTCGCGATGCGCGACCACGGCATCCGTATGGTCGAGACGGCCGTCGGAGACCGGTACGTGCTCGAGGAGATGAACGAGCACAAGTACTCCCTCGGCGGCGAACAGTCCGGCCACGTCATCGTGAGCGAGTTCGCGACCACCGGCGACGGGATCCTGACCGGCCTGCACCTCCTGAGCGAGATGGCGCGCCAGGGCAAGTCGCTCGCCGAGCTCGCGAAGGTCATGACCATCTACCCCCAGGTCATGATCAACGTGAAGAACGTCGACCACCACGGCGTCCACTCCGACAAGCAGCTGCTGACCGCCGTGCAGACGGCGGAGAGCGCGCTCGGCGACAGTGGTCGTGTGCTCCTGCGTCCCTCCGGCACCGAGCCGCTGGTGCGCGTGATGGTGGAGGCTGCGGATCACGTCACGGCCGAGCGTCTGGCGAACGAGCTGGCCGACGTCGTCCGCGAGCGCCTGGCCCTCTAGCCCCGCGCCTCCCTCCCGCCATCCGCCGAGGTGAGAGTAATGGCGGCTATTCGGACGCTTTTCCCACCACTACTCACACCTCGCGTGGATGCGGGCCCGCGCGGGAGGGTGTTACGGGGTCTCCTGCGCCCGCCGGGCGGCGATGAAGTCGGCGACCGAGTACGCGCGGGAGCGGTCCGGGAGCATCTCGTTGCCGTAGAGGCCGCGCAGCAGCTCGGCCGGGTCGACGTTGAGCGCCGTCGCGAGGCGGACGATAGTGTGCAACTCCGAGTTGGCCTCGCCCCGCTCGACGCGTCCGTAGTTGGTGACGTGCATGTCGGCCAGGTTGGCGATGTCCTCCTGGCTCATGCCCAGCGCGATGCGCGCCTCGCGCACACGCTGGCCGAAGAGCTCGGCAGCACGAGAGCGCGGAGAGGACATGCCTCATGCTTACGCGATGGCCGCATGGACGGCCAGAGCTTGACAACCTACCACATGTGAGCCCCGGGTCTAAAGACCCTACAGCTTGCGCAGGAGAACCGAACTGACGGCGTGATTGTCGTCCTTGCGCAGGACGAGCTTCGCGCGCGAACGGGTCGGGCGGATGTTCTGCAGCAGGTTCGGTTCGTTGATCCGGGACCAGATGGTCGCGGCGCGCTCGCGTGCTTCGTCCTCGGTCAGCTCGGCATAGCGATGGAAGTACGACTTCGGGTTCGCGAAGGCCCCGCGTTGGAGTTTGAGGAACCGCTCCTCGTACCAGCGCGCGATGTCCCGGGTGCGGGCATCCACGTACACGCTGAAGTCGAAGAGGTCGCTGACGGCCAGACGGTTGCCACCCCCGGCCGGCTGAAGAACGTTGAGCCCTTCCACGATGAGGACGTCGGGGCGGCGAACCACGATCTCCGCATCCGGCACGATGTCGTAGCTCAGGTGGGAGTAGAAGGGCGCGCGGACCTCCTGGGCACCGCTCTTCACCGCCGTCACGAAGCGCAGCAGCGCCTTGCGGTCGTAGGACTCGGGGAAGCCCTTCCGCTCCATCAGTCCCAGGCGTTCCAGCTCGGCGTTGGGATGCAGAAAGCCGTCCGTCGTGACGAGCTCGACACGCGGAGTGTCGTCCCAGCGGGACAGCAACTCCCGGAGGAGGCGAGCGATGGTCGACTTGCCGACCGCCACCGAACCTGCGACCCCGATCACGAACGGTGTCCGCTCCGCTCGCTCGCCGAGGAAGTCGCTGGTGACGCGATGGAGCTGCTTCGTGCCGCCCACGTAGAGGTTCAGGAGGCGGCTCAGTGGCAGGTAGACCTCTTCGACCTCGCGCATGTCGAGCGGATCGCCGAGCCCACGGAGCTGGACGATCTCCGTCTCGAGCAGCGGAAGCCGCGTGTTCTGCGCCAGTTCTGCCCAATCGGCCCGGCTCAGCTCGACGAAGGGGGTGGCGGAGTCGCCGTTGGAAACCATAGGCCTCCAAGTCTACGGGCGCGCTCACAGGGAGCCCCGGCAGCCCACGATAGAATCGAGCGCATGTGTGGAATCGTGGGGTACGTCGGTACCGATAAGAGCCTCGAGGTGCTGCTCGGCGGCCTGAAGCGCCTGGAGTACCGCGGGTACGACTCGGCCGGCATCGCCGTGATCGGTCCGGACGGAGCGCTCGGCACCGCCAAGAAGGCCGGCAAGCTCGCCGTGCTCACCGAAGACCTGCAAGAGAACCCCATCCCCAACGGGCAGACCGGCATCGGCCACACCCGCTGGGCGACGCACGGCGGCCCGACCGACGTCAACGCGCATCCGCACCTGGGCGACGAGGGCCGGCTGGCCGTCATCCACAACGGCATCATCGAGAACTTCTCGACGCTGAAGGATGAGCTGCTCGCCGACGGCTTCGCCTTCGAGTCCGAGACCGACACCGAGGTCGCCGCCGTGCTGCTCGGGCGGGAGTACCGCCGCACGGGCGACCTCCCCGAGGCGTTCCAGGCGGTCGTCTCGCGCCTCGAGGGCGCCTTCACGCTGCTCGCGATGCACCAGGACCAGCCGCACGTCGTCGTCGGCGCACGCCGCAACTCCCCGCTGGTGATCGGGCTGGGCGAGGGCGAGAACTTCCTCGGGTCGGACGTCGCCGCATTCGTCGAGCACACCCGACGCGCCATGGCGATCGGCCAGGACCAGATCGTGACCATCACGCCGGACAGCGTCACGGTGACCGACTTCAGCGGCACCCCCGTCGAGGTCGAGCCGTTCGAGGTGGCGTGGGATGCGTCCGCCGCCGAGAAGGGCGGCTGGTCGTCGTTCATGGCGAAGGAGATCGCCGAGGAGCCGGACGCCGTCGCCAACACGCTGCGCGGCCGTCTCGTCGACGACACCGTGCACATCCCGGAGCTGGATGCCCTCGGCGACGACTACTTCGCGGGTATCGACCGCGTGACCATCATCGCGTGCGGCACCGCCGCCTACGCGGGCCTGGTCGGCAGCTACGCCATCGAGAAGTGGGCGCGGGTCCCGGTCACCGTGGAGCTCAGCCACGAGTTCCGCTACCGCGAGCCGGTCCTCACCGAGGGAACGCTCGTGATCTCGATCAGCCAGTCCGGCGAGACGATGGACACGCTCATGGCGGTGAAGTACGCCCGTGAGGCCGGCGCCAAGGCGATCTCCATCTGCAACACGCAGGGGGCGACCATCCCCCGCGAATCGGACGCGGCGCTGTACACGCACGCAGGCCCCGAGGTGGCGGTCGCGTCGACGAAGGCGTTCGTGGCGCAGATCACCGCGCTCTACCTGTTCGGGCTGCACCTGGCGCGCGTCCGCGGCACGCTGTCCGCCGCGCACCAGCGCGATGCGATCGCCGAGTTGCACGCCGTGCCGGAGAAGATCGCGACGGTCCTCGAGTCGCACGCCGAGATCGCCCAGCTGGCCAAGTGGATGTCCGACACCCGTTCGGTGCTGTTCCTCGGCCGTCATGTGGGCTACCCCATCGCCCTGGAGGGCGCGCTGAAGCTCAAGGAGCTCGCATACATCCACGCGGAGGGCTTCGCCGCCGGTGAGCTGAAGCACGGCCCGATCGCGCTGATCGAGCCCGGTCAGCCGGTCTTCGTCGTCGTGCCGAGCCCGCGCTGGTCGGACGAGCTGCACAAGAAGGTCGTCTCGAACATCCAGGAGATCCGTGCTCGCGGCGCCCGCGTGATCGCGATCGCCGAGGCCGGAGACGCAGCGGTTCTGCCGTTCGCCGACGAGGTCATCCGCATCCCGCTCGCTGCGCCGCTCTTCGAGCCGCTGCTCGCGGTCGTGCCGCTGCAGATCTTCGCGATGGAGCTGTCCGCCGCGAAGGGCCTCGACGTGGACCAGCCCCGCAACCTGGCCAAGTCCGTCACCGTGGAATGACGCCGTGATCGACGGCATCGGGGTCGACGTGGTCGATCTTGCGCGGTTCGAGCGATCGATCGCCCGCACTCCGAAGCTTCGGGAGCGGCTGTTCACGCAGGCGGAACGGCTGCTTCCGGTGCATTCCCTCGCCGCGCGGTTCGCGGCGAAGGAGGCGTTGATCAAGGCGCTGGGAGGCTCCGAGGGAGTGCGCTGGCACGACATGGAGATCGTCCCCGATGAGGAGCGGAATCCCGGGTTCGTGCTGCACAACGTGGTCGAGGCGCAGGTCCGGGAACGCGGAATCGTGCGCATCCACGTGTCGATGACGCACGACGCGGGTGTCGCCACCGCCTTCGTCGTGACGGAGTGCGCGCCGTGACCGCGGAGTTCCGCGAACGGCTCGTCGACCTGGATGCGGTGACCGCGAACGTCGTGCGCCTCCGCGAGCTGGTGGGCACGCCGCACGTGATGGCGGTCGTCAAGGCGGATGCCTATGGTCACGGTGCCGTCGAGAGCGCGCGTGCCGCCCTCGCCGGCGGCGCCGACTGGCTGGGCGTCGCCGAGATCGCGGAGGGCATCGCGCTCCGCGAGGCGGGGATCACCGCACCCGTGCTGGCGTGGCTGCACGACCCCGCGGGGGATTTCGCCCCCGCGGTCGCCGCCGACCTCGACCTCGGGCTGTCGTCGCTGGAGCAGCTGGAGGCTGCGGCCGCCGCACGCGACGGCGATCGGTCGGTCTTCGTCCAGCTGAAGGTGGAGACCGGACTGAGCCGCAACGGCGTCGCGGAATCCGACTGGGATGCGGTCTTCGCCCGCGCGCGCCAACTGGAGGTGAGCGGTGACGTGGTGGTGCGGGGGATCTTCTCGCACCTGTCCAATGCATCGCCGGAGGACGATCGCGCCGCCATCGCCGTCTTCGAGCGTGCGCTCGAGCGGGCAGCGGCTTCCGGCCTCGCGCCCGAGCTGCGGCACATCGCGGCCAGCGCCGCCGCCCTGACGCTGCCGGATGCGCGGTACGACCTGGTGCGACTCGGCATCGCCGTCTACGGCCTGTCGCCGTTCGGCGGTGGCTCCGGAGCCGAACTCGGCTTGCGGCCGGCCATGACCCTGCGCGGCCGGGTCGCCGCCGTGCGCCGGGTGCCTGCCGGCAAGGGTGTCTCGTACGACTACACCTACCGCACGTCTGGTGAGACGACGCTGGCGCTGGTCCCGCTCGGCTATGCCGAAGGGATTCCCCGGCATGCCTCGAACCGCGGCCCTGTCTCGATCGGCGGGCGCATCTTCCGGATCAGCGGACGCGTGGCGATGGATCAGTTCGTGGTCGATGTCGGGGACCTGGACGTGCAGGTGGGCGACGAGGTGGTGCTGTTCGGCGACCCGGCGACGGGCGTCCCGAGCGCGGACGACTGGGCGGAGGCCGCGGACACCATCAACTACGAGATCGTCACCCGGCTCGGCGGCCGGCTGACGCGCACCTTCGTCGGAGGGGAGCGATGACGACCGACCTGCGGCTGCCCGCCACCCGTGTCGTCGCCACGGCCGACGACATGCACGCACTCGGCCGGGAGCTCGCGGCGGCACTCCGCGCGGGCGACCTGGTCATCCTGTCCGGTCCTCTTGGGGCGGGCAAGACGACGCTCACGCGCGGGATCGGCGAGGGTCTGGATGTGCGTGGACCGGTCACCAGCCCCACCTTCGTGCTCGCCCGGACGCATCCCGGGCTCTCGGGCGGGGCGCCGCTGGTGCACGTGGACGCCTACCGGCTGGCCAGTGCGCTCGAGCTCGACGACCTCGACATCGACTTCGCCCGCTCGGTCGTGGTCGTGGAGTGGGGCAGCGGGATGCTCGACGGCGTCGCCGAGTCGTGGCTGGAGGTCGCTATCGAGCGGCCGACCGGGGCGGACGAACGATCGGGAGGACCTGCGGTCGACGTGCAGGACTTGAACGAGACGGATGACGCGGTCGACGAGGTGGATGAGCCGCGCACGGTGACGATCACCGGCTTCGGGCCGCGCTGGGCGACGGGCGCTGACGTCGTCGATCCCGAATAGGCTGGTTGCATGCTTCTCGCCATCGACACGTCGGCCGGCACCAGCGTGGCGGTCGTCGACCGGGATGCCGGCGTGCTCTCCGAGGTGATCGAGACCGACACCATGCGGCACGCCGAGGTGATCGGCACGCTCATCGACGAGGCGCTGACGGTCGCCGGCGTCGAGGTGCGGTCGCTGTCCGGAGTCGTCGCCGGAATGGGTCCCGGTCCGTTCACGGGTCTGCGAGTGGGGATCGCCGCCGCGAAGGCCTTCGCGATCGGCGCGGGCAAGCCGCTGGTGCCGGTGGTGAGTCACGACGCCGTCGCCTACGACCGCTACGCTTCCGGGCACACCGGGGCCCTCCTGGTGGTGACGGATGCGCGCCGCCGCGAGCGCTACTGGACCGCCTACTCCGGGACCGACGATTTCGGCCTGCCGGTGCGTCTCGACGGCCCGGGGCTCAGCAAGCCGGACGACCTGCCGCATCCCGGCCTCCTGCGCATCGACGCCGACATCGTGCCCGCGGGGCGGCTCGGCATGATCGCGGAGCTCCGCTACGCCAACGGCCTCCCGGTGGACAAGGACGAGGCGCTGTACCTCCGCTCGCCCGATGTGACCCTGTCGGCCGGCCCGAAGCGGGTGACGGCGTGACCGCCTACCAATTGCGGCGGGCGCATCCGGATGATGTCCCGGCCATCATGGAGCTCGAGCGCTCCATCTTCGTGAACGACGCCTGGTCGGAGCGGTCGATGCGGTCCGAAGTGACGGGTGAGCACGGTTACTACCTCGTGGCCTTCGAACCAGAGACCCCGGAGCGGATCGACGGGTACGCCGGCCTGCTGGCGCCGCGCGGGGGAGAAGAGGGCGACATCCAGACGATCGCGGTCGCCCCGCACGCCCGCCGCCGTGGCCTCGGTCGAACTCTGATGCAGGCGCTGATCGCGGAAGCCCGGCGTCGCGGAGCGCGCGAGGTGTTCCTGGAGGTGCGCGCCGACAACCCAGGGGCAGAGACGCTCTACCGGGACCTCGGTTTCGCGGAGATCGGCGTCCGCCCGAAGTACTACCAGCCGGACGGCGTCGATGCCATCGTCATGCGCCTCGCCGTCCCCGCACCGGAGACCACGATCGCATGAACCCCGTTCCTCCCGCCGGGCGCAGCCCCCTCGTGCTAGGGATCGAGACCTCCTGCGACGAGACCGGCGTCGGAATCGTCCGTGGCACCACCCTGCTCGCGAACGTGATCGCGTCGTCGATGGAGGAGCACGCCCGGTATGGCGGCGTCGTGCCCGAGGTCGCGGCGCGGGCGCACCTGGAGGCGCTGGAGCCGACGCTGCGGACCGCCGTCGCCGACGCGGGCATCGAGCTGGCAGACGTCGACGCGATCGCGGTGACGAGCGGGCCGGGCCTGTCGGGGGCCCTGATGGTCGGCGTCGGCGCGGCAAAGGCGCTCGCTGTGGCCCTGGGCAAGCCGCTGTACGCGGTGAACCACCTGGTCGGGCACGTTGGAGCGGACCTCCTTGACGCGTCGGGCGGCCCCGGGCATCCTGTCGAGCTCCCGACCATCGCGCTGCTCGTGTCGGGGGGCCACACCTCCCTCCTGTTGGTGCGCGACCTCGTCTCGGACGTGGAGCTGCTCGGCGAGACCATCGACGACGCGGCAGGCGAGGCCTTCGACAAGGTCGCCCGAGTGCTCGGGCTGCCCTATCCGGGCGGACCCCAGATCGACCGGGTAGCGGCGGAGGGCGACCCGAAGGCGATCCGGTTCCCGCGCGGCCTCACCCGCCCGAAAGACCTCGAACAGCATCGGTACGACTTCTCGTTCTCCGGACTCAAGACGGCCGTCGCGCGCTGGGTCGAGCAGCGCCAGGATGCGGGCGAAGAGGTTCCCGTCGCGGACGTGGCGGCATCCTTCCGCGAGGCGGTCGTCGATGTGCTCATCACGAAGGCGCTCGCCGCATGCCGCGATTACGAGGTCCCGCGTCTGCTGCTCGGGGGCGGCGTGGTGGCGAACGCGCGCGTCCGGCAGGTCGCCGTGCAGCGCGCCGCGGAGGCCGGAGTCGCCCTGCGCATCCCGGCCCTGTCGCTCTGCACCGACAACGGCGCGATGATCGCAGCGCTCGGGGCGCAGCTGATCATGGCGGGTCACGAACCCAGCGAACTGACGTTCTCGGCGGACTCCACGCTGCCGGTCACCGAGATTCAGGTCACCGCCTGACCTGGTGCGTTGACACCCCCGCGCGGGCCCTGCCACCATGGAACCGATCAGCGATTTCCCAGGAATGCGAATTCCGGAAAGGCGCCGATCGTCGGCTTCCAGATGAAGGAGATGGGTCCCATGACCGATCCGAACGCCCCCACCGACCCGGTGGATCCCAACACGCAGAACGGCTCGGTTCCCCCGGTCCCTCCCGTGCCCCCGGCACCGCCTGCGGGTGACGCCCCTGCCGCTCCGGCGCCCGGGCCCGACTACGGGCAGCAGCCGCCGCCGGCTCCGGGGTACGGTCAGCAGCCGCCGGCTCCGGGATACGGTCAGCAGCCCCCGGCGCCCGGATACGGTCAGCAGCCCCCGGCGCCCGGATACGGCCAGCAGCCCTACGGTCAGCAGCCGGGCCAGCCGTACGGCCAGCCCCCCTACGGTCAGCCTGCTCCCGGGTACGCGCAGCCCTACGGGCAGCCGGCCGCCAAGTCGCCGATCCTCAGCATCCTCTCGCTCGTCGGCGGCATCGTCGGCATCGTGCTGAACCTCGCCTGGGGCATCGGCTTCCTGTTCGGAATCGCGGCCATCGTCCTCGGCTTCATCGGCAGGAACAAGGAGCCGCAGGCGCGCGGCTTCTGGCTGACCGGAATCATCCTCGGCTTCGTCAGCATCCTCATCGCCATCGTCTATTGGATCTTCCTCGCGATCATCTTCGCCAGTTTCGCGAACAACATCCCGAGCAACTACTGATGTGAGCCGCGGCCGACGGCCTAGAGCCGTTCGGCGAGGAGCGCGGTGTGCCGCCCGGCCACCCTGGTGAGAATCAGGGTTGCCGGGCGGTCGCCGTTCAGGGCCAGGCGCCGGCGCAGCGTCGCGGGGTCGACATCCGCGCCGCGCTTCTTGATCTCGAGGGTGCCGATGTTGCGCTGGCGCAACGCCTTCTTGAGATCCTTCTCGGCGTAGGGCAGCGTCTCCAGGATGCGGAATCCCGACGCGAACGGAGTCTCCACGGGTGCATCCGCGGTGATGTAGGCGATCTGCTCGGACAGCATCCGGCCTCCGATCCGACGTGCCAGGTCGCCGATCAGGCGCGCGCGGATGACGGCGCCATCGGGCTCGTAGAGGTACTCGCCGAGGGGTCCGGTCTCCTCGTCCTGGCTGTCCGCGCCCGCAGTCAGCTCGTCCGTCTGGTCGCCGCGCAGGACGAGCGCAGCGCGACCCACACCGGGACGGGCGAGCGCGCCGAACCAGAGCCCGAGTTCGACGACCTGGCCGTCGGCCGAGACCCACTGCGCCTCCGCCGTCGAGGGGATGAGGTCGCGATCGAAGCCGGGACCGAGCTTGAGGCCGACCGAACGGGCCGTTGCGAGTTCGTAGGCGAAACCGAGAGAGGGCGTGTAATCGTCGGGATCGACCAGGCGCTCTGTCTGAGCGTGGCCGGCCGTACGCCGCGCGGGGTCGAGGAACACCCCGTCGATCGCACGGAGGTCCACGTCCTCCGCCCGGCGCTGCTCCACGGTCGCGCTTGGAAAGGGGGCGAGATTGAAGGATGCGATGGCCGCGGTCACCTCGTCGGTGTCGACGGCGGTCACCTCCAGCTCGAGGGCGGCCAGCGCCATCGCGTCGCCGCCGATCCCGCAGCCCAGGTCGGCGACCCGCTGGATGCCGGCGGCGCGGAAGCGGCCCGCGTGCCGGGCGGCGACCGGCAGGCGCGTCGCCTGTTCCAGTCCCGCCTCGGTGAACAGCATGCTGGAGGCGAAATCGCCGAACTTCGCCACGGCCTTCCGGCGGAGCTTGGACTGCGTGAGCACCGCGGACACGAGGGCGGGGGAGTGCCCCTGCTTGCGGAGGTCGCTGACCATCTTCAGCACGTCCTGCTCGGTCCGGTACGGCGGCAGGGAATCGAGGAGGCGGAGGCCCTCCGGGCTCAGCAGTGCGACCAGCTCGGACCGTTCCATAGTCCCCACGCTACCTTTCCGCCGCGTCTGGCACTCACGTTGCGTGACTGCTAACGCACCCCCTAGACTCGGGTTAGCACTCTCACTGCGAGGTTGCTAATCAGTCTTAGTCGAGACTCTGTTCTTCACTGGAACGTTCTTCAAGGAAAGGGGTCAACGTGTCGGTCTCCATCAAGCCGCTCGAGGATCGCATCGTCATCAAGCAGGTCGAGGCTGAGCAGACCACTGCTTCCGGTCTGGTCATCCCCGACACCGCCAAGGAGAAGCCGCAGGAGGGCGAGGTCGTCGCCGTGGGTCCGGGTCGCATCGACGACAACGGCAACCGCGTGCCGCTCGACGTCGCTGTCGGCGACAAGGTCATCTACTCCAAGTACGGTGGCACCGAGGTCAAGTTCGGCGGCGAGGACTACCTGGTCCTCTCGGCCCGCGACGTTCTCGCGGTCGTCGTTCGCTGACGCATCCCACTTCCGACGGCCCGGCTGCCCTGCGCAGCCGGGCCGTCGTCGTTTCCGAGAGCGACGATTCGTCACGAATGTGCGGTTCCATTGGCGCAGAGCGACGATTCGTGACGAATGTCGGTGTCGGCCGGCGGCGGTAGTGTCGGACGAGTGGCACCTTCCGACGACCTCAGCACCCACCGTTCCTCCGGCCTGGTCTACGCGGTCTCCGCGTACGTGCTCTGGGGCATCCTCCCGATCTACTTCCTCGCGCTCGCACCGGCAGGTGCCTGGGAGATCGTGGCGTGGCGCGTCGTCTTCTCTCTCGCGTTCTGCGCGATCGCGCTGACCGTCACCCGTTCCTGGGGACGCTTCGGCGCCCTGCTGACAGACAAGCGGGTGCTGTTCACGATGGGCCTGGCGGGCCTGTTCATCTACGTCAACTGGCAGACCTACGTGCTGGCGACCGTCAGCGGACACGTCGTCGAGGCCGCACTCGGCTACTTCATCAATCCGATCGTCACGGTCTTCCTCGGCGTGCTCGTGCAGCGCGAGCGGCTGCGGGCCGCCCAGTGGGTGGCGGTCGGCGTCAGCATCGTCGCGGTCATCGTGCTCGCGGTCGGGTACGGCTCCGTCCCGTGGATCGCCCTCATCCTTGCGTTCTCGTTCGGGTTCTACGGCCTCATCAAGAAGCGCGTGGGGGGCCGAGTGGATGCGCTCTCCGGCCTGACGCTCGAGACCATGTGGCTGACTCCGATCGCGGTCATCCAGCTCGTGGTGGTCAGCGTCACGGTCGGCCTGACCATTGGCAGCGCAGGCCCGTGGCATGCCGTCCTGCTCGCCGGCGCAGGAGTCATCACGGCGGTCCCGCTGCTGTTCTTCGCCGCGGCCTCGCGGCGGCTGCCGCTCGTCTACATGGGCTTCATCCAGTACTTCGCGCCGTTCATCCAGTTCGTCGTCGGGGTCGCCGTGCTGCACGAGGCGATGCCGCCGGAGCGCTGGGTCGGCTTCGCGATCGTATGGCTGGCGCTGCTCATCCTGAGCGTCGACATGATCGTCGCCTCGCGGCAGGGCAAGCGCGCCGCCGAACTCGATCTCGCGCCGGTCGATTAGACCCCGATCGGGCGGAATACACGCCAAGGTTCTGCCGTTACCATTGAGCATCCACAGTCGCGCATCTTCTTGATAGGGGTGAAATGGATCAGCCCGATCCGTTCGGTTTCATCGGTTTGACTTACGACGACGTCATGCTGCTCCCGGGGCATACAGACGTCATCCCGAGTGAGGCGGACACCTCGACTCGCCTGACGAAGCGGATCTCGATGGCGACCCCGTTGCTGTCGAGCGCGATGGACACCGTGACCGAGTCGCGCATGGCGGTCGCCATGGCGCGTCAGGGCGGCATCGGCATCATCCACCGCAACCTCTCGATCGAGGATCAGGCGGCTCACGTCGACAAGGTGAAGCGCTCCGAGTCGGGCATGATCACCAACCCGGTGACGACGACCCCCGAGGCGACCGTTGAAGAAGTGGATGCGCTCTGCGGCCAGTTCCGCGTCAGCGGCCTCCCGGTCATCGAGCCGGACGGCACGCTCGTCGGCATCATCACCAACCGCGACATGCGGTTCGTCTCGCCGTTCGAGCGCTCGACCACCCTCGTTCGCGACGTCATGACGCGCCAGCCGCTGATCACGGCTCCGGTCGGGATCGACCCCGACTCGGCCGTCGCCATCTTCGCCGAGCACAAGATCGAGAAGCTGCCGCTGGTCGACGCCGACGGCAAGCTGCGCGGCCTCATCACGGTCAAGGACTTCGACAAGAGCGAGAAGTATCCGGACGCCACGAAGGACGACGAGGGCCGCCTGCGCGTCGGTGCCGCGATCGGGTTCTTCGGCGACGCCTGGGACCGCGCCATGACGCTGGTCGACGCGGGCGTCGACGTCATCGTCGTCGACACGGCGAACGGCGACAGTGCCGGCGTGCTCGACATCATCCGCCGCCTCAAGGCGGAGCCGCGTGCGTCGCACGTCGACGTGATCGGCGGCAATGTGGCCACCCGCTCGGGCGCTCAGGCGCTCATCGACGCGGGCGCGGACGCGATCAAGGTCGGTGTGGGCCCCGGCTCGATCTGCACCACCCGCGTGGTCGCCGGAGTCGGCGTGCCGCAGGTCACCGCCGTGTACGAAGCGTCGCTCGCCGCTCGCGAGGCCGGCGTCCCGCTCATCGCCGACGGCGGCCTCCAGTACTCGGGAGACATCGCCAAGGCGCTCGTTGCCGGAGCCGACAGCGTTATGCTCGGCTCCCTGCTGGCCGGAACCTCCGAGTCGCCCGGCGAGCTCGTCTTCGTGAACGGGAAGCAGTTCAAGAACTACCGCGGCATGGGGTCGCTCGGCGCCCTCCAGACCCGCGGCAAGAAGACCTCCTACTCGCGCGACCGCTACTTCCAGGCGGACGTGCCGAGCGACGAGCAGCTCATCGCCGAGGGCATCGAGGGTCAGGTGCCGTTCCGCGGTCCGCTCTCGGCCGTCGCCTACCAGCTCGTCGGCGGCCTCCGTCAGTCGATGTTCTACGTCGGTGCGCGCACCATCCCGGAGCTCAAGTCGCGCGGAAAGTTCGTCCGCATCACCGCGGCCGGGCTGAAGGAGTCGCACCCGCACGACGTGCAGATGGTCGTCGAGGCTCCCAACTACCGTCGCTGACCTTTTTGTAACGACGCCGTCGCGTCTCAGCGCGCGAGCGCCTCGATGCGATCGAGGGCCTCGGTGAGCACCTCGGGAGAGCACGCGAAGTTGAGCCGGACGAATCCGGCGCCCGGCGCGCCGAAGTCTGTGCCGGGATTCAGCGCCACCCGCGCCTCCTCGAGGATGCGGGCGGCCGGGTCGTCGCCCCAGCCCAGCTCGCGGAAGTCGAGCCACGCGAGGTAGCCGGCGTGCGGTTCCCGGTAGCGCACCCGGGGCAACCGGTCCGTCAGGAGCACGGACAGCAGGGCACGATTCGTCTCGATCGCAGCCAGAGCGCCGCCGAGCCATTCCTGCCCGTGGCGGTACGCGGCCTCGGTCGCGATCCGGCCGAACAGGCTGGTCCGCACCTCCACCTCGATGGGCAGAGCGTGGATGCGTTCCGCCTGCCGGTCGGATCCGGTCACGAACAGCGCGCACTTCAGCCCGGCGAGGTTCCACGCCTTGCTGGCGGCGTGCGCGGCGACACCGATGCGCCGCGCCTCGTCCGAGACGGACAGGAACGGCGTGAACACCGCGTCCGAGTGGGTCAGCGGAGCGTGCACCTCGTCGCTGATCACCCACACCCCGTGGTGGGCCGCGAGCGCCGCCACCGCCTCCAGCTCCGCGCGCGGGTGCACCAGGCCGAGTGGATTGTGCGGGTTGCAGAGCAGGAAGGCCTTCGCGCCGCCGGCGAACGCCCGCTCCAGGCCGTCGATGTCGAGCGCCCAGCCGGCACCGTCGGTGCCGCCTTCGAGCAGCGGGACCTCCTCGACGACGCCGCCGGCCTCCGGGATGAAGTCGAAGAACGGCGGATAGACGGGCGTGGTGACTACGACCCGGTCGCCCGGCTCGATCAGCATCCGCAGCGACTCGACGATGACGACCCCGACGTCCGTCGTCGTCCGGGTCTTGGCCGGATCCACATCCCAGCCCCAGCGGTCATGGGCGTAGTCGGCGAAGGCGCGCTGCGTCCGGTCGTCGGGGCCGATGTAGCCGGTGTCGCTGCGGTCGACCGCCGCATGCAGCGCCGCGGCCACGGGAGGGGCGAGCGGGTAGTCCATCTCGGCCACGAACAGCGGGAGCACGTCGTCGGGGTAGGCGCGCCACTTCTCGCTGGTGCGCTGACGCAGGTGACTGAGGGGTTCGGCTTCGACGCTCACCCCACCACTGTCCCACCATCCTCCGACGCTGTCCTGCGTCGCGGCCTAGACTGAAGCGCGTGAGTATGGAGATCGAGATCGGGCGCGCCAAGCGCGCCCGCCGTGTGTACGCCTTCGACGACGTTGCGGTTGTTCCCAGCCGTCGTACCCGTGACCCGGAGGACGTCTCGGTCTCATGGACCATCGACGCGTACCAGTTCGACATCCCCTTCATCGCGGCGCCCATGGACTCGGTGGTATCGCCGACGACCGCCATCATGATGGGCCAGCTGGGTGGACTCGGCGTGCTCGACCTCGAAGGCCTGTGGACCCGGTACGAAGACCCCGAGCCTCTGCTCGCGGAGATCCGCGAGCTCCCCGCCGAACGAGCGACGGCGCGGATGCAGGAGATCTACGCAGAGCCGATCAAGCCGGAGCTGGTGACCCGCCGCCTGGCCGAGATCCGCGAGGGAGGCGTGACCGTCGCCGGCGCTCTCTCTCCGCAGCGCACGCAGGAGCTCTACGAGACCGTCGTGGAGGCGGGCGTCGACCTCTTCGTGATCCGCGGCACCACCGTTTCGGCCGAGCACGTCTCGAAGAATGTCGAGCCGCTCAACCTCAAGAAGTTCATCTACGAGCTGGACGTGCCGGTGGTCGTCGGCGGCGCGGCGACCTATACCGCAGCCCTGCACCTCATGCGCACCGGCGCAGCGGGCGTGCTGGTCGGCTTCGGCGGCGGCGCCGCATCCACCACCCGCTCGACTCTCGGCATCCACGCGCCCATGGCCACCGCGGTCGCGGATGTCGCCGGCGCGCGGCGGGACTACATGGACGAGTCGGGCGGACGCTACGTGCACGTCATCGCGGATGGCGGCCTCGGAAGCTCGGGCGACATCGTCAAAGCGATCGCCTGCGGCGCGGACGCCGTCATGCTCGGCACCACCCTGGCGCGCGCCACCGACGCACCCGGCGGCGGATGGCACTGGGGCGCCGAGGCGCACCACGCGCAGCTGCCGCGGGGCAACCGCGTCGCCGTCGGCCAGATCGCACCGCTCGAGGAGATCCTCTACGGGCCGGCCCCGGTCGCGGAGGGCTCTGCGAATCTCGTGGGAGCTTTGCGCCGGAGCATGGCCACGACGGGATACTCGGACCTGAAGGAGTTCCAGCGCGTCGAAGTCGTCGTCGCGCCCTACCGAACGCAGTAGGACCAGTTTGCCGGCCATTGGCGGCCGGGGAGGGAGAGAACGATGACCGTTACTCAGTCGGCTCCGGGCGGCGATAGGCACGCCACTCCAGCCTCCAACCCGGCGGTGACGTACCCGTCACGCCTCGGGCCCGCCGAACGGGCGGCAGCGATCGCGGCGCTCAAGGACACCGAACTCGACATCCTGGTCGTCGGCGGCGGCATCGTCGGCGCGGGCTCCGCGGTCGATGCGGCGACGCGCGGCCTGAGCACCGGTCTGCTGGAGGCGCGCGACTTCGCCTCCGGCACCTCCAGCCGGTCGTCCAAACTCGTGCACGGCGGCATCCGCTACCTCGAGCAGCTCGACTTCCGTCTCGTCCGCGAGGCGCTCATCGAGCGGGGGCTGCTGCTGCAGCGCATCGCGCCCCACCTGGTCAAGCCGGTGCGCTTCCTGTACCCGCTGCACAAGCGCATCTACGAGCGCTTCTACATCGGCGCCGGGATGATGCTGTACGACATCTTCTCGTACTCCGGCGGTCGTCCTCCCGGTGTCCCGCATCACCGGCACCTCAGCAAGCGGCAGGTGCTGAACGCCATCCCGTCGATGAACAAGGACGCCCTCGTCGGCGGCATCACGTACTACGACGCTCAGGTGGACGACGCCCGGTACGTCGCCAACCTCGTGCGCACCGCGGCCCACTACGGCGCTCACGTCGCCTCCCGCGTGCGCGTGGAGGGCTTCATCAAGGTGGGCGAGCGCGTCGTCGGAGTGCGCGCGCACGACCTGGAGACCGACGAGCGGTTCGAGGTCCGCGCCAAGCAGGTCGTCAACGCGACCGGGGTGTGGACGGACGACACGCAGTCGATGGTCGGGGAGCGCGGCCAGTTCAAGGTGCGCGCCTCCAAGGGCATCCACCTGGTCGTCCCGCGCGACCGCTTCCAGTCGAAGATGGGCCTCATCCTCCGCACCGAGAAGAGCGTGCTCTTCGTCATCCCGTGGGGCAGGCACTGGCTCATCGGCACGACCGACACCGACTGGCACCTCGACAAGGCGCACCCGGCGGCGACCGCGGCCGACATCGACTACCTGCTGGCGCACGTCAACGAGGTGCTGAACGTTCCGCTCACCCGCGAGGACGTCGAGGGTGTGTACGCGGGTCTGCGGCCGCTGCTGGCCGGCGAGTCGGAGCAGACGTCCAAGCTGTCGCGCGAGCACCTGGTCGCCCATTCGGTGCCGGGTCTCGTCGTGATCGCCGGCGGCAAGTGGACGACGTACCGCGTGATGGCGAAGGATGCGGTGGATGCCGCGGTCAGCGCGCTCGACGGCAAGATCCCCGCGTCCACCACCATGGACATCGCCCTCGTCGGCGCCGAGGGCTACCAGGCGGCGTGGAACCGTCGCAGCCGCATCGCGGCGGAGTCCGGCCTGCACGTGGCGCGGATCGAGCACCTGCTCAACCGGTACGGGACGTTCGCCGAGGACATCCTGGCTCTCATCCGCGAGGACCCGTCTCTGGCCGACCCGCTGCCGGGTGCGGACGACTACGTCGGCGCCGAGGTGGTGTACGCGGCGACGCACGAGGGCGCCCTCCACCTCGAGGACGTGCTCGCCCGCCGCACCCGCATCTCGATCGAGGCGTGGGACCGCGGAGTCTCGGCGGCGCCGGTCGCCGCGTCGCTCCTGGCGCGCGTGCACGGCTGGGACAAGGACCGCGAGGAGCGCGAGGTGCAGACCTACCTGCGCCGCGTCGAGGCCGAGCGCGCGAGCCAGCTGCAGCCCGACGACGAGTCGGCGGACCGCATCCGCCTCGAGGCCCCCGACATCGTCGAAGCGGATGCGGCCGCCGCGAAGCACGTGGCACCGAAGGCCGGGTCGTCGAAGGCCGCGTCGCCCAAGGCCGGCACCCCGACGAGCGCCGATGCGGCGCCCAAGGAGGTCCACGGCGCGGGCGGGGAGGATGCGCCGGCGACCGACGGCTGATCCCGCCGGAAGAACACCGTCGAAGGCCCTTCCCGGACGCGATCCGGGGAGGGCTTTCGCGCACCTCCGGTAGGCTGGGGGTTCACCCCCCTTATGCCGGCGAACCCGGCGGATGGAGACGGATGATGGTTGACGTTCGACGGGTCAAGCTACCCGGGGTCGGGGTGCTGCACACCTTCGTGACCGACGATGGCGGCAAAGTCGGCGTCATCGCGCATCGGTCCGGACACAGCGACCTCATCACGTTCTCGGACCACGAGGACGGCAGCGACGTCACCAAGGTGTCCCTGCGCCTGAACGACGACGAGGCGCACACGCTCGCCGAACTGCTCGGCGGCACCCAGATCACCGAGACCCTCACCGCGCTCGACCAGATCCCGGGCCTGAGCATCGACTGGTTCACCGTCGATTACGACGACCACATCGCCGGTCAGCAGCTGGGTGCGCCCGGCGACCGCGGCTTCGTGGGGCTGACCGTCGTCGCCGTGGTCCGCGGCGACTCCGCCAACCCGGCTCCCGCGCCCGACTTCAAGGTCTTCCCCGGCGACACGCTGGTGGTCGCGGGGACGCCGGAGAAGGTTGCGAAGGCGTTCTCGTTCTTCCGCACGGGCACCGTCGCCCCGCGGGCCACCGCTGACGCTCCGCCCGGGGGCTGATCGACGATGCATCTCGGCGAAGACCTCATCGTTCTCGGAATCCTGCTGCTCGTCGCCTACGTGCTCGGGCGTCTGGGGAGGCTGGTGAGTCTCCCCGCGATCCCCATCTACATGATCGTCGGGCTGCTGGCGAGTCCGCACACCGGATGGTTCCCGCTGAACTTCGAGAGCCACTACATCGAGCTCATCGCGATCTTCGGGCTCATCCTCCTGCTCTTCAATCTCGGTCTGGAGTTCGACCAGGACGAGTTCTTCGGCAATTTCGGCAAGCTGATCATCTCCGGCGGCTCCTACATCCTGATCAACATGGGGGCCGGTCTGATCTTCGGCTTCATGGTCGGCTGGGGGACGCGGGAGGCGCTGATCATCGCCGGGATGACCGCGACCTCCTCGTCGGCGATCGTCACCAAGCTGCTGATCGAGCTGCGGCGGCTGGCGAACACCGAGACGCCGATGATCCTCGGCGTGACAGTCGTCGAGGACATCTTCATCGCCATCTACCTGGCGATCGTGTCGGTCGTGCTGAGCGGCGAGACGGACTTCTGGCCGGTCGTCGGCAAGCTGGCGGTCGCGTTCGCCTTCCTCGTCGTGATGTTCACCATCGCGCGCTGGGGCGGACGGTTCGTGTCGCGGCTGTTCCGCACCAAGGACGACGAGCTGTTCACCATCCTGTTCTTCGGATTCGCGGTGCTGTTCGCGGGGGTCGGCGAGATCCTGGGTGTCACCGACGCGATCGGTGCGTTCCTGATCGGGCTCGTGCTCGGCGCCACGAAGTTCCGGAACAAGATCGAGCAGATCGCGATCCCGCTCCGCGACGTGTTCGCCGCGTTCTTCTTCCTCAACTTCGGGCTCGCCCTGAACCCCGCGCAGTTCCCGTCGGTGCTGCTCCCCGTGCTCATCGCGGTCGGGATGACGATCGTGCTCAACATCGGTGCCGGGCAGTTCGTCGCCTGGATCAACGGGATGGGCGTGCAGGCCGGGATCAACACCACCGTCATCCTGCAGAACCGTGGCGAATTCGCGCTCATCCTGGCCACACTGTCGGTGTCGGCCGGGCTGGATGAGCGCATCCAGCCGTTCGCCGGTCTCTACGTGCTGATCATGGCCGTGCTGGGCCCGATCCTCGCAGCGAACTCCGAGAAGATCGGTGCGATGATCCTACGGTCCGGCCGGAGCGGCCGGCGCGGACGGAAGAAGAAGGCGCCCAATCCCATGCTCGACGAGGAGATCGCGCTCGTGGAGGCCGCCACCGCCGACGCCGACTCCGACGCGGTCGACCGGATGGTGGAGCGCGCGATGCAGCAGGACGGCAGCGGGGAACGGGAACGGGACTGATCATCGACACGACCACGGGAAGGTCCGCGCCGCAGGCGTCGACCACCCTCTTCCAGATGATGCTGCGCCCGCGCTGGATCGGGGCGCTCCTCTTCGCCCTGCTGCTGGCGGCGGGGTTCGCCTGGCTGGGGCAGTGGCAGCTGGAGCGGGCCGTCCAGTCGGGAAAGGCTGTCGAGGCGCCGACCGAGACGGTGCTGCCGCTCGCCGGTGTCGCCGGTCCCGGGGCGCCGCTGCGGGACACGGCGGTCGGGCAGCTCGTCGAGTTCACGGGCACGTTCGTCCCCGGCGACTACCAGCTGCTCGAAGGCCGTCTGAACCGCGGCGACAGCGGATGGTGGGTGGTCGGCCACATCACCATCGAGGGTGGTGACGGGCGGCCGGTCGCGCTCGCCGTCGCACGCGGATGGGCACCCGACGAAGCGGCGGCGAAAGCATCCATCGCGCGCCTTGCGGAGCAGCCGGAGACACCGCAACGGGTCGTGGGCCGCATCCTCCCGGACGAGCAACCGCAGCTGCCCGACGACAGGCAGAAGGACCCGACGGGAATGCGCAGCCTCGGTGTGGGGCAGCTCTACAACCTGTGGACCGGCGTCGACGGGATGGATGTGTACGCCGCGTACGTCGTCGAACGCGGGGCCCCGGAAGGGCTCGTGCAGATCGACTCCCCGCCGCCCATCGCGCAGACCGAGCTGAACTGGCTCAACATCTTCTACGCCGCGGAGTGGATCATCTTCGCCGGGTTCGCGGTCTTCCTCTGGTATCGCCTGGTGAAGGACGCCAAGGAGCGAGAGGACGAACTCCGCGAGCTCGAGGCGGCCGATCCTCTGCGGGGAGAGGCCGACGCGAGGAACGTAGAATAGTTTCATGGCCCTCGCTCCCAAGCTCGAAGACTTCCCGAAGATTCGCGGGGCGCTCCGGTTCTACCAGGTGTTCGCGTACGTCACGGGCATCATGCTGCTCCTGCTCTGCGCCGAGATGATCGTCAAGTACGGCCTCGGTTACGAACTGTTCGCGTTCAGCAACTACGGCGTCCTCACCTTCGTGCCGGTCACGACCGCGGTGGCACCGACCGGCATCGACCTGAGCACGGGCATCCTGATCGCGCACGGCTGGCTCTACGTCGTGTACCTCTTCTCCGATTTCCGCCTGTGGACGCTGATGCGCTGGCCGTTCTCGAAGTTCGTCATGATCGCGCTCGGCGGTGTCGTGCCCTTCCTCTCGTTCTTCGTGGAGGCGCGCATCACCAAGCAGGTGAAGTCCTACTTGGCCGGCCGCGAGGCTGAAGCCCTGACCCTCGCGGAGGCGACAAATTAGCGCAGATTCCATGACCGACATGCTGGGTGGAGCCGACTCCGCCAACCCGTCCGGACCGGTGCTCGTGGTCGACTTCGGCGCGCAGTACGCGCAGCTGATCGCCCGGCGGGTGCGCGAGGCGAACGTGTACTCGGAGATCGTGCCCCACACCGTGACGGCAGCCGAGATCGCGGCGAAGCACCCGTCCGGCATCGTGCTCTCGGGCGGACCGGCCAGCGTGTACGAGGAGGGCGCCCCGCACCTTGACGAGGCGATCTTCGACCTGGGCGTGCCGGTACTGGGCATCTGCTACGGCTTCCAGTACATGGCGACGGCGCTCGGCGGAGAGGTCGCCAAGACCGGCCAGCGCGAGTACGGCTCGACCGCGGTGCGCATCTCCGATGCGGCCAGATCCAGCGGAAGCAGTCTGCTCGACGGCCAGCCCGACGAGCAGACCGCGTGGATGAGCCACGGTGACTCCGTCGCACGCGCCCCCGAGGGCTTCGAGGTCCTCGCATCTACCGCCGGCACGCCCGTCGCCGCGTTCGCGAACGACGAGCGCAAGCTCTACGGCGTCCAGTGGCATCCCGAGGTGAAGCACTCCACCTACGGTCAGGCAGTGCTCGAGAACTTCCTGCACCGGGCCGCGGGCATCCCGGCCGACTGGAACAGCGGCAACGTGATCGCCGACCAGGTCGCGGCGATCCGGGCCCAGGTGGGTTCGGGACGCGTGATCTGCGGGCTGTCCGGCGGGGTCGACTCCGCCGTGGCTGCTGCCCTGGTCCACAAGGCAGTCGGCGACCAGCTGGTCTGCGTTTTCGTCGATCACGGTCTGCTGCGCCAGGACGAAGCGCGTCAGGTCGAGGTCGACTACGTCGCGTCGACCGGTGTGCGGCTCGTTACGGTGAACGCGCAGGAGCAGTTCCTCAACGCGCTCGCCGGCGTGAGCGACCCCGAAACCAAGCGGAAGATCATCGGCCGGGAGTTCATCCGGGTCTTCGAGCAGGCTCAGGCGGACCTCATCGCCGAGGCGGAGAACGAGGGGGACCCGATCCGGTTCCTCGTCCAGGGGACGCTGTACCCGGACGTGGTGGAGTCGGGCGGCGGCACCGGTGCCGCGAACATCAAGAGCCACCACAACGTCGGCGGCCTCCCCGAAGACCTGCAGTTCGAGCTCGTCGAGCCGCTGCGGACCCTGTTCAAGGATGAGGTGCGCGCCATCGGCCGCGAGCTCGGCCTCCCCGAGGAGATCGTGTCGCGTCAGCCGTTCCCCGGTCCGGGGCTCGGCATCCGCATCGTCGGCGAGGTCACCCAGGAGCGGCTCGACCTGCTGCGCGAAGCGGACGCCATCGTGCGGGCAGAGCTGACCGCGGCCGGACTCGACGGCGAGATCTGGCAGTGCCCGGTCGTGCTGCTGGCCGACGTGCGCTCGGTGGGGGTGCAGGGCGACGGGCGCACCTACGGGCACCCGATCGTGCTGCGGCCGGTCTCCAGCGAGGACGCGATGACCGCGGACTGGACGCGCCTCCCGTACGAACTGCTGGCGCGGATCTCGAACCGGATCACGAACGAGGTGGACGGTGTCAACCGGGTCGTGCTCGACGTCACGTCGAAGCCGCCGGGGACCATCGAGTGGGAGTGATCTCCCGCTGACAGCGAGAAGGCCCGGGATGCTCAGTGAGCGTCCCGGGCCTTCTCGGTCGATCGGGTGGATCAGTCGCGCGAGATCGCCAGCATCCGCAGGATCTCGAGGTACAGCCAGATCACGGTGACCATGATGCCGAAGGCGCCCGACCAGCCGTAGATGCGCGGAGCCCGGTTGGCGACGCCCTGCTTGATGGCGTCGAAGTCGAGCACCAGGGAGTAGGCCCCGAGCACGACGACCAGCAGGCCGATGATGAGGCCCAGCTTGATGCCGGTGTTGCCCAGCTCGACACTGTTCAGGCCGAAGGCGCCGTTGGTCGCGCCCGTCCACATGAGGACGACGTTGACCAGCGAGTAGGCCAGGTAGCCGAACATGGCGATCAGGAAGACCTTGGTCGCCTTGGCCGACGCGCGGATCTTGCCGGAGGCGAACAGTGCCAGCGTGACGCCCACGACGGCGAAGGTCGCGATGACCGCCTGGATGACGATGCCGGACCACTGCGACTCGAAGAACATCGAGATCGCGCCGAGGAAGATCCCCTGCGCGGCCGAGTAGCCGAGGATGAGCGCCGGGACCGGACGGCGCTTGAAGATGTTCACCAGCGCGAGCACGAAGCCGACGATGGCCGCCGGAATGGCGAGGACGGGAACGAACCAGCCGACTCCTGCTCCGGCCAGGAGGAGGACGAAGCAGATCGCGGTCTTGACGATCGAGTCCTCGACCGTCATGCGATCGGTGTCCACGGCCGTGGCGGCCGGAGCCTGGTACATCTGCTCCAGGTTCTCGGCGGTTGCGGTCGCGGCCTGACCGTTGCTGGAGAACGCCGGGTTCGTAGAGAAGGCCGGGTTACTGAGTGCCATGAGCTCCTCGTTCTATGGGGACCGGGTACGGTCGTCTGCACCTAATCTACGGGGTTCTTTTCTGAGAGTTCTGACAGATTGCCATGAATCGACCCGTATCGCGGCCCATCGCGCCAGCCACGCGGCTCCCACGATGATCACTGTGCTCGTCGCGATGGTGACCCAGCCCCACTGGTAGTCGCGGACGAGCAGCGGAACGACGACACTCCACGCGACGGGAAGCGCGAGCACGGCGAAGGCAGGCAGCGGCCGCAGGCGGACCAGCAGCCAGGCGGCCAGCGGCACGGCGTAGCACCAGGCGAAGCCGGAACCGCCCAGCATGAGCCACGTGAAGCCGAGCACCGGCAGCGCCACGGCGACGCGGCGGCCGATGGTCGAGGGCAGGACCGCCCAGCCGGCGGGCTGCATGAGGGAGCCGACCAGGAGGAGCGGCAGGCTGTAGGTCGTCGTCCCGAGGATGCAGGCGGTGCCCACGACGATCATCGCGAGTCCGACCAGCAGGCGCGGTCGGTATGCGCCCCAGCGCAGGGGGAGACGGGAGGTCGGCTCGGTCCAGGCGGAGCGCGTCGTGGTCGGGTCGGCGGGCACCCGTCGATTCTGGCACCGCTCGCCGTGCTGCGTCACGCTTCCGGTGCGTGCCACCCTCGCAGCTAGGATCGGGCCATGCGAGCGCGAACCGGCCCCGTGATCATCGGTCACCGCGGCGCGCCGGGGTATCGGCCGGAGCACACGCGCGGGTCGTACGAGTTGGCGTTCCAGCTCGGCGCGGACGCGGTGGAGCCGGACCTCGTCGCGACGAAGGACGGTGTGCTCGTGATCCGTCACGAGAACGAGATCTCCGGCACGACCGATGTGGCGGCGCATGCCGAGTTCGCCGATCGACGGACCACCAAGGAAGTGGACGGGATCGCCCTGACCGGGTGGTTCACCGAGGATTTCACCTGGGATGAGCTGGCGACCCTGCGGGCGCGCGAGCGCATCCCGGCCCTGCGGCAGGCGAGCTCGACGTTCGACGGGCACTACCCGCTGCTGCGGCTCCGCGATCTGCTGGAGCTGGTGGAGCGCAACACCGAGGGTGCGTCCTCGCGGGCACCCGGACTCGTCGCGGAGCTCAAGCACGCTACCTACTTCGAGGCGGCCGGGTTGCCGCTCGACGAGCTCTTCACCGCGGAACTCGCCGACGCCGGCTGGGCCGAGAGGTCGGGCATCGTCGCCGAGAGTTTCGAACTCGGCGTGCTCGGCAAGCTGCACGACCGCGGGTTCCGTGGCAGGCGTGTCTACCTGCTGGAAGCCACGGGCGCGCCCGCCGACCGGGTGGCGGCTCTCGGCTCGTCCGCGCCCGGCTACGAGACCGACCTCACCCTGCGCGGGCTGTACGCCCTCGGCTCCGCCGCCTCGCCCGCCGCCCGCGTGGACGGCATCAGCGTCGAGACGTCGCAGGTGCTGTCGTCGGGCTCCGTCTCGATGGCGCTGTTCGGGGAGGACGACGCCGCCGATGTCGGCGCGGTGACCTCGGACCTGGTCGACCTGGCGCACTCGGCGGGGCTCGCGGTGTTCTGCTGGACATTGCGGCCGGAGAACGGGATGCTGCCCGCGGAGTTCCGGACCCCCGGGCCGGACGCGGCGTGGGGTGACTGGCGCCGGTACTTCTCGATCCTGTTGCACTCCGGAGTCGACGGTGTGTTCGCGGACCATCCGGATCTCGCCGTGGCCGTGCGCGACGGTCTCTGAGGGCCGCCTCGCGGTCGCACAGGAGCATCCGCGGCCCGGTCCTCGGTTCCCGGCCGGAATGACGGTGGCAGCGACTAAAATCGTCTGAGACATGACGAGCCTCCCAGACGCCCCGCAGACCACCCCCTCCTCCGTCCCGATCATCCTGGACGGGTGGCAGGGCGACGGCCCCGAGCGCGCCGCTGCCGCGGGGGGAGCGGGCTCCGGCTCGGCGGGCTCCGGTCACTGGGGGCCGAACGACAGGCTCTTCGCCGGGCTCAATCCGCAGCAGCGCGAAGCCGCGGAGTACCGGGGCCAGGCGCTCCTGATCGTGGCCGGGGCGGGTTCCGGCAAGACCAGCGTGCTGACGCGCCGCATCGCCGGGCTCATCGAGAGCCGGGAGGCGTGGCCGAGCGAGATCCTCGCAATCACCTTCACCAACAAGGCCGCCAACGAGATGCGGGAGCGCGTCGAGCAGCTGCTCGGCGGCCGGGCGCAGGGGATGTGGATCTCGACCTTCCACTCCGCATGCGTCCGCATCCTCCGCCGCGAAGCGGAGACGATCGGCAAGACGCAGAGCTTCACGATCTACGACTCCGGCGACAGCCGCGCGCTCCTCAAGCGGATCATCAAAGACCTGTCCGCCGACACGCTCGGCTTCACCGTGGGCGCTGCGGCGAACCGCATCTCGAAGCTGAAGAACGAGCTGACCGACATCGAGACCCACGCCCGTTCGGCCAACCTGAGCGATCCGCAGGAGGTGATGTTCCTCGAGATCTTCCGGCAGTACACGCGGGAGCTGCGCCGCGCGAACGCCTTCGATTTCGACGACCTCATCGCCGAGACGGTCTTCCTGTTCCGCGCCTTCCCGCGGGTCGCAGCGCTCTACCAGAGCCGGTTCCGCCACATCCTGGTCGACGAGTACCAGGACACCAACCACGCCCAGTACTCGCTGATCCGGGAGCTGACGATGCCGGTGTCCCCGGACATCGTCGATGAGCTCGAGCAGCACGGGCGCAATGTCGGGCCGCTGCGCGATGCTGCCGGGCTCATCCCGGCCGCGTCGCTCACGGTCGTCGGAGACTCCGACCAGTCCATCTACGCCTTCCGGGGCGCCGACATCAGGAACATCGTCGAGTTCGAGCGCGACTTCCCGGGCGCGAAGGTGATTCTGCTGGAGCAGAACTACCGGTCGACGCAGAACATCCTGAGCGCCGCCAACGCCGTCATCTCGAACAACTTCGACCGCAAGGACAAGAAGTTGTGGACGGCGGTGGGCGACGGAGAGAAGATCGTCGGCTACACCGGCTACTCCGGTCATGACGAGGCGCAGTTCGTCGCGGACGAGATCGAGAAGCTGCACAGCGCCGGGATGGACTACAAGGACATCGCGGTCTTCTACCGCACCAATGCCCAGACGCGAGCGCTGGAGGAGATTTTCATCCGGTCGGCGCTGCCGTACAAGGTGATGGGCGGCACCAAGTTCTACGAGCGCGCCGAGATCAAGGACGCCATGGCGTACCTCATCGCGGTCAGCAATCCGGACGACTTCTTGGCGTTGCGCCGCATCCTGAACACGCCGAAGCGCGGGATCGGCCCGGCGACCGAGACGCAGCTGGCGAGCTATGCGCAGGACAACGGACTCTCGTTCCGCGCGGCGATGCGCGACGCGGCGTCGCTCGGACTCGGTCCGAAGGTGACGAACGCAATTCTGCAGCTGTCCGGCCTGCTCGATGAGGCGGCGGCGAAGGTCGACCCGTCGAACCCGGCCGGTGTCTCGCCGGTGGCCGATGTGCTGACCTTCCTGCTCGACGGCAGCGGATACCTCGAGGTGCTTCGCAACAGCCGTGACCCACAGGATGAGGCGCGCGCCGAGAACGTGGACGAGTTGGTGGCAGTGACTCGCGAGTTCGCGCGCAACAATCCGGACGGAACGCTGGTCGACTTCCTCACGGAGGTGTCGCTGGTGGCCGCGGCGGACGAGATCGACGACTCCAGCGGCTCGGTGTCGCTCATGACGTTGCACACCGCCAAGGGCCTCGAGTACGACGCCGTGTTCCTGACCGGCATCGAGGAGGACCTGCTCCCGCACCGCATGTCGGCCAACGAACCGGGCGGCCCGGCGGAGGAGCGGCGCCTGTTCTATGTGGGGATCACGCGTGCGAAGAAGCGACTGTTCCTCTCGCTCGCCATGACCCGCGCACAGTTCGGCGAGACCGCTGTCGCGATGCCGAGCCGCTACCTGCAAGAGATCCCGGCAGACCTCATCGACTGGCGACAGTCTCCTGGTTCCGCGAACGGCCGCGGTGGAACGCAGTCGCGGGCGCTCAACGCTCGCCGGCCGGGGCTGGGCGGCGGATCGGGCGGCGCGTCCGGCGGCTGGAACGACAGCCTGGCGGCGTCGACGTTCCGCCAGGAGAGGCCGAAGGCCGAGTGGCCGAACCGCGTCACCGGCAAAGTGCGCGACAACGGCGATCTCGAGCTGGCTCCCGGCGATCGCATCCGGCACGCCGACTTCGGGGACGGCCGGGTCACCGCGGTCACCGGGCAGGGCGCCAAGCGGGTCGCGCACGTGCAGTTCGAGAAGGTGGGCGCGAAGAAGCTCCTCATCAAGATCGCGCCGATCGACAAGCTGTGACGGTCCGCTTCACGGCCCCGAGGAATCTCGAGGTCGGCCTGCGGGCGGCCCTCGCCGTGGCCGTGCCGCTGTTCCTGTTGTTCGCGGTAGGCCGTCTCGATCTCACCGCGTACGCCACTTTCGGTGCCTTCACGGCGCTGTACGGGCGGAACGAGCCCTACCGGCTCCGAGTCCGCACGCTCACCGCCGCTGCACTCGCGCTGTTGGTGAGCGTCGCGGCGGGCACCCTTCTCGCGGTCGCCGGAGAACCGCTCCCGCTGGTCGCGGTCGCCCTCATCGTCGTGGTCGGCGGTGGGACAGTGTTCGTGACCGTGCTCCAGATGGTGCCTCCTCAGGCGTTGTTCTTCGTCTTCGCGCTGCTGGTCTGTGCGGCGATCCCGACCCAGCCGGCCGATGTCCTGCCGAGGCTCGCGCTCGCGGCTGTCACCGCCGCCTTCGCGTGGCTGCTCACGATGTCCGGCTGGGCGATCCGTCGCATCCCCGCCGTTGCGCGGGGGTCGCTGGCGCGAACGGGCCTCGTGAACGATCTGCGCCGTCGCCCGCAGGTCGACCTCGCGGCTCTCCGCGATCCGCGCGTGTGGCTCACGGTTGCGCAGAACGTCGTCGGCGTGCTGATCGCGGGCGGCATCGCCGTCGCATTCGGGTTCGGTCACGCCTATTGGGCGGTGGTCAGTCTGGTCGCGGTGATCCCACCCGCCCGGGCCGCCCACTCGATCTCGCGTTCGCTGCACCGCATCGTGGGCACGATCGTCGGGGTCCTGGTGACCGCAGCACTGCTGACGTGGTCCCCATCTCCCGCGGTGGTGATCTGCGTGATCGTCGTGTGCCAGTTCTTCGCCGAGATCCTCGTGGCCCGTCACTATGGCGCGGCCCTCGTGTTCATCACCCCCCTCGCGCTCTCGGTGTCGCACTTGGCCAGCCCCGCACCGTTGAACACCCTGGTCGTGGATCGGGTGCTGGAGACGATCCTGGGAGCGGGGGTCGGAATCGTCCTGGTGCTGGCGACGCGGGGCATCGAACGCGCCAGGGGGCTGGCCCCCTAGCCGGTTCCGATCCGGTCGCGCGGCTGCACGGCCCGCCGGAGCTTTGCACGGTACCGGTCGCGCGGAAGGTGGCGGAGCCTCGCCGGGAGGCGCGGGTACACGACCGCGGTCCAGCGGATGAGGCGGTCGAAGCGTCGCTGCCTGCTCGCGTTCCAGGGGAGCTGGAACTCCCGCCGCACGCTCGCGGGCAGGAGGCCGGCCGTCACGAGCCGCACCGCCGGCAGCGAGGGCCGCCACCACCAGGGGACGTGTCGGGGGTAGAGGATCTGACGCGCGACCACCCGCACGTCGTCGTCCACCCTCAGCTGCTTCACCATGTCGACCCAATAGAGGTCGAACGCGGCCCGCGAATCGGGCCACCGGTCCGCCCTGAGCTGCAGGTTGGAGAGCGCCTCCACGAATTCCCGGTACACGGCATCCGCCTGGTCGGCGGTGAGTTCGCCGAAGACCAACGCATGCAGCTTCATCATCGTCTCGTAGAGCGTGGCGGCCACCCACAATTGGAGCTGTGGGTCGTAGGCGTTGTACGGCCGGCCCGAGACCGCAGGAGCCTCGGCCGGTTCGCCCGCCTTCACGGGAGCATGGGCCCGGTTCACGATGCGGCGCATCGCCCGCAGTTCCTCGTCCGTCCCGAACATCGACGCGGTCAGGTAGAGCATTGTGCCGTCGAAGCGGTCCATGAGCCGCGAAGCGAAGTCGCTGTGCTCGACGACACCTCGGCCGACCGCTGGGTGTGCGATCTGCAGGAGCAGAGCTCGCCCACCGCCGGCGAGCGTCAGCGCCTCCGACGCGATCTGGTGCGCGTCGACGGGTCTGCTGCGAGATCTGCGCACGACGACATCCTGTCTCGTCCTCCTGCAAAGGACCGGAGAGAAAGCCCGGGCGGCCGCTCATGGCCCGACCCACGTGGAGCGGGCGCGGCGCGGCCCGGCGAGGCGCCGATCCCCGACTCGCGGCAGGCGGCCCGGACGCTCCAACCCGGCTGAATCCATCCGTGCGTTCTCGAGTCCGGCGCGGCGCCCACGCGGACGGCGCGCGCGGCGGCCACTGTTCGTGCGCCTCGACCGCACGCCGGAGGCGGCGATGAGGCCGGCGCCGGCCGCGGTCGCGCCTCCGCCGGCGAGTGCCGGGACGATGACGTCGGATCCGGTGTCGGCCAGCTCGGTCGCCGCAGGGCGAGCGCCCTCTCGGGGAGCGGAAGGGGCGGCTACGGGCGCTTCGGCCCTGGTGACCTCGGTGGCAACACCGAACGTCGACGTCCACGGCTTCAGCCGCGCGCCTCCGTCCTCGGCAGCCGTCCGCGACGGGTCGATCCGCTCCGTCCACACGTAGTACCCCGCGGCGGGGATGATGCAGGACGGAGTCGTGTACTCGCCGGCGCCGTCGACCGCTGTCTCGACCGTGCACACGCTCGGCGCCCCGGCGGGCGGTTCCCCGGACGGGACGATGGGGTCAGTGAACGGTCCGTAGAGGGTGCTCTGCACCACCGCGGGGACGGGGGCGAGACCGTCCGCGGTCGGTCGGACTCCCCACGTGGGCAGCAGGCCGTCGCCTTCTCGGACGCCCACCGTCAATCGATCGGAGATCGCTGCGCCGGGTTCGGCCACCGGAGTGCTCGTCTCCGTCTGGACGATCGGCTGGAACGGCAGAGGCGATGGGCCAGTGGCCGTCGTATTCGCGGCGGCCGATACCGTCGAGGATCGCGCGATGAGGATCGCCTGCGCGTCGACGGTCGGAAGGGCCACCGTGACGTCCTTTCCGTACGGCAGGCCGGACGCCGTCGCCGAGGCGCTGACGGACACCGTCGAGCCGCTATCCGCCGGGACGATGGGCACGTCGGTGCCCGACCGGATGGACGCCGTGGCCGTTCCGTCGGCGAAGGTCGCGCCCTGGAGGGTGATCGTCACGGAGTGGGCGCCGGCGGGCAGGAGCTCGGGACCGGAGAGGCGGTCGACCGTCAGTTCGACGCGCACCCGGCCGGGCCCGGTGTCCGCCAGTTCGGCCACAATTGCGGCGCGCACGCCGGTCGAGCCGCGCTGCTTCGCTTCGGCGAGCATCTGCAGTGCGCGCGCGTAGACGGCGTCTGTGTCTGCTCCCGCGCGGCCCGCGTGGTTCTGCGCGTCGACGTCCGACATGCCGGCGTACATCCAGGTCGCGAGCTGGCCGGCTCCCGCCGTCAGCCGGTCCCCGCTGCCGGCCCACGTGCGGGAGATGTAGGCGAAGACAGCGGACTGCTCCGCCGTCCACCACCCCATCCCTGCCGGGTCGGCGTAGCTGTACTGGAGTCCGACGGGCGCGAGTTTGCCGGCGTTGAGGCAGAACCCGAGAGCACCGTCGTCGAAGTGGTAGGCGCCGAGCCACCAGCCGTCGGATGACAGGTAGCCGGGCCCGCGCCCGTCGCCCGTGAGTGCCCGGGAGGGCGCCGCCGCTGCGAAGAGGCTCTGCAGGATGCCGAGGAAGACGGCGAGCCCGACAAGGCTCACCGCGGTGATGAAAGTGAAGGGTCGGTGGGTCATGACTCCACCGTCGTGGCGGCGGGGGTCACGTCGGCCGGGAGTCGTCGAATCCGTGGAGAACCGCATCCCGAGACAGGCTGTGGACAGTCGTCGGACGGGCGGCGGTTACGGCCCGTACAGGCGGACGCGCTAAAGTTCTCCCTGGCGAATTTATCTCGGCGTCGAGCTAATCTCGCGTCGGACCGCCCGGAGAAATCAGCCGGCAGCGTACCAAGCGCACCGGACCACCAGCGGATTGGATAACCGTGGATCTATACGAGTACCAGGCCAGAGACCTGTTTGAGAAGTACGGGGTCCCGGTGCTTCCGGGCATCGTCGCGGACACTCCGGAGGAGGTGCGAGCAGCGGCCGAGAAGCTGGGCGGCGTCACCGTCGTCAAGGCGCAGGTGAAGGTCGGCGGACGCGGCAAGGCGGGCGGCGTGAAGGTCGCCAAGAACCCGGACGAGGCCGAGGAGGCCGCGAAGGCGATCCTGGGCCTGGACATCAAGGGCCACGTGGTCCGCCGCGTCATGGTCGCCGGTGGCGCACGCATCGCCCGCGAGTTCTACTTCTCCGTGCTCCTGGACCGGGCCAACCGCTCGTACCTCTCGCTGACCAGTGTCGAGGGCGGCATGGAGATCGAGCAGCTCGCCGTCGAGAAGCCCGAGGCCCTCGCCCGCATCGAGGTCGACCCGCGCGGCGGCGTCGACCATGCCAAGGCCGTCGAGATCGCCACCGCGGCCGGATTCCCGGACGACCTGGTCGAGAAGGTCGCCGACGTCTTCGTGAAGCTGTACGAGGTCTACACCGGCGAAGACGCGACCCTGGTCGAGGTCAACCCGCTGGTGCTGACCGAGGAGGGCGACATCATCGCCCTCGACGGCAAGGTCACGCTCGACGAGAACGCCGACTTCCGCCACCCCGAGCACGAGGCGCTCGAGGACAAGGACGCCGCCGATCCTCTCGAGGCCAAGGCCAAGAAGGCCAACCTCAACTACGTGAAGCTGGACGGTCAGGTCGGGATCATCGGAAACGGTGCGGGCCTGGTCATGTCGACGCTGGACGTCGTTGCGTACGCCGGCGAGAAGCACAAGGGCGTCAAGCCCGCGAACTTCCTCGACATCGGCGGCGGCGCGTCCGCCGAGGTGATGGCGGCCGGGCTGGATGTCATCCTGAACGACCCGCAGGTCGAGAGCGTCTTCGTGAACGTCTTCGGCGGCATCACGGCGTGCGACGCCGTCGCGAACGGCATCGTGAAGGCCCTCGAGATCCTCGGCGACGAGGCCAACAAGCCGCTGGTCGTCCGTCTCGACGGCAACAACGTGGAGGAGGGCCGCCGCATCCTGAAGGACGCGAACCACCCGCTGGTCACCCTCGCGCTCACCATGGACGAAGGCGCCGACAAGGCCGCCGAGCTGGCCGCGAAGTAAGCGAAGGACGAAAACTATGTCTATCTTCCTCAACAAGGATTCCAAGGTCATCGTCCAGGGCATCACCGGCGGCGAGGGCACCAAGCACACGGCGCTGATGCTGAAGGCGGGCACCCAGGTCGTCGGTGGCGTGAACGCACGTAAGGCGGGCACCACCGTCACCCACGGCGACGTGGAGCTGCCGGTGTTCGGCACCGTCGTCGAGGCGATCGAGAAGACCGGCGCAGACGTGTCGATCATCTTCGTGCCGCCGGCGTTCGCGAAGGACGCGATGGTCGAGGCCATCGACGCCGAGATCCCGCTCCTCGTCGTCATCACCGAGGGCATCCCGGTGCAGGACTCGGCCGAGGCCTGGGCCTACGCCAAGGAGAAGGGCAACAAGACCCGGATCATCGGCCCGAACTGCCCCGGCATCATCACGCCAGGTGAGTCGCTCGTCGGCATCACCCCGGCGACGATCACGGGCAAGGGTCCGATCGGCCTGGTCTCCAAGTCGGGCACGCTGACCTACCAGATGATGTACGAGCTGCGCGACCTGGGCTTCTCGACCGCCATCGGAATCGGCGGCGACCCGGTCATCGGCACGACCCACATCGATGCGCTCGCCGCCTTCGAGGCCGATCCCGAGACCAAGGCGATCGTGATGATCGGCGAGATCGGCGGCGACGCCGAGGAGCGTGCCGCCGACTTCATCAAGGCGAACGTGACCAAGCCGGTCGTCGGCTACGTGGCCGGCTTCACCGCCCCCGAGGGCAAGACCATGGGCCACGCCGGCGCCATCGTCTCCGGCTCCGCGGGCACCGCGCAGGCCAAGAAGGAAGCGCTGGAGGCCGCAGGCGTCAAGGTCGGCAAGACGCCGTCCGAGACCGCCGAGCTGCTGCGGGAGGTCTACGCCGCTCTGTAGTCCGCACGCGTAACCACGACATCGCACGGCAGGAGGCCGGGACCGCACGGGTCCCGGCCTCCCGTCGTTCCTGCCGCAACTACTCCCTCCCGCACGCCACCCCGTCGGCGTTACAGTGTGCCCACCGGGTCGCCGGAAGGGGGCGAGATGGCACGCCTGACGAACACCGAACTGCTGCAGCGCATCGCCGCGCTCGAAGAGGAGAACGCGTCCCTGCGTCAGCGGGCCGGGGCGGATGCGGAGACCGTACCCGTCACACCGGCCGCGGACGTCGTGGTGCCGCACCGGCGAAGCTGGGCGTGGACGCTGCTGGCGACGGTCCTCATCGTCGTGGGCGCGATCCTGGCACCGGTCGCCGTCGTATCGACGTGGGCGAAGGCGCAGCTGACCGACACCGATTCCTTCGTCGCGACGTACGCACCGCTCGCGCATGACCCCGACGTGCAGGCGTTCGTCACCGATCAGGCCGTGAAGGCGGTGCAGGAGAACGTCGACATCCCGAAGATCACGTCGCAGGTGGTCGACGGGATCACCGAACTGGGGACCGGACCGGTCGCCACCAAGGCGCTCGAGTCGCTGAAGGCGCCGCTGGCCCAGGGGATCGTGTCGCTGATGCAGTCCACGATCCAGCGATTCGTCGCCTCCGACGCCTTCGCCCAGGTGTGGCAGCAGGCGCTGCGCACCAGTCACGACCAACTGATCGCCACAATGCAGAACAGCCCGAAAGCGGCGATCACGGTCGGCTCCGACGGATCGGTCGGCATCCAGCTCGCCCCGATCATCGACCGGGTGAAAGTGCTGCTGGTGGATCAGGGGCTCACGTTCGCGTCCCAGATCCCCACGGTCGATCGCACCATCACGGTTGCTCAGAATTCGTCCATCCCGACGCTGCAGCTGTTCTACGGCCTGGCCATCGCCGCGGGCGCGTGGCTGCCGTGGGTGGCGATCGGACTGCTCGCCCTCGGGGTGCTTGTCGCCCGCCGGCGCTCGCTCGCCCTGGTCTGGGCGGCCGTCGCGCTGGGACTGGCGATGGCGCTGACCCTGGCCGCGCTCGGGGTCGGCAGGCTCGTGTTCGTCGCGTCGGCCTCGCCGGCACTGGTGCCGTCGACCCTCGCGCGCACCCTGTACTCCACCGTCACCGACGCCATGATCGACACGGCCGTCGCGGTTCTCGTTCTGGCCATCGCCGTCGCCATCGTCGCCTGGCTGGCGGGCCCGTTCCGCGTGCCGCAGCGCCTGCGCGGGTTCTTCGGTTCGGGCGTCGAGTGGGTGCGCGCGTCTGCGGAGCGCCACGGCATCACGACGGGGCGCGCGGGCGAGTGGATGTACGCCCAGCGCACGCTCCTCCGGGCCGCGGTGGCCGTGATCGCGGCCGCCATCGTGCTCTTCGTCCGGCCGCTCACGCCGTCACTGATCATCTGGACGCTCGTCCTCGCGGTGCTCGTCGTCGCCATCCTGGAGCTGTTGCAGCGTCCGGTCATCACGGTCCCTGCGGAGGCGGACGAGGAGACACCGGTCGTGACGGTCTCCTGAGTCCCGAAGTGTCGGCGGCCTGCCGCGGCCGCGCGCCGGTAGGCTCCCTTCGGTCATGAGTCGCACAACCGTCGCCCTTCTCGCCGCGCTGGAGGCGCTCATCGTGGCCGCCATCGGCCTCGGGATCTGCCTCGTGCCGATCACCATCCTGTGGGCGGCGCAGTACCACCTGGGGGCCGACTTCGCGGTCGTCTGGCGTTCGTCGGCGGACGTGTGGCTCGTCGGCCACGGCGTGAACCTGACCGTTGCGCTCGATCCGCAGACGGTCGCCCAGCTGGGCCTTCCGGCAGCCGCCGTGCCGTTCCAGGTGACGATCGCTCTGCTCGGATTCGCTGCGCTGACCGCCGGCCTGGGGGTCCGGACCGGGATGCGCGCAGCGGAGACGGATCAGCGCCTGGTGGGAGCGGTCAGCGCCCTCGCCGCCTTCGCGGTGATCTCCACGCTCGTCGTGCTCTCCTCGGGCTCTGCCGTCGTGCAGCCGTCGATCTGGCAGGGGATCGTGCTGCCGCCGTTCGTATACGGCCTGGGGATCGCCGTCGGCTTCGGGTTCGCCGCGCTGCGAGGGCCGGGGGAGGATCTCATCGGCCGGGCCGGTTCGGACACTGCGGAGACGACGTCTGCCGTTCCCGCGTCCGGCTCCGCCGCTCCCGCGGTGCTGTCTGCGCTGCGCGCCCCCACCCGCATCCTGGCCGCCCCGGAGCGGCTCCGGCTGGGAGCGGCGGCCGCGCTCCGCGCCGGTACGGCGGCGACCGCGATCGTCATCGGCGTCGCAGCCCTCATCCTCGCGCTCCTCATCTTCGGCCACTACGGCACGATCATCAGCCTGTACGAGCAGTTGCAGAGCGGGGTCGCGGGCGGCGCGGCGCTGACGGTGGGTCAGCTCGCCATCCTCCCGAACCTGGTCGTGTGGATCGCGTCGTGGCTCGTCGGTCCCGGGTTCGCGATCGGGACGGGTTCATCGGTCGGGCCGCTCGGCACCGACCTCGGCCCGCTCCCGGGGCTTCCTGTGTTCGGAGTCATTCCTCCCGGCGGCCTCGCGTTCGGTCTCGTCGGGCTCGTCGTGCCGCTCCTCGCGGGTTTCCTCGCCGCCGTGCTGCTGCGATCCCGGGTGGATGCGTCCGGGAGTGGACTGACGGACCTGCGTTCGCGCATCCTGACCGCCCTCGGCCTCGGGCTGGTCGCCGGCATCCAGTTGGGGCTGCTGGCCTGGTGGTCGTCCGGCGCCCTGGGCCCGGGCCGGCTGCACGACGTCGGCCCGAACCCGTGGCTGGTCGGGGCGCTCGCCGCGGCCGAGGTCGCCGTCGCCGCGATCATCGGGCTCGTCGCCGGAGGCCGCACCCACCGCTGAGGCCCCGTGCGCTGACGCTACGGGCCGCGCATTCGGCCGCCTCCGACCGCCGCTAGGCTGGACGCGTGCTCTCGATTGTCGTGCTGATCTCCGGCGGTGGCTCCAACCTGCGCGCACTGCTGGAGGCGGCCGAAGACGCCGAGTTCCCGGCGCGGGTCGTGGCCGTCGGCGCCGACCGCGATGCGGACGGCTTCGAGCACGCCGAGCGTTTCGGCATCCCCACCTTCACCGTCCCGTACACGTCGTATCCGAGCCGCGAGGAGTGGGGCGACGCGCTGCTGGAGCAGATCCAGCAGTGGGAGCCGGACCTCACCATCCTCTCCGGCTTCATGCGCCTCGTGCCGCCGCGGGTGGTGGATGCGCTTTCGCCCGACCTCCTGAACACGCACCCCGCATACCTGCCCGAGTTCCCGGGCGCCCACGCGGTGCGGGATGCGCTCGCCGCGGGCGTCACGCAGACCGGTGCGAGCCTCATCATCGTCGACAACGGAGTCGACGCGGGGCCGATCATCAGCCAGGAGCGCGTGGAGGTGCTGCCCGGGGACTCCGAGGCCGCGCTGCACGAACGCATCAAACCCGTGGAGCGACGGCTGCTGATCGACGCCGTCCTCGACATCGCCAACGGACACATCGACCTCGAGGAGCTAGCCCGAGCATGAGCGGACCCCGTCACGACGCCAGCACATACCGCGAGCGGGACCTCGTCCCGATCCGCCGGGCGCTGATCTCCGTCAGCGACAAGAGCGGCCTGGTCGACCTGGCGAAGACCCTCGCCGACGCGGGCGTAGAACTCGTCTCCACCGGTTCGACCGCTCAGACGATCCGCGACGCGGGCTACGCGGTGACGGATGTGGCCAGTGTCACCGGTTTCCCCGAGTCGCTGGATGGACGCGTCAAGACACTGCACCCGGCCATCCACTCAGGGTTGCTGGCCGACCTGCGTCTGGCGTCGCACGAGGAGCAGCTGAAAGACCTCGGCATCGAACCGTTCGAGCTCGTCGTCGTGAACCTGTATCCGTTCGTGGAGACGGTCGCCTCCGGCGCTGTCGGGAACGACGTGGTCGAGCAGATCGACATCGGGGGACCGGCGATGGTCCGGGCGTCGGCGAAGAACCACGCGAACGTCGCCATCGTCGTGTCGCCGGAGGACTACTCCGCCATCACGGCCGCGGTCGCCACGGGAGGCACGACCTTCGACCAGCGGCGCGACCTCGCGGCGAAGGCGTTCGCGCACACGGCCGCGTACGACGGCGCCGTCGCCGCCTGGTTCGCCGGGCAGACGCCGTCGACCGACGATTTCCCCGAACGCTGGGAGGCTCGCGCCGAGCTCAAGCAGACGCTCCGCTACGGCGAGAACGCGCATCAGGCCGCCGCTCTGTACGCGGACCCGGCCGGGCGCGGCATCGCGCAGTCGACCCAGCTCGGCGGCAAGGAGATGTCGTACAACAACTATGTCGACGCGGACGCCGCCCTGCGCAGCGCGTACGACTTCGCCGAGCCGGCGGTCGCGATCATCAAGCACGCGAACCCGTGCGGCATCGCCGTCGCTGAGGACATCGCCGAGGCGCACCGCAAGGCGCACGAGTGCGACCCGGTGTCGGCGTACGGCGGCGTGATCGCCGCGAACCGCACGGTGACGCTCGCGATGGCGGAGACCGTGAAGGGCATCTTCACCGAGGTGCTCATCGCCCCGGGCTACGAGCCCGCTGCGCTCGAACTGCTGCAGACGAAGAAGAACCTGCGCATCCTGCAGCTGCCGGAGGACTACGCCCGCTCGCTGACCGAGTTCCGGCAGATCTCGGGCGGCGTGCTGGTCCAGGACAGCGACCGGTTCACCGAGTTCTCCTCGGCGGGGTGGACGCTGGTCGCGGGCGAAGAGGCCGACGCCGCCACCCGCGCCGATCTGGAGTTCGCCTGGAAGGCCTGCCGTGCGGTGAAGTCCAACGCCATCCTGCTCGCCCACGACGGCGCCTCCGTCGGCGTCGGCATGGGCCAGGTCAACCGCGTCGACTCGTGCCACCTCGCCGTCAGCCGCGCGGGTGATCGCGCACAGGGCTCAGTCGCGGCATCGGACGCCTTCTTCCCGTTCGCCGACGGAGCGCAGATCCTCATCGACGCCGGCGTGCGCGCCATCGTCCAGCCGGGCGGCAGCATCCGCGACGAGGAGGTCGTCGAGGCGGCGAAGGCGGCCGGTGTGACCATGTACTTCACCGGGGAGCGGCACTTCTTCCACTGAGCGCGGCCGCGCCGCCGTTGCTTCCTGGGCGGTCGCGCGGGAGAATGGACGGCGGTCCACAAGACCGCCATACCTTTTCACCGCGATCCCACGAGGAGACACCGATGTCTGTCCTGCCCGAAAATCTGCCGCACGAAACACTGCACGTGGTGAAGGGGAGGCGGAGCGGTCTCACCATCAGCATCGCGGTCCACTCCACCGTTCTCGGCCCCGCCCTGGGCGGCTGCCGGGTGTGGACGTACGACTCGTGGCAGGAGGCGGTGGCCGACTCGCTGCGGCTGGCCGAGGGAATGACCCTCAAGAACTCCGCCGCAGGCCTGAACCGCGGCGGCGGCAAGGCGGTCATCTACCTGCCGCGCGGCACGGTCCTGACGCCGACCGAACGGTTCGAGGCGATGCTCGATCTGGGCGATGCGGTCGAGACGCTCGGCGGCAGCTACATGACCGCCGAGGATGTCGGCACGAGCGCCGAGGACATGTCCGTGGTCGCCGGCCGGACCGCGCACGTCTGCGGTCTGCCGCCGTCGGAGGGCGGGGTCGGGGAGCCCAGCGACGCGACCGCGGCAGGCGTGTACGCGGGCCTGCTCGCTACGCTCGAGCGTTCCTTCGGCACCCGCTCCGTCGCCGGCCGCCGGGTCACGGTGCTCGGACTGGGCCATGTCGGCTCGATCATCGCGATGCGTCTGGCCGCCGAGGGCGCCGTATTGACGGTCACGGATGTGAACCCGGCCAAGCGGGCGCTGGCCGAGGCCCTCGGGGCCACCTGGGTCGAGCCGGAGGAGGCGCACCGGGTCGAGGGCGACCTCTTCGTCCCCGCCGGCGTCGGCGGTGTCCTGACCGACCGGGTGATCGACGAGCTGCGGGTCGCGGCGGTCGTCGGACCGGCCAACAACCAGCTGGCACACCGGTCGGGGGCCGAGCGGCTCGCTGCGCGCGGCATCCTGTGGGCCCCGGACTTCGTCGTCAATGCGGGCGGCGTCATCTTCCTCGACATGATGAGCGAGCCCGGCGTCGATGCCTCTGCGGTGCAGGAGCGGGTGGAGCGCATCGGCGACACGATCGCGGAGATCTTCCGCGCGGCCGACGAGCGCGGTGTCACCACCCTGCAGGCCGCGGAGGAGCTCGCGCTCGCGCGCCTGCGGGAGCCAGCAAACGCATAGCGGCGCTCCGCTAGGTTGGATCCCATGACGTCTTCCTGGGGCCGCCGCCTCGTCGCATCCATCTCCTCCGCCGTCGCTGTCGCCGCGGTCGCGTTCGTCGCATCGACGTTCGTGATCCTCGTCGCCAGCCAGCTGAACTCGGGGGCGCTCGCCACCACGACGCCGTATGTGGGATGGAACACGGTGGTGGCCCTGGTGCTCGGCTTCGGGGCCGCGCTCCTCGGCGCGATGGACCGACGGTGGATCGCCGTCGTGACGGGCATCGTGCTCGCTCTCGTGAGCACGTTGCTCGGCACGCTGATCCTCTTCACCGTGCTCAACGTCACCCTCTCGGGCGCCGCCTGGGGGCAGCTGTTCCAGTCGTTCATCGGCATCAATCTGCCGTTCTGGCTGGCGGTCGCCATCGCGTTCCCGACCGCCGGCTACGCCGTGTACCGGGCGATCGACAGCGGAGAACGCGCCGAACGGCGGATTGCGCTCGTGCGCATCCCGGCGGCCAACCTCGCCGACGGCCTGACGACGCACATCGACCGCGAGCCGGTGGACACCGAGCTCGCCGACAAGCAGTGGGACGCCTATGTCGCTGCCCTCTCGGGCGCGGGCTGGCAGACGGTCGAGGTCGCCAGCGCCGATCGCCTCGCCGACTCCGTCTTCGTCGAGGACACCGCGGTCGTCTTCGGCGACACCGCCGTGATCGCCCTGCCCGGCGCGGAATCCCGCCAGGAGGAGCCCGCCGGCACCGAGGCCGCGCTGCGGGCACAGGGGCTGCGCCTCGAGCGCATCGAAGCTCCCGGAACGCTCGACGGCGGCGACGTCCTCAAGGTCGGCTCCACCGTCTACGTCGGCCGGGGCGGTCGCACGAACGCGGAGGGCATCCGCCAGCTGCGCGCGATCGTGACGCCGCTCGGCTACTCCGTGGTCGCGGTTCCGATCACGAAGGCGCTGCACCTGAAGACGGCCGTCACGGCGCTGCCCGACGGCACGGTCATCGGGTACGAGCCGATCGTGGACGAGCCGCGCATCTTCGAGCGCTTCCTCCCGGTCCCCGAGGCGCATGGCACCGCCGTCGTGGTGCTCGCGGACGACACCGTGCTCATGTCGTCGTCGGCTCCGCAGTCGGTGGCGCTGGTCGAAAGCCTCGGCTACACCGTCATCCAGGTCGACATCTCGGAGTTCGAGAAGCTCGAGGGCTGCGTCACCTGCCTGTCTATCCGGATCCGCTGAGCCCACGCTCCTGCCGGGGGAGCAGGCACCAGACGGCCGTCACAGCGGCGATCACGGCGGCAGCGAGCCAGCCCGCTCCGACTCCGGCGAGTGAGGCCACCAGCACCAGCGCAGAGGTGCCGAGCGCGGTACCCAGCTGGGCGCCGGTGTTGAGGATGCCGCTGGCGCTGCCCGCCAGCTCCTCCGGCACGGTCGTCCCGATGGTCGTCGCGGCGACCGACGAGAGGCCGAGGCCTGCGCCCGCGAGTGCCACGCCGACGAGGACGCCCCACCACGTCCCGACCGTGAGCGCCAGCAGGAGGCAGCCGAGCGCGATCAGGCCGATGCCGATCCCGCTGACGGCGTAGGCGCTCAGCCGCGCGAGCAGCCAGCGCGTCGTGGTGGAGGTCAGGATCACCGCGACGCTCAATGCCATCAGGGTCAGTCCGGTCGCGACCGGGTCGAGGCCCAGACGCTGCTGGAGGAACAGCGTCGCGAGCACCGCGGTGGAGCTGGTCGTCGCGGTGTTGACGAAGGAGAGCGCGGTGCCGTGCCGGAGCGGGCGCGAGCCGAAGGCCGCGGCCGGGATGAGCGGTGCGCGCGCCGTCCGCAATCGCGCGACGAGGAGAGCGGCCAGCACCAAGCCCGCAACCAGCGCACCGACGCCCAGAATCAGGGTGGACGGCTGCTCCAGCCACGCCGCCCCCGCGATGACCGCCATGACGGCGAGGATCAGCAGCGCAGCACCCGGCAGGTCCAGCGGCACCCGTTCGGTCGGCTCCGTTCGGTGACGGACCGTGAGGGCGATCCCGGCGAGCAGACCGGCCGCGAGCGGCAGATTCACCCAGAAGACCGCCGGCCAGGCGAACGCCTGCACCAGGAGGCCGCCGACGAGGAAGCCGGAGGCGCCGGCGGCCGCGCCGGTCGCGCTCCACGCGGCGAGGGCTCCGTGCCGTCGCGACTCCTCGGGCGTGGCTGCGAGCAGCAGCCGCAGCGCGGACGGGACGGACAGCGCCGCTGCCGCTCCCTGCAACGCACGAGCGATGAGCACGACGGCCAACGCCGCGCCGCCCCACAGCGCGGCCGTCGCGCCCAAGACGGAGACCGCCCCGAACATCCCGATGCCCGTCAGCAGGATGCGCCGGTGCCCGAACCGGTCGCCCAGCCGGGCGCCCAGGATCAGGACCCCTCCGAAGAACATCGCGTACACGGTGGCGAGCGGGCCGGCGGCCGACGCCGGCGCTCCCACACCCTCCAGGATGGCCGGAATCGCGGTCGTCGCGCTCGTCACCCCGAGCACGTCGACGAACTGCACCAAGCACAGCCATGCCACGGCTCCTCTACCCATGCCCGACACCGTACGCGGCGGGTCCGACATCGCTTCCGCCAAGAAAAGTGTTGCGTTAGCCGTCAACCTGGCAATATTCTGTAGGGCTGCCTTGTTGCGGCACAGAGGACGAATTCATCGAGGCTGGGAGGACGCCATGACGACGATCGAGACCGCACGAAAGACCACCGTGCCCGGGTCCGTCGCCGCCCTTGCGGCCCGCCGCCGACCGTCCGGTCGGTAGGCCCAGCCTCCACCTGCGCGCCCCGCGCGCATCCTCCTCACAAGGTCTGCCACCGTCGGCGGACCTCCGGCGACTCGTCCGCGTGTCCGCCGCCGACTCCATGTCGGATCACTCACAGAAAACGGAACACCCATGTCTGTCGCCACGGCACAGAAGAAGAACGACACCCAGCGGACCGGCACCGTGCGCACCCTGCTGCGCATCCTGCCGTTCGCCAAGTCCGCCGCGCCCCGCATCGTGCTCGGTATGGTCGCCGCGCTGCTCGCCAGTCTGGTCGCGCTGACCATCCCGCAGGTGCTGCGCTGGCTGGTCGACGGCCCGCTCTCGACGGGCGATGCGTCAGCGGTGTGGCCGGCCGCGCTCCTGGTGGTCGGGCTCGGCGCCGCCGAGGCCGTCTTCATCTCGCTGCGTCGCTGGTTCGTGCTCACGCCCGGCACCCACGTCGAGGCGCGCATGCGCAATGCCCTGTACGAGCAGCTGGAAGACCTGCCGGTCGCGTTCCACGATCGCTGGCCGAGCGGTCAGCTGCTCTCCCGCGCGGTCAGCGACCTGAGCATGATCCGCCGCTGGCTCTCCTTCGGCATCGTGCTGCTGGTGGTCAACGTCGTCACGATCGTGGTCGGGTTCGCCATCCTGATCGGCTGGAACTGGATCCTCGGCCTGATCTTCCTGGTGTGCTCCATCCCGCTGTGGATCTACGGCTTCCTGTTCGAGAAGAAGTACTCGATCATCGCGCGGCGCAGCCAGGACCAGGCGGGCGACCTCGCGACCGCGGTCGAGGAGTCGGTGCACGGCATCCGCGTGCTCAAGGCGTTCGGGCGCGGCAAGCACGCGCTGAAGAGCTTCGAATCACGGGCCGAGCAGTTGCGCGGCACCGAGATCGAGAAGGCGAAGGCGATCGCCGGCATCTGGCTGTGGCTGCTGCTGATCCCCGACATCGCCTTCGGCATCTCGCTCGTCGTCGGCGTCTGGCTGGCGTCGCAGGGGCAGCTGTCGGTCGGCGAGCTGGTGGCGTTCTTCGCCACGGCGACCGTGCTGCGGTTCCCGATCGAGTCGATCGGCTTCCTCCTCTCGATGACGTTCGACACGCGCACCGCGGCCGACCGCTTCTTCGAGGTGATGGATGAGGTCAACACGATCACCGACCCGGTCACGCCAGCGAAGATCACCGAACCGCGGGGCGAGCTCGTCTTCGACGACGTTCACTTCCGCTACCAGGACTCGCCGGAGCGCTTCCCCGATCTGCTGGACGGCATCCGCCTGACCGTGCGTCCGGGGGAGACGATGGCCCTCGTCGGCCTGACCGGCTCCGGCAAGTCCACCCTGACCGCACTGACGACGCGTCTCTACGACGTGACCGGCGGAGCGGTGAAGGTGGATGGGGTGGACGTACGCGACCTCACCCGGTACGACCTCCGTAAGGCGATCGCGATGGCGTTCGAGGACGCGACCCTCTTCTCCGCGTCGGTGCGGGACAACGTCCTGCTCGGACGGGACGACCTGGACCCCGCGTCGGCCGAGGCCGAGCGCGTGCTCACCGAGGCCCTGGAGGTGGCGCAGGCCGGCTTCGTGTACGACCTGCCCGAGGGCGTCGAGACCAAGGTCGGCGAGGAGGGGCTCAGCCTGTCCGGCGGCCAGCGTCAGCGGCTCGCCCTCGCCCGCGCAGTCGCCGCGAACCCCAGCATCCTGGTGCTCGACGACCCGCTGTCGGCTCTCGACGTCGACACCGAGGCACTCGTGGAGGCAGCTCTGCGACGTGTCCTCGCGTCCACCACCGCCCTCATCGTCGCGCACCGCCCGTCCACGGTGATGCTCGCCGACCGGGTGGCCCTGCTCGAAGACGGTCGCGTGACCGCCGTCGGCACCCACCACGACCTGCTCGCGACCAGCGAGCACTACCGCTTCGTCATCTCCAGCCTGGAGGACGAGGAGAACGATGAAATCCTCGAGGAGGTGAACCTGTGAGCACCACGACCGTTCTGGGCGTCGAAGGCGAAGAGCGCAACGACCTCAGCAAGCAGGAGAGCCGGCAGGTCCGCCGCCGCTCGCTGCGGCTGCTCGGCTCGCTGCTGCACCCGCTTCGGACGCGGCTGTGGCTGACCGCCATCGTGGTCGTGGTGAGCACGGCCGCCCAGGTGGCGGGCCCGGCCATCATCGCGTACGGCATTGACAACGGCCTGCCGGCACTGCTCAAGCAGGACTGGTTCCCGCTCGCCGCGGCCGGCATCGCGTACCTGATCACCGGCATCATCGGCGCCGGACTGATCGCCTGGTACACGGTGCTGAGCGCGCGGATCAGCCAGGCCATCCTGATCGATCTGCGGAAGCGGGTGTTCTTGCACACGCAGAGGCTGTCGCTCGAGTTCCACGAGTCGTACACGTCCGGCCGGATCATTTCGCGGCAGACGAGCGACCTGGACTCCATCCGGGAGCTGCTCGACTCGGGCATCAACCAGCTGGTCCAGGGCTTCCTCTACATGCTGTTCATCGCGATCGCGCTGTTCACGATCGACTGGACGAGTGGAGTCGTGCTGCTGGCTTCGTTGATTCCGCTGTACTTCCTCACGCGCTGGTTCCAGAAGCGCTCGCAGGTGCTGTTCCGCATCTCGCGGGTGGCGTCCGCGAAGCTGATCGTGCACTTCGTGGAGACGATGACAGGCATCCGCGCCGTCAAGGCGTTCCGCAAGGAGAAGCGCAACGAGAAGGAGTTCGGCGGACTGGTCGAGGAGTACCGCGACGTCAACGCCCGTGTCATCCAGCTGTTCGGGATCTTCGACCCCGGCCTCGTGATGATCGGCAACGTGACCGTCGGTGTCGTGCTCCTGGTCGGCGGCTTCCGGGTCGCGGACGGCCAGCTCGCGATCGGCGTGCTGCTCGCGGTCCTGCTGTACACACGCCGCTTCTTCGACCCGATGGAGGAGATGGCGATGTTCTACAACTCCTACCAGTCGGCGGCCGCGGCGCTCGAGAAGATCTCGGGTGTCCTCGAGGAGGAGCCCAGCGTTCCGGATCCGGTGAAGCCGGTCGACCTGTGGTCGGCGCAAGGGCACGTGCGGTTCGACCACGTGAGCTTCGCCTACAAGGAGGACCGCGTCATCCTGCCGGAGTTCACCCTCGACCTTCCGGTCGGCCAGACGGTCGCGCTCGTCGGTTCGACGGGCGCGGGCAAGTCGACGCTGGCGAAGCTGATCTCGCGGTTCTACGACCCGAGCGAAGGATCCGTCCAGCTCGACGGCGTGGATCTGCGCGACCTGCACCCGAAGGACCTGCGCCGGGCGATCGTGATGGTCACGCAGGAGGCGTACCTGTTCAGCGGCTCGGTCGCCGACAACATCGCCCTCGGCAAGCCGGATGCGACGCGCGAGGAGATCGTGCATGCAGCGACCGCGGTCGGCGCCCACGAGTTCATCGAGGGGCTGCCGAACGGGTACGACACCGACGTGAACAAGCGCGGTGGCCGGGTCTCCGCGGGGCAGCGCCAGCTGATCTCGTTCGCGCGGGCGTTCCTCGCCGACCCGGCGGTGCTCATCCTGGATGAGGCCACCAGTTCGCTGGACATCCCGAGCGAGCGGCTGGTGCAGGAGGCTCTGCAGACGCTGCTGGCGGACCGGACGGCCGTGATCATCGCGCACCGTCTCTCCACCGTGGCGATCGCCGACCGCGTCCTGGTGATGGAGCACGGCCGCGTCGTCGAGGACGGCACGCCGGACGACCTCATCGCTGGCACGGGACGCTTCGCCCAGCTGCACGCGGCCTGGCGCGACTCGCTGGTGTGAACGGGCGCTAGCCACACGTGAGCAGGGCGACAGCGACACGCTGCCGCCCTGCTCGCTACGGCAGGCTCGCGGAAGTGATCGCGAGCGATACGCCGAACGCCAACGCGATCCCGCCGATGGCGGGAAGTGGTACCTACCACCGAGACCGGTCGCCTCGGCGCGCCCAAACCATCGCCACGATGCAGATCATGCTGAGGACCGTGGCTACGGGCGTCACGAAAGCGGCCACCTGTGGTGATTCTTGTTTCTTCCCCAAAGTTCGTCCTCGAACGGTGCGAGGCGTTTGCGCCGGCCAATGACGGCGGCTACAAACGCGCTCATCAGTGAGGACGTACGGAGGGCTGAATCGTGACGCGCGCGTGACGATTCAGTAGGCGAAGCGGAAGGCCGTGTCTCCGGCGGTTGGAGCACTTCTAACTGGATGTGTTCCGGCGGGGACCGCAGGGAGAACCCGGCGGTCCCCGCCGCCTGTCTCCGGCGGGCGAGGGGTTGAGTCAGCCGACCGGGGACCAGGTGGTGCGCGTCCGGGACGGGCGCAGGATGCGGCGTGGCCGGCGGAGGACGAGGACCTCCGCGCCGGCGTCGATGTATTCGCTGGCGGTCGCGGCGTCGGCGAACCGTTCCGCGGTGCCCGTGACGATGGTGATCGCGTCCGCAGCGACGGCGCGGCCCGCGGACGCGGAGATTCGGATGTGCGACGTGGCAGGTGCGACCAGCGCTCGGATGCTCCGCCCCAGCTGGGCCGCGTGTTCCGGTCGAGTGGACAGGGAGGCGAACGCGTCCCCGAGGTCGAGCGCCGGCAGCCGGCGGCCGGTCGCTGAGGCAATCCGCCTGCCGGTGCGCACCGCATCCTGAACCGCGTCGAGGACCTCGCGGGAGCCGTAGCCGAGCGGAGGCCGCAGGGACAGCCCCGCGACGGCCACTCCGAGCGACTGTGCGCGGACCGCGGCCTCGACTGCGGCATACCCGTTCAGTCGGAGGAACACCGAGGTGCCCGCGGGGGCGGCCGTGAAGTCGTCGAGGTCGCGTGCGTCCTCCACCACGAATCTCCGCACCCCGGCCTCCCAGGCGGTGCGGCGCTCCGGCCGGTGCGCGAAGAGCGGCGCGTGGAGGACCCGGGCGGGGTCGGCTCCGGCCCGTTCGAGCGCTGCGAGTCCGGACCCGTGCGAGACGACGAAGCCCGCACCGTCCTCAGCGAGGAGGGAGACGAGTGCGGGATGCGCGAGCGCGCAGACGTCGTAGGCCACGTCCATCCACGGCAGTGCCGCCTGGAGTGCACGGAACCGCTGCGCGACACGTGGCAGGTCGATCACGACGACGGCCGCCGACGGCGAGACTTCGGGGGTGTGTGGACGCGAAGGGAGGCTGTCCACCGCGACCGCCCCGGTCACGGCGCTCAACGCGTCGGGGCCGGTCGGGTCGGCGGTTCGGGTCGCGATGGACATCGCACTCTCCTCGGGTGGTTCTCGGCGGCCTTCGGGTGGCCGGCGACCTCATCGTTCGGGTTGATGAGGTTGGCTCACATACTCGTCCAGTATGCAGATGACCCACATCCGGGGGGCCACCTCATTCCGAATGCGTGGAGGCACGGATGAATGACCGTGCCGGTGCGGTGAAGATGGGCACATGTCCCTCCGCGTTGTGATCGTCGACGACCACGAACGGTTCCGCACCCAGGCAGCCGAGCTGCTGCGCCTGGAACGGTTCACGGTGGTCGGGGACAGCGGCACTGCGGCCGGCGGGGTGGAGCTGAGCAGGCGTCTCTTCCCCGACATCGTCCTGCTCGATGTCGGCCTTCCGGACGCCAGTGGCTTCGACATCGTGACCGCGGTCCGCGCGACCGGCGCCGCCGTCGTGCTCACGTCGAGCCGCTCCGCGACCGACTACGGAAGACGCGTCGAGGACAGCGGCGCAGAGGGGTTCATCAACAAGGAGGAGCTGACCGGTGAGGCGATCCGCAGCCTGCTAAGGTAAGCGCGTGAGCGGGGGACAGACAGACAGTTCCCGCACGCTCAGGGTGGCCGTCGCCGACGACGCAGTACTCCTGCGCGAGGGGATCGGGCAGATCCTGCGCGCCGGCGGGATGGACGTCGTCGCGTCCGTCGACACGGCCGAGGAGCTCCTGCACGCGGTCGCCGCAGACGGCGACATCGACGCGATCGTCCTCGACATCAAGATGCCCCCGACGCACACGGACGAGGGGCTTCGGGCTCTGGAGCGGCTGCGAGCGACCGGCTCGGACGCGGGTGTCCTCCTGCTCTCCATGTACACGACAGCCGCGTACGCAATCCGGGCGATGAGCGCGGGCAGCGGCACCGGCTACCTGCTGAAGGATCGCGTGGCCGACGCCGACACGCTGGTCACCGCCGTGCGTACGGTGGCGCGCGGCGGCTCGATCGTCGACCCGGAGGTCGTGCAACTGCTGGTGTCCGCGCGCTCGTCCGAGGCGGCGGTCGAGTCGCTGTCCATCCGCGAACGGGACGTCCTGCGGCTGATGGCCGAGGGCAAGTCGAACGTCGGGATCGCGGGCGACCTGCACCTCAGCCTGCGCACGGTGGAGTCGCACATCGGTCACATCATGGCCAAGCTCGGCGTGGAGGACTCCGCCGAGGGCCACCGGCGCGTGCTCGCGGTGCTGCGCTTCCTCGGCCGGGACGCCTGAACCGATGGTCGCCGCGCGGCCGGTCCTCGAACGCACGGACGCCCTGAGTCCGGTGGCCCGGCCGCACGCGCTGCGGCTGGCCCTGCGCGCGCTCGCCGTGACGGTGGCGGTCGCCTCCAACGTGCTCGCGCAGGTACTGAGCGCGATGACCGGCGACTACGGCCCGCGTCCGTCGGGCGTGGGCTGGGCCATCGTCTTCGTCGCCGTCGCTCTGGACTACGTCATCTGCGCCGTCGTCGCGTGGCGGATCGTGAGGAGTCCCATCCCGGGCTGGCTGATGGTGGGGGCCGCAATCTTCTGGTCCGCGGGCGCCTGGTATCCGCTCGTACGCCAATGGGGGTGGGTGTGGCCGTGGGTCGCGGGGGTGACCGACCTGTGGGCGGTGCTGGTCGGAATCCTGGTGCTCTGCTATCCCACCGGACGGCTGACGGCGCGGTTCGACCGTGCCATCGTGATGGCGGTCGGCGTCGCCTTCGCCATCCGGCTCGGCGGCATCCTGCTGTTCTCCTCGCCGCAGCCGGCCGAGTGCGGCTGCGTGGCCAATCCCTATGCGGTGCTGCCCAGCGACACCGCCGACTTCTGGCTGGGGCTCGGGTGGCGCTTCGTCGGGCTCGCGCTCATGCTCACCGTGGCGGCCCGTCTCATCGCTCGCTGGTTCACGAGCACGCTCCCGGCCCGCCGGGTCGCCTTCGTCATGCCCCTCGCGATCCTGCTCTGGTGCGTCGGGACCATCCAGGACTCGCTGAGCTTCGCCCTCGACTGGGACGGCGGCTGGCTGCAGTTCGTTCCGCCGGTGGCCATCGCGCTCATCCCTCCCGCCTTCGTCGGCGGTGTCCTCTACGCCAGGGGCCTGAGGTCGCGGGTTGCCGACCTCGTGATCGTGGCGCGCGACAAAGTCGACCGGGCGCTCTGGGAGTCCAGCCTGGCGCGCACCCTGCACGACACCTCGCTGCGGGTGTTCTGGTGGGATGAGCCGCTGCAGACGTATCAGACCAGCGACGGCGAGCTCGCTCCGGAGTCGGCGCCCACGTCGCGTCCCGGGCGCTCGACCCTCGCGATCGACTCCGATCAGGGCCCCATCGCCCTGATCGAGCACGACGTCGCGCTGACGCAGGACGACCGCCTGCTGGACGCGGTCTCCTCAGCACTGCTGCTCTCGGTCGACAACGACCGGTTGCGTGAGCGACTCGAGCGCACCATCCAGGAGCTGCGGGAGTCGCGGCTGCGCATCGTCGAGGAAGGCTACCTCGCGCGGCGCAGACTCGAGCGCGACCTGCACGACGGCAGCCAGCAGCAGCTCGTCTCGCTGGCGATCAGCCTGCGGATCGCCACGGCGAAGGCGGAGGCGCACGGCGACGAGGAGCTCGCCGCGGACCTGCAGCGGTCGTCGGGCCAGCTCGCCGACGCACTCCGTGAACTGCGCGAACTGGCCCGCGGCATCCACCCGACCGTCCTGACCGACGGCGACCTGCGCTCCGCCATCGAGGAGCTGGGGATGCGCAGCCACCTGCCGGTGGAGGTGCACGTCGACCTCTCGGACCGGCTGCCCGAGGTGGTCGAGGAGACGATCTACTTCTGCGTGTCGGAGTGCCTGGCGAACGCCGCAAAGCACTCGCAGGCCCGCAACTGCTCCGTGGCGGTGACGCGCGCCGACACGACCGTCACGGTCATCATCAAGGACGACGGCCGCGGCGGGGCCAAGGTCGAGCCGGGCGGCGGCCTCGAGGGGGTCCGTGACCGGGTGGAGGCGGTGTCCGGCCGCGCGGACATCCGGTCCGTCGAGGGCCTTGGCACGATCATCGAGCTGACCATCCCCGTCGGGTCCTGAGCGCCGCGAGCCTAGCGGCGCCGCGCTACTTGGTCGCGGCCTTCGCCGCCCAGACCTGGTCGCCGATCGCGAACACGGACCATCCGTCGCCGCAGTCGCCCGCCTTGGCGGGGATCCCGTCCACCGGCCACCAGCTGTCCTGGATGGCGGGCTTGGGCGCCGTGGTCTCCTTGGTGCAGGTGCCGGGCGCGAGGTGCGTCTTCGACGTGTAGGTCAGGATGGCCGAGCCGTTCTGCGTGTCGTAGTCGACCCGGATGATGGTCGCGTCGTCCGGAACGAAGGACGGTGACCCGAAGACCGCCGTGTTGGTGGCCTTCATCTCTTTCGCCGAGTCGAAGATCTCGGCGGAGACGTGCGGCTCGAACGCGGTCAGCACCGAACATCCGGACAGCGCCACGGCGATTGCGGACATCGTCGCGATGACGCCGATGGTTCGGATGCGGGGCACGGCAGCTCCAGGGCAGGACGGACAGGGGTCTCTTACGAAGTGAACACTACGGATCTGAGTGGTTCATCGGTCGGAGGGATGATCACGTCCGTCATCGTAGCGGGCCAGCCGCATGTCGACGCGGTACGTCGGCGTGCCGACCCCGACCAGCGGCGTGCCCTCAGCACGGTAGTGCTGGAGCGCGATGTGCTCGTGATTCGCGGGCGGGCGGCCGCCGGAACGGACCACCCGCCACCATGGGACGTCGCTGCCGTAATAGGCCATGATCTGGCCGACCATCCGTGCGGCGCGGGAGCCCAGCGTGGCCGCGACATCGCCGTAGGTCATCACCCGGCCGGGCGGGATGCCGTCCACGACCTCCAGCACGCGCTCGACGAAGGAATCGTGGCCGGAGCCGGGGTCAGAGATCGAGGGCACCGATCGTCTCGCCGTACTGCGTCTCGCCGACGGGCAGGAACCCGCTGCGCAGGAAGAACTGCTCGGGCCCGAGCTCGCCCGACTCCCAGATGACGTAGAGGCGCTCGTGTCCGCGGCTGCGCGCCTCGTCGGCGAGTGCGTGGACGGCGAACGTGCCGATTCCGCGGCCCTGGTCGTCGGCGTCGACGTTGATGCGCCAGAGGATGGCCTTGAACTCGTCGTGCTCCGCATTGGGGTCGAAGTTGCCCATGATGAAGCCGACCACTTCGTCGCCGTCGAGCACCACGCGCTGCCACGAGGTGTTCGGGTCGACCACGGCGGCCGCAGCCGAGTAGGACACCGGGGCCACGAACTGCTCCTGGCCCGGCTTCAGTGTCAGCGCATTCGCCGCCACGACGGTCCGCGCACTCAACTCTTCCAGTCTCAACTCAGCCATGACGAAAGGGTAACGTGCGCGGGCGACCCGGCATAGCTCTCACCGCAGCCGCTGGTTCGCCGAGAGAATTTGTCTCGATGTCAAGATAGTTGCCGCGCTCAGGTAAGCTGTCGTCGGCTTGAAACGGCAGACACCCCAGGAGAACCATGGACAAGATCAAGGTTGACGGAACGGTCGTCGAACTCGACGGCGACGAGATGACTCGCATCATCTGGAAGGCCATCAAAGACTCGCTCATCCACCCGTACCTCGACGTGAACCTCGAGTACTACGACCTCGGCATCCAGAAGCGCGACGAGACCGACGACCAGATCACGATCGACGCGGCCCACGCCATCCAGAAGCACGGCGTCGGCGTGAAGTGCGCGACCATCACGCCCGACGAGGCCCGCGTGGAGGAGTTCGGCCTCAAGAAGATGTGGCGGAGCCCGAACGGCACGATCCGTAACATCCTCGGCGGCGTCGTCTTCCGCGAGCCGATCATCATCTCCAACATCCCGCGCCTGGTGCCCGGCTGGAACAAGCCGATCGTCATCGGCCGTCACGCCTTCGGCGACCAGTACCGCGCCACCGACTTCGTGTTCGACGGCCCCGGAACCCTCACCATGAGCTTCCAGCCGGCCGACGGCGGCGAGGCCCAGTCCTTCGAGATCTACCAGGCGCCCGGCGCCGGCGTCGCGATGGGCATGTACAACCAGGACGCGTCGATCCGCGACTTCGCGCGTGCCTCGTTCAACTACGGTCTCGACCGCCAGTACCCGGTCTACCTGTCGACCAAGAACACCATCCTGAAGGCCTACGACGGCCGCTTCAAGGACCTCTTCCAGGAGGTGTTCGATGCGGAGTACAAGGAGAAGTTCGACGCCGCCGGCCTCACCTACGAGCACCGCCTGATCGACGACATGGTCGCCTCCAGCCTCAAGTGGGAGGGCGGCTACGTCTGGGCGTGCAAGAACTACGACGGCGACGTGCAGTCCGACACCGTCGCGCAGGGCTTCGGCTCGCTCGGCCTGATGACCTCCGTGCTGACCACTCCCGACGGCTCGGTCGTCGAGGCGGAGGCCGCGCACGGCACGGTCACCCGCCACTACCGCCAGCACCAGCAGGGCAAGCCGACCTCGACGAACCCGATCGCCTCGATCTTCGCCTGGACGCGCGGCCTCGCGCACCGCGGCAAGCTCGACGGCAACCAGGAGCTCATCGACTTCACGCACACCCTCGAGGACGTCGTGGTGAAGACGGTCGAGGAGGGCAAGATGACGAAGGACCTCGCGCTCCTCGTCGGCCCGGAGCAGCCGTTCCTCACCACCGAGGAGTTCCTCGACGCGATCGCCGAGAACCTGAAGACCCGCATGGCCTGACCTCCCGCCACGCATTCGTGCCGAATGTGCGCTATCGCTCCGCGAGAACGCACATTCGGCACGAATCATTAAGGGGTCAGCGCGCGGTCCAACCGCCGTCGATCGCGAGGGTCTGGCCGGTGATGAGGGAGGCGGAGGGCGACGCCAGGAACGCCACGGCGCCCGACACCTCCCGCGGCACGCCGATCCGGTGGAGGGCCGCGATCCGGTCGACCGTGTCGGCACGGAACGCGTCGTCCGACAGCGCGGCAGAGGTGCCGTCGGTCTCGATGAAGGTCGGCGCGACCGCGTTGACACGGATGCCGTACTGCCCCCACTCGACCGCGAGGCAGCGGGTGAGGTGCACGACCGCCGCCTTCGCCGCGCAGTAGGACGCCTCCCCGGGGAGCGCGACGAGGCCCGCCTGCGACGCGACGTTGACGATCGCTCCGCCCCCGTTCGCGAGCATGCTCTTCGCCACGTGCTGCGACAGGAAGAACGTGGAGCGGGTGCTGAGCTGCCAGACATGGTCGAAATCGGCCTCGGTCACCTCGAGAGCAGGGGCGTCGATCCCGCCGCCGGCGTTGTTGACGAGGATGTCGATGGGGCCGAGCGACGCGGTGACGGCGTCGATCGCGGCGCGGCAGCCGTCGAGGTCGAGCACGTCCAGCCGGATCGCCGTCGCCCGCACGCCGAACGCCTCTAGTTCGCGAACAAGCTCGGCCGAACCCTCGGGGTCGCGGACGCCCAGCACGACGTCGGCGCCCTGGCCGGCGAGTTCGAGCGCGATCTCGCGGCCGAGCCCACGGCTGGCGGCGGTCACGAGGGCGCGGGAGCCGGCGAGCGAGAACGGAGCGCGGGCGACGGAGGGAGCGGTGTCGGTCATTCCAGCACCCTAGTCGTGGCGGCCGCGTCGGCGTGGCGGGCGCGGCGGCGTCGGGAGTCCACAATGGTGGGATGACTGCCGCCGATTCCCTGCTCCGCCGCTTCGTCGAGACCGTGGACCGCGAGGGGCTCGGCGCCTACGGCGTGCACGCGCTGGTCGGGGAGGACGCCGCCGGGCACCACTGGCGCAGCGACGACCGCGTGAACGTCTACTCGGTGTCCAAAGGCATCAGTGCGCTCGCCGCGGGGATAGCCGTCGACGAGGGCATCCTGTCCCTCGACACCACGGTCGCTGAGGCGCTCCCCGGCCTGCGGCTCGGCGACGGCGTCGACCGGGTCACCCTCCGTCACCTGCTCACCATGTCGAGCGGCATCGACTTCCGTTGGTTCGGCGACGAGCCGGCGCCCTGGCCCGACCTGGCGCAGGAGATGCTCCGACGGCCGACACGGGGGCCGGGGGAGAGCTTCCAGTACTCCGACGCGAGCACTTATGTCGCCATGCGGATGCTCGGGGCGGCCGTCGGCGACGTGCGGGACTGGCTGATGCCCCGCCTGTTCGACCCGCTGGGCATCGACAACCCGCAGTGGATGCGGTGCCCGCGGGGCTGGATCGTCGCGGGCAGCGGCCTCCTGCTGCGCACCGAAGAGCTCGCCCGGATCGGCCGCGTGCTGCGCGACCGGGGCGAGTGGCACGGCTCCCGAATCGTCAGCGCCGGGTGGATCGACGGGATGCACGCGGAGTGGCGCGAGACCGGCGAGCCGGGGCAGACGTCGCGCTACGGCCTCGCGGTGTGGGAGGGGCCATCCGGGCTGTGGCGCTTCGACGGGCGCTACGGGCAGTACGTCGTGGTCGACGACGCGCGGGATGCGGTCCTCACCGTGACGGCTCACGAGGAGTTCCGCACCGGTCGGCTCTTGGAGGCGGCGCACGAGGCACTGCTCGGCTGATCCCGCGCGCACGAGCCATGTAACGACTTCGTTTCGTCTCTTGCATTTCATTTGTTCGTAAGCTTTACTAACAAACATGACGACGACGGAGGTGCAGGGAAGCACCGGCGGGCTGGGCCCGGGGCGGGTGCTCCGGCCGCGCGTCAAGGTGCTCCCGGAGCACGCGAGAGGCCACAACCGGTCGCTCGTCCTCCAGACGCTGTACCGCTCCGGGATGCGCAGCCGCGCCGACCTCGCCCGCGACACCGGCCTCACGCGGGTCACCGTCTCGGACCTGGTGGCCGAGCTGCTCGGGGAGGGGCTCGTCATCGAGCTGGGCCAACGAGAGTCGGCGCGGCCGGGCAAGCCGGCCGTCCTCCTCGACATCAACCGCAGCGCTCACCAGATCATCGGTGTCGACCTCAGCGATCACGACCGCTTCCGCGGCGCGGTCATGGACCTCGACGGCGCCATTCTCGCCTCTGCGGAGGTCATGCTGGCTGACTCGGCGGGCCGTGCCGCCACCGGTGAGGATGCGCTCGCGAACGTCGACGCGCTCATCGACCAGCTCGTCGCGGCGGCGACCGTCCCCATCCTCGGTATCGGTGTCGGCTCGCCGGGTGTCGTCGACCTGAGCGGCACCATCCTCACCGCACCGAACCTGGGATGGAGCGGGCTCGCCCTCCAAGAGCACCTCGCCGCCCGCACCGGGCTGCCCGTCATCGTCGCCAACGACGCCAACGCGGCCGCGCTCGCCGAGCACACCTACGGGGGCGCCGCCGGCGACATGATGCTCATCCGCGTCGGCCACGGTATCGGCGCGGGCCTGCTCGTCGCGGGCGCGCTGGTCTACGGCAGCCACTATGCGGCGGGCGAGATCGGCCAGGTCATGGTCGGAACCGACCTCGGGCTCGAGACGACCTACAACCGCGACCAAGTGCTCGAACACTGGCTGAGCGTCCCGCAGCTGCAGCGCGGCATCCACGACGCTCAGGTGGCGGGGCTCGACGTCACGCCCGTCCTCCGCGAAGCCGGGCAACGCCTCGGCATCGCCCTCGCGCCCGTCGTCGGCGCCCTCAATCTGTCGGAGATCGTGCTCAGCGGCCCGACCGAACTGCTCGACGGCCCGCTCGCCGCGGCGACCGTCGACACACTCCGGAACCGGACCATGGCGGAGAACCACGCCGACCTGTCCCTCCGGATGACCACGCAGGGGCAGGACATCGTCCTGCGCGGCGCGGCCGTTCTCGTCCTCTCCGGACGGCTCGGGGTCTCGTGACAGAGCGGCACCCCGTCGATCAGCTCCATATCCCTACCAACAAGAGTCCCAACACAACGAAAGGAACAGCCATGAAGAGAAAGCTCGTCGGCCTCGCCGCTGTGGCCACTGCTTCCGCTCTCGTGCTCGCCGGGTGCGCGTCGGGAGGCTCCACCGGAGCCAGCACCGACGGCAAGGGCAAGACGGTCACCCTGTGGCTCGTCGGCTCCGACACCCCGGACAAGCTGCGGAACTACCTGAAGACGGAGTTCAACAAGGAGACCGGGGCGAACCTGAAGATCGAGCAGCAGGACTGGGGAGACATCGTCACGAAGCTGACCACGGCGCTCCCCGACGCCAACAACACGCCCGACGTCACGGAGATGGGCAACACCCAGTCCCCGACGTTCACCAACGTCGGCGCCTTCCTCGACATCTCCGACATGTACAAGGAACTGGGCGGAAGCGACCTCCTGCAGTCCTTCGTCGAGGCCGGCAAGGTGGACGGCAAGAACTACACGCTGCCGTACTACTTCGGCTCGCGCTACATGTTCTACCGCAAGGACGTCTACCAGGCGGCCGGAGTCTCGGTGCCCACCACGCTCGACCAGTTCAACACGGACGTCGCGACCATCACGGCGAAGAACCCGAAGGGGATCGACAACTTCTCCGGCTTCTTCCTCGGCGGTCAGGACTGGCGCGACGGCATCTCCTGGATCTTCGCCAACGGCGGTGACATCGCCAAGAAGGACGGCGACAAGTGGAAGGCCACTCTCGAGTCGGCCGACTCGCTGAAGGGCCTCCAGCAGCTCCAGGACCTGTACAAGAACGCATCCAAGGCGCCCAACGACGCCAAGGACTCGAACCAGTACATCTACCTGAACGACTCGGACCAGACGCTGGACGCGAACGGGAACAAGACCGGTGACACCTCGCTGGCCGCCGCGACCATCATGGCTCCGGGATGGGCGCACTGGTCGATCGGCGACCTGGGCACCGGCGCGGACGGCAAGGCCACCCGCACCTGGAACGACGCCACGTTCGGCACCTTCGTGCTCCCCGGCAACGACGGCAAGCCCGCCCCGGTGTTCGCCGGTGGCTCCAACATCGGCATCTCGGCGAAGACCAAGGAGCCGGGGCTGTCGAAGACGCTCCTGAAGATCATGTTCTCGAAGGAGTACCAGGAGCTGCTCGGCCAGAACGGCCTCGGCCCGGCGAACTCGAAGTACACGTCGTCGCTCGGCACGGACCAGTTCGCGAAGGCTCTCATCGAGTCGTCGTCGAACTCCAAGCTGACGCCGGCCGCTCCGGGCTGGGCGTCGGTGGAGGCGGCCAACGTCATGGAGGAGTTCTTCTCCAAGATCCGGGATGCCTCGGACCTGAAGGCGCTGGCGCAGGAGTACGACAAGAAGATCGACGCTCTGCTCAACGTCAAGAGCTGACCGTCCGCACCTGATTGACGCAACGCGCCGTGCCGGAACGCACCGGCACGGCGTGTTGCGTCATCCCGATCACACCACGTAAGGAGGACGCACGTGACCGCCACTGAGGACACACGGATCGTCCTGCCGTCGGCACCGCCGCCGGCCGCCACCCGGCCGCGACGGCGCCGGGGATGGATCACGCCGTACGGCCTGATGCTGCCGGCCATCGTCATCCTGCTCGTCGCCCTCGGCTACCCCGTGGTCTGGCAGCTGATCACCTCGATGCAGCACTTCGGGCTGGCCCAGCAGTTCGGCAAGCCGGCCGACTTCGTCTGGTTCGAGAACTACATCACCCTGTTCTCCGACGGCTACACCTGGGTCGTGGTCGCCCGCTCCATCGCCTTCTGCCTGGTGACAGCGTTCGTCACGGTCGGCATCGGCATCGGGATGGCGCTGCTCATGAACGCCGTGAACCGCGGCATCCGCATCATCCTGCAGGTCGCCCTGCTGCTGGCCTGGGCCATGCCCGTGGTCGCCGCGATGACCGTCTGGAACTGGCTGTTCGACTGGCGCCGCGGGGTGGTCAACTACACCCTCACCTCGTGGGGACTCGACTTCCAGAACCACAACTGGCTGCAGAACCCGCTCTCGTTCTTCTTCGTCGCGATGGTCATCGTCACGTGGATGAGCGTCCCCTTCGTCGCCTTCTCCGTCTACGCCGGCCTCACCCAGGTCTCGGGCGAGGTCATCGAGGCGGCCCAGATGGACGGCGCCCGCGGATGGCAGCGGCTGCGCTACATCATCCTGCCGATCATCCGTCCGGTGCTCGGGATCGTGCTGCTGCTCCAGATCATCTGGGATCTGCGCGTGTTCGCCCAGATCAAGCTGCTGCAGGACAAGGGATCGATCGCCAGCGAGACCAACCTGCTCGGCACCTACATCTACCAGCTCGGCGTCGGCTCGAGCGACTTCGCGATGGCCAGCGCCGTCAGCGTCTTCGTGCTCGTGCTCACGGTCGCCCTCAGCTGGTTCTACGTGCGCCACCTTCTCAAGGAGGACGAATCATGACCCGCCGCATCCGCCCGTCGCGCGTGCTGCTCGGCGCCCTGGCGATCGTGCTCGCCCTGATCTGGGTGTTCCCGGTGTACTGGATGGTGAACTCGTCGCTGCTGCCGAACGTCATCCTGCAGAACACCACACCGACCTGGCTGCCCTTCGGCGGCTCGTTCGACAACTTCAGCTCCGTCGTCGAGGGCGGGACGTTCTTCCCCGCGCTCGGGATGAGCGTCGCCGTCGCGCTGATCACGGTCGTCTGCTGCCTGGCGTTCGCGTTCCTGGCCGCGCTCGCGATCAGCCGGTTCCGCTTCCGCGGCCGCCGATCGTTCGTGCTGGCCGTGCTGCTGATCCAGATGCTGCCCGCCGAGGGACTGTTCATCGCGCAGTACAAGCTGATGGGCACGCTCGGGCTGCTCAACACGGTGATCGGCGTCAGCATCCTGTACATCGCCGCCGTTGTGCCCTTCACGATCTGGATGCTGCGCGGCTTCGTCGCGGGCATCCCGGCCGACCTGGAAGAGGCGGCGATGGTGGATGGGCTCAGCCGCACGCAGGCGTTCCTGCGGATCACCTTCCCGCTGCTCGCGCCTGGCCTCGTCGCGTCGGGCGTCTACGCCTTCCTGCAAGCATGGAACGAGTTCACGGTCGCGCTCGTCATCCTGCCGCAGTCCAGCAGCGCGACACTGCCCCTGTGGCTGCGCGGCTTCGTGCAGCAGTCCGCCTCCCGGGCCACCGACTGGGGGCAGGTCATGGCGGCGTCGACCCTGGTCGCGGTGCCTGTCATCATCTTCTTCCTCATCGTGCAGGGGCGGATGACCAGTGGGCTGGTCAGTGGGGCGGTCAAGGGGTGAGCGGCGCGTCCGTCGCCGACACCGCACTGACCGACCTGGACCTCCGCCGCAGCATCGCCGCGACGCTGCTGCCCGGGTTCGTCGGGACGACGCTCCCGGAGTGGCTCGCCGAGCGGCTGCGCCAGGGCCTGGGCGGAGTGTGCCTGTTCGGGCAGAACATCGCCTCCGCCCGACAGCTGCGCGAGCTCACCGACGCGATCTACGCGGCCAATCCCGACGCCGTCGTCGCGATCGATGAGGAGGGCGGCGACGTCACGCGGCTCTACTACGAGAGCGGTTCGCCCTATCCCGGGAACGCCATCCTCGGCCGGCTCGGCGACGTCGACTACACCGAGCGCGTCGCCCGCCGGGTGGGCGAAGAGCTGCGGCGGGCGGGCGTGAACCTGGATTTCGCCCCCGACATCGACATCAACTCCAACCCCGACAACCCCGTGATCGGCGTGCGGAGCTTCGGAACATCGCCCGAGGTGGTCGCCGAGCATGGCGCCGCCTGGACGCGAGGACTCCAATCGGCGGGCGTTGCGGTCGCGGCCAAGCACTTCCCCGGCCACGGCGACACAGGAGCGGATTCGCACTTGGAGCTGCCGGTGGTCGACCTGTCGGCTGCACAGCTGCGGGCGCGCGAACTCGTGCCGTTCCGGGCCGTCGTGGCGGCGGGGGCGCGGGCGGTCATGACGTCGCACATCCTGCTGCCCCAGCTGGACGCGGGCCTTCCGGCGACGCTCAGCCCCGCGATCATCGGGGGGATGCTGCGCGGCGAGCTCGGGTTCGACGGGGTCGTCGTCAGCGACGCCCTCGACATGCACGGTGCGAGTGGCGAGCGCGGCATCCCGGAGGCGGCGGTCCTCGCGCTCGCCGCCGGCTGCGACCTCCTCTGCATCGGCACCGAGAACACGGACGAGCAGCTCACCGCGATCTCCGCCGCGATCGCCGCCGCCGTCGCCGACGGCCGCCTCACTCCCGACCGCCTCGCCAACGCCGCCACCCGGGTGCGCGCTCTCGCCCACTCCCTCCCCGACGCCGACGCCGACGCCGCCGAGCACAGGAAAAGTGCGGCCGACACGCCGCACGGGACCGCAGAAACCCTGTTCTCGGCGGCTGTCGATGCGGGGGATGTGCGGGCGGTGGAGCGCGCGTTCGACGTGAGCGCGTATGCAGCGGAATGGCTGCGGGCGAATACGGGGAGCTACTCGGTGGTGCGCATCGACACGGTCGCGAACATCGCCGTCGGGAGCGCGCCCTGGGGGCCCTTCGCCGAGGTGGAGGCCGACCCGGCGACACCCTGGGCGGAAGAGTTCGCCTCCAACCCCGCCGTGCTGTTCACGCAGAACGACCACCCCGACCTCGTGCTCGCGGCGCAGTCGCCGGTGCTCGTCGTCGGAAAGGACAACCACCGCCACGCCTTCGCCCGCGCGGCGATCGACCGGCTCCGCGCCGAACGCGAGCGGGTGCTGGTCGTCGACATGGGCTGGCCGAGCGATGACCGGGCCTACGCCGATCTCGCCACGTTCGGCGCGTCCCGCCTCGTCGGGCGCGCGCTGCTCGAGCTGCTCGGGCGCAAGCTGTGAGACTCGGCATCGACATCGGCGGGACCAAGACCGACGCGGTCGCCGTCGACGAACACGGAGCGCTGACGCAGCGGGTCCGCCTCGCGACGGGCTTCGGCCACTCGGAGGTCGTCGAGACCGCGGTCGCAGCGGTTGCTCGCATCGGCGAGCTGACGGGCCTCGCGCCCGGCGGCTTCCAGTCGATCGGGATCGGCGTGCCCGGGATGGTCGACACGGCGTCCGGGCACGTCGCCCACGCGGTCAATCTCGGACTCGACCGGCTGGAGCTCGGTGGCATGCTCGCCGGCCGCCTCGGCGTCGGGGTCCGCGTAGAGAACGACGTCAACGCCGCGGCGCTCGGCGCCTACCACCTGCTCGGCCTGTCGGGCACGATGGCCTTCCTCAACCTCGGCACCGGGATGGCTGCCGGCATCGTCGTCGACGGCCGGTTGTGGCGGGGGAGCACGGGCATCGCGGGCGAGATCGGTCACCTTCCGGTGGACCCGCAGGGCGCACTGTGCGCCTGCGGCCAGTACGGGTGCCTCGAGACCGTGGCCAGCGGCTCCGGGGTCGCGCGTCAGTGGCCCACCGACGACCCGCTGCCGGTGCGCGCGGTCTTCGCCGCCGCGGCCGCCGGCGACCCCGCCGCGCGGGCCATCACGGATAGGCTGGCGGTGGGCATCGCCGCCGCGGTGCGCGTCCTCGTGCTCACCGTCGACCCCGCCACCGTGGTGATCGGGGGAGGCCTGAGCCACTTGGGGGAGCGGCTGCTCGGCGACGTCCACGAGGTGCTGCACGGCTGGGAGCGCTCGTCGCCGTTCCTGGCGTCGCTCGACCTGGCCGCGCGCGTTCGCCTCGTTCCCGAAGGAACCCCCGTCGCGGCGCTCGGCGCCGCACTCGTAGGAGAGAACTGATGGCCGAAATCGTCGTCGTCCGCGACCAGGACGCCGCCGGCGACCTCGCCGCGCGCAGCATCCTGGACCTCATCGCCGCCAAGCCGGACACCGTGCTCGGCCTGGCGACCGGCTCCACGCCCCTCGCGGTGTACCGGGCCCTGGAGCGCGGCATCCACGAGCGCGGGGTTGATGTGTCCCACGTCCGCGGCTACGCGCTCGACGAGTACGTGGGTCTTCCCGCTGGTCACCCCGAGTCGTACCGCGCGGTCATCACCCGCGAGGTGGTCGAGCCGCTCGGGCTGACGCCGTCGCTCATCCACGTGCCGAACGGGTCGCTCGACGGCATCGAGCACGCCGGGGCGGACTATGAGAAGGCCATCGCCGAGTCGGGCGGGGTGGATGTCCAGCTGCTCGGCATCGGGACGGACGGGCACATCGGGTTCAACGAGCCAGGATCGTCGTTCGCGTCGGTCACCCGCGTCAAGACGCTGACCGAGCAGACGCGCGCGGACAACGCGCGGTTCTTCGCGAGCGAGGACGACGTGCCCATGCACTGCATCACGCAGGGGCTGTCCACGATCCTGAAGGCACGCCACCTGATGCTGCTGGCCTTCGGTGAGGGCAAGGCGGAGGCGCTCGCCGGTGCCGTCGAGGGGCCGGTGTCCGCGTCGAACCCGGGGTCGGCCATCCAGCTGCACCCGCACGTGACCGTGCTCGTCGACGAGGCGGCGGCGTCGCGGCTGCGCAACATCGACTACTACCGCTACGCGTACGCGAACAAGCCCTCCTGGCAGCGCCTGTAGCGCCGCTGGTCGGGCCGGCGCTGGTCGGGCCGGTGCCGGTCGCGCCGGCGGGACTAGAGCAGTGCGCCGTCGGCGATGACCGAGCGCACGCGCCAGTCGTGGTCGAGCAGCACCGCGTCCGCGACGTAACCGGTGTGCAGGCGTCCGAGGCGGTGGTCCTCGCCGAGCACGTGCGCCGGGGTCCGCGTGAGGGCGGCCACCGCCTCCACCGGGTCCACACCGACGAGCGTGACCGCGTTGCGGAGCGCGACATCCTGCGTCAGAGTCGACCCGGCGATGGTGTGGGTGCCGGATAGCACGGCGAGTCCGTCGTGGACGGTCACGTTGAGGTCGCCGAGCCGGTAGTCGCCGTCGGTCGCGCCGGCCGCCGCCATCGCGTCCGTCACCAGGGCGACGCGGCCCTGGGCCTCCCGGAACAGGAGCCCGGCGACCGGTGGATGCACGTGCAGGCCATCCAGGATCAGCTCGAGCGTCACCTCCCGGTTCTCGATCGCGGCCATGACCGGTCCCGGCGCGCGGTGGTGGATGCCCGGCATCGCGTTGAAGGCGTGCGTCAGCAGCCGCGCACCCACCTCGAACGCCCGCGCTGCCTGCGCGTAGTCGGCCGCGGTGTGGCCGAGGCCGACGACCACTCCGGCCTCGGTCAGCACGCCGATGGACTCGAGCGCGTTGGGGAGCTCCGGCGCGATGGTCGCCGTGCGCATGGTGCCGCGGGCTGCGCCGAGCAGCTCCTCGACCACCCCGGGTTCCGGCTCCCGCAGGAAGCGCGCGTCGTGGGCGCCCCTGCGTTCGGGCGCGAGGAACGGCCCCTCCAGGTGGGAGCCGAGCACGAGCGGGTCGGTCGCGGTGAGCTCCGCGACGATGCTCAGGCTCTCGCGCAGGGAGGCGAGTGGATTGGCGACATGCGAGATCAGCGACCGGGTCGTCCCGTGGGCGCGATGGGTGGCGAGCGCCGCGCGCATCTCGTCGATGCCGTCGTCGTAGGGGTGACCGCCGCCGCCGTGGCAGTGCAGGTCGATGAAGCCTGGGGTCAGCCAGTGGCCCTGCGCGTCGATGACGCGGTCGCCCGGCGTCTCACCGTCCACGCCGGCGACCGCCTGGCGCCAGCCGTGGCCCGACCCGGTGGCGGTGATGTGCGCGCCGTCCGCGACGAACCAGAAGTCGTCGACCAGCCCGTCCGCATCGACCTTGCGGGCGCTGTGGACGACGAGCCGGCTCATGCGAACTCGCGCCGGCCGTTGATGACGCCGCTGACCGTTGCCACCACGGCGAACACGATCGCGACGACCGGCTGCCCGAGGTCCCACCAGGCGAAGGCCGCCGAACCCATCACGACGATCTCCACGATCGCCTTGACGAACGCATCCACGTGGAGCACCGCCCGGGGGGACCGGAACAGCGCCCAGAGCAGGATGGCGATGGCCGGCGCGCCCAGACCGACCACGATGTTCCAGGGCAGCGGCCAGGCGAGGAAGCCCCAGATGCCCAGCGAGACGATGGCGAACAGTTCGAGCACGAACCGGAGCACGTCGTTGACGCCCACCTTGACCGGGGCGTGCTGTTCGGGCGCGGAAGTCACGAGGCCAGTGTAACGGCGGGCGAGTCAGCGGAAGATGATGGTCCGGGCGCCGTCGAGCAGCACCCGGTCCTCCGCGAACCACTTGACCGCCTGCGTCAGCGTGCGGCTCTCCTCGTCCTGACCGAGTGCGACCAGCTCCTGCACGCTCTGGGTGTGGTCGACACGGACGACGTTCTGCTCGATGATCGGGCCCTCGTCCAGGTCGCTGGTCACGAAGTGCGCCGTCGCGCCGATCAGCTTCACTCCGCGAGCGTGCGCCTGGCGGTAGGGATTGGCGCCCTTGAAGCCCGGGAGGAAGGAGTGGTGGATGTTGATCGCACGTCCGGCAAGCTGCTCGCACAGTCCGGGCGACAGGATCTGCATGTAGCGGGCGAGGACGACGAGCTCGATGTCGTGCTCCTCGACCGCCTCCAGGATTCGCGCCTCGAACGCGGCCTTCGACGCGGCGTCGGACACCGCGTGCGACTCGAACGGGACGCCATAGAACCCGGCGAGGTCGGCGAGGGTGTCGTGATTGGAGAGCACGACGGGGATGTCGACCGGCAGTTGTCCCGCGCGCTGGCGGAACAGCAGGTCGTTGAGGCAGTGCGCGGCCTTGGAGACCAGGACCAGGGTGCGGAGCGGGCGTCCGACGTTGTCGACGCGGTGAGTCATCCCGAACCGCTCGACCACGGGAGCGAGTGCCCGCTCGAACTCGTCGCGCCCGGCCGCCGACTCCACCTGCAGCCGCATGAAGAAGCGCCCGGTGTCGGTGCTCGCGAACTGCTGGCTCTCGGTGATGTTTCCGCGGGCGGCGACGATCGCTCCGCTCACCGCGTGCACGATGCCGGGGCGGTCGGCGCAGCTGAAGGTGAGAACCCAGTGGTTGGAGGCGGGGGAGTCGGTCACCAGTTCAGGGTAGCGGGCCGCCTAGCGCGCCGCTGTTGACGGACGCCGCCGGGTGCACCACGATCGGTGCATGACCAGCACCGGTGAGGATACGCCCGACACCCGTTCGGGCGCGGCATCCGCCTTCAACGTCGAGCTGAACGGGCTCAACACCATCCACGAGGACGAGCGGAAGGGACGCCCGCGCGACCTGTTCTGGCCCTGGTTCGGCGCGAACGTCTCGGTGTTCGGCCTCAGCTATGGCTCGTTCCTGCTCGGGTTCGGGATCTCGTTCTGGCAGGCGACCATCGTCGGTGTCGTCGGCATCGTTGCGTCCTTCCTGCTGTGCGGCGTCATCGCGCTCGCCGGCAAGCGCGGGTCCGCGCCGACCATGGTGCTCAGCCGCGCGGTGTTCGGGGTGGAGGGCAACCGCGTGCCCTCGTTCCTCTCCTGGCTGCTCACCGTCGGCTGGGAGACCGTGCTCGTCTCCCTCGCTGCGCTCGCGACCGCCACGGTGTTCGAGCAGCTGGGCTGGGAGGGCGGCGTCGTCACCAAGCTCGTCGCGCTCATCGTCGTGGTCGCGCTCGTCATCGTCGGCGGCGTCATCGGCTTCAACCTCATCATGCGGATGCAGATGATCATCACGATCGTGACCGGCGTGCTGACCGTGGTCTACATCCTGCTCGTGCTCGGGCACATCGACCTGGGCGCGGTGGCCGCGCTCCCCGCGGGCGACGCGCCACACGTGATCGGCGGGTTCGTCTTCATGCTCACCGGATTCGGCCTCGGCTGGGTGAATGCGGCCGCGGACTACTCGCGCTACCTTCCGCGCTCCGCCCGGAGCGGCGGGGTGGTCGGCTGGACGACGTTCGGCTCCTCGCTGGCGCCCGTGATCCTCCTGATCTTCGGCATCCTGCTGGCCGGGTCGTCGACGAAGCTGAGCGAGGCCATCGGCGCCGACCCCATCGGCGCGCTGGCGTCCCTGCTCCCGACCTGGTTCCTGGTGCCGTTCGTCATCGTCGCGGTGCTCGGGCTCGTCGGCGGGGCGGTGCTCGACATCTACTCGTCGGGGCTCGCCCTGCTGAGCGTCGGCGTGCGGGTGCCGCGCTACGTGGCGGCCGGGATCGACGGCGTGATCATGACGGCCGGCGCGGTCTACGTCGTGTTCGTCGCCACCGACTTCATCGGCCCGTTCCAGGGGTTCCTGATCACCCTGGGCGTGCCGATCGCTGCATGGTGCGGAATCTTCATCGCCGACATCCAGCTGCGCAAGCGGGACTACGCCGAGGCGGATCTGTACGACCGGCGCGGCCGCTACGGAGCGGTCAACTGGCTCCCCATCGCCCTCATCGTCATCGCGACCGCGATCGGCTGGGGTCTCGTCACCAACACGTACGCGTCGTGGCTCAGCTGGCAGGGCTACCTGCTCGGGCCGATCGGCGGCAAGCAGGGCGACTGGGCGTTCGCGAACCTGGGCGTGCTGGTCGCCCTGGTGATCGGGTACCTCGGAACGCTGCTATTCTCGCGCAACGCCGTGCGGCGCCAGGAGGAGCGGTGACCGCTCCGACCCTCGTCGTCGTCGACATGCAGCAGGTCTTCGGTAACCCGGCGAGCCAGTGGTTCACCCCTCGGTTCGCGGAGGCCGAGGCGGTCATCGCCCGGCTGGTGCCCGCCTTCGGCGATCGGGTCGTGTTCACCCGGTTCGTGGCCCCGGAGCGGCCGGGGGGCGCCTGGGTGCCGTACTACGAGCAGTGGCCGTTCGCGCTGGTCCCGGACGACGACCCGATCTACGACCTCGTGCTCCCTTTCCGCGACACCGGTCATCCGGTCGTGAGCGAGCCAACGTTCGGCAAGTGGGGTCCTGACCTGCGCACCGCTCTGCAGGGGTCGCAGGATGTGGTGCTCGCCGGGGTCTCCACCGACTGCTGCGTGCTGAGCACGGCCCTCGGCGCCGCGGACGCCGGCGTGCGCATCCGGGTCGCCTCGGACGCCTGCGCGGGCCTGTCGGATGCCGACCATCAGCGCGCTCTCGATGCGATGGCACTCTACGCGCCGCTCATCGAGATCACGGACAGCGCTTCCGTCCTGAGCGGCCTCGGGTAGAATCGTCCGTGGTCGGCGGTTCCCGCTCGGCCCTGGGCGCGCACACGAGCGCGTAGTCGACCCGCCATTCCCTCCGTATCCCGGTCGCCGTTCGTCGCGGCGGAATGGCTGGGGAACGCCGTCCGTTGGACAGACCCGTATGACTGCCACTTCGACGACCCCGGTGAGCGTTTCACCGAAATTCCCGTGGACGGGGCTCATCGCCCTCGCCGCGGCCACCTTCCTCTCCGTCACCAGCGAGATGATCCCGACCGGCCTGCTGCCGGACATGAGCGCCTCGCTCGGGGTGACCGAGGCGCAGATCGGCCTCCTCGTCACCGTCTTCGCGTTCACCGTCGTGGTGACCAGCACCCCGCTGACGGCGCTCACCAAGCGCTGGCCGCGGCACGGCCTCCTGATCGGCATCCTGGTGGTGCTCGGCATCTCGAACGCTCTCACGGCGATCGCGCCGAGTTACGAGTTCGTGGTCGGCTCGCGCATCCTGGGCGGTGTCGCGCACGGGATGTTCTGGTCCATCGTCGGGGCCTACGCCGGCCACCTGGTTCCCAAGGAGCAGATCGGCCGCGCCGTCTCCCTCACGCTCGGCGGAGGCACACTCGCCTTCGTGCTCGGCGTGCCGCTGGGGACGTTCACCGGCCACCTCTTCGGCTGGCGGCTGTCGTTCGCTCTGCTCGCCGTGCTGATGATCGTCGCTGCGATCGTGATCTGGAAGCTGCTGCCCGCGGTGGAACGGGATGCGGACGCGATCGGCACCCGCCGCCGCGACCGGTCGGCACCCCGTCAGCGGGACCGCACGGTGCCTGCCGTGATCATGGTCTGCGTCATCGCCGCGGTGACGATGGTCGGCCACTACGCCTTCTACACGTTCGTGGTGCCGTTCCTGACCGGCCCGATGGGCGTCCCGTCGGGCAACGTCGGCGCGCTGCTCTTCATCTACGGGATCGCCGGAGCGGGTGGGCTGCTGCTGGCGGGGTCGGTCTTCGGCCCGCGCCCGCAGCTGGGGCTCGTCCTGGCGCTGCTCGTGACCGGCGCGGCGGTCGCGGCGCTAGCCGTGGTCGCCTCCCAGCCCATCCCGGCCCTGATCGCCTTCCTGCTGTGGGGCCTCGCCTTCGGCGCTTTGCCGCCGCTGCTGCAGACGCGCCTGCTCCACACATCGTCGGCCGCTTTCCGCGACACCGCGAGCGCGCTCTACACGACCTTCTTCAACATCGGGATCGGCGGGGGAGCCCTGGTCGGTGCGCTGATCTACGACCTGGGCGGGCTGATGCTGCTCCCGTGGTGCTACGTCGGGCTGCTGGTCGTCTCGCTGGCGCTCGTCGCGGTCGTGGGGCGCATGTCCCGGGAGCGCACACCCGCCGGAGCGAAAACGAGGTGACGCAACACGCCGTTATCGCCTCCGCGTGACGGCGTGTTGCGTCCCATGGATGCGCGTCAGAGCGTCGGCGAGCCGTCGCTCCACACCTGCTGCACCGCGAAGCCGTCGTCGAGGAGGACGGCATCCGCGACGTACCCGGGTGACAGCCGCCCGAGGTCCGCGCCACGGCCGACAGCCGCAGCCGGCGTCTCGGTGAGCGCCCGCACGGCCGCCGCGACCGGGATGCCCACCTCGCGCACGGCCCGCCGCAGCGCGTCGTCGAGCGTGAGCGTCGACCCCGCGATGGAGCCGCCGCCCGCCAGCCGGGCGATGCCGTCGCGCACCTCGACCGCCAGCGAGCCCAGCAGGTAGTCGCCGTCGGCCGAGCCCGCCGCCGCCATGGCGTCGGTGACGAGCGCCATCCGTCCGGGCGCTGCGGCGAACGCCATCCGGACCACCTCCGGGTGCACGTGGACGCCGTCGTTCACGATCTCGATCGTGACCCCGGGCGTTCGCGTGGCTGCGGCGACGGGTCCGGGCGCGCGATGGTGCAGGCCGGGCATGGCGTTGAACGCGTGCGTGAGGATGCTCGCGCCCGCGTCGAAGGCCGCCAGCGCCTGGTCGTAGTCGGCGCCGGTGTGCCCCACGGCCACGGCGGTTCCCGCCGCCGAGAACGCTCTGACCGCATCCATGCCGCCCGGCAACTCGGGCGCGAGGGTGATCTGGCGCAGCGTGCCGTCGGCCGCCTCGAGGAGCAGGTCGATGTCCGCGCGCGTCGCCGGGCGCAGCAGGGAGGGCTCGTGTGCGCCCTTGTGGCCCACGTCGAGGAACGGGCCCTCCAGGTGGGAGCCGAGGATGCGCGGGTCGGACGCGGCGAGCCGGCCCACCTCGCGCACGCGCCGCGCCAGCTCCGGAACGGGCGCAGTGACCAGCGAGATCACCGAACGGGTCGTCCCGTGGCTCCGGTGCAGGTCGAGCGCGCGCAGGATCGCATCCTCGCCGTCGTCGAAGCTCGCGCCGCCTCCTCCGTGCACGTGGATGTCCACGAAACCGGGAGTGAGCCACGCGCCGGAGGCATCCGTCACCGGCACGGCCGCCTCCGACCGCCACTCCGACGACGCCTCCGACCGCCATGACGGCCCCGACCGCCACGACGGCCCCGACCCGACCGCAGCGACCACGCCGCCCGCGAAGCGCACCCAGCCGTCCTCGACGACCATGCCGCCGTCGACGAGCCGCGCCGAGTGGATGAGGTGGTCGCCGCTCACGCGACGATCACCTCGAACCCCTGGTCGACGAACGCCGCGCGCTGCTCCGCTGTGATCCCGTCGTCGGTGATGAGCGTGGTGAGCAGCTTCGGGCCGCCGAGGGTGGCGAACGCCTTCCGCCCGATCTTGGACGAATCCGCCACGACGACGGCACGCGTGGCGCGGCGGGCCATCAGCGAGTTGACGCTGGCTTCCCCCTCGTCGTGGACGGTCGCGCCCACCAGCGGGTCGATGCCGTTGACGCCGATGAAGGCGATGTCCATGGTGATCTTCTCCAGCACCACGTCGCTGTACGGGCCGACGAGTTCGTACGAGCGCGCGTGCACGACACCTCCGGTCACGACCGTCTTGATCTGCGGCCGCATCACGAGCTGCGCGGCGATGTTGATGGCGTTCGTGACGACGGTGAGGCTGGGATGCGGGGACGGCTCCATCAGGTCGGGGCGCGACCCCAGCACGGTCGCGACGGCGGTGCTGGTCGTGCCGCCGCAGAGCCCGACCACGGCACCGCGCGGGACGAGGGCGCTCGCCGCCTGCGCGATCCGCAGCTTCTCGGGCGCGTGCTGCTCGCGCTTGTAGCGGATGGGCAGGTCGTATGCGACGGACTGGCCGATGGCGCCGCCGCGCGTGCGCGTCAGGAGCTGCTGCGATGCCAGCGCGTCGAGGTCCCTCCGCGCGGTCGCCGCGGAGACGTCGAGCTTCGCGACGATGTCGTCCACCTCCACCTGTCCGGCCTCGGCGAGGAGGTCCAGGACGGCGTTCAGCCGTTCTGCTCTGTTCATCGGTGTCCTATCTGTGTCGCGCCGCGCTCGTCGCCGCCCGCCACGTCGAAGAGCGTCATCAGGCGCGCCGCCTCCGCCGCCACCGCGGCCCGTCCTTCGCGCACGTACCTCCGGGGATCCACCACCTCGGGATGCGCAGTGAGGGAGGCGCGGACGGCGTCCGTGAAGAACCGGTTGAGATGGGTGGAGACGTTGACCTTCGTGATGCCGGCGCGGATCGCCTGCTGAATGGTCTCATCCGGCACCCCGCTCGACCCGTGCAGCACCAGCGGAACCGGCACGGCGTGTCGCAGCCGGGCGATCAGCTCGAGGTCGACGGCGGCGGTGCGCTCGGTCATGGCGTGCGAGCTGCCGACGGCCACCGCGAGGGCGTCGACGCCGGTCTCCTCGACGAAGCGCCGCGCCTCCTCCGGGTCGGTGCGGACGCCGGGCGCGTGTGCGCCGTCCTTGCCGCCGATCTCGCCGAGTTCCGCCTCCACCAGCACGTCGTTCGCGTGCGCGTACTCGACCACGCGCACGGTCGTGGCGACGTTGTGCTCGTAGTCCAGCGTGGACCCGTCGAACATGACCGACCCGAATCCCGTCTCCACCGCCCGGCGGGCCAGCTGCTCGTCCTCGGCGTGGTCGAGGTGCACGGCGACGTGCGCCGCCGACTCCCGAGCGAGAGCGAGCGATGCCGCCGCGATCGGCTCCAGGGACCCGTGGTAGGCGACGCAGTTCTGCGAGATCTGGAGGATGACCGGGAGGCCGGTGCGCTCGGCCGCCTCGACCAGGGCCTCGGCCGTCTCCAGCTGGATGACGTTGAACGCGGCGAGGCCGGTGCGGCGGCCGACGGCGGCGTGCAGCAGGTCGGCGGTGGGGACGAGGGGCATGGCGGCTCCGGACGGTGTGCGACGGTCGTCGGTGGTCAGCCGGTCACGAGGCGGGCCTCGAGCTCCGGGTAGGACGGGTGGAGGTCGCCGGCGAGCGGCGCGAGCACCGCGGCGGCCGACCAGGCGGTGGCCCGGCGCAGCAGGGCGGCGGGATCATCGGTGCCAGAGGCGAGCAGGGTCGCCACCGCGGCCACGGCAGCGTCTCCCGCGCCGGTGGCGTTGCCGGTCAGCGGTTGCGGCAGGCGGGCGCGCAGCGGAGCGCCCGTGCGCGGCACGGCGAGCATCCCCTCGGCGCCGAGCGAGACGAGGACGAGTCCGGCCCCGGCCTCCAGGAGCACGCGTGCGCCGGCGACCGGATCGTCGTGACCGGTCGTCTCGGCGAGTTCGCGCCGGTTCGGCTTGACGACAGCGGCTCCGGCTTCGGCCGCCCGCAGCAGCGCCGGTCCCACGGCGTCGATGACGCTCGGCAGGCCGCGCGCGGACGCGATGGACACGAGGCCGGCGTAGAAGTCCTCAGGGGCGCCCGGCGGGAGGCTTCCCGAGCCGACGACGCAGGTCGCGGGGACGGCCAGACGCGTCGCCGCATCCCGCAGTGCGATCCACTCCGCGTCCGTGAGCGGACCGCCGGTCTCGTTGATCACGGTCGTCTCGCCGGCGGTCTCGTCGACGATCGCCACGCTGCTGCGGGTGGGCGACGCGACCGGGACCAGCTCGGCGGGCAGGTGCGACGCCTCCAGGTCGTCCGCCAGCCGCAGCCCGGAGGGGCCGCCCGCGGTGGTCAGGGCGAACGCAGCGCCGCCGGTCTGCGCGATGACGCGCGCGACGTTGAGCCCCTTGCCTCCCGCTCGCACGGCAGGGGGCGCCGCCCGGTGCGTCTCGCCCGGCTGGAGCGCCGGCACGCGGTAGGTGAGATCGAGGGCCGGATTCGGCGTGACGGTGAGGATCACGAAGCGGGCTCCGGAGCGGGGGCCGCGGCCCGGGCGGGAGGGGTTGCGCGCGCGGGCGCATCCGCCGCCGCGTCCGCGGTGCCGATCAGATCGCGGGCACGCAGCGCAGCACCGATCACGCCCGCGTTCTCGCCGATGCTCGCGGGCAGCAGCGCCGGCCGGCGGTGGAACGTCAGGATGCCGTCCAGCTTCTCGGCGAGCGGCCCGAACAGAGCGGGTCCGGCCTGCGCCAGTCCGCCGCCGATCACGATGGCCTCGGGCGCGAGCAGCGCGACGGTGTGCGACAGATCGAGGGCGAGCGCGTCGACGGCCGAGTCCCAGACCTGACGCGCGACCTCGTCGCCGCCCTCTGCCCGTTGCAGCACCTCCCGGGCGCCGGGGACGGTCTCTCCCGTGAGGGCGTTGTACCGCCGGGCGATCGCGGCCGCCGAGGCCACCGCCTCGAGACATCCGACTCCTCCGCAGGCGCACAGCGGCCCGTCGGCGACCCGGGAGTGCCCCATCTCGCCCGCCATCCCGCCGCCGGTGTAGAGGCGGCCGTCCACGAAGATCGCACCGGCGATCCCGGTGCCGATCGCCATCACGACGACATCGCGGTAGGGCGCTGCCGCGCCGAGCCGGTGCTCGGCCTCCCCGGCGCCGCGCACGTCGTGGCTGAACGAGACGGGTAGTCCGAGGGCGTTCTCAGCGCGGGCTCGGAACGGGAAGTCCCGCCAGCCCAGGTTCTCGGCGAAGACGCCGATCCCGGCGTCGTCGTCGACGTGACCGGGAACGAGCAGCCCTGCCGCCCGGGGCACGATGTCCGGATGCTCGGCGGCGAACCGGGCCGCCAGCCCGGCGATCGCCTCCACCACCGCATCCCCGGTCGCGGCGCCCGCGTGCGGGGTCGGGATGCGGACGACCTCCACGAGGCGTCCGTCGCCGTCCACGAGCGCGCCCTTCGTGTCGGTCCCGCCGACATCGAAGGCGAGCACCGGGACGCCGCCCCCGAGCGGGGCGGCGGACGGAGCCGCTGGGAGAACGGGGTCGAGGGTCACGAGGGCAGGATCACCGATCGGGTCAGGTTGCGCGGGCTGTCGGGGTCGAGGCCGGTGCGGCGGGCACGCGCGAGCGCGACACGCTGCGCCCGGACCAGGTCGGCCATTCCGTCGATCGGGCGGTCCTCGAAGCGGGCACCGGTGACGGCGAGATCGCCGGAGAGTCCCGTTGGGGCCTCGCCGAGCATCCACGTGACGCGGCCGGGTGCAGCGATCGCGATGGGACCGTGCCGATACTCCTTGGCGGGGTAGGACTCGGTCCAGGACTGCGACGCCTCGCGCATCTTGAGCGCCGCTTCGTGTGCGAGCCCGACCGTCCATCCGGCGCCCAGGAAGGCGTACTGCTCGGCCGAGACGAGCTCGTCGTCGAGGTCTTCGTCGATCGCCGCGGCGGCCTGGTCGATCGCCGGTGCCAGGTCGTGCCCGAGGGAGGCGCGGACGAGCGCGAGGGCCGTGGTCGCGAACCGCGTCTGCACGACCGACTGCTCGTCGGCGAACGGGAGGCGGATGGCCGTGTCGACCAGGTCGACCAGGGGTGTCTCCGGGTCGCCCACGATGCCGACGGTGCGCGCGCGGCTGCCCGCGGAGCGCAACCGGTCGAGCAGTTCCAGGACCTCGGTGGTGGTTCCGGAGCGGGTGATCGCGACGATCGCGTCGTAGTCCCGGTCGAAGACCGGCGCCTCGGACGCGGCGAACGCATCGGTGACGCCGTGGCCCGCCTCCTCGCGAAGAGTCGCGTAGGACTGCGCCATGAACCAGGAGGTGCCGCAGCCGACGACGGCGATCCGCTGTCCCGCGGACGGCAGCTGCGACTGCTCGTCGCGCAGACCGGCCGCGGTGGCCCAGGTCTCGGGCTGCGAGCGCAGCTCGGCCTCCATGTGGGCTCCTGCGGGGGATGCGTGCGTCACTGATCGCTCCTGATCTGGTTCGTGCGGAGGTGGTGAAAAGTCCTAGCGACAATGATCGCTGATGATCGAAGCCTCTGTCTAGTGATCATGTTCAATCGTTTCTACCGACGAAGAGCCGCCGTCTGAGCGGCGGTGTAAACGCCATGTAACGATCTCTCGCTTTGTTCTTGACGGAACGGCCCGCAGGCGTCATGCTTTCGAGCATCCATTGAGTGCAAGTGCTTGTTTCGAGCAGAAACAAATCACTAAGCATCAAACAGCTACGCATCGTCGCGCAGGCACCATCGGCAGTGACGGTTCGTGTTTTTCCCTTCAAGAAGTGAGGAAGCAATGAAGAAGTCACTGCGGTGGGGAGCGGCGGTCGCAACCGCGGCGGTCGCCACCATGACGCTCGCGTCGTGCGGCTTCAGCGGCGGGTCCGGAGGCTCGTCCGGCGGCGCCCAGACGCTCGACCTGATGGTTGCGAGCTACTCGGACAACACGAAGGCCGAGTGGCAGCAGATCATCAAGGACTTCGAGGCCAAGAACAGCGACATCAAGGTCAACCTCGACGTCGAATCCTGGACCGACATCAACAACGTCATCAAGACGCGCATCCAGGCTCAGAAGCAGCCGGACATCCTGAACATCGACGCGTTCGCCGGCTTCGCGGCCGACGACCTGCTCTACCCGGCGAAGGACATCGTCTCGGCGGCCACGCTCGACGACTTCCAGGACGCTTTCAAGAAGAACGCCAGCATCGACGGCACCCAGTACGGGCTCCCGTTCATCGCCTCGGCGCGCGGCCTGTTCTACAACAAGGACGACTTCGCCAAGGCCGGGATCTCGGCTCCGCCGAAGACCTGGGCCGAGTTCGAGGAGGACGCAGCCAAGCTCAAGGCGGCAGGCGTCACCCCGTACGGCATGCCGCTCGGCAGCGAGGAGGCCCAGGCCGAGACCGCGATCTGGTTCTACGGTGCCGGCGGTGGCTACGGCGACTCCAAGAAGCTGACCATCGACAGCCCGCAGAACGTCGAGGGCGCCACCGAGATGCAGAAGATCATCGACCAGGGCTACACCGAGCCGAACCCCGGCTCGACCAACCGGACGCCGCTGCTCAACGTCTTCATCCAGGGCCAGCTCGGCATGCAGGTCGGCCTCCCGCCGACAGTCGGCCAGATCAAGGACAAGAACCCGTCGCTGCAGTACGGCGTCGCGCCGATCCCGACGAAGGACGGCTCGCCGTTCACGCTGGGCGTCGCGGACCACCTGATGGCGTTCAAGAACAAGACGGACAAGACCGCGTCGATCAAGAAGTTCCTCGACTACTTCTACTCGAAGGACGTCTACACGAAGTGGGTCAAGGCCGAGGGCTTCCTGCCGACCACCAAGTCCGGTGCGGATGTGATGGGCTCGGACGAGACCATCAAGCCGTTCCTCGACCTGCTGCCGAACGCGAAATTCTACCCGTCCACCAACCCGAACTGGTCGGCCGCGCAGGGCGCGATCCAGAGCCAGATCGGACAGCTGGGCCAGGGCGCCAAGCCCGAGGACCTGCTGAAGACCATCCAGGCGAAGGCCGACGGCCAGTAGTCCCGGATGACCAGTACCACTGAAGCGACTCGCGCGGGGGCGGCCACCGGCCGTCCCCGCCGCGGGGCGTCACCCAAGCCCTCCGGCCGGGCGTCGGACCTGGCGCGTGCCGTGCCGTGGACGCTGCCCGCCCTCATCCTGATCTTCGGCGTCGTCCTGTTCCCGGCCGGCTACATGATCTACAACTCCACCCGGAAGATCTCCCTCGCCGGCGTGGACCACGGATCGGTCGGCCTGAAGAACTACATCACGGTGCTGTCGCGCCCCGAGGTGCCGCTCATCCTGCTGAACACCCTGATCTGGGTGGTGTCCGTCGTCGTGATCACCGTGGTGATCTCGCTGGCGCTGGCGCAGTTCCTCAACGCGAACTTCCCCGGCCGCCGCTGGGTGCGGATGGCGATCATCGTTCCGTGGGCGGCGAGCGTCGTGATGACCACGACCGTGTTCGTCTACGGCCTCGACCCCTTCTACGGGATCATCAACAAGTTCCTGGTCGACATCCACCTGCTCGCGGAGCCGTTCGGCTTCACCAAGGAGCCGGTGCCGGCGTTCATCTCGTCGATCGGCATCGCCGTCTTCGTCTCGCTGCCGTTCACGACCTACACGATCCTGGCGGGGCTCGCGGGCATCCCGGGCGACATGCTCGAAGCGGCGAAGATGGACGGCGCGAGCGCGCCACGGTCCTACTTCAGCGTCACCCTGCCGAACCTGCGCGGAGCCATCGCCCTCGCCACGCTGATCAACATCATCAACGTGTTCAACTCGCTCCCCATCCTCAAGCTGATGACGGGATCCATCCCCGGCTACAAGGCCGACACGACGACCACCTACGTCTTCAAGCTGCTGCAGAACGAGCAGCGGATCGACCTCTCCAGCGCGCTCAGCGTGATCAACTTCCTGATCGTGCTGGTCGTGGTGGGCCTCTACCTGTGGATCGTGAAGCCCATGAAGGAGGTCTCGTGACCGCGCCCGCCCCTAGTCCCGCTCTCGTGGATGGGCACCGTTCGGGCACGCCGACCGACCGCGTCGGCCGCTCGCGCCGCACGCGCTCGTGGCGCACCCCCGTCAAGGTGCTGGCCGGGATCGTCATCGCCCTGGTCTTCATCGCGCCGTACCTGATCATGCTGGTCAGCTCGTTCAAGAGCAGGAACAACATCCTGGCGGTGCCGCCGACGTACCTGCCGGAGCAGTGGCATCCCGAGAACTACATCACGATGTGGTCGACGCCGGAGACGCCGCTGCCGTTCAACCTGATCTCCACCATCGTGATCGCGGTGTTCGCCACCGCGCTGGTGATCATCGTCTGCGTCCCCGCGGCGTACTACACGGCACGGTTCCGGTTCCCGGGACGCGGGATCTTCCTGTTCCTCGTCATCGTCACGCAGATGCTCCAGCCGACCGTGCTCGCCACCGGCCTGTTCAAGGAGATGGTGGCGCTCGGGATCAACGACACCTGGCTCGCGATGATCCTCGTGAACGCGGCGTTCAACCTCGCGTTCGCGATTTGGATCATGCACAGCTTCTTCTCCGGCGTGCCGAAGGAGGTCGACGAAGCGGCGCAGCTGGACGGCGCGGGCAAGTGGACGGTGCTCTTCCGGGTGCAGCTGCCCCTGGTGTGGCCGGGGATCGTGACCGCGATCATCTACACCTTCGTCGCATCCTGGAACGAGTTCGCCGCGAGCCTGGTCATCCTGTCGACGGATGCGAACCAGCCGCTCTCGGTCGCGCTCACCAAGTTCGTCGGGCAGTACGACGCCGCCTGGCAGTACGTGTTCGCGATCTCCGTGGTCGCCGTCATCCCCGTGGTGATCCTGTTCGCGGTGATCGAGAAGCGCCTCGTCGGCGGACTGACCGCGGGCAGCGTGAAGTAGGGCGCAGTCAAGCGGTCACGACGCGCCGCGCGCGCGAGTACCATCCAAAGGGCGTTGGTTGCAGGCGAGAAGCGTTTACTGCAGACGAGCAAGCGGATGGGACGATGACGGCGGGTACGACGAACACCGCGGCACGGGCTCTGTTCAGGGCACCGTTGCGCGTACCCCGACGGCTGCGCTTCGCCGGTCGGGACGTGCCGTGGTGGGCGGCGGTCCTCGTGCTGTACGCGGTGTCGCGGCTGGTCACGACCACGCTCATGCTGACCCTGTTCATCGCGGCGAACATCGGCCACTGGTCGTACTCGAGCCCGCTGATGGACCCGACGTTCTTCACGTTCTCCGGGTCGTGGGACGCGTCCTACTACGGGCAGATCGTCGAGCAGGGCTACCCGACCTCCCTGCCGCTCGACAGCGACGGCTCGGTCCAGCAGAACCCGTGGGCGTTCCTGCCCCTGTACCCCATGGTCGTGCGTGCCGTCATGTTCCTGACCGGGATGACGTTCTATCCGGCCGGCTTCGTGGTGGCGGTGCTGTTCGGGGCGGCGGCCAGCCTGATGCTGTTCCGTCTGGTGGCGGCGCGCGCCGGTGTGTCCAGTGCATTCTGGGCGACGGCGTTCTTCTGCTTCGGTCCGCTGTCGTTCGTGCTGCAGATCGCCTACGCCGAGAGCATGTTCTTCTTCCTGATGTTCGCGGCGCTCCTCGCGATGATGCAGCGGCGCTACTGGTTGATGCTGCCCTTCGGAGTGGCCGCGGCGTTCACGCGCCCGGGGGCGCTCGCCCTGCCGCTGGCGCTGGGCATCGTGCTGCTCGTCCGCCTGCTGCAGGCCCGGCGCGGGGGAGAGGGCTTCCGGCCGCGGGAACGGCTCAGCATGATCGTCGCCGCCGCGGCGATCGCCGTCGCCGGCCTCTCCTGGCCGATCATCGCCGCGGCCGTCACCGGCACAGGGGACGCCTACATCGCCACCGAGCTCTCGTGGTGGACGGGCTTCATCGGCAAGGTGGCCTTCATCCCGCTGACCCCGTGGTTCCTGCTCAGCTGGCGCTATCTCAGCATCGTCGGCGCGCTGCTCGTCGTGGGAGTGATCGCGGGATATACCTGGCTGATGACGCGCCCCTCGGTGCGCGCCCTCGGCACGGACCTGGTCGCGTACGCCGTCAGCTACGGCCTCTACCTCTTCGCGGTGTTCCTGCCGCAGCAGAGCCTCTTCCGGCTGCTGCTGCCCCTGTCGCCGCTCGCGGGCGCCCGCGGGCTGACCCGGAACCGCCGCGCGCGGAAGGTCGTCCTCCTGGCGTGCATCGCTCTGCAGCCGGTCGCGCTCGTGCTGCTGTGGTTCATCGGGTACCCGTGAGCTAGCGCGGTCCGTTCGCCTCGGTCGCAGGCTCCGCCGCGCGGCGGTACCGGGTGCCTGCTGCATCCCAGTGCTCGGCGAGCGTGTGGACGCGCTCCGCGAAGTCGGCGAAGTCGCGGGCGTCCTCGACCTGATCGGTGTCGCCCGGCGCGGTCGACCAGCCGATCTCGGCCACCGCCGCGAGACGAGGGAAGACCATCTCCTCCACGTCCTCGATCGTGGCGACGGTCTCCGTCCAGAGCGGGGCCTCCACGCCCAGGATGTGCGCGTCGCCGAGCCCCGGGACGATGCGGGCCGGATCCCAGACGTACGCGTCGCGGAGGGTGGTCGGTCCGTCCGCCCAGTCCTGGCCGATCGGGTCGCCGTCGGCGTAGACGATGTCGAGGTAGGCGACGTCGGACGGGGACATGATGACCGACCCGCCGCCGCGCACGAACGCCAGCGCCAGCTCGGCCGCGCGCCCGCGGGGGGTCGTGAAGTCCCAGTACTGGCCGATGGTGCCGGCGGGGAGGCCGGCGGCCTTGCCGAGCTCATGCCAGCCGATCGGGGTCTTGCCGTTCTCGACGACCGCCCGGGCCGCATCCCGGACGAACTCGCCGAAGTCCTCCTCGGTCGTGCTCAGGCACTCGTCGCCGCCCAGGTGCAGGTACGGCCCCGGGGTGAGCGCGGCGACCTCGCGGATGACGTCGCGCACGAAGCGCTCGGTCACCGGGTCGCCGTTGCGCAGCGAGCTGAAGCCGACGTTCGAGCCGGTGTACAGGGCGGGAGCCACGCCGTCCGGGTTCAGTTCGGGATAGGACGCCAGCGCCGCATTGGTGTGGCCCGGCATGTCGAGCTCCGGCACGATCGTGATGTACCGCTCGGCGGCGTAGGCCACCAGCTCGCGGAACTCGGCCTGCGTGTAGAACCCGCCGCGGCTGCCGTCGCTCCCGGTCGAGCCGCCGACACGCGTCAGGTCGGGCCAGGACTCGATGTGGATGCGCCAGCCCTGGTCGTCGGTCAGGTGCAGGTGGAGGTGGTTCACCTTCAGCAGGGCGATGGCGTCGATGAACCGCTTGACCTCGGCCGGCGTGAAGAAGTGGCGTGCCACATCCAGCATCGCGCCGCGGTAGGCGTAGCGGGGGTGGTCGTGGACGCGGACCGCCGCGATGGTCAGCGGCTCATCGCCGCACGAGGCCGGGACCAGCTGACGCAGCGTCTGCACGCCCCAGAACGCACCGGCCGCGGTCGCCGCGCCGATGCGGACGCCCTCGGCGGCGACCTCCAGCGTGTAGCCCTCGGCGCTGTCGGAGCCGTCCTCGTGCGGGCCCTCGCCCGGCGCGATCACGATCGCGATGTCGCCGAACCCGGGCGGCTCGTGCGCGATGGCGAGGTCGCGGTCGCAGTCCGACGCGAGTTCTGCGCGCAGCAGACGCGCGACCGCATCCGCACCGGCCCCGGCGACGCTGATGCGCGCGGACGGGGACAGGACGAACGGCGGGAACTCCGACGGCTCACCCGGGGATTCCAGGCGGACGGGGCGGGGCACGACCACGGTGGCTCCTGACGCATCGGCGACAACTCGAAGAAGAGTGGATGGGCCGACATCGCCCGCCCCACGAGGGGTCGGCCACAGCGAGTATTGCAGGGCTCCTAACTTATGAGCAAGGGTTCCCGGTGCGGCGCCCTTTGCTATGCTTGCCCTCGTCGCAACTGGCGCTCAGATGGTCACCATCGGGGAGCGACACGCAACCTCCTTGAACACGGGTGGATTTCGGCCGCGCGCCTGGGTCGATACGCACATGGTCCATCCCCGTACGAAGGAGCCGGTTTTGACCGACACGTTGCCCTCCACGTTCACCGCCCCACTCTCCGAGGTCGATCCCGAGATCGCCGAGGTGCTCCAGCTCGAGCTGGGCCGCCAGCGCGACTACCTCGAGATGATCGCCTCCGAGAACTTCGTGCCACGCGCGGTGCTCGAATCGGTCGGCTCGGTGCTCACCAACAAGTACGCCGAGGGCTACCCCGGCCGCCGCTACTACGGCGGTTGCGAGTACGTCGACATCGCCGAGCAGCTCGCGATCGACCGGGCCAAGGCACTGTTCGGCGCGGAGTACGCGAACGTCCAGCCGCACTCCGGCGCCTCCGCCAACGCGGCGGTGCTGTCGGCGATCGCGACGCCGGGGGACACCATCCTGGGCCTGGAGCTGTCGCACGGCGGCCACCTCACCCACGGCATGAAGCTCAACTTCTCTGGCAAGCTCTACAACGCCGTCTCCTACGGCGTCGACCCGGAGACCTTCCTCGTCGACATGAACGTCGTGCGCGACAAGGCGCTCGAGCACAAGCCGCAGGTCATCATCGCCGGCTGGTCGGCGTACCCGCGCCAGCTCGACTTCGCCGCGTTCCGCGAGATCGCGGACGAGGTCGGCGCGAAGCTCTGGGTCGACATGGCGCACTTCGCCGGTCTGGTGGCTGCGGGACTGCACCCGTCGCCCGTCCCGCACGCCGACGTGGTCAGCTCGACGGTGCACAAGACGATCGGCGGTCCGCGCTCGGGCTTCATCGTCGCCCGCGACACCGAGCTCGCCAAGAAGCTCAACTCGAACGTCTTCCCGGGCCAGCAGGGCGGCCCGCTCATGCACGTGATCGCCGCGAAGGCGACCGCGTTCAAGCTGGCGGCGACCGAGGAGTTCAAGGACCGTCAGGCTCGCACCATCCGCGGCGCCCAGCTGCTCGCATCCCGCCTGACCGCTGACGACTCGCGCGCTGCCGGAGTGGATGTGCTGACCGGAGGCACGGACGTCCACCTCGTTCTCGCCGACCTCCGCACGTCGGAGCTCGACGGTCAGCAGGCGGAGGACGTGCTGCACGAGGTCGGGATCACCGTGAATCGCAACGCCGTCCCGTTCGACCCGCGCCCGCCGATGGTCACCTCCGGCCTGCGCATCGGCACCCCGGCCCTCGCGACCCGCGGTTTCGGCGACACGGAGTTCACCGAGGTGGCGGACATCATCGCCCTCGCGCTGCGCCCCGGTGCCGACACCCGCGCCCTGCGCGCTCGGGTCGACGCCCTGACCGCCGCCTTCCCCCTCTACCCCGGCCTGACCCCCTCCGGCCAGGACGCCTTCCCCGTAGAGCTCCCCTCCTCGATCTAACCCCTCTCCGTAGCCGCCGAGCACGGGAAAACTGCGACGATTCGGGCGAATCGACGACAGTTTTCCTGTGCTCGCGGGCCAGCCCAGCGAAAGGAACGCGCGTGACCGCACAGCTACTGGATGGGAAGGCGACCGCCGCCGAGATCAAGGCGGAGTTGAAGGAGCGCGTCAGCGCCCTCCGCGAGCAGGGTGTCGTGCCCGGGCTCGGGACGATCCTCGTCGGGGACGACCCGGGATCGCAGTGGTACGTCGCGGGCAAGCACCGCGACTGCGCCGAGGTGGGCATCGCCTCCATCCGCCGTGACCTCCCGGCCGACATCTCGCAGGCCGAGCTGGAGGCGGTCGTCGAGGAGCTCAACGCGGACCCCGACTGCACCGGCTTCATCGTCCAGCTTCCGCTGCCCGGGCACCTCGACACCGACGCCATCCTCGAACTGGTCGACCCGGCCAAGGATGCGGACGGCCTGCACCCGACGAACCTCGGCCGGCTCGTACTGAACGTGAACCGCCCCATCACGACCCCGCTCCCGTGCACGCCGCGCGGCGTGATCGAGCTGATCCTGCGGCACGGGATCGACATCCGGGGCAAGGATGTCGTGGTCGTCGGCCGCGGGGTGACCGTCGGCCGCTCGATCGGCGCCCTGCTGACCCGGCGCGAGTACAACGCGACGGTGACCCTGACGCACACCGGCACGCGCGACCTGGACGAGCACCTGCGCCGCGCCGACATCATCGTCGCCGCGGCCGGTGTCGCGGGACTGGTCACCGCCGACAACGTCAAGCCGGGCGCGGTCGTGCTCGACGTGGGCGTGAGCCGGGTCGAGGATCCGGTGACCGGCAAGAGCGTCGTCGCCGGCGACGTCGCGCCCGAGGTGGCCGAGGTCGCCTCCTGGATCTCGCCGAACCCCGGCGGCGTCGGTCCGATGACCCGGGCGCTGCTGCTGCAGAACGTCGTCGAGTCGGCCGAGCGCGAGCTGGCGTGACGGACGCCGAGCGGACCCATCCCGCCGTCGAGCGCGTCGAGGCCGCGCTGCGTGCGGTCGGCGTCGAGCCGCGGGTGCGCTGGTTCCACACGGCGACGCCGACCGCAGTCGCTGCCGCTGCGGAGCTCGGCGTCGACGTCGGCGCGATCGCCAACTCCCTCGTGTTCACGATCGACGGCGAGCCGCTGCTGGTGATGACCTCCGGGGCGCACCGCGTCGATACCGCGTTCCTCGGGGAGCGGCTCGGTGGCCGCATCCGCCGCGCCGACGCCGACACCGTCAAGGCGGCGACCGGTCAGACGATCGGCGGTGTCGCACCCCTCGGTCACCCCGCGCCGCTGCGCACGGTGGTGGATGTGGCGCTCGCCGACTACCCGGAGGTCTGGGCGGCCGCCGGGCACGCCCACACGGTCTTCCCGACCACGTTCGACGACCTCGTCCGCCTCACGAACGGCCTCCCCTCACCCGTCGCCCCCTGACCCGAGCCTGGCCCTTGCCCGGGCCGCCGAGCACAGGAAAATTGCGCGCTCCGTCGGCGTGTCGGTCGCAATAATCCTGTGCTCGACGGCCGGCCGGGCGGGCGGGACGGGCGGGCGGGGGAGTGGGCGGCGTCAGCGGTCGGCGACGACGATGAAGCGACGGCGGACGACCGGCTCGCCGGGAGCGTCGCCGAGCTCGTCGAGCGCGGCGAGCACACGGTCCAGGATGCGCGGGCGCAGCGGGAGCGGGGCCTCGTCGGGCTGCTCGACGGTCCCCGGAGGGTAGACGACGCCCGGCTCGTTCGACATCTCGATGTGGGCGCCGCGCAGCTCGCGCACCGGCGCCGTCGGGTCGTCGCGGAAGCGGATGAGGCGCTCGATCGTCGCGCGGAACTGGGCGGCGTCTCGCACGTACAGGTGCGCCGGCAGCACGGTATCGCCGCTGAACAGGATGCCCGTCTTGCGGTCGAAGAACACGACGGCCGAGGGCTCGTGTCCGGGGCCGCCGATGACGTCGATCACGCGGCGCCCGAGGTCGAACGCGACCGTCTCATCCGGCCACGAGCGGAAGCCGAAGAAGCCGATCACTTCCGCGGGGCTCGTGCCGACGACCGTGGTCCCGGGCCGCCCGCGCAACAGCGCGTCCCCCGCGATGTGATCCCGGTGCGCGTGGGAGTGCGCGACGACGAGCGGGTACGGACGCACGAAGACGACGGGGTTGCGGCGCAGCCACTCCGACGTCAGCCGCTCGACGGTCGCGCGCAGCGGGAATTGCGCCTCGTCCGTGGTCGCGCCCGTGTCGATCAGGAGGGATCGCTCCCGCCCGAACAGCAGGTACAGGAACGGCGCCTCCCAGTGGGATGCCTTCGGCTGCCGCAGTTGGACCGTGTCAGGGTCGAGCCACGTCACATCCGGCTGCTTCGCGCTGTCTTCGGTCACCTGGCTCATCCTGCACCTTCCGGGTAACCGGTAGGTGAACGGAGTCGCGGCGCCGTTGCCACGGCAGCCTCAGCCTGGCCGCGTCAGCTCTCGCGGCGGGCGCCTTCGGACGCGCGGACTGTGAACAGGTCCGGCTGCCCGAAGCCGTGCTCGGCGAACGCCCCGTCGAGCGCGACCAGCACACGGCTGAGCGCATCCGACGGCACCAGCGCGATCGCCGCACCGCCGAAGCCGCCGCCGGTCATCCGGGCGCCGATCGCACCGTTCGACTGGGCGGTCTCGACCGCGAGGTCCAGCTCCGGCACCGAGATCTCGAAGTCGTCGCGCATGGAGACATGGGATGCGTCGAGCAGCGCGCCGATGGCAGCCGGCCCCTGCTCGCGCAACGTCCGCACCGTGTCGAGCACCCGCTGGTCCTCCGTGACGATGTGCCGCACCCGGCGGAAGGTCACGTCGTCGAGTACCTCGCGGGCGCGGTCGAGGTCGGCGACCGACACATCCCGCAGCGCCTGGACGCCCAGGATGCGCGCGCCCTCCTCGCACGACGCCCGCCGGTCGGCGTACCCACCGGTTGCGTGCGCGTGCGTCACCCCGGTGTCGATGATGAGGAGTTCGAGCCCCGCGTCCTCGAGCCCGAGCGGCACGATCTGCGACTCGAGCGAGCGGCAGTCGAGGAAGACCGCGGCATCCCGCTCACCGAGGAGCGAGGCCGACTGGTCCATGATCCCGGTCGGGGCACCCACGGCGACGTTCTCGGCGCGCTGGCCGACGCGAGCCAGCGTCGGGCGGTCGAGCCCGAGCCGCCAGATCTCGTTGAGCGCCACGAGCACGGCGCTCTCGATCGCCGCCGACGACGACAGCCCGGCGCCCACGGGCACGTTGGAGTCGATCAGGATGTCGACCCCCGGCACCGCGGCGAGGTCCGCGCCGAATTCGCCGAGCGCCCAGGCGACGCCGAGTGGATACGCGGACCACCCGCTCAGGGCCTCCGACGTCAGCTCGTCGAGGGACACCTCCACGAGCTCGTCGGCGAAGGTGCTGCCGACGCGGAGGATGCGATCGTCGCGCACACCTACCGCCGCGACCGTGCGGCGGTTGATGGCGAGGGGGAGCACGAAGCCGAGGTTGTAGTCGGTGTGCTCGCCGATCAGGTTGACGCGTCCGGGCGCCGACCAGACGCCGTCCGGCTCGCGGCCGAACACCTCGGCGAAGTCGTCTCGGACGCCAGTGCGCAGGTCGGTCATCGGTCAGCCTCTCGGTCGGGGGTGGATGCGGTCACGAGTCCGGTGACGGAGACCGGCAGGTCGCCGACCGGGTTCTCCGCATCGGCTCGCTCGATGGCCGCGCGCAGGGCGGCGGCCGCCTGCTCGGGCGGCACGTCGCCGATCCACGCGCCCATGGCTGCCTCGGAGCCGGCCAGGAACTTCAGCTTATCGGCGCCGCGGCGGGGGGACGTGAGCTGCAGCATGAGGCGGATCTCATCCCGCCGCACGCCGACGGGTGCCTGGTGCCAGGCCGCGATGTACGGGGTGGGGGAGTCGTAGAGCGCGTCGACGCCGCGCAGGACGCGCAGGTAGAGGGTCGCCAGCTCGTCGCGCTCGGCGGCGCTCGTCTCGGCCAGGTCGGCGACGTGCCGGTGGGGGAGCACGTGGATCTCGATGGGCCAGCGGGCGGCGAACGGGACGAACGCCGTCCAGTGCTCGCCGGCGAGCACGACGCGCTCGGACGCCCGCTCGCGCTCGAGGATGTCCGCGAACAGCGTGGGACCATAGGCGTCGAGTGAGCGGATGAGCGCCGCCGTCCGCGGGGTGATGTACGGATACGCGTAGATCTGGCCGTGCGGGTGGTGGAGGGTGACACCGATCGCCTCGCCGCGGTTCTCGAACGGGAACACTTGCTGGACCCCGGGCAGCGCCGACAGCTCGGTCGTCCGGTCGGCCCACGCTTCGATCACCGTGCGGGCGCGCGACGGGGTGAGGCTGCCGAACGAGCCGGTGGTCGCGGGGCTGAAGCAGACGACCTCGCAGCGGCCGACGGAGGTCCGGGTGCGGCCGAGGCCGACGGCTGCGAGGTCGTCGATCCCTTCCGGTGCGTTGTCGTCGTCGAGCAGCGGTCCGAAGGACGGCGACTTGTTCTCGAACACCGCGACGTCGTAGATGTCCGGGATCTCGGAGGGGTTCGTCGGGCTCGCCGGGGCCAGCGGGTCGAGTTCGGCCGGCGGGAGCATCACGCGGTTCTGGCGGGCGGCGGCGATCGACACCCATTCGCCGGTGAGCGGGTCCTGACGCATGGTCGCGGTCGCCGGGCGGGGGGCCGCCTCGCGCTGGTCCGGCTTGCGCTCGGGGCTCAACGTGGTGTCGGCGTCGTCGTAGTAGATGAGGTCCCGGCCGTCGGAGAGACGTGTGGGGCGCTTCGTGATCGCAGCCATGCCAACCTTTCGATTTCGAAAGCAAGAATACGCTGTGACTTTCGGATTGACAAGAATTCGGAAGAGCCGCAGCATGGGCGTATGAGCGAACCGCTGCCCGCCGCGCTCCGCCGCGAACGGATGCTCGAACTGATCGGGCAGGCCGGCTTCGCGCGTGTCTCGGACTTGGGCGAGGCGTTCCAGGTCTCCGACGTGACCGTGCGGAGCGATCTGGATGTGCTCGATCGCGAGCAGAGCATCCGGCGCGTCCACGGTGGTGCCGTGCTGCGGGCGCCGGGGACCCGCGAGCCGAGCTTCGAAGAGGCGCTGGAGTCGTCGGCTGAGGAGAAGCGCCGGATCGGCCAGGCCGCCGCCGCGATGGTGGTCCCCGGCAGCAGCGTGCTCCTCGACGTCGGCACCACGACGGCCGCGATCGCCCGGGCTCTCGTGGAACGCGAGGAGCTCGAGGGCGTCACCGTCATCACGAACGGCCTCACCATCGCGCTGGAACTGGAGCGCGCCATCCCGCGCTTCGACGTCGTCGTGACGGGCGGCACCCTTCGGCCGCTGCAGCATTCGCTGGTCGAGCCGCTCGCGGCCGTGCTGCTCGAACGCCTGCACGCGGACCTCGCGTTCATCGGCTGCACGGGCGTCGATCCGAGCGGCGGGATCACCAACGTCAACCTGCCCGAGGCCGACCTCAAGCGCGTCATGGTGGGCTCTGCCGAGCGGGCGGTCGTCGTCGCAGACGGCAGCAAGCTCGGCCGCACGCATCTCGGCCGGATCGCCGCACTGGATGAGGTGGCCGAGCTGATCACCGGAGAGTCCGCCCCCGCCGATTCCGTCGCAGCGCTGCGCGAAGCAGGGCTCCCGGTGGCCGTCGCCTGAGGCCTACCCTGGTGCCATGCGACCCGCGACCGGTGAACAGTACGAACTCGACTTCGGCGACCTGAGCGCCACCATCGTGCAGGTGGGGGCCGGCATCCGGTCGCTCCGCTTCGCCGAATCCGACCTCACCGAGCCCTACCCCGCCGAGGACCAGACGCCGTCCGCCTGCGGCATCGTGCTCGTGCCGTGGCCGAACCGTGTGGCCGACGGGCGCTGGGAGTACGAGGGCGAACCCCGCCAGCTCGACCTGACGGAGCCGGCGAAGGGCAACGCGAGCCACGGGCTGCTGCGCAGGCGCCCCTACGAGCTGGTCGACCGGACCGACTCCACCGTCACGCAGGCCGCATCCATCTTCCCCGAGCCCGGTTACCCGTTCTTCCTCGAGACTGCCGTCACCCACGAGCTGCACACCGAGGGACTGTCGGTGACGCACACCATCAGCAACGTCGGCGAGAACGCGGCGCCGGTCGCGGTGGGGGCGCATCCCTACCTCCGGATCGGCGATGTGCCGCCGGAGCAGCTCACCGTCACCGTCGCGGCACGCACCCGGTTCGAGGTGGATGAGCGCAGCAACGTCACCGGCCAGGCGCCGGTCCCGGGCACGCCGTTCGACCTCTCCGGCGGCCGTCGGGTCAGCGAGCTGGACCTCGACACCGGCTACGGCGACCTGCCCGACGGGCCGGTGGAGCATGTGCTCGCGGCCGACGACGGCCGTCGCGTCGTGTTGTGGGGCGACGAGGGGTTCCGCTACGTGCAGGTGTTCACCCACCGGAAGTTCGCGACCAAGCCCGGCGGAGTCGCCCTCGCGATCGAGCCGATGACCGCACCGGCGAACGCCCTCAACTCGGGTGTCGGTCTGCGCTGGCTGGCGCCGGGCGAGACGTGGACGCTGAGCTGGGGCATCCGGCCGGAGGGGTTCGGCGGCGAGGCCTACCTGGCCAGCTGGGGGTAGAGCACGCGGACGTCCTCGTGCAGGCGGGACTTCACGTGCTGCGCGGTATCGCCGACGACCGCTTCGGCCTCGTCGTTGACCACGGCGTCCAGCGCCTCGTCGGCGACCTGGCGCGGCGGAACCTTCACGCCGGGGGCGTCGGCGGCCATCTCGGTGTCGACGTAGCCGACGTGGACTCCGACCACCTGGATGCCCGCGGGCGCCAGTTCGACGCGCGCGGAGTTGCTCGCCGACCACAGCGCGGCCTTCGTCGCACTGTACGAGCCGGTGGCGAGCCAGCTGAGCGCGGAGTGCATGTTGACGACGGCGCCTCCACCGTTCGCCTCCAGGACGGGGGCGAAGGCCCGCGTGACCAGGATCGGACCCCAGAAGTTGGTGTCGAACTCGCGGTGCGCCTCGTCGAGGTCGCCGGAGACGAGCGACTGGTTGACCGCGATGCCCGCGTTGTTGACGAGGACGGTCACGTCGGTGGCGATCTCGGCGGCGCGACGGATGCTGTCGGCGTCGGTCACATCCAGCTCGATCGGGACCACGCGCGGGTCATCCGTCAAGACGGTCTCGGGCCGGCGTGCGGCGGCGTAGACCTTGGCGGCACCGCGTTCGAGCAGAGCGGCGACGAAGGCGGCGCCGAGGCCGCGGTTGGCGCCGGTGACGAGGGCGACGCGTCCAGTGATGTCGGTCATGGGGAATCCTTCCGCAAAGTAAACCGATCTGTGTATCGGCACGAAGGCCAACGTACACAGATCGGTTTACTTTTGCAACCCGTCCCTCTATCATCGAGGGATGACCTCCACCACGACCCCGCCGAAGCCCAAGCCGCGGGACAGGGTCCTCGCCGCCGCGGCCCGGCTCTTCGTGCGCGAGGGCGTCAACGCGGTCGGGGTCGACCGTCTCGCCCAGGAGGCGGAGGTCTCGAAGCGCTCGATCTACCAGCACTTCGATGGCAAGGATGCGATCGTCGCGACGATGCTCGAGGAGTACGGTCCGCAGGTCGTCGCAGGCTACTTCGCCGCTGACGACCAGGGAACGCCACGCGAACGCACCCTCCACGTCTTCGAGGCGCTGCACGACGCGGCGCGGTTGAGCGATTTCTACGGCTGCCCGTTCGTCAACGTGGCGACGGAGCTGCGCGATCGCGAGCATCCCGCCGCCGTCGTCGCCCGGCACTTCAAAGAGGAGCTGACCGCGTACTTCGAGCGCCAGGCCGCGGCGGCCGGGGCTGCCGATCCGCACCTGCTGGGCGTGCAGCTCACGCTGCTCTTCGACGGGGCGTCCGCGAGCGCGGCGATGCGCGGCGGAACGCCGGACGCGGCGCTCCAGGCGGCCACGCAACTGTTCGACGCCGCGACCGCCGCGACCTGAACGCGGCCTGACCGCCGCTACGGCGCGATGCGACCGCGCTACGGCGCGATCGAGAGGAAGATGAACGCCGCGAACAGAACGAGGTGGATGCCGCCTTGCAGCCGCACGGCGCGCCCCTGGACGATGGTCAGGATGCTGACGAGCACGGTCAGCACCAGCAGCACGATCTGACTCGCCCCGAGCCCGAGGTGCAGCGCGCCCGGCAGCCAGATCGACGCGACCGCGATCGCGGGGATCGTGAGGCCGATGCTCGCCATCGCGGAGCCGAGCGCCAGGTTGAGGCTGGTCTGCGTGCGGTTCCGGTTCGCCGCCTTCGCCGCCGCTATGCCCTCCGGCAGCAGCACGAGCAGGGCGATCACGACTCCGACGAACGACTGCGGAAGGCCGATCCCGGTCACCGCCCGCTCGATCGGCGTCGACTCCAGCTTCGCCAGCCCGACCACGGCGACCAGGGACACCAGGAGCAGACCGAGGCTCGTCCATGCGGTCCGGTTCGTCGGCACCTCGGCGTGGTCGTCCTCGGTGAGCGGCTGGCCCTTACTGCCGACCGGGAGGAAGAAGTCCCGGTGCGCGATGGTCTGGGTGAGCACGAACATCCCGTACAGGGCGAGGGAGGCGATCGCCGCGAAGATCAGCTGCGGCGTGGAGAACACCGGGCCGGGCGCGGACGTGAAGGTCGGCAGCACCATGGTCAGCGTCGCGAGTGCCGTGACCGTGGCGAGGGCGGCTCCACTGCCTTGGGCGTTGAAGGCGGTGGACTCGCGACGGGATGCGCTGAGCAGCAGCGAGAGCCCGACGATGCCGTTCATCGTGATCATCACGGCGGAGAACACGGTGTCGCGGGCGAGCTCGGGGGAGTCCTTGCCCGTCGTCATGAGCGTGACGATGAGCGCGACCTCGATGATCGTGACCGCCACCGCCAGGACGAGAGAACCGAACGGCTCACCGACCTTGTGGGCGACGACCTCCGCGTGCTGCACGGCTGCGAGCACCGTCCCCGCCAGAACGACCGCGATGATGCCGACCGCGACCGGGCTCAACTCCGCCGTCCAGAACGCCACCAGGACGACGACACCGATCGCCGGCACCCCGATCGTCCACCATCGTACGAGCCAGGAGCCGAGCGCCTTCATGCATCCATCCTGCCAGGCGGTGCTGAAGGGCGCTGGGGGACTCCCAGACCCGGGCGATGCCGCGAGGTCAGGAGCAGACGCGCGCGATCGATCCCTTCCACGCCTCCCTGACCCCCTGGAACGCGGCGTCGACCGTCGCGTCCGCGCTCGTGGAGTACGGCGAGGCGGCGTACCTCAGCACGCTGTCGGACAGCGCGTCGAGGCCACCGCGCACGGGGTTGAGGGCCGAATCCACCGCCGGGGTGGCGAGGTCCTGCGTCCGGGCGGCGAAGGCGGCCACGGCCGAGCGGATGTCGCGGACCGCGTCCGCATCCTCCGCTCGCAATGGCAGATGGGCTTCGAGTGCCGCGTCGAGTGCGTGCCGGGCGCTCGCGATCGTGGCGCAGTCCCGTCCCCGTGCCGCCGACGCCTCCGAGTAGAGCGGGAACTCGCTGCGCAGCGATGCCGCCAGGATCAGCACCGCGACAACGCTTCCCGCGACGAGCGCCGCGAGAACGGGCCAGACGGCCGAGGCGGTTCGTGGTTTTCTCATCCCACCATCGGAGACGAGCGGCCGGCGCCGTCGTGACGCGGCCGACGCGACGGACGCCACCGGGGATTCGTCCTGCTCGAGCTCCAGCGGCTCTCGGAGAGAGGGGACCACGCGACCACGATAGCGGCCGAGGGTGAACATCGGGTTGCGCGAAATGCCCCGGCAGGATCACTCACGCCCGTCGTGGCCGTCAGTCAGTGCGGTCCCGGAGAAGCCATTCGCGGGGGTTCCAGGTGGGGTCGTATCCGCCGATTCGTCCCAGCTCCAGCCCCCGGTCGTCTGACCGCACCAGGCAGACAAGGCGGTTGCCCAGCAGTGCGGCGCGGAGGGCTGCTTCGCTGATGATGTCCAGGAGTGTCACCGCGAGCACCGGCATGGCCGCATGGATGCGGTCGAAATTGTCGAGCACGATGATCAGGCCGGCGTCCGCCTCGGTCCAGCCGTAATCGAGTTCAGCGACGTCGCTGAGGCAGTCGCGGAGCGCCGCGAGATTGCGTCCGTAGTATCCGGGAAATCCGAATGCGAGGGAGATCGCGTCGTGCATCGAGGCTTCGTCAACCCAGAGCCCGGCATTTACGCTGACGACTCGCTACCCGGAGGCGCGAAAAGTCGAGATCGCATCGTCGAGTACCCGCGGCGAGCGAAACATCGCCACGAAGCCGTTCTGCACCAGGTTGAACCCGGGATCCTGGTAGTCCACCTTCCATACAGCCACCTGCAGAACGTAACAGCCTCGCGGCAGTTGCGGGCGCTGGCGCCAGAGGGTGCATACTTTCGACGTGTCGTGGATGATCGGGGCGCTGGCTCTCGAGCGCCGCAGGAGGCGCGTGGCAGCGCGCAACGAAGCCGCAGCCTCGGTACCATCTGCGCCGGCCGAACACGCAGTCCTCGGAGTCGGGGGCCGCTCGATAGAACTCTCGCTGGCGGCGGATCTGCCAATCGATCCGAACGCGTTTGGTCTCGCTGTCGAGGAACTGCACGACCGCGTGCTTCGGGAGGCCGGGCCGAGGGTCGCGTTGCGCGATGCGGCCGCCTGGCTCGCTTCGCTGTCCGAGGTCGATCGCATGCCGCCCGAAGCCCGGAGGACGCTGGCGGAAGTTCTCGAACGGTTGCAGCACGAACCGAGTTGAGGCCTTCGCAACGCTGGACTTCGGGAACGCTTCGGCCCGACCCCGATCGAGACACGTCAGTCGATCCCGCAGCGTGCGTCAGGTGCGCTTCGGGAACTCCGCGAGAGCAGCATCCCACTCGTCGGCAGCCCGGTTGAGCGAATCTAGCGAAGTCGTGAGGTCGATGAAGAAGTCCATATCGGTCTTCGTGCGACCATCCCAGGTGCTGGGCGGAGCGGACTCCAGCCACAGGAATGCTCGAATCGTGGCGATACCTCTGCCGTAGCCGACTACGCCGAAGCCGAGGTTGGGCTCGATGGTCTCTGTGGTCGGCCACGTGTGACCGTCTTCATCCGGAACAAGGACCGCCGCACGTCCGCTCCCGGCGTCTCGCATCCACGACCCAAGTCGGAGCGCTTCGTCGACCAGCAGCGAGGGGTCCTCGAACGCCCACTCCTCTTCATTCGATCGAGCGCTTCCACGGATGACCAGCCAGTCGGAGTCGAACTCGACGCCGATGATGTCCGGGAACTGGTAGCCCACGGGTTCAAGGCGCACGAATCGGCCAGAGTCGGCGTCGCGTATCTCCATGACTTCGGAGTCTATTGGTGCAGCCGCAACCCAAGAGTGTGGGCACATTGTTGGCAAACTGCGGGCACGACGGCTCGGTCGCCAGTTCGGTTATCCGAATAGCCCCAGCAATAGCAAAGCGAGTACAAGGGTGGGCCCGGTGGGGCTCGAACCCACGACCCGCGGATTAAAAGTCCGATCGGGCTGTCCGCCAGGGGACGATCGGCCCTGAAAATCCGCGGAATTCCGCGGGTATTGAATCACAGAACAGCACTGTCATCACAAGAGATCTCATTCAAATGTGGGCAAAGTGTGGGCAGAAGCGTGCGTTTCGCATCTGGATCCAAGACGAAGCGACCCGCTTTGAATTGAGGTCCAGGTCACCTTCCCTAGGTCGCTGGCCGTTCTCGCTGAGACGCGAGGCGGTTCTGGTACCAAGCGGTCTCGGTTTGCACCCATAGGGAACGCTCGGAGCTGAGCAGCGGGTCACCCTGATCGAAAGCGCCGTATGGTGCCGGAAGCAACGCGATCAACTCAGGCTCGTAGTCAAAGAACCTAACCACGGCAAAGAGAGCGTCCTCGGCGTCATTATCGGCGTCCGACTCAATCTGGGACACTGCGAGCCGAATCAGGATGTACAGCCACACCCGTCGATAGTCCGAGAGGAGAGCCTCTTCGATGACGATCCGATCGACCAGCGTCCTCACCCGGCCCAAATCATCCGAGAGGAGCAGGGCCAGCTCCTCTTCTTCCGGGCTCAATTGCAGCTTCGCTTCGTAAAGGGTCAGCATCAGAGAAACGACGTCGGCGTCACGGAGCAGGCCGCGGTCGTAGGCAAATCGCACCTCTGCGCCCGATGGTCGCGCAAAGGAGCGCACCGCGCTGGCTGCGACGAGTATCTGCCCGTCGTCGTCCAAGGTCATTTGGCGAGGTCCATTCGTTGGCCGGATCAATAGTGATAGCGAGCCTGCAAGATGATGACGTAGGAATCGTCCACCAGGTACACGAGGCGGTTGGCTTCGTCGATGCGTCGTGACCACGCACCAGCCAGCGCATGCTTGAGCGGTTCCGGCTTTCCGACGCCCTCGAATGGGTCGTCGCGCAGGATGTCTTCGATCAGGAGGTTGATCCGCTTGAGCGTTCGCCGATCCTGGCCTTGCCAGTAGAGGTAGTCCTCCCAGCCGCCGGCGGTCCAGGCGAGCTTGCGGTCACTCACCAGTCAGGTCGTGCTCGGAGATGCCTCCCGAGCGGGCGTTCTCGATGGCGTCGATGAGGCGCCGTGCGTTCTTGGGGGAGCGCAGGAGATAGGTCGTCTCGAGCAGCGAGTCGTACTCGTCCTTCGACATCAGGACGGCCGAACCGCGCTTGGACGTGATCTCGACTTCGGTCTGGTCGAGGTTGACGCGTTCGATGAGCCCGAACAGGTCGCTGCGAGCCTCGCTTGCCGTGATGGCCATGATTCCTCCCGAGTGGTACAAAATATCGTACCACTTGGATGGTTCTTTAGTTTTGGGTGAAGGGCCATTCGATGACTCCGCCGTGCTCGGCGGGATGGTGGCCCGTGGCGATGTCCTCCTCCAGGTACACCGTTAGGTACTCGGCATCGATGGGTCGCCCGGTGGGATCGAACACGTTGTACCGTCGGCGGTACAAAGCATCCGAGTACTCTCGGTGGCGGAATTCGACCATGACAACGGTTCGGGGCCAGTCGCCATTTACCAGGACTTGCACGTCCTGATACGGGCTCTCGACAAGGTGTACCTGGTCGTCGCGCCGTGTCCAGATGGCGTTCGGTTTGGCAAGCCATTGGAACTGTTCCACCACGCGATCAACTGCGTCCCGGACCTCTTCGGGGCTGAACTTCGCAAGTGCCCATTCGATTCCATCGACGGCTGAGAGGTCGACGTGATCGTGCGCGTCGCTCTCTGAAACTTCATCGAGTTCGAGGTCCTCCCAGTTATCACCCCAGCTCACGGCGGGGAGCGCTGTGGCCTGGTAGTCGTCTACTGAAAGCGCGGAAGGAATGCCAGGGGTGAAGTCGACCACGATCTGGCTCTGAGGGTAGGAGTAGCTGGTCGCGCCCGAGTCTTCGTCGAGCGTTCCGACCGGGCTAGTCGGGAAGAACGTTATGACCGTTCGGAGGCCCACTTGTTCGATCTCTGACACGGTGCGGTCGACCGAAAGGGTGTCGATGCGTCCATCGCTGGTGAAGTGGATAAGTTCCGTCGGCGCGGATGGGCCGGGCGCGGGTGGAGGCGTGAACCTCGTCCCTGCCTCCTCGGGGCTTTCGCCGGGTGCAAAGCCGAACCAGCCGTACGATGGCACATCGTCGTCGTTCTCCAAGGAGGTAGTTGCGCCGGAGGCGAGGATGTCAGGAAACGTGCCTTCTCGTCCCTGATGCCAAAGATCTTCTTGCTTTTGGAAGTCGTGCCACGACTCCAGCGGTAGGCCGGCACCATCGAAGGACGGCGCTTCCTCGAACTCCTCTTCGCCGGGAAGTGGTTCCGGCGCAGGCCACGAACGGTTACTGGCCCAGATACCGGTCGAGTCGACCCCGACTACAGATCGCGGCCCGATGTCAACGCCGCTGGCTATTCCGTCCGCGCTGATCCGAACAGCCGTGGAACAAGCAAGTTCCCCCGAGTCGGTGGCATCTTCCTCGTAAACGACCCAGACCGCGTTTGGGCTCGTAACGAGGCGTGCAGTCGCAGTACGTCGGGGTAAGGGCGCGTTTGGCCAGGTCACGAACTGGTTCTTATCTGCGCTCTGAAGGAACGCCACCGGGCGGCTCTTATCGATGAGAAAGCGAGTTCTGCTGAGCTCGACAGGCGGAAACGGGTTCAGGTGAGGTGACGCCACGCTCACACTCTAGGGGCCGTTAGCTCCTTGGGTACTTGCTTGACGGGGTGGGCAGACTCGTTATTCCGCTTGCTCAGCGCTTGCCTACTGAGACCTGTCCGGGCTGCGAGTGAGTTCCAGCTTTCGCCCGCCTGCGAAGCTGTGCAATCAACTCGTCCCGCTCGAAGAGTGCTGCGTTCTGCTCGTTGCGGATTCGGTCGATAGTCCGCGAAACGTCGTGTAGTCGTTTGAGGGCGTCGACGCGCGTGCCCCACTTAGCCTCCAGCTCCAACATCGCGTCGGCGGCGTGCCGTTCTGCGGCCACTGGCTCGCGGTCTTCAGCGTGCCGAGCAGCGGCGGCATCGTGCGCTACGCGCTGCCGAGCGTAAGACGCTTCGCGCCGGCTCGCCTTGTCGGAATTCCCCCGATTTGCCATGCAACCTGGTTTACACGCGACCCCTGTCGTTCATTGGGCTGCCGAAGGGGTCCACTTAAAGTGCCTACGTGCGTTGCCTCTTTCTCGATTGGCTCATCGTCGATTCGCTCTTACTCGACTAGTTCCCTTTCGCTGGGTCTTCGCTAGTCCTTTCTCCCTGCTTCGCTCGTGTCTCCTTTTTTCGTTCTCGCCCCCGTCCTCGCTTCCGATTGTCTGTGCCTTCGACCTGTAGTACTCGCTCGACGGATTGACGAAAGTGAGGATCGTGGCGATCACTCCGACGATCACAATCGCCGCGCCGACGCCGTGACCGCCAACCACTCCAATGAGCGAAATCGCGGTCACTACCAGAAGCGCAATCCGCGCCCAGTTCGCCCCGCGACACATGAAGACAGCGAACACCACGTAGGCGGCTGCGAAGATGGTTTCAATTAGGGTCGCGAATCCCACCCCGAGCCAAAACGCCGTGGTTGCTGCGCCCGCCGGAAGTGCGTCGCTCTGGTGCAGGTGGCTCATTGCCGGCCTGACACTCATTGCTGCCATGACCGCCCCGACTGACGCCAGGAGGGCCGCGGCGAGGTACAGCCAGAAGGCGACTGTGACCTGACGAGGGATACCTGTGGCGCTAGTCGTCATCGCTACCCTCCCTGGTGGACCGATCAAGCGCAGCGCGCGTTCGTCGCGCATCGTTCAGCCAGAGAACGCCGACTGCGACGCCCGCCAAGCCCGCGCCGACGAAGCCGGCAGCCCAGTGCTTATTGAAAGCAAGAAGAACGGCACTCGCGACGAAAACTAGAACACCGAGAGCGAGCGTGGTCCATGCCTTCCGTTGGGCACGCCGCGCTACCCACTCCATCGCCCGTCGAACCTGAGCAGGGTCGTCGTCAGTCATGAGATGCCATCGCTTTCGGCGACCAAGGTTCCGTCTGAGTAGGCGCGAATCGGTTGAGCATTCGCGAAGGCGAACAGCAGCGGGCGCGTCTTCTCGATCCGGACCAAGTGCCGCTCTTGATCGCCGACTTCGAAATTGAACTCTTCACGAAGTCGAAAGCGAGGGTATGAGTCGTGGCCACGCGCCCAGGGCGAGGCGCCCCGCGCTCGCCGCGGGACGGATCTTTCGCGAGGGCGACACAACAGAAGATGCCATCGCCACTATGACGGCCCCGAACATCAGCAACACGTGCGCCGTGTGCATGCCCGCCATTGCCGCCGACCAGCCCCACAGAAGAAGCGCTGCACCTGCGGCGAACGCGATGCACGTGAACGTGACGACCCCCGCTCGAGCACCTCTCACGTCGGAACTGGTGCCGGCAGGTGCTCGCGGGTTCACGGCGCACAGATTACGCCGGGACTGACGGGGACGGCAGGGCCACGTCGCGAGAGACGGACCGGGCCCACCTTGGATGAGCAGTCAGGAGCGGCGAGGAGTCCACATAGAGTGCCTGCCGCTTGCGCGCATCTCCGTCGGGCCACGGTGTAGCTTCCCTCTGTGAGTGATTCCGAAAATCGGAGCGTGTGGATCGGGCCGGTCGGGCCGATTCCGATCGTGCACGACATCGCGCCGGAGGAAGAAGCGCAGAACCGAGCGGACGCCGCTGTTGCCGATGCTCTTCATTCCGCTGCGGAGCTCCAAGGAGGGATGTTCCATGGGCGGGCCGGTGTCAGGCGCCGAGTGGTGGACCGGCTTGTCGCTCGGGCCATTTCGGATGAGGCCACACTTCCCACCCTTCTCAGCGTCTTGAAGAATGACATCAGCGCTGATGTGCGGTTCATGGTCGCGATGAGCATGTACAAGTTCGGACCGGATCCTCGTGTCATCGAAGCGTTGCAGGAGACGGCAAACCTGGATCCGGATCTTGACGTGCGGGCGGAGGCTATGTACTCACTTGACCAGCTCGGGGTGCTCGATGAGTAGCGACTCTCCCGATCGGAGCGGATCGACGGTTGGAGTCACGGTCAGCGCACTCGGCGGCGACCGGAGACCGCCCAACCCTGAAGATCGCCGGCGTCGCCCGAGTCAATGGTGCGAGCCGGTTCCTGGGGACTCCTGGTCTGACGATGGCTCGGGATACTTGGCCGCGTTCTCAATGCTCCATCGCTGCACGAAGAATCCGCCAGTGATTGCGCCGCCGACCCCTGCGACCGGTGCGGTCAGCCAGAGGAAGTGGATCTGGGGCAATAGCTCTTGAACCGCGATGACGAGTGAAAAGGCGCCCAGAGTGATGAGAAGGGATCGCCAGGCTCGCTTCTCCGCGACGCGAACCCGCTTGTCGACACCGGTTGACCCATCCGATGTGCTCACGGCGCCTCATCTCGAAACGGCTGATCGTCACAGTTACCGAAATATTAGGGTGGGCCCGGTGGGGCTCGAACCCACGACCCGCGGATTAAAAGTCCGATGCTCTGCCAACTGAGCTACAGGCCCTCGACTCCAATCTAGCGTGGATTCAGGTGGTCGGGTCGCAGGGGGAGAATAGGGGGATGTCGGATCGCTTCCACAAGCCCGCCCTGTTCACCAGTGGCATGTTCGAGGCCTTCATGGGGGGCGAGGATCCCGCGCAGATCAGCCGGGTCGCCCACGAGACCGCGCGAGCGCTGCTGGCGCGGGTGCGCGAGAACCCCGAACCCGAGGTCGTGAATCGCCTGATCGCGTTCACCGACGAGCACGGTATCGACGCGCTCGCCGAGCTGTGGTCCCGGTCGAACGCCAAGAGCCTGCCGGGCGCGCTCTGGCGCATCTATCTGCTGCGGCTGCTGATCCGGCAGGACGCGGAGGGCACCGCCTATCTGTACCAGCGGGGCACCGAGGTGCTTCCGTCGATCGACCCGGTCATCGCTGGGGCGCCGACGCCCGCGGGACCCGCCGAGATCACCGAACTCGCCGACCGCATCCTGCGGGGGCTGTTCGAGGGCGACTTCGCCGTCGCGCTCGACCGGGCGGCCGCTTTCTGTCGTGTGGCGGCGGCGGGCGCGGCGTCCGTCGCCGACGATCGCGACATCCTCGACCCCGAGCGTGCGAGCGAACTGACCACCCGCGCGCTGCGTTTCACCCGCACCGCCGAAGAGCTGGCGGCATGCGCGCGCCTGTGGCGGTCCGACTCGCTCGACTGAGACCGGACGAACGCGCGACCGCGCGACCGCGGACCGCGCCTCCGTTCGCCGAGATCCCCGCATCCGACCACGTCAATCCCCTGCCATGGATTCGCGTTCTCCCGCTGCGAACGCCACGCCCGTCGGCTGGCGCAGAGCCTCCTGTACACTGGATGTCGCCGGGCCGCAGTAACCCCGGGCTCCAAAACTAGCCGCTTCGAGCGGCCTCGCGCCGAGAGGCGTTCTGCGGCCCGGCACTACTCTGTCAAGCGCAGCATGTCCGGAGCGCCGGGCAGCAGGGATGAGCGGAGACGACGTGGAGGACGCCCTTGAGGTCGATCTTGACGCGCTCCTCGTCAGGACTGCCTCCGGGGACCAGGACGCCTTCTCCCGCTTCTACGACGCCACGGCACCGCGCGTGCTTGGCCTCATCCGCCGGCTCCTGATCGACTCCGCGCAGTCGGAGGAGGTGGCCCAAGAGGTCTACCTGGAAACGTGGCAATCCGCTGCCCGGTTCGATCCGAATAAGGGTCGAGCGCAGACGTGGATCATGACCATGGCCCACCGGCGTGCCGTGGATCGCATCCGCGCCTCACAGGCGTCGCGGGACCGCGACACGGCCGTGGGCATCCGTGACCTGCCGACCGCGTACGACCAGGTGGCCGAGACGGTCGAAGTCCGAGTGGAGCACGAGAGGGTGGGGGTGGCGATGGCGAAGCTGAGCAAGCCGCAGCGCGAGGCCGTCACCCTGGCCTACTACGGCGGCCTCAGCCAGTCGGAGGTGGCGGCTGAGCTCGGCATCCCACTTGGTACAGCAAAGACTCGGCTGCGCGATGCGATGATACGGCTGCGACAGGAACTGGGGGTGACGACATGACCGACGAGAAGGGCCGCGACGAGCGTCTGGGCTACCGCCTGGGCGCCGAGGACGAGGGCGAGGCCCGCGCGTTCGAGGACGTCGCTGCCGAGTTCGCCCTCGCCGTGGAACCCGTTGAGCCGCGACCCGAGCTGAAGGCCGCGCTGTTCGCGAAGCTGGCGACGACTCCGCAACTGCCCGCTCAGGATGCGGTGGCTCGGGATGACGTGGAGCCGGCGGTCGCCCCCGTCGCACTCGCAGCCGCGCCCGTCCCCGGCCCTGCCGAACGGGCCGCGCAGCGCCGTTGGTTCCAGCGTCCGGCCCTGCTCCTCGGCGCTGCGGCCGCCGCCGTCGTGCTGTTCATCGGGGGAGCCTTCGTCGGCTCGGCCCTGTCCGGAAACAACGGCTTCACGTCGCAGCAGGCCTCCGCCCTCGCGCAGATCAACGCGGCGGCAGACGTGCAGCACGCGACCGCGAAGGTCGAGGGAGGCGGCACGGCGACCCTCGTCTGGTCCGGCGAGCTGGGCCGCTCGGCCCTCGTCGCCAACGACCTCCCGCAGCTGCCCGACAGCAAGACCTACGAGCTCTGGTACATCCGCGACGGTCAGGCGGTTCCCGCCGGCACCATGGAGCCCGCGAACTCCGGTTCGACGTGGCGCGTCCTCGCCGGCGAGATGGCCGCGGGCGACACCGTCGGCGTCACGGTGGAGCCCCGCGGCGGCTCCACCAAACCCACCACACCCCCCATCGTCGCCATCTCGTCCTAGCCCGCCTCGGGTAGCCCGCGAGCACAGGAAAAATGCCGCCCCAGCGAGCCTGGAGCGGCATTTTTCCTGTGCTCGGCGGCTGGACCACCGGGGGAGGAGACGGGTCAGCCGAAGCGGCCGGAGACGTAGTCCTCGGTGGCCTGCACGGTGGGGTTGGAGAAGATCTGGTTCGTGTCGCTGTACTCGATGAGCTTGCCCGGCTTGCCGGTGCCCGCGATGTTGAAGAAGGCGGTGCGGTCCGAGACGCGCGACGCCTGCTGCATGTTGTGGGTGACGATCACGATCGTGTACTCGTTCTTGAGCTCCTCGATGAGGTCCTCGATCGCGAGAGTGGAGATCGGGTCGAGCGCCGAGCACGGCTCGTCCATCAGCAGGACGTCGGGCGATACGGCGATCGCGCGTGCGATGCACAGACGCTGCTGCTGGCCGCCGGACAGGCCGGAGCCGGGCAGCGCCAGGCGGTCCTTCACCTCGTTCCACAGGTTGGCGCCCTGGAGGGACTTCTCGACGAGTTCGTCGGCCTCGCTCTTCGACATGCGACGGTTGTTCAGCTTCACGCCGGCGAGGACGTTGTCCCGGATGCTCATGGTCGGGAACGGGTTGGGACGCTGGAACACCATCCCGACCTGGCGGCGAACGAGAACCGGGTCGACGCCGGTGCCGTACAGGTTGTTGCCGTCGATCAGCACCTCGCCCTCGACGTACGCGCCGGGGATGACCTCGTGCATGCGGTTGAGGGTGCGGAGGAACGTCGACTTGCCGCAGCCCGACGGGCCGATGAACGCGGTGACGGTGCGGGGCTCGATGGTGAGCGACACGCCTTCGACGGCGCGGAAGTTGCCGTAGTAGACGTTGAGGTCGTTGACTTCGATGCGCTTGGACACTTTTTTCCTTGCTTGTCGGATGGGCCGGGGGTCAGCGGCCGTACTTGGGGGCGAAGACCTTGGCCACGATGCGGCCGATCAGGTTGAGCAGCATCACGATGATGATCAGGGCGAGCGCGCCCGTCCACGCGCGGTCGATGGAGGCCTGCGCGTGAAGACCGGCCGCCTGCGTGTACTGCGTGTAGACGAAGACGGGCAGCGCCATCATCCGGTCGTTGAAGAGGTCGTAGTTCATGCTGGTGGTGAAGCCGGCCACGATGAGCAGCGGAGCCGTCTCGCCGATGACGCGGGCGATCGCGAGCATGACGCCCGTCACCAGCCCGGCGACGGAGGTCGGCAACACCACCTTGATCACGGTCAGCCACTTGGGAACGCCGAGGGCGAGCGACGCCTCACGCAGCTCGTTCGGGACGATCCGGAGGATTTCCTCGCTCGAGCGCACCACCACCGGGATCATCAGCACGGACAGGGCGACGGCGCCCATGAAGCCGTTACGGATGCCGGGGCCGAAGAACAGCGCGAAGAGTGCATACGCGAACAGGCCGGCGACGATCGACGGGATGCCCGTCATCACGTCGACGAAGAAGGTGATGCCGCGCGCGAGCATCCCGCGCCCGTACTCGACCAGGTAGATCGAGGTCAGGAGGCCGATCGGCACGGAGATCACGGCCGCCATCAGCGTGATCTCCAGGGTGCCGACGATCGCGTGGAGCGCACCGCCGCCATCGCCGATGACGTTGCGCATCGACTCGGAGAAGAACGCGATGTCGAACCGGGCGAGTCCCTGTGCGACGACCGTCCAGGCGAGCGAGATCAGCGGGAGCAGCGCGATGACGAACGCCGTCGCGACGAGCGAGGTGACCAGCCGGTCCATCGCCTTCCGCGAGCCCTCGACGAGCAGCGAGGTCGTGTAGATCGCGACGTCGAAGAACACCGTTCCGAAGAAGATGGCGCCGACGATGTTGAAGTCCTTCGTCGTGCCGCTGGCGGCGAGGATGGCGAAGATGGCGCCGAAGACGACCCAGGAGGCGACGAGCATCGTCCAGGGTGTCCAGCGCGGCAGCTTGCCCGCCGTGTACGAGTTGACGAGCGGACGCGGGGCGGTGGCGGCGGCAGTCGTGGTGGCCATCAGTTCGCTCCAGAGAAGGCCTTGCGGCGGTTGACGATGTAGCGGGCGAGCACGTTGATCAGCAGGGTGACCACGAACAGCACGAGGCCGGACGCGATGAGCGCGTTGACCCCGATGCCGGTCGCCTCCGGGAACTGGAGGGCGATGTTCGCCGCGATCGTGTTCGGGCTCTGCGCCTGCAGCACGGCGAACTTCACGATCAGAGCGGGGGAGAGCACCATCGCGATCGCGAGGGTCTCGCCGAGCGCCCGGCCGAGTCCCAGCATGATCGCGGACACGATCCCGCTGCGGGCGAAGGGGAGGACGGCCATCTTGACCATCTCCCACCGGGTCGCGCCGAGCGCGAGCGCCGCCTCCTCGTGCAGGCGCGGGGTCTGCAGGAAGATCTCGCGGCAGATGGCGGTCATGATCGGGATGACCATGACTGCGAGCACGAGGCCGGCGGTGAGGATGGTGCGGCCGGTGCCGGAGACCGGCGGCGCGAAGAGCGGGATCCAGCCGAGGTTCGCGCCGAGCCAGGCGTAGAACGGCTGTACGAAGGAAGCCAGCGTCGCGATGCCCCAGAGGCCGAAGACGACGGACGGGACAGCGGCCAGCAGGTCGATGATGTAGCCGAGCACCGACGCGACACGGCGCGGTGCGTAGTGCGAGATGAAGAGGGCGATGCCGATGGACAGCGGTGTCGCGATCAGCAGCGCGATGATGGCGGCCCAGATCGTGCCGAACACCAGCGGCCAGACCCAGGACCAGAAGTTGGTCGCGTTGTTGGGCAGCTGGCCGGCGTGAGCGAACAGGGCCGGGATGCTCTGGATGATGAGGAAGAGCGCGACGGCGGCGAGCGTCGCGAGGATCAGGGATCCCGCGACGAGGGTGCTGGTCGAGAAGACGCGGTCGCCGAGGCGGACCTTAGCCTTGGGCCTGATGGCTCCTACGGTTCCGGCGGTCATTGCTTGCTTTCTCTCATCGGGTGCGCCCGGTGACGGGCGGCTGAGGTGGGAGCGCCGCTCGGCCCGGACTGCGGGGCAGCCCAGGCCGAGCGGGTGGAGCGTTACTTGATGCTGGCGGTGGCCTTGGAGACCTTGTCAGCGAGGTCGCTCGACAGCGGGGCCGAGCCGGCCTGCTCCGCGGCGGCCTTCTGGGCGTCGCTGGAGATGATGTAGTCGACGTAACCCTTCACCAGGTCCGCCTTGGCAGCGTCCTTGTACTCCTGGCACGCGATCACGTAGGAGACCAGGACGAGCGGCCAGGCGCCCTTCGAGGTGTCCTTGCGGTCGATCTTGATGGCCAGGTCGTTGGCCTCGCGGCCGTCGGCGATGGGGGAGGCGGAGACCACGGAGGCAGCGCCGTCTGCGCTGATCTTCTCGTAGGTGCTGCCGACCTTCAGCTGGGCGATGCTGAGGCCCGCCGAGCCCGACTCGTCGATGTAAGTGATGGAGTTCTTCGCGTTCTTGGTGGCGTCCGCGACACCGGAGGTGCCCTTGGCTGCGTCACCGACCTGGAACGGGAAGGTCTGAGCGGCCGGGGCCGTCCAGACGTCGGGGGCGTTCGCCGCGAGGTACTCGGTGAAGTTCTGGGTGGTGCCCGAGTCGTCGGAGCGGTGCACGACGGTGATCGGAGCCGACGGGAGGGTTGCGCCCGAGTTCTGGTCCTTGATCTTGGCGTCGTCCCACGTGGTGATCTTGCCCGAGAAGATGCCGGCGATGGTCGCCGCGTCGAGCTTGAGGTCCTTCACGCCGTCCACGTTGTACGCGATGGCGATCGGGGAGATGTAGACGGGGAGGTCGATGCCCTTGCTGCCCGCGGCGCACCCGGCGAACGTGGAGGCGAGCTCCTCGTCCTTGAGCGCGGCGTCGGAGCCCGCGAAGTCGGCGGCACCCGCGATGAAGCTCTTGCGGCCGGCGCCGGAGCCCTGCGGGTCGTAGTTGATGGTGGCCTTCGGGTTGGCCTGCTGGAAGCCGGCGGCCCAGACGGTCTGCGCGGCGCCCTGCGCCGACGAGCCGATGCCGTTGAGGGTGCCGGTCAGGTTGGAGGCTTTGGCCGTCGTGGTGGACGGGGTGCTGCCCTCGTTCGCCGCACACGCGGTGAGAGAGATGGCGGCGGCGGCAAGCAGAGCCACGGGAGCGGCGATGCGCTTGAGGTTCACAGTTGTCCCTTCGGGGATCAGTAACAACAGGACGGGGTCGGTGCGACCCGCGTGAGACGCTATTCCCGGTGTCTGTCCAGAGTCCCCCGCAGCGGTAAACGGAAGGTTAACGCGGGGTGTGCTCTTGGCCTCGCGGCCCTATGAATCCGCGGCTGTCGTCAGTCCTCGACGGGGGCGTACGTCTCGATCGAGACGATCCCGGAGGCCGGATTGGTGGCCGAGAGGTGCACCACCGAGAAGCCGCCGGTGTCGAGGTCGGCGGCGTCGTTCAGGTAGGCGCCGGGCATCGTTCCGGTCGCTAGGGCGATCTCCCGCATGATCTCGGGAAGCACCGGGCCGTGGCTGCAGAGCACCGCCGTCTTGCGCGATCGGACGCGCTTGCCGACGACCCGCCGCACCTCCGGCCGGCCCTCTTCGTACGCCTCCTGGCTGATGCCGTGGTCGCGTTGGGGCTTGATGCCCGTCGCCGCGGCGAGCGGGGCAACCGTGGTGACGCAGCGGACGGCATCGCTCGTGACGATCCGCTTCGGCCTCCAGGCCACAATGGTCGCCACGTCGGCGGCCGCCTGCTTGACGCCCCGCTCGGTGAGCGGTCGCGAGGCGTCGGACCCCTCCCAGTGATCGCGCGGGGCCGCCTTGCCGTGCCGGAGGGCGATCAGGGCGAACGTGGAGGTGATGCCCTGCTGCACGAGCGCGTCGAAGGCGTCGAGGATCTCGACGTCGCGTTCGTAGGTCAGGTAGCTGCGGGCCTTCTTGATGGTGACCCACTCGATCGCGGCGATCTCGCCGTTCGGGACGAAGGTGGACTGCGCGATCGCCTTCTCGCTCACCTCGGCGGCCCAGTAGTGGACGATCTTGTCGCGCCCGCTGCTCAGCGGATACGTCGAGACGCCCAGGGGAACACCGAGGGCGATCTGCAGTCCGGTCTCCTCCTGGATCTCGCGGACGGCGGTCTGCGGCAGGGTCTCACCGGGGTCGACCTTGCCCTTGGGAATGGTGACGTCGCCGTACTTCGTGCGATGCACGACGAGCAGCACGATCCGGTCGTCCACGACCCGCCAGCACAGGGCGCCCGCGGCGTAGATGGCCGGGCTCACCGCCTCGTTCCCGTACGGGTGCTGCGTGGGCGGTGGCTGTACTGCTGGATGAGCTTGTTCTGCAGGTCGACCAGCGGCTTGCCGTCCGCGTCGAGGTGATGACGCGTCCACACGCCGTCCTGATCGAGCCTCCACGTCGCGGTGCGCTCGTCGAATGCCAGGTCGAAGAGGTCTTCCAGCTCGCGCAGGTGCTCCGGGTCGGTGAGACGGACCAGCGCTTCGACGCGCCGGTCGAGGTTGCGGTGCATCATGTCGGCGCTGCCGATGTAGACCTGCGGATCGCCGCCGTTCACGAACGCGAAGACGCGGGAGTGCTCAAGGTAGCGCCCGAGGACGGATCGGACGCGGATGTTCTCGGAAAGGCCTTCGCGGCCCGGCACGACCCCGCAGATGCCGCGCACCCAGAGGTCGACGCGCACGCCGGCCTGGCTGGCACGGTAGAGCGCGTCGATGATGGCCTCGTCGACGATCGAGTTGAGCTTGATCCGGATGCCGGACGGGCGCCCGGCCTCGGCGTTCGCACGCTCGGCGTCGATGCGCTTGAGCAGACCCTTGCGGAGGTGCAGCGGCGCGACGAGCAGTCGCTTGAACTTCTTCTCGATGGCGTATCCGGAGAGCTCGTTGAAGAGCCGGGTGAGGTCTTTGCCCACCTGGTCGTCGTCGGTGAAGAGTCCCAGGTCTTCGTAGATGCGGGACGTCTTGGGGTTGTAGTTGCCGGTACCGATGTGGCTGTAGCTCTTCAGGACGCCCTTCTCCTCACGGATGACGAGGGCGAGCTTGCAGTGCGTCTTCAGCCCGACCAGGCCGTAGACGACATGGACGCCGGCCTTCTCGAGCTTGCGGGCCCAGGAGATGTTGTTCTGCTCGTCGAAGCGCGCCTTGATCTCGACCAGCGCCAGGACCTGCTTTCCGGCCTCGGCAGCGTCGATCAGCGCTTCGACGATCGGGCTGTCACCCGAGGTGCGGTACAGCGTCTGCTTGATGGCGAGGACGTGCGGGTCGGCCGCCGCCTGCTCCAGGAAGGCCTGCACACTGGTCGCGAACGATTCGTACGGGTGGTGCACGAGCACGTCTTGACGCGAGATGGCGGCGAAGATGTCGGGCTTGGCGTTCGGCTCGCTCGGCATCAGCTGCGCCGGCGTCGTCGGCACGTGGTTGGGGTAGTGCAGGTCGGGCCGGTCGATCTTGGCCAGGTCGAAGAGCCCGCCGAGGTCGAGTGGGGCGGGAAGGCGGTAGACCTCCTGCTCGGTCACGTCGAGCTCCCGGACCAGGAGGCCAAGGGTCACCGGGTCCATGTCGTCGGTGACCTCGAGGCGGATCGGCGGGCCGAAGCGTCGGCGCAGCAGCTCGCGCTCGAGCGCCTGGATGAGGTTCTCGGTCTCGTCCTCGTCGATCTCGACGTCTTCGTTGCGGGTGATGCGGAAGACGTGGTGCTCGAGGATCTCCATGCCGGGGAAGAGGTCGCCGAGGTGGTTCGCGATGAGGTCTTCGAGCATGATGAACCGGACCTGGCCCAGGCCCTCGCGCTGATCGATGCGCACGAACCGCGGAAGCATCTGCGGCACCTTGAGGCGGGCGAACTGCTCCTTGCCGGTGCGCGAGTTGCGGACCCGCACCGAGAGATTGAGCGACAGCCCCGAGATGTAGGGGAAGGGGTGCGCCGGGTCGACGGCGAGAGGCATCAGCACCGGGAAGATCTGCTGGGAGAACACCTCGCGCATCTGCGCCCGGTCGGCCTCATCGAGATCGCCCCAGGTGGCGACCGTGATGCCCGCGGCGTCGAGCTCGGGGCGCACGAGGTCGTGGTAGGCGCGGGCGTGGCGCAGCTGCAGCTCATGCGCCTTCTCGGAGATGTCGGCGAGGACCTCCTGCGGGGCGCGCCCCACGTTGGTCGGGACCGCGAGACCGGTCGCGATGCGGCGCTTGAGGCCGGCGACGCGCACCATGAAGAACTCGTCGAGGTTGCTCGCGAAGATCGCGAGGAAGTTCGCCCGCTCGAGCACGGGGAGCAGCGGGTCTTCCGCCAGTTCGAGCACCCGCTGGTTGAACGCGAGCCAGCTCAGCTCGCGGTCGAGGTAGCGGTTCTCGGGCAGCGTCGGGTCCGGCTCGTAGATGAAGGGAGCGAAGTCGTCGTCGAAGTCGCTGCCCAGGCTGCCGCCCAGCCCTGTGTCGAAAAGGCCGTTCTCCAGAGTGGTGCGCTCGTCCATTCCCCCATCATGGCACCGCGGGCAAGCGCCCGGGCCGGTGCCACGTAAACGGTGGATAAACGCTGCCTGTGGATGGGCGGGCGCACCTCGACCGGTCGGGATCAGGAACGAACCGTCGTAGGCAGACGGTCGTTCTCCTCCTCGTACACGTTGAAGCGGTAGCCGACGTTGCGCACGGTCCCGATCAGTGACTCGAGGTCGCCGAGCTTCGCGCGCAGCCGGCGGACGTGGACGTCGACCGTGCGCGTCCCGCCGAAGTAGTCGTAGCCCCACACCTCGCTGAGCAGCTGCTCCCGCGTGAACACGCGCGAGGGGTGCGTCGCGAAGAACCGGAGCAGCTCGAACTCCTTGAACGTCAGATCGAGCTGCCGGCCGTGGGCCTTGGCCGAGTAGCTGGCCTCGTCGATGGTGACGCCGGAGGCCTGGATCTTCGTCTGCGAGTGCTCCTGCGTCTGCCGGCCGATGGCGAGCCGGATGCGCGCATCCACCTCGGCCGGTCCGGCGGAGTCGAGGACCACATCGCTGACGCCCCAGTCGGCGCTCACGGCGGTCAGCCCGCCCTCGGTCAGGACGAGCAGCAGCGGGACGGTGACGCCGGTGGTGGTGAGGATCTTGCAGAGCGATTTCGCGCTCGCCAGGTCGCGCCGCGCATCCACGAAGATCAGATCGCAGCTGGGAGCATTGACCAGGGCAGCGGGTTCCGCCGGGATCTGACGGACGCGGTGGCTCAGGAGCGCGAGAGCCGGCAGGACGTCGGCGCCAGGACCGCCCGAGTCGGCTGCAGAGGTGCTGATCGCCCCGGTGGTGCTGGACGCGGAAGAAGTCGGCGCAGACGTGAGGATCAGAAGTTGCGCCACTCATTCCTCCTCGTGCGTCTGTGTCGCAATGCTACCGGAAACGGGCGGACGTCCTTCCGGGCAGGCAGAGGCGGGCCGCTCCGGGGCACAATGGGAACGTGACCGAGATCCCGGAGAACCCCCTACCGCACGCGCTGGGCCCCGCTGCGGCCGCAGGCCCCGTGCAGCCACCGCTCCCGCGCTGGGTGAGCGTCGTGAGCATCGGATCGGTCTGGCTCGTCGCGCTCGTGCTCGGCATCCTCATCGGAGTGCTCTCCCGGCCCGCGGAGTACGCGTCGTGGCTCTCGCTCGCGCTCGCCGTCTGTGCTCTTCTCGGCTTCGTCGCGCAGCTGGCGACGCAGCAGAAGGACGGTTTCGTCAACCGGCTCGCCGCCACCCTCGCGGGCAGCTTCGTCGTGCTCGGGCTGATCGGCGCCATCCTGGCCCTCGCCTCCGGGGCGGCCTGAGCCCTCCGCTCCCGAATGTCGGCGCCTGCTGGTTAGACTGGTCGCATGCTGGTCGCTCTCGAACTCTTCTTCGTCGGCCTTCTGGGCCTGGCAACACTCGCGATCCTCGGCGTCTCCGGACTCGTGGTCTACAACCTGTTCCGCGGTCAGCGCTGAGCGACCGGACGGCTGAGCGCGGATCATGATCGAGATCCCCACCGACCTTCCCGCCGAGCTGGTTCCCCTGTCCTGGCTGATCGGCATCTGGGAGGGCACCGGCGTCCTCGACTACGCCGTCGACGACGACCACACGCAGCTCGAGTTCGGTCAGCGCATCAGCTTCAGCCATGACGGGCTGGGGTACCTGAACTACTCGGCTACCTCCTGGGTCCTCGACGACGAGCGCACCCCGCTCGCGGCCGAGACCGGCTACTGGAGGCTGCACCGCAAGCTCGTCGAGGGCGACGCGGGCCCCGCCATGCTTCCCGGCACCGGCAGCCGCCCCTTCAGCACCGCGCAGTCGGTGGAGGCGCTGCGGACCTCGAACGGCGCGTTCGAGATCGACGTGTCGATCATCCACCCCGACGGCGTGAGCGAGCTCTACATCGGTCAGGTGGCCGGTCCGCGGATCGATCTGGCGACCGACGCGGTGCTCCGCACGGCAGGGGCCAAGGAGTACACCGCGGCGACGCGTCTGTACGGACTGGTCGAGAACCACCTGCTCTGGGCGTGGGACATCGCCGCGCTCGGAAACGAGCTGCGCACGCACGCTTCGGCTCGCCTTGCCAAAGTCGATTGAGGGCGCACGCATGACCGCGCGCTCGCCCTTCCTCGACCTCCCCGCCGCCGTCGACCTCGTCGACAGCGGGGTGCCGTCGCACTACGGCAACCCCCTCTCCGAACAGCGCGCCCTGGCCGAGGGCGGCGCGATCGTCGACCTCTCCGACCGCGCCGTGCTCACCATCCAGGGCCCTGATCGCCTGACCTGGCTGAACTCGCTCACCAGTCAGTCGCTGTCCGGGCTGCGACCGGGGGAGTCCTCCGAGACCCTGCTGCTGGATGTCACGGGCCGGGTCGAGCACGCCGTCCGTCTGGTGGACGACGGAGACACGCTGTGGATGCTCGTCGATCGTCCCGAAGCCGCAGGCCTCCTCGCCTGGCTCGAGTCGATGCGCTTCATGCTGCGCGTCGAGCTCGCAGACCGCACCGACGACCTGGCGACGATCGGTACCCTGGGCGATCCGCCGCTGCCCATCGCGGCCCCGAACGACATCCCGCTGATCTGGCACGACCCGTGGCACGCCGTGACGCAGGGCGGCCACCAGTACGCGCAGGGCGAGCATCCCGGAGCCGGATGGTCGTGGAGCGAGCGGCTCGTCCCGCGCGACGCGCTGCCCTCCCTCGTCACCCGCGTCCAGAGCGGCGAGCTCGCGGTCGCCGGCACGCTGGCCGCCGACGCGCTGCGGATCGCTGCGTGGCGTCCCCGGTTCTCGACCGAGGTGGATGAGCGCACCATCCCGCACGAACTGGACTGGCTGCGAACGGCCGTGCATCTCAGCAAGGGCTGCTACCGCGGCCAGGAGACGGTCGCCAAGGTGCACAACCTCGGTCATCCGCCGCGCCGGCTGGTGATGCTGCACCTCGACGGCTCGGAGGGCGTGCATCCCGTTGCCGGGGCCACGGTCTCGCTCGATGGGCACGAGGTCGGCGCGGTCACGTCGGTCGCGCTGCACTACGAGCTGGGGCCGATCGCCCTGGCCGTGGTCAAGCGGTCGACGAGTCCGGATGCGACCCTCACGGTGGATGCGGACGGCACGGCCGTCGCCGCCGCGCAGGAGATCGTGGTCCCGCCGGAGGCGGGGGCGGAAGCGCACGTTCCGCGGCTCCCGCGGCTGGGTGCGGTCACCCGCGCCCCGCGGCAGTAGCGTCGACCCGCGACTCACGTCACTCGCCCGGCGAGACGGCCTCCCACGCGACCGTCAGTTCCCCCAGCCGCCAGCGCTTGCGGCCGCCCAGGACCGGCCAGCCCGCACCGCGCATCCCCTCGGCCACCGCGATCCAGCGCTGCCTCGGACCGTAGGCGGCGAGAGGCGATTGGATGCGCCACTCCCGATCGAGGTCGGAGAGGAACCGGTGCACGCGCTCGCCCGGGATGTTGCGGTGGATGAGCGCCTTCGGCAACCGTTCCGCGACGACGGAGGGTGCCGCGAGGCCGCGCCTGCGCAGCGAGATCGTGAGCGACCGCGGGCCGTCCCTGTCCAGCGCGATCCAGCTGGCGATCCGCCCGATCTCGTCGCAGGTGCCCTCGACCAGCACGCCGTCCGGCTGCAGGCGGGAGCGCATCCGCTCCCAGGCGGCGGGGACATCCACCTCGCGGTACTGGCGCAGCACATTGAACGCGCGGATGACCGCCGCCTGCCTGCCGTCGGGGAGGGGGACCTCGAACCCGCCCAGGCCGAAGCCGATGCGCGCGGCCGGGTCGAACGGAGTGCCGCCCGCCCGCACCCGGGCCAGCTGCTCGTTAGCCGTGCGGACCCGGCCCGGCTCGATCTCCAGGCCCAGCACCTCGACGTCGGCGCGCGCCTTCGCCAGACGCTGGTGCAGTTCGAGGGCGGTCACGCCGCTCGCGCCGTACCCCAGGTCGACGACGAGGGGGTCGACGGCGCGCCGGAGTTCCGGGAGCGCCGCGATCCACCTGTCCACGCGCCGCAGCCGGTTGGTGTTCGTCGTGCCACGCGTGACCGTGCCGACGGCTCCGGATGCCATCCTTCCAGTCTGCCAGCGCGGCGGCGTGCCACCGTCACGCGATAGATTGGAGGCATGGCCGCTCCCTACACCCTGATCCTCCTGCGCCACGGCAGCAGCGAGTGGAACGAGAAGAACCTGTTCACCGGCTGGGTCGACGTGCGTCTCAGCGAGACCGGCGTCGCCGAGGCGAAGCGGGCGGGCGAACTGCTGCGCGACTCCGGGCTCCAGCCCGACGTGCTGCACACCTCGGTGCTGACCCGCGCCATCCAGACCGCGAACCACGCGCTCGATGTCGCCGACCGGCTGTGGATCCCGGTGGAGCGCTCCTGGCGTCTCAACGAGCGGCACTACGGGGCGCTCCAGGGCCTCGACAAGGCCGAGACGCTCGAGAAGTACGGGCCGGAGCAGTTCCAGCTGTGGCGTCGGTCGTTCGACGTCCCGCCCCCGCCGTTGCCGGACGACAGCGAGTTCTCGCAGGTCGGCGACCCGCGCTACGCGGGGCTCGGTGACGACCTTCCGCGCACGGAGTGCCTGAAGGATGTCATCGCGCGGATGCTGCCCTACTGGGAGTCGGACATCACCCGCGACCTCGCGGCCGGTAAGACGGTGCTCGTGACCGCGCACGGCAACTCGCTGCGCGCGCTGGTCAAGCACCTCGACGGCATCTCGGACGAGGACATCGCCGGGCTCAACATCCCGACGGGCATCCCGCTCGTGTACAAGCTCGACGAGGACTTCGCTCCGATCGAGCCGTCGTACTACCTCGATCCCGAGGCCGCCGCAGCCGGTGCCGCCGCGGTCGCCGCACAGGGCAAGAAGTAGCCACGACCAGCACGTTCGTCGTCGTCGCGTTCCTCCCGGGACGCGGCGACGACGCGTTTCCGGAGGAGTTCCCCGTCGGAGACTGGCCGCTGCACATCACGGTCGTGCCACCGTTCGAGACGGACCTCGACGCCGAAGCGGTGGCTGCGCTGGTGCCGCGGGTGCCGCCCATCCCGGTGACCGGCGCGGGGCACGAGCGGTTCGGTGCGCACGCGACGGTGCCCGTGACCGTCGTGCACGACTCCGTTGCGCTCCAGGCGCTGCACGTGGCCCTGGTGGATGCTCTGGAGGCGTCGGGCGCCACGATCCGCGACCAGCGCCACATCCGCGACGGCTACCGCCCGCACGCGACCGACCAGCGCGGCGGCCGGCTCCACCCCGGCGAGCACGCCCTCCTCACCGCGCTCTCCGTCGTCGCGCGGTCCCCACACGCCCGCCGCCACGTCGCCGCGGGCATCCCCCTCCGCCCGTAGCCCGCGAGCACAGGAAAAATGTCGCCCTCGCGGACGGAGGACGACATTTTTCCTGTGCTCGACGGCTACGGCTGCGGGGTCAGGAGGCCAGTTCGGGGGCCCAGTCGCCGGTGGCGAGGTACTGGACCTTCTTGGCGATCGAGACGGCGTGGTCCGCGAAGCGCTCGTGGTAGCGGGACGCGAGGGTCGCGTCGACCGTGTCGACGGCCTGGCCCTTCCACGTCTCGCCGAGGACCTTGTCGAACACGCTGATGTGCAGCTCGTCGATGTCGTCGTCGTCGTTCCGGATCTCGTCGGCCAGACGGATGTCCTGCGTGCGGAGCAGCTCGGCCAGCTTCTCGGCGATCTGCACGTCGAGGCGTCCCATCTCGGAGAACGTCGAGCGCAGGCTCTTGGGCACGACCTTGTCGGGGAACCGGTAGCGCGCGAGCTGCGCGATGTGCTCGGCCATGTCGCCCATCCGCTCCAGCGACGCGCTGATGCGCAGGGCGCTGACGACGATGCGGAGGTCGCGGGCGACCGGCTGCTGCCGGGCGAGGATCTGGATGGAGAGCTCATCGAGCAGGACGGTCAGCTCGTCGATGCGGTGGTCGTTGGCGATCACGTCTTCGGCGAGGCTCACGTCGGACTCGTTGAACGCCTCTGTCGCGTTCTTGATCGAGAGGACGACGAGCTCCGCGATCTCGACCAGCCGGTCCTGAACCTCCGCCAGCTCCTGCTGGAAGACTTCGCGCATGGGGGTGTTCCTTCCTTGCGTGTGCGGGCACACGACATGCCGGTCTTTTGACCGCCTACGAATGTTCCCGAGGGCAGGTTAACAAACGGTGCCGTCCGACTGAACAGTGTCTAACGTACCCGCGAAAAGACGCGGCCGGTGGCGGCATCCGTCTCAGCGGGCCCAGCGTGATCACCTACGCTTGGGGCCATGGACTCCGCCGGGTTGGTGCTGCTGTCGCTGGGCCTGGGGCTCGCCGTCGGCGCCGGTTTCGTGTGGATCCTGCACATCGCGGAGCGTCGCGGCCACAATGCGGTCCAGGTGGCGAACCCGGCGGTGCCGGACGGCGTCGAACAGGTGCTCGACGCGATGGAGTCGGCCGGAGTCGTCCTCGACCCGTCCAACAACGTGATCAAGGCCTCGCCCGGCGCGCACTCGATCGGCCTGGTGTGGAACGGCGCGCTCGTGCATCCGCAGCTCGTGAACCTGGTGGACCGCGTGCGGCGCACCGGCGAGTCGATCACCGAGGAGTGCGAACTCTCCCGCGGCCCGTTCGGCGACGCCAACATCCACCTCAGCGTGCGGGTGGCGCGGCTGGGGTCGCGCTACGTCCTGCTGCTCGCGGAGGACCGGACCGAGTCCTACCGGCTCGACGCCGTGCGCCGCGATTTCGTCGCCAACATCAGCCACGAGCTGAAGACTCCGATCGGGGCGGTGGGCCTGCTTGCGGAGGCGCTCGACGACGCCTCCGACGATCCTGCCCAGGTGCGGCGCTTCGCCCTCCGGCTCTCGGAGGAGGCGCAGCGTCTCGCCCGGATCACCCAGGACATCATCGAGCTCAGCCGGCTCCAGGCGACGGATGCGCTGGGCACGGCCACCGAGCTCTCCGCCCACAAGGTGGTCAAGGCCGCCATCGACCAGAACCGGGTGGCGGCCGAGACCCGCAACATCGAGCTGGCCATGCGCGGCGACAAGCAGGCGCAGGTGTTCGGCAACGAGACCCTGCTGGTCACCGCCGTGCACAACCTCATCTCGAACGCGATCCAGTACTCGCCCGATGACTCGCGCATCGGGATCGGCGTCCGCAATGCCGGCGGGGTCGTCGAGATCGCCGTGACCGACCAGGGCGAGGGCATCCCCGAGGAGGACCTGGATCGCGTGTTCGAGCGATTCTTCCGCGTCGATCAGGCCCGCTCCCGCAACACCGGCGGAACCGGGCTCGGCCTGTCGATCGTCAAGCACGCCGTCCAGAACCATGGCGGCGAGGTGCGCGTCTGGTCGCAGCCCGGACGCGGTTCGACGTTCACGATCCGCCTGCCCGAAGCCTCCACTGCCCGGACCCCGATAGGAGACAACCAGTGACATCCATCCTGCTCGTCGAGGATGAGGGCGCGCTCAGCGAGCCGCTCGCCTACCTGCTCAAGCGCGAGGGCTACGAGGTGGAGGTCGCCGAGGACGGACCGAGTGCGCTCGCCGCCTTCGACCGGAACGGCGCGGACCTCATCCTGCTCGACCTGATGCTGCCCGGCATCCCGGGCACCGAGGTGTGCCGCGAGATCCGGACCCGCTCGAGTGTCCCGATCATCATGCTGACGGCCAAGGACTCCGAGGTGGACATCGTGGTCGGGCTGGAGCTCGGCGCCGACGACTACGTCACCAAGCCGTACTCCTCCCGCGAGCTGCTCGCCCGCATCCGTGCGGTCATGCGCCGCCGGGTCGAGGAGGAGGCACTGCAGGATGACAGCGTGCTGGAGGCGGGGACCGTGCGAATGGATGTGGACCGCCACACGGTCGCCGTGAACGGGTCCGAGATCTCCATGCCGCTGAAGGAATTCGAGCTCCTCGAACTGCTGCTGCGGAATGCCGGCCGGGTGCTGACCCGGGGTCAGCTGATCGACCGGGTGTGGGGGAGCGACTACTTCGGCGACACCAAGACACTCGACGTGCATATCAAGCGCATCCGGTCGCGGATCGAGGAGAGCCCGTCCGAGCCGCGGATGCTCGTCACCGTGCGGGGGCTCGGGTACCGCTTCAACGCCTGAGCGCGGAGACGACGAAGCCGCCCGGTGCGTTGCGCCGGGCGGCTTCGTGATGTGTGGGGTGACCTCTACCGGGCAGACGGCAGAATCGTCGGCGGCACGAGGCTGTTGTATTCGGGCAGCTGGCCGTCGAGCACGGGAACCTTGAGGTTCACGCCGGTCTGGTCGCCGTACTGGAAGAAGACCGAGTAGAGGCCGCCGGGCTTGGTGGTGAACTCGGGGATGAGAACGTTGCTGGAGCCGCCGTTCTCCGGGTCCTGGCCGAGCTGCTTGACCTGACCGGGCTGCACGGTGACGTGCGCGGCGGACGAGCTGCCGTCGCCGGCGCTGATCGCCACACGCCGGGCCGCGTCGCCCGTATTCACCAGGGTGACCACGAGGTTGCCCACCGTGCCGTTCTTGGCATCCGTCACGATGATCGCGTTGCGGACGTCGACCGTGCCGACCGAACCGCTCACCCCGTCGCTCGCGTCGTAGTGCTTGGTGGTGGCCTGCGGAGCGACGAAACCGCATCCTGCGGTCCCGAGTGCGACGGCCAGGGCGAGGGCGACGGACGTCGCGACTCGAGCTTTCACGGATGACCCTCCCGGTGGAATTTTCAGTGCAACTCTATCCCATCGGGAGGAGGCTCCCGGGGCCTCGGGAGGCGCGGGGGCGAACCTTAGCACGAGGCTCGTGTGGTATCCTATTCATTGCTGAAGGGACAACAAATCTATGCTTTTCGAGGTTGGCGAGACAGTCGTCTATCCGCACCACGGTGCCGCAACGATCACCGAAGTCAAGAAGAGAATCATCAAGGGTGAAGAGAAGCTCTACCTCAAGCTCAATGTGACTCAGGGCGACCTCACCATCGAGGTTCCCGCCGAGAATGTCGACCTGGTCGGCGTCCGCGACGTCATCGGCAAGGAAGGCCTCGACCGCGTGTTCGAGGTCCTGCGCGCTCCTTTCACCGAGGAGCCGACCAACTGGTCCCGCCGCTACAAGGCGAACCTTGAGAAGCTCGCCTCGGGCGACGTCATCAAGGTGTCCGAGGTCGTTCGCGACCTGTGGCGCCGCGACCAGGACCGCGGTCTGTCCGCCGGTGAGAAGCGCATGCTCGCCAAGGCGCGGCAGATCCTGATCTCTGAGCTGGCGCTGGCCGAGAAGACCGACGACGAGAAGGCTTCGAGCCTGCTCGACGAGGTGCTGGCCTCCTAGCCCGCTCCCGACGAATCGCGAAGCCCCGCCGCACGCACTGTGCGGCGGGGCTTCGTCGTGTGTGGCTCCCTCGCGCGGCGGGGCGGGCGGTACGGTGGGCGAGTGGACAGCATCTCCCGGCCGCGCGTCGCGGTCGTCATCGTCGCCGCCGGCTCCGGGACGCGACTCGGCGCGGGACTCCCCAAGGCGTTCGTGACCCTGCAGGGGCGGACGTTGCTCGAGCATTCGCTGCATGCCGTGCGCGGAATGCGGCACGACGCGCACCCGATCGTCGTGGCGCCGGCGGACCTGCTGGCGGAGGCGACGGAGCTGGCCGAGCGCGCATACGGACGCCCGGTCACGGTCGTGGCCGGCGGAGCGACCCGGCAGCGATCGGTGGGGGAGGGACTCGCGGTCGTCGACCCGCACACCGAGGTCGTCCTCGTGCACGACGCCGCGCGGGCGCTCGCCCCGGCGACGCTGTTCGACGCCGTCGTCGACGCCGTCCTGGAGCGCGGCTACGGCGTCGTCCCCGGGCTCCCGGTCAGCGACACCATGAAGCGGGTCGGCGCGGACGGCGCGGTGCACGAGACCGTCGACCGCTCGGCGCTCGCCGCGGTCCAGACGCCGCAGGGCTTCCCGCGGGAGCAACTGCTGACCGCATATGCGCTCGCCGAGAGCGACGAGACGGACGACGCGGGACTGGTGGCGGCGGCCGGCTTCCGCGTGGATGTGGTGCCCGGCGACGCGCACGCGTTCAAGGTCACGACGCCGTGGGACCTGCGGCGGGCGGAGGAGTTGCTCGCGGGTACCGCCCTGCCCCGGATCGGGACCGGCAGCGATACGCACGCCTTCGACCCGTCCGCCGAACTGTGGCTGGCCGGTCTCCACTGGCCGGGTGAGCCCGGCCTCGCCGGCCACAGCGACGGTGACGCCGTCGCTCACGCGATCGTCGACGCGCTGCTGTCGGCGGCGGGACTCGGCGACATCGGCGAGGTGTTCGGGACGGGCGACCCGCGGTTCTCGGGAGCGCACGGCGACGTCTTTCTGGCGGAGGCGCGGCGACGCGTTGAGGGGGCCGGGTTCCGGATCGGCAACGTCGCCGTGCAGGTGATCGGCAACCGTCCCAAGCTCAGCCCGCGACGGGCCGAGGCGGAACAGCGGCTGTCGGCCATCCTCGGCGCACCGGTGTCGATCGGCGCGACGACGACCGACGGACTGGGCTTCACCGGTCGCGGCGAGGGCATCACCGCGCAGGCGACCGCCCTCCTGCTGTCCTGACGCACTCGCCAGGGTCGGCGGCCGGGCCTACTGTGGCCTCGGGAGCGTCCCGGGACCGGGGTGCGGAGAGGACGGACATGGCAGTCACCGACGCGGAGACCGTTGCGCGGCGCTACATCCAGGTGGTGGGAGCGCACGACGAAGACCTCCTCGACGATCTGCTCGATGTCGCGCTCGTCGCGGAGTTCGCCGGGTCGACGCTCGACAAGGAGGGATGGCGGGCCGCGCTTCACCGCCTGATGCCCGCCCTCGTGCGCAACGAGATCCGCGAGGTGTTCAGCGCCGGCGATCGGGCCTGCGTGATCTACGACTTCGTCACCGACACCTCGGCCGGAGCGGTGCGGTGCGTCGAACTGCTGACCGTGCGCGACGGCCGGATCGCGCACATCGAGTTGCTGCTCGACCGGGCCGCGTTCGCCCCGGTGAACGAGGAGCTCGCGCAGCGCGCTGCCTCCTAGCCGCCTCGCCCTCTAGGCTGGTGGGCGTGACTCTGCGACTCTTCGACACGAAGGCGGGCGCCCTGCGCGACTTCGTCCCGCTGCGCGACGGCGAGGTCGGCATGTACGTATGCGGCCCGACCGTTCAGTCGTCCCCGCATATCGGGCATCTGCGCTCGGCCCTGGTGTACGACCAGCTGCGCCGGTGGATGACCTACCGGGGTCTCGACGTCACCCTCGTGCGCAACGTCACCGACATCGACGACAAGATCCTCGCCAACGCCGCCGCGGCGCAGGCCGAGGGCGGCAGCGAGGAGTGGTGGGCGCTCGCGTACCGCTTCGAGCTGGAGTTCACCGACGCCTACCGGGCGATCGGGGTTCTGCCGCCGACCTACGAGCCACGCGCGACCGCCAGCATCCCGCAGATGCAGGAGATCATCGAGCGCCTGATCGCCGCCGACCACGCCTATGTCGCCGCCGACGGCTCCGGCGACGTGTACTTCGACGTGAGGAGCTGGCCGTCGTACGGCCAGCTCACGCGGCAGAGTATCGACAACATGGAGGCCGCCGCGGACGCCGACCCGCGCGACAAGCGCGACCCGCGCGACTTCGCGTTGTGGAAGGGGCGGAAGGCCGACGAGCCCGACTCCGCAGCCTTCCCCTCTCCGTGGGGGGACGGCCGCCCGGGATGGCACATCGAGTGCTCCGCGATGTCGCGGCGGTACCTCGGGCCGCAGTTCGACATCCACGGCGGCGGCCTCGACCTCCGCTTCCCGCACCATGAGAACGAGCTCGCGCAGTCGACGGCCGCCGGAGACGCCTTCGCGAACTACTGGGTCCACAACGGGCTGGTACACGTGAACGGGCAGAAGATGAGCAAGTCGCTGGGCAACTCGGTCTATGCGGCCGATCTGCTCGGGGCTGCGCGTCCCCTCGTTGTCCGTTACTACCTCGGCTCGGCGCACTACCGCTCCACCATCGACTTCCATGACGGCTCGCTCAGCGAGGCTGAAGCTGCCCTCGACCGGATCGCCGGCTTCTTCGAGCGCGTGGACCGCCGGCTGGCGGGCACCCGCTTCGCAGGACATGGTGTGGAGGTCATTCCGCACGCCTTCGCGGAGGCGATGGATGACGACCTCGCGGTGCCGCAGGCTCTCGCCGTGCTGCACGACACCGTGCGTTCAGGGAACGCGGCACTGGATGCGGAAGACTTGGAGGCGGCGGCCACCGCCCGCGGGCACGCGCTCGCGATGACGGAGGTGCTGGGCATCAACCCGCTGTCGCCGCAGTGGCGCGTGGGCGGCTCGAACGCGGCGGAGTCCGCACTCGGGGAGCTGATCGGCCGGTTGCTGGCCGACCGGCAGGACGCCCGGGCCGCACGAGACTTCGCGGCAGCCGATCGCATCCGCGACGAGCTGACCGCGGCAGGAATAACCATCGAAGACACCCCGACGGGGTCGCATTGGAGCATCGGATCATGAAGAACTCGGGTGGAAAGCCCCGTGCCGGGGCGGTGCGCAAGAGCAAGAAGGGCGCCCAGGTGGGCACCGGCGGTCACGGCCGCAAGGCCCTGGAGGGTCGCGGACCGACCCCGAAGGCGGAGGACCGCGACTACCACCCCGCCGGCAAGGCGAAGGCCCTGCGCGAGCGGGCGGCAGCCAAGGCGGCACTACGCGGAGGCCGCGACACCGCGCCGCGCGGCGCGTCCGGCGCCTCGCGCCGCGCCAAGAGCGGCGACGAGAGCGAGATCGTGACGGGTCGCAACTCCGTGCTCGAGGCCCTGCGTGCGGACATCCCGGCCACCACGCTCTACATCGCGGCCCGGGTGGAGTTCGACGACCGGATGAAGGAGATCCTCTCCATCGCCGCTCGCCGCAATCTGCCCATGCTCGAGGTCATGCGGCCCGAGCTCGACCGGCTGGCCGGACGCGACGCCGTGCACCAGGGCGTAGCGCTCAAGGTGCCGCCGTACGAGTACGCCCACCCCAGCGACCTCCTGGACCGGACCATCCGTGCGGGCCAGACGCCGCTGTTCGTCGCCCTCGACGGCATCACCGACCCGCGCAACCTCGGAGCGATCATCCGGTCGACCGCGGCCTTCGGCGGCCAGGGCGTCATCGTCCCGCAGCGCCGCTCGGTCGGCATGACCGCCTCCGCCTGGAAGACCTCGGCGGGCGCCGCGGCGCGTACACCGGTCGCCATGGCGGCGAACCTGACCCAGACGCTCAAGGACTTCAAGAAGGCCGGGGTCTTCGTCCTCGGCCTCGACGGGGGAGGGGACACGTCCCTCCCGGGTCTGTCGTTCGCCGACCGGCCGGTCGCGATCGTCGTAGGCAGCGAGGGCAAGGGCCTCTCCCGCCTGGTGACCGAGACGTGCGACGCCGTCGTGTCGATCCCGATCAGCGCCGCGACCGAGTCGCTGAACGCGGGCATCGCCGCGAGCGTCACCCTTTACGAGATCTCCAAGCTGCGCGCCGAAGGCCGCTCCGGCACCTGAGCGGGGCCGTCAGACCTTCGAGCGCCAGTCGTCCTCGTCGTCGTCATCGTCCACGGCGGCGGCGCCCATCACCGGAATGGAGATGGTCTCCGTCGGCGGGGCGATGACGGTCGCCTCGTCGCGGCGGTGCCGCAGGATGTCGTTGATGTAGGAGGTCAGCGCCTCGGCCAGAGGAACGTCGCGTCCCTCCTTCTGCGACATGAACCAGCGGTGCTCCAGGAGCTGGTGGAACACCTCGGCCGGCTCCAGCTTGCCCTTCAGGTCGGCCGGGATGGAGCGGATGACCGGCTCGAAGACGCGCAGCAGCCACTCGTGCGCCATCGCTTCTTCGTCCAGACCCTCCTTGCCGACCGTCGCAGAGTACGAGTCCAGGTCGTTGAGCAGGCGCCGGGCCTGGTTCTCGCCGGTGTCGAGTCCGGTCAGTCGGAGGAGGCGACGCTGGTGGTGCCCGGCGTCGACGACCTTCGGCTGGATGCGCACCTTGGTGCCCTCCTCCGAGGTCTTGATCGCCAGCTCCTCGATGTCGAAGCCCAGTTCGTTCAGGCGCTCGACGCGTTCGCTGATGCGCCAGCGCTCCGACGACGAGAACGATTCGCTGCCGGTCAGCTCCTTCCAGAGCGACCGGTACGCGGCGACGATGCCATCGGAGAGGCGGATTGGGTCGAGGTCCTCGTCCGCACGGCCGCCGGCCTCCAGATCCATCAGCTCGCCGGCGATGTTGACGCGGGCGATCTCCAGGTCGTTCTCGCGCTGGCCGTTCGAGAGCCCGCCCTCGTACAGCTGACCGGTCTCCGCGTCCACCAAGTAGGCGGCGAAAGCGCCGGCGTCACGCCGGAACAGGGTGTTCGACAGCGAGACGTCTCCCCAGAAGAAGCCCACGATGTGCAGGCGCACCAGCAGCACGGCGAGGGCGTCCACGAGTCGGGTGGCCGTATCCGGACGCAGCGTCTGCGAGAACAGTGCGCGGTACGGGAGGGAGAACTTCAGGTGCCGGGTGACCAGGGCGGCGTTGAGCGGCGTCCCGTCGTCGTCGGTGCGGTTCTTGATCACCGCGACCGGATCGACGCACGGCACGTCGTAGCGCTGGAGGGTGCGCAGCATGTCGTACTCGCGCTGCGCCATCTCGGCCGTCGTCTCCTTGATGGCGATGACGTAGCCGGAGAGGTTCGCAAAGCGAACGAGGTGCCGGCTGATGCCCTTGGGCAGCAGTGCGATGTGCTCGTTGGACCAATCCTCGAGGGGGATGTTCCACGGCAGATCGAGAAGCGCCGGGTCGACGGTCGCTGCGGTGATGTTGACGGATCCGGCCACGGTGGTCCTCCGGTCGGTGGTGAGAAAAGCACTCTGCCGCAGCCCGATCCGGACTGCGGCAGAGTGAGGAATCGCTCCTCTAGTGAATCAGCCTGGACGGCTCAGTCGACGACAGCTCCGCCGAGGCGCTCGCCCGTCTCCGCGTGGAACGCGTGGACGTGGCCCGGCTTCGGGGTGATGTAGACGGTGTCGCCCGCGTTCGGGTGAACGCGGCCGTCGACGCGGCCGACGATGTCGGTGCGCTTGCCGTCGATCTCGGAGTGGCCGTAGAGGTAGCCGTCGGCGCCGAGCTCCTCGACGAGGTCGACCGTGACCTTCAGGCCGGTGCCCTCGGTGGCGGACACGACGACGTCCTCGGGACGGACACCGATGGTGACCGCCGGGCCGGCGTTCGCGATGGTCTCACGCTCGACCGGGACGACCGAGGTGCCGAACTTGACGCCTCCGTCGGTGACGTCGGCCGAGAACAAGTTCATGGCCGGGCTTCCGATGAAGCCGGCGACGAACACGTTGTTCGGCTGCGCGTACAGGTCGCGCGGGGTGCCGACCTGCTGCAGGACGCCGTCCTTGAGGACCGCGATGCGGTCGCCCATGGTGAGGGCCTCGGTCTGGTCGTGGGTGACGTAGACCGTGGTGACGCCGAGGCGGCGGGTCAGCGAGGCGATCTGGGTGCGCGTCTGCACGCGGAGCTTCGCGTCGAGGTTCGACAGCGGCTCGTCCATCAGGAACACCTGGGGGGAGCGGACGATCGCGCGGCCCATGGCGACGCGCTGACGCTGACCACCGGAGAGCGCCTTCGGCTTGCGGCCGAGGTAGGGCTCGAGGTCGAGCAGCTTGGCGGCCTCCAGAACGCGCTGGGCGCGCTCCTCCTTGCCGACGCCGGCGATCTTGAGCGCGAAGCCCATGTTCTCGGCGACCGTCATGTGCGGGTACAGCGCGTAGTTCTGGAACACCATCGCGATGTCGCGGTCCTTCGGCGGCACGTCGGTGACGTTGCGCTCGCCGATGAAGATGTTGCCATCGTTGACCTCTTCGAGGCCCGCGAGCATGCGGAGCGAGGTGGACTTGCCGCAACCGGAGGGACCGACCAGGACGAGGAATTCGCCGTCGGCGATGTCCAGGTCGAGTGCGTCCACGGCCGGGCGGGTGGATCCCGGGTAGAGCCGGGTGGCCTTGTCGTAGGTGACTGTCGCCATGTTCTTCGTTTCTCCTTCACCGGCAGGTACGTGCCGGACGATCCGTTGTGAATGGATGAGTGTGGCGTCGACATCCGATGGCGTCGGTGCCACGTGGCCATAATATGGCATCAGCGGACGTGCTCTGCACCGACCGCGTCCAGCCGTCGTCTGGTCGATTCCCAGACTGCCGGTTTACGCTGTCCCGGTTGTGTGCGCCGAAAGCGCGCAGTCCGCTGCGTCCCCCGCGCGGCCCGTTCGATCCCGAGAGCAGCATCCGGAAGATATGAGTCACATGACCGACCCCGACGACAGCCGGCCCGGCGATGTCCGCGCGGCTGCCCGGGAGAAAGCTCGTCAGCTCCGCACCACGCACCAGCGCAAGGAGCGACGCCGTCGCGCTCTCCTCGGCGGCGGCATCACGATCGGAGTCCTCGCCGTTCTGGCGATCGTGGCCGTCGTGATCATGAGCGCGATCCGTCCGACCGTTCCCGGCCCCAAGAACATGGCGAGCGACGGGGTCGTCGTCGGCTCCGGCCTCAAGGTGAAGACCACCACGTCCCTGGCGGCGGATGCCAAGCCGGTCGCGAGCACCCCCGATCCGAAGGGGAGCACGGTCGACATCCGGATCTACGCCGACTACCTCTGCAAGCTGTGCGGCGACTTCCAGCGCACCAACCTCGATCAGCTGCAGCCGCTCGTCAAGAACGGCGCGGTGACGGTCGAGATGCACCCGGTCGCCATCTACACGAGCCACTCGGCCGGGACGAAGTACTCCCTCCGCGCGGCCAATGCCGCCGCCTGCGTCGCCAACTACGACCCGAACGCGTTCTGGAAGTTCAACGCGTCGCTGTTCGAGAAGCAGCCGGCCGAGGGCGGCCCCGGACTGAGCGATGAGGTGCTGAAGAAGCGCGTCGAGGCTGCGGGCGCGACCAGCTCGAGCCAGATCGACTCGTGCATCGATGACGGCCGATTCAAGAGCTGGGTGACCACGGCCAGCGATCGAGCCCTCAGCGGCCCCATCCCGAACTCGGACGTGCCGAAGATGACCAACGCCCTCCTGGTGCTCGTCAACGGCAAGCCGTACACCGGTTCGCTGACGAGCGCGGACGACTTCAAGGCATTCATCCTCCAGGCGCAGGGCGACGAGTACACGTCGACGCCCACCCCCACGCCGACGCCGAGCCCCTGACCGCGCGGTACGCATAGGCCGTGTGGCCGTTGACTGTGGCCGTGGAGCGGCTGCCCTAGGATGGTGGCGGCGGGCGACCGTCATGCCGGCTTAGCTCAGTTGGTAGAGCACTCGCCTTGTAAGCGAGCGGTCGCGGGTTCGAGTCCCGCAGCCGGCCCCACTCCTGTGCCTCGCCTGGTCGCACCGGCCGCGATCGCCGCCCCGGTGTCGACGCGCCCGGTGAGAAGCCGGTCGAGGGCCTCCTGCGGGCTGATCGAGCGGCGCACCGCCTCCTCCCACACGCGTTCGAACGCCGCGTGACTCACGGTGAGGGACCGGACGGCCCGGCGTCGTCGCTGCGGTGCAGCGGCCGGCATGCGCAGCAGCCGCTCGCGAAGCAGGAACGGGATGTTGTCGACGGGCGCTATGCCGCGCTTTCCCTCCCGCAGTGAGACGACCAGATCGCCGGTCGTCGTCGCGTGCCGCACCTGGGCCAGGGTGAGCCCGGTGATCCGCGCGAACTCGTCGACCGGGATGAGAGCCGGGAGCTTTCCGGCGTACTCCTCGGCGATGACCCTGCGAAGGCGCAGCCAAGCGTCTCGCCGGGTGTGGGTGCCCGGTGCCTCGGGCGCCGTATGGTCAGACATGCTCGTTCCCCGTTCCTTCGGTGGTGCCGCGATGCGGCCCTTACCTTAAGGACGAGCTGCGTGCGCCCGCGTGACGCGACGCTGAGGTTACTGTCAGGCTCGGCTCAGGAGACGCCGCCCGCATCCTTTCGGCGGCGCAGTTCCTCTTCCAGCTGATGGATGCGGAGGTCGCGCTCGGCCGCAGCGATCTCGCGATCCAGCGCGGCCAGCTGAGCCTCGGTGCTCCCGGCGTCGCCCTCGGCCGGGTCCATAGGCGCGGGCGGGTGCGGCGGTGCGGCCGGTGCCGACCGCGTGACCGGCATCCGCAGTGTGCTGCGACGCGTCGATCCCGCGCGTTCGCGACCCAGCGTCAGCCACAGGATGCTGCCGACGAGCGGGAGCAGGATGACGACGAGCACCCACACGACCTTCGGCAGGACGCGCACCTCGTCCTTCGGCCGCTGGATGATGTCGGCGAGTGCGAACACGACGAACGCGAACACGATCAGCGTCAGCACCACCATGCGGCCGAGTCTAGGAGCAGGCTCAGCCGAAGGACAGGATCTGCTCGCCCCACCCGGCGCGGAGCGCGGCGTCGAGGTCGGGTATAGCGCGGTCGTCGCGGTCGATGAGCAGCGTCGAGCGCTCTCCTCGGTCGTAGCCGGCCCATCCCTCACCGGGAGCCTCGCCGTGCGCGAAAGCCGTCCACCGCGCCCGCATCCGGGCCGACACCTCCGCTGCCGCCCGCCGCCCGCCCAGCAGGAAGGACGGGTCGTGCGGCAGTCCGCCGAACTCGCCCCAGACGTACGGGAGGTCGGTGGCGTGTGCGGCTCCGATGCCGGCGATCCGGAGCAGCGGAGGGGCGAAGTCGAACCGGTACAGATAGGTCGGTGCGACGGTCGAGTGCCCTGCGGCCAGCCAGAGGACGGGCATCCGGAAGGCGATGTCGGTGGCGACCCGGACATTCCGTGAGAGCGGCGCGTTCGCGTACGCGGCCCGCACCCGTTCACGCGACGGGACCTGGATGCCGTCTGCACCTCCCGCCCGCTCCTGCTCGTCGCGCATGGCGGCGAACATCCGCTCTAGCGCCGGTCGCCGGATCGGCAGCAGGGGCGACCGCATCAGCCGGAACAGGGTCGCCTCGTCACGGTTGGTGCCGACCACGAGGGGAACCGGCAGGCCCCGGCCTTCGCTCAGCACACGTAGCGGCGGCTCCGACAGGAGGTCGTCGCCGACGACAGGCGCAAAGGCCAGGGTGCCGGGATGCTCGCGCGGCACTTCGGCGTACACCGCGGCTCCGGCGTCCACGATCGCCTCGACCGGCAGCTCCCGGACCGCCTCGCCGTCGTGGGACCCCAGACCGAGGTGCGTGAGGAACCGGCGGGCGGCCGACCCGGACCGCTCCGGCCCGTACATCGAGCCCGCCGGCGGGCTCTGTGCGATCGCGCGGTGGAAGAGGCCCTCGGTGGCCGGTGACGCGAGCAGAGCGGTCACCAGCCCGGCGCCGGCGCTCTGCCCGAACAGGGTCACAGCTCCGGGGTCGCCACCGAACGCGTGGATGTTGTCGCGCACCCAGCGCAGGGCGAGCAGGACATCCCGCAACGCGACATTGGTCTCGGCACCGGGGACGCCGGCCGCGGTCAGGTCGAGGAAGCCCAGCGCGCCGAGCCGGTAGTTCAGGGTGACCAGCACGACGTCGCCGTCGACCACCAGGCGGTCCCCGCGGTAGACGAGCTGGCTGGAGGCGCCGAGAGCGTAGGCGCCGCCGTGCAGCCAGACCATCACGGGCCGTGGCCGTCCGTCTGCCGGCGCGGCGGAGGGCCGGACGACGTTGAGGAACAGGCAGTCCTCGTCCATCCGGGGTCCACCCGGCTCACCGGGCGCCAGGGGCACGGACGGGTTGGGACGCTGCGGCGCGGCCGGTCCGAACCGCACGGCCTCGGCGACACCGACCCAGGGAGCCGCGGGCACGGGACCCCGCCAGCGCAGCCGGCCGGTCGGCGGCTCCGCGTAGCGGATCCCGCGCCAGGCACGGACGCGGCCGTCGTCACGGCCGCGGACGGCGCCCGCTGCCGTGACGACGACCGGCCGATCGCTCACGCGGGGGTGGTCTCCTCCCACTGCATGAACGGCCGCAGCTCCAGCTGCCCGTTGCGTGCCATCGGGTGGCGCGACGCGATGTCGATCGCCTCGTCCAGGCTGTCCACCTCGAGGATGTCGAATCCGCAGATCCACTCCTTCGTCTCGGCGAAGGGCCCGTCGGTGACGTAGCGCTTACCGTCGCGCACGCGCACGACGCGCGACTCGGCCGGAGCCTGCAGCACCTCGCCGATGACGCGCTTGCCGCTCGCGTCCAGTTCATCCACCCACAGGTCGACGTCGGACTCGTCGGACTCGGTGTCCGGATTGCTGTCGGTGATCACGAACATCATGTATTTCATTGTCTCTGCCTTCATCGTCTCTGTCCTCTCGATAGCGAACGCTTCACAGGGGCGTCGAACGGAGCGGCCGTCGCTCGACATTCTGGCAACGATCGGGTGCGGAGGTCACGATCCAGTGCATCATCAGGAGGGCGGACAGGTGGTTAGTGTAGCCTTACCTTAGTCCCGCATCCTGTCCCGAACCCGACCCGGAAGACCGCCGTGACCATCCTCGCACCGACCCGCACGGAGCGCCCGAGGCCCGCCTACCGGCCCTATAGCGCGACCGTCGCAGAGGTCAGGAAGCTGAGCCCGCACTTCACCCGCGTCACGTTCCGGAGCGACGACTTCGAGCACTTCGGGACCGAGTGCCTCGACCAGCGCATCAAGCTGTTCTTCCCCCTGGCGGACGGCACCTTCCCGGATCTCGGGGCCGACGACGAAGACGCGCACCTCGCAGGCGACTGGTACGAGCGCTGGCGCGGGCTGCCCGAGCACCGGCGCAACCCGTTCCGCACGTACACCGTCCGGGCCATCGACCCGGAGGCCTGCCGCCTCGACATCGACTTCGTCGCGCACGGCGACGGCGGTCCCGCCGCCCGCTGGCTGCTCTCCGCGCGCCCCGGCGACCAGCTCGTCGTGGTCGGCCCGGACGCCCGGAGTCCCCACCGGGGGGTCGGGATCGACTGGCGCCCGGGCGACGCACGCGAGCTGCTCCTCGTCGGCGACGAGACGGCCGCTCCGGCCATCGCGTCCATCCTCGAGGCGCTTCCTGCCGACCGTCGGGCGCGCGCCTTCATCGAGGTGCCGTCGCCGGAGGATGTGCTCGACCTGCGCCTGCCGGACCAGGCGAGCGTCACGTGGCTCGCCCGAGGGGAGGACGCCGTCACCGGCGACGCTCTGGTACCCGCGGTCCAGCGCTGGCTGGCCGCGCACCCGCGGGTCGTCGCGGCGGCGGCCGCGGCCGGGGTGCAAGGCCTCGACGACGTGGATGTCGACCTCGACGTGCTCTGGGAGAGTACGGAGAACGCGCACGGCGGCTTCTACGCCTGGATCGCCGGGGAGTCCGCCGCGGTCAAGACGCTCCGCCGGATGCTCGTGCGAGACCACGGGATCGACCGGTCGCAGGTCGCCTTCATGGGCTACTGGCGACGGGGTCGCGCCGAGAACTGACGCCCGCCGCGGGTCCGCTGCTTACTTGTCTTCGCGCTCGACGCCGCGGAAGACGTCCGGGTAGTCGTCCAGCCAGCTCCAGTGGCTGACCGGCCAGCTGACCACGAAGGCCTTGCCGACGACATCCGACAGGGGGACGAATCCCTTTCCCGGATCGTCCATGTGGTACCGGGAGTCGGCCGAGTTGTACCGGTTGTCGCCCATCACCCAGACCGAACCCTCCGGGACGGTGACGTCGAACGACTTCTCCGAGACGGCCTGCACTCCGGCCGGGAGGAGCACGTACGGCTCCTTCAGCGGGACGCCGTTGACGCTCATCTGGCCGAGGGCGTTGCAGCAGGTGATGTGATCGCCGGGCAGCCCGATGAGGCGCTTTACGAGGTGCTGGTCGGAGTCGGAGGCTCCGAGCCCGACGAAGTCGAGCACGGCGCCGATGCCCTGCTGGACGGCGTTGCCGGTCTCCGGCGGGGCCGGGGGCAGCCAGCCGCCCGGGTCTTTGAAGACCACGACGTCGCCGCGCTGCAGGCCGAACACCTTCGGCTGCAGCTCGTTCACGATGATCCGGTCGTTGATCTGGAGGGTGTTCTCCATCGATCCGGACGGGATGTAGAAGGAGCGCGCGACGAAGGTCTTGATCAGGAACGAGACCAGGACGGCGACGACGAAGATGACCACCACATCCCGCAGCAGGGTCTTCCAGCTGGACGTGCGTCGCGCGGAGCGCCGCGGGCGCGCGGTGGCGGTACTGTCGGTCACAATCTCTCACCGTAACGTGCCGAGCCTGTGAGCCGCATCCAACCCTGTTCGGGTGCCTTGCTCCTGGCAGACGTCGGTGAGAACATCTCATTACGGGTCGACGGCGTCTGCGGTCGACCCGCTCACATCATGCGCAGAGCGTTCGCGGTGCCCAGGACGGCGACGCGGTCCGGGGGGCCGCGCCTCCTTCATGCTGGCGTGGTCCTCGCGCTGGTCGCGGGGGGTGTGCTGGCCTTCCCGACGGCGGCCTCGGCCGAGGACTGCGGTGTCGCGTGCGCGTCCACGCCCGCGCCGACGGAGTCTGCGACGGAGACCCCGAGCCCGGCTCCCACGACAAGTCCCGACCCCACACCGACGGCGGACCCGACTCCGACGCCTGATCCGACGCCGACCCCCGACCCGACGCCGACCCCCGATCCCACACCGACGCCCGACCCGACACCGACCCCGACACCGACCCCGACTCCGACGCCGGATCCGACGACGCCTCCGCCGCCCACCGACTCCGGAACCACGCCGCCGCCCAGCGACGACATCACGCTGACCGTCCCCGACCTCCCGGCGTTCGATCAGGTGGACCCCTCGCAGCTCGAGCAGACCGTCCAGCTGGCGAGCGAGCTCGCCGCGGCACAGCAGCAGCTCTCCGACGCCACCCAGCAGTCCGACAGCATGCAGCGCGAGCACGACCGGGCACAGGCGGCGGCCGATGCTCTCCTGAAGCAGGCTCAGGCCGAAAAGAAGCGGGCCGGCGAAGCGGCGGCGCTCGCCACCGCCCTGCTCCGCTCCTCCGGCGCGCACTTCCTCGCCCGCGACCCGCTCAGCACTGCCCTGCAGGGTCCGGGCGACCTGCTGACGAAGCTGGGCGCCGCCGACCGGCTCGCGACGCTCACCGCGCACCGCGATGCGGCCATCCGTACGGCCACGGCCGAGAAGCAGGCCGCGCAGAAGCTGGCGCGACAGGCGCAGAGCGCTGTGGACGCCGTCGGCGCGATCGACCTGGACGGCAGCCGGCAGGCGGTCGCCGAGGCGCAGTCGCGGGTGGATGCGGCGTCCGCGGCCCTCGCGTCCGCGCCGACCGTCATCGAGGCGGGCTCGGGCTGGCAGGTGCTGACCTCCGACCCGGCGCTCGTCGCGGGCGGCTGGGCGCTCCCGGTCCACGGCGGCCTGACCGACGTGTTCGGCCCCCGTCCCTCCCGGCCCCTCGGGACGGATCCGTTCCACCCCGGCGACGACATCGGGGCCTCCTGCGGCACCACCATCTACGCGGCCGCCGCCGGCACGGTCGAGCGGGCCGGACCGTTCAGCGGCTACGGCAACTACGTGCTCATCGACCACGGCGGCGGCGTCGAGACCGCCTACGGCCACATCCGGGACGGCGGTATCGGAGTGACGGTCGGGCAGCAGGTCGCAGCGGGCCAGCCGATCGCCCAGGTGGGATCGACAGGCCTCTCGACGGGCTGCCACCTCCATTTCGAGGTCCACGTCAACGGCCTGCAGATCGACCCGCAGCCCTTCATGGCCGCGCGCGGCGTCGTGCTCGGCACCCGCTGAGGATTCCGTGCGAACCCCTGCGCGCAACCGCGGGTGCGGGCGTACGGTTCGGATATGACCGAACTCACCGAGCTCGTCGGCACGTGGATGCGGCGCCAGCGCTGGTACTCGACGAAGAACGTCGAACCCCGCCTGCGCCTTCTCGCCTCCTTCGACGCCGAACCGGCGGCCACGGATGCCCGCATCGTCACTCACTTCTTCTGCGACGACGCGCCGCGGACCCCGCGCGTCTACCAGGTGCCCGTGGTGGCCCGGCCAGAGCGCGACGGCGACGAGGCGGCCCTCATCGGCGAAGCCGGCGGCCGATACCTCTACGACGGCCCGACCGAGGAGGCGTATGTCGCGACCCTCGTCCAGCTGATGATGGGCGCCGAGCGCGCCGAGGGCCGTGAGGCGCACGCTCAGGGGCACACGCTCGGCGAGCGGGTGGCGGTGCGCTCCTCCCGCAGGCTCACGGGCGAGCAGTCCAACACCTCCATCGTGGGAGAGCTGGAGGACGGGCGTCGCGTCCTCATCAAGGTCTTCCGGGTGGTCCAGGACGGAGAGAATCCGGATGTGTCCACTCTCGCCGCGCTGACTCGCAACGGTTCGCGGCGCACCCCGTCGCTGCTCGGCTGGCTGACCGGCCGCTGGCCCACCGCGGACGGCCGCACGGCCTCCGGCGAGCTCGCCCTCATGCAGGACTTCGTCCCCGGTGCAGAGGACGGGTGGGAGCTGGCCGTCAGCGCCGCCGAACGCGGCGAGGACTTCACAGACCGCGCCTTCGACCTCGGGTCGGGCACGGCGGAGCTGCACCGGCTCCTGGCGCAGGCGTTGCCGACCTCGCGTGCCTCGAGAGAGGACGTGGCCGTCGCGCTGGACGGCATGTTCCGCCGGCTGACGGTCACGACGACCGAGGTTCCGGAGGTCGAGGAGCTGAGGGCCGGGATCGCGGCGGTGTACGAGGAGGCGGCCGCCGCGCCGCTGCCACTGCTGCAGCGCATCCACGGGGACCTGCACCTGGGGCAGGTGCTGTTTTCGGCCGAGCGGGGGTGGCAGTTCATCGATTTCGAGGGCGAGCCGCTGCGGCCGCTGGCGGAGCGCGCCATCCCGGACGCCACCATGCGCGATGTCGCCGGGATGCTTCGGTCGTTCGACTACGTCGCCGGCTCGCTGGCGCGGCGTGATACGCCGGTGGATGCGAGTAGCTGGGCGGCGGATGCGCGACGGACGTACCTCGGGGGCTACGCGTCGGTCGCGGGTGCCGAGATGGACGACTTCCGGCTGCTGCTCGACGCGTTCGAGCTCGACAAGGCCGTGTACGAGATCGCGTACGAGGCGCGGCACCGCCCGTCCTGGATCCCCATCCCGCTCGCCGCCGTGGAGCGCCTCCTTGCTACGCGCGTCGCGTAACCCCCCTCTTCCATCCCGCGAAGTGCACGTAGTGGTCGAAAAACCCGCGGAATAGCCGCCACTACGTGCACCTCGGCGGAAGGAAAGGGGGGAGTGGGACGGGTCAGTGGCCGGTGAAGTGCGGGTTGCGCTTCTCCTGGAAGGCGCGGAAGCCCTCGCGGTAGTCGTCCGTGTCGCGGAGGGCCGCCTGCGCGGCGTTCTCGGCGGCGACCGAGGACCAGAGGCTGAGGGAGCCGTCGCGCAGGCCCGCTACGATCCGCTTGCTCGCCAGGAACGCCTGCGTGGCTCCCGTCGCGGCGGCCGCGGCGGCGGCATCCACTTCCTCCCGTAGCGACGGCGACGGCAGCGCCCGCGAGAACAGGCCGCCCGCGACCGCCTCAGTGCCCGAGAGGAGCCGGCCCGAATAGATGAGGTCGAGAGCGCGGTGCGGGCCCAGCCGCGAGACGAGCAGCCAGTGCCCGCCCGAGTCGAGGGCGGCGCCGAGGGCGGCGAACGGCGAACCGACCTTCGCATCCTCTGCCACGTAGACGACGTCGGTCGCCACCAGCAGCCCGAGTCCGACGCCGAGGCACGCCCCCTGAGCGGCGGCGAACGTCGGCGCGGGGAAGTCCGCGATCCGTCGCAGCAGCGGCGTCACCAGGTCGTCGAGGTAACCCGAGACGTCATCCGTCGCCGGATCCACCCCGGCGATGTCGCGGCCGGCGCAGAACGCGCGACCCTCGCCCCGCAAGACCAGGGCGCGCACGCCGGCGGCCTCGGCGTCCGCGTACGCCGCAGACAGGGCGCGCAGGTCGTCCGGCCCGAGAGCATTCAGCCGCTCGGGCGCGTTCAGCGTCACCCGGGCGATCCCGTCGGCGATCTCCAGCTCGATCACGCGGCTCCTCTCAGACGTCGTAGTCGACGACGACGCGGTCGGTCAGTGGATGCGACTGGCAGGTGAGCACGTAGCCGCGTTCCAGCTCGTCCGGCTCCAGGGCGTAGTTCTCCGTCATCCGCACATCGCCCGAGATCAGCCGCGCTCGGCAGGTGCCGCAGACGCCGCCGGTGCAGGCGAACGGCACGTCCGGTCGCACGCGGAGAGCGGCGTTCAGCACCGACTCGTTCGCATCCACCGGTGTCGTCACGGTCGACGTGAGACCGTCCAGCGTGAACTCGATGTCGGCCGTGCGCTCGCCGTCGTGGACGACCACCGGCCGCCCGCTGTCGCCGCGCACCTCGCCGGGCTCGCCGGTGGTGAACAGCTCGAAGTGGACGCGCTCGCGCGCCACCCCGTACGACTCCAGCACATCCCGGCACAGCTGCACCAGCTCGAACGGCCCGCAGAGGAACCACTCGTCGACGGTGTCCGGCGGCACCAGCGTGTCGAGCATCCTCCGCAGCCGCTCCTCGTCGATGCGGCCGGAAAGAAGGGGAGCCGACCGCTGCTCCCGTGACAGGACGTGGTGGAGCGCGAGGCGCGATGGGTAGCGGTCCTTGAGGTCCGCCAGTTCCTCCAGGAACATGACGTCGATGGCCGTCCGGTTCGTGTAGACCAGCGTCACGCGCGAGGTGGGGGAGTCGCTCAGGATGCCGGTGGCCAGCGCCATCAGCGGAGTGATGCCCGATCCTGCGGCGATGCCGACGATGTGGTGGCCCGCGGTCCGCGCGGGATCGAGGGTGAACGTGCCCTGGGGACTCATCACGTCGATCCGGTCGCCGGGCCGAAGCTCGCTGGTCGCCCAGGTGGAGAAGGCTCCGCCGAGGTCGCGCTTGATCGCGACGCTGATCCGGCCGGGAGCGGGCGGGCGGCACAGGGAGTAGCTGCGCCGCAGCTCGCGACCCGCGACGTGGGCGCGCAGCGCGACGTGCTGGCCGGGGAGGTAGTCGTACTCGCCGTGGAGCTCGTCGGGGACGGCGAAGGTCACCTCCACGCTCGCGGCGGTCAGCGGACGCACCTCGGCGACCGCGAGCGTGTGGAAGCGGGCGCGCGCCATCCTCAGAGCGCCTTGAAGTGATCGAAGGGCTCGCCGCAGGCGCGGCAGACGAACAGCGCCTTGCACGCGGTGGAGCCGAAGTGGGCCACCTCGCGGGTGTCGAGCGAGCCGCAGTGCGGGCACTTCACCGAGAGGCTGAGCCTGACCGGGCCCCCCGTCATCGACGGCGGGGCGATGCCGTACTCCTTGAGGGCCGAGCGGCCGGCGGCGCTGATCCAGTCGGTGGTCCACGCGGGGGAGAGGGCGAGCCGCACGCGCACCTCAGCGAATCCCGCGGCCGAGAGGGCGCGGACCACATCCTCGCGGATCGCATCCATCGCGGGGCAGCCGGAGTAGGTCGGCGTGATGACGACCTCCACGCCGTCGTCGGAGACGGTCACCTCGCGCAGCACGCCCAGGTCGTCGATGCTCACGACGGGCACTTCCGGGTCCACGACTGCGGCGGCCGCGGACCACGCCCGCGCGGCGTCGGCGTGATGCGTCACCATGACGCCCCCGGATGCTGACGTGCCAGCACCTGCAGCTCGGCGAGCAACGGCGCCAGGTACTCGGAGTGGCGCCCGCGCCGGCCGCCGCCCGCCGCATGGAACGCCTGCGGCAGTTCGAGTCCGGCCTCCGTGAGCACCGGCGCGATGTCGGCGTCGAACGCGGCGCGGAGGGAGGACGGGCGGACGGCGATGCCGTCCAGCGCGTCCAGGAGCCGCCCGTCTCCGCCCGATTCGTCCGAGAACAGTTCGTCGACGTACGGCCATACGTCCTCCAGCGCGCGGAGGGTGCGGCGACGGGACTCGTCCGTGCCGAGCGCGAGGCGCAGCATCCACTGGTCGGCGTGGTCCCGGTGGTAGTCGACCTCTTTGACCGCCTTCGCAGCGACCCCGGCCAGCACGGGGTCGGTGGAGGCGCGCAGCCGGTCGTAGAGCAGGTACAGATAGTGGGAGGCGGCGAACTGGCGGACGATCGTGTGCGCGAAGTCGCCGTTCGGCTGCTCGAACAGGTGCGCAGAACGGAACCCGCCCTCGTCGCGCCAGTAGGCCAGGTCGTCCTCCGTGCGCCCTGAGGCAGAGCCCGCGTACCGCAGCAGCGAGCGGGCGTGGCCGAGCAGGTCGAGCGCGATGTTCGCGAGCGCGACATCCTCCTCCAGCTCGGGTGCGCGCGTGATCCACATGCCCAGCCGCTGGGCCAGTACGAGGGAGTCGTCGCCGAGCCAGAGGGCGTACTCGGCGACCTCGGGGGTCGGCGGGATGTCGGACGCGACGAACTCGTCGGAGAGGGTCACCGCACTGAGTTCGACGTGGCCGTGGTCGAGGTGGGCGTCGGTCATAGGTGCTTCACCCCGTCCGCAGCGGTGTAATAGGTGGCGTGCCGGTAGTTCTTGCCGGCGGGGGAGGTGAAGAAGGCGCCCTTCGCGTCCGGGTCGCTCGCCGTGATCGCGTCGGAGGGGACGACCCAGATCGAGACTCCCTCGCCGCGGCGCGTGTACAGGTCGCGGGCGTTGCGCACGGCGAGCTCTTCGTCGGGCGCGTGCAGGGAGCCGACGTGGACGTGGCTCAGGCCGCGGGATGCGCGGACGAAGACCTCCCAGAGCGGCCACGGCTCGGTGGCCGGGTGCTCGGAGGTCGGGCGCTCGGCGGTCATGCCGCGGCCCCCGCTCCGGCGCGCGCCTCGGCCTGCTTCGCGGCGTACGCCGCCGCGGCCTCCCGCACCCAGCGTCCCTCCTCGTGCGCCTCGCGGCGCCGCTGCAGGCGCTGGGCGTTGCACGGGCCGCGGCCCGCGATGATCTCGTGCAGCTCGGTCCAGTCGATCGGGCCGAGGTCGTAGGCCTGGCGCTCCTCGTTCCAGCGCAGGTCCGGGTCGGGAAGGGTCACGCCCAGGGCCTCCGCCTGCGGGACGAGCATCGCGACGAACCGCTGTCGCAGTTCGTCGTTCGAGAAGCGCTTGATGTTCCACGCCATCGAGCGGGCGGAGTTGGGGGAGTCGGCGTCCGGCGGGCCGAACATCATCAGCGACGGCCAGTACCAGCGGTCGACCGCATCCTGAGCCATGCGCTGCTGCTCGGGGGTGCCGCGCATCAGCGACAGCAGGATCTCGAATCCCTGCCGCTGGTGGAACGACTCCTCCTTGCAGATGCGGACCATCGCACGGCCGTAGGGAGCGTACGAGCAGCGGCAGAGCGGCACCTGGTTGCAGATCGCCGCGCCGTCGACGAGCCAGCCGATCGCACCGATGTCGGCCCAGCTCAGGGTCGGGTAGTTGAAGATCGACGAGTACTTGGCCTTGCCCGACAGCAGCTGCTCGGTGAGCTCGTCGCGGGTGATGCCGAGCGTCTCGGTGGCCGAGTAGAGGTAGAGACCGTGGCCCGCCTCATCCTGGACCTTCGCCATCAGGATGGCCTTGCGCTTCAGACTCGGAGCGCGCGTGATCCAGTTGGCTTCGGGCTGCATCCCGATGATCTCGGAGTGCGCGTGCTGCGACATCTGGCGGATGAGCGTGCGGCGGTAGTCGTCGGGCATCCAGTCGCGCGGTTCGACGCGGTTGTCGGCGGCGATGAGCTCGTCGAAGCGGGCCTGGCCGACGACGTCGTCCGTCTCGGTGGTGGCGGTGGTCATCATCGACCCTCCAGTCGCGGATCAATACTTACTGATCGTTCGGTCAGTATATCCGCATGGAGGGGCTGCATGCCAGACTGGGCGCATGACCGACGCTGTGGAGACCGAGGCTGCGACCGAGGCTGCGACCGAGGCCGCGACCGAGGCCGCGACCGAGGCCGCGGGCAGCGATGTGCTGCGTCGCGGACGGCCGGGATACGACCAGCGCGGCATCCTCGAGGTCGCCGTCACCGCGTTCAACGAGTACGGCTACGACGCGACCTCGATCGGCATGCTGGCCGAGCGGCTCGGCCTGTCGAAGTCGGCGATCTACCACCACGTCGCGTCGAAGGACGAGCTGCTCGGCCTGGCCCTCGACGAGGCGCTCGACGGTCTGGAGGGTGTGCTGCTCGCCCCCGCGGCGAACGACGGGCCAGCCGCCGACCGGCTGGCGTTCGTGCTGCGCGGGGCGGTCCGCGTGCTCGCCGACCGCCTCCCGTACGTGACGCTGCTGCTGCGGGTGCGCGGCAACACCGAGGTGGAGCGTGCGGCGCTCGCTCGCAGGCGCGCGTTCGACCACGCCGTCGCCGCCCTCGTCGCCGAGGCCCGGGACGAAGGCTCGCTGCGGACCGACGCCGACCCCGCCGTCGTGGCGCGCCTCCTCTTCGGCATGATCAACTCCCTCACCGAGTGGTACACCCCCCGCGGCCCCCTCACCCCCGACGACCTCGCCGACACCATCCTCGCCCTGGCCCTCCGCTGACCCGATCCCGTAGCCGCCGAGCACAGGAAATTTGTTGCCGATCGGGCGATTCGACCGCACTTTTCCTGTGCTCGGGGGCTACGTACGGGGGAGGGGGTTACTTGGCGACGAGGGTGAGGACGTCGTAGGTGGCCACGAGCTCGTCGCGCTGGTTCAGGATGCGGGCGTCCCAGCGCACCTCGCCGTAGTCGTCGGTCTCGCGCGGGGTGATCTGCTTTGCGGTGAGCGCCACGCGGATGCTGTCACCGGGGACGACAGGCGTCAGGAAGCGCAGGTCCTCCAGGCCGTAGTTGGCGAGAACCGGACCGGGCGCGGGGTCGACGAAGAGGCCGGCCGCCCACGAGACGAGCAGGTACCCGTGCGCCACCCGGCCAGGGAAGAACGGATTCGCGGCCGCCGCCTCCTCGTCCATGTGCGCATAGAAGGTGTCGCCCGTCGAGGTCGCGAAGTCCTCGATGTCGTCGAGCGAGACCTGGCGCGGCCCTGCCTGCACCTGATCCCCGATCCGCAGGGTCGCCAGCGACTTGCGGAAGGGATGCTGTTCGCCGGTGTGCGCCGCCGCTCCCGGATGCCACACCCCGGTGATCGCGGTCAGCAGGTCGGGCGAGCCCTGCAGCGCCGTCCGCTGCATGTGGTGCAGCACCGCGCGGATCCCGCCGAGCTCCTCGCCGCCGCCCGCACGCCCGGGTCCGCCGTGCACGAGGTGCGGCATCGGCGAGCCGTGGCCCGTTGAGGTGCGCGCGTCGTCCCGGTCCAGGACCAGGATGCGGCCGTTGTAGGCGCTGGAGCCGAGCACGAAGGTGCGGGCGAAGTCGGGATCGTGCGTCGCGACGCTGGTGACCAGCGACCCGCCGCCGCGCGCGACGAGAGCGACGGCCTCCTCCACGCTGTCGTACGGGAGGATGCTCGCCACCGGCCCGAACGCCTCCACCGTGTGCGCCTCCGGCGTCCACGCGTCGGCGAACCGGAGCAGCACGGGAGCGACGAACGCACCATCCGGCGCGGCGCCGCTGGTCCCGTCAGCGCGCACCACGGTCGGCTGGTCGAGGCCGCCGAGCGCCAACTCGCCGCCCGCGGCGACGAGCCGCGCCACCTGCCGCAGGACCTCCTCCCGCTGCACCCGCGATGCCAGCGGCCCCATCGTCACGCCCTCGGCGCGCGGGTCGCCCAGGACGACCCGGGAGGCGATCCGGTCGCGCACCGCCGAGATCACGTCGTCGACGAGCGGCGCCGGGACGATGGCGCGGCGGATCGCGGTGCACTTCTGTCCCGACTTCGCCGTCAGCTCGACGACGAGCCCCTTCACGTACGCGTCGAACTCGGGCGTGCCGGTCACGGCATCCGTGCCGAGCACCGAAGCGTTGATGGAGTCGGTCTCACTGGTGAAGCGCACGCCGCCGGTCTGCACCGAGTCGTGCGCGCGCAGCCGTTCCGCCGTCGACGCCGAGCCGGTGAAGGCGACCAGGTCGCCGAGCCGGAGATTCTCGAACAGATCGGGGACCTGGCCGCAGACCAGCTGCAGCGTGCCGGCCGGAAGCAGCCCGGAGTCCACCATGATCCGCACCGCGGCCTCGGCGACGAACGCCGTCGGGGTCGCCGGTTTGACCAGCGTCGGCAGCCCGGCCAGGAACGAGGGGCCGAGCTTCTCGAGCATCCCCCAGACCGGGAAGTTGAAGGCGTTGATCTGCACGGCGACGCCAGGCAGCCGCGTGTAGACGTGGCGTCCGAGGAAGCTGCCGTCCTTCGACAGCTGCTCCGCCGGCCCGTCGAGCACGACCTGGGAGTTCGGGAGCTCGCGGCGCCCCTTCGACCCGTACGTGAACAGGGCGCCGATGCCGCCGTCGACGTCGATCCACGCGTCGGCGCGGGTCGCGCCGGACTGCGCGGACAGCTCGTACAGCTCCTCCTTGCGGTCGGTGAGCGCCTGCGCCAGCTGCTTGAGCAGCAGTGCGCGCTGGTGGAAAGTGAGCTCGCCGAGCGAACGCTGACCGACGGTCCGCGCGTGCTCCAGCGCGCCGGCGAGGTCGAGCCCGGCGGCGCTCACCTGGGCGACCGGGGCGCCGGTGGATGCGTCGAGCACCTCAGCGGCGGAGGCACCGGCAGCGTCGGGCGTCCACCATCCATCGCGGATGTAGCTGGGCAGGATCATGTCAGGGCTCCTCGAGTGGATGCGTATGCTGGCCGCATGGCCGACGGTGACTGGACGATCGAACTGGGTGAGCTCGACGTGAAGATGGGGGTGCGCATCCTGGAGCAGTCCGCGGAGCGCGTCGTGGCGACCATGCCCGTGGAGGGCAACCGCCAGTCGTTCGGGCTGCTGCACGGGGGAGCGTCCGTCGCCTTCGCGGAGGCGCTCGGGTCGTGGGCGGCCGTCATCCACGCGGGCCCGGGGCGGAGCGCTGTGGGCGTCGACATCAACGCCACGCACCACCGCTCGGCCCGGTCGGGGCTGGTGACCGGCGTCGCGACGGCGATCCGCCTGGGCCGCACCATCGCGTCGCACGAGATCGTGGTCAGCGACGAGGAGGGCAACCGGCTCTGCACCGCGCGCATCACCAACCTCATCGTCGACGCCCCGGATCGGTAGTCCAGTCGTAGAAGCCGTTCCCGGTCTTCTGCCCCAGCATCCCCTCGGCGACCATGCGCCGCAGCAGCTCCGGTGGCTCGTAGCGCGGGCCGAGTTCGCGCGCGAGGTACTCCGCGATGTCGAGCCGCACATCCAGCCCCACCATGTCGGTCAGGCGGAGCGGCCCGACCGGATGCTTGTAGCCGAGCGTCATCGCCAGGTCGATGTCGTCCGGCGTGGCGACGCCCTCCTCCACCATGCGGATCGCCTCCAGCCCGAGCAGCACGCCCAGCCGGGACGACGCGAAGCCGGGGGAGTCGCGCACCGTGATGGGCGTCTTGCCGAGGGCGGCGACCCAGCGTGCCGCATCCTCCGCGGCGGTCGTCGCCGTCGCGGTGCCGGCGATGATCTCGACGAGCGTCGAGGCCGGGACGGGGTTGAAGAAATGCATGCCGAGGAACGCGCCCGGCCGCTGCAATCCTTCGGCGAGCGCGTCGATCGACAGCGACGACGTGTTCGTCGCGAGCACCGCATCCACGGGGAGCAGCTCCTCCGCGCGTCGCAGGGCCTCCCGCTTCAGCCCGATCAGCTCGGGCACCGCCTCGATGGCCAGTCCCGCGCCGCCCAGCGCCTCCCAGGTGACGGTCACCAGCAGCCGGTCCGGATCGGGCGCGGGGGCCCCACGAAGGACGCTGCGCTCCACCGAGCTCAGGATGCGATCACGCGCCTCCTGGGCGGCCGACGCGTCGCGCTCCACCACGGCGACCTCCGCTCCGGCCATCACGAACGCGTGCGCGATGCCCGCGCCCATCCGCCCTCCGCCGATCACGGCGACGCGATCGGGAAGCTGATCTGCACTCATCGGGACCTCCTCCGCTCCAGGAATTCCGTCATCCTCCGCCGCTTCTCCGGCGACTCGAACAGCTGCGCCTGCGCCTCCCGTTCGGCGGCGGGATGCTCGGCGAGCGGCGCCCGCAGCACGCGTTTGGTCAGCTGGGTCGCCAGCGGGTCGTTCGCGGCGATGCGGTCGGCGAGCGCGTGTGCGGCCGGCAGGAGCTCGCGCGGCTCGAACAGGTCGCTCACGAGCCCGGCGGTCAGCGCCTCCTCGCCGGTCAGGATGCGCCCTGTCAGCACCAGCTCGGTCGCCAGCGGCAGCCCGACCAGCTGCGGGAGCCGCCACAGCGCGCCCGCGGCCGCGATGATCCCGAGTCCCGTCTCCGGGTTCCCGATGCGCAGGCGCGGCGTGCCGATGCGGAGGTCCGCCGCGTACGCGAGCTCGGCGCCGCCTCCCAGTGCGTAGCCGTCGAGGGCGGCGATGACCGGCATGGGCAGGGCGGCGATGCGCGAGAAGATCGTGTCGTTGATGCCGCGCTGGGCGTCCGCGGCGGTTCGCTCCCGCAGCTCGGCGATGTCGGCTCCGGACGCGAAGACGCCCTCCGCGCCGGTGAGGATGAGGATGCGCGGCGTGCGCTCGAGGGCGTCGCAGACCTCGTGCAGCTCGTCCACCATCCGCTGGTCGATGGCGTTGCGCCGGTCCGGCCGGTTCAGGGTGACGACGACCCGGTCGCCGGCCTCTTCGATCGCGAGGCTCCGCTGGTCGCTCATACCGCCTCCACGATGAGGGAGGTGCCCTGGCCGACGCCGACGCACATCGTAGCCAGTCCGCGCCGGGCGCCCTCGCGCTCCATCCGGCCGAGCAGGGTGACGAGGATGCGCGACCCGCTGGACCCGAGCGCGTGGCCGAGGGCGATCGCGCCGCCGTCGGCGTTGACGGTCGCCGGGTCCAGCCCGAGGCGCCGGATGCACGCGAGGGCCTGGCTGGCGAAGGCTTCGTTGAGTTCGACCGCGTCCAGGTCGCCGACCTCCAGCCCGGCTCGTGCGAGCGCCTTGCGGGTCGCCGGGACCGGGCCCAGCCCCATGACCTCGGGTGCGACGCCGGCGCTCGCCGCGGCGACGATCCGCGCCCGGGGGCGCAGCCCGAACCGCTCGACCGCCTCCGCGCTGGCGACCAGGATCGCGGACGCGCCGTCGTTGAGAGGGGAGGCGTTGCCCGCGGTGACCACGCTGCCGCCGGGGACCACCGGCTTCAGCCGGGCGAGCGCCTCCAGGCTGGTGTCGCGGCGGATGCCCTCGTCCGCGCCGACCGGACCGGACGGCGTCCCGACCGCCAGCAGCTCGGCGTCGAACCGTCCCGCATCCACGGCGGCGGCCGCGCGACGGTGGCTCGCGAGGGCGAAGGCGTCCGCATCCTCGCGGGTGATCCCGTCGAGGCGGGCGACCTCCTCGGCCGTCTCGGGCATCGTGTAGGTCGCCTTGTCGCGAGCGAGCAGACGTGGATTGGTGAAGCGCCAGCCGATGGAGGTGTCGAACTGCGGCCCGGGCTTCGCGTACGCGCGCTCGGGCTTCGCCTGCACCCAGGGCGCGCGGGTCATCGACTCGACGCCGCCCGCGACGACGAAGTCGGCATCCCCGGCCCGGATGGATTGTGCGGCCTGGATGACGGCGGTGAGTCCCGACGCGCAGAGCCGGTTGACGGTCATCGCCGGGACCTCGTCGGGAAGACCGGCGAGGAGGACGGCCATGCGGGCGACGTTGCGGTTGTCCTCGCCGGCCTGGTTGGCCGCGCCGAGGATCACCTCGTCGAGTGCATCGGCGGGAGCGCCCCCGCGCCGCACCGCCTCGGCGACGACGAGCGCGGCCAGATCGTCGGGCCGGACGCTCGCCAGCGCGCCGCCGTACCGACCGACGGGCGTGCGCACGCCGCCGACGAGGTAGGCCTCCGCCATCGCGCTCTCCCTCGAACCCGACGAATTACCGAACGATCGTTCAGCAATTGCATCGTCTCAGAATCCGTCCCTTCGGGCAAGCCGCGCGCTCCCGCTCCGCCCCTGCCCGCGCACGATTTGCGCCAAATCGCGGTTATGCGGCGGCGAGAACCGCGATTTGGCGCAAATCGTAGAACAGAAGGGACGGGACGGGACGCGCCCGGGTCACGTCACGCGGGGATGCGCCGCCGCGCGGCGACCTCGGCGTGTCCCACCACGTACCCCAGCACCAGCACCGCGCAGCCGACCGCCGCCGCCGCGGGCAGCACCACCCCGATCGGCACGAGGAGCAGCGACAGCACCACCGCGGGCACGCCCCAGCCCAGCACGACCCGCCACGGGTCGCCGTACCGCCGCGTGATGGCCGAGTTCGTCGCGTAGTAGAGGGCGATCCCGCCGCCCAGGCACACCGCGAGCGCGGGAGGCAGCGGCTCAAAGGGATGCGCAATCGCCTCGGCCAGCGCCGCCGACACCGCAGTCACCCCGGCGAGCAGCAGGAAGGGCAGGAACGCGACCGTGTCCCGGATGCCGCGCACATCCCTCCGCTCCCGCAGCCGCTCCAGCCCGGTCTGCATCGCATCCACCCCGAACAGGAAGAACGACCACGCCAGCAGGGCGACCATCAGCAGCCCGAGGAAGCCGACGACGCCGCCCGCGATGGTCCACGCCTCCGACACCGCCGCGACCATGCTCAGCACCGACTCGCCGAGCACGATGATCACGAGCAGGCCGAAGCGCTCCGACAGGTGTTCGACGTTGAGCGACTCGAAGCGCCCCGACGACCAGCGCGACGCCGTCGTCACCAGCAGGATGACCTCCAGCGCGATCGCGACCGCCCACAGCACGTAGCCGGCCGGCTCGGGTAGCCAGATCGACACCAGCCACAGCACCGCCGTCACCCCGTTGTACGACGAGATCCGGATGCGCGACGCCACCCCGTCGCGCCAGGAGAGCCGCATCCAGACCGCCAGCAGCACGATACGGATGGCAGCGTTCCCGGCCGCGAACAGCCACGCCCGCTCGCCGATCGCCTGCGGAGCCGCGACCGCCATCGCCCCGACCGCGAACATCGCAGCGAGCATCACGAGCGACAGTCCGCGTCGGGTCAGCTGCGGCGACACGTCGACCACGAAGGTCAGGTTCGCCCAGGACCACCACACTGCCGCGAACAGCACGAGGAAGACGCCGAGCGCCGCGAATCCCGGATGCGCGTGCAGCCCGTGCGCCAGCTGCCCGACCAGCGCGACGAAGATGAGGTCGAAGAACAGCTCCATCCAGTCGGCTCGCGAAGGGTCGCGGTCGCCGATCCGGACGGGAAGCCGTGCGCTCATCGCAGGTCGTGATCCTCGAACACCAGCGAGGTCTTGGTGTCGCGCACCGACGGGATACTCGTCAACTCCTCCAGCACGACCCGCCGCAGGTCCTCGTTGTCGCGGGCGCGCACCAGCAGGATCACGTCGAAGTCCCCGCCGACGAGAGCGAAGTGCTCGACCTCCGGGATGCCGCTCAGCCGGTCGCGGAGGTCGTGCCAGTCCGCCTGCTCCACGCGCAGGGTGACGTAGGCGGACGACGCCCGGCCGGCCAGCCGCGGGTCGACCTTCGCCGTGAACCCGGTGATGACGCCGTCCGAGACCAGCCGCGCCACCCGCGCGTAGGCGTTCGCCCGGGACACGTGGGCCGTGTCCGCGACCGCGGTGATGGACGCGCGGCCGTCGGCGCGCAAAGCGTCCAGGATGCGTACGTCGATGTCGTCCATGGTGCTGGACAGTGTGACACGAAAAGCGGTTTTGGCGCACTGGTCGTCTCGATTCCGTCACACCTGTAGCGCGCTACGTCCGGCGAAGTCATCCTGGGGAGGAGCGACGTCTTTCAAAGGAGAACAGATGCACGCGGACGATCTGCTGCCCGGCGACACCCCGCTGCGGCTCATCGACCAGGACGGCACGTCCCACCCGGACGACCGCCGGCTCCTGCCGTCCACCGACACCTTGCTCGACGGCTACCGCCGTCTGGTGCTGGCGCGCCGCCTCAACGACCAGGCGGACGCCCTGGTGCGCCAGGGCCGCCTCGCGGTGTACCCGTCGTCGCACGGCCAGGAGGCCTGCGAGGTCGCGGTCGCGATGGTGCTCGAGCAGCGGGACTGGCTGTTCCCCACCTACCGCGACACCGTTGCGGTCATCGAGCGCGGCGTCGACCCGTTCGAGGCGTTCGTGTTGCTGCGTGGCGACTGGCATTCCGGCTACGACCCGACGCTCCACCACGTCGCCCCGCAGTCCACGCCGCTCGCGACGCAGCTGCTGCACGCGGTCGGCTTCGCGCACGCAGCCCGGATGCGCGGGGAGGACACCGTGGTCCTGGCGATGTGCGGCGACGGCGCGACCAGCGAGGGCGACTTCCACGAGGCGCTCAACTTCGCCGCCGTCTTCCACCTGCCGGTCGTCTTCCTCGTGCAGAACAACGGCTACGCGATCTCCGTGCCGCTCAGCCGCCAGACGGCCGCTCCCAGCATCGCCCACAAGGGCATCGGCTACGGGATGCGCGGCCGCGCGGTCGACGGGAACGACCTGGCCGCTCTCCTCGCCGTCCTGGGGGAGGCGGTCGCCGAAGCGCGCGACGGCGGCGGACCGACGCTGGTCGAGGCGCTGACCTACCGGATCAAGTCGCACACCAACGCCGACGACGCCACCCGCTACCGCACGCAGGACGAGGTGGAGCCGTGGCTCGCCCGCGACCCGCTGCTGCGACTGCGCACGTGGCTGACGGCGCAGGGCGCGCTCGACGAGGGCGACGACGCAGAGGCCCACGCGCACGCGGAGCGGATCGCCGCCGAGCTACGCGCGGCGGTGATGGCCGACGCCGAACCCCACCCCGAGGAGCTCTTCGCCCACGTCTACGCGACGCCCACACCGCAGCTGCGCGAGCAGGCGGAACTGCTCGCAGCCGAGCAGATGGCCGCCGCCGCCGCTGGCACCGCCGCCGGATCCGCACACTCCGACCGCACCGAGGAGGTCGCACGATGACGCTCACGCACGAGGCCCCCGCCGACCGCGGCCCGGACGCCGCCATGGCACCCACCGCCACATCCGCCGCCCCGGTCACCATGACGATGGCCCAGGCTCTCAACCGCGCGCTCGCCGACGCGCTCGCCGCCGACCCGGCCGTGCTGGTCTTCGGCGAGGACGTCGGCCCGCTCGGCGGCGTCTTCCGCATCACCGATGGCCTGACCGCCCGCTTCGGCGAGAACCGCTGCTTCGACACTCCACTCGCCGAGGCCGGCATCGTCGGCACCGCGGTCGGCATGGCCATGAACGGGATGCGCCCGGTCGTCGAAATGCAGTTCGACGCGTTCGCCTATCCCGCGTTCGAGCAGATCGTCGACCACGTGGCCAAGATGGGCAACCGCACACGCGGCGCGGTGCGGCTGCCGATGGTCATCCGCATCCCGTACGCGGGCGGCATCGGCGGCGTCGAGCACCACTCCGACTCGTCCGAGGCGTACTACGTCCACACCCCCGGGCTCACCGTGCTGTCGCCCACCACCCCGCAGGATGCCTACGGGCTCCTGCGCGCCGCGATCGCGCATCCCGACCCCGTGATCTTCCTGGAGCCCAAGAAGCTGTACTGGGCGAGCGGCGAAGTGGATACGGAAGCTCCGCTCCCCGAGATCGGGCGCGCCCGCATCGCCCGGGAGGGCACCGACGCCACGCTCATCGCGTACGGCCCCTCGGTGCCGGTCGCGCTGGCCGCAGCCGAGGCCGCAGCGGAGGAGGGACGCAGCCTGGGCGTCATCGACCTGCGCTCCCTCGTCCCGTTCGACGACGAGACCGTCTGCGCGGCCGTCCGGGCGACCGGCCGCGCGGTCGTCATCGCCGAGGCGCCCGGCTTCGCGAGCATGGCGGCGGAGATCGCGGCGCGGGTCTCGGAGCGCTGCTTCCACCACCTGCTCGCACCGGTCCGCCGCGTCACGGGCTTCGACACTCCCTTCGCCCCGCCCAAGCTCGAGAAGTTCTACCTGCCCGACGTCGACCGGATTCTGGATGCGGTGGATGCGTTGCAGTGGGAGGACGCGTGAACGCCCGCGTCTTCACCCTCCCGGACCTGGGGGAGGGCCTCACCGACGCCGAGCTGGTGCGCTGGCTGGTCGCCGTGGGCGACACCGTCACGACCGACCAGCCGATCGCCGAGGTCGAGACGGCCAAGTCGGTCGTGGAGGTGCCGTCGCCGTACGCCGGTACCGTCGCGGCGCTGCACGGCGACGAAGGGGAGACGATCCTCGTCGGCGCACCGCTGATCGAGGTGGATGAGGGGGCTGCATCGAGCGGATCCGGGCAGGTCCTCGTGGGGTACGGCACGGTCGAGCACAGTGGACGCCGGCGCGGGCGGGTGTCGACGGTGGGGCGGGTGTCCGGAGCAGCGCGCCCGGCGGCTCCCGCACAGACTCCGACCGCCACGCATCCGCGCGTCGTCCCTGTCGTGTCACCGGTGGTCCGGTCGCTCGCGCGCAGCCACGGCATCGACCTCGCGACCCTGCGGCCGAGCCGCCCGGACGGTGTGGTGACCCGGCGGGATGTGGAGGCCGCGTTCGCGACGGGCCCGACCGGCCCCGCGGCGTCCCGCTCGGCCCCGACCGGCTCGGCCCCTTCCGGCCAGGTTTCCGCACCCGATGCCACCGACGCCCGCACCGGCCTCTCCGTCGCCGCGACGACGCCGTTCTCCCGGCTGCGCCGCACCGTCGCCGAGACGATGTCGCGCAGCCGTTCCGAGATCCCCGAGGCCACGGTCTGGGTCGATGTGGATGCGACCGAGCTCTGGGAGGGACGCCGGCGGCTCGCCCGCGACGGCCGCGCCCCGTCGTTCCTCGCGTTCGTGTCGCGTTTCGCGCTCGCCGCCCTGGCGAGGCATCCCGAACTCGCCGGGCGTGTGACACCCGACGGCCAGGGCCTCGTCACCTACGACGGCGTGAACCTCGGGTTCGCGGCGAACACCGACCGCGGACTCCTCGTCCCGGTCGTCCGGCGCGCCGACCGCCTGTCGGTGCGCGAACTGGACACCGAACTCGACCGCCTCGCCCGCGCCGCCCGTGAGGGGACCCTGCCTCCGGCCGACCTCGCCGGCTCCACCTTCACGATCAACAACTACGGCAGCCTCGGCGTGGACGGCAGCGCAGCGATCATCAACCACCCGGAGGTCGCCATCCTCGGTCTCGGCCGTGCGATCGAGCGGCCGTGGGTCGTCGGCGGGAGCATCGTGCCGCGCCGCATCCTGCAGCTGTCGCTCGTGTTCGACCACCGGGTCACCGACGGCGGTGTCGCGGCCGGGTTCCTGCGCGAGGTCGCCGACGCCATCGAGTCGCCGCTGGGCGTGCTCGCCGACATTCCTGGGCCGCTTGCCGCGCCCGGGCCGCTCGCCGCCCGGGCGTAGGGTGGCGCCATGAGCGACAAGAAGAACGACGACGACTACGACCTGAGCGAGGAGAAGGAGGTCGCTCCCGAGGAGAACATGGACTGGCTGCCGCATCCCGAGCCGACCGACGGCGAAGCCCCCGCCCCCTGAGCCGCGCGCGCCAGCCTCAACGTCCACGCCGGGCTTAAAGTGGGGCGAGTGACCCCTCGCGTGCTCCCGCTCTGGCTGGCCCTGGTCATCGCGCTCCTCTGCGGCGCGCTGGTGGCGGTGCAGTCCCGCATCAACGGCGAGCTCGGCAGCAGGCTGGGCGACGGCTTCACCGCCGCCGCCATCTCGTTCGGCTCGGGCCTGGTCATCCTGACGATCGCGCTGGCCGTCGCACCGGCCGGGCGGCGCGGGCTGGCCCGGGTGGTCGGCGCGCTGCGCGGCGGGCGCATCCGCTGGTGGTACGTCTGCGGCGGCGCGGCCGGTTCGTTCCTGGTGCTCTCGCAGGGCCTCGCTGCGGCGGCCCTCGGGGTGGCCCTGTTCACGGTCGCCGTCGTCGCGGGCCAGACGATCAGCGGACTCGTGCTCGACCGGGTCGGCATCGGCCCGGGCGCCCGCCGTCCCCTGACGCCCGCACGGCTCGTGGGTGCCCTGCTGGCGCTCGGCGCCGTCACCTGGGCGGTCTCGGCGCAGTTCGGTGGCAGCGCCCCGGTCCTGCTCATGATCCTGCCGTTCATCGCGGGACTCGGCACCGGCTGGCAGCAGGCGGTCAATGGTCAGGTGCGGGTCGTGGCCGACAGTGCGCTGAGCGCCACCTTCATCAACTTCGCCGTCGGAACCACCGTGCTGCTCGTGCTCATGCTGGGCCATTGGACGCTGTCCGGCCTCCCGAAGCACCTGCCGCCGGAACCGTGGCTCTACGTCGGCGGTGCGATCGGGTGCGTCTTCATCGGGGTGACTGCGCTCCTGGTGCGGATCACCGGCGTGCTGCTCCTCGGCCTCGCCACCGTCGCCGGCCAGCTCGTCGCCGCACTGCTGCTCGACCTGCTGCTGCCGACCTCCCAGCACGCGCTCGCGTTCTCGACGATCGGCGGCACGCTTCTCGCGATCGTGGCGGTCGCCATCGCCAGCATCCGCTGGGGCTGGCGGCGCAATCGACCCGCGTGACCCCCACCGCGCCCTGAGCGGCCACGATTTGCGCCAAATCGCGGTTCTGGCGCTCCGATAACCACGATTTGCGCCAAATCCCGCCGCGGCGGGGCGCGGGCAGGGGCTGCGAGCGAGGGCGGAGGGGGATCAGCCCTTGTAGTTCGCGCCGATGACGACCGTGATGTCCGCCCCGGTGTCGGCGAACGCCGTGCTCTGCTGGATCGTCGCGCCAGGAAGCGACTGCGCGACACCGGTGGCCGCCGCCTGGTTGGCCGGGTCGCCGTAGTAGACGATCGTGTTCGCGAGGTCGGTGCGGTCGGCATTCGCGAGGGCGCCGATCTTCCAGCCCGCTGCGGTCAGCGTGTCGGAGACCTTCTGCGCCAGTCCCTCGGTCGAGGTGCCGTTCAGCACGTTGACACTGAGCGCGGGATTAACGGTGGGCACGATGGTGGGCGTCGGGCTGGCCGTCGGGGTCTTCGACGCGGTGCCGCTCGTCGAGGCGCCGGCACCGTGGAATGAGATGCTCCCGTTCACCAGCGACAGCCCGAAGATGCCCGCGCCGACCAGCAGGACCGTGGCGAGCGCCGCCCATCCCACCGCCATCCAGCCCCGGCCACGCGGACGGGGTGCCCGGTGCGCGCCGACACGCGTCAGGTCTTCCGGGATCTCGTCGAAGCGGTCGCGGGGGAACTTCTCTGCCATCGGGGAATGCGGTCCTTGGGGTCAGTCGCCGGACGGGAGGGTCCGTGCGTGTCGTGCGGCCATCCTCGCCTCGCGCAGCCGGAGCAGGCGCTTGACGAGCATGGGGTCGTGGCGCAGGGCTTCCGGACGGTCGATCAGCGCACCGAGCAATTGATAGTACCGAGCCGCCGAGAGACCGAACTCCTCGCGGATGGCCTGCTCCTTGGCCCCGGCGTGCCGCCACCACTGGCGTTCGAACGCGAGGATCGCAGCATCCCGATCGCTCAGCCCGTCCGCGCCGGAGGGCTCGCGGTCGGCGGCGAGCCGTTCGTCGTTCGACCGGGTCACGCGCACCGCCTTCCCTCGTCACGGATGCCGGGCGGGTGACCGGCGTACCGGACGCGCCCGCGTTCGCTGGTCATCCTAGGGCGACGGTCCTGTGTGTTTCCGAACGCTGTCCGGCAGGTCGCGGTTCGCGGACCGGGAACAGGGGGCGTCGAGACGCGTTTAGTCTGGTGACGACGAAAGGAACGGCATGGCACAGGACGACACCGCGGGCGGCTACACGATCTCGAAGACGGACAGCGAGTGGCGCGAGGAGCTCAGCCCCGAGCAGTACGCGGTGCTCCGCCAGGCCGGCACCGAGCGCCCGTGGACCGGCGAACTGCTGGACGAGAGCCGCGCGGGCCTCTACACCTGCGCTGCGTGCGGTGCGGAGCTGTTCCAGGCCGGGACCAAGTTCGACTCCGGATGCGGCTGGCCGAGCTTCTACGAGTCCGTGCGGCCGGAGGCGGTGCAGCTGCTCGAGGACGACAGCCTCGGGATGGTGCGCACGGAGGTCCGCTGCGCGACCTGCGGCTCGCACCTCGGCCACGTCTTCCCGGACGGCTTCGGCACGCCCACCGGCGACCGCTATTGCATGAACTCCCTCTCGCTGAACTTCACGCCGGAGTCCTGATGTCGGACCTCGCAGGCCGCGTGGCCGCGCGCCGCTCCTACTCGCGGGTGACGCCGGATGCGCCCAGCCACGAGGAGCTGCTGCCCCTGGTGGCCGCCGCCGGCCGCGTCGCCGACCACAGCGCCCTGCACCCGTGGCGGATCATCGAACTCCGCGGTGCGGCGCGGCAGCGGCTCGGCGAGGCGTTCGTCGCGGACGCGAAGGCGACCGGCCCGGACGCCGAGAAGCTCGCGGCGAAGCCTCTGCGCTCCTCTCTCTTGCTGGCCATCGTGTCGGTGCGGTCGAAGAGCGAGAAGGTGCCCGGCTGGGAACAGGATGCGGTCGCCTCGGGCGTCGCGCACATCCTGAGCCTGCTGCTGCACGACGCCGGCTGGGGTGTCATGTGGCGTACCGGCCACCACACCCGGTCGAAGGCGGTGCACCGGATGCACGGGCTGGCGAAGAACGAGCGGCTTCTCGGGTGGCTGTATGTCGGAGGTATCCCTGCCGACAGCAAGGAGGGCCACCGGACGACGCTCGACCCGCAGCGCTTCCTCTCCGCGCTCGACTGACCTTGTGTTACGCCGGTGTTTCTGTTTCGAATCATTTCGGTACGGATTGGCGAAATCACTGGCGTAGCCAGGTATTGCAAGCATTAGGATCGGGATTCAACGTGCGGCGTCGGATCGCGCGAGCGACACAGCAATGGGAGTAAGGCATGGCGAACGGAACCGTGAAGTGGTTCAACGCTGAGAAGGGCTTCGGCTTCATCACCGTCGAAGGTGGGGGACAGGACGTATTCGTTCACTACTCCGCGATCGACATGGCGGGATACAAGGTTCTCGAAGAGGGCCAGCAGGTCGTCTTCGAGGTCGGCTCCGGGCAGAAAGGCCCGCAGGCCGAGTCGGTACGACTCGCCTGACGCGATTCAGCGCACGAGTGCGAAGCGCCGTCCCCAACCGCGGGGGCGGCGCTTCGTCGTTTCCCCTGAGTGCTCGCGGAGACCTCGCCTTGCACTCCACTGCCACGAGTGCCAGAATCGCTTTAGCACTCCATCTGATCGAGTGCTAATACGGAATCTTTCGCATACGTCCGGGAGGGACGAGAAACACATGGCAAAGATCATTGCTTTCAACGAGGATGCCCGTCGTGGCCTCGAGCGCGGACTGAACACCCTGGCCGACACGGTCAAGGTGACCCTCGGCCCGCGCGGTCGCAACGTCGTCCTCGAGAAGAAGTGGGGCGCCCCCACGATCACGAACGACGGTGTCTCCATCGCCAAGGAGATCGAGCTCGACGACCCGTACGAGAAGATCGGCGCGGAGCTCGTCAAGGAGGTCGCCAAGAAGACCGACGACGTCGCGGGTGACGGAACGACCACCGCGACCGTGCTGGCCCAGGCGCTCGTCAAGGAAGGCCTGCGCAACGTCGCGGCCGGAGCCGACCCGATCACCCTGAAGCGCGGCATCGAGAAGGCCGTCGCCGCGGTCACCGAGGAGCTCGTCGCCTCCGCCAAGGAGGTCGAGACCAAGGAGGAGATCGCCGCCACCGCGTCCATCTCCGCCGGCGACACCACCATCGGCGAGATCATCGCCGAGGCGATCGACAAGGTCGGCAAGGAGGGCGTCGTCACCGTCGAGGAGTCGAACACCTTCGGCACCGAGCTCGAGCTGACCGAGGGCATGCGCTTCGACAAGGGCTTCCTGTCGCAGTACTTCGTCACCGACCAGGACCGCCAGGAGGCGGTGTTCGAGGACGCGTACATCCTCATCGCCAACCAGAAGATCAGCAACATCAAGGACCTGCTGCCGATCGTCGACAAGGTGATCCAGGCCGGCAAGCCGCTGCTCATCATCGCTGAGGACGTCGACGGCGAGGCCCTGGCCACGCTGATCGTCAACAAGATCCGCGGCATCTTCAAGTCCGTCGCCGTCAAGGCTCCGGGCTTCGGCGACCGCCGCAAGGCCATGCTCCAGGACATCGCGATCCTCACCGGCGGCCAGGTCATCTCCGAGGAGGTCGGCCTCAAGCTCGAGAACGTCACCCTCGACCTGCTCGGTCAGGCCCGCAAGGTCGTCATCACCAAGGACGAGACCACGATCGTCGAGGGCGCGGGCGACCCCGAGGCCATCGCCGGCCGCGTGCAGCAGATCCGTAACGAGATCGAGAACACCGACAGCGACTACGACCGTGAGAAGCTCCAGGAGCGTCTCGCGAAGCTCGCCGGTGGCGTCGCCGTCATCAAGGCGGGCGCGGCCACCGAGGTCGAGCTCAAGGAGCGCAAGCACCGCATCGAGGACGCCGTCCGCAACGCGAAGGCCGCCGTCGAGGAGGGCATCGTCGCCGGTGGTGGCGTCGCCCTCATCCAGGCCGGCAAGACCGCGTTCGAGAAGCTGCAGCTGACCGGTGACGAGGCCACGGGCGCGAACATCGTCAAGGTCGCCATCGAGGCTCCGCTGAAGCAGATCGCGATCAACGCGGGCCTCGAGGCCGGCGTCGTCGTCGAGAAGGTGCGCAACCTCCCCGTCGGCCACGGCCTGAACGCAGCGACCGGCGAGTACGTCGACATGCTCGCTGCCGGCATCAACGACCCGGTGAAGGTCACCCGCTCGGCGCTGCAGAACGCCGCGTCCATCGCGGGCCTGTTCCTCACCACCGAGGCCGTCGTCGCCGACAAGCCCGAGAAGAACCCGGCTCCGGTCGGCGACCCGACGGGCGGCATGGACTTCTAAGTCCCGGCTCCATCGCACAGAGGGCGTCTCCCCATCGGGGAGGCGCCCTCTTCGCGTGCGCCCGCCTCGTCCCTGCCGGAGCCCGCCGAGTGGTGAGTGGATGCTCCACCCAGCGCCGAGTGGCGACACGATGTCGCAACTCGGCGGTTCGAGTGGGGGTCGACCTCCGCCTGGGGATCCAGCCAGCGTCGGAGATTCTGCTCAGGGTCTCCGACGTACCGCCGTCCGTGGGAGACCTCCGGCCTCGGCCGTCCGGATCTCCGACGCTGGCCCGGCGATCTCCGACGCACGGTCCCGCACCGCGCGCTCCCGCACCGCGCGCTGCCGGCCGAACGGCGCCGAGTGGTGAGTGGATGCTCGAATCCGCGCCGAGTGGCGACACGATGTCGCAACTCGGCGGGTCCCGCGGGTCCCTCGGCGGACTCAGCGGGTCAGCGCGCGAGGGGCTGCGCGGACTGCGGCGACGACGGCGACGCCGCCAGCGGCAGCGAGACGCGGAACGTGGCGCCCCCGCCCTCGGTGTCGACCACGTCGACCGTGCCGTTGTGCGCGGCGACGATCGAGGACACGATCGCGAGCCCCAGTCCGCTGCCGCCGGTCTCGCGGGCGCGGGAGGTGTCGGCGCGCCAGAAGCGCTGGAAGATCTTCTCGCGGATCTGCGGCGGGATGCCGTCGCCGTGGTCCCTGACCTCGATGGTGGCGCGCTCGGTGCGGTGGTCGATCTGCACCGCGATCTCGATCGGACTGCCCTCCGGCGTGTAGCGGAGCGCGTTGCCCATCAGGTTGGTGATCACCTGACGCAGCTTGTTCTCCTCCGCCATCACGATCGTCGGCTCGGCCGACGCGGGCTGCAGCAGCGCGACCCGCTCGGCGGTGATCACGGGGAGCGTCTCGGTCGTCACGCGCCGCCCACGCCCGCGCCGCAGACGGGCCAGCGCGGATCCGGCGAAGGCGATCGGTCCGGTCGCGTTCGCGGGCCGGCCGTCGGCGTCCTGCATCGGCATCGGGACGGTGTCCACGCCCGGCTCGACGATCTCGTCCTCGACGGGGGCGACGGGGTCGGGAGTCAGCACACTCACGACCCGGCCGGGGGAGCCGGCCATCGCATCCATCGCCGCATCCTGCGCGATCTTCACGAGGTCGACCGGGCGCAGATCCAGCGGCTTGGTCTCGTCGAGGCGGGCCAGCTCGAGCAGGTCCTCGACGAGGCCCCCCATCCGGATGGCCTCCTTCTCGATCCTGTCCATCGCCTGGGCCACGTCTTCGGGAGTCTGCAGGGCGCCCATCCGGTACAGCTCGGCGTAGCCGCGCACCGAGACCAGCGGCGTCCGCAGCTCGTGCGAGGCGTCGCCGACGAACCGCCGCATCTGGTCGATGGTGCGCGCACGGTCGCTGAAGGCGCGGTCGATCCGGTTCAGCATGGTGTTGAGGGAGCGGTTCAGCCGCCCGACCTCGGTGTTCGGGGTGGCTCCGCCGAGGCGCTGGCTGAAGTCGCCGTCAGCGATGGCCGCCGCCGTCTGCTCGACCTCGCGCAGCGGCGAGAAGGTGGTCGTGACGAGCATCCGGGTGAGGCCCGCGCCGACGATGATGACGATGACGCCGAACCCGAGGAAGATCGCGAGGAAGCTCGCCATCACCGTGTCGATCTGCGAGGTGGCGGTGGCGACGATGGCCGTCCCGAGTTCGCCCGACGGCCCCGCGAACGTCACCGTCTGCGTGAGCGCGCGGTACGACGTGCGGCCGTCGTTGCTCGGGAGGGTGTACCCGCCCGCCGGCATCGCCTTGCCCTGCGGCACGGTGAGAGTCGCCGGAATCGCCGGGCGGTGCGCGTACGGGATGTTGGTCCAGTTCGTCTTCACCAGGTTGCCGTCGGAGTCGTACAGCGCCGCGAAGTAGTCCGACGGGCTAGCGTCGGTGGCGATCTGGTCCGCGTCGGAGGACGACTTGAACAGGTACGTGTTCAGGTATGACGCTCCGGAGGCTGCCGAGAGCTGCGCATCCAGCTGATCCAGGAGCACCGGCTTCAGCATCGACATCGTGCCGATGCCGGTCACGAGCAGCCCCAGCGTCAGCATGAGCACGGTCACGCCCGTGATCTTGGTGCGGAGGGAGATCGCGTTCCAGCGGTCGAGCAGGCGTGAATGCATCAGGCCGTCAGTCTATGCAGGGGATGCTGTGCCGGTCATGTGTGCATTCCCGGACGCTCCTCTGAAACGAGGATGCACGGGACCGGCCGAGCATCTCAGACCTTGGCGGCCTTGAGCATGTACCCGAACCCGCGCTTGGTCTGGATGAGCGGCTCACTGGAGTGCGCATCCACCTTGCGGCGCAGGTACGAGATGTACGACTCGACGATGCCCGCATCGCCGTTGAAGTCGTACTCCCAGACGTGGTCGAGGATCTGCGCCTTCGACAGCACGCGGTTCGGGTTCAGCATGAGGTAGCGCAGCAGCTTGAACTCGGTCGGGCTGAGCTCGATCGGGGTGTCGCCGACGAAGACCTCGTGCGTGTCCTGATCCATCGTCAGCTCGCCGGCGCGGATGACCGCATCCTCGTCGGCCTGCATCGTGCGGCGCAGGATGGCCTTGATGCGGGCGACGATCTCGTCGAGGCTGAACGGCTTGGTGACGTAGTCGTCGCCGCCGACCGTGAGGCCGGTGATCTTGTCCTCGGTGTCGTCCTTGGCGGTGAGGAACAGGATCGGCGCGGTGTATCCGGCGCCGCGGAGCCGCTTGGTGACGCCGAAGCCGTTCATGTCCGGCAGCATGACGTCGAGGATGATCAGGTCGGGCTCCTCTTCGAGGACCGCGGAGATCGCCTGGGCCCCGTTGCCGACCGCCCGGACGGCGAACCCGGCGAAACGCAGGCTGGTGGTGAGGAGATCGCGGATGTTCGGCTCGTCGTCGACGATGAGAATGCGTGGTCCGGCGTTCATGGACAACAGTATCTGCGCGTCAGCTGATTCTTACCTGTGAGCCGTCGGTGCGCGGTGAGTGCGCCCCTCTGGCGCCCGCAGTGTGAAGAGTGGATGCTGAAGTCATGTCGAATCCCACCGTCGTCATCGCGGGCGCAGGCCTTGCCGGAGCCAGTGTCGCGACCGAGCTCCGCGAGCGCGGCTTCGGCGGCCGCATCCTGATGCTCGGCCTCGAAGAGCACCGCCCCTACATCCGCCCGCCGCTGTCGAAGGAGTTCCTGAAGGGCGACGCGGCGATCGAGGAGTCGGACGTCCATCCCCCCGAGTGGTACACGGACAACGCGGTGGAGTTCGTCCCCGGTGTGGAGGCGGGATCGTTCGAGGTCGGTGCCCACGAACTGTTCGTCTCCGAGGGCGGCCGCATCACCTACGACAGTCTGGTGCTGGCGACCGGCGCGAGTCCGCGTCCACTCGGCGTGCCCGGGAGCGGCCACGGCGCCGTGTTCCCGTTGCGGACCCGGGAGGACTCGGCCTGGCTGCGATCCGCCCTCGAGGTCGGTGGCCGGCGCGTCGTCGTGGTCGGCTCCGGCTGGATCGGGATGGAGGTGGCCGCCGCGGCCCGCGGGTACGGCAACGACGTGACCGTACTGGGCCGGTCGGCAGTCCCGCTGAGCTCGGCCGTCGGGCGCGAGCTGGGCGCGGTGTTCGAGCGCCTGCACATCGAGAACGGCGTCACGGTCCGCAACGGCGCGAAGGTCGTCGGGGTGGACGGCGGAACGGAGCAGGTGGTCGTGCTCGCGTCGGGGGAGCGCATCCCGGCGGATGTGGTGGTGGCCGGAGTGGGCGCCGTCCCGAACACGCTCGTCGCCGAGCGGTCGGGGGCCCGCGTCGCCGACGGCGTGCTCACCGACAAAGGCATGCGTACGAGCATCGAGGACGTCTACGCGGTCGGGGATGTGGCCAACCCGTTCCTCCCCGCGATCGGTCGGCACCTGCGCAGCGAGCACTGGGCCAACGCGATCGCGAGCGGCAAGGTCGCCGCGCACGCCATCCTCGGCGAGCGCGCGTCGTACGACGACATCCCGTACTTCTACTCCGACCAATACGATCTGGGCATGGAGTATTCGGGCTACGTGCCCCTCGCCGCCGGCGCCCGGGTGGTCTATCGCGGCGACGTCGGGGCGCGGGAGTTCATCGCGTTCTGGCTGCGGAACGACCGGGTCGTCGCGGGGATGAACGTGAACGTCTGGGACGTGCAGGACGACATCCAGCGCCTCATCCGGTCGGGGGAACGAGTGGATGCGGACCGTCTCGCCGACACGGGCGTCGCCCTTGCCGATGTCTGACGCGGGCCGGACGGGCGGACCTGAGTCGCGCTCGCTGCGCTCGCCGCACACGCCCTACCTCCCGCCGCTGCGCATCCCGGTTCGGCAGATCGGCGCGCGCACCTTCGACTTCTCCCGCCAGGTGGCGGTAATGGCGGTCGTGAATCGCACGCCCGACTCGTTCTACGACCAGGGCCGCACCTACGCCTTCGACCGCGCGGTCGACGCCTGCTTCGAAGCCGTCGCGCTCGGGGCCGACTGGGTCGACATCGGCGGTGCACCCTTCGCGCCCGGCGAGCCCGTGCCCGTCGAGGAGGAGGTGGAGCGCGTCGTGCCGGTGGTGGAGGCGCTGCGGGCCGGGTCGGATGTGGTGATTTCGGTGGACACCTTCCACGCGGAGGTCGCCCGGCGCGCCATCGCCGCAGGCGCAACGGTCATCAACGACACGACCGGGCTGCGCGACCCGGAACTGGCGCCCGCCGTCGCCGCGAGCGAGGCGACCCTCGTCATCACGCACAGCCTGGCGGAGCCACGGCGTCCGTTCCCTCGGCCCCAGTACGGTGACGTGGTCGCGGAGGTGTCCGCGTTCCTGAGCGACCGTGTCGAGCGCGCGCTCGCCGCGGGCGTCCCCGAGGAGCGGATCATCGTCGACCCCGGCCACGACCTCAACAAGAACACGCTGCACTCGCTGGAGCTGACGCGCCGGCTGAGCGAGATCGCCGACCTCGGCTTCCCGACGCTCGCAGCCGTCTCGAACAAGGACTTCATCGGCGAGACCCTGGACGCGCCACGCAGCGAGCGGTTGGAGGGTTCGCTCGCCGCCGCCGTGATCAGCGTGATGAGCGGGGCCCGCATCGTCCGGATGCACGACGTGCGCGCGTCCGTCGCGGCCATCCGGATGACGGAGGCCGTGCTCGGCCTGCGTGCGCCCGCCTACCTCAAGCACAACATGGGAGAGCAGAATGACTGATCCCGACCGGTCGCAGCAGCCGGCCATCCACCGCCTCTCGCCCCTGCCTTCGCAGACGGCGCTGACCGACGACGACATCACCGCGCTCTACCTGCAGGATGCGGGCGACCCGTGGCTCCGCGTCAACTTCGTCAGCAGCGTCGACGGCGCCGCGACGCATCAGGGGCTGTCCGGCGGGCTGTCGAACGACGTGGATGCGCGGGTGTTCGACATCCTGCGCCGCCTGTGCGATGTGGTGCTCGTCGGGGCCGGAACCGTCCGCGCCGAGGGATACGGCGCGATGCGGGTCGACGCGGTGTCGTCGCGGGTGCGCAGCGGGGCCGGGATGACCGCGCATCCGGTCTTCGCGATCGTGTCGGCGGGGCTCGACCTCGACCCGCGCAGTTCGATCTTCCAGGACGCGCCGGAGCGGCCCATCGTGCTCACCACGGAGCTGTCGCGGCCGGAGGCGCGGGAGGCGCTGGGCGAGGTTGCGGACGTCATCGTGTGCGGGCGGGACCGGGTGGTCGCCGAGCGCGGACTGGCGGTGCTGCACGACCGGGGGTTGACGCGCATCCACTGCGAGGGAGGTCCGCACCTGTTCGCCGACCTGATCGCCGCCCGCGCGGTGGACGAGCTCTGCCTGACCGTCAGCCCGCGGCTGGAGGGCGGGACGTCGCCGCGGATCGCGACGGGCGCCGCGCCGATCGTTCCGCCGCGGATGCGGCTGGCGCACACGCTGGCGGGGGACGACACGCTGCTGCTGCGGTATGTCCGGGCCTGACGGGGAGGTCGGGGAGGCCGAGGTCCGGCCGCGGATCGACGCGGCGCTGGTCCGCCGGCTCATCGACGCGCAGTTCCCCGAGTGGCGGGAGCTGCCCATCCACCCGGTGCAGCACGACGGCTGGGACAACCGCACGTTCCGGCTCGGGGACGAGCTCAGCGTGCGCCTGCCGAGCGCGGCGGGCTACGTCGAGCAGGTCGCCAAGGAGCACACGTGGCTACCGCGACTCGCGCCGCTGCTGCCGCTGCCCATCCCGCAGCCGGTGGCCCAGGGATCGCCGGGTCAGGGATTCCCGTTCCCGTGGTCGGTGTACCGGTGGCTGCCCGGCCGGCCGGTGGTGCTTCTGGGCGACGTGTCGCGGGATGCGGCGCTCGCCGAGGCGATCGGGCGGTTCCTGGTGGCGCTGCGGGCTGCTCCCGCCGAGGGTGCGCCCGGACCCGGCACGCACAACTTCTTCCGCGGCGCTCCGCCGGACGTCTACGGCGAGGAGGCGCTCGCGGCGTTCCCGGTGCTGGGTGCCGACGCCGACCGTGCGCGCGCCCTGTGGGCGGAGGCGACGGCATCGCGCTGGGAGGGTCCGCCGGTGTGGTTCCAGGGAGATGTCGCGCCCGGCAACCTGCTGGTGGATGACTCCGGCGCGCTGTCCGCGGTGATCGACTTCGGGACCTCCGGCGTCGGCGACCCGGCCTGCGACCTCGTGCCCGCGTGGACGATGTTCGAGGGCGCCGCACGGGACGCATTCCGCCGCACCGTCGGCCTCGACGACGCGACCTGGTCGCGGGCACGCGGCTGGGCGCTCTGGAAGGCCGCGATCACCCTGCGCGACCGCCCCGCCGACGCGGAGGCCCGCGCCACCGTCGCCCGCCTCCTCGCGTGACCCGCTGCCGTCCCGCCGAGATTTGCGCCAAATCGCGGTTATCGAAGCGGCAATCCCGCGATTTGGCGCAAATCGTCACCGGCGGTCGGCGACGCCACTCCACGATTTGCGCCAAAAGGTGGTGATCGAGGCGGCAAAACCGCGATTTGGCGCAAATCGTAGGGGAGGTCATCGCCGCCGCGACGATTCGTGACGAATCGCGACGCGCGGCGCGCGACGCGGCGCGGCGCGCTACGGCGCGGCGCGCTACGCGGCCTCGAGGGCGTGCGCGTCGAGGATCGTGTACGAGTAGCCCTGCTCCGCGAGGAACCGCTGCCGGTTCTGCGCGAAGTCCTGGTCCACCGTGTCGCGCGCGACGAGCGTGTAGAAGTTCGCCGACAGTCCCGACTCCTTCGGACGCAGCAGCCGTCCGAGACGCTGTGCCTCCTCCTGCCGGCTTCCGTACGAGCCCGACACTTGGATGGCGACCGTCGCCTCCGGCAGGTCGACCGAGAAGTTCGCGACCTTGCTGACCACGAGCAGTTTCGTGCGGCCGTCCCGGAACTCCTGGTACAGCCGCTCGCGCTCGTCCACCGGGGTCGCACCGGTCAGCTGCGGCGCGTCGAGCGCCGTCGCCAGCTCCTCGATCTGGTCCAGGTACTGCCCGATGACCAGGATGCGTTCGCCCTCGTGCCGCGCGACCAGCTGCTGCACGATGTCCAGCTTGGCCGGGGCGGTGGCGGCCAGGCGGTAGCGCTCGTCGTCCGGCGCGGCCGCGTAGCTCAGCCGTTCCGACGGGGGCAGGTCGACACGCACCTCGTAGCAGGCGGCGGGGGAGATGAAGCCCTGCGCCTCGATCTCCTTCCACGGCGCGTCGAAGCGCTTGGGGCCGATGAGGCTGAAGACATCGCCCTCGCGGCCGTCCTCCCGCACCAGTGTCGCCGTGAGGCCGAGCCGGCGGCGCGCCTGCAGCTCGGCGGTCAGCTTGAACACCGGCGCCGGGAGCAGGTGCACCTCGTCGTAGACCACGAGCCCCCAGTCGAGCGCGTCGAGCAGCGCCAGGTGCGCGTACTCGCCTTTCCGCTTGGCGGTGAGGATCTGGTACGTCGCGATGGTGACCGGCTTGACCTCCTTCACCTGGCCCGAGTACTCGCCGATCTCCTCCGCGGTCAGCGTCGTGCGCTTGAGCAGCTCGTCCCGCCACTGCCGGGCGGACACCGTGTTGGTGACCAGGATGAGCGTGGTCGTCTTCGCGGTGGCCATCGCGCCAGCACCGACCAGCGTCTTGCCCGCACCGCAGGGCAGCACGACGACGCCGGATCCGCCGTCGAAGAAGTTGGTGACCGCCTTGCGCTGGTAGTCGCGCAGCGCCCAGCCGTCCTCCTTCAGTCCGATCTCGTGCGGGGTACCGGGGGTGTAGCCCGCCAGGTCCTCCGCGGGCCAGCCGAGCTTCACGAGCTCCTGCTTGAGCTGCCCGCGCGCCCAGGCCTCCACCACGAACGTCTCGTCGTCGCGCCGTTCCAGCAGCAGCGGCGAGATGCGCTTGGCGTGCGCGACCTCGGTGAGCACGGCCAGATCGGTGGAGCGCAGCAGCAGCGTCCCCTCGTCGTCCCGTTCGATGACCAGGCGGCCGTAGCGGGCGACCGTCTCGGATACGTCGACCGTGACCGTCTGCGGGATGGGGAACTTCGAGTAGCGCTCCAGCGTCCCGAGCATGTCTTCGGCGGTGTGCCCGGCGGCCCGCGCGTTCCAGAGGCCGAGCCGGGTGATCCGATACGTGTGGATGTGCTCGGGCGCGCGCTCCAGCTCGGCGAACACCGCGAGATCGTGGCGTGCGTCCTCCGCCTCTGCGTGGGCGACCTCGAGGAGCACGGTGCGATCGCTCTGGACGATCAGGGGGCCATCAGACATAGCTGCCCAGCCTACGCCCTGCCGCTGTGCATCCTGTCGGGAGGCCGCCCCCGATCGAACGCCCCGAGCGAACGGCCGAGCGAACGCAGCGCACGCTCAGGGCGCCGGCCGCATCCCGCGCACGCTCGAGAGCGGGAGCGTCCGCTCGATGTCCGCCGCCCGGTCCCGCCCGCGCAGGCGGCCTCCGCCGACGCCGGTCGGCTCGAGCAGGTAGTCCACGACGCTGCCGTCGGGCATCGCCACTTCGATCACGATCGTCTGCCGTGCCCGGACCGCGAGGTCGAGCTGGCGCGCGAGCCACTGCCCGCCGGTGTCGTCGCCCGCTTCGACCTCCGCCTGGCGCAGGCGCTCGATCAGCTGCCCGTCGCGATCCTCTTCCGCGACGGCGCCGGGACGCGCGACCCGCTGCCGACGGAGCGTCACCTCGTTGCCGTCCGCATCCTCAGCGACGACCGGATACCGCGCATCGCTGAGCGCCCAGAACACGACGTCCCGCCCGAACCGGCTCACCAGCTCCCCGTCGCCGCCGGGGGTGAGCCGCAGCGAGCCGAGAGTCTGGTCCACCGCGATCGTGCGGAGGAGCGTCGGGTCCTCCGAGCGCACCGCCGAGCGCACGCCCTCGCCGACGGCCTCGTGGACGCGGACGCGCCCGTGCCGCTCGGCCGCGTCGGCGATCAGGTAGTCGACCGGCTGCGGCAGCCCGGTGAGCGAGATGGTGCTGAGGAATGTCCGGATGCCCTCGGCCGTCTCTCCCGCGGTCAGCGCGCGGTCGACCGAGGCGGCCGAGATGCGGAACGTCGAGGCCAGCGCCCGGGACTCCAGCTCGGCGATGCCGCGCAGCCGCGTCTCGATCTCCGGCGCAAGCGGTCCCGGCGAGACGATGGTCAGGTCGTGCTGCAGGTAGACGCGGTCGACCTCGGCCGGGAACTGCTCCGCCATGACGGCCGCCGCCGCATCCGGGCCGTCCTCGACGAGCGCCGCACCGGCGGTACTCGGCGCCTGGTGAGCCGTCACGCCGAGCCACTCGGCCAGCCGGGTGTGCGCATCCACCCGCCGCTGCGCCTCGTCGACGGAGGCGGGATACAGCCACGCGACGTGCTCGCGCAGGCTGTCGCCCCACGCGGCCCGGCTCCGCAGCGCCAGGAGGGTGTGGATGTCGCCCGGGAGCGCCTCCAGCCACGCCGCCGCGAGCACGCGCCAGCGTTCGGCGCTGGGGGAGTGCGACCACGCCGCGGCGTCATCGGTCGGGAGCCACATCCCGTCGGCGACCGCCACCAGGCCCGCCCGCTCTGCGGCCGAGAGCGCGACGGGAACGAGGTCGGCGTCCATCGAGAGCGCCTCGGCGAGCCGCTTCACCGCGGGCAGCGCGAGTCCGCCCTTCTGGAGGCGGCGGGCGCCCTCGCGCCCGAGCTCGGCGAGCAGCTCGGAGACGGCCGCGACCGATTCGAACGCGCGCTCGGCCGCGAGCCGGTCGGTGAACCGGCGCTCGGTGTCCGGCACCGGCGCGAGGGCCGGTGGTGGCGGGGTGTGCAGAAGGTCGTCCGTCGACGGAAGTCGCTGCGCGGGCCACGCGGCGAGCTGCGCGGTCACGGCGTCGTAGACCGCGAACGCGGGCCCTTCGGCCGGTTCGGCGAGCAAGACGGCCGTCAGGTCGTCCAGAGCCGCCGCCACCGCATCCCGGGCGACTCCGGCGGTGGCGGGCTCCGCGGCGAGCAGCGCGGTGACCTCGTCAACCGTCAGCGGGGTCGCCGCGCGGGCCAGCACGACGAGGGCGGCGAGGTGGATGCGGTCCAGCGGCGCCAGCTCCCGCTGCAGCGAGTCGGCGTCGAGGAGGGCGTCGGCGAGGTCGAAGAAGTCGGCCACACCCGTTCGCCGGTAGGTCCTGCCATGCAGCAGCGACGCGAGCACCGCGTCGTCCAGCCCCCGCAGCTGCGCTGCGAGAGCGAGTGTTGTCGTCATCCCGTGCCGCCGGCCGTCAGGCCTGGCGCCGGCCCTTCGGGGTGTTCGGGGCGGCGGCCGCGCGGTTCGCCGCCCGGTTGCGTCGTGCGCTCACGATGATCAGCACGATGATCAGGATGAAGGCGATCGGCAGTGCCGCGTAGGGGAAGAGGAACACGGTCGGCCACAGGCCCTGACCCGATCCCTGCTCCGCGAACTGCCCGGCGGCCGTCCCGATCAGGATGGCTGCGACGCAGACCAGGGACACGATAACGAGCGCGGCGATGATGTACGCGAGGATGCGCTGGGGCCGGGATGCCGGCGGTGGGGTCTGCTGGGTCACGAAATCAAGGATAATTGAGTTCGGTCATCTGATCCCCCATGTGAATTGAGGTTCCCATGCCAACCGGCAAGGTCAAGTTCTACGACGACGAGAAAGGCTTCGGCTTCATCAGCTCCGATGACGGCCAGGAAGTCTTCCTGCACGCTTCGGCGCTCCCCGCCGGCGCCGTCGTGAAGGCGGGAACGCGCCTCGAGTTCGGCATCGCCGACGGCAAGCGCGGCGCACAGGCGCTCTCAGTCCGGGTGCTGGAGGCTCCTCCGAGCCTCACGAAGCTGAAGCGGAAGTCCGCCGACGACATGGCGATCATCGTCGAAGACCTCGTGAAACTCCTCGACGGCATCGGCGGCAACCTGCGCCGCGGCAAGTACCCCGACAAGGCGCACGGCGCGAAGATCGCCGCCGTGCTGCGCAAGGTCGCGGACGACCTGGATGCCTGAGCTGGGCGACGAACGCGACCTCGACGCGCCCGAGGGTGCTGTCGGGGTGGAGGCTGAGGCTGTCGCCGACGAGGCTGCGGTGGAGGCTGAGGTTTCGGTCGAGGACGAGGTTGCGGTCGAGGCCGTCGCCGACGAGGCACTCCTCGCCGCCGTCCCGCTCGCGCTGAGCGCGCTGGCGGAGATCACCCCCGAGGACACCATCGGCGAGCCGCTCGGCCACATCGTCGAGGGACCGCACGCGCTCTCCCTGCTGTTCGCGGCGCGAATGTCCGGCTACCCCGGCTGGCGCTGGACCGTCACCCTCGGCCGCACCGAGGATGGCGAGCCGACGGTGCTCGAAGCCGAACTCATGCCCGGTGACGGCGCCCTCCTCGCGCCCGACTGGGTGCCGTGGTCGGAGCGTCTCGCGGACTACCAGGCCGCCCAGCGCGCGCTCGCCGCGAACGACGAGGAGTCGGACGAGGACGAGGACGACGAGTCCGACGATGAGTCCGACGACGACGACGAGCTGGACGACGACGACTCGGACGACGAGGATGACGACGACTCGGACGACGAGGACGATCGCGACGTGCACGACCTGCACGATGACGACGACCTCGACGGCGTCGACATCGACAGCGTGGATGTGGATGTCGACTTCGACGAGGAGACCGACATCGACACCGATCTCGATCTGGAGGCCGAGGAGGCAGCAGCACTCGCCGACCCGGCCGACGAAGCCGACGACGACGAAGCCGACGACACCGACGACACCGACGACGACGAGCTCGTCGCCGCCCTCGCGTCAGCGCCGGCGGGTGACGGTGAGGTAGCCGAGTCCGAGCAGCCCCAGGGCGATGCCGACGACGATCGTCCAGAGCCAGGTGCCGGTTCCGGCGCCCACGATCAGCGCGACGACGAGGGCGACCACCCACAGCGCTAGCCCGACGAGCACGGCCCGCCGATCATCCGTATTCACGGGGACCGGGTCGGGCCGACGTTCGTCGTCGCGGAGCCAGAGGCGCATCGCTCGGGTCAGCCCAGCCGCTCGACCACGTACTCGATGCAGCCGATAAGGGCCCGCACATCCGCCGGCTCGATGGCGGTGAACGTCGCGACCCGCAGCTGGTTGCGGCCGAGCTTGCGGTATGGCTCGGTGTCGACGATTCCGTTGGCGCGCAGCGTCTTGGCGACGGCCGCCGCGTCGATCGCGTCGTCGAAGTCGATCGTGACGACGACCTGCGAGCGGTGCGCCGGGTCGGCGACGAACGACGTCGCGTAGTCGACGCGCTCGGCCCACTCGTACAGCGCCCCCGACGACTCGCGGGTGCGCGCGTCGGCCCAGGCGAGACCGCCGTTGCCGTTCATCCACTCGACCTGGTTCTCGAGCAGCAGGAGGGTCGCGATCGCGGGCGTGTTCAGCGTCTGGTTGAGGCGCGAGTTGTCGACCGCGTTCTTCAAGCTGAGGAACTCGGGGATGTAGCGGTCGCTCGCCGCGATGCGCTCCACGCGGTCCAGGGCGGCGGGGGAGAACAGTGCGAGCCACAGGCCGCCGTCGGAGGCGAAGTTCTTCTGCGGCGCGAAGTAGTAGACGTCCGACTCGCTGACATCGAGGTCGACGCCGCCGGAGGCGCTGGTCGCGTCGATCACCGTCAGCGCGCGCTCATCGCCGTGGACGCGGCGGACCGGAGCCATCACGCCGGTCGAGGTCTCGTTGTGCGGCCAGGCGTACACATCCACGCCCTCCACGACCTCGACCTCGCTGCGGGAGCCGCCCGGCGCCTCGATCACGTGCGGCGCATCCAGCCACGGGGTCTTCGCGGCCTTGGCGAACTTGCCGCCGAACTCGCCGAAGACGAGGTTCTCGCTGCGCTTCTCGATGAGGCCGAAGGCGGCCGCGTCCCAGAACGCCGTCGAACCGCCGTTGCCGATGACGACCTCGTAGCCCTCGGGCAGGCGGAACAGTTCGCCGAGTCCCTCGCGCACGCGGCCCACCAGGTTCTTGACCGGAGCCTGGCGATGGGAGGTGCCGAGCAGCTCCGCACCGGCGCCGGCCAGGTAGGCGACCTGCTCCGGGCGGACCTTGGAGGGTCCGCATCCGAATCGGCCGTCGGCGGGCAGCAGGTCAGAGGGGATCGTGACATCCGGCATAACTGAAGTGTATTGGCTGTTGCATACCCAGGACGGCGGGCAGTCACCCACCGTTCCGGCCTGAGCGTCGCTGTCATCCGCACCAAGTAGGCTGATGTCCGGCATGCGCGTGCCGTCTTGTGGAGGGGCCGTCTTTTCTGAGGGGCAATGTGACCGATCTGATCGATACGACCGAGATGTACCTTCGCACCATCCTGGAGCTGGAGGAGGACAACATCGTCCCCCTGCGCGCGCGCATCTCCGAGCGCCTCGGGCATTCCGGTCCGACCGTCTCGCAGACCGTCGGCCGCATGGAGCGCGACGGCCTCGTGGTCGTGTCCGGTGACCGCCACCTGGAGCTGACCGACGAGGGCCGTCGCAAGGCCGTCAACGTGATGCGCAAGCACCGGCTGGCCGAGCGCCTCCTGAGCGATGTCATCGAGCTCGAGTGGGAGTACGTCCACGAAGAGGCCTGCCGGTGGGAGCACGTGATGAGCGAGCAGGTCGAGCGCAAGCTGCTGACCATGCTGGGCCACCCGACGGAGTCGCCGTACGGCAACCCGATCCCGGGCCTGGGGGAGCTGGGCGGCGCCGCTACCTCCGCATCCACTGAGAGCCTCGTCAACCTCGTCGACGTCGTCCGCGGCCGCGATTCCGGCGTCACGGCGCGGATCCGCCGCCTGGGCGAGCCCGCGCAGGTCGACCCCGAACTCCTGCTCCAGCTCAAGCAGGCCGGCGTGATTCCGGGCTCCACCGGCACTTTCTCTCCGGCCGGTTCGTACGTCGTCGTGCAGATCGACGGCTTCGAGGCCGGGCTCGAACTGCCCAACGAACTTGCGGCGCACATATTCGTCGACGCCTGAATCCCGTTACCGATTCGTTAAAAAGTGTCCGAAAAGATGTGACAAACGGCACCTCGTCCCGTAGTCTCGTACGAGTTCGAACGGGCCAGAAGCCGGCCCGACAGAACCCCGGATCGCGACGCTCCACCCCCCTAAGACCCGTCTCGTGATCCGTGAAGCCGAAGCCACCCAGCTTGGGACGGGGGCAGCATCCCTAGTGCTGCCGGAGCGCTGGAGGTCACACTTGGCACAGTCGAGCACGCCCGGTCCCGACGAGGACCGCCCGAACCCGAACAAGAGCCTTTCATCGACCGTCTCCCGTCGCGACCAGCGCGCGACCCGCGGGACCGTCGCATCGTCACGCCCGGCAGCGTCGCCGGCTCGGAGCGCGTCTCCGGTGACCGGATCTTCGGCGGCCCAGCAGCCGAAGAAGAAGCGCAAGGGCGGGTGGATCCTGAACGCCGGCGTCATCACCGTCGCCGCCGGACTCGTCGCCACCATGTCGCTCCCCGCCTTCGCGTTCAATCCGAACGGCACCGACAGCGCCGCCTTCGGCCCGAGCGCGGCGGACGCCATGAAGAAGGCGCAGTCGCAGACGGTCGAGGTCGGTGGAGTCACGTCGGCAGCGGTCAACCGTGACGCCGCATCCGCCACCACCGAGGAGCAGCTCAGCGCCCAGAAGGCCGCAGCTGCTGCTGCCGCCGCCGCTGAGGCCGCCCGCCGCCAGGCCGCCATCCAGCTGACCTCGTACGCGAGCCGTTCGAGCAGCGGCCCGTCGGTCTCCGACTTCCTGGCCAACCCGCCCTACCCGAGCTTCAGCCTCGCGCAGGTGTTCTCGGTCGCGCAGCAGTACATCGGCACCCCGTACGTCTACGGCGGGGCGAGCCCCGCGGGCTTCGACTGCTCCGGCTACGTCATGTACGTCTACGCGCAGTTCGGCATCAGCCTCCCGCACTCCGTCTCCGGCCAGGCGGCTCTGGGCAAGCGCATCTCGATCGCCGACGCGCAGCCCGGTGACATCGTCATCATGCCCGGTCACGACGGCTTCTACGCCGGCAACGGCAACATCATGGATGCGCCCGATTCCGGCCGCTCCATCTCCATCCGCCCGATCTGGACCAGCGACTACTACATCGTCCGGCTCGGCATCTGAGCTCACGGCTCCACCCGACCTTCCGGTTTCCGGTCGGTTAACTCTCTGCACCACAGCACCGGAACGGCGCGCCCCGAATTGGAGGCGCGCCGTTTCTGGGTTACCCTGGCGTTCTGACGCTGCGTATCGCAGTCGCAGAATCGGAGGATCCGATGGCTGGAACACGTTCCGCCGGGTCGCTGAGGGCGACCGGTTGGGACGAGCGCGGCCTGGAATTCCTCGCCTGTCGCCACCACTTCGAGGCCTGCCACCGCCTCCATGTGGCCTGCCACCACCATGCCGTCGCCACCTTGGGCGCTGTCCGCACGGACAGTGCCCTTTTTGTTTGCCTGAACACCCGTTCTAACGCTTTTCGGGAAGGTCGCAGATGAAGACCCTGGTTCTGAACGCCAGCTACGAGCCACTCGGCGTGATCGCCACGCGAAGAGCCGTCATGCTCGTGCTCGCCGGCAAAGCGTCCACCATCGCGGGGAGCGGTGCGCAGCTGCACAGCCGTTCGCTGGTGCTGGATGCGCCGAGCGTCGTTCTCTTGAACCAGTACATCCGCGTGCCGCACCGCCGCATCCCGCTCACCCGCAAGTCCGCCCTCGAACGCTACGGCCACGTGTGCGCCTACTGCGGCAAGTTCGGCGACACACTCGACCACGTCATCCCGCGCGCCCGCGGCGGCACGCACACCTGGGACAACGTGGTCATCGCCTGCTTCCGCTGCAACAACGTGAAGTCGGACCGCCTGCTCGCCGACCTCGGCTGGAAGCTGCCCTTCGAGCTGAAGGAGCCGCACCTGAACATGGCCAGCCTGATCAGCATGCGCTGGGACGACCCCAGCTGGAACGAGTACACCGAGCCCTGGCGGCGGCACGAGCTGCAACTCGCCGGCTGACGCTTCGATAGACTGGCTCGGCCAGCCTCTGTAGCTCAATGGAAGAGCAGTTCCGTCCTAAGGAAACGGTTGGGGGTTCGAGTCCCTCCAGGGGCACCTTCGGGTTGCGGTAAAACAGCTGGTCAAGGGCATAATTCACACCTCGGATAACAGACGCTATTCACAGTTTGCCCACAATTTGCCCACAGCAACGCCGAAAAACTCTACGGAACTCTAAGGGTGCCGCTGTGATCACAGTGATGCTGTCATGCCCGGATTCGATTCGACCCGGCCTAAGCAGCCTCGTGGCTGAAGTGGTGCCGGCGGTTCGGCGCACGGCATGCGATCCTTATGCCGTGACACAGGCCAACGACCTACTCGCGGTGCTGATCGACGCCGATAACGTCTCGCCCACAAGGATCGCTGCAGTTCTCGCAGAAGCTGCCCGCTTCGGTACGACGTCGGTGAAGCGGGTGTACGGAGATTGGACGAGGCCGAACCTTGCCGGTTGGAAAGCCGCGGCGAGTGAGCATGTCATCCAGCCGATGCAGCAGTTCGCAAACACGACTGGGAAGAACGCCACCGACAGCGCGCTCATCATCGACGCCATGGATTTGCTTTACACGAAGCGCTTCAGTGGTTTTTGCATCGTGTCATCGGACAGCGACTTCACCCGATTGGCCTCTCGTATTCGCGAAGAAGGAATCACCGTCTACGGTTTCGGCGAAAGGAAGACACCTGAGGCATTCCGTAATGCGTGCGATCGCTTCACCTATCTGGACGTCTTAGACGAACCGCTCGCAGAAAACGCCATTCCGACTCCCTCCCGAGTTCCCACATCGGAGCTTCGCGCCGACACCAAGTTGGTGTTCGGCCTCCGGACTGCAGTCGCGACGGCCAGTGGCGAGGACGGATGGGCGAACCTCTCCACAGTCGGCAGCCTTGTGCGCGCGCAGCAGCCGGACTTCGACTCCCGGAACTGGGGCTATTCCAAACTCTCGGATCTCATCCGCGCGACGAACCTGTTCTTGATTGAGGCTCGAACTGGCGGCGGGCACCAAGTCAAAGACAAGCGGGTGCAGAACGGCGACTGAGGCCAAGAACCGCACTGCCCTGGCACGCCATCCACCCGGCGTGCGCTAGCCCAAACGGGGGATTCTTCGGCGCCATTGTTATCTCTAGGCTCGGCACATGGCGCGTCGACAAGCCCGGGCTTCGGATCTTCTCAAACTCTGGCTCATTGAGTTGGTTGTCATCGTGGGCGCCGTTTACTCAAGCAGTCGACAGGCGAGTGCGGAGCTATGCGGTGTCTCCGGATCGGATGCACGAAGCGACCTCTTCGAGTGTTTCACCGGCTCTCTGGCTCGGATGGTACTTCCGTGGGCTGTCGGCGGCTCGATTCTGATCGGGTGCATGGCTTTAATCCTCAGCGTGGTCTACGCGCTAGGCCGCCGCAGCGCCCGACCACCTGCCTCCCCCTCCTAAGGGGCGTATCGGTACCCCTCACGCTGCAGCGAGACTGAACATTGACATCTGGCGATAGGCCGCTTGGGGGTGCGTTTTGGGATCGGCAGGTCACTCCGCCGGTGAAGAAGGACGACGACTCAGCGCCTTAGCAGCAGAGCACGACCGACTTGCTGCAGAGGCTCGAGAAGCCGCAGAGCGCTGGATGATCGCGCACCGAACCGAACGGCAGGTCGCAGGTAGCCTGGCGCCGCTCTCTGCGGCTGGCTACTCGTTTCTTCACGACCGAGGATGGCCAGGATCCCGGTCCCGCGCTCAGATCGATCATGTGCTCGTTGGGCCGGGCGGCCTCTTCATTGTCGACACGAAAGCATGGGCGGACGTCGAGATCGCGGCCGGTCGCATCTTCCGTGGTCAAGCGGACGTCACGGACGACCTAGGGGGTTTAGCCGACGTCGGTTATGGAACTGAAGCAGTTATGGCGGAGCTCGGCTTGGCACCCGGGGAAGTGCACGTCGTCGTTGTGCTGGCTGGTCGCCGCATGCCGCCGACAGAAGTGGGTGGTGCCGTCGTAGTTGGTGAACGACAGGCCGCCACCTACATCAACTCGTATGGTCGACGTCTGACGGATGTGCAGGTCAATGCTGTCCTCAGCGCAGCGCTCAACCATTTTCCGGTCCTGAGCTCGTCGCCCGCGATGTTGGACGCGAGCGTCCGCGAGCCGGTCCTCGCGGAGTCTGAGCCGGAGCCGCTGCTGGAGCTCGACGAGGTGACGGACATCCTTCTTGCGGGTCTGATGGCCGAGCCAATCGAGGAGTGGATGGCTTTCTTGCACCCGAGCCAGGCGAAGCTCGTGAGACGCGGTTTCAACGGTCCGGCGCGCATTCGGGGTGCTGCTGGTACGGGCAAGACGGTAGTCGGTCTCCACCGGGCCGCCTATTTGGCGAGGTCGCAGCGGTCCAAGGTGCTGGTTACGTCGTTCGTTCGAACGTTGCCGGACGTGCTGAGCAATCTCCTGGCCCGGCTCGCGCCCGACGCTGCGGGCAGCGTTGAGTTCGTCGGCGTCCATGCGTTCGCCCTGCGTCTGCTCAAGCAGCGCGGCGTCCGGGTCAACCTCGACGGGTCGGAGGCCGCGTTGGCGTTTTCGTCGGCCTGGTTACGTGTTGCCGCCGGCGGCCCGCTCGCCGGCGTCGATCCGAATCCGCATTACTGGCGAGACGAGATCAGTTACGTGATCAAAGGGCGCGGACTGTCGCGCTTCGAGCAGTACGCAGACCTGGTCCGGACCGGTCGTCGCCGGCCGCTGAACGTCGATCAGCGTCGTGAAGTGTGGAACCTCTTTCTGGCCTACGAGGCAGAGATTCGAGAACGGAGAATTCACGACTTCGATGATGTGATTCTGCTGGCCGAAGCTTCGCTGCGTTCCCAGCCAATCACCGAATATGGCTGCGTGATCATCGACGAAGCGCAAGACCTGACCTGTGCGATGGTGCGCATGCTGTACCTGCTCGTCGGAGACAAGCCTGATGGACTCACGCTGATCGGGGATGGACAGCAGACCATCTACCCCGGTGGGTTCTCTCTGACCGAAGCGGGCGTTTCGATCGCAGGCCGCGGCGTCGTGATGTCGACCAATTACAGGAACACGAAGGAGATCGTGGACTTCGCCTCGGCACTAGTGGACGGAGACGAGTTCACTGACATCGAAGGCGACATCCGCGGTCGAGACGCGTCCGGCGACGTGCCGAGGTCCGGCCCCGAGCCAATCTCTCAGCGCTTCGCCGATCGAGCGACCCACGACAAGCAGCTCATCACCTACTTCGCGGGTTTGGAATGCCCGCCCGGCGACGTGGGTGTGCTGTGCCTCACCAACCAGGGCGTACGAGACGCGCTTCGAGCGTTGAGCTCGGCCGGTGTCCCCGTCCTTGAGCTGACCAAATATGCAGGGATACCGGTCGACGCGGTGAAGGTTGGCACGATCAAGCGCGCGAAAGGTCTCGAATTCAAACACGTTCTTCTGCCGCGAGTTCCACCCTCGCTGCTCGACTCCCTCGACCACGACGACGAAACCGCCACGATCCATCGGCGCGAGCTCTACGTGGGCATGACTCGGGCACGAGATGGGCTCTGGGTCGGTGTCTGTCCATAGCGCCGGTCGTCGCTTGCGGTCAACGGTAGGCGTCCACACCTACCGCAAGACGCGGCGCTCCGCGATACCAGGCTTCTAGATCCCCCGTACTGGGGTTCGGATGGGTGACCGCGGCCAAGTAACGTGGACAGGTTGGATGTATTGCGAGGAGAACTCATGAGCACACCTGCTGGCTGGTACGACGACGGTTCCGGAAGGCTCCGGTGGTGGGATGGGACACAGTGGACGGACCACTTCGCTGACCAGCAGCCGCAGGTGGTAGACGCGACCGGCGCGGTCGTCCAGGCCGCAACCCGGCAGGGAGTGTTTGAGAAGGTGAAGGGCGCTGCTGCGTCCGTTGCTTCGGAGGCTCGGGCGAACCTCGGCTATGGTGTCAGCACCGCGGCCGCTATTCGCGACGACGCGGAGGTGGCCGTTGTCGTAGCCGGTGACGATGTCCCGCTGTATGAGGTCGTCTCCCACATTGATGGGAAGAACGCCAAGGTCAGACTGTGGCCTGATCGAATTGAGTGGGAACGCGGTCGGGGCGTGTCCGGCGGGAAAGTCACCGCTGGTGTCCTGACGTTCGGGGCCTCATTCCTGGTCACCGGGGTTAAGGGTGGCAAGGACGCCTACGAGATGCTTCCGATCAACCAGATCACTTCCGTTGGTAACCGTAAAGACGGAATGCTCTACCATCTCGTCGAGGTCCAGACCGCGGGCGGGACGGTGGGGTTCCGGGTCAACCGCGACGACGCCGCAACGTTCCGGCAGGCCATCCTGAATCTCATGCAGGCCCGAGCGGCCGCCCCAATTAACGTGCAGGTCGCGAACGCTGCACCAGAGCAGCCGGCGGTGGCCGCCGCTCCCGATCACGTTGGGCAGTTGCAGCAGCTCGCGCAGCTGCGCGACGCGGGCATCCTTTCCGAGGACGAGTTCGCGGCCAAGAAGCAGGAGATCCTTTCGCGCATGTGAATGACGCAACGACAAGACGGGGCGTCTCCACCAAGGAGACGCCCCGTCTTGTCGTTAGATCGGTGGGTTATCCGGCGGCGACTGTCCATGCGCCGTCGGATTTGACCACGACGACGGTCGGGCCTGCGAACATCGGCACCTTGCCGGAGTATGCGCCGATGGTGTTCACGGCGAGATTGGGCATAGCGCCGCCGTATTGGATGACGGCGAAGTTGCTCTGACCCTGGTTGGTGAATGCCCAGTTTCCAGCGGCTCCGCCGTACTTGAACACCTGGTCACCCGTTGCGCTACCTGGGAGGGTGAGGTCGGGAGCGGCGCTGACGGGGCTGATGGTGATGTTCCATGCGCCGTCGGCCTTCACCTGGAGGTTGACTCCGCCGTCCCCGAGCGCGTTCATGCCGTACGCGGTGACTCCGGAGTAGTTGCCGATGGTGTTCACCAGAAGGTCGCCAGTGGGCTGATTGGACGCGTCGAGGATGTTCAGTGCGAAGTTCGACGAACCCTGGTGGCTGGCGGTGACGACGCCGGCGTTTGCTCCGGCAGGGAGGGCGATGACGCTGTCACCGGTGCCGGTCTGGTTGATCGGTGCGAACGTTCCGTACGTCTTGTCGTAAACGGCGTTTGGGTTTTCCGGCGCCTTCGTTGGGGCGGGTTTCGGCTCAGCTGACTGGGACGGCTGTGCAGCCGAGGACGTCTCTGCTGCGATGGGAGCGTCCGCTGCGGTGCTGGCCGTGGTGTGAGTGCCGTAGACGGCGGCAAAAATGATGCCGAACAGCAGCGCCACCCCGCCAAGGATCGTCCCCGTCAGCGGCATGCCGCGTTGGGCAGGCTTTCGGGCGAGGGTAATGATCCCGAAGATCAAGGCGAGAATTCCCAGGACGATGCCAAGGGCAGCGCTTGGGGTGAAGGAGAAGATCGTGCCGATGATGCCGAGCACGAGGGAGGCGACGGCCAGCCCATTGCCCTTCTTCTTCGCTGGCGGTGCCGGCGGGGTGGTTCCGGCAGCAGCGTAACCCGCAGGCGGCGGCGGAACAGCGCCGGCCGGTGCGTTGGCGTATCCGGGAGGGGGAGGTGGGACTGCGCCACTCTGCTGTATGGGGAGCGCACCGGGCGCTCCAGCGGCCGTCGGATGCGGCGGGAATGCCGCCGGCGTCGAAGGAACGACTCCCGCGGTGCTCGGAGCGGGCGGCGGTGCGGGAACCGAGCCGGAGGCGGCGGAGTCGGGCTGCTGTGGTGCGGGTGGATTCGGGTCACTCATGCTTGTGATCCTGTCAGGTCTTATAGATAACATGCGTCCCCCACTAAGGGTGAGAGGAGCTGTCTACTGTTCGCTCACCGAACCGATTCCCGAGTCGGCTCGCGCAAGCTACTGCGCCGCAGATTGTACGAGGCCGATATGCTCCTGCCGAGTGGAAGGACCCGATGAGCTCGACTCCTGCGAACTGGTACGACGACGGAAGCGGCCGCCTGCGGTGGTGGGACGGCGAGGCGTGGACGGAGCATTTTGCCGACCCGATCAACTCCTCGCAGGCTGTCGCGATCTCGCATCGCCATACAGCCCGAGCGCAGAAGGCTATAGCGAAGAATGCCAAGGCCGCAGCTGCGATTGTGATTTCGAACGCATTCGCTGACGGGACCCTGGACGCTGTCGCGTTGGATACCGAGACGGTGGAGTCGTTCAAGGCTTGGTGGTGGGCCTATCAGCGTCTGAACACGGCGGCGGACCATGCTTCTGCGGCTCGGGTCGAGGATGAGGAGAAGTCGATCCGTGACGCTCGAATGGGAGCCCGGACCGAAGGTGACCGGACGTTGCGCAAAGCCGTCGAGGCTCGGATCCTGCGCCTGGAGCAGGAGGGGCGGCTTCGTATCGGCGCGACCCACATCGGAACCGTCGAAGCCGAGGGCGCGCTTTCGAGGTCAGGCAGGAAAGTCCCCAACGTTCCGGGTCAGACCGAAAAGTGGGTCCAGGTGCTCAGCGACCGGGTCATTACGCCATCCGGAGCGCACGTCATCGACGCATACACGAGCGCGCAGGTCTACTTGGATGGCCAGTCCCAGATCATCCAGCGACCGACCCTCACACGGATGGCTGTGCTGGCGCCGCTGCCTGGTTCGGCATTGATCCCGGGTCTGGCTCTCCAGAAGAAGGAGAAGATCGACAGCCGTCAGGGAGAGTTTCAGGTCGGCGGCCGCGGATGGGCCGCGCGTGTCCTCGTTCACCCGGATCGATTGTCCATTCCACGTCAGCTTGCTGAACAGGTCAATCGCGCGGCGAACGTGGCGGCAGACGCAATTGAATCCGCGAATCGGCAGTCGCGCGAACGCGCCCTCCCTCCTGCCGCCGGTTCAGACCTCAACGCCGAGCTCGCGAAGTTGGCCGCCTTAAAGGAGCAGGCCCTGCTCACCGACGAAGAGTTCACCGCGGCGAAACGGCAGTTGCTCGGACTCTGAGGTTACGCTCCAGAGCGGGCGACGACGACGGCGAGCTCCGTTCTCGTCCGGACGCCCCACTTGCTGCGGATGCCGGCGAGGGTCGACTTCACGGTCGTCTCGGCGACGAAGAACTGCTGGGCGAGCTCCGCATCCGAGACGCCGGTCACCAGTGCCAGAGCGAACGCGCGTTCCCGGTCGGTGAGCTGCGCCATCTTCGCCGTCGCGTCCCGGCGAAGGTCGTTGCCGCGGGAGTCCTGCACCCAGGAGGAGAGCTGCCTCGCCGCCCGCGGCGAGAATGCGGCGTCGCCCGCAGCGACCTGGCGGACCGCATCGAGGATGCGATGCGGGTCCTCGTCCTTCAGCATGAAGCCGGCGGCGCCGGCCGTCACCGCGTCCAGGACGCGGCCGTCCTCGTCGAAGGCGGTCATCATGAGGAACCGGGGAGTCGTCCGGCGGAACGACTGCACGACCGCGACGCCGTCCATCCGCGGCATCCGCACATCGCAGAGGACCACATCCGGATGGTGCGCGGCGACCGCCGCGGCGACCTCGTCGCCGTCCGAGCACCGGCCGACGACGTCGATGTCCTCTGCGGTGTTCAGAATCATGGTGAGCCCGTTCGCGGCCATCGTGTCGTCGTCGACGACGAGGACACGGATGGGCTTCACAGCGTCAGCCTACCGAGAGAGCGTCACCGGGGCGTCCACGGCAGCCACGCGATGATCGCGAACGCCCCATCCGCGGTGGGGCCCGCCTGGAACGAACCGCCGACGAGCCCGACGCGTTCGCTCATACCGGTGAGCCCGTGACCGCCGCCGATCGAGGTTGGCCGGGCTCCTAAGGTCATCCAGTTCGTCGACGTGACGGTCACCCCGGTCTCCGGTCCTCCGCGGACCTCCACCCGGATGGCCTGGCCCGGTGCGTGCCGGCGGACGTTGGAGATGGATTCCTGAACTAGCCGGTAGCAGGCGTGGGCAACCTGCGGATGACACGTCGCCGCATCGGAGACGAGCACCTGCGCTCGGACGTCAACGCCGTCGCGGAGTGCTTCGTCGATCAGCGAGGCGATGTCTACCAATCCGCTACTCGTTCCCGCAGCGCCCGGATTCCGGAGGACGTGGACGACATGACGGAGCTCGTCTAGCGTCCCCTGCGCGGTCTCTCGGACGATCCGGGCGGTCGCGGTCGCCTGCTCGTTCCCGTCCACGGTCAGTTCGAGGGCTCCCGCATGCAAAGAAAGGGACGACAGCCGAGCCGCCAACGTGTCGTGGAGCTCCCGGGCGAGCTCCTGCCGCTCCCGTTCCAACTCCACCTCGCGGTGGAGGACGGCGACGTTGCGGGTGGCGGCGGCGGTGTCCAGCTGGGCGGCGTCCCGTTCGCGCCGGATGCTGCGCAGGAAACCGAATCCGGCGAACGGGGCGACAGCGAGCGCGGCCAGGATCGGCACAGCCCAGAACAGCGCAAGGCGTGCCGGCGTTCCCTCCGCCGGTTCGCCGACGAAGTCGGACAGCAGAGAGGTGTGGGAAGCCACATCCCAGCAGAAGCTGACCACGGTCGCCGCGTAGACGCCGACGATGAACAGCCACCGAATCCACCTGGCGGTCGCGGCGACCACCGCGGCGCATGCGACCAGAGCCACCAGCGGCGTCGTCGGGAACACGACGGTCAACGTGACGGCGATGCCCGCCACGAGGACCGGCCACCGGTGCCGCCACACCAGCATCACCGAGGCGCCGATCATCAGCCACGCGCCGGCTAGCGCGAGAGTCTGGATCCCGGCGGGGAAGGTCGACGGCGGCGTCCCGTGGATGCCCGCGCCGGAGATCGCCAGCAGCGAGCACAGCACCGCCAGCGTGATCGATCCCGTCAGGGCCCACGCGCGCCGGGCACGGGAGCGTGCCGGGGCGGCGGAAGGGGCAGAGGGCGCGATCGTCATGGTCCTGATCGTAGAGGCGGCCGCCGACCCGCCCCACCGCCTTTCGGAGGGGCGCCATCCCCTCCTTTCGGTCACGGGACCCGGACCGAACCGACGTGGTGACTGTCGGGGGCTGGGCGGTGTGCTTGTGGACGTCGAACAGACCACACACCAGGAGGCAACATCATGTCCCGTCAGACCGCTCTCGCCGTCACCGCCGCCGCTGTCATCGCCGGCGCCCTCGTCCTCAGCGGCTGCTCCGCCGGGGAAACGACCGCCGCAGGCGGAACCAGCACCGGCGGCGCCACCGCATCCGCCCCTGCAGCACCGCAGGTCGCGGGGCTCAACACGCCGGTGAAGGTCGGCTCCTTCGAGTACACCGCAACCGGATCCAAGGACGCCGGCGCCACGGTCGGCGCGTCCCCACTGACCCAGACCGCGCAGGGCACGTTCATCGAGGTGGACCTGACAATCAAGAATGTGGGCAACAGCGCCGCCACGTTCCTGTCCAACTACGTCAAGCTCGTCGACGCGTCCGGCAAGACCTTCGACGCCGACCCGACGGCCACCCTCTACGCCAGCCCGAACCAGTCCGCCTGGGTCGCCGCGATCAACCCCGGCAACGCGTTGACCGGGCCGATCTTCTTCGACGTCCCCGCCGGGACCAAGGCGGTCAGCGTCCAGGTGTCCGACAACGCCTTCAGCACGGGGCAGACCATCAACCTCGGCTGACCGAAAGACCGGGCGGCGAGCAGAACGCGAACTGTCCGCCGCCCTTCCGCGTCCTGTCGACCGCGTTCAGCGTGGCCCAGCGGCCGATGTCTGGCACAATGGGTGGCCATGGACACCACTCAAGACGGCCGCTCGCTTCCGCCGGCCGGCTGGTATTCGGACCCGCAGGACCCCACCCGTGAGCGCTGGTGGGACGGCACAGGGTGGAGTGAGCACCAGCGCGATCGAGCGATCGCTCCACCGGCGCCGGCGGGCCCGCAGTATGTCGCACCGCCGCAGTCGCTCAGCCGGCGGGGGCGCCGCAAGCGACATATTCTCCGGTCGCTGGGCAGCAGCCGTATGCCGTGCCGCAACGCGCAGGGCTAACGCCGCTCGGTAAGAATGCCACGACACTGGGCATCGTCGCCGGCGGGCTGTTTCTGCTTGGCTTCGTGCTGCTGATGCTCGGAGGCACCGTGGCGCAGTTGAACTTCCTCTTGTTCCTCGGGCTGTTCTCGTTCTTCGGCACTTTCGTGTGCGGCGTCATCGCGGTGATCCTTGGGATCGTCGCCGCTGCTCGCCGCAGTTGAGCCCGGCGGCCGCGAAACCCTCGCCGGACGCGGAGGTACGTCGGTCCATCAGGTCGCGGCGTGCATTCGGCTGGCGGTTGTGATGACTATCGCTATCCTGGCGTCACGGTGTGACTGCCGTACGCACACGCCGAGAGCCAACACGAATGAGGTAGATCTTGTCGCAAGAACCGATCCTGCTCTTCCTACACGGAGTCGGTGACGGCGATCGGGCTGGGGTTTGGAAGACCCGCCTCAACGAGACGCTGTTGCGTCTCGGCTATCCCGGTCTGCCTGATGCGGAGGTCATTGCACCGCAGTACGCCCACGCCCTCAAGGGAACGGACGATGACCACCCTCTTCCCGTCGTCACAATCAAGCCCTTGTCGCGCGATGCGGCGCGGCAGAACAGGCGTGATTTCGAGCGGCGGATGGCCGCCGTCGAATTCCGAATCGGACGTCATGAGAGCGGCTCCGGCTACATCGGTGGCGACATCGTCATTGATGCCGCCCTCCGCGCGCCGCAGATGGAGCAAGCGCGTAAGTACCTCCAGGATCGCCAGATTCGAGCGCACGTCCTGACCCGAATCCTCGACCACCTCCCGGAATCCGGCCGCCTCGTGATCGTGGGACACAGCCTTGGTTCCGTAATCGCTGCGGACCTCCTATCTAGGCTCCCCGTAGGGCTTCAGGTGACCGGCATGGTGACGATCGGGAGCCCGCTGGCGAGCGCGAGGTTCGACGTTGACAAGCTGCGTGATGCGCTGAAGGATCCTCCGACGAATCTTGCGTGGTGGCTGAATATCTGGAACGAGATGGATCCTGTGGTGGCGATGCGCGGTGTCTCGTCCGTGTTTCCCTGGATGGTGGACTTCCGGATCCGCCAGGACTTGGGCAAGCGGGCGCATTCCGCCGACCTCTACTTGGGCATCGACAGTGTGGGCGAAGCGATCGGCTTTGGGTTGTTCGGGTCTCTTTCCAAGGAGATCGTTGTAGCCGACACCGGTGTCGACATCGCCCTGGACGAGGTCGAGAGTATGGCTCTGCTCGCACTGCGATACGCCGAACTGACCCGACGCGGATTGAGTGGAGACCTGCAGGACCGCTTTACGGGAGCACTTCGCCAGGTTCAGGCGATGGCCGTTGCCGGTATCCGCGCCCGCAACGCCGCATTGAGTCGCCCCATGCCCCGGGCGGTTGGCGCCCTGGAGTTCGACCTGTCGGATCCGATGGCCACGTGCCCAGAGCCGCCTCTCGCACACCGGATCTTCAAGGAGCAGGCGATCGTCCCGTTGACCGTTTTGGCGACAGAGAACATCCTGAGGCCCTTCGAGATCTCCGTTGATCGCAACAAGCGGGAGCTCGCAATGACCGAGCTCGCCGCAGAGATGGGTTTAGGCACCCGATTCGGTAAGGACGTCTTCGCCGCTGTGAAGGAGGCGAAGCAGGTGCTCAGCGGCGCCCGGGAAGTGAATTGGGTCAAGTGGGGCGCGATGGGAGCCGGAGCAGCGCTGCTGGTGGTGGCAACCGGCGGGATGGCCATGGCCGCGGGTGCAGGCCTCGTGGGCGCGGCAGCGATCACTAGCGCGCTAGCCGCCTTCGGCCCGGGCGGAATGATCGGCGGTCTGGTAACAGCCGGTGCACTCGTCACGGCCGGCGGCGGCGGTATCGCCTTCGGCCTAGCGAGCCCGGGTACCACTGCGGAAACACTCGTGGCGGTTGTCGAGCGGCAGTTGGCTGCAGAGATCGTCCGCCTCAAACAGGGTCTTAGCCCGGATCCCGGTGTGTGGAAGACGTTGGTCGAAACCGAGATCGAGGTACGCCGCCAGCACGAGCGGCTCGACGAGTTCTCCGACGAGAGCGGGGCCACCCTCAAGGAGCTGAAGCGAAAGCTCGAGACACTGGAGCGGGCGATCTCGTATCTGCGAAAGAACAACCTCGAGCGATCACTAGCGCGCTAGCCGCCTTCGGCCCGGGCGGAATGATCGGCGGTCTGGTAACAGCCGGTGCACTCGTCACGGCCGGCGGCGGCGGTATCGCCTTCGGCCTAGCGAGCCCGGGTACCACTGCGGAAACACTCGTGGCGGTTGTCGAGCGGCAGTTGGCTGCAGAGATCGTCCGCCTCAAACAGGGTCTTAGCCCGGATCCCGGTGTGTGGAAGACGTTGGTCGAAACCGAGATCGAGGTACGCCGCCAGCACGAGCGGCTCGACGAGTTCTCCGACGAGAGCGGGGCCACCCTCAAGGAGCTGAAGCGAAAGCTCGAGACACTGGAGCGGGCGATCTCGTATCTGCGAAAGAACAACCTCGAGCGCGTCGCTGCACCCGAGTCCGAGACCGCGTACGAGGAGAATGCGCCAGCCTAACAACAACGGGAGATGGGCAAGCGAGACCGCAGTTACCGGTTGACCGTACTTGCCCGCTAGCCGATTGCCTCTGGATCAGTTGCCCATCCGATGCACAGCGTGCCGACCGGCAAACCATAGGCCCGTGTCGGCCGACCTCCGGAATGTACCGAGGGTCCCGACACTCGAAACATGCACGTCGACCTTCCAGGAGTGCAGACCGGCTAGAGGTAGGGCCGCAGAATTCGCATGCAGTTGGCGATAGAAGCTGGTTATTGATGGAGTGATCAAGTGGGCTCGTTCCTTCTGCTGCGGATCGACGAGAAGAATTGAGTCACTGTCGGTCCCTTCGTTCTGCATAAAATGCATGGTCAAGTGGAGCGGGTCACCGCCTCCTGCGTTGTTGAACCACTCGAAGCTGGACGCTTCTCTCGAGCCGGTGAAATCTCGAAGCCATCGATCCCATCGGGCCGGCCGCTGCGTTACGTCCTCAGCCGGCCACGGCTCCGCGGAGATGAGGTCGAATATCGGACGCCTTCGGAGCAGCCACTCAAAGTAGATGTCGAGTCCCGAATCGCGCCCCCACACATGCTCAATGAAGCGGAGTGTCGGATCCTCGACTGGCCTGCCGAGCTCGTACCAGCTCTGGAGCCCGCGATGCGGGGCGCTCCAGCCGAGCCTGTAAAGGAGCAGGAAGTGAAGTGCCCCCCAGTAGCCGAGAGATTGGGCGTGCGGATCACCTCTCCGGGGCGGAGACGGGACTGGTGCGCCGGAGCGTGGGGACGCTAGTGCTTGGAAGCACCCAGCCACTCCCCAGCCCCACGAGAATTCATGGCCGAATGCTTCTTCGGCGATGAGATCGCCGGCGCCGATCGAATCGGGAAAGGACGTTCGGTTCAGGACAAAGTTCTGCTCGGTCGCAAATTCGATCACTCCGTCTGACAATGTCATCCCCTAGTTCTCGCGGTGAAGCACATGTTATCTAGTGCGCGGTGCGGACGCCCCACCGCGAAAGGGGTTTTGACCCGTCCGGGATACAACCGGTGGCGCGCCGAACGAATGGGCTGCCCGCTCAGTCCGCCCAGAGGCCACCTTTGCTTTCTTCAAGCACGCGTTGATTGAGCCGATCCGCGACAGAACGGAGATCGTCTTCGAACAGATCCGCGTAGGTGTCGAGCGTCATTGCGGCGGACTTGTGCCCGAGCATGCGCTGGAGAGCTTTGACGTTGGCGCCGGCGCTAACTGCCAGGCTGGCCGCGGTGTGTTTGAGATCGTGCGGCGTCATGTGCTCTAGTCCGGCTTGGCGAAGCGCTGTCAGCCACCAGGATTGCCGATTCCAAGCAGTATCGGGCCGCGCCAGGAAACCGCCAGCACGAGCGGGGAACACGAGGTCACTGCGCTTCTTCCCGTAGATGAGGGCTCCGAGACAAGGAGCGAGGAACGCAGGAAACGGCACTGAACGAGCCTCCCAACTTTTCGGCGGTCCGACATGGATGAGGCCGTCCACTTCTGTAGCGGTCTGGTGGATGGCGAGGCGGCAACGATCAAGGTCGATGTCGTTCGCGGTGAGGGCAACAGCTTCGCCCCATCGGATGCCGGTGTAGGCCAATGTCAGCACTAGGACGCTGCGATTCTCGTCGGGTACAGCTCGCGCGAAGCGGAAGACCTCCTCGTTGGTCAGATACCGTCGACGCTTTTTAGTTCCTTTACGCGGGAGGTTGCTCGCACCCCGAGCCGGGTTCGCCGGAATCCTGCCGTCACGCACCGCAACGTCGAGTATCCCTGCGAGGATCCCGACCGCGCGGAGAACGACGCCGGCCGACCTTGGCTTGCCGGCGTTGCCCTGACGGACCCGGACCGTGACAGCTTTACCCTGGCCGAGCTCCCGGATCCACTTCTCCACCGCGGAGGGACGGATCGCTCCGATCGGTGTCGCGGACCATCGCGGTTCGACGTAAACGCGCCAGGCGATGCGGATGGGGGAGAAGCTGGAGGGTTTGAGCGCTTGCTCCTTGTTGGCGAGCCATTCCTGGGCGAGCTCGCCGACAGTGATCTTGGATTGAGACGCCTCGAAGTAGGTCCCCTTCATCATCGCGACTTCGACGGTTGCGTTGTAGAGCTCCGCTTCGCGTTTGGTGCGGAACCCGCGCTTCTCGCGTTGCTGGTGTTCGGGGTCGCGCCAGCGCACGCGATAGCGCCGGCCTTTGGCCGACTCGTAAGCGTCGATGCTTCCCACTTCCAGAACCTAACTCTTGCCACCGACGAGGCCGGCTCGCGTTGACGACAGCAAGAGAGGTCGCCGGCTATCTGAGGGTGGGTGCACTCTGGACCTGTGAGAGAGACGCCTGAACCAAGACCGCGCGGAGCGACGGACGACGAAGCGGTCGAGCTGTGCAGGGATTGGATGCGCTACCTCGGCGCCGCAGACGTCGTCGTCGCAACCGGCGAGCCGCGCCGATTTTGCGACCTGTATGCGTCCGACTATCTCGGCTGGGTTGAGAACCAGCGAGGGAACCTCCAGATCGTTCGGGTTGAGCATGCGGCAGCGGTGGTCGCCGCCGACGGTCGTCGGGGACTGATTTTTGCACGTCACGGCGTGCTTCCGGCCGCAAGGGTGAGGGCCGATGAATATGGAATCGCGATCTTCGGGTTTGATCCTCGGGGTGGCACGCTTGATGGCGTAAATCTGCTTGGCCGTGAGCTGTTCGCAATGGCTCGCGCCCGGCGGAGCTAGCGGCATGATCACTTGACGCCGGCCGACGTGAGTTGACCATCGGGCGTACCGAGGATCGGTCCGGTGGACGATTGGGCAGCCCGACGGAGCTCCGTCAGCGCTGCCGCTCGCGACTTCTCCATCGTCTCTTCCAAATCGTGGCGTTGCATCATCTCGACTAGCTGGGATTTAGCGGAGTCGGTGGTCGGCGCAACCAGTACGACGACGTTGTCTTTCTTTCCACGGGTGAGGCCGACGTAAAGGCCCGCGGCGTCGACACCGGGGCCGACGAGGGCGCGGTCGGTTGTCTCGCCTTGAACCCCGTAGACGGTAGTGGCGTAGGCGAGATGGATGTGCGATGCGGCGTAGTGGAGGCTGACTTTCCTGAGATCGGTCGTGTCGGTGCTCGCCGCCAGGATCGCATGGTCGTTGCCGATGGTTTTCACGATCCAGTTCTGGCGGTTCTGCACATCCGCAGAAGTGTCGTTGCGGCGAGTCTGGACAACGTCACCGACGAAGATCGCCTGACCCGATTGTCCGGAAAGTGCACGTCCAGGTCGGACCGCCCCGGATTCGAGTCGGCGGCGTTGGATGGCTTCGCTGATCTCCTGGGCTTCGGCATGGGTTGCGGTGACTAGCGCAATCGTCTTGCGGTCGCGGGTGGCGTCGAACCATCCTTCGACCATCGCCTCCCGTGCGGCGTGCTGGCTATCGGTTAGCAGGACATGATTAGTTCGAAGGAGGTCTTCGGCGACCTCGAGCATCTCACGGTCGGCTTGAGGATCCCGGAGCCGATGCACGAGCTCGGCCCAGGCCGGATCATTGAAACGGTGGGTGGTAGCGAGCTCCACCCGATCTGGCGAGCGGCGCCAGAAGAGCGCCATGGCGCCCGAGTGCCCGACCGGCAGAGCTTGTTGCTGGTCTCCGACCAACGCGACGCCCACCCCAGTGTCACGCAGGACATCCATCAGCGCGGACGCGGCTTCGAGGCCGAGCATGCCCGCTTCATCGACTACGATGCGATCCCCGGGGCGGATGCTGATTCGGGGGCCGGGATAGGTGCCGCCAGAGGCCGGGTCCAGCTCGCCGATCGAGAGCCGCCGCCATTGAGTTGCGCCCGCCGCGGTGGTCGCCCAGCGCCATCCGTAGTCGTAGAGGAATTGGTGAAGGGACGACGATGCGCTCATCGTTTCGCGTCCGGCGACAGCGGAAGCCTTCTTGGTTGGCGCGACGATGATGATGTCGTGGCCGCGTCGCCGCAGAGCAGCGCCGGCAACCTTGAGCATTGTCGTCTTACCTGTGCCCGCCGGTCCGGAGATGACGACATTGCGGGAGGTGCCACCGATCGCGGCCGCGCCCGCGAGCTGTCCCTCATCGAGCGTCCGATGGGGCTCGATCGCGTGAGCGATCGCAGCGACCTCGTCTGTGTCGAGAATCTGTCCGGGCGCCGAGAACGCGTCTACCTTCTGCGCGAGGGTTGCCTTCAACGTTGCGGTGGAGACCGCCATCAGGTGCTTGACGTGCTTCGGCGCAACCCGCTCCGAGATTAACGTCACCGTGTGCGAGTGTGCCACGACGTCCTCGGCCAGCTCCGCGAGGACGTCCCGCTCGGTGACAACGCCGGTAGCTGCGATCGCGCGTAGAGCGCCGGCCCGCACGTCCATCACGCTAAAGCGACCACCGCTGCCGGTCGACCGGGCGTCCGCATCGACAACAGCCCTAGCTGCCAGCAACTCGAGGTCAAGATCCTGGACGGCAACAGACGGCAGAGACGCAGGAGAACGCTGGATGCCGACCGTGGGGTCGGCGGTATGTAGCTCTTCACGGACGAGTGCGGCCCAGCCGTCTTCGTTCAGCTTGCCCGGTTTGTTGGGTCGGCCGACAGCCCACGCCCAGTGGTCGATTTGGTTCAGCACATCGTGGGAGGGCTCCTGCCCCGGGTGTTGCTGCTTCCACCAGGCGGTGCGGGTGATCTTGTTGGCTTCGATCTGCGCAGACCGCTTCGACAATGGCCGCACCAGGTGCTGCAGTTGAGTGATCTCCCCGTCCTCGTTGAGGGTGAGCCCCTTTGCGGCGAGAGCGCTGATCCAGGTGGGGTCGGTGCGGCAGGCGAGGTCGCCTTCGGCGTTGATGACGTTCTGGAACCGCAACGCGACCCGGGTGTCGATGTTGGACCATTTGCCATCTTGGCCTTGGACTTTGACGTTGAGCCAGAGGTGGCGGTGCTTGTGCGGGTCCAGGGAGCGGGAGCGTTCGTGGCGAAGTTCGACGACTTCGATCCGGGCCAGGTCTTCTCGGATGGCGCCGCCTTTGCCGCGGCGGGCGTTGAGCTCGGACTGCCACAGCTTCACTATCCGGTCGCGGAGCCGGTCTTGGAGGTCTTCATAGGCTGCGGCCAACTCGGGGTCGAGCATGGCGGCGATCGAGAACGACTTCGGCGCGTTGATGGTCGCGTCCAAGATCAAGTCGGCGACGGGAGACTCGAGGTCGCGCCCGCGGCGCTCCCCGGTGAGGGGGTCGAGTCCGTCGACCCAGTCCTTGAGCTGGTGCCGGGTGAGGAGGTCGTCGCGGATGGCGCCGTTTTCGACGATGTACCGGGTCATGACGGCGTCGGCGTAGCCGGCGGCGGCGATGACACCGTCGGCGGTTTTGGCGGTGAGGGTGGCGTCACAGACGCCGCTGAAGGCGTAGTTGACGGCTTGCTTGACCCCGTGGGACTGCTGTCCTCGCTTCCATCTGGCTACTCCGCCTCGCACCTGCACGCACCTCCCTCGCACCTCGTATCGGCTTCCGAAAGCTGGACAGTCGTGTCCTTCGTTGGAAAACTTCCTCTACCTATTACTTCCGGTTCGCCGGGCGTTTTGGCGCGCAATTGGCGCGCGCTGCTGCTTTTCCCCGAATCGGCTCCCTCCGGGAACGGCGACGACCGGCCGCATTTGGCACGCCAATGACCACGCAGGCGAGTTGTGCTGCGGACCTGCCTCCGAATCGAATGACCTCATACCTACACGTTGTGTTTCCAAGCCGGTTTTGACGCGCAAAACCGAAACTCGTTGGATTCCACCCCAGGCAAAGACTCCGGCCAGAGGCCGCCGACGCTCAAGCCGGTTCTTTTTCGGACTGTGCGTACACGGCGAGTCTGGTCAGGTTGACGAAGGGTACGCACGCTGTCTCCGCAGTGAGCGTCGCGAGCCATCCGATCGGGGTTCGCGGGTCGGCGGCGATCGCCCACCCATCCATCGCGTACTGGCTGACGGTCTCCACGCACTCCTGCTTCTCTGCGGCAGTCGGGTCGGAGGAACCTTCCACGCCGATGAGTCCGCCTTGCAGTTCCGGTGCCATGTTGCTGGTGTCGATGATGAATACCCGCATCCCACTCACTCCCAAGGGTCGATCGTTTTGAGTGCCTTTCCGGCGGGTGATCGAGAGCGAGTGGGAGGTGCGTAGTGCCGGGACCGACGCTTCTATATCTGTCAAGTCGTCAGTACCGGCTGGTGGAGGGCGTTGAGTGATCGATAGATGCTCCGGGCGAGGTAGCGTTTCAGCGCCCGTCGGATCTCGCGTCGGCTTCGTCCTTCTTGGAGCCGGTTCTCGACGTAAGCGCGGGTTTCGGGATCGTGAATCATGCGGACGAGCACGGCCGTGTGGAGCGCCTGATTCAGGCGCCGGTCGCCTCCGCGATTGAGTCGATGTCGTGTGGTGTTGCCGGAGGAGGCGGGGATGGGACTGACGCCGGCAAGAGCTGCGAAGGCGGCCTCGGAGCGCACTCTGCCGGGGTGGGACCAGGCGGTAAGGACGACGGCGGCGGTGACTGGCCCGACTCCGGTGATGTGAAGCACCGGGGCGGCGGGGCTGGTCTGGATGAGGCCGGTCATGCGTTTGAGGTTCGCTGCCAGCTGCTGGTTGAGTTCCTGGATGCGACGAGCGAGGCGGATGGCCTCTTCCCGGGCGATCCCGGCTTCCAAGGGTTCGTCGCGTTCCCGCCACCGGGTCACGGTGCTCATTTGTACTGCGTTGAGGGGTTTGCGGGCATCGATCCCGAGGTCATTCACGCGCAGCAGCGCGGTGAGCGCGTTGATGTTCATCGTGCGTTCGTGACTGAGCTGGTCACGCGCGGCGACGAGTGTCCGTAGCGCAGCGCGGGTGCCTTGGTCCTGTCGGGGTGTCCGCAGCTGAGTCTCGTCGAGGCTGAGGACGGTGGCCGCGATCGTGTGAGCATCCAGCGGGTCGGACTTGCCGATTCCGTGGCGGGCGCGGGCGTTCATCCGCGGCGCCTCGACCACCTGGTAGCCGGCATTCGTGACAGCGCGGGCAAGCCCCGCGCCGTAGCTGGCGACGCCCTCGATCACCCAGAGGGTCTCGGCGTCGCCGCCGGTTCCCCGGCCGGCCCAGGCGATCGCGCGGGCGATCCCAGCCGGGGTGGTCGGGAACTGTTGACAGCCCTGCTGCTGGCCGGTGCTGGTATCGATGATGACGTAGGTGTGGGTGCGGGCGTGGCAGTCCACCCCGATGACATACGGGCGGGAGTGCGCAACGATAGTCAACGCGGCCGCCTCCTTCCTCTCTAGGGATCATTCGGATGGCCGCGACGCGGCCGGCGCTGATCCGGGAGGAAATCACTTCGGGGCAACACTGTGAGGGGTCACAACCCTTCGCGGGGTTGGACAAGCTTCTAATCAAGCCACCGACGTGGGCCGGGCCAACGCCGGCCGCCCCACCTGGAACGGACGAGTCGGTCCAAAGGCACTCTGTCGAGGCCACGTGGAGTAAGAGTCACGAACCGGGCGAGACGACCAACGCCAACCCTGCCAGCCAGGTCCCTGACCAGCCGCTCTAAGACTCACAGAGGAGTACCGGGGGAGCGCAGCGGAGGAGGCTACGCCGCGAAAGCCCGGCACGGAGCACCGGGAGTGAGCTACGATCGGGCGACGGAAAGGCCCTCAAACCTCAACAGGGTTGCGCCGCATGCGGCCTTAATGCGGCGGTCGAATATTTTGAGCTCCCGCCCGTCTCACGGCGAACGCGGCGACGAGAAGCGCGTTGGCACAGACATCGAATCTGCTCGCCTCAACGGTCCTGCGGCAGGAACCCGTCGCGCCGACCACTATCTATGTTGTTCAGAAGCGATCCAACGTCCTCGAACTGGTGATCGGGGTCGGAGGCCACGTGCCAGCCACGGTCGCCACGCGCAATGTGCGCAATCTTTCGATCGGAGGTGTAAATATCGAATGTGCCGTCCTGCAGCTCGATCCAGTCAAACTTCCCCTGCAAAGTCATGCCGGCACTCTACCGTCGGACCAGAGCTGAGCCTGAAAGACGGATGTGCCGCCCGAAAGTCAAAGGCATCAATGGTCCAGCAATCCTCGGGAGGCACGAGTCCGTCGGTTAGAGCGTACCGGTGCGGCATCTAGACCCAGTTGTTGGCGTTCGGCACCGCTGATCTCATGTGTAGTTGCGGTCGTGGGGCTGCGTCGTTACGCTCGCATGCTGCATTTCGCGTGATGCCGGGAGAGAAGAGTTAGGGCACTCGCCGGTTGCGGCGACGACGTCGCCCTGCCATCAGCGCAAGGCAATGCGCGCACTAAGCGCGTTGAGGCTTGCGCTCCGTCACATCGCTGGGGGAGAAGGTCAGGTCGCCGCGTTTCATTAGGGGCATCAGGAGCGGGCTGCCGAAAACGCGCTGCGTGAGATCAGCAATCGACTGCCGAACGTAGGGGAGGAGGGCCATTAGCGCTACCTTGTTGACGAAGTCCAACATGACTTCCTCGGAAATGTCCTTCGCCGACAGCTCGGTGAGGCCGAATCGAACCGCGAGGTCGGCGACTATCTCGGCTTCTCGCGTCTCGATGTCAGTTCGGAGTCGGACCTGGAAACCCTTGCCGTCGTCTTTCGACGCCAGGATAAGCACGTGAGAGGGCTCGATTTCCTCGTCGGGATCGGACTCGACCTCCGTGTTCCGGGCACTCAGCTCGAACGTGAGAATCGATTCCAGCTCGGCGTCTTCGGCGACCTGCTCTACGGTTACGTCACTCATCGCGCAAACTCGAGCCGCCGTGATCCCGCGCGCCAGCGTGTCGATCGCGAGCTCCCATGATTCCAGGTTGGCTTTGCGAGCGACGATTCCAGAGCGACTAGCACGACGTCGGACACGGCGGGATGACAATCGTCGACGATGTCATGCTGCACTAGAGCGCCAACTGCAAGCGCATATCGTCGCACCGTCGCAAGTTTGGGGTTACTGTCGAAGCGCTCGAACGACGCAACTGTGGGCTGGGTCACACCCATGCGCTCAGCGACGACCTCCTGAGAGAGACCATGCTGTTTCCGCAACGCGACGAGACTGCGAAGAAGATGGATGTCGCTCTCAACAAGGGCTTCAGCTCGAGCTTCAACGGCTGCGATATCCTCGTCCATAGATCAGAGTCTATGACGAATTTGCAAAAGTTGACAATCGGGTTCTAGCCCCAATTTGTAGGCACACCCTCTAGATAGAACTCGATCGCCTTTTCGATTTCGACGTTTTGGAGGTCATTGGTTGCGCGCTTATCGTCGCGAACGATCACCTTTTCATGTACGTGAAGACCAACGAAGGTGAACTGCGGATTTTCCGGCTCGCCGTGGTACGCGCGCACCGGGATAGTGCGAAAGACTGGATTCCCATCTTCGTCGGGCTCGTCGACTTTGACTTTGAATCTGATCTCGTAAAGGAAGTCGTTTCGATACGGGTCAATCTTCTTGACTTCGTTTACAGGCGTGAGATCACCTTCGATGCCCCGCAGCAAGTAGCCGCGAAACTCGGCTCGCGCAGCCGCCCACCTGTAAGGATTCCATCGCAGCCCTTCTCGGTGCATGGCGTCATAGAAGGCGGCCAGGGCTGCGTCTATAGCTTCAGCGTGCGCTGCTCGATTTGCACCGAACCACTTATAGTCAAGCGGCACGCCTCTACAGCACCGCGAGACGGGAACGCCGGAAGTCACGTATGTGAGAATACCGGGCATTCGGAAAAAGCGGTCGGACTCATCGGGTCGGCGTCGCTCCCCGCTGTGTGGGCATGCTCTTGCGGCTAATGTCCGTTCAGAGCCCGACCGCCTAAGTAGGATTAGCCGCTCTTTACCAGCGAGGAGAAGGTCGGCGGTTGCTCGCGGTGCAGCAATCTCCACTTAAGTGCCTACGTGCATCCGCTCTTTGCCTAGTTTTCTCTGTTGCTTTCCTGGCTCTTGTGTTTCCTTCTATCTCTTCCCTCTCTCTTGGTGTTCCCCCGGTTCCTCGGTCACTTAGCATCGGCCTTATTGGTTCGGGAGGTTGGTCTTTATGGCTAGACGTTTCCCTCGGGAGTTCCGTGTTCGTGCGATCGAGTTAGTCCGGATCAGCGACCGACCGTTGTCGCAGGTCGCCCGCGAGCTCGGCGTCTCGAACAGTGCGCTCTCGAGATGGGTCGCGGAGGACGACTTCGCCAAAGAGCAGGCGGAGAAGGCCTCTGGCGTGGTCCCGATCCTCGACGCAGACGAACAGGCCGAGCTGGTCCGGCTCCGTCGTGAGGTGCGCCGGTTGGAGACGGAGAACGAGATCCTGAAACGCGCGGCGGCGTATTTCGCGAAGGAGAACGTGCTCCCAAAACATCTTTCCGACTGATCGAGAAGCTGACGGCTGAGGACCCGCACCGGTTCAAAGTCGCGACGGTCAGCCGGCTGTTAGGGGTCTCCCGCTCGGGCTACTACACCTGGGCGAAGCACCACGTCTCGGCGAGGAAAGCCCGGGATGAGGAGATAGCCGCGGTGATCGCCCGGCTCCGATCGGAGAAGGGCGCGTTCTTCCACACCTACGGGTCACCCAGGATGCACGCCGAGCTGCGGATGGGCCACGGCTACCGGATTGGGCGGAAACGGGTGGAGCGGATCATGCGCGAGCGCGGCTGGGCCGGCGCCGTCAAACGCAAGTTCCGGTTCCGCACCAACCCGGCCACCAGCGAGGACAAGGTCAACCGCAACTTCCATGTTCCCGGCCCGAACCGGCTCTGGCTGGGCGACATCACCGAGCACCACACGGCCGAGGGGAAGGTCTACTGCGCCGTCGTCCTGGACGCTTACAGCCGGCTGGCGATCGGCTGGTCGATCGGATCCCGGATGACCGCAGACCTCGTCGTCGACGCTCTCCAGATGGCCCGCTGGAGGAGGTTCGGGGTCCGTGGGGCGATCATGCACTCCGACCACGGTTCCCAATACACCTCCTGGGCCTTCACCTCCCGCGTCCACGAAGCCGGGCTGATCGCCTCCATGGGCAGCGTTGGCGACTGCTACGACAACGCGATGATGGAATCCTTCTGGTCCGGCATGCAGATCGAACTCCTCGACAGCCAGCCCTGGACCACCAGACGGCAACTGGGGACCGCGATGTTCTCCTGGATCGAAGCCTGGTACAACCCGCGCCGCCGGCACTCCTCGTTGGGCTACCACTCACCGGCGGACTACGAGAAGATCGTCCCGACGACAGTCACCCTGGCTGCCTGAAACGACACATCAAACTGTCCGAGGAACCGGGGGAAGATCACTCTTGTTTCATTTCGCCTTTCCTTGTCGCTTAGCTTTCTTCGTTCCTCCCTGTCGCTCTCATCCTTCGCGTTTCGTCTAAGAGCCCTATCCGCTCGTTCATTCGCAGGCAACGACGTAGGCGACAGATTCGGCATCTACTCGGATCTGGTCGCGGTGGGCGGTACTCCCTCGTCGTCGTCGATGTGACGAAGCTCGATTTGCGCGTCTGGTGGACCAGCGTCTTGGTCACTGCCTCAACGTGAGGTCCTCGACGAAGGCCATCCGCGCGACTCTGCTCCGTTGTCTTCGCAATGCTGGGCATTGCATCGCCGACGTTAGATGCGATCTCGCGAGGTGAGGGAAGAGGCCGACCACCGATAGGATCGGCTAGATCGGCTAGATCGGCTAGATCGGCCAGGATTGTCGAGAAGGGACAGCCGTGAACGTGTGGGGGTTCCTGACAGACGCTCCTCGGTGCATCCCTGACCCTACGCACGCCTACCGAATGTGTGAGTTGCCCATGTGCAGGCGCGCGAGGAGTCGCACCATTGCCACCTCGTTCGCAATCGCTCAGCACTCCTTCGGTGAGTCGGGTGTCAGGCCGTGACTCGGCTCAACCTAAAGTCGATCGAGGAACGGGTAAGGCCCCTCGGCGCGAGAACGCAGTACGATCGTGACTTCATTTTTGACCTTCTTGGCGCTTATGGGCGGTCGACTGCAAATATCACTCGGCTTCGTAACGGCTCAATTAACGTCGCGGACGACCCTGCGACGGAAGTCGCGCAAAAGGGCGTGCTCTACTTTAAAGCGGTTGAAGATAACCTGCTCGCCGTTATCGACGAACTGCGAAACTCGCCTGCAGTCGTTCGCTACAACACAAGGTTCGTAATAGTCACGGATTATGTCGATCTCTATGCAGTCGACACGAAAACAGGGGAGACCCTCGCTTCGCCCATCAGCGACGTGGAACGATATTTTACGTTCTTCCTTCCCTGGGCCGGCATGGAGAAAGCGCAGTATGTAGCCGAGGCTCACGCTGACGTAAAAGCCGCTGAGCGGATGGCGAAACTAGTCGACGAGCTAGTACTCGTGAACCCGGAACTGAATACAACGGAGACCGGGCGCCATGCCCTCAACGTGTTCTTCACGCGACTGTTGTTCTGCTTCTTCGCGGAGGACACCGGCATTTTCAAAGAAGGGCAGTTCACTGCGGCAGTTGCCGCTTTCACCCAGGCCGACGGGTCCGATGTGAGCGACTTCCTGGAAGCACTATTTCGTTCACTAGACACCGCGACGGCATCGGCAAAACCCAGCCACCTGTCCGAGTTTCCTTATGTGAACGGCCGGCTTTTCACTGTTCGAGATCACCAGACAGTGCCGGCTTTCAACAAGCGCGCACGAGATCTCCTCCTGGAAAGCGGTCGCCTTCTTTGGAGCGAGATCAACCCAGACATTTTTGGGTCAATGTTTCAAGCGGTCGTCACGCCCGGACAGCGAGCGAATCTTGGCCAGCATTACACCTCGGTGCCGAACATCCTGAAGACGATTGAGCCGCTGTTCCTGGACGAGCTCAAGGGGCAGTTTGACCAGGGCTTCGAGAGCATAACCAAGCTTGAGTCCCTGCTGAAGCGAATCGCACAGATAAAGATCTTCGACCCTGCCTGTGGCTCTGGCAACTTCTTAGTCATCGCCTACAAGGAGCTGCGCAAGCTCGAGCACGCGATCTTAGAGAGACTCCAATCACTACGGCGTGACAAATACACGCTGGACCTTCTCGGATCTCGAATCAGTATCGAGCATTTCTTCGGCCTGGAGATCGATGATTTTGCCGTAGAGGTTGCGGTGCTTTCGCTCTGGATCGCCAAGCACCAAATGAATGTCGAGTTCCGTGAGAAGTTCGGAATCGACCTCCCCCTAATCCCGCTCAAGGAATCCGGAAACATCTTTGCCGGGAACGCGATCGCCATTGACTGGGGCAGCGTGTGCCCCAACGATGGGTCCGAAGAGATTTACGTGATTGGAAATCCCCCATATCTCGGCAGCCGGAACCAATCCGCCGAGCACAAAAGGGATTTGAAGTCGGTGTCGCCGCGCTATAAGAGCCTCGATTACGTCAGTGCGTGGTTCATCAAGGGAGGCGACTACATTCGAGATACGAGGGCGCAGCTCGCACTCGTTGCGACGAATTCAGTCACCCAAGGTGAGCAGGTTGGGCTTCTGTGGCCCGGAGTCTTGTCGGAAACCTTGGAGATCGGTTACGCCTACACTTCGTTTCGTTGGTCGAACCAAGCAAAGAATGCCGCGGGTGTTACCTGTGTCGTCATCGGCCTTCGGAATATCAGCGATCGGCCCAAGTTCATCTTCTCCGACGAGATTCGGCACGAGGTCAGCCGGATAAATCCGTATCTGGCGGAAGGTCCAAACATTTGGATAGGTCGCCGTAGCACCCCGATCAGTTCAAACCTTCCTCGGCTCGGGTATGGTTCGATGCCTAATGACGGTGGGCATCTGCTACTCAGCGATTCAGAACGCGATGCCCTGATCAACTCCGACCCACTTGCACTGAAATTCCTCCGTGGGTACAGCGGCTCGGATGAGTACATCAAAGGCAAGACTCGTTGGTGTCTCGTGATTTCGGATGAAGATCTCGACGCCGCGCTAGAAATTGACGAAATCGCATTACGTCTTGACGGGGTGCGCGCTCACCGTGCGAATAGCACCGAAAAGTCCACACGCGCGCTAGCAGATACACCCCATCGCTTCTATTTTTTTGCGCATCAAAATACAGATTCGATCATCGTTCCAGCGACATCGTCGGAACGACGGGAGTACATCCCGATCGGCTATTTGGATGGTCGGACTGTCGTCTCCAACCTGGCCAATGCCGCCTACGGGGTCGATCCTTGGCTCTTCGGGATATTGACCTCGAGGATGCACATGGTCTGGACTCGGTCGGTCGCAGGTGCTCTCGAAACACGAATTCGCTACTCGGCAACCATCGTGTACAACAACTTCCCACTGCCACGGCTGGCCGCATTGGCGAGGGAGCAGCTTACCGAGGCTGCCCTTAGGGTTCTCGACGTTCGTGAATACCATTCCGAGCGGACGCTCGCCGAGCTGTATGACCGCGACATGATGCCGGAGGATTTGCGAGAGGCTCACCACGCCGTTGATGAATTGGTCGATTCGATCTATCGCAAGCGTGGATTTGCTAGCGATGAGGAGCGTCTCTCGCTTTTATTCGAAATGTACGAGGACAAGTTGGCCGAGGAGAGGCACAAGTGACTGCAATCGCGCAGCCCACAAATGTTGTTGACGTAACATACGCCCAAACCGGGGAGAGCGTCCATACCGACGCGTTAGGTATGCGCGAAATGCAGCGGCGCGTCTTCGCGCAGCGTCAGGCAAAGTACTTGTTGGTCAAAGCGCCGCCGGCTTCAGGTAAATCTCGTGCATTGATGTTTGTTGGCTTGGACAAGCTCTTCAATCAGGGACGGCGGAAAGTCATTGTCGCTGTCCCGGAGCGCTCCATCGGAGCATCGTTCGCATCGACGAACCTCACAAGGCACGGCTTCTTCGCAGATTGGGACATTGAGCCGCAACACAATCTTTGCACTCCGGGCACCCCGGCCGGAAAAGTCCAACAGTTCGTGGACTTTCTGCGCGGGCATGGCGCAACGCTGGTCTGCACCCACGCGACCTTGCGTTTTGCGTATGAGAGGCTGTCGCCGTCGGACTTCAACGGGACCGTACTCGCAATCGACGAGTTCCATCACGTGTCAGCGGACACGAGCAGCAACCGCCTGGGCGAGCTACTGCAGGGCGTAATGCAAGGATCAGATGCGCACATCGTCGCTATGACCGGTTCGTATTTCCGAGGCGACTCGGTTCCTGTCCTGCTGCCGGAGACGGAAGCAGAATTTACACCAGTCACGTTCAATTACTATGACCAGCTCAACGGCTACGAACATCTAAAGTCACTCGGAATCGGGCATCACTTTTATCAAGGGCGATACACAAGTGCTATCCACGAGATTCTTGATCTAGATAAGAAGACGCTTATCCACATCCCAAACGTCAATAGCGGTGAATCGACCAAGGACAAACTCGAAGAGGTCGGGATTATTATCGACGCGATTGGCGAGGTTGTCCCCACTGATGACATCGAGTCCAACATCATATTGGTTCGTCGCCGCGATAACGGCAACATTCTGAAGGTCGCCGATCTCGTGGATGACACGGACGAGGTGGCCCGTGCCGAAACGCTGCTCTACCTGACGACGGTTGCTTCGAAGGACCGCGATGGTATTGACATCATCATCGCCCTAGGAATGGCTAAGGAGGGTTTTGACTGGCCCTTTGCGGAGCATGCACTTACCGTCGGCTATCGGGCATCTCTGACAGAAGTCATCCAGATAATTGGACGCGTAACGCGGGACAGCCCTCTGAAAAGCCACGCACAGTTTACGAATTTGATAGCTCAACCTGATGCGACGACCGACGAGGTGAAACTCTCAGTCAACAACATGCTGAAGGCAATCACTGCCTCGCTCCTTATGGAACAAGTGCTTGCACCAAACTTCACTTTCAAGACGAAGACCAGCGACGACCCTCCACGACAAGGCGAGCTCCATATCCGAGGATTCAAAGAACCATCCACGGAGCGCGTCAAGCAGATCGTAGCCACTGATCTTAACGATCTGAAGGCGACCATTCTTCAGGACGACACCTTTGTCAAAGCCGCAGCGGGAAGCCTCGACCCAGAAGTGACGAACAAGGTTCTGATCCCGAAGATCATCCGCGAGCGGTATCCCGATCTGGACGAAATGGAGGTGGAGGAGCTCCGGCAGCAAGTCGTCGTTGATTCGGTCATCAAGAACGGCGAGGTCAAGCCGGTCGGCAACAAACAGTTCATCCTGATGTCCGATAAATTTGTCAACATCGACGACATTGACATCAACCTGATCGACAAAGTCAATCCGTTCCAGAGGGCATTTGAGGTGCTGTCGAAGTCGGTAACCCCTCAGGTTCTGCGCATCATCCAGGACACAATCGCAACTACGCGCATAGCGATTACTGAAGAAGAAGCGCTCGCGCTTTGGCCCAAAATCCAGCAATTCAACAAGACCCACCGACGTGCGCCCGATATTCGCAGCGCCGATGCCACGGAGAAGCGTTATGGTGAGGCACTCCTCTTCTTGAGGAAGAAAAAGCAAGAACGCGACGCGCAGAATCTTCATCAACCATGAGTGACTCGGTTTACCAGAGTATTTTTGACTCGGATGATGACGGCCTGCTCGAAACTCCTGTCAAGCCGGCACGAATTTCATCGTCCGACAGGCTAGAGCGGTCCTTCCTTGAAATCGTCGAGTTCTACCGAGCACATCGCCGCACACCAGACTCGAATACGCGGCAAATTGCAGAACGCAAGCTCGGCGCTCGCCTAGACGGAATCCTGGCTGACGAACGAAAGGTCGCCGCGCTGCGACCACTTGACGAATATGGACTTCTTTTGGAGCCTACGGCGCCGGAGTCGATTGAAGAGTTGCTAGACAGCGACGACTTGGGGCTGCTCGAAGACGAATCAGGTTTGCTCGATACGAGTGATCTTCCTGTCCGGGCGCGACGGCTCGACCCCGATGAGGTCGCCCAGCGAGTGAAGTGCCTCGACTTTGACAAGTTCGAGCCGTTGTTTGTTCAGAAGCACTCGGAGCTCGCGAGCGGTGCCGCCAAACTCGTACCATTCAAGGGCGAGCCGACCCTTGAACCGGGAGCATTCTTCGTAATGGCGGGTGTAATGCTCTTTGTTGCCGAGGTAGGCGAGGAGCAATCAGTCCCCGGAATTCGGACCAGATACAAGCGGCGCACTCGGACGATTTTCGAGAATGGCACCGAGTCCCATTTGTTCCGCCGTTCACTCGCAGGTCAGCTTTACGAGCACGAGGGCTATGCGGTTCTGGATGCCGAATTCAGCGAACTTTTCCCCGACGACAAGCTTTCTGGGTATGTCTATGTTCTGAAGTCGCTCAGCGAGGACCCGCAGATCTCGTCATTCAAGAACTTACACAAGATCGGGTTCTCCCGCGGTCCAGTCGAACAGCGGATTGCCAACGCCAAGAACGATCCCACGTATCTCATGGCGCCGGTCAAGATCGAGGCTAGCTACCGAACGTACAACATGAAAACGGCGGCCTTAGAGCATTTGCTACATCGCGTCTTTGCCGACGTCCGGCTGGATGCGTCGCAGATCGGGCCGCAAGGAGTAAAGCACGACCCCGCAGAGTGGTTCGATGTGCCCCTGGTCGTTATCAATCGCGCTATTGCGATGATCACGTCAGGGGAGATCGTCGATTACGTTTACGAACCGGAACGACAAGCACTGGTCCCTCGAGATGATTGAAGCTCATTCCAACAGCCAAGAGCGCACGGCATACTTGCTCGTCCTCGGTGAGCGTGAGGCGATCTCCTGGGTGCTTAATAATCAGCGAATGGCATTTCCGTCCACGCCGAGGCGTGAAGTTGCAGCCCTAAAAGAAGGCGACGAGCTATTCCTGTTGACTACACGAGGAGCCTTTCACAACCCCACGATTGATCGCACGCGGGTCATAGGCCGAGCAGACGTAGAGAGCCCACTTCGTCAGTTGGACGGGCCCACCGAAATCGCTGGTCGCGAGTTTGTCAGCGAGTGCAACATCAAGATTCTGGGCCTTGCACCTCGCCGAGCGGGCGTCGAAATTGCTCCCCTGGCGCCGGTCTTGGAGACATTCAAAAACAGCGCAGCGTGGGGGATGCTGCTGAGGCGCCCGCTTCTGGAGTTGACTCGGTCAGATGCGTCTTTGCTCGCAAGAGAGCTCGAACCTTACATTCGGGATTACGTTGACACCGTCTCGACCTATGCGATCGACCCGTTGGATAAGCACGCTCCCAGGCCGCGGGCCACTCAAGCTTGACGGGGCAACGTCTTCAGCGCCATCGTGAGATAGTCCTAGTCGGAAATCGTCAGAGATGTGCTGACGCAGAATCTTGGGCGATGGATTGAGACGTCCCAGGCACAGGGTGATTCGCGATCTCGCTTTTGCCCACAACTGAGTGAGTTCCATGCAATGTCAGCCACCGCAGAGGGTCGAAAAGCGCGGCATTCTGCCGATTCTTGAAGCAAGAGAACGACACTTAAAGGGTGGACGTAGTTTGCACAGAGCTTCGAAAGTGTCGAATCGGGGTTGTTGGTCGCCGGCACCGAGGCGGCTCTATTGCCCGACTGCTGTTCCCTCGTTTTTCTAAGGGAGGAGCCATTCTCTCTGGGGAGACGAGTAGTACCTAGTCAGCCAGGTGGCCAGCCCGTCCAGCCCTGGATATATCACGCGTTCGTTAATGTTGGCCTTGTCCAGCTTCTCACGTACTTCAGCTCGAAGACCTATCGGAATTTCGATCTTCACCGCCACTGGCTCGAGGAAAGTTTCCAGCCATGAGTCGAGCGATATCGACGAAGAGGAGAAGGCGGTCAGGCCCGCATATTGGTTGACGATTCGGTCGTCCATCGATGGAGGCTCGAGGGTGATTAGGTACGCGTCATCGAACTCCTGACCGCCCGCAGGGTCTACATCGACTTTGCCTCGATCAAGCATTTCCGTGGTGAAGGCGGTGGCACCGTCCTTGAGATGACCACGAAGGTCAGATGGCAAGCGCTCGTGGGCTCGCACATAGTCAAGGCACCAAACCACGCTAGATCCCCTGTATGTCATGTCTGCGGTCGCGAAATGCAACGCAACCAGCGGACTATACGTCCAGTCGAGCAGCCGCGTAGGTAGGCCGTGATGTTGAGCTAACGCTAGCCATTCCCAGCGGTGGCCCCGTGGTATGTCGGCCGAGCGAGAGTACTTCTGGAAGTTTCGGAGGAGATCCCGCTCCCGTGGAAACAGCCGATGGCGCTCCAGCGAGGATTGCAGAGGCCAGGAGATATCCTTCATACCTCGGTGAATCAACGCGGAGTGATACGGGTTGGCGTGCTCTGGCCAAGGATCATCGAACAAGAGATTCTGAAGTTCGTTCCAGCTAGCCGGCGTTCGTGTCTCGATGGCCATTTGGGCAGCCTACTAGTGCAACTTGCTTCATGAGAATTGCTCGACAATTCCGCCATCGTGTAGACGTCATCTGGTGGCCCAGCGGGACGGCTTCAGTATTCGTGAAGCGAGTTCACACTCCCAGCGCGCGCGGGTCTGTCGAAGCGCACTACGATTCGGACCAACGGTCCCGTGAACCTACTACCGATTGCGAGCACGGATGCACGTGGGGTTAATTGTCGACGGCGCTCGCCGCTGGGCACGCGCGAACAGAATCGGCTTGAAAAGCGCATACGACCGCGCGTTCGCTTCAGTAGAGGTGCTCGTGCGAAATCTCTTCGAAAATGACGTTTCGGAGATCTCGCTCTACCTGCTAAGCCGCGACAACCTGAAGCGATCCGCCAGCGATCTTGAGGCAGTCTTCGCCGCGAGCGCTTCGTTCGTCGACGGCGCTCTGCTTGACCTGAGTCGGGAATTGGGTGTTGGAATCAAGATAGCCGGAGACCCGACTTCAGTCTCTACGGCCTATCAAGCCTCGCTTCGTAAGGCGGAGCAGGAGACTCGCCATCTCACAGGCCGACAACTGTATTTGCTAGTTGCATATAGCCCAGCTGAAGAGCTCGCCGATCGTGGTGGTCCGCATCTGACGACGATGGACAGTCTTATTTCGAACCTCTGGGTCCCCTCGCGGGTGGACCTGGTCATCCGGACGGGTGGTGCTGCGCTATTGAGCGATTTTCTACCGCTGCAATGCGGATATGCGCGCATCTGGTGGACACCGAAGTCGTTCGTGGATCTCGCGTGGGATGACATTGAAAATGAGGTTCAGGATGTGAAACGAACTGAGCAACTTCGAGGTCGCTGATCATGACAGCAGATCGACGAGCCGTCGCGAGGTAGCCTCTGCAGACTGAGTACTCTTCGCAAGACAGCGCCCGTTCACAGCGAGCTGGCGTATTGAGGAGTCGTCCGCGGCCGCCAGCTCCACGATGCATCCCAGGTTTGACATCGACAGGTCCAGGGCGAACGACGTCTCGCCCGGGCGCGCCAACGGGCGGTGTCCCGTAATATCCGTCGCCGCGATGGGGGCGCCCGCCGCCAATGCTTCGGCCAACGCCTGAGGAAAGTAGTCTGTGCGCGCGGGGAATATTACGAGATCGGCGCTGCCTAGAAAGCGTGCCCTGCTTTCCTCTGCCATCAAATGCACAGTGCGGATGGCCTGCGGAAATTGTTCTTCCGCCTCAAGAATCTCCGTCTCGGCTGTGGAGCCGCCGCTCATTCCGCGGCCAGCCATCACTAATGGCAACCCCGCAACCGGAAAGACTTCGTCCACCCAGGCGCGAGCCAGTACTGCGGCTCCTTTTGATTCGGAGAATCGGCCCAAGTATGCGGCATACGGGGTGACAGCCTCATGTTTGGCTCGAAAAAAGACATCCGGAATCGCGAGGGAAACGACATCTATCCGTGCCGAAGGAAGGATAGATTGCGCTGAGCCGCGCGCGAACTCGTTCAAGAGCCACGCTTCACGGATCGCCTCCAGTCGGACCAGGCCGGCTGCCGAGTTTTCCATGCTGTGCGCCGACCGCTCCCAGAGCAAAATCACACGGCCGTCGTGATCCCGAATGGCGTCGACGACTTCCTGTGCAAATTCGGCCGGCGAAGGCAGGCCGAGGACCACAACGGTCGCCGAGCGGAGACTCGCGGCGCGTAGGCCCGCATGAACATGCGAGACCCCACCGCCACGAGCGTCGGGAACAACCAACTGCGCCGCGACGCCATCATGTCTCAGTGCCAAGGTCCATCGTTGCGCCAGAATCTCAACCCCGGAGCGGTCGAGAGTATCCGCCGGAATGAGCAGCACGTCGGATGTCACGAGATCCCTCTAGATGTGCGCTCGCGCTCGTCTATGTAGTGCAGGAGCGACCGCGTCCATTTCGCCTGGATCGCGGAGAGCGCGGATCTGTCGATCGGCACTACTTCTCCTAGGCGATCGCCCAGACCAAGAAAAGTGAGGATCAAGGTTGGATCCTCCTGACTTCCCGCTATCTGCAGCCCTCGACGAAATAGGCGACGGGCTTCAGCCTCGTTACCGGCCGCGTGCTGGCGATTCGAAGCGTCCCTGAAGGCAATGGCCACGCCGAGACTGTGTCCCAAGAAATCATGGATCTCTTGGAGGGCGTCCGGAACATTAAGCCCGAGCCGCGACAAGTATCGCGAACAATTCCCGGCTCCCTCGGCGTAGCCGGTTCGGACACAGGCCAGAGAGATTCGCAACCAGATCTTTCCGAGCACGAGTCGCACGGCTGCTGGGTGCCCCCCGGAAGTACTGGATAGAGCGAGCTGAAAGGCCAGAGCGACTCTGATCGCGTGCTCCAAGTACCCCTCTGTGAACGGAGTCCTGATTGGTTCAGGGATGCTGTAACGCCTGCAATATGACCCTCGATTTAGGAGAAGTAGCGCCGAAGCTGCGGCAGCACGAACGAAGACCGACACCTTGTTCAAAGGTAGGGGGAGGCCGCCAGGCGGAACACGTTGCCTGACTGCGGCCACCGCCATGGAAAACTGCAGCAGCGCCCGTTCTGGTCCTGCCGCTTGGCCCAATCGACTAGCAGCCAACCTGTGCGAATCGACGAACCGCCCTTTCTCCCAAAGTGCCTTTGCGCTCAGCCGTGTGCGCTCGGTTTCAAGTAGCCCCTCAACAGGCGGCCCCTCCAGTACTCGGATCGCGTGATTAGACATGCCCGAATTGATAAGCAGCTCCGCCAGAACCAGCCGTCTCTTGGTTGAATCTGAGCAGCGATCTGCAACGCGTTGAATGTGTGCCTCCGCTTCGGAATGCACCGCGGTGGAATCAGCGCTCGTATCTCTCTTGGTCGCTTCCTCTACTAGGCGCTCCAAGGTCCCACCCACCTGGCGGGCATACAAGCGACCGATCGTGTCGAACGATCCGGTGGCCCGCTGCGGCGCCGTGCTCAAGAGCTGGGAACGATGCTCGGGGGGAAAGTTCAGGTCGACCCAAATCGGGCTCTTCGCGGTCGTCACGCCTGCCACATGCGGAAAGAGATCCAGATCGCGGCCCGAGTAGCCGGCCAGAACGAGTCGCGCATCGTCCGAAAGTGCCCGACGAATCGCTTCACGCACACCGACTTGTGGAGTCGTCAGTGTTCGCACGCTGGAGAAGACTGAGCCAATCTCTTCCGCCGTTCCATGAAGCTTCCACAGATTTACGACACCCTGTTGCGCGGGGGCGGGCGAAAATCCATGTCCCGGCCATGCGACGTCTCGCACTACCTTGAGGCCTAGAACGGCAGCTGCCTCTTCCAAGAAGTTGTCAAAATTCGGGGTGAGAATCGGCTTGCCACATCCTGCAGCGACGTGAACCGCTGTCAGCTGACCGGCATTCGGGCCCAGGCTCGAATGGGAGCGCCACAGCTCGAGAGCCGACCAGACATCGTAGACACCGCTGCCGAAGTACCGTTCGCACACCCCGTAAACGAACTCCGGGAGCGGCCAACGGTCGAGCAATTCACTTAGGACGCCGTCGGGAACCAAGCCCCGGGCGAGACGGCGAATGAAAACCTGGAGGATCCAAGCGGCAGATGGTTGACTACTCGGGGAGGGGATAGAGATGCCGGAGCCCAAGAATAGGACGCAGGGTTCGACGCGTAACGCCGATGCGACATCTGACAGTTGCATGAAGCGAAGAATACCGGCGTGCTGCAGGGCTGCCCGCCGGCAAGGCTTGGGGTGACTTCCTCCTCCACCGATGCCGGAACAGTTTTTGCCCACAATTTGCCCACAATCGAGTGAATTCCTAGGTGATCGCAGTCATCTCCAGGAGGCCAAAAAACGCGGAATTCCGCGGGTTTTGCCATCACGAGAACGACGCTTAAGGGGCGGTCGCAGTTTTCGAGTCCCTCCAGGGGCACCATTAGGAGCCAGTGGAATTCAGCGTCCGCCCACACGATGGCGCCGGCCACGACGACGGCCGTCGTCAGGATGCCCGCAAGCACGAGAAAGCCAATTCCGTCACCGCGAGGTTACTCCGATCCGTCCACGTTGCCAGCCTCATGACGCTCGCGGAGCGACGGGGGTGCCGGATGCTGCAGAAGCCTCGGACACGGTGGCGCATTACACCCCTAGGGGTGAGGCCCGGCTGCTTCATTGGTGATTGCGTGGAGTCGTCGACGATTCCACCGGCAAGGCGCGTCGCTGACTTCGTCCGGCTCGTGATCGCCGCCATTCCGTGGCTGGTGCGGATGCTTACAGGCAGCCGGCGCGTGTGAGAAAGGGCTAGGGGAAGCCCTTGGGGAAAGCCGGCCGGCGGTGGCGGGTGGACGGGTGTCCGCCCGCCATCACCTCTCTAGCCTCGCCCCCGTTCGCGGTGCTAAATTCGCGCGTGTTGTGGGGGGAGACGTGGCCGTATCGCCGATGATAGGGAGTCATGTCGATGAGGACATCGAATATCGCCGTCCGTGTGGGTGCGCCCGCACTGCTCGTCGCGGCGCTGATCGCCGCCGGCGCCACCTCCGCGCAGGCGACCACCGGTGCGCACCACAGGCCGCCGGGGGGCACGGTTCAGGTGGTCGTCTCGGGTCTGGACAATCCGCGCGGGCTGACGTTCGGGACGGGCGGTCAGCTTATGATCGCCGAAGCCGGGCACGGCGGCTCGCAGCCGCTGGGCGGCGGACCTGAAGGCGACCAGTACGGAGGCCTCACCGGGCAACTCGGCGTGTGGGCCAACGGCGTGCTGACGCATCCCGTCACCGGGCTGTTCTCGGCGGCCGACCAATCCGGAATCGGCGCGGAAGGTCTCGTCTCGGTGGATGCGCAGGGCCGCTGGGTCACCGGGCAGATCGCGCTGAACACCTCGCCGATCCCGCCGGTTCCGCCGGGGAACCCGATCGTGGACGCGGCACGGGCGCAGCTCGGGCGCACGATCGCGATCGACCCGCGCTCGGGCACGTGGTCGCCGATCGCCGCGACGGGTGACGCCGACTACGCATGGACGGCGGCGCACAAAGAGCTGGTCCCGGACCAGTTCCCCGACGCCAACCCGAACAGCGTGATCGTCGTCGGCGACACGCGCTACGTCGCGGATGCCGGCGCGAACATCCTCGCGAGGGTGAACAGGAACGGTTCGGTCTCGACCGTGGCGTTCATGGGAGTCCCGGCCGGGTCGGTCACGGACAGCGTGAGCACGTGCGTCGCGAAGGCGCGCGACGGATCCTTCTACGTGACGGAGCTGCTCGGGGGCAGCTATGCGCCGGGCGGGGCTCGCGTCTGGCAGGTCTGGCCAAACGGCGCCGCACGAGTCAAGTGGACGGGCTTCAGCACCATCCAGGGATGCGGGTTCGACGGTTCCGGCAACTTCTACGTGACGGAGTTCCAGGTCAACGGCCTCAATCCGGGGCCCGGCGGCAACCCCGCCGGAGACCTGGTCAAGATCAGTCCCACCGGCCAGCGGACCACCTACGGGACCGGGCAGCTGTTCTTCCCGTCCGGCTTCGCCTTCCGGGGCGGCAGCGCCTACGTGTCCAACTGGTCGATCATGCCCGCGACGGGAGGCCCGAACGGCGTGAGCGGACAGGTGGTGCGCATCGACGTCGGCGAGTGACAGCGCGAGGGGCGCACCGTCCGGGAGGACGGGGCGCCCCTCCACGCAACCGGGCGCCGGGATACGTACACCGGCCCGCATGCCGCCAGGCCGGTCGGTCATCGACCGACCGATACATTCGACGGTATGACTGACATCGACTGGAACTCCGGCACCTGGACGACCGAGCCCGCCCGAGTGGTGGTGGGCGACGACGGAATGCGCGTCACGGCTATAGAGGGGAGCGACGCATGGCGCATCACCTCCTACGGTTTCGTACACGACACTGAGCACGCGCTCCTCACGTCGTTCGACCGGGACACCGCGATGGAGGTGTCGTTTCTGCTCGACTTCACCGCTCAGTTCGACCAGGCCGGCATCTTCGTCAAGGTCGACGACAGCACCTGGATCAAGGCGGGCGTGGAGCGCAGCGACGGCGAGGACAGCCTCGGCGCGGTCGTTACCCGCGGCGTTTCCGACTGGTCGCTGTCGCCGGTGCCCGGCTGGCACGGTCGGCTCGTCACGATCCGTGCCAGTCGGTCCGGTGACGCCCTTACCGTCCGCGCCCGAGTGGACGACGAACCGTGGCGCCTTGTGCGGGTGGCGCCACTCGACCCCGATGCCGTGGTGACAGCAGGCCCGCTGTGCTGTGCGCCGTCACGCGCCGACCTGACCGTCCTCTTCACCGGCTGGCGGCTCGGACCGGCGGACGCGAGCCTGCACCCGGACGACTGAGTCGAGAGCGGGATTTCGATCGCCGCGTCGCGCCGCGCTTGATGCGAGTGACGACCCACGTCGACGGACGCCGGCTCAGGGTAGCCAGCGCAGCTCGATGATCTGGTGCGCGTCGCTCAGGTAGAAGATGTTCTGGCTGCCGTTGTCCACCTCGACGAACCCGGCGGGATCGCCCACCGCGGCCGGTGCGCCGAGGCGGCTGCCGATGTCGTTGACGTGCCAGCCGCCGGCGCTCCACCACAGCTCGTGGATCATCGCGTCGGTGCCGGTGTAGAACACGTGCTGCGTGGCCAGGGGCTGGAACAGTCCCGACTCGAACGCGTAGCAGGCCAGCCCTCCGCCGAGTTGCGCGGGCGTCGGTGCCGATGCGGCGGCGCTCAGGTCGTTGTGGTGCCAGCCGTCGAGACTCCACCAGAGTTCGTGGATGTGTCCATCGACGCCGACGTAGTCCACGTGCTGGCTTCCCTCGCCACGGAACACGTAGCCGTGCACGGTCTCGGAGTCGGAGATGCCGGGCGCGCCCGTCGCCGCCATGAGGTCCCCCCAGTGCCATCCCGTCGAATCGGCCCAGTACTCGAGGATGTGGCCGCCGCCGGGGACCTCGCTGTCGGTGTGCACGAGGACGTGGGCCGTGCCCTGGCTCTCGAACGAGTAGCCGGTCGGCGCGGAGATGACGGCGCAGAGCGGTGCGCCGGTGGCGGCGCTGAGGTCGAGGTGATGCCAGCCGTTCCCCGCATTGCGGAGCTCGTGGACGTGGCGGTCCCGGCCCTGATAGACCACCCGCTGTGACCCGTCGTAGTACGTCTCGTATCCGAACGGCTGCGTCAGGGTGAGTGGCGCGTTCGCTGCGTTGGTGAGGTCGTTGGCGTTCCAGCCGTCGTCCTCGGTGTACCAGAGCTCGTGCACGTGACCGTCGAACTGGAGTCCTTGGTAGACGACGTGCTGAGAGCCTTGGTGAGCCCAGATGTAGCCGGATGCGGTGGTCGCGACCTCGGCTCCTCCGGCCTCCGCGACGAGGTTCTTGACGTTCCAGTCGTCGCTCTGGCTGCAGTACAGCTCGTACAGCTGGCCGTCATCGCCGTCTCTGTACGAGAAGCCCTGGTAGACGACGTGCCGGGTGTACTGCGCGAACAGCCACGCGGTCGGCCGGTACACCGCGAGCCCCGCACCCGCGGTCGACGTCGTCAGATTCTTGAGTCTCCATCCCATGATGCCGTTCCCCTCGATCGACGCCTTCAGGGTACGGCCGGGACCGTCTCCCGTGGCCCCCGAACCTGGCGGTGGGGTGCTCGCGCAGCGGCGGACGTCACGAAGTGCGGCCGACACGCCGACCACACCGCCGCTCACGCGTAGTTCGGGCGACCGCCGACCTCGTACGTCAGCGCCACGATCCCCGTGGGGAAGACGCGCGAGTCGAGCAGCGTCAGCGCGAAGTCGCGGCCGGTGCGGGGAAGGAACGGCTCGCCCTGCCCGACGATGACGGGGAACTGGATCAGGTTCAGCTCGTCGACGAGCTCGTTCTCGAGGAGCCAGCGCGCCAGGGCGGCGCTCCCCACGACGAGAAGTTCTCCGTCGGAGCCCGCCTTCAGCGAGCGGATGCGGCCCGCGACGTCGCCCGAGATCACGGCCGTGTTCTCCCAGGCCGGGTCGCTCAGGGTGTCCGACACGACGTACTTGGGTTTCGAGCTGATCGCCTCGCCGAATCCGCCGTCGTCGTGGCGCGCGCCCCAGTAGGTCTCGAACAGGTCGTACGTCTTCCGCCCGAGGAGGAAGGCATCCGGTCGCCGCCAGGTGTCGAGGATGTAGCCGGCGGCCTCCGGGTCACCGAGGCCGGTCGCCCAACCGCCTCGGGTGAATCCCGGGTCCAACTCGTCGTTGTTGCCGCCGTTCGCCTGGGCGACGCCGTCGAGGGTGACCTGCATGCTGACAGTGAGTTTCATGGCGCGTTCCTCTCCATCGCCGGCACAAACTGGGCCGACTGTAGCAGCCCGTGCTTGTTGCCGATAAGCCTCAGGCAGTCACCCGGAGGGGGAGTGTTCACCTGACGCTCACCGCGTCGTCACCGGAAGCCTCTGGCACCCGTTCGGGGGCGGTGGGACAGTGGGAGTCGGTCGCGAGACTCGCCCGTGACCGCCGACTCGCCGAGGAGTATGCCTGGTGTTCACACTCAAGATCCAGCACGCAGCGGTTGCCGTGGGTGCAGCCGCTCTCGTCGCTGCCGGGGCCGTCGCTCCGGCGGTCGCATCCGCTCATTCGGATGACGGCGGCCGTCCGCCCGCCAGCGCGACGACGACGCCGATCAAGCACGTCGTCGTCATCTTCCAGGAGAACGTGTCGTTCGACCACTACTTCGCCACGTACCCGAACGCCGCGAACCTGGCGGGGGAGACGCGATTCGCCGCGTCCGCGAACACTCCGACGGTCAACGGGCTGAACGATCCGCTGCAGGCACCCAACAACCCGAACTCGGTCCAGCCGTTCCGGCTCAGCCCGAGCCAGGCGCAGACCTGCGACCAGGACCACACCTACACGGATGAGCAGAAGGCGTTCGACTCAGGGCTCATGGACAAGTTCGTGGAGACGGTCGGCCGCGGCGCCGGCACCTGCGTCGACTACGGCAAGGGGCCGGGCCTGGTCATGGGGTACTACGACGGGAACACCGTCACCGGCCTCTGGAACTATGCGCAGCACTTCGCGATGAGCGACAACTCGTACAACACGACCTTCGGTCCCTCGACTCCCGGAGCTCTCAACCTGGTGTCGGGACAGACCCACGGGTTCGCCACCACCTCTCCCGCGGTGACCGCGAATGCCACCATCATCGGGGATCCGCAGCCGGCTGGCGACAAGTGCGACACGCGCGACACCACGACCTCGACGGATACGAAGAACAAGAACGTCGGCGACCTCCTGAATGCGAAGAACGTGAGCTGGGGATGGTTCCAGGGCGGGTTCCGGGACTGCGCCGCCACGAGCACCACGACGGTCGGTACGCCGGTGACGTCGAAGTCCTACATCCCGCACCACGAGCCGTTCCAGTACTACGCCAGCACGGCCAACCTGCAGCACACGCCGCCGGCGTCGGTCGCCGAGATCGGCCACAACGGTCCGGCCAACCACCAGTACGACCTGACCGACTTCTGGTCCGCGGTGAACGCGAAGAGCATGCCCGCCGTCAGCTTCCTCAAGGCGCCGGCCGCGCAGGACGGCCACGCCGGCTACTCGAACCCGATCGACGAGCAGGCCTTCTTGGTCGACACGATCAACAAGCTCCAGAAGACGCAGGACTGGAAGAGCACCGCGGTGATCCTCGCCTACGACGACAGCGACGGCTGGTACGACCACCAGATGAGCCCGATCGTGAACCAGTCCAACGACCCCACGGTGGATGCGGTGGCCGGCGGCACGAACTGCGGCACTAACCCGGCGAAGATCCTCGGGGGCTACCAGGACCGCTGCGGCTACGGCCCGCGACTGCCGCTGCTGGTGATCTCGCCCTACGCCAAGAGCAACTTCGTCGACCACACCACAACGGACCAGACCTCGATCCTTCGCTTCATCGAGGACAACTGGGGCACGGGCCGGATCGGGAACGCCTCGTTCGATCAGAAGGCGGGCTCGCTGAACAACATGTTCTCCTTCTCCGGACACGGCGACGGGCACGGCGACGGCGACCACGGCCGCGACGGATCCGGGACGCTGTTCCTCGACCCGAAGACCGGACAGCCCGTGAAGGGCTGATCAGGAGCGGGCGACGACGACTCGCCCGCCGACAGCGCGGCCCCGAGGTCTTGGACCTCGGGGCCGCGCTGTCATTCGCCGGTCACTGCTCGATCGACGGCTGCCCGCCCGCGGAGCCGGCCTTGAGTGCGGCAAGGCGCGCATCCACCTCGCTGAGTTCGCCGAGGTCGTCCAGTTGCGCGAACTGCGCGTCGAGGCTGGATGCGGCAAGCTCCTGAGAGCCGCGCACCCGGGCCTCCTCGCGGCGGATCTTCTCCTCGAAGCGGCTGACCTCGCTGGTCGGGTCGAGGATGTCGATGCTCTTGACCGCGTCCATCACCTGCGTCTGCGCGTGAGCACTCTTCGCGCGGGCGACGAGCTCGTTGCGCTTCGACTTGAGCTGCTCGAGCTTCTCCTTCATCGCGTTGAGCCCGGTCTTCAGCTGCTCGACCACCTGGGTCTGCGACGCGATCTGCGGTTCGGAGGCCTTCGCCTCGTTCTCCGCCTGGATCTGCCGCTGCAGGGCGACCTTGGCGAGCGCGTCGAACTTGTCAGCGTCCGCGGTGGCACCGCTCGCCCGGAACTGGTCGGCGCGGCGGCTGGCGGCGAGGGCCTTCCCGCCCCATTCCTGGGCGGACGCGACATCCTGGCGGTGGTCCTCCTCCAGGAGCCGGAGGTTGCCGATGGTCTCGGCGACGGCGCTCTCCGCCTCTGCGATGTTGCTCGTGAAGTCGCGCACCAGCTGGTCGAGCATCTTCTGCGGGTCTTCCGCCTGATCGATCAGCGCGTTGACGTTCGCTCGGGTGAGCTGTGAAATGCGGCCGAAGATGGATTGTTTTGCCATGGAAAGTCGTACCTCTCGTATTCGTAACAGGTTGGGAGTCGCGAGTCAGAAGGATCCGCCGCCGCCGGAGTCTCCGCCGCCGAAGTCGCCGCCGCCGCCGATGTCTCCGCCGCCGAAGTCGCCGCCCCCGCCGATGTCTCCGCCACCCCAGCCGCCGTCGCCCCCGGCATTACCGCCGCCGTCGCCATCGCTGTACCCGCCGCCGAAGCCGCCGTTGAAATAGCCGCCGCCTCCGCCGAAGAAGCCGCCGTTGTTGCCGCCGCGGAGGACGGAGTCGATGAGGATGCCGCCGAGGACGGCTCCGAGGATGCCGCCGCCACCGCCCCGGCCGCCGCCGCCCATGTAGCCGCCGCCCATACCGCCCATGCCGGGCATCCCGAAGCCGCTGACGTTGCCGTCGGCGAGTTGGATGGCTTCGGCGGCCAGTTGGTCGGCCCGCTGCGCCTGAGCGAGCGCTGTTGCCGGGTCGGCGCCGGGGCTCTGCGCGAGCGAGAGGAGTCGGGCGCCCTCGGCGAGCCGGGTGCGCGCCTCGGCGCCGACAGCGCCCCGCCGGGCCGCGATGTAGTCGTTCGCGGCCTGCACGTGTGCCTGTGCGGACGCGAGCGTCTGTCCGAGGGAGGCGGTCGCGCGCTGCTGCGCCTCCTGCTGGCCGCGCGCCGCCCCGAGGACGTTGTCGAGTTGCTGGTCTGCGAGCTGGAGTTTCTGGATGAGTTCGCGCGGATCGACGTGGCCGGCCGCGAGCCTCGCCTGCACCTCGGAGAGGGTGCTCTCGGCCGCGCGAGTGGCCCCCGCGATCGCACCGGTCGGGTCGCCGGCGGCCGCGAGTGCCCGGGAATCCGCGATGTCGCGTTGGAGCTCGGCGATCAGCGAGTCGATGGTGGCCCGGGCGCTCGCCAGGTCTTGGGCGGCACGATCCACCGCATCCAGCAGGAGATTCGCCTGGCCGAGGGCCGCCTCAGCCGCGCGGACGCTGACCGCGGCCTCGCTGCTCGCACCGGACGCCGCCTTCGCCTCGGCATCGTTCAGCGCGTCCCCGGCGAAGGCGAGCCGTTCGGCGGCCTGGGCGGGGTTGTCGTTCACCGTGCCCAGGGCGGCACCCGCATACGCGGCCTGCAGGGAGTCGAGGGTCGCGGTGGACTGCGCCGCTCGGCGCTGCGAGGACGCGAGTCCGGTGCGCAGGGCGGAGACCTTGCCCGGGATGTCCTTCTCGAGCGCCCGCAGCTCGGCGAACGCTTGCTCCTGCTCGGTGAGCAGCGCGCTCGCCTCCGCTGTCAGCCGGACGATCTGCGCGTTCCATTCCCGGCGCTCGCCTTCGGTGTCCGGGATGTCGTCGTCGAGCTTCTGCCGGAGCGCGAAAGCGTCGGTCAGCTTGCCGCGGGCCGCCTCCACGGCTGCGACGAACGGTTGCGCGGCCTGGTCGCCATACTGCGCCTGCGCGAAGCCCACCTCTTGGGCGCTTGCTTGCAGTGCGTCGTCCATCCGGACGAGCGCCGCTGACGCCCTCCGCTCCAGCTCGGGCAGCGGCATAGCTTCCAGTTCGTCGACGGGCGCCGGAGCGGGCGCACCCGCCACGGCGGTCGCGGCCTGACGTCGGCGTCGCCGGGTGAACAGGATCACGGCCACGACCACCAGCACGACGATCACACCGACCACCAGCAGTCCCCACACGAATCCGCTGCCGGAGCCGGGCGCCGTCGCACCTTGACGGGCCGGTGCACCGCCGGACCCTGCTCCCGATCCGCTGACCGCGTCGCCGAGGCCGGCGGCCGTGGCGCGCGCGGCGCCGGGCCAGTCGTTGGCGCGAAGTCGTGGCTCGAGGAGGTTCTGCTCGATGGAGGTCAGCTGGGACTCCGTCACCGGACCGGCGGCCTCGCCCCAGAGGTAGTACTGGCGGCTGCCGATCGCCACCGCGAGGAGGTAATCGCGAGCACCGAGGTTGTTCTGCCGTGCGGTTTGGATCGCCCAGGATCGTGCGTCGCTCGGGGAGGAGAAGGTGTCGACGTACGCGACCGACAGCGTCAGACCATGCTGCTCGTGCAGGGTCGTGATGGCATCCTGCACGGCGGCCGTGCTGCTGCCCAGTGCCCCGGCCGAGTCGACGATGTGGTCCGCGCCGATGGTGACCGGCGCCTCGGCGCTGGCGGGGGACGCGACGCTCAGTGTGAGCACGGCCATCCCGAGAGCTACGGCGCCCGTCATGAGCGCTTTACGTATGTGCATTCTTCGTCGTTCCTGCCGTCCGTCGTGTCCTCATTGTAGAAAGCCCCCGTGGGTGTCAGTGGTTGCGGACAAAGTTCTCAGCCGGTTAAGAACTCCCGAGCAGACGCAGGCGTCACCTGGTGATTCTTAGTGGTTCATGGGTGCCGGGTGCGTAGCGTCGACGGGATGACTTCGACCCCGGTGACCGTGCACTCCGCTGCGGTGGCATCCGACCCGCGCACGAGGATGGCGGTGCTCCCGCATCCCCGGCACTGGATCCTGTGGCCGGCAGTGGGCGCTGTGTTCGTGCTGCTCTTCGGACTGCTGGTGCGGTTCGTTCCCGGTATCGCCGCCGTCGAGGTGCAGGCGGACATCTGGCTCACCCACCATCAGAGCAGCCTCGCCAACGGCCTCGCGCTCACGATCGAGACGCTCTTCTCTCCGGCGGGCAGCGTGGCGATCCTGGCGATCTCGTTCCTCTTCCTGCTCCTCGTGCGGCGCTCACCGGTGAACGCCTTCGCGTTCACCTCGGTCGCCGCCTTCGGCTACCTTGCGTGCGAGGTCTTCAAAGCGGCAGTGTCGATGCCGCGGCCGAACGGCCACCTGATGCTGCACCCGCTGCTGGCGGAGACCGGTCACGACAGCTTCCCCAGCGGTCACACCACCTTCGCCGTGTCGTATGCGATCGCGGCTGTGCTGCTCTCGCGCAACACGCGCTGGTTCCGTCTCACCGCCGTGATCGGGACGCTGTTCGCGCTGATGGTCGCGGTGTCACGCATGTACGTCGGCGCCCACTACCTCACCGACGTCATCGGCTCGGCCGTGGTGGCCGCCGTCGCGATCTCGTTCTGGTGCGGGCTCTGGTCCCGGTTCGGGCTTGCCGTCCTCGGCTGGATGCCGTTCCTGCGGCGATTCGGTCCCGTGCCGCTCTCTGAAAGGACACCATGACTGCGCATCTCGGATTGCTCGATCCGCAGGGGATCATCCAGGCGGCGGGCCCGTGGGCGCTGCTGGGGGTCTGCGCGATCGCGTTCATCGAGACCGGGCTCCTGGTCGGCTTCTTCCTGCCGGGGGACACGTTGCTGTTCTTCACCGGCGTGCTCGCGCTGACCGGTCGGTTCTCGGAACCGCTCTGGGTGATCATCCTGGCGGTGATCGTGGCAGCTGCGCTCGGTGATCAGGTCGGCTATGTCATCGGCCGCCGCACGGGTCCGCGTGTGTTCGAGCGCAAGGAGTCGGGGTTCTTCAGCCGGGCGAGTGTCGAGCGGACCCAGAGCTTCTTCGACCGCTTCGGTGGGGCCGCCGTGATGGTGGCGCGTTTCGTGCCCGTGGTGCGGACCTTCGCCCCGGTCGCGGCGGGTGTCGGAAAGATGCGCTGGTCCCTGTTCACCCTCTTCAACGTGGTCGGTGCCGCGATCTGGGCGACCGCGGTGATCATGCTCGGGTACGGGCTCGGGCACATCCCCGGCGTCGCCGACTTCGTCTCCTCCTACCTGGATCTGGTGCTGATCGGCATCGTCGTGATCTCGGTCGTCCCGGTCCTGGTGCGGGTGTTCGCCCTGCGCCGCCGGGCCCGAACGGATTCTTAGCGTCGCCTGAGCGCGAGCGCCCTAGCCTTCGATGCGTCCGACCCGATCGCACGAAGGAGAACACATGACCGAGCCGAACCGTCTCGCGCTTGCCGGCAACAAGGTCCCGGAGCCGACCGCGACCTTCTGGATCATCAAGGTCCTGGCCACCACCGTCGGCGAGACCGCCGCCGATCTGCTGGCTACCAATCTCCACCTGGGCACCCAGTTGACCTCGATCATCATGGCGGTGCTGTTCTTGGTCGTCCTGGTCGTGCAGTTCCGGACCACCCGCTACGTTCCCGCGATCTACTGGCTGACCGTCGTCCTCATCAGCGTCGTCGGCACCCTGATCACCGACAACCTGACGGATGGGCTCGGCGTCCCGCTGGGCGTCTCGACCGCGGTCTTCGCGATCGCCCTCGTTGTGACCTTCGCCGTCTGGTACGCCGTCGAGCGGACGCTGTCCATCCACGAGATCGTCACCCGTCGACGGGAGACGTTCTATTGGCTGGCGATCCTGTTCACCTTCGCGCTCGGCACCGCCGCGGGCGATTTCCTGGCCGAGCAGCTGAACCTGGGCTACCTGGCGTCGGTCGCCGTCTTCGCCGGCGCGATCGCTGTTGTCGCGGTGGCGCACTTCGTGTTCCGGCTCGGAGCCATCGTCTCGTTCTGGATCGCGTACGTGCTCACGAGGCCGCTCGGCGCGTCCCTCGGGGACTTCCTCGCCCAGCCCACGAGCGACGGCGGCCTGGGGCTGGGCACCATCGTCACCAGCGTCCTGTTCCTCCTCGCCATCCTGGCGCTCGTGGTCTTCCTGACTGTGTCGCGACGGGATCGCACCGTCGGCCGGGAGTCGTCGGCGGCGACGCGGGAGCCCAGCCTCGACCTCTGACCCGCGTACGGCAGCTCGGGATGCGGGTCTCGCTCCGCTCAGGCGGACGGGACCCGCATCTCGATGCTCGTGCCCGCCGGCCCAGTGGATGCGACGGTGACCGTGCCGCCGTAGCGCACGGCGATCTCGCGGACGAGTGCCAGCCCGATCCCGAAGCCTGCGCGCGTGCGACCGGTCGTCGTCGACTCGGCGCGCGCGAACCGGTCGAAGATCCGGGCCGGTTCGATTCCGCTGATTCCGGCGCCCTGGTCGGTGACCGTGAGCACGGCATCCCTCCCGTCGCGCCGAACGAAGACGGTCACGCTGGACCCGGCGGGGGAGTGCGCGAGGGCGTTGTCGATCAGGGCGATGGCGCAGCGCTGGATGCTGGTCGGCGGGACCGTCATCGATACATCGTCGTGCTTCTCGAAGCGGAGGGCGACCTCGTTGTCGCGCGCGAGCACCTGCAGGGACTGGACCGCCTTCTCGACCGGCTCGGAGAACGGGGACGGATCGGACGGCGTCTCCCGCTCCGGCCCTGCCGCCAGCAGCAGGTCGTTGACCACGTCGATGAGGGTCCGGGTGTCGCTGCGGAGTTCCGCGATGGATGCTGCGGAAGGATCATCCGGTGCCAGGCTCCGTTGCAGGACTTGCAGCCGCGCGTCGAGCACGGCGAGCGGCGTGCGCAGCTCGTGGCTCGCGTCCGCGATGAAGTTGCGCTGCAGCTCGAGCGCCTCGCCGAGAGGGCGGACGGCGCGACGGGTGGCGATGATGCTGAGCGCCCCGGCGATCAGGATGGCCAGCACGCCGACGATGACGAACGCGATCAGCGCGGCGGTCGTGTCGATGTAGATCTTGTGCTCGCCGGGCTGGGGCGGTTCGTTCACCTCGGCGGGGCGCAGCTGGTCGAGGACGAAGATGAACGCGACACCGATGGCAGCGACCACGAGAGCACCGGAGGCGATGGTGATCTGCAGGGCCACCGCGCGCGATGCCCGTCGGACTTCGAACGAGTCGGTGCCGTCCTTTCCCTTCTTCACGGCTGCCCCAACCGGTAGCCCGCGCCGCGCACAGTCGACACGATGTGCGGATCCGTCTTGCGCCGCAGGTAGTGCACGTAGGTGTCCACGGTTCCCGGCTGCTCGTCGGACTCGAACACCGCGTCCAGGATCTGGCGGCGCGAGAACGTGCGCAGCGGGTTCTCCGCCAGCAGCCGGAGCAGCGCGTTCTCGCGGTCGGTGAGCAGGATGCGTCCCTCGTACGGCGAATACACCGCCCGGCTCTCGGGATGGAATCGCCACTCGCCGATCGGCAGTTCCCGGCCTTCGCCGGTGAACGTGCGGGTGAGGGCGCGCAGCCGGGCGAGGAGCTCGTCGAACTCGAACGGCTTCACGAGGTAGTCGTTCGCGCCCGCATCCAGCCCTTCGACCTTGTCCCGGACGCTGCCGAGCGCGGTCAGCATCAGGATGGGCGCCACGACCCGGCGCGCGCGCAACGTGCTGACCAGCTCGGAGCCGTCCATCCCGGGGAGTCGGCGGTCCACGACGATGGCGTCGAAGTCCTGGGCGAGTCCGGCGGCCTGGCCGGCCTCACCATCCACGGCCCGGGTGACGTCGTAGTGCTCTGCCAGGACCTGCTCGATGAGCGGGCCGAGGCGCGCGTCGTCCTCGACGAGAAGCACCCGCAGCCGTTCCACCACCATGCTTTCAACTTACCCGGCCGCTCTCAGATGCTTCCCAGATCGCGGAGATGTAAGTTAGGTGAGCCTTAGCTACCAAACCGAATGAGAGTGTGCGTGGACGCAGGGACCGTCATCGTCATGGGCGTCATCGCCGGAGGAACGATCTTCATCGGCCTGCCGGTCGGAAGGCTCTCGGCACGAGCAGCGGGCCTCCGCGCGATGCTGAACGCGATCACGATCGGCGTGCTGCTGTTCCTGCTGTGGGATGTGCTGGTCCACGCGGTCGAACCGGTGGAGGGGGCACTCACGGCCGCGTCGGTCGAGCACACGGCGTCGTGGTGGCCGTTCGTGGGCCTGGCGGCGCTCCTGTTCGTCGGCGTCGGCGTCGGCCTTCTGGGGCTCGTCGCGTACGACCGGTGGATCGCCGGGCGCGGGCTGCGGGCCGGCGCCTCGACGCAGTCCAGCGGCGGCGTGCTGCGGCTGGCGGAGCCGGCCAGCCGGTTGGCGTTCCTGATCGCGGTGGGAATCGGCCTGCACAACTTCGCGGAGGGTCTGGCCATCGGCCAGTCCGCAGCTGGCGGCGAGCTGCAGTTGGCGGCCGTTCTCGTGGTCGGGTTCGCGTTGCACAACGCGACCGAAGGCTTCGGGATCACTGCGCCGCTGGCCGCGTCGGCCGTGCGACCCTCCTGGCGCCAGCTGGGGGTACTCGGTCTGATCGGCGGTGGGCCGACGCTGGTGGGAACCCTGCTCGGAAGCGTCGTCGTGAACGACGCTCTCGCCCTGGTGTTCCTGGCGCTGGCAGCCGGATCGATCGTCTACGTCCTGGTCCAGCTGATCGGCGTCGCACTGAAGATGGGCCGCGGCTACCTGCTGTACGTCGGCATCCTGATCGGCCTGTTCGCCGGGTTCGCGACGGACTTCGTGGTGACGGCCGCGGGGGTGTGAGCAGGGTGGTCTCGCCATAGGCGACGATCGCCCTAACGGGACGATCGCCTCAACTGACGGGCGCGTGACGGTCAGAACGTGACGCAGCTCGCCGCCACACCAGGGCGAAGCAGACGACGATCACGATCCCGACGGTGTTCAGGATCGTGATCGAGACGGTCACCAACGGGTCGGCCCCGAACGGGAAGATCATCATCAGGAGCATCGGAGCGATGTTGCGGACTGCCGTGGTGATCTCGGTCGCGTGCCGTACTCCGACATCCGTGAACCGGAGGCCGGAGACCAGGAGGTAGCCGCTCCCCAGGCCGATGAACGGCCCGGCGAGGGCACCGATGTAACTCTCGGTGCCCCACGTCTGCACGAACTGGTCCCAGTAGGCGACCAGCGTGAAGTTGAGGTTGAACAGCAGGCACACGATCGCGAGTCGCACCACCCATTTCGCCAGCGGCTTCGCAAGCTCGGGCCACCACACCCGGAAGGCGCAGCCCAGGATCACCGGCACGAGGAGGAAGACAAGCAGAGGCCAGAGGATCGCCCAGGGTGAGGTCGTGAGGTGTGCGTCGACCGCGTCGATGGCGAGGGGCAGCCCGATCGGCAGGGCGATGATGGTCGCTGTCGTCAACACCACGAGGAGCGTGGTTGCGATGCTGACATTCGCCTTGGCCAGCCGGGCGAGCAGCGGCGCGAACGGCATACCTGCCGACAGGGCAGCGACGCAGAACCCGACCTTGATCTCGCCGGGGATCGACGAGGCGACCGTCAGCAGATAGCCGACGAAGATGGCCGGGATGATGACGAAATTGATCACCAACGCCCACGTGGCGATCTTCCAGTGGGTGGCGACCTGGGCCAGAAGCTTGCCGACGGGGAGCCGGAGGCCCAGCCCGAACGAGTTCAGGATGACGAAGAGCACGCCGAAACCATTGATCAGGACGCTCACGCCCGACTGCGCCATGTCGCGCCACCTTTCGTGAATGGCGCCAACCATACGCGGCGGAGGATCCCGTCCGGCAGACAGCAGTTCTACCGGTACCGGCGTCGCGGTCACTCGAGTGGGGATCAGTCGTGCGGGGGACGTCGCAGTCGCTTGAGGTCGGTGCGCCGTTTCTTCGCATCCAATCGCCGTTGCTTGGCACCACGACTCGGTCGCGTCGGTCGTCGCGGCGGCGCCGGCGGCTGGAGGGCGTCGCCCACGATGTCGACGAGGCGGGCGCGCGCGGCCTCGCGGTTGCGCAGTTGGGCGCGGTGCTCGGAGGCCGCGATCGTCAGCGTTCCGTCGACGAGCCGACCGGCCAGGCGCTCCAGCAGTCGTTGCCGCTGGTCGGGCGAGAGGATGGTCGAGCCCGCCACATCCCACACCAGTTCCGCCCGCGAGTCGGCCGTGTTCACGCCCTGCCCGCCGGGACCGGATGACGGCGAGAACCGCCACGACAGCTCGGACTCGGGGATCGTGAGTCCTGGGCCGACCTGTAGGCCGGGGCGGTGTGCGGCGGGCATGCGTCCATCATCCACCAGCGGGCACCGCGTCAGTCGGTCCCTACACCGGTGCCGGACGCGTCGCGCGGATGCGTTCCACCGCGCCGGAGCGCAGGCGTTCGTCCTCGACGACGACGAGGCCCGCGGCCTCCACTTCGCCGCGGTGGCGGCGCGTGAGGTGCTCGCCCTGCAGCGGGATGGTGACGCGTTCGAGCATCCACTGGCCGGCGAAGATCACGGCGACGTCGCTCCGGACATGGTCCACGACGACCACGGATCCGCCCGGAGTCACCACGCGCGCCATCTCGGCCACGGCGACGGCGGGGCGGGGGATGGAGCAGAGTGCGAGCGCGCACACCACCGTGTCGAACGACCCGTCCGCGAACGGGAGCGCTTCGGCGTCGCCTTCCCGCAGGTCCACGTCCCTGTCGAGTTCCGCGGCCCGGCGTCGTGCGATCTCCAGCATCGCGGGGCTGAGGTCCACGCCGACCAGGCTCACATCGCCGCGATAGTACGGGAGGCTGCGGCCGCCGCCGATCGCGACCTCCAGCACCCGGCCCGTGGCGCGCTCGCCGATCCACTCGCGCGTTCCCGCGAGCATCGACCGTTCGGCCTTCGCGATCGTGGCGTCGTAGCTTTGGGCGTGCCGGCCCCAGTAGCGCTGCTGACGCCGCGTCTCCCGGGTCACCCGCGCATCCGACATGACGCCATTGTGTTCGACGGGGACGCGGCGCGCCAGGGGATGCAGACCTCCGGCGACCCGGCAGACCGGGCCGCCGAGGCGGGTGGGTTAGCATTTCGGAATGACGAACTCGGGTCCGATCGAAGACATCCCGATCGGCGGTGAGGGCATCCGCCTCGGGCAGTTCCTGAAGTTCGCGGGCCTCCTCGACTCCGGCGGGAACGTGAAAGAGGCCATCATCGACGGCTACGTGACCGTCAACGGCGAGGTCGATCGCCGCCGCGGACGGCAGCTGCAGCTCGGCGACGTCGTCACCTTCGAGGGACGCAGCGTCCGCGTCAGCCCGTGACAACGATGCCGGATGATTCGCGAGAGACTCGTACTGTGAACGGGATTCGGGATGAGCAGGCGCACGTCGTCGATGTGAGTAAGGATGGCGTCCACAGCTTCAGCAAATCGGTGGTCGACGAGGTCGTGCTCATCGAGGGCTGGGGTGTGGAGGGGGACGCGCACGCGGGCACGACCGTGCAGCACCTGTCCCGCGTCGCCCGCGACCCGTCGCAACCGAACCTGCGGCAGGTGCACCTGATGCACGCCGAGCTGTTCGACGAGGTCGCGGACGCGGGGTATCAGGTCGCGCCGGGGCAGCTCGGTGAGAACGTGACGACACGTGGAATCGACCTCCTCAGTCTGCCGACGGACACCCTCCTGTACCTCGGCGCCGACGCGTGCGTGCGCGTCACGGGCCTGCGGGACCCGTGCCGGCAGATCAACGTCTTCGAGCCGGGACTGCTGCGCGAGGTGCTCGGGCGAACGGAGGACGGTTCGGTGGAGCGCAAGGGTGGCGTCATGGCCGTCGTCGTCGCCGGGGGAGTCGTGCGCCGGGGGGACCGCATCCGCGTCGAGGTGCCGGCGGGCGAGCTCGCGCCGCTGAGTCCGGTATGACTGCCGTGAACGTCACCCTGCTCGTTCGGTTCGTCGCGGTGGCGGAGGCGCTGCACTTTCCGCGTGCGGCGCGGACGCTGGGCATCCCTCTGCCGTCCCTTTACTCGTCGATCTCGAAGCTCGAGGATGAAGTGGGAACCCCGCTCTTCGTCCGCGACTCCGCGGAAACCCGGCTGACCAAGGCCGGAGTGCTGTTTCTGGCCACGGCGCGGGAGGAGATCGCTGCGGCCCCCGTGCCGGTAGCGAAGCCGGTCGTTCCGGCGGGTGGCAAGGCCAAGGCCTCGAAGGGCAAGGGCCGCGCGCCGGCCGTGAAGGGACAGCCGAAGCCGTACAAGAAGCGGCAGGGGCGGTAGCGCGCGACAGCGTCAGACCGCGATCGGGAGCGACGTCTGCGGGTCAGTGGTCGGCGACGAATGCGCCGAGGGCATCCTGAGCGAGCGCAGCTTGCAGCGCCGGGAGCGAGGACTGATCGAGATTGACGATCGACTGTCCGTCGGCGGAGGTTCCGGTGCCGGCGGTCGGCATCGTGAAGGTGTGGATGCTCGACGCGCCTGCCAGCCTCATGCTCGCCGCGAGCGCGAGGATCGTCGGCAGATCGAATTGGCGGTCGACGCTGAGGTGGGACCCTAGTGCGCCGGCGAAAGCCGTGACCTTTCCCGGATCGGCCAGGGTCGACCCTTGCGTCAGCTTGTCGATGAGGCCCTTCACCAGAGCCTGCTGATCGGCGACCCGCTGGTAGTCGGCCGTGGGGAACGCGTAGCGCTCGCGCGCGAAGGCCAGCGCCTGGTCCCCGTCGAGATGGTTGAGTCCCTTGCTGAAGACGTAGTGCGGCGACTTGACGGTCGTGAACGCCACCGGGCTATCCACATCCACGCCGCCGAGCGCTGTCGTCATGGCCTTGAGTCCCTGGAAGTCGATGATGGCGACGTGGTCGATCCTGGTCCCCAGCAGTTGCTCGACGGTCTGAATGGCCAGCGGTGTGCCTCCCCAGGCGAGTGCGGCGTTGATCTTCGCGGTCCCGTTGCCGGGGATCGGCACCCACAGATCGCGCATGATCGACATCACGTAGACGTCCTTCCGATCGGCGTCGATGTGGACGAGCATCATCGTGTCGGATCGCTGGTTGGACACACCGGTTGCGTCCACCGTCGTCGGGTCGCCGCGCGAGTCGGAACCCAGCACCAGGATGTTCATCGCGTTCGTGTGCAGCGCCGCCGGGCGTGTGGCGGCGGGAGGGAAGGCGCGCTGGATGTGCGTGACCGAGGAGTCGAACTTCGCGGCGACGTTCCCCGCGTAGACCAGCCCGCTGACCACGACCGCGCTGACTGTAAGGAGGATGACGGCGATCGTGGAGGCGATCACCACGAACAGCCTCGAGTGCCGACGGCGCGCCCGGACGTCGCCGGGGCGGGCGGCGGACGGCCGCGGGGCTCCGCGACCGGGGCCGCCCCAGTGGGGATGCGCGTGTCCAGCGTGTGCAGTCATGATGACCGTTTCCGCACGCCCGGGGGGAGTGCTTCGTCCGGCTCCGACGAAGAGGGAGCGTTAAGTGAGCGTTGCTCACTTACAAAACGCTACGCTCGCCCGGGCAAAATGTCCTCATTAACGAGGACACGATTTGTACCCCAGTTCGGGTTACCTCAGGTCGTCATTCTCCGCACGTCCGGAGGCGCGGAGCACCGCTGACGCCGTGTCGAGTCCGAGCCATGGTCCTGTGACGTCGATCACGGCGATCCCAGACGTGCGCATGATCACATCGTCATCGCCGAGACGCGAGGCTAGCTGCTCCATGCCCGGATTGTGGCCTAACAGGAGCACAGTGTGGACGGCATCCGGCACGTCACGCACGATGCCCAGAAGCCGATCCGCGGACGCTGCATACACCCGGTCGTCGAACCGCGTGGGAGGCGGAGCTGCGAACTGAGCGGAGACGAGGGCCCAGGTCTCGCGGGCACGGCGGGCGGGCGACACAATCGCGAGATCGATGCTGTCCACGTGGGCCGCGAGCCATCGCCCGGCGAGTGGGGCCTGAGCGTGGCCGCGCCCGGCCAGCGGCCTGTCGATGTCCGGTTCAGGTCCGGACCAATCCGACTTGGCGTGCCGCAGCAGGATGAGGGTGCGATCGAGGTCTGTCACGATGCCATCGTGCGCTTGTCAGGAGGGCCGGGCATAGCCCGTGCGTGGATGCGCGCCGGCGAATGGTGAACGTCTAGCGCCGACTCGGGAAGAAGATTACGGCAGCAGTGGTGACGGTGAGCCGGTCCGACTCGATGCCGCAACAACTCGCCCCCGAGTCAAACTCCCACAGACGTGCGTCGACCGACCAGGGACAGTTAGTCGTGCGCATCAAGTGTTCGCCAGTCACACCGCCCGCACCCGGTTGTTCCGTGCCTCGTGCGTCAGCTCCACCCGGCCCAGCTTCTCCAGCAGCGGCGGCAGGTACATCCCGAACCGCCCGCGGTATCCCTTCCGCAGCCCGTACCAGCCGCCGACCGGGTTCGTCTCCGAGCGGCCCCACGCCTCCACGGTTCCTTCCGCGGCCGGCTTCTGTTCGTCGGCCGCTCCGAGGGGCACCCAATCGCCCTGCTCGACGAGCCAGGCGTGGAGGTCGTCGATCGCGCGGGCCTGGTACTTGAGCTGGGTCGATCCGACCTGGCAGACCAGCTCGTCGCCGTCGATGTACATCTGATACTGGGACGTGCCGGGGGCGGTGGTCAGCTCCCAGGGGTCCTCTTTGGTTCCCTCAGCCATGCGTTTGCTCCTTACGCCCGCTCCGTGATCGTGATCAGCAGGTTCGTTCCGTCGTCGAAGATCGGCAGCGTCAGTGCGCCCTTCGGGAGCGGGACGCGGCCCACGCGAGCGCCGGTGTCCGCCTGTTGGGGCAGATCCAGTGGATCCGGCATCTGCGCCCGGGCGGCGATGGGACCGTCGAACTGGCTGTTCCAGCCGGTCCACACGCCGAAGGGGGCGCCCGGGCGCGGACGGCCGACGTCGACGATGAGCACGTCGCTCCAGTCTCCGACCTGTTCGAGGTTGTTGCTGAAATCGAAGGCGCCGGTCCTGCGGGTGGTCGCGACCTGGTAGACCTTCAGGCTCAACGCGTAGCGCGAGAGCTCGTCGGTGGTCGCATCCGTCGACATGAATGCAGGAGTGGGGTCGGCGGGCGTCGTGCCGTCGCCGTTCGCGGTGACGAGGGTGGGGGCGAGGTCGTCGGGCGGCTCCTTCTTCAGCAGGAAGGTGCCGACCAGCGGGACGGGAGTGTTGATGCTGTCCGCGACTTTGGGCTCGGCCACCTCGTTCAGCTGGATGGGGGAGTAGTGGGCCGCCGTCTGCTCGGTCATGAGCACCGACAGGCCGCGGATGGCGAGCTGCATGTCGGCCTGCCAGGCGACGCCGTTGCTGAGCTCGTCCGTCTTCGGCATGCCGGACAACTCCACCTTCACCGCCCACGTTCCGAACAGGAAACGCTGCAGGTTCTGGTAGCCCTCCTCGGAGTTCACCTCGCCGTAGCGCCCGGAATGCGACTTGTACACGAAGGCCCGGTGCGCGTTCTTCACGTAGGCGTTCTGGATCTGGACGAGACCGTCGCTCTGCGGGCCGACGAGGTCCTTCGAGATGCCGTAATCCTTCTGGTCGGTCCCGATCAGGCAGAAGACGTTGTCGGTGTCGAAGACGTCCTTCGGGATCACCCGCGGGTCCCACGGCGGCGTGAGGTTCGCCGGCGGGGTGTCACCGAAGGTAGCGCCCTTGGTGAGGTAGCCGTACATCTTCGGCGGGGAGAAGATGTCGGCTCCGGCCGGGCCGAAGGTCTCCATCGCCCAGTTGAGGACACCGCTCGTGAAGTTGATGCCGCCGTGCGGGGTCGCATAGGTGAAGAGGCGCGCGACGATATCCGTTGCGTTCCGCCGGGGCTTGCCAGCGGCATCCGGGGTCCCGCAGATCTTCTGGATCATGCACCGCGCCACGAGGCCGCCCATCGAATGCGCGACCAGGTTGACCTTGGGATGCCCTGCCGTCTTGTCGACCACCGAGGTGATGAGTGTGTAGAGCTCGGTCGCGGCCCGCTCGATGTCGAATCCATCGGCCGTTACGTGGTCGTGGATGCCGTGCGTGATGCGGTCGAAGAACCGCTCGACCGGGTTCTCGTGCTCGTCATCGTCGGCGGGGCGGAAGGTGGTGGCCGCGACGTCGTAGAAGCGGCTGACCCAGATGGTCTTGGGGTCGAGACTGGCGTCGTCGGCGTCGGCCAGCAGCTCGGTCTGGCTCCCCCGGACCAGCAGCCGGTAGTCGTGCTCACCGATCAGCCGCAGCAGCGGGCCCTCGAACTGGTAGAAGCGCGGGTCGCCGTCGCCGTCCACGCGCGTATGGGTGGCGCCCTCGTTGAAGCCGTAGAACGGGTCATCCACGGTCACGTCGATCTGACTGGTCGGGCCCGCGTAACCACGGCAGTAGACGATCGGAAGCGCATCCATGACGGATCCCTTCATTCGGGCGTATCTGTAGAGGTGTGGATGGCGGTCAGCCGCCGGTTGATCCGTCACCCAACAGGATGCCAGCGAGCTGAGGATTCGTCGCTACCGAGTTTTTCCGGGTGCGTACGCCGCTGGGCCGCACTGTGCGACCGCGGCTATGCTTGCGCCCGTGAAGAGGCGCGCGAAGGCCGAGCCCGGAGGCGTCGTCCGCGGACCCAACGACGACCCATCGCTCAGCGATGACGAAGTGGTGGCGGGACGACTCGCGTGGTTCCACTGGTACGTCTCGTTCGAGAATGTGTACGCGCCGGCGTCTGATCGCCTCTACTCCTGTCCGTGTTGCGGGCACCTCACCCTGAAGGAGCGCGCCGGGTACGAGATCTGCGGCGAGTGCTGGTGGGAGGACGACGGCCAGGACGATCACGATAGCCACGTCGTGCGCGGCGGTCCGAATGGCAGCGAAAGTCTCGATGCCGCCCGAGCCAGGTATGTCCGAGACGGTGGAGTGCGCCTCCCGCATCAGCCGCCGACGCCGCCCGAGCGAACCTGGATCGTCCAGCCGTAACTTATGTGCGGCTCAGCCCCGGATGCTCGCCTCCAGGTCGCGCACCGCGGCCGCGACCGCGGCCGGTGCCTCCCAGGCGGTGTAGTGGCCGCCGCGGTCGAGGCGGGCGAAGGCGCGGATGTCGGCGTAGCTCTTCTCGGCGAGCGAGCGGGGGTAGGCGGCCTCGTGACGCTGGATGAGGATGGACGCGGGCACCTCGACGATCGGGTGGAGCTCGTCGCCGTCGGGCGATTCCCGGTACGGACGGAAGCTCGTGCCGATCGACCGCGTCACCCAGTACAGCGCGACGTTGGTGAGCACGTCATCCACCGCGAAGTGGTCGAGGCCGTCGCCGTCGCTCCAGGCAGCCACCTTCTCGGCGATCCAGGCGAGCAGGCCGCTGGGGGAGTCGATCAGGGCGGCCGCGAGAGTGTCGGGACGGGTGCCCTGCTCGTGCGCGTAGCCCGACTCCTGCGGGTCGGCGACGTGACGCAGGAAGTCCCGCTCCTCCTCGGTCAGCTCGACGCCGGGGCGCGAGCGCGCCGAGAACGACGCGTGCGATGCGACGATACCGGCGACGGACTCGGGATGCTCGCCCGCGAGCCAGTCGCTGACGCCGGCTCCCACATCCTCGCCGTAGGTCAGGTACAGGTCGTAGCCGAACTCGCCGGTCATCAGGGCGTTCCAGCGGTGCGCAACACCGGAAGACGAGAACGGCTCGGGCAGCACGGCCGAGTAGCCGTAGCCGGGGAGCGACGGAACGATGACATCGCGCTCTTCGGAGAGGAGGTCGGCCAGGTCGAGCATGGACGCGAACGAGTACGGCCAGCCGTGCGTCAGGACGATCGGCAGGCCGCGCGGGTCGCGGGCCGGCGCCCGGACGACGTGGACCGCGCAGCCGTCGAGGTCGACCATCCGCTGCTCGTACCGGTCGAGCCGCCTCTCGAAGGCGCGCCAGTCGTAGCCGGTGCGCCAGCGCTCGACGAGTCCGGCGAGAACGTGCGGCGGGATGCCGTTCGACCAGTCTGGGCCGGGCGTCGCCTCGGGCAGGATGGCCGCGTCCAGCCGACGCTGCAGGTCATCGAGCACGGGTTGCGGGACGTCGATGCGGAACTCCATGCGCTGACGGTACCGGCGACCACGGACAACGGCGAGGGCCGGCTACGCGCGGGACGGAGCCGCGCCGTCGGTGCGGGTGAATGCGTACGCCTCCTCGGCCAGCGACTCCCACAGCCCGGGCGCGTCCGCGGTTACGACGAGCCACTGCCGCATCGGAGTCTTCTCACCCGCCTGGAACGGTTCGCCCGTGGATGCGGCGATCAGCTCCTGCACGCGCGCTGCGGGCAGTTTGACGACGAAGCGCTCGCCGCTGGAGATCATGCAGAACACGGACCCGTCGACGCGAAGGGCGTCCGAACCGAACCGGCGCGGGCCTCCGGTCGCGGGCGGTGTCACTCCGGGCCGGCCGACGAAGGTCGTCACGATGTCGTCGAAGCGGTCGTGGATGGTCGCCATGGTTCACGGTAGCGCCGTCGCACGCCGCTGGGCCACCCGTTGTGGGGCGGGCGACCGGGACCATGCGTCGGTAACGTCTTTCGTGGCGCTTCCGGAGGACCGGCCCGGGGCGCGAGATCACCTTTGGGGGAGCCGATGAGCGATGCCGCGCTGCCCGTGGCGGGATGGTACGAGGACCCGGCAGGCGGCGGTGGCGTGCGCTGGTGGGACGGTTCCACCTGGACGCAGCACGCCCGGCCGCGCGAGGTCGAGGCCGCGCCCGAGGCCGCGCCCGATTCGGCGGGATCACCCCAGGGGAGGCACCGGTCACCGGTCGCCGCGCCGCCCGCTCCCGTCGCGCCGCAGCCCGCGCAGCAGCTCGTGCTGCAACCCACGCACCAGCCCGCACAGCAACCCGCGCAGCAGCCCGCCTTCCAGCCGATCGCGCCGCTGCCCATCCACCAGCCCGCATACCCACCCGCGTACAGCCCGGTCGCCCCGCTGGGCAAGGCGCCCTATGGCGGCGGCCTCTACAACCCGTCCTGGGACGCCTACCACGGCAGGAACTCCGCCGCCGCCTGGTCCCTGGCGCTCGGCATCCTCTCCGCCGCCCTCCTGCTCCTGAGCGAGGTCCTCGGCTACGCGCCGGGTCTGCCGGGCATCGGCGCGGTGATCTGGGGAATCGTCGGGATCAGCCGCTCGCGGCGCATCGGCGTCGGACGGACGCGGTCGATCTGGGGGCTCAGCCTCGGCGTGGTGTCGTTGATCGCCGCGCTCATCATCCACTTCGTGCTGATGGCGGCGATCCTGGGGCCGCACTACGACCGCGCCGCCCTCGAGAACTCGATCGTCCGCACGTTCGCGTCGCAGGCTCAGCGCACGGTCACAGCGGTGTGTCCGGAGTCGCCGCCGCTCACCGTGGGCAGCACGTTCCAGTGCACGGCGACCGAGAGCACCGGTGCTACTCACCCCGTCATCGTCACCGTGGAGGACGACAAGGGGTCGATGAACTGGTCCGTCCGCCAGTAAGCCGGCTCAGCGCGCGCCGGAGCGCCGGCCTCGCACGATCCCGACCACGATCAGCACCACCCCGACCAGCAGCACGATCGGACCGACCGTCGCCCACAGCGACGAGCCGCTCATGACCGAGCCGCCGATCACGTTGAACCCTTGCAGCGTCCACACCAGTCCCAGGAGGATCAGGACGATGCCGAGCACGAGGAACAGCCACATTCGCTTCACGCTCCGACCCTAGTTCGCCGTGGCGGATCGGTGGAGGGGCAGCTTGGCGAATCGCTGCATCCTGCCGCTACATTCGAGGAACCAACGACAGGCGGGTGGAATGCAGCGGTTCACGGACACGGACGGGTCACACGGCGGTCGCACGCTGCCGGCGGGGCTGCGGGAGGCGACCCCGGACGACGTGGAGGCGTTCATCACCGTCTTCCTCGACTGCTGGCAGCTGAGCTACAGCCAGACGATGCCGCAGGAGTTGGTCGAGCGGATGACCCGCGAGAGCGCCGAGGACCTCTGGCGGCGGGCGCTGAGCACCGGCGGCGACCGGTATCTCGCGGCCGAGGACGAGAGCGGGACGCTCGTCGGCTTCGTCGGGTACCGCCTGACCGATCCGGTTTCGGGATACGTCAGCTCACTGTACGTGTCGCCGCACGCGCAGGGCGGCGGCTACGGGCGGCGCCTGCTCGCGGGAGCGGAGGCCGAGCTGAAGGCGCACGGTGCGGTGACGGCCCGGCTGTGGGTGTTCGAGCAGAATGCGCCGTCTCGCGGGTTCTACGAGAGGGCGGGATGGGCGCTCGACGGCACGCGGGAGGTCCTGCCCGAGTGGGGCCAGCCGCAGGTCGGGATGGCCAAGGGGCTGTGACGACCGAAATGCCGTGACTCAGGTGGTGGTGCTGCGCCTCGGCCGACGACGCCCCTCCACAGCCGCGAGGCTGGCGGCGAGCGAGTCGGCGACGCCCTCGGGACGGCGCTGGGCGACGCCCATGAAGATCACGTCCACGATCATCAGCTGCGCCATCCGGCTCGACATCGCGCCGTACCGGAAGCGCGTCTCGCGTGAGGCGGTCGTGAGCACGGCATCCGCCAGCTGCGCCAGCGGGGATTCGGGGAAATTCGTGACGGCGACGGTGAAGGCTCCCGCCCGCTGCGCTGTCTCGAGGGCGGACAGCGCCTCCTCGGTCTCGCCGGAGTGCGAGAAGGCGATCGCGACCGAACCCGGCCGGAGCACGGCGGCGCTGGTCAGGGCGAGATGCGCATCCGTCCAGGCGTTCGCGAAGTAGCCGATGCGCCGGAGTTTCTGGCCGAGATCCTGCGCCGCCAGACCGCTCGACGCGGAACCGTACACGTCGGTGTTGGGTGCGTCGATGATGGCGGTGACCACCCGGTCCACCTCGTCGAGGTCGAGCATCTCGGCGGTCTCCTCGACGGCGCGGGCCTCCTGGAAGGCGAGCTTGCGGACGACGTCGCGGGTGGAGTCGGCGGGGTCGATGTCGCCCTCGGAGACGCCGAAGTGGAAGCGGCGGCCGCTCTCGTCGACGGCGGCCCGCGCGAGCGCGAGGCAGAAACCGCGGTAGCCGTCGAATCCGACGCTCCGGCAGAAGCGCGCGACCGTCGCCGTCGAGGTGCCGCAGCGCGCCGCCAGTTCGGTGATGCTGAGGTTGGCGACCTCTGCGGGCTCGGCCAGTGCCTCCTGGGCGATCAGCTGCTCGCTGCGGCGCAGCCTGGGCAGGGCCTGACGCAGTCGAACCAGGATGTCCTCGGTCATGGCCGTCTCCTCGCGGTCGTTCAGGTTCACCGTAGCGGCCCGCGAGTCATTGGACTTCCGGACGGCTTCGTGCTAAATAATTTACAACTTGGAAACGCAAGAGGAACATTATTCCCATAGCGTTTATCCCGGCAACGTCGCCGACGTCGCCGCTCACAGCAGGCGCACCACCCACCAAGGAGGCCCGAAATGAAGGTCAACCGCTTCGGACGCCCGGCGATCGTCGCCGGCGCCGCGGTCGCCGCCGCATCCATGCTGCTCGCAGGATGCACCGGCACCAGCAGCAGTTCCCCCACCGCGTCCGCGAATCCGAATGCCACCCTCGTCTTCGGGATCACCGCCGATCCGACGCAGACGATCCCCTGGACGACGACGTCCGAGCAGTCGGTGCAGGTGCTGTCCCAGATCTACAGCCCGCTCCTCACGACCAACAAGGACGACGCGCCGGTCGCGAACCTGGCGGCGCTGCCGAAGGTGTCGTCCGACGGGCTGACCTACACGTTCACGCTCAAGGACGGGCTGAAGTTCAGCAACGGCTCCGCACTCGACTCGGCCGACGTGAAGTACACGTACGAGAAGATCATGGACCCGGTGAACAAGGCGAGCTCGCGCTCCTACCTGGCCTCGGTCGACACCATCGACGCTCCGTCGCCGACCAGCGTGGTCGTGCACCTGAAGCACCCGGACGCGTCCTTCCCCTCCGGCCTCACCGCCGTGAACACCGGCATCGTCCCGTCCGACGTCCCGGTGGAGACTCTGCAGACCGCACCGGTCGGCTCCGGTCCGTACAAGTGGGCCGGCCGCGTGGCCAACGAGTCCATCTCGCTGGAGCGCAACCCGGACTTCTTCGCGGGCAAGCCGGGCGCGGCCAAGGTCGAGTTCCGGATCATCCCGGACGAGCAGTCCATGGTCTCCGCGCTGAAGACCGGCTCGGTCGACGTGGCGATCTTCGACAACCCGGTGACGGCGAAGACGGCGGTCTCGAACAAGACGAAGTCGATGACGGCCAGCTCGCTGCAGTACCACGTGCTGCAGCTGCGGGCGGCGTCGCCGGTGCTCTCCAACGTGAACTCGCGGCTCGCCATCCAGTGCGCCATCTCGCGTCAGGATGTCATCGACACGGCCGCCCTCGGCTCCGGTACCGCGACGGGTCCGATCACGTCGCCGGAGTACCACTCCGACCCGAACGCCCAGCCGTGCGCAAAGCAGGACCTGAAGAAGGCCAAGGAGTACCTGCAGAAGGCAGGGACCCCGGATGGATTCACGCTCAACGTGATGACGTCGCAGGGCCTCTACTCGACGGCCGTGGATGAGGCGCAGAACGTTCAGGCGCAGCTCGGCAAGGTCGGCATCAAGGTCAACGTGCAGTCACTCGACTCCAACGCCTACGTGCAGAAGTGGCTGGCCGGCGACTTCGACGCGGCGATCGCGCAGAACGCGGGAAGCTCCGACCCGAACACGATGTACGCGCGATACTTCACGACGGGCGGCACCTACAACAAGGTGGCCGGCTACAGCTCGCCGGAGCTGGACAAGCTGTTCGCGGACGGCATCGCGACGACCGACACGGCCAAGCGCAAGACCGTCTACACCCAGCTCTCCAAGGAGCTCGTCGACAACGCCGCGTGGGTCTGGCTCTTCACACCGAAGGAGTACATCGTGCTCAACTCGAGCGTGAACGGCTTCGAAGCCCGCTACGACGCGGACGTGTCCACGCTGTGGAAGGCAACACTCTCCTGACCGCGCCGCCGGGGCGGGCCCAGCGCCCGCCCCGGCGCCCGAACCCCAGGGCTCCCATGACCCGGCTCATGCACCTCGTCCGCCATCCCGTCACCCGGCGGATCGGCGAAGCACTCCTCACGCTCGTCGGAGTGTCCATCCTCACCTTCTTCATCCTCCGGGTCGTCCCCGGAAACCAGATCACGGCCGCCTACGGCACCGCCGCCGGCGACCTCTCGCAGGACCAGATCCGTCAGCTCGAGGCCTACTACGGCATCGACAAGCCGCTGATCGTCCAGTACTGCGACTGGCTCGGCGGCGTCCTGACCGGCAACCTGGGGCTGAACCTCACCTCGCACCAGAGCGTCGCGCAGATGACCGCGCAGGCCCTCCCGAACACGATCGAGCTCGCCATCTTCTCGATCGTCATCGGCCTCGCCCTCGGCATCCCCGGGGGAGTGTTCGCCGCGAACCGGCCGGGTCGCTTCGGCGACAACGTCACCCAGTTCGGGAGCCTGCTGGCGCTCTCCATCCCGTCCTTCCTGCTCGCGACGGTGCTGGCGACCTGGCTGGCGAACTCCTTCGGCTGGTACCCCAACGGCGAGGGTTACAAGACCTTCCTGCAGAATCCGTCGCTGAACCTGCAGCAGATGCTCCTGCCCTCGCTGGTGCTGGGCATCAGCATCGCCCCGCCGGTCCTCCAGACCACGCGGACGGCCATCCTCTCCATCCGCGCGGAGGACTACATCCGGACGGCGCGGGCCAAGGGCGTCCCCGAGCGGCGGCTGCGGGTGCGGCACGTGCTGCGCAACGCGCTCATCCCCGTCGTCACGATGACCGGCCTCCAGTTCGGCTTCCTGCTGGGCGGCGCGCTGGTGGCCGAGCAGATCTTCGCGATCCCGGGGATCGGCCGCCAGGTCCTCCTCGGGCTGAATCAGAAGGAGTATGCCGTGGTGCAGAGCACGGTGCTGATCATCGCCACGATGTTCGTGCTGGTGAACCTGCTCACCGACATCGTGTACCGCGTGGTCGACCCGAAGGTGCGTGTCCGATGAGCGCCGCGACCGGCATGAGCAACGTCCCCGACGTGGCGATCGACTCGAGTCGCCGTTCGCACGCGTGGGTCTCCGCCTTCCGCTCGGTTCCCGGGATCACCGGGCTGGTGCTCATGGGCATCGTCATCGTGCTCGCGCTGCTGGCGGTCTTCGGGCTCACCCCCTACAACCCGGCGCACCAGGATGTCGCACAGTCGCTGAACCCGCCGAGCGGCGCGCACTGGTTCGGCACCGACCAGTTCGGGCGCGACACGTTCTCGCGCGTGGCGGCGGGGCTCGCCAACTCCCTGCTGATTGCGATCGTCTCGGTGGCCGTTGCTGCGGTGGTCGGCACGCTGATCGGTGTGCTGGCCGGCTTCTTCCTCGGCGTGACCGACCGCATCGTCGGCGTCGTCACCAATGTGCTCTTCGCCTTCCCGTCGCTGCTGCTCGCGCTGGCGCTCGCGGCGACGCTGCAGCGCAGCTGGCTGACGGTGGCGATCGCCATCGCGGTCGTCTACATGCCGATCTTCGCGCGGGTGGCGCGCGGCCCGGTCCTCGTGCTGCGGTCGACGGACTACGTGATGGCCTCGACGGCCATCGGGCGCAAGAGGCTGTCCACGCTGTTCGCCCACGTCCTTCCGAACATGCGCGGGATCCTGGTGGTGCAGATCACCCTCTCGCTGTCGTGGGCGATCCTGACCGAGGCCGCGCTGAGCTTCCTCGGCTTCGGCACACCGCCGCCCGCGGCATCCCTCGGCGGCATGGTCTACGAGGCCCAGGCGCTCACGAGCGTCGCCCCGTGGATGCTGCTCTTCCCGGGCGCGGCGCTGATCTGCGCCGTCATCGGACTGAACCTTCTCGGCGACGGCCTGCGCGCCGCGCTCGACCCCAAGACCGGAGGCCGTTGATGACCGCCAATTCGCCCGACGCCGAACTCGACGAGCTGATGACGGAGGCGGTGGCCGACGACGACCTGATGCTCGACGAACTGAGCGTCGCCGAGCTCGTCACCCTCATGAACGACCGCGACGCCCGCATCCCGGGAGCGGTCCGGGATGCGCTGCCGACCATCATCGCGGCGGTCGAGGAGACGTCCGAGCGGGTGCGCGCGGGCGGCCGGATCATCTACGTGGGCGCCGGAACGAGCGGCCGGCTGGGAGTGCTCGACGCCTCCGAGATCCCGCCGACGTTCGGCACCGACGGGGACATCGTGCTCGGCCTGATCGCCGGGGGACCGACCGCACTCGTCAGCTCCATCGAATCCGCTGAGGACAGCGAGGAGACCGGCCGCACCGACCTGGGGCGCCTGGCACCGGGTCCGCTGGACACGGTCGTCGGCATCGCCTCCAGCGGCCGGACCCCGTACGTGCTGGGCGCGCTGCGCCTCGCCAACGAGAGCGGCGCGCTCACGGTCGGGTTGTCCTGCAACCTCGACACCCCGATCTCCGCGATCTCGCGCCATGGGATCGAGATCGCGGTGGGGCCGGAGATCGTCACCGGCTCGACCCGGCTCGGCGCGGGGACGGCCACGAAGATGGTGCTGAACATGATCTCCACGATCAGCATGATCAGGCTCGGCAAGACGTACAAGACGCTCATGGTCGACGTGAAGGCGACCAACGCGAAGCTCGTGCGCCGCGCGGTGCGGATCGTCACGCTGGCGACGGGCACGGACGACGAGGTGGCGCGGGTCGCCCTCGACGCCGCGGACTGGAACGCGAAGCTGGCGATCGCAACCATCGTGACCGGGATGAGCGTCCCGGACGCGAAGCGCGCCCTCGATCAGGCGGCGGGCGTGCTCCGGACCGTCGTCGCAGCGGCCCCGAAGGCGGGGCTCTGATGCGCGTCCTCGGGATGATCTCCGGCACCTCGCACGACGGCATCGACATCGCGATCGTCGACTTCACCGACGGTGCCTCGGGAGGCTCTGTCGGCGCGGCGATCGAGTACACGACCTCCACGCCGTACTCGCACGCACTGCGCGAGCGGCTGCTGGCGGCGCTCCCTCCGGCGCCGGTCGGCTTCGACGTCGTCTGCGAGCTGGACACGGCGATCGGCCAGGAGTTCGGGGAGGCCGCGCGCGCCGCGCTCGCATCGCACGCGGCCGCCGGGTTCGCGCCGGTCGACCTCGTCTGCTCGCACGGCCAGACCGTGTTCCACTGGATCCGCGACGGCCGGGCGGCGGGGACGCTGCAGCTCGGCCAGCCGGCGTGGATCGCCGAGGCGACCGGGCTCCCGGTCGTCTCCGACCTCCGCGCTGCCGACATCGCCGCGGGCGGCCAGGGTGCCCCGCTGGTGCCCATCCTCGACACGATCCTGCTCGCGGGGTTCGCCGCCTCGGGTGTCCGCGCGGGCGCGCTCAACCTCGGCGGCATCTCCAACGTCACCGTGGTCGCGCCCGGCGCAGACCCGGTGGCGTGGGACATCGGCCCCGCGAACGCGCTCATCGACGCCGTCGTCACCCGGTCGTCCGAGACGCCGGACGGTTTCGACCGCGACGGGCGGCTGGCGGCAGCGGGACGAGTGGATGACGCCCTCCTGGATCAGCTGCTCGCCGAGCCGTACTACGGCCTGCCGACGCCGAAGAGCACGGGCAAGGAGCTGTTCCACCTCGCGTACGTGGACGAGCACCTCCAGCGCTCGCCGTCCGATCTCCCGCTCGCCGATCTGGTCGCCACACTGACCGAGCTGACGGCGCGCACGGTCGCCGACGCGATCCGGGCGGCCGGGGTGGAAGTGCTGGTCGTCTCGGGCGGCGGCGTCCGCAACCCGGTGCTGCTCGGACGGATCGCCGCGCTGCTGCCCGGGGTGGAGGTGCGCCCGAGCGACGCGGTCGGCGTGCCGTCGGACGACAAGGAGGCCATCGCGTTCGCCCTGATCGGGTGGGCCACCGCGAACGGGCTTCCGGGCAACGTTCCCAGCTGCACGGGCGCCGCGGGAGGCCGGGTCCTCGGCCGGCTCACGCCCGCGCCCGGGGCGCCGCTCCCGCAGGGCGAGAGCGTGGAGGAGTGGCCCCAGGTGGAGTTCCGACGCTACGAGGAGGTTTCCGCATGAGCGGCCTTGCACCCTATGTCGACCGTCTGCTGTCCCTCGGCGAGCCGGGAGCGCATCCCGCAAGCGCGATCGTCGGCGTGCGGACCGCGTCCGGCGTCCAGGTCGAGTGCGGCGGATGGGCCGCGCTGGCGGACGGCGGGACCGCTGCCGTCCCGATGGGTAGGGAGTTGCTGCTCGATCTCGCGTCCGTCACCAAGGTCGCTGTGACCACGGTGATCGTGATGCGCCTCGTCGAGGAGGGCCGACTCGCCCTCGACGACCTCGTGCGCGACCACCTCCCGGCGTTCACCGGCGGGGACAAGGATCGCGTCACCCTCGAGCACCTGTTCACCCATACTGCGGGGTTGCAGCCCTGGTGGCCGCTGTACCTGGAGACCACCGACCGCGACGCCGCGATCCTGCGCGCCCAGGAGGTGCCGCTCGCCACGGCGCCTGGCGCGGCGTGGAGCTACTCCGACCTCGGGCTGATCCTCGCCGGCGCGATCGTCGAGACGGTGACCGGCCTCCCGCTGCGGGATGCTTACCGGACGCTGGTGGCCGGTCCACTCGGCCTGACGAGCGACTACGGTCCCGTGCCGGCCGGGTCGGCGGTGACCAGCGCGGACAGCGACGCTTACGAGTTCCGGATGGTCGCCACGGGCACGCCGTACCCGGTCCCGTTCCGCACGGACGAGTTCGACGGCTGGCGCGACCGGCCCCTCCGCGGCGAGGTGAACGACGGCAACGCGGCGCATGCCCTGGGCGGCGTCTCCGGCCACGCAGGGCTCTTCTCGACCGTCGACGACCTGCTTGCCCTCGGCGCTGCGCTGCGCGGCGGCGGTTTCGTCTCGGGCGAGGTGCTGCGCGCGTTCAGCCGGCCCAACGCGATCAACCCGGAGCAGGCCGTCGGCTTCCGCCGCAACACGATCACGGTCGACGGGCGCTCGCTCGACGTGCTCGGCCACAGCGGCTTCACCGGCACCTGGTTCGGCTTCGCGCTCGACGCCGACGTGGTGGTCACGGGGGCGGCGATGCGGTTGGCCGGCACCACCGGAGGGCTGCCCGCCGATGCCGTGGCTGGGGCGGCACCGCGTCCTCCGCTCGTGACGGGCGACGCCATCCAATCCATCCTGCTCGAAGCGGCGGCCGACGTTCTGGCAGCCGACTCCGCTCACCACGAACGCGAGGAACGATGAACAGCGAGAACCAGGATCCGGTCCGCGAGCCGGTGCTGAGCATCCGGGATCTGTCGGTCACCTTCACGACCTCGCGGGGTGAAGTGGAGGCGGTCCGGCACGTCGACCTGGACGTCGCCGCGGGCGAGACGGTGGCGATCGTCGGCGAATCGGGCTCCGGAAAGTCCACGCTCGCCGCCTGCGTCAACCGGCTCCTCGCGGAGAACGGCCGGATCTCGTCCGGCACCATCCGCCTGCGGGAGCTGGACATCACCGCCGCTCCCGCGAAGGTGATGACCTCCATCCGGGGCAGCCGCATCGGGCTGGTTCCGCAGGACCCGATGACGAACCTCAACCCGGTCATGAAGATCGGCGCGCAGATCGTCGAGGCCCTGCAGGTGCACGGTGTCGCGAAGGGCGACGCGGCCAAGCAGGAGGCCATCCGGCTGCTGGAGCACGCCGGCATCACCGACGCCCGGGCCCGCTTCAACCAGTACCCGCACGAGTTCTCCGGCGGCATGCGGCAGCGCGTGCTGATCGCGATGGCGCTCGCCTGCCGGCCGGAGGTGCTGCTCGCCGACGAGCCGACCTCGGCGCTCGACGTGACCGTCCAGCGGCTGGTCCTCGACCAGATGGGCGAACTCGCGTCCGAGCTGGGCGCGGCCGTGCTCCTCATCACGCACGACCTGGCGCTCGCCGCCGAGCGGGCCGACCGCGTGGCCGTCATGTTCCGCGGCGAGATCGTCGAGACGGGACCTGCGGCAGAGCTCGTCGCCCACCCGCAGCACGAGTACACGAAGCGGCTGCTCGCGGCGGCGCCCGGAATGGCCAGCGCGAAGGTCGCTCCGGTCGTCGAGCTCCGTGCGGATGGCGCAGAGCCCGAGATCCTGCTGGAGGTGTCGGATGCGGTCAAGAAGTACCGCATCCGCGGACGGTCGGAGCCGTTCCTCGCGATCGACGGCGTGAGCCTCCGCATCCCGCGCGGTCAGACGGTCGCCATCGTGGGCGAGTCGGGTTCCGGCAAGTCGACGACCGCGCGGCTCGCCCTGAAGCTCGAGGATCCGGACGGCGGGACCGTGTCGTTCCGCGGAGAGGATGTGTCCCGCCTGTCCGGCCGCCGGCTCCTGGAGTTCCGCCGTGCGGTGCAACCCGTCTTCCAGAACCCGTACGCGTCGCTGGACCCCCGCTACACGATCGAGCAGGTGGTCGCGGAGCCCCTCCGCGTCCACAAGATCGGGGATGCCGCCTCCCGGGCGAAGGCGGTCGCCGACCTCCTCGACAAGGTGGCGCTGCCCGCGTCCTTCGCCGACCGGTACCCGCACGAGTTGTCGGGAGGCCAGCGGCAGCGCGTGGCCATCGCGCGGGCACTCGCACTGAATCCCGAACTGGTCGTCATGGACGAGGCGGTCAGCGCGCTGGACGTGCTCGTACAGGAGCAGATCCTCGACCTGATGGTGTCGCTGCAGCGCGACCTCGGCCTGTCGTACCTCTTCATCAGCCACGATCTCGCCGTGGTGCGGCTGGTCGCCCACCAGGTGTACGTCATGCGCGCCGGGAAGATCGTCGAGAGCGGGGAGCCCGACGCGATCTTCGAGGCGCCGCAGCAGGAGTACACCCGCCAGCTCATCGCCGCGATCCCGGGCACCTCGCTCGCGGTCGCCTGACCGGGCGCACGCCTGACACGACGAGAGGGGATGCGCGTGGCGACTGCGGCGGACCTGGCCGAGCGCCTGGAGCGGCTCGCTCCCGGAACGGTGCGCGATCGGGCGATCGATCGCCTGGCGATGGCGCACGACGCCTCCCACTACCTGATGACGCCGCTCAGCGTGGTGACCGTGCGCGACGCCGATCACCTGGCCGGGCTGCTCCAGGTCGCGGGCGCCGCCGGTGCGCCGGTCGCCTTCCGCTCGGGAGGGACGAGCCTCTCGGGCCAGGCGTCCACCGACGGGCTCCTCCTCGACACGCGCCGGAACTTCCGCGCGATCGAGGTGCTGGAGGGCGGAGAGCGGGTGCGCGTTCAGCCCGGGGCGACTGTGCGGCAGGTCAACGCGCGCCTGGCCCGCCACCAGCGCAAGCTCGGGCCCGACCCGGCCAGTGAGGCCGCGTGCACGATCGGCGGGGTCGTCGCGAACAACTCCAGCGGGATGTCGTGCGGCACCGACTTCAACACGTACAACACCATCCACTCGGCCGTCCTGGTGCTCGCCGACGGGACCGTCCTCGACACCGCCGCACCCGACGCGGACGAACGCCTGCGCGCCGCTGCGCCCGCGCTCTGGCAGGGGCTGATCGAGCTGCGCGACCGGGTGCGGTCGGATCCGGAGCTGGTGGCGACCATCCGACGCCAGTACGCGATCAAGAACACGATGGGCTACGGCGTCAACGCGTTCCTCGACCACGACTCGGCCGCCGAGATCCTCCTCCACCTCGTCGTCGGGAGCGAGGGGACGCTCGCCTTCGTGGCCGAGGCGACCTTCGGCACGCTGCCGGTTCGGTCGCACACGGCCACGGGGATGCTGTACTTCCCGACTCTCGCGGACGCGACCGGCGCTCTGCCACGGCTCGTCGCCTCGGGACTAGCCACGGTCGAGCTGCTCGACGCCACCTCGCTGCGGGTGGCCCAGCGCGACCCGGGCGCGGACGACGAACTGCTCGCGCTCGACGTCGACCGGCACGCCGCGCTGCTGGTCGAGTACCAGGAGCAGGACGCCGAGGCGCTAGTGTCGCGCCTGGCGGCATGGGACGACCTGGTCGCCACCCTGCCGCTGGCGCAGCCGGCCATACTGACCCGCGACGCCCGCCGCCGGGATGCCCTCTGGCACATCCGCAAGGATCTGTACGCCACTGTCGCGGGGAACCGTCCGTCGGGGACCACAGCGATGCTCGAAGACATCGCCGTCCCGGTCGCCGCCCTGCGGGAGACGTGCGAGGGCCTGATCGAGCTGTTCGACCGCCACGGCTACGAGGACAGTGTGATCTTCGGTCATGCCAAGGACGGCAACATCCACTTCATGCTCACCGAGCGCTTCGACGACCCGGAGTCGACGCAGCGCTACGCCGCGTTCACCGAGGAGATGGTCGCGCTCGTCCTGCGCCACGGCGGCACGTTGAAGGCGGAGCACGGGACCGGGCGGATCATGGCGCCCTACGTGCGGCGGCAGTTCGGAGACGAGTTGTACCGGGTGATGCTCCGCGTGAAGGAGCTGGCCGATCTCCACGGGCTGCTCAACCCCGGCGTGCTGCTCGACGAGGATCCGGACGGCCCGCTGCGGAACCTGAAGCTCACTCCGACGGTCGAGGCCGAAGTCGACCGCTGCGTCGAATGCGGCTACTGCGAGCCGGTCTGCCCGAGCAAGGACCTCACCGTGACGCCCCGGCAGCGCATCGTGCTGCGCCGCGAGCGGGAGCGTGCCCGGCTCGCGGGCGACCTGGCCCTGGTCGAAGAGCTGGACCGCGACTACGCCTACGACGGGCTCGACACCTGCGCGGCGGACGGCATGTGCCAGGCCGCCTGCCCCGTGCGGATCGACACGGGCAGTCTGGTCAAGCGCCTCCGGGCGGAGCGCGGCAACCCCGTGGTCGCCGCGGGCTGGAACGCTGCGGCGAAGCACTGGGGTGGGGTCACGCGGGTGGGTGCCGCGGCGATGACCACGGCGAAGCACCTCCCCGCCCCGCTCGTCACGGCCGCGACCGATGTCGGGCGGGCGATCCTGGGTGCGGACAACGTCCCCCGCTACGACGGCGGGCTTCCGCGCGGCGGAAGCAGGCGGCGCCCTCGGGAGGACAGCGAAGCAGTTGCGGTCTACGTCCCATCCTGCATCGGGTCGATGTTCGGGCCGGCGGAGTCGTCGCAGGGCGTGCGCGACGCGTTCCTGGCCCTGTGCGACCGCGCGGGCGTGCACGTCACGATCCCCCAGGGGGTCGAGTCGATGTGCTGCGGGACGCCGTGGACGTCGAAGGGCAACCCGGCCGGCCACCACGCGATGGGCGAGAACGTGCTCCCCGCGCTGTCGGAGGCCACGCGCGGCGGCGTGCTGCCGGTCATCTCGGACGGCGTCTCGTGCACCGAGGGCTTCCTGAACCTGGCCGCGGGCAGTGGCCTCACGGTGGTGGACGCGGTGGAGTTCGTCGAGCGGACGATCCTGCCCGCTCTGTCGGTCCGGGCTCCGCTCGCGTCGATCGCCGTCCATCCCACCTGCTCGTCGACGCACCTCTGCGTGACCGATCCGATGATCCGGCTCGCCTCGGCCATCAGCGATGACGTGGTGGTGCCGGTGGACTGGGGATGCTGCGCGTTCGCGGGCGACCGCGGGCTGCTGCATCCCGAGCTGACGGCGTCCGCGACGCGAGCCGAGTCGGCCGAGCTGAGCGGCCGGACGTTCGCCGCGTACGCGTCCGCGAACCGCACGTGCGAGCTGGGGATGACGCGCGCGACAGGGAAGCCGTACCGGCACATCCTGGAGCTGCTGGATGACGCGACGCGGGCCTGAGCGACCTGCGGCGGGGTGGCCGGAGCGGCGGTCGGACGCCGCTCTGCTCCTGGCATTCGTCTCGCTCGGGGCCGTCAGCTCGACGATCCCCGCGGCCATCCCGGGACTCGCCCAGCGGCTGGGGGAGGCGGCCGCTGACCTGCTTCCGAGCGTCTCGCTGCTGTTCCTCGGGCTGTTCGCCGGTGTGCTGCTCACGGCCGTGCCGCGCCGGGGGAGTGCGCGGACGCTGCTCCCGGTCGGGGCCGGGCTGCAGTCGGCCGGACTGGTGGTCGTCGCGTTCGCGGGGTCGGTGCCGACGGTGTTCGTCGGAGCCACGGTGACGGGGGTGGGTTTCGGGCTCGTCGAGGCGAGCGCGACCGCGCTGTCCCGGGCACGCTCGGCGGAGGGGACTCCGGCGCGGCTGACGGCGCTGAATGCGGCGTCAGCGGTCGCTGCGGCCGGAGCTCCGCTCGTCGTCGCGTTCGCGCCCGCCGGCGCGCTGGGGGTGGCGGTCGGCGTGGTCGCGGTGGTGCCCGCCGCGGCTGCCGCTCTCGCGGTCGGGGCGCGGTCGGCGTGGGCGGGGGCATCGGGGTCGACGGCGTCGGGTTCGGCCGTGTCGGGGGCGCGGTCGTCTGCGGTACGGAGCGCTCCGGCGGGGCGCGTGTGGCTGATCGGCGCGGCGCTGCTCCTGTTCGTGGGAGCCGAGACCGTGCTCGCCGGATGGTCGAGCACGCTTCCGCAGGCGCTGTTCGCGGTCTCCGCGGGCGGGGCGGCGGTGGGGACCACGGTGTTCTGGACACTCATGGCGGCGGGACGCTTCGCCTGCACCGCGATCCTGGCGCGCGGGGTGCGGCCCCGGGTCTACCTGACCGTCGCGATGTTCGCGGGCGCGCTGGTCGCTGCGCTGTCGGCGCTCGCGGGGCACGGCCTGGGCGCGGCCCTCCTGATCTGCGCGGTCGTCCTGTGCATCGCGCCCGGCTACGCGCTGCTGCTGGGTGCCGCGCTCGCGGCCACACCCCCGGAGCGGGCGGTCCGGACGGCGAGTGCACTGGTGGCGCTCGGTGCGGCCGGGGGCTCGGCGGTGTCGTTCGTGGTCGCCGTGACGGTGGGATCCGCTCCCGCAGCGGTCCTGCTCGTCGTCTCCGTGCTCCTCGTCGGCTGCGCGCTGGTGTGCCTGGCCGCGTTGCGCCCGGATGCGGGAGCCCGACCCCCGTCGGAGGCCACGCGCGAGCGCGCGTTCACTCCTCCACCTGCGCCGCCCGCACCACCCCATCCCTGAACCCGCGCCCCGCGCGACGCCTATCGTCGGAGAATGGGCGCCGAATCTCCTTCTATTGGCACTCTCGCAGGAGATTCGAACGCCACGCGTTCGATCCTCCGACGCTGCCCGACCCTTTCGTCGGAGAATCGCCCCCGAATCTCCGACGCACCGCGGCCGGTCGGAGAATCCGGGCGCGGCGCATCCGGATCTCCGATACAAGCCGGCGGCGGGCGTAGCGCCGGTGCGGGTGTACTCGTACCGCGCGCCGCACTAGGGTCGACGGCACGACGAGACGAATCAGGAGCGATCGATGACGAGCTACATGATCCTGTTCCCCAGCCCGGCGATGCAGGTGCCCGCGGAGGAGCTGCCCGCGGTGGGGGAGGCGGCCCGCGCAGTGGTGCGGGAGGCGAAGGAGGCCGGGGTGCTCGTGTTCGCGGGCGGCCTGGACGAGGGCGTCGCGCCGGTGCTCGTCTCGGGCGACGGGACCGTGACCGAGGGCACGTACCCGCAGACGCGGGAGTTGAGCGGCGGGCTGACGATCGTCGACGTTCCGACGCCCGAGGAGGCCGCACGCTGGGCCGCCAAGATCGCGGTGGCGTGCCGGTGCTCGCAGGAGGTCCGGGCGTTCGCGGACGATCCCGAGTCGCACTGACCCGGAGACTCAGTCCGGCGCCCGCGTCGGCGTCGGCGTCGGCGTCGGCGTCGGCGTCGGCGCGCTGAGGGTCAGCTCGGCGATCAGCAGCTCGTCGGCTCCATCCGCCCAGGTCGTGGTGCGGGTCACCGCGAAGCCGGCGGGCGCCACCGTCGCGGCCAGATGCTCGACCGAGTCGTATCGGCTGTGTTCGGGAGAACCGGGCGGCGGCGCCGCGCGATGCCGCGCCGGGTCGACGGCGAGGAACGTCGCCGTGATCGCGCGGCCCCCTGGCCGGAGCACCCGCGCCCACTCCGCGATCGCGGCATCGGGATGTCGGAACAGCTGCAGTCCCGTCACGCACGTCACGAGGTCGATCGAGGCGTCCGGCTGGCTGAGCCGGGTGGCATCCTCGACCACGAGCGTCGCGTCCGGGAGGTGCCGGCGCGCCTCGTCGATCATCCGGGGGGACAGGTCCACCCCGGCGAGACTTCCCACGAAGCCGCGGTCGCGGAGGGCGCGCAGCACCAGGCCGGTGCCGGTCGCGACGTCGAGCACCGCATCCACACCGGCCAGCCCATCACCCTCCACTCCGGCGAAGGCGGCGACCTCGGCTGCCAGCGCGCGGTGCATGGCGCTCTCGTCGTAGGTCGGCGCGCGCTCGTCGAAGCGGTCGCGGACCTGCCGCAGGTGCTCGTCGTCGGTCACGGGGTCAGCGTAACGGGAGGCCGGAGCGACGAGAAGGACACCCCACGACGAAATATGCGGCGGCCGGCTCACCCGCGGCCGGCCGCCGCCCACCGGGAATGCAGTTCAGCTGCCCGCCCCCTGCGGTTCAGCCTGCCATCCGGTTGCTTAGTGCACACACTAATGAGGTTCCATCGGATGTCAACTGTCCGCGGGTGCCGTTGTTCGTATATTCACCTTCCGTTCGCACAGGGCTCGTGCGCGCAGCCGAGTGCGCGCCGCCGGGCCGCCTGGAAGGTGCCCCGATGAGCGGCGTAGGCTTAAATGCATGGCCCGCAACCGCGACGGAAATCCTCGCCCGGCTCGCGAATCCGACCCCCTCGTCGACGCCGCGCGCTACCGGCTGCGCCGCGACGCGGAGGCCCGCGGCGAGGAGGTCGAGGAGGCGAACCCGGGCCAGCCGTCGATGGAGCAGCGGGCGCAGATCGTCGAGACGGCCATCCAGCAGGCGATCCGGCGCGGCGACTTCGACGACCTCCCCGGCGCGGGCAAGCCGCTCCCGGGACTGACCGGAACGCACGATCCCGACTGGTGGATCCGCCGCAAGATCGAGCGCGAGAAGCTCACCGGGCTGGGGCCACCCGCCCTCATGCTCCGGACCGAGGACAAGGAGCTCGAGGCGACGCTCGACCGGCTCGGGTCGGAGAGCGCGGTGCGGGAGCACCTCGACACCTTCAACCGCCGGATCGTGGAGGCGCGGCGGCAGCTGCAGGGCGGTCCGCCGGTCGTCACGCCGACCCGGGATGTGGATGCCGAGGTCGACGGCTGGCGGCAACGGCGTGAGGAGCGGCTGCGCGCGGCCGAGGAGCGCCGCCGCGCCGAGCGGGAGACGTGGGACTCTCTGTCCCGGCGCGAACGTCGGCGGCGGCGACGCGAGTCCGGGCGCTGACCTGACGCATCCATGGGTCGCAACACGCCGTAATCGCCGGCGCGTAACGGCGTGTTGCGTCCCACAGATCGGCGACGCGGCGGCTACTCCGACAGGTGCTGGTGCGGGTTGGTGAAGCGGATGCTGTCCGCGGTCACCCCGACGAGCCCGAGTGTCACGCGCAGCAGCTGCGGCGGCAGCCCGTCGGCCGGGGGAGGAGTCGCCGCGCCGAGGGTCAGCGGCGTGCCGTCGGGGCCGGTGGCGGTCGCGGAGTCCAGGTAGACCTGCACATTGCCGCGCAGCGCCATCTGGTCTGCGGTGGTGGCGAGCTTGGGGCCTGTGGCCTTGCGCACGGTCAGGCTGAAGCCGTCGATGGTGATGGCGTCGGCGGAGATCTTCAGCACCGGGATGCGGCTGCCGTCGGCCAGCGGGACGGTCACGACCGTGACGGACTTCAGACCCGAGAAGGACAGCGACTGGCTTCCGAGCTGCGCCGGGGGCTGCGTGAAGACGGTCGTCCCGGTGTCCGGGCCGGCCGGGGTCGGCGGGGCGGTGGGAGGCAGGGTGCCCGGCAGCGTCGGCGTGCCGGCGGGCGGCGCGGGAAGCGCGGGCGCGCCGGGCGCCCCGGGAAGCGTCGGGCGAGAGGATGGCGCGGGTGACGGGCTCGGGGACGAGCACGACGTGAAGATCGGGATGCACAGTGCCGCGGGCGCGGCCGACGGGATGCGGGCGGCGCCCAGACCCGCCAGCGCCGCGGCGACGCACGCGATCAGCGCGCCGGCGACGACGCCGGAGCGATCCCGCCTCATGCGGTCGTGCCCTCGCGCGGGGCGTCCAGGATCGCCGGCTCTCCCGCATCCACCGCATCCACCGCATCCACCGCATCCACTTTCGGCATCCACGCCACGCTCAGGATGCCGCCCACCGCGCTCAGCAGCATCCCGACGAAGAAGCCGCCCAGATTCACGCCGACCAGCGAGTACACCGCGACGGCCAGCGCGATCACGCCGTAGAAGATGCGATGCGCGGGCATCGCGATGACGAGCACGCCGAGCAGCACCAGCAGGATCGGGATGATCGTCGCCTGCAGGCCCTCGATCCCGAGCTGGACGTGGATCTTGCCGATGTCGAGCTGGCCCGAGAAGAACATCTCGATGCCGCCGAGGGCCGTCAGGACCCCGCCGACGAAGGGACGCTGTCGCCGCCAGACGCGGAACCGCATCCGTCCGCTCGCGTGAGCTCCCACGGTCAGAAGCACCCCTTCGAGCCGTCGGTCAGCTGCACGTGCATCCCGGTGAGGGTGAAGACGGAGGCCTGGGTGCTCCACGCGGTCTGCTGGAGGTTCGAGATCGTGACGGCGTCCGCATCCTGTGCGAAGTCGCCCGCGCCGCCCTTCGCCGCCGTGTTCACGGTGGACGCGTCGACGCCGATGCGGATGTTGTGGAAGTTCGAGTCGCCCTTGAGGTCCGTCATCCCGATCTGCAGGTCGGACGCACTGGCCGGGGCCCCGCCGCCGCCCGCGGTGATCAGCATCCCGACCTTGCCGAGCGGGGTGTCCGTGATGACCGACTGGCAGAGGTCGGCAAGCGTGGCCGACTTGATGTTGGCGATGGCGACCTGGTGGTCCTTGCCCGCGGTGTCGGGAGCGACGCCCGCGTACTGCGAGAAGCCGGTGCCCTCGAGCTTCGACGCGCTGATCTGGAACTGGCTGCCGGACACCGCGAACGACACGGGCACGGCGCCCTGCGCGACGCCTGTCATGAGCAGCGTGGAGACCACGGCGACCGGGACGGCCGCGAGAACGATCCGTCCGGCGTGCGACCCGGCGAGCTTTCGGAACTTCATCGATCCTCCTGTTCGGGGGACTTGACAGCGTCGGCGCGGTCAGGTCCAGGAGCGAGCTTAGACGTTATTGACCGGCTGTCAATAGTCGGACCGGCGCATCGTGTTCGCAGGAGCGACGGTTAGGCTCGGCCCATGGAGATGGACCGGCGCACGCGACTCACGCCGGACGAGCGCCGTGCCCAGCTGGTCGCGCTGGGGGTGGCGTTCCTCGCCGACAACCCGCTGGACCAGCTCACCATCGAGGAGCTCTCGGCCCGCGCGAGCGTGTCCCGCGGGCTGCTGTTCCACTACTTCGGCTCCAAGCAGGGCCTCCACCGGGAGGTGGTGCGCACGGCCCGCGACAGCATGCTGCACGCGACGGAGCCGGTCGACGGCCTGCCCCCGCTGGAGCGCCTCCACGACACCCTGGAGCGGATCGTCGCGTTCGTCCGCGAGCACAGCGGCACGTTCTATTCGCTCGTGCGCGGCGTCGCCTCCGGAGACACCGAGGTGCGCGCGGTCGTCGAGGAGGCCCGCGGCGAGCAGGCCGAGCGCGTGGTCGCCGTGTTCCTCGAGCTGGGCGTGCCCGACTCGCGGCTGCTGCGCATCGCCCTGCGGTCATGGGTGGCGTTCGCGGAGGAGGCGCTCGTCGAGAGCGCGATCGGCACCGACCTTCCGGCGGCCGAGATCGTCGGCTTCCTCGAGCGCAGCGCGCGGGGAGTGGTGGATGCGCTGAGCGCGCCCGAGTAGGCCGGGCGGGAAGGCTAGATGCCCTCCTCCTCCACGTCGTCCTCGGTCAGCACGCCCGCGTCCGGGTCGTCCTCGTCGTGCTCGTCGAGCACGGGCTCGGCCTCGCGGGACTGGCCGCCGGTCGGTCCATCGTTGCCGTCGCCCGGTCCCGGCCAGATCGTCTCGCCCGCGACCGCGTCGTTGGTGACGAGCTCGTCGGCGAAGTCGGCCTCGGCTTCGGGATCGTTCAGGGCGTAGTCGACGTCGCCGTCGGCCGGGTCGGCCCAGCCGGGGGTCTCCCCGGCGTCGCTCTCACCGATCTCGACGTCGTCGACTCCGTCTTCCGGAATGCGCTCCATGCCCCGAACTCCTCTCGCCCGATCTCGTTCCCCTCGGACGCTACACCTGCCAACGCGCCGCCGAGCACAGGAAAAGTGCGCCGAATCCAACGGATCGGGCGCACTTTTCCTGTGCTCGAGGGCTGCAGGAGGGTCAGCTCGCGGTCGGGAAGGTGATGGTCTTGCCCGAGCCGGCGTCCTTCACGGCTGCCTCCTTGAACGCGGCGAACTGCGCCGCGTCGGTGAAGCCGCCCTGGTAGCGCTCGCCGTTGACGAACACGGTCGGGGTGCCGAAGCCGCCCGAGGTCGGGTTCTTCAGCTGCGAGTTGGTGGACGCATCCTGCGTCATCGTCGTGATGAACGAGGCGAACGTCTGCTTGTTGATGCAGTCGGTGACGGCGGCCGAGTCGACGCCCGCATCCTTGACGATCTTGACGATCTCGGCGTTCGTGAGGCCCGTGCCGGTCTGCTCGTCCGGCTGGTTGGCGAACAGCGCCGCGTTGACGGCGAAGAACTTGTCCGGCTCGGAGTTCGCCACACAGGATGCGGCGGCCGCGGAGCGGGTCGAGTACTGCTTGTTCTGCGTGCTGTCGAGGATGGCGACCGGGTGGACCTCGAGAGTCGCCGATCCCTCATCCAGCCACTGCTTGATCTGGGGGTTGTTCGTCGTCTCGAACTGGTCGCAGTAGGGGCACTGGTAGTCGAGCCAGATCTGGATGTGCGCGGTCTTGCCGTCGAGCTTCATCTTCGTCGGCGTGGGCTGTGCACCGCTCTTGATGGCCGGCGTCGGCGTGGCCTTCGTCGACGACGTCAGCAGGATTCCACCGCTGGCCATGTTCTTCGGGTTCGCTGCGCTGGTGCCGCCGCCGACGCTCGTGAAGACGACGACGCCGATGATCGCGAGCACGGCCACGATGCCGACGATGACAGAGCTCTGCACGACGATCTTGCGCCGCTTCGCCTTCTTCGCGGCCTCCTCGCGCATCTTCCTGGCGGTCTCGCGCGCCTCCTCGCGGCGGTCGCGTTTGCTGGGACCTGAGGTTCCCCGGCCAGTTGACATTCAGCTCATCCCATCGAAAGGTGGACAGTTCTCACATGATCGTAGGGGGGTTTTGCTTTGAGGGCGCTGTACCGAGTGGCCTACCGTGGGGGCATGGAGTTCACGGATCGAGCCTGCTGATGTCCGACACGTCCGCCAGCCCCGGTGGTGACAAACCGAATGAGGGACGCGATACGGCCGGCGCCGAGTACGCCGCCCGGCTGCAGCGACTGGACAACTCGTGGTGGCGCCGGACGCTCAACGTCCAGGCGCCGTACCGCTGGAACATCCGGCGCCTGCACCTCGGCCGGGTGCTCGACGTCGGCAGCGGTCTCGGCCGCAACCTGGCACACCTCGGCAACAACGGGGTCGGCGTCGACCACAACCCGGAGTCCGTGGCGATCGCGCGGGCGCGGGGGCTGACCGCTTTCACGAGCGACGAGTTCCCGTCGACGGAGTATGCGAAACCGGGCATGTTCGACTCCATGCTGCTGGCGCACGTCGTCGAGCACGTCGATCCGGACTTCGCGGTGGAGCTGGTGCGGATGTACCTGCCGTACGTGAAGCCGGGGGGCAACGTCCTGTTCATCACCCCGCAGGAGCGCGGCTACGCCAGCGACTCCACCCACGTCGCGTTCACGGACTTCGACGGCCTGCACCGCCTGGCGGACCGCTTGGGCCTGACGGTGGAGCGGCAGTACTCATTCCCGCTCCCGCGTTTCGCGGGCAAGGCGTTCACGTACAACGAGTTCGTCACGCTGACGCGCATCCCCGCGTAGCCGCGATCGATGGGTCGCAACACGCCGTTATCGCGCGGCCATAAAGGCGTGTTGCGACCCATGGATGATGTGGTTGACGCGACACGCCGTGCGGCCGGGTCGGCGCGCGGCGTGTCGTGTCAAGTAGCCGCGTGCGGCAGCTGGCGGGCGCCCGTTGCCGACAGCGTGCGGCAGCCGGCAGCCGGCGACAGCGGGCGGCGGGCGGCGGGCGGCGGGGGCGGCGGCGTGCGGCGTGCGTCAGGCAGGGAAGGCGGCGGGACGGCGACGGACCCCGCGATCGATGGGTCGCGACACGCCGTTATCGCGCGGTCATAACGGCGTGTTGCGACCCATGGATGATGTGGTTGACGCGACACGCCGTGCGGCCGGTGCGGCGCACGGCGTGTCGTGTCAAGTAGGTGGGCGCTGGCTGGCGGCGCGCCGGCCGTTCCCGGTCGGCGCCGGCCGGCGCGGCGGGCAACGCGTCGGCCGGTGCGCGCCGGCCGGCGCAAGCCCGCGCCGCCGGCCGGCGCGGCGGCTAGTCCGCGGTGGCGGGGGCGGGGCGGCCGAGCTCCACGTCTTCGACGCGGGAGCGCGGCATCGCCAGGCCGGCCACGATGGTCAGCACCGCGGCCGCCGCCACGGCGACGAAGACCGCCGTCGACGCCGACTGGATGGTGCCCGGGTCGTGCGCGCCACCTGCGGAACCGCCGATGATCGCGTTCGCGATCGCGCCGAACACGGCCACGCCGACCGCGCTGCCGATCGACCGGGCGAACATGTTGCTGCCGGTGACGACCCCGCGCTCGTTCCACGCGACGCTCGACTGCGCCGCGATGAGCGTCGGGGTGGCGATGAGGCCCATCCCGAGCCCGACGACGAAGCAGCTGACGGCGACGTACAGCACCGACGGAGCGACGGAGGTGGCGGCGAGCGAGAGTGCGCCGACGATCGCGATCCCCATCCCGAGCAGTGCGGTGTTGCGGAACCCGATGCGCAGGTAGAACCGGCCCGAGACGCTCGCGGCGATCGGCCAGCCGAGCGTGAGGGCGGCGACGGCGAGCCCGGACACGATGGGAGCGACTCCGATCGTCCCCTCCAGGTAGGTGGGCACGTACGAGGTGAGGCCGATCAGGATGCCGCCCACACCGAGCGAGATCAGTGTCGTCGTCACGAGCAGCCGCCGGGAGAAGACCCAGAGCGGGAGGATCGGCTCGGCCGCGCGCCGCTCCACCAGCACGAAGGCGACGAGCAGCACGGCGCCGATGGCGAAGGCGCCGATGCTCCACGGCGAGTTCCACGCCCACGCCTGACCGCCCTCGAGCACGGCGAGGATCAGCAGCGTCATCCCACCGGTGAGCAGCACCGCGCCCGCGTAGTCGATGCGGTGCTTGCGGCGCTCGATGCTCTCGTGGAAGGCGCGGATCAGCATCCACCCGGCCAGGATGCAGAGCGGCACGTTGACGAAGAAGATCCACCGCCACGACAGGAACTGCGAGAACACGCCGCCGAGGGTGGGGCCGACGACGGAGGAGATCGCCCACACGCTCGCCAGGTAGCCCTGCGTCTTGGCCCGCTCGGCGACGGTGTAGATGTCACCGGCGATGGTCATGGACATCGGCTGGATCGCTCCCGCGCCGAGCCCCTGCAGCGCCCGGAAGGCGATCAGCGCGGGCATACTCCAGGCGAAGCCGCAGAGCACCGAACCGATCAGGAAGAGCGCGATGCCGATGAGGACGATGGGCTTGCGCCCGACCGTGTCCGACAGCTTCGCGTAGACGGGGACGGAGACGGCCTGCGCGAGCAGGTACACCGAGAACAGCCACGGGAACTGCGCGAACCCGCCGAGGTCCTGCACGATCGAGGGCACCGCCGTTGCGAGGATCGTCGAGTCGATCGCGACCAGCCCCGTCGTCAGCATGAGGGCGATCAGGATGGGGCCGCGCTCCGATCGGAAGCCGACACTCGCTCGGGTGGTTTCGTTCATATCCGTCAACAACTTGGGGGGAGGGGGAAGCATTCCCGCCCCAGCCAAGTCCGTGTTGACAGGAAAGAGAACCCGCGCCATGATCTGAAACATGTCTTTCACATCAGGACAGCCCGAGAAGCGCGCGACGGTCACCGACCCGCGCGCGCTGCGGGCGCTCGCGCATCCCCTCCGCCTCGCCCTGCTCGACCACCTGATGTCGTTCGGCCCGCGCACGGCCAGCGAGTGCGCGGCGGTCGTCGGCTCCACTCCCTCCAACTGCAGCTATCACCTGCGGGCGCTCGGCAAGGTCGGGCTCGTGGAGACGGTGGATGCGCAGGACGGCCGCGAGCGACCGTGGCGTTCCACGAACACCGGGCTGTCGTTCGGCCGCTCCGACGACCCGGAGTTCGCGCTCGGGTCCGACACCGTGGAGCGGGCGCTCGCCGACCGGCAGGTCGACGACGAGGGGGCGCTCGTGCACCGCGCGATCGCCCAGCGCGACGACCAGCCGGTGGAGTGGAGGGACGCCAGCATGCTGAACGGGTACGCGCTGAAGCTGACCCCGGCCGAGCTCCGCGAGCTGGGGGAGCGGCTGGATGCGCTCATCCGGCCCTACATCGCACTCACACGAGCGGACCCGCCGGAGGGGAGCGACGTGGTGGCCCTGCACCTCAACGCGTTCCGGCACCCGGATGCGATCGCCGCCGCGCGCGCGGTGGAGCAGGCCGATCGGCCGGAGGACGCGTCGTGACCGTCACCGACACGCCGAAGCGCTCGCCCTCCCCGCTGCTCCGGCGCGACTTCGCGCTGATCTGGACGGCCGGGTTGGTCTCCGACACCGGCGACTGGCTGCTGATGATCGCGCTGCCGCTGTTCGCGCTGTCGGCGACCGGCTCAGCACTCGGCGCCTCGACGGTGTTCCTGGTGGAGCTCGTCCCGATGCTGCTCCTGGGCAGCTTTCTCGGGGTGCTCGTCGACCGCTGGGATCATCGGCGCACCATCGTGATCGTCGCCATCCTGCAGGGGCTCCTCCTGCTCCCGCTGCTCGCCGCCAGCGCCGACCGGATGGGCATCGTCTACGCCGTCGCGGCGGTGGAGGCGGTGCTCGGCGCGATCATCAACCCGGCCCGCCAGGCGATGATCCCGCAGCTCGTCCGCGCGGACCAGCTCACCCGGGCCAACGCCCTGATCGCCGTGAGCGACAGCCTGGCGCGGCTGGTCGGGTCGCCGCTCGGCGGTGTGGCGTTCGCGTTCTGGGGGCTGCCGGGGGTCGTGATCGCGGATGCGTCGTCCTACGTCATCACGGCGGTGCTGGTCGCGATCAGCCGTCCGCACCCGGTGCCGGCAGCGGGAGGCCCGCCTGGGGAGGACCAGTCGGGCCAGGAACCGGCGTCCGCAGCCGAGCGCCGCATCCTGCGCGACTGGGTCGAAGGGCTGGCGCTGATCGCGCGATCGGCCACCCTCCGCACGCTCGCCCTCATCGCGGCACTCGGCGGTGTCGCGCAGGGACTGTTCCTCGTCCTCTTCCTCGTCTACGTCACGCAGAATCTCGCAGCGGGCGACACGGGAGCCGGCATCATCCGCGGCGTCCAGGCGATCGGCGGCGTCCTGGGCGGGCTCGTGACCGGCGTCCTGGCGCGCCGGCTGGGGCCGCGGTCGCTGATCGGCGGCGGCTACCTCGTGTTCGGTCTGCTCTCGCTCCTCACCTGGAACCTCGCGCCGTTCACCACCGGGCTCTGGGTCTACGCCGGACTCTTCATCGCGATGGGCCTGCCCGGAGTGACCACGGCCACCGGCGAGATCACGCTCGTCCAGACCGAGGTGCCGCCGCGCGCCCTCGGCCGGGTCATCGCTGCCATGACGACCCTGGACGGCGCGGCGCAGGCGGTCGGGCTGCTGCTCGGCGGACTGCTGGCCGACTCGGGCGACATCGTGCCCATCCTGGATGTGCAGGCCTCGCTCTACCTGCTGTGCGGCGTCATCGGGATCATCGCCCTCCGCAGCACGAAGCGTCTTCCGTAACCCGCCGCCGGGACGCTAGGGTGGCGCCACCGTGGTCCCTCCGGAGGTGGATGATGACGTTGCGCGCCTCACTGTTCCGCCCCTCGCGCCTCCGCCGCGCCGCCGCAGTGACGGTCGTCGCGGCGGCCGCCCTCTCGGGCCTGACCGCCTGCGACCTGTTCGCGCCGCAGGACACGCTCGACATCGAAGAGGCCAGCGTCGGCGTGAGTGCGACCGTCGGGGATGTCTTCGTCGGGAACGCCGTCCTGGTGAGCAACGACGGGAAGACCGCGAACCTGGTCGCCACGCTGGTCAACGAGGGCCCGGACACGCAGAAGGTCACGATCATCCCGACCGGCGGGCAGACGATCGAGGTCTCGCTGAAGCCGCGGGCCATCCGGAAGCTGGGCGACCCGCCGAGCGACCAGACCCTGGTGACCGGCCTGGATTCGGCTCCCGGCTCGCTGACGACGGTGTCCGTCAACAGCGGGGGTCAGTCGGTCGGCCTGCAGGTGCCGGTCGTGACCGGATCCCTCCAGCCGTACGGCACGCTCACGCCCGCTCCGTCCTCCTGACCCCATCGCTGTCTGTGAGGACTCGAGGGGCTCCTGTGGGTGATATTGCCGCGAAACCCGCCCGGGTTCCCGCTGAATCCGCGGATCGGAACGTAGGGTGTCGGTGTGTGGCGACTGGACAGGAAGACCGAGGATGACGACGCGGCGTCGATCATCGCAGACGACGACGCCCTGAACCCGCGCACGACGACCGCTCCGCACACGCTGAGTCTGGGCGATCCGGGGCTGGTGGCCGGCAACATCGCCGAGCCGGTGTGGACGCGCTGGCGCGACGAGATCGCGGCGATCGGCGGCGACTCCCCGCTCCTCCACTTCGAGGACGGGCCGCGGACGCGGATCGAGCTGAGCACGACGCATCCGGGCGGTCTGCCGCAGTTCATCACCGGGCAGAGCACCCTCCTGTCGAGCCTCATCCGCGACGAGCTGGCGCTCCGCACCGCGCGCGCCGCCGCGAACGCGATCACGCAGAAGGGCATCGAGCTGCGCTCCGTGCGTGGCATCGAGTCGGTCCACCTGGCGATCGGCCTCGCGCAGTGGCGCAACGGCGCCGAGGAGTACTTCGCGCCGATCCTGCTGCGTCCGCTCGCCATCCGTCGCTACGGCCGCGACTTCGAGCTGAAACTCAAGGGACAGACCTTCCTCAACCCGGAGCTCGCGCGCGCCCTCAACGAGCAGTTCCAGATCACGCTGGACGCGGACGCGTTCGTCGCGCTCGCCGTCGAGGGCGGCGTCTTCAAGCCCCAGCCGGTGATCGACCGCCTGCGCGGCCTCACCTCGCACCTGCCCTGGTTCAACGTGCAGCCGCGGCTGGTCGCATCCTCGTTCGCCGACGTCGCCCCCGCGCTGAGCGAGGAGGCGCGCGATCTCGACACCGTGCTGCTGGATGCGCTCGCCGGCAACCCGACCGCCCGCACGACGGTCGAGGCCTCCTTCAACCCGGTGGAGGCCATCCGCCAGGATGAGCGGCCGCCCGCCACCGACACCCTCCTCCTCGACGCCGACGAGGCGCAGGAGAACGTGGTCGCACAGATCGCGGCCGGGAACTCCCTCGTCGTGAAGACGCTCCCGGGCACCGGCGGCACGCAGACCATCGTGAACGCCATCGGCGCCCTGGTCGCGCAGCACAAGCGTGTGCTGGTCGTCAGCCCGCGCCGCTCCAGCCTCGACGACATCGCGCAGCGACTCTCCAAGGCCGGGCTTCCCGGGCTCGCGGTGACCCCGCGGACGCTCCGCCGCGACCTCGTCCAGTCGATCGCCCGCAACGAGAAGGCCACGCAGCCGCGGGTCACCGACGTCGACGAGGCGCTGGTGCGCCTGCGCAAGGTGCTGGTCGACTACCGCGCGGCGCTCACCCGGCGCGACCCGGTCCTCCGCGTCTCGATCCTGGATGCGCTTCGCGAGCTGTCCGGACTGTCGCTGCTGCCCTCGCCGCCGTCCACCACGGCACGTCTCGGCCGGCACGCGATCGAGGCCCTCGCCCGCGACCGCGCCGCCTCCGCCGACGCGCTCATCCGCGCCGCCCGTCTCGGCGAATTCCGCTACGGACCGAACGACTCGCCCTGGTACGGCGCCTCCTTCAACACGACGGAGGAGGGCCGGAGCGCCCACGAGCTCGCCAAGAAGCTGAACCGCGCCGAGCTGCCCCGGCTGCTCGACCGCGCCAACGCTCTGATCGGGCAGACCCGGATGCGTCCCTTCGCCTCGATCGTCGAGCTGGGCGTCTACTTGCGCCTGCTGCTCGACATCCGCGAAACGCTCGACAAGTTCACCCCCTCGGTGTTCGACCGCTCGCTGACCGAGCTCATCGCGGCCACCGCATCCCGGCGCGAATCGCCCTCGATGTCGAGCGCGAACCGCCGGCGCCTGCGCAAGCACGCGCTCGAGTACGTCCGTCCGGGCGTGCACGTCACCGATCTCAACGAGAGCCTGCGTCGCATCCAGCAGCAGCGCATCCTCTGGAACCGGTTCGCCGTCGCGGGCGTCGTGCCCGAGGTGCCGATCGGCATCGCGGACGTGCAGGTCGCGTACCAGCGCGTGGCCGAAGACCTCGCGCGCCTCGACATCCCGCTTCGCCGCACCGGAACGCCGCAGTCGCTGGCCGCGCTCCCCATCGAGGAGCTGACCCGCCAGGTCGCCGGTCTCGCCGCGGAGTCGGAGGTGCTCGCCAACCTGCAGGAGCGCACGTCGCTGCTGACGCAGCTGCGCGAGCTCGAGCTGGATCCGCTGATCTCCGACCTCTCCATCCGGCACGTCCCCGAGCACCAGGTGAGCGCCGAACTCGAACTCGCGTGGTGGCAGTCGGTGCTGGAGTCGCTGCTCGCCTCCGACCGCGCCCTGCTGAACGCCAACACGGGAGTGCTCGACCGGCTGGAGGCCGACTTCCGGCTCGTGGACGAGGCGCACGCCTCGGCGACGGGCAAGCAGCTCGCGTGGATGCTCGCCGAGACCTGGAAGATCGGGATCGTCGACTGGCCGGACGAGGCGGCCGCGCTCAAGCGACTGCTGAAGACCTCGGTGCCGACAGCGACCTCCCTCAACGAGGCCGCGCCGCATCTGGCCCGTCCGCTCGCGCCGGTGTGGCTCGTGTCGCCGTACGAGGTGCCGTCGATCGGCCGCGAGGTCGGGTTCGACGCCGTCCTGCTCGTGGACGCGGGAGCCTCCAGTCTCGCCGAGAACGTCCCCGTCATCCGCCGGGCCCGCCAGGTCGTCGCGTTCGGCGACCCGGTGACGCAGACCCCGTCGCGCTTCGACATCGGCGTGCACGAGTACGGCCGCACGGTCGAGGCGGTCGACGTGGATGCGCTGCACGCGGACTCCGCGCTCGCCCGGCTCTCCGAGCTGCTCCCGGTCTACACGCTCAGCCGCAGCTACCGCGCCGGCGGCGAAGACCTCGCCGAGCTCGTCAACCGCCGCTTCTACGGCGGGACCATCGACTCCCTCCCGTGGGCCGGAACCTATCTCGGGCACGGCAGCCTGGCGCTGCACTACGTCAGCGGCGGGCAGGGCATGCCCGACAGCGACACCGGCGCGGTCGAGTCCACGGACGCCGAGGTCGCCAAGGTGGTCGAGCTCGTGGTGGCTCACGCGACCGAGCGTCCGCGCGAATCCCTCATGGTCATCACCGCGAGCGAACGCCACGCCGTGCGCGTCAACCAGGCGGTGCTCTCCGCGTTCTCGAAGCGCTCGGAGCTGGCCGACTTCATCCTGGGCGACCGGGCGGAGCCGTTCACCGTCGTGACGCTCGACCAGTCGGTCGGGCAGAGCCGCGACCGGGTCATCTTCTCGATCGGCTACGGGCGCACGCCGCACGGCCGGCTGCTGTCGAACTTCGGCGCTCTTGCGGAGCCGGGTGGGGACCGCCTGCTCGCCGTCGGGATGACGCGCGGGCGGCGCGGCATGGACATCGTCTCCTGCTTCAAGCCGGAGGACATCGACGAGTCGCGGATGCGGCACGGCATCGCCGCGCTCGCCCAGGTGCTGGGGGAGGCGGACCAGCTGCAGGCGGCCGCTCCCGAGTACCTGAGCCCGGATGCGGATCCGATGGTGGTCGACCTCGCCAAGCGCCTGTCGCGCCGTGGCCTGGACGTGCACCTCGGCTACCGCGGCAAGCTCACCCTGGTCGCGTCGCACGAGGGCCGTGCCGTCGTGGTCGAGACGGACACGGACGTGTCGAAGGGCAGCCTCCGCGAGTCGCTGCGCCTGCGCCCGGACGTGCTGCGACGCCTCGGCTGGCACTACCTCCGGGTGCACAGCTTCGAGCTGTTCGCGGATCCGGACGCGGTGGCGGGACGCATCGCCACGCTGATCGGCCAGGCCGAGCCGGACGCGGTGACCGCGCCGATCACGCTGCCGACGCTGGCCTGACCTGCGCCCGCGCCGCGGCCGCCTTAGGCTGGACGGGTGAACGAGACACCCGGGCGGCGGAAGCACCGTCGCGTGCAGCGCCCCGGCGCGCCCGGCACCGACCCGCGCCCGCGGATCGCCCCGAGCGACGACCCGCCGCCCGCCGCCCCGGACTCCGACAACGCACCCTCGTTCTCCCCGAACGACGCCCGACTCCGCCGCGACGTCCCGCCCCACTGGTGATCGAAGTGCGCGTTGTGGCGGCTAAAAGGTCGATTTAGCCGCCACAAGGTGCACTTCGACGTCTAGGGGAGGGGGTCGGCGTGCTTGCCGGGGGGCTGCGGCGGGGACTGCTGCGCCTGCAGGAGGTCGCGGATCTCGGTGAGGAGGTCGAGCTCGGTGATCGGCTTGTCCGGCTCCACGACGCCCTTCTTCCGGCGGCGCTCGGCGCGCTGCTTCGCGATGTTCATCGGGAGGACGAAGGCGAAGTAGACGACGACCGCCACGATCAGGAAGTTGATCAGCGAGACCAGGACGGCACCGAACTTGAGGTGAGCGTCTCCGATGGTCAGCGTCAGAGCGTTGTTGAGGGAGTCGCTCATCGCGATCGCGCCGATGAGCGGGTTGAACAGGTTGACGACGATGGAGGTGACGACCGCCGTGAACGCCGCGCCGATGACGACGGCGACGGCCAGGTCGATCACGTTTCCGCGGAGGATGAACTCCTTGAAGCCTTTGAGCAAGACCGAACCTTTCGAAGGGGATGCCGGATCAGGCGGCTGAGCCGGACGAGGTCGACGAACCGGACGAGCTCGAACCGGATCCCGAGGAACCGGAGGACGAGGAGGACGACGACGATGACGATGACGACGACGACGAACCAGAAGACGACGACGAATCGGACTTCGCAGTACCGGACGACGACGCCCCCGACGACTTCCCGCCGCTCCGCGAATCCGTCCGGTAGAACCCGGAACCGTTGAACGTCACCCCGACGGTACCGAACACCTTGCGGAGCGATCCACCGCAGTTCGGGCACACCGTGAGGGCGTCGTCGGTGAAGGCCTGCTGGATGTCGAAGGCATGGCCGCAGTCGCGGCACGAGTACGAGTAGGTGGGCATTCTTCTTCCGCTGCGTTCCGGTGCTGGGTGAGGGGGGTCAGGTGAACTGGACGATCCGGGTGGGGGTGACCGCCCCATCGACCGGCTGGTCGTGGCGTTCGCGCGGTACTTCGTCGACGAGCTCGCCGTCGAACAGCACGGCGTACACCGGGGGACATTTTTCCATGCTCCCGAGCGTCTTGTCGAAGTATCCGCGACCCCAGCCCATCCGCATCCCGGTCGCGTCGACGGCTGCCGCCGGCACCAGGATGAGGTCGACGTCGTTGATCGCGATGGGTCCGAGCAGCTCGCCCACCGCCTCCGGGAGCCCGAACAGCCCCTCGGTCTCGGTCTCGCCGTCGCCGGTGGTCCAGTCGAGCAGACCGTCTTCGCGGGAGATCGGGAGCAGTACGCGCAGTCCCTGGGCGTGGGCCCAGTTGAGGAACGGGCGCGTATCCGGCTCGATGTTCGTCGAGAGATACGCGGCGACGGAGCGGACGGACAGGTCCGTCGCCAGGTCGACAAGGTTGCGGGTGATGCCCGCGGTGGCGGCCTGCCGCTCGGTCGTGGTGAGGTTCTGCCGGCGCTCGCGGAGCTCCGCGCGCAGGGCGCGCTTGCGATGAGCGGCAGTGTCCGGGTCCATACGGCAATCCTAGGAGATGCCATCCTGTACGCCGCTGAAATGCGGATACTGTAGGCGGCATGGCAAATCACGACCGTGTCACCAAAGCAGTCATTCCCGCAGCAGGCCTCGGAACCCGCTTCCTCCCGGCCACGAAGGCGATGCCCAAGGAGATGCTGCCGGTCGTCGACAAGCCCGCCATCCAGTACGTGGTGGAGGAGGCGGTGGATGCGGGACTGCACGACGTCCTGATGATCACCGGCCGCAACAAGAACGCCCTCGAGAACCACTTCGACCGCAACTCGGAGCTGGAGGAGAGCCTCAGGAAGAAGGGCGACACCGACCGGCTCGAGAAGGTCAACTACTCGACCGATCTCGCCGACATGCACTACGTCCGCCAGGGCGACCCCAAGGGTCTCGGCCACGCGGTGCTGCGCGCGAAGATGCACGTCGGCCGCGAACCGTTCGCGGTGCTCCTCGGCGACGACATCATCGACGAGCGCGACGACCTGCTGAAGCGGATGCTGCAGGTGCAGGCTGAGCGCCACACGTCGGTCGTCGCCTTGCTCGAAGTCGACCCCGACTCCATCCACCTCTACGGCGCCGCCGCCGTCGAGAAGACCGACGAGGACGACGTCGTCCGCATCACCGGCCTGGTCGAGAAACCGGATAAAGAGGATGCGCCCTCCAACTACGCCATCATCGGCCGGTACGTGCTGCGGCCGGAGGTGTTCGACGTGCTCGAGCGCACCGAGCCCGGCCGCGGCGGCGAGATCCAGCTGACCGACGCCCTGCAGTCGATGGCCGAAGCGCCCGACTGGACCGGCGGCGTGTACGGCGTCGTGTTCCGCGGCCGCCGCTACGACACGGGCGACCGCCTCGACTACATCAAGGCGATCGTCCGCCTGGCGACCGACCGCGAAGACCTCGGGCCCGAACTGCGTCCGTGGCTCCGGGAGTTCGCCGCCGGTCTGACGTCCGACGCGCCGGACGAGTACGTCCACGAGATGCCGGTCGACCCGACCGGGCCCATCCAGACGCTCGCAAACCGGTCCCACTGACGGTCGGCTGAAGGAGGAGTCTGTGGCCATCGTGGTCCCCACCCTCAGCGAGGGCCGCGTGGGGTTGCGTCCCATCCGCCTGCGCGATGCGCGCCCGCTGGAGCGGTCGCTTCTCGACAACCGCAGCTGGCTGCGCCAGTGGGAGGCGACCAGCCCCTACGCGCCCGGGTCGTTCGACACACGCGCGAGCATCCGGTCGCTCCTCTCCAACGCGCGAGCGGGCCACGGCCTGCCGTTCATCGTGGAGTGGGATGGCCGGCTCGCCGGGCAGCTGAACGTCTCGTCGATCGCGTACGGGTCGCTGTCGAGCGCGACCATCGGCTACTGGATCGCGGAGGAGTTCGCCGGCCGCAACATCACGCCGACCGCGGTGGCGCTCGCCACCGACTACTGCTTCTACCAGCTGGGCCTGCACCGGATGGAGATCTGCATCCGGCCGGAGAACATCCCGAGCCTGCGTGTGGTCGAGAAGCTCGGGTTCCGGTACGAGGGGCTGCGGCGCCGCTACATCCACATCAACGGGGACTGGCGCGACCACTTCTGCTTCGGCCTGGTGTCGGAGGAGCTGAACCAGGGCGTGCTGCGCCGCTGGCTCGACGGCAACGTACCCCCCGACGCCGCGGTCATCTCGGCCGAGGACCGTGCGGCGGCGGCCATCCCGCTGCCGATCGCGCGCAGCCACTGAGAACGGATACCGGGACACACCCTCCCGTGTGACGCGGGCCCAGCGCCCGCCGCCCCTACCGTAGAGGCATGAACGGGGATGTGATGGGCGGTGGGGTCGTCGTCGCCATAGCGGCCGCCCTCTGGCTTGCCTATCTCGTCCCGGTGTGGTTGCGCCGTCGCGAATACGTCACGACCGAGCGGAACGCCGTGCGCCTGCAGCAGACCCTGCGCATCCTGGCGGAGACCAGCGAGCTGCCGGATGAGGTCCGCGTCGAGGCGACGTCACGCACGGTCGCCGAGCAGCAGCGCATCCTGCGCCGGTCGGAGCAGAAGACCCTCGCCTCCGCCCGCGCCGAAGCCGCGGCCCACGCGCGCCGCGAGCAGGCGATCGCCGACGAGCGCCGCCGCGCGGCCGAAGAGGCCGAGCAGGCCGCCGCCGCGGCTATCGCGATGGAACGCGCCGCCAGAGCCGCAGCCGCCCAGCGGGCGCGCGTATTGGCGACCGCTGCCGACGTCGTTCCGCTCTCTCCGCAGCGGCGTCGCCGGCTGCGCCGCACGCGTGCCCTCTCGACGCTGCTCCTGGTCGCCGGCCTCGCCGGTTTCGTCGGGGGAGCGGTCATCATGTTCGAGACCGGCGCCTGGCTGCTGGCGGCCGTGTCCGGCTGCGCGGTGGCCCTGTCGGGGTGGATGCTCGCTCGCCTGGCACGACCGCAGCGTCCGGTGACGGCGTCGCAGCCTCTCGTGCGCACCTCGCAGGTCGCCCCCGAACTGTACGACGACGCCCAGCACGACCTGCCCGTGCAGGAGCGCCTGCGCCAGAGCTGGACGCCGCGCCCTCTGCCCAAGCCCCTCCACTTGTCGCCCGGCACGGTCGCCGCGGCCGCGATGGCCTCGGTGGATGCTGCCGCCGAGCTGCGCCGGGCCGCCGCCCGCGCCGAGTTCGAGCGCAAGGCGGAGGAATCCGCGCCCGCTCCCGTCGTGGCGCCGGTGCCGCTGCGCCCGGTGGCCCGGGCGGCCGACCCCGTCGTCGAGGCGACGCCCGCCGTCCGTGGGGACGCTGCTCCGCTGCCGGTCGCGCCCGTCCCCAGCCGCTACGCCAGCATGGGCCTGCTCGACGACACCGACACGGGCAGCATGGATCTGGACGCGGTCCTGCGCCGCCGCCGGGCCGCCAGCTGAGCGCCCCTCGATTTCGACGGGGCCCGCGCAGGGTGCTAGTCTTTCTAAGCAGTTCCCCGGGGCTATGGCGCAGTTGGTAGCGCGCTTCGTTCGCATCGAAGAGGTCAGGAGTTCGAATCTCCTTAGCTCCACCACCACACGAAAGGCCGCCCGAATCGGGCGGCCTTTATCGTCGAGTCGAGGCAGCTCGTGCGCGTCGCGCCGTTCACAGCACCAGCAGCACCGCCAGGACCAGCATCAGCACCGCGATCCCGCCGTCCAGGATGCGCCAGGCCACCGGCTTGGCGAACACCGGGCCGGCGAAGCGGGCGCCGAAGCCGAGGATCCCGAACCACAGCAGGCTGGCGGTGGCCGCACCCGCGCCGAAGACCCAGCGACCCGGATCGCCGTGCGAGGCGGACAGCGATCCGAGCAGCAGCACCGTGTCGAGGTAGACGTGGGGGTTGAGCCAGGTGATCGCCAGGCACGTGCCGACGGCCGCGACCAGGGACCCTGCTGCGGTGCCGGAGGTGCTGAGCGCCTCGGGCTTTAGCGCGCGACGTGCGGCGAAGATCGCGTAGCCGACCAGGAACGCGAACCCCGCCCAGCGGACCACCTGGAGCGCGACCGGCGCGTTCTTCACGAGCACGCCGATTCCGGCGACCCCCGCGGCGATGAGGATGGCGTCGCTCAGCACGCAGATCACGACCACCGGCAGGACGTGCTGGCGCCGGATGCCCTGGCGCAGCACGAACGCATTCTGGGCGCCGATCGCGACGATGAGGGAGGCGGCGGAGCCGAGGCCGGTGAGAAACGTCGCGAACACTCCTCGACCGTATGCGGGCGGCTTCCATAAGTACAGCTCATCATTCTTCAGCACCATTAGAGTGACTTCATGAGTGCGACGGCCGATCATCTCCGCACACTGGCGGCCGTCGTGGACGGCGGGACGTTCGAGGCCGCCGCCTCCGCTCTGCGCATCACACCGTCCGCCGTCAGTCAGCGCATCAAGGCCCTGGAGACACAGAGCGGCCGCGTGCTCGTGCGGCGCAGCAAGCCCGTGGAGGCCACACAGGCGGGAAGCGTCCTGCTGCGCCTGGCCCGCCAGCTCGCTTTGCTCGAAGCGGAGGCGGATGCGGCCCTCGCCGGCGGACCCGGCGAACGCCGTGGGGGCTCGCCGGGCGGACCGGGTGCGCTGGTCTCGGTCCCGCTCGTGGTCAACGCCGACTCGCTCGCCACCTGGGTGCTTCCCGCGCTGGCACGCGTGGAGGGGGTCGCTTTCGAGCTGGTCCTCGACGATCAGGAGCACACGCTCGACCGTCTGCACGACGGGACGGCGATGGCGGCGATCGGGTCGGACTCCGAGCCGGTGCAGGGGTGCACGGTGACGGCCCTGGGCTCGATGACCTATCGCGCGGTGGCAAGCCCGGAGTTCGTGGCCCGCTGGTGCCCGGGCGGGTGGGACGCGTCCGCCGCCGCGACCGCGCCCGTGCTCGTGTTCGACCGCAAGGATGCGCTCCAGGACCGCTACCTCGCCGCGTACGCGCCGGGCGCGCGGCCGCCCCGCCACTTCATCCCGGCATCCACTCAGTTCGTCGACGCGGCCGTCCGCGGGCTCGGCTGGGGGATGCTGCCGGACCTGCAGGCCGACGCCCTGGTCGCCGACGGGTCGCTCGTGGTGCTCGACGACGAGCGGGCGGAGGAGGTGCCGCTGTACTGGCACCAGTGGTCGCTGCGGTCACGGGCCCTCGACGCCGTCGCGGGAGCGATCGCCGCGGAGTCGGCGCGTGTGCTCCGCCCTACATCGTCGACAGGACGAGGTCGAGCGCGTCCACGAAGCGGTCGGCGCTCTCCCGGGTGATGCACAGCGGCGGCTTGATCTTGAGCACGTTCTTGTAGTCGCCGGTCGGCTGCACGATGCAGCCTTCCGCCAGCATCCGATCGCACACCCGTGCGGCCTCGGAGGTCGCGGGCGTCAGGCGCTCGCGGTCGAGGACCAGCTCCATGCCGAGGTACAGCCCCATCCCGTGAACCGCGCCGACGAGGGGATGCCGTTCACCCAGCTCCCGAAGCCGGGCGGCCAGGTGGTCGCCCACCGTGGCGGCGTTCTGCTGCAGGCCTTCGTCGCGCATCACATCCAGCACCGTCAGGCCGACGACCGCGGAGACCGGGCTTCCGCCCGCGGACGAGAAGAAGCTGCCCTCGCCGGCGAACGAGTCTGCGATCTCGCGCCGGGTGATGACCGCGCCGAGCGGCTGCCCGTTGCCCATCGCCTTCGCGACGGTGATCACGTCCGGCACCACACCCTGCTGCTCGGATCCCCAGAAGTAGTGACCGAGCCGGCCGTAACCCACCTGCACCTCGTCGGCGATGCAGACTCCGCCGCGCGCGCGGATCCGGTCGTAGACACCCGCGAGGTAGCCGTCCGGCAGCATCAGTCCGCCCGCGTTGCCGAAGACGGGCTCGGCGATGTACCCGGCGACCTCGGTGCCCGAGGCGTCGAGCGCGGCGAGGTCGGCATCCAGATCGGCCAGATAGGCGGCCGCGGAGCCGGGACCGCGGTGCGTGCCGCGGAGCGAGTTCGGGGCGGCGACCAGCTTCACCCAGTCCGGCCGGGTCTCCAGGGCACGCGGATTGTCGCCGAGCGAGGAGGAGACGGCGTCGGAGGCCATGGTCCAGCCGTGGTACGCCTCGGTGACGGCGAGGATCGTGCGGCGGTCGGTGTGGATCTGCGCGAGGCGCAGGGCGAGGTCGACCGCCTCGCTGCCGCTGTTGACGAGGAACACGGTATCGAGGCCGTCCGGCGCGATCTCGGCCAGCCGCTCGGTGAACCGGGAGAGCTCGTCGTAGTGGAACCGCGAGTTGGTGTTGAGGCGCGCCCACTGGTCGCGCACCGCCTCGACCAACCGCGGGTGTCCGTGGCCGATCTGGGTGACGTTGTTGACCATGTCGATGTAGCTCTGGGCCCCGGTGTCGACCAGGTGGTGCCGCCAGCCGCGCTCGATGAGGGGTGGATGGGCGAAGTAGTGCTCCTGCACCCCGGCGAAGGTCGCATCCCGGCGCGCCAGCGCCTCCTCCGGGTCGGGTGCGGCGACGGAGAGGTCGATGCCGAAGAGTGCGGACGGGTCGGGGGAGACGGCCATCCACTCGGCGAAGGGCAGGGAGGGCGTGACGAAGGCGGGCGGCCGGTGGCCGCGGAGCGTGCTGAGCTGTGCGGTCAGGCGGATGGCCGTGCCGATCGGAGCACCCGCCGCGACGGTCTCCGTGGTGAGCGGGCGGGCGAGGCCGTCCAGCCAGAGGTCCAGGCCCTCGCCCCGCAGCAGCCACGAACCCTCGGTGAGCGCGAGCTCGCCCGGGAACGGCGCCGTGACCGGGGTACCGGTCGGCGCCTCCAGGGTCACAGCGAGGGCGATCGTCGCGGACGGGAGCGAGCGGTCGATCCGCGCGCGGGTGAGCCGCGCCTCGCCGTAGCGGCTGACCGCATGGCCGTGGTCGCGGCAAACACGCGCGAGCACGGCGCTCTCCGCGTCGTCGGCCAGCCACGCGCCTGCGTCGAGATCGCGGGCATTCACGGACAGGTCGGCGAGGTTCTGCGCGGTCGAGTCGACCGGGACGAGGCGGCCCAGCGCCGGAGGCTGCGCCGACGGCTGCGCTGACGGCTGCGCGGATGGCCGCCCCAACCGCGCCCGGATCAGCGTCTCCAGCTCCGCGGCATCGAGGCGGCGCGCCACATCGAACGCCACCCACTCGTGCGCACGGTTCTCGTCGGCGTAGTCATTGTCACCGTCGAGCGCGACCTGCTGCTCGCCGCTGACGACGAGCACGGCGCCGCGCAGGACCACGAGCGGCCAGAGCGCCGAGAGCTCGGCATCCTCCAGCGGCGCCTCGGCATCGAACGCCGCCACGACCTCGAGCACGGCCAGGGGCTCGTCGGGAACATGGTGGAGCGCGCTCGCGACCGTCGCCGCCAGCTCGGCGACGAGCCACCCGTCGGAGACGTCGCCGAAGTCGATGACCCCCGGCCCGTCGTCACCGAGCACGATGTTGTCGTCCGTGACGTCTCCGTGGACCGCCTGCACGCGCAGCCGCGCGCGGAGCGGGGCGAGCCGGGCGAGCGCTGCGTCCGTGGCCTGCCGCACGGCCTCGCGTTTGGCCGGGTGCTCCACGTGGTCGAGCAAGAGGTCGACGACCTCGCCGCTGACGCGCGCATCCCACTGGGTGGTGCGGTCGAGGCCGGGATGCCGCAGCTCGGAGAGTCCGGCAGCGACCCGGCCGGCCAGGGTGCCGAGCGTGCGCAACTGCTCTGCCGTGGGCCGGCCGACCTCGGTGAGCGGGTCCCCGTCGAGATAGCGGAGGACGCGCGCGTGCAGGGCGACGCCGCGGACATCGACCTCGACGAGTTCGTCGCCCTCGGTCGAGGCGACGACGTCGGGGATGCGGATGCCCGAACCGGTGAGCGTGGCCAGGGCGGCATTCTGCGCCCGCAGCTCGTCGGCCGAGAAGGCGGGATTGGCGAGTTTGAGCACGAAGCGCTCGGCTCCGGTGTCGATCCGGAAGTTGCGGTCCTGGTTGCTGCCCAGCTCGGTGATCCGGCCTTCGAGTCCGAACCGCGTTGCGGCGATCTGCGCGGCGTCGTCGGCGGTGACGTCGGGGCGTGGGAGCGCGGGCTGGGTGAGGAAATCGAAGTTGGGCAACGGGGCTCCAGGGCTCGGCGGCGGCTGATCGTCAGTCTAATGAGAGGGCATGGACGCCGTGTCGACCGGGTTGGTCATCTGTGGACAGGCTGCCGATTGTGGGTAAGGTGTCCCATCCGCATAACGGTCAGTATCAGCACGGGTTCCGCCCAGCCAATGCTCGGGCGACGCCGCGTAGCCTGAAACGGTGAAGCCCTGGAGGACCGCGCTGGTCGCATTCGTCATCGATGTGGCACTCGTGACCCTCTTCGTGCTGGTCGGCCGGCGGAGTCACGGCGAGGCGAACTCCGTCGCCGGAATCGTGGAGACCCTCTGGCCGTTCCTCGTCGCCCTCATCGTCGGCTGGCTGGTCACGTGGGCGTGGCGACGTCCGCTCTCCGTCGTGCTGTCGGGTGTCCCCATCTGGCTCATGACCGTCGCGCTCGGGATGCTCATCCGCACCTCGGCGGGTCAGGGCGTCGAGCCGTCGTTCATCGCGGTCGCGGCCGTCGTCCTCGGAGTCTTCCTCGTCGGGTGGCGGCTGGTGGCGTTGCCCTTCGCACGTCGCAGGGTCCGCCTCGAACGGCGCGCGCACCAGGCGCAGCGGGCCCAGCTGCGCGCGTAGGGCCCGTCGCCCGGGCGTCAGCCCACCAGGTGCAGCTCGCGGCTGGAGTTGTTGAGCCGGTGCGCGCCATCGTCCGCAGCGACGACGATGTCCTCGATCCGGACCCCGAAGCGGTGCGGCAGGTAGATCCCTGGCTCGATCGAGAAGCACATCCCCGCCTCGATGGGACGTTCCTCGCCTTCGACCAGGTAGGGCGGCTCGTGCGTCGTCACCCCGATGCCGTGGCCGACCCGGTGGATGAAGTACTCGCCATATCCCGCATCGCGGATTACACCGCGGGCCGTTCGGTCGATCTCCTGGCAGGGGAGACCGACAGCGACCGCCTCGAACGCTGCTTGCTGTGCGTGGCGCACCACGTCGAAGACCTCCCGTTCTTCGTCGGTGGGCTCGCCGACGTGGACGGTTCGGGTGGTGTCGGAGCCGTAGCCGTCGAGTAGGCCGCCGAAGTCGAGGACCACCATGTCGCCGTCCGCGATGATGCGCCCGCCAGGCTTGTGGTGCGGGTCGGCGCCATCCGGCCCGGCGGCGACGATCGTGAAATCGACCTGCTGGTGCCCGTGCTCGCGGAGCAGGCGGTCGAGGTCGGCGGCGACGTCGCGTTCCGAGCGACCGGCGAACGGGAGCTGGAGCACATCCTCGAAGGCGGCATCCGCCCCGGCGCCCGCGGCGGCGAGCCGGTCCACCTCGTCCGGATCCTTGATCGCCCGCAGCAGGGGCAGTGCGTGCGAGATCGCTTCGAACCGGGCGCCGGGCAGCTTCCGCTGGAGGCCCAGCAGATGCATGGCCCAGGTCGCATCCGAGATCGCATACCGACCGCGCTCGCGGAGGAGTCCGGCCGCCGGGACGTACTCGTCGTCGCCGTCCGACCAGTCGAGCAGCCGGATCGCACCGGCCGCGCGTGTCTCCGACGCACCGCCGTGCTCCAATGCCGGCACGAGCATCGCCGGTTCCCCCTCCGCCGGGATCACCAGCAGCGTGATGCGCTCGGTCGTCACAGGGAGGTAGTCGGCGAAGTAGGTCAGATCGGGCCCGGGCGCGACGATGAGGCCGTCGAAGCCGGCATCACGAGCGTGTCGCGCCCCTCGCTCGAGCCGTTCGGCGAAGTGCCGCGCGGTGATCTCCTGCATCGTCGCTCCCTACCCCTGCCTACTCTTCTACCGGTCCGAGCCAGGCCGTCGCCACCGTGCTGTGCGCCGACTCGGCATCGGACGGATGGAAGAGTCCGGCCAGCACGTCGCGGTACAGGCGGCCGAGCTCGTTCCCGGCGAAGAAGGTCGAGCCGCCCGACACGCGGATGGCCTGGTCGACCACACGCCGCGCGGTCTCCGTCGCGCGGATCTTCAGTCCGACCAGCTTCGGGAACCAGAGCCGGCCATGGTCGGCGAGCCGGTCGACATCCGACGCGAGCGCATCGAGCTGGGGGAGCAGCGCATCCTGATCGATCGCCGCCTCCGCGACCCGCCAGCGGATGTCGGGATCGTTCGCGTAGCTCCGGCCGTCGTTCTTGAGGCTCGTCCGGCGGTGTGCGGAAGCGACTGCGAGGTCGAGCGCCCGGGCGCCGATCCCGGTGTACACCGCGGCGAGCAGGATCTCGAAGTTCGCGAAGATCGCGAAGACGAGCGGATCGGGATTGGGGCCGGGGTCGAGCCGCCGCACGATCCGGTCGGCGGGCGAGCGGGCGCCGTCGAGCACGGTCGTGTTGCTCTGCGTTGCGCGCATCCCGAGCGTGTCCCAGTCCTCACGGATCTCGAACCCGCCGCCGGTGCGCTCGATGAAGCCGTAGACGATCTTCGGTGCATCCGGGCTCGTGCTGTCGAGGCCCATCGTTCCGAGCCGGGTCCAGGCGGGTGACAGGGAGGTGAAGATCTTGCGCCCGTGGAAACGGTACGAACCGTCCGGCTCGGGCCTGGCCTCTGTGGTCGAGCCGAACAGGACGAGGTCGTTGCCGGCCTCGCTCAGCCCGAACGCGAACACCTCTCCGGCGCCCGCCTCGCGCAGCACGAACTCCAGCGAGTCGTCGCCGCGGTCCCGCAGGGTCTTGGCGATGCCCGTCCACACCAGGTGCATGTTCACCGCCAGCGCCGTCGCCGGGGCGGCCCCGGCCAGCCGAACCTGGAGCCGTGCGGTTTCGTGCAGACTGAGCCCCAGGCCGCCGAACTCCGCGGGGACGAGCGCGCGCAAGTAGCCTGCGTCGGCCAGTTCGGCGAAGTCTTCGGTGAAGAACCGGTTGTCGCGGTCGTAGTCCGCCGCGCGCTGCCGGAAGCGCTCCAGCAGGTCGTCGGAGAGGGGATCGGGGGTGTCGTGCTCAGTCACGCTCTTCACATTAGGCGAGCGTGACCGGGCGCGGCAGAGGGCCGGGAATCTGTGGAGAACCCGTGCCTGTGGACTACTGGGCGGTGTAGCCGCCGTCGACCAGGTGATAGCTGCCCGTGATGAAGCTGGCGGCATCCGACGCGAGGAAGGCGACCAGCGAGGCGACCTCCTCCGGTTCGCCCAGGCGCCCGAGAGCGTGCTTGCCCTCGAGGAAGCTCAGCGTATCCGCATCCAGGTTGGCGGCGACGAGCGGCGTGCGGATGAAGCCCGGGCCGACCGCGACGACGCGCACGTTCTTGCCCGCATACTCCAGTGCCGCATTCTGCGTCAGGCCCAGCAGTGCGTGCTTCGCGGTGACGTAGGCCGACGAGTTCGCGAAGCCGACGCTGCCCAGGATGGACGCCATGTTGACGATCGCTCCGCCGCCGTTCGCGCCGATCGCGTCGAGCTGCGCCTGCATCCCGTAGAAGACGGCGTTGAGGTTGACCTCGATCACTGCGCGCCAGGAGTCGAGTGGGTAATCGCCGACGGGGGCCGAGGCGCCACCGATCCCGGCGTTGTTGACGGCGATGCGGAGGGGCGCGAGTTCGTTCGCAGCGGCGACGCTCGCGGCGGCGAAGGCCGGGTCGGTCACATCCCCCGCCAGCGCCCTGGCGCTTCCGCCGGCTGCAGCGATCTCTGCGACGACGGCTTCGGCGTTCTTCTCGTTGAGGTCGGTCACCAGAACGGACGCACCGCTCTGGGCGAGTGTCAGAGCGACCGCTCGGCCGATGCCCGAGCCGCCTCCGGTCACGATCGCGGACCGTCCGGCGACATCGTACTGAGCCATGAAAATCTCCTCTCGTTATCCGACACATGTCGGATAAGTCCATTGTACGATCGTTCGGTGGATGCCCGCCAGCAGAAGACCCTCGCCCGCCTCAGCGCGGTGGTGCTCGACCTGGCGACCCAGGGCCCGGTGACCGAGGTGAGCGTGTCCGCGCTCGCGGCCGCCGCCGGCGTCCACCGGTCCACCGTCTACGAGTACGCGACGTCGCCCGCCGACCTTTTGGAGCGGGTGCTGCGTTCGGAGCTCGATGAGCTGCGCGCCGAGTACCTCGTCGGCGTCGAGCCCTCCGACGCGGCCGACGCGGTGACCGGAGTCACGCGCGCGGTGCTCCGGCACGTCGACGCCCACGATGTCATCTACCGGCGGGGGCTCGGCGCGGAGAGCGGCGCCGCCAGCCTGCACGCGATGCTCAGCGAGCATTTCCAGAGCTCCGTCGAGCTGCTTCTCGAACAGCACAGCCTGGTCGTGCCCGCCTCCGACGACACCGACCGGCGGGCCATCGCCCGCTGGCTCGCCGACGGGACCATCGGCGCGATCGACGTCTGGCTGAGCCGGCCCCGGCCGCGCGATGTGGATGCGTTCCTCGCGCTGGTCGGACGCCTCACTCCGGCGTGGTGGCCGGGGGGCTGAGCGCGGTCGGGCCGGGCGCTGTCGGGCCGGGCGCTGTCGGGCCGGGCACAGCCCAGCCAGTGGTCAGCGGCTCGGGCGCGGGTTCATCCGTTCGACCGCTGCGAGGTAGTGCTCGCCATCGAAATCGGCGAACAGGACCGTCTGCACCACGTAACCCTGCACGATGCCGACATAGAGGGGGGCGTCGTCCTCCGCTGCCCGGCGGGCGCTTTGGGGATCGAGACCGCGGTACCGCTCGTACCATTCCGCCAGGTAGTCGGCGAACATCGTGCGGATGCGCGTGCCGATCCGTTCCGCCAGGCGCGCCAGGGCGGGGTTGATCGGCACCTGGCCCCACACCTGGAGCAGAAGCCGCAGGTCGCCGATCTGGCTGGTGAGGCCGCGGACGAGGAGGCCGACGAGCTCGGCGGGGGAGGGCTGTGGGTCGCGCCGCTTCGCCTCGGCGAGGTCGACGAAGCGGGCGTCGAGAATCTCCGTCACCGCCAGTTCGACCAGTTCTTCCTTGCTCTTGTAGTGGCCGTAGATGGCCCCGGCGGAGAGGCCGGACTCCGCGATGATGTCCGCCATCGAGGTCTGCTGGAAGCCGGTGCGCGCGAAGCAGCGCAGCGCCGCGTCGGCGATCTGGCGGCGTCTCGCGGTGCGGTGCTCCTCGGTGACCTTGGGCACAGACCGGCTCCGTCCTCGCAAAAAGAATGAACGTTCTTGACAATAGCGCATCGCGGCCTCACCATAAAGAACGAGCATTCGTTTTGGAGGACATCATGATCAGCGCACCCGCTCGCCCCGACACGGCACCCCCGGCCATCCCCGCCCCGGCGCCCACGCCGCACACCCCGTGGCTCCGATCGCTGCTGCTCGCGGTCGCTGCCGCCGCGGCGGTGGTCATCGTCCTGCTCGCCTTCCTCTGGCCGACAATCACCTCCACGGTGAAGGATCTGCCCCTCGCGATCGCGGGAAGCAGCACCGCGGTCAGCGCCGTCGAGAAGCAACTGGACTCCGCTGCCGATGGCGCCTTCGATGTGAGGGCGGTATCCACTCGGCAGGACGCCGTCGACCTCATCCGCACCCGCGACGTCTACGGTGCCATCGTCCTCGGCGATCAGCCGGAGGTGCTGACGGCGTCCGCGAACGGCGCGGCCGTCAGCCAGATCCTCGGCCAGGTCGCGGGCAGGCTCCAGGCGCAGGCGCAGCAGCGGGCGGACGCCGCAGTGCACCAGGCGGTCGCATCGGGCCGGGCTCCGGCAGGGACGGAGGCTCCGACGATCACCGTGAAAGTGACCGACATCGTGCCGCTCGCCTCGACCGACTCCCGCGGACTGGGGCTCACCGCGGCATCGTTCCCGCTGGTCCTCGGCGGGATGCTCGGCGGCGTTCTGATCTCCATCCTCGTCGCGGGAAGCTGGCGCCGCCTTGCCGCAGTCGGTGTGTACGCCGTGGTCGGCGGTCTCGCGGTGACGGGCATCCTGCAGGGCTGGTTCGGCATCCTGCAGGGGGACTTCTGGCTGAATGCACTCGCGGTCGGACTGTCGATGTTCGCGACGGCGTCGTTCATCGTCGGGATGAACGCCCTCATCGGGCGCGCCGGGATCGCCCTCGGCGCGGTGCTGACCGTCCTGGTCGGCAACCCGCTGTCGGCCGCGGCCCAGCCGCTCCAGTTCATGGTCGGGCCGTGGGGCGCGGTCGGCCAGTGGTTCGTGCCAGGAGCATCGGTCACCCTGTTGCGCGACCTGTCGTACTTCCCGGACGCCGACTCCACGTTCCCGTGGCTCGTGCTCCTCGGCTGGGCCGCCCTCGGCGTGATCGGGATGCTCGCCGGTCACTTCCGCAACCAGGAGGTGACCGAGGCGGCGGTGTGATGCGCATACGCTGGGCGGTATGGAACAGCGCATCCTCGGTGGGACCGGACGGGACGTATCGGTCGTCGGACTCGGCACCTGGCAGCTCGGAGCGGACTGGGGTGACGTCTCCGAGGACGACGCCCTCGGTGTGCTGCAGGCCGCGGCCGAGTCCGGGGTCACGTTCTTCGACACGGCCGACGTCTACGGCGACGGCCGGAGCGAGCAGATCATCGGACGCTTCGTCTCCGAGCATCCCGAGCTCCCGCTGACCGTCGCGACCAAGATGGGCCGGCGCGAGGCGCAGGATCCCGCCAACTTCACCCTCGCCAGGTTCCGGGAGTGGACGGACCGCTCGCGCCGCAACCTCGGCGTCGACCGGCTGAACCTGGTCCAGCTGCACTGCCCGCCCACTCCGGTGTTCTCGAGCGACGCCGTCTACGACGCTCTCGACACGCTCGTCGACGAGGGCGCGATCGAGAACTACGGAGTCAGTGTCGAGACGGTGGATGAGGCGCTCGCCGCGATCGCGCGCCCCGGCACGGCGACGGTGCAGATCATCCTGAACGCCTTCCGGCTCAAGCCGCTCGACCGCGTGCTCCCCGCTGCCCGGGAGGCGGGGGTCGGCATCATCGCGCGCGTCCCGCTCGCGTCGGGCCTGCTGAGCGGCCGGTACACCGAGCAGACGACGTTCGCGGCGGACGATCACCGCACCTACAACCGTGACGGCTCGGCGTTCGACGTCGGCGAGACGTTCTCGGGCGTGGACTTCGACGAGGGCGTGAAGGCGGCGCGCGAGTTCGCCGAGCTCGTGCCGGAGGGTGCGACCCCGGCGCAGGCCGCGATCGCCTGGATCGTGGCCCAGGACGGCGTGACCACCGTGATCCCCGGTGCGCGCTCCCCGGAGCAGGCGCGCGCGAACGCCGCCGCCGCGTCCCTCCGCCTCCCCGACGGGTTCGACGCCGCCGTCCACCGCATCTACGACGCCCACTTCCGCGCCGCCATCCACCCCCGCTGGTAACCCCCCCCGCCCCCCCTCCCTCCGCCCCCTCCTCTCCGCCGAGTTGCGACAAGATGTCGCAACTCGCGCGGCATTCGCGCAACGACTCACCATTCGCGAGCCAGGGCGCGCCGAATCCGGAGCAGGAAGTCATCCGGATCGGTCAGGTCGGCCGCCGTCGCCCGGATCACGCGCCAGCCGAGATCCTCCAAACGAGCCTGTCTGCGGATGTCCTTGTGCCACTGATCGCGATCGATGCGATGGTGGTCGCCCTCGTACTCGATGACGAGCCGCTGGTCCGGGTAGGCCATGTCGACGCGCGCGACGAACGTCCCTTCCCGGGAGTGGATACGGTAGTTCAAGCACGGCGGAACCACGCCTGCATCGTGGAGGACTACCCTCAGGGCACTCTCAGCGGGCGATTCTGACCCCTCGCGCAGGAGGGGGAGCGCCAGTCTGGCGGCCGCAACTCCGCGTCGTCCGAGCGCGTCGTCCAGCGCTTCTGCGAGTTCTTCGGCTGTCGTCAACCCTTGGGCCAGCAGGTAGTCTCCGACGGCCACGAGCTCGTGGCGTCTTAGCGTGGCGGCCAGATCGAGCCACGTGGCTGCGGGGCTCGTAAGAGGGAGCCCGTTGCGCAGCGTGGTGTGTGCGCGACGGGCGACGTGCCCGATGACACCGGAGATCTGGGGTGCGCGGGAGGGCGCTGTCACCGTGACGTGGATGGTGTCGGTATCGAGCCGGAATGGAAGCGGGGCGCCGTAGAGCTGGGCCGCCGTGGTGTGGCTGAAGGCCATACCGGCAGGACGGTGAAGCAGGAGGGCCCTGCAGCGCGTCGGCAGATCGGCGTCTGCCGGAGCGCGAACGCCGCGCACCGGTCTCATCAGATCGGATCCGCGCAACCGCCCGTTGCCGATGCCCGCTGCGGTGGCGTCCGTCACCCGGAACGGCGCCCAGGAGAACCGTCCGGGAAGCGGAGTGGCGTATCGACCCATGCCCACACCCTGCCGTCTTCGCGCATTTGGCGCCGAAAGTTATCCACAGTGCCGAATCGAGTGGTGAGTCGTTGCGCAATGCCGCGCCGAAAAGCGACAGGATGTCGCAACTCGGCGAGCCCGCGTATCGCCGGGCAGAGCGAGTCGTGAGTCGTTGCCCGAATACAGCGCGAGTTGCGACATCGTGTCGCAACTCGGCGCTGATGAGGGAGGGGGGGAGGGAGGGGAGAGGAGGGGGCGGGTCAGGAGGGCTGGACGGGGACGGGCTCGGTGTCGGGGATGGGGGAGGCGTCGCGGCCGCGCAGGTCGGGGTGGACACGGTGCGCCAGCGCCGGGACGACGAAGCCCACGAAGGCGAAGGCGGCCGCCGCCCAGAACGCACCGACGGGACCGACGCCGTCGATGAGGAAGCCCGCGAGCGCGGAGCCGAGCGCCGCGCCGATCAGCTGGCCCGTGCCGACCCAGCCGTACGCCTCGGCCGTGTCCGAGAACTTCACGCTCGCCGACACGATCGCGAACAGCACCGCGAGGGCAGGCGCGATGCCGAGTCCCGCGATGAGCAGGGTGAGCGAGAGACCCCACCACGACCAGAGCATGAACGACGAGAGCACCACGCCGACGAAGACGATGAGCATCCGGCGCGCGGTCGCCCAGGGGCCGATCGGGATGTGGCCGAGCGCGAGTCCGCCGACCAGAGACCCGAGCGACCAGATGGCGAGCACGATTCCGGCCAGCGGCGACCCGTCCCCGAAGGTCGCGACGACGCCCGCCTCGACGGCCGAGCACGACCCGATGAGCAGGAAGCCGACGACCGTGGCGAGCAGCACGGGAGGCCGCGCCAGCACCGTCCCGAAGCGCCGCTTGCTGCGCGGGATGCGCACCCGCCCGACCTCGGGCGAGGAGATGAACCAGAAGCCGCCGGCGAGCATGATCGCCACCGACATGAGGATGCCCTCGACCGTGCCGATCTGGGTGGAGACGAAGGTGATCGCCACCGGCCCCGCGATCCAGATGATCTCCTGCGCCGACGCGTCGAGCGAGAAGAGGGGAGTGAGCTGCCGGGAGTTGACCATCTTCGGGTAGATGGTGCGCACGGCCGGCTGGATGGGCGGCATGCACAGCCCGGCGAAGAACGCGACCGCCATGGTCACCGGGATGGGCATGACGAACAGCCCGATCGCGGCGACGGCGGCGGAGCACAGGAGCAGGGTCGTCCACAGCACGACGCGCATCCCGAGCACGCCCATCAGCCGGCTGGTCATGGGACCCGCGATCGCCTGACCGATGCTCATGGCTCCGAGCACGAGCCCGGCCGCACCGTACGAGTGGTGGACGCGCTCGATGTGGAGCAGGAACGCGAGCGAGAGCATCCCGAACGGGAAGCGCGCGGTGAGCTGGGCCGCGATGATGCGGGCGACGCCCGGCGTCTTCAGAAGGCTCGAATAGCTGCTCACAATCGACCACACTATCGGTCCGCAGCGTCCCGCCGGGGGTGACTCCACAGGGCCGCGTCCCCCCTTCGCGGGGTGTGGAAACTGTGCATAAGTTCTCCCCAACTGTGGACGACACGCCCACTAGATGTGGGGGGATGGAAATGTCGGACCCCCGCTATATAGTGGTCGAGCACGTAAGGCAGGGTTGGTCGGCGGGGGACGCCGACGGCCTGTTTCCGTGGGGTTTTCCGCCGTTTCAGCGGCACATCTATGAGGGAGAGACAGTGGGTATCACAGTCGTCAAGCGCAACGGCGAGCGGGAGCCGTACGACGCCAACAAGATCAACCTGGCCATCGAGAACGCGGCCCAGGGTCTGGACGAGAACATCACGTGGGTGACGCAGATCGCCAGTGAGCTCGAGCTCACGCTGTTCGACGGCATCACCACCCAGCAGCTCGACGAGGCGGTCATCCAGGTCGCCCTGCAGAACGTCAAGGACGACCCGGCGTTCGACACCGTCGCCGCACGCCTCCTCCTCAAGACGATCTACAAGCGCGTCCTCGGCGACTACGAGACCCACGACGAACTGGTCGAGCTCCACACCTCCCTCTTCCGGAAGTACATCGAGCGCGGTGTCTCCGAGACGCTGCTCGACGGCCGCTTCACCACGGCCTTCGACCTGGACCGCCTCGCCGGCTACCTCGACCCCTCGCGGGACGAGCTGCTCAAGTACATCGGCGTCGTCACCCTCAACAACCGCTACGGCATCAAGGCGCGCAACGGCGACTCCCTCGAGGTGCCGCAGTTCTTCTGGATGCGCATCGCGATGGGCCTCTCCCTCAACGAGGCCGACCCCACCAGCCACGCCATCGCCTTCTACGACAAGATGTCCAAGCTGGAGTACCTGGCCGCGGGCTCCACGCTGGTCAACGCGGGCACCGCGTACCCGCAGCTCTCCAACTGCTTCGTCATGGAGATGCAGGACGACATCGAGCACATCGCCAAGAGCGTCCGCGACGTCATGTGGCTCACCAAGGGCACCGGCGGCATCGGCCTCTCGGTTACGAAGCTCCGCGCGCAGGGCTCGCCCATCCGCTCGAACAACACGACGTCGACCGGTCCCATCCCCTTCATGCACACGATCGACTCGGTGCTCCGCGCGGTCAGCCGCGGTGGCAAGAAGTTCGGCGCCCTGTGCTTCTACATGGAGAACTGGCACATGGACTTCCCGGAGTTCCTGGACCTGCGCCAGAACTCGGGCGACCCGTACCGCCGCACCCGCACCGCCAACACCGCGGTCTGGATCAGCGACGAGTTCATGAAGCGCGTCCAGAACGACGAGGACTGGTACCTCTTCGACCCGCTCGAGGTGCCCGACCTCAACGAGCTGTACGGCAAGGCGTTCTCGGAGCGCTACGCCCACTACATCGCCGAGGCCGAGGCCGGCAACATGCACATGTTCAAGAAGATCAGCGCTCGTGCGCAGTTCAAGGACATCCTGATGAGCCTCCAGACCACCAGCCACCCGTGGCTGACCTGGAAGGACACGATCAACAACCGCGCCCTCAACAACAACACGGGCACGATCCACCTCTCCAACCTCTGCACCGAGATCACGCTGCCGCAGGACCGCGACAACGTCTCCGTCTGCAACCTCGCCTCCATCAACCTGTCGCGCCACCTGGTCGACGGGAAGATGGACTACGAGCGCATCGAGGCGAGCGCACGCCAGGCCGTCCGCCAGCTCGACAACCTCATCGACATCACGGTGTCGAGCGTCGACGAGGCCGACTTCTCGAACCAGCAGAACCGCGCCATCGGCCTGGGCGTCATGGGCTTCACCGACGTCGTCGAGAAGCTCGGCCTCAGCTACGAGAGCGAGGAGGCGTACGCCCTGATCGACGAGATCATGGAGCACGTCTCGTATGCGGCCATCGACGAGAGCGCCGACCTGGCGCAGGAGCGCGGCGCTTACCCGAACTTCGAGGGCTCGCGCTGGTCGCAGGGACTCGTGCCCTACGACTCGATCGCGCTGACGGAGGCCGACCGCGGACTCCCGATCACCGTCGACCGCACCATCCGCCTCGACTGGGACCGCCTCCGCGAGAAGGTCAAGGGCGGCATGCGCAACGCCACCCTGATGGCCATCGCGCCCACCGCGTCCATCGGGCTCGTCGCCGGCACCACCCCCGGCTTCGACCCGCAGTTCTCGCAGATCTTCAGCCGGTCCACCTCGTCGGGCAAGTTCCTCGAGGTCAACCGCAACCTGGTCGAGACGCTCCAGGAGCGCGGCATCTGGCAGGACGTCCGCGAGGCGATCCTCCGCTCGCAGGGCGACATCCAGAACATCGCCGAGATCCCGGACGAGATCAAGGAGACGTTCAAGACGAGCTTCCAGCTCTCGCCGTACGCCTTCATCGAAGTCGCGGCCCGCGCCCAGAAGTGGATCGACCAGGCAATCAGCCGCAACATGTACCTCGAGACGCGCGATCTCGGCGACATGATGGACATCTACTACGCGGCCTGGGAGAAGGGCGTCAAGACGACGTACTACCTCCACATGAAGCCGCGCCACCAGGCCGAGCAGTCGACCGTCAAGGTCAACAAGGCCGAGGAGATCTCGGGCGGCCGCAAGGGCTTCGCCACCGTCGGCGCGGGCGCTCCCGCCGCCACGCCGGCTGCGGCTCCCGCCGTCACCGAGACCGCTCCGGCGACCGCCCCGGCACGTCGTGGCTTCGGCTTCGGCGGCCTCACCTCCAACAGCACCCCGGGTGGTGAGAGCAAGTGAACAGCACCAAGATCGAGGACTACTACGTGCCGGTCGACCCGATGGACGACCTGCAGTGCGAGTCCTGCCAGTAATCCGCCCGTAGACGCAACGCCCGTAAGCAACGAGGAGTAACACCATGGGGATTCTGGGCACCGGAATCGAAGAGGGCCTTCTGCTGAAGCCCGTCAAGTACCAGTGGGCGATGGACCTGTACGACCAGGCCGTGGCGAACACGTGGTTCCCGAACGAGATCCAGCTGGGCGAGGACATCGCCGACTTCAAGCGCATGACGGACGAAGAGCGCCACGCGGTCACGTTCCTGATGAGCTACTTCAACCCGAACGAGCTGCTGGTGAACAAGGCCCTCGCGTTCGGCGTCTACCCCTACATCAACGCGGCCGAGGCGCACCTCTACCTCGCCAAGCAGATGTGGGAGGAGGCGAACCACTGCATGTCGTTCGAGTACGTCCTCGAGACGTTCCCGATCGACCGCGAGCAGGCGTACAACTCCCACGTCGACGTGCCGTCGATGGCGAAGAAGGAGGAGTTCGAGGTCAGCTTCATCAAGCGGATGACCGAGCAGACCCTCGACATCACCACCACCGAGGGCAAGCAGGACTTCATCCGCAACCTGGTGGCGTACAACGTCATCCTCGAGGGGATCTGGTTCTACTCGGGCTTCATGGTGGCACTGTCGTTCCGTCAGCGGAACCTGCTCCGCAACTTCGGATCGCTGATCGACTGGGTGGTGCGCGACGAGTCGCTGCACCTCAAGTTCGGCATCAACCTCATCCTGACCGTGCTGGAAGAGAACCCCGAGCTCCAGACGCCGGAGTTCGCCGGCGAGATCCGTCAGATGATCCTGGATGCCGTCGAGATGGAGGAGCAGTACAACCGCGACCTCCTGCCGGGCGGGATCCTGGGCCTCAACGCCAACTACATCAACCAGTACGTCCGCTACCTGGCCGACCGCCGTCTGGAGGAGCTGGGCTTCGAGGCCGAGTACAAGGTCTCCAACCCGGCCAAGTGGATGGCGACGGCGAACGACACCCTGGAGCTGGTGAACTTCTTCGAGGCCACCAACACGTCCTACGAGTCGAACGCCAAGGCGTCCAGCGGACGCTGAGATGGCCTCCGAACTCCCGTCACTGATCACCGCCGCCGCGCTCGACGTCGCTCTCGGGGCTGAGTCCCTGTGGAGCGTCGCCGGCCGGCGGCGGTCGTCGTGGCACGTCCTCGACGTACGGTGGAGTCTGGGCGGGCCGCCCGGGCGTGAGGAGTTCGAGCGCGGCCACATTCCCGGCGCGGTATACGTCGATCTCGAGACCGAACTGGCGGGCCACGGCCTGCCGACCGACGGGCGCCATCCGCTCCCGGCCGAGGCCGACTTCCAGGAGGCGGCCCGGCGCTGGGGCCTCGACGACGGGGATGCGGTGGTCGTCTACGACGATGTCGCCGGCACCTCCGCTGCGCGCGCCTGGTGGCTGCTGCGGCACGCGGGCGTTCGTGACGTCCGCGTCCTCGACGGCGGCCTGGCCGCCTGGCGCGACGCACGGCTGCCTATCGAGACGGAGACGGTGGTCCCGACTCCCGGCACGGTCACCCTGCGGTTCGGTGCGCTCCCGACGCTCGACGGGGACGCCGCCGAGGCCCTCGCGCGCGACGGCGTGCTGCTGGACGCCCGCGCCGCCGAGCGGTTCCGCGGCGAGGTCGAGCCGGTCGATCCCCGCCCGGGCCACATCCCGGGTGCGGTCAGCGCGCCGACGACCGACAACGTGGATGCCGACGGCCGGATGCTGCCGCCGGACGCCCTCGCGGCGCGCTTCGCGGCGTTCGGCATCGACGCCGACACGCCTGTCGGTGTCTACTGCGGCTCGGGCGTGACCGCCGCGCACGAAGCTCTCGCGATGGTCTCGGCAGGGTTGCCCATGCCGTCGCTCTACGCCGGGTCGTACTCCGCGTGGTCCAACGATCCCGCGCGAGCGGTCGCCACCGGGAACCGATAGCCAAACGAGACCCGAGCGGCCGGGTGGATCTGCACGCCCGTTTCGGGTCGCCGCGCGGCCTGAACGGCGGATTTCGCCGCCAAACCCTCAGAAATCTGCCGGAAACGTCCGCGAAAAACGCTGTTTGCAACGAGAATTAGTGTTGAGGGACGGCCTCGCCGCTGCGGTATCCTCCCCTTACCCGTGCAACACCTGCATTCACATTCCTGCACCAGGAAGAAGGACAACGACAATCATGCGCATCCGATCTGCGGTTCCCATCGCCGCTGTCGCCGCCGTTGCAGCGCTCGCGCTCACCGGTTGTGTCGACAACTCCACTCCGTCATCCGGCTCAACGTCGAGCGCCGCGGCGGACGTGAAGAAGGACGACACCCTCGCGGGGCAGCTGCCCCAGAACGTCAAGGACGCCGGCAAGCTCGTCGTCGGCATGGACAACACGTACCCGCCGAACGAGTTCAAGGACGACAACGGCAAGCCGGTCGGCTGGGAGGTCGACCTCACCAACGCGATCGCGGCGAAGCTCGGCCTGAAGGTCGACTTCGCGATCGCCAAGTTCGACAACATCATCCCGAGCATCACCGGAGGCAAGGACGACTTCGGGATGTCGTCGTTCACCGACACGACCGAGCGTGAGCAGCAGGTCGACTTCGTCAACTACTACTCGGCCGGAATCCTCTGGGCATCGGCGAAGGGCAAGACGGTCGACCCCGAGAACGCGTGCGGTCTGAAGGTCGCCGTCCAGTCGACGACGTACGAGGACACCGACGAGGTTCCCGCCAAGTCCAAGGCCTGCACCGATGCGGGCAAGCCCGCCATCCAGGCGCTTCGCTACGACAACCAGGACGACGCGACCAACGCGGTCATCCTGGGCAAGGCCGACGCGCTCAGCGCCGACTCGCCCGTCACCCTTTACGCGATCTCGAAGTCGAGCGGCAAGCTGCAGGAGGCGGGCAAGACCTTCGACGAGGCGCCGTACGGCCTCCCGGTCAAGAAGGACTCGAAGCTGGTCCCCGTCCTGCAGAAGACCGTCCAGGCGCTGATCGATGACGGCACCTACACGAAGATCCTCGACAAGTGGGGTGTCGCCGACGGCGCGGTGAAGACCGCCGAGGTCAACGCCGCCTCGAAGGGCTGACCTTCATGTCACAGGGCAACACCGCTCGGCCGGCGACGGGATCCGTCCCGTCGCCGGCGGGCTCCCGCTCTGAGCCGATCAAGGCGATCAAGCTCAGGCACCCGTGGCGGATCGTCTTCGCCGTCATCCTCATCCTGCTGGTCGTCTGGTTCGTCATCGACGCGTCCCAGCGCTCCGCGTACGGCTGGCAGTACGTCGGCAAGTACGTCTTCGACAAGCGCATCAGTGCCGCCGCGCTCGTCACTCTCGAACTGACCGTCTTCTCGATGATCATCGGCGTCATCCTGGGTCTCATTCTCGCGGTGATGCGCCAGTCGCCGAACCCCGTCGTCAAGTCGGTCGCGTGGGTCTACCTGTGGGTCTTCCGCGGTACCCCGGTCTACGTGCAGCTGGTCTTCTGGGGCCTGTTCTCGCTGATCTATCCGCAGATCTTCCTCGGTGTGCCGTGGACGGACATCGGTGTCCACTTCGATCTCGGTTTCATGCAGAACGCGTTCATCATCGCGATCATCGGTCTCGCCCTGAACGAGGCCGCGTACATGGCGGAGATCGTGCGGGCCGGCCTGCTGTCGGTCGACTCGGGCCAGGAGGAGGCGGCAACGGCGCTCGGTATGTCGTGGGGTCAGACGATGACCCGCATCGTCATCCCGCAGGCCATGCGCGTCATCATCCCGCCGACCGGCAACGAGGTGATCTCGATGCTGAAGACCACCTCGCTGGTCGCGGCCATCCCGCTGACCACCGACCTGTACGGCGTCGCGCGCGACATCTCGGCGGTGACGTACACGCCCATCCCGCTGCTCATCGTGGCATCGCTCTGGTACCTGCTGTTCACGTCCCTGCTGATGATCGGGCAGTACTTCCTCGAGAAGCGGTTCTCGCGCGGCGTCAACGCGCGGCGTCCGGACCGCATGGAACCCGCACTCGCGACCGGCGCCCTGCCGGCCGCCGGCGCACCCGACGGAAACGACCTCGGAGGCAAGGGATGACCGACACGAAGACGACACCGATGGTGCTGTCGGAGGGCGTCTCGAAGAGCTTCGGCTCGAACGAGGTGCTGAAGAGCATCGACCTGAAGGTCAACCAGGGCGAGGTGCTGTGCATCATCGGCCCGTCCGGTTCCGGCAAGTCGACGTTCCTGCGCTGCATCAACCACCTGGAGCGGGTCGACGCCGGCCGACTCTCGGTCGACGGCGAGGTCGTGGGCTACCGCCAGCACGGCGACAAGCTCTACGAGCTGAAGCCGAAGGAGGCCGCCCGCCAGCGCCGCGAGATCGGGATGGTGTTCCAGCGGTTCAATCTGTTCCCGCACATGACGGCGCTGGAGAACATCATCGAGGCGCCCATCCGCGTGAAGGGCCTCTCGAAGGCGAAGGCGGTGGAGCGCGCCAACGAACTGCTGCTGCGCGTCGGCCTCAGCGACAAGGGCGACCACTACCCGTCGCAGCTGTCCGGCGGCCAGCAGCAGCGGGTCGCGATCGCCCGGGCGCTGGCGATGGATCCGAAGCTGATGCTGTTCGACGAGCCCACCTCGGCCCTCGACCCGGAGCTCGTCGGCGAAGTGCTCGACGTGATGAAGGGCCTCGCTGCGAGCGGCATGACGATGATCGTCGTGACGCACGAGATGGGCTTCGCGCGCGAGGTCGCGGACGAGCTGGTCTTCATGGACGGCGGCGTGGTCGTGGAGTCGGGCGACCCGCGCGAGGTGCTCAGCAACCCCCAGCACCAGCGGACGCAGGCGTTCCTGTCGAAGGTGCTGTAGCTCTCAACGAGAGGGAGAGCGGGCGTCGGCCGTCTGACAGAATCGTCGGATGGACAACGACGCCCGCTCCTCACGTCCCGTCGTCTTCGTGACCGGCGCGAGCCGGCCGGAGTCGATCGGCGCTGCCATCGCCCGCAATCAGGCCGCGCTCGGCTGGGACGTCGCTTTCGCGTTCTGGGACGACTACGACGCCGAGATGCCGTGGGGTGCGCAGGAGCGCGCTCACGACGTCTTCGCCGATGAGCTGCGGGCGCTCGGCGCCCGCGCGCTTCCGGTGGCCGTCGACCTTTCGCACGCGGATGCGCCGGCGCTCGCGGTCAATCGCGTGCGGGCCGGCCTCGGCCCGATCCAGGCGCTGGTCGCCAGCCACGCGCACTCCGTCGACAGTGGCCTGCTCGACACCAGCGTCGAAGCGTTCGACGCGCATTTCGCCGTCAACACGCGCGGTACCTGGCTGCTCATCAAGGCCTTCGCGGAGCAGTTCCCGTTGGGTTTCTCCGGGCTCGGGCGCATCCTCGCCCTCACGAGTGACCACACCGCGCACAACCTCCCGTACGGCGCGAGCAAGGGCGCGCTCGACCGCATCGTGATCGCCGCGGCGGTCGAGCTGGCCCACCTGGGCATCACCGCGAACCTCATCAACCCCGGCCCGATCGACACCGGCTGGATGACGCCCGACCTCGCCGCATCGCTCGCCTCTGAAACTGCGCTCGGCCGTCTGGGCACCCCCCACGACACCGCCGACCTCGTCGCCTTCCTCCTCTCACCCTCCGGCGGCTGGATCAACGGCCAGCTCCTCCACTCCAACGGCGGCTTCCACCTCCCCGTCTAACCAGCGCTAGCCGCCGAGCACAGGAAAAGTGTTGCGAATCGAGCGCATGGGCAACAATTTTCCTGTGCTCGACGGCTGGGGTCAGGTGAGGACCTTGCGGATGCGGGGGAGGGAGACGGACTCGGCGGTGCCGAGGGACTGGGCGAAGAGCGAGACGCGGAACTCCTCGAGCATCCAGCGGGCGTGGACCAGCGCGGGCGAAGCGTCCGAAGCGAGCGGGATGCGGCCGCCGGCGTCCGTGTAGAGCGCCACGGCGGTCTCCACCTGCGTCTGCCAGGCGCGGTCGCGCCCGGGGTTGGTCGGCAGCGCCTGCATCCGCTGCGTGATCCCGGCAAGGTAGCGCGGCAGCTGCCGCAGCTGCTCCAGCCCGGTCGCCGACACGAAGCCCCGGCCGCTCCCGTCGGCGTAGACCAGCCCGGCGAGCTGACCCTTCGCGTCATTGAGCGCCGCCAGGTAGGTGAGCGCCGTGACGCTGGAGATCGCCTTGTCCGCGGTGCGGGCGGCGGTCAAGATGCGCGTGACGAGCGCGACCGTCTCGAACATCGCATCCATCACGATGCCGGACACCCGATCCCGCACCGCCTCGAACTCCGCCCGCATGAACACCTGGCCGTCGGGCTTCATCCGGTACAGCACCGAGTCGACCACCGCGAGCAGGCAGTCGTCGAACAGTGCCTTCGTGTTCGGGTACGGGCTCGCGGCGAGGGTGAGCTTCTCGTTGGACGTCAGGTGCTGCTGCACATAGGCGACGGGGGAGGGGACACTCGCGAGGAGCAGCCGCCGCACCCCGCCCGGCATGGCGCGAGCCTGCTCGGCGGGTGTGCCCAGGAGGCGGATGCTCACCGACGATCCATCGTCGACGAGCGCCGGGTAGGCGCGGATCACGTTCTGCGTGCCGCCGGGTCCGGTGTGCGTGGAGTCGACGAAACGCGGCAGCTCATCGAAGTCCCACGTGCTCAGCCCGGTGCGTTCGAGGGCGTTCGGGGTCCGGGCTTCCGCAACGGCGGCGACCGAGTCGCGGGCGCGCGACCGCAGCCGGTCCTGCAGCGCCCCGAGATCCTTCCCGCTAGCCATCGGCCGGCCGCGCTCGCCGACGACCTGGAACGTCGGCCGCAGGTGCGGCGGCAGCCGGTCGAGGTCGAAATCGGTCCCGCTGACCCGCGACCCGGTCAGGCGCGAGATCGTCGCCGCGAGGGTGTCGACGAGGGATGCCGCCGGCCGCTCGCCCTCGTGGGCGCGCATCCCGGCGGTGCCGGAGAGCTCCCCGAGCAGGCGTTGCGCCCAGTCCGCCGCGGGGACGACCTGGCGCCGGATGGCTTTCGGCAGCGACTTGATCAGGGCGGTCACCAGCTCGTGCCGGAGCCCCGGCACCTGCCAGTCGAACCCGTCCGGCAGGAGCCCGGCGAGCAGCGGCAACGGGACCTGGACGGTGACGCCGTCGTCCTCCGCGCCTGGCTCGAACCGGTAGCGGAGGGCGAGCCGCTGGTCCCCCTGGCGCCACACCGGCGGGAACGCCTCCTCGTCGATCTCCGCGGCGTCGTCGTCGAGCAGCGCGTCCTGCGTCATGGTCAGGAGGTCCGGCGTCTCCTGTCGCGCCTTCTTCCACCAGCCCTCGAATGACCGGGTGGACACGACATCCACCGGGATGCGCTTGTCGTAGAACTCGAAGACCGCTTCATCGTCGTTGAGGATGTCGCGACGGCGCGTCCGCTCCTCCAGTTCGCGCAGCTCGGCGCGGAGCGTGCGGTTGGCGCGATCGAACGCCTGGTGCGAGTCCCACTCGCCGTCGACCAGCGCGTGCCGGATGAACAGCTCGCGGGACAGCCCGGCGTCGATCCGGGCGTACTGCACGCGGCGGCGGGGGATGATCGGCACACCGAACAGGGTGACGCGCTCGTAGGCGACGACAGCGCCCTGCCCCTTCTCCCAATGCGGCTCGCTGTACTGCCGCTTGCAGAGGTCGCCCGCGATCGGCTCGGCCCAGGCCGGGTCGATGGAGGCGTTCATCCGGGCGAACAGGCGTGAGGTCTCCACGAGCTCGGCACTCATCAGAGCGTTCGGCTGCTTCTTGGCGAGGGTGGAGCCGGGGAAGATGACGAAGCGCGTTTGGCGGGCACCGAGGTACTCGGCTTGCCGGGCGCCGCGCGCGCCACCCTTGTTGCCCGACTCGCGCACATCCTTCAGCCCGATGTGCGACAGCAGGCCGGCGAGCAACGAGCGGTGGATGCCGTCCGGATTGACCGACGGCTCGCCGATGGTCAACCCAAGCGGCTTGGCCAGCTGCCGGAGCTGGCGGTAGACATCCTGCCACTCGCGCACGCGCAGGAAGTTGAGGTACTCGGCCTTGCACAGCCGGCGGAAGGCGCTCGACGAGAGCTCCTTCTGCTTCTCCTCCAGGTAGTTCCAGAGGTTGAGCAGGGTGAGGAAGTCGCTCGTCGGGTCGGCGAAGCGAGCGTGCTTCTCGTCGGCGCTGCCCCGCTTCTCGACGGGGCGCTCGCGCGGGTCCTGGATGGTGAGGCCCGCGACGATCGCCATGACCTCGCGGGAGGTGCCATGCCGCTTGGATTCGACCACCATCCGGGCGAACCGGGGGTCGATGGGGAGCTGCGCCAGCTGACGACCGACCGCCGTCAGCTTCGAGACGTCCTTGGCCGAGGTGATCGCGCCGAGTTCGGTGAGGAGGTCGAGCCCGTCTTTGATGCCGCGCGAGTCGGGCGGGGTGAGGAAGGGGAAGGCCGCGATGTCGCCCAGCCCGAGCGAGATCATCTGCAGGATGACCGCAGCCAGGTTGGTGCGGAGGATCTCCGGCTCCGTGAACTCCGGCCGCTTCTCGAAGTCCTCCTGCGAGTACAGGCGGATGGCGATGCCGTCGCTGGTGCGGCCCGACCGGCCCGAGCGCTGGTTGGCGCTGGCCTGCGAGATGGCCTCGATGGGGAGGCGCTGAACCTTGGCCCGCGTGCTGTAGCGGCTGATCCGGGCGGTTCCCGCATCCACCACGTACTTGATGCCCGGCACGGTGAGGCTCGTCTCGGCGACGTTGGTGGCGAGCACCACACGACGGCGGACGCCCGGCTGGGTCGAGGGCTGGAACACCCGGTGCTGCTCCGCGGCGGAGAGCCGGCCGTACAGCGGGAGCACCTCGGTTCCGGGCAGATTGCGGCCGCGAATGGCGTCGGCCGCATCCCGGATCTCGTTCTCGCCCGAGAGGAAGACGAGTACGTCCCCACGGTCCTCGCGCGCCAGCTCGTCGAGGGCCTCGTTGATGCCCTGAAGGTAGTCGCGGTCGACGGCGGGCATCGGGTCCGGATCGTCGTCGTCCTCCTCCATCGCCTCGGCGACGAGGGGACGGTAGCGGATCTCGACGGGGTAGGTGCGGCCCGAGACCTCGACGATCGGCGCGGGCGTTCCGTCGGCCGAGGCGAAGTGCTCGGCGAAGCTCTGCGGGTCGATGGTCGCCGACGTGATGATGAGCTTGAGGTCGGGACGCTGCGGCAGCAGCTGCTTGAGGTAGCCGAGCAGGAAGTCGATGTTGAGGCTCCGCTCGTGCGCCTCGTCGATGATGATCGTGTCGTAGGCGCGCAGCATCCGGTCGCGCCGCAGCTCGTTCAGCAGGATGCCGTCGGTCATCAGCTTGATCCGCGTCGCCCGCGAGACCTTGTCGGTGAACCGGACCTGGTAGCCGACCAGCTCGCCCACCGACTGCCCGAGCTCCTCGGCGATCCGCTCGGCGATCGTCCGGGCCGCCAGGCGCCGGGGCTGGGTGTGTCCGATGCTCGTGCGGCCGAGCTCCAGGGCGATCTTGGGAAGCTGCGTCGTCTTGCCCGAACCCGTGGCGCCGGCCACGATCACGACCTGGTTGTCGCGGATGGCGCGCGCGATGTCGTCCCGCATCCGGCTGACGGGCAGCTCGGGCGGGAAGTCGATGCGGGGGAGGGTTCCGACGGAAGACATGAGCCTTCCATTCTATCCGCGCATCGCACCCCGCCCGGGGGCGTTGCCCCGCGGCGGTCGGTGACGTAGGTTCGGCTCAACCCGAAAACAGGGTCCGACGTCGACGAAGACGAGGAGAACCCCATGAGTCACGGCTATGCCACCATGTCGGTCGCGAGCATCCTGGCGGAGACGGCGCATCGGCAGCCCGACAACGTCGCGCTGATCTTCGCCGGGCACGAGATCCGCTACGGCGAGCTGTGGGAGCAGACGCGATCGTATGCGGGAGCGCTGCGGGACCTGGGGGTGGAGCCGGGCGACAAGGTCGCCCTGATGCTCCCGAACGTGCCCGACTTCCCACGTGCGTACTACGCCGTGCTCGCGCTGGGCGGGGTCGTGGTCCCCATCCACGCTCTGCTGAAGGCGGAGGAGATCGCGTTCGTGCTCGGCGACTCCGGCGCCTCGGTGCTGATCTGCGCCGCGCCGCTGCTGGCCGAAGGCTCCCGCGGTGCCGGGCTCGCCGGCATCCCGACGCTGTCGGTGCTGGTTCCGGATGACATGCTCGACCAGGCGCCGTTCCCGCGGCTCGAAGACCTCGCCGCCGCAGCGGAGCCCATCGACACCTACGTTCCGCGGGAGCCGCTCGACACGGCGACGATCCTCTACACGAGCGGCACGACGGGCAAGCCGAAGGGCGCAGAGGGATGCCACTTCTCGCTGGTCGAGCAGGTGAACGTGTTGCTCAACGGGACGCTCGATCTCGAACCGGCCGATCGCATCCTGGGCTGCCTGCCGCTCTTCCACACCTTCGGGCAGACCTGCGTCATGAACATGGGCTTCCGGGCGGGCGCCGCCATCGTGCTGGTCCCCAAGTTCGACGGCGCAACCGCGCTGCAGCTGCTCAACGAGCACGGCTGCACGGTCATGACCGGTGTGCCCACCATGTACATCGCGCTGCTGGAGGCCGCGAAGTCGAATCCGGACCGGCCGCCGCTCCGCTACGGGATGAGCGGAGGCGCGGCCATCCCAGTCGCCGTCATCGAGCGGATGAAGGAGGTCTACGGCATCGACGTGCACGAAGGCTACGGCCTGACGGAGACCTCGCCTGTCGCCTCCTTCAACCACCGCGGCCGTCCGACCCGCGTCGGCACCGTGGGCACGCCGATCTGGGGCGTGGATGTGGAGATCGCCGACCCCGAGGCCGACGACCGCATCGAGCTGCTGCCCCGCGGCGAGCTCGGCGAGATCGTCGTGCGCGGGCACAACCTGATGAAGGGGTACCTGAACCTGCCGGAGGCGAACGCCGAGGCCGTGGTCGACGGCTGGTTCCGCACCGGCGACCTCGGCACCAAGAGCGACGACGACTACATCACGATCATCGACCGCAAGAAGGACATGATCGTCCGCAACGGCTACAACGTCTACCCGCGCGAGGTCGAGGAGGTGCTGTCCACGCATCCGGCGGTCGCGATGGTCGCCGTGTTCGGCGTCGCGCACGAGACGCACGGGCAGGAGATCATGGCGGCGGTGACCCTGATGCCGGGCGGCGACGCCGCGGCGGAGGAGCTGGTCGCGTTCGTGCGGGAGAAGGTCGCGGCGTACAAGTATCCGCGGCGGGTGGAGATCCTGGAGGTGCTGCCGCTGGGGCCGAGCGGCAAGGTGCTGAAGCGCGAGCTGGTGGCGCAGTTCGAGGCGGAACGGCGGGAGCCCGCGACCACCTCCTGAGGCTGGTACCGTGGCGGATATGGTTGCAAACGCAAATACTCCGCTTCTGACCCTGAACAATGGGACGACCATCCCGCAGCTCGGTTTCGGCGTCTTCAAGGTCGATCCGGCCGAGACGACACGGATCGTCACCGACGCTCTCGAGGTCGGCTACCGCCACATCGACACGGCCGCCATCTACGGCAACGAGGAGGGCGTCGGTCAGGCGCTCGCCGCCTCCGGCATCCCGCGCGAGGAGCTGTTCGTCACCACCAAGCTGTGGAACGACCGCCAGACCGACGCCGAGAACGCCTTCGACGAGTCGCTCGCCAAGCTGGGCCTCGACTACGTGGATCTGTACCTCATCCACTGGCCGACGCCCCAGAAGGACACCTTCGTGGAGGCGTGGAAGTCGCTCGAGAAGATCTACGCGTCGGGTCGCGCCAAGGCGGTCGGCGTGTCCAACTTCCTGGTGCCGCACCTGCAGAAGCTGCTCGCCGAGACCTCGGTCGTGCCCGCCGTCAACCAGATCGAACTGCACCCGGCGCACCAGCAGCCGCAGGTGACCGCGTTCGCGCGCGAGCACGGCATCGAGATCGAGGCGTGGGGCCCGCTCGGCCAGGGCAAGTACCCGCTGTTCGAGACGCCGGAGGTCGCCCAGGCGGCCGAGGCGCACGGCAAGACGCCGGCGCAGGTCGTCATCCGCTGGCATCTGCAGACCGGGAACATCGTCTTCCCGAAGTCGAACCGGCGCGAGCGCATGGCCGAGAACTTCGACGTCTTCGACTTCGAGCTCACGGGCGACGAGGTCGCGGCGATCAGCTCACTCGAGCGCGAGGGACGCGTCAGCGCCCACCCGGACGAAGTCAACTGACCCGGGAGGCCGGGGGAGGCGGCGCATCCGTGTCGCCTCCCCGGGCTAGGCTCGTCGCGTGAGGATCACGTCGGTCACCGGGAAGATCACCTACATCGTGGGTGTCTTCGCGCTGATCCTGGTGCTCAACGTCTTCCTCATCGCGCGAGTCGTCAACCCGACGTTCGACGTGCTGATCGTCGCGGTTCTGAACATCGCGTACGTGATCGTCGGCGTGCGCACGTTCCGTGGCGCCGAGGAGAACCGTCCCGACCCGCGGCCCTGGTGGCGGGCGACCGCACGCCCCGCCGCGGGATTCTGGATCGGCGCCCTCCTCGCCGTGCTGGCCTTCATCTCCGGGGTCGGCGCCTTCGCGAGCGACCCCGAGGATGCCATGATCCCGGCGATCGCCTGCCTGAGCTACGCGCTGCTCGCCGCGTTCTACCTGAACTCCTCCATCCGCCTCCAAGGCATGGACTCCGCGGGCTGAGCCGAGCCGCCTTCCGTTTCCGGGGCGCGGTCGTAGGGTGAGCCCATGGCGAATCGGCTCGCGGACGCGATCAGTCCCTACCTGCGTGCGCACGCGGACAACCCGGTCGACTGGTTCCCGTGGGGTGCGGAGGCGTTCGCCGAGGCCCGGCGGCGCAATGTCCCGGTCATGGTGTCGATCGGATACGCGACCTGCCACTGGTGTCACGTCATGGCCCGGGAGAGCTTCAGCGACCCGGCGACGGCGTCCGAGCTGAACGAGAGGTTCGTCGCGATCAAGGTCGACCGGGAGGAGCATCCCGACGTCGATGCGGCGTACCTGTCGGCCGCCAGCGCGTTCACCGGCAACCTGGGGTGGCCGCTCACGGTGTTCGCTACGCCGGAGGGCCGTGCGTTCTTCGCGGGGACCTACTTTCCGCCCCAGCCGGTCGCCGGGCGGGCGTCGTTCCGCCAGGTGCTCGACGCGGTGTGGGATGCGTGGACCGCCCGGCGCGAGGAGGTCGCGTCGGACGCGGACAGAGTCGCGGCGGCGCTCGCCGCGGCGGCGGAGTCAGCGACGTCGGTCGCCGAGCTGCCCGACGAGAGGGCGCTGGACGCCGCGGTGGCGCAGCTCGCGGAGGCGGAGGATCCCGACTTCGGCGGCTTCGGCACGGCACCGAAGTTCCCGGTCGCGCCCGTCCTCGACTTCCTCCTGTCGCGGTCATCCGGCCACGAATTGGCAGCCCGGACACTGGAGCGGATGGCGGCGTCGCCGCTGCGGGATGCGGTCGACGGCGGCTTCTTCCGCTACGCCACGCGACGGGATTGGAGCGAACCGCACTACGAGCGGATGCTCTACGACAACGCTTTGCTGCTCGACGCCTATGCGCGGGCCTGGCAGCAGACGGGTGCGGAGTGGGCGGAGCGCACCGCGGACGGTGTGGCGTCGTTCCTTCTCGGCGTGCTGCGACGGCCGTCCGGTGGATTCGCGTCCGCCCAGGACTCGGAGAGCACCATCGACGGCGCCCGCGTCGAAGGCACGTATTACACGCTGCCACCGGCCGAGCGCGCCCGCCTGGACCCGCCGCCCCTCGACGAGAAGGTGCTCACCGGGTGGAACGGCTTCGCGATCGGCGCGCTGGCCCGCGCCGGGCGCATCCTGGACCGCCCCGCCTGGATCGCGGCGGCGCGGGAGGCGGCGGATGCAGTGCTCGGCCGGCACCGCCGCGAGGACGGCACGCTGCTGCGGGCGTCCCTGGGCGACCGGACGTCGGATGCCGGCGCGACGCTGGAGGACTACGGCGGGCTCGCCGCCGGGCTGTTGGAGCTGGCGCTCGCCGCGGGCGATGTGGCGGTCGCTGCAGCGGCGCGCGACCTGGTCGATCTGTGTCTGGATGCCGCGGATGGGGCAGGTGCTGCGGGTGGCCCCGGCGACGGCGCCTGCCCGTTCGAGACGCCCGGCGGCGGCGATCCGGTGCTCGAGGCGACCGGGCTCGCGGTGCGCGTCGACCCCTCCGAGGGCGCCTACCCCTCCGGTCTCGCCTCCATGGCGCGCGCGGCGCACACGCTCTACCTGATGACGGGCGAGCGGCGCTACGAGCGTGCGGCGCGCGAGGGGATGCGGATGGTCGCCGCCCAGGCGGTGCAGGTTCCGAGCGCGTTCGGCACGTCGCTGGCGCTGATGTCGCAGCTGGCGGCGGAAGCGGAGCAGCTCGTCGTCGTGGTCCCGGACGCGGCCGCTCCCGCACCGGAGGGTGCGCTGGTCGCGACGGCGCGGAGGCACCGTGCGCCGCTCGTCGCGGTGGCGACCGAGTCGCAGGCCGCCGGACTGGCGGCCGCCGGCTTCGACCTGTTCGAGGCGCGCACCACGCGCGGCGGCCTCCCGACCGCCTACCTCTGCCGCGACTTCGTCTGCCGCCTGCCCGCGACCAGCCCCGAGGAGCTCAGCGCCGCACGCGATACGTGAGGTGCGCGACCTCCGGCGTCACCCGCTCCCGCACCAGCTCCAGGTCGAGCGGTGGGACCCGGTCGAACACGCGCTCGCCCGCGCCCAACGTGAGCGGAACCACGTGCAGTCGCAGCTCATCCACGATCCCCGCCCACAGCGCCTGGTTCAGCGTCTCGGCGCCGCCCGCGATGGAGACGTCCGCGTCGCCGGCGTGCTCGCGGGCCCGGTCGAGTGCCGCGTGGATGCCGTCCGTCACGAAGATGAACGTCGTGCCCGTCAGCTCCAAAGGCTCACGGGGGTAGTGGGTGAGCACGAAGACGGGCGCGTGATACGGCGGTTCGTCGCCCCACCAGCCTTCCCAGTCGCCGAACTCCTCCCCGGGCGCCGGCCACTCGTGCCGGACCGGTCCGAACATATTGCGTCCCATGACGTAGGCGCCCGCAGTGGTGATCGCCTCGATCTCCGCCTTGTGCGCATCGGCATGCTCGGCGAACATCCACGTGTGCAGCCGACCGTCGACGCCGTCGCCCATCGGCTTCTCCAGCGACTGGTTGGGCCCTGCGGCGAAGCCGTCGAGCGAGATGCCGATGTCCGCGGTGACGATTCCCATGCGCGAAGCGTAGTCAGGCGCGCTCGACCTTGTCGAGCATCCCCCAGACGGCTTCGCTGAGTTCGGGATGCTCCAGGGCGATCCGGCGCAGCACCCCGTACTCGAAACGGGTGAACACCTCGCGGCCGGCGGAGGGATGATGCGCGCGCGACTGCTCGTCGGCGAGGTCGAACTGCTCGATCGCGCCGACCCGCAGACCGATGACGACCTGCTCGTCGACACTCGGCAGGTCGGGGATGAACTGCCACGGGTCTTCGCCCGCACGGCAGCGGTGCTCGATGATCGCGGACAGTTCGTCGCGGGCCTGCTGGCGCAGCAGCTCGATGCTGCGCCGAACCTGGTCACTCAATCCCGCACCACCCTTCCCCGGAGTGGATTCAGCCTAGGCGGTGCCGCCGACGCCTGCGAATCCGGCGGCCCGGCGGGGACCGGCGCTCATTCGGTGCGGGCCAGCAGGTACGCGTTCAGGTCGGCGGTGAGCGCAGCATCCACCGGGTACTCGCGCTCGTCGAGGTGCGTGACCGGTGCGGCCTGACGGACGCTGGAGACCAGCCAGATCGCGTCGGCGTCCTGCACTTCGGCGAGCGTGAGGGGAGCGAACTCGGTGCGGAGGCCGCGGCTCTCGAAGAAGTCGAAGACCGCTGCCTGCGTCGTCCCGGCGAGGATGCCCTGGTCGGTGTTCGGGGTGCGGACCACGCCATCGGTGAGTGTGACGACGTTCGACGTGGGGGCCTCCAGCGCGAAGCCGTCGCTGCTGACGAACAGCACGTCGTCGGCACCGCGGCGCACCGCCTCACGCTGAGCGGCGCGGTTGATCGCGTACGAGAGGGTCTTGGCGCCGGCGAGCAGCCACGGCGAGGTCTCGGCCACGTCGTGGCGCAGACCGCGGTCGAGGGTGACGACGCGGATGCCGAGCCGGGCCTGCGAGAAGTCCTCGCCGAGGTCGACGAACAGCCAGCCGCTCGGGCGGCCGGTACCCTCGATGCCGCGGGTGTAGATGAGCTTCGCGAAGAGCTCCGCGTCGAGGTCGCCGTTGCGGTTCAGGTAGTCGGCGACTCCCGCGCGCACGGCCTCCCGCCACACGTCGAGGGCCGGGGCCGGGAGGTCGAGCAGCTCGGCCGAGTGCGCGAGACGCGCGAGGTGCGGTTCGAGCGCCTGAGGGTGCCCGTGGATGACCGCGATCGTCTCGAAGACCCCGTCGCCGCGGGTCACGGCGAGGTCGGTGATGCGCACCTGCGGCGCGTCGAAGTCGGCCACCGCGTAGCCGGGCTCGCCGGCCTCGGCCGTCCCGGTGGGCGTGTTGATCGTCAGCAGCGTCGCGCGTGTCATCCCCCCATTCTGCCCGCGTCTCGCCTTCCACCGGCCGCCCAGCCGCCGAGCACAGGATTTTTGCGCCGATTGGGCCGTTCTGAGCGCATTTTTCCTGTGCTCGGCGGCTTGCGGCGTGGGGGGGGCGAGGGTCAGGCGGTTTCGTGGATGCGGAAAGCCGTGTCGTTGAGGGGGGCGGTGTCGGAGACGGTGACGGACTCGACGGAGGCTCCGGGCGGCCCGGTGCGCAGCCAGGCGAGCATCCGCTCGACCTGCTCCGGCTCTCCCTCGACCTCGGCCTCCACGCTGCCGTCCAGCCGGTTGCGCGCCCATCCGGTCACGCCGAGGCGCTGCGCGGCCTCCCGGGCGCTCCAGCGGAAGCCGACGCCCTGCACGTCCCCTGTCACGATCGCTCGTCTGCGGATCACAGCCCCCATTGTGCTCCTGTCGGCCCCTTCGCGGCGGCCCATCCGGTCGGCCGATCGCGGCGGGTCGCACGCACCCCTGTTTGAATGGACGCATGAGCGAACCCGCCGACCGCATCCCCGATCTCCGCTCCGACCTCATCGCCGCCGGGCTCACCGTCGACGCGCTGACCGAGCTGTGGGGCGACGAGGCGGCGGATGCGCTGCACCGCGGCCAGCGTGTTCCCGCCGAGCGGGCGCTGGCCCAGCGGGAACGGACCCCGCTGACGACGCTCGCCCGCCTGTTCGTGCTCTCTCGCCCGGTCCCGCTCGCGGACGCCACGGCCGCGTTTCCCGCGCTCGGAGTCGACGGCGCCGAGTCGCTGGGTCTCGTCAACACCGGCTCAGGCGTCGTGTCACCCGCAGTCGACCTCCGCCCCTACGCCTTCGTGGATGCGGCCGGCCCGGCCGAGTGGTGGATCGTCTCCGACCTGGGCGAACTCGCCCTCGGGCACGCCCTCCCGGAGGACCACGTGCTCGGCGTCGGCGGCGCGTCCCTCACCCTCACCGGACTCATGCTGCAGAGGCCGGTCGAGAGCGCGCTCGACCTCGGCACCGGATGCGGCATCCAGGCGATGCACGCCGCCCGCCACGCCCGCCGAGTCGTCGCCACGGACATCTCGCCGCGCGCCCTCCGGCTCGCCGCCCTCAACCTGGCGCTCAACGAGATCGACGGCGTGGAGCTGCGGCTCGGGAGCATGTTCGAACCGGTCGACGGCGAGCGGTTCGACCACATCGTGTCCAACCCGCCGTTCGTCATCACGCCGCGGACGGAGGGTGTGCCGTCCTACGAGTACCGCGACGGCGGCCTGGTCGGCGACGCACTGGTCGAATCGTTCGTGCGTGGATGCGGCGAGCACTTGACCGCGGGCGGGATCGCCCAGCTCCTCGGCAACTGGGAGTACCGGGGCACCGGCGACGGGCTGGAGCGCGTCCGCGGCTGGGGGGATGCCTCCCCGGCTCCGCTCGACGCGTGGGTGATCGAGCGCGATGTGGAGGATGCGGCACGGTACGCCGAGACGTGGATCCGCGACGGGGGCACCCGCCCGGGTAGCCCCGACTTCGAGCGGCTGCTCGACGCCTGGCTGACGGATTTCGAGTCGCGGGACGTGCGGTCGGTCGGCTTCGGCTACCTCCTGCTGCGCCGGGCGACCGGGGTGCCGACGCTGCGTCGCTTCGAGCGGCTGCGCGCCTCTCTGGGCGCGAACGAGGCCGGCCTCGGCGTGCACCTCGGCGAGGCGCTCGCCGCCCACGATCTGCAGGCGGCGCTCGACGACGAGGAACTGTCGCGACTGCGGCCGGTCGTCGCTCCCGACGTGACGGAGGAGCGGCACCTGTGGCCGGGGGCCGACGCACCGACCGCGATCCTGCTGCGGCAGGGCGGCGGGTTCGGGAGGGTGGTGTCGGTGGATACCGGGCTCGCGGCCCTGGTCGGCGCGTGCGACGGCGAGCTCAGCGTCGCCGCGATCACGGCAGCGCTCGCCCAGCTGCTCGAGGTGGATGCGGACGCCCTGCGGCGCGAGCTGCTCGCGGGCGTCCGCGGGATGCTGGTGGACGGCTTCCTGCGGGCCTGACGCCGCCTCCGACCGGCAGCATCCGTCGGCAGCATCCACTTGACACGACACGCCGTCGTTGCCATCCCGGGAACGGCGTGTCGCGTCAACTGAACGGTCAGGCGCTGGGACGGGGGACGGGGACCAGCGTGACCGGGCCGAGGCGGCCATCCTGCACGTCGGCAGTGAGGTAGGTGCAGGCGGGCTGGCGCCTGCGGTCGGTGGGCGAGCCCGGGTTCAGGAGGCGCAGGCCGCCGGGTGACACCGTGTCCCAGGGGATGTGCGAGTGACCGAAGACGAGCACGTCCGTGTCGGGGTGGTCGCGGTCGGCGCGCGCCTCGCGTCCCGCCGCCGGACCCGTCTCGTGCACGACGGCGAACCGCACGCCGGCAAGCTCGACGCGCGCGACCTCCGGCAGCCGCGACCGCAGCTCGGGCCCGTCGTTGTTGCCCCACACCCCGACCAGGCGGCGCGAACGCTGCTCCAGCAGGTCGAGCGTGGCTGCATCCACCCAATCACCCGCATGGATGACCACGTCGGCCGCCTCCACCTCGGCGAGCACCTGCGCGGGCAGGGCGCGGGCGCGCTTCGGGACGTGCGTATCCGAGATCAGGAGCAGCCTCACGAAGGCACACAGTACGCAAACCGGCGAGACGGGTCTACTTTCGCGCGTATGGATCTACGCAACCTCGGAAACAGCGGAACGATCGTGTCGGAGTTCGCACTCGGCACGATGACCTTCGGCGCGGAGGCCGACGAGCCCGCCTCGCACGCCATCATCGAACGGTATCTGGAGGCGGGAGGCAACTTCCTCGACACCGCCGACGTGTACACCGCGGGCGCATCGGAGTCGATCATCGGACGCTGGCTCTCCCGCAACCCCGGCCGTCGCGACGACGTCGTCATCGCGACCAAGGGTCGCTTCCCCATGGGCGAGGGCCCCAACGACCTCGGGCTGTCGCGCGCGCACCTGCGGACGGCGCTCGACGCATCCCTCCGCCGCCTCGGCGTCGAGCACATCGACCTCTACCAGATGCACGCGTGGGATGCGCTGACGCCGATCGAGGAGACGCTGCGGTTCCTCGACGACGCCGTCAGCGCGGGCAAGATCTCGTACTACGGGTTCTCGAACTACCTCGGCTGGCAGCTGACGAAGGCCGTCCAGGTCGCCCGCGCCCACGGCTGGGCGCCGCCGGTGACGCTGCAGCCCCAGTACAGCCTCATCGTGCGCGGCATCGAGCACGAGGTGGTGCCGGCGGCGCTGGATGCGGGCATCGGGCTGCTGCCCTGGTCGCCGCTCGCGGGTGGCTGGCTGAGCGGCAAGTACCGCCGCGACGAGGCGCCGACCGGCGCGACCCGGCTGGGCGAGAACCCGACCCGCGGCATGGAGGCGTGGGAGGCGCGGAACGCCGACCCGCGCACGTGGGAGATCATCGATGCCGTCAACGCGGTGGCGGAGGAGACGGGGGCGTCGGCGTCGCAGGTCGCGCTGCGGTGGCTGAGCGACCGTCCGGCGGTGACCTCCGTCATCCTGGGCGCGCGCACGGTCGAGCAGCTCGATGACAACCTGGGCGCGGCGGACGTGGAGCTGAGCGACGAGCAGCGCGCCCGGCTGGACGACGCGAGCGCGCCGCGCACCGACATCTACCCGTACGGCGAGCAGGCGGTGCAGCAGCGTCACCGCAAGCGCGAGGGCGGCCGGTGAGATGTGCGCCAAATCGCGGTTATGCGGCGGTGATAGCCGCGATTTGGCGCAAATCGTGGGTTTCGGGGACGCGATAGCCGCGATTTGGCGCAAATCGTGGCCACGCGAGCGGGGGCGCGGGGCGGGCGGGCGGCTAGCGGAGCGCGGCGAGCTCGCGGAGGAGGTCGCCGGCGGCGGACGTGACGGCGGCCTGCGGCGCGCGCAGCCCGACCACGACGTCCGTCGTGCCGGGGCCGCTGCCACGCATCCGGAGCAGCGCGATCCGCAGTTCGACCGTGCCGCCCGGGATGCGGTGCCCGCTCATCGAGAGCACGTCGGAGTCGAACGTCAGCGCGGTCCACTCGTCCGCAGCTGCGGTGGTGTCCTCGGCGAGGCCCGCGAGCCACGCGGCGAGGTCGCGGACTTCTGCCGCGGTCAGGAACGGGTCCGACAGGGTCCAGCTGCGGCCGTCGTCCGCGACGGTCGCCGCCATGACGACGCGCGCGTCCCCGGGGTCGACGCCGTCTGCACGGGCGCCACCCGGGTCCACGTGCCACCCGGCGGGCCGGAGCTCGACCGCACGCGCGCCGGACTCGTCCTGCAGCTTCACGGCGCCGGCGGCACCACCGTCAGGACGCGCTCGATGTACTCGAAGAAGGCGTTCATGTAGCCGCGGAGGAACTCCTCGGTCCCCGGGTCGGTGACCGAGCCGTCGTCCTCGATGAGCCCGGGCCGCATCCAGATGTACGCCTCGGGCGCGTTCATCTGCGGAGCCTGCAGGAAGCTCAGGACGCTGCGCAGCTGCTGCTGCGCGACCGCCGTCCCGATCTGGCCGGGCGAACCGCCGATGACCGCCGTCGCCTTGCGAGCGATCACGTTCTCGCCGTACGGACGGCTCGCCCAGTCGATCGCGTTCTTCAGCGCGCCCGGAATCGACCGGTTGTACTCGGGCGTGATGAAGAGGAGCGCATCCTGCTCGGCGATCAGTCGTTTGAACTCCTGCGCCTCGGCGGGGAAATTGCCATCCAGGTCGCGGTTGTACAACGGAAGACCGCCGATCGGGATCTCGGTGAACACCAGGTCGGAGGGCGCCAGCTGGAGAAGGGCCTTCGACAGCGTGCGGTTGACCGATTGCGTGGAGAGGCTCCCCACGAAGTAGCCGACCTTGTAAGGCGGTTGGAGCTCGTTGATCGTTGCCATGAGGCCCATCGTGCACCGCGCTCCCGGGCGCGTGAAGCCCCCCGTCGTCGGCTTAAGCACCCCGTGCGGCCGGAATAGGGCATCCTCCCGATGTTTGCGGGATGCCTTAGCGAGCAGTCTGAGGTCATCGCCGGACGCGACCTGCGCGGCGAAGCAAGAGGGGACGGGATCATGCTGTTGGACGAGTACGTGGACTTCCGGGTGCGGACGGGCGAGTCGGAGCGCCTGCGGGTGGAGCGCGAGCAGGCGCGGCGGGTGCGCGAGCACGGGCGGTGGCTGCAGTCCCTGCTCCGGCGGGGGACGGCGGAGGCTGCGGCGACGGCGACGGATACGGCTAGGGCTTCCGCGCCGGTCGAGGCCGGCGCGCCGGCGGCTCTGCCCATCGCAACGCCTGCGGAGAAGGGTGCGCCGGAGCCTGTGGAAGTGCCGGAGCGGCAGCTGGCTCGCGCCGGCCACTGAGGTGGTCGGCGGCGAGCTGTCCGCCCTGCGGGAAGCGGTCGGTGGCGGGGGTCCGGATGTCGGTGGTGCGTGGCACGATGATGCCATGCGAGCAGCGGCTTCGAGCCAGACACTGGTCGGTCGGGGGTCCGACCTGGCGGCGCTGCGCGACGAGTTCCAGGCCGCGGCCGCGGGGGAGCCGAGGGCCGTGGTGATCGGGGGAGAGGCGGGGATCGGCAAGTCCCGTCTGCTCGAGGAGTTCCTGGTCGAGCACGACGCCAGCGCGACGGTCCTGGTGGGCCGCTGCGTCGATGTGGGCGACGACGGGCCGCCGTACGCCCCGTTCGCCGGGGTGCTGCGGAGGCTCATCCAGGTCGTCGGGCTCGAGCGCGTCCTGGAGGTGGCCGGCTCCAGCGCGGGGGTGCTGCCGGCCTTGCTGCCCGAGCTGGCGGACGAGTCGGCGGTGCCGCCGCGCACCGGCGCCGAGCGCCTCTACGAACTGGTGACCGACCTGCTCGAGAAGCTCTCGGCGGAACGGCCGGTCATCCTCGCGATCGAAGACCTGCAGTGGGCGGACCGCTCGACGCTGGAGCTGCTGCGCTTCCTGGTCCGGATGGCCGAGCACGCCCGCCTCCTCGTGGTGCTGACCTACCGCAGCGACGAGGTGCCGCGCGGGCACGTCCTCCGGTCCTGGCTTCCCGAACTCGATCGGACGCGGCGGGTGACCCGCTGGGAGGTGGCCCGGCTGGGCCGCGGCCAGGTGGCCGAGCTCGTCGAGCAGCTGCTCGGGCGCGTGCCGGACGACGGCTCTCTGGAACGTGTCACGGAACTGAGCGAGGGCGTTCCGTTCTTCGTCGAAGAGCTGGTCGGGATCGACGGGCTGCGTTCCGGAGACGACCTGCCCGAGACGCTCCGCGAGCTGGTGCTCACACGATTCGAGCGACTGAGCGAACCGGCTCAGCGGCTGCTGCGTGTGCTCGCAGCCGGTGGAGTGTGCGTGACGCACGAGCTGCTCGCCGCGGTGTACCAGGGAACACCGGAAGAACTGGATGCCGCAGCACGCGAGGCGATCGTCGCCAACCTGCTCGCCGCAGACTCGACCGAGTACTCGTTCCGCCACGCGCTCGTGCGCGAGGCGGTCCACGCCGACCTGCTCCCGGGCGAGCGGACCCGGTTCCACGCGCTCTACGCCGAGGCTCTGGAGGCGAGCCCGCAGCGCTCTGCGGTGCAGCTGTCGTCGCACTGGCTCGCCGCACACGACGTGCGCCGCGCGTTCCTCGCGTCGCTGGAGGCGATGGAAGAGGCCAAACGGTCGTACGCGTATGCGACCGCAGCGGCGATGGGCGACCGGGTGCTGGAACTGTGGGACCGCGTCCCCGACGCCGAGGAGCTCAGCGGACGCGACCGCGTCGCCGTGATCGCCCGCACGGCATCCGCGCTGCGCAACGCCGGCAACAACGAGCGCGCGCTCGCCCTCGTGGAGGTCGCCCTCGCGGAGTCGGACGGGCTCGCCCCCTCTCGGCGGGCACGGCTGCTGCGAGACAAGGGCCAGTACCTCGGCAACCTCAACCGTCCAGGCGCCGCCGAGCTGCTGGAGGAGGCCCTGGCGCTCGTGCCGCCCGACGCGGTGCCGCCGGGGGACCCGCTGCGGCCGCACCTGCTCACCGAGCTCGCGGCGCAACGGATGCTCGCGGGAACCTTCGAGACCGCCATCCCGACCGCCCGCGCAGCGATCAGGGAGGCGGAAGCGGCCCCTCCGCCGCTCCGGTCGGTCGCGCACAACATCCTCGCCGCGTCGCTGGTGGCCGCCGGCGAGATCTCAGAGGGCTTCGCGGAGTTCGAGATCTCCAGCGCACTCGCCGCGGGCGACGCCGGCGCGACCCTGCGGTATGCCGTGAACGCATCCGACGCCCTCAACTCGGTCGGCCTGTACGAGGATGCTGTCCGGCTGGCGGAGTCGGGGGTCGCCCGCGCGCGCGAGCGCGGTGTGGAGCGGACGTCGGGCATCTGGCTCGCGGCGAACACCGCGGAGCCGCTGATCGCGCTCGGCCAGTACGACCGCGCGGAAGAGCTGCTGCGCATCGCGCTCGGCTTCGACGACCGCGCCGGGCTCTCCGCTCAACTCCAACGCGCCCGGCTCTGGGTGTGGCACGGCGAACCGGAAAGGGCGGATGCTCTGCTGCGCCGGTTCCGGATCCCCCTCCGTGCCCTTGCCGAGATGGAGCAGCAGACCCGCCTGCTCCTCGCGCGGATCGCCGCCGAGACGGCGATCGCCCTCGGCGACTACGAGCGCGCCTGGGCGGAGACGCGCGGCATCGGCTCGCCGCCGTTCCGCTCGCTGCCCGGTCTGGATCTGCCCGTGCTGGCCGGAGCCTCCCGGGCACTCGCCGAATTCGCGATGCGCGGCAGTGGACCGGCCGGCGGCTATGCCGACCACGGTCCAGATTCCGACTCGTCGAGCGGGGTGATCGTCGTCGAATCGGAGGTGGAGCGGCTGGCAGGCGTGCTGGACGGTCTCCGCGAATGGCCGACGGCCCGAGCGTGGGCACCCCTCATCGACGCGGAGCTGGCGACCGCCCGCGCGGCGATGTCGGGTGCTGTCGACCGCAGCGAGCGTTACGCCGGTGTCCTCGCCGCGTGGGAAGACGCGGCGTCGGCGGCCGGCGATCCGGTCGCGCCCGCCCACCTGCGTCCCTATGCACTGCTGCGCGCCGCACGTGTGGCTCTAGCCGCGGGGGAGCGATCCCGGGCCGAGACGCTCGTGTCCGACGCGCGGGCGCTCGCGGAGGAGCGCGGCATCCGGCTCCTCGTGGCCGCCGCCGACGCTCTCGCGGCCCACCCGCCCGGGCACGCCGCCCCCGCTGCGTCGGCGCAGGGCGCGCCGCTGACGGAGCGCGAGGAGCAGGTCCTCGCACTGATCGAGCAGGGACTCAGCAACAAGCAGATCGGCGAGCGGCTCTACATCAGTGCAAAGACGGCGAGCGTGCACGTCTCGAGCATTCTGCGCAAGGTCGGCGCGTCGAGCCGGACCGAGGCCGTCTACCGCGCCTCACGCCCGGCCCGCTAGCCCCCGGCATCGTCCGGACGAGAACGATGTGTCGCAACACGCCGTTGAGCGACGCGCATAACGGCGTGTTGCGACCCATCGTCGCGGCGCCGCGCGGCGTGGCGTGGCGCCGGGCTAGCTTTCGACGGCGACCGCGCAGCGGATGCAGAACTCGGCCGTCGGACGCGCGCGAAGCCGGTCGACCCCGATGGGCCGTCCGCAGCGCGCGCAGATACCGTACGTGCCGCGGTCGAGCCTGCCCAGCGCTGCGTCCACGGCGACGATGTCGTGCGCCGCATCCGAGCGGAGCGCCTGGAGCCGGCTCCACTCCGACGACAGCGTCGGCCCTTCCGGGTCGTGCTCGTCGTCCGCGGTCGACTCCGACCGTGACGCCAGCAGCGTCCCCAGCGACTCCGCCATCCGCTGCGACTCGGCCACGTCGCCGCGCCGTCGTTCGCGCAGCAGCGCCTCGAGTTCTTCCAGCTCAGCCGCGTCGAGGCCGCCGAAGGCGTCATCGCCTGTCGTCACCTCGAGCTCGTCCGTGTTCGTTTCGTGCACGAGCGCACCCCTTCCGATCCCCCGATCGTGGCATCCCGATCGGGTCAGCGTACGCCTAGGTGCACGGAACCGCGCAAGCGACGCGCGTAGGCTCAGCTGGTGCCCTCCTTTCGCGTGATCGTCGCCGTCGGCCGTCTGCGCCCGGGAGTCGACCCCCGCTCGATCGAGCCGGCCGCGGCCGGCGCGGCCCGGGAACTCGCCGTCGTCGAGGCCAGCAGCGTCGACGTCGTCGCGGGCGAGGCCCGGCTGACCGTGCGGTTCACGGAGGACACCGAGCGGTCCGCGTTCCGGGTCGCCGAGCACACCGTGGCGCACCTCAGCACGCTCGCCGACATCGGCGGGTGGCGGCTCACCGAACGCGTCGGCGGCCGCTGGTTCCGCCGGGCGTAGTCCGCTGGGCTGAGCGCCCCGCGGAACCGTCCCGTTCACACGGCGGCGGGAAGCGACTCCTCGATCAGCCCCACGATCGCCGGGTCGTCCGGCTCCGTCTGGGGACGGAAGCGATGGACGGCACCCTCAGGAGTGATCACGAACTTCTCGAAGTTCCACTTCACCCGCCCCGCCTTGCCCTCCGCATCCGGAGCCTTGGTCAGCTCCTGGTACAGCGGATGCGCGTTCCGGCCGTTCAGGCGCACCTTCTCCATCATCGGGAACGTGACGCCCCAGGTGGTCGAGCAGTACTCCTTGATCGCATCGGTCGAGCCGAGCTCCTGCAGGAACTGGTTGCTCGGGAACCCGACGACGGTGAAGCCCCGCTCGCCGTACGTCTCCTGCAGTTTCTCGAGCTTCTCGTACTGGGGCGCGAGCCCGCAGCGGGAGGCGACGTTGACGACGAGGATGACCTTGCCCGCGTATGCGGAGAGGGTGGTCGGCTCGCCGTCGATGGTCTGGAAGGGGATGTCCATCACGGTCATGATGGCAGCGTATGGCCCGACGCTCGGAACCGGCTCGGAGAATGCGGGGTCGGTCGCGCGATCCGGCAGCTCAGCACTCGATGACGTTGACAGCGAGGCCGCCCTCGCTCGTCTCCTTGTACTTGGTGGACATGTCCAGCCCGGTCTGACGCATCGTCTCGATCACCGTGTCCAGCGACACCAGATGCCGGCCGTCACCGTGCAGTGCGAGCCGGGCGGCGGAGACGGCGGTGGAGGACGCGATCGCGTTGCGCTCGATGCACGGGATCTGCACGAGGCCGCCGACCGGGTCGCAGGTGAGTCCGAGGTGGTGCTCCATCGCGATCTCGGCGGCGTTCTCCACCTGCCGGGGTGTCCCGCCGAGCACCGCGCACAGGGCACCAGCGGCCATGGCACAGGCCGACCCGACCTCCGCCTGGCAGCCTCCCTCGGCTCCCGAGATCGACGCATTGGCCTTGAACAGGGAGCCGATCGCGGTCGCCGTCAGGAGGTACTGGCGGATACCTTCGGCGGACGCACCGGGGACGAACCGCAGGTAGTAGTGCGCGACGGCCGGGATGATTCCGGCCGCGCCGTTCGTCGGCGCCGTCACGACCCGGCCTCCGGATGCGTTCTCCTCGTTCACGGCGAGCGCGAACGCGTGCAGCCATTCGAGCGCGGTCGCGCGCCCCGGGTCGTCCTGCACCGCCTCCAGGTGCTCCCGCATCGCCGCCGCGCGGCGCCGGACACCGAGCCCGCCGGGGAGGGTGCCGTCACCGGCCAGTCCGCGCGCGACGCACTCGGCCATCGCCTCCCAGATCAGGTCGAGCCGCTCGCGCGTCGCGTCGGCACCGTGCAGTGCCACTTCGTTGCGGCGGGCGACCTCGCAGATCGGGATGCCGTCGCGCTCGCAGATCGCGAGGAGCTCCTCGGCGCTGTCGTAGGGGAGGGGATGCGCGTGGCGCGCCGCCAGGTCGGCCTCCTCGCCGTCGCGCCGGATGAAGCCGCCGCCGATGGAGTAGTAGGTCTCCTCCAGCAGAGGGAGCGGCGAGCGCTCGCCCGCGGCATCCCGCCCCCACGCCCGCAGGGTCAGGGCGTTCGGGTGGCCGGGGAGGCGGGTGCGCGGCTCGAACGCGATGTCGTCCTTGCTCAGGGGGATGGCGCGCCGGCCGGCCAGCAGGAGAGTCGCGCCCGGTTCGAGGCCGGACCAGAGGCCCCGGACGTCCTCCGGACGGCAGGTCTCGGGCTGCAGGCCGCGAAGGCCGGCGATCACCGCATCCGGTGTGCCGTGCCCGATGCCCGTGGAACCGAGCGAACCGTAGAGAGTGCAGGTGACCTGGTCGACGCGGTCGATGACCCCCTCGGCCTCGAGGCGAGCGGCGAAGGCGGCGGCGGCTCTGAGTGGTCCGACAGTGTGCGAACTCGAGGGGCCGATGCCGATCGAGAACAGGTCGAAGGCCGAGACGTACGCTGTCACATCCACCAGTCTATGTCGGCGCAGGCGCCGCTTTCGGGCGTCGTCGCGCGCATCCGCGCACGGATCGTGCGTGGCGCTGTCTCCGGGCTCGCGACTGCGGCGGCCGTCCCGTAGGAGATCGTGCGCCGCATCTCCGACGCACCGCGGTCGGTCGGAGATCGCCGGCGCAGGGCGTCCGGATCTCCGACGCAGGCCGCGGAAGCTCCGACGCAGGCGCGGTCGGTCGCTGACGCGTTGCGACATGATGTCGCAACTCGGCGCGCTTTCGTGCAACGAGTCACCACTCGGGTGAGCGGATAGCGGCGCGGAACGCGAAGCGGCCGCCGCATCCCTCCGCAGGATGTGGCGGCCGCCGTTCGGGGGACCGGGTGCGCCGGTCAGGCCTTGCGCATGTAGGCCCGGACGGTGAGCGGCGCGAAGACCGCGACGATCACGGCGGCACCGGCGAGGGCGATCCAGCCGTCGGCGCCGAACGTGCCGTTGTTCGCCAGGTCGCGCACGGCGGTGACGAGGTGCGACACGGGGTTGATGTTGACGAACCACTCCAGCCAGGCCGGGAGCGTGCTCGGCGAGACGAACGCGTTCGAGAAGAACGTCAGCGGGAACAGGATGAGGAAGGAGATGCCCTGCACCGACCCCGCGGTGCGGGCGATCACGCCGAAGAAGGCGAAGATCCAGCTGATCGCCCAGGCGCAGGCGACGACCAGCAGGCCACCCAGTGCGGCGAAGCCGAACCCGGCGCCCGGGCGGTAGCCCATGGCGAAGCCGACGATGAACGTGATCGTCGTGGCGATCGCGTAGCGCAGGGTGTCCGCGAGCAGTGCCCCGGAGAGCGGGGCGATGCGGGCGATCGGCAGCGACTTGAAGCGGTCGAACACGCCCTTGTCCATGTCCTCGCGGAGCTGGACGCCCGTCACGACGGATGCGGTGATGACGGTCTGCACCAGGATGCCGGGAATCAATTGCGGGAGGTAGGCCTCCACGCTGCCTGCGATCGCGCCGCCGAACAGCCAGGCGAACATGACGGTGAAGATGACCGGTTGCAGGGTCACGTCGAACAGTTGCTCGGGGGTGCGCCGCACCTTGAGGAGGCCGCGGCGGGCCATCGTCAGGGTGTTCGCGACCGTCTGGCGGAGGCTGACGTGGTTCTTCAGCCGCCGCTCGGACGGCGGTGTGATGGTGGCGATGGCGCTCATGCCCGGACTCCTTCTACTGTGTCTGCCGTGTTGTCGTCGTCGGCGGACGCGTCCGCCTTCTCGGCCGCCGTTTCGTCCTCGACGCCGTGACCGGTGAGGGTCAGGAACACCTCGTCGAGTGTGGGCTTCTGCACGGACATCTCCTGCAGGTGGATGCCCGCCTCGCGGAACGTCACGAACAGGTCGGTGACGGCGTCCGCGTCGCGCATGGGCGCGGTGATGCGGGAGCCTTCGGGCGACACCACCGCATCCACTCCGAGCACGGTCTGGATGGCGCGCCGCGCGTCCTCGATGTCGGCCGGGTCGGTGAGGCGCAGTTGCAGCGAGGACTCGCCGACCGACGCCTTGAGTTCGTCGGCCGTGCCCTCGGCGACGACCCGGCCGCGGTCGATGACCGCGATGCGGTCGGCCAGCTGGTCGGCCTCGTCGAGGTACTGCGTGGTGAGAAGCACGGTGGAGCCGGTCGAGACGAGGCGGCGGATCGTGTCCCACATCTGCGACCGGGTCCGCGGGTCGAGGCCCGTGGTCGGCTCGTCGAGGAAGATCAGCGGCGGCTGCGCGATGAGGCTGGCGGCCAGGTCGAGTCGCCGTCGCATGCCGCCGGAGAACTTCTTGAGCGGGCGCTTGGCGGCATCCGTCAGCCCGAACTCCTCGAGCAATTCCGCGGTCTTCGCCTTCGCCTCGCGGCCGGAGAGGCCGAGCAGGCGGGAGAAGATCATGAGGTTCTCGTTGGCGGACAGCGTCTCGTCGACCGAGGCGAACTGGGCGGTCACGCCGATGAGCTGGCGCACGACCTGCTGCTCCTTGCGGATGTCGTGGCCGAAGATGAAGGCGTCGCCCGCGTCCGGCTTCAGCAGGGTGGCGAGCATGGAGATGACGGTGGTCTTGCCGGCGCCGTTGGGGCCGAGGACGCCGTAGACGGCTCCGGCGCGGACGGTGAGGTCGACGCCGTCGACGGCGCGGTTGGCGCCGAAGGTCTTGACGAGCCCGTGGGCCTCGACGGCCCACTCCGAGCTGCGAGTCATGATGGTCCTTTCCTGGTGGAAACGGTGATGCTCCGATGATGTGGGCGCGCGCTTACACCGCCCTTACGTGCCGCTTACACGGCGGAGGGGTGGCTGTAAGGGCGTGTGAGGAGCCGAGTGGATGCGCTCGGCGGTCAGGCGGCGCGGTCAGGCGGCGCGTCGCGCGGTGGTGAGCAGCTCCTGCCGGTCGACACCGGCCAGGGTGAGCACGCGGGGAACCGTGCCGAGTTCGAGACCCAGGAGGGCGGCGAGCAGATCGAGCTCCCCCGACCGCTGCCGCCGGTTGGCCGCGGCGACCCGGTGGGCGCGAACGAGCGCTTCACGGGCGGACGCGCCCCAGCGCGGGCGGGTCAGGCGGGGAGACGCGGCCAGGCGTTCAGCGGGAGGCTGCGTGATTCCCGCGACCCGGAGGCTGGCGGCGCGTTCGGCCGTCATCGCGGCGTCGAGGCCGTCCGGGTCGAGGCCCGCATCGGCGAGCACGGTGCGGACCGGCAGGCTGCCGTCGCGAGACAGGGCGAGCAGGAGGTGCTCGGCCTCGACCGCGCCCGATCCACGCTGCTGCGCTTCGGTGACGGCGCGGATAATGACGGGTCGCAGGGCTCGCGACAGCGGCTGGCCCGGAACGTTCTGCGCTCCGGAGGTGGTCTCAGACATTGCGTCTCCTCAGTTCGACGCCGGCGGCGGCGACGCGGCGCAGGTGCTTCTTGTGCACCGCTTGGCGGGTGATGCCGAGGGCGTCGGCGATCTGCGTCCAGGTCCACCCTTCGCGCAGGGCGCGCTCGACCTCGGCGTCTTCCATTCGGTCGGCGAGTTCGCGGAGCGCGACGACGGCGGCGAGACCGTCGGCGACGCCTCCGACGGGGTCCGGGAACGGCGTGGTGGGGTTCATGGAAGCAACTATAGTTGCTTAAATCATGGTGTCAACCAAAGTTGCTAAAAATCAGGGACGCATGTCGGAGAGCAGTTCCAGCCCTCGGGATACCGCCTCCGCGGGAGCCAGGGAGACGACCTCGGCGGCGACAGCATCCAGAGCCTCGCGGCCGTGGATGGCGTGGATGCGCGCGGCGAGCACGTCCCTGTGCAGACTCGCCACATCCTGTCGCGAGTTGGCCCGCTCGGCCACCGCGAACAGCGTCAGGCCGGTGCGGATCCACCGGTCGGAGGACGCATGGTGCTCGACCGTTCGCGGGTCGAGCATCCACATCGCGTAGCCGACGAAGCCCGACCCCATCACCGGCTGGTCGAGCGTCGGAGGACTGAGGCGCGCCGTGACCAGGATGCGCCTGCGGAGGGCGGCGGCCGCCTCGTCGGTCTCGTCCCACTCCACCGCGGCTCGGTCGACCGGAACCCCGCCCACCGCATCCGCATGCGCCCGCAGCCGGGTCACGAGGGCCGCCGCACCCAGCATGATCATCCACGGGCTCATCGCTCCGGCGCGAGGATCGGTCGACTCGGAGATCGCCGCGAGCGCCTGCGCGTACAGCCGGACCGCTTCGGCGTGATCGCCCTCGGCCCGCGCGATCTCGGCCATGCCGGCGTGCCCGATGGCGTAATAGTCGGCGTAGTCGAACCCGGTGCGGTCCACCTCGGCGGCGAGGTAGCGCTCCAGCAGCCGGCGGCCGCGCGCGGTGTCACCCGTCGAGATCGCATTGATGGCGATCAGCCAGTCGAGCTGGCGCAGGTCGCCGTCCGCGTGCAGCAGCGCCATCTGCTCGTACGCCCGCTGGCCCCACTCCAGGGCGGCGGCCGGATGCGCGAGCTGGCTGTGCGACTGTGCGATGGACTGGGCGGCCGAGGCCAGCGACCAGGCGTCTCCGACGAGCTGCGCGCTCTCCCACGCGCGCGTTCCGGAGCGGAGGGCTTCATCCAGCTCGCCCGCGTTCTCGTGCAGTTGGGCGAGCAGCAGATTTCCGATGGCGGCGTTCTCCGGGTCGGTGGAGGCGGCGTACTCGCCGAGCAGCGCGATTCCGGAGTCGGCGCGGCCGGCGTGCAGCACGAGCGCCGACATCGCATCCAGGCGCGGGATGCCGAACGGTCCGCTGCGACGCAGCCGGCGCAACCGCGAGATGGCCCGCGCCGCAGTGCGCAGGTCGACGAAGAGGAAGGTGCCCCCGATGATCGTGTAGCAGGCGGCGACGGCGTCCCGCAGCTCGCCCGAGGGCTCGTAGTCCGAGAGCGCGGTCATGATCGCAGGGCCGAATCCGAAGACCTCCGAGTGGGCGCTGCGCAGCGACCAGTAGTAGGCAAGGGTGGCGAAGACCACCGCGACGGTGTCCGTGCGGCCGCCGTCCAGCGCCGACCGCAGCACGGCGACCAGGTTGTCCTGCTCCGCGGTCACCCGCTGGAACGTCGCCACCTGCTCGCGGCCGTGCATGCGCGCGAGCGCGTCGCGGCAGAAGGCGGTGGCCCACGCATCCATACCGGCCACCACGGCGTCCACCTCGCCGGCCGCCACGAGCTCATGGTCGGCGAACTCGCGGACGGTCTCCAGCATCCGGTACCGCAGCAGACCGGTTCCGCGGTCCTCCACCACGGCGACCAGCGACTGCTCGACCAGCGCGTCGAGGTCGTCGAGGACCGCGCCGGCGGACGGGCCGGCGACGGCTTCCGCCGCCTCGGCGCTGAAGCCGTCGGGGAAGCATGACAGCCGTCGCAGGAGTGCCTGCTCGGAGGCGCCCAGCAGGTTCCAGCTCCACTCGATGACCGCGAACAGCGTGCGGTGCCGCTCGGGCGCCGTGCGCTCGCCGCCGGTCAGCAGGACGAAGCGGTTGCCCAGTCTGCGCTCGATCTCCTCCACCGACAGGGAGCGGGTGCGCGCGGCCGCCAGCTCGATGGCCAGGGGCAGGCCGTCGAGGCGGTCGCAGAGACGCGCGACGACGTCGAGGGGGAGCACGACACCCGGCCGCGCGGCCCGCGCGCGCTCGACGAAGAGGGCGACGGCCGGGCCGTAGTCGCCGAGCCCGGGCGTGCCCGTGTCGCCGTCGGAGCTCCGGAGCGAATCCAGGGCATACACGCGCTCGGCTCCGATGTGCAGCGGCGCGCGGCTGGTCGCCAGCACCCGCACGGTGGTCGTGGAGTCGAGGATGTCCTGCACGTACGCGGCCGCCGCATCCACGATGTGCTCGCAGTTGTCGACGATCAGCAGCGTCTCGCGCTCCGCGAGCAGCCCCAGGATGCGCGATCGCAGGTCGAGCTGCGCGCCAGGGTCGGTCGGACGGGCGGCTCTCGCCTCGCGGATGCCGAGGGTGGACGCGAACGCAAGCACCACATCCTCGCCCGTGCGGACGCTGGCAAGCTCGACGACGATCACCGCCGGAGTGTGGACCGCGCGGGCACCGACCTCCTGCGCGAGACGCGTCTTGCCGAGGCCGCCGGCGCCGAGGATGGTGGTCAGCCGGGAGGTCGCGACCAGGTCCTCGACGGCCTCCAGATCGTATTCGCGACCGATCAGCGCGTTGGGCGCGGACCGCAGGCCGATACGGACGTGGCGGGAGGCCGCGGGGCGATCCTCGTCGTCCGACGCGAGCAGCTCGGCGTTGAGGGCCACCAGGTCGGGGCCGGGACGCGTCCCGAGGCGGTCGAGGAGAGCCTCCTTGAGCTCGGCGAACGCCAGGAGGGCCTCGCTGCGGCGCCCCGCATCGGCCAGCGTCCGCAGCTGCTCCAGCCGCAGGGTCTCGTCGAGCGGTCGCCGTTCGATCAGGGGGTGCAGGTCGGCGAGGGCGCCCGCGTGATCCCCGGTCGCACGTCGAGCCTTCGCCCGGACCAGGAGAAGGTCGTCGTGCAGGGCGGCCGCCTGCTGCAGCAGGGCATCGGCGAGCGGCGAGCTCCCGAGTTCGGCGCCGGGTTCTCCCCGCCACAGGCCGAGCGCGGCCGACGTCTCTGCGACGGCTGCCCGGGCGTCGCCGGCGCGGAGGGAGGCATCCGCCCGGTCGAGCGCACGGCGCGCCCAGCCGAAGTCGGTCTCCTCGGGAGAGAGCGCGAGTGCGTAGCCGCTCGGGGTCGACTCGAGGAGCCCGTCGGCGCTCGTGGTGCGTACGCGGGACACCAGTGTCTGCAAGGCGGCGCGCTCCTGTCGCGGCGGGGTGTCATCCCACAGGTCCTCGACGAGAGACGGCACGGTCGCCGCCCCTCGGGCGAGGACGAGCGCCACGATGAGGCTCTTGCCGAGCGCGCCCGCGGGCTCGGACAGCGCTCCGCCGCGGTCTTCCACGAGCACCGGGCCGAGCACGGCGACGCGGGGAGACGGGGGCGCGGTCTGCACCCGCCGATCTTAGCCAGTGCGCCCGAGCGCGTGTGTAGGCTCGGCCACATGGCGTTCGACTGGTCGCAGTTCTACGAGGAGCAGGGTGGACGCGGCGTCCGGCCGACCTTCCAGAGTGCGCTCGCCGCCTGGGCGGCCGCGGGTGACGGCGCACCCGGCGAGGCGATCGACCTCGGCTGCGGCGACGGCGTCGAGACCCGGCACCTGGCCGAGCACGGCTGGTCGGTGCTGGCGACGGATGCGGACCCCGGCGTCGAGGAACGCGTGCTGGCGGGGCTGTCTCCCGAGGCGGCCGGGCGCGTGACGGTTCGCCGCACGCGCTTCGAGCAGCTGGGTGAACTGCCGCCTGCGGACCTCGTCTATGCGGGCTTCGCGCTGCCGTTCTGTGACGAGAGCCACTTCCCGTACCTGTGGGCGGACATCCGCGAGGCGCTCCGCCCGGGCGGGTTGTTCGCAGGGGAGTTGTTCGGGCCGCACGACGAGTGGGTCGGGCGGCCCGGGATGAGCTTCCACGACCGCGCGCAGGTCGAGGGGATGCTGACCGGTATGGAGGTGCTGCAGCTGGTCGAGGACGACCGCCGTGGGATGTCGTTCGAGGGCCCGAAGCGCTGGCACGTCTTCCACATCGTGGCCCGCGCCTGAGACGCCCAGGGTCAGTCGCACCCCGAGTGGGAACTGCCCCTCAGCCGGCGCTGAGCCAGACCGCGGCGAGCGCCAGCAGAGCGATCAGAAGCCAGGACACGAGCCCCGTCGCGAGCGCCCGCCAGCCGGTGCCGACCAGCGTGCGCAGCCGGACCGCGGTTCCCAGACCGAACAGCGCCATCGCGAGCAGCAGCGTCTGCACGGTGTCCGCCCCCTCGCTCACGACCGTCGGCAGCGGGAGGAACGTGCGCACCAGTGCGGCGACGAGGAATCCGGCGACGAACAGCGGGACGATCGGCGGCCGCTTGGCGGCAGGGTCGCCCTCGACGAGCCTCCGGCGCTCCACCACGGCGGTGATCGCGACCATCGGCGCCAGCATCAGCACCCGGGTCAGCTTGACCACCACGGCGACGGCGAGCGCACCGGCTCCCGCGATCTGCGCGGTCGCCACCACCTGCCCCACATCGTGGACCCCGGCGCCCACCCAGTGCCCGAACTTAGCCGCATCCAGTCCCAGCGGGTGCCATAGCACCGGCAGGACGAAGATGGCGAGCGTCCCGCACAGCGTGACCAGGGCGACCGGTGTGGCCGCCTCCTCGTCCTTCGGCTTCACGACTCCGCTCATCGCGCCGATCGCCGAGGCGCCGCAGATCGAGAACCCGGTCGCGATCAGGAGGGGCTGGTGGCCGGGCAGCCGGAACAGCCGGCCGATCCAGAACGTCCCGACGAAGCTGATCAGAACGACCGCGACGGTGGTCGCGATGGTCACCCAGCCGAGGCCCGCGATGTCGCCCAGACTCAGCTTGAGCCCGAGGAGCACCACGCCGAGGCGCATCAGACGTTTGGCGCTGAGTGAGAGACCCGGTGCCAGGACCCCGGTGATCGCCGGTCGGGCGACCGGAAGCTGACCGACCACGATGCCGAGCACGACGGCAGCGGTCAGCAGTGGGACCGCCGGCGCCAGCCAATGCACCGCCCAGGCGACCGCAGCGGCGAGCAAGCAGACGGCGACGCCGGGTAGCCAGGGCACAGGACGGCGGACGTCACCGACGGGAGAACTCACCCGTCCATTCTGGCGAGCATCCACTCAGAGTGCGGACAGCAGCTTCGTCCCGTTCGGCACTCCGAGCCCGGTGCAGGCGTCCCACCCGGCGGCCGCCCGGTAGGCGCCGTTGTCGCCCGCTGTGATGTCGCGGAACCCGGCCGCGACCTGACCGGCCGCCACCGAGTCGTAGAGCAGCGGCTGGGCGAGCCCGAGCGGCTTGCCGGTCGACTGGGCGAGCCGCGCGACGAGGGCTGCCCATAGCGGTGCCACCGCGCTGGTGCCGCCGATCACGGTGTCCTGCCCGTCGACGCGGACACGGTACCCGGTCTGCGGGTCGGCCACGGCCGACACATCGGGCACGCCACGGCCGCCGGGGCCGTTGGAGGACCCTCCGGCGTCGGTGTCGTCGGCTCCCGCCGGCACGCCGACGCCCTTCTGCCAGCTGGGGAGCGGGAACACCGCGCTGACCCCGCCGCCGGTCGCGCCGCGGCCGGTCCCGTTGTTCCACACCGTCTCGGACCTCACGGCGCCGGTCGCGGTGTCGGCCTCCAGCCGGGTGCCGCCGCAGGCGAGCGCATGGGGCGAGGATGCCGGGAAGTCGACGTGCGGCTTCCCGTCGCCGACCCGGTCGCTGCTTCCGTCGTCACCGGCGGCGGCCGTCGTGGTCACGCCGAGCGCGGCCGCATCCTGCAACGCTTGGTCGAACGCCGTCCGGGCCTGGGCCGTCCACTGATCTTCGGACTGGCCCCAGCTGATGCTGATGGCCGCGGGCGTCGGGTCGGCGTGGGCGGCGGTGCTGACCGCGTCCAGGAATCCGGCGTCCGTGTTCGGGGCGAAGTAGACGACGATCGCGGCTGCCGGTGCCAGCGCTCCCGCGACCTCGATGTCGAGCATGACCTCCCCGTCGGCGCCGTTGGGGTTGCCCTCCGGAGCGTTCGAGCCGCCGTCCACCCCGACCGCCGTGACGGAGGGCGTCGGGATCCCGAGCCCCGCGAAGTACGTGTCGAGGTCGGACTGCACGTACCCGCCGCCCAGCTCGATGATCGCGATGGTCTGGCCGCTGCCGTCCGTGCCCTTGGGGAAGGCGTACACCTCGCCGAGCTGCGGCGGCGTGTAGCTCACGTTGACCGCGGCGGCCGGCACGTAGCGGAACTGCGCGCGCGCCTGCGGCCGGTCGTCCAGCCCGAGGACCGCGGTCACGATGCCGGACAGCGCGGCCGGGATGCTCAGCCCGCCCGTGCGCTGCCGGTACGTCGGCGCGTCGTCGCCCGCGTCCTCCGGCGTCGACTGCGCGAGGTCGGTTCCGAACACCCTGGCGACGGTCTCGACGGGGCCGGACACCCGCATCCGTCGTGCGCCCGCATCCACCTCGTCGACCGTCAGGCCGGCGTCCTGCAGCGTGCGGCGGACCAGCTCGACGTCCTCCGGCGATGCGCCGTAGCGCTCGGCGAGCTCGTCGCGGGTGAGCGGCGACGTGAAGGCGCTCTCCGGCAGTTCTGCGCGTCGCCGGAGAACGACGGTCGCCTCGACGCGCGAGCCGGCGGCGAGTCCGCCGTGTGCGCGGAAGCCGGGCCGCTGCGGGCGCTCACTACCGGGAAGGGGGACCAGATCCAGGGGCTGTTCGGCGTCGTTCATACCCCTCGGTCTACCACCGGCCAGTGACACTTCCCAGTGTCAGGGCACCGCCCGCTCAGACCCAGCTCGGCAGCCACATGTGGATCTGCCAGAACCAGAACGGCACCTGCTGCCCGGTCCAGATCGGCCAGAAGAACGCGCTCACCACGGCACACGCCGCCAGGAACACCCCCGTCCACAGGATGCCGCGCCGCCGCCGCGGCTCGGGATCCGACCGCCTGCCCAGCACCATCCCGATCACCGCCGTGAGCGCCAGGATGAGGTACGGCTCGAACGCGATCGAGTAGAACGTGAAGATCGTGCGCCCCATGTAGAGCCACCAGGGCAGGTATCCCGCGGCCAGCCCGGTCAGGATGAGGCCGATGCGCCAGTCCCGCGTCCGGACGAGCCAGTACACCAGGAACAGGATCGCCGCCGTCCCCGCCCACCAGATCAGCGGATTGCCGAGCGAGGTGATCGCGGCCGAGCACGAGGTGGTGGCGCACCCGTTCTGCCCCTGCGAGCTGCCGACGTAGTACATGCTCGTCGGCCGCAGCATCAGCGTCCACGTCAACGGGTTGGACTGGTACGGATGCGGCGTGTGCAGGTTGATGCTGTAGCCGTACATCTCGGCCTGGTAGTGCCACAGGTTCTGGATCCAGTGCGGCACCCAGGCGAGCGCCCCCGTCCACTCGCCGTGCACCGCCTCCGCCCAGTTCCGGTAGTACCCGTCGCGCGAGAAGATCCACCCGGCCCAGGTGGCGACATAGGCGACGAACGCCAGCGGCACCATGAGAACGAAGGTGGCGGGCGCCTGCTTGAGCAGCGCTCCGCTGATGTAGAAGGGCAGTTTCTCGCGGCGCCGCGCCACCGCATCCACCACCACCGTGTAGACGGCGAAGAACGCGAGGAAGTAGAACCCGGTCCACTTCACGCCGGCGCAGAGCCCGCACAGGATGCCCGCGGCGATCAGCCACGGACGCCACCACAGCACCGGCCCCCACGCCGGATCCCGGCCCGCGGCCCGCTCGGCGGCCACCCGGGCCGCCAGCCGGTCGGCCGACCACCTCCGGTCGAGCAGGATGCAGCAGAACGCCAGCAGGGCGAAGAACATCACGAAGCCGTCGAGGAGCGCCACCCGGCTCATGACGATCGCGTGCCCGTCGATCGCGAACAGGAAGCCCGCGATGGTCGCCAGCATGGTGGAGCGGAACAGCGTCCGGGCGATCAGGAAGACGAGCAGCACCGCGATCGTCCCGGCCACGGCGGTCGACAGCCGCCAGCCGAACGAGTTGCCCGGCCCGGTGGCGGCCATGCCGAGGCCGATCAGCCACTTGCCGAGGGGCGGATGCGCGACGAAGGACGGATCGGACGAGAAGATCTGCGTCTCTCCGGCGGCGAAGCGGGCGTCTGCCTTGTCGGGCCAGCTGCCCTCGTAGCCGAGGTTCCAGGTCGACCAGGCGTCCTTGACGTAGAAGGTCTCGTCGAACACGAGCGAGTGCGGCTGGCCCAGGTTCCAGAGACGCAGGATCGCCGCGAGCAGGGTCACGCCGATCGGCGCGCCCCAGTACCAGAGCCGCATCCGGGCCGGGGTGCCGAGTACGCGCGCCCACCAGTCGTCGAGGCGGCTGCCCACGCGCTCCGGAGCGACGTGCGCGGCCGGGGCGGCGGTCGGGGGTGCTGAAGTCACCAGGCCATGCTAGGGGCGCAGCCTTCGAGTCGCCTTTCGGCTGACAGACTGGACACCATGATCATCCTCGCGGCCACCCCGATCGGCAACCTGGGCGACGCCTCCCGCCGGCTCGTGGAGGTGCTCGGCGAGGCCGCGGTGGTCGCGGCGGAGGACACGCGCGTCGCTCAGCGCCTGCTCGCCGGGCTCGGTGTCACCAACCGTCCGCGGCTGATCGCGCTGCACGACCACAACGAGCGGGAGCGCGCGCCCGAGCTCGTCGAACTCGCCCGCGACGTGGATGTCGTGCTGCTCTCCGATGCCGGGATGCCGACGGTCAGCGACCCCGGGTTCCACCTCGTGGAGGCCGCAGCGGCGGCAGGCGTCGCGGTGACCGCGCTGCCCGGTCCCTCGGCGGTGCTGACCGCGCTCGCCGTGTCCGGCCTGCCGACCGACCGGTTCACCTTCGAGGGCTTCCTGCCGCGCAAGCAGGGGGAGCGGCTCTCCACCCTCCGCGCCGTGGCCGCCGAGCCGCGCACCATGGTGTTCTTCGAGTCGCCGAACCGGCTGGCCGCCTCCCTCGCCGACATCGCGACGGCGCTGGGCGACGACCGCCGCGTGGTCGTCTGCCGTGAGCTGACAAAGCTGTACGAGGAGGTCAAGCGCGGCACCGCGGCCGAGCTGGCCGCGTGGGCCGCGGATGGGGTCCGGGGCGAGATCGTCATCGTCATCGCCGGAGCACCGGCGCGCGAGGCCGACCCCGAGACGGCGCTGGAGCAGGTGGTCGCCCTGGTCGCGGCCGGAACCCGGCTGAAGGATGCGGCGGCCGAGGTCGCGGACGCCACCGGCCTGAGCAAGCGCGACCTGTACCAGGCGGCGCTCGCCCGGCGTTCCTGAGCGGACGTCAGCGAGCGGGCGTCGGAAGAATTTCCAGCTGGACCGCCGGAAATCTGCTGAACGCGGAGTCTCTGGTGACGAGGGGGAGTCCGTGCGCGAACGCGTGGCCGGCGATCAGCGCATCCTTCAGTCGCATGGCGGATTTCGGCTGAGCCGTCAGGCGGCCGTAGCCGTCCGCTGCCCGGGCGTCGAAATCCATCCAGAATCCCGGGATCGAATCGAGCAGTCGGATGAGCTCGCGCCGGATGGGGACCAGCCTCTGCTTCGCAGGGTCCTCCTCGAAGGCCTCCCGTCCGCGTACGAGTTCCGCTCGGCAGATGGTCGAGGAGGCGTAGTCCTCGATTCCTGTGATGATCTCGGGAGTGAGGCCGGCCACGATCACGCTCGTGTCGAGCATCGCCCGGGGCGTCACCGCGCGTCCCCGACGACCTCGGAGGACCGGCTCGCGGAGAGGTCGGCCAGCTCCGCGGCGACATCGTCGGGATCGGTCATTCGGGCGAGAAGTCCGAGTTGGGCTTTGACGCCCTCCAGTCCGTCATCGGTGTCGTCGACGGGCACGAAAGCCGCACGAACCTTCCCGTGGTTGGTCACGAGCGCGCCGGTCTCGAGATAGCGGACGGGGTTCGATTTGAACGCGCTGATCGGGACGCGCGGGAGGTCGTCTGCTGGGGCGATCTTCATGATATCGGCTCCGATCGTGTTGAATCGGAGCCATTCTATCCCGGATTGAACCGGTGGGCGGAGACCGATCGGCGGCGCTCGCCCGGCGTTCTCCACAGGCGGAGTAACACGCGGGATCGCGCGCGCCCGCGCCCGTAGGATAGTCACCATGTCCGATGGCTCTTCCTTCTACATCACCACGCCGATCTTCTACGTGAATGATGTCCCGCATATCGGGCATGCGTACACGGAGGTCGCGGCCGACGTCCTCGCCCGTTGGCACCGCCAGGCCGGCGACGACACCTGGCTGCTGACCGGCACCGACGAGCACGGCCAGAAGATCCTCCGCACCGCCACCGCCAACGGCACGACGCCGAAGCAGTGGGCGGACAAGCTCGTGACGGAGGAGTGGCTGCCGCTGCTCGAGACCATCGACATCTCGAACGACGACTTCATCCGGACGACGGACGAGCGGCACGAGGTCAACGTCCAGAAGTTCCTGCAGAAGCTCTACGACGACGGCTACATCTACGCCGGCGAGTACGAGGCCCTCTACTGCGTGGGGTGCGAGGAGTTCAAGCCGCAGAGCGAGATCGTCGACGGGACGGGCGAGTACGAGGGCCAGAAGGTCTGCGCCATCCACTCGAAGCCGCTGGAGCTGCTGCAGGAGAAGAACTACTTCTTCCGCATGAGCCAGTTCGCCGACCGCCTGCTCGCCCTCTACGAGGAGCGGCCCGACTTCGTCCAGCCCGAGTCGGCGCGCAACGAGGTCGTCAGCTTCGTGCGCCAGGGTCTCTCCGACCTGTCCATCTCGCGCTCGAGCTTCGACTGGGGCATCAAGGTGCCGTGGGATGAGTCACACGTCGTCTACGTGTGGTTCGACGCCCTGCTCAACTACATCACCGCGGTCGGCTACGGGCAGGACGACGAGGAGTTCGCCCGCCGCTGGCCCGCGAACCACCTGGTCGGCAAAGACATCCTGCGCTTCCACGCCGTCATCTGGCCCGCGATGCTGATGGCTGCGGGACTCGACGTTCCCACGCGCGTCTTCGGCCACGGCTGGCTGCTCGTCGGCGGCGAGAAGATGTCCAAGTCGAAGCTGACCGGGATCGCGCCCACGCAGATCACCGACACGTTCGGGTCCGACGCGTTCCGGTACTACTTCATGCGCGCGATCAACTTCGGGCAGGACGGCTCGTTCAGCTGGGAGGATCTGACGGCCCGCTACCAGGCGGAGCTCGCGAACGGCTTCGGCAACCTCGCTTCGCGCGTCATCGCGATGGTGACGCGCTACTACGAGGGGATCGTGCCGCCCGCGGCGGACTACCAGGAGGTCGACCGGGCCGTGCAGGAGGTCGTGCGCACGGCTGCGGCCGACGCCGACGCGGCCATCTCGCGCCTCGCCATCCACGACGCGCTCACGGCGATCTGGCGGATCGTCGACGAGCTGAACGGCTACATCACCGAGCAGGAGCCGTGGACCCTGGCGAAGGACGACAGCCAGCGCGAGCGCCTCGGCACGGTGCTGTACACCGCAGCAGAAGGGCTCCGCGCCCTCGCCGTTCTGCTGTCGCCGGTCATCCCGGTGGCCACGGGCAAGCTGTGGGAGGCACTCGGGGTCGAGGGCGAGCTGGGTGCGCTCGCCGCGCAGCCGCTGCGCGCCGCGGGGAACTGGGGACAGCTTCCCGCGGGCACCGAGGTCAACGGTCTCGCCGCCCTGTTCCCGCGGATCGATGCGGAGGCGGTCGCCGCCGTATGACGGACCCGTCGTTCATCCGGCAGCGCCACGTCACCGACGGCCGCGATCTGGCGTACCCGCCGCTCCCCGAAGCTCTCGTGGTGCCCGTGTACGACAACCACACGCACCTCGAGATCGCCGACGGCGAGGAGCCGCTCGACTACCGCGAGCACCTCGACCGCGCCTCGAGCGTCGGCGTGCGCGGCGTCGTCCAGGTGGGCAACGACGTGGAGACGTCGCGCTGGTCCGCCGAGACCGCGGCCGTCGAGCCGCGGATGCTCGCCGCGGTGGCGCTGCACCCGAACGATGCCCCGGACTACGCCGAGCGCGGCGAGCTGGATGACGCCCTCGCCGTGATCGCCGAACTCGCGGGCCGCCCGCGCGTGCGCGCCGTCGGCGAGACCGGCCTCGACTTCTTCCGCACGGAGGAGGGCCCGCGGCGCGACGCGCAGTTCCGGTCGTTCGAGGCGCACATCGAGATCGCCAAGCAGAACGGGATCGCTCTGCAGATCCACGACCGCGATGCCCATGCCGCCGTCGTGGCGACGCTGAAGCGGGTCGGCGCCCCGGAGCGCACGGTCTTCCACTGCTTCTCCGGCGACGTCGAGCTCGCCCGCATCTGCGCCGACAACGGCTGGTACATGTCGTTCGCCGGGAACATCACCTTCAAGAACGCGCCGAACCTGCGCGAGGCCCTCGCCGCCGCGCCCCGCCACCTGATCATGGTGGAGACCGACGCGCCGTTCCTGACGCCGATGCCGTTCCGCGGCCGCCCGAACGCGCCGTACCTCATCCCGCACACCCTCCGGGCGATGGCCGAGGTGATCGGCACGGACGCGTCAACGCTCGCCGCGCAGATCAACTCCAACACCGAGCTGGTCTACGGCCGGTGGGACAGCGAACCGGTCGGCTCGCCGCCCACCCGGCCGATCGGGATCATCGCGTGAGCGAGGTGCGCCTCCTCGGGCCCGCCGAGATCCGCGATCTGGCCGAGCTGCTCGACGTGACGCCGACCAAGAAGCTCGGGCAGAACTTCGTCATCGACGGCAACACCGTCCGCCGCATCGTGCGGATCGCCGAGGTGCAGGCGGGAGATCGCGTCGTCGAGATCGGCCCGGGACTCGGCTCGCTCACCCTCGGTCTGCTCGAAGCCGGTGCGGACGTGGTCGCCGTCGAGATCGACGGCCGGCTCGCTGAGCAGCTGCCGACGACCGTCGGCCAGCTCGCGGCGGAGGCCGCAACGCGCCTGACCGTCGTGCACCGGGATGCGCTCGCCGTCACCGAGCTTCCGGCGGACCCGGTGCGCCTGGTCGCCAACCTCCCGTACAACATCTCGGTCCCGGTGCTGCTGCACTTCCTGGAGCGCTTCCCGACCCTGCAGTCGGGAGTCGTCATGGTGCAGGCCGAGGTGGGCAACCGGATCGCGGCGAAGCCCGGCTCCAAGGTCTACGGCGCTCCGAGCGTGAAGGCCGCCTGGTACGGCGCGTGGCGGACCGCGGGGTCGGTGAGCCGGCAGGTTTTCTGGCCCGTGCCCAACGTCGACTCGATCCTCGTCGGCTTCGAGCGTCATGCGGAGCAGCCGGGCGACGAGACCCTGCGGTTGCGCACCTTCGCCCTCGTGGATGCGGCCTTCCAGCAGCGCAGGAAGACCCTCCGGCAGGCCCTCGCGCCGGTGTTCGGCGACCCGTCCTCGGCCGCGACCGCGCTCGAGGCGGCCGGTCTCTCGCCCAGCCTGCGCGGTGAACAGCTGGCCCTCGCCGACTTCGTGCGGCTGGCGTCCGTTCCCGTCGCGTAGGCCGGCGGCGGCCGCCCGTGCGGCAGCGGGGAGCCCGTGGGGTGTGTAGGTTGGAAACATGGTGGACGGGTGGGACGTTGACAGCGTGCACGTTCGCGCTCCCGGCAAGGTCAACGTCTTCATGCGGGTCGGTGCCGTCATGGAGGACGGCTACCACGACGTCGCGACCGCCTACCAGGCCCTCTCGCTCTACGAGGACGTGCGCGCCTATCCGGCCGACGACTTCTCGCTGACCTTCGGCGGCAGTATCGACACGAGCAACCTCCCGCTCGACGATGCGAACCTGGCCATCAAGGCCGCCCGTCTGCTCGCGAAGCGCACCGGTTACACCGGTGGCGTGCGCTTGGAGATCGACAAGCACGTGCCCGTCGCCGGCGGGATGGGCGGCGGGTCCGCCGACGCCGCGGCCACCCTCGTCGCCTGCGACGCGTTGTGGGGGACGGACATCGGGCGGGAGGAACTGCTCGCGCTGGCGGCCCGCCTCGGCGCGGACGTCCCGTTCGCGCTGGTCGGAGGCACCGCGATCGGGACGGGACGCGGTGACCGGCTGAGCCCGGCGCTCGCGACCGGCCAGTTCCATTGGGTGCTGGCGCTGCCCGAGGGCGAGCTGAGCACTCCACGCGTTTACGAGGAGCTGGACCGGCATCGCGAACGCCACGCGGGCGACATCGCTCCGGCGCAGGCGACGCCCAGCGTCGACTCCGCCGTGCTGCAGGCCCTCCGTGCCGGGGACTCCGCGATGCTCGCGGAAGCGCTCAGCAACGACCTGCAGGCGCCGGCCATCCACCTCGTCCCCGAGATCGCCGATGTCATCGAACTCGGCGAGATGAATGGCGCCCTCGCCGGAATCGTCTCCGGCTCCGGGCCGACGGTCGCCTTCCTCGCGGCCGACCTCGACTCGGCCCTCGACCTGCAGATCGCCCTGAGCGCGTCGCGGGTGCGCGCGGTCCGGGCGACCGGGCCGGTGCACGGCGCGCGCATCGTCGGCGAGTGACCGCTCCCGCCGGCGCAAAGCGGCGAAGCGGGACCAGAGGATGCCCGGCTGACGGCACGCGTCGGGTTGAGACGATTCGTCGAGTGCGGAAACGTATCCGCGGACCGGGCCGGGCATCCCAGGTCCCTTCACAGTACCGAGGGGATGCGCGGCCCTCCAACGGGGGTGGCGGAAACCGTCAAGACTTGACGGGTCTCCTCCGCGAGAGGGTTCGCAGGTCCCGGCGCGACCGGAGCCCGAGCTTCGACAGGATGTTGCGCACGTGGAAGTTGACGGTGGTCACGGACACGTAGAGGCGCTCCGCGATCTCCTTGTTCGTCATCCCCGCCGCGAGGGCGTGCGCGACCTGGCGCTCGCGGGTGGTGAGCGTCGCCAGGGGATCGGCTGCGGCCGACGGGATCGCGGTCGCCTCGAGCAGGCGCACGCAGCGCGCCAGGTAGCCGGACGCTCCGAGCCGGCGGAAGGTCGCGGCCGCCGCCTCCAGTTGCTCCCGCCCACGGGCCGCGTCGCCCGCCGCGATGCTCGTGCGGCCGGCGTCGAAGGTGGCCACGGCCTGGGGGAACGGGAACCGGTCAGCGCCCGGGTCCTCGAGCGCTGCCTGGTAGGCGGCGACCGCCTCGGCGGCGCGTCCCTCGCCCTCGAGCACACGTCCCTCCAGCCAGCGGAGGGAGCCGTAGTACGGACGCCACAGTCCGGGCGCCGCGCAGAGACTGTACGCCGCGCGCGCGTCCTCGCCGCGTCCCAGCGCGGCCAGCGCATCCACCCGGTAGGTCAGCCAGCCGAGGGTCGAGCCGCGCGAGGCGGCGGCTTCCGCCTGCTCGGTCGCGGCCAGCTGGTCCTCGGGGCGGCCGAGCGCGCGCGCCAGCTCCGCGCGTGCCAGGTAGGGAAGGTCGCCGTCGTACGAACCCGTGATCCGTGGATCCGCCTGGGCTGCGGCACGCAGGCGCTCATCGACCGCGTCGGACTCGCCCCGCCCGGCCCGCACCAGGGCCGAGACCCAGAGCGCGATCGGCCAGCAGGACAGGTCGGTCTCGTCGAGCGCGAGCGCGACGGCCGTGTCGGCGAGCGTGACCGACTCCTCCCAGTCACCGGTGAGGAACAGGATGTGCGCGTACATCGTCCGTGCGAAGCCCGCCGTCCAGCTGGTCGGGAAGCGGCGCGCCAGCTCGTTGGCACGGGAGAGGTCGGCCTGGGCGCGCCCGATGTCGCCGCTCAGGATGAACACGCGGGACCGGCTGACCAGCGCATCCACCGCGGCCGGTGACTCGTGACCGACGACCAGGGCGTCGAGTTCCGCGATGAGCGGCTCGAACAGGTCCTGGCGGCGGGAGTGCGCGGCCGAGTTGATCGCCCAGCCGAGCAGGCGGGTCAGGTCGTCCTGGGGAGCGGCGAGCCAGCGGAGCGCCGGATCGGCGACCTCGGACGGGTCGGGACTTTCGGCGATGTGCCGTCGCGCGGCATCCAGGTGGTCGAGCACGGCGGGGAAGTCGCCGGTCGCCATCAGCACCTTGGCCAGCGCCTCCGCGGCATGCGAGCGGATCGCCCGCTCGTCGGCCGTCGTCGCGGGCCGTGTCTCGAAAGCCAGGGCGAGAGCGAGCGCGCCGGGGAGGTCGCGGGACAGCGTCCGGAGCTCCAGGAGCACAGCGTCCCGGGTGGGGGAGGGCGGCAGGGCCTCGAAGGCGGGTCGCAGGTCGAGGATGCGCTCGTGCATCCGGAATCTCATGGCGATGAGTCCGAGCTCCAGCAGCGCGCGCTCGGCCTCCGCTCCGGCGGCCAGGTCGACGGCCGAGCGCGCGTAGCTCAGCGCCTGCTCGGCCTGGCCCAGGTCCGAGACGGTACGGGCGGCCGCGAGCAGCTCGTCGACGAGGGTCGGGTCGGCCTCGTGAGCGGCCTCCACGCGGTGGCGCAGCGCTCGGTGCCCTGACAGGACCTCGGCGGCGACCCGGTGGATGGCGACACGGGCGTCGAGCGGCACCTCGGCAGCGAGCGCATCCGCGAGGATCGCGTGGGCGGGCTCCACCCGAACCACGCCGTCGCGGGTCTCGGCGAGCACGAGCCCGCGGGCGACAGCGCCGTGCACGTGGACGTCCGCACCGAGCCGGGTGGCGATGGTCCCCACGACGGGAAGCGGCAGGGGGTCGCGCAGCACCGCCACCAGCTCGGCTGCCGCTCGGACGGACGCGTCGGCCCCCTCGAGCGAGGCCGAGATCGCGGTGCCGAGAGGTGTGATGGCCGTGGCCGGGATGTCCCAGCCGGCGGGATGCAGGGCTTGCGCGAACGTCTCGCGCAACTGGCCGAGCAGCACGCCGAGCAGCAGCGGCGAGCCCTGTGTCGCGTCGGTGAGCCGGGTCGCGGTGCGGCGGGAGACCGGGTGTCCGAGGATGTGCCGCGCCAGGTCCTGGGTGTCCCCGACGGTCAGCGGGGTGAGATCGATCCGCGCATGGTTCGCCGTCGCCGATGCGAGGTCGTCGAACAGGGCGGCGACGGGGTTCTCGACCGGACGGGTCGCCGCGACGAAGAGGAACCCGTGGTCGGTGAGGCGCCGGACCACGAAGCGCAGCGCCCGCGCCGACGGTTCGTCCACCCACTGCGCGTCGTCCACGACCAGGCACACCGGCCCGGGTATCGCGTCGATGGCGTCGAGCAGCAGGCGTCCGACCGTGAGCGGGTCGTCGCCCGCGTCCGGCAGCCGGATGGGGTCGGAGGCGCTTCCCCGTCGCGCACGGAGGGTGTTCACTCCCCGCACCAGGGTCTCCACGGTGGCGTGGGCGAGGTCCGATTCGAAGGAGTCGGCGTGGACCCGGATCAGCGTCCAGCCGTCCAGCCGGTCGGCCAGGTCGCCCAGCAGAGCGGTCTTGCCGAGGCCGGCCTCGCCGGTCACGAGGATGGCGCCGCCGCGTTCGCGCGCCCGGTGGGCGACCAGGAGCATCGTCTCCCGCGCTCGATCCCGTCCGAACAGGGGCCGCTCGTCCGCAGCCCGCTTCTCGTCGTTCACGTGCCGCTCCTGTCCCCATCGGCCGTGTCGGGTCGGGTACACGACCGTCCTCGGATCATCGCACAGCGGCGGCATGCTTTCGTTCCCCAGTCCGGGGGTGCGGGCCCCGGTGGTGCGGGCCTAGCGGAGGGTCTCGGCGGACCTCTCAGCCCTCGAGCTGCTCCGAGAGTTCGAGCCAGCGGGTCTCGAGGTCGGCGATCTCGCCCTCCAGACTCCGGAGCTCCTCCGTGAGCCGGCCGAGCCCGACGTAGTCGCTCTGGTCGAAGCGGGCGAGCTCGTCGTGCTTCGCCGCGACCTGGTCGGTCACCTTGGCGAGCCGGCGGTCGAGCGCAGTCAGCTCCTTCTCCGCGGTCCGCAGCGCGGCTCCGGACAGGGCGGGAGTGGAGGATGCGGTCGCCGGAGCCGTCGAGGCGGCGGCCGGAACCGCGCTCTGCTCCCGGCGCAGCTGGAGGTACTCGTCCACGCCGCCAGGAAGGTGGCGCAGCCGGCCATCCAGCACCGCGTACTGCTGGTCCGTGACCCGCTCCAGCAGGTACCGGTCGTGCGACACGACGAGCAGCGTCCCGGGCCAGGAGTCGAGCAGGTCCTCCATCGCGGCGAGCATGTCCGTGTCGAGGTCGTTGGTGGGCTCGTCGAGGATGAGCACGTTCGGCTCGTCGAGCAGGATGAGGAGCAGCTGCAGCCGGCGCTTCTGGCCGCCCGAGAGGTCCTTGACCGGGGTGGAGAGCTGCGCGTTCGTGAACCCGAGGCGCTCCAGCATCTGGCCGGGACTGACCTCCTTGCCGCCGGCGAGGTATGTCGTGCGCTTCTCCGCGACCACGGCGCTGACCCGCTCGTTCTGGATGCCGGCGAGCTCGTCGAGCTGCTGGGTGAGGGTGGCGATCTTGACCGTCTTGCCCCGCTTCACGCGGCCAGAGTCGGGCGTGACGGTGCCCGCCACCAGCCCGAGCAGGGTCGACTTGCCGGCGCCGTTGACGCCCAGGATGCCGGTGCGCTCGCCCGGGGCGATGCGCCACTCCACGTCGCGCAGCACGGTCTTCGGCGGGTACGAGACGGACACATCGAGGAGGTCGACGACATCCTTGCCGAGCCGTGCGGTCGCCAGGCTCGTCAGGGCGACCGTGTCGCGAAGCGGCGGCTCGTCGGCGATGAGCTCGGCGGCGGCGTCCATCCGGAACTTCGGCTTCGAGGTGCGCGCGGGTGCGCCGCGCCGGAGCCAGGCCAGCTCCTTGCGCATGAGGTTCTGCCGCTTCGTCTCGGCGACGGCGGACATGCGGTCCCGCTCCACCCGCTGCAGCACGTAGGCGGCATACCCGCCCTCGAACGGCTCGACGATGCCGTCGTGCACCTCCCACGTCGCCGTCGACACCTCGTCGAGGAACCACCGGTCGTGGGTCACCACCACCAGGGCGCCGGAGCTCGCCGACCAGCGGCCCTTCAGGTGCTGCGCGAGCCACGCCACGCCCTCGAGGTCGAGGTGGTTGGTGGGCTCGTCGAGGAACAGGATGTCGTGGTCGTGCACGAGCAGGGCCGCAAGTGCGACGCGGCGGCGCTGGCCTCCGGACAGTTCGCCGATGGTCGCGTCCCAGCGGATGTCGGCGACCAGCCCGGCCAGCACGTCGCGGACGCGCGGATCGCCGGCCCACAGGTGCTCCTCGCGGTCGCCCACGATGGCGTGCCCGACGGTGAGCTGGGGTGGCAGGATGTCGCGCTGGTCGAGCATCCCGACGGTCACGCCCCGCCGGCGCGTGACCCGGCCCGAGTCCGGCTCCAGGGTGCCGCCGAGGAGCTGCAGCAGGGTCGACTTCCCATCGCCGTTGCGGCCGACCACGCCGATCCGGTCGCCCTCCGTGAGCCCGAGCGTGACGGAGTCGAAGACGGTGCGCGTCGGGTACTCCAGGTGGAGCGCTTCCGCGCCGAGAAGGTGAGCCATGAGGGTCTCCAGCCTACCGGGACGGGCGGCATCCGGCCGCGGCGTCAGCCCCATCTGGTAGTGTTTCGCTATCAGCGCCCCCCCAAGGCTCGAGCTTCGGCTTCCTCAAATGCGGGGGGCCTTTTCTTGTCCGCAATTTCTCATAACATGCCGCTGTGGACAAGCCGTTTCTCTGCCTCGACGATCAGGTCGCCCTCCTCGCGGCACGCGGTCTGGACGTGGGCAATCGCGCCGCGGCAGCTTCGTCCCTCCACCGCCTCAACTACTACCACGTGAGTGGCTATGCCCGGGAGTTCCAGGTCGCGCCGTCCCGCGGTGACAACCGGTTCCTCCCGGGCACCACGCTCGACCGCATCCTGCAGCTCGTGGAACTCGACGAACGATTGCGCCTGCTGTTGAGCGAGGCACTGGGGGAGATCGAACTCGGTGTGCGATCCCGATTCGCGTACGAAGCAGGCAAGGAGCTTGGTTCGCGCGCCTTCTACCTCGAGGAATCGTCCTACCTCGACATCACGCCCGACCTCCCGGCACACATCGGGAAGATCCGTCGGGAGCTGTCACGACCGAAGCTCCGAACCGTGAGCCGCTATCGAGATGGCGAGGACTTGTCCGCTGTCCCGATCTGGGTGGCCATCGAGGTCGTCACCTTCGGCGCCTTGGCGAAAACGCTCTGGTACCTGGCGACACCTGCGCCGGCCAACCGGACCGCCGACGCGCTGGGTGTTCAGCGGACGGGATTCGGGTCGACCATCCACAGCTTCGCCGTGCTGCGGAATGTCTGCGCGCATCACGGGCAGCTGTGCCAACGGCCCTTCGACGTGATGTTCTCGACCCTTCCCAAAGAGAAGAAGCGGGAACCCAGACACGAGCCGGCAAGCACGTACACCGCCATCGTCGTTGCCAAACGGTACTTGGCAGCGATGAATCGGCTGCCCGACTGGGGCAGACGAGTGGACGCACTGCTGCACGCGGACGCCGACTTCCGAGACGGCATCCTCAACCCGCTGCCTCGCTGACTGGTCGGCCCCGGGACGGGCGGCAGTAGACTCCCGCCATGGTCACTCACGCCGTCGTGAACCAGCCTCCGCCCCGCGTCGACATCGACGAGTTCGCCGCGAATGCGCCGCTGCGGGAGGGCGTCGAGCGGTACGACGCAGGATGGGCGTCCGCAACGCTCGGCGACGTCGGCCGGCTCGTCGGCTCCTCCGGGTTCCAGCGGGATGCCGAGCTCGCCAACGTCCACGAGCCCCAGCTGCGCGCGTTCGACCGCTGGGGGAACCGCATCGACGAGGTCGAGTACGACGACGGGTACCACCGCATCATCGCCTCCGCGGTCGCCGCCGGCGCCCACACGTCCGCCTGGGCGGAGCCGCGTCCCGGCGCCAACGTCGCCCGTGCCGCCGCCTTCATGCTGTTCGCGCAGGTGGAGCCCGGCCACGCTTGTCCGGTCTCCATGACGCACGCCGCCGTCCCTGTGCTCGCCGCGTCCGCATCCCTCGCCGACGAGTGGATGCCGCGCCTGCTCAGCCGGGAGTACGACGGGCGCCTCACCGCGGGCAAGACCTCCGCGCTGTTCGGGATGGCCATGACCGAGAAGCAGGGCGGCTCGGATGTCCGCGCCAACACGACCCGCGCGCTCGCCGACGGGGACGGCCGCTGGCTCATCACGGGCCACAAGTGGTTCTGCTCGGCGCCGATGTCGGACGCCTTCCTCGTCCTGGCGCAGACCGCGGGCGGGCTCTCCTGCTTCCTCGTGCCGCGTGTGCTGGAGGACGGCGAACGCAACGTGTTCCTCATCCAACGGCTCAAGGACAAGCTCGGCAACCGGTCGAACGCGTCCAGCGAGGTCGAATTCGACGACACGGTCGGCTACCTCCTGGGGGAGGAGGGCCGGGGCGTGCGGACCATCCTGGAGATGGTGAACCGCACCCGGCTGGACTGCGTCTACGGGAGTGCGGCGGGGATGCGGCAGGCCGTGGCCGAGGCCGCCTGGCACGTGCGGCACCGCTCGGCGTTCGGCTCGCGGCTGGTCGACCAGCCGGCGATGGCCGCGGTTCTGGCAGACCTGGCACTGGAGTCGGAGGCGGCGACCACGCTCGCGTTGCGGCTGGCGCGGGCGCACGACGTGGATGCGCCGGACACGGACGTGGCGTTCCGTCGTCTCGCCACGGCGGTCACCAAGTACTGGGTGTGCAAGCGGGGACCCGGCCACGCGTACGAAGCGCTGGAATGCCTCGGCGGCAATGGGTACACCGAGGCGTTCCCGCTGGCCCGGCGCTATCGCGAGCAGCCGGTGATGGCGATCTGGGAGGGGTCGGGCACTGTCATCGCGCTGGATGTGCTGCGTGCGCTGCGGCGCGAGCCGGACGCGTGGGCGGCCTTCGACGCCGAGCTGGCCGGGGCGCGGGGGATCTACCGGACGTTCGACTCCCACCACGATCGGCTGCGTGCGCGTATCGCGTCGTGCGTCGCCTCCGCCGGCGCGGACCCCGACGAGACCGCCGCGGCCGAAGCGTCGGTCCGCCCCCTGGTCGCGGCGCTGGCGGCGGCCCTCCAGGCCTCGCTCCTGATCCGCGACGCGCAGCCTCCCGTCGCCGACGCCTTCGTTGCCGCGCGCCTCGGCCCCGAGCGCGGCGCCCTCTACGGGGAACTCCCCGCCGCCCTGGACCTCCCCGCCCTCCTCACCCGCGCCTAACCCGTCTCGCCCCTCCACCCCCCACCAACGCTTCCTCACTTAATCAGCCGACACGCCGTTCAAGAGCGGATTAACTGAGGGAGCGTTGGTGGGGAGGGGGGAGGGGGTCAGGAGTCGGCGGGGGCTGGGGTGGGGGTGGGGGTGGAGGCGGTGGCGCCGATGGCGCGGTAGAACTCGGAGACGGCCTTGCGGTTGTAGGCGGCGTAGTCGAAGTGACTGTCGGGCACATCGCCGCGGAGGAATGCGCGCATTCCGTCGGCGACGCCGTCCACGCTCTGGGGGACGACCATGCCGCTTCCGGGCGGCAGAGCGTTCTTGGCGGAGGCGAACTCGACCGTGACGATCGGCAGCTGCAGCACCAGCGCCTCCAGGAGCACCATCGGCTGGCCCTCGTAGTCGCTGGACAGCACGAAGCAGTCCGCCTTGGCCATGATCGCGTGCGGGTTGCGCTGCATGCCGGTGAGGAACACCGAGCCCTGCATTCCGAGCTCCGCGACGAGCGCCTCCAGTTCGCCGGCGAGGGGACCCGACCCCACGATCACCAGACGCGTGCGCGGGTTCTCGGCGTGCACGGCGGCGAAGGCGCGGATGAGGCGGGCCTGGTTCTTCTCCGGCGATAGCCGGCCGACGTTCACGAACGTGGTCACGTGGTCGTCGGCGAGCAGCAGTTCCGCCCAGTCGGGGATGGTGCCGAGCTCCTCGTCGAATGTCAGCTCGTGCAGGTCGGCCGCTGCGTTCTCGAGGATGTGCTCGGCGTCGACCGTGTTGAGCGCCGACACGAACTTCTCCGGGGCCGCGTACTCGGCGAGCGACGCGCGGTTGATCTCCGAGAGGGTGGGGGAGACGGACACGAGGTGGTCGTACTGCCCGTACAGGGTGAAGATCTGCGTGAGGCTGTGCAGCATCCGCTTCTCGCCGTTCACCTGGCGGTGCGCGTCCGACGCGAGGTCGTTGTGCAGCCAGATCGCGCGCTGCGCGTCGGGAGAGTGGAGCAGCAGGGTCGCCCAGAACGGGCCGTAGCCGGAGAAGTCGATGACGTAGTCGAAGCGGCTGTCGCCGAAACAGCGGTACCACTCGTCGTCCCACAGCCGGTTCTGCGCGGGGACGTCGGCGTGCTGGGCGATCCGTCCCCGCCGGAACTCGAGGTGCCGAGCGAGGTGGAGCAGCTTCGCGCCGTTCATGCCGCCGACCCGGGGGAACTGCCGGACGTCGGGATGGATCTGCCGCTGCTTCCCGACGACCACGCGCGAACGGCTCTGGGCGAAGAACGCCGAGACGTCGTAGCGGTCGTGGTCGATGTTGTTCAGCAGGTTCAGCGCCGAGGTCGTGATGCCGTTGGGCCGCATCCCGCCGAGGTACAGGAGGATCTTCTGACGGCCGTCCTCGGCCAGGTCGGTGCGCAGGCGGTAGCCGTCGCGCACCCCCCGGAACACGATGTCGATGATGCGCCGGGAGGCCCCGCCGTCCTCGTACGGCGTGAAGCGCCGCTGCATGCCCAGATACCGCTCGCGCGACTCCTCGGGCAGGGCGTCGCCGGTCTCCGCGATCGCGTGCAGTTCGTCGCCGACCTCGCGCGCCGACATCAGCACCGGGCCCGGCCACTCCTCCGGTTCGAAGTACAGCCCCCGCGTCCCGGCGTAGTCGGCGAGGTCGGGAGTGAAGAAGACGATCGGGCGCCCGGTCTGCAGGAAGTCGAAGAAGATGCTCGAGTAGTCCGAGATCAGGATGTCGGTCGCGCCGAGGACCAGGTTGGTCGGGATCTCGTTGGGCACGAGCAGACGCTTCAGCTCGGGCCGGTGCGCCGCCATGGCGTGGACGCTCTGGTGCGTCTTCAGGAGCACGGCGTAGCGGCTGGTGTCGATGCGCTCCTCGATCTGCGCGATGTGCGCGAGCAGCGCATCCAAGTCGTCCTCGGGCCGCCCGAAGGTCTCGCCCTTCCAGGTCGGCGCGTAGAGGATCACCTTGCGGTCGCCGAGCGGCATGTCCGCGTCGATCAGCCGTCGGCGCACCGTCTCGCGCCCGCGGTCGTCGAGGAACTGCCGGTCGATGCGCGGGTAGCCCTCCTCGACGAGCGTGCCGCGGTACACGCCGGACAGCTTGTACCCGGTCTCATACATCTGCTCCGACATGAAGGGGTTCGCCGACAGCAGGTAGTCCGCCTGCACGAAGTTGCGCAGGATGTTCGCGGTCGCGAGCGCGCCGTCCTCGATGTCGTAGCCCATGCGCTTCAGCGGAGTGCCGTGCCAGGTGTTCAGGTACACCTGGCCGGGACGCTTGGCGAAGTCCGGCGGGAACGTCGCGTTGTTCACCAGGTACTGACTGGTGGCGAGAGCGCGGTAGTACGCGGCCGAGCCGTACCGGACGAAGCTCACCCGGGGATCGCCGGCGAACTCCTCGACCGCGTTGCGGTACAGGCCGAGGTCGGAGAGCGCCCAGATGTGGGTGAGGTGCCCGAGGTCGGGCGCTGCGAGCAGCTCCCGGAAGATCGCCTCCGGGTTGTCGAGCATCCCGTTGCCCGAGAACGACTCGTAGAACACCGCCCCCTTCACGATCGGCTGACGCCGCCAGTGCGCGTGGACCTCGAAGCGCGCGGCGCGCTTGATCCGGGACGGGAGTCGCTTCAGTCGGGAGAGTCTCATCGGGGCCGATTTTATGAGAGCGGCATAACAGTCTGCTGGGAGCCGCTCACCCCTCGGCGTCGAACCCGAGGCTCAGCTTGCGCAGCAGCCCCGCCAACCGCTCCGCGTCCGCGGCCGAAAGCCCGTCGAGCAGCTCGGCTTCCGCATCCACGAGCCGCGTGATGGCCGCATCCACCCGGGTGAGGCCCTGTGCGGTCATCTGCACCAGGATGCCGCGGCCGTCGTTGGGGTCGGTGCGGCGCTCGACCAGCCCACGGGCCACGAGCCGGTCGATGCGGTTCGTCATGGTGCCGGAGGAGACGAGCGTCTGCTGGAGCAGCGACTTCGGGCTCAGCTGGTACGGCGTGCCCGCCCGGCGCAATGCGGCCAGCACGTCGAACTCCCAGGAGTCGAGATCGGAACGCCCGAAGGCGCCCCGACGCGCTCGGTCGAGGTGGCGGGAGAGACGGTCGACCCGCGAGAGCACCTGGAGTGGCGCGAAGTCGAGGTCCGGACGCTCGCGCAGCCAGGCGTCCACGATGCGGTCCACCTCGTCGCGTGCGTCGGCCATGCCCCCATGCTATTGGGGGTTCGCAGTGGTCGCGTCTGGCAGACTGTCACCTGCGCGAATCGCGCGTTCCGCCTTGGTGTAATGGCAGCACGACAGCCTTTGGAGCTGTTAGGTCCAGGTTCGAGTCCTGGAGGCGGAGCGTCACCGTAATCCCGAGCCCCTGGAGGGACATGACCGACCAGAATCTCGCCATCGTCGTTCTCGCGGCGGGGCAGGGCACGCGGATGAAGTCCGCCACCCCGAAGCTGCTCCACCCGCTCGGGGGCATCCCGATCGTCTCGCACGTGCTGGCCACCGCGCACGAGCTGGGGGCGGCGCATGTGATCGCCGTCGTGCGGCACGAGCGCGACCGTCTCGCCGAGGTCATCGGAGCCGACATGCCCGAGGCCGTGATCGTCGACCAGGACGAGGTGCCGGGCACCGGGCGCGCGGTCGAGCAGGCCGTGGCGGCGCTCCCGGACGACTTCACGGGCGACGTCCTCGTGGTCAACGGCGACGTTCCGCTGCTCGACGCGGGCACCCTCCGCGAGCTCATCGAGAGGCACCGGGCGGGCGAGGCGGCTGCGACCATCCTGTCCAGCTTCCCGGCGGACGCCACCGGTTACGGCCGCATCGTGCGCACCCCGGAGGGGCACCTCGACCGCATCGTCGAGCACAAGGATGCGACCCCCGCCGAGCGCGAGATCGGCGAGATCAACGCCGGCATCTACCTCTTCGGGCTGGCCGCGCTGCGCGACAAGCTGGCGCTGGTCTCCACCGACAACGCCCAGGGCGAGAAGTACCTCACCGACGTGATCGGCCTGCTGCGCGATGCCGGCTTCGACGTGGATGCGCTCCCCGTCGCCGAATCCTGGCTGGTCGAGGGCATCAACGATCGCGCCCAGCTCAGCGACGCGGCGGCGAAGCTCAACGCCCTCATCGTCCGGACCTGGCAGCTGGCCGGCGTGACGGTGCAGGACCCGGCGACGACGTGGATCGACGTCAAGGCCAAGCTCGCTCCGGACGTCACAATCCTCCCGGGCACCCAGCTCCGCGGCGCGACCCTGGTCGAGACCGGGGCGACGATCGGACCGGACACCACCCTCCTGGACACCGAGGTGGGGGAGGGCGCGACCGTGACCCGCACCGACGCGACGCTCGCCGTCATCGGCGCCGGCGCGATCGTCGGTCCCTTCGCCTACCTCCGGCCGGGCACCGTCCTGGGCGAGAAGGGCAAGATCGGCACCTTCACCGAGACGAAGAACGCGGTCATCGGCGCCGGGACCAAGCTGGCCCACTTCAACTACGTCGGCGACGCCGAGGTGGGGGAGAAGGGCAACCTGGGCGCCGGTGTGATCACGGCCAACTACGACGGCGTGAACAAGCACCGCACGATCATCGGCTCGCACGTCCGGATCAGCACGAACACCGTGCTCGTCGCGCCGGTTAGGATGGGAGACGGAGCGTACACCGGGGCAGGCACGGTCGTCCGCAAGGACGTTCCCGCCGGAGCCCTTGCGATCACCGTCGCCCCGCAACGCAACATCGAAGGCTGGGTCGCGCAGAAGCGGCCGGGCACAGACGCCGACACGGCTGCCCGCGAGAGCGACGCCGCCGGAGTCCGTGCAGCCGAAGACAGCGCAGCCCCGGGCAGCGCAGCCCCGGAGAGTGGAGAGTAAGTGTCAGGGATCACCACGACCGGCCAGAAGCGGCTCGTCCTCATCTCCGGTCGCGCGCATCCTCAGCTCGCTCAGGAGATCGCCGAGAGCCTCGGCAGCGAGCTCATCCCCACCGACGCCCGCACCTTCGCCAACGGTGAGATCTATGCACGCTTCGATGAGAGTGTGCGCGGCTCGGATGCGTTCGTCATCCAGTCGCACACGTCGCCGATCAACGAGTGGCTCATGGAGCAGCTCATCATGGTGGATGCCCTGAAGCGTGCGTCCGCCAAGCGCATCACGGTCGTGGCCCCCTTCTACCCGTACGCGCGTCAGGACAAGAAGGGCCGCGGCCGCGAGCCGATCTCGGCCCGCCTCGTCGCCGACCTGTTCAAGGCGGCCGGCGCCGACCGCATCATGTCGGTCGACCTGCACGCCGCGCAGATCCAGGGCTTCTTCGACGGCCCCGTGGACCACCTGTTCGCGATGCCGGTGCTCCTGGAGCACATGAAGCGCGAGCTCGACCCGTCCACTCTGACCGTGGTCTCGCCCGACATGGGCCGCGTCCGGGTCGCCGACATCTGGAGCGACAAGCTCGGTGCGCCGCTGGCGATCATCCACAAGCGTCGTGACCCCCTCGTCCCGAACCAGGTCTCGGTGCACGAGATCGTCGGCGACGTCAACGGCCGCGTGTGCCTGCTCGTCGACGACCTGATCGACACCGGCCGCACGATCGTCAAGGCGGCCGAGGCGCTTAAGGAGGCCGGAGCGACGGGCGTCGTCGTCGCGGCGACGCACGCCGTGTTCAGCGACCCCGCCGTGGAGCTGCTGCAGAGCGACGCCATCGACTCGGTCGTGGTGACGGACACCCTCCCGCTGCCGGAGCACAAGCGCTGGGAGGGCCTCACCGTCCTGCCAATCGCGCCGCTGCTGGCGAGCGCGATCCGCGAGGTGTTCACCGACGGTTCCGTCACCTCGATGTTCGACGGCGCCGCGTAGGCGCTCCTCCGCGTTTCGCGTCCCGACGGCGCGTCGCTCGCTTCCGCCTCCTGACCGACGGCTACGGAAGCTGGTGCGGAGCCGAGGGGATGAGGCCGAGCGGCGCGACCCAGGCCGCGTCGCCCTCCGTATTGAGCGCGTAGCACTGCCACCCGGGGCCGACCGGCCCGAACAGCTCGAAGCGAGCCGACGAGTCGACCGACTCGGGCTGGTACTGCCGCGCGTACACCGCGCACGTGTAGCCGGCGGTCTGGGTCTGGATGCTGATCGTCAGCAGGATGCCCGGGAGCAGCAGCGCACCCAGCGCAACCACGACGAAGACCCGGCTCGCGACGGTCATCCCGCGCCCGCGGAGCGGCCGTTCGTCGCGCGGCTCGTACCCCGCGAGCTCCGGATGGTCCTCGTACGTCACGCTTCGAGTCTGCCGCTCCGCAGCCCGCGAGTACAGGAAAAGTGCGGCGAATCCAGCTGATTCGCCGCACTTTCCCTGTGCTCGGCGGCTAGCGGAGGGGGTTAGTGGGAGGAGGACTCGGTGGTGATCTCGGTGCGGTCGCCGGACCAGAGGGTGTGGAAGGTGCCCGGCTTGTCGACGCGCTTGTACGTGTGGGCTCCGAAGAAGTCGCGCTGGCCCTGGACGAGAGCGGCGGGGAGGCGCTTCGAGGCGAGCGAGTCGTAGTACGACAGCGCCGAGCCGAAACCGGGCACCGGGACACCGGAGAGCGCGGCGGTCGAGACGATCCGGCGCCAGGCGGCCTCGCCCTCGCGCACGGCGTCGGCGAAGTACGGCGCCTCGAGCAGCGTCGCGATGTCCGGGTTCTCGTCGTACGCGTCGGCGATGCGGTTCAGGAACTGGGCCCGGATGATGCAGCCCCCGCGCCAGATCTTGGCGATGCGGTCTTTGTGGATGTCCCACCCGTACTTCTCGGCGCCCGCGATGATCGCGTCGAAACCCTGCGCGTACGCGACGACCTTCGAGGCGTACAGCGCCTTCGACACGTCGTCGGCGAACGCGGCGACATCCGACGCCTTCTGCACGTCGGGACGCGACTGGATGGTCGCCTGCACCGCCGCACGCTGGTCCGGCTTCGACGACACCGCGCGGGCGAACACGGCCTCCGCGATGCCACCGACCGGCACGCCCAGGTCGAGTGCATTCTGCACCGTCCAGACGCCGGTGCCCTTCGAACCCGCCTGGTCGAGGACGATGTCGATGAACGGCTTGCCGGTCTCCGCATCCACCTGGCGCAGCACCTCGGCGGTGATCTCGATCAGGTAGGACTCGAGGTAGCCGTTGTTCCACTCCGCGAACACGTCGGCGATCTCGGCCGGCGAGAGCCCGCCGACGGTGCGCAGGAGGTCGTAGGCCTCGGCGATGAGCTGCATGTCGGCGTACTCGATGCCGTTGTGGATCATCTTGACGAAGTGGCCAGCGCCGTCGGTGCCGACGTGGGTGACGCACGGCTCGCCCTCCGCGACCGCGGCGATGGACTCCAGGATCGGGCCCAGCGTCTCGTACGACTCGACCGATCCACCCGGCATGATCGACGGGCCGTTGAGCGCGCCCTCCTCGCCGCCGGAGATGCCCGCGCCGACGAAGTGGATGCCCGTGGGCGCGATGCGCTTCTCGCGGTCGATGGTGTCGTGGAAGTTCGCGTTGCCGCCGTCGACGATGATGTCGCCCGGCTCGAAGCGCTCGACGAGCTGGTCGATGACCGCATCCGTCCCGCGGCCGGCCTGCACCATGACGATGGCGGTGCGGGGCTTCGACAGCGAGGCGACGAAGTCGTCGATCTGCTCGGCCGACACGAAGCCGGCCTCCGGGTGCGCCTTCACCAGCTCTTCTGTGCGGGCGTAGGTGCGGTTGAACACCGCGACCGTGTTGCCCTCGCGGGAGGCGAGGTTGCGGGCGAGGTTGGAGCCCATCACCGCCAGACCGACGACTCCGATGTTGGCGGTTGCTTCCTGTGACACGTCGTGCTCCTTCGTGATGCCGCAGCGGACAGGGCCGTCCGCCACGACGGGATGTAGTCGGGGGTCAGCTCTCCCGCTGGTGGCAAGAATCGAGCAGTGCACTCCAGCGTAGCGCGGCCGGGCGATGGCCTCGGGTCGTCATGGTCGTCCCAGCCGGAAGGTCGAGCGCGGGATGTCGTCCACCAGCCGGTGCGCGAGCCGGAAGGCGTCCTCCTCCGCCAGCTGGTGGGTGGCGACCAGGTTCGCCAGGAACGACGCATCCACTCGGCGGGACATGTCGTGGCGGGCGGGGATCGAGCAGAACGCCCTCGTGTCGTCGATGAATCCGCTCGTCTTGCTGAAGCCCGCGCTGTCCGTGATGGCCCGGCGGTAGCGGAGGATGGCGTCCGGCGTGTCGATGAACCACCAGGGCGCGCCTGCGTACACCGACGGATAGAAGCCGGCGAGCGGCGCGATCTCGCGGGAGAACGTGGTCTCGTCGACCGTGAACAGCACGAGCCGGAAGGTCGGGTCCGTGCCGAAGCTGTTCAGGATGGGCGTCAGCGGAACCGTGAACGCGCCGACCGCCGGGAGGTCGTGTCCGGTATCCGGCCCAAAGGTCTCGAAGGTCGGTCGGTGGTGGTTGCGGATGACCCCCGGGTGCAGCTGCATGACGAGCCCGTCCTCGGCGGACAGCTCGGCGAGCCGGTAGAGCATGTTGCGGCGGTAGGCGACCGCCTCCGCCGCGGTGATCGTCCCGGCGAGGGCCGCCCGGTGGATGCGCTCGGCCTCGGCGGGATCGAGGGGATCGCTCCCGGCGTCGATCACGCCGGTGTCCGTCGCGGTGCCTCCCGCGGCGGCGAACGCGCGGCGACGACGGCGCAGCGCTTCCAGCATCCCGGCGTAGGTCGCGGTGTCGACGTCCGCGACCGCTCCCAAGCGCGCCAGCCGACCGGCCCAGCCGTCCTCGTCGGCGTGCATGTACCGGTCGGCGCGGAACGTCGGGACGACGCGTCCGGAGAAGGACGGATCGGCGGCCAGCCGGGCGTGGGCCGCCAGATCGTCGGCCGGGTCGTCGGTGGTCGCGAGCACCTCGATCCGGAACCGTTCGAAGAGCGCACGCGGGCGGAACTCCGGCCGGGCGAGCGTCTCGGTCAGCTGGTCGAAGAGGTCGTCCGCGCTAGCGGCGGACGGCTGCTCCGTCAGGCCGAACACCTCGCTGAACTCCGACTCGAACCAGAACCGAACCGGGGTGCCCAGGAAGGCGTCCCAGTGCTCGCAGAGCCGGCGCCAGATGGAGCGGGCGCTCGCCGACGAGGGGCGGCCGTCGCGCGGCAGTCCCAGCTCGTCGAGCGGGACGCCGACCGCATGCAGCATCCGGGTCACGTAGTGGTCGGGCGTGATGAGCAGCGCCGCGGGATCCGGGAACGGCTCGTCGTCGGCGAGCATCCGCGCGTCGACATGGCCGTGCGGCGACAGGATGGGCGCTGCCGCCACCTCCGCGTGCAGCTGCCGCGCCAGGGCGCGAACGCCCGGGTCGGCCGGGAACAGGCGGTCGGGATGCGGTGCCAGCGTGGTCATGCGGAGGGGGTTCCCTTCGTGGGTGCGGGGGCCGTCGACGCCGGCGCCGGCCCTGTCGAATCCCGCACGGTGAGGTGCGTCGGCAGCGTCGTCGCCTGCCGCACGATCGGCGCGAGTCCCTGATCCAGCCGCGAGAGCAGCATGGCGACTGCGGTACGGCCGGCCTGCTCGATGGGTGCGGTCAGCGTGGTCAGCGGGGGGTTGCAGAAGTCTGCGCCGAAGATGTCGTCGCAGCCGACGATGCTGAGATCGCCGGGCACGTCGACGCCTCGCTCGCGGAGCCGCGCCAGCATCCCGATCGCGAGGAGATCGTTGAAGGCGACCGCGGCCGTCACACCGGCGTGGAGGATCGCGTCGGCCGCGGCCGCCCCGGCGTACTGGCGCGGCGCGAACGGACCGAGCCGCTGAACTTCGACGCCGTAGCGTTCGCCCGCACGCCGCATCGCCCGCCAGCGTCCGGCGTTCGGCCACGACGTCTCGGGCCCGGACACGTAGGCGAGGCGCGTGTGCCCCAGCGAGACGAGGTGCCCGACCGCTTGTTCGATGGCGCTGGGAGTGTCGATGAACACACTCGGAACCCCGCGGGTCTGCCGGTTGATCGCCACGATCGGCATCTCGGAGGCCAGGGTCGCAAGACGGCGGTCGGTCAGCCGGGAGGCGGCGAGGATGGCGCCGTCGAAGGAGCGGCGCAGCTTGTGCAGCATCCCGTCCTCCAGCTCGTCCGACTCCTCCGTGTCGATGAGCAGCTGCGTGTAGCCGGCCGCTTTCAGCTGGTGCTGCGTCCCCCGGATGATGCCGAAGTAGAACGGGTTCGTCACGTCGGACACGAGCACGGCGATGGCCCGGGTGCGTCCGCTGGTCAGTGCTCGCGCCTGCGAGTTCGGGACGTAGTTCAGTTCGCGGGCGGCGCGTTCGATGCGCTCGCGCGTCGCGGCGTTGACCCGGCCCGGATTGGAGAGCGCGCGGGAGGCGGTCGAGGTCGCGACGCCGCTGAGCGCGGCCACATCGGCGAGGGTCGCCGGCCGGCCGGGGCCGTCGTTCGGTGAGGGGTCCACGCGCCCATCTGATCACGATTTGGCAATTCATGGCAATGAATGGCAAACGGTTGCGGCAAAAAATGCATCGCTTCTAGAGTCGTCCCCAGCCTCGGGGTCTGCCCGGGACCTCGATCACGACTCGCATTCCTGCCTCGAAGGAGAGACACGATGAGATCACGCTTCGCACTCGGCGCGGTGGCGGCGCTCGCCGCCGCCGGCCTCGCCCTCACCGGCTGCTCGGGCTCCGGCTCGACCGGCACCAGCACCGCCGCATCCGGCCCCGTCGACGGCAAGGGCAAGACCCTCGACGTCATGATCGCCGCGAACACCCTCTATCCGACCCAGCAGCAGAAGTGGTTCTCCGACGTCTCCGCCCAGTTCCAGAAGGAGACCGGCGCGACCGTGAAGTTCGAGACGTTCGCCTCGGCGAACGACGAGCTCACCAAGATCCAGACCTCTGTGCTCAGCGGGCAGGGACCGGACATCTACGACCTGGGGACGACCTTCACCCCGACCGCGTACTCGACCGGCGCCTTCGTGAAGCTCACGGATGCGGACTGGGCGAAGATCGGCGGTCGCGACCGGTTCACCCCGGCCACCCTCGGCATCTCCGGACCGACCGAGAAGGACGAGGTCGGCATCCCGTTCCTCAGCCGCCCGTTCGTGATGGCCTACAACAAGGATCTCCTGGCCGCGGCCGGCATCGACAAGCCCGCGACCACCTGGGACGGACTCGCCGACCAGGCGAAGAAGCTCACCAGCGGCGACGTGCACGGGATGGCGATCGCCTACGCCGACAGCTTCGACCCGTGGAAGTTCATCTGGGCCATGTCCATGCAGCAGGGCAACACCATCCTCGACCTGAAGGACAAGAAGGCCACGATCGACGACCCGGCCGTCAAGAAGGCGTATCAGACCTACTTCGGCTGGCTGAGCGAGGACAAGGTGGTCGACCCGGCAGCGATCGGCTGGAAGAACGCGCAGGCCGTCGCCGCCTTCGCCAACGGCAAGGCCGCGTTCCTTCCGATGGTGTCGTCCTCGTCGCAGGTGAGCCTCGACGCGTCACCAGTGGCCGGCAAGTACGCCTACGCCGTGATGCCGACCATCCCGCCCGGGAAGACCAAGCTGCCGAGCGACGGGAAGGCCGCCGCGACCATCATCTCCGGCGACAACATGGTCGTCGCCAAGTACTCCAAGAACCAGGACCTCGCCTTCGCCCTCGTCAAGATGCTGACCAGCACCGCGAACCAGGTGAAGTACACGAAGACCTTCGGCGACCTGCCGACCAACGCCGACGCCGCGAAGCAGATCGAGGACGGCAACGACCTGCTCGGTCCCATCCTCGACGCCGGGACGAAGGCGTACGGCACGCCGTTCTCCGGCGCCTGGGGCGACACCCAGCTGGCCCTCGTGAACGTCGTGGTGCAGTCCATCCCGTCGCTCTCCGGCGGCGGAGTGTCCTCCTCCGACCTCGAGACGAAGCTGCAGGCCGCGCAGGCGGCGGCCCAGGCTTCGCTGAGCAAGGCCAAGTAGCCGGTCGCGCCGATGTCCCACCAGACGCTGACCGCGCCCCAGCGCGCAGCCGCCGGAGCTCCCGGCACCCCCGGCCCACCCGCGGGACGGACTCCCGCGGGTGGCCGCCGCCGCGGCCTGGAACGCCGCAGCCGGCCCCTGTGGATGCTGCTGCCCGGCGGCATCCTGATGCTCGTCATCATCGTCGTGCCGCTGATCGTCGCCGTGGTGATGTCCACGCTCGACCTCGACCAGTACACGCTGCAGAGCTGGCTGCAGGCCCCATTCATCGGCCTCGGCAACTATGTGGAGGCGCTCACGGCGTCGCCGCTGCTGCGCTCCATCGGCATCAGCGTCTCGTTCGCGGCGATCGCGGCCGTCGTGACCCTGCCCATCGGGGTCGCGGCGGCGCTCGCCACGCAGAACCGGTTCCGCGGGCGGGCGCTGGTGCGGTCGCTGTTCCTCATCCCGTACGTGCTGCCGGCGTTCGTCGTCGGGACGCTGTGGCGCACGATGCTGCAGCCCGGTGGCGTGGTGGATTCGGTGCTCGGCTCGGTCGGCGCCCACCCGGGTCTCTGGCTGAACGGCCCGCTCAGCTACTGGTCGCTCATTCTGGTGCAGATCTGGACGTCGTGGCCGTTCTTCTACCTGCTCGTGCTCGCGGGTCTCCAGGCGATCGACCACGAGGTGCACGAAGCCGCGGCCATCGACGGCGCGACCTGGGGGATCAAGCTGCGGTCGGTCATCCTGCCGTACCTGCGCGGGCCGATCCTGCTCGCGCTGCTGATCGCCTTCCTGCACAACATCAACGCGTTCACCCTGCCGTTCGTGCTGTTCGGCGTCCCGGCGCCGGAGAACGTCGACGTGCTGCCGGTTCTCACCTACGTGACCAGCTTCCAGAGCTTCCGCTTCGGGTTGAGCGCGGCGATGGCGATCTGCTCTCTCGTGCTGATCGCCATCCCGCTGTTCGTGTACCTGAGAGCGGTCAAGCTCGACACCGGAGAGGAGGAGCAGCGATGACGACCTCGGACCTGTCCCGGTCCCGCGTCTCGAGCGCCGACGTGCAGCGGCTGCTGCCGCGCTGGCTCATCGTGGTCATCGTCACGGTGCTGCTGGTGATCGTGCTCGGGCCGGTCCTCTACATGCTCTTCGCCTCCGTCAACTCGGATGTGGCGGTCGCGTCCGGTGCCTTCCTGCCGACCGAGCTGCACCTGGAGAACTACCTCTCGGTGTGGACGACCGTCGACCTGGGGACGGGCCTCGCCAACAGCGTCGTCATCTGCGGAGCGGTCGCGATCGTCTGCGCGTTCCTCGCGGTCGCGACGGCGTACGTGCTGGTGCGCTTCGAGTTCCGCGGCCGGCTCTCGTTCCTGCGCGGCCTCCTCGGCCTGCAGTCGATCCCAGGAACGCTGATGCTGCTTCCCGTCTTCGTGCTGTTCTCGTCGACGGCGTCGCTGCTCGGAGTGCAGATCATCGGGACGCGCTGGGCGGTGTTCATCACCTACCTCACCTTCGCCCTCCCGTTCTCGACCTGGGTGATGGTGACCTACCTCCGGGGACTGCCGAAGGCGCTGGAGGAAGCGGCGCGGATCGACGGGGCGTCGTCGTGGCGCATCCTGACCGGGATCGTGATGCCGCTCAGCTGGCCCGGGATCGTCGTCTCGGGGATCTTCGCGTTCCTGCTCGGCTGGAACGACGTCCTGTTCGCCTCGGTGTTGACCAATCCCGAGAGCCGCACGGCCGCCGTCGCCCTGCAGGTGTTCGGGGCGACGCAGGAGGGCGGCGCCGTGCCGCTCTACGGGCAGATGATGGCCGCGTCGCTGATCTGCGCCGTCCCGGTCGTGGTGCTGTACCTGGTGTTCCAGCGGTACCTCGTCGGCGGCCTGACCTCTGGAGGAGTGAAATGACAACATGGACCCTGTCGGGGTTCGGCGACGAGATCGACGCCGACCCGGCCATCCAGGTCGCGGTACTGCAAGCGCTCGGAGCGAGCTGCATCGAGGTGCGCAGCGCCTGGGGCGTCAACATCGTCGACCTGGATGCGGAGCAGCTGGACCGCCTGGCCGGCGTCTTCGGTGAGCGCGGGATGGGCGTCTCCGCCATCGCATCGCCCGTCGGCAAGGTCGACGTGTCGCTCCCCGTCGAGCACGAGGTGGAGCGGCTGGGACGCGCGATCGCCGCGGCCCACCGGCTCGGGACGCGCTACATCCGGCTGTTCTCCTTCTTCCGCGGGGACGGCGTCCCGGTCGAGTCCATCCGCGACGACGTGCTGATCCGGATGCGCGCACTCGCCGATCGCGCGGAGGCGGAGGACGTTGTCCTGCTGCACGAGAACGAGAAGGACATCTACGGCGACATCCCGGAGCGCTGCCTCGACCTCGTGGAGTCGGTCGCGTCGCCCGCGCTCCGCCTCGCCTGGGACAGCGCCAACTTCGTCCAGGTGGGCGTCGCGCATCCCTTCGACGACGGGTACGCTGCGCTGCGTCCGCACCTGGAGTACCTGCAGGTGAAGGATGCGCTGTCCGCCACGGGCGAAGTCGTGCCCGCGGGGGAGGGCGACGGGCAGGTGCTGCAGACCCTCACCGCGCTGCGCGACGACGGCTACAGCGGCTTCGCCTCGCTCGAACCCCACCTCACCGACGTGAACGCGCTCGGCGGGTTCTCGGGCCCGGAGGCCGTCGGCCGGGCGGCCCGCGCGTTCCGCACCCTGACCGATCGGATCGGAGTCACCCTCGCATGACGGACCACCCCACCACCGCTCGCACCGACGCCGCCGGCGCCGCCGGCCCGCTGACCGTCGCCATCGTCGGCTGCGGCATCATCGGCCTCAACCACGCCCGCGCCATCCTGCGCCATCCACGGCTGACCATCTCGGCCCTCGTGGATGCGGTGCCCGAGGCGGCCGAACTCCTCGCCGACCGGGTCGCCTCCGAGGGGTCCGGGGCACGTCCCGCGGTCTTCGCGACAGTGACCGACGCGCTCGCCGCGGCACCCGTCGACGTCGTGGTCATCTGCACGCCGAGCGGGTTGCACGTCGCCGTGGCGGAGGAGGCGATCCAGGCCGGCCGGCACGTCGTGATCGAGAAGCCGCTCGACACCGACATGGGTCGTGCCCGCCAGATCCTGGAGCTGGCACGGCGGGCGGAGCGGGACGGCCTGGTCGTCTCGGTCATCAGCCAGCACCGCTTCGACCCGTCCTCCCTCGTCGTCGCCGACGCCGCCCGCACGGGACGCTTCGGCCGGCTCACCAGCGGACTCGCATCGGTCGCCTGGTGGCGCAGTCAGGAGTACTACGACTCGGGCCAGTGGCGCGGGACGTGGGACCTCGACGGCGGAGGCGCCGTCATGAACCAGGGTGTCCACACGGTCGACCTCCTGGTGTGGTTCCTCGGCCGTCCGACGGAGATCTCCGCGCACACCGCGCTGCTCGCCCACGAGCGGGTGGAGGTGGAGGACATCGCGGTCGCGACCATCCGCTTCGCGTCAGGCGCGCTCGCGGTGCTGCACGCGACGACCGCGGCCTTCCCCGGTCTGGCGGTGCGGCTGCAGGTGCACGGGGATGGCGGATCGGCCGTCATCCACGACGATCAGCTGGAGTTCTTCTCGGCCGACGGGGACGCGCGCGATCGCGCGGCCGACGTCGTCCCCGCCGGCGAGCTGCGTGGCGGCGACCGCGGCGAGGACGCCTTCATCGTCGGCCACCTGCGTCAGTACGAGGACATCGTGGACGCCATCGATTCGGGGCGGCTCCCGGGCGTGCGGGTCGAGGACGCCTTCGTCTCGCTGTGCGCGGTGCGAGCCGTCTATCTCTCCGCGACCCTGGGCCGGCCGGTGGCCTTCGACGAGGTGCTCTCGGGCGACCTGGACGACGTCGTCGTCGCCACCGGACCGATCACGACAGGAGCGCACGCATGAGGTTCTCGATCTTCACCGCTTCGACGCCGGACTGGACGCCCGCCGAGGCCGCTCGGATCGTCGCGGCCCAGGGCTGGGACGGCATCGAGTGGCGGATCACCGACCAGGAGGCGGCCGACGTGCCCGGCTTCTGGGCGGGCAACCGCGCGACCTGGCCGCTCACCGGACTCGAAGCATCCCTCGACGAGCTCGCGCGCATCACCCGCGAGAGCGGTCTGGAGTACTCCGGACTCGGCGGCTACGCACGCTGCGACGACCACGACGGCGTCGAGCGGATGCTCGCCGCCACCGCGCGCCTCGGCGCCCGCCAGGTGCGGATCACCATGCCGCGCACGGACACGGGGGAGTACCGCGAGCTGTTCGACGGAGCCCGCCGCGACCTGGAGTGGGCGGCCGGGCGCGCCGCGCACCACGGGGTGAAGGGGCTGGTCGAGCTGCACCACGAGACCATCACGCCGTCCGCCTCCGCCGCCTTCCGGCTGCTGGACGGGCTCGACCCGGAGCACGTGGGCGTCATCCACGACCTCGGCAACCTGGTCATCGAGGGCCGGGAGGAGACGCTGGCGTCGCTCCAGCTGCTCGGCCCGTACCTCGCGCACGTGCACGTGAAGAACGTCGCCTGGCTGCCCGGTGACCCCGAAGCGGACGGCACGATCCGCTGGCACCACGAGTGGGCGCCCCTGCGCACGGGAACCGGCGATGTCGACGCCTACTTCCGCGCGCTCCACGCCTTCGGATATGACGGCTGGGTGACCTGCGAGGACTTCTCGACCGAACTCCCGCTCGAGGAGCGGACCCGGGACGACCTGGCGTACCTCCGCACCGTCGAGGCGCGCACCCGGCCGGTGGCCGCCGCATGACGGGCCCCTCCCGTTCCTCCCGCCACCCGGTGCGCGTGGCCCATCTCGGACTCGGGGCGTTCCACCGTGCGCACCAGGCCTGGTACACCCAGGCCGCGAACGACGCGGGAGACGACGCCGGGATCGCGGCCTTCACCGGGCGCAGGCCGGACGCCGCCCGGATCCTGGCCGAGCAGGATGCGGTGTACACGCTGGTGACCCGCAGCGCCTCCGGCGACAGTGCCGCGGCGATCGAATCCCTCAGCCGGGTGCACGACGGCGCGGACGACCGCGCCTGGCACGAGACGCTGGCCGACCCGGACGTCGGCGTGCTGACCCTGACCGTCACCGAGGCGGGCTACCGGCCCGGCGGCTCCGCGCCCGGTCGTGTCCGTTCCGGGCTGGCGGCCCGGTTCCGCGCCGGGGCCGGGGGACTGGCGGTCGTCAGCTGCGACAACCTCGCCGGCAACGGCCGCGTGCTCCGGGAGGCGGTGCTCGCCGCAGGGGCCGCCGATCCCGAGACCGCCGACCCCGGACTCGATGACTGGATCCGCTCCGAGGTATCGTTCGTCTCGACCATGGTCGACCGGATCACCCCCGCAACCACCGAGTCCGACCTCACCGTCGTCCGGCGGCTGGCCGGCTGGGACGATGCCGCGCCGGTGATCGCCGAGCCGTTCACCGAGTGGGTGCTCGCCGGCGACTTCCCGGCGGGCCGCCCGGCCTGGGAGGCGGGAGGCGCGCGCTTCGTCGACGATGTGGAACCGTTCGAACGCCGGAAGCTGTGGCTGCTCAACGCGGGACATTCGCTGCTCGCCTACCGCGGGCTCCTCCGCGGCCGCACGACCATCGCCGACGCCGTCGCGGATCCCCGGCTGAGCGAGCACCTGGAGCAGCTGTGGGCGGAGCAGCGCGAGGACCTGCCGTTCAGCGACGAGGAGGTGGATGCGGCGCTCGCCGCACTCCGCGACCGCTTCTCCAACGCCCGCATCGAGCATCGGCTCATCCAGGTCGCGACCGACGGCTCCCAGAAACTGGGACCCCGCATCATCGACCCGCTTCGCGCGCGGCTGGGCTCGGGACGGCCGCCGGGCGAGGCGCAGCTCGGCGTCCTCGCCGCCTGGACGCTGCACCTGGTGTCCGGGGACGCCCGCGACCCCGCCGCGGAGGAGCTCGCGGCGCGACTGCGCGACGCCCGCGGCCCCGCCGAGCGCGCCGCGCTCGTCCTCTCCTCCCTCGCCCCCGACCTCGCCGACCTCACCGATCCGCTCGCCGAGCGCATCGCATCCCTGCAAGGAGCCACCGTATGAGAATCACCTCCGTCGACGTCCTGGTCTCGAGCCCCGGCCGCAACTTCGTCACCCTGCGGATCACGACCGAGGACGGTGTGGTCGGGCTCGGGGATGCGACGCTGAACGGCCGCGAGCTGGCCGTCGCCGCCTACCTGAGTGAGCACATCGTCCCGCTGCTCCTCGGCCGCGACGCCCACCAGATCGAGGACACCTGGCAGTACCTGTACCGCGGTGCCTACTGGCGGCGCGGTCCGGTGACCATGGCCTCCATCGCGGCGGTCGACACGGCGCTCTGGGACATCAAGGCCAAGGTCGCGGGGCTGCCGCTGTACCAGTTGCTGGGCGGCCGCAGCCGGGTGGGCTGCCTCACCTACGGGCACGCCTCCGGCGGTGAGCTCCCGGAACTGTTCGACTCCATCCGGGACCACCTGGAGCAGGGCTTCCGCGCGATCCGCATCCAGACCGGGGTGCCCGGCCTGGGCTCCGTGTACGGGGTGGCGTCGTCGGCGAACGCGACGGCCGGCGCGGGCGGGGTCACCTCCCGCTACGACCACGAACCGGCGCGGCGCAGCGCGGTGCCGGTGGAGGAGCGGTGGGACACCCGCGCCTACCTTCGGCACATCCCGGGCGTGTTCGAGGCGGTGCGCAACGAATTCGGCCCGGAGCTACCGCTGCTGCACGACGCGCACCACCGGCTCACGCCCATCCAGGCGGCGAAGCTCGGGAAGTCGCTCGAGCCCTACGACCTGTTCTGGCTGGAGGATGTGACCCCGGCCGAGAACCCGGCCGTCCTGCGCCGGGTGCGCGAGCACACCACCACACCGCTGGCGATCGGAGAGGTGTTCAACACGATCTGGGACTACCGGGAACTGTTCGAGGAGCAGCTGATCGACTACGTCCGATCGCCCGTCACCCACGCCGGCGGCATCACGGGCCTGCGCCGCATCTTCGACTACGCCGCCGTCTACCAGATCAAGTCCGGTGTGCACGGTCCCACCGACGTCTCGCCCGTGGGGCTGGCCGCGGCCATCCACCTCGGCGTCGCCATCCCGAACTTCGGCATCCAGGAGTACATGCGCCACAGCGCCGCGACGGATGACGTGTTCCGGCCCACCTACACATTCGCCGACGGGATGCTCAGCCCGGGCGAAGAGCCGGGGCTTGGCGTATCGTACGACGAGGCCGTGGCGGACGCGTTCCCCTACCAGGCGGCCTACCTCCCCGTGAACCGGCTCCTCGACGGGTCGATGCACGACTGGTGATTCGATGAGTGGAGACGGCGTGGACCGTGTGCAGGTCGTGGTGATGGGCGTGTCCGGGTCGGGCAAGAGCACGGTCGGGGAGCGTCTGGCGGCCGAGCTCGGCGTGCCGTTCGTCGACGGCGACGCGCTGCATCCACCCGCGAACGTCGCCAAGATGGCCTCGGGCGTCCCGCTCAACGACGCCGACCGGGCGCCGTGGCTTGCGATCGTCGGCCAGACCCTGGCCGGCACCGCGCCTGAGGGGGTGGTCGTCGCCTGCTCGGCACTGAAGCGCGCGTACCGAGATCTCATCCGCGCCGAAGCGCCGGGCACCGTCTTCGCCGAGCTCGACGGCTCGCGCGAACTGCTCGCCGAGCGGATGGCCGCGCGGCCCGGGCACTTCATGCCCGTCTCCCTGCTCGACTCGCAGCTGGCCACCCTGGAGCCGCTCCAGCAGGACGAGGCGGGCGCACGGTTCGACGTGGGCGCAACCCCCGAGGAGTTGGCGGAGACCATCGCGGCAGCCGTTGGCCCGCGCGTCCGCTAGACTGAGTGACTGAACTTCGGCGAGGGATGCTCCGGCATCCGTGATCGACGCGGTGGAGCAGGCTTCGCAGTCTTTCCTCACGCACTTTCATGCGTTCGAGTCGAACAACACCAACACTGCGGGCCTCGCGGCTCGCCCGACAGCCGGCCCCGTCCGGCGAGGAGACACCATGGCAGACGAGTCCAACAAGGTCGCAGCAGAACTGCGCCAGAGCTTCGGCAAGGGCGCGGCGCGCAAGATCCGCGCCGTCGGCAAGATCCCCGCGGTCATCTACGGTCACGGCACCGACCCCATCCACGTCACCCTCCCGGGCCACCAGGTCTCCCTGCTGCTCCGCAAGGCGAACGCCCTGCTCGAGCTCGACATCGAGGGCAAGGGCCAGCTCACGCTGGTCAAGGACGTCCAGAAGGACCCGGTGTCGCAGATCATCGAGCACCTCGACCTCGTCATCCTGCGCCGCGGCGAGCGCGTCAGCGTCGAGGTGCCCGTGCACGTCGAGGGCGAGCCGTACTCCGGCACCATCGCGGTGCTCGAGATCTCGACCATCAAGCTCGACGTCGAGGCCACGGCCATCCCCGAGCGCATTGTCATCGACGTGACGGACGCTCCCGAGGGCACGCAGTACCACGCTAAGGACTTCGACCTTCCGGCCGGCGCCGTCCTGGCCGAGGACGAAGATCTCTTGATCCTCAACGTCGTCGTCCCGGCCGCCTCGCGCGCCGACGAGGAGGCCGACGCCGAGGTGGCGGCGGCCGCCGCTGCGGAATCCGCCGCGGAGTAATCGCCCCCCATGGAACCCCGTCACACTGCGCCGACCGGGCAGCCTGACGGGCCCTGGCTGGTAGTCGGGCTCGGCAACCCCGGGCCCGGCTACGCCAACACGCGTCACAACGTGGGTCAGATGGTGCTGGATGAGCTCGCCTCGCGCGGCCACCTCACCTTCAAGTCCCACAAGACGAACGCGACGGTCGCCGAGGGTCGGTTGACCCCCGGCGGCCCGCGTTTCGTCCTGGCCAAGCCCAACACGTACATGAACGTGTCCGGCGGACCGGTCTCGCAGCTCCTGCGCTTCTACTCGCTCGATCCCTCGCACCTGATCGTGGTGCACGACGAGCTCGACATCCCGTTCGACACCATCCGCCTGAAGCACGGCGGTGGCCATGGCGGCCACAACGGCGTCCGGGATGTGATCGCCGCGATCGGCACCGGCGACTTCGCCCGCGTGCGGGTCGGGGTCGGACGTCCGCCCGGGTCCTCGGGCGCGGCGGACCACGTGCTCAAGGCGTTCTCCGCCTCCGAGCGCACGAACCTGCCGATCCTGGTGGCGGATGCGGCCGACGCGGTCGAGCAGATCGCCGCCGAGGGCCTCACCCCCGCGCAGAACCGCTTCCACGCGCGCTGACCCGCCGGGCGCGACATTCGTCACGAATCGCCGTTTCGGCGGCGCGATAACGACGATTCGGCACGAATCGCGCCCCTGCTCAGGCGGGTGGGAGCGTCGCCAGCAGCGCGCCGACGTAGACCGCGAACGAGACGATCGGGGCCGCCGCCGCGAGGCAGATGGCGACGACACCGAGGGGGCGTCCGCGCTTCGTCGCGACCGCGATGATGCCGAGCACGAGGGCGAGGATGCCCAGCGCCGTTCCGAGCAGCATCTGAACCCCCATCAGCACCCCAACGGGAGCGAAGGTCGCTGCCTGCTCGGGAGTCAGATCGCCGGTGTTGAAGTTGAAACTGGTCGACGTCCGGGTGGCGAGCGGTCCGGCGGAGATTCCGATCACGATCGAGGCGACGATCGACAGCACGAACACCGGGGCCGCGATGAGCAGCGCCGACAGACCGAGCGCCCGCGAACGCGGTACCGCGGCGACGGGAGCACCCCAGCCGTTGGGCGAGGCCGGCGGTCCGTAGGGCGCGGCGGCGTACTGCGGCTGCGCGTACTGCGGCTGCGCGTACTGCGGCTGCGCGTACTGCGGCTGCCCGTGCTGCGGCTGCCCGACTCCCGGCCCCGGCGGCGGGAACACGGGGGAGGTTGCGGGCTGGTTCGGGTCGGTCACGGTGCCCCCTGGAAGGTCTCGGCGAATGCTCAGCCAGAGCGTAGCGGATGCCCTGCCACTCGCCAGCAGCGGCGCGTACCGTGACCGGAATGAAGTTGTATTCGCGCGAGTGGGGCGACGGTGACCGCTACGCCGTCCTCGTCCACGGAGTGATGTCGGACTCGCGCAACTGGCGTCGCGTCGGCCCGGTGCTCGCCGCCCGCGGCTACCACGTGATCGCCGTCGATCTCCGCGGTCACGGACGCAGCCCGCATGCGGAGAACTACTCGGCCGAACTCATGGCCCAGGACATCGTCGACACGGTGCCGGAGCGTCCCGAACTCGTCATGGGACACTCGCTCGGCGGGCTCACCGTGAGCCTCGCCATCGAGCGGCTCGACCCGCAGCGCGTCATCTACGTCGACCCGGCGTTCTCGTGCCCGGCCACGAACGGATTCCAGCGGATGCTCGCTCCGGCCTTCCTGCGCACGCTCGCGCGGCAGTCGGCGGCCCGCATCGCGAAGCGGAACCCGCGCTGGGATCCGGCCGATGTGGCGATCGAGGTGGAGACGTTCAAGGCCTTCGACCGCGCCGTGCTGCCCGTGGTGGTGACCCCGTCGGCGATGCGCGCGCCGGAGGTGATGACGGTGCCCTCGCTCGTCATGCTGGCGGACGACTCGCGCCTGGTGAAGCCGGAGCTCGCCGAGCGCCTGCGGGACCAGGGGTACGAGGTGCGCGTGGTCGCCGGGTCCGGCCACGTCATCAACCGCGACGACCACGACGGGTTCATGCGCGCGCTCGACGGCTGGATCTGATCCCACCTGACCGCATCACCCCTGGAACTGTCGGCGGCCCCACGTAGAATCGACCGAGTGATACTCCAGGCACTGGTCGACGCTCTCGCGCGCGACTCCTCGTTCAGCGACGCGCTCTCTCACGCGGCGCGCGATGCCGACTTCTCGCTGACCGACGGTCTCCGCGCTCCGCTGCTCGCCGGGCTGCTGCGGCGCCGGGCCGAGCAGGGGCGCATGCAGGCCGTGCTCCTCATCACGGCGACCGGCCGCGAGTCGGAGTCCATCCGCGGTGCGCTGCCGTGCCTGCTTCCGGATGCGCAGATCGTGGAGTTCCCGGCGTGGGAGACCCTGCCGCACGAGCGTCTCAGCCCGAGCGCCGAGATCGTCGGCAAGCGCCTCACCGCGCTGCGCCGCCTCGCGGACTGGGCCGAGGGCGACCGCAGCACCCCGTTCATCCTGGTCGCCTCCGTGCGCGCCGCCCTCCAGCCGCTGGCGGACAACCTGACCGATTACGCCACGGTCGACCTCCAGACCGGCGGACGCGGCTTCGACCTCGGCGGCCTGGCGTCGCAGCTCGTCGACCTGGCGTACGCCCGCGTCGACATGGTGACGCGACGCGGCGAGTTCGCCGTGCGCGGCGGCATCCTCGACGTCTTCCCGCCGACCGCCGACCACCCCTACCGCGTCGAGTTCTTCGGCGACGAGGTGGATCAGATCCGCGCCTTCTCGGTGGCTGACCAGCGGTCGCTGCCCGAGCCCATCCCCTCGGTCGCCCTGCCGCCGAGCCGCGAGCTCCTGCTGAGCGAGTCGGTTCGCCAGCGGGCACGCGAGATGGAGCACGAGTTCCCCAGCCTCTCCGCGATGCTGGCCAAGATCGGCGAGGGCATCCCGGTCGAGGGGATGGAGTCGCTGGCACCCGCGCTCGTCGACCGGCTCGTGCCGCTGACCCACTACCTGCCCGACGGCGCGGCTGTTGCCGTGATGTCGCCCGAGCGCGTCGCGTCGCGCGCGGTGAGTCTGGCCGAGACGAACCGCGAGTTCCTGACCGCCGCGTGGAGCGCCGCCACCGTGGGAGCCGCCGCGCCGATCGACCTGGCCGCCGGTGACTTCATGACGCTGCAGAGCCTGAAGGACTCGGTGAAGTTCAGCCGTCCGGGAGCCCCGAGCGCAGACCACCCGTGGTGGACCATGAGCGGGTTCCAGGCGGACGCCAGCTCGCTCGATGAAAACCGTGTGCCGGAGGAGCGCGAGGTGGAGGAGTACCTCCAGGTCCGCATCCAGGCGGAGGCGGTTCCGAGCTACCAGGGCAACGTCTCCGGAGCGGTGGAGCACGTCCGCTCCCGCCTCCGCGACGGCTGGCAGGTCGCCATCGTCGCGGCCGGCACCGGACTGGTCGAGCGAGCCGCCGACGTACTCGGCGAGGCGGAGCTGCCGGCCCGTCCGGTCGACGAGTTCCCCGCCGATCCGGAGCCCGGCATCGCGTACCTGCTGAAGGCGACCGCCGAGCACGGCTTCGAACTCCCGGCCATCAAGCTCGCCCTGATCAGCGAGGCCGAGTTCTACGGCCGCACCATCGGTTACGACTCCCGTCAGGTCAAGAAGCTCGCCACGCGCCGCAAGAACGTGGTCGACCCCATGGCGCTGAAGGCCGGGGACTACGTGGTGCACGAGACGCACGGCATCGGCAGGTTCGTCGAACTCACCCAGCGCGAGGTGTCGAGCGGTGGGCGCAACGCGGTCAAGTCGAAGCGCGAGTACCTCGTGCTCGAGTACGCGCCCTCGAAGCGCGGCTACCCGGGCGACAAGCTGTACGTCCCGACCGACCAGCTCGACCTGCTCACCCGCTACGTCGGCGGCGAGGCGCCGCAGCTCTCCAAGATGGGCGGCAGCGACTGGGCGGCCGCCAAGGGTCGTGCTCGTCGCGCCGTCCGCGACATCGCGGTGGAACTCGTCAAGCTCTACTCGGCGCGAATGGCGAGCAAGGGCCACGCGTTCGGGCAGGACACCCCGTGGCAGCGCGAGCTGGAGGAGGCGTTCCCGTTCGCCGAGACCCCCGACCAGTTGCAGACCATCGACGAGGTGAAGGCCGACATGGAACGGCCGATCCCGATGGACCGCCTGATCTCGGGCGATGTCGGCTTCGGCAAGACCGAGATCGCCGTGCGTGCGGCCTTCAAGGCCGTGCAGGACGGCAAGCAGGTCGCCATGCTGGTCCCGACCACGCTGCTGGTGAAGCAGCACGCGGAGACGTTCCAGGAGCGCTTCGCCGGGTTCCCCATCCACCTGCGGCAGCTGAGCCGGTTCCAGACCGACAAAGAGGCCAAGGAGACCCTGCGGGGCATGGCCGACGGCACGGTGGATGTGGTCATCGGCACGCATCGCATCCTCGCCGACGGCGTCACCTTCAAAGACCTCGGTCTCGTCATCATCGACGAGGAGCAGCGGTTCGGGGTCGAGCACAAAGAGGCGCTGAAGAAGCTCAAGACCAATGTCGACATCCTCGCCATGAGCGCGACGCCCATCCCGCGCACGCTGGAGATGGCCGTCACCGGCATCCGCGAGATGTCGACGCTCGCGACCCCACCCGAGGACCGGCACCCCATCCTGACGTTCGTCGGGCCGTACTCCGAGAAGCAGGTCGCGGCGGCGATCCGGCGCGAGCTCCTGCGCGAGGGCCAGGTGTTCTTCGTCCACAACCGCGTCGGCTCGATCACCAGCATGGCCGCGAAGCTGGCCGAGCTCGTCCCCGAGGCCCGCATCGGCGTCGCGCACGGCAAGATGAACGAGCACGCGCTGGAGCAGGTCGTGGTCGACTTCTGGGAGCGCCGGTTCGACGTGCTCGTCTCGACGACCATCATCGAGACCGGGCTCGACATCGCCAACGCGAACACGATCATCATCGACCGGGCCGACAAGTACGGCCTCAGTCAGCTGCACCAGCTGCGTGGCCGGGTCGGCCGCGGCCGCGAGCGCGCCTACGCGTACTTCCTCTGGGATGAGAACAAGCCGCTCAGCGAGACGGCCCACGACCGCCTCTCCACGATCGCCGCGAACAACGACCTCGGCAGCGGGATGCAGGTGGCGCTGAAAGACCTCGAGATCCGCGGCGCGGGCAACCTGCTGGGCGGCGAGCAGTCCGGGCACATCGCCGGCGTCGGGTTCGACCTGTACCTCCGCATGATCGGGGAGGCGGTGTCCACCTTCCGCGGCGAGGTGGCAGAGGGGCAGACCGAGCTGCGGCTGGAGCTGCCGGTCGACGCCCACATCCCCGAGGAGTACGTCGACAGCGAGCGGCTGCGCCTGGAGGCCTATCAGAAGCTCTCGACGGCTGCCTCGCCGAACTCCAAGGACGGCCAGATCGACCTCGTCCTGGAGGAGCTGACCGACCGCTACGGCGAGCCGCCCGTGCCGGTGACGAACCTGATCGCGGTGTCGCGGCTCCGGCGTTCCGCGCAGAAGGCCGCGCTCGGCGAGGTCGTCGCCATGGGCTCCAATCTGCGGATCGCCCCGGCCATCCTGCCGGACTCGATCCAGGTGCGCCTGCAGCGCCTGTACCCGGGCTCGAAGTATCACGCGGCGCCGAAGGTCGCGACCGTGCCGCTGCCGCGCCTGAACGGTGAGGCGCTGCCGGACACCGAGTTGATCGCCTGGGTGGCCGACCTGCTCGGCGCGCTGTTCCCCGAGAAGGAGCCGGTGGCCGAGCAGGCGAGCTGACCTCAGCGGCCGGGTGCCGCGCCGGGCGCCGTGGCGCCGTGGCGCGCGGGTTGGGCGTCAGCCCTTCCGAGCCGTAGGAGCGCCGCCAGCGCCAGCCCCGGCCTCTGCACCGCCCCGGGCCTCCGGGTGCGGGTGCGGGTGCAGCCGCCGGTTCCGCCGCGCCAGCGCGCTCACCAGGAACCCCGAGATCACGATCGCCACGGCCGACCCGAGCAGCACGGCCAGCGTGCCCTCCGCCCGCACGGTCTCCGACCCCGCGAACGCCAACTCGTTCATGAGCAGCGACACGGTGAACCCGATCCCGCCGAGCGCGGCGACGGTGACCAGAGCGAACAACGAGATCCGGCCGCGTTCCGGCCCACGCCGGGTGAACGAGCCGAGCCATCCGCCCAGGGTGATGCCGATGAGCTTGCCGACGGGCAGTGCCACGAGGATGCCCCAGAAGGCGGGCGACAGCTCCGCCGGCGACACCTGGGGGATGGGCACCAGCGCGGCCGAGAACGCGAACAGTGGGAGGATCAGCCCGTTCGACCAGGGTTCGAGCGCGTGCGTGACCCGCCGGGCGGGATTCCTGGCCATCGCCAGGCCCAGGGCGACTCCCGCGATCGTGGCGTGCACGCCCGAGTCGTAGACCAGCCACCACGTGAGCACCGCCAGCAGCACCATGAGGATGCCGAGCGGCCACCGCAGACGCCCGCGGAGCATCCGGCTCAGCGCCCCGAACAGCGCGACCGTGACCGCCGCCAGGGCCAGCTCCCACAGGTTGGGGTCGGTCGTGAAGAACACGGCGATGATCAGGATGGCGATCAGGTCGTCCAGGACGGCCAGCGCCAGCAAAAAGACACGGAGCCGGTTCGGCAGCCCGCGGCCGAACACGGCGAGCACGCCCAGCGCGAAGGCGATGTCGGTCGCCGTGGGGATCGGCCAGCCCTGCTGAACGCCCGTCCCGGCGGTCAGCGCGAGGTACAGCCCGGCGGGGACGATCACGCCGGCGACCGCGGCGATGGCCGGGTGGATGGCCTTCTGGACGCTGTTCAGCTCGCCCGCGACGAGCTCGTGCTTGAGTTCCACCGCGACGATGAAGAAGAAGATCGCGAGCAGGCCGTCGCTGATCGCGTGGCCGACGCTGATCTTCAGCAGCCCGCCGCCGAGGTAGGCGTGCTGCACGTCGAGCAGCGCCGGTCCGGCGGGCGTGTTGGCGAGCAGCAGCCCGAGGGCGGCGGCCCCCAGCAGCAGGCCTGCGGCGGTGCGTTCGGATCGGATGATGCTCATGCGGGTCACCATTCTCACGGGGTCACGGAAAACGACGCCGACCAGACTTCCCGGCACACCGATTACGACTCTAGCCGGTGGCAGGATGGATGAATCGTAGAGCGAGGAGGTTCGCATGGGCGAGACAGTCGGTCCTGCGGTGGTTCCGGACAGCGCGACGAAGCTCGACGAGCTCGTCGCCGTCATGGCGCAGCTGCGCGCGCCCGGCGGGTGCCCGTGGGATGCGGACCAGACGCACGAGTCGCTGGTGCAGTACCTGATCGAGGAGACGTACGAGCTCATCGACGCGATCGAGACGGGCGACCGGGACGAGCTGCTCGAAGAGCTCGGCGACGTGCTCTACCAGGTGCTCTTCCACGCCGACATCGCCGCGCACACGCCCGGCGAGGGGTTCGACATCCAGGATGTCGCGGCGCACATGACGGCGAAGATGGTCGGCCGGCACCCGCACGTGTTCGGCGACCGTGCGGCCGCGGACGCGCGCACCGCGGAGACGGCGGACGACGTCGTCGGCTTCTGGGACGACCTCAAGAAGCTCGAGAAGCCGGGGCGCACGAGCGTGCTGGACGGCATCCCTCAGGGCATGCCCTCGCTCGCGCTCGCCGACAAGCTGCTGGGACGCGCCGAGAAGGTGGGCCTGCTCGACCTCAAGGACCAGGGCGGCCTGCAGGTGGGCAGCGAGGACGAGCTCGGCCCGCTCCTGCTGGCGATCGTCGCGTCGGCGAAGGCACAGGGTCTGGATGCGGAGCGGGCCCTCCGCTCGACGCTCCGCGACCTCCAGGAGGAGATCCGCGAGCAGGAGGCCTGAGCGCGCGGACGGGCGGGGCGGGACGCTACCCGGCGTGGTGGCGGCCGAGCGGGACGACCAGCGGGGTTCCGGTGACGGGGTCGTCGACGATCACGGACTCGACCCCGAAGACCTCGCGCACCAGGTCGGCGGAGACGACCGCCGCCGGGTCACCGGCCGCCACGACGGCGCCGGAGCGCATCGCCACGAGGTGCCCGGCGTATCGCGCGGCGAGGTTGAGGTCGTGGAGGACCATCACGACCGTCGTCCCACGCGCGGCGTTGAGGTCGAGCAGCAGGTCCAGCACCTCCAGCTGGTGGCTGATATCGAGGAAGGTGGTGGGCTCGTCCAGCAGCAGGATGTCGGTTCGCTGGGCCAGCGCCATCGCGATCCACACGCGCTGACGCTGGCCCCCGGACAGCTCGTCGACCGGGCGGTCGGCGAGGTCCCCGATCGCGGTCGCGGTCATGGCCTCCGCGACCGCATCGTCGTCCTCCGCCGTCCAGCGCCGGAACCAGCCCTGGTGCGGGTAGCGCCCGCGCGACACGAGGTCGGCGACGGTGATGCCGTCCGGGGCGGTCGGCGTCTGGGGCAGCAGCCCGAGTCGTTGCGCGACGCGTTTGGTGGGCAGCCCGTGGATGTCCGCGCCGTCGAGCAGGACCGCACCCGAGGCCGGGGCCAGCAGCCGGGAGAGCCCGCGCAGGAGCGTGGACTTGCCGCAGGCGTTCGGGCCGACGATGGCGGTCACGCGCCCGGCCGGGATGTCGAGGTCGAGGTCGTCGACCACCACCCGTCCCTCATACGCGAGCGACAGCCCGCGGGCCGAGAGCTCGGCGGTGGTGCCGGGGATCGAAGTCTCAGGTGTCATGTCAGCCTCCACGGCCCACGGAGTTGGTCCTGGCCAGCAGCCAGAGAAGGTACGGTGCGCCGACGATCCCGGTGACGACCCCGACGGGCAGCACGACGCCCGGGATCGCGAACTGGGCGGCGATGTCGGAGACGACGAGGATGAGCGCCCCCAGCAGTGCGGAGGGCACCAGTGCGAGCGACCCGCGCCCGAGGAGCCTGCGCGCGATCGGTGCGGCGAGGAAGGCGACGAACGACACGGGACCGGCGACGGCCACCGCGATGGCGGCGAGGGCGACGGCGACGGCCACGACCGCGAGGCGGGTGCGCTCCGGGCGGACGCCGAGGCCGGAGGCGAGGTCGTCGCCGAGGGACAGCGCTCCCAGCGGGCGCCCGACGAGGAGCGCGCAGGGGACGAGGACGGCCGTCCCGACGGCGAGCACGAGCAGGGCGGAGGGATCGACGGTGTTGAGGCTCCCGGTGATCCAGACCAGCGCCTGCTGCACGTCGGTGATGTCCGCGCGGGTGAGCACGTACGAGACGACACCCCCGCAGAAGGCGGCGATGCCGATCCCGACCAGCACGAAGCGGTAGCCGCTGACGCCGTTGCGCCACGCCAGCACGTAGATGAGCGCGGCGGCGACCAGCGTCCCGGCCAGCACGATCCCGGACAGCGCGAGCCCGGTCAGGCCGAACCAGATCAGCGCGATGGATCCCGTCGCGCTCGCCGCAGCGGTGATGCCGATGATGTCCGGGCTGGCGAGGGGATTCCGTGCCACCGACTGGATGAGCGCCCCCGAGAGCCCGAGGCACGCGCCGACGAGGGTCCCGGCGAGGAGGCGGGGGAGGCGGAGGTCGAGGATCACGAACGACGTGAGCCGGTCGGCTCGGCCGATCAGCGCGGCCAGCACGTCCACGGGTGCGACGGAGGCGGCGCCGAGCGTGAGGGAGACGGCCGAGACGACCACGACCAGGGCGGCGAGCACGATCGAGACCCGCAGGGCTCGCGCCCGGCCGTGCTTCCGGTCGCGGTGAACGGCGGCGAGGATCCCGGCCGCTGCGGGCGCCGCCGCGGTCCCGGTGCGCGCGGTCACAGGCTCACCATCCGGCGGCGGCGGACGAGCGCGATGAAGACGGGCGCGCCGACGAACGCCAGCACCACGCCGACCTGCAGCTCGCCGGGAGGGGCGACGACGCGTCCCAGGATGTCGCAGGCGAGCAGCAGCGACGGCGCGATCAGCGCCGAATAGGCGAGGATCCAGCGGTAGTCCGCGCCGACCACCCGTCGCGCGATGTGCGGCACGATCAGGCCGGCGAACGCGATCGGGCCGACCGCCGCCGTCGCAGAGCCGCACAGCAGCACGATCGCGACGCCGCACAGGATGCGGGTCACCCCGACGCGCTGACCCAGCCCGCGGGCCACGTCGTCGCCGAGCGCCAGACCGTTCAGCAGGCGGCCGAGGACGAGGGCGATCACCACGCCGACCGTCAGCGTGGGCAGCACCTGCCAGAGGACGCCGAAGCCGCGGCCCGCCAGGGAGCCGACCTGCCAGAAGCGCATGGCATCCAGCGACACCCTGCTGGTCAGCTCCACCGCCGTGATCAGGGAGCCGAGCGCGGCCGAGACCGCCGCGCCCGCGATGGCGAGCTTCACCGGGGTGGCCCCTTCCCGGCCCAGAGACGAGACGGCGTACACCAATGCCGAAGCCAGGGCTGCGCCCGCGAACGCGAACCACAGGTAGCCGGAGGGCGAGGTCACGCCGACGAAGGCGATCGCGACGACCACGGCGAGGGAGGCGCCGAAATTGACGCCGAGGATGCCGGGGTCGGCCAGCGGGTTGCGCGAGAGTCCCTGCATGACGGTTCCGGCGAGCCCCAGTCCGAGACCGGCGGCGATACCCAGCAGGGTGCGCGGGAGCCGGCTGTCGACGACGACCAGCGCGTCCGCATCCGTGTGGGAGTAGTGCAGCAGCGCATGGAGGACGCCGGCCGGCGGGATCGTACGCGCGCCCACCATGAGGCTGAGCACGCACAGGGCGACCAGCACGACGGCGGCGACGGCGAACCCCGCCAGCAGACGCCGGCGACGCCGGGCGGGCGAGGAGGCACTCCGGCCGCTCCCCGTCCGCCCGGCGTCAGCGGTGACGACGCTCGCGGGCATCCGCCGCTACTTGACCTTGTCCGCGGCGGCGGCCAGCTCCGGCACGTAGCGGTCGAGCATCCACGGGATGCTGAGGACGCTCGGCGCGCTGGTCGCGGCGACGAACGACTCGCCGACGATCGGGGCGAAGCGGCCCTCCGTGATGGTCGGCATGGCGGCCACCAGCGGGTCGGAGGTGAACGCATCCACCGACGACTGCTTGTCGAAGTACATGACCAGCAGGTCGGTGTCGATCTTCGAGAGGTTCTCGTTGCTCAGCTGGTAGAAGAAGCTGCCGTCGCCCTTCGACTGGTCGAGGCCGGCGATGCTGGGGGAGTTCGTGAGCCCCAGGTCATTGAGCAGCTGGACGCGCGGGTCCTCCGCACGGTAGACGTTCAGCTTGCCGGGCTCGTTCGAGGCGGCGTAGAAGAAGGTCTTGCCCTTCAGCACCGGGTACTTCGCCGCGAGGGTGTTCACCGAGTCCTCGGTCTTCTTGACCAGTGCGTCAGCCTTCTCGCTGAGGCCGAGCGCCTTTCCGACGATCGCGGTCTGGTCGCGCCAGCTGGTCGCCCACGGCTTCTCCGGGTACGCGACGACCGGCGCGATCTTGCTGAGCGTGGTGAACTCGGCCTGCGTCAGCCCCGAGTAGGGCGCGAGGATGACATCCGGCTTGGCCGCGACGAACTCCTCGAACGGCACCTCGCCGGTGTCGGCGTTGAGCAGCTGCGGGGTCTTCCCGCCGAGCTTTTTGATCTGGTCTGCGTCCCACGGGAGCACACCGTCGGCATTGCCGCCATAGCTGAACGCGGGCATGGCGACCGGGACGATGCCCAGGGCGAGCACGATGTCCTGCGCACCCCATCCCCAGGTCGCGATCCGCTTCGGCTGCGCGTCGATCGTCGTCGAGCCGAGGGCGCTCTTCACGGTCACCGGGAACGAGCCGGATCCACCGCCCGAGGTGCTCTCGGCGCCCGCTCCTCCAGCGCTGCAGCCGGTCAGGACGAGGGCGGTGGAGGCGGCGATCGCGGAGGCGATCAGGGCGAAGCGCGACCGGCGACGGGCGACGCGAGGGGCTCGGGGCATGGTTCTCCTCGGAAGGGGACGGTTTCGGGCGTCGGGCTCGGTGATGTCGGCCCGTATTAGGCAAGCCTAACCTAATCCCGCGTCGCGTCAACGGCAGGCAGCATCGCCGCGGCAGGCGGCATCGCCGCGGCGGCGACTGGCAGCGCGTCCGCCCGGCGTCCTCTCGCCATTCGGGTGAGGCGCCGGATGGCGGCGCGCTCCTGGTATCCGGGTGGACGCGTTGTCAGTCTGTGTCTGGCAGCGAGCAAGCGTCGTGGTCGGACGGATGCGGCTCATGCCAGGCCCTCTCGAGGGCACCACCGAGCCGCATACGCGACGCGACATCAGGGTGGCAACGGGCTAACTGTACGCGCGGCGGCGTGACCGCCGCGATCCCCCCGGGAGGTGTCCAGGAGCCGCCGCGCGCGCCCCGGCCGAGGCCTTCGTGGAAGAATCGACGCATGGCCCCCTCGATCACCCCGCCCCGCGGCATGCGCGACTTCCTCCCCGCTGAAAAGGCCCGCAGGGAGCATGCGCTCGGGGTGATCCGCCGCAGCTTCGCGGCCCACGGCTTCGACGAGATCGAGACCCCGGTGGTCGAGGATGTGGAGCGCCTGCACTCGGGGCTCGGCGGAGACAACGAGAAGCTGTCGTTCAGCATCCTGAAGCGCGGTCTCGACGGCGACGACCTGACCGCGGCGATCGATTCGGGCGACCTCCTGAGCCTCTCCGACCTCGGGCTCCGGTTCGACCTCACGGTTCCGCTCGCGCGCTTCTACGCCTCCCACCGCGCCGAGCTGCCTCCGGTGTTCCGGAGCATCCAGATCGCTCCCGTGTGGCGCGCCGAGCGACCGCAGAAGGGCCGCTACCGGCAGTTCGTCCAGTGCGACATCGACATCATCGGCGAGCCGACGCAGCTGGCCGAGGTGGAGCTGATCACGGCGACCGCAGCGGCGCTGGAGGCCCTGGGGCTGACCGACTGCACCATCCGCATCAACGACCGGCGCATCCTGAACGGGCTGCTCGAGTACTGCGGTTTCGACGAGACGCGCTGGCCGCAGGTGCTCATCTCCATCGACAAGCTCGACAAGATCGGCGCCGAGGGCGTGGTCGCGGAGCTGGCGGAGGGCGGAGCCGACGCGGCGGCCGTGCTCGGCGGCATCCTCGCCGACCTGGAGCCGCACCTGGCCGACGGGGGAGTGGAGCTGACCGTCGAGGCGATCAGCGGCATCCTGCCCGAGGGCATGGACACGGACGCGGTGGCCGACCTTGAGGCGCTGGCGCACGCGCTCGACACCCTCCCGCCCGGCGTCAGCCTGCGGTTCGACCCGACGCTCGTGCGCGGGATGGGCTACTACACCGGGACCATCTTCGAGATCGCGCACCCCGGGTCGGGCAGCTCGGTCGGCGGCGGCGGTCGCTACGACGGGATGATCGGGCGCTTCCTCGGCACCGACGTGCCCGCCGCGGGCTTCTCGATCGGCTTCGAGCGGGTCGTCGACCTGATCGAACTGCCCGAGGATGCCGCGCAGGAGTCGGTCGTGCTGGTGTACGACGCCGCGGTTCCGCTCGACCGGCTCGTCGCTATCAAGTCGGAGCTCGTCGCGCGCGGAGCCCGCGTCCGGCTCGACCGGCGCGCGAAGAACCTGAAGGCGGTCCTCGACAGGGCGGCGGCGTCCGGCTTCCGCTCGTTCGCGTTCGTGAACGCGGACACAGCGGACGCGTCCGCGCTCGAGGTGAAGCCGCTCGCCTAGTGGCGGCCTCACTAGACTGACTTCGGAATCCCACGAAAAAACCACGCAAGGAGACAGTTGTGGCTGCAATCGAAGCTGTAGGCGCTCGCGAGATCTTGGACTCGCGCGGCAACCCGACCATCGAGGTCGAGGTGCTCCTGGAAGACGGCACGGTCAGCCGCGCCGCCGTCCCGTCCGGTGCCTCCACCGGTGCCTTCGAGGCCTACGAGCTGCGCGACGGCGACAAGGAGCGCTACCAGGGCAAGGGCGTGCTCAAGGCGGTGGACGCGGTGCTCGACGAGCTGGGCCCGGCGATCGAGGGGTTCGAGGCCGCCGACCAGCGCCTCGTCGACGAAGCGCTCATCGAGCTCGACGGCACCGACAACAAGAAGCGCGTCGGCGCCAACGCCATCCTCGGCGTCAGCCTCGCCGTCGCGAAGGCCGCGGCCGACTCGGCCGACCTGCCGCTGTTCCGCTACCTCGGCGGCCCCAACGCCCACATCCTGCCCGTGCCGATGATGAATATCATCAACGGTGGCGCTCACGCCGACACCGGCGTCGACATCCAGGAGTTCATGGTGCTGCCGCTCGGCGCCGAGACCTACTCCGAGGGCCTGCGCTGGGGCGTCGAGACGTACCACTCGCTCAAGTCGCTGCTGAAGTCGAAGGGCCTGAACACCGGCCTCGGCGACGAGGGCGGCTTCGCCCCGGAGCTCGACAACAACCGCGCGGCGCTCGACCTCATCTCCGAGGCCATCGAGAAGGCCGGCTTCACCGTCGGCCGCGACATCGCGCTCGGCCTCGACGTCGCATCCACCGAGTTCTTCGAGAACGGCGTCTACCGCTTCGAGGGCCAGGACCGCTCCGCCGCCGAGATGAGCGCCTACTACCTCGAGCTCGCCGCCAACTACCCGCTCGTCTCGATCGAGGACCCGCTGGCCGAGGACGACTGGGAGGGCTGGGCCCACCTGAACTCGGAGCTCGGCGACAAGCTGCAGCTCGTGGGCGACGACCTGTTCGTCACCAACCCGAAGCGCCTCGCCCAGGGCATCGCGCTCAAGGCGGCGAACAGCATCCTGGTCAAGGTGAACCAGATCGGGACGCTCACCGAGACGCTCGACGCCGTGTCGCTCGCGCAGCGCAGCGGCATGACCGCCGTGCTCTCGCACCGCTCCGGCGAGACCGAGGACACGACGATCGCCGACCTGGCCGTCGCCACGAACTCCGGCCAGATCAAGACCGGTGCGCCGGCGCGCTCCGAGCGCGTCGCCAAGTACAACCAGCTGCTCCGCATCGAGGAGGAGCTGGGCGACGCCGCGGTCTACGCCGGCCGCAGCGCCTTCCCGCGCTTCACCGCGTAAGCGGGCACCGCAACGGCCCCCGGGGACTCCTCCCCGGGGGCCGTTCGTGTCCCGCCCCTCCGCCATTTCGAAGATTCGTGACGAATGTCCCTTTTCGTCCTCTCAAACGGGACATTCGTCACGAATGTGCGAACGCTGAACCTCGCCGCAGGGGGCGGGGCAGCAGAATGAAGGGGTGGTGAGGGTCGAGAGCGAAGTGGTACCGCTTGCGCTGTTCCTGGCGCTCGCCGTCCTGTTCGCCGCCCTCGGGATGTTCTTCCTGCTGCGGCCGGGACGCGCGGCTGCCTTCTTCGCCGACGACGATGCCCGCCGGCCGTTCCGCCCGCGCGACGCCCGCACCCTCGGCGCCGTGTTCGCGCTGGGCGGCGCCGCCCTCGCCGCGGTCGGGATCGTGCGGCTGGTCGCCGTCCTGAGCGCCGGCTGAGCGCATCCCGACACCCCGCCGCGCCACGGTTCGGACCACCGTCATCGCCTACGATGAGAGGGGGCCGACCGGCCCCGTTCCGCACGCGCACCGACCGGGAGGGCCCATGCCGAAATCGCGCACGCGCCGCGTCCCGGTGCGCATGTCGCGCCCGACCGGGACCGGCCGCTGGCTCCGCCAGCTCCACTTCTCTGCGTTCTCGCTGGTCATGATGGGCGTGCTCGTGCTCGCTGTCGTGATCCTCGCGCCGACCATCCAGGCCTTCCTGTCGCAGCGCCAGCAGATCGCCGACCAGCAGCACGCCGTGGAGCAGCTGGCCACGCAGGTCGACACCCTGAAGGACCAGCGCGCGCGCTGGAACGACCCCAGCTATCTGCGGGCACAGGCACGCGACCGGCTCTACTACGTGCTCCCCGGCGAGGTCAGCTACCTGGTGATCGACGACCGCGCCCCGGCGGCGAAGCAGGACACGACCCCCGTCAGCTCGAAGCTGCAGAAGACGCGGACGGACTGGGTCGGCTCGCTGTTCGGCTCCTTCATGGGCGCCGGGCTGACCGACGCGACCCCCCAGCAGCTGAGCGGCACGCCCGCGCCCGCCCCCGCCCCGACATCCACTCCCGCACCGAACAAGTAAGCCCGAATGACCAGACCTCCCTTCGATCCCGTGACGGACGAGGACATCGCCGTCGTCTCCGAGCAGCTCGGCCGCCCCGCGCGAAACGTCGTCGGCATCGCCGCACGCTGCGTGTGCGGCCGTCCGACCGTGGTCTCGACCGCCCCGCGGCTCGACGACGGGACACCGTTCCCGACCTTCTACTACCTGACCCATCCCGCTGCCACTGCCGCCATGTCGGCGCTCGAGGCAACGCAGGTGATGAACGAGTACAACGACCTCCTCGCGGACGACGCCGAGGTGAGCGCCCAGTACCGGGTCGCGCACGAGCAGTACCTCGCCGACCGCGCGTCCATCGCCGAGGTGGATGAGATCGCCGGCATCTCCGCCGGAGGGATGCCCGCGCGCGTGAAGTGCCTGCACGCCCTCGCCGCGCACGCGCTGGCGGCCGGACCCGGTGTGAACCCGATCGGCGACCTCGCGCTCGCCCGTGGTGACTGGTCGCCCGCGGTGTGCGAGTGCCGCATCGACGTCGCCGGCTAGGAGCAACCGTGCGGGGGAGCGGCGGGGGTGATCGCAGACGACGGCTGGCCGGGATGGCCGCCGCCGCGATCCTGGCTGTCGCGGCCGCCGTCGTCCCGGCCACGGCGGCGCGGGCCGATCAGGTCCGCGACCTGGAGTACTGGCTGAACGACTACGGCTTCTCGCAGGCCTGGCGCACGACCCGGGGTGCGGGCGTGAAGGTCGCCGTCATCGACACCGGCGTCGACGGCAGTGTTCCCGATCTCGCCGGGGCCGTGGTCGGCGGGACGGACGTGTCCGGAGTCGGCGCGGCGAACGGCCAAAAGCCCCTAGGCGACTCCGAGAGCGCCAACCACGGGACGTGGGTGGCCTCCCTGCTCGCGGGCCGGGGCACGGGAGCAGGGAGCGGCGTGCTCGGCGCGGCGCCCGACTCCAGCGTCCTCGCCGTGTCCGTGGCCCTGGGGAAGGCGATCGGACCGGTCGGAAGCGACGAGCAGATCGCCCAGGCCGTGCGCTGGTCGGTGGACAACGGCGCATCCGTCATCAACATGTCCCTCACCCGCAACACGCTCGACTGGCCGGCCAGCTGGGACGCGGCGTTCCAGTACGCCTTCGCGCACGATGTCGTCATCGTCGCCGCCGCGGGCAACCGCGGGAGCGGCACCAGCGAAGTGGGCGCGCCCGCCACGATCCCCGGAGTGCTGACCGTCGCGGGTGTCGACCGCGCGGGCAAGGCCAGCTTCGACGCCTCCGCCCAGGGCATCACCATAGGCGTCTCGGCGCCGAGCGAGCAGCTCGTCGGCGCGAATCCGGGCGGCGGCTACGTGCAGTGGGCGGGTACCAGCGGCGCCGCGCCCCTGGTCTCCGGCGCCGTCGCGCTGGTGCGGGCCGCGCATCCCGAGCTGAAGGCACCGGATGTGATCGAGCGCCTCATTCGCACAGCGAAGCCTGCAGGCGGCACGGTTCCGAGCCCGATCTACGGGTACGGGCTGCTGGATGCGGCAGCGGCGGTAACAGCGAATGTGCCGCAGGTGTCCGCGAATCCGATGGGCGATCTGGGCGACTGGATCCGGATCCACCGCCGCGCGGAGTCGCCGTCGGCCACCGCTCCGCCGGCAGCATCGGACGGAAACGCACAGGCGGCGCCCGCGCCGAAGAAACTGACCCCCGAGCGCGCGCTACCATGGAGGCAGTTCTTGTGGCCGCAATGGAGCGTCCTCACCGCTTTCTGGCTGCCATTCGCCCTGATCGCCGGCTTCCTCGCCCTCGCCGTCCTCGGCGGGGTCGGTGCGTGGCTGCATTTCAGGCGAATGCGCAGCAGGGAGTAATGTAGGCCCAAACTTTCGTGTTGAGGAGACGCATCACTGTGCCCAAAATCCTGATCGTCGGCGGTGGCTACGCCGGCTTCTACACCGCGTGGAAGCTCGAGAAGCAGCTCCGCCCGGGCGAGGCCGAGGTCACCATGGTCGACCCGCTGCCGTACATGACGTACCAGCCGTTCCTCCCGGAGGTCGCGGTCGGCTCCATCGAGCCGCGTCACGCGGTTGTCGCGCACCGCCGCCACCTGAAGACGACCAACATCATCACGGCCAAGGTCACGTACGTCGACCACGCCCGCAAGGTCGCGACCATCCAGCCGCCGATCGGCGAGGCGTACGAGTTCGAGTACGACATCGTCGTGGTCACCGCCGGCGCCGTTTCGCGCACGTTCCCCATCCCGGGCGTCGCGGACCAGGCCGTCGGCCTCAAGAACATCGAGGAGGCCGTCTACATCCGCGACCGCCTTCTGACGAACTTCGACAAGGCTGCCGGACTCCCGGCCGGCCCGGAGCGCGACCGCCTCCTCACCGTGGTGGTCGTCGGCGGCGGCTTCGCCGGCATCGAGATCTTCGCCGAGCTGCGTTCGTTCGCGAGCGCGCTGCTGAAGCGCTACCCCGAGCTGTCCTTCGAGGACACGCACTTCCACCTGATCGAGGCCATGGGCCGGATCATGCCCGAGGTGTCGCTCAAGACCAGCCACTGGGTGATCAAGAACCTCGCGGAGCGCGGGGCGCAGATCCACCTCGACACGCAGCTGCAGAGCGCGGTGGATGGCGTCATCCAGCTGTCGACCGGTGAGACCTTCGAGACCGACCTCATCGTCTGGACCGCCGGCGTCATGGCGAACCCGACGGTCGTGCGTCACACCGACCTGCCGATCGAGGAGCGTGGCCGCCTCCGCGTCCGCGCCGACCTCCGCGTGGGCACCGACGACGAGATCATCGAGGACGCGTGGGGCGCGGGCGACGTGTCCGCGGTTCCGGACCTGACCGGTGCGGGCGTGGGCGGCTACTGCGTGCCGAACGCCCAGCACGCCGTGCGCCAGGGCAAGCTCATGGCGAAGAACATCGTCGCCACCCTGCGCGGCGAGCTGCCGCGTCAGTACTACCACAAGAGCCTCGGTGCGGTCGCGGGTCTGGGCGTCGGCATCGGCGTGCTGCAGTCCGGCAAGATCGCCATCAAGGGTGTCGTCGGCTGGCTCGCCCACCGCGGCTACCACGGTCTCGCGATGCCGTCGTGGGAGCGCAAGTGGCGCGTCATCTGGGGCTGGTGGAACAACTTCTGGCTCGGCCGCGACATCGTCTCGCTGCAGGCGGTCCAGAACCCGCGCGCCAGCTTCGAGGAGTTCGCCTCCCGCCCGAAGCCGGCCGTCGAGGCTGCTCCTCCCGCGGAGGCGCCCGCCAAGAAGGCTCCCGCCCGCAAGAAGGCGGAGCCCGCGAAGCAGCCGGCCGAGGTCACTGCGAAGTAGCGTCAACGGTTCACCACGAAGGCCCGGTCCCGAAAGGGGCCGGGCCTTCGTGCGTCGTCGGTCGATGCCGGTGCCGCGCAGGACTGGCGTCTCCTCGGATTATGAGATAGCGCTCTAGCTCATAATTCTGACCAAATCGGTTATGAACTAGCGATCCGAACGAGGAGCCGCGGCAGCGCTTGCATGGATGCGGAGAACCCTCAGTGGGACTCGAACTCCATTGCAACCCTTGGAACGGTGCTGCGGTGGGCCAACTTTCGCGATTTTTGGGAGATTGAAGTCACATTCGGAGTCGGTGGATCACGCAACTGTGGGCTATTTGCGGGCGATGCCTGGACCTCCGCGGGGGCGCGCTTCCGACAACGTGGCGACATTGGACCCGTCGCGTTCGCAGCTCCACTATCGTGCGGATCATGGAGCTTGCCAGCATCATCATCAACGGAGGCCTTTTCGTCGCTACGGTCATCGCCGCAATCGTTGCGTGGCGCGGAGTAGCCGACGCCCAAGAGGCTCGGGACGACGCGCAGAGATCGGCAGAGCAAGCGGCAACGGCCCTGCAGGACCAGGCTGCTGCGCTCAACGAAGCCAACCGCATCGCCATCCGGAACTCGCCCGAGAACCAAGGTCACTGGTTCTTCATCGGCAATGGGAAGGACCATGAGGTGCACCTGCAAAACGTGACCAACAGGGTGATGCACGTGGACAAGATCGATGTCGTGCCGGTGACCGAGTTCATGCGGTCATATGCGGTCGCCCCGATCGACATCCAACCGGGCGAGAAGCTCACCTTCTCGCGGACCGTGCTAGACCCGGATAACCCGCAATCCCATGGCATCAACATCGAGTGGCGCGAAAACGACGAGACGGAATCGAGAACCACCACGGTCACAGTCATGTGAGCGGTGCTAGCCGGCAGCCCCGGTTTCGCCCTCGAACACACCTGCGAAGCTGGACCCAGCCAGGATAGGGGACGTGCTAGCACCCGATTTGGATGACATCAATAGTCTTGAAGAGGCAGCGGCTTACCTCAAGCTCACCGAGCGGAAGGTCGCAGAGCTCGCACGGCTTCGGCGGCTCGGCGCCATCAAGGAAGGCCGGCGCTGGCTGTTCCCACGAGCTGCCGTGCTCGAGTACGTCGAACGCAATACCCGCGCGGTGGTGACGCCAGGGCCGCGAGCTCGACCGATGCGGGGCCGGACGTTCCCCTAGAGGGAGAAGAAGGCGCCGGGGCCCGGTCCGGTCTGCCCCTAGGATTCAGGGTCATGGACTTTTGGTCGCAGTTCTGGGCGACGATGTCTGGCGCGAACGTGAAGGCGGTGCGACGGATGCTCGGCCATGCCTCGGCGGCGATTACGTTCGACGTGTACGGGCACCTGTTCGACGACGACCTGGACGCCGTTTTCGGCCGCCCTGGATGAGGCTATGCGCGTTTCAAGTGTGGGCGAATTGTGGGCGATCCGCGATTCTGCGGCGCCCGAAACGCCCGCTATCCCTGTCATAGCGCGGAAGTAGACCAGTACCCCCAGTGGGACTCGAACCCACACTCGGGCGAGTTTAAGTCGCCTGCCTCTACCGATTGGGCTATGGGGGCGGAGCCGACGGCGCGGGGTCTAGCGGTCGCGGTACGGTGCCTTGACCATCTGGATGACCGCCGCTGTCGCGATGCCGCCTCCGACGATCACGACGAGGACGATGAAACCGATGAGCAGACCTTCCATGGCCTCAACGCTACACCGTCGCCACGGGCGGCCGCGTCTGCGAAGACGCTCAGCGCATCCGAAGTCGTCGCTCAACGTGGCGGCCCACACTGGGGATCGACACCCTTTCTGGTGAGGTGTCCCCGACCCGGCCGGTGCCCGAGATCCCCCCGACGCGGCCACCGGCCGGGTTTCCTCCCGAGGCCTCCGTGCGCGCGGCTAGGCTCGAGGGATGACCACGCGCTGCCCCTGCCTGAGCGGCGAGACCTACGAGGTTTGCTGCGGACCGCTGCACCAGGGGAGTCCCGCGCCGACCGCCGAGCGGCTGATGCGCTCGCGGTTCAGCGCGTTCGCCCTGGGGGACGTGGCGTACCTCCTGCGCAGCTGGCATCCATCCACCCGGCCCGGCGAGCTGACCCTCGACCCGGGCCTGCGCTGGTACCGGCTCGACATCGAGCGCACCGAGCGCGGGGGGCCCTTCGACACCGACGGGGTCGTGGAGTTCGTCGCGCACTACAAGGGCGTCGAGCGGGGCAGCCTTCACGAGGTGTCGCGCTTCGTGCGCGAGGACGGCGACTGGTTCTACGTGGACGCGGTCGAGCAGCCCTAAGAGATGGTGCGGTCGAGCGCCGGCGCCACATACCGCTCCCAGAGCCAGAATGCGACGCTCGCGGCGGCGAAGCCCACGGCCACACCGATGATGACGATGACGCCGACCCCTCGCTCGACCAGGGAGGCGACCGGCAACAGCAGCGCGAACAGCACGGTGTAGACGACCAGGCTGAGGCCGCCCCACAGCCAGCGCGACCACCGGGCGATCGTGCGGCCCGCCAGGCCGCCGATCGGGAGCAGCATGACGGCCGCCGAGCCGATACCCCCGAGTGCGAGCACGTTGACGAACACGGCCACGAACACCGCGAGCGGGGTGGATGGCGCGGCGAGCAGGCCGACGGCCAGCCAGGCGACGACCCCGAGGGCAGCGACCGCGGAAACCTGCACCGCGGCGATAGGCCCACGCCGCGCCCGGCCCGCGTGCGGCTGGACGGCAAGACCGAGCACCAGGACGAACAGCAGCGCGGGGGAGAGCCCGAGCAGGCGCGAGCCGATGGCGGCGACGGCCACCACGAGCAGCATGCCCGGGCGGAGGGTCAGTCGCGGGGCGGCGAGCCGCAGGTGCGGGGCCAGCCCGCGTCCCGAGAACACCCAGACCGCGTTGACGGCGGCGACAGCGAGCGTCACCGCCAGCAGAACGCCCGGGTAAGCGGCCGCATCCCGAACCGGGGTGGAGAGCGTGACGAGCAGCGCGGTCACCAGCCCGACGGCGGCGGTCGGCCAGAGCGACAGGCGAGCGGAGGAGCCAGTGGATGCGGTGCCCGCGGCGGTCCCGCTGGTCGGGTCCTCCGCCGATCCCGCCAGCGCGCCCGTCCCGCCGAACAGGGCGGACGCGTCGGACAGCTCCGACCGCGGGCGGTTCCGGCCGAAGACCGCGGCGCCGCTGCCGCGTCGGCCGGGACCGCGGGGGCCGGACTCGCGGAGGGCGCGATCTCGCCGGCCGCGGGCGAGCGCAGCAGCGAGCAGCCGAGCGGGAAGCACGAGCAGCAGCAGTGCGGCGACCGCAAGCCCGGCGGAGCGCATCCACCCGGGCAGTGCGGCCGCGGAAACGGCCGGCGCAGCTGCGCTCGTGAAGGGGGCGTCCAGCCAGTCGTCCGCGTCCGGCGGCATGGGACCGGCGGGCGGAGCGGCCCCGGGTGCCACCGGGACCGGCGCTGTCGGAGAGGGGACCGGTGTCGGCGTGCGCGACGGTGACGGCGCGGCGGACGACCCGCCTCCGGTGACCGTGAGCGCCACCGAGTTGCTCCCGGCACTGACGTTTCCTGCGGCGTCCCGCTGCAGCGCCGACAGCGTATAGGAGCCGGCGTCGAGGGCCCCCTGGCACGTCCACGCTCCTGCCGCGACATCGGCCGTGCAGACGACTGCGGCGCCGTGGCCGTTCGTGGCGTACACCGTGACGTGGGCGCCGTTCTCGCCCGCTCCGCCGACGGAGAGCGGTGCGCCCGCCATCGCGGAGGCTCCCGTGGGCGTGGTGATGCTCGGTGCTCCGGGAGCCGTCCGGTCGACGGTGATGGCGACGCGAGGGCTGCTCGCCGAACGCTGCGAGGAGAAGTCGGCGACCTGGGTGGCGGTGACGGTGTGCGGCCCGTCGGCCAGGTCGCCGCTCAGGACGCATCCCCAGCCGCCGCCTCCATCTGCGGGGAAGGTGCACGAGGCCCCGGTGTCGGCGGTGACCGTCACGCGGGCCCCCGCGAACGCGCTGCCACGGATCGCGCCGGTCGTCGGGACGGAGCCGTCTCCCGCGATCACCGGCGGATGGAGCACCCGCACCCGGTCACTGGCGCTGTCGCCCGATCCTGTCTCCGCTCGCACGGCGACGCTCGGACCGTCCGGCAGGGAGGCGAGGTCGCAACTCCACCGCTCGTCGTCGCGGACGGTCGCCTGGCAGCTCTCCGGCGCGCCCGGCGCCGAGCCGCCGGAGACGGAGACGGTGTCGCCCGGCGTTCCGGAGCCGGAGACGGTGAGCGGGAAGGTTGTCACGAGGCCGGAGGGCACATCGAGGGAGAGTGGCCGTGCGGTCGGCGGCGGGGTGGGGGTGCTCGACGGGGTCGCGGTGTCGGTGGGTGCCGCGGCCGCCGGAGCGGACGGTGCTGAGGAGGTGGCAGAGGGCTGGGCGCCGAGTGCGGACTGTCGCGGTGCAGGCGAAGCGGTGGAGACGGGAACGGCCGAGGCGGGCGGGGCATCGCCGATCATTCCTGCGGCGCTGAGGAGCGCGGCTCCGAGGGCGGCGACGGTCGCGAAAGACACCAGTCCGAACGACCCCCGTGGCCGGACTGGTGGTGAAACGTCGCTCGTAAATCCCCGCATTCCACCCCATTTCAGGGGGTAACACCTTCCGGTGTCAAACGAATCGCCGGGATTTACGGCATACTTCCATCTGGGTCAACTGTCCCACTTTATCCCGTGCGACGGCGCACGGCAGGACCTCCAGGAGTCCGGATGACGCGCATCCCGGTAGCCGACCGGCGCACCGCACTGGTGCAGGCCGCGCTCCGGGTCGTCGCGCGTGATGGCGTCGCCGCCGCGACCACCCGGCGGATCGCGGCCGAGGCCGGGATGCCGTTGGCCAGCTTCCACTACGTCTTCGCGTCCCGCGACGAGCTGATGGCCGAGCTGATCGAAGCGGCCGTCGAGAGCGAGCAGCGCGACCTCGCGCCGGTGCTGTCGGGCGAGCCGGGCGGCGTCGGGATGCGCGACGCTCTTCGAGCAGGACTCCAACGCTACTTCGACGGCCTCCGCGCCGATCCCGACCGCGAGAAGGCGATGCTGGAGCTGACCCAGTGGGCGCTCCGCGAGCCCGGCTTCGAACCGTTGGCGCGTCGCCAGTACGCGCGCTACCACGAGGTCGCCGCCCAGGCAGCGGCCGGTGCCGCGCGTCTCACCGGGTGCGAGTGGACGCGGCCGCTCGGCGAGATCGCGCGCATCCTGGTCTCCTTCACCGACGGCCTCACCGTCGCCTGGCTGGTCACGCGCGACGACGCCGCAGCCGCAGCGACCATGGACGTGGCGGCCGACGCGCTCGCGGCCCTCGCCGTCCCCGCCCGCACCGCATCCACCCCCACCCCCACCGCACCAGCGACCCCCGAGAACGCAGGTACCCGATGACGAACACCACCACCCCGGCCGTCTTCGCCGAGCCGACGCGCAAGGTCCCGGGCCGCTGGGTCGCCGCCTTCGCGGTGGCCTGGCTGGGCGTGTGGATGGCGCAGCTCGCGCCCATCCAGAAGCTCCTGCCCGACCAGGTGCAGGCGGAGCTGAACACGACCTCCTGGGTCGACAACGTCGTCGCGTTCGGCATCATCTCGGGCATCTCCGGTGTCTGCGCGATCATCGCCTACCCGCTGACCGGCGCGCTCTCCGACCGGACCACCAGCCGATTCGGCCGGCGGCGGCCGTGGATCGCCATCGGCGCGGTCGTCTTCGCCGTCTCGCTGGTGCTCCTCGGGCTGCAGACCTCCATCGTCGGGATGGGCGTGTTCTGGTCGCTCGCGCTGACCGGGTTCTGCATCCTCACGGCCGCCCTCACCGCGACGATCAGCGACCAGGTCCCGGTGGACCAGCGCGGCTACGTGAGCGGCTGGATCAGCGCCCCTCAGGCGATCGGCATCATCCTGGGCGTCGCACTCGTCACCTACGTGTTCGTCGGCGCTCTGGTCGGCTACAGCGCCATGGCCGTGCTCCTGCTGCTGCTCGTGCTGCCGTTCCTGTTCCTTCCGGATGCGGTGCTGACGCGGGAGCAGCGGGAGCCCATGACGCTGCGCGGCATCGTCGAGGGCCTGTGGATCAGCCCGCGCGAGCATCCCGACTTCGGCTGGACCCTGCTCAGCCGGGTGCTGGTCAACTTCGGCAACGCGTTCGGGACGTCGCTGCTGCTGTACTTCCTCGAATTCGGTCTGCGCGACCCGAACGCCGACGACGACCTGCTCATCCTGATCCTCATCTACATGGTGTTCGTGATCGTGTCGTCCCTCGTCCTCGGGCGGCTGTCCGACCGGCTCGGGCGGCGCAAAGCGTTCGTCTTCATCTCGTCGGCGGTGCAGGGCGTCGCCGCGCTGCTGCTCGGGTTCGTGCCGGAGCTGTCGGTCGCGTTCGTCGCGGCCGCCCTGCTGGGGATCGGCTACGGCTGCTTCCTCAGCGTGGATCAGGCCCTCGCCACGCAGGTGCTCCCCGACCCCGAGACCCGCGGCAAAGACCTGGGCATCATGAACATCGCCCTCGCCGTCCCGCAGGCGGTGGCGCCGTTGTTCGGCGCGATGATCGTCGCCGCCCTGGGCGGCTTCGCGGGACTGTTCGTCCTGTCTGCCGTGTTCGCGTTCGCGGGTGCTCTCGCGGTCGCCCGAGTGAAAGCGGTGCGCTGATGGCGGACCTCGACCTGTCCACCCCTCCGATCGCAGCCGAGCGGACCTGGACCACGCCGGACGTGTACTGGCCGTCGCTGTCGGCGGCGACCGCTCGGCTGGATCCGCCGCTCGCCACGCTGCACCTGCCCGCCCTCCGGCACAACGCGCACGACATGTTGCGGCGCGTCCGGGGCGCGTCGGCGCAGGGAACGTCGGCGGCGGCCTCGTCGGTGGAGGCGGCGAAGCCCATCCGGGTCGCCTCCAAGTCGGTGCGCGTCCGCTCGGTGCTGGATGCGGTGCTCGCACTGCCGGGGTACGCCGGCGTGCTCGCGTATACGCTGCCCGAGGCGCTCTGGCTGGCGGAGGGGGACGCCGAGCATCCGCCCATCGAAGACGTCGTCGTCGGCTATCCCACCGCCGATCGGGCGGCGATCCGCCGGCTCGCGGAGTCGCCGGAGCTCGCCTCCCGGGTGACGCTCATGGTCGACTCGGTCGCCCACCTCGACCTCATCGACGCGGTCGTGCCGCCCGCGCAGCGCGAGACGATCCGGCTCTGCCTGGAGCTCGACTCCTCGTGGCTGGCGCCGGTGCTCGGCCACGTCGGGGTCTTCCGGTCGCCGCTGTACTCGGCCGCATCCATCCGGAGCGTCGCCGAGCAGATCGTGCGCCGGCCGGGCTTCGCCCTGGTCGGGATGATGGGCTACGAGGCGCAGATCGCGGGCCAGGGCGACAACCCGCCCGGCAAGCCCGCGTGGGGAGCGACCCTGCGCTGGGTGCAGAAGAACTCCCGCGAGGAGTTGCTCGGCCGGCGTGGCGAGGCGGTCGCCGCGGTGCGCGGGCTCGCCGACCTGGAGTTCGTCAACGGGGGAGGGACGGGCTCGATCGAGTTCACGGCATCCGACCCGTCCGTGACGGAGATCGCCGCCGGAAGCGGGCTGTTCGGAGGGCACCTGTTCGACACCTACCGGGGGTTCCATCCAGCGCCGGCCGCCGCCTTCGCGCTCTCCGTCGTGCGACGCCCCGCGCCCGAAACGGCGACGCTGCTGGGCGGCGGGTGGATCGCGTCCGGACCTCCCGGGCCCGACCGCATGCCCTCGGTGGCGTGGCCGACCGGCCTGAGCATGGTGGCGCGCGAGATGGCCGGCGAGGTGCAGACCCCGCTCACCGGAGCGGCGGCGGACGTGCTGCGCATCGGCGACCGGGTCTGGTTGCGTCACACCAAGTCGGGGGAGTTGAGCGAGCACGTCGACGGCTTCCAACTGATCGACCTGGTCGACGGGCGTGCGAGCGTCGTCGGCGAGGTGGCGACCTACCGCGGCGACGGGAAGGTGTTCCTGTGACGGCCGTCGGCGGGCTCTGGCGCAACTGGTCGCGCACGGAGGCCGTGCGTCCGCAGCGCGTCGAGCGTCCCGGATCCGCCGAGGCCGTCCAGCGCGCGGTCCAGGCGGCGGTCCGCAAGGGCATGCGGATCAAGGCGGTCGGCGCGGGCCACAGCTTCACCGGGATCGCGGTCGCGCCGGGCGTCCAGCTCGACCTCGACGACCTCACCGGAATCGTGGACGTGGACCTCGAGCGCGGGCGCGTCACGCTGGCCGCCGGGACGCGCCTCCATCAGCTCCCGGCCCTGTTGCGGCCGCACGGGCTGGCGCTGCAGAACATGGGCGACATCGACCGCCAGACGATCGCCGGCGCGACGTCGACCGGCACGCACGGGACGGGCGGCTCCTTCGGCGGGCTCGCGACGCAGATCGTCGGCCTCACCCTCGTGACCGGCGAGGGGGAGTTGCTGCACATCGACGAGACGGAGAACGCCGAGCTGCTGCCGGCTGCGCGTCTCGGCCTCGGCGCGCTCGGTGTCATCGTGGACGTGACCCTCCAGTGCGTGCCCGCGTACCTGCTGCAGGCGGTCGAGCGACCCGAGCCGCTGCAGGCGACGCTGGAGTCGTACCTCGAACGGTCGGCGCGGGAGGACCACTTCGAGTTCTACTGGTTCCCGCACACGGAGACGGCGCTCACCAAGACGAACACCCGCCTGCCCCTGACGGCGGAGCGGGCACCGCTGTCCCGCGCGGGGCGGTGGATGGACGACGAACTGCTCGCCAACGGCCTGTATCGCGGGGTCTGCGCCCTCGGAACGGTGGCGCCCGCCGTTATCCCGCCGTTCAGCCGGCTCGCTCAGCGGCTGACCGGCAACCGGGACTTCACCGATCACGCGCCGAAGGTCTACGTCACGAACCGCACCGTGCGGTTCCGCGAGATGGAGTACGCGCTGCCGCGGGAGGCGGTTCCCACGGCGCTCGCCGAGGTCAAGGCACTCATCGAGCGGCGCGGCTGGCGCATCTCGTTCCCGGTGGAGGTGCGCAGCGCCGCCGCGGACGACAACTGGCTGTCGACGGCGTACGGGCGCGAGAGCGGGTACATCGCGGTGCACCGGTACTACCGGGAGGATCACCGTGAGTACTTCTCGGCCGTCGAGGAGATCATGACCGCCCACGAGGGACGGCCGCACTGGGGCAAGCTGCACAGCCGGGATGCGGACGCGTTCCGCGCCCTGTACCCGCGCTTCGACGACTTCCTCGCGGTACGCGACTGCCTCGACCCCGCGCGCCGCTTCGAGAACCCCTACCTCCGCCGCACCCTGGGCCCGTGATCCAAGGCGCCGAAGTGCACGTAGTGGTCGCTATTCGCCGCGAATAACCGCCACAAGGTGCACCTCGGCGATCTAGGGGAGGGGGTTAGAAGGTGCTGCCCATGTGTTCGAGGCGGTCGACGCGGTCCGGGATGGGCGGGTGCGTCGAGAACAGGCGCGCCATGAGGCCGGGCTTCAGGGGGTCGTTGATCCAGAGGTGGGCCATGGAGGTGTTCTGCTTGCGCATGGGACGGCCGTAGGCCTCCAGCTTGAGCAGGGCGCTCGCCAGCGCATCCGGGTGCCGGGTGGTCATGGCACCGGTCGCGTCGGCGAGGTACTCCCGCTGCCGTGAGACGGCCAGCTGCACGAGCGTCGCCACCAGCGGGGCGACGATCGCCGCGACCAGCCCGAACACCAGCAGCACCGGGTTTCCGCCGCCGTTGTTGTTGTCGTTGCGGTTGCCACCGAAGAACGCCATCCGCAGGAAGATGTCGGCGATGAACCCGATCGCGACCGTGAGGCCGAAGACGATCATCCCGAGCCGGATGTCGTAGTTGCGCACGTGCCCGAGTTCGTGAGCCATGACGCCCTCGAGCTCGGCGTCGGTCATGATGTCGAGCAGTCCGGTGGTGGCGGCGACCGAGGCATGCTGCGGGTCACGACCGGTGGCGAATGCGTTCGGAGCGGGGTCGTTCACGATGTAGACGGCCGGCATCGGCGTGCCCGTCGTGATCGACAGGTTCTCGACGATGTTCCAGAGCCGTGGATTGTCGGCCTTCTGGATCGGGATCGCGCCCGACATGCTGAGCGCCTGACTGCTCGCCAGGTAGTACTGGAACAGCGCGTACAGCACCGCCCCGATGACGACGACCACGAGGATCGTGTAGCTCTGGTAGATGACCGACGCCAGCCATCCGAGCGCACCGATGAGGATCAGGAACAGCAGGATGATGAAGACGGTGTTGCGCTTGTTCCTGGCTATCGCCCTGTACATCTAGGCCCTAGAACTGAACGCGCGGGGGCTCGGCGATCGCGGCGAGGTTCTCGACCTCGAAGAACTCGCGCTCGGTGAAGCCAAGCCGACGGGCGAAGAGGTTGTTCGGGAACACTTTGATCTTGGTGTTGAACTCGCGCACGCCGCCGTTGTAGAACCGGCGCGACGCCTGGATCTTGTCCTCGGTGTCGACCAGGTCGGCCTGCAATCGGAGGAAGTTCTGGCTCGCCTGCAGCTGCGGGTACGCCTCCGCGACCGCGAAGATGCTCTTCAGCGCCGTCTGCATGTGGTTCTCGGCAGTGGATGCCTCACCCGGCGTCTGCGCGGACAGCGTCTCGGCGCGCGCCTTGGTCACCGACTCGAAGACGCCCTTCTCGTGGGCTGCGTAGCCCTTGACCGTCTCGATCAGGTTCGGGATGAGGTCCGCACGGCGCTTGAGCTGCACCGTGATGTCGCTCCACGCCTCGTCGACGCGCACCTTCAGCGTCACCAGGGAGTTGTAGGTGGCCCACAGATAGATCCCGATGATCGCCACGATCACGACGACGATGATGACCGGAATGAGCCATTCCATGTTCGCAGAACTCCTTGTGTGCCGGGCGCTCGGGTGGTGCAATTGCGCACCCATAGCTTAGCTTCGAGGCGGTTCCTGGTTCGTCCGTTCCCATCACACTCGAAGCAACCGCCTCGGCGGCGCACAACCGAACGACAGGGTGCGCGCAGGTGCAGAATGGCCTCGTGAGTGACCTCGCCGCCCGTCGCCGTCCGGGCCGCCCGCGCAAGGAGCGCGGTGCCGGCTCCGCCCGCGCGGCCATCCTGCGCGCCGCGGCCGACGAGTTCGCCGAGCGCGGGTACGAGGCCGCCTCGCTGCGGGCCGTCGCGCGGCGCGCGGGCGTCGACTCCGCGCTCGTGCATCACTACTTCGACGGCAAGGCCGACCTGTTCGCGGCGACGCTCGAGGTGCCGTTGCGACCGGATCGCGTGCTGGACGTGGTGCTGTCCGGGCCGCGGGACGACATCGGGGAATCGCTCGTCCGGTACGTGCTCGAGCGTCTCGATGACGAGAAGTCCGCGCGCCGGATGGTGGTCATCATGCGCACCGTGCTCGGCGGCGGCCCCGGCACCCGGATGGTGCGCGAATTCCTCGCCCGCGAGGTCCTCGGAAAGCTCGCGGCGCTGAGCGACGCCCCCGACGCGGCACTGCGCGGCGAGCTGGCGGCAGCGCAGCTGGTCGGGATCATGGTCACCCGCTACGCCCTCCAGGTCGAGCCGATCGCGAGCGCTCCTGCGGACGACCTCGCCCGCAGGGTCGGGCCGGTGCTGCAGTGGCATCTCTTCGGCAGTGCCGGCACGCCCCTCTCTTGACGCGGACGACGCGCGAGGCGAATAATTCAGCACATGATGAATTCGCCTGAAGCGGCGGACCCCGCGGTCGCGATCGACGCGCTCCGCGTGCGTCGGGGTCGAGTGGATGTCCTCCACGGACTCGACCTCCACATCCCGCGCGGGCAGGTCGTCGGCCTCCTGGGGCCGAGTGGATGCGGCAAGACGACCCTGATGCGCGCCATCGTCGGCGTGCAGAAAGTGAAGTCGGGAACGGTCTCGGTCCTCGGCCAGCCGGCGGGCTCGGCGGCGCTGCGGCACCGGGTGGGGTACGTGACGCAGGCGGCCAGCGTCTACGACGACCTGACCATCCGTCAGAACCTGGAGTATTTCCGGCGTGTGCTGGGGGCGGGGCGCGCCGACGTCGACCGCGCCATCGCAGCGACCGACCTCGACGAGCACTCCGGTCGCTTGGTGTCGACGTTGTCAGGAGGCCAGAGGAGCCGTGTCTCGCTGGCCGCGGCACTGCTCGGATCGCCCGATCTGCTCGTGCTCGACGAGCCGACCGTTGGACTCGATCCGCTGCTGCGTGTGGAGCTGTGGGGACTGTTCCATCGCCTTGCCGAGTCGGGCACCAGCCTCCTGATCTCCAGCCACGTCATGGACGAGGCGAGCCGCTGCGACCGGCTCATCCTGATGCGCGAAGGAGCGGTGCTCGCCGACGCGACGCCCGACGAGCTGCTGGCGGAGACGGGCGCGCCGGATGCCGAGGGCGCGTTCCTGGCGCTGCTCCGCCGCCACCACGCCCGGCACGCGCTGCCCGGAACGGACGCCGACGGCTCCGGGATCGAGGACTCCGGTGTTGACGACTCCGGCATCGAGGAGGAGGCGCGATGAATCCCACGCGCACACTCGCGACGACCGGCCGCGTCCTCACCCAGATCCGGCACGACCCACGCACCGTTGTGCTCCTGCTCATCGTGCCGAGCCTGCTGATCGGTCTGGTCGCGTGGATCTTCACGGACACCCCGGTGTTCCAGACGATCGGACCGGCCATCCTCGCCCTCTTCCCGTTCATCGTGATGTTCCTGGTCACCTCGATCACCACGCTGCGGGAGCGGCGCACCGGCACTCTGGAGCGGCTGCTGTCGATGCCGCTCGGCCGGGGCGACTTCATCCTGGGCTACACGATCGCTTTCGGCCTGCTGGCCATCGTGCAAGCCCTGATCGCCTCGGCGTACGCGATCTGGGTGTGCGGTCTCGACGTGAAGGGCGACCCGTGGCTGCTCGTCGCGGTCGCGGTCGCGGATGCGGTGCTCGGGAGCACCCTGGGGCTCTTCGCCAGCGCGTTCGCCCGCACCGAGTTCCAGGTGGTCCAGTTCATGCCACTGCTCGTCTTCCCGCAGATCCTGCTCGGCGGCATCTTCCTCCCGCGTGACCAGCTGCCCGCGGGACTTCGCGAGATCAGCGACTGGCTGCCGCTGTCGCACGCGGTGGATGCGCTCAACGCGGTCGCGGGCGACACCCACGATGCCGCGTACGTCGGCGGTCAGCTGCTGATCCTGGGCGCGTTCGCGCTCGCCGCCGTCATCCTCGGCGCCCTGACCCTGCAGCGACGCACGGCCTGAGGCGGCGCCGGCGACATCCCGGGGATGCCGCCGGCGCATTCAGCAGCACCGGGTCGGAGGAGCGTGTTCGCGTCGGCGAGCGTGCTCCCGCCAGAACTCCTGTTCCGTCATCACCTGTGTCTGGTCGCGACCGTCGGCGTGCTGCAGGAGGTACTTCTCATAGCGCGACTCCCCGGTCACCTCCCGCAGATACCAGCGCACCGCGGCGAGGGCGCGCCTGAGTCGGATCATCGTGCTCCCACTTCCTCCGGCAGTCCATCCGGGTCCTGCAGTCCACCCGTGGACGCCGGCCCGGGCCGTTCGAGAAGGAGCGCTCGTTCGCCACGCGTCGCCCTGAGGCCTGACGGTGCGAAGCGCCGGCTCGGCACGAACGGCGATTCCGTCGATCGGACGTCGCCGCGCCGGGCCGCCGCGACCGACACGGCGATCGTGGCGGCGAGCACGGCCAGCGTGAGCACGGCGAACACGATCGACAGCGTTCCTTGCACGGCGGTGTTGCGGATGACCGCCGACATCGCCTCCTCGGAGCCGTTCAGCAGGGCGCCCTCGTCGCCCGAACGATAGGCGGCGAGCGCCGCGGTGTACTTGGCGTTGTTCGCCCAGTAGCCGATCGCCGGGTCGACCGAGAAGATCTTCGCCCATGACGCGGACAGGGTCACCACCGCGTCCCACACCAAGGGGATGCCAGGCACCCACGCCCAGCGCCAGCGGCCTGCGCGGCAGAGAATGGCGAAGCAGACGGCCAGCGCGATCGCGGCGAGCAGCTGATTCGAGATGCCGAAGAGGGGGAACAGCACTTGGATGCCTCCCAGGGGGTCGGTGACCCCCATCAGCAGTACGGCGCCCCATCCAGCGACGACCAGCAGAGAAGCGATCCACGAGCCCGGCTTCCAGTTGCTGTCGCGGAACCGGGGAAGGAACGATCCGACAGTATCGGCGAGCATGAACCGGGCCACGCGTGTGCCGGCGTCGACGGTCGTCAGGATGAACAGCGCTTCGAACATGATCGCGAAGTGGTACCAGAACGCCTTCAATCCGCCGAGCAGGGGGACCGAGTGCAGGATCTCGGCGATACCCACCGCCAGAGTCGGGGCGCCGCCCGTTCGAGACACCAGTGACTGCTCACCGACGTCAGCCGCGTGCCGGGCCAGGGATTCGGCCGTGACCGAGGTGTCGACTCCTGCGGCATTCGAGAGCCCCGACACGAAGTCGGCGGCGCCCGAGGCCGTGCCGCCCGTGAGCGCCGCAGACGAATTCATGGCGAAGTAGAGGCCCGGCTCCAGACAGATCGCCGCGACCAGCGCCATGACGGCGACGAAGCTCTCCATGAGCATCGATCCGTAGCCGATCAAGCGCGTCTGGCTCTCCTTCTCGACCAGTTTCGGCGTGGTGCCCGACGAGATCAACGCGTGGAAGCCGGACAGCGCTCCGCAGGCGATGGTGATGAACAGGAACGGGAAGATCGTGCCAGCGAACGCCGGGCCCGTCCCGGTGGTGGCGAAGCCGGTCAGCGCGGGCAGCTGCACGTCGGGCCGCACCACGAGGATGCCGACAGCGAGGATCAGGATGGTGCCGATCTTCATGAATGTCGACAGGTAGTCGCGAGGGGCGAGCATGAGCCACACCGGCATGACCGCTGCAGCGAACCCGTAGCCGATGAGCGCCAGGGCAAGCGTGGTCCGGTCCAGGGTGAACGCCGCCGCCCAGACCGGGTTCGCCGCGACCCAGCCGCCCGCGACGATCGCGAGGAGCAGCAGCAGCGCGCCGATGACCGACGCCTCTGTGACCCGGCCGGGGCGCAGGTAGCGGAGGTAGACGCCCATGAACATCGCGATCGGGATGGTCATGGCGCACGAGAAGACACCCCACGGGCTCTCCGCGAGTGCGTTGACCACGACGAGTCCCAGCACCGCCACGATGATGAGCATGATCACCATGGTGGCGAGCAGTGCCGCTGCGCCGCCGAACCGGCCGAGTTCGTCGCGGGCCATTCCGCCGAGCGAGCGGCCGTCGCGACGCATCGAGAAGAACAGCACCAAGTAGTCCTGCACCGCGCCGGCGACAACCGCGCCGACGACGATCCAGATCGTCCCAGGGAGGTAGCCCATCTGCGCCGCGAGCACGGGCCCGACCAGGGGGCCGGCACCCGCGATGGCCGCGAAGTGGTGGCCGAACAGCACGCGCCGGTCCGTGACGTCGTAGTCGCGTCCGTCCTGCAGTCTTTCGGCGGGCGTGGCCCTGCGGTCGTCGTCGACGAGCACGCGGCGCTGGATGAACCGGGAGTAGAACCGGTAGCCGACGGCGTAGGTGCAGACGGAGGCGAGCACGAACCAGACGGCGTTGATGCTCTCGCCGCGCAGCAGCGCGATGACACTCCAGGACGTTCCGCCGAGGAGGGCGATGAGGCACCAGGTGGCGATGCGGACGGGCGTCCATGGTGGACTCTCGACGATGCCCACCGGTGCGCCCGAGCGTTCGAGGCGGAGGATGGTGGCCTTCTTCCGCGGGGGGCGGGTGCCGGGCCGGCGTGACTTCAACGTGGACATACGACTCCTTCGTCATGGACGCGCCCATGCCACCGGGACGGGTCCTGACGACGGGCGCTCACTCATTCAGACGAGGGAGCGGCCGCATCGTGACGCGAGGAGCTGCTACGCCGTCGCCTCGGCGTCCTCGTCCGGCGCCTCCAGCACCGCGGTGCCGGTGTAGCGGTAGCGGACGCGCGTGCCGGTGGGCGGCTCGTCGAGCAGCCGCCACTCGGTGCCGACGTTGTCGTCGCCCACGATCGAGACGTCGCGGATGATCTCCTTGGGCTGCCCGTCGACGAAGGACTGGATGACCTCGGCGTACACCTCGGAGTCGGGGTTCAGCAGCACGGCGATGTAGTGGTCCGACGGTTTCACCTCGCGGGCCGGCACCCACAGCCGCTCGTCGAACTGCACGAGCGTTTTGCCGTCGGAGGTGCCGTGCGGCTTCACGCCCGTGACGATGCCGTCGAGCCACGTGTCGCCGTCGCGGTAGGCGTACAGCTCGCGCATCGGCGATTCGTAGTCGGCCTCGTCGGCCCCGTCCTCATCCAGGTAGTCCAGCGGTGACGTCATGTCCCGAACCCTACCCCCGGGCGCAGCGCATCCGCGAGGAGGGGAGCGAGGTCGCCGCGGGCGCCCTCGCTCACGGCCACCGACTCCAGTCCCTGCCACGCCGCCGTTTCGGCGAGCAGCGGCAGGAGGCGGTCGAGCGTCGCGCGCGGCGCCCCCGGTTCCGTCCAGGCCGACTGCACGCGGAGCACGCCCGCCTGCCGGTCGCTCTTCAGGTCGATGCGGCCGACGATGGCGTCGTCGATCAGGATCGGCAGCGAGTAGTACCCGTACACCCGCTTGGGCGCGGGCGTGTAGATCTCGATGCGGTAGTGGAAGCCGAACATGCGCAGTGCCCGATCGCGGAACCAGACCACCGGATCGAACGGCGACAGCAGCGCCGCGGCCTCGATCGCACGCGGCTTTCGGGCGTCCCGGTGCATCCAGGCGCGGACCGGTCGGCCGGCGCTCTCCCACCCTGCGACTTCCACCGGGATGAGCTCGCCCGCGTCCTGCAGTTCCTGCAGCGCGACGCCGACCTTCGGTCCCTTGATGCGGTAGTAGTCGGCGAAGTCGCGCGCCGTGCCGATGCCGTACGCGACGGCGGCGCGGCGCAGGAGATCCCGGATCGCGTCCTCATCGGACACCGTCCGATCGAGAACCTCCGACGGAATCACCTGCTCGGTCAGGGCATAGCGCCGCTGGAACCGCATCCGGCCGGCGACGGCCACCTCGCCGAACAGGAACATCCGCTCCAGCGCCCGCTTCACCTCCGACCATCCCCACCACGGTCCAGTGCGGTGATTCGCGTCGTGCTCGATCTCCCCGGCGACCAGCGGACCGTTGGACGCGAGTTCCCCGCGGAGCCACTCGACCGTGCTGTCGTTGACCTCGAACCAACTCCCCGGACCGCCGTAGCGCTCACGGTAGCTCCGCATCCGCCAGGCGAACAGCGGCCAGTCCTCTTTGCGCATGAAGGCGGCCTCGTGCGCCCAGTACTCGGTGTGGGGGCCGCGCGCGTCGAACGTGAGCCGGTCGAGGAGCGAGCGGTCGTAGGGGCCGAGGCGGGCGAAGGCGGGGAGGTAGTGGCTGCGCTCGAACACGTTGACCGAGTCGATCTGCAGCACGCCCAGCCGGTCGACGAGGGCGTTCAGCTGACGGGTTCCGACGGCGGCCGGGCGCGGCCTCCCGAATCCCTGGGCGGCCAGCGCGATGCGGCGCGCGAGTGCGGGGGAGACCTGTTCGACCACGCCTGAACCCTACCGACAACCTCGGACACCGGACGTTCACCGGCCCGTCACCGCCGCGAGACCGCCCGGACGCCTGGCCTTCCTACCGTGACGACGTCCGGGTCTTCTCCCGGACGACACCCTGCACTGGAGGAAACCCGTGATCAACAAGCGCGCACGTGTCGCCGGCCTCGCCGCCGCGGCAACCGTCGTCGCACTCTCGCTCGCCGCCTGCTCCGGCGGCGCGAGCGCCAGCTCCACCGACTCCGCCTCGATCGCCACCGCCACCGACGCGAAGTCGGCCGGCGGGATGGACGCGCTGGTCGCCGCCGCGAAGAAGGAGGGCACCCTCAACATCATCGCGACGCCCGGAGACTGGGCGAACTACCAGGAGATCTTCGACGGCTTCACCAAGAAGTACGGCATCACGATCAACCCGAGCCAGGACAGCGCCTCCAGCCAGGAGGAGATCGACGCCGCCAAGAAGCTCAAGGGCCAGGACTCGGCGCCGGACACCTTCGACATCGGCTCGTCGGTCGCGCTCGCCAACACCCAGTACTTCGCGGCGTACAAGCCCACCGGCTGGGACGACATCCCGGACGGCCAGAAGGAGAAGGACGGCCTCTGGAAGGTCGGCTACTACGGCGTGATGGCGGTCGGCTACGACGCGAACAAGATCAAGACCGCGCCGAAGTCGTTCGACGACCTGCTGAAGCCCGAATTCAAGGGCGCGGTCGCGCTGAACGGCAACCCGACCCAGGCGGCCGCCGCGGCCGGCGCCGTCGCGTACGCCACGCTGCAGAACGGCGGGACGCTCGACGACCTCACGCCCGGGGTCGACTGGTTCTCGAAGCTGAAGAAGGCGGGCAACTGGAACGCCGCCGACGGCAAGCCGAACACCATCGCATCCGGTGAGACCCCGGTGCTGCTCGACTGGTCCTTCAACCAGAAGGGCTACGCCACGTCCGACACCATCAAGGGCGGCGGAGTGAACTGGAAGTACGTGGTCCTGCCGGGCACCGCCTACGTCGGCTACTACAACCAGGCCGTCAACAAGGACGCCCCGCACCCCGCCGCTGCACGCCTCTGGGAGGAGTACCTCTACAGCGACGCCGCCCAGAACGCGTGGCTGAAGGGCGGCGCCTACCCGGCGCGCGTCGATGCGATGGAGAAGGCCGGGACCCTGAACAAGGACGACTTCCCGGGCAAGCTGGACAAGACCGCGGTGATGAGCGACAAGCAGGCGACCGACGCCGGCACCCTCCTCAACGCCAAGTGGGCGAACGCGGTCGGCTGATGACCGAGACCGTCACGGGCGCTGCGGCGCCCGCGGTGGGCAGTGCTGCCGCCGGGATCTCCGACACGGAGACCCGGCGGCAGCCGTCGTCCGCTGTGGCACGCGCGGGCCGCCGGCGCCGCACCCGCGCCGCCGCCGTGCTGGGCCTGACTCCGTTCGCCTTCTACGTGGTCGTGTTCCTGGCCATCCCGACGCTCGTCGCGGTGGGCAGCGGCTTCGTCGATGGGGAGGGCCGCCTCACCGTCTCGAATCTCACGGGACTCGCGGAACCCGCCATCGCCGGCTCGTTCTTCGGCGCGTTCTGGCTCTCGGCCGTCACCGCGGTCGTCGGCGCGATCGCCGGCACCGCGCTGTGCTTCGCCATGCTGCGGTCGCGTCCCGGCGGGGTCACGCGCTCGCTGGTGGATTCGGCCAGCAGCGTCCTGGCGCAGTTCGGCGGCGTCATGCTCGCCTTCGCCTTCATCGCGACCATCGGCGCGCAGGGCCTCGTGACGGTGCTGCTGCGGAACGTCGCCCACATCAACATCTACGAGAACGGCGTCTGGCTGTACACCGTTCCCGGGCTCATCCTCCCGTACCTCTACTTCCAGATCCCGCTGATGGTGATCACGTTCATGCCCGCGCTGGAGGGACTCCGCCCGCAGTGGCTGGAGGCGACCGCCACGCTGGGCGGCAGCCGCTGGACCTACTGGACCCGCGTCGGCGGGCCCATCCTGCTCCCGTCGTTCCTCGGCAGCCTGCTGCTGCTGTTCGCGAACGCGTTCTCGTCGTACGCGACGGCCGCGGCGCTGGTCGGCCAGGCGAACAACATCGTGTCGCTGCAGATCCGCCAGGCCCTCATCTCCGAGACCGTCCTCGGCCGCGCGAATCTCGCCGGGGCGATGGCGCTCGGGATGCTCGTGGTGATGGTCGTGGTGATGCTCGCCTACTCGGCGCTCGTCCGCCGCACGGCGAGGTGGCAGCGATGACGCGCGCGAAGCAGCTCCGGCTCGGTCCCGGGCCGGCCGTCCGCGGCGTGATCTGGACGCTGCTCGGGCTGTTCTTCCTCATCCCACTGTTCTCGATGGTCGAGTTCACCCTGCGCACCGCGAAGCCGGGCGTCTACAACCTCGACCGGTGGGCGGCGGTCTTCTCCGGGGAGACCACCCGCTACGACCGCGTGTACCAGGGCCTCGGCAACTCGCTGGTCCTCGCCGCGGTCACCGTCGCGATCGTGTTGCTCGTGCTCCTGCCGACCATCGTGCTGGTCGAACTCCGGTTCCCCCGGCTGCGCAGGCTCCTGGAGGCGGTCTGCCTGCTGCCGATCATGATCCCGGCCATCGTCATGGTCGTGGGCCTCGCCCCGACCTACGCGGTCGTGACCGGGATCTTCGGCTCCGGAGCGTGGACGCTGGCCTTCGCGTACGGGATCACCGTCCTGCCGTACGCGTACCGCGCCATTCAGAGCAACGTCGCCGCCGTCGACATGATCACGCTCAGCGAGGCCGCGCGTTCGCTCGGTGCGGGCTGGTGGACCGTGTTCGCGCGCGTGCTCGTGCCGAACCTGCGTCGCGGCATCCTCGCCGCCTCCGCCCTCTCGGTCGCGGTCGTGCTGGGCGAGTTCACGATCGCCTCCCTGCTCTCCCGCGTCAACCTGCAGACCTCCCTGCTGCTGGTGTCGCAGTCCGACCCCTTCGTCGCGGTCATCTTCGCGCTCCTCGCGCTGGTGTTCGCGTTCGTCCTCCTCGTCGTCGTCGACCGCCTCGTGAGCGCGCGACGCCGGCGCCCTGCGAAAGGCTGACATGACCGCCCTCGAGACTCCCGTCCTCTCCTCCCGCACCGGCTCGACGGTGGAACTGCGCGACCTCGTCCGCGACTTCGGTGGGGGAGCCGGACTGTCCGGCTTCGACCTCGCCGCTGCCCCGGGCGAGCTGATCGCCCTGCTCGGTCCGAGCGGCTGCGGCAAGACCACGGCGCTGCGCGCGCTCGCCGGACTCGAGCGGGTGGACGGTGGCAGCATCCTCATCGACGATCGGGACGTCACCGACGAGCCCACGAGCCGGCGCGACCTGGGGATGGTGTTCCAGTCGTACTCGCTGTTCCCGCACCTGACCTCCGGCCAGAACGTGGAGTTCGGCCTGCGGATGCGCAAGGTCCCGCCCGCGGAGCGTCGACGGCGCGCCGCTGCGGCCCTCGAACTCGTCGGTCTCGACCACCACGCGGACCGCTACGCGCACCAGCTCTCCGGCGGCCAGCAGCAGCGGGTCGCCCTGGCCCGCGCGCTCGTCACCGAACCACGCGTGCTGCTGCTCGACGAGCCGTTGTCGGCGCTCGATGCGAAGGTGCGGGTGCAGCTGCGGGATGAGATCCGCCGCATCCAGACGGAGCTCGGCATCACGACGTTCTTCGTGACGCACGACCAGGAGGAGGCGCTCGCGGTCGCCGACCGGGTGGCCGTCATGCGGGCAGGCCGGATCGAGCAGATCGGCACCCCCGAGGAGCTGTACCACCGTCCGGCGACCGCCTTCGTCGCCGAGTTCGTGGGGCTGACCAACCGTGTCGATGGCACCGTCGCGGGCGGCCGGTTGCGCGTGCTCGGGCAAGAGGTGCCCCTGGCATCCGACGCGCTCGACGGCCCGGTCACCGCCTACCTGCGGCCGGAGGACGTGCTGCTGGCAGCGGACGGCCTCCCCGCCGTCGTGCTCACGACGAGCTTCCTCGGGGCGCTGCGGCGCACCCGCGTGCGGCTGGAGGACGGGAGCGAGCTCGCCGTCCAGCACGGAGCGCGCGAGCGTCCCGAGCCGGGAGAGCGGGTGAACGTCGCGCTGAGCGGGTCTCCGGTGACTGTCGCACCACGGTAGCCCGCGAGTAGAGTCCGCGCATGTCCAGCGAGACTCCGAATTGGGGTGAGCGTGCGGGGGAGGATGCGGAAGCCGCCGAGCTGATCGATCCCGCCTCGTTCGAGAAGACCCTGTCCCTCACGGACATCGCGCACCGCGTCTCGGTGCACGATGTCATCACCTTCCCGTGGTTCCGGCCCATCGACACCATCAGCCCCACGCACACTGTGGGGAAGGGCCGGACCAACCTGACCCTCATCGCGTCCGACATCATGCAGACGGACACGACCGGGACACCGTACGCGGCGTTCACCTACCGGCCCACACCGTCGGGCGGTCCGGGCGTCTCCGTGCACTTCACGCCCGGCGACTACGGGGCGACCGCGGTCGGCGACTACCTGCTCACCTTCGTCATCACGGCGAACGGCCCGGTCACGCTGAATGTCGGCGGGTACGCCGGCGGCGGCACGACCAGCGGCACGGGTGCGCGCACCGTGAACGGGAACGTCGCGGTCGTCGTCGGTCTCGCCCACGTGCCGCCCACGCAGGTCACCTACGCGTACATCCAGCAGACCGGCGGCGCCACCTGGCAGTGGTATAGGACGGTCATCGAGTATCCCCCTCTCATCATTCAGCTGTAAGGGGGCTGGCCGCGGCGCGCGTTTTCGTTGATCAGCCCGGGCCGCGGCCTACACTGGCGGGCATGTCAGACACCGACCGCACCGTACCGCCGCCCGCTTCCGCGCCCGCCGTCGGGCCGGCCGCAGGCCCGGCCGGGAACCGAGCTCCTGCACGCTCGTGGTTCCAGCGCAGGGGCCGTGAACTCGGCGAGCCGACCGACGGCACGGACGAGGCGCTGCCCCGCGGGATGCGGATCGCCGGCGCGTGGTCCTGGCGGCTGCTGGTCGTCGGCGCCGTCATCGCCGTGGTCATCTTCCTCATCATCCAGCTGAAGCTGATCGTCATCCCGGTGCTGATCGCCGTGCTGCTGGCAGCCCTCCTGGTGCCGTTCAAAGACTTCCTCGTGCGTCATCGCTGGCCTAAATGGCTAGCCATTCTGACGGTGCTCATCACTCTCGTCATCGTTGTCGGCGGTCTGTTCTATCTCGCGATCTGGCAGGTGACCCGCGAGAGCGGCGATCTGCAGCGGCGCTCCGTCTCCGCCTTCAACGGACTCCAGGACTGGCTCACGACCGGGCCCCTCGGCCTCAGTCACGACCAGATCGGCAACGCGTTCGCCTCGATCAGCAAATCCATACAGCAGGATGGCCAGGTCTTCCTCTCGGGTGCGCTCTCGGTCGGGTCGACCGTCGGTCACATCTTCGCGGGAGCGCTGCTGACGCTGTTCAGCACGATCTTCATCCTGATCGACGGCAAGAGCATCTGGGGCTGGATCGTGCGGGTGTTCCCCAAGCGGTCGCGGCCGGCGGTGGACGGCGCGGGCAAAGCCGGCTGGGTGACCCTGCGGAACTTCGCCAAGGTGCAGGTGCTGGTCGCCTCGATCGACGCGCTGGGCATCGGTCTCGGCGCCTTCTTCCTCGGGCTGCCGCTCGTCATCCCCATCGCCGTGCTGGTGTTCCTCGGCTCGTTCATCCCGGTGGTCGGCGCCGTCGTGACCGGCATCCTCGCCGTCTTCATCGCGCTGGTCTTTAAGGGCTGGGTGTTCGCGCTGATCATGCTCGGCGTCGTGCTGCTGGTGCAGCAGATCGAGGGGCACATCCTGCAACCGCTCATCATGGGCAGCGCCGTGAAGGTGCATCCGCTCGCCGTCGTGCTGGCGGTGGCAGCGGGATCGCTCCTCGCGGGCATCCCGGGCGCCCTGTTCGCCGTGCCGTTCGTCGCCGTGCTCAACGTCATGGTGCACTACATCTCGAGCGGAGTCTGGAGGCAATCCCCGGCGACGGCGTGGGACGAACCCGACCGCCCGATCTGGGAGACCGTCCCGCGCCCCGTGCGCAAGCCGCCCGGCCGGGCGTGAGCCCCATGCGGCGCGGAGAATACGAGCGCCGGTAAGCTGAGCCCGTGGAAATCGCCACCGATCGCACGCGTACCCCCTTCGCCGGGCCGAGCCTGGACGAATTCGAGGCTGCGCGCTCCATCGTGGCCACCGTCGCGCAGGCGACGCCGATCGAGAGCTCGCGCTACCTGACCGAGCTGCTGGGCGCTCCAGTGCTCCTCAAGTGCGAGAACCTCCAGCGGACCGGCTCCTACAAGATCCGCGGTGCGTACAACCGCATGTCCAAGCTGACCGCCGAGGAGCGGGCGCGCGGCGTCGTCGCCGCGTCGGCCGGCAACCACGCTCAGGGCGTGGCGTTCGCGGCACGGGAGCTCGGCATCCACGCGACGATCTTCATGCCGGTCGGTGTGGCCATCCCCAAGTTCCAGGCGACCCGGGCGTACGGGGCGGATGTCGTGCTCAGCGGCGCATACGTCGACGAGACGCTCCGAGCGGCGGCCGACTTCGCCGCCGAGACGGGCGCGGTCCTCATCCCTCCGTTCGACCACCCGGATGTGGTGGCCGGTCAGGGCACGCTGGGACTCGAGATCCTCGAGGCCGTGCCCGACGTGCGGACCATCGTGGTCCCGATCGGCGGAGGTGGTCTCATCTCGGGCGTCGCCAGCGCGGTCAAGCAGCAGGCGGCCCGAGACGGGCGGCAGATCCGCGTGATCGGTGTGCAGGCCGCCAACGCCGCCGCGTACCCGCCCTCGCTCGCTGCGGGGGAGCCGACCGACATCTCGCTCGTCGCGACCATCGCCGACGGCATCGCCGTGAGCCGCCCGGGCGCGCTGAACTTCGAGATCATCCGCGAGGCAGTCGACCAGGTCGTCACCGTCTCCGAGGACGACATCGCGCGCGCGATGGTGGTGCTGCTCGAACGGGCGAAGCTCGTGGTGGAGCCGGCGGGCGCGGCCGGTGTCGCGGCCATCCTCGCGGGGTCGATCGCTGCGGACGGCACGACCGTCGCCATCCTCTCCGGCGGCAACATCGACCCGCTGCTGATGCAGCGCGTGATCAGCCAGGGCCTCGCGGCCTCCGACCGGTACCTCAAGCTTCGGATCATGCTGCCCGACCGTCCCGGCCAGCTGGCCCGCATCGCGGAGATCCTGGCCGGCGTCAACGCCAACGTCGTCGAGGTGCTGCACACCCGGCACGGGCGCGGGATGCAGCTCGGCCAGGTCGAGCTCGACGTCAGCGTCGAGACCCGCGGTCCCGACCACCGGCGTCACGTCATCGACGCCCTCCGCGCCGCCGGCTACGACCCCGTCGTCGACGACGAATAGCGCTTTCCCCGCCTCCCCTCGGGCCGCTAGCCGCCGAGCACAGGAAAAATGCCCCGAATCGAGCTGATTCGGGGCATATTTCCTGTGCTCGCGGGCTGGCTACTTGCCGTGGTAGGTCTCGACCTTGGTGACCTCGACGGCGATCTGGCGGCCGTTGGGAGCGGTGTACTCGGTCGTGTCGCCGACCTTGAGGCCCAGGATGGCCGAGCCGAGCGGGCTCTGCTCGCTGTAGACCGGGAGGTCGGTTCCGGAGGCGATCTCGCGGTTGCCGATGAGGAACACGCTCTCGTCGCCCGCGATCGTCGCGGTGATGACGGTGCCGGGCTCGACCACGCCGTGGCTCTCCGGAGCCGCACCGACGGTGGCGCTGCGCAGCAGGTTGGTGAGCTGGAGGATGCGGGCCTCGATCTTGCCCTGCTCCTCCTTGGCCGCGTGGTAGCCGCCGTTCTCCTTGAGGTCGCCCTCCTCGCGGGCCGCTTCGATGCGCTTGGCGATCTCGTTACGGCCGTTGACGCTGAGCTCCTCGAGTTCGGCCGAGAGACGGTCGTACGCGTCCTGGGTCAGAAACGAGACCTGAGACTCCTGAGACATGATGAACTCCTTCGCGCCTGGACGGTTGTCGCCGTCTCGGCAGATGGTCCGGTTCGGGGCCGGTGCTAAAGTCGACGCCCCGGTCACAGCCGGGGCGTATCCGCACAATACTAGGTCAGCCAGCAGGTGTTGATCAAACCCGTGTTGGGCTTCATGATCGTCCGGATGGGTTCCGTGTACGCCGTCAGGCGGGTGTCGGAGCCGGGGTACTGCACGATACGCCAGCCGACGATGGCGAAGTCCTCGTTGAGCGCCTGGAGGGCACAGGTGACCGGTGTTCCCGGCGGCGCGTTGATCGTGAACGAGATGTCGACGTGGTGGTCGTCGGGGATCGTGTAGGCGGTGTCGGTGGTCTCCAGGTCGGCCTGGTTGTTGTCCCACCCGGCCCAGAACACCCAGCCGGTGACGATAGCGACCAGGGCCACCAGGGCGCCGATCAGGAGCCAGCGGTCGCGCCGCCTCCGCTGCGGGGTGCGGCCGTAGCGGGTGTCGAGCGTCGGGGTCGCCGTCATGCGTGCACCGCCATGCCGATCCAGCTCCGCTTCCCGCTCGGGAACCTGCCGCCGGGCGACGGTAGGCTGGAAACCAGACTAGGAGACAAAGCTGTGAATGCTGCTTCGCGCCGGGAGGCCGACATGCCCGAGACCGACCCCTGCGCACGGATGGTGGCCGCGTGATCGCCGACCTGTTGCTGCGCGCCTCCGTGCGGCTGGCCGCGACGCCGGCACCGACTCCCTCGGGGGCGCCCGCCGACGACTCGGTCACGCCGGGTGTGCTCGGCTTCGTGGTCACGTTCCTCATCGCGGTGGCCGTCGTGCTCCTCGTGCTCGACATGGTCCGGCGGATCCGGCGGGTCCGGTACCGGGCAGAGATCGCGGAGAAGCTGGATGCGGAGCAGCGCGACGGACAGTCGGGCGACGGGCGCGGCGAGGGACTCGACGACGGGCCGGGTGCGCCGCTCCGTTAGCGCGCCGCTCGGCTACACCGTCGCTCCGTCAGGCGGCCTCAGAGCGCCTGCGCGACGCGCTCGACCAGCAGCGACAGGCCGATGAGCGTCATGGCGACCGCCGACACCCGCGCCAGCACGACCGTGCCCCGCGGCCGGGAGGCGAGCAGCTTCCGGGCCAGCACGGCGACGGTCAGGTAGACGACCGCGCACGTGGCGACGAAGAGTCCGCCGAGCAGCAGCATCTGGGCGGCGGGCGCCCATCCACTCTGGGCTCTCGTGAACTGGGGCACCAGCGCGACCAGCACGAGCAGCCCCTTGGGATTGAAGCCGCTGACGCCCGCGCCGCGCAGGAACGACGAGAGCGGCGAGGACGCGCCGGTGCTCGCGTGCGCGGCCAGCGGACCGGCCGCTCGCACTAGACCGCTGACGCCCAGCCAGAGCAGGTACAGCGCGCCTCCGATCGTCAGCACGTCCAGCAGCACAGGGTTGGCCGCGACGAGCGCGCCCAAGCCCACGGCGACCGCGATGACGACCAGGAGGTAGCCGAAGAGGATGCCGCCGATCGACGGCAGCATCGTCCGGCCGCCGAGGCCCGCCGTGACCGCGTACGCCCAGTCGGCGCCGGGCGTGCAGACGAGGAGGGCGGCGACCGCCCAGAAGCCGAGAACTAGTGCCGGATCCATCGCCGTCCCCTTCCTGCCGCGAGTGCTGCTTCACCGGAAAGCTATTGCGTCTCGCGCCGAAAGTGCTTGCGAGTTTCGGGCACTACGGCCGTAACTGTGGAAGAATCTCGCGCATGGATGCGATCGACCGGGAGATCCTCTCTGCGCTGCAGGAGGATGGGCGCCTAAGCCTCACCGACCTGGCGGCGCGCGTCGGACTGACGCTGTCGCCGTGTCACCGCCGCGTGCGCGAGCTGGAGAGCGCCGGCGTCATCGAGCAATACCGCGCCGTGGTGTCACCCGGAGCGGTCGGGCTCGACTTCGAGGCCATCGTGTTCGTGACCATCGATCGCACCGACCCCGCCACGGTGACCGCATTCGAGGAAGGTGTGCTCGCCATCCCGAACATCGTCCAGGCCGAGCGCCTGTTCGGCGACCCCGACTACATGCTGCGGGTGCTGACTGCCGACCTCACGGCCTATCAGGAGCTCTTCGACGGGCCGCTCGGCGCGCTTCCGGGCGTCCGCAAGCTCTCGTCGACCCTCGTCATGAAGCAGGTGACCGGCCGCCGGTCGCTCCCGACCTGAGCCGGCCGCACCTGGCTCAGCCCGCGTTGTAGGCGGGGTGCATCGCGATCAGCAGCACCGCCGTCCAGTGGCAGAGGAACGCGAGCACGGTCAGCGTGTGGAAGATCTCATGGAACCCGAATCGTCCGGGGAACGGGTTGGGGCGCTTCATGCCGTAGATGACGGCGCCGATCGTGTAGAGCACGCCGCCGACGATGACGAGCACCATCATGGCCGCATCCGCGGCGAACAGGTCGATCATGTACATCACCGCGGCCCAGCCCAGGGCCAGGTAGAGCGGGACGTACAGCCAGCGTGGGGCGTCGATCCAGAACACCCGGAAGCCGATACCGAGCAACGCGCCCGCCCAGACCAGCGAGAGCAGCAGGATGCCCTTGCTCGGGGGCAGGGCGAGCACGGCCAGTGGCGTGTAGGTGCCGGCGATGAGCAGGAAGATGTTCGCGTGGTCGATGCGCTTCAGCAGGACCTTCATGCGCGGCCGCCAGTTGAACCGGTGGTACAGGGCGGAATTGCCGAACAGCAGCATCGACGTGAGCATGAAGACCGCGGATGCCCACTTGGCGGGCGCGCCGTCGGCGAGCGTGATGAGGACGATGCCGGCCGCGATCGCGACCGGGAAGGTGCCCGCGTGGATCCAGCCACGCCACGTCGGCTTGATCTCGGCGATGTTGGCGGGGGAGGCGTCGAGCAGCGGGATGTTGGGCAGCTCGGGACCGCCGTCGCGCGCCTCGCGCTCGTCCGCCTGCACGGCGGCGTCGGATGCGTCGAGCCCGCTGGTGGGTCCCTCGAGGAGCTCTGCGACATCCTCGCCGGAGCGCACGCTGCGGCGCGCACCGGCCCGACGGGCAGGGTCCGTGCTGTTGCGTGACGACATGGCCCAAGCGTACGGGAGCCGGGTGCCGGGATGCTGTGAGCGGGGGCCGAGCGGCCCGCATCCGGCTCGGGGTCGCGCTAACGTAGCACCGTGAGCAGACGCGCGTCGCCGGGGAGCCGGCTGCAGGCCAGCTGGCTGCTCTACGGGCTGTACCAGAAGCGCCTACGCCGCGACCTGAACCGCGACGCCCTGCCCAAGCACGTCGCGATGATCATCGACGGCAACCGGCGCTGGGCGCGTCAGGCGGGGCTCACCACGGCTGCGCACGGGCACCGCGCGGGCGCGGCCAAGATGCGCGAGTTCCTGGAGTGGTGCGACGACCTCGGGATCGAAGTCGTCACCCTCTATCTGCTGTCCTCGGACAACCTGACGAATCGTGACAGCGCGGAGCTCGGCGACCTCATCGAGATCATCGCCCAGCTGGCGGACGACGTCTCCCACTACCGCGACTGGCGGGTGAAGCACGTCGGCCTGACCGCCGCGCTCCCCGCCCGGCTGGTGGAGGCGCTCGCCGATGCGGAGAAGCGGACCGCGAACAACCAGGGCATGCACATCAACCTCGCCGTCGGCTACGGCGGGCGGAAAGAGATCACCGACGCCATGCGGAGCATCGTCGCCGCGCATAAGGCGGAGGGCGGCAGCCTCGACACGCTCGCCGACCTCCTGACGCCGGACCTGATCGGCGAGCACCTCTATACCGGGGGCCAGCCCGATCCGGACCTCGTCATCCGCACGTCGGGGGAGCAGCGGATCAGCGACTTCATGCTGTGGCAGAGCGCGCACAGCGAGTTCTACTTCGTGGAGGCGCTCGGCCCCGACCTGCGCGAGGTGGACTTCCTCCGGGCCGTGCGCGACTACTCCCGTCGCCAGCGTCGCTTCGGCGGCTGACCTCTCCGCCCGCCCGCCCCGAACCCGCCAGCCGCCGAGCACAGGAAAATTGTTCTCGGATCGCCGTTTTCGTCGCAGATTTCCTGTGCTCGACGGCGTCGGCCAGAATCGGAGGGTGAAGACGATCGAGGAATTCTGCCGCGGGTTCGGCGAAGAGCCCGGCTACCTGGATTACGGGCGCGTCGGTCCGCTGTCGACGACCGTGCGGGCGGAGGCCCTCGGCCAGTACGAGATCCTCTCCAAGGCACGGTTCGGCACGATCGACCGGATGGCCGTCGAGGACCAGCGGGTACGGGATGCGGTCAGCGCACTCACCGGGTTCCCGTCCGACCAGGTCGTCTTCCAGCCCAACGCCTCCAGCGGACTGCTGCACGCCGCCTTCGGCCTGACCGGGGGAGACGTCCTGCTCTCGCTGGCCGAGTTCCCCTCGCTGACCTACGCGGCCGAGCGTGCCGCGCAGGCCCTTCGTGTCATCACGCCCGTGTGGCTCGAGACCGACCACGACCGCGTGACGCCCGCGCGCATCCGGGAACAGCTCACGGACAGCACCGCGGCCGTCATGGTGAGCCTGGTGGACTCGCGCACAGGTTACGTCGCCGACATCGACGGCATCCGCCAGGTCATCGGCGACCGGCTGCTGGTCGTCGACGGGATCCAGGGGTTCGGTGTGGTGGACGCGCCCTGGGAGGTGGCGGATGTGGTCGTCTCCGGTGGCCAGAAGTGGATGCGCGCCGGCTGGGGAACCGGATTCCTGGCGCTCAGCGAACGCGCCATCGACCACCTGACGCCGGTCTTCAGCGGCTGGACCGGTTCGGGCGCGGACCAGCCGTGGGACGAAGTGCGGGAGCCGGTGCACGGCGCCGCCGCATTCTCGATCTCGAACCCGGATCGCGTGGCTCAGGCGCGTTTCGCGGCAGCGGCCGAAGACGTCGCCGCGGTCGGAGTGGAGGCCATCGCGGACGCGATCTCGGACAACGTCGAAGAGGTCCTGCAACTGGCCGACGAGTTCGCCGTTCCGGTCACCTCGTCGCGCAGTCCCGGCGAGCGGGCGGGCATGATCGTGCTGGAACCGCTGCCCGAGGAGCTGACCGCCCTGGGCGCCTCGCTCTTCAACCACGGCATCACGGCGACCGTTCGGGCGACGAGTGTCCGGATCAGCGTCCACGCGGGGACCACCGCCGAGACGATCGAGATGCTGCGGGCGGCGTTCACCTCCTACGCCACCGTCGTCTGACCGCAACCTCCACAACTGGGGGCGAATGTTCACCTGAACGAAACACGACACGCGGCCCGAACATCCGGACCCTCCTCCGCCCGGGCGTAGTTTCGAGCCATCGGGCACCGCGCCCGATCGAGACGGCCACATTAAGTTCGTTTCGAAACCAGCGGCCGTCTCGCCAGTGAGATCCGCCGGCTCCCGAGGGAGCGGCGGGGTGGGAGTGGTCGTGGCGGAATCAGCAACCCGACAGGCAGCAACCCGGTCGAGCGACTCGGCAGCAGGAGCGGCGAAGACGATCGAGCGCACGTACGTGCTCGACACGTCCGTCCTCCTCTCCGACCCGAAGGCCATCTTCCGTTTCGCGGAACACGCTGTCGTCATCCCCGTAATCGTCGTCAGCGAGCTGGAAGGCAAGCGGAACGATCCCGAGATCGGGTACTTCGCGCGGCAGGCGCTGCGGAACCTCGACGAGCTGCGCGTCCAGCACGAGCGGCTCGACTTCCCGATCCCCGTCGGCGACGGCGGCTCACTGCGCGTCGAGCTCAACCACTCCAACATGTCCGTGCTCCCCAGCGGGATGCAGCTCGGCGACAACGACTCGCGCATCCTCGCGGTCGCGCTCAACCTGTCGCACGACGGTCTCGACGTGACGGTCGTATCCAAGGACCTGCCGCTGCGCGTCAAGGCGGCCTCGATCGGCCTGACCGCAGAGGAGTACCGGCATGAGCAGGTAGTGGACTCCGGATGGACGGGCATGGCCGACATCAGTCTCGGCAGCGACCAGATGGCGGCGCTCTACGACGACGAGTGGATGCGCTCCGAGCAGGCGCAGGGGCTTCCGGTCAACACCGGGCTCGTCATCCACTCGGACCGCGGCTCGGCCCTCGGGCGGGTGGTCGCGGACGGCGAGGTGAAGCTGGTGCGCGGCGACCGCGATGTCTTCGGGCTGCACGGACGCTCGGCGGAGCAGCGGCTCGCGATCGACCTCCTGCTCGACTCGGAGATCGGCATCCTCTCCCTTGGCGGGCGCGCAGGGACGGGCAAGTCGGCCCTCGCGCTCTGCGCGGGCCTCGAGGCGGTGCTCGAGCGGCGTCAGCACAAGAAGATCATGGTGTTCCGTCCGCTCTACGCGGTCGGGGGACAGGAGCTCGGCTACCTGCCGGGCGACGCGAGCGAGAAGATGAACCCCTGGGGTCAGGCGGTCTTCGACACCCTCGGAGCCCTGGTGTCGCAGAACGTGCTCGACGAGGTGCTGGACCGCGGCATCCTGGAGGTGCTGCCCCTTACGCACATCCGGGGCCGGTCGCTGCACGACGCGTTCGTGATCGTCGACGAGGCGCAGTCGCTGGAGCGGAACGTGCTGCTCACGGTGCTGAGCCGGGTCGGTCAGAACTCGCGGGTGGTGCTCACGCACGATGTGGCGCAGCGGGACAACCTCCGCGTCGGCCGCCACGACGGTGTCGCGAGCGTGATCGAGACCCTGAAGGGTCACCCGCTCTTCGCGCACGTCACCCTCACCCGCTCCGAGCGCTCCGCCATCGCCGCTCTCGTCACCGAGATGCTCGAGGCCAACGAGCTCGCCTGACCCACTGCCTCTCCCGCCCCTCAATCGCTTCCTCAGTTACTCCGCCGACACGCCATGCGAGCGCGGATTAACTGAGGAAGCGTTGGGTGGGGGGCCGGTCAGCCAGGACTCGACTGCCGGGGGGAGCGAGGGGGACGACGCCGAGGTCGGGATGGTCTTGGGCAGCGGATCCCGATACGGCAGCACCCCCCGAAACCTAACCCGCCTCCACCCCGCCTCCCCGTCAACGGTTCCTCGATTAATCCGCCGACACGCCAAGCGCGGACGGAATAAGTGAGGAAGCGTTGGCCGGAGGGGAGGGGTCAGCCGGGGTGGGTCATCGAGAGGACGTCGAGGGCGGTGTCCAGCTGATCGAGGGTGACCTCGCCGCGCTCGACGAAGCCGAGGTCGATGACGGACTCGCGGACGGTGATGCCCTTCGCGACGGCGTTCTTGGCGACCTTCGCGGCCGCCTCGTAGCCGATCACGCGGTTGAGCGGCGTGACGATCGACGGGCTCGACTCGGCGAAGGCGCGTGCGCGGTCGAGGTTCGCCTCGAGGCCGCGGATCGTCTTGTCGGCGAGCACCCGGCTGCCCTGGGTGAGCAGGCGGATGGACTCCAGCAGGGCGGTCCCCATGACCGGGATGGCGACGTTCAGCTCGAACAGGCCCGAGGCGCCGCTCCAGGCGATGGTCGCGTCGTTGCCGATGACCCGGGAGGCGACCATGAGGACGGCCTCGGGGATGACCGGGTTGACCTTGCCCGGCATGATCGACGAGCCGGGCTGCAGGTCCGGGATGTGGAGCTCGCCCAGGCCCGTGTTCGGGCCGGAGCCCATCCAGCGCAGGTCGTTGGAGATCTTCGTCAGCGAGACGGCGATGGTCCGCAGTGCGCCGGAGGCCTCGACGAGCGCGTCGCGGTTGGCCTGCGCCTCGAAGTGGTTGCGCGCCTCCGTGATCGGCAGCTCGGTCTCCTGCGTCAGCAGTTCGATCACGAGCTGCGGGAAGCCGAGCGGCGTGTTGATGCCGGTGCCGACGGCGGTGCCTCCGAGCGGAACCTCGGCGACGCGCGGCAGTGCCGCCCGGATGCGCTCGATCCCGTACCGGATCTGGGCCGCGTATCCGCCGAACTCCTGTCCCAGGGTCACCGGGGTCGCATCCATCAGGTGCGTACGGCCGCTCTTCACGGCCTCCGCCCACAGCTCCGCCTTCTCCTCCAGCGCGACCGACAGGTGGTCGAGCGCCGGGATGAGTTCGTCGGTGAGCGCACCGGTGACGGCGATGTGCACCGAGGTCGGGAAGACGTCGTTGGACGACTGCGACGCATTGACGTGGTCGTTCGGGTGCACCGGACGCCCCAGGCGCTCGGAGGCGAGGGTCGCCAGCACCTCGTTCATGTTCATGTTCGACGAGGTGCCGGAGCCGGTCTGGTAGACATCGATCGGGAACTCCGCGTCGTGGGCTCCGGAGGCCACCTCGTCGGCGGCAGACGCGATCGCGTCGGCGACGTCCTGCTCGAGCACGCCGAGGCGGGCGTTCGCGAGCGCGGCGGACTTCTTGATGCGCGCGAGTGCGGCGATCTGCGCCGGCTCGAGGACCGAGCCCGAGATCGGGAAGTTCTCGACGGCGCGCTGGGTCTGCGCTCCGTACAGGGCGTACTTCGGGACGCGCACCTCGCCCATCGTGTCGTGCTCGATGCGATACTCGGCGTCCGCCTGGGTGTCCACCACGGTGTGTATTTCCTTTCTGTTGGCGGGAGACGGGTCAGTCGCGCAGGCCGACGACGACGTCGGGGACGACCCGGCCCTCCGCGAGCCGGTAGTTGGCGCCCACGATCGCGAGAGTGTTCTCGGCGACCGCGGTGGCGATGATCTCGGACTGGGCGAGCAGCTCGGTGACGGTGTCGCGCAGGTGCTCGCGGCCCACCTCGGAGGCGTCGACCGTCGCCGGGTCGACCGTGCCGTCGCCCGCCACGCGGCGGACCGCGGGAAGGATCGGGGCGATCAGCTGGGCGATGTGCGGCGGCAACGGGTCGGCGTCCTCGGCCTGGGAGCCGATGGCCGCGGCGACCGCGCCACAGCTGTCATGACCCAGCACCAGGATGAGCGGCACCTTCAGCACGGCGACCGCGTACTCCAGCGAGCCGATCTCGGAGGCGGAGACGACCTGTCCGGCGTTCCGCACCACGAAGGCGTCGCCCAGGCCCATGTCGAAGATGATCTCGGCCGAGAGCCGGGAGTCGGCGCAGCCGAAGATCGCGGCGACGGGCTCCTGGCCGCCGGCAACGGACTGGCGGCGCTCCACATCCTGATGCGGATGTTGCGGTTCGCCGGCGATGAAGCGGGCATTGCCGTCGAGCATCGCGGACCAGACCTTGCCTGGGCGTGTGGTGGGCACTACTTGTCTCCTCCGAGTGAGTGGATCTGATCGGCGAGCGACGACGCCACCGTGCGGAACTCGGCGTCTTCGGCCGTGCCGAACACGACGATGGTGCTGTGGCCGGATTTCGTCACGAGCGCATAGTCGACGTTGCCGTTGTCGGAACCGGACGCGCGATTGTCATACACATCCCAGGTCACACCGTCGATCACGCGCGTGTCCTTGATGCGGGATTTGGCCACCTGGTCGGACACCCAGCTGTCGTTGCCGCCGAACCCCTGCGTGATGCCGATGAACTGCTGCTTCGGCGTGATCAGGCCGATGTACCAGGCGTCCACCCCGTCCGGGGTCTTCGTACGGAGTTCGGCGTTGTTGGATTTCCAGCCGCCGGGCAGCTTCGGCACAAGGAAGGCATCCGGCTCGCTGCCCTGCGCCTGCTGCGCGATCGAGGCGTAGTCAACCGCCGGCTGCGTCGCCGTCGGATTGCCGCGAGGGACCACCAGCACGATCACGGCGACGAGCGCCAGAGTCGCGATGAGCGAGTAGACGAGGTTGTTGATGGTCTGGCGGTTGCGGTGGTTCGCCGAGTTCTGGGCCTTGCGGGCCGCGGTCTCCTGTGCGGTCTCGGGGCGGCCGAGCTCCGCGACGACCGCGGGAGGTTTGTTGCGGGGGCTCATTCGCCTTCGGACGCTCCCGAGGTCGAGGTCGAGGTCGCGGTCGAGGACGCGGTTCCGGGCGTGCCGGCGCGGGCGGCATCGAGCCGCGCCTTCGCGCCGATCAGCCACTCCTCGCAGTGGCGCGCCAGGGCCTCCCCGCGCTCCCACAGGGCGATGGAGTCTTCGAGGGTGGTGGAGCCCTGTTCGAGTTCCGCGACGACGCGGATCAGCTCGTCGCGCGCCTCTTCGTAGCTGAGGGCGCTGAGCGGGTCCCCGGCCGGGGTCGTCGAGGTGGTGGGCATGACGTCCATTCTATTTGGCCCGCTGTGCGCCCGCTGGCCGTCCGGTGGCGGCTGTCGATGGATCGGTGTGCCCGGCGGGTGAGGACACTTGCGCCCCGGCGGTGGCGGCGAGCGATCCGCCGGAGACGGTCAGGCGCAGCCCGGTGCCTTCCGGCGCCTCGGCCGGGTCGGTCACGACGTGGCCCGCGGCGGTCTGCACGATCGCGTAGCCGCGATCGAGCGTCCCCTGGGGTGACAGGGCGCGCAACTGCCCGCGCAGCTCGGCCACGCGCGTGATCTCGCGTTCGACGCAGCGGTCGACCAGCTCGGTCCCGCGGGCGACGTAGCGCGTCAGCTCCTGCGCGCGCGCATCCACGATCCACGAGGGCGACGCCAGGACGGGCCGGGTGCGGAGGTGCCCGATGCGGTCGATCTCGTGCGCGACCAGCTGGGTGACGCGCATGCCGATGCGGGCGCGCGCCTGCTTAACCCGGGCGAGCTCCTCCGCGACATCCGGAACGACGCGTTTCGCCGCATCGGTCGGGGTGGATGCGCGCAGGTCGGCGACCTCGTCGAGCAGCGGGCGGTCGGCCTCGTGCCCGATGGCGCTGACGATCGGCGTCACCGCGTCGGCGGCGGCGCGCACCAGCCGCTCGTCGCTGAAGCCGAGCAGGTTCTGGAAGTCGCCGCCGCCGCGCGCGACGATGATGACCTGGACCTCGGGGTCGGCGTCCAGGGTCCGGATGGCGGACACGACCTCGGTCACCGTCCGCTCGCCCTGCACCGCCGCGTGCACCACCCGGAAGCGCACCTGCGGCCAGCGCAGCTGCGCGTTGCGCAGCACATCCTTCTCGGCGTCGGAGTCTTTGCCCGTGACGAGGCCGATCGTGTGCGGCAGGAAGGGCAGCCGCTTCTTGCGCTCGAGCGCGAACAGGCCCTCGGCAGTGAGCTGCTGGCGCAGGCGTTCCAGGCGCTCCAGCAGGTCGCCGAGACCGACGTGCTTCATGTCGTAGACCTGCATGGTCAGGGTGCCGCCCTTGACCCAGAAGTTCGGCTTGATCGCGGCGACCACGCGGTCGCCCTGCTTCAGGTCGGCCGGGATGCGCGCCTTGACGGACGACCAGATCGTGAAGCTGATCGTTGCATCCTCATCGAGGTCTTTGAGCTTTCCGTAGACGTTTCCGCCGGAGACGCCCCACTGGGTGATCTCGCCCTCGACCCAGGCGGTGCCGAGCCGTTCGATCCATCCCTTGATCTTGCTGTTCAGCAGCGCGACGGGCCAGGGCGCGTCGACGGTCGGCGGCGCCGCCTGCATGGCGACTGTCGTCGTCTGGCTCACCGCGCCCTCCCATTCCGTGTTCAGCGTGCTCACGTAGGATCAAAGGGTGAGCGACGCAACCATCAGCCTCCCGATGCCACGGATTCCCGGCGCCAGGCGACGGCTTCAGGATAACCCGGTCGTCGGACACAAGAAGGTCCTGCTGGCCGCGCCCCGCGGCTACTGCGCCGGTGTCGACCGCGCCGTGGTCGCCGTCGAGAAGGCCCTCGACCTCTACGGCGCGCCGGTCTACGTGCGCAAGCAGATCGTCCACAACGTCCACGTCGTCTCCGAGCTGGAGCGTCAGGGGGCCATCTTCGTGGACGAGGTGGACGAGGTCCCGACGGGCTCGCACGTCGTCTTCTCGGCGCACGGTGTCTCGCCGGCTGTGGTGAATGCCGCGGCCGACCGCGGGCTCCGCGCCATCGACGCTACCTGCCCGCTGGTCACCAAGGTGCACCGCGAGGCCGTGCGGTTCGCGCGCGACGACTTCGAGATCCTGCTCATCGGCCACGAAGGCCATGAAGAGGTCGAGGGCACCGCGGGCGAGGCGCCCGACCACGTGACCCTCGTGAACGGTCCGGACGACGTCGACTCGATCGTGGTCCGCGACCCGGACAAGGTCGTCTGGCTCTCGCAGACGACGCTGTCCGTCGACGAGACCATGGAGACCGTGCGCCGCCTGCGCGAGCGCTTCCCGAACCTGCAGGACCCGCCCAGCGACGACATCTGCTACGCGACCCAGAACCGCCAGGTCGCGATCAAGAAGGTCGCCGAGCAGGCAGAACTGGTCATCGTCGTCGGCTCGGCCAACTCCTCCAACTCGGTGCGTCTCGTCGAGGTTGCGCTGGAGTACGGCGCGAAGGCGGCCTACCGCGTCGACTACGCATCCGAGATCAAGCAGGAGTGGCTCGACGGCGTCTCCTCGGTCGGCGTGACCAGCGGTGCATCCGTGCCCGAGGTCCTGGTGCAGGAGGTGCTGGACGATCTTGCCGGCGCCGGCTACCTCGACGTTCAGCAGGTCAAGACGGCGGAAGAGGACCTGATGTTCTCGCTGCCGAAGGAGCTCCGCAAGGACATCAGCGGCAAGCAGGACGCGCGGGCGCTGGGCGGCCGCGGGCGCTGAGCTCGCACCCTGACGCGTCCCTCGCTACGGGGTCTGCGTAGGTGCCGTCGTTCCGCTGTAGAAGCCGAGCAGCACCGGGTCGGTCGCGAGCACCGCTCCGGCGAAGATGAGCAGCGCGACCATCGCGACGATGCCCGCGACCAGGGGCACCCAGAACGCCAGCCGTCGCTTGACGAGCAGCAGCGCGGCGATGGCTGCCGAGACGACCCAGATCAGGGCAAGGACGATGGAGCCGACCAGCACCAGGGTTCCGACGAGCGGTGCGGGCGTGTAGTCACCGAGACCGTTCGTGCTGTGCAGCAACTGCATCGACGCAGGGATCGCCTGCAGTGTTGCGATCGAGTACGACATCCCGAAGAAGCCGAACACCGCGAGCAGGATGGTCAGCGTCAGGTTCCACGTCGGAGCGGACTGGCCGGCCCCGGACTGCGGTCCTGGCGTACCCGGCGCACCCGCCTGGGGCGCCCGGATTCCGCTCACGGGGGCTCCGGTCGGAGGCGCATCCGCTTCGCCCTCGCGCTCCAGCGGGCGGGAGGTGTCCAGGCGGTCGGCGTCGGCCGGGGGATGCCACACCCAGCCGGGCGGAGCCAGCTCCCCGAACTGCGGGCGCGGCCGGTTGTCCGGCTGCGGTTCCTGCTCGGCCATTCCGGCCGCCTCCTCGCTGATCCTGATGATGAGGTTGCGGGCGGCGGTGCGTCTGGCGCAGCGCCGCCCGTCCGCGGCTACTTGCCGGAGTGGCCGGCCGAACCGAGCTGCTGGGTCGCCTCGACAACGCGAGCCGCCATGCCCGACTCGGCGACCTTGCCCCAGGCGCGCGGGTCGTACAGCTTCTTGTTTCCCACGTCGCCGTCGACCTTCAGGACGCCGTCGTAGTTCGTGAACATGTAGCCGGCGATGCTGCGCGTGAAGGCGTACTGCGTGTCGGTGTCGATGTTCATCTTGACGACACCGTTGCGCACGGCCTCGGCGATCTCCTCGTCGGTCGAGCCGGAGCCGCCGTGGAAGACCAGGTCGAGCGGCTTGGGGCCCGTGCCGTACTTGGCGGCGAGGCCGTCCTGGATCTCCTTGAGGAGCTCCGGACGCAGCTTGACGTTGCCCGGCTTGTAGACGCCGTGGACGTTGCCGAACGTCAGCGCGGCCATGTAGCGGCCGTTCTCGCCCAGGCCCAGGGCCTCGACGGCCTTCTCGACGTCCGCGAGCGTGGTGTACAGCGCCTCGTTGGACCCTTCGTGCTGGACGCCGTCCTCCTCGCCGCCGACGACGCCGATCTCGACCTCGAGGATGGCGTTGATCGCCTTCGTGCGCTTGAGCATGTCCTGCGCGATCTCGAGGTTCTCGGCGAGCGGCACCGCGGAACCGTCCCACATGTGGGACTGGAAGATCGGGTTGCGGCCGGCCCTGACCTCCTCCTCGGAGGCGGCGATGAGCGGGAGGACGAAGCCGTCGAGGGCGTCCTTCGGGCAGTGGTCGGTGTGCAGCGCGACCGTGATGGGGTAGTTCTTCGCGACCTCGGTGGCGAATTTGGCGAACGCGAGGGCGCCGGTTGCGCGGGCCTTCACGGTCTGACCCGCGAAGTAGTCGGCACCGCCGGTGGTGACCTGGATGATGCCGTCGCTTCCCGCCTCGGTGAGCCCCTGCAGTACGGCGTTGATCGTCTGCGACGACGACACGTTGAACGCCGGGTAGGCGAACCCGCCCGCCTTCGCTTTATCGAGCATCTCGGCGTACTGGTCCGGCGTGGCGATGGGCATTGCAGCTCCTAGGGAAGGGGATGTCGAACGCCCTCATCATACCGACGCGCCCGCAGGGCCACTGCGACGGGAGCGGGCGTCGGTGAACGTCCGTGCAGAACCGCTGAAGCCCCCTGTTGACGGGCAGGGCGGCGGATACACTGGCAGCGTCCGGCAGCGAGGCCTCGCGCCGGCGTCGACGACGACAATCCGAATCCGTCCGGGAGGACCCATCATGACCATCAGCGACAGCGCGTCCCATTTCACCCATCCGGACCGGAACCTCGCCATGGAGCTGGTGCGGGCGACCGAAGCGGCGGCCATCCGGGCGACCCCGTGGATCGGTCGCGGCGACAAGAACGCGGCTGACGGCGCGGCGGTGGATGCGATGCGCAAGTTCCTCGGAACGGTCAACTTCGACGGCGTGATCGTGATCGGCGAGGGCGAGAAGGACAACGCGCCCATGCTGTTCAACGGCGAGCACGTCGGCAACGGCCGGGGACCCTCGGTCGACATCGCGGTGGACCCGATCGACGGGACGTCGCTGACCGCGGCGGGTCGCCAGAACGCCGTCTCCCTGATCGCTGTGTCGGACCGCGGCACGATGCTGGACGCGTCCAGCGTCTTCTACATGTCGAAGATCGTCACAGGGGCCGCGGGCCGGGGCGTGGTGGACCTCTCGCAGTCGGTCGGCGACAACATCCGTGAGCTGGCGAAGGCGAAGGGCAAGCCGGTGGGGGAGATCCGTGTGGCCGTCCTGGACCGTCCGCGGCACGCCGAGCTGATCGAGGAGATCCGTGCGGCCGGCGCCGGGACGCGCCTGATGCTGGACGGCGACGTCGCCGGCGGGATCAACGCGGCCCGGTACGAGTCGAGCATCGACATGTGCATCGGCGTCGGCGGAAGCCCGGAGGGCGTGACGACGGCCTGCGCGATCAAGGCTCTCGGGGGCTTCATGCAGGCCCGCCTGGCGCCGAAGGACGACGCGGAGCGGGCGCAGGGGATCGCCGCGGGCCTCGACATGGACAAGGTGCACGACGCAGACGACCTGGTGAAGGGCGACAACACGTTCTTCGTCGCGACGGGCGTCACCGACGGCCAGCTGGTGGCGGGCGTCCAGCGCAAGGGGCCGATCATCCGCACGGAATCGATCGTGCTGCGGTCGAAGTCCGGGACCGCCCGGCGCGTGATCGCCGACCACCTGGCCGAGAAGTGGCTGGAGCCCGACCAGCTCTGAGCGGCGGCTTCGTGCTCGCAGGCGCTAGGCCGTGCGGGCGGCGGGGCCGCTCTCGGCGGCGCGCTCCTGCTCCTCGATCGCGAGCTTGTCGATGCCGTGCATGTCGCGCGGCTCGAGCTCGCTGACGAGTTCGAAGGCCGTCAGTTCGCGCGGCGCCTCTTCGATTCCGCCGAGGGCGCCGATCACCTTCGACTCGTCGATCGCGTTGAGCTTGCGCGCGGCGGGGAACACCTGGCGTTCGAATGAGCCGACGAAGCCGTTGTAGTCCTTGACCGTCCGCTCCAGCGACCGGCCCAGCTTCTCGATGTGGCTCGCCGTCGTCGATAGGCGGCTGTAGAGCGTGCGGCTCAGGTCGAACAGCTGCTTCGCCTCCTGGGTGAGCACATCCTGCTGCCAGCTGAACGCGACCGTCTTGAGCACCGACCACAGAGTCACCGGCGATGCGAGCGCCACGCGCTTGCCGAAGGCGTACTCCATGATCGAGGGGTCCGCTTCGAGCGCCGACGACACCAGCGACTCGCTCGGGATGAATGCGATGACGAGCTCGGGGGAGGACTCGAGCCCCGTCCAGTACGCCTTGCTGCCGAGGGCCGTGATGTGGTCGCGCACCGCCTTGACGTGCTGTTTCATCAGCGCCTCGCGCTGCGCGCCCTCCGCTCCCGTCGCGGTGGCCGGGATCTGGCTTGCTTCGAGGTACGCGTTGAACGGCACCTTCGCGTCGAGGGCGATGTTCTTGCCGCCCGGAAGCCGCACGATCATGTCCGGCCGTCCGGCGCCCGACTCCGAGTGGATGCTCGACTGCACATCGAAGTCGACGCGCTCCAGCAGACCCGCGGCCTCGACCACGCTACGGAGCTGCGTCTCGCCCCAGACACCGCGCGTGCTGTTCGAGCGCAGGGCCGACGCGAGCGCTTCGGCGGTGCTCCGCAGACGCTCCTCGGACTCGACCGCCGTCTGCAACTGCTGCGTCAGCTGCCCGTGCTGCTGACTGCGCTGCGACTCCAGCTCGACGACCTTGCGCTGCATCTCGCTCAGGCTCTCGCGGACCGGGGCGAGCGCCTGCAGGACCTTGCTCTCGGCGCGTTCCCGCTCCGTGCGGGCCTCCGCGTCGGCCCGGTGGCGTTCGACCGTCTCGCGGTACTGCTCCTGAGCGGCGCGCAACTGCTCCTGCATCGCATCCACCCGGCTGTGCGCAGCCGCGAGGTCTGCCCGGATCTCGGCCTGCACCGCTGCCTCCGCGGCGCGGATCTCGGCCTGGACGGCGGCCTCCGCCGCCCGGATGTCTGCGATCTCGGCCTGGTGCTGCGCCGTGACCAGGGCCGGATCGACCAGAGTATCGGCCGGCTGACTCGCGGCGGCCCGGTCGCGCACCAGTTTGGCGACGGCGAAACCGGCCGCTACGGCGCCGACGATGAGGCCGATCAGGAGGCCGAGGAGCAGGGCGATGAGGTCCATGTCCTCAGTGTGTCAGCGGCCGCCGACACTGGAGGTCGCGGGGGCCGCGAGTCGTGAGTGGATGCGCGAATCCCGCCCGTATTGCGACAACATGTCACCACTCGCCGAGGAGCGAGGAGCGACGAGCGAGGAGCGAGGAGCGCGGGGGCGCCGCTCAGGCGGCGACCGGTACGCCGATCCGCCCGAGGCGGGCGCCCGTCAGCGCGGCGAGATCCGCGATCGTGGCCGCGTCGTGGCGCTGTGCCGCGTTGATCACGATCGCGGCGCACGCCTCGGCGTCCGCGAGGGCGTCGTGGTGCTGGAAGCCCGCGAATCCGGCCGCCATCGCGGCGACCGGCAGCCGGTACGACTCGAGCGTGTACGTCCGGCGGGCCACCTGCAGGCTGCACAGGTAGCTGTACTCGGGGCAGGCGACCAGGGTCGCGGCGCACGCGGTGCGGATCACGCTCATGTCGAAGCCGGCGTTGTGCGCGACCAGGTGGTCGTTCTCGGCGAACTCGACGAGGTCTGAGAGCTGGTCGACCCACCCCGCCGCATCCGCGACCTGGTGCGGCTGGATGCCGTGGATGCGCACGTTCCACTCCTGGAACTGGTCGTGCCCCAGCGGCGGCCGGATGAACCATCCCGCCCGGTCGACGACCTTCCCGTCGCGGACTTTGACCAGCCCGACCGAGCAGGCCGACGCGGCGGAGGAGTTGGCGGTCTCGAAGTCGATGGCGGTGAAGTCCAGGGTCACGTTCGTCATGCTGACATGCGCCACCGACGTGTCGGCGCAACCGCCCCGCGCGCCGCCGCATCCACTCGGCCTACGGTCTCCGCGCGTACCATCGCGGGCATGCGATCCCGTCACGAGCGCGACCTCCACGCGGCCTCCTTCGATCACGCGGCCGAGGTGTACGACGCATCCCGGCCCTCCTACCCGGCGGAGGCCGTCACCTGGCTCACCGACGGCATCCAGGGGCCGGTGCTCGACCTGGGCGCCGGCACGGGCAAGCTCGCGGCGTCCCTGGTGGAGCGCGGGATGGAGGTGACCGCCGTCGATCCGTCACCCGAGATGCTGCGGGTGCTGCGCGAACGACTGCCCCAGGTCACTGCGGTCGAAGGAAGGGCCGAGCGCATCCCATCGCCCGACGACTCCTTCGGGCTCGTTCTCGCTGCACAGGCGTGGCACTGGGTGGATCCGGCGCTCGCCGTGCCCGAAGTCGCCCGGGTGCTCCGGCCCGGCGGCCGGCTCGGGCTGGTCTGGAACGAGCGGGACGAGAGCGTCGGCTGGGTGCGCGAGCTGGGGGAGCTCATGGATGCGGGCGCCGCCTCCTTCGACGACGAGGCGGACCCCGTTCTGCCGCCGCCGTTCGGACCGCTGGAGAGGCACGAGACGCGGTGGGTGCAGTCGCTCACCCCGGATGGCCTGCTCGACCTGGCGCGCTCGCGCAGCTACTTCATCACCAAGGATCCGGACGGCCAGGCCGCCGTGATCCAGTCCCTCCGCCGGCTCCTGCGCGAGCATCCCGACCTCGCCGGACGCGACCTCGTCGAGCTGCCCTACGTCACCCGCTCCTACCGGGCCGCCGTGGAGAGCTGAGCCGGGATGCGGTGCCCGGCCCGCGCTGTCGGACCGGCCCCGTAGAATGGACGACCGTGGCTCTCACTATCGCAATCGTCGGGCTGCCCAATGTGGGCAAGTCCACCCTCTTCAACGCGCTGACCAAGAACGACGTGCTGGCGGCGAACTACCCGTTCGCGACCATCGAGCCGAACGTCGGCGTGGTGAACCTGCCCGACCCGCGCCTCGACAAGCTCGCGGAGCTGTTCCACAGCGAGCGCATCGTCCCCGCTCCCGTGTCGTTCGTCGACATCGCGGGCATCGTGAAGGGCGCCAGCGAGGGCGAGGGCCTCGGCAACAAGTTCCTGGCGAACATCCGCGAGGCCGATGCCATCGCCCAGGTCGTCCGCGGCTTCAGCGACTCCGACGTCGTGCACGTCGACGGCAAGACCGACCCGGCCGGCGACATGGAGACCATCAACACCGAGCTCATCCTCGCCGACCTGCAGACCCTCGAGAAGGCGGAGCAGCGCTACGAGAAGGAGGTCAAGGGCCGCCGGCTGGAGCCGATCGTCCTCGAGACCGCGCGCGCCGCCATCGAGTACCTCAACTCGGGCAAGCCGCTCTCCAGCTCCTCCATCGACCTGGAGCCCGTCCGCGAGCTGGGCCTCCTCACCGCCAAGCCGTTCATTTATGTCTTCAACGTGGATGAGGACGTCCTGACCGACGAGTCCCGCCGTGCCGAGTTGGCCGCCCTGGTCGCTCCGGCGCAGGCCGTGTTCCTCGACGCCAAGCTGGAGTCGGAACTGATCGACCTCGACCCGGAGGACGCCGCCGAGCTGCTGGCCTCCACCGGCCAGGAGGAGTCGGGCCTCGACCAGCTGGCACGCATCGGCTTCGACACCCTCGGCCTCCAGACCTACCTGACCGCCGGCCCCAAGGAATCGCGCGCCTGGACCGTCCCGAAGGGCGCCAAAGCCCCGCAGGCCGCCGGCGTCATCCACACCGACTTCGAGAAGGGCTTCATCAAGGCCGAGGTCATCTCGTTCGACGACCTCATGGACGCCGGAACCGTCGCCGAGGCCCGCTCCCGCGGCAAGGCCCGCATGGAGGGCAAGGACTATGTCATGCAGGACGGGGACGTGGTCGAGTTCAGATTTAATGTCTGAAGCGCCGGGCTCGGAATGTAGAAAGTCCTGCCCACTCGCCTTCCCACGTTATGTCGAGCGCCAAAGGGATGCGTGATCGGGCGCCCTCCTGCCTAGCGAGATAGCCTAAGAAGGCGTGACGGTTTTGACTGGAAGAAACGCACAGGGGGAAGTCTTGGGTTATCCGCGTCCTGAACGGATGAAGGACAAAGACACGCAGTTCAACATCATGGCTCTGGTCGGCAACGGATTCGACATTCAAGTGTTGAACGAGTACGAGCAGAGAACTACCACCCGATACGCGGACTTTTACCACTTCATGAAGATGAAGAACCTTAGCGCCGACAATCTGGTCCTTCGCGAGATGGAAGCATCCCTCGGCAGCGGACTGGCGAATTGGAGCGATGTCGAAGGGTGCCTCGCTCAGCTAGCCGCGAGGCGTGTTCCGATCGAGGACATACGAACGTCTCTCGTCGACGTGCGAGCCTGTTTCTCGGAATTTCTGAATACCGTTGTTAGCAGCTCCCTACTGGCGCAGCTGAGCCAAGACGCGGAGAAGAATAGCTGGAGTCTCGACACCCTTTCCCGTTTCCTTTGGGACTTGGACGACGTGGCCCAGTTGCGCAAGGTGCCTTTCGGCTTGCTCAAGTCGAACTACGACACCTACAACTATTACTTCGTCAACTTCAACTACACGTCTCTGCTCGATAACTACCTCTTCATGGACTCGACGCAATTCGACCCGCTGCCATACAAGACTGTCGACACGAACTTCATGTTCCATTCCGATCCGCGCGGGTTCGATCGGTCCGGCTGGAACTTTGCGTCTTCGAGCTATGTCGAGGCCCAGGTAGTCCATCCCCACGGCTATCAAGACATTCCTCGGTCCCTGCTCTTCGGCGTTGACCTGGACGGCGATCCGCGCGACAAGAACGCCAAGCTCGCGAAGCCGTACTGGGCTCGCGCGGATAGTCGATATGCCCATCTCTTCTCTGACACTCACGTCTTCGTTGTTTTCGGCAGCTCGCTCGGGGCGACCGACTCGTGGTGGTGGCAGCGGATTGCCCGGTCGTTGAAAGACGATCAAGAGCGAGCGCTGATCTTGTACTGGTGGAATCCATCTGACGTCTTCCTGGAGACGACTGAGGCGGTCGCAGACCGCTTCCTTGGCGCAGCGAATGTCACACCACGCGATCGCGACAAGATCCGGGATCAGATCGTCGTCGTCAGCTACAACGAATCCACGAAACGCGTTTGGCTCAACACAACGCGGTAGACGAATGTAACGTACGCGCTACCAGATGTTGCTCTCTGACGTAACGTCGTCGAGTTCAGATTTAACGTGTAGCTGACCTGGGATTTTGCTTGACATCCCCGGCGTCGGCCACCGTATTGCGGGTGGTGGCGACCCCGAATCGGATCGCAGCTTCGCGAGCGGCAGCAGGGACCATCCGCTGTAGGAGCGGGAACCAGCTCTCGAGATCCGGGGCGTCGGCATATCGGAGCCAAACGTCCGCCTTCTCCGCATATGGTTCAGCGTGTTTATCAGCGTGAGCTAAATACTGGGATCGCAAGGACAGGGGAAGTTGCGTGAGCGCAGCTGTGGGAGCTGGAGGCAGCCGACCGATAACCGCGTTCTGGTTAGCTCGTATCTCCTCACGCTCCTCGTGCGAGAGCAAGCGAGGCAGTCGTTCCCTCAATCGACCTGTACCGCGAACCCCTGCGTCGGTTAGCTCGAACTCGACAGTCAACGAGGTCCCGTACCAGCCGAACGGGTCACCGGATCGCGATAGCTGGACCCACACGAGGAGGAACTGTTCTCCAACGGGCTTGGACCACCCTGCTATCGATCCAGGACGGATCCGACGGAAGCCTTCCTTCTCCAGGGCAGGACTCAAAAGCGCGACTAGATCACGGTGAACCTGTTTCCCGGGGATCGCTGACATACCGTAACCATATGAAAGGCCGGGGCGTCCCTCGAACAATGGCGCGCCTGGCCCTGAAACGTCGACGGCGGACCTGAGTCCCTCGTGGCGCCCCGAGACAGCTGTCACGATGCGGAAGTCAATACCTATCCGTGACGTAACGTGGTGGAGTTCCGCTTCAACGTATGAGTATGAATCAAGCGCAACCCGTCTGATTTCGGATTCCCCGATCAACGGATCGAGGGCGGGCGGAATCTGAGCCGAGCTGGTAATCCAGGCATCTGCCGCTGGACGGAAAATCATGTTCTGGAGTTCCGCTCCGGGCGAGGAGGATGGAGCCCCGTAGTCGGCGGGTTAGAAATGCTCCGGCGGATACAGTCGGACCCGGACCCCGGCGACGGGGTGCCCGGGGTAGTGGTCGGGCGAGACGTCGGCAGGTCGCGTGATCGCCGGTCCGACCTCCACGTCGACCTCGACATTCTCGAAACTGGCATAGTCGAGCAGCGCGGGACGCTCACCCTCGAACAGAACGAGCACGACCCCGCTGTCGTCTCTGACCGACATCCAGAGCAGATCCGCCCTCGAACCGCTGCCCCCCATGCGACCGGTGATGGTGTGGGATGAGAGCCCGTCAGCTGTGGCGGCGATCACCTCCGCGATCGGTGTAGCGCCCTCACCGGTGGGTATGTGCACCTCCTTGTCGATGCCGACACCCGCCAGCCACGAAGACGGCCAGTTCATCGTCGGGAAGAAGCTGCGGTGCGTGAAGTTGTCTCGGGGCTCGGGGTCCCTGCTTCGTTGGACTGCTAGAAAATCCTGATCGCTCGTGGGCTCGAACGCGTAGTACCCGGTGTCGAACGTCACCACCGAGATGACCCCGTTCTCGAATGCCGTGGCGAGCACGTCGAACATCGCAGTCACGCTCGTGTACTCGAGTGACGGACCGAAGTCCTTTCCTTTGAGCCAAAGCCCAGGATCCGAAACACCATTCGGGTGCACCGCCTCGACGAAAAAGCGGGCGCCGCTGATGTCCCTGAAGAGCGGAAGCCATGACGACGGCTCCGCGAGGAGTCCTGTCAAGAATTCTCGCTCGGCGATGAGTTCGTCGATCGAGAGGAACTCTCGCCCGGCAAACGCGGGAATGTTCACACCGTCGTGCCACTCGTACAGCGTTCGCACCTCGTCCGGGATGCCGTACGGCGCAATAACAGTCTCCAGCCGGGCGAAGGCCGCTTCGTCGGCGGCAGGCGCAAGCGCGGCTGCCGACTCCGGCGATACCCGTAGCAGGGCCGCCTCGAAACGCTCGAGCTCGTCGCGTAAGCCCACTCGTCCTCCTTCGACGTGCTGAACCTAGCGGCGGACGCGGTCGCGCGTCCTTCCCCACTACGGGGTAGACCCGAACGCGAAATCGCGATCATCCCGACGTAAACCCTGCGGACGGGGACGTGGTGGAGTTCCGCTTTAATGTGTAGTTTCAGCCGCTCGTAGACCGCGCACGCCCTCGCCGCTCACCAGCCCAGTGATCCCGGCGCGCCCTTGAAGGGCCCGACGACGGCACTCGTGATCCAGCCACCGTAGAAGCCTCCGGGCTGGGGCGCGACGACCTCGCCGTCGACCGTGCACTCGTCCATCTGCTGCGCGTAGACGGCGACGCGGTCTCGGAGCAGCTCGTACCCGGGCGACGGATGGGGGTAGTTCCAGGCGGACGCGGACCGGACCTCGCCTCCGCCGCGCACGTCGAGATATCGTGCGGTGCCCTTGAACTCGCAGAACGATGAACCGTCGGCGTCGGCCAGCGCGCCGGCCGCGAAGTCCGCCATCGGGATGTAGTAGACCGGCGGATGGCTGGTTTCGAGCACACGGACGACGTCTCGCGTGTCAACGATGAGCTGGCCGCCCAGACGGATCGTGACCGGCGTGGTCACGCGCTCGATGCGCGGCGGCCTCGGGTAGTCCCAGACAGACTCCTGTCCCGGTCGTGGGATCTCGGGGCGCGGTCGGGGCACCTGTTCACTCTACGACCGCGGTGCTTGACTGGAGTATGGCTCCCTCACCGATGTTCCCGCTCGGGTCAGTGCTGTTCCCCTTCGTGCCCATCCCGCTGCGGGTGTTCGAGCCGCGGTATCTCACGATGGTCGGGCGACTGCTCGACGAGGACGAACCGGAGTTCGGCGTCGTCCTCATCGAGCGCGGATCGGAGGCCGGGGGTGGCGACCAGCGCGCCTCGGTCGGGACGATGGCGCGCCTGGTGAGCGCCGCCGCGCGGCCCGACGACCTGCTCATCGTCGGCGTCGGGACCCAGAGGTTCACGGTCGAGCGCTGGGTCGACGAGGACCCGTATCCCCGGGCCGAGCTCTCGATGCTGCCGGAGCTGGAGTGGTCGGAGGCGCTCGCACCTCTGCAGGCCGAGGCCGAAGCGGTTGTCCGTCGCGTGATCGCCCGCGTCGAGGAGCAGTACTCGGATGCCGACATCGAGCTGTCGGACGATCCCGTCGCAGCCGCGTGGCAACTGGCCGCGATCGCCCCGCTGGGCGAGTACGACCGGTACACCCTGTTGAGGTCGACATCGATCGGCGGTCTCCTGCGGCAGCTGATCGATCTGACCCTCGAGGCCGAGGAGCTCTGGGCCGCCGAATGATTCGTGCCGAATGTACTGAATAGCGGCGCGATAGCGCACATTCGGCACGAATGATGGAGTCCGCGAATTACGGATCCAAACTGTTAACTTCGCGGGGGACGCCGGGTTCGTGTGCTGCTACGTTCTGCTCATGGGGAATCACGTGCGCGACGAATACCGGGTGCGGCATACAGTTTCGACGGCCGCCAGATTGGCACTTCTGCCGGTGCTCGTCGTCGTCCTTGCGGGCTGCACGAGCACCGCGAATGCGTCCAATGTGTCTGCGTCAACTCCGCGGTCGAGTTCGACAGCATCCACCCCCGCTAGCGCGGGGCCAGGCACCTCGGCAACGCCGAACGCAGCCGCGGGGCACGTCGCTCCGACGTCCGTCCCGCAGTCGCCGATCACTCCGCCGGATACAGCCGCTCCACATCCGACATGCGTGCCGACGCACATCGACTCGGGAGCGCCGGCCACCGCCGGCTGGGTATCGACCCCCACCGGCTGGTCGGTCGGTTGGACCCCCGCTGATGCACCGTACCTCGACGGATACTTCTCGACGACGACGATGTATCCCCTTCCGGGTATCGCGACGATGACGGTGAGCGACAACGGCGTGACGAAGACCATCACTCCGACGATCGGTGTGTGGAAATCCGGGAGCGGGCGGACGGATATCTGGGAGATCTCGCCGTCAGGCGGCACGCTTTCGGTCACGAAGGCCCAGCTCGATGCGGCCGTACGGTCCGCACTGCCCTCGGTGACGTCGTACCACGTCAGCGCTCTGTCGGTCGAAGTTCGTGACATCCACCCGACGGGCTGCGGCGGAACCGCGATATCGTCACTGACTGTCGGCGGCTCCATCACGGCTCCCTAGATCGTCATCGGCAGGACTGATCGCGGAAGCCCCCGCCGTTCTACTCTGGGGTCGGGGGCGCTGCCGCTCCCGAGAGGAGACGCGCATGTCCGAACTCCAGGGAAACCCGCCATCCACGCCGCCGGAGGGACCCACGAGCGCCGGCGTCGTGCTCACGCCGCCTGACGCCGTCCCGGAGGTCCAGGAGGACCAGGCGATCGGCATGGTCGCGGTTCCGCCGGACAAACGCGCCGAACTGCAGGGCAAGGCGCAATCCTTCGTGGATGAGCTGGCCGCGCTTGAGCCGGGTAGCCCGGAGTTCACCCGCAAGATCACCGACATCACGCGCCTCGGCGAGCGGGAGATCCGCTCGTCGGCGGAGACGGCCAACCGCATGCTCGAGCGGCCGTCGCCCTCCCTCGCCGCCGCCCGGGGGCGCAATGCCGGGCCGGATGCGCAGACGCAGGTCGCGCGTGCGCTGCAGGACCTCCGGACGACGATCACCGACCTCGACCCGGCCCGGGCGGACCTGAGTGCGCCCAAGCGTGCGCTGATCCGCATCCCGGGCGGCCGCAAGCTGTCGCGCTACTTCGAGCGGTACCAGTCGGCGCAGAAGCAGCTCGACGCCATCATCACCTCGCTCATGTCCGGTCAGGATGAGCTCCTCAGAGACAATGCCGCGATCGAGCACGAGCGTGCGACGCTGTGGACGACGATGGGAACGCTCGCCGAGTACAACGCCCTCGCCACCGCGCTCGACGGCGCCACCACTGCCCGGATCGCGGAGCTTCGAGCGTCCGACCCGGCACGCGCCGACGCGATGACCGCGGACGCCCTGTTCCCCATCCGTCAGCGGCGGCAGGACCTGACCCGGCAGATCGCCGTATCGGTGCAGGGTTACCTCGCGCTGGACGCGATCCGCAGGAACAACGCGGAGCTCATCACGGCCGTCGAGCGCGCACGCACGACGACCATCTCGGCGCTCCGCACCGCCGTCGTCGTCGCCGCCGCGCTCGAGAACCAGCGCTTGGTGCTCGATCAGATCAGCGCTCTCAACGACACCACCGACTCCATGATCGGCAGCACGAGCGAACTCCTGAAACAGCAGACCGCGCGGGTCCACGAGCAGGCGTCGTCGTCGGGCGTGAGCGTCGACACCCTGCAGCGCGCTTTCGACAATGTGTTCTCGACGATGGACGCGATCGACACGTACCGTGCCACCGCGGTGGAGGCGATGGCTGTCACCGTGGATGCGCTCGAGCATCAGGTGGCCCGGTCGCGCAGTTACCTGGACCGGTCGCACTCGGGCACGAGCACCGGCTCGGGAACGGGAACGGGAACGGGAACGGGCGCGGGCTGAGCGCCGTCAGGTATCACGGCAGGTCGAGTTCGAGTCGCGAACCGGCGAAGCGGGCGGCCAGGAAGCGGCCGTTGATCAGCAGGGCGGACGCGTCCTGCTCCACCGCCGCATCCCGCATCGACCGCGCCGCCGATTCGAGCGCCTCGAGCTGCGCGATCAGTGCCTGAGCCGGGGTGAGTCCGCCGGCCAGCACATGCTCTGCGGCCCATTCGGCGGGAAGCGCGAGATAGGCCCGCAACGTGTCGGGAAGGTAGACGGTCGCCGCCACCCGCACGATCACCTCCGGCTCGCCCGACCCGGTCACCCGGGGAAGGGTCTCGGCGAGCAGCTCGCCGATCCGGCCGATGGCGGCAACGGCGTCGTCCGGCACGCGGCGCCCGACGCGCGCGGCGAGAGTCAGCAGATCGCGTACGAGGTGGTCGTTGTCGACGTGGATGTCGGACCCCGGCGGCAGGATGCCCAGCGTCTGCAGGGCGCGGGCCGAAGCCGCTGCGTCTTCGGCGGCGTGCACCGCCAGGGCGGCGACGAGCTGGGCGAACGCCGTCAGCCAGTGACCGAGGGCGATCGTCCGGTTCGAGAGCGAGACCGTCCCGTAGTGCTGCTCGACTTCGGCGGTCCAGCGAGGTCCCGGCTCGTACCGCAAAGACAGGGACTCGGCGTGGCCGGAGAGCCGAATCCGGGTGATCGCGCCGGGTCGGTGGGCCAGCCGGTCGGAGAGCGACCGCGTGCGTTCGACGACGAGGGCGCGGGCGGCGACATCGGCCGGGAGCGATCGCGTCACGCTGTCGACGAGCTCGCGCAGGAGCGACTGCGGGTCGGAGCCCGATCCCGCCCTGCTCAGCCCGTCCAGCTCCATACTCGTACTCCTGCACGCCGGTCCCGGCGGGTACTCCGTCGGATGCCGTCGCGCTCATCCTGACACTCCCGGCGGCGTTGCAGAACACGCCGCCCGACCTTCCCGGCCACCGCTCAGCGCCGGGGCCCCGGGATTCGTGCCGAATGTGCGGAATAGCGCCGCCATTCCGCACATTCGGCACGAATGGGGGAGGCCCCACTGTGGCAAGCTGAAGGCCGCACTGCCGCACCGCCGCACCGCCGTACCCGAGAGGACAGCCATGCCAACCTTCCGCGCGACCATTCGTCAGGCCGGCACGTCTGCCACGGGCATCCCGGTCCCGGAGGCGGTCGTCGCGGAACTGGGCAGCGGCAAGAAGCCGGCGGTCACCGTGACGATCGGTTCCTACCAGTACCGGTCGACGGTCGCGTCCATGGGCGGGGAGTTCCTCATCCCGCTGAGCGCCGAGCACCGTGCGGCTTCGGGAGTGAGCGGCGGCGACGAGGTGGATGTGACCCTCGCCCTTGACGAGCTGCCGCGCGAGGTGCCGCTCCCGGACGAGGTCCGGCAAGCGCTGGACGCGTCCCCGGCGCTGGCCGCCGCCTACGCCGCGCTGTCGTACAGCCGGCAGCGTGCGATCATCGAGCCGATCGGGCAGGCGAAGACGCCCGAGACGCGGAGCCGGCGAGTGGAGAAGGCTCTCGCGATTCTGGCGGAGGGTGTCGAGGCCCGCTGAAGGAGGCGGTTCCTCGCCGGGAAGCTATGCTGACTCAGCACACACAGACTGAGGAGAGGCGCGCGCATGGGTTCGCTGTTCTATGGGGCGTCCCGCCTGGAGATCAAGGTCGACGACACGACGCTCGCGATGCTGCAGCGGGTGATCGTCGCCAAGATGCGGCGCAACGAGCCGTTCGCCATCACCTGGGACGATGACGACTCCATCGGCGATGGCCTCAGCAGCGTGTGGGTCGCTCCCACGATGGAGCTTCACTTCAAGTTCGAGAGCGGAACATACCCCGCCCTGGACCCGGTCGCGCTGGAGCGCATGTCGCAGCAGTCCGCGACTCCCAGCGGGCTGCGTCTGGGGAACGCCAGCCTCATCGCCGAGCCGACCGGTTACGACAGTTAGTCGGGCTCGATCGCGTCGACGGGGACGGGGACGATCGTCTCGTCCGTGACCATCAGGCCGTAGGACGAGTTCGCCGACTCGGCGAGCTCCGTGATCCAGGTGCGATTGATCGCGGGAGCGCGACCCCCGTCGAACTCGCACACGATCGGGATGCCGTTGTCGATCCAGACCGACGCGCGCTTGCGTCCGATCGAGCTGTCGCCGCGCCAGCTGAGGAAGAAGTGCTCGCCGCGGCGCAGCTTCAGTGTGATCACGACCTGCAGGTGCGCCAGGAGCCTGTCGTCGAGGGCGAAGGTGTGCACGCCGTAATACAAGTTACCCACGGCACCATTCTGCCTGGTGTTCTGCCCAGCGGGGACCGGCGGCGCGATCCTGCGTCGGAACCCGTCGCTCGGGCGACACCCGGCGGGGTCGCCTGTCAGGCGCCGGTCACCCAGTGGGCGGTGACCGCCTGCACGTGCGCACCGTCGAGATCGCTCAGCTTGACGCCCGCGAACCGCCGCGCGGCTTCTGACGTCTGCACCCGCGCCGGAGGGTGCTCGGAGGTCAGCACGTCGACGATGACGTCGGCGACACCGTCCGCGGTCTGCGCGTTCGCCGGGTCGAAGGCGGCGGCCGTGCGGGCGAGGTAGGCGCGCATCGCCCCTTCGTAGGGCGTGCCGTCGGCCGCCGGCGTCTCTGCGATCCCGACGTTCGCGACGAATTCGGTGGACACGGCGCCCGGCTCGATGACGCTCACACGCACTCCCTGCGTCGCGGCGACGGGCGTGAGCGATTCGAGGAAGCCCTCGACGGCGAACTTGGCCGCGCAATACGCCTCGTTGAACGGCTGGCCGACGACGCCGCCGACGCTGGAGACGGCGAGGAGCCGGCCGCGGCTCTCACGGAGCAGGGGCATGGCCGCTTTCGTGACCGCGACGACGCCGAAGAAGTTGACCTCCATCACCGCTCGCACGTCGTCCACCGACTCCAGTTCGACCGTGCCGAGGTGGCCGGAGCCGGCATTGTTCAGCACGGCGTCGAGCCGGCCGTACGTCGAGTGGATGTGCTCGAAGCAGCTGTCGATGGACGCCGGGTCCGTCACGTCGAGCGGCTGGATGTCGAGGTCGACGCCCGCGCTCGCCGCGGCGGTGCGCAGGGCGTCCGACTTCGCGAGGTCGCGCATGGTGGCGACGACGGTGAAGCCGTTGCGGGCGGCCGCGATGGCGGTCGCCCGGCCGATGCCGGTGGAGGTCCCGGTCACGAGGAGGATGGAGTCGGTCACCGGCTCATCCTCGCACGGTCCCGGCGTCGCGCTACGGTTGTCGGAAAGACCGGCCCGAGGAGGATCCATGTCGTACGTCGTCGACTTCGAGAATGTGTCCACCGTCGGACTGGACTCGTCGCCGGTCGCCGACGCCCTCGCCGGCCTCCGGGCCAACGAGGCGCGGTACTTCCGCAACAAGTACGACCACACCTTCACGGTCGGCACCGCGGCGGAGGAGCCGGAGGCGGTGGAGCGGGTGGCGCGAGTCCTGAAGGAGGAGCGCGACATCGTCATCGCCTCGCCCGCCCTCGAGGCGACGCGCTTCGAGGTCGAGGGCATCGACTGGACCTATGTCTTCTACGAGTCGGGGCTGTCGATCAACCTGCTGTACACGGTCGCCGACGCGGGCAAGCGGGCCGTCGGCTTCAAGCTGTCGGACGGGATGGAGGTGCCCGACGAACTCTCCGCGTTCAAATTCGCGCGTCAGAAGTCGCGGCTCGCGGGCACCATCCGCGGCTCCTACTTCGTCGTCAAGGGCGAGTACTGACGGACCGCACGAACCCGGCGACTTCGGACGTCACCAGCTCGCGCACGCCCGCGGCGTCGAGCGGCGAATCCTTCAGCACCCTCATGCCGTGATCTGCGCCGGGCACCTCCACCACGCGGATGCGGCCGTCGGCCAGCGGCCCCGCGGGGAGCTCGCCCCGCAGGGCGGCGGCCGTCCCGAACGTGTCCCGCGCGCCTTGCAGCACCAGCACCGGCACGGTCGGGGTGAGCAGTTCATCCAGCCTCGACACCTCCGGACGCCCCGGCGGATGGAGCGGGAACGCGAGGCAGACGACGGCTGCTGCCCCGGTGGATGCGGCGGTGCGGCACGCCACCCGGGCACCGGCGCTGCGGCCGCCGACCACGAGCGGCAGGTCTCCGGCCAGCTCGCGGACGCGAGGAGCCGTCTCCAGCCAGGCGACGTCCAGGGTCTGCGGACGCGCGGCGACGCGCTTGCCCGCCACGCGCCACGGCTGCTCGTAGCGGACCACGGTGATCCCGAGCTCCGGGAGCCGGCTCGCGAGGACGGCCAGGTCGACGGCCTCGATCCCGCCCCCGGCTCCGTGGCCGAGCCAGAGCACGGCCGCGGGCTCCGCGGCCTCGGCGACCGTCAGCCTCCCGGGGCCGACGGAGGTCGGAACATCCAGCAGCATGCCGCTCACGTTAGCGGCAACGGGATGCGCGACGAACCTCCCGCCGACTCTTGCGCCGGTGCACAGGTCGGCGCACCATGGGGAAGGGAAGCGGTCGCCACAGGTCGGATGGGGATGATCTTTATGGTCGCGAATTCAGGGGTGTGCGCTGTGTGCGGGACGCCGATCTCCGCCGAGCGGAGACTGGTGCCGACATCGGGCGGTTCGTGGGCGGTGGTCGAGGTGCCGGTCGGGTGCACGAATCCGCTCTGCCCCAACTCCTCGGCTCGCGAGCGCACGGCCCCGCCCGGGGCGGCGCTCGTCGCCTGAACGGCGACCCTCATCCGGCGACCCTGAACACGGTCGGTCACTCCAGCCGCCGGTCGGCGCGGACGGTGGTGACCCCGTCGACGGCCGCAAGGTGTGCGATGAGGCGCTGAGTGTCGTCGGCGTTGGCCCGCACACGCACGCGCAGCTGCATCCTCTCCACACCGTCGGCACCGGTGCTGTGCCGGATGTCGTCGATGGTGGTGCGCGCACCCGATTCCGCGCACACGTCGAACAGGCGGGCGAGGGCGTCGCCGCTGCGCGTCGCCTCGACCGTGAGGCTGGTTCCGGAGGTCCGGCGCAGCACGCGCTCAGCCGTGGGGAGGGTGCCGACGGCCACGAGATGCAGCGCGGTCCCTGCCACCGCGAGCACCGGCAGCCCGGCCCCGCAGGCCATGCCGATGGCGGCCGTCACCCAGATGGAGGCTGCCGTGGTGAGGCCGACGACGTTGCCGCGGTTGACGAAGATTACGCCGGCGCCGAGGAAGCCGATCCCGGTGACCACCTGGGCGGCGATCCTCGACGGGTCGGTGGCGGGCAGACCGAGCGGTGCGAACCCGTACGCAGAGACCAGGGTGAACATCGTGGAGCCCAGGCCCACGAGGATGTGGGTGCGGAGTCCTGCGCTCTTCAGCCGTCGCTCGCGCTCGATGCCGATGGCGGCGCTGAGCGCGAAGGCGAGCAGGAGCAGCAGCAGCTCCGTCACCAGTTCCGTCCCGCCCAGCCAGAGCGTCATGCCCGGAGTCTAGAATCCGCGGGCGTCGTCGCGCACCGCTGATCTTGACCGCGCGAACCCGCTACTCCGAGGCGGCGGTCGCCGTCTCGCGGCCGCTGCGAGGCCGCACGAAGACGAGCAGCGCCAGGTGGACGACCGCCAGCGCCGTCGCGACGCCCACGACCGTCAGCCAGCTGCTCGCCGTCGTCCCGCCGCTGAACAGCAGTCCGAGCACCGTCGTCGCGACGATCGCGCCGACGTACCTGGAGGTCTGGAATATCCCCGCCGCGACCCCGCTGTCCTCCGGCCGGGCCGACGAGTACAGGGCCTGATTCATCCCGATGCTGACCACGCAGTACGGGATGCCGAGGGCGGCGGTCAGCAGCAGAACGGCCCACGGCGCCGTCGTCGCGGCTCCGATCGCGAGCAGGCCGGCGCCGACGACCAGTGCAATGGCGCCGGCGATGAGCGTCGGACGCAACCCGAGGGATTCGATCGCGCGCGCCGCCAGCGGGGTCACCACGATCGTCACCGCCGCCAGGGGGAACATCAGGAGTCCGGCGACGCCCGCCGAGTACCCGCCGTGGGTCTGCAGGTACTGCGGAAGCCCGAAGAACGCCGAGTAGTAGACGACGTTGAAGATGGCGAAGGAGAGATACACCATCAGCAGACGACGGTTCTTCGCGAGCAGCCGCAGGTCCAGAAACGGATGCGAGCTGCGGAGCTCGCGCCAGACGAAGAGTCCGCCCGCGACCGCGCACACCGGGAGCAGCCACCACAGCGGCACGGGGTGGAGGTCGAGCAGGAAGACCAGGAGCGAGGTCAGCGTGACGATGAAGAGCAGGATGCCCGGGATGTCCGACTCTGCGAGGACCCGGCCGAGCGGCGTGGGCTTGCGCTCGGCGTCGCGCGGGGCGAACATCCAGACCCCGGCGAAGGTCAGGATGGCGAGGGGCACGTTGACCCAGAAGATCGACTGCCACCCGAGGAACGTCACGAGGGCTCCGCCGAGCACCGGCCCGATCGCGGCCCCGGAGGTGTTGGCGATCTGGATGCGGCCCAGCAGACGCGGAGTGCCGACGCCGGACCCCGCAGCGAGCGGCCGGAGCATCGCGATCGCGGAGGGGAAGGCGGTCGCGGTGCCGACCGCCAGGGCGACGCGGCCGATGCAGACGCCGACGAACGAACTCGACAGGGGAGTCAGTGCGCAAGCGAGGGCGACCACGACCATCCCGAACAGGAACAGCCGGCGCGGACCGAAGCGGTCGGCGAGCCGGCCCATCAGCGGCTGCCCGGCCGCCGAGGCGAGATAGAAGGACGTGATCACCCAGGTGACCGTGGTGACGTCGACGCGGAAATCGCGCTGCAGCGACACCAGCGCGACCGCGATCATCGACGAGTTGAGCGGGTTCAGGAGGGTGCCGAGACTGAGCGCGGCGACGGCCGGGCCCGTGCGGGGACGGGCCGGCTCGGCAGGGCGTGTCACTCCGTCCACGCTACTCGGGGCCTCATGGCACCGCGGGCATTGCGGTCAGTCCGCGAGGTCCTCCGTCGTCACCGGAATGGTCGCGCGGTAGGGGTACGCCGGCATCGAGGAGTACTCCTCGTCGTCCGCGAGTTCGTAGACGTCGTAGGCGAGGGCTCCCGCGAAGGTGGTGGCGACGCGGATCTCGCCCGGCGGACACCCACCGATCAGGGGCACGATCACGACGCTGTCCAGGGTCCGGCCGTCCTCGTAGAGGAGGGCCGCTTTGATGGTTCGCGTAAGAGCGTCCATGACCGGACTTTACGGCCCTTCGGGCGAACATCCCTTGACGGCGCGCGGCGGGTTGGAGAAAGTGAGGGGAGAGGAAGGAGCTCGATGGGAACCTTGATCTACGACGGTGCGGACGGTTTCACGTTCGACGACCGGGTGCTCGCCCATCTGCAGGCGGTCATCCAGACGAAACTGCGCCGTCGCGAGGGCTTCCTCCTGATCTGGATGGACCGGACGGCGGGGCCCGTCGGCGTCCTGCGCTCGATCTGGCTCGACCCTGCGATCTCGGTGCAGTTCGTGTTCGCGCACCCCGAACTGCCTGAGCTGAACCGGGAGTGGCTCGCCATCCTGATGGAACGATCCAACAGCAACTTCGGGCTGATGCTCGAGGACGCTCTGCGCGCGGAGATCCGTGAGGAGGTCCCCGCGGGCAGCTACCTGGCGGGCAAGACGAAGTCGCGAAAGAGCCGCGAGGAGGAGTGAGATGGGTCGCCTCCTCTACGGCAGCGCCTCGCAGGAGTACGAGTTCGACGACCGCACCCTGTCGCACGTGAAGATCGCGGTGGTGACGAAGCTGCGCCGGCACGAGAGCTTCCTGCTGAATTGGCAGGTGCCGAGCGATCAGGGAGGCGGGCGCATCAGCCTCTGGATCAGCCGCGAGATCCCCTTGGCCTTCGTCTTCGCAGACACGACGCCTCCGAAGCTCAACGAGCGCTGGCTGGAGGTCCTGATGCAGTCGAGCCAGCGAACCGGAGGGATGAACGTCGTGACGGAGGCGGACGCGGAGACGCTGCTCGCCGGTCGCTAGGCTCCGGGCGCTAGGCCCTCGGCGCTCGGCGGCCTCCCGGCACTACGGCAGGAGCGCCAGCTTGCCGCCGGGGTGGCCCTCCTTCAGGAACGCCAGGGCCTCGGGCGCCTCCGCCAGCGGATACGTGCGTGCCACGGGCACCTGCAGTCGTCCGCTGCCCGCCAGTTCGAGGAGCTGGGCGCGGACCGAATCGCGGAACGCCTGGCTCTCCGGCTGCGCGCCGAACACGGCGTGGAAGCCTTCGCGCTCGGCGCGCTGGGCCGCGACGATCGTGACGATGCGCGTGCGGTCGGGCACCAGTTCGAGCGACACGTCGACGGCCTCCTCTGTGCCGACGGTGTCCAGCGCCGCCGCGATCGGACCCTGCGCCGCCTCGGCGACACGCTCCGCGAGGCCCGGGCCGTAGGCGACCGGAAGACCGCCGAACCGGCGGACCCGGGCGAAGCTGGCCTCACTCGCCGTTCCGATCACGCGTGCGCCGAGCTCGGCCGCCTGTTGCAGCACACTGACCCCGACGGCGCCGGACGCGCCGTGGACCAGGATCGTCTCGCCCGCCCGCACGGCCGTCACCGACAACATCTGAGCGGCCGTCGTGCCGACCAGCAGGAGGTTGGCCGCCTCCTCGTCGGACAGTCTCGGGGGCTTGGCGAAGACATCCTTCGCCGGAACGACCACCTCGCTCGCGTACCCGCCCTGGATGCGGAAGGCCACCACGGCATCGCCGACCGCGCCGCCGCCCGAGGCGATCTCGGTGCCGGGCCCGATCGCGGCGATCACGCCCGCGACCTCGTACCCGATCGGCACCGGCAGCTCGAGCCCCTCGCGAGGAGCCGAGACGTGCTTGTAGTCGGCCGGATTGACGCCAGCAGCCGTGACGCGGATGCTGACCTCGCCCTCTGCCGGTTCCGCGAGGTCGACCTGTGCGAACTCCCAGGTGTCCGGTGCGCCCCAGCGGGTCGCGCGCCACTGCTGTGCCGTTCGTTGCGTCGCCATGCCTCCAGTCAACTCCTGCAGGCTGTGCGCGCGCTCACGAGGCGGAGACGCCGTCGGTGGCGCGACCGCTGTGACGCACGCGACGGGAGCGTGTAGGAGCGAGGCGCAGCATCTGTGCGGTGGAGCTGTCGTCGAGCTCCACGAGGTCGCTCCGCGACTTGATGAAGTCGCTGAACGAGCGGAAACCGAGCGCCTTCTCGCTGAAGGACGGGTCCATCCGCTTCATCTGGCCTTTCACGGTCGAGCTGTGCAGCCAGTCGGAGTCGTCCTTCTCGTGGCCGAGCTGCATCGCGCGGGCGAGCAGCCGGGTGGCGACCAGCTGGGAGTCCTCCTGCTGCTCGTCGGGGGAGTCGGGGGAGTCTGCTTCTGCATCCGGCTCCGTCTCGACCGCCGCAGCGCGCCGGCGTCCGCCGCGCCGCCGGACGGGCTTCTCGACCTCCTCGGCCGAGTCGGCAGCGTCGGCCGCTTCGGCCGCGGCTTCCCCGTCCGCGGTCGCCGCGACAACGCGGTCGCCGGCCCCCGCAGCCGTTTCGCTCGCCGTGGTCTCGGTCGCCGCGTCGGGCTCGTCGTCGTCCGCCGCGGTCGCCTCCGCCGCCTCGTCGCGGGCGATGCCCGGCAGGTCGTCGTAGCTGACGAACTCGTCGCACGCCGCGGCCAGCGACTTGGCCGTCGAGCCGGCGACGCCGATCCCGATCACGTAGCGGTTCAGCCGCTTGACCCGCTGGGCCAGCGGGATGTAGTCCGAGTCGCCGGCGACGATCACGACGTGCGTGAGCTCGGGGAGGCGGAAGAGGTCCTCCACCGAGTCGACGGCGAGGCGGATGTCGGCCCCGTTCTTCGCGTAGGCGGCGGCCGGGAACAGCTGCACGAGGTCGACCGCGCGGCCGACCAGCTGGCCGCGGTACTCGGCGTTGACGGCGAGGGACCAGTCCGCGTAGGCGCGCGTGAGCACGAGCGTGCCGAACGACGAGGCGAAATCGATCACCGCTCCGAGGTCGACCCGGGCCTCCGCCAGCTTCTCGGCGAAGGACGCCTTGGGCTGGGTCGCGTACGACTTGGGACGGTCGCGCATGAACGAGCCCCGCCCGTGCACCTGGTCGTAGCGCGAAATGATGATGTTGTCGAAGTCGATGTAGACAGCGACGCGGCCGTCCCCAGGTTCACTCATGGCTCCAGGGTATCCCGCCCCCGCCGCGCAGATTTGGCGCAAATAGTGGTTCTCGGCGGCTCAGAACCGCGATTTGCGCCAAATCTCGCGCGTGCGGGCGGTCATCCCCGGGTGTAGCGGTCGGCGACGTCGAGCGCCGCGTCGATCGCATCCAGGCCCCGGCGCAGCTCGTCCTCGCCGATGATCAGCGGCGGCGCGATGTGCATGCGGTTGAAGTGGGTGAAGGGCCAGACCCCCGCCGCCTTGCAGGCCGCCGCGACCTCGGCCATCGGGGCCGCGTCCGGTCCGGCCGCGTTGAACGGCACCAGCGGCTCCCGGGTCTGCCGGTCGCGCACCAGCTCCAGCGCCCAGAACAGGCCCCGGCCGCGCACCTCGCCGAGGGACGGATGCCGGTCCAGCCAGGAGCGGACGGTCGGCTCCACGACGCGCTCGCCGAGGTCGCGGACCCGGTCCAGGATGCCGTCCCGCTCGAACACGTCGAACGTGGCGACTCCGGCCGCGCACGCCAACGGGTGACCGGAGTAGGTCAGTCCGCCCTGGAATGCGACGTCGTCGAAGTAGGACGCGATGCGGTCGGAGATGACGACGCCGCCGAGCGGAACGTATCCTGAGTTCACACCCTTCGCGAAGGTGATCAGGTCGGGGACCACGTCGAACGCGTCCACGGCGAACCACTCGCCGACCCGGCCGAAGCCGACCATCACCTCGTCCGCGATGTACACGATCCCGTACCGGTCGCACAGCTCGCGCACCCCGGCCAGGTAGCCGGGCGGAGGCACGAGCACGCCGTTGGTGCCGACGATCGTCTCGGCGATGATCGCGGCGACGGTGGCCGCTCCCTCCAGCACGATGACGTTCTCCAGGTGCTCCAGGGCCCGCTGGGTCTCCTCCTCCGGCGTGGTGGAGTGGAAGGCGGAACGGTAGGGATACGGCCCGAAGAAGTGGGCGACGGACGGGTCGCTCGGCTCGTTCGCCCAGCGCCGGGGGTCACCGGTCAGCGAGATCGCGGTCGCGGTGCCGCCATGGTACGAGCGGTACATCGACAGGACCTTGTGGCGGCCGGTCACCCGGCGCGCCAGGCGGACGGCGTACTCGTTCGCATCCGCCCCGCCGTTCGTGAAGAAGACCCTGTCGAGGGTGCCCGGCGCGACCTCGGCGATCCGTCGTGCCAGCTCGCCGCGCACGTCGTTCGCCATGGACGGCTGCACGGTCGCGAGCCGCCCGGCCTGCTGCTGGATCGCCGCGACGAGGTCCGGATGCTGGTGGCCCAGATTGAGGTTGACCAGCTGCGAGCTGAAGTCGAGGTACGCGTTGCCCTCGTAGTCCCAGAATGTGGAGCCTTGGCCGGCGGCGATCGGCAGCGGGTCGATCTTCGCCTGCGCACTCCACGAGTGGAAGACGTGACCGCGGTCGTCGTCGCGCACCTGGCGCTCCGCCTCCCGGTCGCCGAACGGATGCTCGACGCCGTGCCGGTCGACGAAACCGGTGCGCGTGCCGGCGGAAGTGTGGATGGTGTCCGTCATGGGGTCCTCGCCTGATCAGGAGTTGCCGGGGAACGCGAGCTCGATGCGCGAGTGCACCGGATCGGGCCAGCGTGTCGTCACGACCTTGCTGCGCGTGTAGAAGTGGAACGATTCGGGACCGTAGATGTGCGCGTCCCCGAACAGCGAATTCTTCCAGCCGCCGAACGAGTACGCACCCACCGGGACCGGGATCGGCACGTTGATGCCGACCATACCGACCTCGACCTCGAACTCGAACCGGCGGGCGGCGCCGCCGTCGCGCGTGAAGAGCGCGACACCGTTGCCGTACGGGTTGGCGTTGATCAGTTCGACGGCCTCCTCGTACGAGTCGACGCGCACGACGGAGAGCACCGGGCCGAAGATCTCGTCGTCGTACGCCTTCATCCCCGGCTTCACATGGTCGAGGAGGCTGACGCCGACGAAGAAGCCGTCGCCCTCGAAGGACCGCTGCGTGCCGTCGGCGACCACCGAGGCGCCCTCGGCTGCGGCTCCCGTGACGTACGAGGCCACCTTGTCGCGGTGCTCGCGCGTGATCAGCGGCCCCATCTCGCTGGACGGATCCGTGCCCGGGCCGATCCGGAGCGCATCGAGGCGCGAGTGGATGGCCGGCACCAGCCGGTCGCCGACGTCGCCCACCGCGACCACGACGCTGACGGCCATGCAGCGCTCGCCCGCGGAGCCGTAGGCGGCCGAGACGGCGGCGTCCGCGGCCGCGTCGATGTCGGCGTCCTCCAGCACCACCATGTGGTTCTTGGCGCCGCCGAGCGCCTGGACGCGCTTGCCGTTGGCCGACGCGCGCTGGTAGATGGAGCGGGCGATCGGCGTGGAGCCGACAAAGCTGACGGCCGCTACATCGGGGGAGTCGAGGATGGTTTCCACCGCCTCCTTGTCTCCGTGCACCACGTTCAGCACGCCGTCGGGCAGCCCGGCCTCGCGGAACAGCTTCGCCAGGAAGACGGACGCGCTCGGATCCTTCTCGCTCGGCTTCAGCACGACCGTGTTGCCGCACGCGATGGCGCTCGCGACCATCCACAGCGGCACCATGACCGGGAAGTTGAACGGGGTGATGCAGCCGACGACGCCGACGGGCTGCTTGACGCTGTGCACGTCGACCCCGGTCGAGACCTGCTCGCTGTACTCGCCCTTCAGCTTGTCGATGAGCCCTGCGGCGAACTCCACGTTCTCCAGGCCCCGGCCGATCTCGCCCGCCGCGTCGGAGAGGACCTTTCCGTGCTCGCCGGTGACGATCGCGGCCAGTTCGGCGCTGCGCTCCGTCAGCAGGTGGCGGAGGCGGAAGAACACGTCGGCGCGTTTGGTCAGGCTGGTCGCGCGCCACGCCGGGAAGGCGGCCTTCGCCGCGGCGATCGCCTGCTCCGTCTGGGCGGCGTCCGCCAGGGCGACCTCGTGGCGGCGCTCGCCGGTGGCCGGGTCGAAGACCGGGCCCGTACGGTCGGGGTGTGCGTTCGCGTCGGCGGGGGCGTTTTCGCCCGCGATGAAGTGGCGAATCAGGGCCACGGGGTCCTCCAGGTGGATCGTCCGGACGTTCTGCCCGGGAAGTGACAGTAGGCTTGCCTCCCAATGATCACAGAGCGGAGGCGCGATCAGCGATGCCAGATCGTCGGGACCCCGGAGTGGGCCGAACAGTTCGTCCGGACACGCCGGTGACGGAAGGGACGATGCTGCCGGGAGTGCTGCCCACCGTTCGGGAGGTGCTGCGGATGGAGCCGGTCGCGCGCGCCCTGCCGGAGGTGCTCACCGGCCAGGAGGGTCTCGGTGCACCGGTGCGCTGGGTGCATGTGGCCGAGACGGCGGAGGCCGCCCGGCTGGGCTCGGGCGGTGAACTGCTGCTGGCCACGGGAGTGGGCTGGCCGTCGGACGAGACCGCGCTGCGCCGGCTGGGGCGCGTGCTGATCGAGGCGCACGTCGCCGGGCTCGTGCTCGAACTCGGGGCGCCCATGCCGGTCGCCCCTCCTGCTCTCGTGGAGGAGTTCCGGGCCGCCGGACTGCCGTTCGCGGTGCTGCATCGGGAGGCGCGTTTCGTCGCGATCACGGAGGCCGTGCACTCGCGCATCATCGCGGAGCAGATGGCGGCGCTGCGGGCGCGGGACGACATCCACGCGCTCTTCACCGACCTCAGCCTACGCGGCAGCCCGGCCGACTTCATCGTCGAGCAGGCCGCACGGGTGCTCGGCTCGCCGGTCGTGCTCGAGGACACGAGCCACCGCGTCGTCGCGGCGGCGGGGCTCGATGCGGGCCACCGCGCGGGCGAGAAGGCGGAGTTGGCGGAGTGGGAGCAGCGGTCCCGCGCGGCGCACCGGTCGCGCGACGGCGGCTGGACGATCGTTCCCGTCGAGGCGCGCGGCATGCGGTGGGGACACCTCGTCGCGCTGCCGGGCGCTCCGCATCCGGCCGGCCGCTCCAACGTGCTCGAGCAGGCGGCCGTGGCGCTCGCGCTCAGCCGGCTCTCGGACCGCGATGAGGACGAATGGACGCGGCGCAGCCACGACGCGCTCCTGTCCGCCCTGCTCGGGCGGCGGTTCGCGGCCGAGAGCGGCGTGACCGCGCGATTCGAGGCGGCGGGGTTCCCGCTGTCCGGGCGCGAGGTGGCGGGTGCGGCGATCCGGCTGCGGTCGGGGACGCTGCCGGTGTCGGCCGCGCCGCGTGCCGTCGAGGCGGCGCGGACGGCGGGTTCGGATGCCGTCGCGGGGCCCCATCCCGAGCAGCCGGGGACACTGGTGGTCGCGGTCTCCGCGCGGCCGGGACGACGGCTCGGGGACGCGCTGTTCGAGGCGGTCGCCGAGGCGGCCGGCTCCGCGCGGCTGGACGATCCGGCCGCGGTGGTGGCCGTCGGTTCGGATGCGCGGGGGATCAGCGGGCTGCTGTCGTCACTGGAGGAGGCGGTGGAGCTGGCGGCCGGGGCCGCCGGGACCGCAGGTGTGAGCGGGGTGGCCGCGGCGGGGGTCCGCGGGGACGCCCGGCCGGGGCGGCGGCCGGTCATCCAGCGCGTGCAGCACCGTCCGTTGCTGCGGCTGGTCAACGCGTTCGGCAGTGACCCGCGGATGCTCGAGCACACCGAGCAGATGCTGCGTCCGCTGATCGAGCACGACCTCGCCACCGGCGGCGACCTGGTGGACGTGCTGAGCGCCTACCTCAGCCACCCCGGGAACCGCACGCGCGCCGCCGCCGCGAGTCACCTGTCCCGGTCGGTGTTCTACCAGCGGATCGCCCTCATCGAAAGCCTGCTCGGGATGGACCTGGACGACGGCGAGACCGTCGCCGCCCTCCATGCAGCGGTCCTCGCCCGCGGCCGCACCGCCGGCTGACCCCGGCGCCCGCGTTCTGGTTGACACGACGCGCCGTGCGCCGGCCCGGCGGCACGGCGTGTCGCGTCAACCAGCGCGCGTGACGTCAATCTGTGGGACGCAACACGCCGTTATCCGTGCGCGATAACGGCGTGTTGCGTCCCATGGATCGCGCGGTCAGGAGTCGAAGCCGAGGCCGACCGCATCCAGAGTGCGCAGGAAGGCGTTGCGGTGCCCGGCGGTGTGGTCGGCGCGATCCAGCGACCAGCGCGTCAGGTTGATGCCGACGGAGGCGGCGGGCTCCGGCGGGAACGGGATCGGCCGAGTCCGCACCATCTCGAGTTCGGTGCGCTCGGTCGACCGCCCGGCCAGCAGATCCAGCATCACCTTCGCGCCGAAGTGGGTGGCCGCCACCCCGAGCCCGGTGTATCCGGCCGCGTAGGCGACCCGGCCCTGGCGCCCCGAGCCGAAGAAGGCGCAGAACCGGCTGCACGTGTCGATCGCCCCGGCCCAGCGGTTCGTGAAGGTCAGACCCTCCAGCTGCGGGAACGTCGTGAAGAAGTGGCTCGCCAGCCGCCGGAACGTCTCCGGGCGGTCCTCGTACGATGAGCGCACCCGGCCGCCGTAGTGGTAGACGGCGTCGTAGCCGCCGAACAGGATGCGGTCATCCGCGGTCAGCCGGTAGTAGTGGAACTGGTTGGCCGAGTCCCCGATGCCTTCGCGTCCCTCCCACCCGATCGATGCCCGCTGGGATGCGCTCAGCGGCTCCGACATCAGCACGTAGTCGTACACGGGCACGGTCGCGAGCCGGTTCCGTCGCAGCAGGCTGGGGAACACATTGGTGGCGAGCGCGGTGCGCCGCGACCGCAGCGTCCCGGTGGGCGTGTCGAGCACCGTGCCGTCGCCGATGCTCTCGACCGGGCTGTGCTCGAAGATCTCGACCCCGGCCTCCACGCAGGCCCGGGCGAGCGCACGCGCCAGCTTCGCGGGGTGCACGAGCGCGGAGTCGGTCCTCCGCAGCAGGCCGGCCTCGTAGGTGGGGGAGTGGACCAGCGCGCGCACCGCGTCCCGGTCGAGCAGGGTCGCATCCGGACCCTCGGACTCGCGCAGGCTCTCGACCTGATACTCCTCGGTGGCCACATCGAGGGCTCCGTTGCGCTCGAATTCGGCGTCCATGCCCAGCTCGGCGACGATCGCCTCGATCTCGTCGAGGTTCTGCATCCCGAGCCGCTGGAGCTCGTCGAACTCGCTGGGCCAGCGGCTGCGGCCGTTGTCCTCCCCGTGCGTGAGGCTCGCCTCGCAGAAGCCGCCGTTGCGTCCGGATGCCGCCCAGCCGACACGCCGGGCCTCGAGCAGCACGACGTGCGCCGACGGATCCTCACGCTTCGCGAGCAGCGCGGTCCACAGGCCGGTGTAGCCGCCGCCGACGACGGCCAGGTCGCAGCTCACGTCGCCGCGGAGCCGGGGATAGTGGTCGCCGGGCGCATTCTCCGTCCAGAACACGGCCTGCCTGCTGGGCGCGAGGGCGTTCCGCACGACCGCGTCGTCCGGTCGCTGTCGCTCGAAAACGGTGCTGGTCCGGGAGGGGCTCACGCCGCCATTCTGCCCGACGCCGCTGCGCTGGTTCGTCGCAAAACCGGGGCGGTGCCATCCATTCCGTCCGGTCGGTCGAGAGGGTCCGTGGCGAACTCTGTGGATGCGGCGGGCCGGCGAACAAGTATCGTGGGGGCCGCAGCAGGAAGGGAGGCGGCCGTGAGCAACGGAGCGGGTCGCGTGACCATCGCAGGGCTGGCCGACCGGCTCGGGCTCTCGAAGGCCTCCGTGTCGTACGCGCTCAACGGGCTGCCCGGGGTGAGCGACGAGACCCGGGAGCGCGTGCTGGCGCTCGCCGAGCAGCTCGGCTGGCATCCCAGTTCGTCGGCGCGCGCGCTGTCGCGGGCGCGGTCGGACACGATCGGCATCGTCCTGCGCCGCGACCCGGGACTGCTCGGCGCGGAGCCGTACTACATGAGCTTGCTGGCCGGCGTCGAGAGCGAGCTCGCCGAGACCGGGCAGTCGCTGCTGCTGCGGATGGTCGGCGGGGATGCGGGCCAAGACGTCGCCGCGTACCGGCGCTGGAGCGCGGAGGCCCGGGTCGACGGCGTCATGCTGTTCGACCTGACCTTCGACGACCCCCGGCCGGCGCTGCTCGACGAGCTCGGCCTGGCGTTCGTTCTGCACGGCAATCGCGAGACGTTGGCACCCGGGAAGGTGCTGCTGTACGACGCGCGGGCGGATGCCGGCCTGCTCGTCGGGCACCTCGCATCCCTCGGCCATCGGCGGGCGCTGCACATCGCGGGTCCCGCCGAGTTCGAGCACGAGCAGGACCGGCGGGATGCGGTGGCGGCGCACGGCCGCGAGCACGGCATGGAGTTCGTGTTCGGTGTGTCGGACTACTCGATGGAGGAGGGGGAGCGGATCGCCGCGGAGCACCTCCGGGACGATCCGTCCATCACGGCCGTGCTGACCTCGAACGACCTCCTCGCGCTCGGCGCGCAGACGGCGCTCGCCCACGCCGGGCGGGACGACGTGGCGATTGTCAGCTGGGACGACTCGCTGCTGTGCCGCCTGGGCACGCGCCCGATCACGGCTCTCGACCGCTACCCGGAGGAGCAGGGCCGGCGCTCGACGCGGCTGCTGCTCGACCAGCTGGCGGGGACGCCCGCCGCCGACCGGCGCGCGCGCCCCAGCCGCCTCGTCCCGCGGGCGACGAGCCTCCCGGCACGCGAGGCCGCCGCGCGCTGACGGGCGCCCCGCTCGTCCGCTCGTCCGCTCGCCCGCTCGTCCGTCGACTCCGCCGCGTCGCCGCGCGCGATTTGCGCCAGATCGCGGTTCTGGGGGCTGCCATAACCACGATTTGCGCCAAATCGCGCACCCGGGACCGAGTCCGAAGCGTTATCGGGGCGGGCGGAAGGAGGCGACCGGCCGGTATACCCTCGGACGAGGTGAAGTCAAGGATTGACACCTGAACCGGTTAAGTTAGGCTTCCCCTGGCGCCTCGCCGCTCGGCCCTCGCACCGGGACCGGCAGCGCCACCATCAAGAGACGAAGGAGTCACAATGAGGAAACGCGCCATTTCCGTCGCGGCAGTCGCCGCAGCGGTAGCGCTCGTGGTCACGGGCTGCAGCAGCTCGGGATCCGGATCATCGTCCAGCGGATCGACGCTGACGTACTGGGCCAGCAACCAGGGAACCAGCCTCGACAACGACAAGCAGGTCCTCACCCCGGTGCTGGACGAGTTCACCAAGCAGACCGGCGTCAAGGTCAAGCTCGAGGTCATCGGCTGGAACGACCTGCAGACGCGCATCCAGACGGCGGTCACGTCGGGCCAGGGCCCGGACGTGCTCAACATCGGTAACACCTGGGCCGCCTCGCTGCAGGCGACCGGCGCCTTCCTCCCGTACGACGACGCCAACATGAAGGCGATCGGCGGCAGCGACAAGTTCGTCAAGACGGCGCTCGAGACCGGTGGCGCGCCGGGCAAGCCCGTCACGAGCGTCCCGCTCTACGGCCTCGCGTACGGCCTTTACTACAACAAGGCGATGTTCACCGCCGCGGGCCTGCAGCCGCCCGCGACGTGGGAGGACCTGGTCGCCGACGCCAAGAAGCTCACCAACGGCACCCAGTACGGCTTCTCGCTCGCAGCGGGCAGCTACACCGAGAACGTCCACTTCGCGTTCATCAACTCGGCGCAGAACGGCGGCGAGTGGTTCGACAGCAAGGGCAACCCGACGTTCACCAGCCAGGCGAACATCGACGGCATCAAGCGCTACCTCGACCTGATGCAGTCCGACAAGGTCGTCGCCACCTCGAACGCGCAGTACGACAACGGCGTCCAGGCGGTCAACGACTTCGCCACCGGCAAGGTCGCGATGATCCTCAGCCAGAACAACGCCGACGCGTCGATCGTGTCCAACGGCATGAAGAACGACCAGTACGGCGTCGTGCCCTTCCCGGCTCCGGCCGACGGCAAGAAGATCGCCAGCTTCGTCGCCGGCATCAACCTGTCGATCTTCAAGAACACGAAGAACAAGGATGCCGCGCTCAAGTTCGTCAAGTACATGACGAGCGAGGACGTCCAGTCGAAGCTCGGCAAGCCGTACGCCAGCCTGCCGGTGCTCAACGGTGCGAAGCCGACCTTCACGGAGAACGCCGAAGAGGCCGCGACCTTCCAGAAGATCTACAACGACATGACGAAGCCGCTTCCCCTGGTGGCGGCCGAGGACCAGTTCGAGAACACCGTCGGCAAGGCGATGAACGACATGTTCGCCAAGATCGCCACCGGTGGAACGGTCTCCGACTCGGACATCAAGACGGCCCTGAGCAACGCTCAGGACCAGGTCAAGCAGTCGATGGGCGGCTGACCCCAGCCTGACCCGCTCTGCCGGGCGGGGCGTCGCGGCCGCAGCCATGCGTCCCGGCGTCCCGCCCGGCGGACACAGCCACACCCCTCAAGGAGACCCATGTCGACGACGACAGACGTCCGCGGACCGTCACGCACCGTTCCGGTGGACGCCCCACCGCCCAAGCCGAAGAAGCGCCCCCGCCCCAAGGGCTGGTGGTTGCCGTTCATCCTTCTCGGTCCGGCCATCATCTTCGAGCTGCTCATCCACGTCGTGCCGATGCTCACCGGTATCTGGATCAGCTTCCTCCAGCTCACCAAGTTCTACATCGCCAACTGGGGCGAAGCGCCCTTCGTCGGGCTCAAGAACTACGCCGTCGCCCTCGACTTCAGCGGCTCGGTCGGCGCAGGCCTGCTCCGGTCGTTCTTCGTGACCGTCGGCTTCACCATCCTGGTCGTCGGCCTCTCCTGGGTGCTCGGGATGGCCGCAGCCGTCGCCCTGCAGGGTCGGTTCCGGGGCCGCGCGTTCTTCCGCACCCTCTTCCTCGTGCCGTACGCTCTGCCGCTCTACGCGGGCATCATCACCTGGAAGTTCATGTTCCAGAAGGACACGGGAGCGATCAACCACTTCCTGTTCGACAACCTCGGGCTGCCGGGCGACAAGCCGTTCTGGCTCATCGGCGGCAACGCCTTCTGGTCGATCGTCATCGTCGCGATCTGGCGGCTCTGGCCGTTCGCCTTCCTGATGCTGATGGCCGGGCTCCAGTCGATCCCCGCGGAGGTTTACGAAGCCTCCGCAGTGGACGGCGCCAAGCCGTTCCGCCAGTGGCGCGCCATCACGCTGCCGATGCTGCGGCCGGTGAACTCGGTGCTGCTCCTCGTGATGTTCCTGTGGACGTTCAACGACTTCAACACACCGTTCGTCTTGTTCGGGAGCACAGCGCAGCCACCGGGTGGCGACCTGATCTCCTTCCACATCTACAACGCGTCGTTCCTGACCTGGAACTTCGGCTCGGGTGCCGCGATGAGCGTCCTCCTGCTGCTGTTCCTGCTGATCGTCACCGGCGCCTACCTGCTCGTCGTGAACCGGAGGAACCGCAATGCGTGAGACCCGCTCATCCCACGTCTTCCGCTGGGTCGTCGTCGTCTTCCTGACGATCTTCACGGTCGTGCCGCTCTACGTGATGATCACCTCGTCGGTGAAGCCGCTCTCGGAGGTGCAGGCCGCGTTCACCTGGTGGCCGCAGAACATCACCTTCCAGCCGTTCATCGACATGTGGACGACCGTCCCGCTGGCCTCGTACTTCGTGAACAGCCTCATCGTGTCGAGCGCGGCGACGCTGATCTCGCTGGTGATCGCCGTGTTCGCCGCCTACGCGGTGTCGCGCTACCGGTTCAAGGGCCGCAACGTGTTCACCACGACGGTCCTGTCGACGCAGATGTTCCCCGGCGTGCTGTTCCTGCTGCCGTTGTTCCTCATCTTCGTGAACATCAACCAGGCGACCGGAATCCAGCTGGTCGGCACGCGCTGGGGCCTCATCATCACGTACTTCACGTTCGTGCTGCCGTTCTCCATCTGGATGCTCGCCGGTTACTTCGACGGCATCCCGCGCGACCTCGACGAGGCGGCGAAGGTGGATGGATCGGGCCCGATGGGTGCGCTCTGGCACGTCGTCCTCCCCGCGGCCCGCCCGGGGCTGATCGCCGTCGCGATCTACTCGTTCATGACCAGCTGGGGTGAGGTGCTGTTCGCGTCGGTGATGACGACCGATGAGAACAGGACGCTTGCGGTCGGATTGCAGCTCTACTCGACGCAGACGAACGTCTACTGGAACCAGATCATGGCGGCGTCGCTGGTCGTGTCGCTTCCGATCGTGGTCGCGTTCCTGCTGCTGCAGCGCAACTTCGTCGCAGGGCTGACGGCCGGCGCGGTCAAGTGACCGGCGGCTCCGGCCGCTCCCGTTCCGTCGCAGTTCGTTCTTCCCTCTGAAAGGCATCATGGATCGCCCCTCCCCGGTCTTGACGGTCGACGACGCCCCGGTGGTGTGGCTCGGCGCCAACTTCTGGTCCCGCACCGGAGGCCCGCTCATGTGGACGCGCTACGACCCCGCGATCGTGCGGGACGAGCTGCGCGTGCTCGCCGAGCACGGCCTCAACATGACGCGGTCCTTCTTCTACTGGCCCGACTTCCATCCCACCCCGGACTCGCTGGACGAGCAGTGCGTGGCGAACTTCGCCGACTTCCTGGATGCGCACAGCGAGGTCGGGATGACCACGGTGCCGACCTTCCTGGTCGGGCACATGTCGGGCGAGAACTGGGATCCGGCCTGGCGCGAGGGCCGCGACCTGTACAGCGACGTCTGGTTCGTCGGCCGTCAGGCCTGGTACGTCCGCGAGTTGACGGCGCGGTTCGCGACGCATCCCGCCGTGGCCGGCTGGCTGCTGACCAACGAGGTGCCGATCTACGGTGGCGAGGCACCGCGTCCCATCGTCGACGCCTGGGCCTCGCTGCTCGTGAACGCGGTGCGTGCGGGCGGCGGGACGCAGCCGGTCGCCGTCGGCGACGGCGCGTGGGGGATCGAGACGACCGGCCACGACAACGGCTTCTCGGTGCGCGACCTGGCGGAGTTCACCGACTTCATCGGCCCGCACGTGTACCGCATGGAGACCGACCAGATCCGGCAGCACCTCAAGGCCGCGTACATCGCGGAGCTGTCGGCGACGCACGGCCTGCCCGTGATCATGGAGGAGTTCGGCCTCACGAGCGACTTCGTCTCGGACGCGGGGGCCGCCTCCTACTACCGGCAACTGCTGTACTCGACGCTGCTGGCGGGTGCGACCGGGTGGATCGCGTGGAACAACACCGACTACGACGACCTCGCCGACCAGCGGCCCTACTCGCACCATCCGTTCGAGATGCACTTCGGCATCACCGACCGGCACGGTGCCCCCAAACCGCCGCTGCGGGAGCTGGCGAGCTTCGCGTCCGACCTGGCCGCGATCGACCTGCCGTCGGTGCGGAGGTCGGCGGTGGATGCGGCGCTCGTCGTCCCGTCTCACCTCGCCGAGGACTACCCGTTCACCAACGAGGACGAGCGGGCCCACATCGTCGCGACGGGGGAGCAGGCGTACATCGCGGCGCACGAGGCGCACATCCCGGTCGCGGTGGTCCGGGAGAAAGTGGACGGCGGACTGCCGACCGGGTACGGGCTGTACCTGCTGCCGTCGGTCAAGCAGCTCTGTGCGACGTCGTGGCAGCAGCTCGTCGCGCTCGCAGACGAGGGCGCGACGGTCTACGCGTCGTACTCGCACGGGCCGAGCGGCGTGCAGCGCGGGCCCTGGTGGGCGCACACCGAGGAACTGTTCGGGGTGCGGATGGACAGCTCCTACGGCCTGGCCGAGCCGGTGGACGACGCGACCGTGGTGCTGCGGTTCACGGACGACTTCGGGCCGATCGCCGCGGGAACGGAGCTGTCGTTCGCCGCGGCGGGCAATGAGAACGGACGCACCTACCTGCCGGTGCGGGTGACCTCCGGACGCGTCGTCGCGGTGGATGCGCACGGGCGACCGGCGATCGTGGTGCAGGAGCACGGCGCGGGGCGCGCGGTGCTGTCGACGTATCCACTCGAGTACTTCGCGTCGGCCCAGGGGCGCGTGAATCCCGAGCAGACGTGGCGGCTGTACGACGCGCTCGCCGACGTGGCCGATGTGGAGCGCGACGTGCGCCTCGACGACCCGCTGGTCTTCACGGACTCGCTCGTGCACGAGGACGGCCGCCGCTTCGTGTTCTTCGTCTCGCAGCATGCCTCCGAGGTGACGGTCACCCCGACGGTGGCCGGCGGCGACCTTCGCAGCCTCGACGCAACCCCGTCCCCGTCCGTCACCCTCCCTCCCTACGGGGTGGCCGTCCGCCTCCTCACGCAAGACTGACCTCCCGTAGCCCGCGAGCACAGGAAAAGTGCGGGGATCAGGCCCGATTTCCCGCACATTTCCTGTGCTCGCGGGCTGCGGGCTGGTCAGGGGTGGGTGGACAGGTAGGCGACGAGGATGTGGGCGTGGTTGAGTTCGGGGTCGCGGGCGCCGACGAGGAGGGTCACCACGGGGTGGTCCTGGGTCAGGGTGCGGAGCTCGGCGACGGCCGGGTTGGTGTCGAGCTCGCGCTCGTAGCGGGTGCGGAACTCGTCGAAGATCTCGCCCTCGATCGACACGTCCTCGTGGAACCAGCGACGCAGCTCGGTCGACGGCGCGATCTCCTTCAGCCAGAGGTCGATGTCGGCGCGCGCCTTGCTGATGCCGCGCGGCCACAAGCGGTCGACGAGGATGCGGAAGCCGTCGTCCGGCGCGGGTGGGTCGTAGATGCGTTTCACGCTGATCATGGGATGCTCCCTCATCGTGTGCGGAATGGCCGCCGGTCAGCCGGCCGCGAGCAGTGCGTCGGTCTCGGCGGCGGTCGGGGCCGTCGCCGGTCCCGGTCGCGTGACCGCGATGGCCGCCGCCGCGTTCGCGCGCCGCGCCGCCTGCAGCGGGTCGGCGCCGCGCGCCAGCGCCGCCGCGAGCACGCCGCCGAAGGCGTCGCCCGCGCCGGTCGTGTCGACGGCCGACACCGGGAACGCCGGCAGGTGCGCCGGCGCGGGGTCGCCGGTCGCGACCCAGCATCCGGATGCCCCGTCGCGGACCACGGCCACCGCGGTGCCGTCCGCGCCCTGGCGCAGCATCGCGCGCAGCGCCCCGGCGGCGGGTGCCGGATGCGAATGGGCGCGGAGAATCCGGGCCTCCCTGGCGTTCGCGCTCAGGACGTCGGTGCGCGCGAGGACGCTCTGCAGAAGCTCCGGGTCGAGCGAGCCGACGAGCGGCGACGGGTCGAACACGACCCGCGTCTCCGGGTCCAGCGCGTCCAGCCAGCCCGCGACGGCCGCGCCGGCGACAGGATGGGCGAGGCTGTACCCGGAGGCGTAGACGACGTCGCCTCTCCTCGGCTGCACGATGTCCAGGTCGGCGCGGGTCAGCATCCCTTCGGCGCCGGGAGCGGTCACGAAGGTGCGCTCGGCGTCGCCGTCGACGAGAACGACGCAGTAGCCGTTGTCGGCGGTCTCGAGGGGTGGATGCGCGACCGAGATGCCCTCCCGCCACAGTGCTTCGGCGACCACCTCGCCGAAGGGACCGGTGCCGGAACGCCCGGCGAAGACCACCTCCGCGCCGTCCCGTGCGGCCGCCGCCATGACGTTGAAGCCGCCCCCTGCGGACATGCCGGCGGCGGACGCCAGGACGTCGCCTCCCCGTTCGGGCAGCGCGTCCACCCGCAGGAGCAGATCGACGACGACTGTCCCGGTGAAGATGAGCCGCCCGTCAGCCATGATGTCTCCGCACGCGCAGGAGGCCGTCGACGAGGAGCTCCAGGTCGAGCGCGTTGACCCGTTGGACGGTGTGCAGCGCCGCATGCGGCCACTCCGCCGCCCCCGTGGCGCCGAGCACAGCTCCGGCAATCGCCGCGATGGTGTCGGTGTCGCCGCCGAGTTCCGCCGCGTGGCACAGCGTCCGCCAGGCAGCGTCGGGCCCGGGATGCGCGGGGTCGGTGCCTGCGACCGTCGCGGCCACGAGTGCCAGTGCCGCGACCACGGACTCCTGGGCGGCGACGGACGTGCCGACCACCTCGGCGACGAAGTCGTCCTGATCGCGTGGAGCGAGTGCGACGACTGCGGGGATCGCCCATTCCAGCCGTGCGGCTATGTCCCCTCCGGCCACCCAGTACCCGCGGCGCGAGCCTTCCCGTGCGGCGGCGACGGCGAGGTCGAGCGCCTCCGGAGCCTCGGCTCCGTCGATGCCCGCGCTGACGGCGGCCCCGACCGCGGCGGCGCTGGCGATGCCCAGCCCGGTGTTGTGCGTCAGCGCGCTGACGGCCACGACGGCGTCGACGAACGCGCCGAGCGGTTCGACGGGCACCGCGATCCCCACTGGTGCGATGCGCATCGCCGCGCCGTTCGTCGCGCCGAAGCGGCCCGCCTCCTCCGGGGGGACGCCCTCCTGCAGTCGCTTGAGGGCCGACCGGGTGCTCGGACCGAGGAGGTCGAGCGAGCCGCGCGCCTCCATCGTGTGCTCCCAGGCGAGCAGCGCGGCGGCGAACGCGGCGGGCTCGACGATGCCCTCGCCGTCGATGATGAGCCGCGCCAGGATCACCGCCTGTTCGGTGTCGTCGGTGATGGAGCCGGCCGGCATTCCGGTGGCGATCTGCTGGTGCGGCCCTGCGGCGACGAGGCTGCGGATGCGGCCGTAGTCGGCCGCGATGCGCTCGCGCGACAGGGACTGGGTCGGCATTCCGAGGGCGTCGCCGAGCGCCAGGCCCTGCAGAGAGGCGAGGGCCCGGTTGCGCGCGCTGTCTCTCACAGCGGCGCCAGCAGGGCGTCGCGCAGCCGGTCGCTGAGGTCCGGTGGGACGTCGGTCCGGACGCCCAGCGCCTGGATGGCCCTGCTGAAGAAGTTGCGCGCCGCGGCGGCGAGCGTGATGTCGACGATCTCGCGGTCCGTGAAGCCGTGCGCGCGCAGCCGTGCGGCGTCGTCCTCGGTCATGGCGGCAGAGTCGGTGCTCAGCCGCTCGGCGTACTCCATCATCGCCACCTCGGCGTCGCTCAGAGGTGCGTGGTGGTAGTCGCGGGCGATCCGCTCCAGATCGGCTTCGTCGAAGTACTGGAGGGACTTCCGCCCGTGCGCCAGCCGGCAGTGCTCTGAGCCCAGCGCCTGCGCCGCGGCGAGCGTCACGAGCTCGTAGCGGCGCTTGCCGAGTGTCGCTCCAACCGCCCCCACGAGATCCTCGAAGGCCCGGTAGCCTTGCGGATTCACACTCATCACCCGCGTGTACTCGGGAACGTAGCCCAGGTCGTCGAGGTCTTCCGCGTACATCGCGGCGACCTCGCCTGCGGCCTCGGACGGTTCGGGGGTGCGGATGATGGACACGGCTGCCTCCTCGCGTGCGGTCGCTCCTATTCTCACGCGCACGCGGCGCGGAGGGCTAGGTGCGAGCGGGCCACGTGCGCGGGGCCCGAACGCCCGCGCGCAGGCCGTCTTCAGTGCGCGAAGGCCGCCTCGGCCGGGACATCGGCGGGCTTCCGGATGAAGAAGGACCCGGCCACCGCGAACAGTGAGATGATCGCGCCGGCGACGAAGGCGGCACGGATGCCTCCGGCCTGCGCCGCATCCGCCGAGGCTCCGCCGCTCGCTAGCACCGTCGCCTGCAGGGTCAGGACCGCGACCAGCAGTGCGGTGCCGGCCGCGCCACCCACCTGCTGGATGGTGGCCAGGATGGCGCTGCCGTGCGAGTACAGGTGCGGCGGGACCGCGCCGAGCCCGGCCGTGAACAGCGGCGTGAACATCATCGCCAAACCGAGGGACATGACCACGTGCGCCGCGATGATGAGCCCGACCGGCGTGGTCTCGGCGACCATCGTGAGGGACCACAGCACCAGGCTGACGAGGATCGACCCCGGCACGACCAGCACACGCGGGTCGAAGCGGTCGTAGAGCCGCCCGACGAACGGGGCCGCGAGCCCCATGATCAGGCCGCCGGGAAGCAGGATGAGACCGGTTGCCAGTGTGGTCAGGTGCAGCACGTGCTGGAGGTACAGCGGGAGCACGATGATGACACCGAACATGGATGCCGTCGTGATCGCCATCAGCACGATCGCCACGGTGAAGATCGGATACCGGAAGGTACGCAGGTCGAGCAGTGCCCGGTCCTTGCGCTGCAGGAGCAGCTGGCGCGTGATGAAGGCGGCGAGCCCTAGGACGCCGACGATGAGCGAACCCCACAGCAGGAGCGGGCTGGGCGCGGACGCCCCGGACTCGCCGGAGAGGGTCAGGCCGTAGACGAGACCGCCGAAGCCGAAGGCGGACAGGATCACCGACACCACGTCGATCCGGACCTTCTTGGGCTCGGTGACGTTCTCGACGAAGCGCATGCCGATGAGCAGCATGACGAGGGCGATCGGCAGGACGATGAGGAAGATCCACCGCCAGGTCAGGAAGTTCAGGATCAGGCCGGAGATCGTCGGCCCGATCGCCGGCGCGACCGAGATGACGATCGAGACGTTGCCCATCGTGCGCCCCCGCAACGCGGGCGGCACCAACGTCATCAGTGTGGTCATCAGGAGGGGGATCATGATCGCCGTGCCGGACGCCTGGATGACGCGGGCGCCGACGAGCACCATGAAGCCGGGCGCGAGCGCGGCGGCCAGGGTTCCGAGGGAGAACAGCGACATGGCCGCGATGAACATCTGCCGGGTGGAGTAGCGCTGCAGCAGGATGCCCGTGATGGGGATGACCACCGCCATCGTCAGCATGAAGGCGGTCGACAGCCACTGCGCCGCCAGCGCGTCGATGTGCAGGTCGTCCATCAGCTTCGGGATGGCGACCGTCATGATCGTCTCGTTGAGGATCACGACGAAGGTGGCTGCGAGCAGAAGCCAGATCACCCGCTGATCGCGCGGGGCGATGCGCGGGGACGCGTCGACGTCCACGGGCGTGGTCGGGCGGTCGAGCCGGCCGGCGTCGACGGAAGGCGCGGGTGAGGTCTTCTCAGTCACCGGTCCAACCTATCGATCACCACCGACATCCGGGGTGGCCGTGACGTGAACTGTGGAGAAGTTCGCTCTCCGCAGAACTGGGGAATACGGCGCGAGCGTCGTCGCGTCGGGCTCAGCGACCGAGGCCGGCTCTGTCGACACGACGGTGGTAGCGCATCCCCGATACCCCGCCCAGGATGGCGGCGCCCAGGCTCACGAGGGCGACGATGACCGCGGTGATGATGCCGGTCAGGGTGACCGAGCCCTCACCCAGCGGGATGCGCGGGAAGCTGTTGAGATTGCCCAGGATGTTGTACTGGCTGCCCAGGATGAGGCTCAGCACGGCGACGACGACGGCGATGACGACCGCCCACAGCCACACTGCGATGCCCTGCTTGGCGCCGTCGAAGCGGGCCATCCGCCCGGCGACGTAACCGCCGCAGAAGTACGCGACGAAGAGGATGACGACGAGCGCGATGGCGCCGACGAGCCCCACGGTCGATGCGTTCTTGCTGGCCTGGTCGACGGCCGCGTTGGCGCTGCCGCCGGAGGTGCCCAGTCCCACGGCCGCACCCGCCGCCGCGACGAGCGCGGTGAGGAGCACGGCCGTCCCTGTCGCCGTCAGCCAGCCGAAGAAGGCCGAGCCGAACTTCATCCCGCCGAACTCGCTCTTCTCGCGTTCGAGGACGTCGCTCCTGAGGGACGAGGTGCGGTCGACGGTCACGGGGGCGCCGGTCGCGTCGCGGTCGTAGACCGCCTCGCCCGCACGCCGGTCTTCCGATGGTGTGATCGGCTCAGTCATATCCATCCCTCTTCCGGAGTCGCCCGCCGAATGAGCGGGTGGTCGATTGAATGAACGGTAGGCGGCCCGTAGGGGCGGGCCGAGGCGGTTGATTTCCTGGCCGGGCGAGAGGATGCTGTCCGGCGACCCTGGCTGTCGCGGATCAGCCGCCGAGACCCGCGACCGTGCGCACGGCCTCACCGACCGCGAGCGCGACCTGGTCCAGCTGCGCAGGCGTGACCTCCCGGCCCCAGGAGAAGCGCACGGCGGTGCGCGCGACATCCTCCGGGTAGCCCAGCGCGAGCAGCACGTGCGAGGCGTCCTCGCTCCCGGCCGCACAGGCGGACCCGCTGGAGGACACGACGCCGCGCCGCTCCAGCTCCAGCAGCACCGCCTCCCCGTTCGTGCCGGGGAAGACGAAGGATGCGGTGCCCGGCAGCCGCAGGACCGGATGCCCCGTCAGCGAGGCGCTGGGGACCTCCGCCAGGACGGCCGCAATGAAGGCGTCGCGTGCCGCCGCGGTCGCCGCCGCGCGCGCCTCCAGTCCGTCCGCCGCGAGCCGCGCGGCCGTCGCCAGCGCGACCGCACCCGCCACATTCTCGGTGCCGGAGCGGCGTCCCCGCTCCTGTCCGCCGCCGTGGATGAGCGGTTCGAGAGGGATGCGCCCGCGCACGAACAGCGCGCCGACGCCCTTCGGCGCGCCGATCTTGTGGCCGGAGACACTCAGCGCGTCCACGCCCAGTGTCCGCACGTCGAACGGATACCAGCCCGCGGCCTGCACCGCATCCGTATGGAAAGGAACGCCGCGTTCGTGCGCGAGGGCCGCGAGCTCCGCGATCGGCTGGACGGTCCCGACCTCGTTGTTGGCGAACATGACCGAGGCGAGCGTCGTGTCCGGCCGAAGCGCCGCCGCGAAGTCGGAGGCCGCGACCAGCCCGTCGCGCCCGATCGGCACGAAGGTGACCGAGAAGCCGTGCAGCCGCACCAGATAATCGACCGACTCCAGCACCGCCTCGTGCTCGATCCGGGTCGTCACGATGTGCCGTCCGCGCGGGTTCGCGAGCGCGATGCCCGTGACGGCGAGGTTGTCCGCTTCGGTCCCGCCCGACGTGAAGACGACCTCCGAAGCCCGGCAGCCGAACCACTCGGCCACCGTGGAGCGCGCGTCAGAGAGCCCTCGGGCCGCCGACTCGCCGATCGAGTGGTGGCTCGACGGGTTGCCGAAGTCGCCCGTCAGGTACGGCCACATCGCCTCCAACACCTCCCGGCGGACCGGAGAGGTGGCGGCGGCATCGAGGTAGATCACTCGACCATCACGTCCAGTCCCAGGTCGAGCGAACGGACGCTGTGGGTGAGCGCGCCGGAGGAGATCACGTCCACGCCGGTCTCGGCGATGTCGCGGACGGTCGCCAGGCTGACGTTCCCGCTGGCCTCGACGATGGCGCGACCGGCGACGAGGGCGACCCCCTCCCGGAGCTCGTCGAGGCTGAAGTTGTCGAGCATGATCGTGTCGACGCCGGCCGCGAGCACGGGCTCGATCTGGTCGATGCGATCCACTTCGACCTCCAGATGCGTGGTGTGCGAGAGCTGCTCGCGCACGCGCAGCAGGGCATCCGTCACCGAGAGGCCGCTGTGCGCCGTCAGCACCGCGAGGTGGTTGTCCTTCGCCATCACCGCATCCGACAGGGAGAAGCGGTGGTTGTGCCCGCCGCCCGCACGGACCGCATGCCGCTCGAACGCGCGCAGTCCCGGCGTGGTCTTGCGGGTGTCGACGATCCGGGCGGACGTGTGGGCCACCTCGGCGACGAACGCGGCGGTCAGGGTGGCGATCCCGCTCATGCGCTGGACGAAATTGAGGGCGACCCGCTCACCCTGCAGCACCGAGCGCGCACAGCCGGACACGGTCGCGAGGGCATCCCCGGCGGCGAACACGCCGCCGTCGGCGACGTGCACGGTCACCGTGATGTCCGAGTCGGTCAGCGTCATGGCCGCGGCGAACACGTCTCCGCCGGCGAACGTCCCGGGCTCGCGCGCGACCAGGCGCGCGGTCGCCGTGGCGCCCTCCGGGATGAGGAGCTCGCTGGTCACGTCGCCCCAGGGCGCGTCTTCGACGAGGGCGGCCTGAACGACCGTGTGGATGATCTGACGGGTCAGCATGCGGTGGGAACCTCGAGTCGGGCGGTCGTGGAGAGAAGGGGCTGCGGGTGCGGGAGCAGCACGGTGTGGGTGGGCGTCCCCGGGCCGGAGAGCGGGAAATCGGACCGGAAGTGCGCGCCGCGCGATTCCTCCCGGGCGAGAGCGGCGGCGGCGACGAGGCGGCCGAGGGTGAGGAGATCGGCGTCCTCCCCGGGCTCCGGGTCTGCGGTCGCGGCGAGTTCGGCGGCGGCGTCCGCCAGGCGTAGCCCATCGCGGTGCACGCCGGCGGCCTCCCAGAGCAGGCTGCCGAGCCGTTCGCGGCTGAAGGGGCGCGACGCGGCGGTGCGCGCGACCGCGGTTGTCGCGACGGCGGTCGTCGCGACCGCCGCCTCCCGCACCCAGGCCGGCACCTCCGTCCAGGCCGCGTCGATCGCCTCCGCCGCGCGGTGCCCGAACACCAGACCCTCCAGCAGCGAGTTGGACGCCAGGCGGTTGGCGCCGTGCGCCCCCGTGCAGGCGACCTCGCCGACGGCGAACAGCCCCGGCACGCTGGTCCGTCCGGCAGTGTCGGTCGCGACGCCGCCCATCGCATAGTGGGCGGCAGGAGTCACCGGGATGGGATGGCGCGCCCAGTCGTAGCCGGCGGCGCGCGTGGCGGCATCGATCGTCGGGAAGCGCCGCGCCAGGAACGCGGCGCCCAGCGCCGTGGCGTCGAGGAGGACCGGATGCCCGCCCTGCGCGGCCATTTCGACCGCGATCCCGCGGGCCACGACGTCGCGCGGGGCCAGCTCCGCATCCGGGTGGAGGTCCGTCATGAACCGCTCGCCGGCGTCGTTGCGGAGCACAGCGCCCTCGCCGCGCACGGCCTCAGAGATGAGGAAGGCGCCTGCACCGCCCGCCCTCGGTGCGTGCAGCGCGGTCGGGTGGAACTGCGTGAATTCGAGGTCCGCGAGCACCGCTCCCGCCCGCCAGGCCGCGGCGACGCCATCTCCCGTCGCCACCGCCGGGTTCGTGGTGTGCGCGTACAGCCGTCCCCAGCCTCCGGTCGCCAGCACCACGGCGTCCGCCCGGAGGGCGAGCGGGATGCCGTCGACCAGCAGGTGCACGCCGGTGGCCCGTCCGTCGTCGACGGCGACATCGCGCAGGAACGCACGCTCGATCACCGGGATGCCCGCGCCGGCGATCGCCGCAGCCAGCGCCCGCTCCAGCTCGGCGCCCGTCGCGTCGCCCCCGGCGTGGAGCACGCGGGCGGCCGAGTGCGCGGCCTCCAGCCCGCGGGCGAGCGCATCCCCGTCCCGGTCGAACGCTGCACCCAGTGCGATCAGCTCGCGCACACGGTCCGGCCCGTCGGCGCAGAGCGCCTCGACCGCCTCGCCCACGTTCAGCCCGGCTCCTGCGCGCAGCGTGTCGGCGATGTGCGACGGGATGCTGTCGTCGGCGAACAGCGCCGCCGCGATGCCGCCCTGCGCGTACCGCGTGCTGCCGTCGGTGAGGGCCGCCTTCGTCACGATCGTGACGGCGTGCCCGAGCGCCCGGGCGCGCAGGGCCGCGGTGAGGCCCGCGATCCCGCTCCCGACCACGACCACGCGGCTCATGTCACGCCGCCATCGTGGTGTCGGGGCGCGCCGCGAGCATCCGCTCCAGCGCTACGCGAGCGGGTGCCGCCACCGACTCCGGAACCGTCACCTGGTTGAGCACCTCGCCCCGCACCAGCCCCTCCAGCACCCAGGCGAGGTAGCCCGGGTGGATGCGGTACATCGTCGAGCAGGGGCACACGACCGCGTCGAGGCAGAAGATGGTGTGCTGCGGGAACTGCGCCGCGAGCCGCTGCACGAGGTTGATCTCTGTGCCGATCGCGAAGGTGGATCCGGCGGGCGCCGCCTGGATCGCCTTCACGATGTAGTCGGTCGAGCCGTACTCGTCGGCCGCATCCACGACATCCATCGGGCACTCGGGGTGCACGATCACGCGGACGCCCGGGAACTCGGCCCGCGCGTGCTCGATCTGACCCACGGTGAACCGCTTGTGGACCGAGCAGAAGCCGTGCCAGAGGATCACCCGCGCGTCTTCGAGGGTCCGGGTGTCCGTCCCGCCCCAGGGCTTCCGCGGTTTCCACAGCGGCATCTGCTCGAGCGGCACACCCATCGCCTTCGCCGTGTTGCGGCCGAGGTGCTGGTCGGGGAAGAAGAGGACGCGCTGCCCGCGCTCGAACGCCCACTCCAGCACGGTGGAGGCGTTCGACGAGGTGCAGACGATGCCGCCGTGCTCGCCGCAGAACGCCTTCAAGGCGGCAGACGAGTTCATGTACGTTACGGGGATGACGGGGACGCGTCCGTCGGCGTCCGGCTCGGTGCCGTACAGCTCCTCCAGCTGCTCCCAGCACTCCTGCACCGAGTCGAGGTCGGCCATGTCGGCCATCGAGCATCCGGCGGCCAGGTTAGGGAGGATGACGCTCTGGTCGGGCCGGGACACGATGTCCGCCGTCTCGGCCATGAAGTGCACGCCGCAGAAGACGATGGCCTCCGCCTCCGGGCGCGCCTTCGCCGCGTTCGCGAGCTGGAACGAGTCGCCCACGAAGTCGGCGTACTGCACGACCTCGTCGCGCTGATAGAAGTGCCCCATCACGGCGACGCGGTCGCCGAGCGTGGCTTTGGCGGCGCGGATGCGGTCACCGAGTTCGACCGCTGAGGCCGTGCGGTACTCCTCCGGGAGCTCGCCCTGCACCGGCGCGTTCGCCGGGATCGGGTCGCCGAGCGAAGCGCCGGGGCCATAGGAGGGGAGCAGCGTATCGAACTGCCAGGGCGCCTCCACCAGGTCGGGCGTGCAGGTCTCGCCGTCGAGCCGGCCCGAGGCGATGAGCCGGATGGTCGTGTCGACCGAAGCGATGGGTGCGGCGGTGCTGGTCATGATTCGCTTCTTCCTTCGAAGGGATGCTGCTGGCGGGGGAGGGGGCCGGCGTCGGCGAGGTCGATCTGGTCGTTGTAGCGGTACAGCCGCGGGGGACGGTGCGGCGTGCCGGTGAGGTATTCGTCGGTCGCGACCACGGCGCCCGAGGCCTCGATGGTGCGGCGGAAGTTGGCCGGGTCGAGGCCGCGGCCGAGCACGGCCTCGTGCACGCCGCGCAGCTGGGCCAGCGTGAAGCGCTCGCCGAGGAAGGCGTGGGCGATGCGCGAATACTCCATCTTGGTGCGGAGCCGCCAGAGCGCGTACTCCACGATCACGTTGTGGTCGAAGGCCAGTTCGGGCAGGTCGTCGGCGGGCAACCAGCGCACGTTCTCGCTCACGCTCGCCCGCTCCGCCTCCTCGCTCCGGACCAGCGCCCAGTAGACGACCGAGACGACGCGGTCGGCTCCGGGGGAGCGGTCGGCGTCGCCGAAGGCGTAGAGCTGCTCCAGGTAGCTCGGGGTGAGCCCGGTGGTGTCGTTCAGGGAGCGTGCGGCGGCGTAGGCGAGGTCTTCGCCGACCCGGAGCGGTCCGCCCGGCAGTGCCCAGCGTCCCTCGAACGGTTCCCGGATGCGGCGCACGAGCGGCAGCCACACCTGGGGCACGCCTCCGGTCTCGTCGTCGCTGCGCAGGGCGAAGATGACCGTGGACACGGCGAGAATGGCGCTCGCGCGTTCGTGCCGTGCCGTCATGGCCTGCTCCTGCTCCCGCTACCTAAAAGTCATCGTGACTCTAACTGCCTCCCATCTTAGTGTCACCTCGACCAAAACCACAATCTCTGTCCCCTTCGCTGAAGATTCGTGACGAATGCGCGGTATGCGCTACCGATAACGCGCATTCGTCACGAATCTGCGGGGTGAACGGGGTGCGCGGGGAGGTGCGGGAGCCGATATGCTGGCCGGACATCCAACTCAATACCGGGCCACGAGGTCGATGCGGGAGAGTCGCGTTCGCGCGGCACCGAAGGAGCAATCCTCCCCGACAATCTCTCAGGTACGTGTACCGCATCGGACTGGCCACTCTGAAAAGCAGGACGGCAGCCGCCGCCCTCGCCCACGGTGAAAGCCGCCCTCCCACGTGGAGGCGGTGAAACTCTCAGGCCGGATGACAGAGGGGGAGTTCTTCCCGGAAGCGGCGACGCTTCCGCAACCCCCGGCCGACGGCCGGCGAATCGGAGAACTCATGTCCTCAGAGCAGACCCCGTCCACCAGCGACGGGCGCACCTCCCCGCTCCACGACGCGCACACCGCGGCCGGCGCATCCTTCACCGACTTCGCCGGCTGGCAGATGCCCGTCCGCTACTCGTCCGACCTCGCCGAGCACCACGCCGTCCGGCACGCCGCGGGCCTCTTCGACCTCTCCCACATGGGCGAGATCGTCCTCATCGGCCCGGAGGCAGGGCAGGCGCTCGACTACGCGCTCGCCGGAAAGCTGTCGGCGCTGGCCCTGCACCAGGCGAAGTACAGCCTCCTGCTGTCGCGCTCCGGCGGCATCGTCGACGACCTCGTCGTGTACCGCACCGGCGAGGATCGCTACATGGTCGTGGCCAACGCCTCCAACCGGGAGACCGTGGCGCAGGAGCTGCGGGACCGCACCGCTCCGTTCGACGTCGAAGTGTTCGACGAGTCCGACGACATCGCACTGCTCGCAGTGCAGGGGCCGGCCGCGCTGTCCATCCTCCTGGCCACCGAGGGCCAGGCGGCCGACGAGGGCGCACTGGACGGCGAGGACTTCGGCGAGCGCCTCTCAGCGCTGAAGTACTACTGGTCGCTACCTGCGCTCTTCCAGACCCATCCGGTGCTCATCGCCCGCACCGGCTACACCGGCGAGGACGGCTTCGAGCTGTACATCGCGCCGGACAACGCCCGCGCCCTGTGGGACGCCCTCATCGAGGCGGGCACCGAGCAGGGACTCGTCCCCGCAGGCCTCGCCAGCCGCGACACCCTCCGGCTGGAGGCCGGGATGCCGCTGTACGGCCACGAGCTCGGCCGCGACACCCTGCCCGCCCAGGCCGGGCTCGCCCGCGTGGTCAACCTCGCGAAGGACACCGACTTCATCGGCCGCGCCGCCAGCGAGGAGGGCCCGCATCCGGAGGCCCGCGTGCTCGTCGGGCTGACCGGCGAGGGCAAGCGTGCCGCCCGCGCCGGTTACCCGGTCTTCGCCAAGGACGACGTCACGGGCGAGGACGCCGAGGTCGGAGTCGTCACCTCGGGCGCCCTGTCTCCGACGCTCGGACGCCCGATCGCGATGGCCTACGTCGCGCCGCGGTTCGCCCGCGAGAACACCGAGCTCTTCGTGGATGTGCGCGGCACCCGCCTCCCGTACACCGTCACCGCCCTCCCCTTCTACAGCAGAAAGAAGCGCTAGCCATGGCCGCAGAACGAGACCTGAAGTACACGCCCGAGCACGAGTGGCTCCTGGTGGAGGGCGACGTCGCGACCGTCGGCATCACCGCGTACGCCGCCGAGAAGCTCGGCGACGTCGTCTTCGTCGAGCTGCCCGAGGAGGGCAGCGATGTGACGTCGGGCCGTGTGGTGGGCGAGATCGAGTCGACCAAGTCGGTGGGCGAGCTGTTCGCGCCGGTCGACGGATCGGTCGTCGAGGCCAACTCCGCCGTGGTCGACGCCCCGGAGCTGGTCAACTCCGACCCGTTCGGCGAGGGCTGGCTGATCAAGGTCCGCTTCACCGAACTCCCCGACATCCTGCTCAGCTACGACGAGTACGCCGCCCTCACCGGCGAGTAAGGTTCCGACCCCTTCATGACCGACCTCTTCCCTACGCGTCACATCGGCACCGATGACGACGCGCAGCGCACCATGCTGTCCGCGATCGGCGCCGCCTCCTCCCGCGAGTGGGCCTCCGTCGAGGACCTCGTCCACGCGGCCGTCCCGGACTCGATCCGCGTGGACGACGACCGCACCTCCGCCCTCCCGGCCCCGCTCGGTGAGCGTGCAGCCCTGCGCGAACTGCGCGCGCTCGCCGCACGCAACACTGTCAACCGCAGCCTCATCGGCCTCGGCTACTACGGCACCATCACCCCGGCCGTCATCAAGCGGAACGTGCTCGAGAACCCGGGCTGGTACACCGCGTACACGCCGTACCAGCCGGAGATCTCGCAAGGCCGGCTGGAGGCGCTGATCAACTTCCAGACGATGGTGTCCGACCTGACCGGGCTCGACACGGCGAACGCGTCGATGCTCGACGAGGGGACGGCGGTCGTCGAGGGGATGCTGCTGGCGCGCCGCGCATCCAAGGCGAAGTCGTCGCGGTTCGTCGTGGATGCGGACACCTTCCCGCAGACGCTCGCGCTGCTCCGCAACCGGGCGGACGCGGTCGGCATCGAGCTGGTCGTGCTCGACCTGGCGGGGCTGCCGTCCGACGCTCCCGAGCTGTCGGACGCGTTCGGCCTGTTCGTGCAGTACCCCGGAGCCTCCGGCCGGGTCTGGGACCCGTCGGCGGCGATCCGCACGGCCAAGGACGCCGGCGCGGTCGTCGTCGCCGCGGCCGACCTGCTCGCGCTGACCCAGCTGCGTGCCCCCGGCGAGCTCGGGGCGGACGTCGCCGTCGGCACCAGCCAGCGCTTCGGCGTGCCGATGGGCTTCGGCGGCCCGCACGCCGGCTACATGGCCGTGCGCAAGGGTCTGGAGCGCCAGCTCCCGGGGCGCCTGGTCGGGGTGTCTCAGGATGCCGTGGGCAAGCCGGCGTACCGGCTCACCCTGCAGACGCGCGAGCAGCACATCCGGCGCGAGAAGGCGACCTCCAACATCTGCACCGCCCAGGTGCTGCTCGCGGTGATGGCCGCCATGTACGCCGTGTATCACGGGCCATCCGGCCTGCGTGCGATCGGCCGCCAGGTGCACCTGACCACGGCCGCCGTGGCTGCGACTCTGCGCGACTCGGGAGTCGAGGTCCTCTCGCGGTCGTTCTTCGACACCCTCCAGGTGGAGGTGGACGACGCCCCCACCGTCGTCGCACGCGCCCACGACCACGGCCTGCTGCTGCACGCCACGGACGCCGGACTCGTCTCGCTGAGCATCGACGAGGAGTCCGCCGCGGACCTGCGCGACGGCGACTTCCCCCTCGACGACCTGATCCGGGTGCTCGGCGGGACCGTCGACGGCGACCTCGCGCTGGAGCTGCCGTCGGAGGCTTCCTTCGACAGCGCTCTCACGCGCGAGTCGGCGTACCTGACGCACCCCGTCTTCAACACGCACCACTCCGAGACCGCGATGATGCGCTACCTGCGCCTGCTGCAGGACCGCGACTACGCGCTCGACCGGGGCATGATCCCGCTCGGCTCGTGCACGATGAAGCTCAACGCGGCGACCGAGATGGAGGCCGTCACCTGGCCCGAGTTCGCGGCGCTGCATCCCTTCGCCCCGGCCGCGGATGTCGCCGGCTCGCTCGAGCTCATCGACCAGCTGGAGCAGTGGCTGGCCGACGTGACCGGCTACGACACGGTCTCGCTGCAGCCGAACGCGGGCAGCCAGGGCGAGCTCGCCGGGCTGCTGGCGATCCGCGGCTACCACCGCTCCCGCGGCGACCTCTCGCGGACGGTGTGCCTCATCCCGCAGTCCGCTCACGGCACGAACGCGGCCTCCGCGGTGCTCGCCGGCATGAGCGTCGTGGTCGTGGCGACCGACGAGCTCGGGAACGTCGACCTCGACGACCTGCGCGCCAAGATCGCGGAGCACTCCGAGAACCTCGCCGCCCTGATGATCACCTACCCGTCGACGCACGGCGTCTACGAGCACGAGGTGAAGGCGATCACCCAGGCCGTGCACGACGCGGGCGGCCAGGTGTACGTCGACGGCGCCAACCTCAATGCGCTGCTCGGGTACGCCCGATTCGGCGACTTCGGCGGGGACGTCAGCCACCTCAACCTGCACAAGACCTTCTGCATCCCGCACGGCGGCGGCGGTCCGGGTGTCGGCCCCGTCGCGGCCAAGGCGCACCTCGCTCCGTTCCTGCCCGGGCATCCACTGGCTCAGGATGCGACGCACCCGCTCGCCGGCGGTGGACGCGTGGTGCACGGCGGTGCGCCGGTCTCGGCCGCGCCGTACGGCAGCCCGAGCATCCTGCCGATCAGCTGGGCCTACGTCCGGATGATGGGGGCCGAGGGTCTGAAGGATGCGACCGGTGCGGCCGTGCTCGCCGCGAACTACGTCGCCGCCCGGCTGCGTGAGCACTTCCCGGTGCTCTACGCGGGCGAGGACGGTCTGGTCGCGCACGAGTGCATCCTGGACGTGCGCCCGCTCACCGAGCGCACCGGGGTGACCGTGGACGATGTCGCCAAGCGGCTCATCGACTTCGGCTTCCACGCGCCGACCATGTCGTTCCCGGTCGCAGGCACCCTCATGGTGGAGCCGACCGAGAGCGAGGACCTCGCGGAGCTCGACCGCTTCGTCGCGGCGATGATCGCGATCCGCGCGGAGGCCGACGCGGTGGCGGCGGGGGACTGGCCGTCCGACGACAACCCGCTCCGGAACGCGCCGCACACCGCGGAGAGCGTCGTCGCCTCCGACTGGTCCCACCCGTACTCCCGCGAGCAGGCCGTCTACCCCGTGCCTACGCTCGTCCGGGACAAGTACTGGCCTCCCGTCCGCCGCATCGACCAGGCCTACGGCGACCGCAACCTCTTCTGCGCCTGCCCCCCACCCGAGGCCTTCGCCTAGCGCCCATCCCCAGCAATCGCTTCCTCACTTAATCCGACGACACGCCGTCTCGCCGCGGATTTAGTGAGGAAGCGATGGTTGGGGGGAAGAGGGCGAGAGAGGGTCAGGCGAAGATTGCGGGGAAGAGGGCGACGGCCAGGGGGTAGCCGACGAACGAGACGATGTCGATGATCGTGTGGGCGATCACGAGGGGCATGACGCGGCCCCAGCGGGTGTAGCACCAGCCGAAGACGACGCCCATCACGGCGTTGCCGACGAACGGTCCGAAGCCCTGGTACAGGTGGTAGCTGCCGCGGAGCAGCGCCGCCGCCACGATGATCGGCCACGTGCCCCAGCCGAGCTGGCGCAGCCGCGTGAAGAGGTAGCCGACGACGATCACCTCCTCCTGCAGGGCGGCCCGCAGGGCGGCGAGGATGAGGACCGGCACCGTCCACCAGTGCGCGTCCAGTGTCGAGGCCTGCACTGTGACCGTGATTCCCAGCACCCGCGTCAGCGCATAGAACAGGATGCCCGGGATGCCGATCACCAGGAACAGCAGCGCGCCGCCGCCGAGGTCGCGCGCCGGGCGGGTGAGGTCGAATCCGATCCGGCGGAAGCCGCTCCGCTGCGGCTGCCAGAGCAGGTAGATCACCAGGGCGACCGCGAAGAGGGGGAACAGGTTCCCGAGGACCTGGTAGATCAGGTCGAACACTTCCCGGTTCGACTGGCTGGGGTTCACCTGCGCGGTCTGCTGCGACAGCGGGGTGCTCTGGGTCGCCCGGTCGACGATGGTCACGATGGAGTAGACGGCGGACTGCCCGAGCGAGAGGCCCAGCACGATCGCGATCTCCCACCACAGCCGCGGCCGCGAGCCACGCTCGACGGGGATCTCGCCGCTCCAGGTGCGCATCTCGCTCATAGGGGCATCCTGCCAGGCCGAGGCACGAAGGAGGAGATCGTTGCGTTACGTGAACGATTTTCTCCGTTTTTGTGCGCTTCGTGCAGGAATCCACCGACTGAGTTACCACTATGTAACGTTTTGCCCGCCCATTTTGCAATTGCTCTTGGGCGTACTTAGGGTCAGTCTTATCCCGCGCGGGACAGGCACTCTCGCACGCCTGACCGTCGCACACTTCGCACAGGAGGAACATTGCACATCAACGGAAGAAGGGTGAGGTACGCGGTCAGCGCTGTCGCCGTCGCAGGCGTCGCAGCTCTCGCACTGTCGGCCTGCACCACGTCCGGCAGCACCAGCACCTCGTCCGCTGCCAAGGGCGGCACCGTGACGGTTGCGGTCGTCAACGACTTCACCTCGTTCAACTCGCAGACGCCTCAGGGCAACCTGGACACCAACGGCCAGGTCGGCTACCTGAACGGGTCGTACGGAACCGGTTTCCAGTACATCGACAACAACTACAAGATCGTGCACGACGACAAGTTCGGTACGTTCGAGAAGACCTCGGACAACCCGCTGACCGTCAAGTACACGCTCAACAAGGACGACAAGTGGAGCGACGGCCAGCCCGTCACCGCTGACGACATGATCCTCGCCTGGGCGATCGCCTCCGGTCACTACGACTCGGCGAAGTTCAGCGACGAGGGTGACGTCACCAGCGGAACCCAGTACTTCCAGATCGCGGGTTCGACCGCCGGCGTCGACGCGACCGACTTCCCGGCCGTGAGCAACGACAACCGGACGATCACCCTGAAGTACTCCACCCCCTACGTGGACTGGGAGCTCGTCAACCCCATCGCGCAGCCGGCGCACATCGTCGCCAAGAAGGCGGGCCTCTCCTCGGCCGCCGACCTGACGAAGCTGCTCAAGGGCCTGCCGAAGGGCGACCCGGAGAACCCGGCCCCGGCCGACCCGACGCTGAAGAAGGCTGCTGACTTCGTCAACACCGGCTACGACGTCACCGCGTTCCCGACCGACAAGGACCTGCTGGTCTCGTCCGGCCCGTTCGTCGTCTCGTCCTGGACCCCGGGTCAGTCGCTGACGATGACGCCGAACAAGTACTACGCCGGTGGTCTGAAGCCGAGCATCGACAAGGTCGTCTTCCGGATCATCCCGGACGCCAACGCCCAGGTCACGGCTCTCCAGAACGGCGAGGTCGACATCATCAACCCGCAGGCGTCCGCCGACACGATCTCCGCGCTCAAGCAGACCAGCGCCAAGATCCTGACGGGTGCGCAGGCGTCCTACGACCACCTGGACCTGAACTTCGGTTCGCCGGTGTTCGCCGACCCGAAGGTCCGTGAGGCGTTCCTCAAGACCATCCCGCGTCAGCAGATCCTCGACTCGATCGTCACCCCGGTCGACTCGAAGGCCAAGGTCCTGGACTCGCAGATCTTCCTGCCGAACCAGGAGCAGTACGCGGGCAGCGTCAAGCAGAACGGCTCTGACAAGTTCAGCAAGGTCGACATCGACGGCGCCAAGGCGCTCCTCGCCGGTGCCACCCCGAGCATCCGCATCCTGTACAACACCAACAACCCGAACCGTGTCGACGAGTTCCAGTCGATCCAGGCCTCGGCCGCCAAGGCCGGCATCAAGGTCGTGGACGCCGGCTCGCCGGACTGGAGCAAGCTGCTCCCGGGTGGCGACTACGACGCCTCGCTCTTCGGCTGGATCAGCCCGGGTGCAGGCACCTCGCAGCTGCCGCAGGTGTTCGCCTCGCAGGGTGGCGGAAACTACAACCGCTACACCGGCACCAACGACCTGGCTCTCAAGTCGCAGACCACCCTCGACAAGGATGCTCTGACGAAGATCGAGTACCAGATCGACAAGCAGACCTTCGCTGACAACTACGGCCTGCCGCTGTTCCAGCTCCCGGGTGTCTTCGCGGCCACCTCGCGGGTTGACGGCGTCAAGTACAACGGCGGTCAGTCCGGTCCGTTCTGGAACTTCTGGGAGTGGTCGGTCAAGTCGTCCTCCTCGAAGTAACAGCTCCGTAAGAGAGAGTGCCCGGGCGAACCCCGGGCACTCTCCCTGCGGCGGGGCGTCGGTATCGTGCCGGCGCCCCGTATTATGTACTCGGTGGACGTGATCCGTCCTCCCTAGAAAAACGCGCCTGGCGGCACCCCTCCGCCGCACCCCCGATCGGCGCGTCCTGTCAGTGAAGGTTTTGAACCTATGGCGAGTTTCATCCTGAGGCGCCTTCTCGTCTCAGTGCTCATCATCATCGCCGCTTCGTTCCTGATGTACATGCTGGTGGCCTACAGCGCCGACCCGCTCCAGGACCTGCGGAGCAGCAATTCCCCCAATAAGACGCAGCTGATCAACGCGCGTATCCAGCTGCTCCAGCTGGATGTGGCGCCGCCGCTCCGCTGGCTGCTCTGGCTCGGCGGTGCGGCCAAGTGCCTCATCCCGTTCGCCAACGCGTGCGACCTGGGGTCGACCATCTCGAACGCGAAGGTGACCGACATCCTCCCGCAGGCCCTCGGGTCGACGGTGCAGCTGGTCACGTTCGCCCTGATCCTCGCGATCCTCCTCGGTGTCACGATCGGTATCGTCACAGCCCTGCGGCAGTACAGCGGACTCGACAACGTCGTCACGTTCCTCAGCTTCTTCCTGTACTCCCTTCCGGCGTTCCTGGTGGCGGTCCTCCTCAAGGAGTTCGTCGCGATCGGCTTCAACAACTTCCTCGCCTCACCGACCATCCCGTGGTGGGTGGCCGTGATCATCGGAGTGGTGGCCGGCCTCATCTGGCAGTCCCTCATCGGGGGCGACCGGCGTCGGCGGCTCCTCACGTTCGTGATCTCGGCCGTCGCGACCGCGGGCGTCCTGCTGCTGATGTCGGCGACGAACTGGTTCCTGGTCCCCGGCCTCGGCCCGGTGGTCATGATCATCCTGGTCGCGGCGACCGTCATCGGCACGACGGCGCTGATCTCGGGACTGCAGAGCCGCCGTGCTCTCATCTCCGCGGCCATCGCCGGCGCGGTCAGCCTGGTCTGCTACTTCGCCCTCCAGCCGCTGTTCGACGTGTCGACCGTCGCCACGATCGTGATCCTCGCGATCGTCGCGATCGTGGTCAGTCTCGCGATCGGCTGGTTCGTGGGCGGCTACGACCGCGGCCAGAACATGCGCATCGCGGTCATCGTCACCATCGTGTCCGGCTTCCTGATCATCGTCGACCGTTTCATGCAGGCCTGGCCGCAGTACTTCCAGGACACCAACGGCCGCCCCATCGCGACCGTGGGTTCCTCGACCCCGGGGCTCGAGGGCGACATGTGGGTCACGGGCCTCGACACGTTCACGCACCTGGTCCTGCCGACCATCGCGCTGCTCCTGATCTCGTTCGCGTCGTACACGCGGTACTCGCGGGCCGGGATGCTCGAAGTGCTCAACCAGGACTTCATCCGCACCGCGCGGGCCAAGGGCCTGCCGGAGCGGACCGTCGTGGTGCGTCACGCCTTCCGCAACATGCTGATCCCGATCACCACGCTGGTCGCGTTCGACGTCGGCGCTCTGCTCGGTGGTGCCGTCATCACGGAGCGCGTCTTCGCCATCCCCGGGATGGGCTCGCTGTTCAATGCGGGCCTGCAGCGCGGTGACCTGAATCCGGTCATGGCGTACTTCCTGGTGATCGCGGCCATGGCGATCCTGTTCAACTTCCTGGCAGACCTCGCGTACGCCGCACTCGACCCGAGAGTGAGGGTCCGATAATGTCCGACAACAGCACACGTATCGCCGACGAGCTGGAGGCGCCGAGCGCTCCTCCGGTCAGCCAGGGCAAGCTGGTCTGGAAGCGGTTCCTCTCCAACAAGGTCGCCGTCGCCAGCGCCATCCTGTTCATCCTCATCCTGCTGTTCTCCATCTCGGCGATCGGCCTCGGCCCCATCCACGGCTGGTGGAAGTACAACTACGTCGAGCTGAACGACCAGGTCTCGCAGGGCGCCCCCACCTTGGAGCACCCGTTCGGTCAGGACCGTATCGGCAAGGACTACTTCGCCCTCACGATGCGCGGCATCCAGAACTCGATCCTCGTGATGGTCGTCATCGGCGTCATCGCGAGCGTGGTGGGTGTCGTCGTCGGCGCTGTCGCCGGCTACTTCCGCGGAGTCGTCGACGCGATCCTGATGCGCATCACGGACGTCTTCATCGTCATCCCGGCGCTGGTCATCGGCTCGGTCGTGGGACACGCGGCCGGAGGCCTCGGTGCGTTCTTCCTGGCCCTGATGCTCGGCTTCTTCACGTGGATGGGCATCGCCCGACTGGTGCGCGGCGAGTTCCTCTCCCTGCGTGAGCGCGAGTTCGTCGAGGCGGCCCGCGTCGCGGGTGCCTCGGACGCGCGCATCATCTTCAAGCACATCCTGCCGAACGCGATCGGCGTCGTGATCGTCTCGTCGACCCTGATCATGGCCTCGGCCATCCTGCTCGAGACCGCGTTGTCCTACCTCGGCTACGGCATCCGTCCGCCGGACGTCTCGCTCGGCCTGCTGATCAGCTCGAACCAGTCGGCGTTCCAGACGCGTCCGTGGCTGTTCTGGTGGCCGGGTGCGTTCATCGTGACCCTGGCGCTGCTCGTCAACTTCGTCGGCGACGGACTGCGCGACGCGTTCGACCCGCGCCACCGCCGGTTCAACCTCCGCAAGATGCGCGAGCAGGAGCCGGAGGAGGGCGAAGGCGACGGCCGGAACCCGCGGACCGGAGCGGCCCTCGCGGAGGACGTGCTGTGACCAGCACCCTCGTCGCGCTGCTCTCCGGCCGCTCAGGCCAGGAGCAGCGCGGCGACGGTGCCCGCGAACAGCACCAGCAGCACCGCGAGCGACGCGAAGTGCCAGCGGATTCCCACCGGCGTCTCGTCGGCGCGACCCGCGTCCACGGCGCCCGACTCCTGCAGCGCCTCCCAGCGGCGGCGGACCACTTCGGCGGCCGCTCCGGATTCGGTGGACAGCAGGTCGCCCGGGCGGCGAACGGTATCCGCGACACGCGGCCGGCCGATCCGTCCGCGCGTCTCGTTGCGGGTGGCGCGGAGCGTGCTGGCCGTGCCGGGCGCTGGGGCGGCCCACACCGGGAACCGATGACCGGGCGTGTAGAGGGTCAGCGCGAACTTGGTGTCGACGTTGATGAGCGCCTCCCACGGGATGTGGATGGTGCGCGACACGTTCACGATGGTGATGCCCTCGTCGGCGACGGTGAGGCTCGGGCGCCACAGCATGGCCCACGCGACGAAGACGAACATCGCTCCGGGCACGATGTAGAGCAGCCGGGCGTCGTGGACGCTGACCAGCAGGCCGAGGGTCAGGGCGGCAGCGGCCGCCCAGATCAGAACGGCAAGGACCCGGTTGAACCGGGACACGAAAACCTCGCGTTCGGCGGGGGAGACGTAGGGCATGGGTCCATGCTCTCATCCCGCCCGAACGCTCCCGAAAGGAACCACGAATCATGACCGATGCCACTGCGGCTCGGGCGACGGCACAGGCCGGCGGCCCCGTTCTCGAGGTGACCGACCTCTCCGTCGACTTCGGCGTCGACGGCGCTTGGGTGCCCGCCGCCAAAAAGCTGAACTACCAGATCCGGGCGGGCGAGGTCCTGGCGATCGTCGGTGAGTCCGGCTCGGGCAAGAGTGCGAGCTCGATGGCGATCCTCGACCTCCTGCCGATCAACTCCCGCATCGGCGGCTCCATCAAGCTGGACGGCCGCGAGCTGACGGGGCTGACCCAGCCGCAGATGCGTCGGGTGCGCGGACGTCAGGTCGCCGTGATCTTCCAGGAGCCCATGACGGCGCTGAACCCCGTCTACACGGTCGGCTTCCAGATCATCGAGACGCTCCGCATCCACTTCGGGATGTCGCCGCACGAGGCGAAGGAGCGCGCGCTCGAGCTGCTCGCCATGGTCGAGCTGCCCGACCCGCAGAAGGCGTTCAACTCGTACCCGCACCAGCTCTCGGGCGGTCAGCGTCAGCGCGCCATGATCGCGCAGTCGATCTCGTGCGACCCGAAGCTGCTGATCGCGGACGAGCCGACCACGGCTCTCGACGTGACGGTGCAGGCCGAGATCCTGGAGCTGCTGCGCAGCCTCCGCGACCGGCTCGACAGCGCAATCCTGCTGATCACCCACGACATGGGTGTCGTCGCCGACCTGGCCGACAACATCGTCGTCATGCGCAAGGGCGACATCGTCGAGTCGGGCACCGTCAAGGACGTCTTCGCGCACCCGAAGCACCCGTATACGATCGCCCTGCTCGACGCCGTCCCGCACCTCGGGCAGCGCGAGGACGAGGAGATCGACACCACGGCCGCGCTGGCGGGCAGCACCGCGAACCCGGACGCCGCGTTCGCCGAGCGCATCCGTGCCAACGAGCGCGCCGCGCAGGCGGAGCACGAGAAGTCCGAGATGGACAAGCGGCAGGTGGTCGTCGACTTCGAGAACGTGGCGATCGAGTATCCGAAGCACGGCCGGGTGCCGGCCTTCCGGGCTGCGAGCGACATCAACCTGAAGATCCACGAGGGCGAGGTCGTCGGACTCGTGGGCGAGTCGGGGTCGGGCAAGACCACGCTCGGCCGAGCCGCCATCGCACTGCTGCCCATCCACTCCGGCAAGCTCGTCGTCGCCGGTCAGGACATCAGCTCGGCCGGCCGGGATGAGATCCGCAAGCTGCACCGCAACGTCGGCATCGTGTTCCAGGACCCGTCGTCGTCGCTGAACCCGCGCCTCCAGATCTCCGACTCGATCGCCGAGCCGCTGCGCCTGGGCAAGGGGATCAAGGGCGCCGAGCTGTCGCGCGAGGTCGACCGGCTGCTCGACAGCGTCGAGCTTCCGCGCGCCTACCGCAGCCGGTTCCCGCACGAGCTCTCCGGTGGCCAGAAGCAGCGCGTCGGCATCGCACGCGCGCTCTCCCTGAAGCCGCAGGTGCTGATCGCCGACGAGCCGACGAGCGCGCTCGACGTCTCGGTGCAGGCTCGCGTCCTCGAGCTGATGCAGAACCTGCAGAAGGAGATGAACTTCGCCTGCCTGTTCATAACCCACGACCTCGCGGTGATCGACGTCCTCGCCGACCGCATCGCCGTGATGCACCACGGACGCCTGGTCGAGGTCGGCACACGCGACGAGATCCTCCGCTACCCGAAGGAGGCGTACACGCAGCGCCTCCTCGCCGCGGTGCCGCTGCCGGACCCGGAGCAGCAGCGTGCGCGCCGTACCCTGCGGCTGGAGCTGCTGGCCGCCGGATCGGACGAGGCGGCAGCCGGTCCGGTCGTCCCGGCCGAGCCGCAGCAGCCCGAGCCGCCGGTCGCGCAGGGGCTTTAGCCGCCGCATATCGTTGACGAGGGCCCGGGACGAGATCGTCCCGGGCCCTCGTCGCCGGTGTGCAGTGTGCGGGGTCAGAACCTCTGGGTGCAGGATGCTCGCGTCGCGATCTCGGCGGTGGTTCCGTCGGCCCGGACGAAGCGCCAGGTGAGCGTGTGCGATCCGCTCGCGAACGCATGGTCGCCGCCGGCGAGCGCCGAGGCGACCCGCTGTGCGGGCGCGGGCAGGTTGCCGGACGCGACCATCAGTCGCACCGCCTGCGGACTCGTCCAGGACAGCTCGACCGCCCCCGCGCCGCAGCCCAGAGTCCGCATCCCGCTCACGCTGACGGGTGTGGGTGTGGCCGCGGCCTGTGCGGCGGCGGCCGGGCCGACAACGCCGGTGGCGGCCGTCAGCACAGACAACGCCAGGGCGGCCCAGAGGGCGGATGATTTTCGCACCGGGGGACGCTAACACGGTAAGACTCAGACATATCGGACTCGATGGCCGCAATAGACCGGATGCCCCATCCCGCGCGATCCTCCCCACTCGCTGACAGCGGACTCAGGAGACGGTGAGCGTATCCGCGATATGATGTACCGTTCCCCTTCTTCCTTCTGACGAGAGTCGAGTCTTCACGCATGTCCGAGAACGCCGTCGCCCGCCGCGACGATCTGCGCAATGTCGCGATCGTTGCACACGTCGACCACGGCAAGACCACGCTGGTCGACGCCATGCTCCGACAGACCAACTCGTTCGGCGACCATGAGCACGTCGAGGAGCGGGCCATGGACTCCAACGAGCTGGAGCGCGAGAAGGGCATCACGATCCTCGCCAAGAACACGGCGATCTCGTACAAGGGCAAGCACGCCACGAACGGCCCGATCACCATCAACGTGATCGACACCCCCGGCCACGCCGACTTCGGCGGTGAGGTCGAGCGCGGCCTGTCCATGGTCGACGGCGTCGTCCTGCTGGTGGATGCGTCCGAGGGCCCGCTGCCCCAGACCCGCTTCGTTCTGCGCAAGGCGCTCGAGGCGAAACTCCCGGTGATCCTCGCCGTGAACAAGACCGACCGTGGCGACGCCCGGATCGAGGAGGTCGTCAGCGAGAGCCAGGACCTGCTCCTCGGCCTTGCGAGCGACCTCTCGGACGACGTGCCCGACCTCGACCTCGACGCGATCCTCGACGTGCCCGTCGTGTACGCGTCCGGCCGCGCCGGCGCTGCCAGCCGCAACCGCCCCGAGAACGGCGAGCTGCCCGACAACGACGACCTCGAGCCGCTGTTCGAGGCGATCCTCGAGCACATCCCGGCCCCCAGCTACGACCCCGAGGCGCCGCTGCAGGCGCACGTCACCAACCTCGACGCGTCGCCGTTCCTCGGCCGTCTCGCGCTGCTCCGCATCTTCAACGGCACGCTCCGCAAGGGGCAGACCGTCGCCTGGGTGCGCCACGACGGCGACGTGCACAACGTGCGTGTCACCGAGCTGATGATGACCAAGGCGCTCGACCGCTACCCGGCCGAGTCCGGCGGCCCCGGCGACATCGTCGCCGTCGCCGGCTTCGCCGACATCATGATCGGCGACACGCTGGCCGACCCGGACGACATCCGTCCGCTTCCCGCCATCCACGTCGACGAGCCTGCGATCTCCATGACGATCGGAACCAACACCTCGCCGCTGGTCGGCAAGGTCAAGGGCCACAAGCTGACCGCCCGCATGGTCAAGGACCGCCTCGACCGCGAGCTCGTCGGTAACGTCTCGCTCCGCGTGCTCGACATCGGCCGTCCCGACGCGTGGGAGGTGCAGGGCCGCGGCGAGCTGGCGCTGGCCATCCTGGTCGAGCAGATGCGCCGCGAAGGCTACGAGCTCACCGTCGGCAAGCCGCAGGTCGTCACCAAGCGTGTCGACGGCAAGCTGCAGGAGCCCTACGAGCACCTCACCATCGACGCTCCCGAGGAGTACCTCGGCGCCATCACGCAGCTCCTCGCCTCGCGCAAGGGCCGCATGGAGAGCATGTCGAACCACGGCACCGGCTGGGTGCGCATGGAGTTCATCGTCCCGTCCCGTGGACTGATCGGCTTCCGCACCGAGTTCCTCACAACGACCCGCGGCACCGGCATCGCCAACGCCATCGGCCACGGTTACGACGACTGGGCCGGTCAGATCGTCACGCGCAGCAACGGCTCGATCGTGGCCGACCGCTCGGGCGTCGTCACGCCGTTCGCGATCATCGCCCTGCAGGAGCGCATGACCTTCTTCGTGAACCCCACCGAGGAGGTCTACGAGGGCATGGTCGTCGGCGAGAACTCGCGCGCCGATGACATGGACGTGAACATCACCAAGGAGAAGAAGCTGACGAACATGCGTCAGTCGACGGCCGACAACTTCGAGTCGATGACGCCCTCGCGCCAGCTGACCCTCGAGGAGTGCCTGGAGTTCGCCCGCGACGACGAATGCGTCGAGGTGACCCCGGAGGCCGTCCGCATCCGCAAGGTCGAGCTCGACGCGACCGCCCGCGGCCGCGCCACCGCCCGCCTCAAGCGCCAGGACGCCGCCGCCGTCTGACCGCCGCCGTGCCGAAACGCCGCCTCGCCTCCGCGAGGCGGCGTTTCGCGTCTCCGGGCTGTGCCGCGTGCAGCAGGAGAATCGGCGATTTCGGCGCCGATCCTCCTGCGAGACTGCAAATCGAAGGAGATTCGGCACCTGTATTCCGACATAAGCAGGCCGGGCCCGCCTCAGCCGACCTCCTGCAGTGCCGTCGTGATCACTGTGACCACGTCGTCGGGGTTCGAGTACATGACGAGGTGCGGGGCGCCGTCGATCTCGGTGACCGCCCGGAACTTCCCGCGCTCGTACCCGAAGCGCTCGACGTCCGGGTTGATGGTGCTGTCGGCGGCCGGGACGATGCCCCAGGCGGGCTTGGTCTTCCAGGCCGCCACCGGCGCCGCCTGCTCGAAGGCGATCGCCGCGAGCGGCCGCTGCGAGACGGCGAAGACCTGGATGACGGCCTGGTCGAGACCCTTCGCGAAGATCTCCGGGAACTGGTCGACATCCACCGATACGTCCGTGCCCGGCTCCGCGCCGTCGATGGGGAACGGCGTGAACACGAGCGCCTTCGCGAGCGGGGAGTCGGGGAATCGTCCCTGCAGCTGGTTGAGGTTCTCGCCCTCGTCGAGCGCGTAGCCGGCGAGGTAGACCAGCCCCACGACGTTGTCGGCCGCGCCGGCGATCGTGGTGACCGCACCGCCGTAGGAGTGACCGACGAGCAGGACCGGCCCGTCGATGTTCTCGACGACCGAGCGGATGTATTCGGAGTCGCCCAGCAGGCTGCGGTTGGGGAGGCCAGGCACACGCACGGTGTGGCCGGCGTCGAGCAGTCGCCGGGTGACCGGGGTGAAGCTGCCCGCGTCCGCGAAGGCGCCGTGGATGAGAACGATTGTCGGTGCTGCCATGAGATGTCCTTCCTGTGTGGGGTTTCACGCGCAGATTAGGAGCGGCCCCGGGTCAGGGGCAAGAGACAGCGCATGAACAGCTGTCGCATCCATGCAGCCGCCGGGGAGCTGACGGCTGAGAGGATGGACGCATGAACCGCCGCCTCGTCGCCCTCCCGCTCGCCGCCGCGCTGCTGCTCGGCGCCACGCCTGCCCTTGCCGGGTGCAGCTTCCAGACGGCCGTCAAGAACGTGACCGGCGGCAACGTCGACATCGGCGGGACGACGATCCCGACGGACTTCCCGAAGGCGGTGCCGCTGGCCGACGGGCAGGTCGTGTTCGCTGCGGCCCTCGGAGCGGGCAGCGACAAGGTGTGGAACGTCACGGTGAAGGTCGCCGGCTCCGACTCCTACACCGCGATCCAGAAGCAGCTGACGGACGCGGGCTTCAGCGGCGACTTCGCAGCTCAGGGCGCGAACGGCGGCGGAACCGGGACGTTCAGCGACGGCACGTACGGCGTGCTCGTCGTCGTGACCGACGCGGGCAGCAACGGCTGGGTCGCCAACTACTCCGTCTCGAAGGGGAAGGCGCCGACCCCGACGCCGACCGCCGGCTCCTGAACGGCCTCGTACAACCTCACGCGAACAGGCCGGCGCCCACGAACGACCCGTCCTTCGCGCCCGGCGGCACGGCGAACACGCCTGAGCCGACGTGGCGGACGTACTCGTTCATCAGGTCGTTCGCCGCGAGCCGTCGCTGGATCGGGATGAACTGCGTCCGCGGGTCCCGCTGGAACGCGATGAAGAACAGGCCCGCGTTGAGGCGCCCGAGCTCATCGTTTCCGTCGACGAAGTTGTAGCCGCGGCGGAGCAGTTGGGCCCCGCCGTTCATGGTGGGATGCGCGAGGCGCACGTGCGAGTCCGGGTCGATCTTCGTGCCGCCGTCCTTCGCCAGCGCCAGGAAGTTCGGGGCGGTGAACTCGGTGCCGCCCGAGAGCGGCGCGCCTTCGCCCTTGTCGCGGCCGATGATGCGCTCCTGCTCGCCGAGCTGCTGGCGGTCCCACGTCTCGATCACCATGCGGATCTTGCGGGCGACGAGGTAGGAGCCGCCGGCCATCCACGAGGCACCGTCGCCCCCGTCGGCCCAGACCTGGTCCTCGACGACGGACCCGTCCTCCGATTTGATGTTGGCCGTTCCGTCCTTGAAGCCGAACAGGTTGCGCGGCGTCGCCTGCGCCCGTGATGTGGATGAAGTGCGCCCGAACCCGAGCTGCGACCAGCGGATGGCGGCGCGCCCGAAGGCGATCCGCGACAGGTTGCGGATGGCGTGCACGGCCACCTGCGGATCGTCGCTGCAGGCCTGCACGCAGAGGTCGCCGCCGCTGATCGCCTCCTGGAGCGCGTCGCCGGGGAAGCGCGGGAGGTCGACGAGAGCAGCCGGGCGCTTCGACGCGATCCCGAACCGGTCCAGGCCGGAGGCCGTGCGGAACAGCGACGGCCCGAAGCCGAACGTCAGCGTGAGGCCGCCTGGCGGCAGGTCGAGCGCTTCGCCGGTGTCGTCCGGGGGCGCATCCATTGGGCCCGAGGCGGGGCCGTACTTGCCGGCCGGTCGGCCCTGCGTCATCCGAGCCGCTGCGACGGTCCAGTCGCGCAGCAGCTCGATGAGGCCGTCGCGGTCGAGTCCCGCCACCGTGTCGAAGGCGGCGAAGTGGAGGCGGTCCTGCGCCGGCGTGGTGATGCCCGCCTGGTGGGCGCCGTAGAAGGGGTAGGTCGTCGCGGCCGGGGCGGAGGCGCCGAGCACCGCGCGGTCCGCTGCGACTCCCGCCCCGATACCCACGAGCCCCGCACCGACGGTCGCCCCGGCGAGGCCGAGCATCCCGCGCCGGGAGAGCCCGCGCGGGGCCGCAGCAGAAGGGGCCTCGGTCTCCGGGCGCTCAGCGTCCTCTGGGCGTCGCTGCGTCACAGCCCCTACTTGACGATGATCGAGGTCAGCCGGCTGAGCGGCTCGCTCAGGGCGTTCACCTGGTCGGAGAGCTCCTTGACCTGGTCGGTGCTCAATTCGGTGTAGCTGACGAAGCCGTCGCCGCTCTTGTACTGCGCGAGCGTCTTCGCGATCGTCGCGAACTCGGCGTCGAGCTTGGCGACCACGTCCTTGCCGCTGCTGCCCTTCGTCGCGGCGATGTCGCGGACGACGGCGTACGCCACCTGGGCTCCTTCGAGGTTCGCATGGAAGTCCTGCAGATCGGTGTGCGAGAAGGCCTCCTCCTCGCCGGTGATCTTCGAGCCGGCGACTTCCTCCATCAGGCCGATGGCGCCGTTGGAGATCTGGTCGATGGTGAGGGCGAAGTCCTTCGCGTGCACCAGGTCGTAGAGCTTCTGGGTGTCGGCGACGAGCTTGTCCGCGAGCTCCGTCCGGGTGGCGGCGTCGGCCGGGCTGTAGCCGGCGGGACCCCAGAGGTCCTTCTCGATGCGGTGCCAGCCGGTCCAGTCCTGACCCTGCTCGAGGTCGGCCTCGCGGAGGTCGAGCGCGGGGTCGAGGTCACCGAACTGCTCGGCGGTGGGCTCGATCCGCTCGTAGAAGGCGCGGGTCGAGGCGTACTGGGCGCGTGCGGCGTCCGCATCGCCGGCCGCGTAGGCCGCGGCGAAGGTCTTCGTGGCCGTGAGGAGCGCTCCGGCCTGGTCCTTGACGTAGCCCGTGTAGTTGGCGACCGCCTGGGCGACCTGCTTGCTCTCGCTCTGCGAGACGGTCGTGCCGGTGCCCGCGGTGACGGTGAAGGCGGCCAGGTTGTTGGGCTGACCCACCATGCCCTTGCGGCAGGCCGAGAAGTACTTCCCCTCGGCGAGCTGGACGACGTAGTTGACCGTCGTTCCTGGACCGATGTTCTCCTTCTCGCCGACGATGCGCAGCTTGTCGGTGGCGAGCAGCTCGAACTCGTTGACGTCGGAGCCAGTGTTGGTCACCTGGAACGTGATCGGGCCGGCCTTCGCCGTGTTCGCCGAAACCGTGCACGTCGAGTCGGAGAGCGAGACGGCGATGGCCTCCGCGGTGGCATCGGCCTTGTTCGGCACGCAACCGGTGAGGGCCGCGGCGAGGGCGGCTGCGCCGGCAAGGGACGCGGTGACGGCGGCGAGCGGACGGAGTCGGGGCATGGGTGTGCTGTGCTTTCTGCGGTTCTGGCGGTCGGGCGGGTCAGGAGGCGACGTGCGCGTGCTGAGCGGGCGCGGCGGCGGGAGTCGGTTGCGCCGCGACCGGGCGGCCGGAGGAGCGGTGCTGGCGGAGGTAGAAGAAGCCGACCACGAGCAGGTAGGCGGCCCAGCCGACGACCTGGAGCCAGCTCGGCGACGGGTTGAAGTTCACGATGCCGGCGGCGACGGTCCCGTACCAGCTGGAGGAGGGGATAGCAGCGCTGATGTCGTACGCGTGGACGCTGCCGCCGGGGAGCACGCCGGCCTCCTGCAGGTCGCCCAGGCCGTACGCGAACACGCCGGCGGCGACCAGGATGAGGAAGGCGCCCGTCCAGGTGAAGAACGTCCCGAGGTTGATCTTCACCATGCCGCGGTACAGCAGGAACCCGAGGACGGCGGCGCTGGCGAGGCCCAGCAGGGCACCGACGGCCGGCTCCCACGTCCCGCCGGCGCTGGCGACGGTCGCCCAGACGAACAGGGAGGTCTCGATGCCCTCGCGGCCAACGCTGAGCATGGCCAGCACGACGACGCCCCAGCCTGCTCCCACGAGCGCCGAATCGAGGCGGTTGTGGAGGGTGGATTTCATGGTGCGGGCGGTCTTGCCCATCCAGAACACCATCCAGGTGACGAATCCGACCGCCACGAGCGAGAGGGTGCCGCCGAGGATCTCCTGCGCCTGGAAGCTCATCCCGTAGGGGCCCCAGGTGAGCGCTGCGCCGATCCCGAGCGGGACGACCAGGGCGACGCCCACGCCGATCCACAGCTTGGACAGCACATCCGTCCGGCCCAGCTTTACGACGTAGGCGATGAGGATGGTGACGATGAGCGCCATCTCGAGGCCTTCGCGGAGGCCGATCAGGTAGTTCGCGAGCACGGGGGACCTTGTCGGTGGATCGGGTGGGGAGGTTGGTAAGGCTAACCTTACCCATCGAGCGTATGACAGGACTCCGAAACTGTCCAGCTAGGATTCGAGAATGCTCAGCCGGATCGTCAGCGCCATCCTGCTCGTGCTCACGGGGGCCCTGTTCGGCGCCATCGGCACGATCGCGCACGGCATCCACGTGACCTGGGGGATCGACATCCCGCTCGGGCTGACCGGAGCGCTCGCGGCGTTCACCGCACTCCTCGTCGGGCTCCGGCTACTCGGCCACAGCCGGCTCCCGGCTCTGCTCGCAGCCCTCGGAGCGATCGCCGTCATCCTCCTGTTCTCACAGCAGAGCGCGGGCGGATCGGTCCTCATCCCGGACGATCTCGCCGGGCAGGTGTGGCTGGCCGGCCCCATCCTGATCTCCGCCGTCGTCATCGCCTGGCCGGATGTCCGCGGACGCCGGCCCGCCCGCGACGGCATAAGCTAGCGGGGTAGCACTCGTGAAGGGATCCGAACCACTGTGACCTATGTCATCGCTCTCCCATGCGTCGATGTGAAGGACCGGGCGTGCATCGACGAGTGCCCGGTCGACTGCATCTATGAGGGCGAACGGTCGCTGTACATCCACCCGGACGAGTGCGTCGACTGCGGCGCCTGCGAGCCGGTCTGCCCGGTCGAGGCGATCTACTACGAGGACGACCTTCCGGAGGAGTGGAAGGACTACTACCGCGCCAACGTGGAGTTCTTCGACGACATCGGTTCGCCCGGCGGCGCCTCGAAGGTCGGCGTGATCCAGAAGGACCACCCCGTCATCGCCGCACTTCCGCCCCAGGCGCACTGACCGTGACGGCGCACTGACCGTGACGGGCCACTGACCGTGGCGCTGCAGGAACTCCCGGACTACCCGTGGGACCTCATGGCGCCGTACGCCGAGCGGGCGCGCGCACACGCCGACGGCATCGTCGACCTCTCGATCGGCTCACCCGTCGACCCGACGCCCGACCTGATCCGTGAGGCTCTCGCCCACGCCACCGACGCGCACGCGTACCCGCAGACCATCGGCACGCCCGCGCTGCGGGAGGCCATCGTCGAGTGGTTCGAGCGACGGCGCGGCGTCCGCGGCCTCACCGTGGACAACGTCCTGCCGACCATCGGGTCGAAGGAACTCGTCGCGCTGCTGCCGTTCATGCTCGGCCTGGGGGAGGGCGACGTCGTCGTGCATCCCCGCGCCGCGTACCCGACCTATGCGATCGGCGCGGCGATCGCGGGTGCCACAGCGGTCGCGAGCGACGACCCCGCGGAGTGGCCTGCGGGCACGCGCCTCGTCTGGCTGAACTCGCCGGGGAACCCGGACGGCCGCATCCTCACCGTCGACGAACTGCGCGCCGCGGTCGCCCGCGCCCGCGAGCTGGGCGCCTACATCGCGAGCGACGAATGCTACGCCGAGCTCGGCTGGGACGAGCCGTGGGATGCGGAGCGCGTGCCGAGCATCCTCGACCCCCGTGTCATCGGCCAGAACCGGGAGAACGTGCTCGCGGTGTACTCGCTGAGCAAGCAGTCGAACCTCGCCGGCTACCGGGCCGCCTTCGTCGCGGGCTGCCGGACGATCGTCGGGCGGCTGGTGAACGTCCGGAAGCACGCCGGCCTGATGCTGCCAGCCCCGTTGCAGGCGGCGATGGTGACGGCGCTCGGTGACGACGAGCACGTCCGGGTGCAGAAGGAGCGCTACCGCGCGCGCCGCGAACTCCTGCTTCCGGCGCTGGAGGCGGCGGGATTCCGCGTCGACCGCAGCGAGGGCGGCCTGTACCTCTGGGCCACGGAAGGCCGGGACGCGTGGGAGAGCATCGGGAGGCTCGCGGGACTCGGCATCCTGGCCGGACCGGGGCACTTCTACGGCGATTTCTACCCGCAGCACGTCCGGCTCTCCCTCACCGCGACCGACGAGCGCGTGCAGGCCGCGGCCGCTCGCCTGCGGGCTTTTGGAGACTCCCTCTAACCGCGTCGGCGTGTGTTTGCCCGATGCGACAGTTGTCGCCGGGGTTCGTTAGGCTGTACCGGCACGGTTTTTCAGCAGCGCCGCCACGATCGGGCTGCGGACCGACTATCCCACCAGGAGGCGTTGTGAGCGGACTCGGCACCGAGAGCACTGGCACCGAGAAGGCGCCCGTGAGCGGCGGCGCGGCAGAAGCCGAACTCGCGCAAGCGACGCTCAGCTTCCCCGGCGGTACCGCCGAGTTCCCGATCCGGCCGAGCGTCGACGGCGCCTCCAGCATCGACTTCTCGACGCTGACGAAAGCGACCGGCCTCACCAGCCTCGACTACGGTTTCGTCAACACGGCGGCCACCCGCTCGTCGATCACGTACATCGACGGCGAGCAGGGCATCCTGCGCTACCGCGGCTACCCGATCGAGCAGCTGGCCGAGAAGTCGACGTTCCTCGAAGTCGCCTGGCTCCTCATCCACGGTGAGCTCCCGTCGGCGTCCGAGCTCTCGGAGTTCGACGACACCATCCGCCGCCACACGCTGTTGCACGAAGACCTGCGCCGCTTCTTCGACGCACTCCCGCACGACGCGCACCCGATGTCGGTGCTCTCGAGCGCCGTCTCGGCCCTGTCGACGTTCTACCAGGACTCGCTGAGCGTCAGCGATCCCGAGCAGGTGGAGCTCTCGACCATCCGTCTCCTCGCCAAGCTGCCGGTCATCGCCGCCTACGCGCACAAGAAGAGCCTGGGTCAGGCGTTCCTGTATCCGGACAACTCGCTGAGCTTCGTCGACAACTTCCTGCGCCTCAACTTCGGCACCCTCGCGGAGCCGTACGAGGTGAACCCGGTGCTGTCGCGCGCGCTCGAGCGCCTCCTCATCCTCCACGAGGACCACGAGCAGAACGCCTCCACGTCGACCGTGCGGCTGGTCGGGTCCACGCAGGCGAACCTCTTCGCCTCCGTCTCGGCCGGCATCAACGCCCTCTACGGCCCGCTGCACGGCGGCGCCAACGAGGCCGTGCTGCAGATGCTCGCGGGCATCCGCGACTCCGGCGAGAGCGTCCAGAAGTTCGTCGAGCGGGTGAAGAACAAGGAGTCGGGCGTCAAGCTCATGGGCTTCGGTCACCGCGTCTACAAGAACTTCGACCCGCGCGCCAAGCTCGTGAAGCAGTCGGCCGACGAGGTCCTGGAGGCCCTGGGCGTGCACGATCCGCTGCTCGACATCGCCAAGGAGCTGGAGGAGGTCGCGCTTGCCGACCAGTACTTCATCGACCGCAAGCTGTACCCGAACGTCGACTTCTACACGGGCGTGATCTACAAGGCCATGGGCTTCCCGACCCGGATGTTCACGGTGCTGTTCGCGATCGGCCGGCTCCCGGGGTGGATCGCGCACTGGCGCGAGATGAACCTCGACCCGCAGACCAAAATCGGCCGCCCGCAGCAGCTCTACGTGGGTTCGCCTGAGCGCGACCTCGGCCGCTAGGCGCAACGACTCACGTCTCGGCGGCGGTCAGCGCGGCGGGCGGAGCGTGAGGGTTTGGGTGGCCGCCTTCTGGACCGCCGGGGGCGAGAACGGCCACGGGCGTGTCCTGCCCTCGGCCCACAGGTCGGTCTGGTCGGTGTAGTGCGCGTCGAACGCGTGTCCGGAGGCGCCGGTCAGGTTGATCCACGTGCTCTTGTCGAAATCGGCCAGGTCGACGACCATCCGCATCGACGGCACCCGTTCGACCGCGTAGCCGGCCGTCGCGTCCCAGCCGGTGGCATCCACGACGCTGGAGCCGCCGCCGACATGCCACGGCCCGCGGTTGAACAACCACTCGATCGGCGCGACGCCCGACTCGCCGAGGCTGGCGTTCGTCAGTGTGAGCGTGTGGAGGCGGTCCCACCGCCACGATGAGGGGTCGCCGCCCAGCAGCGCGCGCGTCTCACCCCAGGCCCGGTCGGCCGCGTACGTGATCATCGAGTCGCGGTCGGTCGTCCCGAGGTGGGAGTCGACCCACCACGAGGAATCGGGCTCGTCCAGCAGCGACCGCACGACCGAGAACCAGCGATCGCCGCCGGTCGGAGCCGTCGCGATGGGCAGCTTGCGCGCGAACATGTCGTGTAACAGCTCCCGCCAGAACACGGCGAAGAACGCCGTCTGGGCGCTGTCGGCGTCGTCGTGATAGTTCCAGCCGTCGAGGAGGCGCGCGGCCCGCTTCAGATCGGCGGGCGCATCCGACCTCGCGGCGACCTCCCGCAGCACGGGGACGAGGTCGGCGGCGTTCGCGTCGTAGGTGTCCGATTGGATGGCCGACATGTCCGCTGCGGTGACTTTGGTTCCCGAGCCCACGAGCCGTGAGAGCAGCAGCTCGATCCGGTTCGCCCGGTAGCCCTGGTCCCAGTCGGCGGTGATCAGCGCCGGGAATTCGGGACCGACGGCCGCATTGTTGGCCGTGACGATGTAGCCGGAGGGCGGGTCGTAGACCGACGGGAGCTGGTCGAACGGGATGACCCCCGTCCACGCGTACTGACTCGTCCATCCGGGGACCGGCACGGTGCCGTCGCCCGACGCCCGCACCGGGATGAGCCCGGGCGCCTGGTAGCCGATGTGCCCGTCCACGTCGGCGTAGACGAGGTTCTGCGAGGGCACCTGGAACGACTGCGCGGCCGCCCGGAAGCCCGCCCAGTCCCGGGCGGTGTCGAAGGCGAAGATCGCGTTGGCGGTGGTCCCGGGGGTCAGCGCCGTCCAGGCGAGCGACAGCTGGAACTGCTGCGCGGGCACGCCGAGCTTTCCGGCCTGGTCTTTCGCGATGACGGCGTAGGCGTCCCCGATATCGGTGACGATAGGCCCGTGGAGCGTCGATCGCACGGTGATCGTCACGTCGGGGCCTCCGGCGACCCGGATGCGCTCGGTGCGCTTTTGCAGCGGCAGCTGCTGGCCCTCGTATTCGTAGGTGTTCCCGGTAACCTTCTCGACGAAGAGATCGGCGACATCCGGCCCCAGGTTCGTGAACCCCCACGAGATGCGGTCGTTGTGGCCGATGACGATGCCTGGGAAGCCCGAGAAGCTGAAGCCCGCCACATCGAAGGGGCAGGCCGCGCTGACGACCCTGCAGTGCAATCCCATCTGGTACCAGACCGACGGGAGCGCCGCGCCGAGATGCGGGTCGTTGGCGAGCAGCGGTTTTCCGCTGGCGGTGTGGGAACCCGCGACGACCCAGGAGTTGGAGCCGATGTCCGAGCCGGCGGGCCCCATCAGCTGGGGGACCGCATCCACGCTCGCCGCCACCTGTTCCAGCTGGGACGCGTAGACGGCGGGATCGACGGACGGCGTGGAGGCGGCGCCGGCGCCGACGCCGGCGGACGAAGCGACCGCCTGCGGAGCCACGTCGGGGGTCACAGCGCGCGGGTTGCCGCCGCCCAGATCGGTGATCGTCGGGTGGCCGGTGTACGGATAGCCCGGATGCAGCTCGGCGACCTGCTCGGGTGTGAGCTTGGTGGCGAGCAGGGCGCGGTCGACCTCCTCTTCGAGGTTGGACCGGAGGTCCCACGCCATCGCCTTCAACCATGCGATCGAGTCGGCCGGAGTCCACGGCTCCGGCCGGTATGACGGGTTCTGCAGCCCCAGCACGGCGTACTCGAGCGACAGCTCGGCGCCCGAGTGCTTCTTCAGGTAGGCGTTCACGCCGTCCGCGTAGTCCTGGTAGTAGCGGCGCGACACGGGATCGAGGAGCTTCACCTCCTGCTCGGCGACCGTGCGCCAGCCGAGGGTGCGGATGAAAATGTCCGTCGGCACCTGGCTCGCGCCGAACATCTCGGAGAGGCGGCCGGCCGTGACGTGACGACGGAAGTCCATCTCCCAGAAGCGGTCCTGGGCGTGCACGTAGCCCTGCGCCCGGAAGAGATCGTCGGGGGTGGATGCCTCCAGCTGCGGGACACCGGCACTGTCACGATAGACGGTCACGGGCGCGCTGAGGCCGGGGACATCGACCGAGCCGGACGTCTGCGGGAAGGAACGCGTGACCGTCCACACGGCGACCCCGCCGGCGATCACGAGCAGGACCAGGACCACTGTGAGAACGCCGCCGATCACCCGCAGGACCCGGTGGTGCAGTCGCAGCCGGGGGGTGTCGTCGCCCAACGTCGCTCCTTCTCGGGCAGGTGCCGCCGTTCTCTCGGACTGTAGTCCATGCGGGTGACGCGCGCGGCACGATCACAGCTCGACGCTGCTGGACCATCGTCGCGCGCCGGTGATGATCGCCCGGCCGTCCCCGAAGCACGGCGCGAGGAAGACGACGTGTCCGATGAACCACAGGTGGAGCCGGAGGTCGGGAACGGTCGCCCAGAGCACGGCTCCTGCCGCCGCGGTCAGGAGTGGCCCCATCAGTGCGACGAAGGCGATCTGCTTGCCGACGATGGTGCCCGCCGGGGTCAGCGACATGCGGAGCCCGGTCAGTGTCAGGGTGATGCTTCGTATTCCGGGCGCCGCCCGCCGCAGTGCCCCGGTGTGCGCCGCCTCGTGAAGTGCGAAACTTCCCACCAGCCCGACGAGGGCATGGAGCGTGAAGCCGCCCGCGAGGCCGGCCAGATTCACATCGGACGCGGTCACCGCGCACAGCAGCAAGCCGCCCGCGATCGCGACCACGATCGCGACGAACCAGCCGCTGTGCCGCAGGACCGCGAGCGCGACCCGAGCGGGCGCACGTCGATCAAGTGGGATCGTGATGGACATTCAGGTGTCGGAGGCATGCATCAAGGCTCGCTTGTACGCCTGCAACTTCGCGGTGATCACCGCAACGGCGAACGTGAGGGCGCTGAGCGCCACGAACGCGACGACGAGTGGCAGCACGTCACCGAGGCCCGCGCCGACCGCGAGCGCGCCTCCGGCCTTCTCTCGCACCTCGAAGAACACCGCCCCGAAGAACCCCGAAGCGCGAGGGTCGCCCGGATGCGTGCTGAACATGATCCACAACAGGCTCGCGACCACGAGCATGGCGGTCAGGATCAGTCCGATCGTGAGCGACATTCCGACTCTAAGCAACCACTTCATGAGCGTGCCTCCGATTCTTTTCGATGCGTGAGATCCCGTAGACGCTGTACGCCGCGGTGACGAGCGCCAGAACCGCGAGGGCGATCGCGGTGACGAACCCCGGGAGGGCGAACAGGTTGATGCCGATCAGAAGCGTTCCCGCCACCACGACCAGGAGGACGAGACCGACCAGGACCGAGAACGGGTTGCCTCGCTCGGGCGGGAAGGCAACTCCGACCAGGGTCGTCATACAGATGTTCGAGAGCCCCAGACCCACGATCGACAGGCTGGTGCCGAGATCGATCCCCGTCGTCGTCGACAGGGCGATCGAGGGGACGGACACGACAGCCAACAGCACCGATTGGGCGCCGATCAGGCACAGGTATTCATACGCCGGCGCCGGATGCGCGATCCCGATGCGCCGAAGCGGCTCCGAGTTCGAGAAGGCGTAGACCCCCTGGAAGGTCACCAGCAGCAATGCGTAGGGCGGGATGTCGACGCGATAGAACCACAGCAGGAACGTCACGACGACGGTGAGCAGGATGACGACGCCGGTCTCGAAGCTCCGGACCGCGACCAGGAGGTGGGCTCCGAAGCGCCGATCCGCCAGTCGTGAGGGCAAGAGCGAGAAGTGACATTTCAGGGGGACATAGCTGCGGGGTGTCACGAACAGCACCACCACGATGAGGATGGCGCAGCTCAGGAGGAACACGGCCGCCGTCGGCAGGATGCCGACTGACCCGGCCAGCCAGGAGTACACCAACTGAGGCAGCCAGAGCTGTTCCCCGGCGAGGTACGCAGTGAGGAACGCCTCGCTCTGCCTGCTCACGACGGCATACGAGACGACCAGGAAGCCGGCGAGCAGCCCGGGGATGATCAGGCCGCGGAGGCGAGAGAGGCCGACCGCGAGGAGGATCCGCTCGGTGAGGAGGTATCCGACGCTGACGAAGAGGTACAGCGTGATCGCGGGCATCAGGATGCCGGTGACGAGCGGTCCGAGAGCGTCCGCGCCGAGAAGAACGAGACTGGCTGCGGCGAGGCCGCCGAACGCCGCGACGAGCGCGACCAGGACGATGGCCGCCTCGAACAGCGTCAGTGCGAGGGCGCGCTCCCTATTCGTCACCGGCAGCGAGTAGGACAACTGGAGGAGCTCGTCCGCCTTGAAGAAGAGCACCCGGACGATCGTGTACGCCACGGCCAGCCAGAACAGGGTGGAGATCGAGGCGGTGCGGAGGATCGGTTCGACGAAGCCGGAGCCACCGAACACCTGGCGAAGCACGACGACGCTGAGCACGCAGTAGCCGGCGAACGCCGCGGCCACCGCCGCGATCACCACGAAACGGGCGGTCCGGGATGCCAGGAGCCCGCGACCCAGGACCCGTCGCACGATGAAGACGAGGAGGAACCGGACGATCCGGAGGACGCTCGTCACTCGCATGGCTGCGTCGCTTCGAGGAGATCCCGGACCAGTGCGTCGAGTGAACCGTAGTCGTCGGTCAGCTCCGCGGTCGGAGCATCCGCCATGAGCGCGCGCCGATGCAGGAACAGGATCCGATCGGTCACCCGTTCGAGCAGGGGAAAGTCGTGACTGCAGAGGATCACGGACCTGCCGTCGCGGGCGAGCTCCTCGACATCCTCCTCGAATGCGTAGACCGCATCGATGTCGATCCCGTTCAGCGTCTCGTCGACGATCGTCAGCTTCCGCCTGAGCAGCAATGCCGCGATCAGCTGCAGCTTCTTGCGCATCCCGTGCGACAGGTCCTCGATCAGATCTGCGCTGCGCCCGGCCATCTGGTAGCGCTCGAAGAGTCGGTTCATCTCTGCCCGATCGATGCGCTCGCCGTAGAGGCCGTGGAGGAAACGCAGGTACTCCTCGCCGGTGAGGAACTCGGGCATGTGGTCGTTGCTCGCCACATACATGGTGTTCGCCTTCGCGACCCGGCCGCCGTTCGGCTGTGAGCTCAGCCGCACGGACCCGCGCCGGTGGGCGAGGAGGTCGACGATCACCTTGATCAGGGTGGATTTGCCGGAGCCGTTGGGTCCGATGAGACCCACCAGCTCGTCCGTGCCCACCGAGAAGGAGATGTCGTGCAGGATCTCGGCCTGCGATCGATAGGCAAAGCTGAGTCGTTCGACGTCTAACAGCATCGTGCTCCTTCGCAATGGGGCGGGACTCTCATCCCGCCCCACTTCGTCTGGGCGGCGGAGTTCGTCAGTGGGGGAGTGGACGCGCTAGCGACATTCCACCCAGACGTTGACCCCGCTCTGGTTCCATTTCCAGCTCCCGGAGAATCGGCCCTTTCCGTTCGTGATGCACCAGATGGCGAGTGCTGAAGCGATCACGAAGGCGAGGACCATCAGCACGGCCAGGAGCACGAGGAACCAGGCGTCGTATCGGACGATCATGCCGTCCACCTTCTCCCGGATCCCCAGGGCCCCTGACCGTGCGACGGTGCTGAGTACAGCAAGCATGATATTCCTCCCGGTATTTGTGTGTCCATTCCACACGTTTGTGTGCAGAACGTTTTCACCGTACGGAGGTGCCCAGGGGCAGGGCAAGAGTGTTGGAGCGCCCTATTGCATGCGAGGCGGGGCCTCGCGCATCAGCTCGCGCTTCAGGCCGCGGTGAGCGCCGACCAGGCCATCCGCTCCAGCACCGGACGGACCTCGTCGGATGCGACCTGCGCGGCCCCGATCCGTGCGGTGTGCGGGGTGGAGTTGAGGAGGCCGAACGTGCCCTGGACGCGCACGCGCAGCTCGTCCTCGCCCAGGGCGGGGTGCAGCTCGCCGAGCACGCGCATCCACACCTCGACGTAGCGACGCTGGAGGCGACGGACCTGGCGGCGCGCGGAGTCGGGGAGGGCGTCGAGGTCGCGGTCCTGGACCCGGATGGTGTCCGGCTCGCCGAGCGCGAAATCGATGTGGAAGCCGATCAGGGAGCGGAGAGCCGAGGCCGCGTCGGACTCCGCCTGCTCGACGTCCTGCCCGCCCGCCAGCAGCCGTTCGCTGACGCCGACGAGGAGCGCTTCGAGCACGGCCTGCTTCGATGAGAAGTGGCGGTAGACCGCCGGGCCGCTCACGCCGACGGCCGAGCCCAGGTCTTCGATCGAGACGCCGTTGAACCCGCGCTCGGCGAACAGGCCGGCGGCCGCCTCCAGCAGCGCGGCGCGGCGGTCGGCCTTGGCCTGGCTGCGCTGCGTCGGACGGCCGCTCTGCAGCGGCGGTCCCGCGGGACCTGCGGGTTCGAGCTGGGTCATCGTCCTCGATGTCGTGGGGCCGTCCGTGCGGCGGTGCTGGACTTTTCGGTTAATGAACACTAACCTAAAAATCGAGTTAGTGACCACTAACCGACTGCAGTGACAACTATGACGCGATTGTCGATGACGACACGGAGCAGCATGCCGACCCTGACCAGCGATGCGTCCGCCACGGACGCCCGGTTCGAGCAGAACGAGACGGCGCAGCGTGAGCTCGTCGCCGACCTGAGGCGACGGCTCGCCACAGCGGCGGCCGGGGGACCGGAGCGCGCTCGCGAACGGCACGTGGCACGCGGCAAGCTGCTGCCGCGCGACCGGATCGACGCGCTGCTCGACGAGGGGAGCCCCTTCCTCGAGCTCGCACCGCTCGCCGCGACCGGGATGTACGGAGACGAGAGCCCCGCTGCCGGAGTGATCGCCGGCATCGGCCTGGTCGCCGGCCGCCACGTGATGGTCGTTTGCAACGACGCCACCGTCAAGGGTGGAACGTACTACCCGATGACGGTCAAGAAGCACCTCCGGGCTCAGGAGGTCGCGCTCGAGAACCGCCTGCCGTGCATCTACCTCGTGGACTCCGGCGGTGCCTTCCTGCCGATGCAGGACGAGGTGTTCCCCGACCGCGACCACTTCGGCCGTATCTTCTACAACCAAGCCCGGCTGTCCGCCGCGAAGATCCCCCAGATCGCGGCCGTGCTCGGCTCGTGCACCGCTGGTGGGGCCTACGTGCCCGCGATGAGCGACGAGACGGTGATCGTCCGCAACCAGGGCACGATCTTCCTCGGCGGTCCGCCGCTGGTGAAGGCCGCGATCGGCGAGATCGTGACGGCCGAGGAGCTCGGCGGCGGCGACCTCCACGCACGCACGTCCGGCGTGGTCGACCACCTGGCGGAGGACGACGAGCACGCGCTCGCGATCGTCCGCGACATCGTCGCCACCCTCCCGCCGCCGCTGTCGCCCGCCTGGCCGGTGCTCGACGCGGTCGAGCCCGGGGCCGATCCCGCCGAGCTCTACGGCGTCGTTCCCGTCGATGTGCAGGCGCCGTACGACGTGCACGAGGTCATCGCGCGGATCGTCGACGGGAGCGGGTTCGACGAGTTCAAGCCCGAGTACGGCACAACGCTGGTGACCGGTTTCGCACACATCCACGGCCATCCGGTCGGCATCGTCGCGAACAACGGCGTGCTGTTCAGCGAGTCGGCGCTCAAGGGCGCGCACTTCATCGAGCTGTGCGACCAGCGCGGCATCCCACTGCTCTTCCTCCAGAACATCTCGGGCTTCATGGTCGGCCGCGACTACGAGGCCGGGGGCATCGCCAAGAACGGCGCCAAGATGGTCACCGCCGTGGCCACCACGCGCGTGCCCAAGCTCACCGTCGTCATCGGCGGCTCTTTCGGCGCAGGCAACTACTCCATGTGCGGCCGGGCGTACTCGCCACGCTTCCTGTGGATGTGGCCCGCCGCGCGCATCTCGGTGATGGGAGGCCAGCAGGCCGCCAGCGTCCTGGCCACCGTGAAGCGCGATCAGCTGGAGGAGCGCGGCGAGGACTGGCCCGCCGACGAGGAGGCCGCGTTCCGTGCACCCATCGCGGCGCAGTACGAGGAGCAGGGCAACCCCTACTACTCGACCGCGCGCCTCTGGGACGACGGCGTCATCGACCCCGCAGAGACGCGCACCGTGCTCGGACTCGCGCTCGACGTCGTCTCGCGCACCCCGCTCCCCGACACGGCCTTCGGGCTCTTCCGGATGTGATCGCCGTGCCCCACACCGTCCCCTTCCGCACCGTCCTCGTCGCCAACCGCGGCGAGATCGCGTGCCGCGTCATCCGCACGCTGAAGCGGCTCGGCATCCGCTCCGTCGCCGTCTACAGCGACGCCGACCGCGACGCGCCGCACGTGGCGCTCGCCGACCTCGCCGTCCGCCTGGGACCCGCGCCCGCGCGGGACAGCTACCTCAGCGTGTCCGCGATCGTGGAGGCGGCGCGCCGCACCGGCGCCGAGGCCGTCCACCCGGGCTACGGGTTCCTCTCCGAGAATCCGGCGCTCGCCTCGGCCTGCGAGGAGGCCGGCATCGTCTTCGTCGGCCCCGGCGTCCACGCGCTCGAGGTGATGGGCGACAAGATCACCGCCAAGCACGCGGTCGCCGAATACGACGTCCCGACCATCCCGGGCATCGCCGAGCCCGGCCTCACCGACGAGCAGCTCATCGCCGCGGCGGCCGAGATCGGCTATCCGGTGCTCGTCAAGCCGTCCGCCGGGGGCGGTGGCAAGGGGATGCAGGCCGTGCAGTCCGCGGACGAGCTCCCCGAGGCACTGCGGGCGGCTCGGCGGGTGGCGGCCGCCGCATTCGGCGACGAGACGCTGTTCCTGGAGCGGCTGGTCGCGTCCCCGCGCCACATCGAGGTGCAGGTGCTCGCCGACCGGCACGGAGGGATCGTGCACCTGGGGGAGCGCGAGTGCTCGCTCCAGCGCCGGCACCAGAAAGTGATCGAAGAGGCGCCGTCGCCGCTGCTGGATCCGGCCACGCGCGAGCGGATCGGCGCGGCGGCGTGCCGGGTCGCCGCGAGCGTCGGCTACACGGGAGCGGGGACGGTCGAGTTCCTGGTGTCCGCCGACGCCCCGGACGAGTTCTTCTTCATGGAGATGAACACCCGGCTGCAGGTCGAGCATCCGGTGACGGAGCTGGTGACCGGCCTCGACCTGGTGGAGCAGCAGCTGCGGATCGCAGCGGGCGACCCGCTCGCCTTCGGGCAGGACGACGTGCACCTGCGCGGGCACGCCGTCGAGGCGCGCGTCTACGCCGAAGACCCCGAGCGCGGGTTCCTCCCCGCAGCGGGGCACGTGCTGGCCCTGCGCGAACCGGCCGGCGAGGGCATCCGCGTCGACAGCGGCATCGCGGCCGGCATCCCGATCGTCACCGACTACGACCCGATGCTCGCCAAGGTGATCGCCTGGGGCGACGACCGCGCGGAGGCACTGGCCCGCCTGCGCACCGCGCTCGCCGGTACGAGCATCCTCGGCTCCGCCTCGAACATCGCCTGGCTGGTCGACCTGGTCTCCGACGACGACGTGGTCGCCGGCCGGATGGACACGACCCTGATCGACCGCCGCTTCTCGGACCTGACGCCGACTCCGCCGACCGAGGACGAGCTGATCGCGGCGGCGCTGGTCGCGCACCTCGACCGATGGCGGCAACCGCCGTCCGCCGTCGGTTCCGCGTGGGCTGCGCCGACCGGATGGCGGCTCGCCACCGCGCGTCCGTCGCGCTACGACGTGGCCGGTGTCACCGTGACCGTCGCGGGCAACCCCGAGGAGGCGTCGGTCGCGGTCGACGGCGCCGAGGCGCGTCCCGCGTCGCTCCGGCTGCGCTCACCCGAACGAGCGGGTGAGCCCGCGGTCGCCCTGGTCGACGTCGGCGGCAGGATGCTCCGGTTCGACGTCGCCCGCGACGACCGGACCGTCTGGCTCGCGCGCGACGGCCGCGCCCGCCCGCTCCGGCTGCGCGGGCGCGCCGAGCTCCTCGCCGACCGGCTCGCCGCCCTCGACCGCGGAGACGCGGCCGCGCATCCCGAACTCCGTTCGCCGATGCCGGGGACCGTCGTCGCGGTCCCCGTGGGGCCCGGAGCGCACGTCGAGACCGGCGACACCGTCGTGGTCGTCGAGGCGATGAAGATGGAGCACCGCCTGGTCGCCCCCGTCGCGGGAACGGTCACTCTGCACGTCGCGCCGGGCGACCTCGTGCGCCTCGACCAGCTCGTCGCGCGTGTCGACGCATCCGACGCGTCCACTGCCTCCACAGCCTCCGCTTCACCCGTAACGAAAGACAGGAACCCATGACCATGCAGATGGACCGGCCCGCCGACACCGACGTCGCCGGCTTCGAGCTCACCGACGAGCAGCGCCGCCTCCGCGACGAGGTGCGCGACTTCGCCGACACCGTCGTCGCGCCCGCCGCGTACGAGTACGACACGAAGCGCAGCCTGCCGTACGACATCATCGCCGAGATGGGCAGGATGGGCCTGTTCGGCCTCCCGTTCCCGGTCGAGTACGGCGGCCAGGGCAAGGACTACCTCTCGCTCTGCCTCGCCGTCGAGCAGCTGGGACGCGTGGACCAGTCCATCGGCGTCACCCTGGAGGCCGGCGTGGGCCTGGGCGCCATGCCGATCTTCCGGAGCGGCACCGAGGAGCAGAAGCAGCAGTGGCTGCCGATGCTCGCGCGCGGCGAGGCGCTCGCCGGTTTCGGGCTGACCGAGGCCGAGGCCGGGTCGGATGCGGCCGGCACGAAGACGACCGCGGTGCTGCGCGATGGGGAGTGGGTGATCGACGGGACCAAGCAGTTCATCACGAACTCCGGCTCGGAGATCACCAAGCTCGTCACCATCACCGCGGTGACGGGGGAGGAGCGCCGCGCCGACGGGTCCATCAAGAAGGAGCTGTCGGCCATCATCGTGCCGACCGGCACCCCCGGCTTCGTCGCCGAGCCGGTGTACGACAAGGTCGGCTGGCACACCTCCGACACGCACCCGCTGACGCTGACCGACGTTCACGTCCCCGAGAAGAACCTCCTCGGCGAGCGCGGGCGCGGCTACGCCAACTTCGTCGCCACCCTCGACGATGGGCGCGTCGCCTTCGCCGCGCTGTGCACGGGTGCCGCGCAGGGCTGCCTGGAGGAGTCCATCCGGTACGCGCAGAGCCGCAACGTCTTCGGGCGGCCGATCGGCTCCAACCAGTACATCGCGTTCAAGCTCGCCCGGATGCAGGCCCGCGTGCACACCGCCCGGCTCGCCTACTACGACGCGGCCTTCAAGCTGATGGCCGGGAAGCCGTTCAAGATGGAGGCGTCGATCGCCAAGCTGGTCGGCAGCGAGGCGGCGATGGACAACGCCCGCGACGCGACCCAGATTTTCGGCGGCTACGGCTTCCTGAACGAGAGCCCCGTCGCCCGCCACTACCGCGACTCCAAGATCCTGGAGATCGGCGAGGGCACCAGCGAGGTCCAGCTCATGGTCATCTCGCGTGCGCTGGGCTTCACCGCCTAGCCTGAACCCGACGCCGCCGAGCACAGGAAAAATGTTGCCGATTCGACGAAAAGGCCGCAGAAATCCTGTGCTCGGCGGCGGACAGACTCGAGGGAGAGTGAGCGCATGATCGACAAGACGGTGGGGTCGGCGGCGGAGGCGGTGCGGGACATCCCGGACGGGAGCTCGCTCGCGGTGGGCGGCTTCGGACTGTGCGGCATCCCGAGCGCGCTCATCCAAGCGCTGCTCGACGACGGGACGACCGACCTCGACGTGGTCAGCAACAACTGCGGCGTCGACGACTGGGGTCTCGGGCTGCTGCTCGCCGAGCACCGCATCCGCAAGATGACCAGCTCGTACGTAGGGGAGAACAAGGAGTTCGCACGCCAGTTCCTGTCCGGCGAGCTGGAGGTCGAGCTCACCCCGCAGGGGACGCTCGCCGAGAAGCTGCGCGCGGGCGGCGCGGGCATCCCGGCCTTCTTCACGCCGGCGGGAGTCGGCACCCAGATCGCCACGGGCGGCCTGCCGCGCCGCTACGCCGCCGACGGGTCGGTCGCGGTCGCCAGCGAGCCGAAGGAGGTCCGCACGTTCGACGACGCCGAGTACGTGCTGGAGCGGTCCCTCCGCCCCGACTTCGCCCTCGTCCACGCGGTGAAGGGCGACCGGCACGGCAACCTGGTCTTCCACGCCGCGGCGATGAACTTCAACCCGCTCGCCGCGATGGCCGGCCGCATCACCATCGCCGAGGTCGAGGAGCTCGTCGAACCGGGAGAACTCGACCCCGGCCAGGTGCACTGCCCGGGGATCTTCGTCCAGCGCGTGGTGCACGCGCCTGGCATGGAGAAGCGGATCGAACGCCGGACGGTGGCGCAGCCGGCACCCGCCGCCGCATCGGAAGGGACCGCACGATGAGCCTCACACGCACCGAACTCGCCGCCCGCGTGGCGCGCGAGCTCGAGAACGGCCAGTACGTCAACCTCGGGATCGGGATGCCTACGCTCATCCCGAACTACATCCCGGAGGGCGTCGAGGTGATCCTCCACTCGGAGAACGGCGTGCTCGGCGTCGGCCCGTATCCCGCCGACGATGCCGTCGACCCCGACCTCATCAACGCGGGCAAGGAGACCGTCACCGTCAACCGCGGCGCCGCCTTCTTCGACTCGTCGCTCTCGTTCGGGATGGTGCGCGGCGGCCACGTCGACCTCGCCGTGCTCGGCGCGATGGAGGTCTCGGAGTCCGGCGACCTCGCCAACTGGATGATCCCCGGCAAGATGGTGAAGGGGATGGGCGGCGCGATGGACCTGGTCTTCGGCGCCAAGCGGCTGATCGTCATGATGGAGCACGTGGACAAGGAGGGCCGCCCGAAGATCGTCCGCGAGTGCACCCTCCCGCTCACGGGCACCGGATGCGTCGACCGCATCATCACCGATCTCGCGGTCATCGACGTGACCCCCGACGGGCTGGTGCTCCGCGAGACGGCCCCCGGGGTCACCGTCGACGAGGTGGTCGCCGCGACGGGGGCTCCGCTCGCGGTCGAGGTGGAGGTGGCGTCATGAGGGAGATCGAGCAGCGCGGGCTGTACTACGAGGAGTTCGAGCCGGACACGCGTTACCTGCACCGACCGGGACGCACGGTGACCGAAGCCGACAACATCTTCTTCACGACGCTCACGATGAACACGCAGGCCCTCCACCTGGATGCGGCGTGGTCGGCCCGCCAGCCCTTCGGAGAGCGGCTGGTGAACTCCATGTTCACGCTCGCGACGATCGTCGGTGCGTCCGTGACCCAGCTCACGCAGGGCACGATCGTGGCGAACCTGGGTTTCAGCGAGGTCTCGTTCCCGCATCCACTGCACCACGGCGACACCCTGTACTCGGAGACGGTCGTCCTGGGCAAGCGGCTCTCCGCCTCCCGCCCCGGCCAGGGGATCGTCACCCTCGAGCACACCGGACGCAACCAGGACGGCGTGGTCGTCGCGACAGCGACCCGGCAGGTCATGGTGTGGTGCCGGGATGCGGTGCCCCCGGGCGTCGACGCGGCGGATCGGGCGGTGGACGCGGACGTGGACGGCGACGGGGATGGCCTCTCGGACGCTCTGGATCCCGGAGCGACCGCACCGGACGGCGTGCTGTGAGGGGGAGCGCGCCGGAGGAGTTCCCGTGGGGCCCCGCGCTCCTCTTCTGCCCGGCCGACCGCCCGGAGCGCTACGCGAAAGCTCTGGAGCGGGCGGACGCGGTGATCCTCGACCTCGAGGATGCGGTCGACCCCGCGCGGAGGGTGGCGGCACGGGAGGCACTGGTCGCGTCCGACCTCGATCCCGAACGCGTCATCGTGCGGGTCAATCCGGCCGGGAGCGACGACCACGACGCGGACCTGTCCGCGCTCGCCGCGACCCCGTACCGTTTCGCCATGCTGCCGAAGGCCGAGCGTGCCGCCGACCTGGCGGGACTGGCCGACTACGCGGTCATCGCCCTGTGCGAGACCGCGGCGGGTGTGCTGGCCGCTCCCGACCTCGCACGCGCGCCGGGCGCGCTCGCCCTCATGTGGGGCGCGGAGGATCTGGTCGCCTCGCTCGGCGGCACGTCCAGCCGGGGCCCCGACGGCGGCTACCGCGATGTGGCGCGGTTCGCGCGTTCGGCGGTGCTGCTGGCGGCCGGCGCGGCCGGGGTGCACGTGGTCGACACCGTCCATCTCGACATCGCCGACCTCGACGGCCTGGCGGAGGAGGCGGAGGATGCGGTCGCCGTCGGATTCGCCGCGACGGCGTGCATCCATCCGGGCCAGGTGGAGACGATCCGGGCGGCGTACCGACCCGATCCGCGCGACGTGGAAGCGGCCCGCGAGCTGCTCGACGCCGCGGAACGGGCGGGCGGTGGAGTGTTCCGTCACGCCGGACGAATGGTCGACGGGCCGGTCCTCGCACACGCCAGGGCGGTGCTCCGCCGTTCGTGATGAAACTGTGACCTAGGATTCCGCCGGGGTTCACCCGTTTCGTCATCTGGGCGTCGGAGGCATGCCGTAATCTTCAAGTGTTCACTAGGAGATTGAAGGTTCTCGAAACGATTCGAGAGCCGTCGGTTCCCCAGCGAGACGACGTGTGAAGCATCGCGTCGAGACGGAGCCCGGGGAGGGGGAGAAATGCCACAGCTGCTTCCCCTGCGCCTGCTCGAAAGCGTCGGTCTCCGTGCCTCGGATGCTTCGCGTGCTGCTGCGGCCGCGTCCCGAGACACCAGCCCGGAGGGCGGGAGCGCACCCGAGTCTGCGGAGGCTCCCGCTCCCGCGTCGGCGCCCGCGTCGGCGGCTCCTGCCGCTCCTGCCGCTCGCACGACCGAGCGCCCCGGTGCCCGCACACGTGAGCTCGCCCGAGCCGGGTCGGCTCAGCCTCCCACCGGCGTCGTCGACATCGACCCGGCGAGCGCGAGCACCGGCCCATTGCCGATCATCGCTCCGCGGCGCATCGGCGAGAGCGACCTCACGGTGTACCCGCTGTCCCTCGGCGCGAGCGTCTTCGGCTGGACCGCAGACGGCGACACGTCCCTGGCCATCCTCGACCGCTTCGCGGAGCTCGGCGGCAACTTCATCGACACCGCCGACAGCTACGTCGGCGGCCGCAGCGAGGTGCTGATCGGCACGTGGATGCGCGACCGCGGCAACCGCGACCGCGTGGTCGTCGGCACCAAGGTTGGCCGTCACCACGAGAACCCCGGACTCGGCGCGGTGAGCGTCGTGCGCGCCGTCGAGGCCTCGCTCGAACGGCTCAAGACCGACTACATCGACATCCTGTACTTCCACGACGACGACCCGGAGACCCCGCTGGAGGACAGCCTCGCGACGGCGGAGTGGCTGATCGAGAGCGGCAAGGTGCGCTACCTCGCCGCCTCGAACTTCAGCGCGGACCGACTGATCGAGGCCCGTATCCTGGCGTCCTCCGGGCTGCCCAAGTTCGTCGCCATCCAGAACCAGTACAACCTCATGCACCGCACCGAGTTCGAGAGCGCGCCGCGCATCGTCGCGGCGGCGCAGGGACTCGCGGTCATGCCGTACTACGCGCTCGCGAACGGTTTCCTCACCGGCAAGTACCGCAGCAAGAGCGACCTCACCGCTGGTGCGCGGAGCATTCGTGCCTCCGCGTACGTGAACCGTCGCGGCCAGCGCGTGCTGACCGTGGTCGACCGCATCGCCCGCGAGCACCGGGTGGCGCCGGCGAGCATCGCCCTGGCGTGGCTCCTTGCGAAGCGCACGATCGTCGCGCCCGTCGCCAGCGCGAGCCGTCCCGACCAGGTGGATGCGCTCATGGCGGCCGCGGGCATCCGCCTGACGCGCTCCCAGATGCTCGACCTCGACCGCGTCTCCGAGTAGCCGCCGCGACGCACCCGCGGCTGGCTGACACGACACGCCGTCGCGGGCGCCTGTCGCGCGGCGTGTTGCGTCAACTCGCTGCCGCTCGCGCGCATCCATGGGACGCAACACGCCGTTATGCGCGGCGGTTTACGGCGTGTTGCACCCATCGTTCGGCGCGACGGGCGCGACGGGCGCGACGGGCGCGACGCCGGCCGGCCGGGCGGGCTACGCCTGGCTCAGGATGCGGTCCAGGGCGCGGTGCAGCGCGGCGCCCGCCGCGATCGGGTCGCCGACGTAGCCGCCTGCGAGCGCGCCGTCGCGCGCGAGGATCAGGTCGTCGGCGGCGTCTCCGGGACGTGGGTGGCCGATCTGGCGGAACAGCTCCTCGATCCGGTCGGCGTACCAGTCCCGGTGCGCCGTCACGGCGACACGCACGGGATCGTTCTCGTCGGAGAACTGCGCAGCAGCATTGATGAACGGGTCGCCGTGGAAGTCGGGGTCCACCGCCTGCTGGTTGATCGAGTCGACCAGAGCACGTGCGATGTCGCGCGGGTCGTCGAATTTCGCCTCCTGTTCGGCGAACCACTCGCGCACCTGCCGGTCGCGGCCTTCGACGTAGGCGATGATCAGGAGGTCCTTCGACCGGTAGTGCTTGTAGAAGGTGGCCTTGGTCACGCGCGCACCCGCGATGATCCGGTCGACTCCGACGGTGTGGATGCCTTCTTGGTAGAAGAGCTCATCCGCCGTGGCGAGGATCTTGACCTTGGAGGGTGCGGGCGGCCGGATGGTCGCTCGGGCACTTACGACCATCCGGCACGACTCCTTCTGCTGGGGGAGGCGACGACCGCCTCCGGCTGTTGCTTCCCGAAGTATAGCAGTAGACAGACGAGTCTGTTTGTCCTCGTTTTCTCCGTCGGGGCTTTCCGCAGGGGCTGGCGTAGGGTGGAGGGGATGAACAGCGCAGTCGACCTTCCGCTCGGTCTGGCCGACCTCACGTTCGCCGCTTCGGGCGACGCGCTCGTCCGACGCACCGTACTCCCCAGCGGCATCCGCGTGCTCAGCGAGCAGGTTCCCGGGGCGCGCAGCGCCACGCTCGGGTACTGGGTCGCCGTCGGCTCCCGCGACGAGAGCGAGGGCGAGCCCGGCCATCCAGGCACCCTCGGATCGACGCACTTCCTGGAGCACCTGCTCTTCAAGGGCACGCGCACGCGCACCGCGCTCGACATCGCGGTCGCCTTCGATTCGGTCGGCGGCGAGCACAACGCGATGACCGCCAAGGAGTACACCTGCTACTACGCCAAGGTGCAGGATCGCGACCTCGCCATGGCCGTGGACGTCATCGGCGACATGCTCACCTCTTCCGTGCTCGACCCGACCGAGTTCGAGAACGAACGGGGAGTCATCCTCGAAGAGCTGTCGATGGCGGAGGACGACCCCGCCGATGTCGCGAGCGAGCGGATGTTCCAGGCGGTCCTCGGCGCGCATCCCCTCGGCCGTCCCATCGGGGGTCGCCCGGACACCATCCACGCAGCCACCCGGGACGGCGTGTGGGAGCACTACCGGGCGAACTATCGGCCGCAGGACCTCGTGGTGACCGCTGCGGGAGCCGTCGACCACGACCTCCTCGTCGCGGGTGTCGAGCGAGCCCTCGTCGCCGCCGGCTGGGATCTGGACCTCGCAGCGCACCCCGTCGACCGTCGCGCCGGTTCCGTCGCGGACATCCAGCGGGGGAGCGCGATCGTCACGGTCCAGCGTCCGACCGAACAGGCGAACCTCTTCGTCGGGATGCCCGGGATCGTCGCGACGGACGACCGCCGCACCACGATGAGCGTGCTCAACTCGATCCTCGGCGGCGGGATGTCGAGCCGGCTGTTCCAGGAGGTCCGCGAGCGCCGCGGCCTGGCCTACGCCGTGTACTCGTTCTCCGGGTCGTACTCCGACGCGGGCGTCTTCGGCCTCTACGCCGGCTGCGCGCCCGCCAAGGCACGTCAGGTCGGCGAGCTGATGCTCGACGAGCTGCGGCGGATGGCATCCGGCGGCGTGACCGCGGACGAGCTGCGGCGGGCGGTCGGACAGCTGTCCGGCGGCGCGGCGCTGGCGTTGGAGGACTCCGACACCCGCATGTCCCGGCTCGGCCGCGCCGAGATCACCCTCGGCGAGTTCGCCGACCTCGACGAGAGTCTCCGCCGCCTCCACCTCGTCACCGTCGACGACGTCCGCGCCCTCGCCGCCGATCTGGCGGGGCGCCCGATCTCCGTAGCGGCGGTGGGGAGCGTCACCGACGAGACGTTTGCCGGTCTCGCTCCCTGATCCTCCCTCTTCCCGCTCCATTCTTCGAAAGGTCCAGCTTCGTGCCCCATTACATCTACCTGGTGCGCCACGGCGAGCAGCAGGACGCTGAGCACGGCCTGCCGGACGGCCCGCTCTCGCCGCGCGGCAAGCGCCAGGCGCAGCTGATCGCGGAGCGCCTGAGCGGCATCCCGTTCACGTCGATGTACCACTCGCCGCTCAACCGTGCGACGGAGACCGCCGCGATCATGGCGGAGCGGATGCCCGCGCTGGAGCCGCAGCCGTCGAACCTCCTGTTCGACTGCATCCCGTCGGGCCCGACGCCGGACATGCCGAAGGCGTTCGAGTCGTTCTTCGGCCCGGTGACGGAGGCGGAGATCGAGGCGGGACACGCGCAGATGGACGACGCTGTCCACGAGTTCCTGACGCCCGCGATGGGGGACCGGCACGACCTCCTGATCACCCACAATTTCGTGATCGGCTGGTTCGTGCGCCACGTGTTCGACGCTCCGGATTGGCGCTGGCTCGGGCTCAATCAGGCCAATTGCGGCCTGACGATCATCCGGGTCCGGTCGGCCAAGCCGCCGGTGCTCGTCGTGCACAACGACCTGGGCCACCTGCCCGTCGAGCTGCGCACCGGCCTGCCGGAGCTGCAGCCGGTCTAGGCCCGAGGCGCAGCCGCAGTCGCAGTCGTCGGCGGGCCGTCAGCTGATCGGCTCGAGCGGCTTGCGGAACCAGTCGGTGGCGTTCGGGTTGTCGTTGTACGGCTGGATGCTCTGGTAGCCGTGGGAGCGGTAGAGCCCGGCGGCCGCCTCCAGGCTCTGATTGGTGTCGAGCACGACCTCCGTCGCCCCGAAACCGCGGGCGCGCAGCTCCAGCTCGGCGAGGATCGCACGGCCGTATCCGCCGCCGCGTCGTGCCGGGGTCACCCACAGGTGCTTGATCTCGTAGCGGACCACCGGTCGGCCGTCCTCCGATTCACCGAGCGGGACTCGCAACTCCCGGACGCCGCCGCAGCCGACCTCGACGCCGTCGTCGTACGCGAGGAGGAAGACACCGTTCGGCGCGACGAACTGCCCCGGGTCCGGAAACATGGTGCGGTACGCGCCCTGCGCGGACGGGAAGGTCTCGGCGCGCTCGGCGAAGTAGTCGGAGAGCATCCGGTGGGCGGTCGCGTCGGTGACGGCGACGTCTGCGAAAGACACCATCGACCCAGCGTAAACCCGGCGGATCGCCGCGACGCCGCGGGTAGGCTGGGTGGGTGAGTATTCGCGTGGCCGTCGCCGGAGCGACCGGAAAACTGGGAAGCGTGGCGGTACGTCTCATCGAGCAGTCGGACGATCTCGAACTGGTGGCGCGACTCGACTCGCGCTCGCCGCTGGAGGAGATGCTCGGCGCCGACGTGCTTGTCGACATGACGCTCCCACAGGTGAGCCCCGCGATCGTCGCCTTCGCGGTCGACAACGGTCTCAACGTCCTGGTCGGCACCTCGGGATGGTCGGCGGACCGCATCCTCGACCTGGTACGTCGGGTCGCGCTGCACGACGGGCGCGGCGCGGTCGTCATCCCCAACTTCTCGCTCGGCTCCGCGCTGGGGACCGCCTTCGCGACCGTCGCCGCGCGGTTCTTCGACTCCATCGAGATCATCGAGGCGCACGGCGCGGGCAAGGTCGACTCGCCCTCGGGCACCGCCGTCCGCACGGCCGAGCTGATCGGCGCTGCGCGCGCGGCGAAGGGACCGGTGGAGGCGCCGCATTCGGACCAGCGCGCGCGGGGACAGCAGGTGGCGAGCGTCCCGATCCACAGTCTGCGGATGCGCGGCGTCGCGGCCCAGCAGCAGGTGATCTTCGGCGGCCCGGGGGAGCAGCTCACCATCCGCCACGACACGATCGGCGCGGAGGCGTACGAGGCGGGCATCCTGCTCGCCCTGCGCTACGCCGCCTCGGCCGTCGGGGTGACCGTGGGTCTCGACAAGCTGATCGATCTCGGCATCGCCGAGCCGGACGGCGAACCGCCCCGGCCGACCGTGCGGGACGCCGGTGCGGACGGCACCGACCTGACGCGATGAGGAATCGTCTGGCGGCCATCCTGATGGCGGTGCTGCTGCTCGTGTACTTGGTGCTCGTGACCCAGCGGGCCGTCCTGCTGATCGCGACGGGCGTGCCGGTCGGCGTCGCCATGGGTGTGGCCCTGTTCGTGCTGCCGCTCATCGCGGCGTGGGCGATCGGCCGCGAGCTCCTCTTCGGTGCCCGCACCGAACGACTGGTGCGGCAGCTCGCCGCCGAGGGCAACCTGCCCGAGGAGGATCTGCCGACCCGCGCCAGCGGACGCCCGCTGCGGGACGCGGCGGACGAGCAGTTCCCGCAGTACCGCGCGGAGGTGGAGGCCGCGCCCGACAGTTGGCGCGCCTGGTTCCGGCTCGGCCTGGCGTACGACGCCTCGGGCGACCGGCGTCGCGCACGGGAGGCGCTTCGCCAGGCGATCCGGCTGGAACGGGCGGCCGCCAAGGCGGGCGGCCAGCCCGCGCGCTAGAGCCCGAAGTCAGGCGGCACGCACCTCGACCAGCCGGTCCATCGCATCCTGAACCGTGCGGTCCCGGAACACGAAACCGTCGTCGAGCAGCTTCCGTGGGACGACGCGCTGATCGGCGAGCAGCAGCTCGCGCCCCGCATCCTGCAGCGCCAGCTCGATCGCGAACCGGGGGACCGGCAGGAAGTAGGGCCGGCGCACGGCCTGGGTCAACGCCGTGATCAGCGCGGCCGCCGTCGCCCTTGTCGGGCCCGCGAGATTGACCGGTCCCTCGAGCGTCGAGCCGAGCAGGTGCACGAGCGCGGCGGCCTCGTCGTGGAGGCTGATCCACGGCCAGTGCTGGCGTCCGGTGCCCAGGGGACCGGCAAGTCCCGCCTTCGCGAGCGGGAGCAGGGGAGTGAGGGCTCCGCCCCGGCCGATCACGACCCCGGTTCGGGCAAGGGCGACGCGGGTGGCCGACGGGGCCAGGCGCGCGGCCGCCTCCCAGGCGTCGACGACATCGGACAGGAAGCCGGTTCCCTTGCTCGCCGCTTCGGTCAGCTCCTGCCCGGGACGATCGCCGTAGTATCCGACCGCGGACCCGCTGACGAACACCGCGGGAGGGTCATCGGCCCGCCGCATCGCCTCGGCGAGGGTGCCCGTCGCCTGCAGCCGGGACGAGAGGATGCGCCGTTTGGTCGCCCGCGTCCACGGCAGGCGCTGCAGCGACGCGCCGGAGAGGTTGACGACGCCCTCCGCCCAGTCGAAGAGTTCCACGGCGACCGACCGCTCCGCCGGATCCCACCGGAACTCGTCCGATCCGGTCGGCTCCCGCCGGACCAGCCTCCGGACCTCGTGCCCGGACGCCGCCAGCTGGGCGAGCAGCTCGCCGCCGATCATGCCGGACGCGCCGGCGAGGAGCACTCTCATGCTGCGTGCCCGTTCAGGCCAGTGTGGCTTCGAGGGTGATCGGGATGCCGACCAGCGCGCGCGAGACGGGGCACGTGCGCTTCGCCTCGTCCGCGAGACGCTGGAAGTCGTCCTCCGTCAGCCCGGGGACGGTCGCGGTGACCCGCAGCAGGCTGCCCGTGATGCCCTGCGCAGGGTCGAAGGTCACAGCGGCGGTGGTGCGGATGCTCTCGGGCGCGTTGCCGAACTGCGCGAGGACGTTCGAGAAGGCCATCGAGAAGCACGCCGCGTGCGCGGCTCCCAGCAGTTCCTCCGGCGTTGTCACCTCGGCGCCGCCCTCCGACCGCGCCTTCCAGTTGACCGCGAGCTCGGCCGCATGCGAGGAATCGAGCGTCACGTTTCCCGAGCCGTGGATGAGATCGCCGTTCCAGACGGTGGTGGATTCGCTGGTGACTGCCATAGGGGCCTCCTCGGACGTGCCGCCGCCGAGCGCGGGCGGGCCCGACCCACACTACTGACGGGGTCCGACACCGTCACCCGGTGCACGGGGGATTCCCGGCTGGAGGGGGACGACTGCGTCGGTCAGGCGGTCGCACGCCTCCGGATGAGCCGCGTACGCACCAGCAGGAGATAGAGCTGGCAGCCGAGGCAGTATCCGAACACCGAATTGAGGAAGGCGGCGACGAAAGCCAGTGCCGCCGCGATCGGCAGCGCGAGCGGAAGGCCCACGGCGAAGAGGAGCAGCCCGACGCCCGTCACCAGGAGCCCGACGCCCTGCGCGAAGGTCGGCGGCGCCGGGTCCTCGAGCTCGGCCGGGGGCGCGAGACGGGGCCGGACGACCGCGCGGAAGATCGCTCCGTACGGATGCCGCTGCACCCCGGCGAACGCGCCCCAGGCGAAGAGGAGGGCGATGGCGAGCAGCAGGAGTGCAGCGGCCGCCGTCGCTCCGACTAGCGAGAGGAAGAGGTCGACGAGCAGGAGCACCGCGGTGATCCCGGCGCCGAAACGCGGGGAGCGGGGGTCGATGCCCGCGGGTCGAGCGGAGGCGGACGGCGCGGTGGCCGGGTCAGGCTGAGACATGATGGCTCCCGAGGATGCGGTGGAGGGTGGTGCGGACCTCGTCCGCGCGAGGCGCGCCGCCGATCCGTGCGCGGATCGCGCCCGTGCCGTCGAGCACGAGGGTGGTCGGGGTCTGGAGGATGCGGAACCGGTCCGCGAGCTCCGGCCGGTCGGTGACATCCACCTCCACGTGGCGCACACCGTCGACGTCGTCGGCGACTGCGCCGAGTACCCGAGCGGTGCTGCGGCAGGGCGCGCAGAATTCGGTGGAGAACTGGAGCAGGGTGGCCCGGTCGCCGAACCCGCCGGCGCCGACGTCGGTCGCCTCGACCACTTCATCACCGTGGGTGGAGCGGGCACGCCCGGTCGTGGCACGCCAGGCCAGCCCCACCACCGTGGCGGCGGCGACCAGGGCGATCAGGATGCCGAGCGCTGCGAATCCATTCACAGCCGGGACGCTACGCGGGACTTATGCACAGCGCATCGAATGTGACATCGCGTGACGGCGACCCGATAGCCTGGTCGCATGCCAACCTCCGCCAACCCGTTCGGCCAGGTGCTCGTCGCCCTGGTCACACCGTTCACCGCCGACGGCGAAGTGGACTGGGCTGCGGTCGAGAAGCACATCGACGACGTCATCCAGGCGGGCGCAGACGGCATCGTGGTCACCGGAACCACCGGCGAGACGTCGACGCTGACCGACCCCGAGAAGCTGCGGCTCGTCGAGGTCGGCAAGTCGGTCGCGGACGGCCGGGCGAAGATCATCACCGGCGGCGGCTCGAACGAGACGGCGCACGCCATCCAGCTCTACAAGCAGAGCGAGAAGGCAGGCGCCGACGGCGTCATGGTCGTCACGCCGTACTACAACAAGCCCACGCAGGCGGGCATCCTGACCCACTTCCGGATGATCGCCGACGCCACCGACCTCCCGGTCATCCTGTACGACATCCCGGGCCGCACCGGTGTGCCCATCAAGTACGAGACCATCCTGCGTATCGCGAAGCACCCCAACGTGCTCGCGATCAAGGATGCGAAGGGCGACTTCAGCGAGGTCAGCCGGGTGCTCAACCAGACCGACCTCCTGTACTTCTCGGGCGACGACGCGAACGTGCTGCCGCACCTCGCGATCGGAGCCAGCGGGCTGATCGGCGTGACGGCGAACGTCGCCGCGCGGCCGTACCGGCAGATCGTCGACGCGGTCAATGCGGGAGACCTGGCCACGGCGACGGCCGCCCACATGAAGCTCGAGCCGCTGGTGCGCGCTGTGATGACGCACGTGCCGGGTACTGTGGCGGCCAAATACATCCTGCACGGCCTCGGCCGCATCTCCAGCCCGCGCGTGCGCCTGCCGCTCGTGGGGCCGGAGGAGTGGGAGGCCGCGCAGATCGAGGACGAGCTCGACCTCGTCAAAGACATCCCCGGCGTCGATTTCTCGAACTTCCGCCCTGACCGCAATGCGGCAGCAGGCGGAGCGCTCCCGAAGATCGCCGGGACCACACGCTGACGGGCCGCCAGAGCGGCGGCCGGAGACATCCGCGGGCGCGAGAAGCCCCGCACACGAACGACGAACTACAGAAAGAGGAGGGCACATGCCCAATCCCGTTTCCCCGCCACCCGCGCTCGAACCCGGCACGCTCCGCGTCATCCCGACCGGTGGACTCGGTGAGATCGGCCGCAACATGACGGTCTTCGAGTACGAGGGCAAGATCCTCATCGTCGACTGCGGCGTGCTCTTCCCCGAGCAGGACCAGCCCGGCGTCGACCTCATCCTCCCGGACTTCGCGCCGGTCCGCGATCGGCTCGACGACGTCGTGGGCGTGGTGCTCACGCACGGACACGAAGACCACATCGGTGCGGTCCCGTATCTGCTCAAGCTGCGGCGGGACATCCCGCTCATCGGTTCGGGACTGACCCTGGCCCTGGTGGAGGCGAAGCTCAAGGAGCACCGCATCCAGCCGTACTCGCTCACCGTCAAGGAGGGCCAGGTCGAGCAGCTCGGCCCGTTCTCGCTCGAATTCGTGGCCGTCAACCACTCCATCCCGGATGCACTGGCCGTCGCGATCACCACGCCTGCGGGCGTCGTGCTCCACACCGGCGACTTCAAGATGGACCAGCTGCCGCTCGACAACCGCCTCACCGACCTCCGCGCGTTCGCGCGACTCGGCGAGAAGGGGGTCGACCTGTTCCTCGCCGACTCCACCAACGCCGACGTGCCCGGCTTCACGCCGCTGGAGCGCTCCATCGGTCCCGTGCTCGACTCGGTGATCGCCCGGGCGCCGCGGCGCGTCATCGTCGCCAGCTTCTCGAGCCACGTGCACCGCGTGCAGCAGGTGCTCGACGCCGCCGCGGCGAACGGTCGCCGCGTCGCGCTGCTCGGCCGCTCCATGGTGCGGAACATGACCATCGCCGCCGACCTCGGCTACCTCAAGGTGCCGGAGGGTGTGCTGATCGACTACCGGAAGGCCTCCGACCTCCCCGACGATCAGATCGTCTACATGTCCACCGGCTCGCAGGGGGAGCCGATGGCCGTCCTCGCGCGCATGGCGAACATGGATCACCAGATCGAGGTGGGCGCCGGCGACACCGTCATCCTGGCCTCCAGCCTCATCCCGGGCAACGAGAACGCGGTCTACCGTGTGATCGACGGGCTCACGAAGCTGGGTGCCAACGTCGTCCACAAGGGCAACGCCAAGGTGCACGTCTCGGGCCACGCGGCCGCGGGCGAGCTGCTCTACTGCTACAACATCCTCAAGCCGAAGAACGTCATGCCGGTTCACGGCGAGTACCGGCACCTCGTGGCCAACGCGCGGCTGGCGATGGACACCGGCGTGCCCGAGAAGAACACGATCCTGGCCGAAGACGGCACGGTCATCGACCTGCGCGACGGTCTCGCGCGCGTCGTCGGCCAGCTCGACCTCGGGTTCGTGTACGTCGACGGTTCCAGCGTCGGCGAGATCACGGACGCCGACCTCAAGGACCGCCGAATCCTGGGCGAGGAAGGCTTCATCTCGATCATCGTCGTCGTGGAGGCCGCCAGCGGCCGGATCGTCACGGGTCCGGAGGTGCATGCGCGCGGGTTCGCAGAGGACGACGCGGTGTTCGACGCCGTGAAGCCCAAGATCGCGGCGGCGCTCGCCGAGGCGGCGCAGAGCGGGGTCCGCGATTCGCACGCGCTGTCGCAGGTCGTGCGCCGGACCGTCGGCCGCTGGGTGAACACCAGCTACCGGCGCCGGCCGATGATCGTTCCGCTCGTCATCGAGGCCTGACGTCGTCGTCGTGGGCCATCGTTACCCGCCCGAAACACGGCGGGGGGTAGCGTTCGTCCATGAACGCGTTCCGCATCCGTCCGGCGATCGGCGAGGACGCACGCGTCCTGGCCGACATGCTGGTCGAGGCGGCGAACTGGAATCCGGTCCTCGCCCGGAACCGCATGACGGTGCTCCAGGATCACGAAGTGAACCGGTATGTCGCCGGGTGGCAGCGACCGAGTGACTTCGGCTGCGTGGCGGAGGACTCCCACGGTGTCCCGGTGGGCGCCTCCTGGGCGCGGCTGTTCCCGGCGAACGCTCCGGGCCACGGATTCGTCGCCGTCGGCGTTCCGGAGCTCACGCTCGCGGTCTACCCCCAGTGGCGCGCCCTGGGTGCCGGTCGTGCGCTGTTGCGCGAGCTCGCGGCAGCGGCGGCGAGCCGGGGTCACGCCCGCCTCAGCCTGAGCGTGCAGCACGGCAACTTCGCTCAGCGCCTGTACGTGAGCGAGGCTTACGTGACCGTCGCCTCCCGGGAGGGCGCGGACACCATGGTTCGCACAGTCCGCTGACGGGCCGGATTTTCCACAACTCAGGCGCGGGAACCGTGCTCAGACGTGTGCACGACGTAGCGTTGTGCCCATGGCCACGAGCACCAAGTCGAATTCCCGCGCCGGAAACTCCGGCCGCGGCGGGTCGACCGCGCGCAAGCCGGCGTCGAAGACCGCGCAGCAGAAGACGGTCGCGTACCCGGCCGCCGACGCGGGGCCCAGTCCGCTCATCCGGGCATGGATGGGTCTTGCGCACCTCACCGGCGGCGCTTTCCGTGCCCTCGGGCCCGAGAAGCTGAGCAAAGAAGAGCGACGAGACGGCTTCCCGTTCTTCCTCGTGCTGCTGGCGATCGCGGGCGCGGTCGTCGAGTGGTTCCTCATCAACGACCAGGTCGCGCGGATGCTCGACGCGTGGAGCTTCGGGCTGCTCTTCGGCCGCGTGGCGTTCGCGCTTCCCATCGTCATGGTGCTGTTCGCCGCCTGGCTGTTCCGTCATCCCAGTTCGGTCCACGACAACACCCGCATCGGGATCGGCCTCAGCATCCTCCTGCTGATGGTGTCCGCGCTCTGCCACCTGTTCAGCCCTCATCCATCGCCGAGTGACGGCATGGCCGCCCTCGCCCAGGCGGGCGGCGTGCTCGGCTGGCTCATCGCGGCCCCGTTGACTTTCGTGATCACCCCCTACGGTGCGGGAGCGGTGATCATCCTGCTTCTCATCCTCAGCCTGTTCATCATCACGAAGACCCCGCCGAACAAGCTGCCCGAGCGCGTCCGCGAGCTGTACGCCTACCTCTTCGGCGCGCAGTTGCCGACGGTGGACGAGCGGCTGGAGGCGAAAGAGGCGGCCAAAGAGGCCAAGTCGAAGCAACTCGAACTCGACGGGATCGACGACGAGCCCGAGACCGAGGCGAACCTGCCGTGGTGGCGCCGGAACAAATCCCAGCGCGAGGAGGACCCGGACTACGAGGCGCCGCCCGTCGACGGTCTCACCGAGGTGTTCGGAAAGCCGCAGCGCGGCAAGGGCGAGTTCGACACCGCCCTCGAACCCGACCCGGCGAGCGATCACTACAACACCGAGGTGCTGAGCGAACTCGCCCACGCCGAGGACGCCCTGCAGCGGTTCACCGGGGAGCAGCCGCCGACCGCTGCTGCTCCGATGCCCCTGTCCGGTGGTGTGCCCGGCGGGGGAGCGGTGCTGCCCGGATTCCAGGCGGGGGCCGACGACTTCGACGAGGACGCCGCGGGTCCTCCCGCGCTGCCCCAGCCGGCGGCGCCGTACAACCTCCCGTCGGCCACCATGCTGTCCGCGGGAACTCCAGCGAAGACCCGGTCCGGCGCGAACGACGAGATCGTCGCCGCCATCACCGAAGTGCTCACCCAGTTCGGGGTCGACGCCAAGGTCACCGGGTACTCGCGCGGTCCGACGGTCACGCAGTACGAGATCGAGCTCGGTCCCGGCGTGAAGGTGGAGCGCGTGACGGCGCTCAGCAAGAACCTGTCGTACGCGGTCGCCAGCAACGAGGTCCGCATCCTCTCGCCCATTCCGGGCAAGAGCGCGATCGGCGTCGAGATCCCCAACTCCGACCGGGAGATCGTCTCGCTCGGCGACATCCTGCGTTCGCCCGCGGCGGTCAAGAGCACCCACCCGATGACCATCGGCGTCGGCAAGGACGTCGGCGGCGGTTTCGTCGTCGCGAACCTCGCCAAGATGCCGCACCTCCTGGTCGCCGGTTCCACCGGATCGGGCAAGTCGAGCTTCGTCAACTCGATGATCACGAGCCTGCTCATGAGGGCGAAGCCGTCCGAGGTGCGCATGGTGCTGATCGACCCGAAGCGGGTCGAGCTCACCATCTACGGCGGCGTCCCTCACCTCATCACGCCCATCATCACGAACCCGAAGAAGGCCGCCGAGGCCTTGCAGTGGGTCGTGAAAGAGATGGACATGCGGTACGACGACCTGGCGAGCTTCGGCTTCCGCCACATCGACGACTTCAACCGCGCCGTGGTCAACAACGAGATCGTCCTGCCCGCGGGCAGCGAGCGGACGCTCAAGCCGTACCCCTACCTGCTGGTGGTGGTGGATGAGCTGGCCGACCTGATGATGGTCGCCCCGCGGGACGTCGAGGACTCGATCGTCCGCATCACGCAGCTGGCGCGTGCGTCCGGCATCCACCTCGTCCTGGCGACCCAGCGTCCGTCGGTCGACGTGGTCACCGGCCTCATCAAGGCGAATGTGCCCTCCCGGCTGGCGTTCGCGGTCACCAGCGTCACCGATTCGCGCGTCATCCTCGACCAGCCGGGCGCCGACAAGCTCATCGGCCAGGGTGACGGACTCTTCCTGCCGATGGGCGCGTCCAAGGCCGTGCGCGTGCAGGGGGCGTGGGTCAACGAGGACGAGATCCAGAAAGTCGTCGAGCACGTCACCCGTCAGGCGCGTCCGGAGTACCGGCAGGATGTCACGGTCAGCGCCGAGCGCAAGCAGATCGACTCCGACATCGGCGACGATCTGGAGCTGCTGCTCGCGGCCGCGGAGCTCGTCGTGTCGTCCCAGTTCGGGTCGACGTCGATGCTGCAGCGCAAGCTGCGCGTCGGGTTCGCCAAGGCGGGCCGCCTGATGGACCTGCTCGAGTCTCGCGAGATCGTCGGGCCCTCCGAAGGCTCCAAAGCGCGCGATGTGCTGGCGACGGCCGAGCAGCTGCCGCAGGTCATCGCACGGCTGCGCGGCGAGGAGTCCCCGTCCGCTCCAGCCGCGGCACCCTCCGCTCCGGCGGCTGTGCCCGCGGCGACGGCTGCCACACCGATGGTCGACGCCGAAGACCGCTACGGGGTCGACCCCGTCGCGGAGATGACGGCGGGCTATCCTGAGGTCGAGGGCGACTCGGACGAGGACGCCTGGCAGCTGACCGACAGGGAGTGAAGACCGGGATGTCGGTGTCGGACACGCCCCCGCCCGCTGCGGCGGACGGCGAAGAGAAGCGCGCGGGTAACTGGAACCTGCCCAACGCGATCACGATCGTCCGCATCCTGCTCGCCCCACTGTTCGTCTGGATGCTGCTCGCCGACGACGGCCAGGACGGCTGGCTGCGCTGGGCGGCGGCCGTGCTGTTCATCCTCGCCATCGCGACCGACGGTGTCGACGGAGCGCTGGCGCGACGCAACGGCCAGGTCACCGATCTCGGGAAACTGCTCGACCCCATCGCCGACAAGGTGCTCACCGGCGGAGCGCTCATCGCGCTCTCCATCCTCGGCGAGCTGCCGTGGTGGGTGACCATCGTCATCCTGGTGCGCGAGATCGGCATCACCGTGTACCGCTTCGTCGTCATCCGTCAGGGAGTCATCGCGGCGTCCCGCGGCGGCAAGATCAAGACCATCGTGCAGTCGGTGGCGATCTCTCTTGCGCTCGTCCCGCTCTGGACCGTATTGGGCGACTGGGTCTTCTGGGTCAACGGCATCGTGATGACCGCAGCGGTCATCCTGACCGTCTGGACCGGCATCGACTACCTATGGCAGGCGTGGAAGGGGCGGAGGGCGAAGGGTGCCGTCGCCTGAGGCGCCGGAGACCGTCTCGGTGGTCCGTGCGCTCATCGATCGTGGCCTGACCATCGCGGCCGCCGAGTCGCTGACGGGCGGGCTCCTCACCGCCGAGCTGACCAGCGTGCCCGGCGCCTCCGCCGTGGTGCTCGGCGGCGCGGTCGTCTACGCCACCGAGCTCAAGCACACGCTGATCGGGGTGGATGCCGACCTCCTGGCCGCGGAAGGGCCGGTGCACCCGGAGGTCGCGCGCCAGCTCGCGGCGGGGGTGCGGACGCGCCTGGCGGTCGGCGGCCGGCCCGCCGACGTCGGCATCGCGACGACGGGTGTGGCCGGTCCCGACCCGCAGGGCGGCCGTCCTGTCGGCACGGTGTACGTCGGCATCTCGTCGCCGAACGGCACGCGCGCGATCGGTCTGGAGCTCGCTGGAGACCGCGATGCGATCCGGCGCCGGACGGTCGAGGAGGCCGTCCGCGCGCTCGCGATCGAGCTCGACATAACGGCTGGGTGAACATTCCCTGTTACCGCGGGAATACGGCGTGTTTCAGTCTGGTTACACCTGCTGCATTCACAAGAAAAGCCCAGTGGCCCTCGATATCGTGGAGCACAGGGATGCGGTACATTCGTATCCCATCGATACGTCGGCAGGGTAAGAAAGGGAGGCTCCGAATGATTCTTGTACGTCAGGAAATTGGCGACGTGCTCAGGGACTTCCGCCTGCAGAAGGGGCGTACGCTCCGCCAGGTCGCGAGCAAGGCCAGTGTGGCGCTCGGCTACCTGAGCGAGGTCGAGCGCGGCCAGAAAGAGGCGTCGAGCGAGATTCTCGCTTCCGTCGCAGATGCGCTCGAGACTCCGGTCTCCGTCATCATGCGCGAGGTCGGCGATCGCATCGCGGTGCTCGAGGGACTGGAGCCGGTGATTCCGGACACCGTCCCCGACGAGTTCGTCACCGCCCTCAACTCGGATCTGGTCGCCCGCTGATTCCGAATACTCTCGAGGACGCCCCGCGGTTCGCGGGGCGTCCTTCGTTTTCCATCCCGGTTATCTCGAAACAGGAACCATGAAGCTGAGCGAGTTCCAGCGCGCCGTCTCTGACGAGTTCGGTAGTTCATACGGTCAGACGCTGCTGACCGACCTCGTCCTCGGCGAACTCGGCGGCAGGACGGCGAACGAGGCCATCGCGGCCGGGCTCCCGCCGCGCGACGTCTGGATCGCCCTCTGCCGCGAGACGGGTGTGCCGTCGTCGCGCTGGTACGGCGCGGGCAAGCCGGCGCCCCAGCGCTAGGCGTCATTCCGTACCGGCAGGGTGTGCGACACGCCGGATTCGAACGCTCGAAGATATGTTCGGATCTGACTACACTTCTTCACAGCGGCAGTCGAAAACGGGTTGTCCACAGATCTCGCGTCCCGCGCTTCGAGTGTCGGACGTCGCTCCTAGAGTCGAACCGTACCGAAGCCAAGAAGGAGAACGCACATGCCATCACCCGCAGACCGCGAGAAGGCCCTCGAGACCGCGCTCGCGCAGATCGACCGTCAGTTCGGCAAGGGCTCGGTCATGCGACTGGGAAGCGACGAGCGCGCACCTGTCGAGGTCGTCCCCACGGGTTCGATCGCGCTCGACGTCGCGCTCGGCATCGGCGGTCTCCCGCGCGGCCGCATCATCGAGATCTACGGCCCGGAGTCGTCGGGTAAGACGACGCTGACGCTGCATGCCATCGCGAACGCACAGCGTGCCGGAGGCATCGCGGCCTTCATCGACGCCGAGCACGCGCTCGATCCGGAATACGCTCGCAAGCTCGGTGTCGACATCGACGCGCTCCTGGTGTCGCAGCCCGACACCGGTGAGCAGGCGCTCGAGATCGCCGACATGCTGGTGCGAAGCGGCTCCATCGACCTCATCGTCATCGACTCGGTGGCGGCCCTCGTGCCCCGTGCCGAGATCGAGGGTGAGATGGGCGACTCGCACGTCGGTCTTCAGGCCCGCCTCATGTCGCAGGCGCTCCGCAAGCTCACCGGTGGACTCAGCCAGACGAACACCACGATGATCTTCATCAACCAGCTGCGCGAGAAGATCGGTGTCTTCTTCGGCAGCCCCGAGACCACCGCAGGTGGCAAGGCGCTCAAGTTCTACGCTTCTGTGCGTCTCGACATCCGCCGGATCGAGACACTGAAGGACGGCACCGACGCAGTCGGCAACCGCACGCGCGTCAAGGTGGTCAAGAACAAGATGGCGCCGCCCTTCAAGCAGGCGGAGTTCGACATCCTGTACGGAGTGGGCATCTCTCGCGAGGGCAGCCTCCTCGACTTCGGCGTCGAGCACGCGATCGTCAAGAAGTCGGGTGCCTGGTACACCTACGAGGGCGACCAGCTGGGTCAGGGCAAGGAGAACTCGCGCAACTTCCTGATCGCCAACCCGGACGTCGCCGCCGAGATCGAGCAGAAGATCAAGATCAAGCTCGGCATCATGGCCGACCCGAATGCTGTGGCCGTGGAGCCGACCAACGTCGGGTCGATCGAAGACAAGCTGAAGGCCCGCAAGGGCGCCTGACCGTGACCGTCGCCTCCGAGGGGAGCTCTTCGTGGTGGTGAAGTTTCCGTCCTCGCCGGAAGGCGACTCGACCGGGGAGGAGCGGCTCGCTCCGGTGACGCAACTCCGCCGGGCGGCGCCCGCTCGCACACGAACGGGTGAGGATCACCCGTCGCGTCGGGCCGCTGCCCGCCCGGTGGTGGAGTTGCCGGGCGCGGCGTCGTCCGGGTCGGCGGCCGGTGCGGCAGCGACCGGGTCCGCGGAGAGCGGCTGGAACAACACCTGGGGTGCGGAGCCGCCCGCATCGGCTTCGAACGCTGCGGAGGATGTCGACGAAGAGACGGTCCGGCAGACGCGGAAGACCACGGGTGTGGCCATCCGGCAACTCGCTCGGCGCGGAATGTCGCGGTGGGAGCTGGAGCAGCTTCTGAACAAGCGCGAGATCGAGCCGGAGGTGTACGGGCCGGAGCTCGACCGGCTCCAGGCGATGGGCGTGATCGACGACGCATCGCTGGCGACCTCGCTGGCATTCACACAGCACAGCCGCAAGGGTCTCGGGCGGTCGGCGATCGAGCAGGAGCTCAAGCGCCGTCACATCGATCCCGTGCTCATCGAGACGGCCCTCGCCGACATCGGCGACGAGGACGAGCTGGAGCGTGCCACTGAACTCGCGATCAAGCGCGTCGGCCAGCTGTCGTCGTACGACGACGAGACGGCCCGGCGTCGCCTGCACGGCTTCCTCTCCCGCAAGGGGTACTCGTCGAGCGTGGTCCGTCAGGCTATGGACGCTGCGTTCGCGGGCAGGCGTTCCCGCGGCGGATCCGGCGTCCGGTTCCAGTAACCGAGCCGGCGGGGCTCCACTCGCATGTCGTCGCGCGAGCGGCGAGAAACGTAGACTTGTCGCCATCATGAGCATCCTGGAACAGCGCAGCGTCATCGAACCGTCCGAGGCGGCGGTCCGCGCCGACGGGCAGGCACGCACGTACGAGGTGCGCACGTTCGGCTGCCAGATGAACGTGCACGACTCCGAGCGGCTCAGCGGCTCGCTCGAGGCGGCCGGGTACGTACCGGCGAACGGCCAAGAAGCCGACATCGTCGTGATCAACACCTGCGCGGTACGCGAGAACGCCGACAACAAGCTGTACGGCAACCTCGGCCACCTCGCGAGCGTGAAGCGCCGGCACGAAGGGATGCAGATCGCGGTCGGCGGCTGCCTCGCCCAGAAGGACAAGAACGTCATCCTCGAGAAGGCGCCGTGGGTCGACGTCGTCTTCGGTACGCACAACATGGGCGCGCTGCCCAGCCTCCTCGAACGCGCACGCCACAACGACGCGGCCGAGATCGAGATCCTCGAGTCGCTCGAGACGTTCCCGTCGACGTTGCCCACCAAGCGCGACTCGTCCTACTCGGGCTGGGTCTCCATCTCGGTCGGGTGCAACAACACGTGCACCTTCTGCATCGTCCCGTCGCTCCGCGGCAAAGAGAAGGATCGGCGTCCGGGCGACATCCTCGCGGAGATCCAGGCGCTGGTCGACGACGGGGCCATCGAGGTGACGCTGCTCGGGCAGAACGTCAACTCGTACGGGGTCGAGTTCGGCGACCGCCAGGCGTTCAGCAAACTGCTGCGCGCCGCCGGTCAGATCGACGGGCTGGAGCGCATCCGCTTCACCAGCCCGCACCCGGCGGCATTCACCGACGACGTCATCGACGCGATGGCGGAGACGCCGAACGTGATGCCGCAGCTCCACATGCCGCTGCAGTCCGGTTCCGACCGCATCCTCCGCTCCATGCGTCGCTCGTACCGCTCGGAGAAGTTCCTCGGCATCCTGGACCGCGTCCGCGCCAAGCTGCCGGAGGCCGCCATCAGCACCGACATCATCGTGGGCTTCCCCGGAGAGACCGAAGAAGACTTCCAGGACACGCTGCGCGTCGTCGAAGCGGCGCGCTTCGCGTCCGCCTTCACGTTCCAGTACTCCATCCGTCCGGGCACCCCCGCCGCGACGATGGCGGACCAGGTGCCCAAGGCGGTCGTGCAGGACCGCTACGAGCGCCTCGCCGCCCTGCAGGAGCGGATCTCGTACGAAGAGAACCAGAAGCTCGTCGGCCGTGAGGTCGAGCTGCTCGTCGCGAACGGCGAGGGCCGCAAGGACGCGGACACGCACCGCCTGAGCGGCCGCGCGCGCGACAGCCGGCTCGTCCACTTCGAGGTGGCCGCCGGGTCCGAACTGCCCCGTCCGGGAGACGTGGTGACCGTCCGCGTCACCCAGGCGGCCCCGCACCACCTGATCGCCGACACCGACGGTGCGCCGCTTCGCATCCGGCGGACCCGCGCGGGAGAGGCATGGGATCGTGCGGAGGCCGAGTCCTGCGCTGTGCCCTCCCACGGCGACGCTGCCGCCGGCGGGGGAGCCGGTCGCGTCTCGCTCGGTCTTCCGTCCCTCCGCCCGCGCCAGCCCCTCACCTCGCCCGGCGTCGGCACGATGCCCATCTACGACCCGACGGACGGGCAGCGCTGAGCGCGACGCCCGCCGCGGCGCCGGGTCTGCCGCTCGTCGCGATCGTCGGCCCGACCGGAACCGGGAAGACGGACCTCTCCCTGGCCCTCGCCGAAGCCCTCCGCGCCCGCGGCCGCTCTGCCGAGATCGTCAACGCCGACGCCATGCAGCTGTACCGCGGGATGGACATCGGCACGGCGAAACTCAGCCCGGCCGACTGGCGCGGTATCCCACACCATCTGTTCGATGTGCTCGACGTCACCGAAGAGGCCGCGGTCGCGCGCTACCAGCCGGTCGCCCGTGACACCATCGCGGGCATCCTGAGCCGCGACGCCGTGCCGATTCTCGTCGGAGGCTCCGGCCTGTACGTCTCGAGCGTGCTCTTCGACCTGCGCTTCCCCGGCACGGACCCCGAACTCCGCGCGCGCCTCGAAGCCGAGCTGACCGAGCACGGGCCCGGGATGCTGTTCCAGCGCCTCGCCGAGCTCGACCCCGAGGCGGCGCGCCGCATCGGCTCCCGCAACGGCCGCCGCATCGTCCGGGCACTCGAAGTGGCCGAACTCACGGGGACCTCGGTGACCGGTTCGCTCCCCGACGAGCCGTCGCCGTGGCACGAGCCGACCGTGATCATCGGCCTGGCCGCCCCGCGGGAGGAACTGGTCGCACGCCTCGACACCCGGGTGGAGCGGATGTGGGCGGACGGCCTCCTCGCCGAGGCCACGGGTCTGATCCCGCGAGGCATCGATGACGGCGTCACCGCGCGGCGGGCCATCGGTTACGCGCAAGCGCTGGCCGAGTCCCGAGACGAGCTGACTCGCGCGGAGGCGATCGCGCAGACCCAGCAGCTGACGCGCCGCTACGCCCGGCGGCAGGTCAGCTGGTTCAATCGCTACCCGGGCATCCACTGGCTCGGGTACGACGACGCGAACCGGGTGGATGCGGCCCTCGCACTGGTCGACGCAGCTTCCGGTCCGGCTCGGGACGGCCGCCCGGATGGGGACACCAGCCCGGGTCGGTAGGCTGGCACGCATGGCGACCATCCACTTCACCAAGGGTGAAGGCACGGGCAACGACTTCGTGCTGTACTCCGACCCGGAGGGGCTGCTGCCGCTCACCGCTGCCCAGATCGCGGGCATCTGCGACCGCCACTTCGGTGTCGGCGCCGACGGCGTCATCCGTGCCGTCCGGTCCGCGCACCTGCCCGAGGGGGAGGCCGCCCTCGCTGAGGATGACGCCGCCGTCTGGTTCATGGACTATTACAACGCCGACGGATCGCCCGCCGAGATGTGCGGGAACGGCATCCGCGTGTACGTCCGCTACCTCCTGGAGACCGGCCTGGCCGAGCTGCCCGAGGGCGGGACGCTGGCGATCGGGACCCGCTCCGGCGTCCGCGACGTGCAGCGCAGCAGCACCGGATTCCAGGTCGACCTCGGCCGCTGGGACCTCGCCGGCGGCGAGCCACTGGTCCGTGCGAAGGAGCTGCCCGTCGCGCGTCCCGGTCTCGGCATCGACATGGGCAACCCGCACGTCGTGGTCGCGGTCGCCGACGACTCGGAGCTCGACTCCGCCGACCTCTCGTACATCCCGCACGTGGAGCCGGCCCCCGAGCACGGCGCGAACGTCGAGTTCGTCGTGCCGCACGAGCCGCTGGTGAAGGACGGCGTCGGCCGCATCCGGATGCGCGTGCACGAGCGCGGAAGCGGCGAGACCCTCTCCTGCGGCACGGGCGCCGCAGCGGCCGCCCTCGCGGTCCGCTACTGGGCAGGCGAGGGAGCCCCGAACCAGTGGCGCGTGGATGTGCCCGGCGGCACGGTCGGCGTCCGCATGTTCCCCACCCAGGACGGCGAGCACGTCGGCCTCTCCGGCCCCGCCACTCTCGTCTTCACCGGCACCCTGGACCTCTCCTGACCCCTCGGCTCGATTGGAGTCAGGGGTGCGAGCGGGAGCGGAGGACGCGGTAGCCCTTGGAGGTGGCGACGCGCGTCGTCGTCAGGTCCGGCAGCGTCGCCTGGATCCAGCGGTGGAGGGAGTCGCTGCCGAGATTCCGCTGGACGACGAGCCAGGCGTCCGATCCCGGCTCCAAGCGAGGCAGCCACCGCTCGAGGATGTCGTGCAGCTCGTTCTTCCCGACGCGGATCGGAGGGTTCGACCAGATCGTCGTGAACTGCACGTCGTCGGGAACATTATCGGGCGTCACCGGGTTTACATTGGTGAGGCCGAGCTTCTGCGCATTCCTGCGCACCACATCCAGCGCTCGGCTGTTGACGTCGACGGCCCAGACCGTCGCATGAGGGGATTCGAGAGCAAGTGTGAGAGCCAGCGGTCCCCAGCCGCAGCCCAGGTCGAGGAGATTCCCGCCGGGCGGCGCTGATGGGACATGGTCCAGCAACACTCTCGTACCCATGTCGATGCGCTCGGGGCTGAAAATCCCGTTGGCCGTCACCAGTTCGTACGTCTGCCCCGCCAGATGCGCGGTGAACGGCCGCAGATTGACTTCGCTCTCGGGCGCCGGGGAAAAGTAGTGATCTCCGCTGGCCATAACGAGACCGTACAGGACACGAACAAACTAGGGTTAACCCAGATCAGGGGAACTGAATGACTGATAAGACCGATATCCGCGACCACGACACCCGCGGCCACGACACCGACGACGTCGTCGCACGCGTGCTCGCGACCGAGCAGAACCGCGCGTCGGTGACGCTGTTCGGCGGCAGCACCGCATCCCGCGCCCAGGCGCTGCAGGCGGAGGGCACCGACGGCGGTGCGCAGGACGGCGAGCAGTTCGAGCGCGAGGAGCGCGCGGCGCTCCGCCGCGTGAAGGGCCTCTCCACCGAGCTGCAGGACGTCACCGAGGTCGAGTACCGGCAGCTGCGCCTCGAGAACGTGGTGCTGATCGGCGTGTACTCGCAGGGTTCGCTGCAGGATGCGGAGAACTCGATGCGCGAGCTGGCGGCACTCGCCGAGACCGCCGGTGCGGCGGTCCTCGACGGCCTGCTGCAGCGGCGACCGCATCCCGACGCCAGCACGTACCTCGGCCGCGGTAAGGCCGAGGAGCTCGCGGGCCTCGTCGCCGCTTTGGGCGCCGACACCGTGATCGCCGACACCGAGCTCGCTCCGAGCCAGCGCCGTGCGCTGGAGGACGTCGTGAAGGTGAAGGTGATCGACCGCACCGCGGTGATCCTCGACATCTTCAGCCAGCACGCCAAGAGCCGCGAGGGCAAGGCGCAGGTCGAGCTGGCCCAGCTCGAGTACCTGCTCCCGCGCCTCCGCGGCTGGGGTGAGTCGATGTCCCGCCAGGCCGGTGGCCAGGTGGGTGGCGCGGGCGCCGGTATGGGCTCGCGTGGTCCCGGTGAGACGAAGATCGAGCTGGACCGCCGCCGCATCCACACCCGCATGGCCCGCCTGCGCAAGCAGATCGCCGGCTTCAAGCCGGCTCGCGAGGCCAAGCGGGCGAACCGCAACCGCAACTCGGTGCCGTCGGTGGCGATCGCCGGCTACACCAACGCCGGCAAGTCCAGCCTGCTCAACCGCATCACCAAGGCGGGAGTGCTCGTCGAGAACGCGCTGTTCGCGACGCTGGATGCCACCGTGCGGCGATCGGTGACCGCCGACGGCCGCCTGTACACGCTGGCCGACACCGTCGGCTTCGTGCGGAACCTGCCGCACCAGCTGGTGGAGGCGTTCCGTTCGACGCTGGAGGAGGTCGCCGACTCCGACGTCATCGTCCACGTCGTCGACGGCTCGCACCCGGACCCGGCTTCGCAGCTGGCGACGGTCCGCGATGTCATCGGCGAGGTCGGTGCGCGTGGCATCCCGGAGATCGTGGTCTTCAACAAGGCCGACCTGATCCCCGCGGACGACCGTCTGGTGTTGCGCGGTCTCGAGCCGGGCGCCATCTTCGCCTCCGCCCGCACGGGCGAGGGGATCGACGAGGTGCTCGCCGCCATCGCGCGGTTGCTGCCCGACCCGTCCCTCGAGGTCGACCTCGTGGTGCCGTACGACCGTGGCGACCTCATCTCGGCTCTGCACGAGCGCGGCCGGGTGATCTCGACCGAGTATGTGGAGGAAGGGACGCGCGTGACCGCGCGGATCATGCCGGAGTACCACGCGGCATTCGAGCCGTTCGAGGTGGCGCCCACGGCGTGAGTGCCGGCCGCCTGCGACGGCGGACCGCTCCGGAAGGCCGGACGGATCGACTGTGTCGAAGCATGACGCAGACGATTCCGTCCGGCCTTCTGCGTTGCTAGATTGCCTTTCAACCGAAGCGGGCGATCCGCTGACGTGGTGCGACAGCCGAGCCCGGCACCCGCCCGTGAGAACCCACCTGTGCCGAGTGCGGCAGGCGGGGTGTCCCGTGCCGCTGTCCGACCATCCGAGGATCCCATGAGCTGTACCGAGTCCCGGTACTCCTTCGAGCTGTACCCGCCGCGCAACGAGCGCGCCGCGGCGGCGCTCCCCGCGACGATCGACCGTCTCGCCGCCGTGCGCCCGGACTTCATCTCGGTGACCTTCGGCGCGGGCGGCTCCTCCCGCTCGGCCTCCCTTGACGTGCTCCGCTACATCCTGGAGCACACGGACATCAGCCCGATGGCGCACCTGACCTGCGTCGGGTCGTCGCACGAGGAGGCGAACCGCCTCATCCGCGAGTTCCTGGATGCCGGGGTGCGCCGCTTCCTCGCCGTCCGCGGCGACCCGCCGGCGGGGCTGGCCGAGGGCGAGGACCCGATCGGCGACATCCGCACGACCGCAGAACTCGTGCAACTCATCCACCGCGTCCAGGCCGAGCGCGTGCCCTACGGCGAGCTGACGGTGCCCGAGCTGCACGCCCAGGCCGTGCTCGAGCACCGCGAGCACGTGCAGATCGCCGTCGCGGCGTTCCCCAACGGCCACCCGTCGTCGCGCTCCGTCTCGCAGGACATCGACGCCCTGCTCGCCAAGCAGGCGGCGGGCGCGAACCTCGGGATCACGCAGCTGTTCTTCCACGCCGAGGACTACCTCCACTTCGCCCAGCGCGCCGCCGAGGCGGGAGTGGCGTTCCCCATCCTGCCCGGCATCATGCCCGTCACCAGCCCGGCCCGTCTGAAGCGGATGCTGGAGCTGAGCGGCGAAGACCTGCCCAGCGACCTCGCCATCGAGCTGGAGGTCGAACCGACCGACGAGGGCCGCCGCGAGATCGGGATCGACTGGGCGGCCCGGCTCGCCCAGCGCCTGCTCGACGGCGGCGCGCCCGGCATCCACCTCTACACGTTCAACCAGCACGAGGCCGTTCTCTCCGTGCTGGACCGGATCGGCGCCCTGCCGGCCGGCCACCGCGACCGCCCCACCACCGAGAAGGAACCAGCATGACCGACACCACTGCGCGCCCCGCCTTCCCCGCAGGCACGATCATCGGCTACCCGCGAATCGGGCGCCGCCGCGAACTCAAGAAGGCCGTCGAGGCGTTCTGGGCCGGCAGCATCAGCGCGGACGAGTTGGAGGCGACGGCCGCCGACCTGCGCGCCGCCACCCGCGAGCGACTCGCCTCGCTCGGCCTCGGCCGCACCGACGCCTCCATCCCGGAGAGCTTCAGCTACTACGACCAGGTGCTGGATGCCGCGGTCGCGGTCGGCGCCGTGCCCTCGCGGTTCGCTGCACTCGCCGCTGCGGACGGTTCCGTCGACCTGGCAGGCTACTTCACGATCGCCCGGGGCGAGGGCGAGAACGCTCCGCTCGAGATGACCAAGTGGTTCGACTCCAACTACCACTACCTGGTGCCGGAGATCGGGCCGGAGACGGACTTCCGTCTCGCCTCCGACCGCATCGTGCGCGAGTTCGAGGAGGCCCGCGCGGCCGGGTTCGTCACCCGCCCGGTTCTCGTGGGCCCGGTGACCTTCCTGCTGCTGAGCAAGCCGAGCGACGACGCCCCCGAGGGCTTCCGCCCGATCTCGCGCCTGGCCGACCTGCTCCCGGTGTACCGCGAACTCCTGGCCCGCCTGGCGGCCGCGGGCGCGCCGTGGGTGCAGCTCGACGAACCTGCGCTGGTCAGCGAGAGCATCGACGAGCCGCGGGATGCTGTGCTCGCCGCGGTCCGCACCGCCTACGACGACCTGGGGGCCGCGTCCGACCGTCCGGCGATCTTCGTCGCAGCGCCGTACGGCAGCCTCGACGACGCTCTCGCGCCACTCGTGGCCACCCCGGTGGAGGCGGTCTCGCTCGACCTGGTGCGCGGTTCCGTCCCGACGGGCCTGGATGCCGCCACGGCGTCCGCGCTGGCGCAGAAGACCGTGGTCGGCGGCGTGATCGACGGCCACAACATCTGGCGCGGTGACCTGGAGGCGGCCTTCGGCACGCTCACCCAGCTCCTCTCGCTCAGCCCCGACGTCGCCGTCTCGACCTCGACCTCGCTGCTGCACGTCCCGCACGACGTGGACGACGAGCCGGAGCTCGACGCACGTCTGAAGACCTGGCTGGCCTTCGCCGACCAGAAGGTCGCGCAGGTCGCCGTGCTCGCCCGCGGCATCGTGGACGGCCACGAGGCGATCCAGGAGGACCTCAGCGCAGCGACGGCCGCTCTCGCCGACCGGGCCTCGGCGCCCGGGGTGCGCGTGCCCGCGGTCCGCGAGCGCGAGGCGGCGCTGACCCGCGCCGACTTCCGCCGCGGGGACTACGACGCCCGCCTCGTCGCCCAGGAAGAGTCGCTCGGCCTGCCGTTCCTCCCCACCACCACCATCGGTTCGTTCCCCCAGACGGCCGACATCCGCCGCTCGCGGGCACAGTTCGCCAAGGGCCTGATCACCGAGGCGGAGTACCTGGGGCGGATGCGCGACGAGATCAAGCGCGTCGTCGACCTCCAGGAGGAGATCGGGATCGACGTCATCGTCCACGGCGAGCCCGAGCGCAACGACATGGTGCAGTACTTCGCCGAGAACCTCGACGGCTTCGCGGTCACCCAGAACGGGTGGGTGCAGTCGTACGGTTCGCGCTGCACGCGTCCGTCCATCCTCTGGGGCGACGTGTCGCGTCCCGCGCCGATCACGGTCGACTGGTCGTCGTACACGCAGAGCCTCACCGAGAAGCCGGTGAAGGGGATGCTGACGGGCCCGGTCACCATCCTGGCCTGGTCGTTCGTCCGTGACGACCAGCCGCTCGGCGAGACCGCCCGGCAGGTGGCGCTGGCGCTGCGCGACGAGATCGCCGACCTCGAAGAGGCGGGCATCCGCGTGGTCCAGGTCGACGAGCCGGCGCTGCGGGAGCTGCTGCCGCTGAAGAAGGCGGCTCAGGACGACTACCTCGAGTGGTCGGTCGGCTCGTTCCGCCTGGCGACCTCCGGCGTCGGGGACGCGACGCAGATCCACACGCACCTCTGCTACTCGGAGTTCGGCGTGGTGATCGACGCGATCCGCAACCTCGACGCGGACGTCACGAGCATCGAGGCGGCGCGCAGCCGGATGGAGGTCGTCCACGACATCCAGAGCTCCGGCTTCGAGCACGGCATCGGGCCGGGCGTGTACGACATCCACTCGCCGCGCGTGCCGTCGGTCGCCGAGGTCACCGAGCTGCTGGAAACGGCGCTGGACGCCATCCCGGGCCGTCAGCTGTGGGTCAACCCGGACTGCGGGCTGAAGACGCGCGGCTACGACGAGACCGTCGCGTCGCTGAAGAACATCATCGAGGCGACGCGGGGCGTCCGGGAGCGGGCTTCCGTCACCGCCTGAGGCTATCACCGTTCGGTTCTGGTCTGGTCGGCCCCGGTTCGCGCACTGCGAACCGGGGCCGTTCCGCTGCGGGCGCCGTGTGAGGATGAGCGCATGGTGGGGCTGCGTTCATGGTGAGGCTGCGTTCATGGTGAGGATGGTCTCGTGGTGAGGATGGCGGACGACGACTTCGAGCGGATGGTCGGAGACATCTTCGACGCGCTGCCCGACGACATGGTCGGGCCGCTGGAGAACGTTGCGATCCTGATCGAGGATCAGCCGCCGGGCGCACGGCCGCGGCTCTTCGGGCTGTACAGCGGACGGCCGCTGACCCGGCGGGGCGTGTATGGCTTCGGCGAGCTGCCCGACCGCATCACGCTGTTCCGGAACAATCTGGAGGCGTCGGCGGCGACCGACGAGGAGCTGCGCGCGCGCGTGCGCATCACGCTCGTGCACGAGATCGGGCACTACTTCGGCCTCAGCGACGAGCGGCTGCGGGAGCTCGGCTGGGCCTGACCGTCCGTCGTCGGGCGTCCCTGCTCCTGCAATTTGGCGCAAATCGTGGTTATGCGGCGGCGATAGCCACGATTTGGCGCAAATCGTTCGACAGGACGGACGGCGCGGGTCGGACGGGACGGGTCAGACGGCGCGGAGGACCGCGACGACCTTGCCGAGCACCGTGGCGAAATCGCCGAGGATCGGCTCGAAGTTGGTGTTGCGGGGCAGCAGCCACGTGTGTCCGTCGCGCTGGCGGAAGACCTTCACCGTGGCTTCCTCGTCCAGCATCGCGGCCACGATGTCGCCGTTCTCCGCGGTGTTCTGCGCCCGGATGACGACCCAGTCCCCGTCGCAGATGGCCGCATCGATCATGGATTCGCCGACGACCTTGAGCATGAACAGCTCGCCGTTGCCGACCAGCTGGCGGGGGAGCGGGAAGACCTCGTCGACCTGCTGCTCGGCCGTGATCGGGATTCCGGCCGCGATCCGGCCGACCAACGGCACCATCGCCGCGTCGCCCACCGGCGTCTGGTTCTCGTAGTCGGGAGTCGCGGACTGCGACGGCAGGTCGATGAGGATCTCGAGCGCACGCGGACGGTTCGGGTCACGGCGCAGGTAGCCGCTCAGCTCGAGCTGGTTCAGCTGGTGCGTCACGGAGGAGAGGGAGGAGAGGCCCACTGCGTCGCCGATCTCGCGCATGCTCGGCGGATAGCCGCGCTGGCTGACGGAGCGCTGGATGACATCCAGGATCGCCAGCTGCTTGTCGCTCAGGTTCTTGCGGCGGCGAGTGCCTCCACGGGCCTGGTTGTCGTTCGACACGGGCGTCCTCTCCTGGCCTGGGCCGTCCGCCGGGATGCGTTCGCGGTGCTCTGCGTTCACTGTCCGGCAGGAATGTCGGTGGTACCTGATCTGATGTCCTCAGACAGTCGAAACTGTATCCGCGTCAGAAGGGGAAGACAAACATGTGTTCGAGTGTGTCGCGAACTTCATCGGCAAATTCCCCTGTTACGCACGGCTTGCGGATCCAGACATTCGAAGATACATTCGGAACACAGCTTCGCACCCGCGAGTCTGAGGAGGTCACGGCCATGAGCGCAGTACTGATGAGCGAGTCGGTTCCCACCCTTCGTGCGGTCCCGCCACTGCCCGAGGGCGCACGTGTCCGCCTGCGTCTCACGCGGCGCGGCCGGGCGGTGCTCTCGGCGCTGGTCGCGCTCCCGCTCGTGATCGGTGCTCTCGTCTTCGCCCTGAACGGCGGCGGCGCGGTGGCCACCAACCAGCAGACGCACGTGGCCTTCCAGTACGTCTCCGTCCAGTCGGGCGACTCGCTGTGGTCGGTCGCCGAGCGCGTGGCGCCCAACGCCGATCCGCGCGACGTGATCGCCGACATCGTCTCGCTCAACGGCCTCGAGTCGGCCGTCGTCTCCCCGGGCCAGCAGCTCGCGGTCCCGACGAAGTACGCGCGCTAGGGTCCTCGGCCGGCAGCCGCGGGCCTGTCCCACGGCTGACTACGATTGAAGGGTGACTTCCCTTTCCGAGCTGCCGATCCGGGACGACCTTCGCGGGCGGTCGCCGTACGGTGCGCCGCAGCACCCGGTGCCGGTCGCGCTCAATGTGAATGAGAACACGCATCCGGTCCCGGAAGACGTGGCGTCCGACATCGTCGCCCGAGTGGCTGCGGCGGTCGGGGGAGTGAACCGCTACCCGGACCGCGAGTTCACCGAGCTCCGGAACGCGTTCGCCCGCTATCTCGGTCACGGGCTCACCCCCGATGAGATCTGGGCGGCCAACGGGTCCAACGAGGTGCTGCAGCACATCCTGCAGGCCTTCGGTGGTCCCGGGCGTTCCCTCCTCGGCTTCGCCCCCACGTACTCCATGTACCCGCTGCTCGCGTCGGGCACCGGGACCGCGTATCTGGCGGGCACCCGGGACGCGGACTACGAGCTGTCGCCCGCGACGGCCGCCGCCCAGATCCTCGAGCTCGATCCGGACATCGTGATCCTGTGCTCGCCGAACAATCCGACGGGGACCCCGCTCGACCTCGACACGATCGAGGCGGCGTACGCCGCCGCCCGGGGGATCGTCGTCGTCGACGAGGCGTACGCCGAGTTCCTCCCCGAAGGCACGCCCTCGGCCCTCACCCTCCTTCCGGGTCGTCCGCGCCTGCTCGTGTCCCGCACGATGAGCAAGGCGTTCGCATTCGCAGGCGCCCGCGTCGGCTACCTGGCTGCCGACCCCGCCGTCACCGATGCGCTTCGGCTGGTCCGCCTCCCGTACCACCTGTCCGCGTTGACGCAGGCGGCCGCCCTGGGCGCACTCGCCCACTCGGATGAGATGCTGGCGACCGTCGGCGAGATCCGTGAGCAACGCGATCGCCTGGTCGCGGAACTCGCCCGGCTCGGCTACACGCCGCACCGCAGCGGCAGCAACTTCGTCCTGTTCGGCGGGGTGGACGATCCCCACGCCACCTTCGAGGCGCTCGCCGAGCGCGGCATCCTCATCCGGGACGTCGGCATCCCGCATCACTTGCGTGTCACCGCGGGCACCGAGACCGAGACGACGGCGTTCCTCGAAGCCCTCGCCGCGCTGGGCCGTCCCGCCCAGGCCGTGGCGGGGAAGTCGGACGATGACGCGGCCCCGGAACGGTCGCAGAGCGCCCCGGTAGACTCGGACACATGACGAATCGCGCCGCCACGGTCTCGCGGGGAACGAGCGAGTCGAGCATCGAGCTGAGCCTCGACCTCGACGGCACGGGCTCATCCGACATCCAGACGAGCGTCCCCTTCTTCGACCATCTCCTGACCGCATTCGCCAAGCACTCGCTGACCGATCTGCGTATCCGTGCGAGCGGAGACACCGACATCGACGTGCACCACACCGTCGAAGACGTGGGCATCGTGCTGGGCCAGGCGATCGCCGAGGCGCTCGGCGACAAGTCGGGCATCTCGCGCTACGGCGACGCCCTGGTGCCCCTCGACGAGGCCCTGGTGCAGGCGGTCGTCGACATCTCCGGCCGCCCCTACCTCGTGCACAGCGGCGAGCCGGCCGGGTTCGAACTGCACCTCATCGGCGGCCACTTCACCGGGTCCATGGTCCGGCACGTCTTCGAGGCCATCACGTTCAACGCGCGCATGACGACCCACATCACCGTCGTCGGCGGCCGTGATCCGCACCACATCGCCGAGGCCGAGTTCAAGGCGTTCGCACGCGCGTTCCGCCAGGCGAAGGCCCTCGACCCGCTGATCAGCGGCATCCCCTCGACCAAGGGTGCGCTGTGACCGACGGGCGCAGGCCGGAGGTCGTCGTCTTCGACTACGGGACGGGCAACGTCCACTCGGCGGTCAAGGCGCTCGAAGCGGCCGGCGCGAACGTCGAGCTGACCGGCAACCGCAAGCGGGCGCAGGAGGCGGACGGGCTCCTCGTCCCGGGCGTCGGCGCGTTCACGGCCGTCGCCGAGGCACTGCGTGCCTCACACGGTGACGAGGTGGTCGACCGGCGGCTTGCCGGAGGCCGCCCCGTGCTCGGCATCTGCGTCGGGATGCAGGTCATGTTCGACCGCGGCGTCGAGAACGGTCTGGAGACCGAAGGATTGGGGGAGTGGCCGGGCACGGTCGACCTGATCCGCGCGGATGTCGTGCCGCACATGGGCTGGAACACGGTGCGCGCGCCGGAGGACTCGGTGCTCTTCGACGGGCTGCGCGACGAGCGCTTCTACTTCGTCCACTCGTACGCGGCGCAGGACTGGACGCTTCACCCGGAGCCGCCGTTCCCCAAGCCGAAGGTGACCTGGGCGGACCACGGCGTCCCGTTCGTCGCAGCGGTCGAGAACGGTCCGCTCAGCGCCACGCAGTTCCACCCGGAGAAGTCCGGCAGCGCGGGCATCCGGCTGCTGCGCAACTGGGTCCGCTCGCTGTAGCGGTCGCGTGCAGCGCCCGACCGTCACCCTCATCCGGCTGTCACATCCACCCGATCCGCACATCCACCCGATCAGCACATCCATCCGCTCGGCGCGGAACGACCCGAGGAATCACATGACCGACTTCATCAGCACGGCCCCCCTCGTCCTTCTTCCCGCGGTGGATGTGGCCGACGGCAAGGCGGTGCGTCTCACCCAGGGTGAGGCCGGAAGCGAGACGAGTTACGGCGACCCCGTGGATGCGGCGGCCGAGTGGGCGGATGCCGGTGCCGAGTGGATCCACCTGGTGGACCTCGACGCCGCCTTCGGCCGGGGCGAGAACCGTTCGCTGCTCTCGAAGGTGATCCGTCAGGTGCACGGCGTCAGCATCGAGCTCTCGGGCGGCATCCGCGACGACGCGTCGCTGGAACACGCGCTGGAGGCGGGCGCGACGCGCGTCAACCTCGGCACCGCGGCGCTCGAGAACCCGGAGTGGGCGGCCAGCGCGATCAGCCGTTACGGCGAGGCGATCGCCGTCGGACTGGACGTCCGCGGCACCACGCTGGCGGCTCGTGGCTGGACCCGCGAGGGCGGCGACCTGTGGGAGGTGTTGGAGCGTCTCGAGGACGCGGGCTGCGCGCGGTACGTGGTGACCGACGTCACGAAGGACGGCACGCTGCGCGGCCCGAATCTCGAGCTGCTGCGCCAGGTGCTCGACCGCACCGAGCGGCCGGTGGTCGCCTCCGGTGGCATCTCGAGCCTCGACGACATCGCCGCCCTGCGCGAACTCGTCCCGCTCGGTCTCGAGGGCGCGATCGTGGGTAAGGCGCTCTACGCGGGTGCGTTCACGCTGCCTGAGGCGCTGGATGTCGCGGGACGCTGACCCGGAGTCCTCCCCGGCGGGCGCAGCGAGCAGTGGCCCGAGCGATGAGGGAGCGGCCCGCCTCGCCGGCTTCGCCGCGTCTCTCGCCGATTCCGCCGGCCAGTCGTGGGCGGGCCGGGAGTTCGACGACAACGCGTTCGGCGACGACGACGGTTCAGCGCCACCCGCACTGCTCGGCGCGCTGGCGGCGTTCCGGGCGGGCGAGGTCGGCGCCGAGGCGGTGGTGGATGCGCTGCGCGATTCGCGCCTCCTCATCCCCCTCGTCGCCGAGCTCGGCGAGGAGGGCGAGAACGACGCCGGGCTGCGCGTCGACAAGTCGCAGGAGCTCTCGATCGTGACCGTCGCCGGTCCCGACGGACGCACGGTTCAGCCGGTCTTCTCGTCGGTGACGGCGATGCAGGCGTGGAACCCGGCTGCGCGCCCAGTCCCTGTGGAAGGTCGCCGCGTCGCGCTGGCGGCGGCCTCGGAGCAGACCGAGCTGATCGTGCTCGACCCGACGTCCGAGACCGAATTCGTCCTGCGGCGCCCGGCGGTGTGGGCGGTGGCTCAGGGGACGCCGTGGCTGCCGAGCGACCGCGACCCCGCGGTCGCAGAGGCGTTCCGCGCATCCATCGCCCCCGAGCTGGGCGTGCACGACGTCTCGCTCGTCGCGGGCGACCCCGCGAACCGGCTCGCCGGCGAGGAGCTCGTGGTGCGGCTGGCGCTGGCTGCCGGGCTGACGCGCGAGGAGCTGGACGCGATCCTGAGCCGACTGGCCCAGCGCTGGGCCGCGGACGACCTGATCGCGACCCGGGTCGACTCGCTGCGGGTGCAGCTGGTCGCCTCGGCCGACTGAGCGCGACGCCTAGGCTGGGAGCACCATGACCGTTTTCGCCGCCATCGTGCTGTTCCTCAACGCCGTCTTCAACGTCATCGCGTGGCCCCGGTTCTTCGCGCGGGTCCGCAACGACCAGCGCGCACGGGATGCGGCGGGACGCGCAACGCCGTTCCTGATCGTCCACGGCGTGCTGCTGGGCATAGCGCTGCTGCTCGCCGCCCTCTCCGCGGTGGCGGGCGTGCTCCTGCTGGTGGCAGGCTGAGCGCATGGCCCTCAACATCACCGGCGACGCCGAGGCGGACGCCCTGCTGGACGAATCCCCGTTCGCTCTGCTGACCGGGATGCTGCTCGACCAGCAGATCCCGATGGAGACCGCGTTCGCCGGCCCGGCCAAGCTGCGGGACCGCCTGGGCTCGCTCGACCCGGCGACCGTCGCGTCCATCGAGCCCGAGAAGCTCGTAGAGGTCATGAAGCAGACTCCGGCCGTGCACCGGTTCCCCGGTTCCATGGCGGGCCGGGTCCAGGCGCTGGCGGCGGCGATCGTGTCCGAATGGAACGGTGACACCGCGGCCATCTGGACGCAGGGCGACCCGGACGGTGCCGAGATCCTGCGGCGGCTCAAGGCGCTGCCCGGATTCGGCGAGCAGAAGGCGAAGATCTTCCTCGCGCTGCTCGGCAAGCAGAAGGGTCTCCAGGCGCCCGGCTGGGAGTCGGCCGCCGGGGACTACGGCACCGCCGGGTACCGGTCGGTCGCCGACATCGTCGACGCCGATTCGCTGACGCGTGTGCGCGAGCACAAGCGTGCGATGAAGGCCGCCGCGAAGGCGAAGTGACGCGCGCGTAATCGTCCACAGCCTGCGCGCTGCGTGCGCCGCACGTGGCCTTCTGTGGATGGCGCCGCGGTGTCGGTGGTCGCCGATAGTCTCCGATGACCGGGATGAAAGGAGGTCGCCGTGTTCCTGTTGGACGGGGTCATCGTCACGAGCGCCAGCGACCTCACCGAGGCATCGAAGTGCGAGTTCGCCTTCCTGCGCGCCCTCGACGTCAAGCTCGGCCGGCTCGAGAAGACGGAAGAGATCGAAGATCCGATGTACGTGCGCTCCGCACGCATGGGAGACGAGCACGAGCACCGCATCCTGGAGCGCTACCGCGAACGGTTCGGCGAGGGGGTCGCCGAGATCGAACGGCCGGAGAAGCTGACGGCCGAGTCCCTGGCGGATGCGGTGCGCCGCACGTCGGAGGCCTTCGAACGCGGCGCGCAGGTGGTGTTTCAGGCGACGTTCTTCGATGGCGCCTTCGTCGGGTTCGCCGACTTCGTCGTGCGGCTGCCGAGCGGCCGGTACCGGGTGCAGGACTCCAAACTGGCCCGGAGCGCGCGGGTGACCGCACTGCTGCAGCTCGCGGCCTACGCCGAGCAACTGAGGCGGATGGGCGTCGACGTCGACGACACGGTCGAACTCCTGCTGGGCGACGGCTCGGTCAGCGAGCATTCGCTCGCCGACATCGAACCGGTGTACCGCAAGCGACGCGCCCGGCTGCTGACGATCGTCGGCGAGCATGTGTCCGATCCCGGGCCGGTGGCGTGGGGCGACCCGCGCTTCACGGTCGACGGCCGGTGCGACACCTGCGATGCAGAGGTGCAGGCGACGCGCGACGTTCTGCTCGTCGCGGGCATGAGGGTGACCCAGCGCGAGCATCTGCTCGCCGCGGGGCTCAGCACGATCGACGCGCTGGCCGCATCCACCGGGCCTGTCGACGGCATTCCGGACGGGACGCTGAACGGACTGCGAGAGCAGGCCCGTCTCCAGCTGGAGGCGACGCCGGGCAGTCCTCCGCCGGTGCGCGTGTTCAATGCGCCGGTGCTCGCCGTGCTCCCCGAGCCCGACCCGGGCGACATCTTCTTCGACTTCGAAGGAGACCCGCTCTACACCGAGGGTGCGGGGGAGCGCTGGAACCTGGACTATCTGTTCGGCCTCGTCGATCAGGAGGAGCGGTTCACCGCGTTCTGGGCGCACGACTTCGCGGCCGAGCGGGTCGCGCTGGAGGCGTTCCTCGCCTTCGTCCGGGAGCGGCGGAGGCAGTACCCGCGCATGCACATCTACCACTACGCCGCCTACGAGCAGACCCACCTGCTCGCGCTGGCCGCGCGCCATGGCGTCGGCGAGGAGGAGGTGGATGCGCTTCTGCGCGAGAACGTGATGGTCGATCTGTATCCGCTCGTCCGGAAGGCGGTGCGCGTCGGCTCTCGGTCGTATTCCATCAAGAAGCTCGAGCCGCTCTACATGGGCGACGAGCTCCGCGAGAGCGACGTCACCAACGGCGCCGACTCGATCACGGAGTACGCCAACGCGCGCGATCTGCTCGTTCTCGGCCGGCTCGACGAGGCCCAGGCCCTGCTCGACGACATCGGCGCGTACAACCGGTATGACTGCGTCTCGACCCTGCGACTTCGCGACTGGCTCCTCGCCCGTGCTGCTGAGAACGGCATCCCGGTCGGTGCCGCTCCGGCCGAGGAGGCCGAGGTGGCGCCCGACGAGTCGCCGCTCCGCGCGGGGCTGCTGGCGTTCGCGGGCGATCCGCTCGACCCGCACCGGTCCGCCGACCGCCGCGCGATGGCGCTCGCCGCGGCGGCGATCGACTTCCATCGGCGCGAGCAGAAGAGCTTTTGGCAGTCGCACTTCGCGCGGCTGATTCAGCCGATCGAGGAGTGGGCCGAGACGCGGGATGTGCTGGCCGTCGAGCAGGCGGTGGTGCTGCGGGACTGGTACCTCGACGAGGGCCAGCGCGTCGAGCGACGGGAACTGCTGCTGACCGGCCAGTGGGGCGCGGGGAGCTCCGTCCGGGTCAGTGAACGCAGCGGACCGTTCCTGCTGTACGAATACCCCGGGCCGTTCCGCCAACAGCGCGCGCAGCCCGGAGCGCGCGCCACCCGGACGGTCGCCGTGATCGAGGCGCTGGAGGACGGCTCCGTCGTCGTCCGCGAGACGCTGCCGCCGGAGGTTCCGCCATATCGTGACCTGCCGAGTGCGCTGACACCGGCCGCGCCGCCGGACTCGCGGCGACTGGCGGAGGCGATCCGGGAGTGGGGCACGGCGCTGCTGATCGCCCGCCACCACGACACCTGGCCCGTCGACGCGACCATCGACCTGCTCCGGCGCACGCCGCCGCGCACGAGGTCGGGAGCGCTGGTCCCCGACCCGACGGTCGGCTCACCTGCCGTGGATGGCGCGGTCGGTGCTGGAGGGGGTGGCCGTATCGACGCCGTCGTAGCCAGCCTGCTCGACCTGGACCGCTCGTATCTCGCGGTGCAAGGCCCGCCCGGGACGGGCAAGTCCTACCTCGGAGCCCAGGTCATCGCACGACTGGTGCGCGATCACGGCTGGAAGGTCGGGGTGGTCGCGCAGTCCCATGCGGTGGTCGAGAACCTGCTCGATCGGGTCGTCGGCGCCGGGCTCGATCCCGACCGCGTCGGCAAGGCGCCCGGCGGAAGCGCGGACGCCGTCTCCGCTAGTGAACAGCAGCACCTCTTCACCGCGCTCCCGGCCAACGGTCATCTCGAATTCGCCGGAGTGAACGAGGAGCACGGCTTCGTCGTGGGCGGCACGGCGTGGGACTTCGCCAACCCGGCGCGCGTGCCCCGCGGCAGCCTCGATCTCCTCGTCGTCGACGAGGCCGGCCAGTTCTCGCTGGCGTCCACGGTCGCTGTCGGCGTCGCGGCGAAGAACCTGCTGCTGCTGGGCGACCCGCAGCAATTGCCGCAGGTGAGTCAGGGACGGCATCCCGAGCCGGTCGACGGGTCCGCTCTCGGCTGGGTGAGCGACGGACACGATGTGCTGCCGCCCGAGCTCGGTTACTTCCTCGCCGAGACGCGGCGGATGCATCCCGCCCTCGCGTCGGCGGTGTCGCGGCTGTCGTACGAGGGCAAGCTCCGGGCGCATCCGGACGCGTCGGAGCGCGAGCTGCGCGGCGTCGTTCCGGGCGTGCATCCGATTCCCGTGCTGCACATCGGCAATTCCACCGCGGCGCCCGAAGAAGCCGAGATCGTCGTCGATCTGGTGCGCGACCTCATCGGGCGGTCCTGGAGCGATCCCGCCGCGGGCCGCGACGACGAGCCGCTCGGCGAGGACGACATCATCGTCGTCACGCCGTACAACGCTCAGCTCGCCGAGGTCCGAGCGCTGCTCGACGCGGCCGGTTACCGCGATGTCCGGGTCGGGACCGTCGACAAGTTCCAGGGCCAGGAGGCGGCCATCGCCATCGTGAGCCTCGCGGCCTCGTCGGCGGTCGACGTCCCACGCGGCATGTCGTTCCTGCTGATGAAGAACCGGCTCAACGTTGCCATCTCCCGCGCCAAATGGGCGGCCTATCTCGTGCACTCGCCGGAGCTGACGGAGTTCCTTCCGACGACTCCCGCCGGTGTGGGGGAGCTGAGCGCTTTCATTCGGCTCGTCGAAGGCGTGGGAGAGACGGCCGCGGTGCCGGTGGGGTGAGCGCCGGAGCCTCCGGTGTTACGCTCGACCCGTGTCACCGGAGGAGCTGCAGGCACTGGCGCAGTTGCGCCGTGCCCGCGATCTGATCGACCGCGACTACGCGAAGCCGCTCGACGTCCCGACCATGGCCGCTCGAGCGTACATGTCGCCTGCGCACTTCTCGCGCCGCTTCCGCGCTGCGTACGGGGAGACTCCGTACAGCTATCTCATGACCCGGCGCATCGAACGGGCCATGGCGCTCCTGCGTGGCGGGATGAGCGTCACTGACGCGTGCATGACCGTGGGCTGTACCTCCCTCGGATCCTTCAGCACCAAATTCACCGAGGTCGTCGGCATGACCCCGTCCGAGTACCGGGCGCGCGAGCATGCTGCCGTGCGCGCCATGCCCGACTGCATCGCCAAGCAGCGCACGCGACCGGTCCGCTCCCGCGGCTGACCACGGGGAGCGTGTGCACAGTGGCGTGGTTCGCCGTCTTCTCCACTGAAAGCAGTTTCGGAGAAGCGCGGGTCGGCCCGCGTTCCTAGAGTCGACCTATGACCGTTTCACTCCAGTACTCGCAGATCACCGTCCTCGACCCGGAAGAGTCGCTCGCCTTCTATCGCGACGCCCTCGGGCTCGACGTCCTCCAAGACGTCACGTCGGGCGACCACCGCTGGGTCACCCTCGGCGTGGCCGGCGACCAGAACGCCGCGGTCGTCCTGAGCGATCCGCACGCCGGCCGCTCGCGCGCCGACGGTGACGCGCTTCAAGAGCTCGTCGTGAAGGGCTCCATGAGCCCGATCGTCTTCCGCACTGACGATCTCGATGCGGCGTTCGAGCGCGTCCGGGCGTCCGGCGCCGAGGTGCTCCAGGAGCCGATCGACCAGCCGTGGGGTCCGCGGGACTGCGCGTTCCGCGATCCGTCGGGGAACATGGTGCGCATCCTGCAGAACGCGCCCGCGCCGCAGAGCGCCTGACCGACCCGAGGCGCCTGATCGCCACAGCGCCTGGGCGCCGCGGGCTAGCGCCACAGGGCGCTTGGGCGCGGCGGGCGACCGCCCTGGGGTCAGCCGAGCGCCACCGACACGGGGACGAACTCCCGCACCGGGTGGGCGACGACGGCGGCACAGGTGCTCAGCATGGCGTCGGAGAGCCGCTCGCCGACCTCGACCGTCAGCCGGTCGGCGCCGTTCGCCAGCGCGACGGTCCAGCCGTGTGGGTGTGCGTGCTCGGTCACGACGCGGAACGCGTCGATCCGGTCGTCGCCCGTCTCGGCACGGGCGAACGCCTCGGCCGCCTGTGCAACCGTGGTCAGAGCGGTACGACCCCGCAGCAGTTCCGGGACCACTCGGCCCTCCGCGTGGCGTTTGACGATGGTGGCGGCCTCGTCCGCACGAACGCGTCCGTACAGGAGTCCGTGCGGGAAGACGACCATCGTCGCTGCGAAGCGGTCGCCGCCGAGGTGGGAGCACTCCCAGGTGAGTTCGGGATGCGCCGCCGCCAGCGCTTCCACGACGGGCCGCCCGCGGACGGCGCAGCACTGGTCGTGCCGGGCATGCGTGCACACCGCGTACACGGGCGCCTCGCTCGGTTCCCCGACGGATCCATCGAGAGGCAGCGTCAACAGCTCTACGGGGTCGTCGACGCGGCCCCAGCGGATGCTCTCCGTTCCGGGCCGGGAGTCCACGAGCGCCCACCGCCACGACGTCTGGTCGCGCCGAAGCGGAGCACGCAACCGGGTCCGCCGGATCGCCAGAGGACGGAGGCCCGCCGCCTCCGCCCGCGCGACGATCCGCGCGCCCAGTGCCGGATCGAGGGCGGAATCGAAGAACGCGTGTCGTCCCCATCCGCTCTCGATCTCGACGAGCAACCAGCGTTCGCCGAAGCCGGCCGTCCCCGGCAACGGGTCGCCGCGCTCGAGTGCCCTGTCGCTGCAGGGCAGCCACGCGGTCGGGGCCGTCGCCGTCACGTTGCTGTCGCGGTGCCGAAGTCGGCGGTTGCACTGCGTTCGCCGTCCGGCGAGACGCCGCTCGGATCGTCGTCGTCGATCCCGTCGTCGTCGATCCCGTCGTCGTCTGGCGAGCCGCCGACTCGGGGCGCAGGCTCGATCACGATTCCCTCGCGCAGCAACCGACGCACCACGACGACGGCCGACCGTTCGTCGAGCGGCAGCTCGCCGACGGCGACCGGCCGTCCCTCCAGGAGCCGGTCGACCGCCGCGCGGGCGGCGACCGGAAGCGCGACCGCCTTGGCGGGGAGTCGCACGGTGACCGTCTCGACCTCGACGGTGACGTCCGGCCGCAGCTGCGGCCGAGCCACGACGACGGTGTCTGCGTTCACGGCATCCGCGGCGGCGATGGTCGCCAACGGTCGCACCGGAGCGGGCGGGGAGTCCGAACGCTGCCGCCGAAGCAGCTGGTCCGCGACCGCGTCCGCGACGGCCGACCGGGCGGCGGGATCGGCCAGCGCGTCGATCAGCGCACCGATCGTCTGCTCCACTACGGGCGCGACCGCATCCGAGTCCGCCGGGTCGAATCCCAGCGGGAGGGATGCGCGGAGTTCGGCGACATCCGCCGCCCGCGCGACGGCCTCGCGCACGACGTCCTCCCGCGTGTACGCGGCGACCCCGATGGTCAGGTGCACGGACACCCCGCCCAACGCCTCCGCCGAGTGGATCCAGCCGCGCGGCAGGTATAGGGCGTCGCCGGGCCGGAAGGTCTCGTCGATCGCGGGCTCCTCCTGGGCGCGCGCCGCTACGGCCTCACGGTGATCGGTCCACGGCTGGTCGCGCAGCGGGTCGACGTGGACGGGCTCGTGGATGCGCCAGTGCTTCTCGCCGGCGATCTGCAGCACGAAGACGTCGTGGACGTCGTAGTGCGGATCGAAACCCCGGGACGATGCGGGAGTGATGTACGCGTTGACCTGCGCCGGGTGCCCCAGCTCAGCGGCCAGTCGCCGGGAGAATTCGGCGACCGCCGGCCAGGTGCGGTGCAGGCCCTGGAGCACCAGGGTGGCGCCGTTCGCGAACTCGGCGAGCACCTTCGCGGAATCCAGCTGGTCGCTCACCTCCGCGCCGAAGCCACCGGGTCCCGTGAAGCGCGACGCCGGGAGAACCGTTCCCTCCTTCGCCATGCGCACGAACGGCGTCCGCAGAGCGCGCGACGAGACCAGCTCATCCACTGCGTCCAGGCTGAACAGGTCCGAGAAGTCGGCACCCGAGTCCGCCGCCCGCGTGAACAGCGGCCGCCGGCCCCAGAACTCGCCAGCGAATCGCTCGCGGTCGATCGGCACGCAACGCGAAAGCGCGGGCCGGTCGCCCGGCCCGCGCTCGTCGGTCGTCATCAAGCGGACCCGTCGGCTCCGCCGTCGTGACCGCCGGACGAGGCGCCGCCGTCGGCCGGGCCTTCGCCGGCGCCGCCGTCGGCTCCGCCGTCGTGACCGCCCGGGTTCGCGCCGCCGTCGGCCGGGCCCTCGCCCGATCCGCCGCCCGCCGACCCGTCCGCGCCGCCGTCGTGGCCGCCGGCGTTCGCGCCGCCGTCCGCGGGGCCTTCGCCGCCTCCGGTCGTGTCCGTCGTGATGTCGTCGTCGTTGATGTCGCTCATGCCGTCTCCCGTTCGTTCGTGGGCACGCTGACTGACCTCACACTACGCGCGGGGCCCGGCGACGGTAAGAGCTCCCGGATGAACGTCAGGTGCGGGCCGCGAGCGTCACATTTCGCAAGACGTTTTGACCGTTCAGGGGTGTCACGGGAGGCTCGAAGGGCCGCCAACCGTCCGCCGGCACCCACACTCCCCTTCACAAGAGAGGCACAGCCATGTCCGATGCCACCCCATCCACCCCCGCGCTGCCGGAAAAGCCGAAGCGCTCCCGGACCGGCTGGTTCGTCGGCATCGGTATCGCCGTCGTCGCCGTGATCGTCGCCGTTGTGCTCGTCGTGGTCAACCTCACCGGGTCGAGCGCGGCGACCGCGAAGAGCGTCACGGTGAAGATCGGAACCACCGAGGCGTCCTCCCCGTACTGGACCGTGCTGAAGAAGGAGGCGGCCAAGGAGGGGATCACCATCCAGACCGTCAACTTCCGCGACTACACGCAGGCGAACCCGGCGCTCGCCGACGGACAGCTCGACCTGAACCTGTTCCAGCACCTGCAGTTCCTCGCCAACTACGACGTGCAGGCGAAGCAGAACCTGGTCCCGATCGGTGCAACCCTCGTCGTGCCGCTCCCGCTGTACTCGACCAAGTACAAGGACATCGCCGACATCCCGCAGGGCGGCACCATCGCCATCCCGAACGACCCGACCAACCAGGCGCGCGCGCTGCTCGTGCTGCAGAAGGCCGGACTGCTCAAGCTGAAGAATGGCGGCAGCACCCTCGCGACGCCGGCCGACATCGACGCCTCGGCATCCAAGGTCACCGTCATCCCGGTGGATGCGGCCCAGACCGCCCCGGCGCTCAGCTCGGCGGACGGAGCCATCGTGAACAACAACTACGCGCTCACCGCGGGTATCGACCCGAAGTCCGCGCTGTTCCAGGACGACCCGAAGTCCGCGACCGCCGAGCCGTACATCAACGCCTTCGTTGCCCGAGAGAAAGACAAGGACAACAAGACCTACCTGAAGGTCGCGAAGCTGTACCACACCAAGGCGGTCACCGACGCGGTTCTCGCCGAGTCCAAGAACACGGCTGTGATCGTCGACCGTTCGGGATCGGATCTGACGGGCATCCTCGACGGCCTGAAGAAGACCATCCAGGCGGCCCAGTAGTGCCCGAAAGCGGCAGCGCGGCACCGATCATCGAGTTCCGCGGCGTCACCAAGAGCTTCGGCTCGGGTGACGCCGCGGTTCCCGCCGTCGACCGGCTGGACCTCTCCATCGGACGCGGCGAGATCTTCGGGATCATCGGGTACTCGGGAGCGGGCAAGAGCACGCTGGTGCGGCTGATCAACGCGCTCGAGCATCCCAGCGCCGGCTCGGTGATCGTACATGGACGCGACCTCACCTCGATGAAGGAGCGCGAGCTCCGGCGCGTTCGGGCGGGGATCGGCATGATCTTCCAGCAGTTCAACCTGTTCCGTTCGCGGACGGTGTTCGGAAACGTCGCCTACCCGCTCAAGGTTGCCGGGTGGCCGGCTGACAAGCGCAAGGCGCGCGTCGCGGAACTCCTGGCATTCGTCGGGCTCACGGAGAAGGCGTGGAGCTACCCCGACCAGCTCTCGGGCGGTCAGAAACAGCGCGTGGGCATCGCCCGGGCCCTGGCCACCAACCCGGACATCCTGCTTGCCGACGAGGCGACCAGCGCGCTCGACCCGGAGACCACCTCCGACGTCCTGGCACTGCTGAAGCGGGTGAATCGGGAGCTCGGCGTCACGATCGTCGTCATCACGCACGAGATGGAGGTGGTCCGTTCGATCGCGGACCGCGTCGCGGTGCTGGATGCCGGTCGCGTGATCGAGTCGGGCAGCGTCTTCGAGGTGTTCTCCGATCCACAGACCTCGACCGCACAGCGTTTCGTGGGGACGGTCCTGCGCAACCAGCCGGGTGAGGCCGACATCGAGCGGCTCCGCGGCAAGCACTCGGGCCGGATCCTGTCCGCGCGCATCCACGACGACGGCCGGCTCGGCTCGGTGCTCTCGGATGCGGTCGGTCGCCACAACGTCCGGTTCGAGATCGTCTACGGCGGCATCTCCGCTCTGCAGGGGCGGTCGTTCGGCAGCCTCACGCTCGAGCTGCTCGGCGAACCGGCGGATGTGGATGCGCTCATCGCCGAACTCCGCGCCGTCACCGAGGTCGAGGAGGTGGCCGAATGACCGACTGGACGACCCTGTGGCCGGTGTACCTCGAGTCCATCGGCCAGACGCTGTGGATGGTCGTGGCGACCCTCGTGCTCGGTGGTGTCCTGGGCCTCGCGCTCGGCGTGCTGCTGTACACGACGCGTCGGGGCGGCCTGCTGGAGAACCGCGTCCTTTTCACCGTCCTGAACGTGGTGGTGAACTTCATCCGGCCCATCCCGTTCATCATCTTCATGACGGCGATCGCACCGCTGACCCAGCTCGTGCTCGGCACCTTCCTCGGCACGCCGGCGGCCATCTTCCCGATGACGATCGCAGCGACGTTCGGCATCTCGCGGATCGTGGAGCAGAACCTCGTCACCATCGAACCGGGGGTCATCGAGGCGGCGCGCGCGATGGGTTCGAGCCCGTGGCGGATCATCACGACGCTCCTCATCCCGGAGGCGCTCGGGCCGCTGATCCTGGGCTACACGTTCATCTTCGTGGCGATCGTGGACCTCTCGGCGATCGCGGGCAGCATCGGCGGCGGCGGTCTCGGCGACTTCGCCATCTCGTACGGCTACCAGCGATACAACTGGGCCGTCACGTGGGTCGCGGTGATCACCATCGTGGTGCTGGTGCAGGCCGCGCAGTTCCTCGGCAACTGGCTGGCGCGCAAGGCGCTGCGGCGCTAGCGGCGACGAGGGGACGCAACACGCCGTTACGGCTCCCGCATAACGGCGTGTTGCGTCCCCTCGTTCGCTCCGGCGGGCGTCACGGGCCGACGTAGCGGCCGACCGGGCGCAGCCGGAGCGGCGGCTGCGTGTACTCGTCGAGGGCGTGCACCATCCAGCCGATCGCGCGAGCGGTCGCGAAGACCACCTCGCCGGCGTCGTCGCGCATCCCCAGTGCCAGCGTGACGGCGCCCAGCGCGAGGTCGACGTTGGGATGCGCGCCCGTTCGCTCGCGCATCACGCGCGCGACCGCATCCACCGCGGCGGTCGTGCGAGCGTGGCGAGGGTCGGCGGCGGACAGCATCCCGAGCAGGATGCGCGCCCGCGGGTCGCCGTCGGGGTAGAGAGGCTGGCCGAAGCCCGGCACGGGGCCGTGCGTCGTGACCACCGCGTCGGCGATGGCCCGCGCGGGGTCGGTGCCGCCGGCGACCCGCTCCAGCAGGCGGTGGGCCGCACGGCTGGCGTTGCCGTGGAGGGACGAATCCAGCGCCCCCAGGCCGGCGATCACGACGCCGTAGGGCGTGGCCCGGGCGGAGGCGGCCGCGCGGGCCGCAAGGGTGGATACGGCCATGTCGTGGTCGAGCAGCAGGACGAGGGCGGCGTTGAGGAGGGTCGCGTCGTCGGCGAGCGTGCCGTCGGTGCCCGAGTCCCGCAGCCTCCCGAGGAGGCGGCGGGAAAGCGATTCGGCGGTGCCCTCAGCCCGGGACGCGACGGCGTTCGCCGTGTGCCCGGGCAAGACCTCCACCATCCCGGCGACCAGCCGTTCGGCTGCGGACGCGACCACCGCCGGGTCGAGTGACGCGCGCAGCGGGTCGGCCGCGGCCAGGGCCGTCACGGCGACCAGCTGACGGTCGCGGTCGCCGGCAGCGGCGGGCAGCGCTGCGGTCGCGGCGCGCGCCTCGGCGAGCCCGGCGCCGGGAGTGAAGCGAGCGGCCGGATCCCACTCGCCGGTGAGCGCCCAGCGCGCGACCGTCTCGAACGGTTCCGCGACCAGTTCCTCGACCGGGCGGCCGCGATACGACAGCTCGCCGTCGTCGATCAGGGCGAACCGGGTCTCGATCACCATGAGCGGGCGTCCCTCAGAAGGGCCGGGACCTCCCGACGGCCGGCGTCGCCGGGTCGCCGCGAACCGCTCCACGTCGAGCGGGTCGAAGGTCGAGCCGTCCGCCGTCCGCTCACGGTCGAGACGCCCGCGCGCGACGTACGCGTAGAGCGTCTCGAGCTTGACTCCGAGGCGCTCGGCCGTCTGCTCGGCGGTGAGGCGGGGGAGGGCATCCATGTTGATCCGATCAACGTTGACGACGGTTTGTATCCAGTTCACACTACCGGTATGGACAGGATGGACGACACCCTCATCGACGTCCCGCGCGGCCTGACGAACGTCGTGGCCGCCCGGACCGAGTTGAGCGACGTGCGCGGGCACGAGGGCTTCTACCACTACCGCGAGTACTCGGCGGTCGACCTGGCGCGGGAGCGGACGTTCGAGGAGGCGTGGCACCTGCTGCTCTTCGGCACGCTGCCGACTGTGGTCGAGCTCGACGCGTTCCGCGCACGCATCGCCTCCGCGCGCAGCATTCCGGAGGAGGTCCGCTCGCTGCTGCCCGGAATCGCCGGGCTGACGGCACGTGGCGACGCGCTCGCCGGGCTGCGGATGGCGCTCGCCGCCGTGGCGGCCGCCGACGGCATCCGCCCGCTGTACGACGAGACCGCCGACGAGCGGATGAGCGACGCCATCCGCACGGCCTCCATCACGCCGGTGCTGCTCGCGCACCTCCACGCGCTCTCGGAGGGCCGCGAGCCGCTCCCGCCCCGCGACGACCTGGGTCACGTCGCCGGTTACCTGTACCAGGTGACGGGTCGGATCCCGAGCGCACAGGAGGAACGCGCGCTCAGCGCCTACATGACCGCGGCGATCGACCACGGCTTCAACGCCTCGACGTTCGCTGCCCGGGTGATCGCGTCGACCGGGGCGGATCTGTCCTCCGCGGTCGGCGGCGCGCTCGGCGCGCTCTCGGGGCCGCTCCACGGCGGAGCACCCAGCCGAGCACTCGACACCCTCGACGAGATCGGCACACCGGACCGCACCGACGAGTGGGTGCGGCGCACGCTCGCCGAGGGAGGCCGCGTGATGGGGTTCGGGCACGCCGTGTACCGGACGGAGGATCCGAGGTCACGGATGCTCCGCGACTTCGCGCGGGGCTTCGGCGGACCCCGAGTCGACTTCGCCGTGCAGGTGGAACGGCGGGTGCAGGAGCTGCTCGCCGAACTGAAGCCCGGGCGCGAACTGCACACCAATGTCGAGTACTACGCCGGGATCGTCATGGAGCTGTGCGGGATTCCGCGCGCGATGTTCACCCCCACATTCGCTGCAGCGCGGGTGGTGGGATGGACGGCGCACATCCTGGAACAGGCGGCCGACGGCAAGATCCTCCGGCCGTCGTCGCGGTACGTCGGCCCCGCAGCGCCAGTCCCTCTTCCGGAGCGGGTGCCCGCGGTCGCGTGAGCGAGCGCCGCCTCAGGCCCGGGGGGAGCGCCGCCTCAGGCCCGGGGCGAGTACACCCGCAGCGCCGCCGGTCTCACGCGGATCGTCAGCTCGCGCGGCTCTCCCGGTGTCTCCGTCGAGGCCTCTCCGTCGTGCGCGTAGCCGGGATCGTCGCTGACGGCCGACACCGTGATCTGTTCCACCGTCCGCGCCTCCAGTGCAGGCGGCCCCTGGAGGAACGGGAGCCGCGCGACCAGCGCGTCCGTCCGTCCGCCGAAGGCCAGCGCGACCGCGCCGCGGGTCTTCGGCTGACCGTCGGCGAAGAGGATGCGCACATCCAGCAGCCCGTCGTCGAGCCTGCGGCGTTCGATCGGCGCCACCGCGACCGGGTAGTAGCGGTCGACGCCGATGAACACCGACCATACGTGCCGCCGCTCGCCATCGATCTCGACCTGCAGCGGGCTCCCGCGTCGCACCACGCGGATGGCCGCGATGAGCGCGGCCACCGGCTTGCCCAGTCGCTTCTCGTGCTTCTCGCGCTCTTCGACGAAGGACGGGTACAGCCCCACCGAGGCCGTGTTGAGCACTGTGAGCTCGGTGCCGTCGGCGAACGCGAGGTCGGCCACGTCGATCTCGCGGCCGCTGCCGGAGGCCAGAGCCGCGAGCGTCACGTCGACGGAGTCGAGAAGGGCGGCTTTTGCGAAGTGGTTGAACGTGCCTCCCGGGAACGCCAGCAGCGGCAGGCCGGCCTTCCGTGCCTGCTGTGCGACGGCCGCGACCGTGCCGTCCCCGCCGTAGGCGCCCAGGACCACCGGTGCCGAGTCCGAGGCGAGCTCGCGCCCCACGAGCTCCGCGATGTCGTCGCCCTCCTGGAGTTCGTGGATGCGCGCGTGCGGCAGGCGTTCCCGGAGCAGCGGGCCCGCTTCGGGCCGACCGAGCCCCCGTCCCGAGCCCGGGTTGACGATGACGAACACTCCCGCTCCCGTATCGGTGGCGGGCAGGTCGATCGTCTGCGCGGTCGGCGGATCCGATCGCACCACCGGCTTCACAGCCGGTGCGATTGCCTTCAGCGCGACCGCGGCGCCCGCCCCGATCGCTGCCCCACCGACCACATCCGACAGCCAGTGCGCCCCCGTGTGCAGACGGGAGTAGCCGACGCCCGCGGCGACCGGTGCGAGCGCGGCGCCCGCCGCCGGCCACTCGAGCGCGACGCCGGTCGCGAAGGCGGCCGCACTCGCCGTGTGACCGGATGGGAACGACGGCGAGGTGGGGGAGCGCTGCAGTCGCCGGGCGAGCGGGATGGAGGTCAGTGCGGGCCGCTCACCGCCCACCAGCCGCTTGCCGATCAGGTTGGCTATCAGGCTGGCCAGCCCCAGTGACGCGAGTCCGCGGATCGCCGCGCGCGGTCGCCCGAGTGCCACGAGCACCGCGGCCGCCGCGAACCACAGCTTGCCGTGATTGGCGAGGCGGGTCAGGCCGCGCCAGAAGCCGTCGGACACCGCGCCGGTGGTGCGCGCGTTGATGCGGGCGGCGACCCGGGAGTCGGCGCGTTTGATCCGGGCCGGGAGGGGGATGCGGGAGCGGTCGTGGTGTCGGGATGAGGCCATGCCGTCAATTTACGCCGACTGCGTCCGGTCGCCCGGGAGCCCGGAAACATCTGTGGAGAACCGCCGAATGTGGATGAATCCGCACCTGCATGACCGCCAGCGGAGCGGGCCTCCGGGCGGTAGGATCGACGACGTGAGCACGCACGTCATCTCCCATCCCATCGAGCAGGACCGCGACGCCGTCGGCAGCGACGAGCACGGCACGCTCGTCCGCAGCCTGAGCACCACCCTCCCGAGCGCGCTCGGCAACCTCATCGCCACTCTCGTGGTGCTGGTGTCGCTGGTCATCGGCATCGTGAGCCTGGTCGCGACCTGGACGGGCAATGCCGACTCCTTCCTGCCGCTGTTCCAGGTGACGGTGGCGGGCACGGTCGTCTCGCTCAATGCGCTCTACGCGCGTCGCACCTTCAGCTATGTGATCACGCTGATCGGCGCCATCCTCTGGCTCTGGGTGTCGGTGACGCCGTTCGCCCCGTTCTTCCAGGTTCTGTTCCAGGCGATCACCGTCGTTATCATGCTGGCGGGCGTGGTGTACTCCACCGCCGCGGTCCGCCTCAGCAAGCAGCCGCGCTTCTGAGCGGGGACCCGGCCGACCGCGCGCCGGCACCCGTCGACCCCGTCATCTCCGCCGACCCTACGGCACCGCTGGAGGCGGGTGCCCCCGCGACCGAGGCGGCGCGCGCCCGACCGGGGCGCCGGCACTTCGTCGACCTGTCGCCGCTCCGCGAGTCTCCCGCGTTCGCCCGCCTGTGGCTGGGTGGCGCGATCTCCGGCATCGGTTCGCAGATGACCATCGTCGCGGTGGGCCTGCACATCTTCGACCTCACCCACTCGACGCTCGCCGTCGCCCTCGTGGCCCTGTTCGCCCTGGTGCCCATGATCGTCTTCGGGCTGTACGGCGGGGTGCTCGCCGACGCGTTCGACCGGCGGAAGGTCGCCCTCGTCACCGCGATCGTCGCGTGGATGTCCACCGCGGCACTCGCCCTGCTCGCCTGGATGCACATCCCGGTCGTCTGGCCGCTCTACGTCATCACGACGATCAACGCCGTCGCGGGCGTGATGATCGGCGCGACCCGTCAGGCGATCACCCCGCGCCTGCTGCCGGTGCGGCTGCTGCCCGCCGCGAGCGCCCTGGGCGGCATCAGCATGGGCGTCATGGTCACGGTCGGTCCGGCCCTGGCCGGCCTGCTGGTCGCGACCGTCGGCATCCCGTGGACCTACACGGTGGATGCGGTCCTCTTCACCGCCGCGTTCCTCGGCATCTTCACGCTCCCGTCCATCGTCCCGGAGGGGGAGCGCACCGGGGCCGGGCTCGCCTCCGTCCTGGAGGGTCTGCGCTTCTTGCGGACGGCCCCGAATCTGAGCATGACCTTCGTGCTCGACGTCATCGCGATGACCTTCGGCCAGCCGCGCGCGCTGTTCCCGGCGGTCGGGGCGCTGCTCATCGGCGGCGGGCCCCTCACCGTCGGCATCCTGACCGCGGCGGGCGCCGTCGGCACGCTCGCGTCCAGTGTGTTCTCCGGGCGCCTCGGCAGTGTGCGCTGGCAGGGGCGGGCTGTCGAGCGGGCGATCATCGTCTACGGCGCCAGCATCCTGGGCTTCGGCATCGTGCTCGCGGTCGTGGCGTTCAGCGGGACGGCCGGCGGCGGCGCGTCGCTTGCGCAGGCGAACCTGCCCGCCCTGCTCGTTGCGACCGTGATGCTCGCAGCCTCCGGCGCCGCCGACAACGTCAGCTCGATCTTCCGCATGACGATCCTGCAGGCGTCGGCACCGGATGTGATGCGCGGCCGGTTGCAGGGCGTCTTCACCGTCGTGGTGACCGGCGGTCCGCGCCTCGGCGACCTGTACATCGGCGTGCTGGCTCTCACCGGAGCGCTGTGGTTCCCGCCGCTGCTCGGCGGCCTCCTCATCGTGGTGCTCGTCGCCACGATCGCGCGCGTCCAGGGCTCCTTCCGCCGCTACGACGCCCTCACCCCCACCCCCTGACCGGCCTCTTACCTCCCCCCTCCTCCCCTCCCGCCCCCCGCCGAAGTGCACGTTGTGGTCGCTATTTCGCGGAAATAGCGACCACAACGTGCACCTCGACCGAGCGGGGCGCGGGGAGAGGGGAGAGGGGAGAGGGGAGAGCAGCGCGGTCAGGACTCGCGGACGACCTCGGAGGGGGACTTGTCGGGACGGAGGCCGCGCCAGGAGGGCTGCCGCAGGCGGCCGGGTCCCGTCCACTCGGCGAACTCGACCTCGCCGACGAGGTCGGGACGCACCCAGTGCGCGCCGCGCGCATCCGCCGACGGGACGCCCTCCATCGTGCTCGTCTTCCGCTCGAGCTTCGCGAGTTTCGCGGTCAGGTCGTCCAGGGCACGGTCGCTGAATCCGGTGCCCACCTTGCCGACGTAGCGGAGCGTGTCGCCGTCCGGGATGCCGAGCAGCAGCGCCCCGATCGTGTCGGCGCGGCGGCCGTTCCCGGGCGTCCAGCCGCCGATCACGACCTCCTGGGTGAGGTGGTGCTTGATCTTGATCCAGGATCGCGACCGTCGCCCGGTCGCGTAGGTGCTGTCCCGCCGCTTCGCCATCACGCCCTCGAGACCGAGCTCCTTGCTCGACGCGACCGCGTGCTCCAGGTCGCCGTCGAACGCGGGCGGTACCTGCACGGGGTCATTCTTCCCGGGCCGCAGGACGTCGAGGAGCAGCTCCCGCCTCTCGTCGTAGGGGTCGCGCGTGTGCTTCGTCCCGTCGATCTCGAGCACGTCGAACACCATGTAGTGCGCGGGTGCGCGCTTCAGCGCGGCCTGCACGTCGCCCGGGCGCGTCAGCCCCATCCGGGTCTGCAGCAGCCCGAAGTCGGGGCGGCCGTGCGGGTTGAGGGTGACGATCTCCCCGTCGAGGACGAGGTCGTGCCCGTCCGCGAGATCGACCAGTCCGGCGAGGTCCGGATAGGTGACGGTGACGTCGTTCCCGTTGCGGGTGGTGAGCCGGAGCCGTCCGCCGCGCACTTCGGCGACCGCGCGGATCCCGTCCCACTTCATCTCGAAGGCCCACTCGTCCTCGTCCGTGATCTCGGCCTGCGAGCCGAGCGTGGCGAGCATGGGGGAGACGGGAGGGTCGGTGATCGGCGGCCCCGGCGTGCGCGACGCGGGCGCTGCGGCGTCCTCGCCGATGCCACCCTTCTCCTCCGGCTTCTCCTCCTGCTCCAGCTTCATCCGGTGGATCAGCCAGTTCTTCTCATCGCCGCCTCGCGCCGTCCGGATGAGCGCGAACTTCTGCGGCACACCGCCGAGGCCGCCGTCGGGCTGGCCGTGCAGCGTCGCGATCACTTCGTCGTCGCGCCATTTCTCCAGCTCGTAGTCGCCGTGGTCCCAGATGTCGACGTGACCGGCGCCGTACTCGCCGTGCGGGATGTCGCCCGCAAAACCGCCGTATTCGAGCGGGTGGTCCTCGGTGTGCACGGCCAGGTGGTTCTGCTTCGCGTCGACCGGAGTGCCCTTCGGCAGCGCCCAGCTGACCAGCACGCCGTCGTGCTCCAGCCGGAAGTCCCAGTGCAGCCGGCGGGCGTGATGCTCCTGGATGACGAACGAGCGACCTTCGCCCGGGTCCGGCCGGTCCGCGGGCACCGGCTCCGGCGTCTTGTCCGGGTCGCGCATCGATCGGTAGGTCGACAGCCGGTCCGGTTCCGTCGGGGGCTCTGACGCGTGAGCGCCCTTCCCACCGGACAGTGAGGCGAGCGGGTCGCCTTCTCGCTTCAGCCGCTCCACCACCTCCTGGTAATCGAGGTGCCGCAGGTCGGGGGAGTCGAGCTCCTCCCACGTGCGCGGCGCGGCGACCGTCGGCTCGAACCGTCCCCGCAGCGAGTACGGCGCGATGGTCGTCTTCGAGCCGTTGTTCTGGCTCCAGTCGACCAGCACCTTGCCCGAGCGCAGCGACTTCTTCATGTCGCTGACGACGAGGTCCGGATGGTCGGCCTCCAGCACGCGGGCCAGTTCGTGGGCGACCTCGGAGATCCGCTCGCTGGTCTGCGAGCCGTCGAGCGCCGCATAGAGGTGGATGCCCTTCGAGCCCGAGGTGACGGGGAGCGGATCCAGCCCCATGTCGCTCAGGATGGCGCGTGCCAGCCGCGCCACCTCGGCGCAGTCCGCCAGCGTGACACCGTCCCCCGGGTCCAGGTCGAGGACCAGCCGGTCGGGGTTGCGCCGCTCGCCGTCGGGGCCGACCCTCCACTGCGGCACGTGGATCTCCAGCGAGGCGATCTGCGCCAGCCAGATCAGGGTGGCCCGGTCGTTCACGAGCGGGTAGCTCTTGGCGCCGGACGAGTGCTCGATGGATGCCTGGCGGACCCAGTCGGGCGTGGATGCGGGGTCGAGGCCCTTCTGGAAGAACACCTGGGCGGGCTCGTCCGGGGTCCCGACTCCGTGCACCCAGCGCTTGCGGGTGGCGATCCGGTCGCGGACGTGCGGGATCATCGCAGCGGCGACCGCGTTGTAGTAGCCGAAGATGTCGGCTTTCGTGGTCCCGGTCGCGGGGTACATCACCTTGTCGAGGTTGGTCAGCTTGAGGCGGTGGCCGTCGATGTCGACGACCTCGGTGTCCTGGGCGGCCATAGGCACACCGTACGCCCGAGCGGCCCTCCCGGTGCATTCCCTGATCACTGCTTGAAAATGCGCTGACTCCCGGACACGATGGGCACATGAGGGCCATTTGGACGGGCGCAATCACCTTCGGACTCGTGAATGTTCCGGTGAAGGTGTACAGCGCGACCGAGGATCACGACGTCTCCCTGCACCAGGTGCACGACGAGGACGGCGGGCGCATCCGCTATCAGCGACGCTGCGAGATCGACGGCAAGGTGATCCCGTACGAGCACATCGCGAAGGCGTACGACGACGGGGAGCGCACGGTCATCCTGACCCCGGAGGACCTCGCGTCGCTGCCGTCGGAGCGCAGCCGTGAGATCGACGTGGTGGAGTTCGTGCCCAACGACCAGCTCGACCCGCTGATGTTCGACCGCAGCTACTACCTGGAGCCCGACTCCAAGTCGCTGAAGGCATACGCCCTCCTGCGCAAGACCCTGGAGGACGAGGAGCGGACGGCCATCGTCGAGTTCGCCCTCCGCCAGAAGACCCGCCTGGCCGCCCTGCGCGTCCGTGGCAATGTGCTCGTGCTGCAGACCCTGCTCTGGCACGACGAGATCCGGGCCGCCGACTTCCCGTCGCTCGATCAGGTGCCGCGCATCTCGGACCGCGAGCTGCAGCTCTCGAGTGCCCTGATGGAGAGCTTCGCCGGCGACTTCGAGCCCGAGAAGTTCAGCGACGAGTACCAGGACGAACTGCGCAAGCTGATCGACGCGAAGCTCGAGCAGGGCGAGAGCGTCGACACTGCGGCGACGTTCGGCGAAGAGGAGGAGAAGAAGGGCGGCGGCGAGGTGATCGATCTGATGGAGGCGCTGCAGCGGAGCGTCGAGCGGAGCAGGTCGTCGAAGTCGTCCGCGTCGAAGTCGTCCGCGTCGAAGTCGTCGTCCCCGTCGAAGTCGTCCTCCTCGAAGTCGTCCCCGGCGAAGACCGCCGAGAAGGCGACCGCGAAGAAGGCCCCGGCTAAGAAGTCTGCGAAGAAGCCCGCGTGACGCGGCTGAAACGCAGCAACCCGTCCGGCCCCGGCTATCACCGGACCATGACCGATTCGGGTCCGGTCTACGAGGATGAGGCGGGCAACAGGATCGTGGACGAGCGCGAACTCGAGCGCATCCGATCGCTGGTCCTCCCGCCGGCGTGGCAGGACGTGTGGATCTCGCCGGACGCGCGCGGGCACATCCAGGCCGTGGGGACGGACGGCGCGGGCCGGCGCCAGTACCGCTATCACGACTCCTGGAGACTGAACCAGGACCGGATCAAGTTCGAGCGCGCTGCCCAGCTCGCCGAGACCCTGCCCAGTGCGCGCCGCAAGGTGACCATGGACCTGCGCGAGGAGGGCTTCGGCCGCGACCGGATCCTCGGGGCGGCCTTCCGGATCATCGACCTCGGCAGCGTCCGGATCGGCAGCGAGGAGTACCTGCACGCCAACGGCAGCCGCGGGCTCACCACGCTGCTCTGCCGGCACGCCGACATCGACGGTGACGACATCACGCTCACGTTCCCCGCGAAGTCGGCGCAGAAGTGGACGAGCACGATCAGCGACACCGACCTCGCGGAGCTGCTGCGCCAGGTCCAGGCGCTGCGTGGCCAGCGGTCCCGGCTGCTGTCGTGGAAGGACAGCACCTGGCACACCATCCGCCCGGCGTCGCTCAACGAGTACATCCGGAGGCAGACCCGCGGGGAGTTCACCGCCAAGGACTTCCGGACGTTGCACGGCACCATCGTGGCGGCGGAGGCGCTCGCCGCGCTCGGCATCGCGGGGACCGACTCCCAGCGCAAGAAGCGGGTGAGCGCCGCGGTGAACGAGGCCGCGGCGGCGCTCGGCAACACTCCGACGATCGCGCGCAACAGCTACATCGACCCGCGGATCTTCGACCGTTATCGCAACGGCGAGGTCATCGAGACCGGTCGCGTCCCCGAGGCGGCCCTCCTCGACCTCCTCTCCAGCGACTAGCCCCCGAGCACAGGAAAACTGCGGCGAATCGAGCTGATTCGCCGCAGTTTTCCTGTGCTCGCGGGCTGCGGTCAGGGGGTAGGGCGCTGGGCGGGGGTCTCTGAGGAGAGGGGGGCCGCGATGTCCTCGAGGGATCGGTTCTCCGCGTCGATGCCGAGGAACAGCTCCACGAGGCCCGCGGCGATCATCAGGCCTGCACCGATGTAGTAGCCGATGGCGACCGCATGGCTGCCGTCCTCGATCAGGTGACCGAACAGGATCGGCCCGGTGATGCCGCCGATCGCGGTGCCGATCGCGTAGAAGAAGGCGATCGACATCGCGCGGGTCTCCATGGGGAAGATCTCGCTGACGGTCAGGTAGGCGCTGCTCGCGCCGGCCGAGGCGAAGAAGAAGACGACCATCCAGCACGCCGTCAGCCAGAAGGCGTCGAGGAGCCCGGCGTCGAACATGATCGCCGTGCCGACGAGCAGCACGCCGCTGCCCACATACGACAGGGTGATCATGAAGCGGCGTCCGACCGAGTCGAACAGCCGCCCGAGCAGCAGCGGGCCGAGGAAGTTGCCGACCGCGATCGGCACGAGCGCCCACGGCGCGATGTCGTCCGGCACGTGCAGCAGCTTCGTCAGCACCAGCGAGTACGTGAAGAACACGGCGTTGTAAAGGAAGGCCTGGCCGATGAACAGCGACAGCCCGAGCACGAACCGCTTCGGGTACCGGGTGACGGCCGTCCGCACGATCTCACCGAAGCCCGTGGACCGGCGCTGGTGGATCGTGATCCCCTTGTCGTCCGGGACGGTTTCGAGGCGCTGATGGGTCTGCTCCTCGATGTCGTGCTCGATCGTGTCGACGAGCTCGTCGGCCTGTTCGTCGCGACCGTGGATGAACAGCCAGCGCGGCGACTCCGGAACGTTACGGCGCACCAGGAGGATGACGAGGCCGAGCACGGCGCCGAGGCCGAACGCGATCCGCCAGCCGATGTTGGGGGCGAAGAGGGCGGGGTTGAGGAGGAAGACGGTCAGCACCGCGCCGAAGGCGGTCCCCAGCCAGTACGACCCGTTGATGGCCAGGTCGACCACGCCGCGGCGGCGGGCAGGGATCAGCTCGTCGATCGCCGAGTTGATCGCCGCGTACTCGCCGCCGATTCCCGCGCCGGTGAAGAACCGGAACACGAAGAACATCCAGGGCGTGAAGGAGAAGGCCGTCAGCACCGTCGCGAGCAGGTAGAGCCCGAGGGTCAGGATGAACAGCTTCTTGCGGCCGAAGCGGTCCGTCAGGTAGCCGAACACCAGCGCACCCGTGCACGCTCCGGCGACGTAGATGGCGGCGGCGAGACCGACCTGGGCGGTGGTCAGGCCGAGGCCGCTGTCCGGCTCCGTCAGGCGGCTGCCGATTGCGCCGACGATCGTCACTTCGAGACCGTCGAGGATCCACACGGTGCCCAGGCCGATGACCACGAGCCAATGGAACTTCGACCAGGGGAGGCGGTCCATCCGCGCGGGGATGGTGGTGTGGATCGTCTTCAGCGACGCCGCACCCTTCGTTGAGGAGGAGGTATGCGCACTCACCTGGATGACTTTAGGGCGGCTGTGCGTCTCCCGGCAGAGCCTTGACAAACCCTCCACTGTGCGCGTGGGCGATGCCTAGCTCACTGAATGCGCAACTGTCAACCCCTTGTTGGCGGGAGGGGTGCATTGCTTATCGTTGCTAATGACTTCACACCCCGAAACAGGGTGGCGAAGCCGCCCGAACAGAGAGCACCAAACGATGGCTGCCCGCGAGCAATGGGCTGAATGGGATGACACGATGACGACTCTCGAAGTGACCAGCGACCCGGTACGCGACTATCTGAACGCGATCGGCCGGACCCGGCTGTTGACCGCCGACGAAGAGGTGATGCTCGCCAAGCGGATCGAGGTGGGCGTGCTCGCAGGCGAGCGCCTCGCCATCCGTCCAGGACTCACCCCGCGCGAGAAGCGCGAACTCCAGTACCTCGCCGACGACGGCAAGCGCGCGTTCGAGCGCTTCATCGAGGCGAACCTCCGCCTGGTGGTCAGCATCGCCAAGCGCTACGCCGGCCGCGGCCTCCCCGTCATGGACCTCATCCAGGAGGGCAACCTCGGTCTGGTGCGCGCCGTCGAGAAGTTCGACTACCGCACCGGCAACAAGTTCTCCACCTACGCGACGTGGTGGATCCGTCAGTCCATTCTGCGCGGCATCGCCGACACGGCGCGCCTCATCCGCATCCCGGTCCACACCGTCGAGAAGATCGACAAGCTGGACCGCATCCGCCGCGACCTCGGTGGCGAGCTGGGCCGCACGCCCACTCTGGAGGAGATGGCGGAGGCGTCGAACCTGCTCCCGGCCGAGGTGCACAAGCTGCAGATGAGCGACTCGGAGACCGTCTCGCTCGCCGTGCCGGTGGGCGAGAACGAGGGTGCCGAGCTGGGCGACCTGATCGAGGACGACGACTTCCCGACTCCGCCGGAGGCCGTGGAGGTCGAGTTCCGCCACCGCGACCTGGAGGACCGCCTTCGCGAGCTGCCGCCGCGTGACGCCAAGGTGGTGCGCATGCGCTTCGGCCTCGACGGCCAGAAGCCGATGACGCTGGACGAGGTCGGCGAGGTGTACGGAATCACGCGCGAGCGCGTCCGTCAGCTCGAGACCCGGAGCCTCAAGCGTCTCCGCAGCCCCGAACTCCTCGAGTACCTGCGCTAAAGCCGACGCGTCCACCGTCCACCGTCCACCGAAGTGCACGTTGTGGTCGTTATTCCGTTGGAATAGCCACCACAACGTGCACTTCGTCGTTATGGGAGGTGGGGAGCGGGGGACCGGGGGCCGGTCAGCGGCCGGGGGGCGCGTCGGCGTCGACCTCGTCGGCACCCAGCGCGCCGATCTCCTCCGTCAGCTGCAGGCCCTGGGCGCTGTTGGACGACGCGGTCAGCTGGTCGAGCCAGGCGCGGTTGATGCGCGGCGGACGACCTCCGCTGTAACGGAAGAGCAGGGGAATCGCCGGGTCGACCCAGATGGCACTGCGCCCATCCCCGACGCTCTGCTCGTCGCGCCACGAGAAGAAGAATCCCTCTTTGCGACGCAGCTTCAGCCCGATCACGATCTGCAGGTGCGCCAGGACCCGGTCCTCGAAACCGATCTCGGTCGTCCCGCCGTAGATGAGCTTTCCCATCCCAGAAAAATACATGACGCCGGGGGATTCCCAGAACAGACGTTCGCTGCGCGAACACCGAGCGGACGGATTCGAGGCGTATCGTCTCGGCCATGAGCCCCACGCGCATCCTCGTCACCGGAGCAACCGGCTACATCGGCGGCCGCCTCGTCCCGCGCCTGCTCGCCCGCGGCTACGCGGTCCGCGTGCTCGCGCGCTCGCCGCAGAAGCTGACCGACGTGCCGTGGGCGGGCGAGGTGGAGGTGGCCGAGGGCGACCTCCACGACGCAGCGGCCGTCGAGCGGGCGATGACGGGCGTCGACGTCGTCTACTACCTCGTCCACTCGATGCGTGCGCGTGGCGACTTCGACGAGGAGGAGTCCGACGCGGCGAGGGCCGTCGCCACCGCGGCGAAGGCGGCCGGCGTGCGCCGGATCGTCTACCTCGGGGCGCTGCATCCCGAGGGGGAGCTGTCCCGCCATCTGCGCTCTCGCGTCGCCGTGGGCCGCATCCTGCTGGAGTCGGGAGTGCCCACCGTCGTGCTCCAGGCCGGCGTGGTGATCGGGTCCGGCTCCGCCTCGTTCGAGATGATCCGGCACCTGACCGAGGTGCTGCCGTACATGCCGGCGCCGCGCTGGGTGCGCAACCGAATCCAGCCCATCGCGATCCGGGATGTGCTGCACTACCTTCTCGCCGCGGCGGAGCTCCCGCCGGAGGTGTCGCGCGCGTTCGACGTCGGCGGCCCCGACATCCTGCGCTACGGGCAGATGATGAACGCCTACGCGCTCGAGGCCGGCCTCCGGCAGCGTCCGATCGCCTCCCTTCCTGTGTTCACCCCCTGGCTCGCATCGCAGTGGGTGAACCTGGTGACGCCCATCCCGCGCAGCCTCGCCGTGCCGATCATCGAGTCGCTCCAGTACGACTGCGTCATGCGCGAGCACGACATCGACGCGGTGATTCCGCCGCCGGCGGAAGGGCTCACCGGCTACCGGCGGTCCGTCCGGCTGGCGCTGGCCAAGGAGCGCGCCGGCGAGGTGGAGACGAGCTGGCAGGATGCGTCGGTCGCCGGAGCGCCCAGCGACCCGCTGCCGAGCGACCCGGAATGGTCGGGCCACACGGTGTACACCGATCTGCGCGAGCGCGACTCGTCGGCCGACCCGGAGCTCCTGTGGCGGGTGGTCGAGGGGATCGGTGGCGAGCGCGGCTGGTACTCGTTCCCGCTCGCCTGGGCGCTGCGCGGGTGGGCCGACAAGCTCGTCGGCGGGGTCGGGCTGCGGCGGGGGCGGCGGGATGCCGACCGCCTGAACACGGGGGACGCCCTGGACTGGTGGCGCGTCGAGCGGATCGAGCGGGGGAGGAGTCTGCGGCTCCGCGCCGAGATGCGGGTGCCGGGCCGGGCCTGGCTGGAGCTCGAGGTCCGCGCGCGTGACGGCGGCGGATCACAGTACCGTCAGCGCGCGGTGTTCTTCCCGCTCGGGCTGTCCGGGCGGCTCTACTGGTTCGCGATCCTGCCGTTCCACGGCGTGATCTTCAACGGGATGGCGAACCGCATCGTCTACGAAGCCGAGCACCCGAAGGCGGCTAACCGAGTGACGCGTCCTCTTCGAGAGCAGGATCCGGAGCCGGAACAGCGGCGAGCGTCGTCGCGCTGAGCTCCTTCAGGAAGCGGGTGACGGTGTCCCGGTCGCCCGGGCTGAGCGCTCGGGCGACCTCGAAGCGGCGAGCGTGCTGCAGTCCCATGGTGCGGCGCACCTCGCGGTGCGTCTCCGGGGTGATCTCGACCGTCACGGCCCGCCGGTCGGTGGGGTGCGAGCGGCGGACGACGTGCCCGGCCCGTTCCAGCCGGTCCAGCAGCTTGGTCGTCGAGGCCGTCGAGATGTGCAGGTGATCGGACAGCGCGCCCGCCGTGACGGGAACGTCGGCGTTCATCGACGCGATGATGTAGCGCAGCGCGCGCATGTCGGTCTCGTTGAGCTTCATGTGCGTGCGGGATTCGAAGCTGAGTCGCTGGTCGGCGTCCCGCCACTCGCGCATCGCGGCCAGCAGACCGACGATCTGGCCCAGTTCGTCTTCGCTCAGGTCGTCGTGGCGCACGAGTTCCTGCCGCGGATCGATGATGCGGGGATCGGTCAGGGACTCCGAGATGCGGCGCGCGTTGCGCCGCGCGTCGTCCCGAGCCGGAGTCATGCCCACATCCTATTCCCATTCGTAAGATGCGTGCTAAGTTATTTGCTACCCAAGCTAGACAAGGGAGCGCCGGTATGACGCAATTGCACACCGAGACACGGACTCCTGTCGAACCCGGCTCCGGAGCAGGCGCTCGCCGCACGCTCGATCTCGAGCCCGATCTGGCGGCCGTGGACGCCCGGCTGAACCGCTTTTTCGCGGACCGCATCGCCGCCGCCTCGGCGTACGACCCCTCGTACCGCCGGCTCTGGGAGAGCGCACGCGATGCGGCCGACGGCGGCAAGCGCATCCGTCCCCGCTTCGTCCTCACCGCGTTCCGCGGGCTGGGCGGCACCGACCAGGAGGCCGCGTACACGGCCGCCGTCGCCTACGAACTGCTGCACACCGCCTTCCTGCTCCACGACGACGTCATCGACGGCGACACCATCCGTCGCGGGCGGCCCAACGTGTCCGGCGCCTTCTCGGCCGACGCCGTCGCGCGTGGCGCCGACAGCGGGCGCGGGCGGCGCTGGGGTGAGGCGGGAGCCATCCTCGCGGGGGACCTGCTCCTCCACGCCGCATCGTCGACCCTTGCCCGGGTGCGGGCCGACGAGTGGACGCGCGAGCGCCTGTTCGAGATCCTCGACAACGGGGTGTTCGTCACCGCGGCCGGTGAGCTGGCCGACGTCGCCCTGGCCGAGCGTCTGGGCCCGGATGCACCCGTTCTGGATGACGTGCTGGCCATGACCGAGCACAAGACGGCCGCGTACTCCGTCTCGGCCCCGTTGATGACCGGGGGCCTGCTCGCGGGTGGGGGCGAGGACATCCTCATGCCGCTCGCCGAGTACGGACGGCTCGTCGGCATCGCGTTCCAGCTCGGCGACGACCTGCTCGGTGTCTTCGGCAGCGAGGACGTCACCGGCAAGAGCATCGTCAGCGACCTCCGGCACGGCAAGGAGACGTCCCTCATCGCCTACGCCCGCGGCACCGCCCGGTGGCAGGATCTGGTGCCCTCGCTGGGGCGCGGGGACCTCGACCCGCTCGAGGCGGCCCGCCTCGCCGCGGTCCTGGAGGAGTGCGGGGCCCGGCGGTTCGTCGAGCGGCTGCTGGTGGAGCACGTCGAGCGGGCCATCGCCCTGCTGGACACGCCGTCCATCCCGCCCGCCCTGTCGCATCCGCTGGTGGACGTGGCACGCTCGTGTATCGGGAGGATCTCATGACCCGCGCACCGGAGGCTCCTGCCGGCACACCGCCGACCGACCTCGCCACCTACACTTCAGCGGCGCACGACAGCGCCGCCACGATCATCCACGCCTACTCGACCTCGTTCGGGATGGCGACGCGCCTGCTCGGTCCGCGCGTCCGCCCGCAGGTCGAGGACGTCTATTCGCTGGTGCGGATCGCCGACGAGATCGTGGACGGCGCGGCGGCCGAGGCCGGCCTCAGCGTCGACGACCAGCGGGAACTTCTCGACGCCCTGGAATCGGACACCGAGCGCGCCATGCGCACCGGCTACAGCGCGAACGTCGTCGTGCACTCGTTCGCCGCGACGGCTCGCGCAACCGGCATCGGGGTCGACCTGACGCGTCCCTTCTTCTCGTCGATGCGACGGGACCTCAGCCCGGTCGACTTCTCGGCGGACGAACTGCGCGAGTACGTGTACGGCTCGGCCGAGGTGATCGGCCTGATGTGCCTGAAGGTCTTCCTGGCCGATTCGCCCGTGCCCGACGAGACCCGCCTGCGCCTCGAAGCGGGCGCGCGCCGGCTCGGCGCGGCCTTCCAGAAGATCAACTTCCTGCGCGATCTCGCCGTCGACTGGACGGAGCTCGGCCGCAGCTACTTCCCGGGCATCGATCCGACGCGCCTGACCGAGCGGCAGAAGCTCGCCCTCGTGGTCGACATCGACTGCGACCTCGGGGCCGCGGCCGATGCCATCCCGGAGCTGCCGGACAACTGCCGCCGCGCCATCACCGCCGCGCACGGGCTGTTCTCCGAGCTGAGCGACCGCATCCGCGAGACGCCCGCCACCCAGTTGCTGGCGCGGCGCATCAGCGTCCCGACGCGCGTGAAGCTCGTCATCCTCGCCCGGGCGACGGTCGCGGCGGCCGTCCCGCGCGGGAGGTCGGCCTCGGGACACGTCGGGTCGATCGTGCCCGCTTCTGCGGCGCGGCAGGATCCGAACCCGGGGCCGAAGCCGTGACCGGCCGCCGCGTCGTCGTCATCGGCGGCGGGATCGCGGGACTCGCCACCGCAGCGCTGCTGGCCCGCGAGGGCTGCGCGGTGACCCTGCTGGAGCAGAACGCGACGCTCGGCGGTCGTGCCGGGTCGTGGTCGCACGACGGCTTCCGGTTCGACACCGGCCCGTCCTGGTACCTGATGCCGGAGGTCTTCGACCACTTCTTCCGGCTGTGCGGCACGTCGACCGCCGAGCAGCTCGACCTGGTGACCCTCGATCCGGGCTACCGGGTCTTCTCGGAGGACGGCCGTCCGCCCCTTGACATCCGCGCCGACGGAGCCGGCAACCGCGCCCTCTTCGAGCAGGAGGAGAAGGGTGCCGCCGCCGCGCTCGACCGGTACCTGGCGAGCGCGGCCGAGACCTACCGGCTCGCGGTCGACCGCTTCCTGTACACGACGTTCGCCGACTTCCGTCCGCTGCTGGCCGTCGACCTCCTGCGCCACCTGCCGCGCCTCGCCCGGCTGCTGCTGCAGCCGCTCGACCGGTTCGCCGCGGGTTTCGTCGCCGACAACCGCCTGCGGCAGATCCTCGGCTACCCGGCCGTCTTCCTGGGTACCTCGCCGGACCGGGCGCCCAGCATGTACCACCTGATGAGCCACCTCGATCTCGATGACGGCGTCCGCTATCCACTCGGCGGGTTCGCCCGGCTCATCGACCGCATCGCCGACCTGGCGAGTGGAGCCGGCGCGCACCTGATCACCGGAGCGCGCGTCACTGCGATTCGCACCGTCCAGAACGAGCGGAAGCCCCGCGTCGAGGGCGTCGAGTACCGGGATGCGGGGGGCCGCGTTCACACCGTCGACGCCGACATCGTCGTCTCGGCCGCCGACCTGCATCACACCGAGACCGCCCTGCTTCCGGAGGCGCTGCGCACCCACCCCGAGAAGGCGTGGGACCGTCGCGACCCGGGTCCCGGCGTGGTGCTCGCGATGCTCGGCGTCCGCGGGCGGCTGCCACAGCTCACCCACCACAATCTCTTCTTCACCACCGATTGGGACGCAAACTTCCAGACGATCTACGGAACGAACCCGGGCATCCCGGACCCGGCGTCGATCTACGTCTGCATGCCCAGCGAGACGGACCCCGATGTCGCCCCGGACGATCACGAGAACCTGTTCGTGCTCATCCCGGTGCCCGCCGACGTCTCCCTCGGCGCCGGCGGCCTGGACGGTGCGGGCGACCGCGCCATCGAGCGCGCGGCCGATGCCGCGATCGCGCAGATCTCCGCGTGGGCCGGCATCCCCGACCTGGCGGAGCGGATCGTGCTGCGCCGCACGGTCGGTCCGGAGGACTTCGCCACCGACCTGAACGCCTGGAGCGGCGGCGCGCTCGGAGCTGCGCACACGCTCCGGCAGAGCGCCTTCTTCCGTCCGGGCAACGCCTCCAAGAAGGTGGACGGCCTGCTGTACGCGGGCTCGTCGACCATCCCGGGCATCGGCCTGCCCATGTGCCTGATCAGCGCGGAGCTCGTCGTGAAGCGCCTGCGCGGGGACGGCAGCGCCGGTCCGCTTCCGGAGCCCCTGCCGGCTCCGCGGGCGGAGCGCGTCTCGTGACGGTCGTCTACCTGGCGTGCCTGCTGGTCGCACTGGGCGCGATGGTGCTGCTCGATGCGCGCTTCCGGCTGGTGTTCTGGCGGGATGCGCGACGTGCCGCGATCGTCCTCGCCCTCGGCCTCGTCTTCTTCGTGGCGTGGGATGCGGCGGGCATCGCCCTCGGGGTCTTCGCCCGCGGCGGCTCACGGTTCATGACCGGCATGGTGCTGGCCCCGGAGTTCCCTCTCGAAGAGGCGTTCTTCCTCCTGTTCCTCTGCTACCTCACGCTGGTGCTGCTGTTCGGGGCCCGCGCTGTGCTGGACCGACGGGGGAGCGACCGCGGATGACGTACGCCCTGCTCAGCCTCGTCTTCCTCCTCATCGCGGTCGCTGTCCTGGCCGTCGCCCTCGTGACCGCCCCGGACCGCTCCCTCCTCCTCCGGCGCTGGTGGCTGCCCGCGCTGCTCGCCGCCGTGATCGTGTTCGTGCTGACGGCGGTGTTCGACAACGTCATGATCGGGGCCGGCTTCATGACCTACTCGAATGCCCACATCGCGGGTGCCAAGCTGGGTCTCGTGCCCCTCGAAGACTTCTCGTACCCGCTCGCCGCTCTGCTGCTGCTGCCGGGCCTGTGGCTGCTCACGCGCCGCCGGGGGACGAAGGCGTGACGACCGTGGCGCAGGCCCCGTTCCGGCAGCTGGTGCTCGTCTCGCGTCCGCTGAGCTGGATCAACACCGCCTTCCCGTTCGCCGCCGCGTACCTCCTCACCACGGGGCGGGTCGACGCCACGTTCATCGTCGGGACGTTCTTCTTCCTCATCCCGTACAACCTGGCGATGTACGGGATCAACGACGTCTTCGACTACGAGTCGGACCTCCGGAACCCGAGGAAAGGGGGAGCGGAGGGCGCACTGCTGGACCGCTCCGCCCACCGGCGCACCCTCATCGCCGCCGTGGCGACGACCGTTCCGTTCGTGATCTACCTCGTGATCGTGGGCTCGCCGCTGTCGTGGCTCGTGCTCGCGTTCTCGTTGTTCGCGGTGGTCGCGTACTCCGCAAAGGGTCTGCGCTTCAAGGAGATCCCGTTCCTCGACTCGGTCACCTCGAGCATCCACTTCGTCAGCCCGGCCCTGTACGGGCTCGTCCTCGCCGGCGCGGTGTTCACGCCCGGGTTGTGGCTGGTGCTGCTCGCCTTCTTCCTGTGGGGGATCGGCAGTCACGCGTTCGGGGCGGTTCAGGATGTGGTGCCCGACCGCGAGGCCGGCATCGCCTCCATCGCGACGGCCATCGGAGCGGCCGCGACCGTCCGCCTGGCCGTCGCCGCGTGGGCGCTCGCCGGCGTCGCGATGCTGTTCACCCCGTGGCCCGGTCCGCTCGCCGCCGTGCTCGCCCTCCCGTACATCGCGACGGCCGCCCCGTTCTGGTCGGTCACCGATTCGCGTGCGAGCGAAGCCAACCGCGGCTGGCGCCGCTTCCTCTGGATCAACTACGCCTGCGGCTTCCTGGTGACCCTGCTGCTCATCCTCTGGGCGGCGATCCGCTAGTCGTCGCGACGGAATCAGTCGCGCTTGGGGAGCTCCTGCAGGGTCCAGGCGTTGCCGTCCGGGTCGGCGAAGTCGACGAAACGGCCCCAGGCCAGGTCGGTCACCCCGCGGGCGTCGATTCCGTTCTCGGTGAGGTGGGCGAGAGCGTCGTCCGCGTTCGGTACGACGATCTGCAGGCCCTTCATCGTGCCTGCGGCCATGTCGGTGAGCCCCTCGCCGAAGGCGATGGAGCAGGCGGAGCCGGGAGGGGTGACCTGCACGAACCGGAGGGTGGGGGACACCCGCTGGTCGAAGTCGCCGTGCCAGCCGAGCGCGTCGACGTAGAAGGCCTTGGCCCGGTCGACGTCCGTGACGGGGAGGATGATGAGCTCGATGCGCCAGTCGCTGATGGTCATGATGAGTGCCTTCCTGTTCGGTTGTTCCCACCGTATGACGGCATGCGGTCAGGTTCAGTCCGCAATGACAATCAGGCGATTCCGCGGATTCGCGCGCTATCGTCGGAAGCCCCGGCCACCACCGCCACCACCAGAACCGAAAGCGACCAGCGCCCGATGAGCGACTCACCGGCCTCGCCGACACCGTACGAAGTGCTCGGCGTCCGCCCCGATGTGAGCCACGACGAACTCCGCCGCGCCTACCGCCGCCTGCTGCGGGAGACGCATCCCGACACCGGGGGCAGCGCCGCCGCGTTCCAGTCCGTGCAGCAGGCGTGGGAGCTCGTGGGCGACCCCGAAGACCGGGCACGCTACGACCGCGGCGAGGGCGTCACCGTGGATGCCGTGGCCGGCGACTCGGCGGCCGGAGGCTTCAGCGCGACCGTCCACACCTCCCGCTCCGGCTCGGGAGGCGCCACTGTCCGCGCCCGCAGCTACGGGCATCCCGGCGGCCGGTCGCGTGAGCGGTTCCTTCAGCTGATGCGCGAGTGGATGGGCCGCGGCACCGACGACCGCGACCCCTACGACCCCGCGCTCCTCCGCTCGGCGCCGCGGGAGATCCGGCAGCTGCTCGCGGTCGCGCTCGCCGAAGAGGCGACGGCGCGCGCGGTGACCGGGCTCGGGATCGGCTTCACCATCTGGAACGACGTGGCCGTCCACCCCTCCAGCGACGCCAAGCTCGACCACATCGTGCTCGGACCGGCCGGGCTCTTCGCCATCCGCTCCGCCGACTGGGGCGCGCCGGTCAAACTGGCCAAGGGCGAGATCGTCGGCGGCGGGATCGGTCCGGACGAGGAGCCCTTCCACGGCCTCTACCACGCGTCCAAGAGTTTCGGGCGACAGGCGGGCGTGCGCTTCACGGGCCTCATCGTGGTCGTCCCGGATGACGACCTCGACGTACCGTTCGACGTGGTCCGCCGGGGGCGGCTGTCGGGCGCGATGCTGGTGCGCCGGTCGCTGCTGCCGCGGGTCCTCCGCGACGGGGCGAATTCGGCAGGCCGCGAGAGCGTCGACCGCGCCTTCGAGCTGCGCACGCGCCTGCAGGAGGCGGTTCGGTTCGTCTGAGCCGCGGATCCGGCGCTAGACAGCGACCGAGTCCTGCGAGCAGAGTGGACGCCATGGTCACCCCACTCGAAATCTTCAGCGGCTTCAGCGTCGACGACATCCCGGCGGCGAAGGCCTTCTACGGCGAGACGCTCGGTCTGAACGTCACCGACGGCACCATGGGCAACCTCGACCTCGAGCTGCCCTCCGGTGGTCACGTCTTCATCTACCCCAAGCCCGACCACACTCCCGCGAGCTTCACCATCCTGAACCTCGTGGTCGAGGACATCGACGCGGCGGTCGACGACCTCAACGCCAAAGGCGTGGCGACCGCGATCTACGACGACCCGAACCTGCCGACCGACGAGAAGGGTGTGCTGCGCGGCCGCGCAGCGGACCGCGGGCCGGACATCGCGTGGTTCCGCGACCCGGCCGGGAACGTCCTCTCGGTGCTCCAGGACTGAAGCCGGAGGTCAGCCGAGCGGCTCGTCGCTCTCTTCGTCGCTCTCGAAGTCGTCGACGTCCCACTCGGAGCGCTCGCCGTCCGGGATGTCCGCGGTCGAACGCGGGATCGTCGCCCCAAGCTGGTAGGTCGCCTCAGCCGGCCAGCCGCGGTCGTCCGCGAGCTCGTACACCTCGAAGGCCGAAGCGCCCGCGAACTCAGCCGGGATCCGGATGCGGCTCGGCGGCACATCCACCTCGGTGGGCAGGCGCACCGACCGCGGCCGCTGCCCGTCGTCGCGCAGCAGCACTGCGCGGAAAGTCCGTGGCTCAGAGGTCGACACGTCCACACGGTAGGCGGGTCCCCGAGCCGGGGCGAGGGGAGCACAGTGGATGCACAGGTGTCGTTCGAGCTCCGCTCAGACCTAGGATGTGGTCGTGGAGCCGTTCATCGTCTGTCTGTGGATCCTGGCCGTCGCGTGCGTGGGCACGTGGGTGCTCTCGCTGATCACCCGGGAGCACTCCTGGGTGGACCGGATCTGGTCCATCGTGCCCGTCGTCTACGTCTGGGTCTTCGCCGGAGCGGCCGGACTCGCCGACGCACGGCTCGACCTCGTCGCGGTGCTCGTCACCCTCTGGGGCGCGCGGCTCACCTTCAACTTCGCCCGGAAGGGCGGCTACGCCCCGGGCGGCGAGGACTACCGGTGGGAGACGTTGCGAGGGCGGATGAGCCCGGGCCTCTTCCAGGTCTTCAACCTGTTCTTCATCGTGATATACCAGAACATCCTGCTGCTCCTCATCGCGCTGCCGGCCTGGACGGCGTACCAGCACCGCACGCCGCTCACGGCGCTCGACGTCATCCTCGCGGCGGTGTTCCTGGCGTTCCTCACCGGCGAGACGATCGCGGATCAGCAGCAGTGGCGCTTCCACCAGTGGAAGAAGGCGGAGGTCGCAGCGGGCCGCGAGCCGTCGCCGCGGTTCCTGCAGTCCGGGCTGTTCCGGTTCTCCCGGCACCCCAACTTCTTCTTCGAGCAGGCCCAGTGGTGGGTGGTGTTCCTGTTCGGCTGCGTCGCCGCGGGCTCGCTCCTCCAGTGGACGGTCATCGGGCCGGTGCTGCTCACCGGGCTCTTCATCGGCTCCACCGTGTTCACCGAGAGCATCACCCGCTCCCGCTATCCGGAGTACGCCGAGTATCAGGCGCGGACGTCTCCGGTCGTGCCGTGGTTCCCCGGACGCGGGAACGCGGCCCGCATGTGGTCCGAGTCGAGGTAGTCGGCCACACCGATCAGGATGAGGCTGAACACGATCTGCTCGGTCACCATCCACAACGGGTAGAGACCGGGGACGGCGGCGATCACGAGCGTGACCACCGGGAAGATCTTGGCGAACAGCCGGAGGCGCGAGTACGCCCAGAAGTATCCCTTCTGCGCCCGCCAGGCGAAGTAGAACAGTGTCGTCGTCATGCCGAGCACGACCACCGAGCGCATCCACACCGGGAACGGCACGGCCACCCCGTCCCGGGTCAGGACGATCGCCACGACGACGGCGGACAGCCCGATGACCAGTTCGGCGGCCAGCAGCCAGGTGACGACCGTGAATGCGCGCCGCGTGCGCGGGTGGGAGCGACCCTCCTCGGGCACGCGGTAGGCGGCGTGCCGGCCTCCCGCGATGCGGTCGAGCCGCGCGAGAAGAGATTCCATGCATCCACGGTAACCCGGGATACGGTGGAGGCATGTCGTGCATCCGCTTCAACACGCCCGCCCAGCGCCAGGCCATGCGGAACCAGCGGCCGGCGATGCTCACGCCCGAGGAGGCCGCGGCGCTGCATCCCGCCCCCGAGGTGACCGAGAGCAAGGTGCGCCGGCTGCGGTTGCTCGCCACGGACGCCAACCCGAAGATCCGGGAGGCGGTGGCGAGCAGCTACAACACCCCGGAGGACGTCTTCCTCGCACTCGCCCGGGACCCGGACGAGGGGGTGCGCGGCTGCGTCGCGAAGAACGAGTCGACACCGTGCGACATCCTGCGGATGCTCGCCGACGACCGGTCGGAGACCGTGCGCGGGTGGGTCGCGGTGAACTACTTCATCCCGACGGACGTCATGGAGAAGCTCGCCTCGGACCGCAGCCGCACCGTCCGCAGCCTGGTGAAGTGGAAGGCGTCGCTCGCTGACGAGCAGCAGCCCGTCGCGGTGGTCTGACATGTCCGGTGTCGTCCCGCAGCAGGGCCCGTCGAGCGTGCGCGTCGACTCCTGGGCGTGGGCCGTTCGGCTGTTCAAGACCCGTTCCGCCGCGTCCAACGCGTGCAAGGCGGGTCATCTGAAAGTCAACGGCGAGCGGGCGAAACCCGCCCAGCCGGTGAAGGTGGGGGATGAGGTGCGCGCGTTCGCGGGCGGGACCGAGCACATCTACATCGCCCGCCGCCTGATCGTGAAGCGCGTCAGCGCCGCCGCGGCCGCCGAGTGCTTCGAGGACCGCACCCCGCCGCCTCCGCCGCGCACCGAGACCCCCGCGACGGTCACCCGCGAACGCGGGGCCGGGCGTCCGACCAAGCGCGAGCGCCGTCTGCTGGAACACCTCAGGGGCCGCTGATGGCGCTGGCGCGCATCGGCATCTCGGGATGGACCTACGCGCCCTGGCGCGGCGTCTTCTACCCGCCGAAGCTGCAGCACCGGCTGGAGCTGCAGTACGCGTCGGAGCAGCTCGACTCGATCGAGATCAACGGGAGCTTCTACTCGCTGCAGCGGCCGTCCAGCTACCGCACCTGGGCCGAGCACACCCCGGACGAGTTCGTGTTCAGCGTGAAGGGCGGCCGCTACATCACGCACATCCTGCGCCTGCGGAACGCCCGGGCGGCGGTCGCGAACTTCTTCGCCTCCGGCGTCCTCGCCCTGGGCCCGAAGCTCGGGCCGCTGCTGTGGCAGCTTCCGCCGACGCTGCAGTTCGACGCGGAGTCGGTGGATGCGTTCTTCCGTCAGCTGCCACGGACGACCGCCGAGGCGGCAGTGCTGGCGGGGGAGTCGACCCTCGACGAGGACCGCACCTACACGACCGTCGACGCCGACCGGCCGTTGCGGCACGTCGTCGAAGTGCGGCACACCTCCTTCGACGTCCCGGCCTTCGTCGAGCTCGCCCGCGCCCACGGCGTGGCGATCGTCCTGGCCGACACCGCCGGGCGCTACCCGGTCATCCGGGAGCTGACCGCGCCGTTCGCCTACGTGCGCCTGCACGGCGACGAAGAGCTGTACACGAGCGGCTACACCGCCGAGTCCCTTGACCGCTGGGCGGTGGAGCTCACCGGCTGGCTGGAGCGCGGGATGGACGTCTACGCCTACTTCGACAACGACGTGAAGGTCCGTGCGCCGTACGACGCGATGGGCCTGCGGGACCGGCTCGCCGACTGGACGCCGCGCCCTCACTAGACTCGGTGACGTGGAAGGAGACAGCGCCGTCGTGAGTTCGCGGGTCTGGACCGTCCCGAACCTGCTGAGCTTCTTCCGGCTCGCGCTCGTCCCGGTCTTCCTGTGGCTGGTCATCACCGGCGAGGACGGCTACGCGCTGCTGGTGCTTGTCTTCTCCAGCGTGACGGACTTCCTCGACGGCTGGCTCGCCCGCCGGCTCCACCAGGAGTCCCGGCTCGGTCAGCTGCTCGATCCCGCCGCCGACCGCCTGTACATCTTCGCCGCGCTGATCGGCCTCTGCTGGCGCGAGGTCATCCCGTGGTGGCTGTTCGTCGTGATCGTGGGCCGGGATGTGATGCTCGCGGTCCTCGGGATCATCCTCGCGAACCACGGGTTCGGTCCGCTGCCGGTGCACCATCTCGGAAAAGTGGCCACTTTCTGTTTGTTCTGGGCCCTCCCGCTCCTGATGCTGGGGGAGGCTTTCGCCCCGCTGGCACCGGTGTCGCTGCCGCTCGGATGGGCGTTCGCGCTCTGGGGAGCCTTCCTCTACTGGTGGGCCGGAGTGGTCTACATCCGCGAGACAGCCCGGGTCATCCGTCTTCCGGCCGATGACAGGGGCTCTCCATCGGATACGCTAAACGGCAAGGAGGTTGACGGTGCCTGAAGACATTAACCCGAACGCTGCTGCCGGCGGAGCCGACGACGCCGCCCGGGGCCCCCTGCGCGGCGCCGGAGGCAACGAGGACACGACCGCGCGGTTCGGCGAGGAATTCATTTCGAAGATGTACCCGTCGGGCGAGGTCTCGCCCGAGGAGCAGGAGGCCATCGCGGCGCTCCCCTCCGGTTCGGCGCTGCTCATCGTGCGCCGCGGGCCCAACTCCGGAGCACGATTCCTCCTCGACGCCGACGTGACGTCCGCGGGCCGCCACCCGAACGCCGACATTTTCCTCGACGATGTGACCGTGTCGCGCCGGCACGCGGAGTTCACGCGTCGCGGCACCTCCTTCGAGGTCCGCGACCTGGGCTCGCTCAACGGCACCTACTACGACGGGGTCCGGATCGAGAGCGCACTGCTCGCGGACTCGGCCGAGGTCCAGATCGGCAAGTTCCGTCTGACGTTCTACGCGTCGCGAAACGACCTCGCCGCAGCGGCGAACGGCTAGTGGCCCGGCCGGCCCAGAGGGCCGCCGGCGACGCTCCGGCCCTCCTCAGCATCGGCCAGGTGCTCGGGCGGCTTGCGCCCGAGTTCCCCGACCTGTCCTCCTCGAAGCTGCGCTTCCTCGAGGAGCGGGGCCTCGTGTCGCCGTCGCGCACCGCGTCCGGCTACCGCAAGTTCTCGTCGGCCGACGTCGACCGGCTGCGGGCCGTGCTCGCCATGCAGCGCGACCACTACCTCCCGCTCAAGGTCATCAAGAAGTACTTCGCCGACCTGGATGCGGGGCTCGACCCCGCGTTCCCGGGCACGACGCCCGCCGGCTCGATCCTGGGCGGCGCGCGGCGCTACCGCCGCGACGAACTCCTGCGCGAGGCGGGAGCCGACGCCCAGTTGCTGCAGGATGCCGTCAGCGCCTCCCTCATCGCGGCCTCGGACGTCTACGGCGAGGAGGCGCTCACCGTGCTGCGCGCCCTCGCCGAGCTGCGGCGCAGCGGCATCGAGCCCCGGCACCTCCGCGGGTTCCGGGCGGCCGCCGAGCGCGAGATCGGCCTGATCGAGACCGCTCTGGTGCCGATCGCGCGCCGCAACGACGTGAGCAGCAAGGCGCGGACCGCCGAGCTCGCGCGCGAGATCGCGGCGCAGCTCGACGTGGTGCGCGGCAGCATCATCCGCTCCTCCATCGCGCGACTCCGCCCATGATCCCGGGCCACCGATTCGACACGCCGAGGCCGAAACCACGGATGTCGTTGCCCGGCGACCGCGGCATGGGTACCGTGGATGATGCGGCGCGGATGCGACGCGAGATTCACTACCCGGCTGAGAGGCGATCTTCATGAGCGAACTGAGTCGCGACGATGGTGCCTCCCGCTACGACATGGGCCTGCTGTTCACCGACGGCCTGCCCGAGATGGATGACGTCAACGGCTACCGCGGCGCCGTCGCCGCGCGCGCGGCAGGCATCTCCTACCGCCAGCTGGACTACTGGGCACGCACGGGACTGGTCGAGCCGACCGTCCGCGGCGCCGCCGGCTCCGGCTCGCAGCGCCTCTACGGCTTCCGCGACATCCTCGTGCTCAAGCTCGTCAAGCGTCTGCTCGACACCGGCATCTCGCTGCAGCAGATCCGCACCGCGGTCAACCAGCTGCGCGAGTCGGGCGTCAACGACCTCGCTCAGACCACGCTGATGAGCGACGGCGCGAGCGTCTACCTGTGCACCTCGAACGACGAGGTCATCGACCTGGTCAGCCGCGGGCAGGGCGTCTTCGGAATCGCCGTGGGCAAGGTCCTGCGCGAGGTCGAGACCAGCCTCGTGGAGCTGGACACGCAGTCCGACGCGATGGACGAGCTCGCCGCCCGCCGCGCGTCCCGCACCCGCGCGAGCTGAGCCTCCCTCTTCGCTGTACCCTGTCGCGATTCGTCACGAATCGTCGCCATGCGCGCCGCTTTCCGCCCTTTCGTGACGAATCCCGGCCCCGGCATCCCGCTCGCGAGATTCGTGACGAATCGCCGCAATGCGCGCCGCTTTCCGCACTTTCGTGACGAATCCCCGCCGCGACGGTTCCCCCGCGAGAGATTTGCGCCAAATCGCGGTTATCGCCGTCGCATAACCGCGATTTGCGCCAAATCGCGCCCCACCGGAGCGCGCCGGCATCGCTAGCCCGCGACAGCGGGGCCGGCGTCAGGGTTGCGCGGTCGCGTACTCGCCGAGGCGCGCGGTGCGCAGCACGCGCTCCAGCAGCATGTCGAAGTTGTGCGCCATCTCCTGCGCGCTCTCGCCCGGCCAGACGTGCAGCGGCTTCGCCGCGCCCTGTGCCTGCTGCAGGGAGGTGCGCTCCGGCAGCTGGGGCGAGAGGACGAGCGGGCCGAACATGTCGCGCAGTTCCTTGATCCGGAACTGGTGCTCGAGCGACTGGACGCGCGCGCGGTTCACGATGATGCCGAGCGGCTGGAGGCGCGGCGAGAGACCGCGGCGGATCTCCTCGATCGCACGCAGCGCGCGGTCGGCGGCCGCGACCGAGAAGAGGCCCGGCTCGGTGACCACGGCGACGCGGTCGCTCGCGGCCCACGCGGTGCGCGTCAGGGCGTTGAGGGAGGGCGCGCAGTCGATCAGGACGAGTTCGTAGTCGTGCTCGACGTTGGCCAGCGCTTCCTCGAGTTTCCAGATGTCGCGGATGCTCGGGTGCGGGCCGTCGAAGTTGATGGCCGACGGGCTGCCGATCATGACGTCGATGGTGCCGGAGCGGCCCTTGGTCCAGCCGGACGGCGCGATCGCGGCGCGCACGATCTTCTCTTTCGGAGACGCGAGCACATCCGCGACGTTGAGGTGGCCGGCGACCTGGATGTCCATCCCGGTGGAGACATCCGACTGCGGGTCGAGGTCGACCACCAGCGTCCGGAGGCCCTTCGCGAACGCGGCCGACGCAAGTCCGAGCGTCACCGTCGTCTTTCCGACACCGCCCTTGAGGGAGCTAACGCTGAGTACGTGCACGACAGCCACGTTACCTTTACTAGTCTTAGAGAACCTAACCGTTTGCTGTGTGGTGTTCACCCCTGCTCGAAAGGTCCCCATGTTCCGAAAGATCCTCGTTGCCAACCGCGGTGAAATCGCCATCCGGGCCTTCCGGGCCGCATACGAGCTGGGCGCCCGCACCGTGGCCGTCTTCCCGTACGAGGACCGGAACTCGATGCACCGCCTGAAGGCCGACGAGGCGTACCAGATCGGCGAGCCGGGCCACCCGGTCCGCGCCTACCTGGATGTGGACGAGATCATCCGTGTCGCGCAGGAGTCCGGCGCCGACGCGATCTACCCGGGCTACGGCTTCCTGTCCGAGAACCCCGAGCTGGCGGACGCGGCACGCGCGGCGGGCATCGCCTTCATCGGACCGCGCGCCGAGGTCCTCGAGATGGCCGGAAACAAGGTGACGGCCAAGGAGCACGCGATCGCCGCAGGCGTCCCCGTGCTCAAGTCCACCCCGCCGTCGCGCGACATCGACGAACTCCTCGCCGGTGCGGACGACATCGGCTTCCCGATCTTCGCCAAGGCGGTCGCAGGAGGCGGTGGCCGCGGCATGCGCCGCGTCAACAGCAAGGACGAGCTGCGTCCCGCCCTCGAAGAGGCGATGCGAGAGGCCGACAGCGCCTTCGGCGACCCGACGATGTTCCTGGAGCAGGCCGTGCTGCGCCCGCGCCACATCGAGGTCCAGATCCTGGCCGACTCCACCGGCGAGACGATGCACCTGTTCGAGCGTGACTGCTCGGTGCAGCGCCGTCACCAGAAGGTCGTCGAGATCGCACCGGCCCCCAACCTGTCCGAGGACATCCGCCAGTCGCTCTACCGCGACGCGGTCGCCTTCGCCCGCTCCATCGGCTACGAGAACGCCGGGACAGTCGAGTTCCTCCTCGACACCGTGGGCGAGCGCGCCGGTCAGCACGTCTTCATCGAGATGAACCCGCGCATCCAGGTGGAGCACACGGTCACGGAGGAGATCACCGACGTCGACCTCGTGCAGTCGCAGATCCGGATCGCAGCGGGGGAGACCCTCGCCGACCTCGGCCTCAGCCAGGACACGGTCCAGATGCGCGGAGCGGCCCTCCAGTGCCGGATCACGACCGAGGACCCGACGGCCGGCTTCCGTCCGGACACCGGCAAGATCACCACGTACCGCTCGCCCGGCGGCGCCGGCATCCGCCTCGACGGGGGGACGATCAACCCGGGCTCCGAGATCAGCCCGCATTTCGACTCCATGCTCGCCAAGCTCATCACCCGCGGTCGCGACTTCCCGGCGGCGGTGCTGCGCGCCCGCCGCGCGCTGGCCGAGTTCCGCGTGCGCGGTGTCGCCACCAACATCCCCTTCCTCCAGGCCGTCATGGAGGACCCCGACTTCATCGCGGGCAACGTCTCCACCTCCTTCATCGAGGAGCGGCCGGAGCTGTTCCGCGGCCGCGCGTCGAAGGACCGCGGCACCAAGGTGCTCAACTGGCTCGCCGACGTGACGGTGAACCAGCCGAACGGCGCCCACCCGGAGACGGCTCACCCGACCGAGAAGCTGCCGAAGATCGACCTGAGCGCGCCGGCCCCCGCCGGATCCCGTCAGCGGCTCCTCGAGCTCGGCCCCGCCGGCTTCGCCGAGGCCCTGCGTGCACAGAAGGCGCTGGCGGTCACCGAGACCACCTTCCGCGACGCGCACCAGTCCCTGCTCGCGACGCGCGTCCGCACCCGCGACCTCGTGGCGGTCGCACCGTACGTCGCGCGCATGACTCCCGAGCTGCTGTCGGTGGAGGCCTGGGGAGGCGCGACCTACGACGTCGCCCTCCGCTTCCTGGGCGAGGACCCGTGGGAGCGCCTGGCGACCCTGCGCGAGGCACTGCCGAACATCAACATCCAGATGCTGCTGCGCGGCCGGAACACGGTGGGCTACACGCCGTATCCCACGCAGGTCACCGACGCCTTCGTGCGCGAGGCCGCGGCGACCGGAGTGGACATCTTCCGCATCTTCGACGCCCTGAACGATGTCTCGCAAATGCGCCCGGCGATCGAATCCGTGCTGTCGACCGGCTCGTCGATCGCCGAGGTGGCCGTGTGCTACACCGGCGACCTCCTCGACCCGGCCGAAGACCTGTACACCCTCGATTACTACCTGCGTCTGGCCGAGCAGATCGTCGAGTCCGGCGCGCACATCCTGGCGATCAAGGACATGGCCGGCCTGCTCCGTCCGTCCGCCGCCGAGAAGCTGGTCGCCGCGTTCCGTGAGCGCTTCGACCTCCCGGTGCACGTGCACACCCACGACACCCCGGGCGGCCAGCTGGCCACGCTGCTCGCGGCATCCCGTGCCGGTGCGGACGCGGTGGATGTCGCCAGCGCCCCGATGGCCGGCACCACCAGCCAGCCGAGCGCCTCCGCGCTGGTCGCCGCGCTCGCGCACACCGAGCGCGACACCGGCATCTCGCTGAGCGCCGTCGAAGACCTCGAGCCGTACTGGGAGGCCGTCCGCCAGGTCTACCGGCCGTTCGAGTCGGGCCTGCCCGGCCCCACCGGGCGTGTCTACAAGCACGAGATCCCGGGCGGCCAGCTCTCCAACCTGCGCCAGCAGGCGAAGGCGCTGGGCCTTGCCGAAGACTTCGAACTGGTCGAGGACATGTACGCCGCGGCCAACCGCATCCTGGGCCGCATCCCGAAGGTGACGCCGTCGTCGAAGGTCGTCGGCGACCTCGCTCTGCACCTTGCAGCCGTCAGGGCCGACCCGGACGACTTCGCCGAGAACCCGCAGAACTACGACATCCCCGACTCGGTCGTCGGCTTCATGGCGGGCGAGCTCGGCGAGCTGCCGGGTGGATGGCCGGAGCCGTTCCGCACGAAGGTCCTGGCCGGCAAGACGGTCAAGATCGGCGTCGAGGACATCACGGCGGACGACGCGTCGGCGCTGGAGGGGTCCAGCGAGGAGCGCCGCGCCACCCTCAACCGGCTGCTGTTCCCGGCTCCCACCCGCATCTACGAGCAGATGCGCGAGCTGTTCGGCGACCTGTCGGTGGTCGATTCGCTCGACTACCTGTACGGACTCCAGCAGGGCAGCGAGCACGTGATCGAGTTCAGCCGCGGAGTGCGCCTCTACATCGGCCTGGAGGCGATCGGCGAGGCCGACGAGAAGGGCATGCGTACGGTCATGACCACGCTCAACGGTCAGCTGCGCCCGGTGTTCGTGCGGGACCGCAGCATCGTCGTGGAGTCGAAGGCCGCCGAGAAGGCGGACTCGGCGAAGCCGGGCCATGTCGCTGCGCCGTTCTCCGGGGTCGTGACGCTGCAGGTGAACGTGGGCGACCCGATCGCAGCGGGTCAGGCGGTCGCCTCCATCGAGGCGATGAAGATGGAAGCCGCCATCACCTCGCCGGTCGCCGGAACCGTCGAACGACTGGCCATCCCGAAGACGCAGCAGGTGGATGCCGGCGACCTCATCGTCGTGATCCAGCCCTCCTGAGACGGGTCTGGAGCACGGTCGTCGGGCCCTCAGTGGCCCGACGGCCTACAATGGCGAGTCGCGGGGGCCTATCGGCCTCCGCCCCGAACAAGGAGAACGTACGACGTGGCAGAAGGTCCTGACGCCGACACGCCGGAGGAGCGCACCCCGCGCGACCTCGTGCCGGCCGACGACGAGTTGACGCCGTCGTCCGCCTTCGCGCCGCTGGCGTCGCTGGAGGTCGACTCCACGCTGAGCATCGACGTCGACCTGCCGCCCGCGCCGGCCCCCGAGATTCCCGAGGACGAAGCGGCCGTCGCGATCGACGACGTCCCCGTCGACCCGGGTTTCGTCGCGTCGCCCAGCGAGCCGACGACCATGTCGGTCGCGATCGTCGCCTCGCGGCTGACCACCACGCCTCCGGACTCGGGCGAGTCGGCGATCACCGCCGACAGCGCACCGCCGCTCCCGCCGAGCGAGCCGTTCGCCGGCTCGCGCCGGGACCGCCTGCGCGGGGAGTCATCCACTCAGCCGGAGCCGGCGGCGATGCTGACCGCCGACCGCCTGCTCGAGGTGAACCGCAAGACGCGCCCGGGACCCGAGGGCCCCTGGCAGCGGTTCGTCTACAACGTGACCTTGCGCACGGTGAACCTCGGCGACTCCGCCAAGGTGCGCGCGCGCAAGGAGCTCGATCACCGCATCCAGAAGCACTTCGAAGGCGGCGCACGCTTCGTCCCCGTGCTCACCCGCAAGGGCGGCGTCGGCAAGACGACGGTCACGACGTTGCTCGGGATGGCACTGGCGTCCGCTCGCGAGGACCGCATCGTCGCGATCGACGCGAACCCCGACCGCGGGACCCTCTCCGAGCGGGTGCCACGGCAGACGCGCTCGACAGTCCGGGATGTGGTGCACAAGGCCGCGAGCATCGGCGGCTTCACCGACTTCTCAGCTCTGGTGTCGCGCGACGAGACACGTCTCGACATCCTCGCGTCGGACACCGACCCGATGCTCTCCGAGGCATTCGACGAGAACGACTACAACGTCGTCGCCGACCTGTCCGCCCGGTTCTACTCGATCGTGCTCACGGACTGCGGCACCGGAATCGTCCACTCGGTGATGCGCGCCACCCTGCAGCGGGCCGATTCGCTCGTCATCGTCTCGGGCGGCAGCGTGGATGAGGCGCGGCTCGCCTCCGAAACCCTGACCTGGCTGGAGGCGAACGGCTACGGCGACCTCGTCCGCAACGCCGTGGTCGCCCTCAACACGGCGACGCACGCGACCAATCTGGTCAAGCTGGAGGAGATCGAGGCGCACTTCCGCTCGCGCGTCCGCGAGATCGTGCGCATCCCGTACGACCCCCAGCTGGCCGCGGGCTCGGTGGTGTCGTGGAAGGACCTCAAGCCCCTGACCCGCCTGTCCGCGCGCACGCTGGCCGCCCTCGTTGTCGAGGGCCTCCCGGCCGAGCGCGACTGAGCCGTCCCTACCGTCCCGACCGTTCCGACCGTCCCCGCCGTTCCCTCGAGGAGTTCCCGTGACCGAGCGTCAGATCCGCCTGTTCGGCGACCCCGTGCTGAAGACACCGTCCGAGCCGATCGGCGAGATCGACGACGGGGTCCGGGGGCTGATCGAGGACCTCGTGGACAGTGTGCTCCCTCCCGGTCGCGCCGGCGTCGCCGCGCCCCAGATCGGTGTCAACGAGCGGGCGTTCAGCTACAACGTGGACGGCGAGGTCGGGTACGTGATCAACCCCGTCCTGGTCGAGGTCTCGGGCGAGCCGGAGTTGGTGGACGAGGGCTGCCTGTCCGTCCCGGGCCTCTGGTTCAAGACCCGGCGCTATCCGTTCGCACGGGTGACGGGGATCGACCTCGACGGCAACGAGATCGAGGTTTCCGGCACCGGGGTGCTCGCCCAGGCGCTGCAGCATGAGACGGACCACCTGAACGGCACGCTCTACCTCGACCGGCTGGACAAGGAATCACGGCGCGAGGCGATGAAGCAGGTGCGCGAGTCGGACTGGTTCTGACCTCGGCGCGCCTAGGATTGGGCGCATGCGTATTGCGGTCACTGGAGGATCGGGCAAGCTCGGACGCACGGTGGTGCGCGAGCTGCGGAAGGCGGGGGACGAGGTCGTCTCCCTCGATGTGACGGGGGAGCGCGGGCCCGGGTTCGTCCGGGTCGATCTGACCGACTTCGGCCAGACGGTCGACGCCATCTTCGGCGTCAACGACCAGCACGACGGCTTCGACGCGATCGTGCACCTGGCCGCGATCCCGGCGCCGGGCATCCTGAGCGACGTTGCGACGTTCCACAACAACATCCGGGTCACGTACAACGTGTTCCAGGCGGCACGGCGGGCGGGCATCCGGAACGTCGTGTACGCATCCAGCGAGACCGTGCTCGGGCTGCCGTTCGACGTGCCGCCGCCGTACATCCCGGTGGACGAGGACTACCCGGCCCGGCCCGAGAGCACGTACTCGCTGGTGAAGCACCTCGAGGAGCAGATGGCGATCGAGCTGGTGCGCTGGGACCCGGCGCTCAAGATCGTCGCTCTCCGCTTCTCGAACGTGATGGACCCGGAGGACTACGCCGCCTTCCCGTCCTTCGATGCGGATGCCCGCACACGCAAATGGAACCTGTGGGGCTACATCGACGCCCGGGACGGTGCCCAGGCGATCCGTCGCGCGCTGGAGTGGGATACGACCGGGTTCGACCGCTTTATCATCGCCGCCGCCGACACAGTGATGAGCCGGCCCAACGCCGAACTGGTGGCGGAGGTCTTCCCGGGTGTGCCGCTCAAGCGGGAGCTCGGGGTCAACGACACGCTGCTGTCGATCGACAAGGCCCGCCGCGTGCTCGGCTACGCCCCCGAGCACTCCTGGCGCGACGCGCGCTAACCCCGCCCCGTTCCCGCGCCGGCACACTGCACATTCGTAACGAATGCGCGCTATCGCGACCGGATACCGCACATTCGTGACGAATCCTGACTCGGGATACCTCGGGAGTTGGCGTGTGGAGAGTGCGTTCTCCACAGAATCGGGCGGGGAGGCTGGAGAGGGAGAGTGAACGGGCGAAGCTGAGGGATGCGCACGCCTCGAGATCTTCCGCCGTCCCTGATGCCCGCGTTCACCACTTCCGATGCCCGCGCGGCCGGAGTGGGACCGCGGCGTCTCCGCGCAAGGGACCTGCACCATCCGTTTCACGGCGTCCATCTCGCAGTAGCCCCGACAAGCGTTCGTGACCTGTGCCACGCTTATCTTCCGCTCGCGCCGGACGGCGCTTGGTTCAGTCATCAGACCGCGGGCGCTCTTCTCGGAATCCCTCTTCCCGTCGAGCTGAGCGACTGCACGTTGCATCTCTCAGTGGCTTTTCCGCGCACACCGCCTCGTGGCCGGGGAGTCGTGGGCCACAGCCTGGGCGCGGTGTCGGGAGACACGGTCGACGGGCTCCCGGTGTGTACGCCGGCCCACGTTTGGTGTCAGATGTCCGGAGTCCTCGGAGCGCATGACCTCGTGGCCGCGGGCGATCATCTGCTGGGGGCGCGCTCCCGGCCGCCTCAGGTCACCCTCGGTGACCTCGTCGACGTCTCGGGGCAGTTGGTCCGAACCAAGGGAGCCCGACGGCGTCAGTGGGCGCTTGCGCGCATGCGCTTCGGGGCCGACTCGCGACCGGAGACGCTTCTGCGGCTGCTCCTCGAGGAACGTGGGCTCCGGGACATCGAGGTCAATCGTGCCGTGCCCGTTGCAGGCGGTCGCTTGACCCTTCACCCCGACCTCACCGTCCCGAGGCTTCGACTGGCTTTCGAGTACGAGGGCGACGGGCACCGAGTGGATCGACGCCAATGGCACTCCGACATCGAACGCCGGGAGCTTCTGGAGGCAGAGGGATGGCGGGTCATCCGTGTCACCGCCACCGATCTCGCGGACCGCCACGCCTTCGGCGCCCGACTCGAGAGATTCGTGCCGAATGTGCCCTTTGCCTAAGCCAGAGCGACGATTCGTGACGAATCGTGACCGTCAGTGGGCGAGGGAGAAGCCCTGCGTGCTCGGGTTGTCGCTGTAGAGGCCGTCGATTACGTCCGCGAAGTCCGCGAGGATGACGTTGCGCTTGATGCTCAGCTTCGGCGTCAGGTGCCCGCTTGCCTCGGTCAGTTCCGTGGCGAGCACGACGAACTTGCGGACACTCTCCGCCCGGGAGACGCCCGCATTGGCGTGATCGATCGCGCGCTGGATCTCGGCGTGCACGGCCGGGTTCACCGACGCTTCGGCGAGCGTCATGTCCTTGTCCTCGCCGTTGTTCGCCAGCCAGGTCGGCAGCATCTCGGTGTCGAGGGTCACCAGCGCAGAGATGAACGGCTTCTGGTCGCCTACCACGATCACCTGGCTGACCAGCGGGTTGGCGCGGATGGGGTCCTCCAGCGCGGCGGGGGAGACGTTCTTGCCGCCCGCCGTGACGATGATCTCCTTCTTGCGGCCCGTGATGGTGAGGAAGCCGTCGGCGTCGAAGGAGCCGAGGTCGCCGGTCTTGAACCAGCCGTCCTGGAATGCCGCGGCGGTCGCCTCGGGGTTCTTCCAGTACTCCTTGAAGATGTTGATGCCGCGCACCTGGATCTCGCCGTCGTCGGCGAGGCGCAGGTCGACGCCGGGCAGCGCGGGGCCGACGGTGCCGATCCGGAACGATTCCGGCCGGTTCACGGTCGCCGGGGCGGTCGTCTCGGTGAGCCCGTACCCCTCGAGGATCTTGATGCCGAGGCTGTGGTAAAAGTGCCCGAGGTGCGAGCCGAGCGGCGCGGAGCCGGAGACGGCGAACTTCACCCGGCCTCCCATCGCCGCACGCAGCTTCGAGTACACGAGCCGGTCGTAGAGGGCGAACTTGAGCTTGAGCCCGAAGGGTACCGAGCCGGCCTCCACCGCCTTGGAGTGCTCCACGGCCACCTCGGCGGCGGCGCGGAAGATCTTGCCCCGTCCGCCGCTCTCCGCCTTCTGCTCGGCCGAGTTGTAGACCTTCTCGAAGACCCGCGGCACCGCGAGCAGGAAGGTCGGTTTGAAGCTCGCGAGCGCCGGCAGCAGCTGCTTGGTGTCCGCCTGGTGACCCACCTTCACGCCACCCGTGACGCTCAGCACCGAGATGAAGCGGGCGAAGATGTGCGCGGCCGTGATGAAGAGCAGAGTGGATGCGCCGCCCGGCTGCTGCACGACGTCCTTCAGGGCCTCGGCCGAGTTGCGCGACAGCTCCACGAAGTTGGAGTGGGTGAGCACGCATCCCTTCGGCCGGCCGGTCGACCCGGACGTGTAGATCAGCGTGCCGATATCGGAGCCCTTGGCGATGCGGCGACGGCGCTCGATCTCCTCGTCGGGAACGTCGCGGCCCGCCGCCACGAGCTTGTCGAGGTCGCCCAGGTGCAGCTGCCAGACGGTGCGGATGAGGGGGAGCTCGGGATGGACCTCGTCGAAGCGCGCGTGCATCTCCGCCGTCTCGAGGAACACCGCGATGGCGCCGGAGTCGGACATGTTCCACTGGACCTGCGTGGGGGAGGAGGTCTCGTAGATCGGCACCAGGACTGCGCCGGCGAACCACGTCGCGAAGTCGATCAGCGTCCACTCGTAACGGGTCTTCGACATCAGGCCGATCTTGTCGCCCGGCTGGATGCCCGCCGCGACGAGGCCCTTCGCCAGTGCGATGACCTGGCGGTGGAACTCCGCCGCGGTAATGTCCCTCCAGCCGCCGCCCTCGGGGAGCGCGAACAGCGGAGCATCCGGTGTCAGCGCGACGCGGTCGACCAGCAGGTCGGTGGCATTGGCGTCCGGGTCGGCGGGGACGATGGCGGGGGTGTCGATCTGGTTCACGGTAGCTCCCTCGATACCGGGCGGGCGGACTTCCGGCCGAATGGCTTCGGCCCAATGGGTTGATTACACTCTAGATGGTCCCGCCGGGGGTCCCCTGAACCTGCCCGGGACAGCATCCCACCCCCGCCTAGAAAGGCCACACGTGCACGCGATCGGCATCGACATCGGTGGGACCAAGATCGCGGGGGCCGTCGTCGACGAGCTCGGCGTGATCGTGCGCGAGGATCGGGTGCCCACTGACGCGAGCCGGCCCGTCGAGATCGAGAACGCGGTCGTCGCCATGATCGAGCGTCTGTCCGATGGTCCGGAGGAGATCGCCGGAGTGGGTGTGGCCGCAGCGGGGTTCATCGATGCGGCGCAGTCCACCGTCTACTACGCCCCGAACATCAGCTGGCGGCATGAGCCGTTCCGCGAGAAGCTCGAGAAGAGGATCGACCTCCCCGTCCTGATCGAGAACGACGCCAACGCGGCGGGCTGGGCCGAGTTCCGGTACGGCGCCGGCCGTCTCGTCTCGGACATGGTCATCCTCACCATCGGCACCGGAGTCGGCGGGGCCATCGTCAGCAACGACCGCCTGTTCCGCGGCGGCTTCGGCGCCGGCGCCGAGATCGGGCACATGCGTGTCGTCCCCGGCGGCCTGCCGTGCGGCTGCGGGGCCCACGGCTGCATCGAGCAGTACGGCTCCGGGCGGGCGCTGCAGCGGATGGCGAACGAGTTGGCCGACGCCGGCGGCATCGGGCAGGCGCTCGCGGACGCGCGCTCGCGCACCGGCGTGCTGACCGGCCACGACATCAGCGCCCTGATCACGGCGGGTGACCCGGGTGCCCTTGCGGCTCTCCGTCAGCTCGGCGACTGGCTGGGCCAGGCGTGCGCGAGCCTGGGCGCCATACTCGACCCGCAGCTCTTCGTCTTCGGGGGCGGCGTCGCCCAGGCCGGGGAGCTGCTGCTGGAGCCCATCCGGCAGGCGTACCTGGAGAACCTCCCGGCGCGCGGCTTCCACCCGGAGCCGGAGTTCGTGATCGCCGAGCTCGTCAACGACGCCGGTGTGGTGGGCGCGGCCGACCTGGCTCGCCTGCACTCCTCCTCGCTCTAGGACGCCGCGAGGGATAGGCTTCGGTGCGATGTTCTACTGGCTGATGAAGTACGTGGTCGTGGGCCCGCTGCTGCGCGCCATCTTCCGGCCGTGGGTCGTCGGTCTCGAGAACGTCCCGGCGGAGGGCGCCGTCATCCTGGCGAGCAACCACCTGTCGTTCATCGACTCGATCTTCCTGCCGATCGAGGTGGATCGGCGCGTCTCGTTCCTCGCCAAGAGCGACTACTTCACGCGGCGCGGCCTGCGCGGGTGGGCCACCAAGGCCTTCATGAACGCGACAGGGCAGCTCCCGATCGACCGCTCCGGCGGCAAGGCGTCGGAGGCCTCCCTCAACACCGGCCTCGCCGTGCTGGCCCGCGGCAAGATCCTCGGCATCTACCCGGAGGGCACGCGAAGCCCCGACGGCAAGCTGTATCGCGGAAGAACGGGCGTCGCCCGGATGATCCTGGAGGCGGGCGTCCCCGTCGTGCCGGTGGCCATGATCGACACGGCGAAAGTCATGCCGATCGGCCGGCGGCTCCCGAAGGTCGGGCGTATCGGCATCATCGTCGGCGAACCGCTCGACTTCTCCCGGTTCGACGGCATGGAAGGTGACCGCTTCATCCTGCGCTCGGTCACCGACGAGATCATGTACGAACTCCAGCGCCTTGGCGAGCAGGAGTACGTCGACGTATACGCCACCACGGTCAAGGAGAAGCGGGCGACGCTGTCACAGTAGAACGGCCCGCTGCCCATTCGCGATAGGCTCGGATATCCCCAGCCATCCCGAGTGAGCGGAAGACCAGTGCTACAGACCACAGAGCCCGTCGTGCGACCTGACGAGTCCGTGATCGAGGGCCTGGACTATTGGCGCACGCTCCCCATCAAGCAGCAGCCGCAGTGGCCGGACCCCGAGGCGGCCGCCGCCGCGTCGGCCGAGATCGCCACCCTGCCTCCGCTGGTCTTCGCCGGCGAGGTGGACCAGCTGCGCACGCGCCTGGCGCGCGCCGCGTCCGGACAGGCCTTCCTGCTGCAGGGCGGCGACTGCGCCGAGACCTTCGCGGGTGCGACGGCCGACGCCATCCGCAACCGCGTCAAGACCGTGCTGCAGATGGCGGTCGTCCTGACGTACGGCGCGTCCGTTCCGGTCATCAAGATGGGCCGTATGGCGGGGCAGTTCGCCAAGCCGCGCTCCAGCGACACCGAGACGCGTAATGGAGTGACCCTTCCGGCGTACCGCGGTGACATCGTCAACGGGTACGACTTCACTCCGGAGTCGCGTCAGGCCGACCCGCGCCGTCTGGTGCAGGGCTACCACACCGCAGCATCCACGCTGAATCTCATCCGCGCCTTCACCCAGGGTGGCTTCGCCGACCTGCGCCAGGTGCACAGCTGGAACCGGGGCTTCGCAGCCAACCCCGCCAATCAGCGGTACGAGGGCCTCGCCCGCGAGATCGACCGTGCGATCCGGTTCATGGAGGCGGCGGGCGCCGACTTCGACGAGCTCACGCGGGTGGAGTTCTACTCCAGCCACGAGGGCCTGCTGATGGACTACGAGCGGCCGATGACGCGCATCGACTCCCGGACCGGCACGCCGTACAACACGTCTGCGCACTTCATCTGGATCGGCGAGCGGACGCGCGACCTGGACGGCGCGCACGTCGACTTCCTCTCGCGGGTGCGCAACCCGATCGGCGTGAAGCTCGGCCCCACGACCTCGCGCGACGACATGCTCCGACTGATCGACAAACTGGACCCGGAGCGCGAGCCTGGCCGCCTGACGTTCATCACCCGCATGGGTGCCGGCAAGGTCCGGGATGCGCTGCCCCCGCTGCTCGAGGCGATCAAGCGGTCGGACGCGAAGCCGCTGTGGGTCACCGACCCGATGCACGGCAACGGCCTGACGACGCCGAACGGCTACAAGACGCGCCGCTTCGACGACGTCGTGGACGAGGTGAAGGGCTTCTTCGAGGCGCACCGCGCAGCGGGGACCAACCCGGGCGGCATCCACGTCGAGCTCACCGGCGACGACGTGACCGAGTGCCTGGGCGGCTCCGAGCACATCGACGAGGCGACCCTGGCGACCCGCTACGAGTCGCTCTGCGACCCTCGCCTCAACCACATGCAGTCGCTCGAGCTGGCCTTCCTGGTCGCCGAGGAGCTCTCGGCCGCGCGCACGGACTGACTCGCGCCTCCGCCCCTGCGGGCGGCATCGGACTAGATGCCGCCCCGCAGGGCGTTGGCCGGTTCGATCCGTGACGCCCGCAGTGCCGGGTAGGTGCCGGCGACCAGCCCGATGACGGTCCCGAGTGCCGGCGCTGCGAGCGCCATCCACCCGGGCATGACCGGAGCCCATCCTTGGCTCGCCGCGATGACGACCACGGCGGCGACGCCGATCGCGGTTCCGGCGAGGCCGCCGATAATCCCGGTGATGCCGGTCTCGACCATGAACTGGGCGCCGATGTCGCGGGAGGTCGCGCCAAGCGCCCTCCGCAAGCCGATCTCGCCCGTGCGCTCCTTGACGGAGAGGATCGTGACGTTGATGATGCCGAGCGCGCCGGCCAGCAGCGAGATCACGCCGAGCAGGAGGAAGGCGAAGTTGGTGTCGGACTGCGCCTGAGCCGCCCGCTCCGATCCACGCGCCGCCTCGGATCGGAAGTCATCCGGGCTGTTCGGCGACAGCGCGACGGGCAGTTGGCGCTCGAGCAGCGGCCCGAGTCCGCGCTTCACCCGCACGTGCAGTTCGTCGCCCGCCGGGGCGTGGAAGTCGGCTCTCGCGGTGCTGTCGGGAACGATGACGGCGCTCAGGAGGTCGCGCCGCTGCTCGGTCGCATCCAGGATGCCGATCACCGTGTACGGAAGCGAACCGATGAAGACGGTGGGCTGCCGGTCGACCCGGTCGACGCCGAGTTCGGCGGCGGCGTCCTTTCCGAGCACGGCGACGCGGTCGCGGCGGACGCTGTGTCCGGCGTCGAACGTGCGCCCCGTCCGCACATGTGCGGTGACCGCGTCGAACAGTCCGGGCGAGGCGGAGAACACCACGGGCGGCAGAGTCTCCGCCGCCGATGGGTCGTTCACCGGGACCGTGGTGATGGCGGCGTCACCGGTCGGCACCTCGGTGAGCACACCGGCCGCCTCCACTCCGGTGAGCCGGAGCGCCCGGCTCTCGGCGTCGTCCGGGAACGCCGAGACCGGCTTGGAGGTGCCGGTGGTGTCGCGGCTGGTCTCCGGTGCGACGACGAAGTGCGTCGCCTGCGCGGGGTCGAGCTGGAGGCGGAGCTCCGCAGCGGTGGTCTGGGCGAGGCCGACGGTGACGACGAGCGAGCCGATGCCGAGAACCGTGCCGATGGTGGTCAGCAGGAGGCGCCCGGGATGGCCGCTCAGCCCGCGGGCGGCCTCGGCGACGAGGTCCTGCGTCGTGAACCGGTCGGGATCGCCGCGACGGAGGCGCATCTTCATCGGGTTACCACCGCATCGTCGGCGAGATGCCCGTCGACGATGCGCCCGTCGACGATCCGCCCGTCCACGATCCGCACCATACGGGGGGCGCGCTCCGCGACGGCGGCATCGTGGGTGATGACCACGATCGCCATGCCGTCGCGGTTGAGGTCTTCGAAGAGTTCCATGACCTGGCCGGAGGTGCGCTGGTCGAGGTTGCCGGTCGGCTCGTCCGCCAGCAGCAGTTTCGGCGAGGTCATAATGGCGCGCGCGACCGCCACCCGCTGGCGCTCGCCACCGGACAGGGTGACCGGCGTGAAGGTGGTGCGGTGGCCCAGGCCGACGCGTTCGATGGCGCTCTCCGCCCTCGCGAGCCGTTCGGCGCGCGGCACGCCGCTGTACAGCGTCGAGAGCAGCACGTTCTCGAGCACGGTCCGCTCGGGCATGAGGTGGAACGACTGGAACACGAACCCGATGCTGCGGGCGCGCAGGCGGGCGCGGTCGTCCTCGCCGAGTGAGGTGGTCGCGACGCCGTCGAGGAGGTACTCGCCGGATGTCGGCTGGTCGAGCAGACCCAGCAGATTCAGGAGGGTCGACTTGCCGGATCCACTCGGCCCGACGATCGACACGTAGCCGCCGGCCGGGATGCGGAGCGAGCTCGGGTGCAGCGCCGTCACCGCCGGGGGCCCGGGGAACACTTTCGCGAGGTCGATCAGGTCGATCAGCGTGTCGGTCACCGGCCGACCACCACGAGGTCGTCTGCACGGAGCTTGCCGGTGACTTCGACGAGACCGTCGGCGGCGAGTCCGGTCTCGACCGGGACCATCCGGGTGCGGTCGCCATCCGCGACCTCGACCCGGCTTGCCCCACCGGGTCCGGCGGACAGCGCCGCTGCGGGCACCACCAGGACCTTGCCCTCGGTCGCCTTGACCGGGATCGTCACGCGTGCATTCTGGCCTCGGAGCTGTTCGACCTGGGCCGGTGTCGGAGAGGCGAGGGCGAGTTCGACATCCCAGCGGGGTGCCGACTTCTCCTGCTTCTGACCGTCCTTCCCGTCGTCCTTGTGCGGCGCGACGGCTGTTACGGTCGCCGCTGCCTCGCCGCCGCCGGGGAGTTCCACGTTCGCCGTCTGGCCGGGCTTCAGGAGCTCGGCGTCGCTCTTCCCGGCGGGAGCCGTGAGGGACAGGGTGGCACCGGAGACCACCATCGCGGTGCCTTCGAGGATCTTTCCTCGCTCGGTCCGCACCTCATCCACTCGGCGGGGGAGCGTGGGCAGGAACAGCACCTCGTTGGCGGGGAGCGGCGTCAGCGCAGCGGTGTTCGCCTTGTCGAGGGCAGCACGGGCCGTGGTCAGCTGCCGGCGGGCGGCCGTCAGCGCCGCCGACTGGCTGCTGGTGTCCGGGGCGGCGAGGCCGACGTCGCGCTGCGTCAGCGCCAGCCGTAGGGCGTCCTCGGCGCGGGCGGCAGCCGCGGCGTCGCCCGAGGCGCGGGCGTCGGCCTGCTCGCGTTCGGCGGCGCGCACCGCGTTGTCGAGCTCGACGCGCCGGGCGGCGTCTGCGCCCTTGCGGGCGGCGGCGAGGTCGCGCTCAGCGGCGGCGACCGCGGACTCCGCGGCTGTGACGCCCTCCTGAGCGCTCTCCACCGCGGCAGTGCTGTCGGTTCCGGCCGCGGGCGGCGTGTACCCCACCTTCTGGTAGAGCGCCGCGACGGCCTTCGCCGTGGCGCTGTCATACGTGTCGGAGCCGCCGGGGTCGATGCCGACGGAACGCAGAGCCTCCTTGAGCTGGGCCACATCCGGTCCGGTCTGCCCGGCGCGCAGGGTGCGGTAGGACGGCAACGCGCCGGGGAGGGTGATGACCGGGCGACCGGACACCTCCAATGCCACGCTGAGCGGGTTCAGCGTGGCGCCCACCTCGGGTACGCTTCCGGTCACCACAGCGGGCCCGCTCAGCTCGCCGGAGGCGATCTTCACCTCGACGGCGTCGTCGAACGCCGCGTCCCCGCGCAGCTTGACCGTGTTCCGCAGCACCTTCGACTCGACAGGGACCGTGATGGGTCGGCCGTCTTTCGGCGTCTCGGCGGCACCGGCGGACGAGAGCAGAGCGCCACCGGTGTAGCCGGCGACCAGGCACACGACCGATGCCGCGGCGACCAGCCACAGGATGCGGTTGCCGCGGAGCACGCGCAGCCAGCCGCCGACGGCGGTCCCCGGTGCGGGGGAGCCGGACTCGGGATCGCCGGACTCGGGATCGCCGGGCCGCTTCGCGTCGCCCGCACCGGTCGCGTCGTCCGCTTCGCCGGTCAGCAGCTCGAGCGCGTCGTGCTCGCCTGCAGCGGCCGGATTGCGGTCATCCCGGCCTCGCCGTCGCGGGCTCACTTCTTGTCCTGGTAGGTGGCGACGAGCTCGTCCAGTGCGGCCTTGTTGTCCGCGATGAACTTCTTTTCGAGGTCGAACTGGGCCCGCAGCTTGATGTCCGTGTAGTCGGTCTTCTTGGCGCAGCGGAAGTCGGCCAAGGCGATCTTGATCTCGGCGTCGCGTGCCTTCTTGAGCTCTGCGGCGGACGGGGTGGGGGGCGTGCCCCCCGACTCTTCGCTTCCGCCGTATAGCGCGCTGTTCTTCTCGGACGCGTACTCGACGGCGTCCTGCTGCTTCTTCAGTCCGGAATAGCCTGCATCGGCCATGCACTCGGACCACTTCGCGGCGGCGGCCTTCACCGCGGGGACCTTTTCGGTCTTCTCCTCGATCGCGTTCATCTTCTCCAGCAGCGGCGCGTACTTCTTGTCCTGCCAGGCGAAGCCCTTTCCGCCGTTGGCCTTGCGGTACGACTTGTCGTAGCAGCCGGCGGTCTTCTCGTCGTACTCACGGATTGTGCCGTCCTCGGTGGGAGGCTGCTCGCCGTGGAGCGCAGCGTAGTAGGCCTGCTGCTGCGACTCCGACAGGGAGGCGACATAGTCGTCGTTCGGGTCGGCGGGTGAGTCCTCGGTCGGTGACACGGACATCCCGTAGCCGTTCTTCGAGATCCACTCCTCGGTCTGCTGCTTGGCCATCTCATCCACCCCGATTACGGCCACACCGCGGTCATTCGGTGTGTACTCGAAGCCCTCGTCTGTCATGCACTGGGCGACGAGTTTCTGGACGGTGCGCTCCTGCTCGCGCAGCGCTTCCGAGTTGTCGGCGCCGAAGGCCGAGCCGAGCATTTTGACCAACGGGCTGTCCTTCGGGCTGAGCGCTGCGGCGCTCCCCGAGGCTGTGCATCCGGTCAGTCCGGCGCCCGCGGCGACCGCAAGCGTGACGGCGGTGACGAGGATGCGGGTGGAGAGTCGGCGAGAGTGCATGGGTGTGGCTCCTTGGTTCGAGTGGTGCGGGCGACCGGCGATGCCGTCGCCGGACCGTGCTTCGAGTCCAGCAGGGGCGCATGCGCAGGTCATCCCTCCAGGGACGGAACCGTATCAGACCCTGGTACGAGACATACTGCGTGCCAATGCATGCATACGCATGCAAAGTCCCTGCGCGAGCCCCGTCATCGGACAGGGGCGCCCTGCTGTCGCGTGACCGCAATCGAATACATATTTCCGATTCTCATACGCTTGCCCCAGTCAAACGAAAGGACACTCATGCAAAGCCCCTACACCCTGCGCTCCCGAAGGGCGCGCGCCCTATTTGCGGGCGCGGTAGCCATCACTGTGAGCGCAACCGGCCTGCTTGGTGCAGCACCGGCTCAGGCAGCTGCCTCGCCTGCGTTTGAGATCTTCTATTCACCGAACTGCAATGCGGGTGTCTCGGCTTCACGTGTTTACACCGGAGTCAATACCGGCGAACACTGGATAAACGACACCTTCAATAGCAAGCAGTGGGGATCGGCAGGCTATGGGCAGAGCATCCGCAACAACGCTGCCTCGATGTGGGTGTCAAATGCGACGGTCAACATCTTTCCGTCCTCTGAGACCTATACGGCTTACAGAAGTGCTGGTCAGTGCTTCAACCTGAATGAGTTGAGGAACCGCAACGTAGCTTGGAGCGTTTGGGCGCTCTAGACGGGTTCTCGCCCCATGGCCGCTGTTCCGTCGAGGGGGACAGCGGCCTCAGCCGCTCGACTCTCCACGAGCCTGTCCCTGAAGCCTTGGCGTCAACAGCTACAGATCTAGAAGCCGGCGAAGTTGACCGTGAGGGTAGAGCCTTTCGGCTGCTGGGTTCCGGCGCCCGGCGTCACTTTCGAGACCACCAGTGACGCCGAGACCCCCGGAACATCGGCCAGCGGGTTGTACTTGAGCTTGAAGCCGGCGTCCGTCAGTGCCTTCTTGGCCACATCCCACGTCTTGTTCACGACATCCGGCACGGTCACCGGCTCCGGGCCCTTCGAGGTCTCCAGCAGCAGGGTGTCGCCCGGGTGCACCGGCTCCTTCTGCGGCTGCGCGGAGATCACATCGCCCTCCGCGACGGTGTCGCTGTAGCTCTGCGGGCCGGCCGATGTGAGCAGACCGACCTTGCTGAGGGCGGCCGAGGCGTCCGCAACCGACTTGCCTGCGACGTCCGGGATGGGGCCGGAGGACACGACGAGGTTGACCGCCGCCGCCTCGAAGTAGGAGCCACCGCCGGAGATGTCGGCGCCGTTGTCCGCGCGGGTCGCCGCCAGTACGGTGTTCGCGGGCACCTTGGCGTCGAACTGCTGCGCTACGTCTCCGACCTTCGCGCCCGCACCGGTGATGGCCTTCTTGGCGTCGTCCACGCTCAGACCGGCCAGTGCCGGGATGTCGACGGGCTTGGGCCCCTGCGACACGCGGAGGGTGACTTTGCTTCCACGCCCGGCGGGAACACCGGCCCCGGGGTCGGTGCTCGAGACCAGCCCCTTCGCCACCGTCGTGCTGTACTCGGGAGCCTGGGCGACCGTGAATTCGAGCTTCTGCAGCTTCGCCGTCGCCGCCTCCGGAGCCGTGTTCACGACGTTCGGCACGGCGACCAGCGAGCCCGGCCCGGCGCCGAAGTACCACCCGGTTCCGCCGGCCACGCCCGCGAGCAGGATGACGAGCGCGAACAGCCACCACCCCTTCGAGCGGCGCTTGGCGGCGGCCTTCGTGAGCGTCGCCGTGGCGGCGGGGGTGCTCGACGCCATCTGCTGGCGGATGGCCGGGTTGATGATCTGCGTGTCGCCCGTGCTCACATCGAGCGGCGGGGACAGCACCATCGTCGGCTGGAGCACGGCCTCACCCCGGAGGGATTTCTCGGCCTCCAGCAGCCGGTCGAGCATCTCGCGGGCGTCGCGCGGGCGTCGCTCCGGGTCCTTCTCGGTCGCCCACAGCACGAGCTCGTCGAGCTCCGCCGGGACGGCCGGGTTCTTCGCACTCGGTGCCGGCACGGCGTCGTTCGCGTGCTGGTAGGCGATCTGCATCGGCTGCTCGCCCTGGAACGGCTGCTCGCCGGTGAGCATCTCGTACATCATGATGCCGAGCGCGTAGATGTCGCTGCGCGCATCCGCGACGCCGCGGGTGACGAGCTCGGGGGAGAGGTAGGCGATCGTGCCGAGGAGGGCCTGCCCGGTGGCCGTGTTGGCGGATGCCGCGCGCGCCAGGCCGAAGTCGCCGATCTTGATGCGGCCGTCGTCGGCCAGTAGCACGTTCTCGGGCTTCAGGTCGCGGTGGACGATTCCGGCCTTGTGCGCTGCGGCGAGACCGGAGAGTACGGCCTCCATGATGTCGATGGTCTGCTCTGGCGTCAGCTTGCCGTAGTCCTTGAGCAGGTCGCGCAGGGTGATGCCGGGCAGATACTCCATGACCAGATAGGCCATGTCGGAGTCCTGGCCCTGGTCGAAGACGTTGACGACGTTCGGATGCGCGAGCCGGGCGGCCGAGCGGGCCTCCTGGACGAAGCGGCTCTTGAAGGTGGAGTCGTCGGCCAGGTGGCCGTGCATGATCTTGATGGCGACGCGCCGCTCCAGCCGCAGATCAGTGGCCAGATAGACGGTGGCCATCCCTCCGCGTGCGATCCGTGAGCGCACCTGATACCGGCCGTCGATGAGACGGCCGATCATCGGGTCGGTCTGGCTCGTGGTCACGGATTCGAGTCTAGGCAACGACGGCGGCACGGACCCGGCAAAACACCGGTGGACGCGAGGCCCGTGACCGGCCTGTGACCTTCCGGGTCAGCCGAGCTCGCTGAGCCACGCCCGCGCCGACGTCTCCCACTTGGCGTAGGCGTCGGGGAACGCGGAGATCTGCACCGCCTGGGCGGCCTGCGTGACGCTCATCGAGGTCCAGCCGGGGATGTCGAGCAGCCCGCGGGTGTGTCCTTTGTTGGGATTCGCGGCGCCGCCGTAGAAGGCGAGGGTGGCCCGAGCCGGGTCGAGCACCTGGTCCGCGGTTCCCCATCCCATGCTGGGCCGCTGCTGGAACAAGCCGAGCGAGTCGCGGTCACCATAACGGACATTGCGGAGGCCGGACTCCTGGGCCGCCGCGGCCAGCGCGACGACGATGCCCTGGGCCGGGACGCCCTGCTGCTCGCCGATCCGGACGATCAGCTGGGCGTTGGCGCGCATCTCGTCGCTCAGCGCGACGACCTGCCCCGCGGCGGCGGTGGGCAGGGGCGCCGGAGCGGCTACGGGCGCAGCGGCGACCGGTGCAGCGGCGACCGGTGCAGCGGCGACCGGTGCCGGCGCGATCGGTGTGTCCAGTGACGCGGTCGTCATACCCGGGATGCCGATTCTCTGGCCGGGGAAGATGAGGCTCGCCGAGCTGAGGCCGTTGGCGGCGAGGACCGCGCGCGTCGTCACCCCGAACCGCCCGGCGATGCCGCTGATCGTGTCGCCGCGGACCACGGTGTACGTCGTCGTGGGGGCGACGGGAGCGGCCGGCGCTGCTTGAGCCACCGGTGCCGCGGGCGCCGGAGCCGCCGCCGCAGGTCCCGCGAGGGCGAGCACCTGGCCGGGGAAGATGAGGCTCTTCCAGCTGAGGCCGTTCATCGCGAGGACGGCGGCGGTCGAGAGCCCGAAACGGGCGGCGATGCCCGACACGGTGTCACCGGACTGGACGCGGTACTGCGCCGGTGCGGCGGCGATGCTGGTCCGGGCGGCGGAGGTGCCTGCGGCGCGGTGGATGGTGCTGGTCACGGTGGACCGCTGGAGCGTGCTCAGGTCGCCGGTGTCGCCCAGGTGGTCGGTGGCCTCCTTCTCGCGAGGAGCGGCCTGAGCGGGCGCGACGAGGTTGAGGGTGACGGCGAGCGAGCTCGCCACCGCGATCGGAACGGTGCCGAGAAGCCCGCGGATCCTGCCGGTGTCTGCCAGAGCCATGGGACCCCCCTGTTCGAGTGACACGACGAGACACCCACGCTGACACAGAACCTAAGAGGAGTCAACAGAAGTGACTGGTGTGAAATGAGTTTACGCGATCGTAACAATCGCTCGAATGTGCAGCGAGCCGTCACTCATGGCACCCTGGAAGGGTGACCGATCACGTCGAGACCACCGAGTGGTTGACCGTCCCTGACCTCGTCGAGCAGTTGGGCCTGAGCGTGAGCCGGGTCCGTCGCCTCATTGAAGACCGCCATCTCGCCGCGAAGCGGGTCGACGGCGTCCTCAAGGTTCCCGCCTCCTTCGTCAAGGACGGCCAGCCGCTGGGCGAGCTCCGCGGCACGCTGATCGTCCTCGCCGACGACGGCTTCACCGACGACGAGGCGGTCGACTGGCTGATCACCGAAGAGGAGAGCCTCGGAGTGTCGCCGATCGAGGCGCTCCGCGCCGGCCGCAAGGCGGAGGTCCGCCGCGTGGCCCAGGCCCTGGCCTGAGCCGCCGCCTCGTCGCCCGAGCCGCCGCCGTCAGGCGGTGCGGCGCGTCACGGTGACGGCGAGGTCGCGCAGCTGCGCCTTGGCAGCGGTGCCAAGTGGCGCCGCCTCGAGCGCCGCGATCGCCCGCGTCACGTTGTCCGCGATCATGCCCTCAACGGTCTCCACCGCGCCGGACTCCCGGATGGTGAGCTGAAGCGTGCGGATCTGCTCCGGTGTCAGCTCCGGGTCGCCGAGCAGCTCGTCGAGTGTCGCGCGCGCTCCGGACGGGATGGCCTGGCGGGTGAGCGCGATCAGGACGGTCCGCTTGCCCTCGCGCAGGTCGTCGCCACTCGGCTTGCCGGTGACCTCCGCGTCTCCGAACACCCCGAGCAGGTCGTCGCGCAGCTGGTACGCGATCCCGAGCGGGAGGCCGAACTCGCGCAGGGACTGCAGTTGTCCGACGGTGGCGCCGGCGAGGCTCGCACCGATGAGCAGCGGCGACTCGATGGAGTACTTGGCCGACTTGTAGACGATCACGCGCTCGGCCCGCGCGAGCTGATCGGAATCCGGACGCCCGACCCAGCCGATCTCCTCGAAGATGTCGAGGTACTGGCCCGCGGTCACGTCCAGTCGCATCCGGTTGAACTCGGCGCGGGCGGCCCGGCGCGCCGCAGCGCTGACCAGCTGGGTGAGGCCGTCGTCGAAGAGCTCGTCGCTCAGGATCAGGAGCAGGTCGCCCAGGAGCGTCGCGGCTCCCGTGCCGAACGACGGTCCGGAACCGCCCCAGCCCTCCTGGTCGTGGAGCCGCTCGAAGCGCTTGTGCGCGGCCGGAGCGCCCCGGCGGGTATCGGAGTTGTCGATGATGTCGTCGTGGACGAGCGCGGCCGCGTGGAACAGCTCGAGGGCGCTCGCCACCGAGACGACCGCATCGAGCGGTCCGCCCACCGTGACGGCGCTTCCGTCGAAGCCGTCGCCGATGGAATCGTCGGAGGTGCGCACCGCCTGCCATCCCCAGAAGCAGAACAGCGCCCGGAAGCGCTTGCCGCCGCTGAGAAAATCCCTTGAGAACGCCGCAACGGGAGCGAGCTCGTCCGCGATGGAGACGAGAATGGAGGCGCGCGCATCGAAGAATCCATCGATTCTTGACTGGATGAGGTCGACGAATCGAATGCTTTCAGACACACGCCTAGCCTAGCCAGACCGGCGAGGCTAGAATCAGGCTCACTAAGCCTCGAACCCGCGAGAAAGAGGGGGAATCGGATGCCGCTTTCGGAACACGAGCAGCGCCTCCTCGAAGAGATGGAACGCAGTCTCTACCAGAACGATGCAGATTTCGTCGCGAAGGTGGGTGGCAAGCGGGCTCGCCCGGCCTACCGCTCGATCGTTCTCGGCATTCTGCTCGCCGTCGTGGGCATCGCGGTGCTCGTGGTCGGCGTCTACTTCCAGCAGCCGCTCGTGGGCATCCTCGGCTTCATCGTCATGTTCGCCGGCGTGCTGCTGTCCATCGCCCCCGGCAAGCGCATCGCGGTCGACCCGGCAGCGCCCGAGCAGAAGGGCGCGAAGGCGCGCGGCGGCCAGACCGGGTTCATGGATCGCATGAACGACCGCTGGGAGAAGCGCAACGACGGCGGCGAGGGCTGACCTCCACTTCGCTCCACTGACTTCCTGACGAAGGGCCGATCTCCGGATCGGCCCTTTTTTGGTGCCCTCCGGACATCCCAATCGCTCCATTTTCCTCCACCCCAAACTTCCGCATGATTCTGCGGGTCCGCGTACCCAATTCGGGGCAATCAGGCCGTATTGCGCGACATTGTGGATGAGAGTGGAGTAAAGTGGAGTCACACCGCAACCTGGGCCGGAGAGTGGGGGTGGCAGCCGATGTTCCTCGGTACGCATGCCCCGAAGCTCGACGAGAAGGGGCGCCTGATCCTCCCGGCCAAGTTCCGGGACGAGCTCGCATCCGGCCTCGTCCTGACCCGTGGCCAGGAGCACTGCGTCTACGTCTTCTCGCAGCGCGAGTTCGAGGCGCTGCACGAGAAGATCCGCCAGGCGCCGGTGACCAGCAAGCAGGCCCGGGACTACCTGCGCGTCTTCCTCTCCGGAGCGAGCGCCGAGGTCCCGGACAAGCAGAACCGGGTGACCATCCCGTCGGCGCTCCGGTCCTACGCGGGACTGGATCGCGACCTGGTCGTGATCGGCGCGGGCAGCCGCGCCGAGATCTGGGATGCGGCCGCCTGGGAGACCTACCTGGCCGACCAGGAAGCAGCATTCGCGAGCACGGAGGAGGAGGTGATTCCGGGACTCTTCTGACCGCGCGTCCCTGACGCCGGACTCCCAGCCATACGCCCTGACACCACTTCCCCGGTGTCAGGTCGGAATGGATGGGGATCCGGAACCAGGGGCAGGCGGCCCGTCCCGAACGGCCATGACCGACGACAACTCCCGCATCCACACCCCCGTCCTCCTCGAGCGCTGCATCGAGCTGCTCGGCCCCGCGCTGCTCCGGCCCGGCGCCGTCTTCGTCGACGCCACGCTCGGGATGGGCGGCCACTCCGCCGGCATCCTCGAACGCTTCCCGGAGGTCACCCTGGTCGGCCTCGACCGCGACCCCGAGGCGCTGGCGATCGCGGGGCAGCGGCTGGAGCGCTTCGGCAACCGCGTCCACCTCGTGCACACGGTCTACGACGGCATCCGCGAGGCGGTCGAGGGCCTCGGCTTCGAGACGGTCGACGGCGTGCTGTTCGACCTCGGTGTCTCCTCGCTGCAGCTCGACCGTGTCGAACGCGGGTTCTCGTACTCGAAGGACGCCCCGCTCGACATGAGGATGGACTCCACCAGCGAGCTGACCGCGGAGACCGTGCTCGCGGAGTACTCCGAAGCCGATCTGCGGCGCATCTTCCGCGAATACGGCGAGGAGAAGCTCGCCGGCCGGTACGCAGCGCGGATCGTCGAGGCGCGCGAGCAGCAGCCGCTGACGCGCTCCGGGCAGCTGGTCGACATCATCACGAAGGCGACCCCGGTCGCGGTCCAGCGTCAGGGGCACCCGGCCAAGCGCGTCTTCCAGGCGCTCCGGATCGAGGTCAACCAGGAGCTCGCGGTGCTGGAGCGCGCCATCCCGGCGGCCATCGACGCGCTGAATGTGGGCGGCCGGATCGTCGTGGAGGCGTACCAGTCGCTCGAGGACCGCATCGTGAAGCGCGAGCTGCAGGCCCGCTCCACCTCCAGTGCGCCGGCGGGTCTCCCGGTGGAGCTTCCGGAGCACCGGCCCGAGCTGAAGCTGCTCATCCGTGGCGCCGAACTCGCCGACGACGACGAGAAGGCCGCCAATCCGCGGGCCACCCCGGTGCGCCTGCGGGCCGCCGAGCGGGTACGTCCTGCCACGACCACCTCCACCACCGCGAAGACGAAGACGAAGACCACCGACAAGACGAGGAGGCGCCCGTGAGCACCAACCTGGCAGAGGCCGCTCTGGCGCCGAACCGCAAGCGTCCCTCGGCCCTGTGGAACGGCGGAGCGCTTCCCGCTCCGGTGGAGGAGCCGAAGCGCACCCACCTCGAGGTGGTGCCGACCCGCTCGCAGCGGCGTGCCCGGCCGCGAGCCCTCTACGCCGCGATCTCGGTCGGCACCCTGCTCTGCGTCGTCGTGGCCCAGCTGCTCCTGAGCATCGGGATCTCGCAGGGCGCCTACCAGCTGAACTCGCTGCAGGCCGAGCAGACCCAGCTGCAGCGGTCGTACCAGGCCGTGTCGGAGGACCTGAACCGTGTGTCGTCGCCGCAGAACCTGGCCGCCAACGCCAACGCCCTCGGGATGGTCAGCAACAGCAGCCCCGCCTACCTCCGCCTCTCCGACGGGGCGGTGCTCGGCGCACCGCTACCGGCGAACGGCGCGGCCGGTACCGTGACGGGGACGCAGGGCAACCTCGTGCCGAACTCGCTGCTCGCCGGCGTGCCGCTCGTCACCCAGGCGCAGCAGGCAGCCGCACAGAACGCGGCCGCGCAGACCCCGGCGGCGCAAACTGGGAATTCCGCAAGCGCGGGTGCCGCTACCGCCCCGGCCACCGCACCGACCGTACCGTTGCAGGGAGCGTTGCCGACCCCGGTGACGCACTGATGACGCACCACTGACGACGGAACGGGCGCAGGCATGGTCACGAAGAGGATGCTGCGGCGGCGGACCGCCGTGACGGTGCTCGCCGTCGCCGCGACCGTCGCCATCCTGGGCGCGAAGCTCGTCGACATCCAGGTCGTCCGCGCCGACGACCTGCAGCGGCTGTCGGTGAAGGCCAAGCAGGTGTCCAGCCCGCTGCTGGGCAACCGGGGCGACATCGTCGATGCGGCAGGCACCGTGATGGCGACCACGATCTACACCTACACGGCTGCGGCGTCCCCGTCGGACGCCATCGCCGGCGGTCGCGACAAGATGGTCGAGGCTGCGGCGAAGATCGGCGCCATCACCGGACAGGGCGGCGACGCGGTCGTGGCGCTGCTCGACAGTGCCCTGAAAGACGACCCGAAGTCGAAGTACGTCCTGATCAAGTCGGGGATGGATGTCGCTGCCTTCGACAAGCTCGACAAGCTCCCCTATCCCTGGCTCACCTTCACCAAGAAGCAGGCGCGCAGCTACCCGAACGGAGCCGTCGCCGGCAATCTGCTCGGCTTCCTCTCCGAGGGCGGCAAGGCGGGGCTCGAAGAGAGCGAGAACGGCTGTCTCGCGGGCGTGGACGGCGAAGAGACCTACCAGCGGGGAGCGGACGGTGTCGCCATCCCGGGCAGCACGGTCGTGCAGAAGCAGGCGAAGGACGGCGGCACGCTGAAGCTGACGATCGACGGCGACCTGCAGTGGTTCGCCGAGCAGACGCTGGCCCAGCAGGTCGGCGCCACGGGATCGAAGTTCGGTTTCGTGACGGTCGCGGAGGCCAAGACCGGCAAGATCAAGGCCGTCGCCCAGTGGCCGTCGCTCGACCCCAACAACATCGAGGCGACGGACCCGTCGTTCTGGCGCCTCCAGCCCTTCACCGACCCCCGCGAGCCGGGCTCGACCTTCAAGGCGCTCACCGCCGCGATGCTGATCGACCAGGGCAAGGCCACCCCGACCACCCAGGTGCTCGCGCCCTACTCCTGGCAGTCCGGCAGCGGCGCTGACCTCCACGACTCGGGCTTCCACGCTCCGCTGCGGCTCACCCTGACCGGCGTCCTGATGATGTCGTCCAACACCGGCATGTCGCAGCTCGGCCGCGCGCTGAGCGACCAGACGCGCTACGACTACCTGAAGAAGTTCGGGATCGGCGACCCGACCGGTCTGCCGTATCCCGACCAGTCCTCGGGCGAGCTCCACCCGGTGAAGGACTGGGACGACCAGACCAAGTACGCCACGATGTTCGGGCAGGGCGTCTCGGCGACGCAGCTGCAGATGGTCGACGCGTACCAGGCGCTGGCGAACGGCGGAACGCGCATCCCGCTGTCGATGGTCGAGGGATGCGAACACCCCGACGGCTCCGTCACCGACGTTCCGAGCAGCAAGCCGACGCAGGTCGTGTCGGCCCAGGCGGCCGCGACGACCCTGGGGATGATGGAGTCGATCGTCACCGACGGCGAGCTCAAGAAGCAGCTTCAGATCCCGGGCTACCGCATCGCCGCGAAGACCGGAACAGCCCAGCAGCCGGACGGGAAGGGCGGCTATCTGCCCTCCTACTACGTCTCGGTGATGGGTGTCGCCCCGGTGGACGATCCGCAGTACGTCGTTTCGGTCAACCTCGGGTTCCCGACTACCATTACTTCGTCGGCAGCAGCCGCTCCGCTGTTCCACACGATCATGAGTCAGGTGCTGAAGACCTACCGGGTGAAGCCCTCCACGTCGAGCCCGGCCGAGTTCCCGCCTTACTACTGAGATCCCGACTTCTGAGATCCGACTTCTGAATCCGACTACTGAAAGTGAGCCCCGTGACAGGACCGGCGCCCTCCTCCCTGCGCCCCGAGCATCCCGTCGCCCGCCCGCTCGCCCAACTGGTCGCGGAGTTCGGACTGGACAGCCGCGGTGATCTCGACGGTGTCGAGGCGACCGGCGCGGCGCTGGCGAGTTCGGCCGTCGAGCCGGGCGACCTCTACGTCGGTGTCCCCGGACGCAACTCGCACGGTGCGTCGTACTCCGCCGCCGCCGCGGAGGCCGGAGCCGTCGCGGTGCTGACCGACGAGGACGGTGCGGCACTCGCCGCCGAGTCCGGGCTGCCGGTCATCGTCACCCCCGACCCGCGCGCCGCGCTCGGTGCCGTGTCCGCCTGGATCTACCGGACCGACGAGAACACGGCGACGCTGTTCGGCGTGACCGGCACGAACGGCAAGACCAGCGTCGTGTACCTGCTGAACGCCATCCTGGGACAGCTCGGCGTGGTCGCCGGGCTCAGCTCCACTGCCGAGCGCCGGATCGGCGACACCGTCATCACGAGCAAGCTCACGACGCCCGAGGCGAGCGAGCTGCACGCCCTCCTGGCACGCATGCGCGAAGAGGGCGTCCGTGCCGCGGCCATCGAGGTCTCCGCGCAGGCGCTCAGCCGGCACCGGGTCGACGGGATCGTGTTCGACGTCGTCGGGTTCACCAACCTCAGCCACGACCACCTCGACGACTATGCGGCGATGGACGACTACTTCGCGGCGAAGCTGGAGCTGTTCCAGCCCGACCGCGCCCGCCGCGGCGTCGTCACCGTCGACTCCGACTGGGGTCGCCAGCTGGTGGAGCAGTCGCGCATCCCGGTCGCCACGCTGACCAGCTCGCCCGGCTCGGACGCCGAGTGGATGCTGACCGTGCTCGAGGAGTCGCTGGAGCGGACCTCGTTCGCGCTGGAGGGCCCGGACGGCCGCCGGATCGAGACCAGCATCCCGTTGCTCGGCGCGTACAACGCCGCCAACGCGGCACTGGCGATCGTCATGCTGGTGGAGTCCGGCTACGACCTCGACGCGATCGGCGCGGCGCTGGAGCGCGACGGCGGCATCGACGCGTACATCCCTGGCCGCGCGGAGCGGCTCTCGGGTGACCGCGGACCGGTCGTGATCATCGACTACGGCCACAGCCCCGACGCCTTCCTGTCGACGCTGAGCGCGCTGCGCAAGGTGACGGACGGGCGGATCGTGATGGTGTTCGGCGCCGACGGCGACCGGGACACCACCAAGCGCACCGACATGGGTGCCATCGCCGCGCGCGGCTCGGACGCCGTGGTGATCACCGACTTCCACCCGCGCTGGGAGGACCCCGCCACCATCCGTGCGGCCCTCCTGGAGGGCGCGCGTGCCGCTGTTCCCGACCTCGACCTGTACGAAGTGCCGGATCCGCGCGCGGCCTTCCGCACCGCCCTGTCGCTGGCGGGCGAGGGCGACGTCGTCCTCTATGCGGGCCCCGGTCACGAGGACTACCAGGAGGTCGCCGGCCAGCGTCTGCCGTATTCGGCGCGCGACGACGTCCGCCTCGCCCTGCGAGAGGCCGGGTGGCTCTGATGATCGCCCTCACCCTGGCGGAGATCGCCGCCGCCACGCGCGGGACGCTGCTGCTCGACGGCACGGACGCGACTCCCGAGACCACGGTCTCCGGCAACTCGACCACCGACTCCCGCGAGGTCGTGCCCGGCACGATCTTCTTCGCGAAGCCCGGCGAGTTCACCGACGGACACCTCTTCGCCCCGCAGGCGGTCGACGCGGGCGCTGCGCTGCTCGTCGTCGACCGTCCCCTCGCCCTGGCGGTTCCGCAACTGCTGGTCGAGGACACGGTGCTCGCGCTCGGCGACCTGGCCACCGAGGTCATCGCGCGGGTCCGCGCGCTCGGACGGCTGAAGATCGTCGGCATCACCGGCTCGAACGGCAAGACCACCACCAAGAACCTGCTCCGCGCCGTGCTGGAACAGGTCGGACCGACCATCGCGCCCCGCGCCTCCTTCAACAACGAGGTCGGCGCGCCGGTCACGATGCTCCAGGTGACGGAGGAGACGCAGTTCCTCGTCGCAGAGATGGGCGCAAGCGGTATCGGCGAGATCGCCCGCCTGGTGCGGATGGCTCGCCCGGACGTCGGGGTGGTGCTGAAGGTCGGGCTCGCGCACGCGGGCGAGTTCGGCGGCATCGAGAAGACCCTCCAGGCGAAGACCGAGATGGTCACCGACCTGCTCGAGACGGATGTCGCGGTGCTCAACATCGACGACCCCCGCGTCGCGACGATGGCCGGCAAGACGGCTGCGCGGGTTCTCTGGTTCGGTCTGGAGGAGGGAGCCGCCGTCCGTGCGACGGACATCGTGGCGGACCGGCGCGGCACCTCGTTCACGCTCCACCTGCCGCCGAGCGACGGCGGTGACGGCGAGCCGCAGTCGCGTCCCGTGCGCTTCCAGGTGCTCGGCGAGCACCACGTGATGAACGCGCTGGCGGCCGCGGCCTCCGCATACGTCCTGGATGTCGACATCGACACCATCGTGAACGCTCTGCAGACCGTGAAGACGGCCGAGCGCGGACGGATGGAGGTGCTGGGCAACAGCGAGGTGACCGTCATCAACGACGCCTACAACGCGAGTCCCGACTCCATGGCCGCCGCCCTGAAGACGCTCGCTCAGATCCGGGAGCCCGGCAGCCGCACGCTCGCCGTGCTCGGCGAGATGAGCGAACTGGGGGAGTTCTCCGGCGAGGAGCACGACCGGATCGGACTGCTGGCGGTGCGTCTGGGGATCGACCAGCTGGTCATCGTGGGCCCCGAGGCCCGGCGGATGCACATCACGGCGATCAACGAGGGCTCGTGGGACGGCGAATCCCTGTACTTCGAGACCCAGGATGCGGCGTTCGAGCACCTCCGGACCGCCCTGCGGCCGGGTGACACCGTGCTCGTGAAGTCGTCGAACTCGGCCGGGCTGCGCTTCCTCGGCGACCGACTGGGAGAATTCTTCTCGTGAAAGCCCTGCTGACCTCCGGTGCGCTGTCGATGGCGTTCACGCTGTTCCTGACGCCGCTCTTCATCCGGCTGTTCCGCCGCCTGCAGTGGGGGCAGTTCATCCGCGACGACGGCCCGCAGAGCCACCACGCCAAGCGCGGAACGGCCACCATGGGCGGCATCGTCGTCATCCTGGGCACGCTGTTCGGCTACTTCACCGCGCTGCTGCTGACCGGCGACGGGACGAGCGTCTCCGCGCTGCTCGTGCTGTTCCTGATGGTCGGACTCGGCATCGTCGGCTTCATCGACGACTTCCTGAAGACCCGGCGTGAGCGCAGCCTCGGTCTGACCGGCTGGGCCAAGGTGGCCGGGCAGGTCATCGTGGCGACGATCTGGGCGTTCCTCGCCATCCGGTTCCCGAACGGAAACGGCTACACGCCTGCCACGATGAGCGTCTCGTTCATCCGCGACCTGTCCGCCATCGACTTCGGCTCCATCACGAAGTTCGGCGTGATCGGCGTGCTGGTCGGGTACGGCCTGTACCTGATCTGGATCAACTTCCTCGTCGCCGCCACGTCCAACGGCGTCAACGTGACCGACGGACTCGACGGGCTCGCCTCCGGCGCGTCCATCCTCGCCGTCGGCGCGTACATCATCATCGGCTTCTGGCAGAACATCCAGTCGTGCTCCAGCCTCAAGCTGAGCGCCGAGAACGTCCCCAAGTGCTACGACGTGCGCGACCCGTTCGACCTCGCCATCGTCGCCACGGCCATCGTGGGCGCCGTCGTCGGGTTCCTGTGGTGGAACACCTCGCCGGCGCAGATCTTCCTCGGCGACACCGGCTCGCTGGCGCTCGGTGGCGCCGTCGCCGCACTGGCCATCCTGAGCCGCACGGAGCTGCTGCTCGTCCTCGTCGGCGGGCTGTTCGTGATCGAGGCGGGGTCGGTGATCCTGCAGCGCGCGTACTTCAAGCTGACCCACGGCAGACGCATCTTCCTGATGAGCCCCATCCACCATCACTTCGAGTTGAAGGGGTGGGCCGAGGTGACCGTCGTCGTCCGGTTCTGGATCATCGCCGGCCTGCTGGTGGCCGCGGGCGTCGGCTCCTTCTACCTGGAGTGGCTGGCGACATGACCGCGCGGGAGGAGCGCCTGGCCGGGCTCACCAGCTGGCACGCGGACTGGAGCGGGCTGCGGGTCGCGGTCTACGGGCTCGGCGTCACCGGATTCTCGGTGGCGGACACTCTTGCCGAGCTCGGAGCGCAGGTGCTGGTCGTCGCAGCCAAGGCGGACGACGAGCGGCGGATGCTGCTCGACGTCATCGGCGCCGACCTCGTGGAGCAGCCCGACCTGTCCACACCGCCGGAGCGCCTCGCCGAGTTCGACCCGGAGCTCGTCATCGTCTCGCCCGGGTTCCACTGGGACCACCCGCTGCTGCTCTGGGCGCACGAGCGCGGCACCGCGGTCTGGGGAGACATCGAGCTCGCCTGGCGCCTGCGCGACAAGGTCCCGCGCCCCGACGGCGCCGACGGACCGGCCGACTGGATCTGCGTCACCGGCACCAACGGCAAGACCACGACCGTGCAGCTGACCGCCACGATGATCCTCGCCGGCGGCATCCGCGTGGCGCCCTGCGGCAACATCGGGGTGCCGGTGCTCGACGCCATCCGCGACCCCGAGGGCTTCGACGTGCTGGTCGTCGAGCTCTCCAGCTACCAGCTGCACTGGGTGAACCGGAACCCCGGCGGTGAGCTCTCCCCGTTCTCCTCCGCCTGCCTGAACATCGCCGACGACCACCTCGACTGGCACGGCTCGCTCGAGGCGTACATCGCGGCGAAGGCGAAGGTCTACGACAACACGCAGGTGGCCTGCGTGTACAACAAGGCCGACGCCAACACCCTCCAGATGGTCGAGGAGGCCGAGGTCATCGAGGGCGCCCGCGCCATCGGCTTCGGGCTCGGCGTGCCCGGGCCGAGCGACTTCGGGATCGTGGACGGCATCCTGTGCGACCGCGCCTTCCTGGAGGACCGCGCGAACTCCGCCATCGAGCTGACCACGCTCGACGAACTGCACGAGGCCGGGCTCGACGCACCGCACGTGGTGGCCAACATCCTGGCCGCCAGCGCGCTCGCACGGTCCTACGGTGTGGCGCCGCAGGTGATCCGGGATGTGCTGACCGCCTTCCGGCTCGACGCCCACCGCATCGAGCTGGTGCGGGCGGAGGCCGGCGTGAACTGGGTGGACGACTCCAAGGCGACGAACCCGCACGCGGCCGACGCGTCGCTGCGCGCCTACCCCTCGGTCGTCTGGGTGGTGGGCGGGCTGCTCAAGGGCGTGGAGGTCGACGAGCTGGTCGGCAAGCACGTCGCGCGACTCCGCGGCGCGGTGCTGATCGGGGTCGACCGGGGGGCGCTGGCCGCCGCATTCCAGCGACACGCGCCCGAGCTTCCCGTGCTGGAGGTCGACGCCGACGAGACTGATGAGGTCATGCCGACGGCGGTGCGGCTGGCCGGCGGTCTCGCCCGCGAGGGCGACACCGTGCTGCTGGCTCCGGCGGCGGCGTCGATGGACCAGTTCGCCGACTACGCAGAGCGCGGCCGCCGCTTCCAGGCGGCAGTCCACGAGTACTTGGGAGGAGAGGCGGATGACGACGAATCCGCCCCGCGTCCCGACCCGCAGCAGGACTGACCGGCAGGCGACGGCACCGGATCTCGCGCCGTCACAGACGCAGGCCTCGGCGCACGGGCTGACCGCGCGCATCCACCTCGGGCGCTCGATGACCTCCGAGTCGGCCAACTACTTCCTCCTGCTCGGGGTCACGCTGTTCATGGTGGTCTTCGGCCTGGTGATGGTGCTGTCCTCCTCGGCGGTCGAGTCGCACAACGACAGCGACAACTTCTTCTCTCGGTTCTGGTCGCAGGGCGCGTACGCGCTGGTGGGCCTGCCGCTGATGTTCGTGGTGTCGCGCATCCCGCGGAACTTCTGGCGCAAGACGATCTGGTTCTTCCTCGCGGCGGCGTGCTTCCTGCAACTGCTGGTGCTGTTCACCCCGCTGGGGATGGAGATCGGCGGCAACCGCAACTGGCTCAAGATCGGCTCGCTCACCGTGCAGCCGTCCGAGGCCATCAAGCTCGCTCTGGTCGTCTGGCTGGGTGTCGTGCTGGCCCGCAAGCGCGACGTGCTCGACCAGTGGAAGCATGTCGCGATCCCCGTCGTGCCCGTCGCGGGTGGAGCGGTCGCGCTCGTCACGCTCGGCGGCGACCTGGGGACCACGATGATCATGGCGGCGCTCATCCTGGGCGCACTGTTCTTCGCAGGCGTGCGGATGCGCTACCTGGCGACCGGTGTCGTGTTCGTCGGGATCGTCGGCGTCATCGTCGCCCTGTCGAGTGCCAGCCGCATCGGCCGCATAGCGGCGCTGTTCGGCGGGTCGAGCGCGGCCAACCCCGACGTGAACTGGCAGATCGACAACGGCTTCTACGCGCTGGCCTCCGGTGGAGTGTTCGGCGTCGGGCTCGGCAACTCGCACTCGAAGTGGTCGTGGCTGCCCGCGGCGGACACCGACTTCATCTTCGCGATCATCGGCGAGGAGCTCGGCCTCATCGGCGCGGTGGTGGTGCTGCTGCTGTTCGTCCTGCTGGCCGTCGTCTTCCTGCGCATCATCCACGCGTCGACGGATCCGTTCGCGCGGGTCACCACCGCGGCGATCATGGTGTGGCTGATCGGGCAGGCCTTCGTCAACATCGCGGTGGTGCTTGGCGTGATCCCGGTGCTCGGGGTGCCGCTCCCACTGATCTCTGCGGGTGGGACTGCGATGATCAGTTCCATGATCGCCATCGGAATCGTGCTGTCGTTCGCGCGGCAGTCCCATCGGGAATCGCTCGCCGCCCAGGACCTCGCTCACGCGGGTGCCCGCCGGTGACGCGTTACCTCTTGGCGGGCGGGGGAACCGCCGGCCACGTCAATCCGCTGCTCGCCGTCGCCGACCGGCTGCGCCGCGACGATCCCAGCGCCGAGGTCGTGGTGCTGGGCACGAAGGAGGGCCTGGAGGCCCGCCTGGTGCCCGAGCGTGGCTACGAGCTGGCGACCATCCCGAAGCTTCCGTTCCCGCGCCGTCCGAACGCCGCTGCGCTCCGCTTCCCGGGGGAGTACCGCCGGACGATCCGCACGGTGCGCGACCTGATCCGTGAGCGCGGCATCGATGCCGTGGTGGGCTTCGGCGGCTATGCCGCGGCACCCGCCTACTCGGCCGCCCGCAAGGAGGGTGTGCCGCTCGTGCTGCACGAGGCGAACGCGCGCCCCGGCCTCGCGAACCGGCTCGGCGCGCGGTACACGCCGTGGGTGGGTGTCGCGTTCGAGGGCACGTCGCTGCCGCACGCGACGTTCGTCGGGATGCCGCTCCGGGTCGAGATCGAGCAGCTCGACCGGGCCGCCGCACGGCCCGAGGCGGCGGCGGAGTTCGGTCTCTCCACCGAGCGGCCCACTCTGCTCGTGACCGGCGGCTCGCTCGGCGCCCGCCGCATCAACCAGACCATCGCCGCCCGTGCCGCCGAACTGACGGCGGCGGGCTGGCAGGTGCTCCACATCCAGGGAGGCCGTGGCGAGCTGACCGATCCGGGCATCGAGGGCTACCGGCTGCTCGACTACTGCGACCGGATGGATCTGGCCCTGGCGATCGCGGACCTCGCCGTCGCGAGGGCGGGCGCGGCGACGGTGTGCGAGTTCGCGGCACTCGGGCTGCCCGCGGTGTACGTCCCGTTCCCGATCGGCAACGGCGAGCAGCGCTTCAACGCGGCGGGCGTCGTCGGCGCCGGCGGCGGCATCCTGGTCGACGACGCCGAGTTCGAGCCGTCCTGGGTGGATGCGTCCCTGCTCCCGCTGCTCGCCGCCCGCGACCGGGTGGCCGAGATGGGCACGCGTGCCGCATCGGCAGGCGTGCGCGACGGGTCCGACCGCATGGTCGCCCTCATCCGGAGCGCCCTCGGCTGATCCGGACCTTCGCCGCGTAGCCTCATACTTGATGGAGTCCTTCTCGCGTAACCGAAAGCTGCACCCGTGACGATCAAGCCCGACCTGTCCCTCGCCCTCCCGGAGGAGCTCGGAAAGCTCCACTTCGTCGGTATCGGCGGCTCCGGGATGAGCGGCATCGCCCGCCTGTTCCTGGAGGCCGGCTACCCGGTGACCGGTTCGGATGTGCGGCACTCGGCCAACATCGACACGCTGCGCGGCCTCGGCGCGACCATCGCCATCGGGCACGACGCGGCCAACGTCGGCGACGCCGACACCCTCGTCGTGACGGGCGCACTCTGGCAGGACAACCCGGAGTACCAGCTGGCGCTGTCCAGGGGATTGCCGGTCCTGCACCGCTCGCAGGCCCTCGCGTGGCTGATCAACCGGTCGCGGCTCGTCGCCGTGGCGGGGGCGCACGGCAAGACCACCTCCACCGGCATGATCATCACCGGGCTGCTCGGCCTGGGCGAGGACCCCAGCTTCGTCAACGGCGGCGTCATCGCATCCCTCGGCAAGAGCTCGCAGACCGGCACCGGCGACCTGTTCGTCGTGGAGGCGGACGAGTCGGACGGCTCGTTCCTGCTCTACGACACCGCGGTCGCCCTGATCACGAACGTCGACCCCGACCACCTCGACCACTACGGGTCGCTGGAGGCGTTCGAGGACGCCTTCGTCACGTTCGCCCGCGAGGCCGACGAGTTCGTCGTCGTGTCGTCCGACGACCCGGGTGCCGTCCACGTCACCGGACGCCTGCGCGAGCAGGCACCGGAGAAGCGGGTCGTCACGTTCGGCGAAGCCGAGGACGCGGAGGTGCGCGTCCACTCCATCGTCACCGACGGGCCCGTCTCGTTCGCCGTCCGCTACCAGGGTGCGGACTACACCGCCCGGCTGCGGGTGCCCGGGCGCCACAACGCCATCAACGCGGCCGGCGCGTTCGCGGTGCTGACCGGCCTCGGCTTCGAGCCGGCCGCGTCGCTCGCGGCCATCTCCGAGTTCGGCGGCACCGAGCGCCGCTTCGAGCTGCACGGCACGGTCAACGGCGTCAGCGTGTACGACGACTACGCACACCACCCGACGGAGGTGGCGGCGGCGCTCTCGGCCGCGCGCACGGTCGTCGGAAACGGACGCATCATCGCGGTGCACCAGCCGCACCTCTACAGCCGCACCCGGTTGTTCGCCCAGGAGTTCGCCGAGACGCTGGAGCAGTACGCCGACGAGACCGTCGTGCTCGATGTGTACGGCGCCCGCGAGGACCCGGAGCCCGGTGTCACCGGCGCGCTCGTCGCCGACCGCTTCGAGCATCCCGAGCACGTGGCCTTCATCGCCGACTGGCAGCAGGCCGCCGACCACACGGCGCAGATCGCACGCGAAGGCGACTTCGTCATCACCCTCGGCTGCGGCGACGTGTACCGGATCGTGCCGCAGCTGCTCGACGCCCTGCGGCGCGAGGGGGCCGGGCACGCGGAGGGCGCCGAGGCGTCCGCTGCACCGGTGGAGTGACGAGGGCCTTCGGTGAAGCGTCCCCAGGGTTTCGAGCGGTCGCCCGCGCAGTCCGAGTCGCCGCGTTCCGTGGGGACGGTGACCGACCCCATTCCCGTTCAGCCGTCGTCCGTCCCGTCCGCCGGCACCGGCACCCGCGAGACCCCTGACCGCTCGGCTGCCGACGCCTCGCCCTACTCCCGCCTTCCCAGCAACCGCGAGATCGACAAGGCCCTCCGCGCGGCCCGCCGCGAGCGGAAGCGGCTGGAACGCGGCGAGGTCCGGCGGTTCACCAAGCGGTCGCGCCGCCGCCGTTATGCGTGGCTCGGGGCCGCCGCCGTGGTCGTCGGCCTGGTGCTTGCCGTCGTGCTCATCGCGTTCTCTCCGCTGCTCGCGCTCAAGCACATCCAGGTCACCGGCACCTCCCGGCTGGACGCGTCCACCGTCGCGAAGAAGCTCTCCGACCAGCTCGGGACGCCGCTCCCGCTGCTCGACCAGGCCGGCATCTCCAGCGATCTCGCGGCGTTCCCTCTCATCCGCAGTTACACGGTCGAGAGTCACCCGCCCGACTCCATCGTGGTCCGGGTGGTCGAGCGGCAGCCGGTGGGCGTCATCCAGCGGGGTAACGCCTTCACCCTGGTGGATGCGGCCAAGGTGCCCATCGCCAGCAGCGAGAAGCGGCCGGACGGATTCCCGCTCATCGCCGCGGGCGGGGGAGCGGCCGACGTGGATGCGGACTCCGGGTTCGCCGCCGCCGCCAGCGTGCTGAGCGCGCTGCCGGCCGACGTGCTCCCGCACGTGGACACCATCGCAGCCAAGACGAAGGATGACGTCAGCTTCACCCTGCGGGGGAGCGGTGCGACGGTGGTCTGGGGGAGCGCCGAGGACTCGTCGCTCAAAGCGGCCGACCTGGCAGCGCTGCTGAAGAGCGCTCCGGATTCGTCCCACTTCGACGTGTCGTCCCCGCACAGCGTGACGACGGGTTAGGCCCGGGTTGGCCGGGACTTTCCCGACACGCCTGCGGGGTTCCGGGAGCGGGGCCCCGGCGCCCGTAACGTCGGATCAAGAATTGCATACTCAGCAAGACTTTAAGCTTCAACTAGAAGTTTAACGTTCCCGTGGAGGCCCGGACGTGACAGCACAACAGAACTACCTCGCCGTGATCAAGGTCGTCGGCATCGGCGGAGGCGGCGTCAACGCCGTCAACCGCATGATCGAACTCGGCCTCCGCGGCGTCGAGTTCATCGCCATCAACACCGACGCCCAGGCGTTGCTGATGAGCGACGCCGACGTCAAGCTCGACGTGGGCCGCGAGATCACCCGCGGCCTGGGTGCGGGAGCCGACCCCGAGGTCGGCCGGCGCGCGGCCGAGGACCACGCGGAGGAGATCGAGGAGGCGCTCGCGGGCGCCGACATGGTCTTCGTCACCGCGGGCGAGGGCGGCGGAACCGGCACAGGTGGCGCACCCGTGGTCGCGCGGATCGCCAAGTCGATCGGCGCACTCACCATCGGTGTCGTGACCAAGCCGTTCTCGTTCGAGGGCAAGCGCCGCCAGCAGCAGGCCGAGGCGGGCGTGCAGCGCCTGAAGGAAGAGGTCGACACCCTCATCGTCGTGCCGAACGACCGGCTGCTGGAGATCAGCGACCGCGGCATCAGCATGCTGGAGGCGTTCTCCACCGCCGACCAGGTGCTCCTCGCCGGTGTGCAGGGCATCACCGACCTGATCACCACCCCCGGTCTCATCAACCTCGACTTCGCCGACGTCAAGTCGGTCATGCAGGGTGCCGGCTCCGCGCTCATGGGCATCGGCTCGTCGCGGGGCGCCGACCGCGCCATCAAGGCTGCGGAACTGGCCGTCGCCTCGCCGCTGCTGGAGGCATCCATCGACGGCGCCCACGGCGTGCTCCTCTCCATCCAGGGTGGATCGAACCTCGGCATCTTCGAGATCAACGACGCCGCCCGCCTGGTCCAGGAGGCGGTGCACCCGGAGGCGAACATCATCTTCGGTGCGGTCATCGACGACACCCTCGGCGACGAGGTGCGCGTGACCGTGATCGCTGCGGGCTTCGACGGCGGAGAGCCGAACTCCCGACCGGTGACCGCGGACTCGCGCCGCGCCAGCTTCGTCGAGGCCGGCTCGGAGCAGTCCCAGGTCGCCTCCTCGGCCGAGGTCGAGGCCGGCGAGATCCCCGCTCCCGAGACCGCGACGTGGCAGACCGGCGAGAGCCCGGTCGCTGAGGCGGCACCGCAGAAGGACCCGGCGTTCGACGACGAGAATGACGATCTCGACATCCCCGACTTCCTCAAGTAACGGGCTGGCCGAACGGCTTGCCGCGGTCCGGGAGGGCGTCGCCGACGCCGCCCGGGCTGCGGGCCGTTCGCCCGAGGAGCTCACGACGATCGTCGTGACGAAGTTCCACCCGGCTTCGCTCGTCCGCGAACTCGCCGGGCTCGGCGTGCGCGACGTGGGGGAGAACCGGCACCAGGAGGCGCAGGAGAAGGCGGCGGAGCTGTCCGACCTCGACCTCACGTGGCACTTCGTGGGGCAGTTGCAGAGCAAGAAGGCGCGGCAGGTCCGGCGATACGCCTCTGTCATCCACTCGGTCGACCGGCTGTCGCTGGTGGATGCGCTGGCCTCCGACGAGAGCAGCGTCGATGCGTTCGTGCAGCTCAACCTCACCGACGACCCGGGACGCGGCGGCGTCGCCGACCGGGACCTCGAGGCACTGGTCGAGCACGTCCTCGCGGCACCCGGTCTGCGCCTGCTCGGCGTGATGGCGGTCGCGCCGCTGGGGGAGGAACCCGCCCGCGCGTTCGAGCGCGTCCGCGCAGCTTCGGAGCGCGTCCGGTCGCTCGCCCCGGAGGCGACCGCCATCTCGGCCGGGATGTCGCAGGACTACCCCGAAGCGATCGCGGCAGGCGCGACACACCTTCGGATCGGGACCGCCATTACCGGGAATCGGCCGGAGCTTCGTTAATCTCGAAGCAAGAGTTCGAAACGCGTGGCGAGGCGTCGACGCGCAGGTCTGTACGGAGGAACCCATGGCCAACCCGCTGAAGAAGACGATGGTCTACCTGGGCCTCGCCGACGAGGAACTGGAGTACGAGGAGCAGCAGGAGCCGGTCCAGCACCAGCCCCGCCGCGAGGCTCCCGTTCACACGGCGGCCCCGTCTCCGGTCCAGGCCGTCCCCCACCCCGCACCGGTCGCCCCCGCGGCCGGCCGCGCTCCGGTCACGCCGCTGCGCAAGACGTCATCCACCGCACGGAATGCATCGGTACAGGAAATGAACGAGATCCTCACGGTCCACCCCCGCCAATACCGCGACGCCCAGGCGATCGCCGAGTCGTTCCGCGAGGGGATCCCGGTCATCATCAACCTCTCGCAGATGAGCGAGGGGGATGCGCGCCGCCTCATCGACTTCGCCAGCGGCCTCTCGCAGGGCCTCTACGGCAAGATCGAGCGGGTCACCCCCAAGGTGTTCCTGCTGTCGCCCAGCCACGTCGTCGTCTCCGGCGAGCACGGCGGCCAGGACGCAGAGGTCGACGCCTCGTTCTTCGCGCAGGCCTGAACGCTGCAGGCCTGACCGCAATCGGTTCTACGTACTGAAGCGCACCGGCTTCCCCTCACCATCCCCTGTGATGGCGAGGGGAGCCGGTGCGCTTCGTCCATACTGGGAGAGTGTTCCTCGTCGTCTCCATCCTCGCGAACGTCCTCTATTACGCGCTCCTGATCTACTTCTTCGTGCTGTGGGCCCGTTTCGTGCTGGACCTGGTGCGCGTGTTCGCGCGGCAGTGGCGTCCACGGGGCTTCGGGCTGGTGCTCGCGGAGTCGACCTACGTCGTCACCGATCCGCCCATCCGCTTCTTCCGCCGCATCATCCCGCGGGTCTCGATGGGGCCGGTGGCGATCGACTTCGGCTGGAGCCTGACGATGCTCGTCGTCATCATCGGCTTGTACGTGACACTGGGATTCCGCTGAGCGTCGCTGCCCATCTGGCGGTGCGCCGCGTTGTATCGTGGACGAGCCGACGCGCCGAGGTGCGGCGGCGTGCGCGACCGACGCCCGTTTTGCTAGCGTTGGTCTGCACGCGTTCGAGTTCCAATTTCACGATCTAAGGTGGCTTGCCATGGCGCTGACTCCGGAAGATGTAGTCAACAAGCGGTTCCAGCCGACGAAATTCCGCGAGGGCTACGACCAGGACGAGGTCGACGACTTCCTCGATGAGGTCGTCGTCGAGCTGCGTCGCCTCACCCAGGAGAACGAGGAGCTCAAGCAGCGCCTCGTGGCCGCCGACTCCCGGATCGCCGAGCTGCAGCGCAGCGGCGGCCAGGGCGGAGCCCCGGCGTCGGCCGCCCAGGGCGACAACGCCGAGACCGAGCGCCTGCAGCGCGAGAACGAGGAGCTCAAGCAGCGCCTCGCCGACGCACAGCAGGAGGCCGCACAGGCCAAGCAGCAGGCCGAGCAGGCGCAGACCTCTCAGGCGGCTGCCGCTCCCGCGTACCAGGCACCGGCGGACGACGCGAACGACCCGAACGCCACCAACAACCTGCTCCAGCTCGCCCGTCGTCTCCACGAGGAGCACGTGCGCGAGGGTGTGGAGAAGCGCGACCAGCTCATCGCCGAGGGTCACGCCACCGCCGCGCGCATCGTCGCAGAGGCGGAGTCGAAGCAGCGTGCACAGATCAGCGCCCTCGACCAGGAGCGCTCCGGCCTCGAGCGCCGTATCGACGAGCTCCGCACGTTCGAACGCGACTACCGCAAGGGCCTCAAGTCGTACATCGAAAGCCAGCTGCGCGACCTCGACGCCCCGGTGCAGGGTGGCGGCCAGAACGCCGGCGCCCGCTCCGCTGCGCCGGTGAGTGCCGGAAGCGCAAGCGCCGGAAATGCTGTCCCCGCACCGGTCTCCGCCGGCGGTTCCGACGAATCGAGCAACCAGGGCCAGCCCCCGGTCTTCCCCGGTTTTGGAGGCTAGTCCCTCCCGGCCCAAGGTCAGCATCAGGGCCTTGGCGGTCCTGGCGATAGTCGCGCTGTGCGTCTACCTCATCGACCAGATCGCCAAGGTCCTGGTCGTCTCGAACCTGTACGAGGGTCAGCAGCTCGAGGTCCTCGGTCAGCTGCTCCAGTTCCATTTCGTCAAGAACGCCGGCGCCGCCTTCTCGATCGGCAGCGGATCCACCTGGATCTTCTCGATCGTCGGGGTCGGCGTGCTCGGCTTCGTCATCTGGTACGCGCCGCGCATCCGCTCGACCGCCTGGGCCGTGCTGTTCGGCCTCCTGCTCGGTGGGCTGCTGGGCAACCTGACGGACCGCCTGTTCCGTTCTCCCGGCTTCGGCGTGGGCCACGTGGTCGACTTCCTGCAGATCCCCTTGCTTCCGGCCATCTTCAACCTCGCCGATGTGGCGATCGTGTCGAGCATGGTGCTGTTCCTCATCCTCACCCTGCGCGGTGTGGGTCTCGACGGGCGGCGCGGATCTGACGAAGAGCTCGACGAGATCGACGAGGCTGAGGCCGACGGTGAGGACGACTCGGCCGCGGCTTCGGACGCGCCCCCGACCGACACCCACGACAAGCCGCAGAGCTAGATGGAATCACGCAGCTTCCCGATCCCGGATGGGCTCGACGGCTCGCGTGTCGACGCCGGCCTGGCGAAGCTCCTGGGCTTCTCGCGCAGTTTCGCCGCCGAGATCGCCGAGGCGGGGGGTGTGACGCTGGACGGCCGCGAGGCCGGCAAGTCCGACCGTCTGACCGCGGGCTCCTGGCTCGAGGTCTCGTGGCAGCCGAAGTCCGACGTCGAGATCGTGCCGATCGCCGTGCCCGAACTGACGATCGTCCACGACGACGACGACATCGTCGTGATCGACAAGCCGGTCGGCGTCGCCGCGCATCCCTCGGTCGGCTGGGAGGGGCCGACCGTGCTCGGAGCGCTGGCCGCCGCGGGATTCCGCATCTCGACGTCCGGGGCCGCCGAGCGCGCGGGCATCGTCCACCGCCTCGACGCCGGCACGAGCGGTCTCATGGTCGTCGCGAAGTCGGAGCGCGCGTACACCGTGCTCAAGCGCGCCTTCCACGACCGCACGGTCGAGAAGATCTATCACGCAGTCGTGCAGGGGCACCCGGACCCGCTCACCGGCACCATCGACGCGCCCATCGGACGGCATCCGCGCTCGGACTGGAAGTTCGCGGTCGTCGCGGGCGGCAAGCCCTCGGTCACGCACTACGAGACGATCGAGGCGTTCCCGTCCGCGAGCCTTCTGGAGATCCACCTGGAGACCGGACGGACGCACCAGATCCGCGTCCACATGGCGGCGCAGCGGCATCCCTGCGCCGGCGATGCGATGTACGGGGCCGACCCGGTCCTGAGCGCGCGGCTGGGACTCACCCGGCAGTGGTTGCACGCCGTCCAGCTCGCGTTCGACCACCCGGCGACGGGGGAGTGGGTCACCTTCACGACGACCTACCCGGCCGATCTCCAGCACGCCCTGGACGTCCTGCGGGAGTCGTGAGTCCGACCTTCGCATCGGCCGAGGGTCGGCCGGAAAAAGTCGTAGGAGGCGTTTAGGCTGAAGGGGTCATGAGCGACTCCTTCGTCCACCTCCACGTCCACAGCGAGTACTCCATGCTCGACGGGGCCGCGCGCGTCAAACCCCTGGTCGAGGCGGCGGCAGCCCAGGGCATGCCCGGCGTCGCGATCACCGACCACGGCAACATGTTCGGCGCGTTCGACTTCTGGCGCACCGCGACGGATGCGGGCATCAAGCCCATCATCGGCACCGAGGCGTACCTCACACCGGGCACGCACCGCAGCGACAAGACCCGTATCCGCTGGGGCGACGGCGGCGGCGACGACGTCTCGGGCTCCGGCGCGTACACGCACATGACGCTGCTGGCTGCGACGACCGAGGGGATGCAGAACCTCTTCCGTCTGTCGTCCATCGCCTCCCGCGAGGGGTACTACTTCAAACCGCGCATGGACCGCGAGATCCTGAGCACGTACGCGAAGGGCATCATCGCGACGACGGGGTGCCCGTCGGGCGAGGTGCAGACCCGCCTCCGGCTCGGCCAGTACGAGGCCGCCCGGGCAGCGGCGGCGGACTACCGCGACATCTTCGGCAAGGAGAACTTCTTCGCCGAGATCATGGATCACGGGCTCGGGATCGAGCGCCGCATCATGTCCGATCTGATCCGGCTCGCCAAGGACCTCGGCCTGCCGCTGGTCGCCACCAACGACCTCCACTACACGCACGCCGAGGACGCGAAGAGCCACGCGGCGCTGCTGTGCGTGCAGTCCGGCTCCACGCTCGACGACCCCAACCGGTTCAAGTTCGACGCCGACGAGTTCTACCTCAAGACCCCGGAGCAGATGCGGCAGCTGTTCCGCGACTACCCGGAGGCGTGCGACAACACGCTCGCCATCGCCGAGCGCTGCGACGTCCAGTTCGACACGGCGGCGAACTACATGCCGCGCTTCCCCGTGCCCGAAGGGGAGACGGAGCAGACGTGGTTCGTCAAGGAGATCGAGAAGGGCCTCGAGGAGCGCTACCCGGGCGGCGTCACCCCCGAGGTGCGCCAGCAGGCTGACTACGAGATCGGCGTGATCTCGCAGATGGGCTTCCCTGGCTACTTCCTCGTCGTCGCCGACTTCATCAACTGGTCCAAGCGCAACGGCATCCGGGTGGGTCCGGGCCGCGGCTCGGGCGCCGGGTCGATGGCCGCCTACGCGATGCGGATCACCGACCTCGACCCGCTCCAGCATGGACTCATCTTCGAGCGCTTCCTCAACCCCGACCGCGTCTCGATGCCCGACTTCGATGTCGACTTCGACGACCGCCGCCGTGGCGAGGTCATCAAGTACGTGACCGAGAAGTACGGCGAGGAGCGCGTCGCACAGATCGTCACCTACGGCACGATCAAGGCCAAACAGGCCCTCAAGGACTCCTCGCGCGTCCTCGGCTTCCCGTTCGGGATGGGCGAGAAGCTGACGAAGGCGATGCCGCCGCCCGTCATGGGCAAGGACATCCCGCTGACCGGGATCTTCGACCGGGACCACCCGCGCTACAAAGAGGCGGTCGACATCCGGGCCGTCGTCGAGAGCGACCCCGAGGCCAAGACGGTCTTCGACACGGCGCTGGGTCTCGAGAACCTGAAGCGCCAGTGGGGCGTGCACGCTGCGGGCGTGATCATGTCGTCCGACCCGCTGATCGACATCATCCCGATCATGAAGCGGGAGCAGGACGGGCAGATCGTCACGCAGTTCGACTACCCGGCCTGCGAGTCGCTCGGACTGATCAAGATGGACTTCCTGGGCCTCCGGAACCTCACGATCATCAACGACGCGCTCGACAACATCCGCGACAACCGCGACGAGAACCTGGTGCTCGAAGACCTGGCGCTCGACGACCGTGCCGCGTACGAGCTGCTCTCCCGCGGCGACACCCTCGGCGTCTTCCAGCTCGACGGCGGACCGATGCGTTCGCTGCTGAGGCTGATGAAGCCGGACAACTTCGAGGACATCTCGGCACTCATCGCGCTGTACCGTCCGGGCCCCATGGGCGCGAATTCGCACACCAACTACGCGCTGCGCAAGAACGGCCTCCAGCCGATCACGCCCATCCACCCGGAGCTCGCCGAACCGCTCGCCGAGATCCTCTCCACCAGCTACGGCCTGATCATCTATCAGGAGCAGGTGATGGCGATCGCGCAGAAGGTCGCCGGCTTCTCGCTCGGCCAAGCAGACATCCTGCGCCGAGCGATGGGCAAGAAGAAGAAGTCCGAGCTCGACAAGCAGTTCGAGGGCTTCTCCGGCGGCATGCAGGCCAACGGCTATTCGATGGACGCGGTCAACAAGCTCTGGGAGATCCTGCTCCCGTTCTCCGACTACGCGTTCAACAAAGCCCACTCGGCGGCCTACGGCGTGATCTCGTACTGGACCGCCTACCTCAAGGCGCACTATCCGGCCGAGTACATGGCCGCGCTGCTCACCAGCGTCGGCGACTCCAAGGACAAGATGGCGCTCTACCTGAACGAGTGCCGCCGGATGGGCATCAAAGTGCTCGCCCCGGACGTCAACGAGTCCAACCTGTACTTCGCCGCGGTCGGCTCCGACATCCGCTTCGGGATGGGCGCCGTGCGCAACGTCGGCGCGAACGTGGTCGAAGGGGTGCGTGAGGCGCGCGAGAGCAAGGGTCGTTTCGAGTCGTTCCACGACTTCCTGAACAAGGTCCCGATCCACGCGGCCAACAAGCGGACGGTCGAGTCGCTGATCAAGGCCGGCGCCTTCGACTCGCTCGGCCACACCCGTCGCTCCCTCGTCGAGGTGCACGAGGATGCGGTGGAGTCGGCGGTCAAGATCAAACGGAACGAGGCCAACGGCGACGTCGGCTTCGACTTCGACAGCCTCTGGGGCGAGGACGAGCCTGGTCAGGCCCAGCACCACATCCCGACGCGTCCGGAGTGGGCCAAGCGCGACAAGCTGGCGTTCGAGCGCGAGATGCTGGGGCTCTACGTGTCCGACCATCCCCTCGCCGGGCTCGAGTTGCCGCTGGCGAAACTGGCGAGCACCGGAATCGCCGAGCTCGTCGGCTCGGAGAACATCCAGGACGGCGAGACGGTCACCATCGCCGGGCTCGTGACCAGCGTGCAGCATCGCGTCGCGAAGGCGTCGGGCAACCAGTACGGCATGATCCAGGTCGAGGACTTCGGCGGCGAGCTGACCGTGATGTTCATGGGCAAGGCCTACCAGGAGTACTCAGCGCAGCTGCAGGGTGACGCGATCGTCGTCGTCCGCGGCCGGGTGAGCCTCAGGGACGACGGGATGAACCTGCACGCCTTCTCGCTGATGACGCCCGATCTGGGCCAGGCGAACGACGCCGGGCCGTTGATGATCACGATGCCGGACCAGCGCGCGACCACCGACACCGTGACGTCGCTCAGCGAGGTGCTCTCGCGTCATCCCGGTGAGAGCGAGGTGCGGCTCCGGCTCGTCAAGGGCCAGGTCGCGCGGGTCTTCGAGGTGCCGAAGCCGGTCACCGTCAGCGCCGACCTGTACGGGGAGCTGAAGGGCCTGCTCGGTCCCAACTGCCTGGTCTGACCCCGCCCCCGCGCGCGTCAGACGGCGGTGCCGGGGCGCCAGTACGTGCGCTCGTGGTAGACGAGCGGGGCGTCGTCCTCCCCGAGCTCGCCCTGCTCGATCTGGACGATGACGACCGCGCTGTTGTGCACCTGCACCCGCTCCAGGATGCGGCCCACCATCCACGCCGTGGTGTCCTTGATCACGGGGAGCCCGTGCGGGCCGCGGTACCAGTGGTCGCCGAGGAAGCGCTGCTGGTTGTCGCCCGAGAGGATCTGGGCGACGTCACGGTTGCGCACGCCGAGCGTGTGGATGACGACCCGGTCGGTCTCGGCGATCGCAGGCCAGCTGGAGGCCGACAGCGCCATGTTGAAGGTGGCCAGCGGCGGCACCGCCGCCAGCGACGCCAGCGAGGTGGCGGTGAAGCCGACCGGCGTCCCGTCCGCGTGCTGAGCGGTGATCACCGCGACACCGGCCGCATGCCGGCGGAAGGTCTGGCGGAAGGCCGCGAGGTCGGGCGTCACGCCGGCGACGAGGCCGTCGGTGGGGTCGGGCGAGGCGGGCTCGGGGGATGCGCTGTTCATACTGTGGTTACAAGCTCCAGTCGGGCTGGAAGATTCCGGGCCGGTAGGCTGATCAGGCCATGATCCAGACCATCGACCTCCGCGGCATCCAGCCTACTCGCGCCGCATTCCAGCGACTCGTTCCCCGTCCTGTCGTCGACGTGCAGGTCGCCATGTCGGTCGCTTCCGACCTCATCGCCGACGTGCGTGAGCGCGGCGTCGCCGCCCTCCGCGAGCAGGCCGAGCGGTTCGACGGCGGCGCTCCCGTGTCGCTGCGGGTGCCGCAGACCGAGATCGACGCCGCCGTGGCCGCACTGTCCGCCGACGTGCGCGAGGCGCTGGAGGAGGCGATCGCGCGCGTGCGCGAAGCGACCGCCGCGCAGGTCCCACCCGCCGCCGAGACCGTGCTCCGCCCGGGCGCGAGCATCGTGCAGCGGTGGGAGCCGGTCGAGCGTGCCGGGCTCTACGTTCCGGGCGGCAAGGCCGTGTACCCGTCGAGCGTGGTCATGAACGCGGTGCCCGCCCAGGTCGCGGGCGTCGCCTCCGTCGCCCTGGTGAGTCCGCCGCAGCGCGAGTTCGGGGGAGCGGTCCACCCGGTCATCCTCGGCGCCGCGGGTCTGCTCGGCATCGACGAGGTGTACGCGATGGGAGGCGCCGGCGCGATCGGCGCGCTCGCGTACGGCGTCGAGGAGCTCGGCCTCGACCCGGTGCAGGTCATCACCGGACCGGGCAACATCTACGTCGCCGCTGCCAAGCGCGTCGTCCGCGGCCAGACGGGCATCGACTCGGAGGCGGGGACCACCGAGATCCTCGTCATCGCCGACGACTCCGCCGACGCGGGGTACGTCGCCGCCGACCTGATCAGCCAGGCGGAGCACGACGAGGCCGCAGCGTCCCTGCTGGTCACCGACAGCCCGGACTTCGCCGACCGGGTCGTCGCAGAGCTCGAACGGCTGGCGGACGCGACGAAGCACGCCGAACGCGTGCGCACCGCGCTGGGCGGCCCGCAGTCCGCCGTCGTCCTGGTCGACGATCTGGCCGCGGCCGCCGCGTTCAGCGACGCCTACGGCCCCGAGCACCTCGAGCTGCAGACGGCCGATCCGGATGCGCTGCTCGCGTCCATCCACAATGCCGGCGCGATCTTCCTCGGGCCGACCTCCCCGGTGAGCCTGGGGGACTATCTGGCGGGCTCGAACCACGTGCTCCCCACCGGCGGCCAGGCCCGCTTCTCGCCCGGACTCGGGGCGTACTCGTTCCTGCGTCCGCAGCAGGTGATCCGCTACGACAGGGACGCTCTGAGCGAGGTGGCCGACCGGATCGTGGCGCTCTCGACCGCGGAGGACCTCCCGGCCCACGGAGAAGCGGTCACCCAGCGGTTCCGCACCCGCTGAGCGATAGAATCAGGCCATGTTCTGCCCCTTCTGCCGCCACCCGGACTCCCGCGTCATCGACTCCCGGACCAGTGACGACGGGCTCTCCATCCGGCGCCGCCGGCAGTGCCCGGAGTGCGGGCGCCGCTTCTCGACGACCGAGACCGCGAGCCTCAGCGTGATCAAGCGCAGTGGAGTGGCGGAGCCGTTCAGTCGCGAGAAGATCGTCCTCGGCGTCCGCAAGGCGTGCCAGGGCCGACCGGTCACCGATTCCGACCTCGCCGTGCTCGCGGGCAAGGTCGAGGAGACGATCCGGTCGACGGGCGCGTCGCAGATCGAGGCCAACGACATCGGTCTGGCCATCCTCCCGGAGCTTCGCGAGCTCGACGAGGTGGCGTACCTGCGCTTCGCGAGCGTGTATCAGGCCTTCGACTCGCTCGACGACTTCGAGTCGGCCATCCGCTCGCTGCGCCTCGCGCACCACCCGGAGCCGGTCGAGACCGCGTAGTCGGACCGCACCTCCGCCGCGCGCGGTATTCTCGTACCGGCATGTATCGCGCACTGTTCGACCTCGTCCTGTCCCGCCTCGATCCCGAGCGCGCCCATCACCTCGCTTTCGTGGTGATCCGGGCCCTCCCGACCTTCGGTCTCGGCCGCCTCGTCCGCCGGTTCACCGCACCCGATCCGTCGCTCGCAGTGGATGCCCTCGGGCTGCGCTTCGACTCGCCGTTCGGCGTCGCGGCCGGCTTCGACAAGGACGGCGAGGCGGTGCTCGGCCTCGGCGCTCTCGGATTCGGTCATGTCGAGGTCGGCACGATCACGGCCCTGCCGCAGCCGGGCAACGACAAGCCGCGGCTGTTCCGTCTCATCCCGGACCGCGCCGTCATCAACCGGATGGGCTTCAACAACCACGGTGCCGGTGCCGCGGCGAACCGACTGCTGCGCGTCCGCCGTGCCGGAGCGCGTCCGGTCCTCGGGCTCAACATCGGCAAGTCGCGCGTCGTCGCCGTCGAGGACGCGACGGCCGACTACCTGACGAGCGCGCGGGCTCTCGCCCCCGTCGCCGACTACCTCGTCGTCAATGTCAGCTCGCCGAACACGCCCGGTCTGCGCGGTCTGCAGGAGCTCGAACTCCTGTCGCCGCTGCTGACCGCCGTGAAGGAGGTGGCGGGGGCCACCCCGCTGCTGGTGAAGATCGCGCCCGATCTGACCGACGAACAGGTCGAACGGATCGCCCGGCTCGCGGTCGAGCTCGGACTGGCCGGAATCATCGCGACGAACACCACGATCTCGCGGAGCGGGCTGTCGACGGACCCGGCGGTCGTCGAGGCCGCGGGGGCAGGGGGTCTGAGCGGAGCGCCCCTCGCCGCCCGCTCGCTGGAGGTGCTGCGTCTCATCCGTGCGGTCGTTCCGCCGGAGCTGTGCGTCGTCTCGGTGGGCGGCGTCGACACTGCCGAAGACGTGCAGGAGCGGCTGGATGCGGGGGCCACGCTCGTGCAGGGCTACACCGCGTTCCTCTACCGCGGCCCGCTGTGGGCACGGCAGATCAACCGCGGGCTGCTACGACTCCGGCGTGCCCTGGTGGAAGCGTAGGCGCCAGCGTCCCGAGCTGCGCACCCAGAGCGAGCTGCGGAGCGTCGCGCCGCGCGCATCCATCGTCCTCGCGGTGAGCAGCAGCGCGTCACCGGCGACCCGGTCCACGCCGAGCACTTCGATGCCGGCCGCCGGAGCGTCGTCCTCCACGGCGAGTTCGGACACGAGGGCGTCGCGGCCCCACAGTCGTCCGGAACGTCCGATCTCCTCGAACGACGGATGCAGCAGCTCGGCAAGGCGGGAGGCGTCGGAGCGGATGGACGGCTCGAGGAGTTCGCGCTCGAGGCGGGCCACGACCTCCTCGTCCGTCTCCTCGGCGGAGAGCGCGTCGAAGAGGTCGAACTCGAGCGGGGAGTCGGTGGGCGGCGGAGCGACCGCAGCGGCCGCAGGCTCGGCGGCCGCAGGCTCGGCGGCCACAGGCTCGGCGACGGCGGCCGTGGCACGGCCGGGCCACCCCGGGCCGATCGGGATCGCGTCGCCGTTCTGGTATGCGGTCGCGGCCGCGCGGGCGCGGGAGTCGGCGGCCTCGTTGAGGTCGTGGCCGGCGTGGCCCTTCACCCACTCGAAGCGGTAGCGGCGGCCCTGCAGCGCGCGATCCAGCCGCTCCAGCAGCTCGCGGTTGAGGACGGGCGCGCCGTCGGCCTTGCGCCAGCCTTTGCGCTTCCAGCCCGCCATCCACTTCGTCACCGCGTTGATCACGTACTGGCTGTCGCAGAAGATGTGGAGGTCGTCGTCCAGGTGCCCCGTGGCCTCCAGGAGGTCGATGACGGCCATCAGCTCGCCCTGGTTGTTGGTGCCGCGCGGCCAGCCGCCTGCCGACCAGTGCTCGTCATCCACGTACCAGGCCCAGCCGGCCGGGCCGGGGTTACCGAGGGCGGAGCCGTCCGCCGCCGCGACGATCGTCACGTCAGCTCGGGAACTGGCCGCGCTTGACCTGCGGCTTCGGGAGGCGCATGATCCGCAGCTGCAGGGCGCGCATGGCGCCGTACCAGCGCAGGCCGCGCTCCACCTTCGTCGTGCCGAACTTGGCACCGATGCGGCGCTGGATGAGGAACCCGAGCACCACGCAGTCGATCACGGCGATGAGGAAGAAGCCCCACAGCGCGAACAGGCCGTACACCTGCATCGCGGGCCAGGGGAGGAACGTGAGGATGATGACGATCAGCATCACCGGGATGAGGAACTCGCCGATCGAGAAGCGCGCATCCACGTAGTCGCGGACGTAACGGCGCTGGGGACCGCGGTCGCGCGCGGTCAGATAGCGGTCATCGCCAGCGGCCATTCCGAGACGGGCCTTCTCGCGCGCCTCGGCCTGCTTGGCTCGTGCGTCGCGGGCCGCCTCCTTGCGGTCGGTCGGCACCAGGGGACGCTTGCGCGCCGCCTCCTGCTCGCGGCGCGTAGGCGTGGGAGCGCCCTTGCCCTGCTTCAGACGGGCAGCCGTCTCTTCCGGGGTCTCCGTCGCGGGCGTCTCCGCCTCGGCCGGGTTCTGTCGCTTTGCCAACTTCGTGCCTTCGATCGTGGGGTCCGTTTAAGATTACCCGTATGACAGACAGCCAGCAGACCCCTGTTCCCCTGACCTCCTCCGGAGCGGACGCCACCGCCGACGGCGCAGCGGAACAGAAGGTCCGCGCAGCGGTCGAGGCCGGGCTGCCGTCGGCGGTCGCCGAGCTCTCCCAGCTGGTGCGCATCCCCTCGGTGTCGTGGTCCGCTTTCGAGCCGGCGAACGTCCGTCGCAGCGCCGAGGCGGTCGCCGCCCTGCTGACGGAGACGGGCGTCTTCGAGTCGATGGAGATCAAGCAGGCGCCGATCGGCGACGGCGACACGCTCGGCCAGCCGGCCGTGCTGGCGACGCGCGCCGCCCGCAACGGTCGCCCGACCGTTCTCCTCTACGCGCACCACGACGTGCAGCCCGAGGGCGACGAGGCGAACTGGGACACTCCGCCGTTCGAGCCGACCGTGCGCGGCGACCGGCTCTACGGCCGGGGGGCGGCCGACGACAAGGCCGGCGTCATGACGCACGTCGCGAGCGTGCGCGCACTGCGTGAGACCTTCGGCGACGACCTCGAGGTCGGGCTCGCCGTGTTCATCGAGGGGGAGGAGGAGTTCGGCTCCCGCTCCTTCGCCAACTTCCTCGAGCAGAACCAGGAGGCGCTGGCAGCGGACGTGATCATCGTCGCCGACTCCGACAACGTCGACGTGAACACCCCCGCGCTCACCGTGTCGCTGCGCGGCAACGTGACGTTCCGGCTGACCGTCTCGACGCTCGAGCACGCCTCGCACTCGGGCATGTACGGCGGCGCGGCCCCGGACGCGATGCTCGCGCTGGTCAAGCTGCTCGCGACCCTGCACGACGACAACGGATCCGTGGCCGTCGAGGGCCTGACCTCCTACACCGATGCGGCCGAGCCGCCCGCCTTCACCGAGGAGCAGCTGGCCGAGGACGCCGCCTTCCTCGACGGCGTGACCAGCGTGGGCACGGGGCCCATCCTGTCCAGGATGTGGTCGCAGCCGACCATCACGGTCACCGGCATCGACGCACCGACAGTGGCGAACGCGTCCAACACCCTCCTGCCGAGCGTCGCCGTGCGCATCAGCTCGCGCGTGGCGCCCGGTCAGCCGGCGAAGGAGGCCTACGCGGCCCTCGAGGGGCACCTCCGCGCGCACGCGCCCTTCGGCGCGCACATCGAGATCGACGACGTCGACCTCGGCGACCCGTTCCTCGTCGACACCGCCGGATGGGCGGCGAGCGAGGCCAAGCGGGCGATGACCGACGCCTGGGGCAACGAGGCCGTCGAGACCGGCATCGGAGGGTCGATCCCCTTCATCGCCGACCTCGTGCGCGACTTCCCGCAGGCGCAGATCCTGGTCACAGGTGTCGAAGATCCCGACACCCGCGCCCACAGCCCGAACGAGTCGCTGCACCTCGGCGTGTTCAAGCGCGCGATCCTCACCGAGGCCCTGTTGCTGGCGCGACTGAACGGCCGCAGCGCGGACTGAGCGAATTCTCGTGTGAGAGACGTACAATCGATCCAGATTTCGATTCGAAGTCCGAACCATCCTTCGTAAGGAGACCCATGACCGACTCAACGCTGACCGCGACCAAGGCCCACGGCGTCGGCCTGACCGACACCGCGGCGTCGAAGGTCAGGAGCCTGCTCGAGCAGGAGGGCCGCGACGACCTGCGTCTGCGCGTCGCCGTCCAGCCCGGTGGATGCTCGGGCCTGATCTACCAGCTGTACTTCGACGAGCGCATGCTCGACGGAGACGCGACCGTCGACTTCGACGGGGTGGAGGTCATCGTCGACAAGATGAGCGTGCCGTATCTCGACGGTGCCAGCATCGACTTCGAGGACACGATCCAGAAGCAGGGCTTCACGATCGACAACCCGAACGCGACTGGTTCGTGCGCGTGTGGAGACTCCTTCCACTGACCCGTATAGCACAGGAATTCACTGGAGCCGCCCCCTCGTGGGGCGGCTCTTTTGTTCGGATCAGGGTGTCAGTCGGAGTAGGGTAGACAGAGCCACATACAGTTGCATGTGAACTGTCCCAGTAGTCACTCGAAAGGTCACCGGTGCGTCACAATCGCCGTCTCCGATGGGCTGCCATCCCGATCGCCGCGACGCTCGTCGTGGCGCTCGCGGGCTGCACTCAGGCCCAGCTGCACGGATTCCTCCCGGGCTTCGTCGAGGGCGAGCCGCCCGTCACGAACCACACCGAGCGCATCAGCGGGCTGTGGGTGACCAGCTGGATCGTCCTCCTCATCGTCGGCATCGTCGTGTGGGGACTGATCCTCTGGGCGGTCATCGTGTACCGCCGCCGCAAGGGCCAGACCGGCCTGCCGGTGCAGCTGCGCTACAACATGCCGATCGAGATCTTCTACACGATCGTGCCGCTCATCCTCGTGCTCGGATTCTTCGCCTTCACCGCGCGTGACCAGGCCGCGATCGAGAAGCCGTATGCCGACCCCGACGTCAAGATCCAGGTCTACGCGAAGCAGTGGGCGTGGGACTTCAACTACGTCAACGAGAACGTCTACGACCCGGGAATCCAGGTCCAGCCGGATGACAACAGCGCCACTCCGGGCTCGGTCCAGGAGGGCAAGGTCCCGGTCCTGTACCTGCCCGAGAACAAGAAGATCACCGTGCAGCTCGACTCGCGCGACGTGATCCACTCCTTCTGGGTGCCGGCGATGCTCTACAAGAAGGACGTCATCCCGGGCAAGACCAACTACCTCTACTTCGAGACGACGAGCCGCACCGGCACGTTCGTCGGCAAGTGCGCCGAGCTGTGCGGCGAGTACCACTCGGCGATGCTCTTCAACGTGAAGATCGTGTCGCAGTCGGAGTACGACGCGCACATCCAGCGCCTGAAGGACCAGGGATACGAGGGCCAGCTGGGTTCCGAGTACGACCGCAACCAGAACCTGCCGGGAACGGGTGCCCCTTCGGGCCCCCAGGGCGGCAACGAGTAGGACGCACTGATGACGACGACAGCACCGGCACCGGGGGCCACCACCGCTCCCAAGCCAACGCCTACGTTCCTCACCGCGAACGGTGTGCAGCGCAAGGGCAACATCCTCGTGAACTACATCACGTCGACGGATCACAAGACGATCGGGTACATGTACCTGATCTCGTCGTTCGTGTACTTCCTCGTCGGTGGCGTGATGGCGCTCATCATCCGCGCGCAGCTCTTCGAGCCGGGCCTGAACGTGGTGCAGACCAAGGAGCAGTACAACCAGCTCTTCACGATGCACGGCACGATCATGCTGCTCATGTTCGCGACGCCGCTCTTCGCGGGCTTCGCCAACGTGCTCATGCCGCTGCAGATCGGTGCGCCTGACGTCGCCTTCCCGCGACTGAACGCGCTGGCGTACTGGTTCTACTCCTTCGGCTCGCTGATCGCGGTCGCCGGCTTCCTCACCCCGCAGGGCGCGGCCTCGTTCGGATGGTTCGCGTATGCGCCACTCTCGAGTACGACCTTCTCACCAGGCATAGGCGGCAATCTCTGGGTGCTGGGCCTCGGGCTCTCCGGCTTCGGCACCATCCTCGGTGGCGTGAACTTCATCACGACGATCATCACGATGCGTGCCCCGGGCATGACCATGTTCCGCATGCCGATCTTCACCTGGAACACCCTGGTGACCTCGATCCTCGTACTGATGGCCTTCCCGGTCCTCGCCGCCGCGCTGTTCGCCCTCGCCGCCGACCGCGTCTTCGACGCGCACATCTACGACGCCGCGAACGGCGGAGCCCTGCTCTGGCAGCACTTGTTCTGGTTCTTCGGCCATCCCGAGGTGTACATCATCGCGCTGCCGTTCTTCGGCATCGTGTCGGAGATCTTCCCGGTGTTCAGCCGCAAGCCGATCTTCGGGTACAAGACGCTGATCTACGCGACGATCTCGATCGCGGCGCTGTCGGTCACGGTGTGGGCGCACCACATGTACGTCACCGGCTCGGTGCTGCTGCCGTGGTTCTCGCTGATGACGATGCTCATCGCGGTCCCCACCGGCGTGAAGATCTTCAACTGGATCGGAACGATGTGGCGCGGCTCGCTCACGTTCGAGTCGCCGATGCTGTGGTCGATCGGCTTCCTCATCACGTTCACGTTCGGTGGACTGACCGGCGTGATCCTGGCGTCCCCGCCGCTCGACTTCCACGTGTCCGACACGTACTTCGTCGTCGCCCACTTCCACTACGTGGTGTTCGGCACCGTCGTCTTCGCGATGTTCGCCGGCTTCTACTTCTGGTGGCCCAAGTGGACGGGCAAGATGCTCAACGACCGGCTGGGCAAGTGGCACTTCTGGCTGCTGTTCATCGGCTTCCACACGACGTTCCTCATCCAGCACTGGCTGGGAGTCGTGGGCATGCCGCGCCGCTACGCGACGTATCTGCCCTCCGACGGGTTCACGTGGATGAACCAGGTCTCGTCGATCGGCGCGGGCATCCTCGCCATCTCGATGATCCCGTTCTTCGTGAACGTGTACCTCACCGCGCGCAATGCACCCAAGGTCACCGTGAACGACCCGTGGGGCTACGGCCGTTCGCTCGAGTGGGCGACCAGCTGCCCGCCGCCGCGCCACAACTTCACGTCGATCCCGCGCATCCGGTCGGAGTCGCCCGCGTTCGACCTGAACCACCCCGAGGCCGGAATCCCGATCGGCGTGGGCCCGGCGAAGGACGCCCCCGATGCTCCCGTGCACGACGTCGCGAATGACGAGGTGAAGTAACCATGCGCGCCAATGCGATCCTGTTCTGGATTCTCGCGGTCTTCTTCGTCCTCTCGTCGATCGTCTACACGCTGTGGAACCTGCTCGACGAGTTCCACCGCAACGTGGAGTGGGTCGGCACCATCGGCATGCTCCTCGCGGCGATCCTGTCCGCGTTCATCGCCTTCTACGTCGGTCGTTCGCACGCCGCGCAGGGCGGCGAGCTGCCGGAGGACCGCCTCGACGCGAACATCGACGACGGCGACGCGGAGCTCGGGCACTTCAGCCCGTGGAGCTGGTGGCCGTTCGCCCTCGCGTTCGGTGCCGGTCTGGTGATCCTCGGCCTCGCGGTCGGCATCTGGATCTGCTTCATCGGCGTCGCCTTCAGCCTCGTCTGCATCGTCGGCTGGGTCTACGAGTACTACCGCGGCTACTTCGCCCGCTGACCCGCGCGTCACGTAAGGGCCGTCTCCTCCGGGAGGCGGCCCTTTCCGCGGTGCGGGCCGCCTGGTTGACGCAACACGCCGTCTGCGCTCCGCGGTGGACGGCGTGTTGCGTCAACCAGCTGCGCGGGCTGTGCGTGTGCGTCCGGTTACGGCGCAGAGACGGTGCCGCGAGCGGTCGGCAGGCGTTGGTCTGATCCATGGGACGCAACACGCCGTTATGCGCGAGCGATTGCGGCTTGTTGCGTCCCATGGATGCGTGGGTAGGCGTCCGTGGGACGGGGTGCCTTCCGCCAGGAGCGGCCGCCGGCCGCACGCCGGCCGACGTTCGCGACTGGGCGCATCCGTTCATCCATGGGACGTAACACGCCGTTGTGCGCGAGCGATTGCGGCGCGTTGCGTCCCATGGATGCGGCGGGGTGGCGTCAGTGGCGGGTGAGGCGGAGAACGTCGACGGAGACGCGCGTGGCCGGGGGCGACGCCGTGGTCGGCGCGGCCGGGTGCCGGGCCGATGGGCCCATGCCCGCGAGAGCGGCCGCGAGGTCGTCCGTGAGTGTCAGCTCGTAGGCGACCGGTTCGCGGCTGTGCAGGGCGTACAGCGGCTCTGAGGCGGTGATGACGTCCTCTGCCTTGTCGGAGGGGATGTCGAGCATCGTGCCTCCCGCACGCAGCGAGCCGAGGTGGTCGCCGCGGGGCACGACGACGACGAGCATGCCGCCCGGTCGCAGGATGCGGTGGAATTCGGGCAGGTTGCGTGGGGCGAAGACGTCGAGCACCGCGTCGGCCACCCCGGTGCGCACCGGAAGCGGGCGCCAGGTGTCCGCGACGAGCCCGTCGATCCGCTCCGACGACCGGACGGCCCGTGTCACCGCGCTCGGCGACAGGTCCATGGCGAGTCCCGAAGCGTCGGATGGGGCGAGCGCAGCGCGCAGGTAGTATCCGGTGCCGGCGCCCGCATCGACGATCCGCTCGCCCGTGATCGCAGAGGCCACGGCGGCCGCGATGGGGGAGTAGGCGCCCGACCCGAGCACGCGTTCGCGCGCATCGAGCATCTCCGCCGTGTCGCCCAGGTGCTTGGTGCCCCCGCCGAGCAGCGAGACGTATCCGCGCTTGTTGACGTCGTGCCGGTGACCGTTGGCGCAGGCGAGAGTCAGCGGAGCGAGCGGTTCGAGCTCGGCGCCGCACACCGGGCAGCGCAGCCAGGAGGCCAGCCGGGGGAGATCAAGGGTCATGCGGTGCAGGCCTCGTGAGGGGAGCGGACGGATGAGAGATGCGAAAAGCGCCGGTGCGAAACATCCGCACCGGCGCTTGTCGCACTAGCGAGTCTCAGTGGTGGTCGTGACCGGACTCGAGCTCGCCGCGCGTCGGCGGCATCAGACGGTCCTCGAAGAACCAGCGGGACAGGCCGGCACGTGCGCGGTTCGCGACCGTGATCTTGCCCCGGCGGTTCGGGCGCAGCATCAGCGGCTCGTAGGACTCGTACGACACCAGACGCCAGCGCTCGTAGTCGCTGAGCTGCTCGTGCACCTCGATGTACTCGCCGCCGGGCAGCTTGACGATGCGGCCGCTCTCGTACCCGTGCAGGGCGATCGAGCGGTCCTTCTTCTGCAGGGCCAGGCAGACGCGCTTCGTCACGACGTACGCGATCAGCGGGCCGATGAAGAGCAGCGCCTGGAGGGTGTGGATGACCCCCTCCATCGTCAGCTTGAAGTGCGTCGCGATGATGTCCGAGCTCGCAGCGGCCCAGAAGACCGCGTAGAACGTGACGCCGGCAGCCCCTACCGCGGTGCGGGTGGCAGCGTTGCGCGGACGGTCCAGGATGTGGTGCTCGCGCTTGTCGCCCGTGATCCACGCCTCGAGGAACGGGTAGGCCATGACCGTCACGATGAAGAGTCCGAGGATCGCCACCGGCACGATGATGTTGAACGACCAGGTGCGGTCGAGCCACACGAACTCCCAACCCGGCGGGACCAGACGCAGGGCGCCGTCCGCGAAGCCGATGTACCAGTCGGGCTGGGTACCGGCCGAAACTGGGGACGGGTCGTACGGGCCGTACAGCCAGATCGGGTTGATCGTGAAGAGGGATGCCATCAGTGCGACGACACCGAACACGATGAAGAAGAAGCCACCGGCCTTCGCGGCGTACACCGGGAGGACCGGGTAGCCGACGACGTTGCCCTGGGTGCGTCCCGGCGCCGCGTACTGCGTGTGCTTGTGGATGACCACGAACATGAGGTGCAGCGCGATGAAGGCGACGACCAGCGCGGGCAGCAGCAGGATGTGCAGCGTGTAAAGGCGACCCACGATCGCGGTGCCCGGGAACTCTCCGCCGAAGAGGAGGAACGAGATCCACGTGCCCACCACCGGCAGACCCTTGATGAGGCCGTCGATGATGCGGAGGCCGTTGCCCGAGAGCAGGTCGTCCGGCAGCGAGTAGCCGGTGAAACCCTCCGCCATCGCCAGGATGAACAGCACGAAGCCGATCACCCAGTTCAGCTCACGCGGCTTGCGGAACGCTCCCGTGAAGAAGATGCGGAGCATGTGCAGGCCGATCGAGGCCACGAACAGCAGAGCCGCCCAGTGGTGGATCTGACGCACGAGCAGGCCGCCGCGCACCTCGAACGAGATGTTGAGTGTGGACTGCATGGCGGACGACATCTCGATGCCCTTGAGGGGCACGTACGAGCCGTTGTAGACCACCTCCGCCATGGAGGCCTGGAAGAAGAACGTCAGGAAGGTGCCCGACAGCAGGATGACGATGAAGCTGTAGAGGGCGACCTCACCGAGCAGGAAGGACCAGTGGTCCGGGAAGATCTTGCGACCGAACTCCTTGACGGCTCCCGAGATGCTGGTGCGGTCTTCGAGGTAGTTGGCGGCCGCTGCCGTGAACCCACCCGTCGAAGCCGGTTTCTGTGCCGCAGGCCGTGCGGCGGTCGTGGTGCTCAATGGCGCTCCCAGAAGCTTGGGCCGACGGGCTCGTGGAAGTCGCTGCGGGCGACCAGGTAGCCATCGGCGTCAACGGTGATCGGCAGCTGCGGCAGGGGCCGCTTCGCCGGTCCGAAGATGACCTGCGCTTCGTGCGTGATGTCGAACTGCGACTGGTGGCACGGGCAGAGCAGGTGGTGCGTCTGCTGCTCGTAGAGTGCCACCGGGCACCCGACGTGCGTGCAGATCTTGGAGTAAGCGACGATGCCGTCGTAGTTCCAGTTCTCGCGGCCCTTGGAGACATGCAGGTCCTCGGGCTTGAGGCGCATGAGGAGCACGGCCGCCTTGGCCTTCTCCTCCAGTTTGTTCTCGGCCTCGTTGAGACCCTCGGGGATGACGTGGAACGCACTGCCGAGGGTGACGTCGGAGGCCTTGATCGGGGTACCGGTTGGGTCGCGGGTGAGGCGTACGCCCTTCGTCCACATCGTGTTGGCGAGCAGCTCCACCGGGTCGCCGTTCGCAGGCGCGAGGCCGCGGAACAGGACGACGGCGGGAAGCGGGAACGCGATCAGAGCGCCGATGAGGCTGTTGCGCACCAGGGTGCGGCGGCTGAAGCCGGACTCCTCGTCGGCCTGGCGGAAGATCTCCGCCGCCCGCTCGGTCGTCCCCTCGCTGCCGCGCACGGGGTGGCGGAGGTCGACGCCCTCCTTCTCGTGCATGAGCGCCTTGCCCCAGTGGACCGCGCCGATGCCGATGGCGAGGAGCGCGAGGGCGCTGCCGATTCCGATGAACAGGTTGTTCAGGCGGACCGAACCCGGGTCGCCGTCCACGATCGGGAAGGCGAGGTAGGCGGCGACCGCCCAGACCGAGCCCGCGATCGACAGGTAGAACAGCGTGTAGACGACGCGCTCGGCGCGACGTTCCTTCCTCGGGTCGAGGTCGGTGACGCGCGGGCGGTGCGGCGGGAACCCGGGGTTTTCGACGGCGTCGCGGATGACCACCGCTGTGCCGGCGTCTCCGACGCGGTGCTCCTCAGTCGAACGCGCGGGCGTCAGCTCGTGACCGCCGTTGTCGTCCAGTGCCATTGCTCTCCTTCTTACGTTTTATTCGTGCCTGAGTGCGGATCCGGATTAATTGGATTTAGCCGTGATCCACACGGTCAGGGCGACGATGGCGCCCAGACCGAAGATCCAGAGGAAGAGACCCTCGGCCACCGGGCCGAGCGAGCCGAGCTCGAAGCCGCCCGGGGAGGGGTTGTTCTGGATGTACTTCAGGTACGTGATGATGTCCGCTTTGCCCTGCGGGTTGATGTTGAGGTCGTTGAAGACGGGCATGTTCTGCGGACCGGTCACCATGGCCTCGTAGATGTGCTGGGCGCTGACGCCGGTGAGCGGCGGCGCGTACTTGCCCTCGGTGAGCGCACCACCTGCGCCTGCGACGTTGTGGCACATCGCGCAGTTGATGCGGAACAGCTCGGCGCCGTGGGCGGCGTTGCCCTTGCCGTCGAGGTACTTCTGCTCGGGGATGGACGGGCCCGGGGCGAGGGACGCGACGTAGTCGGCCAGCGCCTTCACCTGCTCGTCCGTGAACTGGACCGGCTTCTCCTGCGCCTGCGGACCCTGCATCTGCATGGGCATGCGGCCGGTGCCGACCTGGAAGTCGACGGCTGCCGCGCCGACGCCGATGAGGCTCGGAGCGACGGAGCTGCCCTGGGCGTCGAGACCGTGGCAGGTGGCGCAGTTGGCCTGGAAGAGCTTCTTGCCCTCGTCGACCGAGCTCTGGCTGGCTGCGGCGACCTGGGGCTCCGCGGACGCGGTGGTGGTGGTGAACGCGGCGTAGGCGCCGCCGGTCAGTCCCAAGCCGATGGCGAGGAGCGCGACGGTGGCCAGCGGGTGGCGACGGCCGGCCTTGCGGGAGGCCGTTGCCTTCTGTGCCGGCTTGGCCGTGCTGCGGTTTTTCGGACGCATGGGGTGAAGAACGCTCCTGTTTCCTATCGGATGATGTAGATGACCGCGAACAGCCCGATCCACACGACGTCGACGAAGTGCCAGTAGTACGAGACGACGATCGCGCTGGTCGCCTCCTTGTGGCCGAAGATCTTGACCGCGAACGCGCGGCCGATGACGAGGAGGAAGGCGATGAGACCGCCGGTCACGTGGAGGGCGTGGAAACCGGTGGTCAGGTAGAACGCGGAGCCATAGGCGTTGGAGCTGAGGGAGATGCCCTCGGAGACGAGCGTCGCGTACTCGAGCACCTGGCCGGAGACGAAGATCGCGCCCATGAGGTAGGTGAGGGTGAACCACTCGACCATTCCCCAGCGCCAGAACTGGGCGACACCGCCCGAGCGGCGCGGCTGCATGCGCTCCGCGGCGAAGACGCCGAACTGGCACGTGACCGAGCTGAGGACCAGCACCAGGGTGTTCGTCGCCGCGTACGGGATGTTGAGGTGCTGCGTCTCTGCGGCCCACAGATCGGGCGACGTCGACTTGAGGGTGAAGTAGATCGCGAACAGGCCTGCGAAGAACATCACCTCCGAGCCGAGCCAGACGATCGTGCCGACGGCCACGACATTGGGCCGGTTGATCGCCGGCGCACTCGCAGAGGGAGAAAGGGAGGTGCTCGTCACGTAACCCATTATGGCTGAAAAGGAGCCATGGTTTTCCCACTCATGGGGCTTGAATCGGCCCGATTTCCGATTAGTACGGCCTCATCGGGGGCGGAGGGGCCGCTATCGCCGTGGCGTGTCGCCCGCCGATAGGATCGCTTCATGGTCCACACGCAGTCCTGGTCGTCCATTCTGACGGCTCTCCTCGCCGGCGAGCACCTGAGTGTGGCCGACGCGGCATGGGCTATGGACCAGGTCATGACGGGCGATGCGACCGATGCGCAGCTGGCCGCCTTCCTCATCGCGTTGCGCGCCAAAGGCGAGACGGTCGACGAGATCGTGGGCTTCCGCGACGCCATCCTCGACCACGCGGTGCCGCTCCCGGTGGATCCGATGGCGCTCGACATCGTCGGCACCGGCGGCGACCGGTTCGGCACCGTCAACGTGTCCACGACCGCCTCCATCGTGGCGGCAGCGGCCGGCGTCCCCGTGATCAAGCACGGCAACCGGGCGGCCAGTTCGTCGTCGGGTTCGTCGGATGTGCTCGCCGCGCTGGGCATCGACCTCACGCTCTCGGCGGAGCGGGTCGCCGAGGTGCTGAAGGTCGCGGGCATCACGTTCGCCTTCGCGAGCGCGTTCCACCCCGGCTTCGCCAATGCGGGCCCGGTGCGCGCGCAGCTCGGCGTCCCCACCGTCTTCAACTACCTCGGACCGCTCTGCAACCCGGCGCGCCCAGAGGCATCAGCGGTCGGCGTCGCGACGCTCGACCGCATCCCGCTCATCGTCGGCGTGTTCCAGACCCGCGGTGCGACCGCGCTGGTCTTCCGCGGCGACGACGGGCTCGACGAGCTGTCGACCACCGGTCACAGCCACGTCTGGGAGGTCTCCCGGGGCCTCGTCACCGAGCACGACATCGACCCGCGCGATCTCGGGATCCCCCGGGCGCGGATCGACGACCTGCTCGGTAAGGACGCCGCGTACAACGCGGCGGTCGTGCGTGCCGTGCTCGCGGGTGAAGAAGGCCCCGTGCGCGACATCGTCCTGCTCAACGCGGCAGCCGGGCTCGTGTCCTACGAGCTCGCGTCCGACCCGTCGAGGGTCCAGGTGTCCATCCTGGATCGTTTCCGTTCGCAAATGGCGGTCGCTGCCCAGGCGATCGACTCCGGGGCCGCGGCCGCGAAGCTCGACCAGTGGGTGACAGCGACGCACTGACCGCAGTGGAACTCCACTGCACGTGGAAGGAAGGGTTTCGATGAAGAAGCTCATCAACGACGTACCCGACGTCGTGACCGAGTCCCTCGCGGGGTTCGGCCGGGCTCATGCGGACATCGTCCGCGTCTCCCTGGATCCGATGTTCGTCGCGCGAGCGGACGGGCCTGTGAGTGGCAAGGTCGGACTGGTCAGCGGCGGTGGCAGCGGCCACGAGCCCCTGCACGCCGGCTTCGTCGGCGCGGGCATGCTCGACGCGGCCGTACCCGGCGAGGTCTTCACCTCGCCGACACCGATGCCGATCGTGGAGGCCACCAAGGCCGCAGACGGCGGTGCCGGCGTCCTCCACATCGTCAAGAACTACACCGGCGACGTGCTCAACTTCGAGACGGCCGCCGATCTGGTCGGCGCGGAGGGAATTTCGGTGCGCTCCGTCGTGATCAACGACGACGTTGCCGTGCAGGACTCCCTGTACACGGCCGGCCGCCGCGGCGTCGCCGGGACCGTGCTGGTCGAGAAGATCGCGGGCGCTGCGGCGGACCGCGGCGACGACCTGGACGGCGTTACGGCCGTCGCGGAGCGGGTCAACGCGAACGTCCGCTCGATCGGCCTCGCCCTGACCGACGGGACCGTGCCTCATGCGGGCCAGCCAGGCTTCGTGCTGCCGGAGGACGAGATCGAGTTCGGCGTGGGCATCCACGGCGAGCCGGGGCGCGAGCGCATCAAGCTGGAGCCGGCAGACCGCCTGGTCGACCGGATGATGGACGCCATCCTCGCCGACCTGTCGTTCGAAGGGTCGCCGGTGCTGCTGTTCGTCAACGGGATGGGCGGCACGCCACTGTCCGAGCTGTACATCCTGTTCCGGCGCGCGGCCGAGATCCTCGACGAGCGCGGCATCACGCTCAGCCGGTCGCTGGTCGGGAACTACGTCACCTCGCTGGAGATGCAGGGCGCTTCCATCACGGTGCTGAAGCTGGACGACGAGTTCACGCAGCTCTGGGACGCGCCCGTTCACACCGCGGCCCTGCGCTGGGGCCTGTAACGACCGCAACCGCAACAGACACGAGGAGGAGGCGTCGATGACGCTGGACACGAACTGGATCCGGGGCTGGATCTCCGCGAGCGCGGAGTCGATCGGGGAGCACAAGAACGAGCTGAACACGCTGGATCGGGAGATCGGCGACGGCGACCACGGCGAGAACATGGACCGCGGAATGCGGGCCGCCGTCGTGGCGCTCGACAAGCTCCCGGACGACGCGACGCCGAATGCTGCGCTCCGCTCGGTCGCGATGACCCTGATCTCGACCGTCGGCGGGGCATCCGGCCCGCTCTACGGGACCGCCTTCCTGAAGGCCGCGGAACCCGTGGGCGACGCCGACGCGATCGACGAGCAGACGCTCGTCGCCGTGCTCGCGGCCGCACGCGACGGGATCGTGTCCCGCGGCAAGGCGGAGTCCGGCGACAAGACGATGATCGACGCCTGGACGCCCGCGGTCGATGCGGCGCGTGCGGCCCAGGAGTCCGGGGCCTCGGCCTCGGGCATCCTGGCCGCCGCCGCGGAGGCCGCCGAGAAGGGCGCAGAGGCGACGGAGCCGCTGGTCGCACGCAAGGGCCGGGCGAGCTACCTCGGCGAGCGGTCGGCCGGGCACCGCGATCCCGGCGCCCAGTCCACCGCCCTGCTGCTGCGCGCGGCAGCCGGAGTGGCGGAATGAGTGGGAAGGTCGGCATCCTCTTCGTCTCGCACAGTCCTCGGATCGCTGCCGGGATGGTGGACCTCGCCGGTCAGATGGCCGGCTCGGTCCACCTCGTGGCCGCGGGCGGCACGGACGACGAGGGGATCGGGACCAGCTTCACGAAGGTGATGTCCGGGATCGCCGAGGCCGACGGCGGCGAAGGGGTCGTGGTCGTCAGCGATCTCGGCTCCGCGCTGCTGACGGCCGAGACCGCTCTCGACATGGTGGACGACGAGCAGCGCGCGCGTGTGCGCGTGGTCGACGTCCCCTTCGTCGAGGGCGGCGTCGCCGCAGCCGTGGCCGCTGAGTCGGGCGGCTCTCTCGACGAGGTCGCTGCGGCCGCGCGAGGGGCGGTCGATGCCTGGGCCGGAGCGAGCGAAGCGGCCGGAACCGCCGCTCCCGACGGCGCTCCCGAGGCCGCCACCGCCGCGGCCACGGGCGGCCCCTATGAGCGCGAGGTCGTGGTCCGCAATCCGGAAGGGCTGCATGCCCGGCCCGCGGCGGAGTTCGTCAAGCTGGCGAACACGTTCCCCGTGAAGGTGACCGTGAACGGCAAGGACGCGAAGAGCCTGCTGGGCATCATGTCGCTGGGGCTGACCGCCGGGGCGACCGCGCGGATCGCGTCGGACGACCCCGACGGGCGCCCGGCGGTGGACGCGCTGGCCGACCTGGTCGACACCGGCTTCGGCGAGGTCTGAGGCGAGGTCACCCCCTGCGGCGGCCTGAAAGCGGCAGCTCCATCTCCCGCTCGTTCGCCGTGCGATCGAGCGGGTAAGGCTGGGTGCGTCCTGTGAAGGTGAAGCCCCGGCGGAGGTACGACCGGATGGCGGGCTCGTTGTCCTCGTGCACCTCCAGCAGCAGGCGCTCGCCGCGTCCCTGTGCCCAGTCGATGACCGCGTCGAGGAGCGCATCCGTCACCCCGAGTGCGCGGCCACGCCAAGCCGGTGTCACATAGACGCCCACCAGGTACGGATCGTGGGACGTGGCCGAGTGGAAGCCGCCCATGCTCCCAAGCCAGCGTCCATCCTCCGCGACCGCGGCGAACAGCCGGCTCGTACGCGCGGTGTTGGCGGCGCGCTGCTGCCAGTGCTCGTCGGGGTGCCGTCGGGCCTGCTCCAGCGTCTCCAGGAACGCGATCGGAGCGTCCTCGAGCATCTCGAACCGCAGCGCGCGGTACGCCTGCCAGTCGTCTTCGGTGCTCGCCCGGACGACCCAGCCGCCCACCGTCAGTCCCGGTCGGCGAGCAGCGTCTCCGCCGTGGCCAGCAGGATCGCCGTGCAGAGGCCGTCGAGCGCCGTCGTCAGCTCGCCCAGGGGCGGGAACGTCGGGGCGATGCGGATGTTTGCATCGCGCGGGTCGTCACCGTACGGGAAGGTCGCACCCGCGGGGGTGACGGCGATCCCCGCCTCCTTGGCGAGCTGGACCGCCCGCTTGGCGGCTCCGTCGGCGATGTCGAGGCTCACGAAGTAGCCGCCGGCGGGGAGCGCCCAGGAGCCCGCACCCCACGGCGCGAGCCGATCACGGAACGCGGCGTCGACGGCGGCGAACTTCGGTTCCAGGATGGCGCGGTGCTTCTCCATGTGGGCCGCGAGGCCGTCGGCGTTCTTCAGCAGCTCGGCGTGGCGGAGCTGGTTGATCTTGTCCGGGCCGATGCTCTGGGCCGAGAGGTGGTGCAGCATCCACTCGACGTTGGCGGGGGAGGCGCCGAAGAAGGAGACCCCCGAACCCGGGTAAGTGACCTTCGAGGTGGAGGCGAAGACGAGCGGGCGATCCGGGTTGCCGGCCTCCGCGGCGAGGGCGAGCACGTCGATCGGCTCGGGGCGTTCGTCGGTGAGGTGGTGGACAGCGTAGGCGTTGTCCCAGATCAGCCGGAAGTCCGGCGCGGCAGGCAGCGAGACGAGCGCGCGCACGACCTCCTCCGAGTAGATCGCGCCGGTGGGGTTCGAGTACACCGGCACGCAGAACATCCCGCGGATGCTGTCGTCGGTCTCCAGCAGGGAGGCGACCGCGTCGATGTCCGGACCGTTCTCATCCATCGGAACCGGGATCAGGCGGATGCCGAGACGCTCGACGATGGTGAAGTGCCGGTCGTAGCCGGGCACCGGCGCGAGGAACGAGACCGACTGGCTGCCCCAGGGCAGCTCGCCGCCGGGGACGCCGTGCAGCAGCGCGAACGTGATGGTGTCGTGCATGAGGGTCAGGCTCGAGTTGCCGAGCGCCAGCAGCTGGTCGACCGGCACGCGGAGGGCGTCCGCGAAGATCGAGCGCAGCTCCGGCAGACCCGTTGCGCCGCCGTAGTTGCGGAGGTCGGTTCCCGCGGCGTCGCGGAAGCGGCCGTCCGGAAGGTGCAGGAGGTCGTTCGACAGGTCGAGCTGCTCGGCGGAGGGCTTGCCGCGGGTCAGATCGAGCTTCAGGCCGGCGCCCTTCAGCTCGTCGTAAGCGCGCGCGAACGCGGAGTGCGCCTCGCGCAGAGCGGCGGTGTCGAGGTCGGCCAGGGGTGCGGGCGAAACGGTTGCAGACGTCACGACATCGATCGTACCGGCGTGCTGGGCGGGGCGCTCGGCCGACGTGTGCGAACATCCGGAGTGTGACGAACGACCTGAAGCGCCGCCGTGGGCGCACCCGCACCAAGATGACGACGGCTCTCCTCACCGGGCTGGTCGTCGGTGTCATCGTCGGCCTGCTCAACGCCTGGCACTACGCGATCATCGCGGGATGGGCCGCGGCGTGCCTCGTCTACGTCGTCTGGGTGTGGACGACGGTGTGGAAGCTGGACGCCAAGTCGACCAAGGATCACGCGACGCTCGAGGATCCGGGACGCCGCACGGCCGATCTGATCCTCATCCTCGCCGCCGCGGCCAGCGTCCTGGCGGTGGTCTACATCTTGGTCGACGCGAGGCACCTGAGCGGAGGCAAGCAGCTGGGGGTCGCCCTGCTCGCGGTCGTCTCGGTCGCGCTCTCCTGGACGCTCGTCCACACGCTCTACGCACTCCGCTACGCCCGCATGTACTACCGCTCGGGTGGCGGGATCGACTTCAACCAGAAGGAGCCGCCGCAGTACAGCGACTTCGCCTATCTGTCGTTCACGCTCGGGATGACCTTCCAGGTGTCGGACACCGACATCTCCAGCTCGTACATCCGCCGGTCGATCCTGCACCATGTGCTGCTGTCGTACCTGTTCGGGACGGTCATCGTCGCGGCGACCGTGAACCTGGTGGCCGGGCTCGGCGGGTAAGGAGCGGAGGAGGGGCGAGGCGGTCAGCGGATGTAGGTGACGAAGCGGTAGCGCAGGCCGTTGGAGGCGGTCAGCCAGTCGCCCGCGTCCTGCGTCCATCCCGTGCCCGGTTCGGGAGCCTGCGTGTCGCCGTCGACGTCCAGGTCGATCTCGGTGACCTCCAGGCGGTCGGCCGACGCGAGCGTCTGGGCGTAGAGCTCGGCGCCCCCGATCACCCAGACCGTGGCTGCGTCGCCCGCGACTGCCAGGGCGTCCTCGACCGAGTGCACGATCGTGGCGCCCGGCGCATCCCGCCCCCGCTGGCGGGTGACGACCACGTTCGTGCGGCCGGGGAGGGGTCGGTAGCGCTCGGGGAGCGAGTCCCACGTGCGTCGTCCCATGATCACCGGGTCGGACCCCGTGAGGGCGCGGAAGTGCTGGAGGTCCTCCGTGAGGTGCCAGGGCATGACGCCGCCCGCGCCGATGATCCGGTCGCGCGCCTGCGCCCAGATGAGGGCGATCGTCATACGGCGACGGCGGCGCGGATGGCCGGGTGGTGCTGGTAGTCCTCGACCACGAAGTCCTCGAACCGGTAGTCGAAGAGGGAGTCCGGCGTGCGGGCGAAGCGGAGCGTGGGCGCCGGGAACGGATCGCGGGTGAGCTGCTCGGTGACCTGCGCCACGTGGTTGTCGTAGATGTGGACGTCACCGCCGGTCCAGACGAACTCGCCCGGTTCGAGTCCCACCTGCTGGGCGACCATCAGCGTCAGCAGGGCGTAGCTCGCGATGTTGAACGGAACGCCGAGGAACATGTCCGCGCTGCGCTGGTACAGCTGGCACGAGAGCTTGCCGTCGGCGACGTAGAACTGGAAGAACGCGTGGCAGGGCGCGAGCGCCATGTCCGGGATCTCCGCGACGTTCCACGCGGACACGATGATGCGACGGGAGTCCGGGTCGGTCCGCAGGGTGTCGATCACCTGCTGGATCTGGTCGATGTGGCGGCCGTCGGGGGTCGGCCACGAGCGCCACTGGACGCCGTAGACGGGGCCGAGCTCGCCATCCTGATCGGCCCACTCGTCCCAGATCGTCACGCCGTTGTCGCGCAGCCAGCCGACGTTGCTCTCGCCGCGGAGGAACCACAGCAACTCGTAGGCGATCGACTTGAAGTGGACGCGCTTCGTCGTGATGAGGGGGAAGCCGTCGGCCAGGTCGAACCGCAGCTGACGGCCGAAGACGCTGCGCGTTCCGGTGCCGGTGCGGTCGGATTTGTGCGTGCCGTTCGCCAGCACGTCGCGCAGGAGGTCCTCGTACGGGGTCGCAATCTGGCTCACGTTCCGATGGTACTTCGCCGGGCCGGTCACCTCTCTCCCCGGGGGCGCGGCGCGTCGTAGTCTGGCGTCATGGACGGAGCAGCGCGCGGTGACGACCGGCACAGCGACGACCGGCACAGCGACGACGAGCTCGCCAGTGCCCTGGAGGAGGAGGTCGCGCGCATCACCTCCGCCATCCCGATCGTGCGCAGCCCTACGGATGCCCGCTCGGATGCCGCTGACGCTCCGGATGCCGCTGATGCTCCGGACGACGCCGAGGATGCATGGGTGGGGCCGCCTACGGAACGGATCCGGTTCGACGATCTGCCGGTGCGCAGGGAGCCGACCGGACCCGAGCCCACGTTCAGCCCGTGGGTGGCGACGTCGGCCGATCCCGACCCGGTGAAGCCGCCCACCTTCCAGACCGTCGCACGCGCCGAGCCGCTCGACTTCGTCCCTCGGGAGCTGGCCCCGCGCGACTCGGAGCCTGTGCCGCTCGTCATCTCGACGCTCGCGCCTTCCGAGCGCGAGCGCTCGCCGGAGCCCGCTGCCGAAGCCGTGGCGGACCCCGTCGCCGTGTCGCCGCCCCCGGAGGATCAGGTGGATGCGGCGGGGGCGGTCGATGCGGACGTCGCCGCCCCGCGCACCGACGAGGCCGCAATAGTGCTCGGAGGACGGCACCTCCGTCCCAGCATCTTCTCGCCGGAGACCGCCGATCTGGAGCCGACCCCCGTCGAACGGCGGGTGGGGCGCGCCTCGCGGATGTTCTGGCTCTGGTTCGCCGGCACTTCGTCCCTCATCAGCGTCGGCGTCGGCGCGACGCTCTTCGTGCTGGGACTCAGCCTGCGGCAGCTTCTTGTCGCGACGCTGGTCGGGGTGGCGCTCTCCTTCCTCCCGCTCGGCGTCGGAACGCTGGCCGGCAAGTGGAGCGGCCAGCCGACGCTGGTCGTGTCCCGGGCCTCGTTCGGGCTGCGGGGCAACGTCGTCCCGACCGTGCTGGCGCTCGTCGTCAAGCTGTTCTGGGGAGCCGTGCTGCTCTGGCTCGCCGGATCGGCGGCGGGCTCGCTGACCGGCTCGGAGAAGTGGCCGGGAAACCCCGTCACCGCGACCTCCGTGGCACTCGTCGCCACGATCGCCGTCGCGTCTGCGATCGCGTACGTCGGATACGCACTGGTGGCCCGCATCCAACTCGTCCTGACGATCGCCTCGGCGGTGCTGATCGGACTCATGGTGACCGCGACGTGGCGACATGTGGATATGGACCGCGCCCTTGCCGCGCCCGACGCCCTCTGGACGCACGTCGTCACCGGTGCCGTCCTGGTCTTCAGTTACGTCGGCCTCGCGTGGGCGATGACGAGTGCCGAAGTGGCGCGCTACCAGCGGGTCACCTCCTCCGGCGGCGCCGCGATGCTGTGGGCGACCTTCGGTGCGGGTGTTCCGCCGTTCGTGCTCGTGTCGTACGGCGGTCTGCTCGCCGCATCCAACCCTCCGCTCGCCGCGGACCTCGCCAGCGATCCCGTCGCTGCGCTCGTGGCCCTCGGGCTTCCCGGCTGGTACCCCGTGCCGTTGCTGCTGGCGGTGGGACTGTCCCTGATCTCAGCGCTCGTGCTGACCCTCTACTCCACGGGATTCACCATCGACGCGCTCGGCGTGCGGCTCGGCCGCCGCTGGAGCACGCTCATCGCGGGCGTGGCGGTCGCGATCGTGGGCGGAGTGCTCGCCGCGACCGTCACGGACCTGTCGTCGGTCATCCGCGGCGTGCCGACGATGCTGTCGGTGCCGGTCGCCGCCTGGGTCGGTGTGTTCTCGGGCGAGATGATGCTGCGGACGCGGCGGTTCCATCAGCGCTCCCTCCTGACGCGGGGCGGCGCCTACCCGGACTGGCGCTGGACCAACCTGGGGCTGCTCGTGGCGGCCGTCGCCGTGGGGTGGGGCACCATCAGCTCGCCGCTGCCGTGGCTGGAGTGGGAGGGGTACCTCTTCCGCGCGGTCGGCATCGATCCGCACGCCGGAATCGGCACGAGCAACATCGGCGTCGTGATCGCGCTCGCCATCGGGCTGGTCGGAGCGCTCGTGTCGGCTGCGCCCTCGATACGGAGGCAGGAGCAGTCGGCCTGACGAGGGTGGGCACGGCGCTGCCGTCGATCGACAGTGCTGCCGTCCATCCACAGGGCGGCGGTCCATCCACAGGATCGATTGCGCCCGGCCTCCGCGCTGCGCCATCCCGTAGGCTGATCGACGTGCCGAACACCCTCGCCTCCGTCCGCGACACCATCGAGCAGCTCTGGCCGCTCGTGGGTGCCGAGAGCTGGGACGCGTCCGGCCTCGTCGCCGGCGATCCGCAGGCCGAGGTCGAGCGCATCCTGCTCGCCGTCGACGCGGTGGCCGCCACGGTCGACGAAGCCGTGGAGCGTGGCGTCGACCTCCTGATCGCGCATCACCCCTTGCTGCTGCGCGGCGTGACGAGCGTTGCGGAGGACCGCTACAAGGGTGCGCTGCTCGCGCGGCTGATCCGCGGTGGCGCCGGGCTGTACGCGGCGCACACGACAGCCGACGTCGTCGCCGACGGCACCAGCGATGTCCTGGCCGCGCGCCTCGGACTGCGCGACACCCGCCCGATCGCGCCGGCATCGGACGGCGTCACCGGCATCGGCCGGGTCGGTGACCTGCCTCGCCCCACCACCCTCGGTGCCCTCGCGCGCGCCGTCGCCGAACTCCTTCCCGCCACCGCGGGCGGGGTCCGGGCGGCCGGCGACTACACCCAGCCGGTGACACGCGTCGCGGTCTGCGGCGGCGCGGGCGACTCCCTGCTCGCGACCGAGGCCGTTCGCGCCGCTGACGTCTACATCACCGCCGATCTGCGGCACCATCCCGCATCGGAGGCGCGCGAGCAAGCGTTCCTCGGCGGCGGTCCCGCCCTTCTCGACGTCTCCCACTGGGCCAGCGAATGGCTGTGGCTCGACACCGCCGCCGATCAGCTGCGCGCCGCCCTCCCGGGCACCGAGGTGATGGTGAGCGAACTGCGCACCGACCCCTGGGATTTCGCCATCCTCCAATGACCACCCGCCACGAAGGAAGCACCACATCGTGAAAGCACGTCCCGCCGACCAGAAGGAACTCCTGCGATTGCAGGCCGCCGACACCCGCCTGGCGCAGCTCGCCCACGCCCTCAAGAACCTTCCGCAGGCGGCCGAGCTCGCGAAGCTGCAGCCGGAGGTCGACGCGCTCCGGGCGCGCTGGATCGCTGCGACGGGCGAACTCGAGGACGCACGGACCGAGTTGAAGCGCGTCGAGTCCGACGTGCAGGTCGTCGAAGCGCGCGCGAAGCGCGACACCGACCGGGTGCAGCAGAGCTCCTCCATGAAGGACGTGCAGGCGCTCGAGGCCGAACTCGCGTCGCTCGCCAAGCGCAAGGACGACCTGGAGGAGATCGAGCTGACGGTCATGGAGCGCGTCGAGGGTCTCGAGCAGGTGCTCGCGACCGTCGAGTCCGAGCGCGCCGAACTCGCGACCCGGGTCGAGGCGCTGGAGGCGCAGCGCGCCGAGGAAGGCGGCACGATCGAGGCGCAGCGCAGGGCGGCGGCCGCCGACCGTGCAGCGATCGCGGAGGCCCTCCCGGCCGACCTCATCGAGTTGTACGAGCGGCAGCGCGCGCGCTACGGACTGGGCGCTGCCGCTCTCGTGCGCGGCGTCTCCCTGGGCTCCAACGTGAAGCTGACCGAGTCGGATCTGTCCGAGATCCGCCGGGCCGCCGACGACGACGTGGTGCTCTGCCCCGACAGCGGCGCCATCCTGATCCGTGGAGAAGACTCCGGCCTCTGAGCCGGGCCGAAACGGCCTGCGCTAGTGTGGAGGCCGGAATGGGTCGGCAAGACGGTCGCGTCGGTCCGCGAGAGCGGACTGCCGAGGAACGTCCGGGCTCCGCAGAGCAGGGCGGTGGGTAACACCCACCCGGGGCAACCCGCGAGAAAGTGCAACAGAAAGCAGACCGCCACGGGCTTCGGCCCGCGGTAAGGGTGAAACGGTGGTGTAAGAGACCACCAGCGGCCGGGGTGACCCGGCCGGCTGGGTAAACCTCGCCCGGAGCAAGGTCGCACAGGGGACCATGAGGCTGCTCGTCTCGTCCCCGGGTAGACCGCTAGAGGGCGGCGGTAACGCCGTCCCGAGATAGATGGCCGTCCGCGGTGCTTGGCACCGCGACAGAACCCGGCGTATCAGCCGGCCCATTCCCTTCGCGACACTCGCTGTGCCGTCGAGTCGCGTCGCCCGCCGCAGAGCCGGAAACGCGATGCCGCACATCCGCGTTGGTCTCCTATGCATGCATTAAAGCGTTGTATTTCACAGGGCTAGAGGTTAGTGTTTCCTTGCGGATATCCCGCACGAAAGGAATGACCAATGGAACTGAGCATCGAGACACCCCGCGATGAAAAGGTCGACTTCGCAGTCCTGTACGGCAGCAAGGTCAACTAGCGCCTCAGGAGGGACGACGGTTCGGCCGTCGTCCCTCCGGAAGCCGATTGACGTCGACATGCAGCTATCACTGAACGCCCCCGCCGCCTCCCCGATTGCTTTCGGGGTGGTAAAGCAGCTTCTCGTGAAGGTAGGTTGCGGGCCAGAAACCGACCATCCACGCTTGGCTCAAAGCCTTCGCCTCTACTTTCCGCTCGACAGTGCCCTGGCGGCCCGAGTTCGCGCGACCAGCGTGAGCTTGACCGATGCGGCAACCGCGAGCGAGCAGATCCGCTATTTCCAGCGACGTCGATTGCAGCGGAATCACATCACGGTCGCCCGGTACCTAATCGCGCAATACGGCGACATTCACGTCGAGATCGGACGATGCCAGCAGATCGATGAGTCCAGCAGAGAATTCCTTGACTTAGCATCCACGGTCGCCGGTTGGACGGTCAGCTATCTCACGGTGTCATTCGATAGTCCGTCCCTCCCTGCTTATGCGGGCGAGGCCTCTCTGTGCGATGCCCTTACGGGTGATCTCGATGTCGAAGCGATCGTCTGTGCGGCGTGGGACTACATCAACGTGGGAGATGCGTGGACAGGAACAGCACTCGCGAAAGTGCTCCTCCGACACGAACCGTCGGCTCGTGTGATGAATATGCTCGCGATCGGCAACGCCATGCTTAGCGAACCCGAACGAGCCGAGTTCTACTACGGACAATGGGCGTCTCGCGGCGGACCGATGGACAGGGTTCGCGCGCTCTACGGCAGATCGATGCTCTACGCACGCCACCACCGAGACGGCTTTCGCGACCTCGGGATGGCAGAGGCCTGTTTGCAGGAGGCGTTCGACATCATCCGCACGCTGAGTCCGGCGATGCGCGAAACCGACGAGGCGGTGTTCGAGGAGGTTTTCAACCGCAATGGATTCGCTCTTATCCTCTTCCGTCGCGGAGACGTGGACGGGGCGCTCGACCTACTCCGGTGGGGCATCGACCGCCTGACGAAGACAACAGAACGAGTTGCGATCCACCGCTCGGTGCTCATCTACAACCTGGCTCAGTGTTATAACCAGATTGGCGATCTCAGGGCGGCTGTGGACACATACAGGCGTCTATTGGAGGTCGACCCCTACATGGCCGAGTACCGGCTGGAGGCGGCCAAGAGCCTGAGTGCGACCGGTCAGCACGAGGATGCGCTCGAACAGTGCCAGATCGCTGTGGAACTGGATGACAATCTGGCGGTCTCGTGGCGAGGACTCGGGCTAGCGCTCACACGATGCGACCGTTTTGACGATGCCGCTGATGCCTACCTCAAGGCCGTGATGCTGGAGCCGGAGAACTCGATCGGCCGGGCGGACACTGCGTATGTTCTCCTTCGCCTCGATCGACCAGACGATGCGCTCCGCATCCTGGAGCCCGTGGATGTCGCGGCACTCGGCCTGTCCGATACCGATCGTCATTTCTCACTGTTGGCTGAAGCACACCTCCGAGCAGGACGGATGGCGTGCGCCGTTAAAGCGCTGAATGACGGCTTACGAGTTCATCCCGGGTCAGCGACGCTGGTAGATAACCTGCGCCGAGTAGCCGCGTCCTGATGTCATCAGTTTCGATCCGGACAAAGGTCGGCGTCTTTTCGCTTCTCTTCGCATCCGCCATGTGGATGTCGAAGGTGGCTCAGCCGCTTCACTACGAGCATGCCGGTGCATTGGCAGCGTTCGGTGTTGGTTATGCAGTCATGGCCTGTGTAGGCGGGCTGTCGTTCGCATGGGGAGCCGTGTCCGACCGTATCGGCGGGCTGAACGCCGTCAGACTTGGTGTGCTCCTGTACGCCGTCGGAATCGGCGGCCGAGTATTCACCGATATGGCGCCGACGATCGTGTCGTCTGCGCTTGCCGGAGTCGGGGCGTCTCTTGCGCTCGTCGGCCTTCGCCCCTGGATCAGGTCGACGGTACCGGACGCTGAAATCTCTCGCGTTGTCGCCGCTCGCGGCCTCGGTAGTCAAGTAGGTGTCTTCGTCGGCACCCTGGGTGCCGCCGGCTTGTTCTTGGCGGCCGACGCGACCGGTGGGACGACGCTGGCCCTCGGCCTCGCTTCGGTGCTGGCCCTGCTCGCGTTTGGTTGGGCGTGCAGAGTACGAACGGGCGCCCGGCTTCCAGTCGCCAGCCAAGAGGAAAGGACCGCGCGTGGCAGTGACGGACTGCGGTCTGTCGCTGCCAAGTTGGCTGCGGTCGGCCTGCTCTCGGGCTTCTACGTCAGTCTGATCACCCCCTATCTGCCGATCTACCTGACGGACGCCGGGCTCACTGACGCCGGCGCCGCCACCGTCGTCGCTGCCATGAGCCTTGCGCAGATCTGCGTGACAGGCCTCTTCGCACGAAGGGGCGTCGGCCGGAGACCGGGAAGGTTGTTCGTCATCGCCGAGGTTGCGACGGCAGCTGCGACATTCAGTGTCGCGGTTGCGCTCGGCCTCAGCCCCGTCCTGACCGTGATCCTGTTCTTGTTTCGAGCCGCGGCGGTAGCAGTTGCCGTCACCTCGGAGGAAACGATTCAGTATGTCCTTATTCCTGGGAACGCGGCCGGGTTCGTGTTCGGCATTTCGCAAACGGCATTCCTCGTCGGCGATGCGTTGGGAGGGGCCGTCGGCGGACCGCTGTGGGCTACATTCGGGCCGGTCCCCTTGGCGATGATCGCGGCGGCCGCCACCCTCCTCAACGCGGTCCTGCTACCGGTTCTCTTTCGCGGGTCCTGGTCGATCAGCCACGAAGAGCGTGCACATGCAACGGCTCAGCCTCATCCATGAGGACGCCCTGCGTCCGATCGCCCGGGTCGGGGAGGCGCTTTGGCTCTTCAGCCGACAGGATGGTCGCCTGCATGCGCTGCTGCCAGACGGCGTACGAATAACCAGCGCGTCCGGACCCCTTTTCATCGTGCCGGGCGACTCGGAAGCCCTGTGTTTTCATTTGAACGGCAACGATCGACTGGAGATCGAGCGACTGATGCTCACAGAAAGGGGGACAGTCGAGCGCAGCCGCAGTGTGGTGCACCGCGTGCCGGACAGCGAGGACAATCAGCTCTCAGGTCTTGTTGCATCTGAAAGCGGATCGCGCACCGTCCTCCTGACGACGTCCGACCCGAGCCGAACGGTCGGCGTCGAAGTAGGCTCCGGCGCCAGACGGACCATCCGCCACCCCGAGGGGATGGCAGTGGCGCGGATCCTCGACTCTGGCGCGCTTGTTTTGGCAGGCGGCGGCGGATACGTCGTGCAGCACCGGGACCGCGACGTTCACGGAACGGGCACGATCGTCGCGACCACCCAAGAAGCGGCATTGACCCGCGAGGACTCCAAAGACCACAGGTCGTTCTGGCTGATCGAGGACGGCCGCAGACGACCGCTGCATACTCCGGAGGGCTGGTCTCCTCTTCAGGCGGCTTTCGACGTGGACGGCGGAGTGCAGATGATCTGCCTTCACCCGGAACAAGGCTACGGACTGTGGCAAGTCAGCCAGCACTCCGTTCATGTCCTGCAGGGGACGGCCCAGCTGTTCCCACTGGAGAGGGCGTCTCCGGTACTCAGAGTCGTTTCGGCCGTTCACGGGTCAATATGGATGAACGGCCCGAGACGCTGGCCCGGTGCTGCCGCCCCCTGTCCGGACCTCTCGGTAGAGCGAGTCCAGATCGCCGGCATGCCATGCATCCTGCTAACTGGATCTGGCCCGAGCCCGCGGTCAGTTGTCGTGGCGTTCCACGGCGGCCCGGACAGTCACGAATGGGACGACCTTCGCTACGGCGGTTCGTATCGGGAACTCATAGCTAGCGGGCTTGACGTGCTGGTCGTGAACTATCCCGGCTCAGCGCATCTCGGTGTCGGCCTGCACAGTGCGGCATGGCAACAATGGCCTCGGGTAGCGACCGGCTCTGCGTCTGCCGTCGCGAAGTTCTGTCGCCTCCGCGGCTATCGGGATCTCATCGCCTTCGGCGTCAGTTTTGGAGCATGGTTCGCGGCGATGTCGGCCGATGAGTTGGGGGCTGTCGGCGTGGTCGCGTTGTCTCCGATTCTGGCGATGTCCCCGCACCTACGTCTGCACTCGGATCGAGATCCTGCTTTCGCCGAGTGGGCCCACAAGCGGTTCGGTCCTGAATACCACTCCGCTGCCGAAGGTGACGACGCAGTCGCGCAGTCGCGCACTCGCATTGTCGCCATCGTCCCCGTCGACGACGAGGTAGTGGATGCGTCGAATGCAGTGCCCGCTGAGTTCCGAAACGTGGAGGCGAGATCCGTGCCGGGACATCACTATCCGCGGACGCTGGCGGATGCCGACACGCGCTGGGCAGCTCTGGTCAGGTCGATCGAGGAGTTCGCAGCTCGAGCCTCTGATGCGTGCCTCCCTCAGGCGGCATCCGGCGAGAACCGGTACCCCATCCCGGGTTCGGTCAGCAGGTAGCGCGGTCGTGAGGGCTCGGGCTCGAGCTTCTTGCGCAGCTGCGCGAGGTACAGCCGCAGGTAGCCGGTGTCGCTCGTGTACTGCGGGCCCCACACCTGCGTCAGCAGCACCTGTCGCGTCACCAGCCGGTCCGGGTTCCGCAGGAGCACTTCGAGGATGGTCCACTCCGTCGGCGTCAGCCGCACCGTCTCCGTGCGGTCCCCGGTGGTGCGCGTGACCTGACGCGCGGCGAGGTCGACCGTCACGTCGCCGAAGGAGACGACCGGCTCATCCGGCACCGACTGCTGGCGGCGCGTGAGCGCGCGGATGCGGGCGAGCAGTTCGTCCGCCGCGAACGGCTTGGTCACGTAGTCGTCGGCGCCGGCGTCGAGCGCATCCACTTTGTCGCCGGATCCGGTGCGGCCGGAGACGACGAGGATGGGGACGCTCGTCCAGCCGCGCAGCGCTCCGATCACGTCGATGCCGTCGAGCTCCGGCATCCCGAGGTCGAGCATGACGAGGTCGGGGTGGTGCTCGACGGCCTGGCTGAGCGCCTCGGCGCCGGTGCGGGCCGTCAGAACTTCGTAGCCGCGAGCCGTGAGCAGGATGCGCAGAGCACGCAGGATCTGCTGGTCGTCGTCGGCGATCAGGATCCTCATGCGGCTGCCTCTCCGGAAGCGGGGAGCGAGATCACCATCGTGAGGCCGCCGCCCGGTGTGTCTTCGGCGTCGAGCGATCCGCCCATGCCCTCCACGAAGCCCTTCGAGAGGGCGAGCCCCAGCCCGATACCGCTGTCGTTGTCGGTGTCACCGAGGCGCTGGAACGGCGCGAACACCGACTCGCGGCGCTCGGCGGGGATTCCGGGGCCGTGGTCGATCACGCGAAGTTGGACGGTGCCGCCGAACTCGCTGGCGGCGAAGACCGGGCGCATTCCGGTGGGGCTGAAGCGCAGTGCGTTGCCCAGGAGGTTGACCACGACACGCTGCAGCAGCACGCCGTCGGCGAGAAGCGGCGAAAGGCCGGCCGGCACATCCAACTCGACATCGCCGGGACCGATGCCCAGCTCGTCGAAGGCGGGAGGGATGACGTCGTCGAGCTCGGTCGGCGCCAGCGATACCGCGAGGACGCCTGCCTGGATGCGGCTTGCGTCGAGCAGGTCGGTGACGAGCCCGGCCAGGCCGTGGAGGCTGTCCTCGGCGGTCTCCAGGAGCGCCTCGCGGTCGTCGTCGCTGAGCGGCAGGTCCGGCTGGCGCAGCGTGGTCACGGCGGCTGTGGCCGCAGCGAGAGGTCTGCGCAGGTCGTGTCCGACGGCGGCCAGCAGCGCGGTGCGCACGCGGTCGGCCTCGGCGAGCGCGCCCACCTCGGAGGCGGTCGCGGCGAGATCGCGGTGCTCCAGGGCGGCGTCGAGCTGGGCCACGATCGCCGCGAGGAGCCGACGGTCGCCCGCCTCCAGATCGCGCCCCGAGAGCTCGAGGACGGCCCGCGTCCCCACCGGCAGCCGCTGCACCTCCGAGCCGACCGAGCCGGAGGAGTCGGACCCCGGTGCCCCCGGCCCGTCCGCGGCCAGCACCTCGGACCCGTCGAGGGATGTGAGGCGCACGGTGGTCAGACCGAACGCCTCCCGCGTGCGGGTCACCAGCGCCTGCAGCGCATCCTCGCCCCGGATGACGCCGCCGGCGATGTTCGCCAGCAGCTCCGCCTCCGCCGCCGCGCGGCGTGCCTCGCGCGAGCGTCGCGCCGCGAGGTCGACGACGAGGCTGACCAGGGCGGCGATCACCACGTACAGGATGAGCGCGATCAGGTGGAGGGGTTCGCCGACTGTGATCGTATACAGCGGGTCGACGAAGAAGTAGTCGAGCGTGAGCCCCGAGAGCAGCGCAGCGAAGAGCGCAGGCCAGATGCCGCCGACCAGGGCGACGACGACAGTGAGCAGCTGATAGCTGAGCACGTCCGCCGTCATCGACTCCGGCGAGCGGACGTTCGTCAGGACGAGCGTCAGCAGCGGACCTGCGATGAGCGCGAGCGCGAAGCCGTACACGCGGCGACGGACGGTCAGCCCGCCGCGCGGCCGCGGAAGTGAAAACCGCCCTCCGGCGCGGGCATGGGACACGATGTGGACATCGATATCGCCCGATGCGCGGATGACGGTCGCGCCGATCCCGGGTCCGGTCAGCAGCGCGGCCAGGCGGCTGCGGCGGGACACGCCGATGACGAGCTGCGTCGCGTTCTCGCCGCGCGCGAACTCCACGAGTGCGGTCGGGATGTCGTCCCCGACGACCTGGTGGTAGCTGCCGCCGAGCTGCTCGACGAGGGCCCGCTGAGCGGCGAGGGCGCCGGGCGCGGTCTCGCGCAGCCCGTCCGGGCTGGTGACGTGCACGGCGATCAGGTCGCCGCCCGCGCTCCGCGCCGCGATCCGCGCGCCCCGCCGCACCAGCGTCTCGCCCTCCGGACCGCCGGTGAGCGCGACCACCACACGCTCGCGCGCCTCCCAGGTGCCGGCGATGCCGTGCTCGGCACGGTACCGCTGCAGCGCGCTGTCCACCTCGTCGGCCAGCCAGAGCAGCGCCAGCTCGCGCAGCGCCGTCAGGTTGCCCAGCCGGAAGTAGTTCGACAGGGCGGCGTCGATGCGGGCGGTCGGATACACGACCCCTTCCGCGAGCCGGTCGCGCAGCGCTTGCGGGGCCAGGTCGACGACTTCGATCTGGTCCGCACGGCGCAGGACAGCATCCGGGATCGTCTCCCGCTGCTGCACACCGGTGATCTGCTGCACCACGTCGCCGAGCGACTCGATGTGCTGGATGTTGACCGTCGACATGACGTCGATGCCCGCGTCGAGCATGGCCTCGACATCCTGCCACCGCTTCTCGTTGCGCGATCCCGGCGCGTTGGTGTGCGCGAGCTCGTCGACGAGGGCGATCTGCGGGGCGCGCAGCAGGACCGCGTCGAGGTCGAGTTCGTCGAGGGTCACGCCGCGGTGCTCGGTCGTGGCGCGGGAGACGACCTCGAGACCGTCGAGCATCGCTGCAGTGGCGGCGCGGCCGTGCGTCTCCGCGACGGCCACGACCACATCCTTGCCCAGCGCGCTGAGCCGCCTGCCCTCCTCGAGCATCGCGTACGTCTTGCCCACGCCGGGGGCGGCACCGAGCATCACCCGCAGGTGACCACGAGGCATGCGTCCCGCCCTCTGCTATCGGTCCAGCGCGGCCAGGGCCCGGTTCAGCTGGAGCACGTTCACGGTCGGTTCCCCGAGGTACCCGAGGTCCCGTCCCTGAATCCTAGTTGCCACCAGCTTCCGGACCGTGTCCTCGGGGAGCCCGCGCGCCTCCGCCACCCGCTTCACCTGCAGGAGCGCGTAGGCGGGCGAGATGTGCGGGTCGAGCCCCGAGCCGGACGCGGTGACCGCGTCGCCGGGGACCGTCGAGGCCGGCACGCCGTCCGACGCGACGATCGCAGCGGTCCGCTCCTTCACGGCCTTCACCTGGGCGGGGTTGGACGCCGCCAGGTTGCTCCCCGAGGAGGCCGATGCGTCGTACCCTGCGGGGTCGTTCGCGGTCGCGGCGGACGGCCGCGACTGGAACCACTGCGGCAGGGCGCGGCCCTTGGCGTCGGTGAACGACTGACCGATGAGCGACGAGCCGACGACCTTCCCGCTCTCGGTGACGAGGGAGCCGTTCGCCTGAGCAGGCAGGGCGAGCTGCCCGATGCCGGTGACGACGGCGGTGTAGCCAATCCCCAGCGCCACGGTCAGCACGACCATGGCGCGCAGGGCGACCCAGTAGTGGCGCCAGGCGCCGCGGAGCCGATTCATGTGCGATGTACCTTTCGGGATCCGGGCGTCAGAAGCCCGGGATGAGGGAGACGACGAGGTCGATCAGCTTGATGCCGATGAAGGGGGCGAGGATCCCGCCGACGCCGTAGATGAGGAGGTTTCGGCTGAGCAGCTGCGACGCAGCGGCCGGCCGGTAGCGGACACCGCGCAGTGCGAGGGGGATGAGCAGCACGATGATGATCGCGTTGAAGATCACCGCAGAGAGGATGGCCGAAGCGGGCGAGTGCAGGCCCATCACGTTGAGCGCCCCCAGCCCGGGGAACACGGCCACGAACATCGCTGGGATGATCGCGAAGTACTTCGCGACGTCGTTCGCGATCGAGAACGTGGTGAGCGCGCCGCGAGTGATCAGGAGCTGCTTGCCGATGCGGACGATGTCGATCAGCTTGGTCGGGTCCGAGTCGAGGTCGACCATGTTCCCGGCCTCTTTCGCCGCCGATGTACCGGTGTTCATGGCGACGCCCACATCCGCCTGGGCGAGGGCCGGTGCGTCGTTGGTGCCGTCTCCGGTCATCGCGACGAGGTGTCCGCCCTCCTGCTCCTTCCGGATCAGTTCCAGCTTGTCCTCGGGCTTGGCCTCGGCGAGGAAGTCGTCGACACCGGCTTCCGCGGCGATGGCACGAGCGGTGAGGGGATTGTCGCCGGTCACCATCACCGTCCGGATGCCCATCCGGCGGAGGTCGGCGAAGCGCTCCGCCAATCCCTCCTTCACCACGTCCTTCAGGTGGATGACGCCGAGCAGCGACGCGTCGCCCGACGCGGTCTGCGTCGCCACGGCGAGCGGGGTCCCGCCGGCCTGCGAGATCCGCTCGACCTCCGCATCCAGCTGGCCCAGGACGGCGGCGGACGGTTCCCCGGCCTCGCGGACCCAGGAGACGACCGAACTCGCGGCGCCCTTGCGGATCCGGGTACCGTCCGGGAGGTCGAGCCCGCTCATGCGGGTCTGCGCGGTGAACGGGACGATCTCGCCGCCGAGACGTTCCGGCTGCACAAAGCCCAGGCCCGCCGCCAGCTCCACCACCGAGGTGCCCTCGGGGGTGGGGTCGCTCAGGGAGGAGATCGCGGCAGCCCGCACAAGATCGTCGGGCGACGTCCCGCCGACGGGGACGAACTCGCTCGCGCGCCGGTTGCCGTACGTGATGGTGCCGGTCTTGTCGAGCAGCAGCGTGGTCACGTCGCCGGCCGCCTCGACGGCGCGTCCCGACATGGCCAGCACGTTGTGCTGCACCAGGCGGTCCATGCCGGCGATGCCGATCGCCGAGATGAGGGCGCCGATGGTGGTGGGGATGAGGCACACCAGCAGGGCGATCAGCACCGGCACGGTCGGCGCGGCGTCCGAGTAGCCGGCGACCGGCTGCAGGACGAGCACGACGATCACGAACACGATGGAGAGGCTCGCCAGCAGGATGTTGAGCGCGATCTCGTTCGGCGTCTTCTGACGCGAGGCACCCTCCACCAGCGCGATCATGCGATCGACGAAGGTCTCTCCGGGCTTGCTGGTGATGCGGACGACGATGCGGTCGGAGAGCACGCGTGTGCCGCCGGTGACCGCACTCCGGTCGCCGCCCGACTCGCGGACGACCGGCGCGGACTCGCCCGTGATGGCCGACTCGTCCACGGTCGCGATGCCGTGGATGACATCGCCGTCTCCCGGGATGAGCTCGCCGGCCGTCACGACCACCACGTCGCCGAGGCGCAGATCGCTCGAGGCGACCTGTTCGAGCGTCGCGCTCAGCGCATCCGGATCGGAGTCGCTGTACGCGGCGACCCGATTGGCGAGGGTCGACGAGCGGGTCTGCCGCAGAGTGGCGGCCTGGGCCTTGCCGCGGCCCTCGGCGACCGCCTCCGCCAGGTTGGCGAAGACGACGGTCAGCCAGAGCCACACGGCGATCGACCAGGTGAAGGCCAGGCCCGCCGGTCCGGCTCCGGTGGGAGCGACGAACGGCTGGGCGATCGCGACGACGGTGGTCAGCGCCGCCCCGACCTCGACGATGAACATGACGGGATTGCGCCACATGGAGCGCGGGTCGAGCTTGCGCAGCGCCCCGGGCAGGGCGGCGAGCAGCTGGCCCGCCGTGAAGGATTTCGGCCCCGTCGGCTGCTTGCGGGCGGCCGGTGGAGTCGAGGGAGAGGTGGTGGGGAGGGTGGTGGTCATGGTCAATTCAGTCCTTCCGCCAGGGGGCCCAGCGCGAGAACGGGGAAGTAGGTGAGTGCGGAGACGAGCACGATCGTGCCCGTGAGGAGGCCGACGAACTGCGGGCGGTGCGTCGGGAGCGTCCCGGCGTTCGCGGGGATGCGTCCCTGGGCGGCGAGCGAGCCGGCCAGCGCCAGCACGAACACGATCGGCAGGAAGCGGCCGAAGAACATCGCCGCACCGAGCGCCGTGTTGAGCCAGGGCGTCGCGGCGGTGAGTCCGGCGAACGCCGAGCCGTTGTTGTTGCCGGCCGACGTGAAGGCGTACAGCACTTCGGTGAAGCCGTGCAGGCCGGGGTTCAGGATGGAGGTCTTCTCCACATCCGCCCGGATCGCCGGGATGGCGAAGCTGAGCCCGGTGCCGAGCAGCACGATCGTCGGCGTGGTCAGGATGTAGAGGCTGGCCAGCTTGATCTCGCGCGGCCCCAGCTTCTTGCCGAGGTACTCCGGCGTGCGTCCGACCATCAGGCCCGCGACGAACACGGCGATGATGGCGATGACGAGGATCCCGTAGAGTCCGGATCCGACGCCTCCCGGTACGATCTCGCCGAGCATCATGTTGATCAGCGCCATCATCCCGCCGAGCGGGCTGTAGCTGTCGAGCATCGAGTTCACGGCGCCGGTCGAGGTCGCGGTGCTGGTCGTGTCGAACAGCGTGGAGCCGAGGACGCCGAACACGGTCTCCTTGCCCTCCATCGATCCGCTGGTCGCCTCGAACACGGTCATCGCGGCGAGGGAGACGGTGAACAGCAGACCCATGGTCGCGAGGATCGCGTAGCCCTGGCGCTTGTCGCCGACCATCGTCCCGAAGGTGCGCGGCAGAGCGAACGGGATCAGCAGCATGAGGACGATCTCGACGAGGTTCGTCCACGCCGTCGGGTTCTCGAACGGATGCGCCGAGTTCACGTTGAAGAAGCCGCCGCCGTTGGTGCCGAGCAGCTTGATCGCCTCCTGCGAGGCCACCGGACCGCCCGGAAGGGACTGCGTCGCGCCCGCCAGCGTCGAGACGTGCTCGAAGCCGTTCAGGTTCTGGATGACGCCGCCCGCGATCAGCACGACCGCGGCGACCAGGGACAACGGCAGCAGGATGCGCACGGTCGCGCGCAGCAGGTCCACCCAGAAGTTGCCGATCGTGCCGGTCGACCGCGAGGCGAACCCGCGCACGAGCGTGACGGCCACGGTGATGCCCACCGCCGCGGAGACGAAGTTCTGCACGACCAGAGCCACCGCCTGCACCGTGTAGCCCAGGGTGACGTCGGGGGAGTACGACTGCCAGTTCGTGTTGGTGACGAACGAGATGGCGGTGTTGAACGCGGTCCCCTCGGGCACCGCAGGCATGCCCAGCGAGTACGGCAGGAACTGCTGCAGCCGCTGCATCCCGTAGACGATGAGGATGCCGACGACAGAGAACGCCAGCACGCCGCGGAGGTACGCCGGCCAAGACTGCTCGGAGCGGGGATCCACACCGATCAGGCGGTACACACCGCGCTCGACCCGCAGGTCCTTGTCCGTGGTGAACACGCGGGCCATGTAGTCGCCGAGCGGCCGGTAGGCGACGGCGAGTACGAGTGCGAGCGTCGCCAGCTGGGCGACGAACAGGAACACGCCCGGCGCCATCAGAAGCGCTCCGGTCTGACGAGGGCGACCACCAGGTAGCCGACAGCGGCCACTCCCAGCAGCGCCGCGATCAGGGTGATGACGATCACAGTTTCTCAACCCCCCGGCCGGCCAGGCCCACGAGAATCGCGAGCGCGGCCACGGCGAGGAGGTAGACGACGTCGAGCACGACTTCTCTCCATCCATCAGGATTGTTGCGACCGGGTGGTCGCGACAGGAGAGAGTCCACACCTGCACGAGGTGCGGGAGTGCCGTCCTAACGCATTCCTAACGCCCCGCGGAGGAATCTCTGCGGGATGCTGGCGGACGGCCGCCGGAACGCCGGATCCGGCGCCCGGATCAGGCGCCCGGCGCGACTCCGGCGGGCGTCGGGGCGTCGTCCGGAGTGCCGACCTCGCCGCTGCGCCCGCGGTGGCCGGCGTCGCGGCGCTCGCCGCGGACGGCCAGGGCGGCGGCCCCCAGGATGCCCGCGTTGTTGCGGTGCACGGCCGGGACGATCGGCGTCTTGAGCTTCAGCAGGGGCAGGAACTCCTGGTAGTTCTTGGACACCCCGCCGCCGACGATGAAGAGGTCGGGCGTGAAGAGGAACTCGACGGTCGAGTAGTACTTCTGCAGGCGCTTCGCCCACTTCTCCCAGCTGAGGTCCTCGCGCTCCTTGGCGGAGTAGGCCGCGCGCGACTCCGCGTCGTGGCCGTCGACCTCGAGGTGGCCGAGTTCGGCGTTCGGGATGAGGATGCCGTCGTAGATGAGCGCTGACCCGATCCCGGTGCCCAGCGTCGTCATGATGACCAGGCCGTCCTTGCCCTTGGCCGCACCGAAGCGGGTCTCGGCGTAACCGGCCGCGTCCGCATCGTTGACGAAGTGGATGTCGCGCCCGAGCGCCTTCTCGAACAGGTTCTCGGCGTGGAGCCCGATCCAGTCCTTGGCGACATTCGCGGCCGAAAGGGTGACGCCGTGGCTCACGATCGCCGGGAAGCAGACACCGACCGGGGCATCGGGCTCCGCCTGGGCAAGCTGGTCGACGATCTCCTTCGTCGTCTCGACGATGTCGTCCGGCTTGCCTCCGTCGGGAGTGGGGAGCTTGACCCGGTCGCTGACCAGTTCGCCGGTCGTCAGATCGACCAATCCTCCCTTGATGCCCGTCCCGCCGATGTCGATCCCGATCGCGTGCGTCTGCGAAGTCATGGCTCGAATCTACCGCGCATTCGAGGGGGTCAGGGGAGCGTGAGGATATCCGCCCCGCGCTCGGTCACCACGAGCGTGTGCTCGAACTGCGCCGTGATGCTGCGGTCGCGAGTGACGACCGTCCAGTCGTCGGGCCACATCTCCCACTCGTGCGTGCCCAGCGTCAGCATCGGCTCGATCGTGAACACCATCCCGGGCTCCATCACGTCGTCGAACGCGGGCGCCGCGTCGTAGTGGGGGATGATCAGACCCGAATGGAAGGCCGCTCCGACGCCATGGCCGGTGAAGTCGCGGACCACGCCGTAACCGAACCGCTTCGCGTACGACTCGATCGCGCGCCCGATGACGTTGACCTGCCGGCCGGGAGCAACCGCTTTGATGCCGCGGTTCAGCGCCTCGCGCGTGCGGTCGACGAGCGCCGTCACCTCCTCGGAGGCGGTTCCGGCGATGAAGGTCTGGTTGCTGTCGCCGTGGAAGCCGTTCTTGTAGGCCGTGATGTCGATGTTGACGATGTCGCCGTCCTCGATCACGGTGTCGTCCGGGATGCCGTGGCAGACGACCTCGTTGACCGAGCTGCAGATGGACTTGGTGAAGCCGCGGTAGCCGAGCGTCGACGGGTAGGCGTCGTTCGCGAGCAGGAACTCGTGGCCGATCGCATCCAGCTCTTCGGTCGTCACTCCCGGGCGCACGGCCTCGCCGACCAGAGCGATCGCCTGCGCGGCGATGCGCCCGGATTCGCGGATCAGCTCCACCTCTGCTGGCGTGTAGACGTCGCCGCGGGTGTACGGCGCGGGACCCGGACGGCCGACGTACTCCGGCCGCGCGATGCGGCTGGGCACCGGGCGCATCGCAGTGACGCGGCCCGGGATGAGGTGACCGGCGGAATCCTTGGGCATACCATCAACTCTATGACGAGCGACGAGTACGGCATCAAGCAGGACGCCGAGCACAAGTACTGGTACAACATGAAGACCGGTGAGGTCGAGCAGGGGTTCCTGTCTCCCGCTCCCAACCGCGTCGGCCCGTTCGACACCCGCGAGGAGGCCGAGCACGCGCTCGAGAAGCTTCGCGAGAACTCCGCCAAGTGGGCCGAAGAGGACGCTGCGGACAACCGCTGACCTATCTGCCCGCTGACCTATCTGGTTGACACGACACGCCGTCGCGCCGGTCCGGCCGACGGCGTGTTGCGTCAACCAGGTGTCAGAAGCTGTGGTCTGCGGTGGGGAATGAGCCGCCCTGGACGTCGGCCTTGTAGGCCCGGGCGGCGTCGGAGAGCACGGTCTTCAGGTCGGCGTACTGCTTGACGAACCGCGGGACGCGGCCCGTCGTGAAGCCGGCCCAGTCCGTCCAGACCAGCAGCTGCCCATCCACGTGCGGACCCGCCCCCACGCCGACCGTGGGGATGCGCAGTTCAGCCGTGACGCGCTTGGCCACTTCGGCCGGCACCATCTCCAGCACAACGGCGAAGGCGCCCGCCTCCTCGACCGCGTGCGCGTCGGCGAGCAGCTCCTCCGCAGAGTCACCCCGCCCCTGCACGAGGTGACCGCCGAGGCCGTGCTCGCTCTGCGGCGTGAAGCCGATGTGCGCCATGACCGGGATGCCCGCATCCACGATGCGCCGGATCTGCTCGGCGCTCCGGCGGCCGCCCTCCAGCTTCACCGCGTGCGCGCCCGTCTCTTTCATGAACCGGACGGCGGTGTGCAGGGCCTCGAGCGGTCCGGTCTCGTAGGAGCCGAAGGGCATGTCCGCCACCACGAACGCGCGCTTGACGGCCCCGGCCACCGCGCGCGTCAGCGGGATGAGGTCGTCCACCGTGACGGGGAGGGTCGTGTCGTAACCCAGGACGTTGTTGCCTGCCGAGTCGCCCACGAGCAGGAAGTCGATGCCCGCCTCGTCGAAGATCTGGGCGGTCAGCATGTCGTAGCTGGTCAGTCCCGTGAACGGCGCGCCCTCTTCCTTCGCCGCCTGGAAGTGGCGCGTGCGCACGCGCTTCAGCGCCTGCATCGAGGAGGTGGCGGGATGGACGGAGGGCACCGGTGACTGCTCGCTCATGCCGTCAGTCTAGTGACGGGGTTGAGGCGCTCAGTTGTCCCGGCCCCCCTTTAGGTCATCGGGTTTCGCCCTCGTTACCAGACCGGCCACGAGATTTCTAGAGTGGATACATCCTGGATCATCGATAAAGATAGAAATATCGATGGATACACCAGCGGCATCCAATGCATCGAGGTGCTCTGTTGGCCTGTGAGGAGAACAGATGCAACTTTTAAGTCTCACTCGCATCCGAGGCCGATCAACCCAGAGGTCCGCGGTCGTGGCCGGAGCGCTCATCGCACTCGTTGCGCCCTTCTCGATCGCAGCTTCGGTTCTCCCTCCCGATCTCGAAGACGCGCAAACGGTACTTGCCACGACAGCGCCTGAAATTGCGGGTCCCGCCCCGGCGAGCGCCGATGTTGCGGTTACGCGAGGCTCAGGACCCGACTCGAGCCCAACGGTGACGGTGGATTCACCCATCGATGGCACCGCGACGAACATCCGGGTAATGGGGGCAAACGGTCCCGCGCACGACGCGGACGGCGTCAGCGTGTTCGATACGGATTCACCCTATGCGAAGGCGTATGTGCAACCGACATCCACCGGTGTGCGGCTCTTGACCGCCGTCAACTCCCGGCAAGCACCGGACCAGTTCTCCTACTCGTTTGATGCTCAGCCGGGCACGGCCGCAATCGATATTGGCGGGGGTGTCTTATCGCTAGAGCAGCCGGACGGCGCGTCGGCTGGATTGATCATGCCGGCATGGGCACGCGATGCCGCCGGAAAAGAGGTCAGCACACGGTACACGTGGCGTGACAACGTCTTGACGCAGACGATTGATCTCGACGCCGCGAACATCGTGTTTCCGGTTGTTGCGGACCCCAACTGGACGTACAGCTTCCGGACGACCACTGGGAATACCACGCCGACGCGGGGGTGGACCCTCCTTCATGACTGCTTCAACTGCTACTTCCCTGTGACCGGCGCTCCGAGATCGTTCCCGACGCTGGGCAGCCTCTTGCCCTTGCGAGTCGGTTGGAGTGGGGTCGCGGACGCCGATTTCATCTGCCTGATGGATCAAATCGAGCCGGCGGATCGCATGTGGAAGTTCGCAGCGTGGGGGAACCATGTCGATGGATTCGGTTCCTGGATCGCGTTTGGTCTGCATAAGAACGCTCTCAATCAGAACGTCTTGGAGGTCGGTGCATTCATCGTGAACGACTTTCCCTCCGGCATCCCGAACCCGATCTATACCGAAGGTGCGAAGATGACGTGGCAAGCGTTCGCGAACAACCTAGCCAATGGGTGAAGATGAGCTGGCTTCAGTGATGAACGGCAGCGGCCGCGACCTGTGGAGCCGTGGGGTGCTTTGGCGCCTTATCGTGGCTGCAGTCCTCTGCACCGCGGCCACGGCCGGGGTCCTCGCATGGCTCACCTTCCTCATCGGTCAGGCGCTGAGCCCGACGAGCAGTGCCACCAACATCGGCCTATACGAAGGCCACGCCCTTCTGGCGGCCGTGATTGCGACCGCCCTCGGGGTGGTCGGCGGGCTCTTCGCGGCCGCGGGCGGCCTGGTTGGCCTCCTGATCGCGCGCACGACCAACATCTCGGCCCTCCGGGGCTGTGCGCTCGTGGGGCTGTGCAGCGCCTTCGGCGCCCTCGGGAGTTACGCATTCGTGCGTCCGAACGCAGCCGGTTGGGCAATAGCAGCCGTCGGCGCGCTCGTTGTCGGTCTCAGCGTGTTCGGCTTTGCCTCTCGCTTCGTGCGGGGAGACGCTGCGCGGACTCGCTAACCCGTGTGGCGACGCAGGAACGGGCCGGAGGCCGGCCCTCAGGACGGGATGGCTTCGTGCAGTCCGCACTTCTCCGCTGCTCGGGCCAGCCGTTTGTCGAACGTGACCAGCGGGATGTCTTCCGAGACGGCGACAGCCAGTGCGCAGGCGTCGGGCATTCGGAGGCGGTGCTTCTCGCGCAGGCGCGCGAGAATAAGTGGTCCATTGGGGCCCAGGTCCGCCGGCGTGACGCCGACGCGCCGGAGGTCCTCGTACGCCTCAAGACTTCGGCCCGCCCGTTCCGGAGTGACGAGAGCCTCCGCGATGTTCACCGGATGGACCCGGAACCGGACGCCTGCAGCGAATACGCGGCGCGCGGACTCGTGGTGCGCGTCCGACGGGTCGAGCAGTCCGATGAGCACTCTCGCGTCGAGAGCGACCGTCATTCCGGCCAGCCCTCTCGGATGGATTCGAGGCTCTCGAACTCCAGGTCGGCGTAGCGTGCGCTCACTCGCTCGATTTCGGCCCGTCGATCGGCGATCCGCTGTTCGCGTCGCTCCCTAAGGCCTCGCTCACCCGCCTCAATCAGATGGAGGAGCAGCTTGCCATCAGTCGCGCCGGGCCACTCCTCGCGCGCAGCGTCGAGAGCTCGGGTGACCGCGGGGGTGTGCGTCACCTGAGTGCGGAGCAAATGCGTCGGCATGAACGAAGTGTACCACCTACATCCTCGGTGTTGCACCGACGGCCACGGGGCCGTAACCACTAGTCTGGGAACGGCCGAGGAAAGGGGCAGGATGGACAAGCAGCGCGACTTCGTTCTTCGCACGATCGAGGAACGTGGCGTCAAATTCGTGAGGCTGTGGTTCACCGACGTCGTCGGCACCCTCAAGTCCGTCGCCATCGCCCCGGCCGAGGTCGAGGGAGCCTTCAGCGAAGGGCTCGGCTTCGATGGGTCCGCGATCGAAGGCCTCACGCGCGCATACGAGTCCGACCTGCTGGCGCTGCCCGATCCGACGACGTTCCAGATCCTTCCGTGGCGGGGTGAGATCGACCCCACGGCCCGCATGTTCTGCGACATCACCACGCCCGACGGCCAGCCGGCGGTGTCCGATCCCCGGAACGTTCTGAAGCGGACGCTCGAGAAGGCCGCCGACCGCGGCTTCACCTTCTACACGCATCCCGAGATCGAGTTCTACCTGCTCAAGTCGTCGTCGTTCGGCGAGGAGGGCCCGGATCCGGTCGACTCCGCCGGGTACTTCGACAACGTGCCGGGCGGCACCGCACACGACTTCCGCCGCCGTTCCGTGCGGATGCTCGAAGACCTGGGCATCTCGGTCGAGTTCAGCCACCATGAGGCCGGCCCCGGCCAGAACGAGATCGACCTCCGCTATGCGGACGCCCTCACCACGGCCGACAACATCATGACGTTCCGCACGGTCATCAAAGAGGTGGCCATCGAGCAGGGCGTCTACGCGACGTTCATGCCGAAGCCGCTGTCGGGGCACCCGGGGTCCGGGATGCACACCCACATGTCGCTCTTCGAGGGCGACACGAACGCGTTCTTCGAGGCGGGCGCACAGTATCAGCTGTCGAAGGTCGGCCGTCAGTTCATCGCCGGCCTGCTGCGCCACGCGCCCGAGATCACGGCGGTCACCAACCAGTTCGTGAACTCCTACAAGCGGCTCTGGGGTGGCGACGAGGCGCCCAGCTTCGTGAGCTGGGGACACAACAACCGCTCCGCGCTCGTCCGGGTGCCGCTGTACAAGCCGAACAAGGGTCAGAGCTCGCGGGTCGAGTACCGCGCGATGGACTCGGCGGCGAACCCGTATCTCGCCTTCTCCCTCCTGCTCGCGGCCGGCCTGAAAGGCATCGAGGGTCAGTACGAGCTGCCGCCCGAGGCCGAGGACAATGTCTGGGCGCTCTCCGACGGCGAGCGTCGTGCTCTCGGCTACAGCCAGCTCCCCGCGAGCCTCGATCACGCCATCTCGTTGATGGAGGATTCGGAGCTCGTGGCCGAGACGCTCGGCGAGCAGGCCTTCAACTACGTGCTCCTCAACAAGCGCCGGGAGTGGTCGGAGTACCGGGCTCAGGTCACGCCGTACGAGCTGCGGTCGAACCTCGAGATCCTCTGACCCGTTCGTCGTGACGCGGCAGCAGCTCTCCCTCACGGCCCTGGCGCGCGCCGGGTTCGTGGGGCTGAGCTCGGTGCGCTCCGAACTGGACGAGCTAGCCGACCTCACAGGACTGCCGGCCGAGACGCTGACCGGCGCGATCTCCGTCGCCGCCGATCCCGATTGCGCCCTCACGTGGGCGCTGCGCCTGGTGCGCCAGGCGCCCGACCAGGCGGCGGGGCCATTCGGATCGGAGGAGGACGCGCGGCGGCTGTTCCGCGTGATCGGCGCGTCGGAAGGAATCGCCGAGTTCTTCCTGCGGCAGCCGGACCAGCTGGACGCCCTGGCGCGCCCTGTCGAAGGGCTTCCGAGCGCGGATGAGGTCCGCGCCGACCTGCTCGATGCCGTCGGCGCGGTCGACGGAGTGGCCGCCACAGGGGAGGAGGCCGCCTGGAGCGCCCTCCGCATCCGCTACCGCCGCCGCCTCGTGCAATTGGCGAGTTTCGACCTCGAGCAGGCCGATCCCGTCGCAGGCTTGGACGCCGTCGCCGCCGCGCTCAGCGACCTCGCGGCGGCCGCCCTGGAGGCCTCCCTCGCCGTCGCGCGCCGCATGACGATGGGTTCGGGCCCCGGCCGGTACCCGGAGGAGCAGGTGCGGGCAACTCCCTTCGCCGTCATCGGCATGGGCAAGGCCGGTGCGCGCGAACTCAACTACCTCAGCGACGTCGACGTCATCTTCGTCACCGAGGGCGTCGAGAGCGCCGGACTCGAACCGGGACGCGCGGTCGACATCGCGACCCGGCTGGCGATGCTGACGATGCGCGGCATCTACGAGCCGGCGGTCGAGGCGGGGCTGTGGGAGGTCGACCCGAACCTGCGTCCGGAGGGCAAGGACGGCGCGCTCGTGCGCACGCTGGAGTCCCACATCGCGTACTACGACCGCTGGGCGAAGGGATGGGAGTTCCAGGCGCTGCTGAAGGCACGTCCCCTCGCCGGCGACCCGGGCCTGGGGCAGCGCTACGTCGAGGCCCTCGCCCCGAAGGTGTGGAGCAGCGCCTCGCGCGAGAACTTCGTGGAGTCGGTGCAGAGGATGCGCGTGCGCGTGACCGACAACATCCCGGACGACGAGGTGCACTACCAGGTCAAGCTCGGCCCGGGCGGCCTGCGCGACGTGGAGTTCACCGTCCAGCTGCTGCAGCTCGTCCACGGCCAGACCGACGACCAGGTGCGGCAACGGGACACGCTCTCGGCACTCGCGTCGCTGGCCGCCCAGGGCTACATCGGCCGCGAGGAGTCGGCGACGTTCTCGCACGACTACCGCTCGCTGCGGCTGATGGAGCACCGCCTCCAGCTGCGGCGCCTGACGCGGACGCACCTGATGCCGCGCGACGAGGCGGATGTCCGCATCCTGGCCCGCGCCACGGGCCTCGCCCCCAGCGCGGCGCAGCTGATGGTCACGTGGAACGAGATCAAGCACCGCGTGCGCGGACTGCACGAGCGGCTGTTCTACCGTCCGCTGCTCAGCGCCGTCGCGGCAACGTCGACCGAGGACGCGCGCCTGGCCGGGGGAGTCGGGCTCACCAGCGGGCAGGCGGAGGCGCGACTCGCCGCGATCGGGTTCCGCGACCCGCGGGGTGCGCTCGCGCACATCGCAGCGCTTACCTCCGGTGTCTCGCGCCGCGCGACGATCCAACGGCATCTGCTCCCGGTGATGCTGCAGTGGTTCGCCGACGGGCCGGACCCCGACTACGGGCTGCTGACGTTCCGCCGGCTGAGCGAGGAGCTCGGCGGAACCCACTGGTACCTCCGGATGCTGCGCGACTCCAGCGGTGCCGCCGAGAGACTTACGCGGGTGCTGTCGGGGTCGCGGTTCGCCGGCGAACTGCTGGGGCGCATCCCCGAGTCGGTCGCGTGGCTGGAGTCGGAGGACGAACTGCGCCCGCGGTCCGCGGCCCTGCTCCGGGAGGAGACGACCGCGATCCTGGCGCGCCACGAGTCGGTGGATTCGGCGGCCGCCGCGCTGCGGGCCATGCGGCGCCGCGAGATCCTTCGGCTCGCGATCTCCGGCATCCTTGGCATCGCCACCATCGACGAGCTGGCGCGGGGGCTCACCGACGTCAGCGAGAACATCATCGGCGGCGTCCTGCAGGCGATCCGGTCGGCACGCGGCGACGCGGACCAGCTGGAGTTCGCCGTGATCGGGATGGGCCGGTTCGGCGGTCGCGAGCTCGGCTTCGGCTCCGACGCCGACGTGATGTACGTGTTCCGTCCGCTGGCGGCCGAGCAGGAGGCAGCCAACCGCAGCGCCCTGGCGATCGTCTCCGAACTGAACCGCCTGACCGAAGACAACCGCCTCCCGCTGGAGCTGGACATCGGCCTCCGTCCGGAGGGCAAGAACGGGCCGCCCGCCCGGTCGCTGGAGTCCTACCGCGCGTACTACCGGCGCTGGTCGCTCACCTGGGAGGCCCAGGCGCTGCTCCGCGCCCGCGGCATCGCGGGAGACCCGGCGCTGCTGACCGCGTTCGAGGAGCTGGCCGACGAGGTCCGCTACCCGCGCGAGATCGGCGAGCAGCAGATCCGCGAGGTGAAGCGCATCAAGGCCCGCGTCGAGAACGAGCGTCTTCCCCAGGGCGCCGATCCGTCCCGCCACCTGAAGCTGGGGCGCGGCTCGCTGAGCGATGTGGAGTGGTTCGTCCAGCTCATCCAGCTCGAGCACGCGTCATCGGTGCCCGAGCTGCGCACTCCCTCCACGTTGGAGGCGCTGGACGCGGCGGTAGCCCACGGTTTCGTCTCGGCCGACGACGCTGCGCGGCTCCGCGATGCCTGGATCTTCGCCTCCCGCACCCGGTCCGCCATGACGTTGTGGACGGACAAGACCGCCGACGTGCTGCCCTCGGACCGTGTCGCCCTCGACGGCGTTGCGCGCCTCATGGAGTACCCGCCCGGGTCGGCGAGCCGCCTCGAGGAGGACTACCTCGCCGTGACGCGCCGCGCCCGTCATGTCTTCGAGCGCGCCTTCTACGGGCCTCCGCAGCGTCCCGCTCCCACCGGCTGATGGTCGCCTCTCGCCGGTACCTTCGCGTTTCAGGCAGGTAAATTCCGGGTCGGACGGGTTGTGACAGCTCGTCGGTGGCCCCCACACTGGGGCCACCCGGTCCCCGACGACGTGGATGAATCTCCTCCCGACCTGGAGGTATGCCATGTCGACCAGTTCTCCTCGTTTCTGGGCGCGCAGCCGAACGAACGCACGCATGACCGCCGTCGCCGCGCTTGTGCTCGCCGCCTGTCTCGTCGCGCTGTCATGGTTCGTGTGGTCGACTCCCGACAGTCCGGTGCGGAAGGCGGCGGACACCGTCATCGCCGTGACGAACCCGCTGGCGGCGCAGAACGCCCAGTTGAAGAAGCAGCTGACCGCCACCAAGGGGACGGTGTCGACCCAGGCCGGAAAGCTGAAGCGCCAGACCGCGGCCGCCGCCGTCGCTGCTGCGGCGCACGCCAAGCAGCTCGCATCCGCTCAGCAGCAGCTCGCCGCGGCTCAGCAGGAGATCGCTCAGCTGAAGGCGGAGGGCTCCGGTGCGTCCGCAGGGTCGGGGACCGGAGGCTCCGCGTCGGCATCCGGAGCATCCACCCATCCCTCGAAGGGAGGCGGAGGTTCCACTCAGGCCGCTGCGCTCACGGCGCCCAGCCGGGACAGCCTGCTGCATCCGGACAAGCGCTACTTCGGCATGTACACCGAGCAGGCGCCGTTCAACTGGGCGACCTTCGACGCGACCTCCAAGAAGATCGGAGTGCAGCCGAACATCGTCGGCTACTTCAGTGGATGGGATGAGAACTTCCGCGCGAACGCGGTCACCCGGGCATGGCAGCAGGGCCGCCTCCCGCTGCTCACCTGGGAGTCGCGCCCGATCGCTGCCGGCAACAACTCGAACTCCGCGCCCGACTACACCCTGCCGAAGATCATCGACGGTGGATTCGATGCGTACCTTCACCAGTACGCCAAGGACATCCTGTCGACCGGGCTGCCGGTGGCGATCCGGCTGGACCACGAGATGAACGGCACCTGGTACCCGTGGTCGGAGCTGAACGGCAGCAACAAGCCGATCAACGGGAACAACGTCGGGGACTACGTGAAAATGTGGCGGCACGTCCACGACATCTTCCAGCAGGAGGGAGCCAACAGTCTGGTGATCTGGATCTGGGCGCCCAACATCATCAACAACATGCAGCCCGCCTCGCACGCGACCCAGGAGTTCCTGAACGGCTACTACCCGGGCGACGCCTACGTGGACTGGGTCGGGCTGTCGGGCTACCTGCGACCGCCGTGGCGCGCCGGGAACGACTTCACGTTCTCGTACACGTACGACTCCAGCCTGAACCAGCTCCGGGCGCTGACGACCAAACCGATCCTCCTCGCCGAGGTCGGCGCGTCGGAGACGGACGGCCACAAACCGGCGTGGGTGAAGAGCTTCTTCGACGGATTCGCGGACCCGAAGAACGCGGACATCATCGGCTTCAGCTGGTTCAGCCTCGCCATCACGAGCTACGTCGGTGGCGAGCGCTCGACCAACGACTGGCGCATCGACTCCCGCTCCGACTCGCTGGCCGCATTCTCGAGCGGCATCTCGCGCCCGGACACGGGCTTCGCGCTGATACCCGCGGACTGAGGCCGCCGCGCCCGGCGGCGGCGACTCACTCTAGTAACGCTTGACGTTATTAACACCACGCGTTACTATGGCGTATGCTCCACTCTTTCGCCGATCGCGACACCGAGGCGCTCTGGTACGGAATCGCTGTGAAGCGTTTCGGTCCCAATCTCCGACGCATCGCACGGCGCAAGCTGACGATGTTGAATGCGGCGGCAGACCTCAGTGACTGTCGAGTTCCTCCGGGGAATCGATTGGAAAAACTCGGCGGAGACCGGAGCGGGCAATACAGCATTCGTGTGAACGATCAGTTCCGTATCTGCTTCACCTGGAAATCCGGGGGACCGGCCGACGTAGAGATCACCGACTATCACCGACCCGACCCATGCCAAACGAAACGCATCACCGAGGAGGCGCCATGAATGACTTCATCACACCGGGCGAGGTGCTGCACGAGGAGTTCATGAGGCCCCTTGGGCTCACCAAGTATGCCCTTGCAAAGGCTGTCCACGTGCCGGCCCAGCGCATCGGCGACATCGTTGCCGGAAAGCGGGCGATCACCCCGGACACGGCACTGAGGTTCTCGCGGGCCTTCGGAACGACGCCGGAGTTCTGGTTGAACCTGCAGTCGCACTACGACCTCGAGCGGGCTCTCTCCGCGCACGCATCGGAGTTCGACGAGATCCGGCCGCTGATGGCCGGCTGATTCCTCGACGTCAGTCGTCCCGCAGGCGCGCGGCCTTCTCCAGCAGCACCTGACGCTGGCGGTCGTTGCCCGCAAGAGCGGCCGCCGCAGAGAGTTCAGAGACCGCCTCCTCCGTTCGGCCGAGCCGGGCCAGCAGCTCGCCGCGGACGCTCGGGAGGAGGTGCGAGCCACGAAGCGCACCCTGCGCCGCGAGTTCGTCGGCGATCCGGAGGGCGCTGGCCGGCCCGGTCGCCATCGACACCGCTGCCGCCCGGTTCAACTCGACCACGGGGCTCGGCGCGATCCGTCCCAGCGCCTCGTAGAGGACGACGATCCGGTCCCAGTCGGTCGCCTCCGCGCTCGGCGCGATCGCGTGGCACTCGGCGATCGCCGCTTGTAGCGCGTACGTACCACGACCGTGCCCGAGCTCATCGGCGCGCGCGAGAGCCGCTCGCCCGCGCTGGATCTGCGAATGGTCCCAGCGTGCCCTGTTCTGGTCGGTGAGCAGGATCGGGCTGCCGTCGGGAGCAGTGCGGGCCGCGAACCGGGCCGCCTGCAACTCCATCAGCGCGACGAGCCCGAGCGCCTCCGGCTCGCGAGGGAGCAGCGCCGCAACCATCCGACCGAGCCGGAGGGCTTCGTTGGCGAGGTCGGCGCGCATCCACTCGGGCCCGGTCGTGGCGGCATAGCCTTCGGTGAAGACGAGATAGACCACGCCGAGCACGCCCTCCAGGCGCTCCTTCCACTCCGACGGCTCCGGGGAGGCGAAAGGGATGCGTGCGGCCGAGATCGTCTTCTTGGCGCGGACGATACGCTGCTGCACCGTCGCGACCGGGACGAAGTACATCCGCGCGATCTCCTCGGTGCTGAGCCCCGCGACGATCCGCAGGGTGAGCGCGACCTGCGCCTCCCGCGAGAGCGCGGGGTGGCACGCGGTGAAGACGAGCCGGAGGACGTCATCGTCGATGGGCTCCCACGCATCCCCGGTCGCTTCGTCCAGCGTCGCAGCGATGGCGCGGTAGCGGTCGTCCAGCCGCTCGCGCCGACGCCACTGGTCGATCGCGCGCCGCTTTCCGACGGAGGTCAGCCAGCCGCCCGGATTGTCGGGGACGCCATCCCGCGGCCACTGCCGGAGCGCCTCCACGAGGGCCTCCTGCGCGAGATCCTCGGCCAGGCCGACGTCGCCGGTCATCTTGGCGAGCGTCGCGACGACGCGCGCCCCATCGATGCGCCAGACGGCGTCGACCCGCGCCGGGATCCCGCTCATCGGACGTCTGCCCCTCGGCCGGCCGGCGTCACGCCTTCTCGGCGGCCGCCCGCCACTCGGCTTCCTTCTTGATGTACTCGTTGTCGGCGAAGTCGGCGAAGTCGCTCTCGTCGGTCACGCGTCGCACCTCCAGCTTCGAACCCGGTCCCAGTGGGCAGCGGAGGGCCCACTCGGCGGCCTCCTCCTTCGACCGCACGTCGAGGATCCAGAAACCGTTGAACAACTCGTGAGTCTCACCGTACGGGCCATCGGTGACGGCCGGCGGGGTCGTCGAGAAGTCGACCACGAACCCCGTGGTCTCGACATCATCGGCGAGGCCGTCGCCCGCGAGCAGCACGCCCGCGGAGATGAGCTGCTCGTTGTACTGGCCCATCCGGGTGATGACTTCGTTGAAGTCCATCTCCTGGTATGCCTCCTTGGCGGCGTCCGTGGCGCGCATGATCAGCATGTACTTCATGGGTGTCTCCCTCGGTGTCCGGGGTGCGATCCTCGCACCCTCCTATCTTCGTGTCGAACGGCGCGGGCGGAGGTCGACACGGGTCCCGAAGTTTTCTCCCCGGGTGCGGTGTGTCTGCGGTCGCTTGTAACGTTCGCTGATGCGCGCGCAGCCGCACGCGTTACAAGCGACAGCAGTCGCGGCCGTCAGCTGAGGGAGAAAGCGTCCAGCGTCGCGCGGAACCCGTGGCCGGTCGCGGTCTCGGTGCACGACATCCCCGCTGGCAGCGCCACGCACTCGACACCGGCGAACCGCACGCCGTTGCCGGGCATGAGCGCCGTGGGGCTGCCGGTCTCGCTCGAAAACACCTGGCCGCTGTTGCACAGCACTGTCGCCGCCTCGCCGCCATTCGCCGCGAACCCGCTCGGGCAGCCGCCTGCCTCGAACACGAAGCCGAGCGGAGGGTACGCGAACCGATTGGCGCCCTCCTGGATGCGGCAGCCGTAGTAGACGCCCGGCCCGAGATCGCCCTTCGCTCTGCTGTAGCGCGGCATGTCGTCGTAGATCCCGCACATCATGGTGCCGTCCTGCGTCGTCCACGAAGGACCGTGAGGCATCCAGTCCGGTGTCGTGGCGTCCGGCAGCATGATCAGCTGCTGGGCGTCCTGCCACACGACCGCCGGAGCCGTGGGGGTCGGACGGGGTGTCTCGCTCGCCGCGCCGACGGCCGGCGCCGACGAGCCGGGAGCGGTGGCCGCCGCGGCGGTGCACCCGGTGAGTGCGAACACGATGGCGGCGGCTGCAGCGCCGGTCAGGAGGATCCCACGAAGTCCCATGGCGCGATCCTATGGCCTTGTGACGGGCCGGCCGCTCACGCCGCCACGGAGCAGGGAACACCGACAGCGAAGGGGCCGCCTCCCGGGTGGGAAGCGGCCCCTCACTGGTGCGTCGGGCGATCAGACCCCGTAGTACAGCTCGTACTCGAAGGGGTGCGGACGCTGTGCGAGCGGCTTGATCTCCTTCTCGCGCTTGTACTCGATCCAGGTCTCGATGAGCTCCGCGGTGAACACGCCGCCCGCGAGCAGGAAGTCGTGGTCGGCCTCGAGCGCGTCGAGCGCCTCGCCGAGCGACGCCGGAACCTGGGGGATGTTCTTGGCCTCCTCGGGCGGGAGCTCGTAGAGGTCCTTGTCGACCGGCTCGTGCGGCTCGATGCGGTTCTTGATGCCGTCGAGACCCGCCATCAGCTGAGCAGCGAACGCGAGGTACGGGTTGCCGGAGGCGTCGGGCGCGCGGAACTCGATGCGCTTCGCCTTCGGGTTGCTGCCCGTGATCGGGATGCGGATGGACGCCGAGCGGTTACCGGCCGAGTAGACCAGGTTGACCGGGGCCTCGAAGCCGGGGACCAGGCGGTGGAACGAGTTCACCGTCGGGTTCGTGAAGGCCAGGACAGCGGGAGCGTGCTTGAGCAGGCCGCCGATGTACCAGCGCGCGACGTCGGAGAGTCCGCCGTAGCCCGCCTCGTCGTAGAACAGCGGCTTGCCGTCGTTCCACAGCGACTGGTGGGTGTGCATGCCCGAGCCGTTGTCGCCGAACAGCGGCTTCGGCATGAACGTCGCCGTCTTGCCCCACTCGTTGGCGGTGTTCTTGACGATGTACTTGAACTTGAGGATGTCGTCCGCCGCGTGGACCATCGTGTCGAAGCGGTAGTTGATCTCCGCCTGTCCGCCGGTGCCCACCTCGTGGTGTGCACGCTCCAGGATGAGGCCGGCGTCGATCAGCTTGAGGGAGATGTCGTCGCGCAGGTCGGCCTGCTTGTCGACCGGGCTGACCGGGAAGTAGCCGCCCTTGTACGGGGTCTTGTTCGCCAGGTTGCCGCCCTCTTCGACGCGGCCGGAGTTCCAGGCGCCCTCTTCCGAGTCGACGGAGTAGAAGCTCGAGTTCTGCTTCACCTCGTAGCGCACGTCGTCGAAGATGTAGAACTCCGCCTCGGGAGCGAAGTACGCGGTGTCGGCGATCCCGGTCGAGGCCAGGTACTTCTCGGCCTTCTTGGCGACCTGGCGCGGGTCCTTCGCGTAGATCTCGCCGTTCCGCGGGTTGTAGATGTCGAACACCATGATGAGGGTGCGCTCGGCACGGAACGGGTCGATGTACGCCGTCGACACATCCGGGATGAGCTGCATGTCGGACTCGTGGATCGACGCGAAGCCGCGGATCGACGAGCCGTCGAACAGCTGGCCGACGGAGAAGAACTCCTCGTCGACGGTCGAGGCGGGGATGTTGAAGTGCTGCTGCACACCGGGCAGATCGGTGAAGCGGATATCAAGGAACTTCACATCAGTGTCCTTGATGAACTTGAGCACCTCGGAAGAATCACGGAACATGCGGAGGACTCCCAAATGGCTTTGCGGGTGACGGACTGCGCGTGCAGCCCACGGGTCAACCGTACGGGGAGGCCGTTTCCCGGGAGTGACGCAAATGTTTCGGGCATGTTACGCGTACCCGGGTCGGGGATCGGCTCAGGATGGGCGGGGTCGCGCTGGGTAGACTCGGCGCGTGCCGCAGAACTCCACCGGTCGTCCCGGAGACATCGCCCCCAGCCGTTATCCGGGGGAGCGCCTGGGGCTGCCCGACTCCGGCCCACGCTCCGTCGGCCGGGTCGGGCGTCGCATCGGTGCCATCGCGGTGGACTGGGCGATCGCCTCGTTCCTGTCGTTCGCGTTCTTCCGCTACGACTCGTGGGCCACCATCGGCATCTTCGCCGTGCTGCAGATCCTGTTCATCCCGACCATCGGAGGCAGCATCGGTCACCGCATCTTCGGGATGCGCGTCGTCGCCGTCCGCGGCGGCTGGGTCGGCATCTGGCGTCCCATCGTGCGGACGCTGCTCCTGTGCCTCGCGGTTCCGGCGCTCGTCTGGGACTCCGACCAGCGCGGCTTCCACGACAAGATCGCGGGAACCGTCCTCATCCGCGCCTGATCCGGAGCCCTCGAGCACATCCGCAGCCGCCGAGCACAGGAAAATTGTCGCGAATCCTGCCGATCGGCAACAGTTTTCCTGTGCTCGGCGGCTACGGGTGGGTCAGCGGGCGCGCTGTGCCCGGACCTTCATGGGGTCGATGCCCTTGGGGATCGGCATCTGGTTCTCGATCGACTGGAGGCGGTTGCTGATCGCCAGCACCTCCGCCTTGGTCAGCGTCGGCTTGATCTTGGCCAGGGTGCGGGGCACCTTGTGGAGCGGCACCGAGTTGGCGTCCGGGCCCACCGTGATCACGGTCACCGGCACATTGGGGAGGACGCGGTTCACCTTGCGGCGCTCCTCGTCGACCATGCGCTTGGTGCGGGTGGCGGGGCCTTCGCTGATGAGCACGACGCCGCCGCGCCCGGTCGCCCGGTACACCGCATCCTGCGTCTTGCCGTTGACCGCCACGGGCATCTCGGAGCCGCGCCAGCTGCGCTTCAGCGAGGAGCGCAGGACGGCGCCGACCGCTCCCGGCTGCCCCTCGATCTGCGAGTAGGCGGCGCGCTCGGCACGCCGGCCCAGGATGATGAGCGCGATCAGGACGCCCGCGAGCACGCCCGCGAGGATCCAGAGCACCATCGTGAAGACGTTGCCGCCCGAGAAGAACACCGCGAACAGCACGCCGACGATGATCGGAAGGACAGCCCCGAGGACGATGTAGAGCACCGCGCGGTTGTCGTACCGGCGGGTCATCTGGAACACCTGCCACATCTGCTTCAGACGGCCGGGCTCCTTGGTGGACTTGTCCTTTGCCATAGCACCAAGGATACCGGCTCTGCGGTGTTTCAGATGACCCGTTCGCTACAGGGAGAGGGCTTTCACGAGACCGCCTGTGCGAAGCCGAGGGACGCGTCCGCCAGGTGCCGGAGCTGGTCCGGGACCGGCCGTCCCTTCGCCTGCATGGACTGTGCCCACAGTCGCCCGGCCCGGTACGAGGATCGCACCAGCGGACCCGCCAGGACGCCCAGGAAGCCGATCTCCTCGGCCTCCTCCTTCAGCTCCACGAACTCGTCGGGATGCACCCAGCGCGCCACCGGCAGGTGCCGCGGACTCGGCCGCAGGTACTGCGTGATCGTGATGATGTCGGTCCCGGCGTCGTGGAGGTCGCGCAGGGCCGCACTGATCTCGGCCCGCTCCTCGCCCATCCCGAGGATGAGGTTCGACTTGGTGATCAGCCCGGCGGCGCGTCCCTGCGTCAGCACGTCGAGCGAGCGCTCGTACCGGAACGCGGGCCGGATGCGCTTGAAGATGCGCGGGACGGTCTCCACGTTGTGCGCGAACACCTCCGGTGCTGCCCGGAAGACTTCGCCGAGATGCTCCGGGTTCCCCGAGAAGTCGGGCACCAGGATCTCGACACCGGTGCCGGGGGACTGGCGGTGGATCTCGCGGATCGTCTCGGCGTACAGCCACGAGCCTTCGTCCGGGAGGTCGTCGCGGGCGACGCCGGTCACCGTCGCGTACCGCAGGCCCATGCGCTCGACCGACTCGCCGACGCGCCGGGGCTCGTCGCGATCGAAATCGGCGGGCTTGCCGGTATCGATCTGGCAGAAGTCGCAGCGGCGGGTGCACTGGGATCCGCCGATGAGGAACGTCGCCTCCCGGTCCTCCCAGCACTCGTAGATGTTCGGGCAGCCGGCCTCCTGGCACACCGTGTGCAGGTCCTCCGACTTCACCAGGCTCTGCAGCTGGCGGTACTCCGGCCCCATCTTCGCCTTGGTCTTGATCCATTCGGGCTTGCGCTCGATCGGCGTCTGAGCGTTGCGGACCTCGAGGCGCAGCATCCGGCGCCCCTCGGGAACGGCGCTCACGCGACGGCCTCGGCAGCCGTGAACTCCAGGTCGAAGGCGTCCATGACGAGCGGACCCACGTCCTGCGGTGTCACGGTGCGGCCGAGGACGCGGGAGATCGTGGTGACTCCCGCGTCGCGGATGCCGCACGCGACGATGCGGTCGTACGCGTCCAGGCTGTTGGAGCAGTTGAGGGCGAAGCCGTGCATGGTGACGCCCTCCGCGACCCGGATGCCGATGGCGGCGATCTTCTCGTCGGTCGTCGCTCCGGGATTGTGCTCTGGACGCATCCACACGCCCGACCTGCCCTCGATCTGCACACCGTTGACGCCCACGCGGGCGAGTACATCGATCAGCACCCTCTCGAGCGCGCGGACGTAGCCGACGACGTCGATGGGGTCGTGGAGTCGGAGGATCGGGTACCCCACGAGCTGACCCGGCCCGTGCCAGGTGATCTTGCCACCGCGGTCGACGTCGACGACGGGTGTGCCGTCGGTCGGACGTTCGTCCGGGGCTGTTCTCTTGCCCGCGGTGTACACCGGCGGGTGCTCGAGGAGGATGACGGTATCGGGCGCCCGGCCTGCGACGACGGCGGCGTGCAGGGCACGCTGCTGTTGAAGGGCCTCGAGATACGGCACGGAGTTGGCGCTTAGCCCCGTGACGTCATACGTGGTCACCAGGTCAGTCTATGCACGAATGCCGGAGTTGGTCACGGCGCACGGGACTGGCGGACTGTCCACAAATTTCCCGGGGGCGGAGCATAGGCGCGGGCTGTCGTCTGGGATGGAGGCATGACCCCGTCCTCACGCGCCTCCCGCTCACCGCTTGCCTCTGCTGCTTTTCCCTCAGCGGCGTCTCCTTCTGCTGCCGACATCCGGCGTGCGGCGCTGTCGTACGCCCTGGCCGAGGGATGGAAGGTGAGTGAGCACCGGGTCCACATGCCGGACGGGGTGGGCGCTCGACGCCCGGCGGAAGCCCTCGTGGTCGTGTCGGGCGGAGAGCTTCCGGGACGGTGCCTGCTGCGGGTGCGCGAACGGCGCGGAGAGGACGCCGCGCACGACGTCGCCGCGCGCCGCGCCGCGTCCTCGGAGCATGTGGTCGGGGTGGTGGCCCGGCTTCCCGCCCGTCGGTTCCGGAGGAGGGAGTGGGATGCGGTGCTGCTGCATCTCGCGGACGGTGGAGGGCTGGAGCGGCTTCTGCTGCGTGAAGGAGGGCTACGCGGGGGTGAAGCCGCAACAGTCCTGCTCGGAGTGGCCGCGGGCATCGCAGCGCTGCACGAGCACGGCTGGGCGCGTCCGGCGCTCTCCGCGAGCGGGGTCGTCTTCGCCGCGGACGGCTGCCCGGCACTCGACGCGCTCGACGACGTGACGCCGTGGGAACCGGACGCCGCGGTGGCGGACGCCGGGGCGTTCCATGCTCTGAGCCGCAGGGTGTGCCTGAGCGTGACAGACGGGTCCGGGATGATGCTGCTCGCGGCGGTCGAGCGGGGCCTCCGGAAGGGCCGATGGAGAGCGGTGGAGGAGGCCGTCCTCGCCGTGGCGGCGCCGGAGCCGGTCACACTCGCGGGACCGGGCGCGCCCGCTGCGGAGGAGCCCGCGCATTCAGGTACGGCGCTGCGACGGCCGTCGAAAGCGGGGCGACGGGACGCTGTTGGTCGCGGCGGTGGCGGCTCCACGCGCACCTCTCGTGCTCCGGCAGGCCGGACGGGCGATCGGGTCGCTACCGCTGTCTCCGCGGTCATGACCTTCTTGGACGGCGACCCGGCGCGGACGGTCGCGCGTCGCGCGGGCGCCTGGCTGCGGCGGCGACCCGCGATGGTCATCGTCGGGTTGCTGCCGGTCGCTGCGGCCCTGGCTGTCGTGGGGCTTCTGCCGGCGTCGCCGGCGGAGAGCGTGCCGACGGCGCCTCCGACGAGCCGGCTCCCGGTCGCGTCCTCACCTGCGTCGGCGTCTGCTGCAGCGACAGGGGCAGCGGCGAAGGATGGCCGCCCGGGCGCTGACGAGGGACAACAGCGCGACGATCCGGTCGTGGCGGCGGCCTCGGTCCTGGAGGCGTGGCACGCGTGCTTCACGTTGCGACCGATCGCGCAGGACTGCTTGTCACGGGTGCTGGACGGCGAACCGGGCTTCCTCGCCGCGGAGACGCAGGCTCTCGGCACTGTCGGCGCGGCGGAGGCACGCGACTACGCCGGAGCGGGGCTGAGCCTCGTCGAGCGGGGGGGCGATGCTGCTTTGATCGGTGTCGTTCCCGATGCCGCCCGCACCCCGCACACCACTCCGGCGTCCCTGCTCGTGGTGAGGAGCGACGGCGGCTGGCGGTTGCGCGCTGTGTTCCCGTAGGAACCGTGCGGAAACGGAACAGCCTCGCTCCTGAGCAAGGAGCGAGGCTGTTCCGTGTGTGCGGTTGCCGGAGCGGGTCAGAGACCGAGGTTGCCCTCGAAGTTGCCGCCCTCGAGGCGGTTCTTCACCGCGACGAGGAAGCGGGCCGCGTCGGCCCCATCCACGATGCGGTGGTCGTAGGAGAGCGCCAGGTAGACCGTGGAGCGGATCGCGATGGAGTCGGACCCATCCGCCGAGACCACGACCGGCTTCTTCGTGACGATTCCGGTACCCAGGATCGCGACCTGCGGGAGGAAGACGAGCGGGGTGTCGAACAGTGCGCCGCGCGAACCCGTGTTCGTCAGGGTGAAGGTGCCGCCGGCCAGCTCGTCCGGCTTGAGGCGGTTGTCACGCGTACGTCCAGCGAGGTCGGCGATCTGCTTCGCCAGCTCGGCGAGGTCGAGCTCCGAGGCGTTGCGCACCACCGGGGTGAGCAGGCCGCGCTCGGTGTCGACCGCGATCGAGATGTTCTCGTGGTCCGGGTAGACGATGCTGTCGCCGTCGACCGTCGCGTTGATGACGGGGTACGTCTTCAGCGCCTCGGCCGCGGCCAGAGCGAAGAACGGCAGGAAGGACAGCTTCACACCGGTCTTGGCGAGGAAGTCGCCCTTCACGCGGTCGCGGAATGCGGCCACCTTCGTGACATCGACCTCGACCACGCTGGTGAGCTGCGCGGTCGACTGCATCGAGACGACGGCGCGCTCGGCGACGACCTTGCGCAGACGCGACATCGGCTGCGTGGTGCCGCGCAGCGGCGACACCTCGGGAGCCGGCGCCGCAGCGGCCGGGGCAGCGGACTCCGACGCGGCCGGAGCCGCCGCCTGGAGGATGTCCTCCTTGCGGATGCGCCCGCCGACACCGGTGCCGGTGATGGTGGAGAGATCGACGCCCTGCTCGTTCGCGAGCTTGCGCACGATCGGGGTCACGTAGCCCGCGTTGCCGGCGTGGGCGCCCGACGAGGCGGGAGCCGGTGCGGCAGCCGGGGCCGGCGCGGGAGCCGGAGCGGCAGCGGGGGCGGCCTGTGCCGGAGCGGCAGGCGCCGGAGCGGGAGCGGCCTCCTGAGCCGGGGCGGGAGCGGCCTCCTGCGCGGGGGCGGGTGCAGCCTCCTCCGCGGGGGCAGGTGCAGCCTCCTGAGCGGGCGCGGGAGCAGCCTCCTGAGCGGGCGCGGGAGCAGCCTCCTGAGCCGGAGCGGGAGCAGCCTGCTCAGCAGGAGCGGCCTCCGCCGGAGCGGCCTCTTCCGCCGGCGCAGCCGGAGCCTCGGCGCCGGCACCGGAGCCGTCGCCGATCGTCACGAGCGCGGTTCCCACCTCGACCGTCTCGTCCTCCTGCACCAGGATCGCCTCGATGACGCCGGCGATCGGTGACGGAATCTCGGTGTCGACTTTGTCGGTCGAGACTTCGAGCAAAGGCTCGTCCACCTCGACACGGTCGCCAACGTTCTTCAGCCAGCGGGTGACCGTGCCTTCCGTGACGCTCTCTCCGAGCGCCGGGAGGCTGACGGATTCGCTCATGAGCTTTTCTCCTTCAAACCTGATCGTTCAGTAGCTTATTGCAGGCGGGTCCGCGCGCGGCGGACCCGCCCTGTGGTCTTAGAGCGTGTGCAGCGGCTTGCCCGCGAGGTACAGGAAGGCCTCGCCGAGCGACTCGTTCTGCGTGGGGTGCGCGTGGACGAGAGGCGCGATGTCCTCCGGGTACGCCTCCCAGTTCACGACCAGCTGTGCCTCGCCGATCAGCTCGCCGACGCGGGCGCCGATCATGTGAACGCCCAGCACCGGTCCGTCGTTCAGGCGGACGACCTTCACGCTTCCGTTGGTGCCGATGATCTCGCTGCGGGCGTTGCCCGCGAGGCTGTAGTCGTAGCTCGAGACGCTGTCGGCCCCGTACTTCTCGGCCGCCTTCGCCTCGGTCAGGCCGACGGAGGCCACCTCGGGGTCGCAGTAGGTGACCTTGGGGATGTTGATGTCCGGCACGACGATCGGGTTCAGGCCCGCGATCTCCTCGGCGACGAAGATGCCCTGCTGGAATCCGCGGTGCGCGAGCTGCAGTCCGGGGACGATGTCGCCGACGGCGTAGACGCCCGGGATGTTGGTGTGCAGGCGCTCGTCGGTGATGACGAAGCCGCGGTCCAGGGTGACGCCGACCTCGTCGAAGCCGAGTCCCTGGGTCAGCGGGCCACGGCCCACGGCGACGAGCAGGAGGTCGGCCTCGACGGTGTCACCGTTCTCGAGGGTGACGACGACGCCGTTCTCGTCCTGGGTGACGCCCTGGAAGCGGATGCCGAGGCGGTAGTCGATGCCACGGCGGCGGAAGGCGCGCTCGAGCGACTTGCTGATCGACTCGTCCTCGTTCGGGACGAGGTGGGGGAGCGCCTCGATGATGGTGACGTCGGCGCCGAACGACTTCCAGACGCTGGCGAACTCCACGCCGATGACTCCGCCGCCGAGCACGGCGACCTTCTTGGGCACGTAGTCGAGCTCGAGCGCCTGCTCGCTGGTGATGACGCGGCCGCCGATCTCGAGGCCGGGGAGCGACCGCGAGTACGAGCCGGTGGCAAGGATGATGTTCTTGCCGACGATGGTGTTCTCGCCGACCTGGACGGTCGTCGGGGAGGTGAGGCGGCCCTCGCCCTCGATGACGGTGATGCCGCGGGCCTTGACCAGGCCCTGCAGGCCCTTGTACTTCTTGGCGACGATGCCCTGGCGGTACTCGGTCACACCGTTGATGTCGACGCCCTGCAGCTGGGTGACGATGCCGTACTTCGAGGACTCGCGCGAGTAGTCGGCGATCTCGGCCGCGTGGAGCAGCGCTTTGGTCGGGACGCAGCCGCGGTGCAGGCAGGTGCCGCCGACCTTGTCCTTCTCGATCATGCCGACGGTGAAGCCGAGCTCGGCCGCACGCAGCGCCGCTGCGTAGCCTCCACTCCCACCGCCGAGCACTACAACGTCAAAGTTCTGCTCAGACACCCAGTTACTCCCTCGCGCATCAGGATCTTGTGACACGAAGCCGCCCAGAGGGATGCTCCGGGAGACGTGTTGATGGGCGGGTTTTTCCGCCCATACGACCCTACTACTTCCCGGAAATGGTCTCGGCCAGGCGGATGAGCGCTCTTACGCTCACGGCGGACGGTCCCTTGCCCGTGAAGCCGTACGGCGCGGCGGGACTCTTCGCAGGACCGGCGATGTCGAGGTGCGCCCACGGGATGCGCGGCGCGTCGTCCTCGTCTCCGGTGCGTCCGACGAACTCCTGGAGGAACACGCCGGCCAGCAGCGCGCCGCCCGCCGTGTTGCCGGGGTTCGCGTTCGCGATGTCCGCGACGTCGGAGTTGATGGTCGCACGGAGCTCGGCGGGGAGCGGCATGGGCCACAGCAGTTCGCCGGTCTGCTCCGCCGCGGCGAGCACATCGGCCACCAGTGCGTCCGAGCCCATGACGGCGGCGTAGCGGGTGCCGAGGGCGACCATGGCGGCGCCGGTCAGGGTGGCGACGTCGACGATCGCATCCGGCTGCTCCTCGCTGGCGGCGACGAGACCGTCGGCGAGCACCAGGCGGCCCTCGGCGTCCGTGTTCAGCACCTCGACCGTGCGGCCGCCGCGGATGCGGAGCACGTCGTTGGGGCGGATGGCGGAGCCCGACGGCATGTTCTCGGCGAGGCACAGCCATGCCGTGACCCGCACGGGCAGTGCGAGGCGCGCCGCGGCAAGCGCGACCGCGAGCACCGTCGCCGCGCCGGTCATGTCGTACTTCATGCCGACCATCCCCGTCGCGGGCTTCAGCGAGAGGCCGCCCGAGTCGAAGGTGATGCCCTTGCCGACCAGCGCGAGGTGACGTTCGGCGCCCTCCGGTGCGTACGTCACCTTGACCAAACGCGGCGGGCGGGTCGAGCCCTGGCCGACGCCCAGGATGCCGCCGAACCCGTCGGCGGCGAGCTTCTCCTCATCCCACACGGTCACCTCGACCGGCAGGCCGGACGCCGCGGCCGTCGCGCGCTCGGCGAAGGTCGCGGGATAGAGGTCGAGCGGAGGCATGTTGACCAGGTCCTTGACGAGGGAGGCGGCCTCGGCGACCGCGCCCGCCCGCGCGACCAGGGATGCGCCCTCGTCGTCACCGACGGTGGCTTCCCCTGCGAGCACCTCGATCGAGCCCACCGGGTCTTTGGCCGACGCGCGGCTCTTCTCGCGGTACTCGGTGAAGGCGTACGCACCCAGCGCCGCGCCCTCCAGTACCGCACCCACCTCCGCGGCGCTCTCCGCAGGGAGGTCGAGGGCGACGGACGCGGTCCCCGCGAGCTGACGCACCGCGCTGCCGGCCGCGTAGCGCAGGCCGTCCTCGCCGCCCTCGGGCAGTCCGATCACGGCGAGCGACGGTCCGTCGCCCTGTCCGGGCAGCCGCAGCAGCTCATCCTTGCCGCCGGAGAACCCGACCCGGCGCAGCTGCAGCGCCAGCTCCTCCCGGTCCGCTCCGGAGAGCACGCTCACGCCGTCGCGGGCGGCTCGTGCGGCGACCACGACGACGTCGGGGGAGTTCGCGGGCGTGGGGGAGTCGGTCACGATCAGCGTGGGAACGGTCATGCATCGACCCTAACGCGGGTGTTCGCTGTGGGCGTTCCGGTCGGCGGCTGTCGGGGGCTTCGTCCGGCGAGGTCCGCTCTAGAGTTGAACTATGCGTGACCCCCGCCAACTGTTCGAGCTGAATCCGGCACTGGAGGTGCCGGAGGGGCTGCCGCTTGTCGCCGGCCTGACCGGCTTCGCCGACGCGGGTTCCGGAGTGAGCCAGCTCGGCACCTATCTGCTCGGCACGCTCGACAGCGAAGTGGTCGCGACCTTCGACGCGGACATCCTGCTCGACTACCGTGCGCGGCGTCCGATCATCTACTTCGACCAGGACCACCTGACCGACTACCAGCCGGCGACGCTCAAGCTGTACCTGGCCTATGACGAGCTCCGCCAGCCGTTCCTCCTGCTTTCCGGCTTCGAGCCCGACTTCCGCTGGGAGGCGTTCACGGAGGCGGTGCTCGGCCTGATCGACCGCTACAAGGTCAAGAGCATCACCTGGGTCCACTCCATCCCGATGCCCGTCCCGCACACCCGCCCGATCGGCGTGACAGTGAGCGGCAACCGGCAGGAGCTCATCGACTCGATGTCGATCTGGAAGCCGCACACGCAGGTGCCGGCGAACGCGCTCCACCTGCTCGAGTTCCGGCTGCAGCAGCTGTCGTATCCCATCGCGGGCTTCATCCTGCTCATCCCGCACTACCTGGCCGACACCGAGTACCCGGCGGCGGCGGTCGCGGCCCTCGACTCGATCTCCGCGGCGACCGGGCTGATCTTCCCGACCGACCGGCTCCGCCAGGAGGATCGCGACTTCATCGCCAACATCGACGAGCAGGTCGCGGGCAACACCGAGCTCGGCCGCCTGGTCGGCACGCTGGAGGAGCGCCACGACTCCTACATGGAGGACACGCAGCTGCGTTCCCCGCTGACCGACAGCGACGGTGAGCTGCCGAGCGCCGACGAGATCGCAGCGGAACTGGAGAATTTCCTGGCCTTCCGCCGTCACGGCGACGAGGAGAACGGGCGCGGCGAGCGCTGAACGCACACCGCGCCGGTCGGCGTGCTCGGTGGGCGCGGTCGACTGCATAGCCGGGCGTAGGATCGTTCAGTGAATTCGCGTCGCTCCTGGGTCGTTTACGGGATCGGCGTCTTCGCCTACCTGATCGCGGTCATGCAGCGCACGACGATCGGCGTCGCCGGTGTCGCGGCCACGGACCGGTTCCACGTCTCCGCAGCAGTCCTCTCGACGCTCGCCGTGGTGCAACTGATCGTCTACGCCGGTATGCAGGTCCCCGTCGGCGTCCTCATCGACCGCATCGGCTCCCGCGTCCTGATGCTCATCGGCACGGCGCTGATGGTCGTCGGACAGGTCGCCGTGGCCTTCGCGCCCACCATCACGATCGCGATCGTCGGCCGCGTGCTCGTCGGAGCCGGGGATGCGACGGTCTTCACCTCCCTGATGCGTCTGGTCAACTCCTGGTTCCGCGGCCGGATCGTCCCGCAGCTCTCGCAGTGGATCGGCAACGTGGGCCAGCTGGGCCAGGTGCTCTCCGCCATCCCGTTCGCCCTCCTCCTCCACCTATCGGGATGGACGGTCGCCTTCCTCTCCGCCGCTGCCCTCTCGGTCGTGGCGCTGATCGGGATCGTCATCGGCATCGCCGACAAGCCCGTCGGGGCGACCGAAGGCCCGCGGCCCGCCAGCTGGCCGGACTCGCTGCGCCAGCTCAGGATCAGCCTAACGCGGCCGGGCACGCAGCTCGGGTTCTGGTCGCACTTCGTGACCCAGTCCTCCGGCACGGTATTCAGTCTGCTGTGGGGCATCCCGTTCCTCGTCTTCGCCTTGGGCATCGAGCCCGCCGAGGCGTCTGCCCTGCTGACCGTCCTGGTCGGAGCCGGGCTCATCTCCGGCCCGATTCTGGGGATCCTGACCGCGCGCTTCCCTCTCCGGCGCAGCAACCTGGTCCTCGGGATCGTCGCCCTCATGGCCGTCGCGTGGTCGCTGGTGCTGCTGTGGCCGGGCACACCTCCGCTGTGGACGGTGATTGTGCTCATCGCGGCGATCGGCATCGGCGGCCCGGGGTCGCTAATCGGCTTCGACTTCGCGCGCACCTTCAACCCGCTGCACAGTCTCGGGTCGGCGAATGGGATCGTGAACGTCGGCGGGTTCCTGGCGAGCTTCGTGATGATGTTCCTGATCGGAGTCTCCCTCGACGTTCAGGCGCACGGCGCGGGCGGCGACGCCGAGCTGTATCAGCTGGACCACTTCCGGTGGGCGTTCGCCATCCAGTACGTCATCATCGGGATCGGCGTCGGCTTTCTCATCCGTGCGCGCCGCAGGACCCGCCGCCGGCTGCAGGAGGAAGAGGGAATAGAAGTGGCCCCTCTCTGGGTTGCACTTGTCGGAGCGTGGAGGAGGCGCCGCGGTCACGAAGCGCTGTAACGGCGCGAGCGGCGGCGACGCGGAACCGGATTCGCGGATCCCATCCGAAATGGGACCGGACGTGGTCGGGGGTGTACCGATAACGTGCAATAATTGACGACTAGACCCTTTCATGTCCTGGGTCGGAGCATTAGATGATGCCCGGCGCCACCACCAGGACTTGACTTGGGTCTTAGTAGTGTCCGCACGCAACCCTGAGCCAGGCTCGGCCGTCAGGATCCCGGCCCCTCTGCCTGGTATGAAAGGTGTTCACATGGCAACCCGTGCAGCAACGAAGACCCGCGAAGCGGAGGTCGAGGTCGACGAGACCACGACCGTCGCGGCGGACGAGACGACCAAGCCCGCAGCCAAGAAGGCGGCGCCCAAGAAGGCGGCGGCCAAGGCAACGGCGACGAAGACCCCGGCGAAGGCCACGGCCAAGACGGCGGCTGCGAAGAAGCAGGCCGCTGCAAACGGCGCGGCGGACGACGAAGACGATGTAGAGGTCGGCGACGACGTCGAGATCGAGGTGGAGGAGGTCGCCGACGAGACCGAGACGGTAGCCGAGACCGCGGACGAGACCGACTCCGACGACACCGATGCCGACGACACCGAGGGCACGACGCCCGCGGCGGTCGCCCCCATCGAGATCCCGCTGCCGACCGACGCCCTGGTGCTCCGTGCGGTGGACGAGGATGACGACATCCCCGTCTACTCCAGCACGATCACCGGCGCCACGGCCGACCCGGTCAAGGACTACCTGAAGCAGATCGGTAAGGTCCCCCTGCTGAACGCGGCCGAAGAGGTCGAGCTCGCCATGCGGATCGAGGCCGGGCTGTTCGCCGAGGACAAGCTCGCCAACACGCCGAACCTCACCAAGGAGCTCGAGCGCGAGCTCAAGTGGGTCGCGCGCGATGGTCAGCGGGCGAAGAGCCACCTGCTCGGCGCCAACCTGCGACTGGTCGTGAGCCTCGCCAAGCGCTACACCGGCCGCGGCATGCAGTTCCTCGACCTGATCCAGGAGGGCAACCTGGGCCTCATCCGTGCCGTCGAGAAGTTCGACTACACGAAGGGCTTCAAGTTCTCCACCTATGCCACGTGGTGGATCCGTCAGGCGATCACCCGCGCCATGGCCGACCAGGCGCGCACGATCCGCATCCCGGTCCACATGGTGGAGGTCATCAACAAGCTCGCCCGTGTGCAGCGCCAGATGCTGCAGGATCTGGGCCGCGAGCCCACCCCCGAGGAGCTGTCGAAGGAACTCGACATGACCCCGGAGAAGGTCGTCGAGGTGCAGAAGTACGGTCGCGAGCCCATCTCGCTCCACACCCCGCTGGGTGAGGACGGGGACAGCGAGTTCGGCGACTTGATCGAGGACACCGAGGCGGTCGTCCCGGCCGACGCGGTCGGCTTCACCATGCTGCAGAAGCAGCTGGAGAGCCTCCTCGACTCCCTCTCCGAGCGTGAGGCGGGCGTGATCCGCATGCGCTTCGGCCTGGGCGACGGGATGCCGAAGACGCTCGACCAGATCGGCGACACCTTCGGTGTGACGCGCGAGCGCATCCGTCAGATCGAATCGAAGACCATGGCGAAGCTGCGTCACCCGTCGCGCTCGCAGTCGCTGCGCGACTACCTCGAGTAAACCGGTGCGCTACCGACTGGCGGTCATCGCCGGCCGCCTCGCCCGCTGGCTGCTTCGCCTGCGGGGAGGCGGCTCTGCGGTCCCCGGCCGTGTCGCGCTGGCGATCGCTCCGAAGTTCCTGGAGCGCGCGGTCAGCCGGCTCCCGCTGGGCGTCGTGTTCGTCTCGGGGTCGAACGGCAAGTCCACGACCACGAACATGCTCACGGCCATCCTGCGCGAGCACGGTCTGGACGTATTCACCAACCCCTCCGGCGGCAACCTGCCCCAGGGCATCGCCTCCGCTCTGCTCGCCGACGTGCCGCTCGACGGCTTCGTCCGTGGCGATGTCGGCGTCATCGAGGTGGATGAGGCCTACGGCGTCGACCTGGCGCGCGTGCTCAAGCCGCGCGGGTCACTGCTGCTCAACGTGCAGATCGACCAGCTGAACCGCTTCTTCGAGCCCACCCGGGTGATCGGGATGCTGCGCTCCATCGCCGAGGGATCGTCCGAGTTCGTCGTGGTGAACGCCGACGACGACAGTCTCGCCCGCGTCGGAGCCGAGTTGACCGCGCAGGGTCGGGACGTGACGACGTTCGCCGTCGCTCCCTCCATCATCGAGGCGTCGCCGAACGGTCTGGCGAACGTCAAAGACCTCTCCGGAGCCGCCGCCGGCACGCTGCCGATCCCGTCGGTGTTCGTCAGCAAGCTGGAGCTGCAGAGCGCGCAGCTGACGATCGGCGGCGAGACCGTCCGCATCGGCCTGCCCGCGCGCGGACTGCACTACGCCGTGGATGCGGCGGGCGCGACCGCGATGGCGCGCCGGCTCCTGGGCGACCGCTTCCAGCCGAACTCCGTCGTGGCCGCCATGGCAGCCCTGCGCACCGTGTACGGCCGGGGCGAGACGCTGAAGGTCGGCGACGAGGACGTCGAGATCATCATGATGAAGAACCCGCCGAGCCTGCAGCTCAACCTCGACTACCTCGCCGAGTCGCCCGAGCAAGTGTTCGTGGCGGTCGACGAGGGCACGCCCGACCCGTCGTGGATCTACGACATCGACCTCTCGAAGCTCACCCACGTGGATGTGGTGTCCGGCACGAAGGCGTGGCAGTTCGCGACCCGCTTCGCCTACGCGGGCATCGACGTCGACCAAGTGCTCCCCGAGCTCAAGCCCGCACTCCAGGCGTTCCTGAAGCTGCCGAAACCGGCGCGCGGGACCAAGACGATGATCGTGAACTACGAGCAGATGATGCTGATCCGCAAGCAGCTGGGCTTCCTCGACCTGGAGGGCGGCGAGCGATGACCGTGCTGCGCATCCTGCACCTGTACCCGGCCGAGCTGGGCATCAACGGCGACGCCGGCAACGTGCTGGCGTTGAGCGTGCGGGCCCGCTGGCACGGTATCGACGTCGAGGTCGCGACGCACGCCGTCGGGGCCGAGTTGCCGGCCGGTGTCGACATCGTGCACATCGGGTCCGGCCCGCTCTCCGGGCAGCGCGCCGTGCACGAGGACGTCCTGCGCATCGCCCCGCGCCTGCGGGAGTGGCAGGGCGCAGGGGTGCCGTTCCTGGCGATCGCGGGAGGCTGGCAGCTGCTCGGCACCGGACTCGAGACGCCCGAGGGCGAGCTGCTCGCGGGCGCGGGCGTCTTCCCGACGCGGGCCGCGCTCGGCGCGAAGCGCCACGTCGGCGAGGTCGTCGTGCGGCTGGCGGACGGCACGACCGTCGCCGGTTTCGAGAACCACTCGGCCCGCACCGTGCTGGATGGCGCCGAGCCGCTCGGACGCATCGTCAGCGGCACCGGCAACGGCGACGGGACGGAGGGCGTCGTGGTCGGAGCGTCGATCGGCACGCACCTGCATGGCCCGCTGCTTCCGATGAACCCGGCGCTGGCCGACCGCCTGCTCAGCACCGCGCTCCGGAGCGAGCTGCCGCCGGTACCGCAGGCGGAGCGCGGTGACCGCTATGCGACCAATGCGCGCAGGGCCATCGCCGACCGTCTCGGCGTCTCGCTCTAACGGCGTCAGTTCACGTAGACCCGTGGCACGCGGGCGGCGACGCCGGTGATCATCTCGTCCGCGATCGTCTCGGCCCAGTCCGCGTACTTCTCGGCGGTCGGCTCGCCGTCCGTGCCGGGTCCGAACAGGATGGCCGTGTCGCCCACCGCCACGCGCAGCGGTCCCGCATCCACGATCATGGTGTCGGCGTCGACGTTGATGACCCTGCACCGGCGGCCGTTCAGCTGGATCGACGTCTTCGCGATCCCGAGCGTCGGAACGCCGTCGGCGTAGCCGATCCCCAGCCGGACGTGCGTGGTGCCGCCGACGTGCACCTCGGTGACCGGCGCCTCCAGACGCATCGCGGGGATGAGGCCGAGCTCGGCCCCGGTCGAGTCGTCGAAGGGGGAGAAACCATACGCAGCGATGCCGAAGCGGACGAAGTCGAAGCGGGCCTCGGGCATCCGGATGCCGGCGGAGCTGGCCGCGAGGTGCAGCACCTCGAACTGCGCGCCGAGCGACTCGGCCTCGGCGACCGCGTCGCGGAACTCGGCGAGGGCGGCCTCGTCGTCGGCGATGGAGGCGTCGGCCAGGTGCGACCACGCGGCCCGGATGCGGACCACACCGCGGCGCTCGAGGTCCAGGGCCGCCCGGACGAGGCCGGGCCACTCCTCACGTGTGGCTCCGTTGCGGCTGAGGCCCGTGTCCACTTTGAGGTGGACGATCGCAGGGCGGTTGGCGCGTGCGGCCTCGATCGCCTCCAGCTGCCAGAGCGCAGAAATGCCCAGCTCGATGTCAGCCTCGATGCCGGCCCGCCAGTCGGTGTCCTGCCCGTGCAGCCAGGCGAGGATCGGAACGTCGACGCCCGCGTGCCGGAGGACCAGTCCCGCGGGGATCTCAAGCACGGCGAGCGACGTCGCACCGGCGGCGAGCCCGGCGTCGGCGACGGGCAGCAGCCCATGCCCGTACGCGTCGGCCTTCACCGCGAGCATCGTCTGGGCAGGGGCGATCAACCGGGTGAGGTGCGCGACATTGTGGCGCACTGCGGCCAGGTCGATGACGGCGCGGGGGAGCGGCTCGGCGACGGCGTCCACGATCGTCATGCGGACGTCCCTCCGTCCGCCATCGCGGATTCGTACGTTCTCTCGATGCGCCGGCCCAGCCGGCTCGTGATCACGGGCGCGGCGATGCCGAGCGCGTTCGCCCAGTCGCTCACCGACGGCTCGCCCCGCGCGGGATCGCCGAACAGCACGACGGTGTCGCCGGGCTCAGCCGTGTCGTCGTGGATGTCGACCACGAACTGGTCCATCGCGATCCGGCCGGTGATGCGGCCCGTCGTCGCGCCGACCTTGACCGGCGCCTTGTTCGAGGCGACACGGAAGATGCCGTCGGCGTAGCCGAGCGCGACCAGCACGAGCGTGCTCGGGCGCGCGGTGCGATAGGTGTAGCCGTAGGACACCCCGCGGTCGGCGGGTACGCGCTTCACGGCGATGACTTCGCCCTCCAGTCGCATCGCGGGAGGGGTCGGCAGCGCGGGGTCGAGGCCGAAAAGCTCCGGTCCGAGCAGGGGCGCCTCGCCGGCAATACCCACGTCAACGGCTGCCGGCAGGCCTTCGTCTGCCAGCGCGGCCGCATCTTCGACCCGGGATACGAGAAAACCGCCGACCCCCGCATCCATCAGCGCACAGGCCACGGGGATGAGTCCGTGTCCGTACGCGTCGGCGCGGAGGTCGGCGGTGCAGTCGGGGAGAGGGTAAGGGGAGGATGCTGCTGTCGAGCGGATGACGTCGAGATCGATGTGGGCGCGTCGGCGCACACCCGTTCTGGTCGTCATGCGGCCAGGTTCAGGCGCGCTGGTCTTCGAACAGGCGTGCCGTCTCGTCGTGCCAGCTGTGGGCGATCTGAGAGAGCTTCTCCTGGTGCTTCTTGCCGTGGTGCGCGCAGAACAGCAGCTCGCCGTTGTTCACGACGACCCGGATGTATGCCTGAGCGCCGCAGCTGTCGCAGCGGTCCGCAGCCGTCAGTTGCGGCCCTGATGCGAGCTCGTCAACGGCCCCGTTCTCCGAGGTAAGTGTCGACATGTGATGCTCCTTCCGTCGCAACCGGTGAACTCGGTACGTCTATAGAACCACGGATACCGGCGAACCAGGCGCGTGTTGGCTGCTATTTCGCTCAACGCGTAGCCTCCCCAGAGCAGGGGTGTCGGTGGCGTAGTGTGCCGCGTCCGCCGCTTACGCTGGAGTCTGAGCATGCGCCCGCTCGGCGCAGTCGACCCAGCAAGGAGCGCCCGTGGCGAGTTCGGACTATTCTGCCAGGCACCTCTCGGTGCTCGAGGGGCTGGAGGCCGTCCGCAAGCGACCCGGGATGTACATCGGCTCCACCGACTCCCGCGGGCTCATGCACTGCCTCTGGGAGATCATCGACAACTCGGTCGACGAAGCCCTCGCCGGTCACGGCACGGCCATCGACGTCATCCTGCACAGCGACGACAGCGTCGAGGTTCGGGACGGCGCGCGCGGCATCCCCGTCGACATCGAGCCGAAGACCGGGCTGAGCGGCGTGGAGGTCGTCTTCACCAAACTCCACGCGGGCGGCAAGTTCGGAAGCGGGTCGTACGCGGCCTCGGGCGGTCTGCACGGCGTCGGTGCCTCGGTGGTCAACGCGCTCTCGGAGCGGCTCGACGTCGAGGTGGACCGCGACGGCAAGACCTGGGCGATGTCCTTCCACCGCGGGGAGCCGGGGATCTTCGACGACAAGAACGGCGTCCCGAGCCCGGACAGCGCCTTCACCCCGTTCGTCAGCGACAGCGAGCTGCGGGTCGTCGGCAAGGTGCGCAAGGGTGTCACCGGCACGCGCATCCGGTACTGGGCCGATCGCCAGATCTTCACGAAGGGTGCCGAGTTCTCCACCACCGACCTCGTCGGGCGTGCGCGGCAGACGGCCTTCCTGGTTCCGGGGCTGACGCTCTCCATCGACGACAAGCGGCCGGTGGCAGAGGGAACGGACTCGGCCGGGCTGACGACGTTCCGGTACGACGGCGGCATCTCGGAGTTCGTCGACTTCCTCGCGCCCGACAGCCCGATCACCGAGACGTGGCGCCTGACCGGTGAGGGACACTTCACCGAGACGGTTCCCGTGCTCTCGGATTCGGGGGCGATGGTGCCGACCGAGCTGAAGCGCGACTGCCAGGTCGACATCGCTCTGCGGTGGGGCACCGGGTACGACACCGTGATGCGCAGCTTCGTGAACATCATCGCGACGCCGAAGGGCGGCAGCCACCAGGCCGGCTTCGATCAGGGGATGCTCAAATTCCTCCGCCAGCAGGTCGAGCTGAATGCGCGCCGGCTCAAGGCGGGCAACGACAAGCTGGAGAAGGACGACGTGATGGCGGGCCTCACGGCGGTCCTCACCGTGCGTCTGCCCGAGCCGCAGTTCGAGGGGCAGACGAAGGAGATCCTGGGAACGCCCGCCGTTCGCGCGATCGTCGCGAATGTCGTGCAGAAGGCGATGGCCGAGCGCTTCAGCTCGTCCAAGCGCGACGACAAAGCGCAGTCGGCCCTGGTGCTCGACAAGGTCGTCGCCGAGATGAAGTCGCGCATCTCCGCGCGGGCGCACAAGGAGACGCAGCGTCGCAAGAACGCCCTGGAGACCTCATCCCTCCCCGCGAAGCTGGTCGACTGCCGCTCCAACGACGTCGCGAACAGCGAGCTGTTCATTGTCGAGGGCGACTCGGCGCTCGGGACGGCCCGGCGTGCGCGCGACAGCGAGTATCAGGCGCTGCTGCCCATCCGGGGCAAGATCCTCAACGTGCAGAAGGCATCCATCTCGGACATGCTGTCGAACGCCGAGTGCGCGGCCATCATCCAGGTCATCGGGGCCGGCTCCGGGCGCAGCTTCGACCTGTCGGTGGCCCGCTACGGCAAGGTGATCATCATGTCGGATGCGGATGTCGACGGCGCCCACATCCGGACGCTGCTGCTCACCCTGTTCTTCCGCTACATGCGGCCGATGATCGAGGAGGGGCGGGTGTTCGCCGCGGTGCCGCCTCTCCACCGGGTCGTCGCCGTGAACCCGGGGTCGAAGCCGAACGAGACGATCTACACGTACTCGGAGGCCGAGCTGCAGGCGGTGCTCGCGGACCTCAAGAAGCGCGGCAAGAAGTACCAGGAGCCGATCCAGCGCTACAAGGGTCTCGGCGAGATGGATGCGGACCAGCTGGCGACCACCACGATGGACCGCGCGCACCGCACGCTCCGCCGGGTGCGGGTCCCCGACGCCGAGGCGGCAAACCGCGTCTTCGAGCTGCTCATGGGCAACGACGTCGCCCCGCGCAAGGAGTTCATCATCGCCGGCGCCGACGACCTGTCCCGCTCCCGCATCGACGCCTGACCGTATTTCCCCACCTCCCCACAATCGCTTCCTCGATTAATCCGCTCGCGCGCGGCGTTTTGTCGGATTAAGTGAGGAAGCGATTGTGGGGAGCCGGGTCAGGCGATGCGGCGGCCGATGGAGGCGATGACGGTGTCGAGGGGGGTGCCGCTGCCGTCGCGGCGCGAGCCGCCCTCGGGGAGGGTGCGAGCGGCGCCGTCGGCGGCGACCGCCAGCGCCGGTGCGGGACCGACCCAGGCCAGCACGAGTTCGCTCTCGCCCTTGAGGAAGCGCTGGGCGCGTACCCCTCCGGTCGCGCGGCCCTTGGTCGGATACTCCGCCCAGTCGCTCACCTTGGCGGTGCCCGGGTCAGCTCCCGGCAGCGTGGCGTCGCTCGCGGCGATGGTGGCCACGACCGCCTCCGCTGCCTCGCCGGCCGCAACCGCACCGAAGTAGACCACGCGCGCGCCTTCGCCGAGGTTGATGCCCGCCATGCCGCCCGCGCCACGCCCCTGGGGCCGGACGGTCGAGGCGGCGAACCGGAGCAGCTGCGCGTCGCTGGACACGAACACCAGCTCGTCGTCATCCGTCACAGTCGTCGCGCCGATGACCTCGTCGCCGGGCTTCAGCGCGATGACCTCGAACTCGGGCTTGTTCGCCCAGTCGCCCGCGGTCACGCGCTTGACGACGCCCTGCTTCGTGCCGAGCGCGATCGTCCGGTCGGAGTCGAGCGACACGAGCGCCAGGATGCGCTCCTTCTTGTCGGCGAGGGCCAGGTAGTCGCCGATCCGGACGCCCGCTCCGAGCTGGATCGAGTTGGCCGGCACACCCGGTAGGTCGACGGGGGAGAACCGAATCAGCCGCCCCCTGTTGGTCACCGCCCCGATCTCGCTGCGGCTCGTCGTGTCGAGCGACGACAGGATCGCGTCGTGCTTGCTCCGCCGCGCCGGTGGCTGGATGCGGTCGAGGCCGCCGTCCGCGTCATCCGTACCGGGCACTGCATCCACGCGCAGGATGCGCCCGGTCGTCGACAGGCACACCCGGGCCGGCACATCCGCGACTTCGAGCTGGACGTTCGCGGCCTTGCTCCGCGATGTCCCGGCGATCGACGGCTTGGCCTCGGTGAGGAGGGTGCGGCGCGGCGTCCCGAAGGTGGCGGCCACGCGCTCGAGCTCGTCCGACACCTGGTCCTCGATGCGCTGGCGCGAGGCCAGCAGCGCTTCGAGCTCCGCGATCTCGGCGAGCAGCTGGTCGCGCTCGGTCTCGAGTTCGATGCGGCTGAACTTGGTCAGCCGCCGCAGCCGGAGTTCCAGGATGTAGTCGGCCTGCAGGGTGCTCAGGTCGAAGACCTGCATCAGCCGGCCGCGAGCCTGCTCGGTGTCGTCGGAGGTGCGGATGACCTGGATGACCTCATCGATATCCAGGATGGCGACCAGCAGGCCCTCGACGAGGTGCAGCCGCTCCGTGCGCCGCGCCAGGCGGTACTGGGACCGCCGGGTGACGACGCTGATGCGGTGGTCGAGGTAGACCTGGAGCAGCTCGCGCAGGCCCAGCGTCTGCGGGCCACCGGCGACGAGCGCCACGTTATTGATCGCGAAGCCCTCCTCCAGCGGGGTGTGCCGGTAGAGCAGCTCGAGGACGGCCTCCGGGCTGAACCCGGTCTTGATGCCGATGACGAGCCGGAGGCCGTGCTGCCGGTCGGAGAGATCGGTGACGTCGGAGATGCCGTTCAGCTTCTTCGCGTTGACGCCGTCCTTGATCTTCTCGATCACCTTCTCCGGCCCGACTCCGTACGGGAGCTCCGTCACGACCAGCCCGCTCTTGCGCGCCGTCACCGACTCGACGGTGACCTTCGCGCGCATCCGGAAGCTGCCGCGCCCGGTGGCGTAGGCGTCGCGCACGCCGCCCAGCCCGGCGATCGTGCCGCCGCCCGGAAGGTCCGGACCGGGAACGTAGGCCATCAGGTCGTCGAGGCTCGCGTCCGGGTTTTCGAGCAAGTGGCGGGCGGCTCCGACGACCTCGATGAGGTTGTGCGGGGCCATGTTCGTCGCCATGCCCACCGCGATGCCGCTCGCGCCGTTGACCAGCAGGTTGGGGAAGGCGGCAGGGAGCACATCCGGCTGCATCAGCTGGTTGTCGTAGTTCGGGACGAAGTCGACGACGTCCTCGTCGAGGTCTTCGGTCATCGCCAGCGCGGCCGCGGCGAGACGCGCCTCGGTGTACCGGGCGGCGGCGGGGCCGTCGTCGAGCGAGCCGAAGTTGCCATGGCCGTCGACGAGGGGGACGCGGAGGGTGAAGTCCTGCGCCATCCGGACGAGCGCATCGTAGATCGCGCTGTCGCCGTGCGGGTGGAGCTTTCCCATGACCTCGCCCGTGACGCGGGCGGACTTCACGTGGCCGCGGTCGGGGCGGAGGCCCATCTCGGTCATCATGTACAGGATGCGGCGCTGGACGGGCTTGAGGCCGTCCCGGGCATCCGGAAGCGCCCGCGAGTAGATCACCGAGTAGGCGTATTCGAGGAACGAGCCCTGCATCTCGGTCGTGACGTCGACGTCTTCGATGCGTTCCGTCGTGGCGGCGGCGGGCGTTTCGTCTGCTGGTGTCATTCGTGCATTCTGTGCAGGGGCTCGGATGGAGCGGGCTCGGATCGGGCGGGCTCGGATCGGGCGTCGGGTGGCTCGGCCGGCCCCGCGATGGCTGTGCCAGACTGGGCCGGATGCCCCCCATGCTACCGGCCGCGTTCACCACCCGAGCGAGCCTCGCCACGGTTCTGCCGAGTTCGCTGGCCGCCTTGACCGGCGAGCAGAACGACCTCGCGCTCCCGCCGCTGGAGCACCTGGTCGTCATCGTCGTGGACGGCCTCGGCGCCGCCGCATTGCGGGCGCGCTCCGGCCACGCCCGCACGCTCGCTCCTCTGCTGGGCAAGGCGACGACGATGGACGCGGGCTTCCCGACGACGACGGCCGCGGCGCTGGCCACCTTGACCACCGGCACGATGCCCGGCGAGCACGGTCTGGTCGGCTACCGGGTGCGCGACGACGCCGGCCGCCTCACCAACCAGCTCTCCGGCTGGGACGCCCGGATGGATCCCGCCACTTGGCAGCGATCGCGCACGGTCTTCGAGCGTGCTGCCGAGGAGGGCGTGCGCGCCCGCGCGATCGGGCTGCCGAAGTTCGCGGGTTCGGGATTCACCGCTGCGGTCCTCCGCGGCGCGGAGTTCATCGGCGTTCAGTCTCTCGGCGCGCGCTTCGACGCGGCCGCCGAGATCGTCGCGGGTGCAGGCCCGGGTCTCACGTACCTCTACGTCGCCGAGCTGGATCAGCTGGCTCATGCTCGGGGATGGGAGTCACCCGAGTGGACCGCAGCGCTGGAGACGGTGGATGCGCTGGTCGCGTCCTTCGCCCGCCGGCTGGGCCCTGGGCGCGGAGCGTTGCTCACGGCGGACCACGGGGTGGTCGACGTACCGGAGAGCGGTCATGTCCTCTACGACACTGCTCCGGAATTACTGGAGGGCGTGGCCGAGGTTGCGGGGGAGCCTCGGGCGCTGCACCTGTATCTCGGCTCCGATGCTCAGGAGGGCGTGCTGGCGACGGCGGTCGCCGAGCGCTGGCGCGACTCCGAGGGCGATCGCTCGTGGGTGGCCACGCGTGCGGAGGCGATCGAGGCGGGCTGGTTCGGCCCGACCGTGGATCCGGCGGTCGCACCCCGGATCGGGGATGTGCTGGTCGCGGCGCGCAAGCGCATCGCGTACTACGACGGCCGCGATCCGCAGCGCACGGGCCGCAACATGATCGGCCAGCACGGGTCGCTCACGCCGGAGGAGACGCGGGTTCCCCTGCTGCGGTTCGGAGCGGCCGGCTGATCTCGGCTGCGCCCGGCGCCGGCGCCGGTGGCGCGGTGCCATCGGCCGCTGCGTCCGCCGCATCCGGGGCCGGGGTACTACGGCGGAACCGCTGGACCCAGAACGCGAGCCCGCGTCCCGGTCCCCACCCCTTCAACGACATGGCGGGCCTCTCGATGAACCGCCAGCTCAGCCAGGAGAGGCCGAGCACGATGGCGGCGGCCACCAGGATCATCGGGGCGACTCCGAGCCTGTACAGGCCCGCGTATGCGAGCGTTTGCTGCACTGGGAAGGCGAACAGGTACACGCCGTAGGAGATGTCGTTGGTCTGCCCGACGCGGCGCAGCCGGCCGGGGATGGCGGAACCCAGCCAGAGGATGAAGTAGACACCGGCGGGCACTCCGATGACCGCGTAGCCGCCGAGGAGCAGCGTCCCGATCAGAACGACGCCGGCCGTCAGCCCCCACCCGGCCGTGAGCGGGATGACCCGTGAGTAGACCGCGAAGACGGCTCCGACCGCGAACGGGGCGGCGAGCGTCAGGAACAGCGAATTGGTCATGCCGCCCAGCGCTCCGGGGGTGATGAGGTCGATGATCTGAGCGGCGAGGATCGCCCCGGCGACGACCAGGATGACTGACCGGGCGCGCCGCAGCACGCCGACGACGAGAAGGATCGCGACCATGATGTAGCAGGCCCACTCGTACTCCAACGTCCACGTCGACCCGTTCAGCACGCTCGCGCCGGTCTCGCGGCCATACGGAGTGGAGAACTGGAACACGTCCCGCACGCCGAAGGAGTGGACCGCCAGCGTCCAGTTGCTCGCGATGTAATGCCACGGGCTCGCCCCCGACCGCCCGAAGTAGGCGATGGGCGGGTGGCCGTCCAACGTCCAGATCACCGGCCCGAGGACGAGCGACGTGAGCAGGAGGACCAGCAGGAAGGCCGGGAAGATGCGCAGAACCCGGCGCCACAGGAACTGGACGACGTCGGCGGACATCCCGCTCTTGGTGATCAGGTAGCCGCTGATGGCGAAGAACCCGGCCACCGACAGCCCACCGAGCGTCGTCTGCCCGCGGGTGATCGTCCCTCCCGGGTCATGGCCGAAGCCGCCGAGAGGCCACGTGTGCGACACGAGAACTGCCAGTGCCAGGACGAGCCGGATCAGCCCGAGGGCGTTGTCGTGCCCGCGCAGGCCGGCACTGATCGTCCGCCCAGTGTCGGTGGGAAGCATCCCCACAGGATAGAAGCATCCGCGCGGGATGCCGGCATCGACACCGCTGAGCGCTCGATCTACGCCAGGTCGTCGTCCGTGCGCGCGCCGAAGACGATCTCGTCCCAGCTCGGCATCGAGGCGCGCCCCTTCTTACGGGAGGACGGCTGAGGGCCCGAGTCGTTGGACGACGTGACGGGACCGGCCGGGCTCGCCGGCGGAGCAGGCACATCGAGGGGGAGGGACGGCTGCTCGGCGAGCGGAGGACGCTCGTCGATCACCCGGAACGGCGTGGGCGCGGAGTTCTGCGGCGGCGTGACCGGGTGGTCAGCGGGCACTGGCGGCTGCGGAGCCGGTCGCTCGTCGTAGCTCGCGGCCTCCCGCTCGCCGCGCCGGCGCCGCAGCGCCTCCAGCAGGTCGGCGGTCTGGTGCAGGTCGCGAGGTGCTCCGTCATCGGCGCGCTTGATGGCGGAGACGGCGATCGAGTTGTTGGCCCCGGGCGCCCGGCCCTGCGGCAGCGGCTCGATCGGGGCGGTGACCTCCGGACCCAGGAGGTCGACGGAGGGCGCGGGGAACGTGAAGGCACCGCTGTCGAATCGCGACGTGTCGGGCTCGCCCTCGTGCGGCAGCACCGCACGCAGCCGGGGGATCAGCGAGCCGCCCCGCAGCTCGCCGGCCTGCGACAGCGTGGTCGCCTCGGAGTTGAGGGGCGCCAGCGAGTGCTTGCGGGCGTCGTACGACCAGCGCGCATCGTGGTCGATCGTGTCGGCCGTGAACTCGAGCTTGACGATCCAGCCGGTCTCGCTGTCCTTCCAGCTCGCCCAGCGCTCGCCCGCGACGCCCAGCGACGCGAGCCGGTCGCGGATGACCGTGCCGAACGTCTCGGCGTCGCCCAGGGGATCGACGGCGTCGGTGGTGTGGACGGGCACGCTCAAGGCGCTCGCGACGATGTGCTCGCGCTCGGCCAGGATCGGTCCCTCGAACCGCTGGACGTATTCCAGAGGCGCGCCGGTGACCGCAGCGACATCCTCCGCGGACATGCCGGAGCGGATGTGCGCCTGCACTTCGCGCGGAGAGAGTTTGGGGGCGTCGGAGGGCGTCTCCTGACGCACCTGCCGCACTTTCGACTGCAATGCGTCGTCGACGGCGATGCGGAAACGCTCACCGTCGTCGCCGACGGCGACGAGAGCGCCGTTCTCGACCCCGATGACCTTCAAATCCTGCATGTGGATTGCCTTCCGAGCTCGTTCGTACGGCCTCAGGATGCCACGCGGAAGTGGGCAATCCGGGGAATACGACGGGCGTGCCGGAAGTTGCACATCTGGCAATCGCTGAGAGGCTCCTGAGTGGTTTTGCTATTCGGGAGCGATTGATGCAAACTATGGCCGCCGATTGCGAGAATCGGCCGTTACGACGAGAAGTGGATGGGCATGGCAACGGATTACGACGCACCGCGGAAGACCGAGGACGACTCCGAGTCGATCGAGGCCCTCAAGGAGCGTGTCCCGGACAAGATGTCGGGCGTCGTCGACGTCGAGGACGCCGATAACCCCGGCGGGTACGAGCTCCCCGGTGCCGACCTTTCAGACCTCGACCTCGACGTCGTCGTGCTGCCTCCCCAGGCGGACGAGTTCACCTGCGTGAACTGCTTCCTGGTGAAGCACCGTTCGCAGATCGACCACGACACCAAGCTCGGGCCGATCTGCGTGGAGTGCGCAGCTTAAGTCACGAAGACCGTCGAGCATCACCGAGAACCCGGACCAGCTGGTCCGGGTTTCTTGTTGAGAGCAGCCAGTAGGGCGCCGGGTCGTCCAGGTCGACGACCGGCACCTTGACGACCGGCTTGATCCACCCGCGGATGAGCATCCACGCGCGGGCGTCGAGCCGGCGGCCGCGCTCCAGCGTCGCGTCCTCGCCGCGGTACGCGGTCGGCTCCCCGACCAGGGCGATCGGGATGCGCGCGTGCCCGGCGACCAGCTCCTGCTCGGTCACCCGGATCACCGGAGCCGTCGTCACCAGGAACACGGCCCACGCGACATACACCAGGACCGCCAGCACCACGCCGACGGCGAGGTTGATCGGTGCGAACACGAGCATGATCGCGGGGATCACGAGCAGGGTGGAGACGAACAGCCAGGGCGTCGCCCAGAGCCGCTCTCGATACAGGTCCATGACCCTATTCGATCAGACTTCTGCACTACCCTCGTCACGTGACCGATACCGTCGACGTCCCGATCATCGCCGCGATCCCTCCCGCCTACGCGCACCCGGGCGACGCCGGCGCCGACCTGTGCGCAGCGGAAGCCGTCGTGCTGGGGCCGGGGGAGCGGTTCACGATGCCGACCGGCGTCTCCATCGCCCTGCCCGACGGCTTCGCGGCATTCGTCGTCCCGCGCAGTGGGCTCGCGATGCGGCACGGTCTCACGATCGTCAACGCACCGGGCACAGTGGACGCGGGATATCGCGGTGAGATCAAGGTCACCCTCCTCAACACCGACAGGTCGATGCCGTACGATATCGCCGTCGGCGACCGGATCGCCCAGCTGATCGTCATGCCGGTCACGCGAGCCCGGTTCATCCCCGTCGACACCCTCCCGGACAGCCACCGCGGCACAGCGGGCTTCGGCTCGTCGGGATACACCGTGACGGAAACAGGAGAACACGCGTGAGCGACATCAGCGACACCCCTCGCGGGGACGACGGAGCCGAACTCGAGCCGGGCGACGCGCCCGAGTTCGAGAAGTCGGCGCCCGAGGACCGCGCGACGGAGGGGCCGCTCGACGAGAGCGAGGCCAACCCGGTCCGCCCCTACGTCGACCTGGGCGGAGTCAAGATCCTTCCGCGGGAGGGCCTGCACCTGCGCTTGGAGGTCGAGGAGGAGTCCCAGCGTGTCGTCGCCGTCGGCCTCGACTACGCGAACTCGACCCTTCAGGTGCAGCCGTTCGCGGCCCCGCGGTCGAGTGGACTGTGGCACGAGATCCGCGACCAGATCACGGACCAGATCCAGCGCCAGGGCGGCCGTGTGACCGCACGCGATGGCGCGTTCGGTCCCGAGCTGGTCGCCGAGATCCCCGTCGCCGCTCCGCAGGGCGGCGCAGTCGAGACCCGCGTCGCGCGCTTCGTCGGGGTGGACGGGCCGCGCTGGTTCCTCCGCGGCGTCATCGCGGGCGACGCCGCGGTGCAGCCGGAGGCCGCTGCGCTGGTCGAAGACCTGTTCCGCAGCATCGTCGTGGTGCGCGGAACCGTTCCGATGCCGCCACGCGACCTCATCCCGCTGCGCATGCCGGCCGCGCCGACCGCCGGCAACGAGAACGACTACTCCTCTCTGTAAGGCGCGAGCATGAGCGAAGACCACAGTCCGGAGGGCGAGCCGGACGCGCGTCCTGCGGAGCCAGGTACGACGGCCGACGCCGGTGCGCCCGCGCCGGGACTCGGCGACAGCATCGCCGCCGCAGCCCGGCGGTCCGGACTGGGCCAGCTGGCCGAGAACGACACGTCGACGAGTGCCGCCCTGCTCGGGGCGCTCGGCGGCGTCCGCGGACTGTGCGAGACCATCCTCCCCGGACTCGTGTTCCTCATCCTCTTCACGTTCACGCAGAACGTTCCGCTGTCCATCGGCTGCTCGGTGGCCGTAGCGGTCGTCTTCACCGTGGCGCGGATCGTAGGGAAGACGCCGGTCACCCAGGCGCTGGCGGGGCTGATCGGCGTCGGCATCTCGGCGATCCTCGCGCTGATCACGGGCCGTGGGGAGGACAACTTCCTCCTCGGCATCTGGACGAACGCGGCCTACGCCGCGGGCATCCTGATCTCGATGCTCGTGCGCTGGCCGATCATCGGGCTGGCGGCCGGGTACCTCATGGGCGACGGCGTCGCCTGGCGACGCGACAAGCGGAAGTTCCGCGTGATGCAGGCGCTCACGTTCTTCTGGTTCCTGCTCTTCGCTGCCCGGCTGGTGGTGCAGGTGCCGCTCTACCTCGCGCACACGGACGCGGCGACGAGCGCTCTGGCGCTCACCAAGCTGCTGATGGGCGTTCCGCTCTACGCGCCGCTGCTGCTCGTGACGTGGTTCGTGGTCAAGGGACAGTTCCCGCAGAAACCCGTCACGAATCAGCGCCCATCCGCGTCTGAAAAGTAGAAGCAGTACCGGCGCGACGGAGGGGAACGCATGCTGGAGGCGGGGACACGCGAGGGGCTGACCGCTGCCCAGGTCGCCCAGCGCGTGGCGGACGGGCGGGTCAACACGCAGACCCAGCCCAGCTCGCGGTCCCTCGGCGACATCCTCCGCGAGAACATCTTCACGCTGTTCAACGGCATCCTCACCGCCTGCTTCGTCGTGGTCGTCCTGCTGGGCGACCTGCGCGACGGGTTCTTCTTCGGCATCGTCATCGTCAATGCGCTGATCGGCATCGTGCAGGAGTACCGGGCGAAGCGCGTCCTCGATCGTGCGGCCCTCCTGGCGGCGCCGCACAGCCGTGTGCGCCGTGACGGCGAGGTCGTGACGGTGGCGCTCGAAGACGTCGTCCTCGACGACCTGCTCGTGCTGCGTCCGGGGGATCAGGTGCCCGCCGACGCTGTCGTGGTGCAGAGCACCGGGCTGTCGCTCGATGAGTCGATGCTGACCGGCGAGTCCGATCCCGTGTTCAAGGACGACGGAGCGTCGCTCCTCTCGGGCTCGCACGTCGTCACGGGCACCGGCCAGGCCGCAGTGACCGCCGTCGGCGCCGACTCCTACGCGAGCCGGCTGACCAGCGAGATCCGCAAGCACTCGCTGGTGCGGTCGGAGCTGCGCGAAGCGACGAACCGCATCCTCGTCTACCTGTCCTGGGTGCTCGGGCCGCTCATCCTGATCACGCTCATCGGGCGGGTGCTGACGTACGGCGGGTTCACCGAGGTGTTCGTCGACGACCGGTGGCGACGTGCCCTGCTCGATGCGGTCGCCGCCGTCGTCGGCATGATCCCCGAAGGTCTCGTGCTGCTCACGAGTCTCGCGTTCGGCGTGGCGGCGATCCAGCTGGCGACCCGCAAGGTGCTCGTGCAAGAGCTGGCCGCGGTGGAGGTGCTGGCACGCGTCGACGTCCTGTGCCTCGACAAGACGGGCACGCTCACCACCGGTGAGCTCTCGCTGCACGGTACGGAGTGGGTGGGGGACGCAAACGACGGGCTGGCGGAGATCGCGCTCGCCGCGTTCGGGTCCGACGAAGCAGGAAACGCGACGTCCGGCATCCTGGGCTCGCGGTTCCGCAGCGACCGATTCCGGGTGAGCCGGCGCATCCCGTTCAGCTCGGCGACGAAGTACAGCGCCCTCATCATGAGCGTCGACGAGGCCTCGAGCTCGTGGGTGCTGGGCGCCCCCGAGCGGGTGCTGGAGGCGCATCCCGAGGCGCTGGCCCGGGCGACGGAGCTGGCCGCGACCGGTCTGCGCACCCTGGCACTCGCGCGGGCCTTGGACCCGCTGCCGGAAGGTGTGCACATCCCCCTGGCGGGAACCCGCGTCGAGCCGGCGCTCCTCGTCCTCTTGGCCGAGACCGTGCGACCGGAGGCCCGGGACACCCTCGAGTACTTCCGCCAGCAGGCCGTCCGCGTCGTCGTGATGTCCGGCGACAACCCGGTGACGGTCGCGGCCATCGCACGGGAGCTGCAGCTGGAGGGGGAGACGGTCGACGCCTCCACGCTGACGTCCGATGAGGCGCTCGCCGAAGCGCTGAAGACGGCCGGAGTGCTCGGACGCGTGAGCCCGGACCAGAAGCGCGCTGCTGTTCGCATCCTCAAGGAGAGCGGGCGGACCGTCGCGATGACCGGCGACGGCGTCAACGACGCCATGGCGGTGAAGGACTCCGACCTCGGCATCGCAATGGGGACGGGCACCGCCGCGACCAAGGCCGTCTCGCGCGTCGTCCTGCTCGACGACCGGTTCGACCGGCTGCCGGATGTGCTGGCTTCGGGTCGCCGCGTGATCGCCAACGTCGAGCGCGTGTCCAACATCTTCCTGGCCAAGACGACCTACGGCATTCTGCTCGCCCTGGTCAGTGCGGTGGTGTTGTGGCCATTCCCGTTCCTGCCGCGGCAGCTGACCCTCGTGTCCTCCCTCGCCATCGGCATCCCAGCCTTCTTCCTGGCCCTCGCTCCCAACAAACGCATCTACACGCCGGGGGTGCTCGGCCGGGTGCTCAGGTACTCCATCCCGACCGGTCTCATCGCGGGCGTGACCGCGATCGTCGCCTACGCCCCGCTGTACCGCAGCCTGCCGCTCCACGAGGCGCGCAGCGTGACGACCGTTGCTCTGTTCTGCGTCTCGCTGTGGATCCTGTGCGTGCTCACCCGGCCGCTCACCGGCATCCGATGGCTGCTCCTCGCCGCGGTCGCGGCCGCCTTTATCCTCGTCTGCGTTATCCCGTTCACGTCGTCGTTCTTCGAGATGCACCTGCAGCTCGATGCCGCCCTCGCGTGGGGTGTCGCCGTCGGGGCGGTGGGAGCCGGAGGCATCGAGCTGTTCTACCGCTTCGCCCGACGGCGCGGGCTGGTGTTCGACCGGTTGTGACCGTGGTAGATTTATCTCGACGTCAAGATACTTTCCGGCACTGACGATTTAGGCTTACCTTGCTGGAAAGGCGCTTCGACGGACGACGAAGATGGACGAGGCGTGCGTGATCATCGCCTGCCGATGAAGGAGAGGGCATTGTGACGGCAACGAACAGTTTCGGCGCGAAGAAGACGCTGACCGTCGGGTCGCGGGACTACACGATCTTCGCGATCGACCAGGTGGACGGGTACCAGCGGCTGCCGTTCAGCCTCAAGGTGCTGCTCGAGAACCTGCTCCGCACGGAGGACGGCGCGAACATCACCGCCGACCACATCCGTGCGCTCGGAAGCTGGGACCCGAAGGCCGAGCCGAACACCGAGATCCAGTTCACGCCGGCGCGCGTGATCATGCAGGACTTCACCGGCGTCCCCTGCATCGTCGACCTCGCCACGATGCGTGAGGCCGTCTCGGCACTCGGCGGAGACCCGCAGAAGATCAACCCGCTGGCACCGGCCGAGATGGTCATCGACCACTCCGTCATCGCGGACCTGTTCGGTCAGCCGGACGCGCTCGAGCGCAACACCGACCTCGAGTACGAGCGCAACGGTGAGCGGTACCAGTTCCTGCGCTGGGGCCAGACCGCGTTCGACGACTTCAAGGTCGTCCCGCCGGGAACCGGCATCGTCCACCAGGTGAACATCGAGTACCTCGCGCGCGTCACCATGACGCGCGAGATCGGTGGGGAACTGCTCGCCTACCCCGACACCTGCGTCGGCACCGACTCGCACACCACCATGGTCAACGGCCTGGGCGTGCTCGGCTGGGGCGTCGGCGGCATCGAGGCCGAGGCGGCCATGCTAGGCCAGCCGGTCTCCATGCTCATCCCCAAGGTCGTCGGCTTCAAGCTGACCGGCGCCATCCCGACCGGTGTGACCGCCACCGACGTCGTGCTCACGATCACGCAGATGCTGCGCAAGCACGGCGTGGTCGGCAAGTTCGTCGAGTTCTACGGTGCCGGAGTCGCCGAGGTTCCCCTCGCGAACCGCGCCACGATCGGAAACATGAGCCCCGAGTTCGGCTCGACCGCAGCCATGTTCCCCGTCGACGAGGTCACGCTCGACTACCTGCGCCTTACCGGTCGCAGCGAGGAGCAGGTCCAGCTGGTCGAGGAGTACTCCAAGGCGCAGAGCCTGTGGCACGACCCGTCGGTCGAGCCGGCCTTCAGCGAGTACCTCGAGCTCGACCTCTCCACGGTCGTCCCGTCCATCGCCGGCCCGAAGCGCCCGCAGGACCGCATCGAGCTCGACCACGCCAAGCAGCAGTTCGAGAAGGACCTCGTCGACTACGCCGACGTCTCGCACGACCTGGTCGACCTGACCATCTCCGAGTCCTTCCCGGCGTCCGACCCGGGCGAGCTGCAGCCGGAGGACGACCGCAGCATCCACGTCCACACCCACCACAGCCACGCTCCCAAGGTGGCTTCCAGCCCCACGCCGGTGACGATCAAAGAGAGCGGCCAGGACTTCGTCCTCGACCACGGCGCCGTCGCGATCGCCGCGATCACGTCGTGCACGAACACGTCCAACCCGTCGGTCATGCTCGCCGCCGGCCTCCTGGCCCGGAACGCGGCGCAGAAGGGCCTGAAGGCCAAGCCGTGGGTCAAGACCACGCTGGCACCCGGATCCAAGGTCGTCACCGACTACTACGAGAAGGCCGGCCTGACGAAAGACCTGGAGGCGCTCGGCTTCTACACGGTCGGCTACGGCTGCACGACGTGCATCGGCAACTCCGGTCCGCTGCTCGACGAGATCTCCGAGGCGGTCAACCAGAACGACCTCGCCGTCACCGCGGTGCTCTCGGGCAACCGCAACTTCGAGGGCCGGATCAACCCCGACGTCAAGATGAACTACCTCGCGAGCCCTCCGCTGGTCATCGCCTACGCGCTGGCCGGGTCGATGAACTTCGACTTCGAGGTGGACGCGCTGGGCACCGACAGCGAGGGCAACGACGTCTTCCTCAAGGACATCTGGCCCGACGCCGCCGAGGTGCAGCAGACCATCGACTCGTCGATCAACGAGGGGATGTTCGTCCACCAGTACGCGTCGGTCTTCGAGGGCGACGAGCGCTGGAAGTCGCTGCCCACCCCGACGGGCTCGGTCTTCGAGTGGGATGAGAAGTCGACCTACGTGCGGAAGCCTCCGTACTTCGACGGCATGACGCTCGAGACGACCCCGATCACGGACATCTCGGGTGCACGCGCTCTCGCCAAGCTCGGCGACTCGGTCACCACCGACCACATCTCGCCCGCAGGTTCGATCAAGGCGGACAGTCCGGCCGGTCAGTACCTGACCGAGCACGGCATCGACCGCAAGGACTTCAACTCGTACGGCTCGCGCCGTGGCAACCACGAGGTGATGATCCGCGGAACGTTCGCCAACATCCGCCTCAGGAACCAGCTTCTGGACGGCGTGGAGGGCGGGTACACCCGCGACTTCACCCAGCCCGACGCGCCACAGGCCTTCATCTACGACGCGTCGCAGCACTACCAGGCGCAGGGCACCCCGCTCGTCATCCTGGGCGGCAAGGAGTACGGCTCCGGCTCGTCCCGCGACTGGGCGGCGAAGGGCACCAGCCTTCTCGGCGTCCGTGCGGTCATCACCGAGAGCTTCGAGCGCATCCACCGCTCGAACCTGATCGGCATGGGCGTCGTCCCACTGCAGTTCCCGGCGGGCGAGTCGGCCGACTCGCTCGGGTTGGACGGCACCGAGGTGTTCTCGATCACCGGCCTCGCGCAGCTCAACGAGGGCACCACGCCGAAGACGGTGCATGTCGTGGCGGAGCCGAGCGAGCACTCGCCCGCGGGCAAGCAGACCGTCGAGTTCGACGCGATCGTCCGCATCGACACCCCCGGTGAGGCGGACTACTACCGCAACGGCGGCATCCTGCAGTACGTCCTGCGGAGCCTCGTCTAAGCGCTCCAGAACCCGAGCCCTCGGTCACCGTATATACGGTGGCCGGGGGCTCAGTTCGTGCGCCGAAACTCGGGCCAGGCGGCGTAGAAGTCGTCGAGCGCGGCCGACAGTGGCTCGTGTTCGACGAACCAGCCGTCATTGCTGCGAGCGTAGTAAGCTCGGGTCAACGGCGTCGGCAGTACTAACGACGTCACGCTCTCATCGGCCCGGGTTCGCCCGGGCCGCTGTGTTTAACGCACAGCGATTGCGGACGATGACCGGTCAACTGCCCGTTCCGAGCCTCTCTTGATATGGACGCGCCTAGACTCGAATCCATGGGCATCCTCGAGACCATCCACGGTCCCCGCGACCTCGACCGGCTGACGGACGGGGAGCTCGTCCAACTCGCCGCCGAAGTGCGGGCCTTCCTGGTCGCCAACGTGTCGAAGACCGGCGGCCACCTCGGGCCGAACCTCGGCGTGGTCGAGACGACCATCGCCATCCACCGGGTTTTCCACTCGCCACAGGATGCCGTTGTGTTCGACACCGGGCACCAGTCGTACGTGCACAAGCTGCTGACGGGTCGGCAGGACTTCTCGCAGCTGCGGCAGCGCGGCGGCATGGCGGGCTACCCGCAGCGATCCGAGTCGGAGCACGACATCGTCGAGAGCTCGCACGCGTCCTCCTCGCTCTCGTGGGCGGACGGCATCTCGCGCGCGTTCGAGCTGACCGGGCAGAAGGACCGTCACGTGATCGCGGTCGTCGGCGACGGCGCGCTCACCGGCGGGATGACGTGGGAGGCGCTCAACAACATCTCCGACGACAACAATCGCAAGCTGATCATCGTCGTCAACGACAACGGGCGCTCGTACGCCCCGACGATCGGCGGCATGGCGCGGTTCCTCAACACGGTGCGGACGCGGAAGAGCTACCGCAGCCTGTACCTGACCTCGCGGCGAGCGTTCGACAAGCTCGGCACGCCGGGCCGCTCCTTCTACCGCGGTGTACGCGGCGGGCTGCACGGCTTCCTGAGCCGGTTCTCGAACACCGAAGCGCTGTATTCGAACCTCGACATCAAGTACATCGGTCCGATCCACGGCCATGACGTCGAGGCGATGGAGGAGGCGCTCCGCCAGGCGAAGAACTACGGGGCTCCCGTCATCGTCCACGCGATCACGCAGAAGGGCCGCGGCTACGAGCCGGCCCTGCGCGACGCCGCCGACCAGTTCCACTCCGTCGGCCAGATCGACCCGGAGACCGGCGAGCCGATGGAGGGGTCGAGCAAGCCGTCGTGGACGGGCGTCTTCGCCGACGAGATCCTCCGCCTGGCGGAGAAGAACCCGAAGATCGTCGGCATCACTGCCGCCATGCTCCGGCCGACGGGACTCCACAAGTTCGCCGAGCGCTTCCCCGAGCGGGTGCACGACGTGGGCATCGCCGAACAGCACGCCGCGACCAGCGCGGCCGGTCTCGCGTACGGCGGGCTGCATCCTGTCGTCGCCATCTACGCCACCTTCATGAATCGGGCCTTCGATCAGGTGCTGATGGACGTCGGCCTGCACCGGGCGGGCGTGACCTTCGTGCTCGACCGCGCGGGCGTCACCGGGCCCGATGGACCCAGCCATCACGGGATCTGGGACCTCGCCATCCTGCAGGTCGTCCCGAACATCCGCCTGGCAGCGCCTCGTGACGGCACCCGCTTCCGCGAGGAGCTGGCGGAGGCCGTGGCCGTCGAGGACGCCCCGACCGTGCTGCGCTTCCCGAAGGGATCGGTCCAGCCCGACATCGACGCGCTGCGGCGTCTCGATGACGGCGTGGACGTGCTTCGGGAGGGCGACCGCAAGGACGTCCTGCTGGTCACCGTGGGCCCGATGGCCGACCTCGGGCTCAAGGTCGCCGACCGGCTGGCCGCGCAGGGGATCGGCGCGACCGTCGTCGACCCGCGGTGGGTCGTCCCGGTGCCGAAGAGCATCCTCGCGCTGGCGGCGGAGCACCGCATCGTCGTGACGATCGAGGACGGCATCCGGGTCGGCGGCATCGGCACGCGGGTGCGCCAGGACCTCCGCGAGGCCGGCATCGACACGGCCGTCGACGAGCTGGGGCTGCCGGACGCGTTCATCGACCACGCCTCGCGCGACCAGATCCTCGAGGACGCAGGGCTCACCCCGCAGAAGATCGCGCGCGATCTCGTCGCCCAGGTGCTCGGCAGCCGCGTCCCGATCGCGCGCCCCCTCCCGGACGATGCGGCGGCCGACGAGACCGCCCCCGCCAAGAAGCGCGGCGCCTGACCTGCCCCCCTCCTCTTCCGCGATTTGTGCCAAATCGTCGTTATGACCGCGCGATAACCGCGATGTGGCGCACATGTGCAGATCGGGGAGCGCGGTTGACTTGGAGCGCACTCTAAGTTCTATCGTGGCGGTATGACCGACACACGGACGGCGATGTCGATCTCCGACGTCGCCGAGCGGACCGGGCTCACCACCCACACCCTGCGCTACTACGAGCGCGAGGGGCTGATGCTGTCCCCGGTCGGCCGCGCCTCCTCCACCCATCGGCGGTACAGCGAGGCGGACGTGGGATGGGTGACGTTTCTCACGAAGCTGCGCTCGACGGCCATGCCGATCGCGACGATGCGCGAGTACGTAGTGCTCGCGCGGAGCGGAGACGGCACGCAGGCGGAGCGGCTGGAGCTGCTCCTGCTGCACCGGATGGCCGTTGTGCGGCAGCTGGAGGAGATGACGGCGAGCCTGGCGGCCATCGACTACAAGATCGACCTGTACCGGCAGAGCGTCGGCCAGGTCGCGGAAGGGAACGACGCATGAAGACGATCGCATTAGGAACCGAGAAGCTCGAGGTCTCGCAGCTGGGCCTGGGCTGCATGGGGATGTCCGCGTTCTACACGGGAGCGGGCAAAGACGAGGCAGGCTCGATCCGCACCATCCACCGGGCGATGGAGCTGGGCGTCACGTTCTTCGACACCGCCGAGATCTACGGCCCGTACACGAACGAGGAGCTGCTGGCGAAGGCGTTCGCCGACGGCCGCCGCGATCGGGTCGTCATCGCGACGAAGTTCGGCAACATCCTGCACCGCACGAGTGGCGAGCGGGGACTGGACGGCTCACCCGAGAACGTGCGGCTCGCGGTCGAGGGCTCGTTGCGCAGGTTGAACACCGACCGCATCGACCTCTACTACCAGCACCGGATGGACCCGAACACACCGATCGAGGACACCGTCGGCGCGCTGAAGGAGCTGATCGACGAGGGCAAGATCCTGCACTACGGCTTGTCGGAGGCGGCGCCCGCGACGATCCGCCGCGCCAACGCCGTCCACCCGGTGACCGCCATCCAGACGGAGTACTCGCTGTGGACGCGCGACCCGGAGGCCGAGGTGCTGCCGACCGTGCGTGAGCTCGGCATCGGCTTCGTCCCCTACTCGCCGCTCGGCCGTGGGTTCCTGACCGGAACCATCCGCTCGCTCGACGACCTGTCGGACGACGACTTCCGCCGGTTCAACCCCCGCTTCGAGGGCGACAACCTGGAGGCCAACATCCGGATCGTGGAGCAGGTGGACGAGGTGGCCCGCGAAGTCGGCGCGAAGCCCGGCCAGGTGGCACTCGCGTGGCTGCTGTCCAAGGGCGACGACATCGCGCCCATCCCGGGCACCACGAAGGTGGAGAATCTGGAGCAGAACGTCGCTGCCGCCGACCTGCAGCTAACCCCCGAACAGCTCGCCCGCCTGGACGCAGTCGCGGCCCCCGTCGGAGACCGCTACCCGGACATGTCCACGGTCAACCGCTGACCCCACGATCTGTGGGACGCAACACGCCGTTATCCGAAGTGGATAACGGCGTGTTGCGTCCCATGGATGACGGCGTTACGCGACGCCCTTCACGGGCGGGTGGTGGAAGGTGTCGCCGAACACGCGCTCCGAGGCGCCGACCCGGTCGAGGTACGGGGTGATGCCGCCCATCTGGAACGGGAAGCCCGCGCCCAGGATCATGCACAGGTCGATGTCCTCCGGCGCCTCGACGACGTGGTCGTCGACCAGCATGCGGTGGATCTCGTCGGCCAGGCCGTCCTCCAGCGTGCGGAGGATCTGCTCCTTCGTCCACGGGCTCTTGCCGCCGGACAGGATCTTCGCCGCACCCTTGTCGAGGCCCTTCACCTTGCCCTTCGCGTCCTTCTCCAGCAGCGTGCCGTACTCGGCCAGCTTGTGGAGGTTCTCCGAGCGGTAGAACCGGTCGGGGAAGGCCGCGTGGTGGGTGTCGAGCACGTGCGCGCCGACCTTCAGCCCGACCAGGTCGAGCAGGGCCGACGGCGCCATCGGGAGGCCCAGCGGCGCGATGGCCTCGTCGACGACGTCGAAGGGGGTTCCGTCGTCGACCGCGTGCATCGCATCGCCGAGGATCTTCGCGAGGACCCGGTTGACGACGAACCCGGGGGTGTCGGCGGTGATGACGGCGTTCTTCTTGAGCGCCGCCGCGGTCACCATGGCGGTGGACAGCGTCGCCTCGTCGGTCTGCGGGGTGTTGACCACCTCGATCAGCGGCATCACGGCCACCGGGGTGAAGAAATGGAAGCCCACCAGACGCTCCGGGTGCTTCAGCTTCGCGCCGATCTGCTCCACCGAGAGAGAGGAGGTGTTGGTCGCCAGCACAGCCTCGTCGGAGATGAACTGCTCCACCTGCTCGAAGACGTCCTGCTTCACGCCGAGCTCCTCGAACACGGCCTCGATGACCCAATCGCAGTCCGCGAAGTCGGCCTTGTCGGTCGTGCCGGTGACGAGCGCACGCAGCCGGTTCGCCTCGTCCGGCGAGATGCGGCCCTTCTCCTGGAGCTTGCCGATCTCGTCGTGGATGTATGCGACGCCCTTGTCGACGTGCGCCTGGTCGAGGTCGGTGATGACCACGGGCACCCGAAGACGGCGGACGAACAGGAGCGCGAACTGGCTGGCCATGTAACCGGCGCCGATCACGCCGATCTTGGTGACCTTCTTGGCCAGCTTCCGGTCCGGAGCGCCGGCCGGCCGCTTGGCCCGCTTCTGCACGAGGTTGAAGGCGTAGATGCTCGCCTGGAACTGGTCGCCGGAGATCAGCTCGGCGAGCGCGTCGTCCTCCAGCTCGAATCCGGCGGCGCGGTCGTTCGACTTCGCGGCCTTCAGCAGGTCGAGCGCCTTGTACGGCGACTTCGGGACGGTGCCGATGCGCGACTCCAGCATCTTGCGGGCGATGCCGATGGCCGCGTCCCACTTGACCATCCGCTCGATCTTGCCCGGCTCGTTCGGGCGCTTCACGACGACCGCGCCCGTGAGGACCTTGTCGGCCCACAGCAGTGAGTCCTCGAGGAAGTTGGCGGAGTCGAAGATCGCGTCGGCGATCCCGAGGTCGAACGCCTCCTGCGCCTTGAGCATGCGGTTCTGCTTGAGCGGGTTCTCGACGACGACCTTCAGCGCGTTCTCGATACCGATGAGGTTCGGCAGGATGGTCGCCCCGCCCCAGCCCGGGATGAGCCCCAGGAAGACCTCGGGCAGCGCGAACGCGGCCGTATTGCGGTCGATGGTGCGGTAGTCGGCGTTGAGGCCGATCTCGACCCCGCCGCCGAGGGCGAGGCCGTTGGTGAACACGAACGACGGAACGCCGAAGGTCGCCTGCTTGCCGAGAACGTAGTGGCCCAGCTGGGGGAGCAGCTTCGCCACCTCGATGCTCGGGATGTCGCCCACCCGGCTGAGGTCGGCGCCGGCGGCGAGGATGAACGGCTTGCCGGTGACGGCGACCGCGTCGATCTCGCCGCGGCCCGCTCGTGCCGTGAGCTCGTCGAATACGCGGCCGAGCTCCAGGAGCGTGGCGGGCCCGAGCGTGTTCGGTCGCGTGTGATCGCGGCCGTTGTCGAGGGTGACCAGCGCGAGGGTTTTGCCGCTCGGGAGCGGCACATCCTTCACGAAGGCGTGGGTTACCACCTCGTCGTCGGCGACGATCTCGAGGGGACTGAAGTCGATGGTGCTGTAGTCGGTCACGTTCGGTTCAGCCCTTCCGCGCAGCGCGCTTGTCGTAGTTCGGGTTCTCCCAGATGACGGTGCCGCCCTGGCCGAGGCCGACGCACATCGCCGTGATGCCGTAGCGCACCTCGGGGTGCTCCGCGAACTGGGCGGCGAGCTGGATCATCAGGCGCACACCGCTGGCCGCGAGCGGGTGGCCGATGGCGATCGCGCCGCCCCACTGGTTGACACGCGGGTCCTCGTCGTCGATCCCGAAGTGGTCGAGGAACGAGAGCACCTGGATGGCGAACGCCTCGTTCAGCTCGAACAGCCCGATGTCGTCGATGGTCAGACCGGCCTTGCGGAGCGCCTTCTCGGTCGAGGGGACAGGGCCGAGGCCCATGATCTCCGGCTCGACGCCCGCGAACGCGAAGCTCACCATGCGCATCTTCGGCGTCAGGCCGAGCTCTTTCACGGCGTCGTGCGACGCGAGAAGGGAGGCGGTGGCGCCGTCGGTCAGCGGCGACGAGTTGCCTGCGGTGACGCGCCCGTGAGGACGGAACGGCGTCTTCAGCGTGGCGAGACCCTCCATGGTGGTCTGCGGGCGCATCCCCTCATCCTGCGTGGCGAGGCCCCAGCCCGACTCCGAGCGGATCGCGACCGGCACGAGGTCGGGCTGGATCTTCCCGGCCTCGTAGGCGGCGGCCAGCTTGTGCTGGCTGCGCATCGCGAACCGGTCCGAACGCTCCTTGGTGAGCGCGGGGAAGCGGTCGTGGATGCGCTCGGCCGTCATGCCCATGTTCAGGGCGTCCTCGGCGACCATCTTCTCCGACAGGAACCGCGGGTTCGGGTCGGCGCCGAAGCCCATGGGGTGCCGACCCATGTGCTCCACACCGCCGGCGATCACGAGGTCGTACGCCCCGAACGCGACGCCGGAGCCGAGGGTGGTGACGCTGGTCATGGCGCCCGCGCACATCCGGTCGATGGCGAACCCGGGCACCGACTTCGGCAGTCCGGCGAGCAGCGCCGCGGTGCGGCCCAGGGTCAGTCCCTGGTCGCCCTGCTGGGTGGTCGCGGCGATGGCGACATCGTCGATCCGGTCCTTGGGCACCTCGGGATTCCGCTCCAGGAGTCCGATCATCGCTTTCACGACGAGGTCGTCCGCGCGGGTGTTCCAGTACTGCCCTTTTTCGCCGGCCCGCCCGAACGGAGTGCGGACTCCGTCGACGAACACGACTTCGTTCTTCTCGGCCACAGTGCCTCCCAAATCAAGGTCGGAAACGATCCTAGGTACACCGCTGTGCACGAAAAGAATCGTTTGATCCTTCCTACGAAGCGGGTTCGGACCCCTCGTCGGCGTTTTGGGTACTTTCCACAAACGCCTGGGCGATCACCTGTGAGGTAGCGGCAACCTGCCAGGGCCGCGCGCCGTGCTGCGCGAGCGCCTCGCCGACCGCTTCGGGGGTGACCTCGGCGGGCGGGGTCCAGGCGACCCGCCGCAGCGTCTCGGGCGTGAGCAGGTTCTCCAGTGGGATGGAGCGCTCCTCCGAGACCGTCGTCAGCGCCGTTCGCGCGGCCTTCAGGCGGGCGTCCGCTTCCGGGTTCCGGTCCGACCAGGCACGCGGCGGGGGCAGGCTGTCGCCGTTGGCGCGCATGACGGGGAGATCGTCGGTCGTGCGGCCGGCTTCGATGGCCGCCCACCACCGGTCGATCTCCGTCCGGCTGGCGCGGCCGGTGAACTCCCGGAGCGCGGCGAGGGCCCGCTTGCTCTCGGGCATCGCCTTCGCGGCGGCGGTCAGGGATGCGTCGGGCACCAGTCGCCCCGGCGCCGTGTCGATCTCGCGTGCCAGCGCATCCCGGGCCAGCCAGAGCTCGCGGGCGACGGCGAGGTTGCGCAGGCCGCGGATGGAGTGGACGCCCGACAGGCGCCGCCACGGTTCGGCCCGGACGGGGGTCAGCTCGCGCACCAGCTCATCCGCGAACTCCTGCCGAGCGATGTCGATCTTCCCGGCTTCGTCGAGCAGGGCTGCGATCGAGTCGCGCAGATCCGGCAGGAGTTCCACATCCAGTGCCGCATAGTTCAGCCACGACTCCGGGAGGGGACGCGTCGACCAGTCGGCCGCGCTGTGCTCCTTCGCCAAGTGGATGCCGAGGAGCTCCTCCACGACCGTCCCCAGTCCGACCCGGGGCAGGCCGAGCAGACGAGCGGCGAGCTCGGTGTCGAAGATGATCGAGGGGTCGAGCCCCACTTCGCGTAGGCACGTCAGGTCCTGTGTCGCGGCGTGCAGCACCCATTCGTCGTCGTGGATGGCGTCGTTCAGCTCGTCGAACCGCCCCACCGCGGGCGGGTCGAACAGGAAGGTGCCGGCACCCCGGCGGAACACCTGGATCAGGTACGCGCGCTGCGAGTAGCGGAACCCGCTGGCCCGCTCCGCGTCCACCGCGACCGGGCCTTCGCCGGCCGCGATGCGATCGACAGCCGCCAGATAGTCGGCGCGGGTGTCGATGACCGTACGTTCAGCCACGCGGTGTCCTTCTCGGCGTGGCCGTCCGCGCGCTCAGCAGACTGACCCCCTCGCCGGTCGGGGGCAGCCCTGCCAGCATGCAGAGCAGTTCGCCCCAGCCCTCGACATGTGCCGAGACGTCGGACTCCAGCGGGCTCCAGGATGCACGCAGCTCGATCTGCGAGCCGTCGCCCTGGGCCGCCAGCTCGCCGAAGCCGGTCGAGATGATCTTTGTGGCCGTTCCGCTCGCGGCCGTGTAGCGCGCGTGCCGCGCATCCAGCGCATCCACCAGCCAGGACCAGGCCACATCGGCGAGGAACGGGTCGAGCCCGATGTCGGTCTCCAGCGGCGCCTGGGCGAAGCACACGATACGGAACGGTCCGCCCCAGGCCTCCGGCTCGTCGGGGTCGTAGAGCAGGATGAAGCGGCCGGTGCCGAGATCCGAATCGCTCCCGTGCCGCGAGGGTCGCACATCGGCGGCGAGGGCGATCGAGTACGGCGCGAGCTGCGCGGGCGCGGGGATCTCCTCGATCACGAGTTCCGGACGCGACACTGCGGCTCGAATGGACTGCAGCGCCGTGGCGAACTCCGCCGGATGCTGCGGTGGGGATGTCGGTGTCGGCACCCTTCGAACATTAGAAGCCTTTGCGGGCTCCTGTCAGTACGGCACGCCGCCTGGGGAAGTCCTGAGGACGCGCGAGCGCGCGCGCCCGGCCGCAGGTACGCTGCACACTATGGCGGCAAGCGGCACGGGATCGGCATTCGGCAAGGCACTCGGCACGGCGGCGATCGTCGCGGGCGGACTCGTCCTGGCCACCGCGGCGGGTGCGGCGTGGGCGACCACACGGGTGGCGCGGACGGTCATCACCCCGGTGCGGCGCCGCCCGCAGAACCAGACCATCCGGTCGTTCGACGAGGCGCTCGGCACGGTGACCCTGCGCGCGACGCCCGACGCATCGATGCCCGGCCGGTTCGGCCTCTGGTGGGGGAGCGAGTCCAGTTTCGCGAAGGTCGGCGGCCTGATCGAACGCGGCGACGGGACGGTCACCCGCGAACTCGAACGCGTCGAGTTCGGTGAGCTGCGCCCCGGCCGCGCACGCATCAGCGGCTACTACTACCTCCAGCCGGAGGAGCTCGGGCTGCCCGTGACGAGCGTCGACATCATGACCGACCTCGGTCAGGCGCCCGCCTGGATCTTCCCCGCCCCGGACGACGTCGACCCAGGTCGCTGGGTGATCCAGGTGCACGGCTGGGGCGCCTCCCGGCAGGAGGGCCTGCGTGCCGTCCGGACCTTCCACGACGCCGGCTTCACCTCACTGCTCGCCTCATACCGCAACGACGGAGATGCGCCCGAGAGCGTCGACCGGCGCTACGGGCTGGGCGGGACGGAGTGGCGCGACATCGAGGCCGCCATCGAATACGCGGTCGAGCACGGCGCGCGGTCGATCGTCCTGATGGGCTGGTCCATGGGCGGCGCTGTGGTGCTGCAGACGATCACGCGGTCGCACGCGCTGGAGCACGTGACCGGCATCGTTCTGGAGTCGCCCGTGATCGACTGGGTCGACACCCTGGAGTATCAGGGCAACCTCCTGCGGCTCCCGGATGTGATGACCCGCGGCGCTCTGCGGCTCATCGAGTCCGAGTGGAGCGGCCCGATCACGGGTCAGAGCGCCCCGATCGACCTGCGCAGCATGGACTTCGTCGCCCGCGCCTCGGAGCTCAGCCTGCCCATGCTCATCCTGCACAGCGACGCCGACGCCTTCGTGCCCGCGACCGGCTCGCGCGCGCTCGCCGCGGCCCGCAGCGACATCGTCACGCTTGTCCTGTTCGACGTGGCCCTCCACACCAAGCTGTGGAACTACGACGAGGCGAAGTGGACGTCGGCGATCTCGGGCTGGCTGGCCGAGCACATCCCCGCGGCCGCTTCCGTCGGAGATCCCGCCGCTTCCGTCGGAGATCCGGCCGTCTGAGGTCCGAATCTCCTGCTGGACTGCCTATCGAAGGAGATTCGGCGCCCGATCTCCTTCATTAGCCAGGCCCGGAGAGACGGACGCTACTCGTCGTGAGGAGGCAGCTCGCCCGCAGTGAGGGCGATCATGCGGGAGGTCGAGCGCAGGTACTTCTTGCGGTACCCGCCGCCCAGCATGTCGTCGTCGAAGACGTCGCTCAGCGGCACACCGGTCTGGATGATGGGGATCTCGGCGTCGTAGACGCGGTCGATGAACGCCACCAGGCGCAACGCGGCCATCTGGTCGTGCAGCACCTCCACGCCGGTGAGGCCGATCACATCCACGCCGTCGAGCATCTTGATGTAGCGCGAGGGGTGCACGGTCGCCAGGTGGGCGATGAGGTCCTGGAAGCTGTCGCTCGTGACCGCCTCGCCGCGGCCCGCGATGATCGCCACAATGCGCTCGTACGCGTCCGGCTCGACGGTGATCGCGCTGCCGGTGGTGTCGCGACGACGGTAGTCGAGCCCGTCGATCCGGAGGGTCTGGAAATTGCCCGACAGCGACTGGATCTCGCGCAGGAAGTCGCTCGCGGCGAAGCGGCCCTCGCCGAGTGCGTTCGGCGGCGTGTTGCTGGTCGCGGCGATGCGGGTGCCGGAGGCGACGAGCTCGCCGAGCATCCGGGTCATCATCATGGTGTCGCCCGGGTCGTCGAGTTCGAATTCGTCGATGCAGATCAGCGTGGAACCGCGCAGCAGCTCGACCGCGCCCGCATAGCCGAGCGCCCCCACCAGCGCCGTGTACTCGATGAAGGTGCCGAAGTACTTGCGGCCAGGGGCTTCACGCCAGAGAGCCGCCAGGAGGTGCGTCTTGCCGACGCCGAAGCCGCCGTCGAGGTACACGCCCGGCTTCATCGCATCCACCTTCTTGCGGCTGCGGCTGAACAGACCGGCCGGGCGCTGCGGCTCCCAGGTCTTCGCGAACAGCTTGAGCGTCGCGACGGCCTCCGCCTGCGAGGGGTAGTCGGTGTCCGGCCGGTACGACTCGAAGGTCGCGTGCTCGAACTGCGACGGTGGCACCAGGCTCGCGGCGATCTCTGCGCCCGTGATCTGGGGGGAACGGTCGGCGAGCCGGGGGAGGGCGCCGGTCTGTTCGAGGGTCATTGCGGGGTGTGCACCTTTGTGTCGAAGTCTTACCGTGGCCGTTCCGGGCCGCATACGCTGTAAGTAGATTCGCGCTTGCCGAGATTCGCGGCTGTCGCAGGCCTCCCAGCCTAGCGCCCGCCATCTCGACGAAGCCTGGTACGACCGCACCGACCTGGAGGCACATCAGCATGACCATCGAGACCGACCCGTCGCCCGAGTTCACCGGCTACGCGCACCCCGAGCGTCTGGTGAGCACCGAGTGGCTGGCGGCGCACCTGGGCGAACCGGGACTCGTGGTGGTCGAGTCCGACGAGGATGTGCTCCTCTACGAGACGGGGCACATCCCCGGATCGGTGAAGATCGACTGGCACACCGACCTCAACGACCCGGTGATCCGGGACTACGTGAGCAGTGAGCGCTTCGCCGAGCTCCTCGGCTCCAAGGGCATCTCCCGCGACACCACGGTCGTCATCTACGGCGACAAGAACAACTGGTGGGCGGCCTACGCCCTCTGGGTGTTCACCCTGTTCGGTCACGAAGATGTGCGCCTGCTCGATGGCGGCCGCGACAAGTGGATCGCCGAGGGGCGCGACCTCACGCGGGACGCTCCGGCCGTGGTGCCCGCCGAGTACCCCGTGGTCGAGCGGGACGACACCGTGGTCCGCGCCTTCAAGGACGACGTGCTCGCCCACCTCGGGCAGCCCCTGATCGACGTGCGCTCGCCGGAGGAGTACAGCGGAGAGCGCACCGAGATCCCCGGCTACCCGACCGAGGGCGCCTTGCGCGCCGGCCACATCCCGTCGGCCCAGTCGGTGCCGTGGGCCAAGGCGGCGGCTCCGGATGCGACCTTCAAGCGGCGTGCCGAGCTCGAGCAGGTCTACCTCGACGGCGCTGGGCTGAAGCCCGGCGACGACATCATCGCCTACTGCCGCATCGGCGAGCGCTCCAGCCACACCTGGTTCGTCCTCACCCACCTGCTTGGCTTCGAGAACGTCAAGAACTACGACGGCTCGTGGACCGAGTGGGGCTCGGCCGTCCGGGTCCCGATCGCGACCGGCAGCGAGCCGGGCGAGGTCCCCGCGCGCTGAACGCGCATCCGATCGGACGTACGCTTGGAGTATGGCCGAACTGACGGGCGCGCTCGCCGAGATCCGCGACGACTTCCAGGCGCTGGAGCAGAACGACCGGCTCCAGCTGCTGCTGGAGTTCTCCGACGAGCTTCCCGAGCTGCCCGACCGCTACCGCGACCACCCCGATCTGCTCGAGCGCGTCGAGGAGTGCCAGGCGCCGGTCTTCATCTTCGTCGAGGTGGATGCGCGCGGCATCGTGCACCTGTTCGTCACCGCGCCGCGCGAGGCGCCGACGACCCGCGGATTCGCCTCCATCCTGGTCCAGGGCCTCGCCGGGCTGACGGCTGACGAGGTGTTCGCCGTGCCCGACGACTTCCCGCAGACGCTCGGGCTGACGGAGGCCGTCTCGCCGCTGCGGATCCGTGGCATGTCGGCCCTCCTCGGCCGCGCGAAGCGTCAGGTGCGCCAGAAGCTCGCCGCCTCCGAGTCCGTCTGACGGGGCCGCTCACCGCCCGAAGCACATCGGGAGCATCCGGAAACACAGTGTTTACACCCGGCCCGGATGCGTAACACCCGCGAAACACGAGCAACCCTCTGCCGAAACCTCTCGGTTCGAAACTGGCTCCACCCCCGAAAGCGCCCCCCCACCCGGATCGGGACGCGGTCACCCGCGGGGCTGAAGCACAGAGAGGTAACAATTCGCATGGTGCTCCACACAGCAGCGCAATACGCGGAGGCAGGCACGGTCAACGCCCTGTGGCTCCTGGTCGCCGCGGCCCTGGTCTTGCTGATGACCCCCGGTGTCGCCTTCTTCTACGGCGGCATGGTCCGCGCCAAGAGCGTCATCAGCATGATGATGATGAGCTTCGGCGCGATGGCCCTGGTCGGCGTCCTCTGGGTGCTGTACGGCTACGGTCTCGCCTTCGGCACGCCGTCCATCCCGGGCCTTCTCGGTACGCCGGACTGGTTCCTCTCCAGCCTCATGGGCAAGGACGGCATCACCCCCGACCTCGGCGGACTGGCCTTCGCCGGCTTCCAGGCGACCTTCGCCATCATCACCGTCGCCCTGATCTCCGGCGCGATCGCCGACCGCGCAAAGTTCGGCTCCTGGATGGTGTTCGCCGGTCTCTGGGTCACGATCGTGTACTTCCCGGTCGCCTTCTGGGTCTTCAACCTCTCGCAGGGCTGGATCGTCGCGGGTCTCCACGTCAACGACTTCGCCGGTGGTACGGCCGTCCACATCAACGCCGGTGCAGCGGGTCTCGCCCTCGCCCTGGTGCTCGGCAAGCGCGTCGGCTTCCAGAAGGGCATGAACAAGCCCCACAACGTCCCGCTGACCCTTCTCGGAGCTGCGCTGCTGTGGTTCGGCTGGTTCGGCTTCAACGCCGGCTCTGAGGCCGCTGTCGACGGCGTCGCCGCCCTGGCCTGGGTGAACACCCTCGCCGCCCCGGCCGCCGCGACGATCGGCTGGCTGATCGTTGAGAAGTTCAAGGACGGCAAGCCCACCTCCATCGGCGCCGCTTCCGGAGCCGTCGCCGGCCTGGTCGCGATCACCCCCGCCTGTAACATCCTGACGCCGGGCTGGGCGATCGTCCTCGGTCTCGTCGCCGGCGCCGTCTGCGCCCTCGCCATCGACCTGAAGTTCCGTCTCGGCTTCGACGACTCGCTGGACGTGGTGGGCATCCACCTGGTCGGCGGCATCATCGGAACCCTGTGGATCGGCTTCTTCGGCTTCACCCACGTGGACGGCGACGCGTCCAAGCCGTTCTCCAGCCTCCTGTACGGCGGCAGCTTCCAGCAGCTCGGCGTCCAGGCGCTCGGTGCCTTCTCGGTGCTGATCTACTCGTTCGTCCTGGCGTACGCCATCGGCTGGGTCATCCAGAAGACGATGGGCTTCCGCATCAAGAACGAGGACGAGCTGGCCGGCGTCGACACCGTGGTGCACGGCGAAGAGGGCTACGCCCTCGAGACGGTCTGATCCACTCCCCGAGCCCGACACGAGACGGGGCGTCGCCTGCGGGCGGCGCCCCGTTCCGTCGTGCGGACAGTCGCACGGACCGTCGCACGGCGTCCGTCCTCGCTAGGGTGAGTGAGTGATTCCAGGGCGAGGGAGCACCGTGGCGCAGGCGACGCCGGACCAGGTGGATGCGCTGCTGCTGTTCTTCTGCGGCGCGCTGGTGCTGCTGGCCGCCTTCGGGCTGGCGTTCTTCGTCGGGGGTCTGGGGGGACGCGCCCGTGCGTCGCGTTCCTTCCGCTTCGTCATGCTCGGCGCGTCGGTCACGGTCCTGTTCGCGATCGTCGGCGGCTACGGGATGGTCGCGGGCTCGCCGCTGGTGCCGCACCTGATCGGGATGCCCGATCCGGGTCTGGTGTCGCTGACCGGAACCGATCCCGCCGCCGCGTCGCCGTATCCTGCAGCGCATGCGGGCTACCTGATCGCCGTCCTGGTGCTGTGCACCGCCATCGTCGCGGTGGCCGTGGCCTCGCGGCTGACGTTGCGGGCCTGGATCCTGTTCTCCGTCCTCTGGCTGGCCCTGGTCATGGTCCCCGTCGCCTACGGCGTCTTCTCGCTCGACGACGGCTGGGCGTCGGGGCAGCTGCAGGTCGTCGACCTCGGGGGAGCGCTGCCGGTGATCGCGGCAGGCGGAAGCGCGGTGGGCGTGCTGCTCGCCTGCGGCCGCGGCGAGCATCAACCGGTGCAGCCGAGCCGTGCCGGCCTGGTCGCGTTCGGTGGCGCCGCGCTCTGGGTCGGCTGGCTCGGCCTGGTGGTGGGATCGGAGGGCGCGCTCGACGGTTACGCTCCGCTGATGGCGGTGGGCGCCTTCGTCGCTTCGGCGGCCGGGGTGCTGATGTGGATGCTCGTGGACGCGGTCCTCCTGCGCAAGCCGACGCTCAGCAGTGCGCTCTGGGGCGCATTCGCGGGCCTCGTCGCAGTTACGGCCGCCTCCGGCGTCCTCACCCTCGGTTGGGCGATGCTCGCCGGCGCGCTGTCCGCGCTCGCGTGCGCGACCATGGTCGACCTCGCGGCGCGCGCCCGCTTCGGACCGTCGCTCACGCTCTGCGTCGTGGCGATCGTGGGCGGCCTGGTCGGTCTGCTGTTCCCCGGACTCTTCGCCAGCGGCAGCGGGATGATCGACAGCGGCAACTTCGACCTCTTCATCGCGCAGGGTATCGCCGGGATGGCCGTGCTGCTCTACGCCACGACGGTGTCGCTGCTGCTGGCGCTCGCGCTGCGCTTCACGATCGGACTCACGCGCATCCGCTATGGTGCCCCTCGTGGCCTCCGTGAGAAGCGTCCTGTCCGCCCTGACCGGGCTGTTCCGTCCGTCGCGGGGTCCGTCCAGGGCTCCGTCCAGGATTCCGTCCGAAGAGCCCCGGAGGCCGGCTCCGCCCGCTGAGCCCGGCCGGTCTGGCGCCGGGGTCACACTGCAGATCGACCCGCGGAAGCTGGGCCGCATCCGCACCTCGTACAGCCCGAACCGCGACGGGGCAGCGGACCCTGGCGAGATCGTGTGGACGTGGGTGCCGTACGAGGAGGCGGACGGCCGTGGCAAGGACCGCCCGGTGCTCGTCGTCGCGGCCGAGAACGGCGGCAGCGTCCTGGCGGTCGCTCTGACCAGTCAGGAGCACCCGGGTCGCCCCGAGTACATCCCCATCGGGGCGGGGGAGTGGGACGGCCGCCACCGCCCCAGCTTCGTCCGCATCGACCGGGTCTACCGCGTGAAGCAGGCCGGGATGCGCCGGGAGGCCGCGGGCCTCGACGCGCGCCGCTTCGAGGTGGTGCGCCGGGCGCTGGCCGCGCGGTACGGCTGGGAGTGAGGCGCCGTGGTCGCGGGCACGCCCCGGTCGGAGATTCGCTCGCCGCCCGTTCGAATCTCCTTCCCTACTGCTTATCGAAGGAGATTCGACCGGTGATCTCCTTCGTTATGAAGGTCCCTTCCCGGTTGGCCTGGAGAATCGCGAGCGCGACGGCGCCGCGGCAGGGATGGAAACGAAAAACCCCCGGATAACCGGGGGTTTCTCTGGTGTGGGCGATGCCGGACTCGAACCGACGACCTCTTCCGTGTGAAGGAAGCGCGCTACCAACTGCGCCAATCGCCCGGGGCTTGCGAGATTCGATACTAGCCGACTCCGGGCGCCGGACGCACATCGACGCGGCCTTCCGGAACGACACTCCCGGTCGGCGTCACTGGTTTTGTCTTGCGCGTACGGATCGGCTAGAGTCTTTCAAGTGCCGCAGGGAACTGCGGAACGAAATGCGGATGTAGCGCAGTTGGTAGCGCATCACCTTGCCAAGGTGAGGGTCGCGAGTTCGAGTCTCGTCATCCGCTCGAGTCGGCCCGGTCTTTCGATCGGGCCTCTCAGGTACGGTACGGTTTTTCCGTGTTGTGGCGTTCGGTGGATTGGCCGAGAGGCGAGGCAGCGGCCTGCAAAGCCGTATACACGGGTTCGAATCCCGTATCCACCTCGATCCTGAGCTTCACGTTCAGGCTCGGGCGATTGGCGCAGCGGTAGCGCGCTTCCCTGACACGGAAGAGGTCACTGGTTCGATCCCAGTATCGCCCACAGAGAGAAGAACCGTGACAAACCCCCGGCCAACCGGGGGTTTTGTCGTTTCCGGCCTTCCGGCGTCAGCGTGTTCCGTCTCTGTGCTCGATGTGTGCGTCTGGGCCCGGGAAGACGGTCGTCGTGCGGCCGTCGTCTTCCCACCTCACGACGTACGGCGGTGCGCCGTCGGCGCCATGCACTTCCTCGATGTAGCCGACCCGGGCCGGCTCGTCGAGGTGGTTCGAGGAGATCACCAGGAAATCTCCGGTTCTCGCTTGCATCGCCCGTCCTCCTCAACTGTCCGACTGGCTTCGACGGTATAACGGCCGGCCATGACGTCCAGGGTCGAAAGTCCTTCAGAGCCCTGCCCTGCCGGCCCCGAGCGCCCGGGAACTCTCATCCCTGTACGTTTTCTCAGACGCTGGATCTTTGTTCCGGCTGACGCAGAGGCGTTGGATTGAGGGGCGCCAACAGCGCGACTCCCGCATCGATGAAAGGACATCATGCGCACGACCTCACGAACCCTCAGGGCCGCAGCCGTCACCGCCGGTGCGGCCCTTCTGTTTGCTGCTGCAGCCGCAACGCCGGCCGCAGCGGCCCCGGGCAGGAGCGCTCTGCCCGGCAGCCAGCCCGCCTGGGCCAACGCCAAGGCCCTCCGCTCGGCTGCCCCCGCGACGGACACCGTCGACATCCGCGTGTACCTGCCGTGGCGGAACGCGTCAGCGGCCGCTCAAACGGCGCTGGATGTGTCGACGCCGGGCTCGGCCCGCTACCGCGCGTTCCTGACACCGCAGGCGTTCCGGCAGCAGTTCGCGCCCAGCCAGTCCAGCGTCGTCGCTGTGCAGCAGTTCCTACGTAGCGCCGGGTTCTCGATCGTCGACACTCCCAGCAATAACCGCTACGTCTCGGCTGAGGGCACCGTCGCCCAGGCGCAGAGCGCGTTCAGCGTCACGTTGGGGGAGTACAGCGCGTATGGGACCACGCTGCGCGCTCCCGAGTCGGCCGTCACGGTCCCGTCGTCTCTTGCGGGCATCGTGGAGAGCGTGGCGGGCCTCGACCAGGGCGCCTCGCTCATCCAGCCGACCAGCACAAGCGGCAATGGCAACGGCAACGCGCCGAAGCAGAATCACGGAGCGCCTTCGGCCGGCTTCCGCGCCGGGCAGCCCTGCTCGCTCTGGTACGGCGAGAAGACAGTGGCCATGCCCAACGCACCCGCTTACGGCACCACCACGAAGCCGATCGCCCCGTGCGGCTACACGCCGGCCCAGGTGCGCGGCCTGTACGGGCTCGACACTGTGGCTGCGACGGGAGCCGGCCAGACGGTCGCCTTCGTCGGAGCGAACGCGAGCCCGACGCTCGTTCAGGATGTGACCAAGTACAGCAGCCTGCACAACCTGCCGGCGCCGAAGATCACGCAGCTGGTGGCCCCGGGCGTGTACAAGCACCCCGACACTCCGCAGCAGGTCCCGGGCGACTACTACGGCGAGGAGACGCTGGACGCCGAGGCGATCCACACCACGGCTCCGGATGCCAGCCTCCTGTACGTCGCCTCCGCCAACGCTCGGCAGGACTTCGACGCGTCGGTGAACCACATCGTCGACAAGCACCTGGCGAGCATCCTCTCGATCAGCTACGGGTTCGCGGGGGAGGCAGTGCCGCAGGGCTTCGTCAACAGCCTCAACAACACCTTCATCGAGGCGGCGGCGACAGGCGTCGGCGTGTTCGTCTCGAGTGGTGACAGCGGCGACGAGGTCGGTTCGTTCGGCACTCCGACAGTCGACTTCTACGCGGACAGCCCGTTTGTGACGGCGGTCGGCGGATCGTCGGCCTCAGTCGTCCCGACAGCGGCGGCAACGGGCCTCGGCTACTCCGCGATCGACGACCCGTCATCCGCTCTGAACCGGGCCGGCTGGAAGCGGTCGTTCGAGGTCGGCTGGCAGACGGGTCTCGACCCGGTCACGGCGACGCCGACGGACCACATCACCAGCGCCCCGTACGAGTTGGATGGCACACTGGCGGCCCCGCTGCCAGGAACGTTCAACGGAGGCGGGGGCGGCGGCGTGAGCCGCCTGTTCGCTCAGCCCGGTTACCAGGCGGCGGCCGTGGGCGCGGCCTCTGGCCGGCTGGTCCCCGACGTCAGTGCCCTCGCCGATCCGAACACTGGGCTGCTGGTGGGCCAGACGCAGGCGTTCACCGACGGGACGTACTACGACGAGTACCGCATCGGCGGCACGTCGGTGGCCGCTCCGCTGACCGCGGGCATGGCCGCTGTCGCCAACCAGGTGGCGGGCGCGCCGCTCGGGTTCCTGAACCCGCGCATCTACGCGGCGTACGCGTCGGGTGGATCGGCGTTCTATGACGTCGACCAGGCCGACCTGTTCGGGACGACCGTGCAGTCGCCGCTCCCGTCGGTGCTCCGCGTGAACTATGTGAACAGCGAGAACGCGGCGGGCGGGCTGAGCTACAGCCTCCGCACGCAGGAGGAGCCGAACCAGACCCTCCACAGCACGAAGGGCTACGACACGGCGACCGGGGTCGGCACGCCCAACGGTGCGGCGTTCTTCGCCGGCATCGCCAAGTAGCGCGGCCGCATCGCGCGACGAACGAACCCTCGCTGCCTTCGGGCAGCGAGGGTTTCGTTTTCTACGCCCGGAGCTCGTCGCTGGGTGTCAGCCGCGGTGCGGCCACGAGATCTCCGGGTACGGATAGGGCGCGTCGGGGACGGTCCAGAAGACGACGAGCGTCGCCAGCACCGCGGCACCGACGACGCCGAGTGCGATGAAGGTCACCCAACACGGCCGTAGGCACACGGCCGTGATGACCAGGGCGACTGGGAGCCAGCCGACGAAGATAAGCACCGTCAGGATGAACATCCGCGTGACGAAGTTCAGCTGGATGATGAGGTACCAGTCGACAGCGGCCATGAGCAGCAGCACCAGCACAGCCATCGCAACGAGGATGTTCGCCGCGACGGTGCCCCGGCGGAACCGCGTTGTCGCCTGCGCGACGGCGACGGTGCGTTCCGATACCGTCATCCGATCCCCGATCCCCGATCCCCGATCGTCGATGAAGGGTACCGCGCGAGCTCGCTGACGCGCACAATTTGCCAATGGAGCTGGCGCTGGAGCTCTAGTCAAACGGAACGCCCGGGGCGTATCAGTGGTATCTCTCATGGTGTGGACCGCACACCAAAGCGGCGGGTCTTGCGGTGCAGGCGCTCCGCGTGGTCGGGTGTCCATCATGAGCTTTTTCCCACCGGACCCGCCCGAAGACGAGACGGCAAACGGCGAGCACGTCCCTGACCCGTGGTGGAAGCCATCCGACGATGAGCTCCCGGCGATTTTCCCGATCAACGAGACGATCGCGATGAACGACACGGCGGCGCTGATCCTGACCATGGCGCGCATCTACAGCAACGGAGTCGAGTTCGTGATAGACCGGCGCCTCCGGCGGGGCGACATGACTCGTCGGGAGTGGATGGAGATGCAGCCGGGCATCCATGGTCACTTCGTGCGCTTCGACCCCGACCGGCTCCGCTACGGCGCTGTGCTCGGCGACGGGCAGCAGCTGATCACCGACCGAGCCCCTGGAATGTACGGCGTGACCCCTGAGAAGCACAGCCTCAATCAATCAGGCGGTGGTGGCGGCGGCGGTGAGGACAACTACCGGTTCGACGACGCGATATGGCTCTGGCCACTCCCGCCGGAGGGACCGGTAGAGATCGTCGCCCAGTGGCCGGCGTTCGGCATCCCCGAATCGCACGTCGTGCTCGACAGCGGGCCGCTGCGTGACATGGCTACCCAGGCACGACCGGTCTGGGACTCCTAGCCAGCGAGCTCTCCGAGTTAGCTCCGGTCAGGGCTGACCGAGAAGCGTCGTCCACCTCGCGATCGAGGTCGCGGCGTCATTGCGTCAACAGAGTGACGCCTGCGATGAGGTTGAGGAGCGCGTGCGTCACCACGGCTCCTCCGAGGCGCCCGGTCCGTGTGGCGAGGTAGCCGTTCACCACCGCGAGTGCGAATGTATGCAATTCGAGGTTGACCAGCGACGCCGGTCCGGAGACTTCATACAGGTGCGCCAATGCGAACACGACCGCCGACACGAGCACACTGACGTGGATCGGCAGGGTGGAGGTGCGTCCGTCGGCTCGCTGGCCTCCACCATGCCGAATCAGCCAGATCCGGATCCACCGCATCAACAGTCCGCGAAACAGCAATTCCTCGACGGGTGCAGCGACCAACGTCGGGATGAAGAAGACAGCGACCACATCCCACACCCGGTCACCCGACAGGTGGATGTTGGTGCTCACGGGGCCGAGGGACCGCGCGATCGGTCCGAACACGACCGCGACGAAGTACAGGCCCACCGCTGCGCCTGCGGCGTAGAGCAGGTCGACCGGACGAATTGCCCATCCGAAGTCGGCTCGCAGTGAACCCAGCCCGCGGCTGCGCGACGCCGCGATCAGCACAGCCAGCGACCACGCATAGACGGCAACAGCGAGAATCGCAGACACCGCTGGCCCCGCGTCGCCTCCGATATGAAGACGAACGGAGAACAGCCGAGCCAACACGACCAGGGCCACGATCGGCGCTACGGCGACCAGGAACCACCAGCCGTTCCAGCGAATCCTCGCAGCGGGGCGTACGACGCGGCCGCGTAGAGGTCCGGCCCGACCTCGCTCATAGGCCTGAACCTCGTGGCGGGTCGGCGCCGCCTACCTGGATATGCCCATCCGTCCCAATAACGATCTGTCGACTCCACTGATCGGGCATCGGACACGGCCCACCCTTCTCGCCCGGGATGAGCACGAGCGCCATCGACGCGGTCTCGGTCGTGGTGTCCGCCTGGTCGTTCAGCGTGACCACGAGGTCGTGCTTCTTCGTGAGGTCCACAGTGTGCGGGACCACAACTTCAAAGGACGAATCGCTTCCGTCGTCGTGATCGCACGAGCCGGCGTAGCAGGCGTGAACCGTGCCATTCGGATGCAGGCGGAGCCAGATGGACGTGTCGACGTCGATGTGAGGGGGGCGGATGTCGGGCATCGAGCAGACCGTGTACAACGGAGCGCAACCAGCGAGGAGCGTCACGGTGAGCAGGCTCGCGACCAGGCCTGCGCCACTGCGCGACCGCATCAGGGCCTCAATCCGAGCACTGCGCACGGACGGCAGCGATCGTGGTCGCGTTGTCGACATGGAGGTGAGCGCGCATCCCGAGCCGGCGGGCGGCGGCGACGTTGTCGGCGACGTCATCGATGAAGAGAACGCCGCTTGGCTGTGCGCCCATCTGATCGAGGGCGATGTGGAATGCTCCAGCGTCAGGCTTCGTGACACCGATCTCGTGGCTGTAGCAGATCGGGTCGAAGACCCGCGAGAAACCGTACCGGCGTTCTTCCTCTTCACGGGCGCCATCACCGGAGTTGGACAGGATGGCGAGGCCCACCTGTCCCTGCAGCCGTCCGAGGAAAGCGAGAAGTTCGTCATTCGCGACACCGCAGTAGTCGTCCCAGAAGTCGCATCGCATAGACGCGAGTTGCTCGGGCGATGCCCCCAATGCGCCCCCGATTCCCCGCCAGTACGCGTCCGCGACAGCCTTATTGCGCGCAGCGTCAGGAAGATCCGCTTCAGCTATCCGCTGCGTGAACTCCTCGGCAGTCAGTCCGAGAACGGGAGCCCAACGACTCGCGAAGCTTCCCGCCCGACCTGAGTCGTCGACGATCTCCAGCACGCCGCCGATGTCGAGGAGCAGCCACGAAGCTGGCTGGCTCGGTCCGGTCTGGGGCTCCACGGACCCCTCGAGTACGTCTTCGAGCTCGCGGGGCGCCGTTGTCACGAGGTCCTGCTGCCGGGCTGTTTCGCTGGAACCCTCCTTGGCAGCAGCAGAAGAACGACAGGCAAAGCTGCCGCGATGAGGATGGCTGCGCCGATGAAGTTGTCGAGCGGCGGGTTTCCCGAGAGGATGTCGATCGGCTCGCCGATGCAGCCGACGAGGACGACGAGTGCGAGCGGGACGATCGCTACGAGCCCCCTCCGTCCGCGCCAGGCTCTCACGGCGCCGAAGACCAGAGCGGCAGCGCCGGCCACGCACGCGACGATGAAGAACGCGACGCCGCGGTTTGCTGCGTTGCTGCCGAGGTTGCCCAGGATGCCGCGGCCGCTGGTCCAGCTGATCGTCAGCATCACGGCTAAGCCGATCAGCACGCACGCGTAGACGCAGGCGAGGACGGCGGCGATGACGACACCTGTCGTTCGAGGGAGGCGCGCGCGCTGCTTGGTGGGTGACGTCGTGCTCATCCGGATCCTGGAATCAGCACGCCGATGGGCGTGCCGTTCTCGTCGCACGAAGTGATGGCGTGCTGCATGTCACCGTGATACGGCTCGCCCCACGGATTGAATGTCGCCCCCACGACGACCGGAGGCGTGAGCGTGGTGTCGACAAGGAGCGCCCCGACCTCGCTTTCCAGCCCATGTGTTGCGAGCATCTTCAACATCTGCAAAGTCGTCGGAGCGGTATTCACAATCGCGACGAACTGCGGGTCCGAGAGGGAGCCTTTCACGTGCTGCAGGTATGCATTCTCCAGTGCGGTCTGCATCGTAGCGAGCACCGCGCAACTCTCGCCGATGCGGTCGCGCGGATCCGAGAACACCGGGGAAGCCGTAGGGGTGGGGCTCGGTGGATCCGAGTGCGGCCGAGCGACCGACGGAGCGGTACATCCCGTCACACCCAGTGCGAAAGACAACACGGCTATGGCGCCGAGTGCTGTGCGCGCCGTTCCCCTGTTCAGCTTGAGCTTCATCGTTCCTCCCCGAGGGTGATCGTAGCGGGCCAGCGGGCACGATGCGCTAACCACCGGGGATCGGAGCGGGCGTGTGAAGGAACAGCATCGCCGTGGCGCACAGAGAGACGCTGGCACTGATCCCGAGGACCGGCACCAGCCAGGCGCGCCGCGACACCGTGAGCCCGACCAGGAAGGTCACCAGCACGGAGCACGCGAAGGGCGCCACCGCACCGGCGACGGCGAGTTGCAGCGCTGGCCCCATCCGGTAGAGCTCGTCTCGACCGACCGTGGGGCCGCCGATTGCGAGGGCAACGCTAAGGGCCAGCATGACGAGCACGAAGACGATGGCGCCGTGCAGGACGAGGAGCATGGCGGCGGTAAGGACCGGACGGCGATGACGCAGCGGCGTGAGCGTCGTGGTCATGGCGCTCAAGCTATCGGATTGCTCCGACGACCTCTCGTTGTCGGGCGCAGCATGGTCGTGTCGAGATCATCGGAGAACGAAGAGCAGGAATGCAAGGAATCGTCCGCTGGGGCGGTTCTCGAACTCTTCGGGGAATCGCTCGTATGCCGCAGGTGAAGGCGCTGGTTCGCTTATCGTCTCGATGCGGAAGCCAGCGGCAGTGAATGCGTCGGTCATCGCGTGCAGCGGTCGGTCCCAGAACGTGAGTTCGGCTGTGCCGTCGCCCATCGTCCACTTTTCAGTGCGTGCGCGCGTTCCGAAATACTCGGACGTACCTCCGGAGAGTCGGTCGCCCAGGAAAGTCGCGGACGGGTGTTCTTCGGAGACGATCAGCCGGCCGCCCGGCTTCAGCACTCGTCGGAACTCGGACAGAGTCGGACCCCAGTCCTTCAGGTAGTGCAACGCCTGGGACACGATGACATCGTCGAACGTGTCATCGGAGAACGGCAGCGGAGTTGCCAAGTCGGCCAGGAATAGGTCCGCGTCGGCGCCGAGCCGATGCCTGGCCTGGTCGAGTATCCCAGCGCTGGAGTCGAAACCCGTGACGATGGCGCCGCGGTCGCGCAGGTCAGAGAGGATCGGTCCCGACCCGCAGCCGGCGTCGAGAACTCGATGACCAGTAACGTCACCGGCAAGCTCGACCAGCGCAGGCCGGTTGTAGTACTCGTTCAGGAGGCTTGTCTCGTTGAGCGCCGCGTAGCCTTCCGCGATGCTGTCGTACGCGGCAACTACGGAGTCTTCTGCGGGTGTCGTCGTCATGGGCGTCAGCGGATCTGAGGTCACAGATCCACCGGCCGGGAGTCGGCCACCGGGGCGCGCGCGGTCAGCTCCCGACTCACGTGCGCCATCACGACGGAGGCTCCGATCAGTGCCACGCCGAGTGGTATGAGCACCTGGCCGATGATGCGGACCACAAGGTCGAGCAGCACGAGCAACGCCTGGTCGACATTCGGCGCGGAGTAGTCCTGCTGGACGATGGCCGCATAGCCGATCTGTGGCACCAGGATGGTCAGCAGCACTCCGGCAAGTGTGAGGCCGATGCCCCACCACAGCACCACTTTGGGTCGCAGCTTCGATTCGCTCAAGGACGTCCCCCTTCGTCGCGGCTGTGACGATGCTAGCGGGCCAGCCGAATCGCCACTCAAGACCACGCGGCGGGGGACAGGGCGGAACGATAAAGTGCGGGCCATGAACGGATCGAGCAGAGTCGTTGGTGGCGCACTGATTGCCGTGCTGTTCGCAACGTTGCTTCAGCGGGCGCTGGGTCGCGCGAACGTATCTGCCTGGCTGGCTCCGAGGTTCCGGACGGCGGAGCGATCCATTTCAGTGAACGGTTCTGAAGATCCCTCTGACGGTGGCCAAGATCTGGCTGGATTCTTCGATCTGGCCGAGGTACGAGCGTGCCTTCTTCAAGACGTTCGGACTGAACCAGTTCGTCTTGCTGTAGGTGGATCACGGCAGAATCCCTGGCTTCTTCTTTGGGAACAAGTCCTTGAACGATGCCCCGCAGTTGTAGTCGTTCACGGCGCTGGATGCCCATGCCGACGCAAATGAGAGGGGTTCGATCTTCTCACTCGACTTCAGGGCATTGGCGGTGTTGACAGCGGCCCAGGAACACTGCCAGAGGAAGGTGCGGGTCTTCGACCTGAATTTGTTGGTCGCTATGTTTGCCGCGTAGCCCTTTCCCAGGTCGGCGAGTTTCTTCGCCTGCTGGTTGTAGAACAGCCAGCTGGAGGTGATGAGTGCAGTCGCGACACCGAACTTCACGTTGGTCAGCGAGCTGAGCCACACCGTCTCACCCGGTGCGACGACCCACTCGGTGTGAGAGAAGCCCGCCCAAGTCGTGAACTTCGAGAACAGTGATGTTGCACTGTTCGTCGCGTGCTTGATGGCACTCGTGCGCGGCACGTTGCCGGTGTAAATCGCGTCGTAGAAGGCCCAGACGACCGGCGAGTCGTTGGTGAAGCTGTACTGGTAGTCGCCCAACCGCTGTGGTTGCCCGAGGTCGCACAGCGTGAGCATGTCGTTGTACTCCGCCTCCAGTTCCGTCTCGGCGTAGGTCTCAACGCCGACCGAGGGTGCCTCGCAGTCGCGGGCGCCGGCGGCAGCCGGGCCGGCTGACGCTGAGACGACGCCGACTCCGAGGACGGCAGCGAGTGCCAAAGCCAACGCGCGTTTCACCAGAATCCCTCCATCGGGTCTGCTTGGCAGCATTATGAGGGCGCGTCACTTTTGCGGCAACGCATCGTGAGTCACCGCGACCCCTAGCGCTTCGATGCCCTGAGGGGATCATGGGTGGATCGGGTTCACGATCGTTCCGCCCTGCCCCGGTCGTAGACGCTGTCAGCATCCGGCGGTGAAGGAGGGTCCGACCATGACCAACGAAACGCCGTCCGCGATTCAGCCGGATGTTCAGGTGCGCGGCGCCCGGGAGCACAACCTCCAGAATGTGGACCTCACGGTCCCGCGCGATGCCATGGTCGTGTTCACCGGCGTATCCGGGTCGGGAAAGTCGTCGCTCGCGTTCGGGACGCTGTTCGCCGAGTCGCAGCGCCGGTATCTGGAGTCGGTCGCCCCGTACGCGAGGCGCCTGATCGACCAGGCCGGTGTCCCCGACGTCGACTCGATCACCGGGATGCCGCCGGCCGTGGCACTGCAGCAGCAGCGCGGTGGACGCAGCCCACGGTCGACAGTGGGAAGCATCACGACGCTGTCCAGTCTGGTCAGGATGCTGTACTCACGGGCGGGGGACTACCCGGACGGTCAGCCCATGCTCTACGCGGAGGACTTCTCGCCGAACACGGTGCAAGGCGCCTGCCCGGAATGCCACGGCCTCGGCCGGGTGTACGCGGTCACCGAGCAGCAGATGGTCCCGGACCCCTCGCTCACGATCCGGGAGCGAGCGATCGCCTCCTGGCCGACGGCCTGGCACGGGCAGAACCAGCGGGACATCCTCGTCTCCCTGGGCTACGACGTCGATACCCCCTGGCGCGACCTTCCGCGCGAGGACCGGGACTGGATCCTCTTCACCGAGGACCGGCCGACCGCACCGGTGTACGCCGGACTCACGCCGGCGCAGACGCGGAGAGCGATCTCCGCGCGAATGGAACCGAGCTATCAGGGAACGTTCGTCGGCGCTCGCCGCTACGTGCTCGACACGTTCGCGACGACCAAGAGCGCATCGATGAAGCGGCGCGTTGCGGAGTACCTCACCTCCGCTGTATGCCCGGTGTGCCACGGGAAGCGTCTCAAGCCGGAGGCGCTCTCCGTGACGTTCGAAGGGCTCGACATCGCGGAGCTCTCACGCCTCCCGCTCCGCGAGCTCTCCGGCCGGCTCGCGGCGTTGGTGGCCGCAGCCCGCGAGGAGCTCACCACCACCGGGGCAGCCCTCGGCGAGGACGCGCGCCGGGAGGCGACGCAGCAGAGGGTCGCCGCGGGCGGAGCGTCCCATGCCGCGGCTCCGGACGTGCGGCGGACCCCGAACCAGTCGGTGGAGAAGCGCGCAGCTGCCGTTCGCCTGGCCGCCGAGCTGCTGGAACGCCTGCGGCCGATCATCGACCTGGGGCTGGGGTACCTGTCCTTGCACCGGACGACGCCGACACTGTCCGGGGGAGAGCTGCAGCGGCTGCGGCTCGCCACCCAGCTGAGCTCCGAGCTGTTCGGCGTCGTGTACGTGCTCGACGAACCCTCGGCGGGTCTCCACCCTCAGGACGTGAATGCCCTCCTGGGCATCCTCGAGGGCCTCAAGAAACGAGGCAACAGCCTCTTCGTGGTCGAGCATTCGGTTGACGTCATGCGGCACGCGGACTGGCTGGTGGACATCGGACCCGGAGCAGGAGAGCGCGGCGGACGCGTCATCTACAGCGGAGCACCGGATGGCCTGGCGGATGTCGACGAGTCGGTGACCCGCGGCTACCTGTTCGGCCAGCGCGGGCTCGCTCCACGGACTCCGCGCGAGCCGACAGGGTGGCTGAAGCTCGAACGGATCGACCGCAACAACCTGCGGAACGCATCGGTCTCCCTCCCGCTCGGAGCCTTCACCGCCGTGACCGGTGTATCGGGGTCGGGCAAGTCGAGCCTGGTCAGCCAGGCGCTTCCCGCGCTGCTCGGGGAGTACCTGGGTCGGCCTGTCACGGTGATCGACGACGCTCCGGAGACCGACGATCTGCTTCTCGCGGATGCGCCCGAGGTGCTCGAAGGAACCGTCTCCGGAGATCTACGCGGCGTCCGTCGCGTGGTGAACATCGACCAGAAGCCCATCGGCCGCACGCCGCGCTCCAACGTCGCCACCTACACGGGCCTGTTCGACCATGTCCGCCGCCGGTTCGCGGAGACACCGGAGGCGCGGTCGCGGGGGTACCGGCCCGGCCGCTTCTCCTTCAACGTGGCCGAGGGCCGCTGCCCCACCTGCGAAGGCGAGGGGGCAGTCATGGTCGAGTTGTTGTTCCTGCCGTCGGTCTACACGGTCTGCCCCGAATGCCACGGCACCCGGTACAAGGACGACACGCTCGAGATCACCTGGCGCGAGCGGAACATCGCCGAGATTCTGGCGCTGTCCGTGGAGGAGGCTCACGCCTTCTTCAACGGAGAGGAGGAGATCGTGCGCTCGCTCACCGCGCTTGTGGATGTAGGGCTCGGATACCTGAGGCTGGGCCAGCCGGCGACCGAGTTGTCCGGCGGCGAGGCACAACGGGTGAAGCTCGCCTCCGAGCTCCAGCGCGCCCAACGCGCCGACACCCTGTACGTGCTCGACGAACCGACCTCCGGACTCCACTGCGCCGACGCCGATCGCCTCATCGATCACCTGCAGAGCCTGGTGGATGCCGGAAACACGGTGGTCGTGGTCGAACTCGACATGCGGGTCGTCGCCACCGCCGACTATGTCGTCGAGCTCGGTCCGGGCGCGGGCGACAGCGGCGGGACGGTCGTCGCAGCGGGAACGCCCCAGGAGGTCGCGGGTGCGACCGGCACGGCCTCGGCTCCGTACCTGGCAGCGGCCCTCGAGGAGGCATCCGTGGTCGGTGGCCGGTAGCTTCCGGCCGCGCTGCAGAAGAGGAAGAAATGACGAACGGCCCGCGGTTCCCCCGATCCGCGAGCCGTTCGCCGTCCCCCTTATTCCCCCCTCTTTTTCTCCCCCCGGTTCTGGGTCAGCCAACCGACTCGATGTGGCCGCCGATCTGGCGTACGAGGATTCCGCCCGCGAAGAACCAGTGCTCTCCGGCCTTCGTCGGCGTGCTCCAGAGCTGGGCTCCGGTCGACAGGTCGTATGCGGTGCCCGTTCCGGCTTCATCCCAGTAATTGTGCGGATAGAGGACGTCGCTGCCGAAGACGGGGCCGCCGGTCTTCTGAGGCGCGAAGTCGACACCGTGAAGCACAGCACCGGAATGCGCGTCCAGCCGGCACAGGTCGGTGCCGTTGGTGAAGGTGATGGAGTCGTGGGCCGGATCCATCGCCGTGATCACGTAGCCCGGACGGAGGCCGGCTGCGCAGCTTGTCGCATCGACGCTCCACACATCCGAGCCCGTCCGGGCGTCGATCAATTCGATGGACGCAGCGGAGAACTCGACGAGGTACCCGGTCGGAGCGTGGAGGATGGCCGGAACGCCCGGCTCAGCCGATGCTTCTTCGACGACTCCGATCGACGAGTCCGCCGCCTTGGTACGGGACCACAGGGTGGAGCCATCGGCGGGATCGACCGCGGTCATGGCCACGCGTCCATCGGGCTGAGACACGACCTGCACGGCCGCGCCGTCGGCGACCTCCGGGCTCTGGAAGGCGCCCGGGATGAGATGCCCGTCATCCACGGACACCAACGCACTGTTGTATCCCGTCGCGCCCGAGTACGACATGCCGACCAGGCCGGTCACGCCGAGTGGGAAGAGCGAGGCGCTCGTTCCGTCGACGGCGGTCGTCCATCGCGGGTTCCCGAAGTCGAGCGGGTCGACGCGGGCGATCTGCGGCTGCGCCGTCGGGAGCGTCATGATGACGTCTCCTGAGTCTCCGGGTACGGCGACCGGATCCTGGTAACGCTGATCGCCGGGATCGAAGGAGCCGAGCATACTGCCGTCGGCCAGCGCGATGATTTCGTGCGGTCCGCCCGAGCGCTCGGGGTTGTAGACGAGCAGGCGACCCGACGTTCCGAGCACGGTGGTGGTGACGCGCGTGCCGCCGTAGGACTGGTCAAGGGGAACCGCCCACGCCCACTGGCGTGACCACACAGCTTTGCCGGCGGCGGTGTCCACGAGGGTGAGGGAGACGTTCTGGTTCGCGGCATCGCAGTTCCCCGCGTCGCCCACCTCGACGGCACCCATCTGGAACAGGGCCAGCCCGTCGGCGATATTGATGGTCGAGTACTGCTCGCAGGGGTCTCCGCTGGCTGGCAGATCCAGGGCCCAGGACGGCTTCGCCGGGAGGGACGTGACATCGCGCGGTGCGATCAATGAGCTCTGCACCGCGATCGGCCGCGGCGTCGGCGTGGGCGTCGGGGTCGGCGTGGGCGTCGGTGTGACCGTCTGCGTCGGTGCGGGCGCCGGGGCGGGCGGGGTGTCGTCGCCCCCGAAGTGGATGACGCCGGTGAGGGCGAGCGCTGCCGTTCCTCCGGCGAGGACGAGCGCGATGGCGGAGAGCACGCTGGTCAACAGGATCTGGAGGTGCTTGCGGCGGCGCGGCTCGTCGGCGACGGTGTCGATCAGCAGCTGCCGGATGGCGGCGCTGCGCTCGGGGGTGAAGTCCGTGGTGCTCATCGTGCACCTCCTTCGAGGATCGTGGAGTCGGTATCGGAGACCGCAGCGAGCGGCGAGGCCAGTTCGGTGAGCCGTTTACGAGCGCGGGAGAGGCGCGACTTGACGGTGCCCTCGGGGACGCCGAGGGCGTCGGCCGCCTGCGCGGTGGTGAGCTCCTCGAGCACGCACAGCGTGATGACGTCCTGATCGCGTTTGCTCAGCTTCGTGAACGCCTCGCGCACCTTGCGGTCGCGGCCGGCGCCGTCGAGCGTGTCGTCCACCGCGGGAGCGTGGTCCTCCTGCGGCGCTGGTATGGGGATCCTCGCGAGCGCGGTTCGATAGCGGCGCAGCCCCCGGGCGTGGTTGCGGACGGCGAAGTTGGTCGTCACCAGGAGCCAGCCGATGATGGACCCGTCGACCAGGCGCACGGACTCGCGCTTGCGCCATGCTTCGAGGAAGACGACTGCAGTCACATCCTCGGCGTCGTGCCGTTCGCGCACCAGCCGCAGCGCGTGGCCGAAGACGCGGTCGCGGTGGCGGTCGAACAGCGACGCGAACGCGGGGCCGTCCCCGCCGCGTGCCGCCGACCAGGCCGCGGCCTCGTCGAACTCATCCGTGCTCATACCCTCTACTGTCCGGACCGGCCCGGATGGTTCCATTTCGGGTGCACCGGGAAATAGCTGCATTCAGAAAGCCCAGGAAGCATAACCGAACACACGAATCGCAGCCGCAGCCACCACGCCTTCGGGAAGCCGATACTCCGAGGGCGGGGGCGGATGGTACCGGCCCAGGCGCCATCCCGTAGCCGACTAGAGTTGAACCGTTCCGGACCCAACGAATAAGGAGTGGACAGGTGGCTGACGGCTTCGAGCTCTTCACCGACCGTTCCGTTGTCGCGATGCGCGTCAACGGCGAGCTGAAGGACCTCGCGACGACCGTCACTACGACCGACGTCGTCGAGCCGGTGACCATCGACTCGCCCGACGGCCTCAACATCCTGCGCCACTCCACCGCCCACGTGCTCGCACAGGCAGTGCAGTCGATCAACCCGGACGCGAAGCTGGGCATCGGGCCGCCCATCACGGACGGCTTCTACTACGACTTCGACGTGCCCGACTCCTTCACCCCCGAAGATCTGAAGGCCCTCGAGAAGGAGATGGCGCGCATTCAGCGGGCGGGCCAGCGTTTCGTGCGCCGGGTCGTCACCGACGACGAGGCGCGCGCCGAGCTCGCCGGCGAGCCGTACAAGCTGGAGCTGATCGGCCTGAAGGGCGGAGTCCAGCACGGCGACACCGCCGCGTTCGATGCGACGGAGAGCGTCGAGGTCGGTTCCGGCGAGCTGACCATCTACGACAACGTCGACCCCAAGAGCGGCGAGACGGTCTGGAAGGACCTCTGCCGCGGCCCGCACCTGCCGAACACCCGCATGATCGGCAACGGCTGGGCGCTCACCCGCGTCGCCGCTGCGTACTGGCGCGGCAACGAGAAGAACAAGCAGCTGCAGCGCATCTACGGGACGGCATGGCCGAGCAAGGACGAGCTGCGTGCCTACCAGACGCGAATGGAGGAGGCCGCCAAGCGCGACCACCGCAAGCTCGGCGCCGAGCTCGACCTGTTCTCCTTCCCCGAGGAGATCGGCTCGGGCCTCGCGGTGTTCCACCCCAAGGGTGGGATCGTCCGCAACGAGATCGAGAACTACATGCGCGAGCGGCTGATCGCCAACGACTACGAGCTGGTGAACACGCCGCACATCACCAAGGCGCACCTCTTCGAGACCAGTCAGCACCTCAACTGGTACAAGGAGGGCATGTTCCCTCCCATGCACCTGGATGAGGAGACCGACGCCGACGGCAACATCACCCGGCAGGGGCAGGACTACTACCTCAAGCCGATGAACTGCCCGATGCACAATCTCATCTACCGGGCGCGTGGACGCAGCTACCGCGAACTCCCGCTGCGCCTGGCCGAGTTCGGGACGGTGTACCGGTACGAGAAGTCGGGCACCCTGTCCGGCCTGACCCGCGTCCGCGGCCTCACCCAGGACGACGCGCACATCTACGTCACCGAGGAGCAGATCAAGGACGAGGTCACCCGCCAGCTCGAGTTCGTCCTCGAGACCCTGCGCGGCTACGGTCTGACCGACTTCTACCTGGAGCTGTCGACGAAAGACCCGGACAAGTACGTCGGGAGCGACGAGAGCTGGGAGACCGCCACGGAGACCCTCCGGCAGGTCGCGGTCGAGTCCGGGCTGGAGCTCGTGGATGACCCGGGTGGCGCCGCGTTCTACGGCCCGAAGATCTCGGTGCAGGCGCGCGACGCGATCGGCCGCACCTGGCAGCTCTCGACGGTTCAGCTCGACTTCAACCAGCCGGAGCTGTTCGAGCTGGAGTACAACGCCGCCGACGGCACCCGCAAGCAGCCCGCGATGATCCACCGCGCGCTGCTGGGCTCGATCGAGCGCTTCTTCGCGATCCTGCTGGAGCACTACGCGGGGGCGTTCCCGGTGTGGCTGTCGCCCGTGCAGGTGGTCGGCATCCCCGTCGCGGACCAGTACGCGCCGTTCCTCGACGACGTGATCTCGCGCCTCCGTGCGCGCGGCGTCCGTGCTGAGGTCGACCACTCGGACGACCGGATGCAGAAGAAGATCCGCACGCACACGAAGGCCAAGGTCCCCTTCCAGCTGATCGTGGGCGAAGAGGATGCGGCGGCCGGCACGGTCAGCTTCCGGTTCCGGGACGGCACGCAGCGCAACGGTGTGACGGTCGACGACGCGATCGAGCGCATCGTCGAGAGCATCCGATCCCACGAGCTGGTCGACACGGCATGGCACGACTGAACCTGGACTCGTACGAGGACGGCGTCCCCGGCGGCGGTGCGGATGACTCCGCGTCCGGCGCCGGGGAGCGCGTCCGCATCGACGACCCGTCGTACCTGGTCGGCGTGCCGGACGAGTTCCAGCGGCTGTGGACTCCGCACCGGATGGTGTACATCCAGAACGGTCAGCAGCCCAACAAAGACGACTGCCCGTTCTGCGTCGCGCCGAGCATGAGCGACGAGGATGCGCTGATCGTCGCCCGCGGCACGCACGCGTACGCGCTGCTCAACCTGTTCCCGTACAACAGCGGCCACCTGCTCGTCGTCCCGTACCGGCACATCGCCCTGTACGACGAGGCGACGCCGGAGGAGGTCGCCGAGATCGGCAGCATCACCCAGACGGCGATGCGCGTCATCCGCGAGGTGTCGCACAACGACGGGTTCAACATCGGCATGAACCAGGGTGCGGTCGCGGGAGCCGGCATCGCGGCGCACCTGCACCAGCACATCGTCCCGCGGTGGGCTCAGGATGCGAACTTCTTCCCGATCATCGCCAAGACGAAGGCCCTGCCCCAGCTCCTCGGCGAGGTCCGGGCCTCCCTCGCCGCCGCCTGGCCCACGCCCTGACCATCGCTTCCTCACTTAGTCCGGCGACACGCCGTCGATTCGCGGATTAATCGAGGAAGCGATGGTTGCAGACGCGGGGGCAGGAGCAGGGTCAGCGGACCCGGGTGACGGGGAACTGCTCGCGGGGGTGGGCGTAGGACTCCTGGGACTCGACGAGCTGGAGTTCCCGCTCGCCGGACTCCAGGGTCCGGGTGAGCAGGTCGAAGACGCTCGACACGGTCTTGCGGAGTGCGAGCTCGGCGTCACCGGTGCGGACGTAGTGCGCGGTGAACAGCGCGGCCGTCACGTCGCCGGAGCCGTTCGCCTTCATCGGGAGCCGCGGCGTCTGCACGATCCACGCGCCCGCGTCGTCGACGGCCAGCATCTCGATCGTGTCCGCCGGTGCGTCCGGACGCTCCACGCTCGTCACGAGGACGGTCCGCGGGCCCATCGCGCGCGCCGCATCCACCGACTCGAGCGTCGACTCCAGGGTGTCCGGCGACGTCTCGGTCAGGAACCCGAGCTCGAACTGGTTGGGCGTGATGATGTCGGCGACCGGGACGACGCGCTCGCGCAGCAGCACCGGGATGGCCGGGGCGACGAAGCAGCCCGACTTCGCGTTTCCCATGACCGGGTCGCAGGCGTAGACGGCGTCGGGATTGGCGGCCTTGACCCGCGCGACCGCGTCGATGATGACGTCGCCGATGCCCTCTCCGCCCTGGTAGCCGGACAGCACCGCATCCACCTGCCCGAGCACGCCGCGCTCCTCGATGCCGGTGATCACGTCACGCACGTCGTCGGGGGAGATGAGCGGACCGCGCCAGGCGCCGTAGCCGGTGTGGTTGGAGAAGTTCACCGTGTAGACGGGCAGTACCTCGACGCCGATGCGCTGGAGCGGGAAGACGGCGGCGGAGTTACCGACGTGACCGTAGGCGACCGCGGACTGGATCGAGAGGATCTTCATCCCTCGATCCTCTCATCTCGCCCGTTGGTCACTTCACGGCGTCGGTCAGATCGTCGAGGAGTCGTTCGGTCTCGTCCTCGGAGAGGTCGTGGACGGTGAGCCGCAGGTGATGCGACGGCGTGGGGTGCTCGCCGAGCAGGAATTCGTCGCCTGTCCGGGCGAGCCAGCCGCGCCGCATCAGCCGGTCGGCGACGGGCTTCGCCTCCACTTGCAGGTCGACCCACAGGTTGAGGCCGTCACCCGCCTCGGTGGGGAGTCCGCGCTCCGTCAGCCGGGCGGCGAACGCGGTGTTCCGCTCGGCGTAGTGGCGCCCGGCGGCGGCGACCTTGCCCAGTGCCGCGTCGTCGGTGAGCTGCGCGAGCACGAGCCGCTGCAGGATGTGGCTGACCCAGGTGGTGCCCGGGCTCAGCCTCAGTGAGAGCCGCTCGGCCGTCTCCGGGTCGGTCGCGGCGACGGCGAGGCACATGTCCGGGCCGAGCGACTTCGACACCGACCGCACCAGGGCGTACCGCCGGTGCCCCTGCCCGATGAGCGTCTCGTAGGGGCGCTGGGAGAGCATCGAGAAGTGGTCGTCCTCGATGACGAGCACGTACGGGTGGTCCGCGAGCACGGCCCGGAGTTCGGCGGCCCGGGTGGGGGAGAGCGTCGCCCCGGTCGGATTCTGCGCGCGCGGAGTGCAGATGATCGCGCGGACGCCGTCGTCGAGTGCGGCCCGCAGGCCGTCCACGGTCATGCCCTCCGCGTCCACCGGTACCGGAACGGCACGGTAACCGCCCAGCCGGACGGTGTGGATGCTGGCGAGGAAGCAGGGGTCTTCGAGGGCGACCGCGTCGTCGCGCGACAGGGCCTGCGCGAGCAGGCGCTCGACCGCATCCACCGCCCCGTTGGTCACGGTGATCCGGACGGGCCGTTCCGGGAGGTCGGCGCTGATCCAGGCGAGGGCGCGCCCCTCGAGGGCAGGGTCGATCACGGGCTCGCCGTAGAGCACGGGCCGCCCGACGGCGCCGGCGAGTGCGGCGGTCAGGTCCGGGATGCGCCCGGGGTCGGGATTGCCGGTGCCGATGTCCCTGAGCACACTTCCGGCGGCGTAACCCTCCTGCGCGACGGCGGCGAGCCCGGCGACGACCGTGCCGGCACGGCCGCGCGCGGTGACCACGCCGGCTTGCGCGAGCAGCCGGTAGGCGGCGACGGCGGTGTTGCGGTTGACGCCCAGCTGGGCGGCGAGTTCGCGCACCGGGGGGAGGGCGTCGCCCGTGCGCAGCGCGCCGCGTTCGTGCAGCGCGCGCACGCTCGCCGCGATCTCCGACGCGGTCGTGCCCGTGATGGTCTGCTGGTCCATGTGCCTCCCGACGCTGCGAGTCTATCGAGCGCGAGCCGGGATGCTATCGTTCGGCATAGGCCAAAAATTTGTTTGTACCGCACGAGAGGGCGATCATGACTGACAGCGACCAGGGCACCGCGATCGGATCGAGCCGCGTCAAGCGCGGCCTCGCCGAGATGCTGAAGGGCGGCGTCATCATGGACGTCGTCACTCCCGAGCAGGCCCGCATCGCCGAGGACGCCGGCGCGGTCGCCGTGATGGCTCTCGAGCGCGTCCCCGCCGACATCCGCTCGCAGGGCGGCGTCGCCCGCATGAGCGACCCGGACCTGATCGAAGCCATCATCGCCGAGGTCTCGATCCCGGTCATGGCGAAGGCGCGCATCGGCCACTTCGTCGAGGCGCAGGTGCTCCAGGCACTCGATGTCGACTACATCGACGAGTCGGAGGTGCTCTCGCCCGCCGACTACGTCAACCACATCGACAAGTGGAACTTCACGGTCCCGTTCGTCTGCGGCGCGACGAACCTCGGCGAGGCGCTCCGCCGCATCACCGAGGGCGCGGCCATGATCCGCTCCAAGGGCGAGGCGGGCACCGGCGACGTGTCCGAGGCGACCAAGCACATCCGCACGATCACGGCGGAGATCAACGCGCTGCGCTCGAAGTCCAAGGATGAGCTGTACGTCGCGGCCAAGGAGCTGCAGGCTCCCTACGAGCTCGTGCGCGAGATCGCCGAGACGGGCAAGCTCCCGGTCGTGCTGTTCACCGCGGGCGGCGTGGCCACCCCGGCGGACGCCGCGATGATGATGCAGCTGGGTGCCGACGGAGTGTTCGTCGGCTCGGGCATCTTCAAGTCCGGCAACCCGGAGCAGCGGGCCGCCGCGATCGTCAAGGCGACCACCTTCTACGACGACCCGTCGGTCATCGCGGAGGTCTCGCGCGGTCTCGGTGAGGCGATGGTGGGCATCAACGTGTCCGACCTCCCGGCGCCGCACCGCCTGGCCGAGCGTGGCTGGTAGGGCACAGAAGGTCGGCGTCCTCGCCCTGCAGGGCGACTTCCGCGAGCACCTCGCGGTCCTGCGCGGGCTGGGAGCCGACGCGGTACCCGTGCGGCGACCCTCCGAGCTCTCCGAGATCGGCGGCCTGGTCATCCCGGGCGGGGAGTCCAGCGTCATGGACAAGCTGTCACGCGCGTTCGGGCTGGCAGAGCCGCTGCGCGCAGCCATCGGCGACGGCCTCCCGGTGTACGGCACCTGCGCCGGCCTGATCATGCTCGCGGATCGCATCCTCGACGGGATCGCGGGTCAGCAGACACTCGGCGGGCTGGATGTCGCGGTGCGGCGCAATGCCTTCGGCTCGCAGGTGGACTCGTTCGAGACCGACCTCGACATCCCCGCCGTGGGCGCTGAGCCGATGCACGCCGTCTTCATCCGCGCACCCATCGTCGAGAGCGTGGGGGAGCGGGCGACCGCTCTGGCCCAGGTCGAGGACGGCCGCGTCGTCGCCGTGGAGCAGGGCAACCTGATCGGCACGTCGTTCCACCCCGAGATCACCGGGGACACGCGGTTCCACGAGTACTTCCTCGCGAAGGTGCGCGAAGCGGGTTGAGGCCATGGTGCGCCGTGAGCGTCGCACCATATGATCGCGACGTGCCCCTCGTCACCCGTGCCCTGGCCGCATCCGTACCCCGGAATCCGCGTGGCTGAGCGCCCGCCGTTCCGCGTCCCCGTCGGCACCGCCGGGAATCCCGTCCTCGCGCAGGACGAGCAGGAGCGGCTCTTCGCGCTCGGGACGTCGGAGGAGGTCGCCGAGGGCGACATCCTGTTCCGGGCGGGCGACGACCATCTCGACTTCTTCGTGATGGAGTCCGGACGGGTCGACATCATCCGCGATGCGACCGCGGACTCGCCCGCGCGGACCGTGGCGCAGTGGCATGGCGGCGAGTTCCTGGGCGAGATCAGCATGCTGAGCGGCCAGAAGTCGCTGCTCACGGCTGTGATCACCGAAGCCGGCCGGGTGCGGCGCATCCCGAACGCGATGTTCAAGCAGATCATGGCGACCGACGGAGCGCTGTCGGAGACGCTGCTCGGCGCGTTCCGGGCACGCCGCCGACTGCTGATGGCGGCAGCCGACCGCGCGATCGAGATCGTCGGCGACGAGGCCTCCGGAGCGTCGTTGGCTCTCCGCCGGTACGCCGCCCGGATGGAACTGCCGCACCGGTGGATGGACGCCTCCTCCGACGCCGGACGCACCCTCCTGGAGAGCACAGGGCACGGGGAGGCGGACCTGCCCCTCGTGATCACCCGCGGAACCGCGTTGCCCGCCGCGACGCCGCTGGCACTCGCAGAGGCGGTCGGACTCGCCTACCGCTACCGCGACGGCGACCGGTTCGACCTCGTCGTGGTGGGAGCCGGTCCGGCGGGCCTCGCCGCGGGCATCTACGGCGCCTCGGAGGGGCTCTCGACCCTGGTGGTGGATGCGCTGGCTCCCGGCGGCCAGGCGGCGGCGAGCTCCCGGATCGAGAACTACCTGGGCTTCCCGGCCGGCGTCTCGGGAGCCGAACTGACCGAGCTCGGCCTGGTCCAGGCGCTGAAATTCGGCGTGCGCGTCTCGGCGCCGACCGAGATCAGCGAACTCGTGCCCACGGCGGACGGACTCCGCCTGCGCCTCGCCGAGGGCGAGGACCTCTTCGCCCGGGCGGTGGTGATCGCGACCGGGGCGCGCTATCGGCGTCTGCCGCTGGACCGCTGGGCCGACTTCGAGGGCGGCAGCATCTTCTTCGCCACCACCGACCTCGAGGCGCGGGCCGTCGACCGGCGTCCCGCCGTGGTGGTCGGGGGTGCCAACTCCGCCGGGCAGGCCGCGCTCTACCTGGCGGGACTCGGGAGCGAGGTGAGCCTGGTCGTCCGGGGTGCGGCGATCGAAGCCAAGATGTCGTCGTACCTCGTCGAGCGGGTGGTCTCGCACCCGCGGATCACGCTCCACACGTCCTCGGACGTCACGGCTCTGCACGGAGGCGTCCAGCTGGATGCGGTCACCGTCACCTCGTCGGCCGGGGGCACCGAGACGCGCGTCCCTGCGGCCGCACTGTTCTGCTTCGTCGGCGCGCAGCCGCGAGCGGAGTGGCTGACCGGTGTCGCGGTCGACCCCAGCGGCTTCCTCCTCACCGACGTCGACCTGCCGGAGGGAGAGGACGGCGGGAGGGGTCCGTTCCCGTTCGAGACCAGCATCCCGGGCGTGTTCGCCGCGGGGGATGTGCGGCACGGGTCGATGAAGCGCATCGCGGCCGCCGTCGGCGAGGGCGCCAGCGCCGTGTCGTCCGTGCATCGGGCGCTCGCGGCGCGCTGACCCGTCCGCCGGCCGGTCCGCGCGGGGCCGAGGCATTACTATGGTCAGGTTCGAAACGTAATTCGAGGGAGCACCAGTGTCCGGGCATTCCAAGTGGGCGACGACCAAGCACAAGAAGGCGGTCATCGACTCCCGCCGCGCGAAGTCCTTCGCGAAGCTGATCAAGAACATCGAGGTGGCGGCCAAGACCGGCGGCGCCGACCTGTCCGGCAACCCGACGCTCGTCGACGCGGTGCAGAAGGCCAAGAAGACCTCCGTCCCGAACGACAACATCGACCGCGCCATCAAGCGGGGCGCCGGCCTCACCGGTGAGTCGATCGACTACACGACGATCATGTACGAGGGCTACGGCCCGGGCGGTGTCGCCCTCCTCATCGAGTGCCTCACCGAGAACAAGAACCGCGCCGCCGCCGAGGTCCGCACCGCGATGACGCGGAACGGCGGCACCATGGCCGACCCCGGCAGCGTGGCCTACAACTTCCACCGCAAGGGCATCATCCTGGTCCCGCACGCGCCCGGAGTGGATGAGGACACCGTCCTCGCCGCCGTGCTCGACGCGGGTGCCGAGGACGTCACCGACCGCGGCGAGAGCTTCGAGGTGCTGACGGAGGCGTCCGACCTGGTCGCCGCGCGCACCGCGCTGCAGGAGGCCGGCATCGACTACGACTCGGCCGACGCGGAGTTCGTCGCGACCGTCAACGTCGAGGCCGACGCCGAGGTGGCCCGCAAGGTGTTCCGCCTGATCGACGCGCTCGAGGACTCGGACGACGTCCAGAACGTCTACACGAACCTCGACATCAGCCCCGAGGTGCAGGCGCAGCTCGACGACGACGACGAGTAGGCCGCCACCGTGACGATCCGGGTGCTGGGAATCGACCCGGGTCTGACGCGCTGCGGCGTCGGGATCGTGGATGTGCGAGCCGACCGCCGGGCGACCCTGGTCGAGGTGGCCGTCATCCGCACGCCCCCGGGCATGCCCCTGGAGGAGCGTCTGCTGGCGGTCGGCACCGGGATCGAAGAGTTGCTCGATGCGCACCTGCCGGCGGTCGTAGCGATCGAGCGCGTCTTCGCGCAGCACAATCTCCGAACGGTCATGGGTACCGCCCAGGTGAGCGGCGTCGCACTGCACTCCGCCGCGAAGCGGGGGCTCCCGGTCGCGCTGCACACGCCCAGCGAGGTGAAGGCGGCGGTCACGGGCTATGGCTCGGCCGACAAGAAGCAGGTGCAGACGATGGTCGCGCGCATCCTCGGACTCGCAGAGGCGCCGAAGCCCGCGGACGCGGCGGATGCCCTGGCGATCGCGATCTGCCACGCCTGGCGAGGCGGTCCGGTGGCGGCGGATGCCGGGGGAGCGACGGGCACCGCGCTGACTCCCGCGCAGGCTGCGTGGCGCGCCGCAGAGCGCTCCGGCCGGGCGTCGGCGGCTCCCCGTAGGCTGGCACGGTGATCTCCTCCCTCCGCGGTACCGTGCTCTCGGCGAGCGGCGGCACCGCCGTCGTCGAGGTGGGCGGCGTCGGGTTCTCCGTCCAGCTGACGCCCGACCACGTGCTCTCGCTCCGTGTGGGTGAGGAGGCGTTCATCCACACGACGCTGATCGTGCGCGAAGACGCGCTGCAGCTGTTCGGATTCTCCGACCGCGAGCAGCTGGAGGTGTTCGACCTGCTCACGGGTGTGTCGGGCGTCGGCCCCAAGTCGGCCATCGGCGTGCTGTCCGTGCTCGCGCCGGACGACATCGCCGCGGCCGTCGCCGCCGACGACGACGCGCCGTTCCGCAAGGTGTCGGGAATCGGACCGAAAACGGCCAAGCTGATCGTCGTGTCCCTGGCGGGCAAGCTCGCCGCGGTGCGCCGTCCCGTGCCGGTGGCGAAGTCCGCAGGCGCGCCCTCGTCGGTGACCGACAGCGTCCTCGTCGCCCTCGTCGGCCTCGGCTGGCCGGAACGGACCGCCGCCGAGACCATTGCGGATGTCGTCGCCGACACCGCCGAGAGCGACCGTGACAGCGTCCAAACGCTGCTGCGCCTCACCCTCGCCCGGCTGGGACCGGCGCAGCAGGTGTCCCGATGAGCGACGACCGGATGAGAGACGACGCGATGAGCGACGACCTGACGGCCCCCGAACTCGAATCGGAGTCGGAGCTGGCCTTCGAGGGCGCCCTCCGGCCGCGCAGCCTGGCAGAGTTCGTCGGTCAGGCGAAGGTCCGCGGCCAGCTGCAGCTGCTCCTGACCGCCGCGCGGATGCAGGAGCGGACGCCGGACCACATCCTCCTCGCCGGACCTCCCGGACTCGGCAAGACGACGCTCGCCATGATCGTGGCCCACGAGAGCGGGCGTCCGCTCCGGATGTCGAGCGGACCGGCCATCCAGCACGCGGGCGACCTCGCGGCCCTGCTGTCGTCGCTCACACCCGGCGAGGTGCTGTTCATCGACGAGATCCATCGCATGGCCCGGTCGGCGGAAGAGATGCTCTACCTCGCGATGGAGGATTTCCGCATCGACATCATGGTCGGCAAGGGAGCGGGTGCCACCTCCATCCCGCTCGACCTGGCGCCGTTCACCCTGGTCGGTGCGACCACCCGGTCGGGGCTGCTGCCCAACCCGCTGCGCGACCGGTTCGGCTTCACCGCTCACCTCGAGTTCTACGACGAGGGCGAACTCGAGCAGGTGCTCGCGCGCGCGGCCACGATGCTCGAGTTCGACGTCGACCGCGAGGCCCTGGCCGAGATCGCCGGACGCTGCCGGGGTACTCCGCGCATCGCCAACCGCCTGCTGCGCCGGGTGCGCGACTATGCGCTGGTGCACGGCGAACGCGCCGATGTGGATGCTGTGCGCGCCGCCCTCGACCTGTACGACGTGGATGCGCTCGGCCTCGACAGGCTCGACCGTGCGGTGCTGCAGATCATCCTGGAGCGGTTCGACGGGGGACCGGTCGGTCTCAACACGCTGGCCGTGTCGGTCGGAGAAGAAGCGGAGACGATCGAGTCCGTCGTGGAACCCTTCCTGGTGCGCGTCGGCCTCCTGACGCGCACCCCTCGGGGCCGCATGGCGACCGCTGCAGCGTGGCACCACCTGGGGATCCCCAGCCGGAAGCTGGACTCCTCCCAGCCTCCGACGCTGGTCGATGACATATAATCCAAGCTGGCCGTTCGGCCAACCCCCTTGCCCCCATTGAAAGGTTCGGCAACTTCCCATGGTCTTTGACCCGTTGACCATCGTGATGATCGTCATTCTGGCGGCTCTCGTCTTCTTCATGTTCCGGAACAGCCGCAAGCGGCGTCGCGACCAGGATGAGACCCGTTCGAAGATGGTGCCAGGAGCCGAGGTCATGACCAACTTCGGTCTGTACGGCACGCTCGTGTCCGTCGACGAGAGCGACAACACCGCGCTCATCGAGACCAGCCCGGGCCACGTCGTCAAGGTTCACCGTCAGGTGCTCGCCCGCGTTGTCGAGCCGACCGTCGCCGAGCCCGAGACCGAGACCGAGACCGAGGGCGATGTCGTCGCCGGTCCCGCCGTCGAGCTGAACGAGGACCACGCGATCCCCGCCGAGGGTTCCACCGAGCGCGGTCTTCCGGAGTACGGCGAGCGACTCGACGACTCCTCGAAGAAGCGCACGCAGAGCGACGACTGACACATTCCCTGTCCTCCGGCGCCCGAGAGTCGCCGAGGACTCGTAGAAAGCTGAGTACCTAGGTGGCAAAGTCGACCCCGGTCAAGAAAGCCTGGCGTTCGCTGACGTGGCTCGGCGTCCTCGTGGTGGTGCTTCTCGGCACCCTCACGGCGGGCGTTCTGTTCTCCAACGCGACCTGGCTGCCCAAGCTCGCCCTCGACCTCGAGGGCGGCACCCAGATCATTCTGTCGCCGCAGGTGCAGAACGGTCAGTCGGTGCAGCAGGAGCAGCTGGACCAGGCGGTGTCGATCATCCGTCAGCGCATCGACGCCTCCGGCGTTTCCGAGGCGCAGATCTCCACCGAGGGCTCGCGCAACATCGTCGTCTCGCTGCCGGGCAAGCCGGACCAGGCGACGCTCGACCGTGTCAAGTCGAGCGCGCGCCTCGACTTCCGTCCGGTCCTCGTCGCCGGCGGTCCCACCAATGAGATCGTGGGAGCGGACGGCAAGTCGACCCCGGCCCCGACGCCGGCCCCTGGTCTCCAGTCGACGCCCTCCACCAAGCCGACGAACGGCAGCGACCTGGCGTGGGTCACCCCGCAGTTGCAGGCGGAGTTCGACGCCTACGACTGCAAGGCCAACGCGAACAAGACGTCGAGCTCCGCACCCACCGACAAGCCGCTCATCACGTGCGACGACCAGAACCAGGTCAAGTACCTGCTCGGGCCGGTCGAGGTGAAGGGCCAGGACATCAAGGACGCCACGGCGGGTCTGGTGCAGAGCTCGCAAGGCGTCACGACCGGTCAGTGGGCCGTCAACATCGTCTTCAACGACGCGGGCACCAAAGCCTTCGCGGATGTCACCACCCGACTCGTCGCACTGAAGAACTCGCAGAACCAGTTCGCCATCGTGCTCGACGGCAAGGTCATCTCGGCGCCCACCACGCAGGCGGCCATCACCGACGGCAAGCCGCAGATCACCGGTAACTTCACCGAGACCACCGCGAAGGCCCTCGCCGACCAGCTGAAGTTCGGCGCGCTGCCGTTCAGCTTCAAGGTGCAGAGCCAGGACACCATCTCGGCCACGCTCGGTACGGCTCAGCTGCTCGCAGGTCTGATCGCGGGCCTCATCGGCCTGATCCTGGTGGCCATCTACACCTTCTTCCAGTACCGCCTGCTCGGCTTCGTCACGATGCTGTCGCTGGTGGTCGCGGGTGTCCTCACCTGGCTGACCATCTCGCTGCTCTCGTGGCACTACGACTACCGGCTCTCGCTCGCGGGTGTCGCAGGCCTGATCGTCGCGATCGGCTTCACGGCCGACTCGTTCATCGTGTACTTCGAGCGAATACGAGACGAGCTGCGTGACGGGCGCGGTCTCGAGTCCGCCGTCGAGGCGGGCTGGGGCCGGGCGCGCCGCACGATCTACGCCTCGAAGGCGACGAACCTGCTCGCGGCCGTCGTCCTCTACGTCCTCGCCGCGGCCAACGTCCGCGGGTTCGCGTTCACGCTGGGATTGACGACCATCATCGACGTCATCGTCGTGCTGCTGTTCACCCACCCGACGCTGCAGCTGCTCGCCCGAACCCGGTTCTTCAGCTCCGGGCACCCGATGTCGGGCCTCGACCCCGAGGCACTGGGCGCTGTCTACCGCGGCGCGGCGCAGTTCCGGGCCCCCACGGTCCCCGTCGCAGCCGGCACGGCCGCCCGTGCCAGCAAGGAGGCGGCCCGCCGCCAGACGATCGCCGAGCGCAAAGCGGCAGAACTCGCCGGCGCCTCGACGTCCTCGGATCGCTCGACCGAGGGGAAGGACTCCTGATGGCCAGCCGGCTTGTGAAATTCGGTAACGACCTCTACACCGGGGCGCGCTCGATCGACTTCGTCGGCCGACGCAAGATCTGGTACTCGATCGCGGCCGTCATGGTCGTGCTGTCGATCCTGATCCCTGTCGTGAAGGGCGGGTTCAACTTCTCCATCGAGTTCCGCGGTGGGTCGCAGTTCCAGGTGAGCGATGTGTCGAGCACCGACACCTCGAAGGCACAGGACGCGGTCACCAGCGTGGTCCCCAATGCGGTCTCCCACGTGAGCGTGATTGGCACCAACGCCGTGCGCGTGCAGACCGACCAGCTCTCGGAGTCGCAGACCCGCGACGTGTCCGACGCCCTCGCGAAGGCGTACGGCGTCGATGCGTCGGAGGTCTCCGCGACCTTCATCGGACCGTCGTGGGGCGCGGATGTGACCCAGCAGTCCATCCAGGGCCTCGTGGTGTTCCTGTTGCTCGCGTTCATCGCGATGGCGCTGTACTTCCGTACGTGGAAGATGTCGGCGGCCGCGATCGTGTCGCTGTTCCACGACCTCATCATCACGGCGGGCGTGTACGCGCTCGTCGGCTTCGAGGTGTCGCCCGCGACCATGATCGGCTTCCTGACGATCCTCGGCTACTCGCTCTACGACACGGTCGTGGTGTTCGACAAGATCCGCGAGAACACGAAGGAAGAGCTGGAGCTGACGCGCCGGACGTTCCCCGAGGCGGTCAACCTCGCGGTCAACCAGACACTGGTCCGGTCGATCAACACGGCGGTCGTCGCCGTGCTGCCGGTCGCGTCCATCCTGTTCATCGGTGCGTACGCCCTCGGTGCGGCGACGCTGCGCGACATCTCGCTCGCGCTGCTGATCGGCATCATCGTCGGCACGTACTCGACGATCTTCCTGGCGGCTCCGATGTACTCGCAGTTCCGCGAGGGGGAGCCGGCCATCCGCAAGCACGACCAGAAGGTCCGCTCGATCCGGCCGAAGGCCGTCGTCAAGACCGACGCCGTCGCGACGGCCGCGGAGTAGCCGCACCGGATGACCGACGCCTCCGCTTCCACCGGTTTCCTGGCCGAGGACGAGGTGTCGGCTGCGCTCGCGCGCCAGCTCTCCGATGCGGGTTCGGCGTGGTTGCTGGATGTCCGTGAGGGCTACGAGTGGGAGGCCGGGCACGCTCCGGCCGCCCACCACATCCCGCTCGGCGAGCTGGGAATCCGGCAGCACGAGCTTCCGGAGGATCAGCAGATCCTGGTGATCTGCCGCAGCGGCTCTCGGTCCCGGATGGTCACCGACGCCCTCAACGAGGCGAACTATCCCGCGGCGAACGTCGACGGCGGGATGGGCGCCTGGCAGGCCGCCGGCGGACCGGTCGAGCACGACGACGGTACGCCAGGAGCGATCGTCTAGCCCGCAGAGCGTTGACCGTGACAGAGCGGTGGCCGGGAACGGTCATAATGGACGACAGGAGGCGCGCGAATGGTTGATACGACGACATCGCAGAGCGCTTCCCTGCGCCGTCTGGTGCCGCGCATCTTCTCGCGGGCCCAGCCCTCCGGTGCGGTCGAGACGCTGATGCGCACCGTGCGGACGCATCACCCGAAGGCCGACCTCTCGCTGATCGAGCGGGCCTACACGGTCGCCGAGCAGGCGCACCGCGGGCAGAAGCGCCGATCGGGCGAGCCGTACATCACGCACCCGGTGGCCGTGGCGCAGATCATCGCCGACCTCGGAATCGGCGCGAAGACGATCGCCGCAGCACTCCTGCACGACACGGTCGAGGACACCGAGTACACGCTCGATGAGCTGCGCGACCAGTTCGGCGACGAGATCGCCATGCTCGTCGACGGCGTGACCAAGCTCGACAAGGTCAAGTACGGCGACAGCGCTCAGGCCGAGACCGTTCGCAAGATGATCGTGGCCATGTCGAAGGACATCCGCGTGCTGATCATCAAGCTGGCGGACCGGCTGCACAACGCCCGCACCTGGGGATTCGTGCCGGCCGCCTCCGCGACGCGCAAGGCGACCGAGACCCTCGAGATCTATGCTCCCCTCGCGCATCGCCTCGGCATCCAGGCGATCAAGTGGGAACTGGAGGACCTGTCCTTCGCAGTCCTCTATCCGAAGCTGTATGCCGAGATCGAGAGTCTCGTCAAGCAGCGGACTCCGGAGCGCGAGCGACTGGTGCAGCACGTCATCGACGCGATCAACGACGACCTGAAGTCCGCCAAGATCCGCGGCAAGGTCGTCGGGCGGCCGAAGCAGTACTACTCGATCTACCAGAAGATGGTGGTCCGGGGTCGCGAGTTCGACGACATCTACGACCTGGTGGGCATCCGCGTCCTGGTGAACACCGTGCGCGACTGCTACGCGGTCCTCGGCCAGATCCACGCGCGCTGGACGCCGATGCCTGGCCGGTTCAAGGACTACATCGCCACCCCGAAGTTCAACCTGTACCAGTCGCTGCACACGACCGTGATCGGCCCGCAGGGTCGCCCGGTCGAGATCCAGATCCGCACGGAGGAGATGCACCAGCGCGCCGAGTTCGGTGTCGCCGCGCACTGGAAGTACAAGGAGCAGACCACCGGCAAGAGCACCGGAGGCCCGGGCAAGAACGACACCGACCTCGCCTGGCTCGCCCACATCTCGGACTGGCAGGCGGAGACCGCCGACCCGAGCGAGTTCCTCGACTCGCTGCGCTTCGAGATCGGGGCGAAAGAGGTCTACGTGTTCACGCCGAAGGGCCGCGTCATCGGCCTGCCGGCCGGAGCGACGCCCGTCGACTTCGCCTACGCGGTGCACACCGAGGTCGGCCACCGCACCATGGGCGCCAAGGTCAACGGCCGACTGGTGCCGCTCGAGAGCAGCCTCAACACCGGCGATGTCGTCGAGATCTTCACGTCGAAGAACCCGGACTCCGGCCCCAGCCAGGACTGGCTGAACTTCGTCAAGAGCCCCCGAGCGCGCAACAAGATCCGGCAGTGGTTCACCAAGGAACGGCGCGACGAGGCCATCGAGCAGGGCAAGGACGCGATCGCTCGTGCGATGCGCAAGCAGAACCTTCCGTTGCAGAAGCTGATGACGCAGGACGCCCTCCACGAGGTCGCGTCGTCGCTCAAGTACCCGGACGTCTCGGCGCTCTACGCCGCGATCGGCGAGGGCCACGTGTCAACGCAGTCGATGATCGAGAAGATCGTCGCGTCGCTCCAGACCGAGGTCGAGTCGGACGGCGAGCTGGACATCCCCGTCAAGGGCCGTCGCCAGCTGCGGAACAGCGACTCGGGCGTCCTCGTCCGCGGAGCGCCCGACATCCTGGTCAAGCTCGCGAAGTGCTGCACCCCTGTTCCCGGTGACCCGATCGTCGGCTTCGTCACACGCGGCCAGGGCGTCTCGGTGCACCAGGCGAACTGCCACAACGTGCAATCGCTGCTGCAGGAGCCCGACCGGATGATCGACGTCGAGTGGGCGCCGAGCTCGAAGAGCGTCTTCCTCGTTCAGATCCAGGTGGAGGCGCTCGACCGCTCCGGTCTGCTCAGCGACGTCACGCGCGTGCTGTCCGAACACCATGTGAACATCCTCTCCGCGACCGTCACCACATCGAACGACCGCCTGGCGCTGAGCCGTTTCGTCTTCGAGATGGGCGACACCACCCACCTCGACCGCGTTCTCAACGCCGTTCGCCGGATCGACGGCGTCTACGACGTCTACCGGGTCAGCGGAGGCTGACGGACGCATCCGGCGGCCGATCCGCCTGCTCGTCCAGGATCGGACCGGGCAGCGCCGCGCGGGCGACCGCGGGCACGCGGGTGCGCGCGAGCGCTCGCCCCATGCGACGGCTCGCACGCAATCGGTCGTCGAACTCGGGGGGAGTGACGCCGGCGAGAGCGAGGAGGTGACGCACCTCCAGCGCCTGTGCAGAGCCGAAGGCGCTGGGAGTGCTGATGAGGTCCTCGGCGGTCCGCAACGGCGTCGTCACCGTGGTCCGCCCGAGCGAGGTCACCTCGTCGGGCCGGAGCGCCCGGTGGCAGGCGTCGATCAACGGCGACGACACCCGTCCCCGGCGTCTGGGCGGCACGCACACCTGGGGGAGCGGCGGTGGCGTCGCACGGGTGCCATGGATCCACGCCGCTGTGCCGCGGTCGGCGACGGCCCAATCGGGCGCGGACAGGGCGAAAGCGTGAGCGCGCAGGTCCGGACAGTCAGGCGTCGCGGCCGTGGCGAACGCATCGCCCACGCGATACAGGTGGCCGTCGAGACAGAGGGCGAGCAGTTCCACCATCGGGAGGACGCTGGCATCGATCAGGAGAGGGGAGAGCGAGGTCATTGCTCAAGCCTCGCCGGGCGTCCACTGGCGTAGATCGGGATGCGGAAAACAGTGGACAAGTCCGAGCTGAGCCGGTTGTGAACGCATCCGTGCTCCACCGGCCGGTGGGTGCCCCCACCGCCACACGGACTCAGCCGAGCGCGTCCAGCCAGACCTTCCGCGCGTCGAGAGCCTCCTGAGCGGCCTTGACCTTCGCCTTGTCGCCCGACGCCTCTGCATCGGCGAGCTCCTGCTCGAGCTTCGCGATCGCGGCGTTGAGCTGGCTGGCCAGTCCTTCGGAGCGCGCCTTCTTCTCCGGGTTGTTCTTCTCCCAGTGCTCCTCGTCGAGGCGGCGGACCGCAGCCTCGATGCGACGGAGGCGGTCTTCGATCGGCCGGACCTGGTCACGAGGAACGCGGCCGATCTGGTCCCACCGCTCCTGGATCGACAGCAGCTGAGCCCGGGCGGTCTCACGGTCGGTCGCCGTGAGGAGCGGCTCGGCCTCGTCGAGGAGGGCGAGCTTGGCCTGGAGGTTGGCGTCGTACTCGACGCTGTCGCGAGCATCCACCTCTGCCTTGGCGGAGTAGATGGCGTCGCCGGCGGCCTTGAAACGCGCCCACAGCGCGTCGTCGTTCTTCTTGCCGGCCCGGCCCGCGGCCTTCCACTGGTCGAGCAGGCGGCGGTACTCGGGTACGCCGTCGGCGCCGAGAGGGATGAGCTTCTCGGCCTCTTCGATGAGCGCGTTCTTGCGATTGCGCACGTCACGGTGCTGCGTGTCGAGCTCGGCGAAGAACGCCTTGCGGTTGTGCTCGATGGTCGCCCGGGCGGCGCGGAACCGCTTCCACAACTCGTTCGCCTCGTTCTTGGGCAGGCGCGGGCCGTCGTGCTGGTGGGCCTGCCAGCGGGCGAACAGGTCGTCGAGCGCGGTGCTCGTGGTCTTCCACTGGGTGCGCGCGGGGTCTTGGGCGGCCAGCGCCTCCGCCTCTTCGACGATGGCGGTGCGCTCGGCGATGGCGGCCTCCACGGCAGCCTTGGCCTCTGCGGTCTGCTGCTCGGTCAGCTCCTCGACCGTGCCGCCCAGGGCATCCAGCCTCACCTGGAGCGAAGCCAGGTCGCCGACAGCGTTGGCGCCCTCGACGGACGTGCGCAGGTTCGCGACCGACTTGGCGATGTCGGCGGCCGGGGCTCCACGGCGGGCGCGCTGTTCGAGCAGGCCCACCTGTCCGGCGAGATCGGTGTACTTGCGCTCGAAGTACGCGAGCGCCTCCTCGGCCGTGCCGTCGGGGTACTCGCCGACGACGCGTTCGCTGTCGCCCTCGCGGACGTACACGGTCCCGGTGTCGTCGACACGTCCCCAGGGGTGCTGTTCAGAAGTAGCCAAGAGCCTCACCTTGCTGCTGCGCGATGCGGGCGGGATGCCGCCCATCGTTGGGAATCAGCCTATTGCACGTGCCGTGATCACTGCAGGGTGAAGGTGTCGATCGTGGTGGTCACCGCGGGCTTGCCGTCGGTCCCGCCGCCCTGCACCCCCTTGTCGGTGACCTGTGCTTTGAGCTCATCGAGCCCGGAGGTCACCTGCCCGATGACGGTGTACCCGCCGGCCTTGTCGGACGGGATGGTCGTGTCCTCGTAGACGATGAAGAACTGGCTGCCCTGGCTCGATGCGTTGTCGCTCTGGCGCGCCATGGCGATGGTTCCCGCCTTGTAGACGTTGTCGGCCGGCGCGTTCTCGACGGGTCCGTACGAGTACCCCGGGCCGCCCTGCCCGTTCCCCTCCGGGTCGCCGCACTGCAGCACGAAGAAGCCGCCGTCGGTGAGGCGGTGGCAGGTCAGGCCGTCATAGAACTTCTTCTGCACGAGCGAGACCGTGGACGACACGGCCTGCGGTGCCGCTGCTCCGTCGAGCGAGACGCCGAGCGGGATGCCGTTGATCGTCATGGTGCCGGTCCAGGTGCGGTCCTCTGCGAGGGTCTTCGGCGGCACTGCGGCGGCCGACGGCGACGCCGTGGGCGCAGCGGACGCCGAGGACGACGCGGACGCCTTGGCGACGCCCGGGCCGGCCGAGAAGTAGAGGAGCTGGGTGCCGACCGCGAGGGCGACGATCACGACGGCGGCGATTCCGGCCACCCAGTTGTCGCGCTTGCGTCGCTTGACCTTGTGCTCGTGGACGGTCTGGCGCGCCTGATAGGCGCGGAGCCGCTCGCGGGCCAGTCGTGCGTCGCGGTCGTTCTGCTTCGGTGCCAACTCGAGTCCTCCGGCGGTCCGTACGGGGGCGGTCCCGCGGGTCCACGCCCGCCGGATCATGGAGAACCCTATCCGGCCCGACTATGGAGGACAAACACGCCGTCCCCGGCCAGGGACGCGCAGACAACGGCAGTGTCAGTGGTCGCGACTACTCTTGTGAGGTGGTCGACGTGCAACCTGGGCTCCGCACCGGAGCGACTCCTCTCGCGGTGCGAATGCGCCCGAAGTCGCTCGACGAGGTCGCGGGTCAGCGCCACCTTCTGAAGCCGGGATCTCCGCTGGTCGCGCTGGCGTCCGACAAGGACGGTCAGTCCGGGTCGGTCTCGGTCATCCTGTGGGGGCCGCCGGGAACCGGCAAGACGACGCTCGCACAGGCGATCGCGCATTCCTCGGGCCGACGCTTCGTCGAGCTCTCGGCCGTTACGGCCGGGGTGAAGGACGTGCGGCTCGTGATGGACGAGGCCCTCTCGACCCGGGACCTCTACGGCGTCTCGACCGTCCTCTTCCTCGACGAGATCCACCGTTTCACCAAGGCGCAGCAGGATGCGCTGCTTCCGGGCGTCGAGAACGGCTGGGTCATCCTGGTGGCCGCGACCACCGAGAACCCGTCGTTCTCGGTGATCTCGCCGCTCCTCTCGCGGAGCCTCCTGCTCACGCTCGAGACCCTGAGCGACGACGACCTGGGGGTTGTCATCGACCGCGCGGTCACCGACGAGCGCGGCCTCGGCGGCCAGTACACGCTCGACCCGGAGGCGCGGGCGGCGCTCGTGCGCCTGGCGTCCGGCGACGCCCGGCGCGCGCTGACTGCGCTCGAGGCGGCATCCGTCACCGCCGCCTCCCTCACTCCCGCCACCGCCAAGAAGAAGCCGCTGATCACCGCGGAGCTGGTCGCCCAGGCGGTCGACCGCGCGCTACTGCGCTACGACCGCAACGGCGACGAGCACTACGACGTCATCAGCGCGTTCATCAAGTCGGTCCGCGGCTCCGACGTCGACGCCTCGCTGCACTACCTGGCGCGGATGATCGAGGCGGGGGAGGATCCGCGGTTCATCGCCCGCCGCATCATCGTGCTGGCCTCGGAAGACATCGGGATGGCCGACCCGCAGGCGCTGGTGATCGCGATGGCCGCCGCCGACGCGGTGCAGATGATCGGCATGCCGGAGGGGCGCATCCCGCTCGCGCAGGCGGTCGTGCACCTGGCGACGGCACCGAAGTCGAACGCGTCGTACATGGCTCTGGATGCGGCGATCGCCGACGTGCGGGCGGGGAAGATCGGCCGGGTGCCCAAGCACCTCCGCGACGCGCACTATTCGGGCGCGAAGCGGCTCGGTCACGGCAAGGGCTACAAGTACCCGCACGACGACGCACTCGGCGTGCTCGAACAGCAATATCTGCCGGATGAATTGCGCGGGACGACCTATTACACGCCTACCGAGCACGGCAACGAGCGCGACGTGTCTGCGCGGCTGGCGAAGCTGCGCCGCATCGTGCGCGGACGCTGATTCCGCTCTGCTATTATTGACCCGCCTAGAAGTGTGTCCGGGGTGCGGCTGCCGCGTTCATGCTTCGACGGGACTGGCCCTGTAGCCGGGCGTCCCTGGCGACAATCCCTCTCTCTAAGGCGACGTGTGTGCGCCCGAATCCACTACTTCAGAGAGAAACCGAAAGGAAACCGTGTCTTCACGTTCCCGCAGCAAGACCCGCGAGTCGCGGGCCCTGGGCATCCCGCTCACCCCGAAGGCGGCGCGCTACATGGAGAAGCGCCCCTACGCTCCGGGTGAGCACGGCCGCACCAAGCGCAAGGCCGACTCGGACTACGCGGTGCGTCTGCGCGAGAAGCAGCGTCTGCGCGCCCAGTACGGCATCCGCGAGAAGCAGCTCCGCATCGCCTTCGAAGAGGCGCGCCGCACCCAGGGCCTGACCGGTGAGAACCTGGTCGAGCTCCTCGAGATGCGCCTCGACGCCCTCGTGCTCCGTGCCGGCTTCGCCCGTACGATCACGCAGGCTCGTCAGTTCGTCGTGCACCGCCACATCCTCGTGGACGGCCAGCTCGTCGACCGCCCGTCGTTCCGCGTCAAGCCGGGCCAGCTCATCCACGTCAAGGCCCGCTCCGAGGGCACCGAGCCCTTCCAGGTCGCGGCCGCCGGCGGTCACGTCGACGTCCTCCCGAAGACCCCGGGTTACCTCGAGGTCGAGCTGGACAAGCTCCAGGCCCGCCTCGTGCGTCGCCCGAAGCGCGCAGAGGTCCCCGTGACCTGCGAGGTCCAGCTGGTCGTCGAGTACTACGCGGCTCGCTGAGTCCAGCGTCTTCACCCGGGAACGGGGTCGTGGCAGCTGCCGCGGCCCCGTTCTCCGTTTAACCTTCCCGGACGCCGCGGTCACCGGAGGCGTCGGTCGGGTGCCCCCCACCACAGGATGCGGCTACGCTTGACCCGTATGCCCGTGGCGGAATGGAAGGAGCCCACATGTCCGGTGGAGACATCGCAGGGTTGATCGCGGCCGTCGTGTTCGCGGTCCTCGTGGGCTTCATCGCCCTCCCGCTCGTCAAGCTGGGCGGCGTGCTCGACCAGACGCGCACCGCGATCAAGGAGGCGAGCGACGGCATCACGCCGATCCTCGACGAGACGGCGACGACGTTGCAGGAGACGAACAAGCAGCTCGCCCGGGTCGACGTCATCACCAAGAACGTGGCGGATGTGACCGGCAACGTCTCCTCGCTGGTGGCCCTCTTCGCCGCGACGGTCGGAGGTCCGCTGATCAAGCTGGCCGGATTCAGCGCGGCCGCGCGGGCCGCATTCAAGGCCGCCGGAGGGTTCGCCTCCCGCGGCTCGTCCGCTTCCCGGAACGGGCACCGCGACTCCCACTAGACTTGTCTCTCGTGCGCCCGGCGTCCGCGCCGGGTGTCATCCAGAGAGGGAGGATCAGCATGAAGAGTTTCCTGTGGCTGCTCGCCGGCGTCGCCATCGGCTTCGCCGTCGCCCACCAGGTCAACGAGACCGCAAAGGGTCGCGAATTCTTCAGCACCATGGATCGGAAAGCACGCGATTTCGGTGAGGCCGTCTCCGACGGCTACCGCCAGCGCGAGGCGGAGATCCGCTCGGCCATCCAGGGCGACTGACGCCCGTCCTTCCTTTTCGCACCCTCGATCGACCGGAACCCATGCAGACCGCTGAAATCCACCGCCGCTGGCTCGACTTCTTCGCGAAGCGCGGCCACACCGTCGTCCCCTCCGCCTCTCTGATCAGCGACGACCCGTCGCTGCTGTTCACGGTGGCCGGGATGGTGCCGTTCGTGCCGTACCTGACCGGCGTGGTCCCCGCGCCGTTCCCGCGGGCGACGAGCGTGCAGAAGTGCATCCGCACCCTTGACATCGAGGAGGTCGGAAAGACGCCGCGGCACGGCACCTTCTTCCAGATGGCGGGCAACTTCTCCTTCGGCGACTACTTCAAGGAGCAGGCCATCACGTTCGCGTGGGACCTGCTGACCACCTCCGAGGAGGAGGGCGGCCTGGGCTTCGACCCGAAGGATCTCTGGGTCACCGTCTACGAAGAGGATGACGAGGCGCGCGAGATCTGGCAGCGCGTATCCACTCTGCCTCCGGAGCGCATCCAGGACCTCGGCAAGGACACGAACTACTGGTCGACAGGCCAGCCGGGACCGGCAGGACCCTGCTCGGAGATCTTCTTCGATCGCGGCCCCGCTTACGGCGCCGACGGGGGACCGGCGACCGACGACGACCGCTACGTTGAGATCTGGAACCTCGTCTTCATGCAGTACCTCCGCGGCGAGGGCGACGGCAAGAAGGACTTCGAGATCCTCGGCGACCTGCCGAAGAAGAACATCGACACCGGCCTGGGGCTGGAGCGCGTCGCGTTCATCAAGCAGGGCGTCGACAACATGTACGAGATCGACCAGGTGCGTCCGGTGCTCGATCGGGCGGCCGCGCTGGCGAACAAGCCGTACGGCAACGAGGCGCACGAGGACGACGTGCGGCTCCGGGTGGTCGCCGACCACGTGCGCAGCGCCCTCATGCTGATGGCCGACGGCGTGACGCCGTCGAACGAGGGCCGCGGCTATGTGCTGCGCCGGCTGCTGCGCCGCACGGTGCGCGCGATGCGCCTGCTCGGCGTCGAGACCGCCACCTTCCCGGAGCTGTTCCCGGTGTCGCGCGATGCGATGAAGGCGGCGTACCCGGAGGTCGGCACGGAGTTCGACCGGATCTCGCAGCTGGCCTACGCGGAGGAGGAGACCTTCCTGCGCACGCTCGCGGCCGGGACGAGCATCCTGGACACCGCTGTGGCGTCGACGCAGAAGGAGGGCCGCAGGCAGCTCGCGGGCGACACCGCGTTCCTGCTGCACGACACCTACGGATTCCCGATCGACCTCACGCTCGAGATGGCGGAGGAGGCGGGGCTCAGCGTCGACCGCGGCGCGTTCGACAAGCTCATGTCCGACCAGCGCTCGCGCGCGAAGGCGGACGCGAAGGCGAAGAAGACGGCGCTGGCCGATCTGTCGGTCTACAGCAGCTTCCGCTCGCTCGGTGAGACGGTCTTCACCGGCTATACAGAGCTGGAGACCGAGTCGAGCGTGCTCGGCCTCATCGTCGACGGCCGCTCCGTCGACCGGGCGCGCGAGGGACAGCTCGCCGAGATCATCCTCGGCGCGACGGCGCTGTATGCCGAGTCCGGCGGTCAGGATGCGGACGCCGGCACGATCGTCGGGCCCGGGTACGAGCTCGAGGTGCTCGACGTTCAGAAGCCCGTCAAGGGACTCATCAGCCACAAGGTGCTGGTCCGCAGCGGCGAGGTCGGAGTCGGAGCGCCCGCGACGAGTGTCGTGGACGCGGACTACCGCCGCGGTGCGCGCCAGGCGCACTCGGGAACGCACATCATCCACGCGGCGCTCCGGCAGGTGCTGGGATCGAACGCGCACCAGTCCGGTTCGTACAACAAGGCCGGCTACCTGCGCCTCGACTTCTCCTGGAACCAGGCGCTCTCGGCCGAGACCCGCAGCGAGATCGAGGAGATCTCGAACAACGCGATCCGGCAGAACCTCGAGGTCACCACCCGCGAGCTGCCCCTCGCGGAGGCGAAGTCGCTCGGTGCGATGGCGTTGTTCGGCGAGAAGTACGGCGACGTCGTGCGGGTCGTCGACATCGGCGGCCCCTGGTCGCGCGAGCTCTGCGCCGGCACGCACGTCACGACGAGCTCCGAGATCGGGATGATCAACCTGGTCAGCGAGTCGTCGGTCGGTTCGACCAACCGACGTGTGGAGTCGCTGGTCGGCCTCGAAGCGTTCAAGGATCTCGCTGTGGAGCGCACCATCGTGTCGCAGCTGTCGAGCTCCCTCAAGACGCCGCGCGAGCAGCTGCCGGAGAAGATCGCCGACCTCATGGCGAACCTGAAGGCGGCCGAGAAGCGCATCCAGGCGTTCGAGGCTCGCGCGGTGCTCGACAAGGTGCCTGCACTGCTCGAGTCGGCGACCCGTCGTGGCGCGGTGACCGTGATCGCGGAAGACGCGGGAACGCTGAATACGGCGGACGACCTGCGTCTGCTGGTCACGACCGTCCGCGAGCGGCTCGGGTCGGATGCGGCGACGGTCGCGCTGGCAGCCCGAGCCGGCGGCAAGCCGGTGGTCATCGTCGCGACGAACCAGGCGGCACGCGACGCCGGCGTCAACGCCGGTGCGCTGGCGAAGACCGCGGCCGGAGTGCTCGGCGGCGGCGGAGGCGGCAAGGCCGACCTCGCCCAGGGCGGCGGCACGGACCCGGACGCGATCCCCGCGGCGTTGAGCGCGGTCGTTTCGGCGATCGGATAGCACCGCGTGCGCAGTGGGGTGCGGATCGGCGTCGACGTCGGCAAGGTGCGAATCGGCGTGAGCCGGTCCGATCTCCACGGCATGCTGGCCACCCCGGTCGAGACCGTCGCGCGCTCGAAAGACGCTGAGGATCGCCGCCGGATCGCCGCGATCGTCGGGGAACTCGGAGCCTTCGAGGTTATCGTCGGACTGCCGCTCGCGCTCTCGGGCGCGAGAACCGCCTCCACCGCGGACGCCGTCGGTTTCGCCGAGTCGCTGGCCGCAGAGGTCGGAGTCCCGGTGCGGCTGGTGGACGAGCGCCTGTCCACCGTGTCGGCGACGAACGCCCTGCGAGCGTCCGGCAGGAACAGCAAGAAGGCGCGTCCCGTGGTGGATCAGGTCGCGGCCACGATAATTTTGCAGCACGCCCTCGATGTGGAACGCGCCACGGGCCGTCCGCCCGGTGACACCGTCGAAACGAGCATTGGACAGTAGCTTGTCTCAGAACCCCCCAGAGCGGCCGCAGCCGCCCGTCTTCCCGGCCGTGAACCGTCCGCTTGAGCCGAAACCGGCGTCCGCGACGGAGCCGACGGCGGCCGACGGGCGACCGCCGATGACGCGTCGGGAGGCCCGCGCTGCACGTGAGGCGCAGGAGCGCACCGGCCAGACTGCTCCGGCGCCCGGCGCTCCGGCGGCCGGCGCTCCGGGGGCCGGCGACCAGCCGCTGTTGCCGGCCGAGTCGTTCGCGGCGCCGATCTCATCGCCGACGCCGACTCAGGAGACGCCGGCCGACCGGGCCGCCCTCGCGGGCCTGGACTTCGACGCGGTCATCACCGGACCGATCGCGCAGGTCGAAGAACCCCAGCCGGTGGGTGCGGCCGCACGGCACGGGACGGCCGAGCAGACGGCCTCGCACGATGACCATCCGGCGCGTACTGTGTTCGGAGTGCTGGATACCGAAGACGATACCGATCACGACGGACACCCTCTGGTCTGGCGTCAGCAGAATTACCTCTCGCACGACGAACTGCCGAAGAAGAAGCGCCGCTGGGTGAAGCGGCTCATCGTCACGATCGTGGTCCTCGGCATCCTGGGCGGCATGGCGGGTGCTGCGTACGCCATCTTCCAGCCCCAGATCGCGAAGGTGCAGAACGCGCTGTTCCCGCCCGAGAACGACTACAAGGGCAGCGGCACCGGCGAGGTGATGTTCACGATCACGTCGGGGGACGACGGCTCGACGATCTCGAACAACCTGGCCAAGGCCGGTGTCGTGAAGACGTACGACGCCTTCTACTCGCTGCTGCTCCGGCAGAAGCCGGAGGCGCAGTTCCAGCCCGGCGTCTTCAAGCTGGCGAAGCAGATGAGTGCGGCGGCGGCACTCGCTGCGCTGCAGGATCCCGCGTCGCGCGTGGAGAACACCGCAGTCATCCCCGAGGGGACGCCGGAGAAGGACATCCTGCAGACGGTCGCCGACGCCACGAAGATTCCGCTGGCCGACCTGCAGACGGCGGCGGCGACGCCCGCGGCGTACGGGCTCCCGCCCGAAGCGACCTCCCTCGAGGGCTTCCTGTTCCCGGCGACGTACACGTTCGCTCCGGGGACCACTGCGCAGCAGGCGATCAAGACGATGGTCGACCGGATGTTCCAGTCGCTGGACGAGGCCGGGGTCGCCCCCGCCAACCGGTGGAGCACGGTCGTGCTGGCGTCGGTCGTGCAGCGCGAGGCCGGGCTCAAGGACGACTATCCCAAGGTCGCCCGGGTCTTCCTGAACCGTCTGGCGCAGGGCTGGGACCTGCAGTCCGACGCGACCGTCGCCTACGGGACCGGCCACACCGACCGGGTGACGACGACGGACGCCGAGCGCGCGGACGCCTCCAACCCGTACAACACGTACGCGCACCCCGGTCTCCCGGTCGGTCCGATCTCGAATCCGGGCGACCTGGCCATCAACGCGGTGCAGCATCCTGCCGACGGCACCTGGATGTACTTCGTGACCTGGAACCTACAGACCGGAGAGACGATCTTCTCCACCACCCAGGCCGAGCACGACGCCGCGGTGGAGAAGTGGCAGCAGTGGATGCGGGACAACCCCGGGTTTGGATGACATGGACGAGCGTTCGCGCGATGAAGACCTGGCCGAGCCGGCCGTACTCGAGGACGACGACGTGACGGTCGCCGACGATGTGAGCGGTGCGGATGTGAGCGGCGCCGACGCGGACGCTCGGCCGGCCATCGAGGACGGCCCGGCTGAGGCGTCGGCCGAGGCCGCGATCGCGCAGCTGGTCGAGGCGGAGCGCCAGGCGCAGGCCGAGGAGGCGGCGGTCGCCGAGGCGGAGGAGGCGGCAGAGCGCGAAGAGCCGGACGACGCCGCGGACGACGCCGCTGACGACGCCGCGGACGCGCCGGCGCCCGCGAAGACCGCATCCCGCGCACCGGCCAAACCGCGCAAGGCCAAGGCGCCCAGCCGACGTCTCGCGGTGCTCGGCTCTCCGATCGGCCACTCCCGTTCGCCCGAGCTGCACCGCGCGGCGTACGACGCGCTCGGCCTCGACTGGTCGTATGAGGCCATCGACGTGGCGGAGGAAGCGCTCCCGGACTTCATCGCCGGACTCGGCCCGGAGTGGCGAGGGCTGTCGCTCACGATGCCCCTGAAGAAGGCCGTCCTCCCGCTGCTGGCCGAGACGGACCGCATCGTCGAGCAGACCGGCGGTGCCAACACCGTCCTCATCGACGGAGACGCCCTCCGCGGGTTCAACACCGACGTCGAGGGGATCGTCCGTGCCCTGCGGGCAGCCGGTCTCGACGAGGCGCGGTACGTGCACATCCTCGGCGGGGGAGCGACCGCCGCATCCGCCCTTGTCGCGGCGGCCGACCTCGGGGCCGAGCGTGTGGACGTGCATGTCCGCGATCTGGCCAGAAGCGCCTGGATCGAGCCACTCGCGGGCGACCTCGGCCTCCGCGTGCGCATCCGGCCGTTCTCGCAAGCGGACCGCTCTCTCGACGTCCCGGAGCTGGTGATCAGCACGCTCCCCGGCGGCACGCTGACCGAGGCGGTCTACACCGACTCCACCCGCCGGCGCTCGACGCTCTTCGATGTGGCCTACGACCCGTGGCCGACGCCGCTGGCGCGGCAGTGGGAGGCGGTCGGCGGACGCGTCGTCTCCGGACTCGCCATGCTCGCGCACCAGGCGCTGCTCCAGGTCCGCATCTTCGTCTCCGGCGACCCGCTGCAGCCGCTGGAGGACGAGGACGCGGTGCTCAGCGCGATGCTCGAGGCCGTCGGGATCGACGAGCAGGGCGCTCCGCTGGAGGCCTGAGCGGCGCGCCTGAGCCGTTGTGCCAGAATCGAAGAATGCTTCGTTGGCTCACGGCCGGGGAATCCCACGGTCCCGAACTCATCGCCGTCCTCGAGGGACTCCCCGCAGGCGTCCCCGTTTCGCTGGATGCGATCCGCGCCGATCTGGCGCGCCGCAAGCTCGGTTACGGCCGCGGAGCCCGGATGAAGTTCGAACAGGATGCGCTCGACCTCTCGGGCGGCGTGCGCCACGGGCTGAGTCTCGGAAGCCCGGTCGCCCTGCGCATCGGCAACACCGAGTGGCCCAAGTGGGTGGATGTGATGAGCGCCGAGCCGGTCGACCCGGCGGTGCTCGCCTCCGGTCGCGGCGCCCCGCTGACGCGGCCGCGTCCCGGCCATGCCGACCTGGTGGGCATGCAGAAGTACGGCTTCGACGAGGCCCGCCCGGTGCTCGAGCGCGCCAGCGCCCGGGAGACCGCCGCGCGCGTCGCTCTCGGCGCGGTCGCGAAGGCGTTCCTGAACGAACTCGGCATTACCCTCGTAAGCCACACGCTCTCGATCGGGCCGGTCCGGGTGCCGGAGGACGCGCCCCTCCCGCTGCCCTCCGACGTCGACACCCTCGACGCCGACCCCTTGCGCTGCTTCGACCCGGCCACCTCCGAGCGCATGGTGCAAGAGGTCGACGCCGCGCACAAGGACGGCGACACCCTCGGCGGCGTCGTCGAGGTCCTGGCCTACGGCCTCCCGCCGGGGCTCGGCTCGTACGTGCACTGGGACCGCAAGCTCGACGCTCAGCTTGCCGCCGCTCTCATGGGGATCCAGGCGATCAAGGGCGTCGAGGTCGGCGACGGCTTCCTGACTACCACCCGTCGCGGGTCCGAGGCCCACGACGAGCTCCTCGCCGAGGACGGCACGATCATCCGCACCAGCGACAAAGCGGGCGGCACCGAGGGCGGCATGAGCACCGGCGGAGTCCTGCGCGTCCGCGCGGGCATGAAGCCGATCGCGACCATCCCGCACGCCCTCCGCACAGTGGATGTGGCGACGAGCGAGGCCGCTCCGGCCCACCACCAGCGCTCCGACGTCTGTGCCGTGCCCGCCGCGGGCGTGGTCGCAGAAGCCATGGTCGCGCTCGTGCTCGCCAACGCCGTGCTGGAGAAGTTCGGCGGGGACTCCGTCACCGAGACGGCCCGCAACCTCCACGGATACCTCGACGGCATCCCGGCGAATCTCACGACGGAGCGCTCGGCCGCTCCGTACGCCTGACCGCCGTGCCCCGGGCAGATACCATCGCGCTGATCGGTCCGCCGGCAGCGGGCAAGTCGCGGGTCGGCAAGCGGCTCGCCAAGACCCTCGGCGTTCCCTTCGTGGACACGGACACGGTGGTCTCTGCGGAGCACGGTCCGATCCCGCAGCTCTTCGCCGAGCACGGCGAGCCGTACTTCCGCCGTCTCGAACGGGCGGCGGTGGCGGAAGCACTCCGCGGCCCGGGCGTGGTCTCGCTCGGCGGGGGAGCCGTACTCGACTCCGAGACGCAGGCCGACCTGGCCGACGTGCGCGTGGTGCTGCTGACCGTGCGCGCCGAGGCCATCGCGAAGCGGATCAGGAACGGCAAGCGCCCGCTGATCACCGATCTGGAGTCGTGGAAACGGCTGGTCGCCTCCCGCAGCGACCTCTACCGATCGCTGGCGGACTATACAGCCGACACCTCGTCCCGCCCGATCGACACCATCGTGGCGGAGATCGCCGCCTGGGTCACCGGTGCGGATCCGGCCGGCGCAGCAACGGAAGGACACGCATGACCGACGCCCCCACCGAGATCCTCGTCTCGGGCACGGAGCCCTACCCCGTCCTCGTCGGACGCGGCCTGCGGTTCGATCTCGCATCCCATCTCGGCACCGGCGTGGCCAAGGTGCTCGTGGTGCACCCGCCCACGCTGGGCGCTGCCGCTGCCGCACTCCGCGAGTCGCTGCTCGACCGCTACGAGGTGCTGCTGGCCGAGATCCCGGATGCGGAGGCGGCCAAGCGCATCGAGGTCGCCTCGTTCCTGTGGCAGATCATGGGGCAGGCCGACTTCACCCGCTCGGACGCGGTCATCGGCTTCGGCGGAGGCGCGGTCACGGACCTCGCCGGTTTCGTGGCGGCCACGTGGCTGCGGGGCGTGAAGCTCATCCAGGTGCCGACGACACTGCTCGGGATGGTGGATGCGGCCGTCGGAGGCAAGACCGGCATCAACACGGCCGAGGGCAAGAACCTGGTCGGTGCGTTCTACGCGCCCGCAGCCGTGATCTGCGATCTGGACACGCTCAGCTCGCTTCCGCGCAACGAGCTCCTGGCGGGCTTCGCCGAGGTCGTCAAGTACGGTTTCATCGCCGAGCCCGAGATTCTCGACATCCTCGAAGCCGACGTCGACCGTGCGACCGACCCGGAGTCGCCCGAGTTCCGCCGGCTCGTGGAGCTGTCCATCGGCATCAAGGCGCGCGTCGTGGGGGAGGACTTCACCGAGCAGGGCCTGCGCGAGATCCTCAACTACGGCCACACGCTCGGGCACGCGATCGAGCACGCCGAGCGCTACCAATGGCGTCACGGAGCGGCGGTCTCCGTCGGGATGGTCTACGCCGCGGAACTCGCACGCCTGAGCGGGCGACTGGGCGACGAGGCCGTGGACCGCCACCGCCGCATCCTGGAGTCGCTCACCCTGCCGGTGAGCTATCCGCTCGGCCGCTGGCAGACGCTCCTCGCCACCATGCAGCGCGACAAGAAGGCGCGGGGCAGTATGCTGCGCTTCATCGTGCTCGACGACGTGGCCCGCCCGACCGTGCTGGCCGGCCCGGACCAGAGCCTGCTGTTCGCCGCATACCAGGAAGTGGGTTCGTGACCATGGCCGGAATTATGGTCCTCAACGGGCCCAACCTGGGCCGCCTGGGCACGCGCGAGCCCGATGTGTACGGTTCGGGGACGCTCGACGACCTGCGCGCCGCGCTGCAGCAGGACGCGGAGGGCGACATCATCGACCTGCGCCAGACGGACGACGAAGGCCAGCTGCTCCGCTGGCTGCACGAGGCCGCGGATTCCGGTGCGCCGGTCATCCTGAACGCGGGAGCCTGGACGCACTACTCATTCGCGCTGCGGGATGCCGTCTCGCTCGTCACGAAGGCCGGCGGCACCGTGATCGAGGTGCACCTGTCGAATCCGCACGCCCGCGAGGAGTTCCGGCACACGAGCGTGATCACCGCGGTGGCGACCGGTGTCGTCGCCGGGTTCGGCTTCGAGTCGTACCGGATGGCGCTCGCCTTCATTCGCCGAAACGGGCGCTGACGTCTAGAATCTTGTGGGGTCGCTGCGCGCGATCCGCCGTGGGCCGCCTCTGAACGAGTGCGGCGACCACCCGAATCTTCACACCGAACGAACGGAACATCCTCTTGGCTTCAACCGCTGACATCAGAAACGGCGTCGTCCTCAGCATCGACGGGCAGCTCTGGAGCGTGATCGAGTTCCAGCACGTCAAGCCGGGCAAGGGCGGCGCGTTCGTCCGCACCAAGCTGAAGAACGTCACGACGGGCAAGACCGTCGACCGCACCTACAACGCGGGCGCCAAGATCGAGATCACGAACGTCGACCGCCGCGACTACCAGTACCTGTACCAGGACGGCGCCGACTTCGTCTTCATGGACACCTCGGACTACGACCAGCTCACCATCCCGGGCCCGGTCGTCGGCGATGCCGCCAACTTCATGCTCGAGAACCAGAACGTGACGGTCGCCCTCCACGAGGGTTCGCCGCTGTACGTGGAACTCCCCGCGTCCGTCGTGCTCGAGATCACCTACACCGAGCCGGGCCTCCAGGGCGACCGTTCCACCGGCGGCACCAAGCCGGCGACCGTCGAGACCGGCTACCAGATCCAGGTCCCGCTGTTCCTGGAGACCGGCACCAAGGTCAAGGTCGACACCCGCACGGGCGACTACCTGGGCCGCGTCAACGACTAGATGAGCGCTCGGACCAAAGCGCGCAAGCGCGCGCTCGATGTGCTGTACAGCGCCGACCTGCGGCAGACGCCGCTCCGTCAGGCGCTGGCGACCGAGGCCGAGCGCGCGGCGAGTCAGCCGTCGCGCGAAGCCTCGTGGCTCTACGCCCGCGAGATCCTCGACGGCGTGATCGAGCACCAGGACGAGATCGACGAGCAGATCGAGACGTACGCCCAGGGCTGGACGCTCGCCCGGATGCCCGCCGTCGACCGCGCCATCCTTCGGATCGGCGTCTGGGAGATCCTGTTCAACGATGAGGTGCCCGAGGGGGTCGCGATCTCCGAGGCCGTCGAGGCCGCGACCGTGCTCTCGACCGATGACTCGGCCGGGTTCGTGAACGGGCTGCTCGCCAAGATCGCACAGAACGCCACGGCGTGAACGGCCGTCTGCGCCGTGCGGCGGCGGCGATCGTGCTCGCCGCCGGTGTGGCGACCTCCGTCGCGGCGTGCTCGCTGCTGGGCGGAGCATCCACTGTCCCGGTGGCGACGGACGCGCCCCCGAAGGGCACGGACGGTGCCGTCGACTTCGACGGCGGCTTCATCACCGCCGGCGACGGGGCGAAGAAGGTCGACATCTGGTTCGACGCGATGTGCCCGGTCTGCGGCGCGTTCGAGAAGGCGAACGGCGCGACGATCGCGGGCGCCGTGGACGACGGATCCATCACCCTGCGGCTGCACCCGCTGACCTTCCTCGACGCAGCCTCCAACGGCACCGGCTACTCGACGCGTGCGGCGGCTGCGCTGACGTGCGTGGCTGTGTCGGATCAGAGCGCGGTGCTGCCGTACTACCAGGCGCTGTTCACCGATCAGCCGGAGGAGAACTCCGACGGGCTGAGTGACACAGAGCTGGCGAAGCGCGCGAGCGGCGCGGGCGCGGGCGACATCTCCGCGTGCCTTGCCGACAGCGGACCGTACAAGGCGTGGGCGCAGCTCAACACCGCCAACTCGCAGAAGGGCCCGATCGAGGTCGACGGCAAGAAGGCACTCGACACGATCAAGGGCACCCCGACCGTCCTCGTGAACCGCAAGCAGTATCCCGGCGCCGTGGACGACAAGAAGGCCTTCACCTCCTTCCTCGCCACCCACTGACCCCCCACCCCTCCCACCCTTCCCGCCCCTTCCCGCTTCAGCCGAGGTGCACGTGGTGGTCGATATTCGCGCCGAATAGCGACCACAACGTGCACCTCGGCGGCGCGGGAGGGAGAGGGAAGAGGGTGTGCTGGTAGGGTGAGGGGACGTAGGCATCCTTTAACAGCCGTCCTGTGAGGCGGGGAAGGAGGTCGGCATGACAGCGCGAACCGTGCTGCAGCAGGCTGACATATCCCGGGCGTTGACTCGGATCTCCCACGAGATCCTGGAGTCCAACCGGGGAACGGACGATCTGGTGATCCTCGGGATCCCGACCCGCGGCGTCGTGCTCGCGCGGCGGATCGCCGAGAGCATCCAGCGCATCGAACCGGCGGCTGTGTCCTCGCCCGCCGAGATCGTGGGCGCACTCGACGTGACGATGTACCGGGACGACCTGTCCCGCCACCCCACGCGCACCCCGCAGCCCACGTCCCTCCCCGGTTCCATCGACGGCAAGACCGTGGTGCTGGTGGACGACGTGCTCTTCTCGGGCCGCACCATCCGTGCCGCGCTGGACGCCCTCAGCGACCTGGGCAGGCCGCGCGCCGTGCGCCTCGCCGTGCTGGTCGACCGCGGCCACCGCGAGCTGCCCATCCGCGCCGACTTCGTCGGCAAGAACCTACCGTCGGCGGCGTCCGAGCGCATCTTCGTGCGCCTCGCCGAGGTCGACGGCGAGGAGTCGGTCACGATCGACGAGCCCACCGTCGACAAGCCGGGGGTGGAGGCATGAGGCACCTGCTCTCGACGCGCGACCTGGCGAGGGACGACGCCATCCGGCTGCTCGATGTCGCCGAGGACATGGCGGACGTGCAGGAGCGCGAGGTCAAGAAGCTGCCGACGCTGCGCGGCAAGACCGTCGTCAACCTGTTCTTCGAGGATTCGACGCGCACCCGGATCTCGTTCGAGGCGGCGGCGAAGCGCCTCTCGGCCGACGTCATCAACTTCTCGGCCAAGGGCTCCAGCGTCTCCAAGGGCGAGAGCCTGAAGGACACGGCACAGACGCTCCAGGCGATGGGGGCGGATGCCGTGGTCATCCGCCACGGCTCGTCGGGCGCACCGCAGACCCTCGCGACCAGCGGGTGGATCGACGCGGGCATCCTGAACGCCGGGGACGGCACGCACGAGCACCCCACGCAGGCCCTCCTCGACGCGTTCACCATGCGCCGGCGGCTGCACGGCGCGGCTTCCCGCGGCAAGGATCTCGACGGCGTGAGCGTGACGATCGTCGGCGACATCCTGCACTCCCGGGTGGCCCGCTCGAACGTCTGGCTGCTGCGCACCCTGGGCGCGCACGTCACCCTGGTCGCACCCCCGACCCTGCTGCCGGTGGATGTGTCGGGCTGGCCGGTCGAGGTCGGGTACGACCTGGACGACGCGATCGACTCGGGACCGGACGTCGTGATGATGCTGCGCATCCAGGCCGAGCGGATGAACGCGGCGTTCTTCCCGACCACACGCGAATATGCGCGGCGCTGGGGGCTCGACGGGGAGCGACTGGCGCGCCTGAAGGCCGATAGCATTGTGATGCACCCCGGGCCGATGAACCGTGGGCTGGAGATCTCGGCCGCGGCCGCGGATTCCCCGCGCTCGACAGTTCGGGAGCAGGTCGCGAACGGCGTCTCGGTCCGGATGGCAGCCCTGTACCTGCTGCTGTCGGGTGCCGGTCCGGAGCAGACGGTACGGCAAGGTGGTGTGTGAGGTGAGTGTGCAGAGATTCCTGATCGGCGGCGCGACGCTGGCCGACGGCACCCGGACCGACCTGCTGGTCGACGACGGCCGGATCGTGGAGGCGGGCTCGTCTCTCAGCGCCGCCGGTGCGACGGAGATCGACGCGGACGGGCTGCTCGCGCTGCCCGGTCTGGTCGACCTCCACACGCACCTCCGCGAGCCCGGGTACGAGCAGAGCGAGACCGTCCTGACCGGCACGCGCGCCGCCGCCGCCGGCGGGTTCACGGCGGTGTTCGCCATGGCGAACACGTCGCCGGTCGCTGACACCGCGGGTGTCGTCGAGCAGGTGCTGAGCCTGGGGGAGGCCGCCGGGTACGCCACGGTGCGCCCGATCGGCGCGGTCACCGTCGGACTCGAGGGGGAGCGGCTGGCCGAGCTGGGCGCGATGGCCCAGTCGCGCGCCCGCGTCCGGGTCTTCTCCGACGACGGCAAGTGCGTCTCCGATCCGCTGCTGATGCGCCGCGCGCTGGAGTACGTGAAGGCCTTCGACGGGGTGATCGCGCAGCACGCGCAGGAGCCGCGGCTCACGGAGGGCGCCCAGATGAACGAGGGTGCGCTGTCCGGCGAGCTCGGCCTGGCCGGCTGGCCGGCGGTCGCCGAGGAGTCGATCATCGCCCGGGATGTGCTCCTCGCCGAGCACGTCGGCTCTCGCCTGCACGTCTGCCACGTCTCGACCGCCGGGAGCGTCGACGTCATCCGCTGGGCCAAGGCTCGTGGGATCGACGTCACCGCCGAGGTGACGCCGCACCACCTCGCGCTCACCGAGGACCTGGTCGGTGGCTACGACGCCCGCTACAAGGTGAACCCGCCCCTGCGCAGCCGCGAGGACGTGGAGGCGCTCCGCGCGGGGCTCGCGGACGGCACCATCGACATCGTCGCGACCGATCACGCGCCGCATCCCGTCGAGTCGAAGGACTGCGAGTGGGATGCCGCCGCGTTCGGCATGGTCGGGCTGGAGTCGGCACTGTCGGTCGTCCAGGCGAGTGTGGTCGACAACGGGATGCTCGGGTGGGACGACATCGCCCGCGTGCTCTCCGCGACCCCGGCCCGGATCGGCCGGCTGGACGGACACGGTGGCCCGCTGGTCGCGGGCGCGCCGGCCAACCTGTTCCTCTACGACCCGACGGCGTCGCGCACGTTCGCGACCGGCGACCTCGCGGGCAAGGGGGTCAACTCCCCGTACCTGGGCCTGACCCTCCCGGGCCGGGTCGTGGCGACCTTCCACCAGGGCCGTCCCACGGTCCTCGATGGAGCAGTCGTCGCTGCAGAGGAGGTGGGGGCACGTGGATAAGCTCCTCCCGACCCTGGGGATCCTGGCGGTCCTCGTGATCGTCCTGGCCCTCGCCATCGTGGGCTGGCGCCGGCGCGTCCAGCGCGACAGCGGATCCGGCGGCGGCTACTCCACCCCCGGAACGCTGAGCGCCCCGACCGCCGAGGCGGGCGCGCTCTACGTCGCCACCACGCGAGCCGGTCAGCACCTGGAGCGCCTCGCGCTCCCCGGCCTCGCCTACCGTGGCACGGCGACGGTGACGGTGCGGCCCGAGGGTGTCGCCCTCGCGGTGAACGGCGAGGCGCCGGTGTTCATCCCGGCCGCGGTCGTCGCCGGGATCGGCGCGGCGAGCGTCGCGATCGACCGGGCGGTCGAGCGCGACGGCCTGCTCCGCCTGGGCTGGACCACCAGCGGCGGCACCGCCGCCGACAGTTACTTCCGGGTCGTCGACCCGGCCGGCCGCGCGCAGCTCGCCGCGGCCATCGAACGAATCGTCCCGCGGGCGGATGCCCCGGATGAGGCGGGCACGTCCCGCCCGAACGACAAGGAGGTGTGACGTGCTCGCAGCAGAACCAGCGGTGCTCGTCCTCGAAGACGGAACGCGGTACGTCGGCCGGGCCTACGGCTCGCTCGGACGCACCCTCGGTGAGGCCGTCTTCGCGACCGGCATGACCGGCTACCAGGAGACCCTGACCGACCCGTCGTACGCGGGGCAGATCGTGCTCCAGACGGCGCCGCACATCGGCAACACGGGCACCAACGACGAGGACATGGAGTCGCGCCAGATCTGGGTCGCCGGCTACGTCGTCCGCGAGCCCAGCCGGGTCGTGTCCAACTTCCGCGCCCAGCGCAGCCTCGACGACGACCTGGTCGCCCAGGGCGTCGTCGGGATCAGCGGCATCGACACCCGTGCCGTGACGCGCCACATCCGCTCGGCCGGTGCGATGCGCTCCGGCATCTTCTCGGGCGACGACTTCGAGCTGAGCGACACCGAGCAGCTGGAGCTGGTCCAGGCCGGCGCCAAGATGACCGGTCGCAACCTGTCGGCCGAAGTGTCCACCGTCGAGCCGTACACGGTCCCGGCCGTGGGCGAGAAGGTCGGATCGGTCGCGGTCCTCGACCTCGGCGTGAAGAAGTCCACCCTCGAGAACCTCGCCGCCCGGGGCCTCGACGTGCACGTGCTCCCGCAGCAGGTGTCCGCCCAGGATGTGCTCGGGCTCGGCGTCTCCGCGCTGTTCTTCTCGAACGGCCCGGGCGACCCGAAGGCCTCGGACAAGCACGTCGCGCTGCTGCAGGAGACCCTGCGCGCGGGTCTGCCCTACTTCGGCATCTGCTTCGGCAACCAGCTGCTCGGCCGTGCGCTCGGACTCGACACCTACAAGCTGCCGTTCGGCCACCGCGGGATCAACCAGCCGGTGCTCGACAAGCGCACCGGGCGCGTCGAGATCACCGCGCAGAACCACGGCTTCGCGGTGAAGGCGCCCATCGATGCGGAGTTCGACTCGCCCGCCGGCTTCGGCCGTGTCGAGGTCAGCCACTTCTCGCTCAACGACCAGGTCGTCGAGGGGCTCAACTGCCTCGACCTGAACGCGTTCAGCGTGCAGTACCACCCGGAGGCGGCGGCCGGCCCGCACGACGCCAACTACCTCTTCGACCGCTTCCTCGACATGATCAAGGCGCAGAACGGCGTCGTGTCGACCCCCGACAGCCAGGAGAACAACTGATGCCCAAGCGCGACGACATCAACTCCGTCCTCGTCATCGGCTCCGGGCCGATCGTCATCGGGCAGGCGGTCGAGTTCGACTACTCCGGCACGCAGGCCTGCCGCGTGCTGAAGGCGGAGGGCGTGCGCGTCATCCTCGTCAACTCCAACCCGGCGACGATCATGACCGACCCCGACTTCGCCGACGCGACCTACGTCGAGCCGATCACCTGGGAGGTCATCGAGACCATCATCGCCAAGGAGAAGCCGGACGCGATCCTGCCGACCCTGGGCGGCCAGACCGCGCTCAACGCGGCCATGCAGCTGCACGAGCACGGCATCCTCGAGAAGTACGGCGTCGAGCTGATCGGCGCCAAGTTCGAGGCGATCCAGAAGGGCGAGGACCGCCAGATCTTCAAGGAGCTGGTCGTCGAGGCCGGCGCCGAGGTGGCGCGGTCGCACATCGCCCACACCGTGGAGGAGGCGCTCGAGTTCGCCGAGGACCTCGGCTACCCGCTCGTGGTCCGGCCGTCGTTCACGATGGGCGGCCTCGGCTCGGGCTTCGCGTACAACCCCGAGCAGCTGCGCCGGATCGCGGGTGACGGCATCCACCAGAGCCCGACCAGCGAGGTGCTGCTGGAGGAGTCCATCCTGGGCTGGAAGGAGTACGAGCTCGAGCTCATGCGCGACACGGCCGACAACACGGTCGTGGTCTGCTCCATCGAGAACGTCGACCCGGTCGGCGTGCACACCGGCGACTCCATCACCGTCGCGCCCGCGCTGACGCTGACCGACCGCGAGTACCAGCGGATGCGCGACATCGGCATCGACATCATCCGCGCCGTGGGCGTCGACACCGGCGGCTGCAACATCCAGTTCGCCGTGAACCCGGAGAACGGCCGGATCATCGTCATCGAGATGAACCCGCGCGTGTCCCGCTCGTCGGCGCTCGCCTCGAAGGCGACCGGCTTCCCGATCGCCAAGATCGCGGCGAAGCTCGCCATCGGCTACCGGCTGGACGAGATCCCGAACGACATCACCAAGGTCACGCCGGCGAGCTTCGAGCCCACGCTCGACTACATCGTCGTCAAGGTGCCGCGGTTCGCGTTCGAGAAGTTCCCGGCCGCCGACCCGACGCTGACCACGACCATGAAGTCGGTGGGCGAGGCCATGGCGATCGGCCGCTCCTTCACGAGCGCCCTGCAGAAGGCGCTGCGCTCGCTCGAGAAGCGCGGCTCGTCGTTCCACTGGGGCGCTCAGACCCGGACGGTTGAGGAGCTCCTCGCCTCCATCGCCACCCCGACCGACGGCCGGATCGTCGACGTGCAGCAGGCGCTCCGCCTGGGCGCGACGGCGGAGCAGGTGTTCGAGGCGACCAAGATCGACCCCTGGTTCATCGACCAGATCGTCCTCATCAACGAGGTCGCCGAGCAGCTCCGCGACGCGCCGACGCTGGACACCGAGACCCTGCGCTACGCGAAGGACCACGGGTTCTCGGACGCCCAGATCGGCGAGCTGCGCGGTTTCGGCGAGGCCGACGTGCGCGAGGTGCGCCACATCCTCGGCGTCCGCCCGGTCTACAAGACGGTCGACACCTGCGCCGGCGAGTTCCCGGCCCTCACGCCGTACCACTACTCGAGCTACGACCTGGAGACGGAGGTCGAGCCGAGCGACAAGCGCAAGGTCGTCATCCTCGGCTCCGGGCCGAACCGCATCGGGCAGGGCGTCGAGTTCGACTACTCGTGCGTGCACGCGTCGTTCGCCCTGCACGACGCCGGGTTCGAGACGATCATGATCAACTGCAACCCCGAGACCGTGTCGACCGACTACGACACCAGCGACCGGCTCTACTTCGAGCCGCTGACGCTCGAGGACGTGCTGGAGGTCATCCACGCCGAGTCGCAGTCGGGCGAGCTGGTCGGTGTCGTCGTGCAGCTCGGCGGCCAGACCGCTCTCGGCCTCGCGAAGGGCCTGGAGGCGGCCGGTGTGCCGATCCTGGGCACCACCCCCGACGCGATCGACCTCGCGGAGGAGCGCGGACTGTTCTCGGGCATCCTGGACGACGCCGGACTGGTCGCCCCCCGCAACGGCACCGCTGTCGACTACCCCTCGGCCGCGCACGTCGCCGAGCAGATCGGCTACCCGGTACTGGTGCGCCCGAGCTACGTGCTCGGCGGCCGGGGCATGGAGATCGTCTACGACACGGCCTCGCTGGCCGACTACTTCGAGCGCGTCGCGGGCCAGGGGATCGTCGGCCCGTCGCATCCACTGCTCGTCGACCGGTTCCTCGACGACGCGATCGAGATCGACGTCGACGCGCTGTACGACGGAGAGCGGCTGTACATCGGCGGCGTCATGGAGCACATCGAGGAGGCCGGCGTCCATTCCGGAGACTCGTCGTGCACGCTCCCGCCGATCACGCTCGGCCGTCGCGAGATCGACCGGGTGCGCGAGGCGACCGAGAAGATCGCCGAGGGGATCGGCGTGCGCGGCCTGCTGAACGTCCAGTTCGCGGTCGCTGCGGGTGTCCTGTACGTGCTGGAGGCAAACCCGCGTGCGTCGCGGACCGTGCCCTTCGTCTCGAAGGCGCTCGGCATCCCGCTCGCCAAGGCGGCCTCGCGCATCATGGTCGGCGAGACCATCGAGGGCCTGATCGCCGACGGGCTGCTGCCCGCGGAGGACGGCTCCCGCATCCCGATGGACTCGCCGGTCGCCGTGAAGGAGGCGGTGCTCCCGTTCAAGCGGTTCCGCACCGCCGAGGGCACCGTGGTGGACTCGGTGCTCGGCCCGGAGATGCGCTCGACCGGCGAGGTGATGGGGATCGACAAGGACTTCCCGACCGCGTTCGCCAAGAGCCAGTCGGCCGCGTACGGCGGGATGCCGCTGAGCGGGACCGTGTTCGTCTCGGTCTCCGACCGGGACAAGCGTGCCGTCGTGCTGCCGGTGCTGCGCCTCCACCAACTCGGCTTCGAGATCGTGGCGACCGAGGGCACCGCCGAGGTGCTCAACCGCAACGGCATCGCCGCCCGCATCGCGCGCAAGCACAGCGAGGCCCAGGAGAGCGGCGGCGACTCGATCGTCGACCTGATCACGCGGTCCGAGGTGGATGTGGTGATCAACACCCCGAGCGGGCGCTCGGCGCGCGCGGACGGGTACGAGATCCGCGCTGCGGCGGTCGCGGCGGACAAGCCGCTGTTCACGACGATTGCGGAACTGAGCGCTGCTGTCGCGTCCCTGGACGCCATCCGCGAGGGCTTCGACGTGAAGTCGTTGCAGGAGTACGCGCTGGACAGGGCCGCCCGAGCATGACCGAGGTTCCGGTGCCCGGATCCTCCTTCGGTGACCGGCTCGCGCGGGTGTTCGCCGAGCGCGGTCGCCTGTGCGTCGGCATCGACCCCCACGCCCACCTGCTGGAGGCGTGGGGGCTGCCGGCGACGGCCGACGGGCTGCGCTCGTTCGGGCTGACCGTGGTGGAGGCCGTGACCGGACGGGCCGGGATCGTCAAGCCGCAGGTCGCGTTCTTCGAACGGTTCGGCGCGGCCGGGTACGCCGCGCTGGAGGAGGTGCTGGCCGCTGCGCGCGCCGCCGGACTGCTGGTGATCGCCGATGCGAAGCGCGGGGACATCGGGACCAGCGTGACGGCCTACGCCGAGGCGTGGCTCACGCCGGGGGCGCCCCTGGAGGCCGACGCGCTGACCGTCGCGGCGTACCAGGGCGTCGGCTCCCTGGACGACCCGATGCGGCTGGCGCACCGGGCGGGCAAGGGCCTCTTCGTGCTGGCGGCGACCTCCAATCCCGAGGCCGCCGGTGTTCAGCAGGCGATCGTACAGACGGGGCCGTGGGCGGGGCGGTCCGTGGCTCGTGCGATCATCGAAGACGTGGATGCGTTCAATCAGCAGCAGTCGGGCTCTCGCCCGTTCGGGTCGGTCGGGCTGGTGCTCGGCGCGACCGTCGACCTGGCCGACTACGGGATCGATGTGGCGACGGCGGGGGAGCGGACCCCTGCCCTGCCGGTGCTCGCCCCGGGCTTCGGGCACCAGGGCGCGCGGGTGCAGGACGCCGCGCGCCTGTTCGGTTCCCTGGCGACCGGAGTGATCGTGAGCGAGTCGCGCGGTCTGCTCGGCGCGGGCCCCGACGGGCTCGCGGACGCGGTCGAGCGCCGTGCGGACGAGGTGCGCGCCGCCCATGTCTGACGCTTCCACTCGTGACGCTTCCACTCGTGGCGCCTCCACTCGTTCGGCCTCCACTCGTGGCGCCTCCACACGTCCGGCGCCTCCGGAGGTCGACCGGCAGGCTGCGTCGCAGGCCGCGGTCGCCGCACGGCGGGCGCGTGCTGCCGTGAAGGCATCCATCGCTGCTCGCGAAGTCTCGCCGCTCAGCGTCCTCGATCACGCGACGGCGGATCCGAACGGGGTGGAGGGCCGGCTGCGGGTGACCGAGTTCCTGCTCAGCGTCCCGGCCATCGGCGCGACCAAGATGCAGGAGGCGCTCGACCGTCTCTCCATTTCGCCCGCGAAGCGGCTCGGCGGCCTGGGCCGTCACCAGCGCCTGCGCCTGCGCCAGTTCTTGATCGAACGCGAGAACCGCAGCGCCCGAGCGCGAAACCGGCTCGTCGTGCTCGCCGGACCCACCGCGGTCGGCAAGGGCACCGTGTCCACGTACATCCGGGAGAACTACCCGGATGTGCTGCTGTCGGTCTCTGCCACCACCCGCGCTCCGCGCCCGGGAGAAGTCGACGGCGTCAACTACTACTTCGTCGACGACGCCGAGTTCGACCGCATGATCATCGAAGGCGAGCTGCTGGAGCACGCGACCGTGCACAACGCGTACCGCTACGGCACGCCGCGGGCGCCGATCGAGAAGGCACTCGCCGACGGCCGCAGCGTCCTGCTCGAGATCGACCTGCAGGGCGCGCGCCAGGTGCGGGCGTCGATGCCCGAGGCGCGACTGATCTTCCTGCTCCCGCCGACCTGGGAGGAACTGGTCCGGCGACTGATCGGCCGCGGCACCGAGGAGGCTCCCGAGCAGCAGCGCCGGCTCGAGACGGCGAAGGTCGAATTGGCCGCGCAGGACGAGTTCGACTACAAGGTCGTCAACCACGACGTCGCCGAGGCGGCCCGTGAGGTCGTAGACTTGATGAAGGTCCGCGCGGCGCCGTCGCGTCCGTGAGCCTTCTTCGCGCCCTCGCAGGCGCGCCCACCGTCCCCGGTCGCCTGACGCGGCCGTCGATCGGGGCATCGCGCCCGATCGCCCAGAGCAAGGAGCAGCCCGCATGGCAACCAACAACAAAGGCATCATCGACCCGCCCATCGACGAGCTCCTGTCGCGTGTCGACTCCAAGTACGCGCTCGTGATCTTCGCCTCGAAGCGAGCCCGTCAGATCAACGACTACTACGCCGACCTGCACGAGGGCAGCCTGTTCGACAACGTCGGCCCGCTGGTCGACTCGTCCGTCGACGACAAGCCGCTCTCCGTCGCCCTGCGCGAGATCAACGAGGACAAGCTCGTCGCGAAGCCGATCGCCGCCGCCGCCGAGTAGGCAGCATCCCGAGCACACAGCAGTAGAGCCGCAGACGACCGCAGCCGGGCAGCCCCCGGCCGAGGAGAGGTGCCGCCGTTGAGCCCACGATTGACCATCGTCGTCGGAGTGACCGGCGGCATCGCTGCGTATAAGGCTGTCGGTGTCATCCGGGCGCTGGTCCTCGAGGGTCACTCGGTGCATGTCGTCGCCACGGAGGCCGCGCTGCGGTTCGTCGGGCGGCCGACGCTCGAGGCGATCAGCCGCAATCCGGTCGCGACCGACCTGTACGAGGGTGTCGCCGAGGTGCGGCACGTCGCGATCGGCCAGTCCGCCGACCTCATCGTGATCGCCCCGGCGACGGCCAACACGATCGCGAAACTGGCCGCGGGCCTCGCGGACGACCTTCTGGGCAACACCGTCCTCGCCTCGACCGCACCGCTCGTCATCGCCCCGGCGATGCACACCGAGATGTGGCGCAACGCTGCGACGGTGGCCAACATCGCAACCCTCCGCAGCCGTGGCGTGACGGTCATCGGTCCTGCGAGCGGGCAGCTCACCGGCGCCGACTCCGGTCCGGGGCGGATGGAGGAGCCCGACGTCATCGTGCGGGCCGCCCTGCGCGCTGCAGGCGCCTCGCCGCGTGCGGTGGAGGCTCCCGCACCCGTGGCGCTCCCGGCGGCGTCCGGTCCGGCAGCGAACGACGTGGTCGTGCTGTCCGAACGGCGTCGCGCCAACGAGGCGGCGAGGCTGCCGCGCGGCGGGGTGGACCTGTCCGGCAAGCGCGTCGTGGTGACCGCAGGCGGCACCCGTGAGCCGCTCGACCCCGTCCGCTTCCTGGGCAATCGCTCCAGCGGCCGCCAGGGCGTCGCTCTCGCGAGCGCGGCCCAGGCGCGGGGCGCCGACGTGGTGCTCATCGCCGCGCACCTCGAGGTCGAGCCGCCCGAGGGCGTCGAGCTGATCGAGGTGCAGACCGCGCTGGAACTGCAGGAAGCGGTGCAGGAGGCGGCGCGCGCAGCCGACATCGTCATCATGACGGCCGCGGTCGCCGACTACCGCCCCGCCGAGACGCGCGAGGCGAAGATCAAGAAGTCCGACCACGGCGACACCCTGACTCTGGAGCTGGTCGCCAATCCCGACATCCTCGCCGGTCTCTCCTCCCGGAAGCACGATGGCCAGGTCGTCGTCGGTTTCGCGGCCGAGACCGAGCCGGACCCGCAGGCGCTCATCGAGCTCGGCCGGAGCAAGCTGGAGAAGAAGGGCAGCGACTTCCTCGTTCTCAATCAGGTCGGCTGGACGCACGGCTTCGCAACGGAGAGCAACGAGGTCGTGGTCCTGCGAAAGGGCGGCGATATAGTGATGGAGGCCTCGGGCAGCAAGCTGTCGGTGGCCGACCGTATCCTCGACGTCATCGCATAACGCGCACACGCTGACCGATCCGGTCGCGTCCTGAAGCCCCGTCGACCAGGGAGAACCATGGCAGATCTGCGTCTCTTCACGTCCGAGTCCGTCACCGAGGGACATCCGGACAAGATCTGCGACCAGATCTCCGACAGCATCCTGGATGCACTGCTCACCGTCGACCCGCACAGTCGCGCTGCGGTCGAGACCCTCGTCACGACCGGTCTGGTGCACGTGGCGGGCGAGGTCACCTCGAAGGGCTACGTCGAGATCCCGGCGCTCGTCCGCAACAAGCTCGTCGAGATCGGCTACGACTCGTCCGACGTGAGCTTCGACGGCACCCAGTGCGGCGTCTCCGTGTCGATCGGCGCGCAGTCGCCGGACATCGCGCAGGGCGTCGACAACGCGCTCGAGACCCGCGCCGAGCAGAGCATCGACGACCTCGACCGCCAGGGCGCCGGCGACCAGGGCATCATGTTCGGGTACGCGACCACCGAGACCCCGCAGTACATGCCGCTGCCCATCTGGCTCGCGCACCGCCTCGCGGAACGCCTCGCCGAGGTCCGCAAGAACGACACGCTCGACTACCTGCGCCCGGACGGCAAGACCCAGGTGACGATCGGCTACGAGGGCGCGGTACCCAAGTCGGTGCAGACGGTCGTACTTTCGACGCAGCACGCCCCCCACGTCTCCAACGAGCGGCTGCAGGCCGAGATCGTCGAGGAGGTCATCAATCCCGTCCTCCACGGCGCCGGGCTCGAGACCTCGCACGTGCGCACCCTCATCAACCCGACCGGACGGTTCGAGATCGGCGGCCCCAAGGGCGACGCCGGCCTCACCGGCCGCAAGATCATCGTCGACACCTACGGCGGCGCCTCCCGGCACGGCGGCGGCGCCTTCTCGGGCAAGGACCCGTCGAAGGTCGACCGCTCCGCCGCCTACGCCATGCGGTGGGTGGCGAAGAACGCCGTCGCGGCGGGACTCGCGGACCGGCTCGAAGTGCAGATCGCCTACGCGATCGGCAAGGCGGCGCCCGTCGGCCTCTACGTCGAGACGTTCGGAACCGCGAAGCTGCCGGAGGAGCGCATCATCGCCGCCATCCGCGAGGTGTTCGACCTGCGTCCGGCCGCGATCATCCGCGACCTCGACCTGCTGCGGCCGATCTATGCGCGGACCGCGACGTACGGCCACTTCGGCCGCGAACTTCCCGAGTTCACGTGGGAGCAGCTCGACCGCGTCGACGACCTCCGCTCGGCCGCAGGGATCTAGCGGTGGCGGCGGCCGCACGGGTCGCCCGGGTGGTCCTCGACTCGCCGCTCCCGCAGCTCGACCACCTTTTCGACTACGCCATCCCCGAGGAGCTGACCGCCGACGCGGTGCCCGGCGTACGCGTCCGTGTGCCACTCCGCTCCGCAGGCCGGGTCGCCGACGGGTACCTGGTCGAGGTGGGCGAGCCGGATGGCGGGTTCGAGGGGACGCTGAGCCCGCTGGAGGCGGTCGTGTCGCCCGCGCGCGTCCTGACGCCCGGAGTCTGGCGGCTGGCCCGGCGCCTCGCCGATCGGAGCGCGGGCACCGCGAGCGACATCCTGCGCCTCGCCGTGCCCGGCCGCATGGTGCGCGTCGAGAAGACCTGGCTGGCTGCGCGCGCCGCGGCCTCCGCCGCGACGTCCGCAGCGGCGTCGAGTGGTGAGTCGTCGTCGGAATCCGCATCCAGTGGCGACCAGATGTCGCAACTCGGCGGGGGCGACGCCGGGGCGAACGGGGTCGTCGTGCGGGGGTACGAGGGCCGGGTGCTGCAGGATGCAGTAGCTGCGAACGAGCGGATCGCCCTGCGCGCGATCCCGCGGCTCGTCCCGCTGCCCGACGGAACCTGGGTCGGGGAGTGGGCCGTGACCCTCGCGGCGCTGGCCACCGATTGCTGGGCCGGCGGCCGCACGGCGATCGTCGCCGTGCCCGACCACCGCGACCTGGAGCAGCTCGCCGCCGCCCTCGCGGCCATCGCGCCGCCGGAGGCCGTGGTCCGCGCCGATGCCGGCCAGCCCAACACCGACCGCTACCGTGCCTTCCTGGAGGCTCTCTCTGGCCCGCGCATCGTCATCGGGAATCGTTCCGTCGTCTACGCGCCCGCCGAGCGCCTGGGTCTCCTCGTCGTCTGGGAGGACAGCGATCCGCTCCATGCGGAGCCGCTCAGCCCGTACGTCCACACCCGCGACGCGGCGCTCGTACGCCAGGAACTGGAGGGGTGCGCGCTCGTGCTGAGCGGCAATATCCGGAGCGTCGAGGCGCAGCGCCTGGTCGAACTCGGCTGGCTGCGCGACATCGGGCCCGAGCGTGCGGTCACCGCGAAGGTGGTGCTCACTGCGAATCAGCAGGCGCAGGAGCCGATGGCCCGCGCCGCGCGCATCCCCTCGACGGCCTGGCGAGCCGCGCGGGAGGCGCTGAAGGGCGAGAGCGGACGCCCGCCCGGGCCGGTGCTCGTGCAGGTCGCGCGCCCCGGCTACGCGCCCGTGATCGCCTGCGCCAACTGCGGGAAGGCGGCCCGCTGCACCTACTGCAAGGGTCCGCTGCACCAGTCGCGCGCGGGTGCGCCACCCTCGTGCACGGTCTGCGGCCGGCTCGCCGCCGACTGGACGTGCGAGCACTGCGAGCACCGCACCTTCCGCATGGTGACCGTGGGCTCCGGCCGCACAGCGGAGGAGCTCGGCCGGGCGTTCCCCGGCACGCGGGTGATCCTGGCCGACGGCGACCATCCCGTCCAGCGCATCGGCGCCGCCCCCGCCCTCGTCGTTGCGACCCGCGGCGCGGAGCCCATCGCCGAGGGCGGCTATCAGGCCGTGCTGCTGCTCGACGGCGAGCGGATGCTCGCGCGGGAGAGCCTGCACGTCGCCGAGGACTGCCTGCGCTGGTGGCAGAGCGCGGCCACGCTCGCCGCTCCCGGCGCGCCGACGGTGCTGGTCGGTGTCTCGGGTCCGCTGGCCCGGGACTTCGCGACCGGCCGGGTCGTCCCGTTCGCGCACGAGGAGCTGGTGGACCGCCGCGAGCTGCGATTCCCCCCGGCCGTGCGGCTCGCGTCGGTGACCGGCGCGGAGGCGACCGTGCGTGAGGTGGTGGATGCGGTGGACCCTTCAGTGCTCATCGACGTGCTCGGCCCCGCGCCGGTCGAGGACGACCGTGCCTCGGTCCGCTCCGGTACCGACCTCGTCCGCGCCGTGCTGCGTTTCGACTACGCGCACGGCGCCGATGTCGCGGCGGGGGTCCGCGCCGCGGTCGTCAAGAACGCGACCCGCCGTCGCCGCGCCCCGGCGGGCAAGGCGGGGTTCCGTCCCGCGCCGACGCTCCGCGTCCGCTTCGACGACCCCGAGATCCTGTAGCACCCCGCTCCCGGCATCCAGGGGACGCAACACGCCGCTACGCCGCGGCGATAACGGCGTGTTGCGTCCCATGGATGCCCCGGGCGGGCACCGGCCGCGCGGAGTAGGGTGGTTGGTCGTCCCAACCGAAAGAACCTTCCCCCATGCGCATCGTCTTCGCCGGCACTCCGGCCGTCGCCATCCCGTCGCTCGAGGCCGTCGCAGCCTGGCACGAGGTGGTCGCCGTCGTCACCCGTGAGGATGCGCCGCTCGGCCGCAAGCGCGTGCTCACGCCGTCCCCGGTCGCCGAGGCCGCCGAGCGACTCGGTCTCCCGGTCGTCAAGGCGAACCGTCTGGGCGACGAGGTGACCGAGCGCATCCGGACGCTGGCGCCGGATCTCGGCGTGGTCGTGGCCTATGGCGGCCTCGTCCGCGAGCCGCTGCTGTCGCTCCCGCGCCTGGGATGGGTCAACCTCCACTTCTCGCTGCTTCCGCGCTGGCGGGGTGCGGCGCCCGTGCAGCACGCCGTGATCGCGGGCGACACCGAGACCGGCGCGGCCGTCTTCCACCTCGTCCCCGAGCTGGACGCGGGTGATGTGTACGCCGAACTACGGCGTCCCATCGGCGCCGACGAGACCGCCGGCGAGCTGCTGACCGCGCTTGCGGCCGAGGGTGCGATCCTCCTCGCGGACACCGTCGACGCGCTGGCGGCGGGGACCGCGCGGGCCGTCGCACAGGAGGGGGAGGTCGTCCTCGCCCCGAAACTGACGATCGACGACGCGCGTCTCGACCTGACGCAGCCCGCCGAGACCGTGTACGCGCGACTGCGCGGCGTCACGCCGGAACCGGGAGCATTCGCCCTTCTGGGTGAGGAGCGGTTCAAGATCCATGCCGCGCGGCGGACGGAGCACGAGACCCTGCTCGAACCGGGGACCGTGGAGGCGCGCGCTGGTCGCATCCTCGTCGGGACAGGAACCGACCCGCTCGAACTGGTGGCCGTCCAGCCCGCCGGGAAGCGCTCGATGGCGGCCGCCGACTGGCTCCGCGGCGCGTCCCAGGCCGCGGGCGAGGCCGGGGTGGTGCTCTCATGAGCGGTCCCCGCCGCAGCCCGGGCAAACCGGGCAGCCAGAACCGGGCGCCCCAGACGCACGTTCAGCCCGCGCGTCGCGTCGCGTTCGAGGTCATCCAGGCCGTCCGCGAGTCGGACGCGTACGCCAACCTCCTGCTGCCGACCCGGATCGCCCGCGCGGCGCTGTCGCCGGGCGATGCGGCCCTCGCCACCGAGCTGACGTACGGCACCCTGCGCATGCAGGGCTACTACGACCGGGTCATCGAGATCGCGTCGGGTCGTCCGGTGGACCAGATCGACCCGCCGCTCCTGGACGTGCTGTGCCTGGGCGCCCACCAGCTCCTCGCCACGCGGGTCGCCCCGCACGCGGCCGTCAACGAGTCGGTGGGTCTCGCCCGCACGGTCAGCAGCCGCTCGGGCACCGGCTTCGTCAATGGCGTGCTGCGCGAGATCGGCCGCCACACCCCGGACGAGTGGCGGCTGGAGGTCGCGTCGCGCGCGAAGAACGACGACGACCGCCTCTCGGCGCTCTACTCGCACCCGGTCTGGATCATCCGTGCCTTCCGCCGCTCGCTCGACGCGGAGGGGCGCGTGGAGGAGCTGGAGGCACTGCTGGAGGCCGATAACACCGCGCCGCGCGTCAACCTGATCGCACTCCCGGGCCTCATCGACGCACCCGATGACGCGCGTCCCGATCGTTATTCGCCTCCGGGCTTCACGGCCGGCGGGGGAGACCCGCACCGGCTGGTGGAGGAGTCGGGCGGCCGTTTCCGCGTCCAGGACGAGGGCTCGCAGCTGGCAGCGCTCGCGCTGACCCGCGCGCAGCCGGTCCTCCCGGGTGAGCGCTGGCTCGACCTGTGCGCCGGTCCCGGCGGCAAGGCGGCCCTGCTCGCCGCCGAGGCGCTGGCGGGCGGCGCGACCCTCGTCGCCAACGAGCTGGTCCCCGCGCGGGCCGAGCTGGTGCGCCGCGCGCTCGCTCCCGTCCCGCTCGACGTGCCCGTCTGGGAGGAGGACGGCCTCACGGTCGGCGGCACGCATCCCGAGAGTTTCGACCGCATCCTGCTGGACGCGCCGTGCACCGGCCTCGGTGCCCTCCGCCGGCGGCCCGAGGCGCGCTGGCGCAAGACCCCGCGCGATGTCAGCGAACTGACCGAACTGCAGGCCGGGCTGCTGGATTCGGCGGTCGCCGCGCTGAAGCCGGGCGGCCTCCTCGCCTACGTGACCTGCTCACCGCACATCGCCGAGACGCGCGGCATCGTGACGGCCGCACTCGAACGGCACGCGGGCGTGCTGGAGCAGGAGGAGACGGCCGCGGCCGTACAGGGATTCGCCGTCGAACGGCTCGACCTCGCGGGCGACCCGGCGACCGTGCAGCTCTGGCCGCACCGGCACCTGACCGACGCCATGTTCATCGCGCTGCTCCGCAAGCGGTCCGCCTAGGCTGGGAGCATGGCACCCTCCGACGACCGCATCGATCCGCGCGTCCGCATCAACCCGAGCATCCTGGCGGCCGACTTCGTCAACATGCAGAGCGAGGTGCAGCGGATCGCCACGGCCGACCTGGTGCACGTGGACGTCATGGACAACCACTTCGTCCCCAATCTGACCTTCGGGCCGCAGATGGTGGGCCGCATCCAGGATGTGAGCCCGGTGCCGCTCGACGTCCACCTGATGATCGACGACCCGGACCGCTGGGCGCTCGGGTACGCCGAGCTGGGCGCGTACTCGGTGACGTTCCACGCGGAGGCGGCCCACGATCCGGTCTCGCTGGCGCGGCGCCTGCGGGCGATCGGCGCGCGGGCCGGCATAGCGGTGAAGCCCGGCACGTCCGTCGAGCCCTACCTCGACCTCCTGGAGGAGTTCGACCAGGTGCTCGTGATGACCGTGGAGCCGGGGTTCGGCGGCCAGTCCTTCATGCCGGAGACCATGCCGAAACTGGTGTCGTTGCGGGAGGCCGTCACCGCGCGCGGCCTCGATGTCTGGCTGCAGGTGGATGGCGGGATCACCGAGGAGACCATCGTCACGGCCGCCGCCGCGGGCGCCGACACCTTCGTCGCAGGCTCCGCCGTCTTCCGCGGCGACCCCGCCGAGCGGATCGCCTCCCTCCGGGACGCCGCCCGCGCCCACGCCCACTGACGCACCGCTACGCTAGAACGGTGAAAACCTTCGACGACCTCTTCGCCGAACTCGACGAGAAAGCCCGCACGCGCCCCGAGGGTTCCGGCACGGTCCGCGAGCTCGACGCGGGCGTGCACGCCATCGGCAAGAAGATCGTCGAGGAGGCCGCAGAGGTGTGGATGGCCGCCGAGTACGAGTCCGACGACGCCCTGGCCGAGGAGGCCTCCCAGCTGCTCTACCACCTGCAGGTCCTGCTGCTGGCGAAAGGCCTGACCCCGGCCGACGTGTACCGACATCTGTGATGGGCTGCGTTGCCCGATGAGCATCCCCTCCACTCGTTCGATCACACGAAAGACTTCACCATGCTGAAGATCGCCGTCCCCAACAAAGGCTCCCTCTCCGAGACTGCAGCGCAGATGTTGCACGAGGCCGGCTATGTCGGCCGCCGCGACCCGAAGGAGCTCATCGTCACCGACGCCCGCAACGGCGTCGAGTTCTTCTACCTACGCCCGCGCGACATCGCCACCTACGTCGGTTCGGGCGCGCTCGATGTAGGGATCACCGGGCGCGACCTCCTCCTCGACTCCGGCTCACCCGCCGCAGAGATCGAGGGGCTCGACTTCGCCGCCTCCACGTTCCGCTTCGCGGGCCCGGCCGGTGTCTTCACGGAACTGGCCGACCTGGAGGGCACGCGGGTCGCCACGAGCTACCCCGGTCTGGTCGGGGCGTTCCTCGGCGAGCACGGCGTCAGCGCCACCCTCATCAAGCTCGACGGAGCGGTGGAGTCGGCGGTGCGGCTGGGCGTGGCGGACGCGGTCGCCGACGTCGTCGAGACGGGTTCGACGCTCCGCAAGCAGGGACTCGAGATCTTCGGCCCCGTCATCCTCGAATCGGAGGCGGTGCTGATCTCGTCGCAGGCTCCGGCTGCTGGCGTGGACACGCTGGTGCGCCGGCTGCAGGGCGTCATGGTGGCGCGCCAGTACGTGCTGATCGACTACAACCTGCCGGTCGCGCTGCTAGAGAAGGCGGTCGCGCTCACTCCCGGCGTCGAGTCGCCGACGGTGTCCCCGCTGGGCGAGCCCGACTGGGTGGCCGTCCGCGTCATGATCAAGCGCGACCAGACCAACCACATCATGGACGACCTGTACGAGCTGGGCGCGCGCGCCATCCTGGTCACCTCCATCCACGCGGCGCGGATCTGATGGGCGTCGCGGTCCGGGTGATCCCCTGCCTCGACGTGGCCGCGGGCCGCGTGGTGAAGGGGGTCAACTTCCAGAACCTCCGCGACCAGGGCGACCCGGTCGAACTGGCCGCGAAGTACTTCGAGCAGGGCGCGGACGAACTGACCTTCCTCGATGTGACCGCCACCGTGGACGACCGCGCCACCACCTACGACGTGGTGCGTGCGACGGCCGAGCAGGTCTTCATCCCGCTGACCGTCGGTGGCGGCGTGCGCAGTCCGGAAGACGTCGCCAAGCTGCTCGGTCACGGGGCCGACAAGGTCGGCGTCAACTCGGCGGCCATCGCGCGTCCCGAGCTGATCTCCGAGATCGCCGGCCGCTTCGGCGCACAGGTGCTCGTGCTGTCGCTGGATGTGAAGCGCTCGGCGGCTACCCCCTCCGGCTTCGTGGTCACCACGCACGGCGGACGCACCGAGACCGACCTCGATGCGCTGGAGTGGGCGGCGCGCGCGATCGAGCTCGGCGCGGGGGAGCTGCTGGTCAACTCCATCGACGCCGACGGCACCAAGGAGGGCTTCGACCTGGAGCTCATCCGCGCGATGCGTGGCCTCAGCAGCGTGCCCGTCATCGCCTCCGGCGGCGCGGGCCGCGTGGAGGACTTCGTGCCGGCGATCCAGGCGGGTGCGGACGCCGTGCTCGCCGCGAGCGTGTTCCACCAGGGGCAACTCACGATCGACCAGGTGAAGGACGAACTGGCTGCGGCCGGGATGGAGGTGCGCCGATGAACGCCACCACGAACTCGACGAACTCGACGACGGACGCGGTGCTGGAGCGCATCCGCTTCACCGACGCCGGCCTGGTGCCCGCGATCATCCAGCAGTGGGACACCCGCGAGGTGCTCATGATGGGCTGGATGGACGCGGAGGCCTTCCGGCGCACCATGAGCGAGGGCCGCGTCACCTTCTGGTCGCGCTCCCGCAAGGAGTACTGGCGCAAGGGCGACACGTCGGGCCACGTGCAGTACGTGAAGGGCGCCGCGCTCGACTGCGACGGCGACACGCTGCTGGTGACGGTCGACCAGATCGGAGCGGCGTGCCACACCGGTACGCACACCTGCTTCGATGCGGATGTGCTCGACCCGGCGATCGGCGCGAGTCCCGACATCGAGGCGGCCGACCTGTGAGTGCCGCCACGAAGATCGACACGGCCGCCGCCACGACGAGCCGGGCCGAGTTCGACGCCCTCGCCACGGATCACCGGGTCGTGCCCGTCATCCGCGAGCTCTTCGCCGACGGTGAGACCCCTGTCGGCATCTACCGCAAGCTCGCGGCCGGACGGCCGGGCACCTTCCTCCTGGAATCGGCCGAGCAGGGCGGCATCTGGTCGCGCTTCTCGTTCGTCGGGGCCGCGTCGTTCGGCGTGCTCACCCAGGCCGGGGAGGACGTCCTCTGGCTCGACTACGGACTGCCGGCCGAGCGGGCACTCGGCAGCGCCGCCTCCCTCCGCCCCCTGGAGGCTCTCGCCGCGCTGCACGCGCGGTGGCAGACGCCGCGCATCCCGGGCCTCCCGCCCCTGACCGGCGGCCTCGTCGGTTTCATCGGCTGGGAGGCGATCCGCCAGATCGAACGGCTCCCGGATGCCCCGCCGGCGGACGTGGATGTGCCCGGTCAGGCGCTCGCCTTCGTCGCCGATCTCGTCGTGGTCGACCACCGTTCGGGCACCGTGAAGCTGATCGCCAACGCGCTCGCCGACGGCACCGACGACGCCGACGCGCTGTGGGCGGACGCCCAGCAGCGCCTCGACCGGATGCAGCGCGAGCTCGCCCAGCCGTCGGAGGCATGGCTCGCCGACGTCGACCTGGGCACGCCCGCCGACCCGGTGTCGCGCACGCGCCACGAGGACTTCCTGGCGGCCGTGGTCACGGCCAAGCAGCGCATCATCGACGGCGACATCTTCCAGGTCGTCATCTCGCAGCGCTTCGAACTGGAGTGCACCGCACCGGCCCTGGATGTGTACCGCGTCCTGCGTGCGCTCAACCCGAGCCCCTACATGTACCTGCTCTCGCTGGAGAAGCCCGGCGGGGAGCACTACGAGATCGTCGGCTCGTCTCCGGAGGCGCTGGTGAAGGTGCAGGAGGGGCGCGCGTTCACGCATCCCATCGCCGGTTCCCGTCCGCGTGGCGCCACCCCGGAGGCGGACCTCGAACTCGAGGCCTCGCTGCTCGCCGACGACAAGGAGCGCGCGGAGCACCTCATGCTCGTCGACCTGGCCCGCAACGACCTGCTCAAGGTGTGCGAGGCGGGCACGGTGGAGGTGACGGAGTTCATGCGGATCGAGCGGTTCAGCCACATCATGCACATCGTGTCGTCCGTCGAGGGCGACCTGCGGCCGGATGCCAGCGCGATCGACGTGTTCCGGGCGACTTTCCCGGCGGGGACGCTCTCGGGCGCGCCCAAGCCGATGGCGCTCCGGATCATCGACGAGCTGGAGCCGGCGCAGCGCGGCGTCTACGGCGGCGTGATCGGCTACTTCGACTTCGCCGGGGACGCCGACCTCGCCATCGCGATCCGGACCGCGACCATCATGGACGGCGTGGCGCGCGTCCAGGCCGGCGGGGGACTGGTCGCCGATTCGGTGCCCGAGAGCGAATTCCAGGAGTCGCAGAACAAGGCGGCGGCGCCGTTGCGCGCGGTCGCGGTCGCGAACGCGATGAAACGGGTCTCCTGTGCCGAATAGTCAGAGCGCCGGCCGTCGCGCGAAGTACCTCACGATGCTGCTTCTTGTCGTGGGCAGCGGACTCGCGCTGCTCGCCGCGACCCAGCCGTGGTTCACGATCCGTCTGACGGACACCGCCAACCACTCGAGCACGATCACGGTCGCGGGCTCCGTCGCCGCGCCCGCGCTGACCGCGCTGGCGCTGGCGGGGCTCGCGCTCACCGCGGCTCTGGCCATCGCCGGTCCCGTCTTCCGCATCGTCCTCGGTGTGCTCGGCGTCCTCCTGGGCGTATCCGTGCTGATCTCCGCGATCACGGCGGTGTCGGATGCGGTGCGCGCGTCGGCGTCCGCGATCACGACGGCCACCGGAATCGCCGGGGATGCGTCCATCCGCCACCTCGTCCACTCGGTCGAGACCCAGTTCTGGCCGTGGCTCGCGATGGTCGCGGGCGCCCTGATCGTCCTGGCCGCCGCGGCCGCCGTCGTGTTCGCCCGGCTGTGGCCAGGGTCGTCGCGCAAGTACCAGACGAGATTCGCCGGCGAGGACGGTCGCCCTGCGGACGAGGTCCTCTCCGAGGCGTCCGGGACGGACCGGGGGGACGAGGTGCCGTCGGTCGGCAACGCCGATGACACGCCCGGCGCCACATCCGACGGCCCCGCTGCGCTGGACCGCGACACCGCCATCGACAGCTGGGATGAGCTCACCCGGGGCGACGACCCGACGCGGTGAACCACTAGACTGGTGGCGTTCCATCCCCGTGCGCGTCATACGGCGCGCACCCGACACGCAGGAGTCCCATGAGCAGCGAGTCAGTCGATCACGTGTCGGCGGAGCAGGGTTCGACGGAGCCAGGCCACGGTCACTCGCCGGCGGCATGGACGGCCGTGATCATCATGCTGGTCGCGTTCACGATCGGCGCGGTCGCGTTCTTCTACGACGCCCCGGTCATCGTCTGGGCGGCTGCGGCACTTGCGATCGTCGGCCTGATCGTCGGTGGGGTCATGAAGCGCGCGGGCTATGGAGTGGGCGGTTCCAAGTACACGCCGAAGGGCCACTGATCCGTGCTCGCCGACCTCGTCGCCGGCGCGCTGGAAGACGCTGAGCGGCGGCGCACCGAGCGACCGCTCGCGGTCGTCGAGGCGGAAGCGCTCGCTCGTCCGGCGGCGCTCGACGCCCTGACCGCACTGGCTCCGGCCGACCGCGTCAAGATCATCGCCGAGGTGAAGCGGGCGAGCCCGTCCCGCGGGTCGCTCGCGGCGATCCCGGACCCGGCGGCCCTCGCCGTCTCGTACGAGACCGGCGGTGCCAGCGCGATCAGCGTCCTGACGGAGGAGCGCAAGTTCCACGGGTCGCTCGCCGATCTGGAGGCCGTCCGCGACGCCGTGTCCATCCCGGTGCTGCGCAAAGAGTTCGTCACCGATCCCTACCAGGTGTTCGAGGCCCGCGCGGCAGGGGCCGACCTGGTACTGCTCATCGTCGCGGCGCTCGACCAGCGCCGTCTGACGGAGCTGCACGACCTGATCACGCAGCTGGGGATGACCTCGCTGGTCGAGGCGCACTCGGCCGACGAGCTCAGCCGCGCCCTCGACACCGGGGCCGGTCTGGTGGGCGTGAATGCCCGCGACCTCACAACGTTCGAGCTGGATCGGGACCTGTTCGGCCGCCTGGCCGACAGCATCCCGTCCGGCGTCATCCGCGTGGCGGAGTCTGCCGTGAAGTCGGCCGGCGATGTCGCGCACTACCGGGCGGCAGGCGCCGATGTGGTGCTCGTCGGCGAGGCGCTCGTCACGAGCGACCCCGTCGCCACGCTCGGAGAATTCCTGGGAGTCTGATGTCCCTCCGCACTGAGCAGGGTCCGTACTTCGGCGACTTCGGCGGGCGGTTCGTCCCCGAGTCGCTGGTCGCAGCGCTCGACGAGCTGTCCGCGGCGTGGGAGGAGGCGAAGGCCGATCCCGCGTTCCACGCAGAACTGGACGAGCTGCACCGCAGCTACACCGGCCGTCCCTCGATCATCACCGAGGTGCCGCGCTTCGCCGAACATGCGGGCGGCGCGCGCATCATCCTGAAGCGCGAAGACCTGAACCACACCGGATCGCACAAGATCAACAACGTGCTGGGCCAGGCCATCCTCACCAAGCGCATCGGCAAGACCCGGGTCATCGCCGAGACCGGCGCCGGCCAGCACGGTGTCGCCACGGCGACCGCCGCAGCGCTCTTCGGCCTGGAGTGCACCATTTACATGGGCGAGGTCGACACCGAGCGCCAGGCGCTCAACGTGGCACGGATGCGCCTGCTCGGCGCCGAGGTGATAGCGGTCAAGACCGGCTCCCGCACGCTCAAGGACGCGATCAACGACGCCATGCGCGACTGGGTGACCAACGTCGAGCACACCAACTACATCTTCGGGACCGTCGCGGGTCCGCACCCCTTCCCGGCGATGGTCCGCGACCTCCAGAAGATCATCGGAGAAGAGGCGCGCGAGCAGGTGCTCGAACTCACCGGCCGGCTGCCCGACGCCGTCGTCGCCTGCGTCGGCGGCGGCTCGAACGCCATGGGCATCTTCCACGCGTTCCTGGACGACGAGGATGTGCGGCTCGTCGGCTACGAGGCGGGCGGCGAGGGAGCAGAGACCCCGCGGCACGCCGCCACGATCACAAAGGGCCGCCCGGGCGTGCTGCACGGCGCCCGGTCGATGCTGCTGCAGGATGAGGACGGCCAGACCATCGAGTCGCACTCCATCTCGGCGGGCCTCGACTACCCGGGCGTCGGTCCCGAGCACGCGTGGCTCGCCGCGATCGGCCGCGCCGAGTACCTCCCGGTCTCCGACGCGGACGCCATGGACGCGCTGCGCCTGCTGAGCCGCACCGAGGGCATCATCCCGGCCATCGAGTCGTCCCACGCCCTCGCGGGCGCTCTGGTCCTCGGCCGTCAGCTGGGGCCCGGCAGCACCATCCTGGTCAACCTCAGCGGCCGCGGCGACAAGGACATGGAGACCGCCGGACGCTACTTCGAGCTGCTCGACCCGGACGCGGTGCAGTCGTGAGCGCCGTGGTCGAGAGCCGCGTCGCCGACACGATCGCGCGGCGCAACTCGGACGCCGCCGGTGCCCTGATCGGGTACCTGCCCGCCGGGTTCCCGGATCTGCGGACGAGTGTGGATGCCGCCGTCGCCCTGGCGCAGAACGGCGTCGACGTCATCGAGCTGGGCCTGCCCTACTCCGACCCGGTCATGGACGGCACCGTCATCCAGGCGGCCACGCAGCAGGCGCTGAGCGCCGGCTTCCGGCTGCGCGACGGCTTCACCGCCGTCCGCGAGATCACCGCGCAGGTCGACATCCCGGTGCTGGTGATGACCTACTGGAACCCGGTGCTGCAGTACGGCGTCGACCGCTTCGCCGACGATCTGGTGGCGGCCGGGGGAGCCGGTCTCATCACGCCCGACCTCATCCCGGACGAGGGCTCCGACTGGCTCGCCGCCTCCGACCGGGCCGGCCTCGATCGCGTGTTCCTGGCGGCGCCGAGCTCGACCGACGTGCGGCTCAAGCAGGCCGTCGACGCGAGCCGCGGGTTCGTCTACGCGGTGTCGACCATGGGCATCACGGGTGCCCGGACGGATGTGGATGCGGCGGCGCGCACGCTCGTCGGCCGCCTGCGTGAGGCCGGCGCCACCAGCACCTGCGTCGGGCTCGGCATCTCCTCGTCGGCGCAGGTGGCCGAGGTCCTGGAGTACGCCGACGGCGCGATCGTCGGCTCCGCTCTCGTCAAGGCGCTGGGCGACGGCGGCGTCGCCGAGGCGGGCCGCGTCGCCGCAACGCTCGCCCGCGGCACGATCCGCCCCTGACCGCGTCCTAAACTGTTGTCGCGCGCGATGCGTCGCCGCATCCCCCAACCTGATCGAAAGAGAGTCCTCGGGTGACCCTGACCATGAGCAGCTGGTACGCCAGCATTCCCAGCCCCGGGCCGGAGTGGCAGCAGATCCCGATCGACATCTTCGGGCTGCACTGGCGCATCCAGACCTACGCGATCATGATCCTGATCGGGATCGTGATCGCCGCGATGTGGACCTCGCGCCGCCTGACCAAGCGCGGGGCCGAGCCGGGCGTGGTGCTCGACATCCTCATCCCGGTCGTCGTCCTCGGCATCATCGGTGCGCGGCTCTACCATGTGTTCACGCACCCGGGCGACTACTTCTACCCGGGCGCCGACCCCGGGAAGGTCTTCGCGATCTGGGAGGGCGGCAACGCCATCTTCGGCTCGCTGCTCGGCGGTGCCGTCGGCGCCTGGATCGGCTGCCGCTGGACCGGTATCCGCTTCTGGACCTTCGCGGACGCCCTGGCCCCCGCGCTGCTCTTCGCCCAGGCGGTCGGCCGCCTCGGCAACTGGTTCAACCAGGAGCTGTTCGGCCTGCCCACCGACCTCCCGTGGGGTCTGCAGATCGACTCCGGCAACAAGGCGATCCCGGTCGGCCTCCCCGACGGGACACTGTTCCAGCCGCTCTTCCTCTACGAGATCATCTGGAACGTCATCGGCGTCGTGCTGCTGGTGCTGATCGAGCGCAAGTTCCGCCTGCAGTGGGGCAAGCTGTTCGCGCTCTACCTCATCTGGTACGGCGTCGGGCGCTCGTACCTGGAGTCGATCCGCATCGACCCGAGCGAGTTCTCCCTCTTGGGCATCCCCACCAACGTGTGGGCCGCGTTCGTCGCCGTCGTGCTCGGTCTCGTCATCTTCTACGTGCAGTCGTCCCGGCACCCGGGACTCGAGCCCAGCCCGTACCGGCCGGGTCGTGAATGGGTCCGTCCGGATGCTGAGGTAGACTCTGACGACACGGACCTGGAGGACGAGGACACCGCCGACGCAGACGGTGTGCCTGCCGGGTCCGCTTCGGCCAAGGCCACAAGCCCCACGAACGGATGATTCCCGACGGCCAGAAGTAACAACCGTCGAGGCGATCCCACGCACTGACCGCACGAAGAGCCTGGCCGCACCCGGACCAGGCGCAGCGGCGGAACCCCTCCCAGCATCGGGCCGAAGGCGTCCCCGCACTCAGCATCCCCACATCCACGACACTGTGAGGACGGTCGACAGATGGCGCTCACGCCTCCCCATTCCCGCTTCGGGACCGTGCCTGGCCCCCAGGGCCTGTACGACCCTGCCCACGAGAAGGACGCCTGCGGCCTCGCCATGGTCGCGACGCTCCGCGGTACCGCCGGGCACGACATCATCGACGCCGCGCTCGAGGCGCTCCGTCACCTGGAGCACCGCGGTGCGGTCGGGTCGGACGCCGGCACCGGCGACGGCGCGGGCATCATCACCCAGATTCCGGACGGGTTCCTCCGTGCGGTCGCGGGCTTCGACCTCCCGGCCGCCGGGCGCTACGCGGTCGGCAACGCCTTCCTCCCCAGCGGCGAGGACGAGCGTGCCGAGATCAAGTCGGCGCTCGAGGCGATCGCCGCGGAGCACGGACTGACCGTCCTCGGCTGGCGCGCGGTCCCGGTGCGGCCGGACGAGCTCGGCACGCTCGCGCGCCAGGCGATGCCGGTGATCGAGCAGCTGTTCGTCGCCTCCACGCGCGTGGATGCCGAGGGCAAGCCCGTCTCCGGGATCGAGATCGACCGCCAGACCTTCTTCCTGCGCAAGCGCGCGGAGCGCGAGCTCGACCTGTACTTCTCGTCGCTCTCCAGCCGCACCATCGTCTACAAGGGCATGGTCACGACCCTCCAGCTGGAGCCGTTCTACCCCGACCTCTCCGACGAGCGCTTCGCGTCGAAGCTGGCGCTGGTGCACTCGCGCTACTCCACGAACACGTTCCCGTCGTGGCCGCTCGCCCAGCCGTTCCGCATGATCGCCCACAACGGCGAGATCAACACCGTGCAGGGCAACCGCAACTGGATGCGCGCCCGGCAGTCGCAGCTCGAGAGCGAACTCCTCGGCGACCTCAGCCCGATCCTCCCCGTGGTCACCCCGGGCGCGTCTGACTCCGCGTCCTTCGACGAGGTCGTGGAGCTCATCTCGCTGAGCGGGCGCCCGCTTCCGCACGCCGTGATGATGATGGTGCCGGAGGCCTGGGAGAACCAGACCGAGATCGACCCCGTCCGCCGCGCGTTCTACGAGTACCACTCGATGCTCATGGAGCCGTGGGACGGCCCCGCCGCGATCGTCTTCACCGACGGATCCCTGGTCGGCGCCACCCTGGACCGCAACGGACTGCGTCCCGGCCGCTACGTCGTCACGAACGACGGCCTCGTCGTGCTCGCCTCCGAGATCGGCGTGCTCGACATCGAACCGAGCCGCGTCGTGCGCAAGGGACGGCTCCGCCCCGGCCGGATGTTCCTGGTCGACACGGTCGCGGGCCGCCTGATCGAGGACGAGGAGATCAAGTCCGAGCTGGCCGCAGGAGCGCCCTACGGCGAGTGGCTCGATGAGGGCCGGATCAACCTGAAGGACCTCCCGGAGCGCGAGCACATCGTCCACACCCCGGCGTCGATCGTGCGCCGGCAGAGGACCTTCGGCTACACCGAGGAGGAGGTCCGCATCCTCCTGAAGCCCATGGCGACCACCGGCGCCGAGCCGCTCGGCGCGATGGGATCGGACACTCCGGTCGCGGTGCTCTCCGAGCGCCCGCGTCTGCTGTTCGACTACTTCGCCCAGCAGTTCGCGCAGGTCACCAACCCGCCGCTGGACTCCATCCGCGAGGAGGTCGTGACCTCGCTGAAGCTAGGCCTCGGCCCGGAGCGCAACCTGCTCACGGCGGGGCCGGAGCACGCCAAGCAGGTCGTGCTCGACTTCCCGGTGATCGACAACGACGAACTGGCGAAGATCCAGCACATCGATCCACGGATCGGCAGCACGCTCACCACCACGGTGCGCGGTCTGTACCGGTCCGACGCGGGCCCGGATGCGCTGGAGCGCCGCCTGGCGGAGATGTGCGACGAGGTCGACGAGGCGATCGCCGCCGGCGCCCAGTTCATCGTGCTGAGCGACCGCGACTCCACGAAGGACCTGGCGCCCATCCCGTCGCTCCTGATGCTGGCCGCGGTGCACCACCACCTCATCCGCTCCGAGACCCGCATGAAGGCCGGTCTCATCGTCGAAGCCGGCGACGTGCGCGAGGTTCACCACGTCGCGCTGCTGATCGGCTACGGCGCCTCGGCGATCAACCCCTACCTGGCGATGGAGACCTGCGAGGAGCTCGTCCGCAGCGGGATGATCACCGGCATCACTCCGGAGAAGGCCGTCAAGAACGTCATCAAGGCGCTCGGCAAGGGCGTGCTGAAGATCATGTCCAAGATGGGCATCTCGACGGTCTCGTCCTACGCCGGAGCACAGGCGTTCGAGGCGGTCGGACTCAGCCAGGAGTTCGTCGACCAGTACTTCACCGGCACCACCAGCAAGCTCGGCGGCGTCGGGATCGACGTGATTGCGGCCGAGAACCTGGCACGCCACGAGAGCGCCTACCCCTCCGAGGGCGCCGCGCTCGCTCACGAGCGCCTTGCCACCGGCGGCGAGTACCAGTGGCGCCGCGACGGCTCGCCGCACCTGTTCAACCCCGAGACGGTGTTCCGGCTGCAGCACGCGACGCGCACGCGCCGCTTCGACGTGTTCCGCGAGTACACCAAGCTCGTCGATGACCAGTCGGAGTCGCTGATGACGTTGCGCGGCATGTTCCGGCTCAAGGAGGGCGAGCGCCCGCCGGTGCCGCTCGAGGAGGTCGAGTCGGTCTCCTCCATCGTCAAGCGGTTCTCCACGGGCGCGATGAGCTACGGCTCCATCTCGCAGGAGGCCCACGAGACCCTCGCCATCGCGATGAACCGGCTCGGCGCGAAGTCCAACACGGGTGAAGGCGGAGAGGACCTCGACCGCCTGCTCGACCCGGAGCGGCGCAGCGCGATCAAGCAGGTCGCATCCGGCCGGTTCGGCGTCACGTCGATGTACCTGACGCACGCCCAGGACATCCAGATCAAGCTCGCCCAGGGCGCCAAGCCGGGGGAGGGCGGCCAGCTGCCGCCCACCAAAGTGTACCCCTGGGTCGCGCGGACCCGGCACGCGACGGCCGGGGTCGGGCTCATCTCGCCGCCCCCGCACCACGACATCTACTCGATCGAAGACCTCAAGCAGCTCATCTTCGACCTGAAGCGCGCCAACCCGGGTGCCCGCATCCACGTCAAGCTCGTCTCCGAGTCCGGCATCGGCGCGGTCGCTGCGGGCACGGCGAAGGCGCTGGCCGACGTCATCCTCGTCTCCGGCCACGACGGCGGAACGGGCGCGTCACCGGTGAACTCGCTGAAGCATGCGGGAACCCCGTGGGAGCTGGGCCTCGCCGAGACGCAGCAGACCCTGATGCTGAACGGGATGCGCGAGCGCGTCGTCGTCCAGGTCGACGGGCAGCTGAAGAGCGGACGCGACGTCATCATCGGCGCCCTGCTCGGGGCGGAGGAGTTCGGGTTCGCCACGGCTCCGCTGGTCGTCTCGGGCTGCGTCATGATGCGCGTCTGCCACCTCGACACCTGCCCGGTCGGCGTCGCGACGCAGAACCCGGAGCTGCGGGCGCGATTCGCCGGCAAGCCGGAGTTCGTCATCAACTTCTTCGAGTTCATCGCGGAGGAGGTGCGCGAGTACCTCGCCGCCCTCGGCTTCCGCACGCTCGACGAAGCGGTCGGCCACACCGAGCTCCTCGACGTGGACCGTGCCATCGACCACTGGAAGGCGTCCGGCCTCGACCTCTCGCCGATCCTGCACGGTCCCTCGTTCGGCCCCGAGGCGCCCCGGCGCAACGGGCGCGCGCAGGACCACGAGCTGGAACACCACTTCGACGTGCAGCTGATCGAGGCCGCGCAGGACGTGCTCGCCGGCGGCGGTCATCTGGAGCTCAGCCTCCCGATCCGCAACACCGAGCGTGCGGTCGGCACCATGCTCGGCCACGAGGTCACGCTGCGGCACGGCGAGAACGGTCTGCCCACGGGCTCGATCGACATCAGCCTCACCGGTTCGGCGGGGCAGTCGCTCGGCGCATTCCTCCCGTCGGGTATCACGCTGCGGCTGGAGGGCGACTCCAACGACTACGTCGGCAAGGGACTCTCCGGCGGCCAGATCGTCGTCCGGCCGCCGCGGGACAGCGTGTTCCCGGCCGAGCAGAACGTGATCGCGGGCAACGTGATCGGCTACGGCGCGACGCAGGGGAGCATGTTCATCCGCGGCATCGTGGGCGAGCGCTTCCTGGTGCGCAACTCGGGCGCGACCGCGGTGGTCGAGGGCGTCGGCGACCACGCGCTCGAATACATGACCGGTGGCCTCGCCGTGATCCTCGGCGGCACCGGGCGGAACCTCGGCGCCGGGATGTCGGGCGGCACGGCCTACGTGTACGACCTGAAGAAGAACCGCGTGAACCGCGAGTCGCTGGCCAGCGGCGAGCTCGAACTGCTGCCGCTCGGCAGCGCCGACATCGAGATCGTCCGCGACCTGCTCGAGCAGCACGCGGCCGAGACCGGTTCGGCTCTGGCCGCCCGGATGCTGGCGGACTTCGACACGACCGTCGCGAAGTTCGTGAAGGTGCTCCCGCGGGACTACGCCGCGGTGCTGCAGATGCGACAGGAGGCCGTCGACGAGGGCCTCGACCCCGACGGCGACATCGTGTGGAACCGAATCCTGGAGGTGACCGGTGGCTGACCCTAAGGGTTTTCTGAAGACGACCGAGCGGGAGCTGCCCAAGCGCCGTCCCGTCTCCGTCCGGCTCATGGACTGGAAAGAGGTCTACGAAGCGGGCGACCCGGCGCAGTTGCGGCGGCAGGCCGGCCGCTGCATGGACTGCGGCATCCCGTTCTGCCACTCCGGCTGCCCGCTGGGCAATCTCATCCCGGAGTGGAACGACCTGATGTGGCGCGGGGAGGGCCGCCAGGCGATCGACCGCCTGCACGCGACCAACAACTTCCCGGAGTTCACCGGCCGCCTGTGCCCGGCCCCGTGCGAGTCGTCGTGCGTGCTCGGCATCAACCAGCCCGCCGTGACGATCAAGCAGGTCGAGGTCTCGATCATCGACCAGGCGTGGCAGAACGGCTGGGTGCAGCCGCACCCGCCGGAGCGCCTCACCGGCAAGACGGTCGCCGTCGTCGGCTCCGGCCCCGCCGGCCTCGCCGCCGCGCAGCAGCTCACCCGGGCGGGCCACACGGTCGCCGTCTACGAGCGGGACGACCGCATCGGCGGCCTGCTCCGCTACGGCATCCCGGACTTCAAGATGGAGAAGAAGCACCTCGAGGCGCGTCTCAACCAGATGATGGCCGAGGGCACCCGCTTCCGGGCGGGGGTCAACATCGGCGTCGACATCACCTGGGACGACCTGCGCGCCCGGTACGACGCCGTCGTCGTCGCGACCGGAGCGCTGGTTCCGCGTGACCTCCCGATCCCGGGCCGTGACCTCTCCGGCGTCCACTTCGCCATGGAGTACCTCGTCCAGCAGAACAAGGCGGGCGCGGGTGACCAGGTCTCCGGTCAGATCACGGCGGACGGAAAGCACGTCGTCGTCCTGGGCGGCGGCGACACCGGCGCGGACTGCATCGGCACGGCCCACCGCCAGGGTGCGGCGAGCGTCACGAACCTCGCCATCGGCACGCAGCCGCCGTCGGAGCGCCCCGGGCACCAGCCCTGGCCGGTGACCCCCACGCTGTTCGAGGTCTCGTCGGCGCACGAAGAGGGCGGCAAGCGCGAGTTCCTGGCGTCGACTGTCGAGTTCCTCTCCAACGAGTTCGGCGAGGTGCGCGCGCTGCGCGTGGCCGAGACCGAGTACCTCGACGGACGACGCGTGCCGAAGGCCGGGACCGAGCGCGAAATCCCGGCGGACCTGGTCCTTCTGGCCCTCGGTTTCACCGGGCCGGAGCAGGACGACATCTCCGCTCAGCTCGGCCTGCCGTTCGATGCGCGCGGAAATGTCGCGCGCGACGGCGACTACCAGACCACCCAGGAGGGCGTGTTCGTCGCAGGCGACGCAGGCCGCGGCCAGTCCCTGATCGTGTGGGCTATCGCAGAAGGCCGGGCAGCGGCAGCCGCCGTTGACCGGTATCTTGAAGGGGAGACGCAGTTGCCGTCTCCGATCCGTCCCACCGACCGCGGCATCCTCGTCTGAACGAGGCACTGTCCGCACGACCGGGCGCCCACCACGAAAACACGCGCCGTCGGCGCAGAATCACGGAGCGAACACACGCATGAGAAGGGCCAAAATCGTCGCGACCCTCGGGCCGGCGACTTCCAGCTACGACAACATCCGCGCGATCATCGACGCGGGTGTGGACGTGGCGCGGATGAACCTCAGCCACGGCAGCTACGACGTGCACGAGGGGGTCTACGCCAACGTGCGGAAGGCCGCCGACGACGCCGGGAAGCCGGTCGCCGTTCTCGTCGACCTTCAGGGCCCCAAGATCCGCCTCGGCAAGTTCGAGGCCGGTCCCTACGAGCTGGCCGAGGGTGACATCTTCAAGATCACCACCGAAGACATCATCGGCACCCGTGAGATCTCCTCGACGACGTTCAAGGGCCTCCCGAACGACGTCAAGCCGGGCGACTTCCTGCTGATCGACGACGGCAAGGTCCGAGTGCGTGTGATCGCGGTCGACGGCCCGGTCGTCACCACCGAGGTCATCGTCGCGGGCCCGGTGTCGAACAACAAGGGCATCAACCTGCCGGGTGTCGCGGTGAACGTCCCGGCGCTGTCCGACAAGGACGAGGCCGACCTCCGCTGGGGCCTCAAGCTCGGTGCCGACCTGATCGCCCTGTCGTTCGTGCGGAACGCGGCCGACATCGATCGCGTCCACGAGATCATGGCGGAGGAGGGCCGCAAGGTCCCCGTCGTCGCGAAGATCGAGAAGCCGCAGGCCGTGGATGCGCTGGAGGAGATCATCGAGGCGTTCGACGCCATCATGGTCGCCCGTGGCGACCTGGGTGTCGAGCTGCCGCTGGAGGCCGTGCCGATCGTGCAGAAGCGTGCGGTCGAGCTGGCCCGTCGTGCGGCGAAGCCCGTCATCGTCGCGACGCAGATGCTCGAGTCCATGATCTCGAGCCCGGTCCCGACCCGCGCAGAGACGTCCGACGTCGCGAACGCCGTGCTCGACGGCGCCGACGCGGTCATGCTCTCCGGCGAGACGAGCGTCGGCGAGTACCCGACGGTCACCGTGCAGACCATGGCCAAGATCGTCACCTCCACCGAGGAGCACGGTCTGGAGCGCATCCTGCCGCTCGGCACGCGTCCGCGCACGCAGTCCGGTGCGATCACGCTCGCCGCCGTCGAGGTCGCGGACTTCGTCGAGGCGAAGTTCCTCTGCGTGTTCACCGAGTCGGGCGAGTCGGCCCGCCGTATGGCGCGTCTGCGCAGCCGCATCCCGATCCTGGCGTTCACGCCGGAGGAGTCGGTGCGCCGCCGCATGTCGCTGTTCTGGGGCGTCGAGTCCTTCGTCGTCGGCCGGGTCACGCACACCGACCAGATGGTGGCGCAGGTGGACGAGGCCCTCAAGTCGACCGGCCGTGCCGTCGACGGCGACAAGGTGATCATCATCTCCGGTTCCCCTCCCGGAATCCCCGGAACCACCAACGACATCCGCGTGCACCGGGTCGGCGACGTCCTGTAGCACCGGTCGAAAGGGCCCCGCTTCGTGCGGGGCCCTTTTGCGTCCCCGGTGCTGCGGGCAGGCGTATCGGCCGACAGGATGACGCGGCGTCGTACCAGGGGATGAACTCCCGTTCTGCCAGCCAATCCGGAGGGTCGGATGGGGGTCGCCGAGCGTATCCTCGGGCTATGGAACACCGTTGGATGCGCTGGGCGCCCGCCGTCGCCATCCCCGTCGCGATCGCGACCGCTGCGATCGTGACCCCGCTGGCCGCAGGCGCCGCAGATCTGCCCGTGAAGTCGCCGTCGGACGTGCTGCGCCTGGTCGCCTCCAGCGACACCCGGTCGTTCTCAGGAACCGTCGAGCAGAGCTCCGACCTGGGCCTGCCCAGCCTGCCGTCGACCTCCCGCGGGTCACAGGATGCCAGCGCCGCCGACCTGCTCGAACTCGCCCTGGCCGACCACACCGCCAAGGTGTGGGTCGACGGTCCGACGCACGTTCGCGTCCAGGTGCTCGACAAGCTGGCCGAGCGGGATGCGATCCGCAACGGATCCGACGTGTGGCTGTACCAGTCGGCGGGCGAGAAGGTGTCGCACGCGACCCTTCCCGCACACGAGAAGGCTGCGCCGGCACCGGATGCGACCGCTCCCGAGACGACGCTGACACCGTCTCAGCTCGCCCAGCGCTTCCTCGACGCCGTCGACCCCTCCACGGCCGTGACCCTGGGTGGCACGGTCTCGGTCGCGGGCCGCGATGCCTACGACCTGGTCCTGACGCCGAAGGCCGACCAGACGCTCGTCGGCCATGTCTCGATCGCCGTGGATGGGCGGACCGGCATCCCGCTGAAGGTCGCGGTCAGCGCCCGCGGAGCGAGCGCCCCCGCGTTCGAGGCCGGTTTCACGCAGTTCAGCGATCAGAAGCCGGACGCGTCGCTGTTCCGCTTCAGCCCGCCGAAGGGCGCCACCGTTACCGAGCAGTCGCTGCCGTCCCGCGGCGACGACCCGCAGGCGAAGGGCACGCAGGCGAAAGGCACGCATCCGCGGCCGACCGTGACCGGCGAGGGATGGGCGACCGTCGTCGCGCTCCCAGCGGGCTCGGCACCCGCGTCGATCGCCGACGACCCGCTGTTCGCCCAGTTGACCCAGCCGGTCGACGGCGGACGCGCGCTCAGTTCGTCGCTGGTGTCCGTGCTCCTCACGTCGGACGGCCGGGTGCTGGCCGGTGCGGTCCCGGTGTCCGTGCTGCAGGCGGCGGCGAACGCAGCCGGGCAGTGACCGACGCGGCCATCGCGACCAGCGGCCTCACCAAGCGCTTCCGGTCGCGGGCGGTCGTCGACGGCCTCGACCTGCACGTGCCACGGGGCTCCGTGTTCGGCTTCCTGGGACCGAACGGCTCCGGCAAGACGACCACCATCCGGATGCTCCTGGGCCTCGTGTCCGCGTCGGCCGGATCCATCCAGGTGCTCGGTGAGCCGATGCCCGACCGCGGCGCGCGCGTCCTCCCGCGCGTAGGCGCGCTGGTGGAGGGGCCGGCGTTCGCGCCGTATCTCTCCGGGACCGCGAACCTGCTGCGGCGGGACACGGCCGACCGGTACGCTCCGGGGGCCACCCGGCGGGCACGCGTCGATGCGGCGCTCGAACGCGTCGGCCTGTCGCACGCCGCGGGCAAGCACGTCCGGGCGTATTCGCTGGGGATGAAGCAGCGGCTGGGCATCGCGGGGGCGCTGCTCACCGACCGCGACCTCCTGGTGCTCGATGAACCGACGAACGGACTTGACCCGCAGGGCACGCGCGAGGTGCGGTCGCTGGTCCGGTCGCTGGCCGACGAGGGGACGACCGTCTTCGTGTCCAGCCACCTGCTGGCCGAGATCGAGCAGGTCTGCACGCACGCGGCGATCATGCGCACCGGCCGGCTGGTCGCGCAGGGGTCGCTGGATGAGCTCCGCCGCGGATCCGGACCGCGCGTCGCCGTCGAGACGCCCGACGTTCCGCTCGCCGTCTCGGTGCTCGCGCGCTTCGGACTGCACGCGGATGCGGCCGCGGGAGGGGTGGAGGCGGCGCTCTCCGAGTCCGCGCCCCCCGCCGAGGAGCTTGCGGCGGCGCTGGTCGGCGAGGGAGTTCGCCTGCGCGGTTTCGCCGTGCGGGCCTCCAGCCTCGAGGAGCGCTTCGTGGAACTCACCGGGGAGGGTTTCGATGTCGAGCAGTGAGCAGCTCACCGTGGCACCTCCCGAGGGTTTGCGTTCAGTCGCTGCTCGTCGCGAGCGGCCATCGGGAGGCTGGGCGCTGCTCGGCTCGGAGGTGTCGGTGATGTTCCGCCGGTGGCGCACCTGGGCGATGCTCGCGGCGCTGGCGGCGGTGCCCATCCTGATCGCCGTCGCCGTGCGCATCACGGGCGGGAGCTCGCGCGGGCCCGCCTTCCTCAGCGAGATCAGCAGCAACGGCCTGTTCGTCGCGTTTACCGCACTCGTGGTGTGCGTGCCGCTGTTCTTGCCGCTGACGATCGGCGTGGTGGCCGGCGACACGATCGCGGGCGAGGCGAGTCACGGAACCCTGCGCTACCTGGTGATCGCGCCGGCCGGGCGGCTCCGGCTCCTCGGGGTGAAGTACGCCGGCTGCGCGGTGTTCTGCGTCGCCGCGGCCCTGGTGGTCGGGGTCGCGGGCGCGCTGATCGGAATGCTGCTGTTCCCGATCGGCCCGGTGACGCTCCTCTCCGACGTGCAGGTCGGGCTCGGAGAGGCGTACCTGCGGCTGCTGCTGATCGCGCTGTACATCGTCGTGTCGTTGCTGGGGCTGTGCGCGATCGGGCTGTTCCTATCGACGCTCACCGACGTTCCCGTGGGCGCGATGGCGGCGACCGCCGTACTGGCCGTGTTCTCGCAAGTGCTCGACCAGCTGCCGCAGCTGGAGGGGCTGCACCCGTGGCTGTTCAGCCACTACTGGCTCGGCTTCGGCGACTTCCTGCGCGATCCGATCGCGTGGGACTCCTTCGGCAACAACGCCCTGCTACAGCTCGGCTATATCGCGGTCTTCGGTGCCCTCGCCGTCGGCCGCTTCACCACCAAAGACATCCTCTCCTGAGCCTTCGCTCCGACGCTTCCGCTCCGACGCTTCCGCTCCGTCGAGGTGAGAGTAATGGTCGGAATGCCGGCCGAATAACCGCCACAAGGCGCATCTCGGCGCGGCGTCAGGGTGCGGGGGAAGGGTCAGGGGACGGCCTCGGCGGTTTGTTCGAGGTCGGAACGCGGTTGCTCGCGCTGCGTGGCGATGGCGACGCCGGCGGCCGCGCAGACGATGAGGATGCCGACGAGCTGCACGAGCGAGAAGCGCTCCCCGAGCACGATCACCCCGAACACCGTCGCGATGACCGGTCCGAAACTGGTGATGACGGCGTACAGCCGCGCGGTGAGGCGGCGCAGGATGAACGTGTCGAGACTGTACGGGATCGCCGACGACAGCACCCCGAGCGCCAGCAGCATGAGAAGGATGCGCAGGTCGAGCCGGCTGTAGTCGACGACGATCAGCGCGAGCGGGACGGTCAGCACCGTGGATACGACGCTCGCCACGGAGAGGCCCTCCAGGCCGGGCAGCCGGGTCGCGACCTGGCGCGTCAGCAGGATGTAGGCGGCCCACGCGGCCGCCGCCGTCAGCGCGAGCGCGACGCCGACCGGGTCGATGGCGCCCTCGGTCGCCGTCAGCAGGAGGACTCCGGCGGCGGCGGCGACCGCGCATGCCGCATCCAGCAGCCGTCGCGAACCGACGAGCGCCAGTGCGAACGGGCCGAGGAACTCGATGGTCGCCGCGATGCCGAGACCGAGCCGACCGACGGCTTCGTAGAAACTGAGGTTCATCGCGGCCAGCACGACGCCCAGCGCGAGGGCGGGCCAGAGCCGTCGCCACGTTAGCTCGGCCCGCTTCGGCCGGTAGAACGGCAGCACCGCGGCGGCCGTGACGACCTGGCGGGCTGCCACGACGACGATCGATCCGACGACCGGGATGAGCAGCCCGGCCACCGACGACCCGAAGTTGATGCTGACCTCCGTCGCCACCTGGGTGCCCGCGCCGACGAGGCGGTCGCGACGGGTGGAGCTCACCGGTCGAGCCTACCGGGACCGGCGCAAGTGGATGCGGTCAGAGCGTCCGGCGCATGATCGCCCGGATCGCGCTCGGCCGCCGCACGACGTCGAAGCCGCCGTCGCGGAACAGCGAGACGGTGCCGTGGTACCGCTCGGCCGTCGAGATCGAGGGCCGGACCTCCGGATCGACCGGGTATCCCTCGATCACGTCGGCACCCTGTGCGCGGGCGTGGGCGACGGCGCCGTCGAGGAGCGAGCGCGCCACCCCCTGCCGCCGGAACTCCGCCCGGACCACGAAGCAGGTCACCGCCCACGGGTCGGTCGGATCGCCGTCGAGCCGTTTCGTGATCGGCGACCGCGCCAGGGTCGTGTAGGCCGTGTACGGCTCGACTGCCGCCCACCCGGCGGGCTCCCCGTCGATCCAGGCCAGGACGCCGGGAGATCCGGTTCGCACCTGCTCGTGCAGCCGCTCCGCCCGGTCAGCCCGGGAGAGCTCGTCGAAGCGCGAGCGGGGCACCTTGAACCACTGGCACCAGCATCCCGGGGGGTCGCCGGGAGTGCTGAAGACCGTCGTGAGATCGTCCCAGACCGCGTCATCGACCGGGCGGACCACTGTGTCGCTCATGCGACGACGCTAGCGCGCGCCCCCGACACCAGCCACGATTCCTCACCCGAGTGTCCGCCCAGGCACAGCCGGGCGACGAGCGACGGATGCTCGACGTGCGCGAAGTGCCCGGTCCGCGGGAGGACCACCGTGCGCAGGTCCGGCACGACCGACGCGAGCCGCGCATCGTCGCCCCGGGGCACGAACACATCACGATCGCCGTGGATCGCGAGCACCGGGCACCGGATGCGTCCCCAGCGTTCGGCCGCCGCGTACTGCCGCGCGCTCGCCACGGCGCGCACGAACGCCCGCGGGCGCACATCCCGGCCCAGCTCGTGCTCCACACCCGGCACCCGGCGTGCGAAAAGGGGAGAGACGAGGAGCCCGAGCAGCCCGGCGCGATCGAGTGCGCGGATCAGGCGCGGGCCCGCTGCACCGAGCCCTGCGAGGACGCGCATCCCCGCATCCAGCAGCATCAGAGGCATGTAGGCCGCGAACAGCCGGAGCCGTCCGGCCGAATCCGCACGCGCACCGAACGTCGTCGCCGAAATCAGGGTGACCGACTCGGTCGCCTCGGGTTCTGCGGCGGCCAGTTCCAGCGCCACGAAGCCGCCGAGGGAGTGCCCGACCAGCCGCCACCGCCGGTAGCCGAGTGCCCGCGCGACCGTTGCGACAGCGTCCGCCAGCGCGCGCGCATCCAGACGGGAGACATCCGCCGGGGAGTCGCCCCAGCCCGGCAGATCCGGGATCACCAGGTCACCGATGGGTGCACCGCGCTCGGCCTCCGCCGCATCGATCAGCGGCGCCCAGGTCGTCCACGATCCCGCCGCTCCGTGCAGCAGGATGGTCGCCACGGCCGGCCCGCGCGCGCCGGATTCACCCGGAGTTCGCCGCACGGTCACCCGGCCGGCACCCGTCTCCACCATCGTCGTCTCCACGTCTGTTGTTCGGAGCGGACCGGTCGTAGGCTTGCGCGACAAGCCACCCCGCACCCGGACGCGGACTGCGCGCAGCCAGGGGGGACCGGAGGGAGCACGATGACCGATACGACCACTGCATCCGGCACCGGAGCACTGAGCGAGGAGATGCTCGACCGGCTGGACGCCTGGTGGCGGGCGGCCAACTACCTCTCGGTCGGGCAGATCTACCTGCTCGACAACCCGCTGCTCCGCCGGCCGCTGTCGCGGGACGACATCAAGCCGCGGTTGCTGGGGCATTGGGGCACCACGCCGGGGCTCAACTTCATCTACGCGCACCTCAACCGGGCCATCCGGGAGCGCGACCTGAACACGCTGTTCGTCGCCGGCCCCGGCCACGGCGGACCCGGAGTCGTGGCGAGCGCATACCTCGACGGCACGTACAGCGAGGTCTACAGCGCGATCGACCAGAGCGAGGACGGGCTGCGCAGGCTGTTCCGGCAGTTCTCGTTCCCGGGCGGCATCCCGAGCCATGCGGCGCCGCAGACGCCGGGCTCCATCCACGAAGGCGGCGAGCTGGGGTACGCGCTCTCGCACGCGTACGGCGCGGCCTTCGACAACCCCGACCTGCTCGTCGCGGCGGTGGTCGGCGACGGCGAAGCCGAGACCGGCCCGCTGGCGACCGCCTGGCACTCGAACAAGTTCCTCAACCCGGAGCAGGACGGCGTTGTCCTGCCGATCCTGCACCTCAACGGCTACAAGATCGCGAACCCGACGGTCCTGGCGCGCATCCCGGAGTCCGAGCTGCTCGACCTGATGCGCGGCTACGGCTACGAGCCGTTCCTCGTGTCCGGCGGCTTCGACGGCGAGGACCCGCGCGAGGTGCACAAGCGCATGGCGGCCATCCTCGACGAGATCCTCGACCGGATCGCCGCGATCAAGAGCGAAGCGAAGGCGGGCGAACTCGACGCACGGCCGACCTGGCCGATGCTCATCCTGCGAACGCCGAAGGGATGGACGTGCCCGGCCGAGATCGACGGCCACCCGACCGAGAACAACTGGCGCTCGCACCAGGTGCCGCTCGCGAACGCGCGCGACACCGAGGCGCACACCCGGCTGCTCGAGGAGTGGATGCTCTCGTACCGCCCGGAGGAGCTGTTCGACGCAGAAGGCCGTCCGATCGAGCTCATCACCGGTCTGGCTCCCGAGGGGGAGCGACGGATGAGCGCCAACCCGGTGGCCAACGGAGGTCTCCTGCGGCGCGACCTGCGCCTCCCCGACTTCCGCGACTACGCCGTCGAGGTGCCCGTCCCGGGCGAAGCCGTGGCCGAGGCCACGCAGGTGCTCGGCGCGTGGTTCCGGGATGTCATGGTCGCCAATCCTCACGACTTCCGCCTGTTCGCGCCGGACGAGTTGGCCTCCAACCGCTTGCAAGCGGTCTACGACGCCACCGGCAAGCAGTGGAACGCCGAGTATCTGCCCATCGACTCCGACAACCACCTGGCGCCGCAGGGCCGCGCGATGGAGGTGCTCAGCGAGCACCAGTGCCAGGGCTGGCTCGAAGGCTACCTGCTGACGGGACGGCACGGCGTCTTCACGTCGTACGAGGCGTTCATCCACATCGTCGACTCGATGTTCAACCAGCACGCCAAGTGGCTGAAGTCGGCCGGCGAGGTGTCGTGGCGGCGTCCGGTCTCGTCGCTGAACTACCTGCTCAGCTCGCACGTCTGGCGGCAGGACCACAACGGCGCATCGCACCAGGACCCCGGGTTCATCGATCACGTCGTCAACAAGAAGGCCGACGTGGTCCGCGTCTACCTGCCGTTCGACGCGAACACGCTGCTCTCGACCTACGACCACTGCCTGAGGTCGGTGGACTACGTGAACGTCGTCGTCGCGGGCAAGCAGCCGTCGCCGCAGTGGCTGAACATGGACGACGCCGTCGCCCACTGCACGCGCGGCATCGGCATCTTCCCGTGGGCCGGTACCGAGGTGGAGGGGGAGGAGCCGGATGTGGTGCTCGGGTGCGCGGGCGACATCCCGACCCTCGAGACCCTCGCGGCCGCCGACATCCTGCGCCGCCGGCTGCCCGACCTGAAGGTGCGGGTGGTCAACGTCGTCGACCTGATGCGCCTGCAGGACGAGCAGGAGCATCCACACGGCCTGAACGACCGCGAATACGACGCACTGTTCACCACGGACAAGCCGGTCATCTTCGCCTACCACGGCTATCCCTGGCTCATCCACCGCCTGACCTACCGTCGGCGTGGCCACGACAACCTCCACGTGCGCGGCTACAAGGAGGAGGGGACGACGACCACCCCGTTCGACATGGTGATGCTCAACGACCTCGACCGGTACCACCTGGTCATCGACGTGATCGACCGCGTCCCCGGGCTCGCCTCGCGCGAGGCGGGGTTGCGTCAGGAGATGCAGGATGCGCGCCTGCGCGCCCGCCAGTACACGCGCGAGCACGGAGAGGACATCCCGGAGGTGGCCGAGTGGACGTGGGGCGGCGGCGAGCGGACGACGCGGATCGACACGACCGGCGGCGACAACGACTGACCGGACCCGGGCGGACTAGTCCGAGAGCTCTTCGAGCCGGAAGCCCACCTTCAGGGTGACCTGGAAGTGGGCGACGCGTCCGTCCTCGACCTCACCCCGGGTGTCGGTCACCTCGAACCAGTCGACCTCGCGGATCCTCTTCGCGGCGCGCTCGATCCCGTTGCGTATCGCCGCATCGATCCCCTCGGGCGATGTGCCCACGATCTCGATCACTCTGTACGTGTGGTTAGTCACGGTGAAGCTCCCAACGTTCGGTGTGGCCGGCTACGCCCAGTGTGCTCCGCGCCCGGCCGTCGCCGCTACAGGACGTCGGAACCCCGCTCGGCTGATCGGTCGCCGAGGTCGTCGAACTCGCGGCGCAGATACTTCGGCGCCTGCACGCGCCACGCCTCCGTGACGAGCTCGCCGAGATGGTCGTCGTCGATGGCGCCCATTCGGAACGCGACCTTCGGCTCGCCCCAGGGGGTGGTCGTGCGGAGGAACACCGAGGGTGCCATCTCGACGAGGGCGAGCGCATCCAGCTGGTCGGCGACCTTCACCCCGACAACGAGCTCGGCCGCGATGATCGCGCGCATGTCTGCCGGGATGCTCGGCCACGGGTGGCACTCCCACGCGTACAGCTTGCCGCGGACGAACCAGGCGGCACCGCCGGTCGTCGCGCGCTCCTCGCTGCCGGGGAGCCGCGCGGCGGTCCTCCGCACGTCGTCGAGGTCAGCCACGGTGCGATGCTACGGCGGACCTCCGACAGAGAGTGTCGTCGCCGCCTCTGGGCCCTGTCCACAGCGGGCGGTCTACAGCGGGCGGTCTACAGCGGGTGGGCACCTTCGGGGTCGACGACGGTGAGTTCGGCGATCTTCGCGGCGCGGTGGTCACCGGAGGAGCGTCCGGTGAGCCGGCGTCCCACCCACGGCAGGACGTAGCGGCGGTAGTAGTCGGCGGTGCGCCGCGTCTTCTCGCCGGGCGGCGCCGCGGCGACCTCCTCCACGCCCCACTCGGCCGGTACCGGCACGCCGAGCGCGGTCAGCACGTTGCTGGCCACCCGGGCGTGGCCGAGCGGCCCGAGGTGGAGGCGGTCCTCCGACCAATACCGGATGTCCTCCAGGCCCTCGTCGGCCCAGTTGTCGACGAACGTGATCCCCTCGCGCGGCAGCATCGCCCGGACGGCGATCGCCAGCTCCTCGCCCCGGCGACGGACCAGCCCGCCGAGCGGGAGGTGCGCGCTGGGGTTCGCCCCACTCAGCAGCAGCATGTGGCTGCCGGAGGCGACCACCCGGTCCGCCGCATCCATCAGGGTCGTCGCGACGCCCTCGATCGAGACGCGAGGTCGCATGATGTCGTTCCCGCCGCCGTTGAGGCTGACCAGATCGGGATGCTGCGCGATCGCCGGATCCACCTGCTCGGCCACGATCGGCCCGAGCTTGCGGCCGCGCACGGCGAGGTTCGCGTAGCGGAACGGCTCGCGGGAGTGGGCGGCCATCCCGAGCGCCACGAAGTCGGCCCACCCGCGCACGCGTCCGTCCGGAAGATCGTCGCCGACGCCCTCCGTGAAGCTGTCCCCGATGGCGATGTAACTGGAGAATCCGGTGCTCGACACGGGTGCAACGCTACTCCGCCGGGACCTGCCCGACGAACGCGGGCCGCGGCTACCATGAGCGGCATCGACGACGATGTCCGAAGGGGGATCCCATGCAGAAGGTCAGTTCGTTCCTGTGGTTCGAAAGCGGCGTGGAGGAGGCGGCGGAGCTGTACACGTCGCTCATCCCGGATTCGCGCATCCTCGAGGTCCAGCGGTTCGGCGAGGGGATGCCGGACGGGCTCGTCGTGCTGCGCTTCACCCTCGCCGGTGTCGAGTACCAGGCGATGAACACCGGTCCCGCGAACGGGTTCACGGAGGCGTTCTCGCTGTCGGTCCTGTGCGACGACCAGGCGGAGGTCGACCGGCTGTGGGAGGCGCTGACGGCTGACGGCGGCGAGGAGAGCATGTGCGGCTGGCTGAAGGACCGCTGGGGTCTCAGCTGGCAGATCGTGCCGCGCCGGCTCCTCGAACTGCAGGCCGACCCCGACCGCGAGCGTGCCGCCCGCGCCAACCAGGCGATGCTCGCCATGCGCAAGCTCGACATCGCCGCCCTCGAGGCCGCCGCCGACGCGCGCTGACCCAGCCTCCCGCGCACCCGCGGCCGCCGAGCACAGGAAAAGTGCGGGCTTTCGACCTCGAGAGCCGCACTTTTCCTGTGCTCGCGGGCTGCTAGCGGGCGATCAAGTCCTGCCAGCTGAGCAGGTGCTCGACCGTCACGCCGCCGTATCCGCGGAGTGACGCCAGCTGCGCGCGGACCTTCGCCGTCTCGGACTCCAGGAGGGCCGCCGAGTCGTCGCCGAATGTCGCGGCGGGACCTCCGGCGACCTCGGGGGTGTCCGTCTCGACGCCGATGGTGAACGGGACGCGCTTCGCTGCTGCCGCGGTCGCCGCGGGCTTCGCCAGCGCCACGATGCCGTCGGTTCCGGCCGCGTGGTCGCTGAACGCGACGATCGCGACCGACTTGAGCCGGGGGAGCAGCGCGTCGAAGGCGGTGCCGCCGCCCGGTTGCGGTTTCGCGGCGAGCCACCACGGCAGGTCGGCGCCGATGGGCACGGATCCCGCCGCAACCTTCGCGCGGTCGTACATGGTCTGCAGCTTCGCGACCACCGCCGGCAGTTCGGCGTCGGACGAGACCACCCACGGCTCCACGTCGAACTGGACGGCGTCGAACGGGGCAGCGCGCAGGGCGGCCGAGGTCCAGGTGGCGGCGAGGGAGGGGTCATCGGCCCAGGCAGCATCCCCGCCGAGGGCCGCGACCTTCGTGACGCCGGCCGCGTGCAGCGCGTTCACCGCGTCCGTCAGCCACGTCGAGAACGGGCCTTCGTCGGCGGCCCACGGCACGGACAGGAAGACGGTCCGGAGCTGGTGGGATGCGGCGAAGTCGGCGAGCGCCTGCGGCTCGAACTGCGGTTTTCCCTCGCCCCGCGCATCCACCGCCGGGTCGATCGGGTTGCCCCAGGCCCACATGGACGTGATCGCCGAGGAGGGGGATGCGGAGTCGACCCGAGGACTCACGGCCGAAGCGGGTGCTGCGGTCACGAGGACCGATCCGCCGATGGCGAACGCGAGTGCCGACGCAGTGATTGCGGAGCGGAGACGCGGAGCTCGCATGGCACACCCTTAGAACGAGGAATACTACGGTCACCGCAGATTCGGGTGTGCGGTTCCCCCATCATCCCAGTCCCAGCGGATGCGTCTACGCCTCGTTCGGGGTACATATGCCCGGAGTGTGCGCTAATCGCGCCACCCGAGTGCCGGGGCGATCTGGGTGACGATCGTCTCGAGCAGGTGTGCGTTGTAGTCGACGCCGAGCTGGTTGGGCACGGTGACCAGCAGGGTGTCCGCGTCCGCGACCGCCGCGTCCTCCCTCAGCTCGGCGACGATCTGCTCCGGATCGCCGACGTAGCTCTTCCCGAAGCGGGCGAGCCCCCCGTCGAGATGGCCGACTTGGTCGTTGCGCTCGGCGAGCGCGGAAGCCCCGAAGTAGCGGCGGTCCAGATCGGTGGTGATCGGCAGGATGCTGCGGCTGACCGACACGCGCGGCTCCCGCTCCCAGCCCGCAGCGGCCCACGCGTCGCGGTACTGCTGGATCTGCTCGGCCTGGAGGTCGGAGAAGGGGACCCCGGTGTCCTCGGTCAGCAGCGTCGAGCTCATCAGGTTCATCCCCTGCTCGGCCGCCCAGACGGCGGTGGCGCGCGTGCCCGCACCCCACCAGATGCGGTCGCCGAGGCCCGGCGACTGCGGCTCGATGGCGAGTGCGCCGCGCTGGCCGCCGGTCATCGCGGGGTTCGCCTCCGCAACGCCCGCGCCGGCGATCGCCGCGCGGAACAGCTCGGTGTGCCGGCGGGCCATGTCCGCATCCGTCTCGCCCTCGGCGGGGACGTAGCCGAACGACTCGGAGCCACGGAGCGCCGTCTCGGGTGAGCCCCGGCTGACGCCGAGCTGCAGCCGGCCGCCGCTGATCAGATCGGCTGCGGCGGCATCCTCGGCCATGTACAGCGGGTTCTCGTACCGCATATCGATGACCGCGGTCCCGATGTCGATCCGCTTCGTGCGGGCGCCGATCGCGGCGAGCAGCGGGAACGGGGACGCCAGTTGCGGGGCGAAGTGGTGGACGCGGACGAACGCGCCGTCGGCCCCGAGCTCTTCGGCGGCGACGGCGAGCTCGATCGTCTGGAGGAGGGCGTCCGCCGCAGTGCGCGAGACGGAGCCCGGGATGGGCTGGTAGTGCCCGAAGCTGAGGAACCCGATGCGTTTCACATCCACTCCAATCGGTCCTGGTCGCAGCCTATTCCGCCGACCGCGTCCGCGTCGGTAGAGTCCGGGTGTGGCGGAGTGGCTGTGTGCGACGTGTGCGGTGGAGACGACGGCGATCCAGGACGACGCGGGGGAGCATCCACCCGCCGTGTGCCCGATTTGCGAGGACGAGCGCCAGTACGTGCCGCCGACCGGCCAGGAGTGGACCACTCTGCAGCGGCTGCAGCGCGACGGCGAGCGGGTCGTCATCACCGAACTGGAGCCCGACCTCTACGGCCTGCGCAGCGAGCCGCGGGTCGGGATCGGCCAGCAGAGCCTCCTGCTCCGCACGCCCGAAGGCAACCTCCTGTGGGATCCGACCGGTTACGTCGACGAAGCCGCGGCGACGGCCGTGCAGGACCTCGGCGGCGTCGCGGTCATCGCCACCAGCCACCCCCACATGTTCGGCGCGCAGGTGACCTGGTCCCGGATGCTCGGCGACCCTCCGGTGCTCGTCAACGCGGCGGATCGGCACTGGGTGCAGCGTGAGGACCCGGCCATCGCGTCCTGGACGGGTGAGACCGAGGTGCTCCCCGGAGTCACGTTGCGGACAGTCGGCGGCCACTTTCCCGGGAGTGCGGTCGTGCACTGGGACCGCGGCGTCGTGCTCAGCGGAGACACGGTGTTCCCCGGTCCCTCGCAGCAGTGGGTGACGTTCCAGCGCAGCTATCCGAACGACATCCCGCTGTCGGCGGCAGTGGTCCGGCGCGTCGCGGACACCGTCTGCGAGCGGCCGTTCGACCGGATGTACGGCAACCTCGGCAACGTCGTGCTGCAGGATGCGCGCGGCGCGGTGCTCCGGTCGGCCGACCGCTACATCGGCTGGGTGAGCGGGGCGTTCGACCACCTCACCTGAGCCGGCCGGCCACGCTCAGAGGAACGGTGCGAGCTCCAGCTCCATCGCGGGCTTCGGCTTCGCGCCGACGATCGTCTTCACGACTTCGCCGTCGCAGAACACCTTCATGACCGGAAGCGCGAGCGCTTTGTACGCGACGGTGGTCTCCATGTTCTCGTCCGCGTTGATCTTGACGATACGGATGCGGTCGCCGTGCTCCTCCTGCAACTGCTGGAGGATCGGCGACAGGGCACGGCACGGACCGCACCATTCGGCCCAGAACTCGACGACGGTGGTGCCCGGCGCGGCGAGCACATCGTCCTGGAAGGTCGCGTCGGTGACGCTTTCGATCGTGGTCATGCGAGCACGCTAAGCCCTGACCCCGGGGGCAGGGTCAAGCGGCCGGGCGCGAATCCTGTGCGAGCATGGATGCAGGAGGTGCGCATGGAGGTTCTGAGCCCGCAGCAGATCCGGGAGTCGTTCGTCAACTGCTCGCGTAGCGAAGCCGAGGAGCTCCCGCTGCCGCCCGGTCTGCACGAGGTCGACTGGTCGCGCCGCGAGTACCTCGGCTGGCGCGACCCCCGGCTCCCGCAGCGCGGCTTCATCGTGGTGCCGACGGACGACGGCCCGGTGGGCATCGCTCTGCGGGCCTCCGAGGCGTCGATGCGGTCGAGCGTGCCCACGATGTGCGGCTGGTGCCAGGATGTGCACCTCACGAACGACGTCTGGTTCTGGTCGGCGCGCCGCGCGGGCCAGGCGGGCCGGAACGGCGACACCGTGGGGACGCTGGTGTGCGGTGCCTTCGAGTGCAGTGCGAACGTGCGGCGGACTCCTCCGCCGTCGTACGTCGGCTTCGACGCCGACGTGGTCGTCGAGGAGAGGATCGCGGGGCTCGCCCAGCGCGCCCGCCGCTTCGCCGCGACGGTCGTCGGAGCGCGGATCTGATCGTCGTGCCGCCGGTGGGACTCGAACCCACACGCCCTTCCGGACAAAGCATTTTGAGTGCTCCGCGTCTGCCATTCCGCCACGGCGGCGCACAACAACACCTGAACAATACCGTAGGCTTTTGTGCGTGACTGACCAGGAAACGACCCCCACCGCACCCCGCCGCGTCGTCGTGGCGGAGGACGAGTCCCTCATCCGCCTCGACATCGTCGAGATCCTGCGCGACAACGGGTTCGAGGTCGTCGGTGAGGCCGGGGACGGCGAGACCGCCGTGGCTCTCGCCACCGAGCTCCGGCCCGACCTGGTCATCATGGACGTCAAGATGCCGCAGCTCGACGGCATCTCGGCGGCCGAGCGGCTGTCGAAGGACCACATCGCTCCCGTCGTCCTGCTGACCGCATTCAGCCAGAAGGAACTGGTCGAGCGGGCGACAGAGGCCGGCGCCCTGGCGTACGTCGTCAAGCCGTTCACACCGAACGACCTGCTCCCCGCGATCGAGATCGCGCTCGCCCGCTACCAGCAGATCATCGCGCTGGAGGCCGAGGTTTCCGACATGGTGCAGCGCTTCGAGACCCGCAAGCTGGTCGACCGCGCCAAGGGCCTGCTCAACGAGAAGATGGGTCTGTCGGAGCCGGAGGCGTTCCGCTGGATCCAGAAGGCCTCGATGGACCGCCGCCTCACCATGCACGACGTCGCCCAGGCGATCATCGAGCAACTCGCGCCGAAGAAGTAGCCCCACAGAGATTTGCGCCAAAACGCGGTTATGCGCGCTCGATAACCACGATTTGGCTCAAATCGTCAGCGCTCCGGTCGCGTCACAGGTCCTTGATCAGGTTCGTGATGCGGATGGTGGAGCAGCGGCGGCCGCGGTCGTCGGTCACGGCGATCTCGTGCGTCGTCAGCGTGCGGCCGAGGTGGATGGGCGTGCACACGCCGGTGACGTATCCACTGGTCGCCGAGCGGGTGTGGGAGGCGTTGATCTCGATCCCCACAGCGAGGCGTCCTTCGCCGGCGTAGAGGTTCGCCGACATCGAGCCGAGGGACTCACCGAGGACCACGTAGGCGCCGCCGTGCAGGAGGTCTGCCGGCTGCGTGTTGCCTTCGACCGGCATGCGCGCAACGGCCCGCTCCACGGTGAACTCGAGCATCTCGATGCCCATCTTCTCGGCCAGCCGGCCGAGCCCTCTCAGCTGCACGTACGCGAGCGCGTCGTCGGTCACGTCGTCGGTCATCCTCGGCCTCTCCTGACGGTCGTCTGGACTGTCACCGGCCCCTTGTAGGCTGGGCTGGTGTCAGACTCCGAAAAGCCTACCCTCCTTGTCATCGACGGCCATTCGCTGGCATTTCGGGCCTTCTATGCTCTGCCGGTCGACAGTTTCGTCAACCGCGAGGGCCAGCACACGAACGCCATCCATGGCTTCATCGCGATGTTCATCAACCTGCTGCAGCAGCAGAAGCCGACCCACCTCGCGGTCGCTTTCGACATCTCGCGTTACTCCTTCCGCACGCGCGAATACCCCGAGTACAAAGGCACCCGCGGCGAGACGCCGTCGGAGTTCGCCGGCCAGATCCCTCTCCTCGAAGAGGCCCTCCATGCGATGAATGTCACGACGATCGCGAAGGAGGACTACGAGGCCGACGACATCCTCGCCACCCTCGCCCGTCAGGGCGCCGAGCAGGGCTTCAAGGTGCTCCTCGTCTCGGGCGACCGCGACACCATCCAGCTCGTCAATGACGACGTGACGCTGCTCTACCCGAACGTGCGCGGGGTCTCCGAGCTCAAGGTCTACGACCCCGCCGCTGTGCGCGAGAAGTACGGCATCGAGCCGCACCAGTATCCCGAGATCGCCGCGCTCGTCGGCGAGACCAGCGACAACCTGATCGGCATCGACAAGGTCGGCGAGAAGACCGCGGTCAAGTGGGTGCAGCAGTACGGCACCGTCGAGAACATCGTGGCGCATGCCGACGAGATCAAGGGCGTCGTCGGGCAGAACCTGCGCGACCAGCAGGAGAACGCCCTCCGGAACCGCCGCCTCAATCAGTTGCTCGACGACGTGGACCTCCCGGTGGGCCCCGCCGATCTCGAGCGCAAGCCGCTCAACGAGAACGCCGTGCGCGACATCTTCGCGCGCCTGCAGTTCAAGACGCTGCTGGAGCGGCTGATGAAGACGGCGGCCGAAGAGGGGATGCTCGACGGCGTCGCAGCCGCGACTCAGGTCGGCGACGCGGGCGCGGTCACCGCGCCGGCCGTCCGCACGATGGTCGACGAGGAGCTGGAGAACTGGCTGTCGAAAGCCTCCGCCGATGGGACGGCGATCGCCGTGCAGCTCGAGGTCGGCCCGGCAGGAATCACCGGGTTCGGGCTGGCCGTCGCCGACGACAGCGTCTACGTGCCCTGGGCGCCGGGTCGCAAAGACTACGAGGCCCTGGAGAAGTGGCTCGCCAGCAGTGCGCCGAAGTACTTCTTCCACGCCAAGCCGCAGTTCAAGTCGCTGAGCCGCGCGGGGTTCCTCGTGGATGGCCTCGCGTTCGACACGCGCATCGCCTCGTGGCTGGTCAAGCCGGGAGCGGCCGCCCAGTCCCTCGCCGAACAGGTCTACGAGGTGCTCGGCGAGACACTTCCGGTCTCCGACCCCAACCAGCTTGTCCCCATCAACGACGCGGTGAGCCCGGCGACCGAGGCGTGGTTCATCCGCCGCGTGGCCGAGGGGCAGATGATCGCCCTCGACGAGGGCACGCGCGCCGTGCTCGACGACATCGAGCTGCCCCTGGTGGCGGTCCTCGCCGAAATGGAGCTGAACGGCGTCTCGATCGACTCCGAGGTGCTCGCGCGCCTGCGCGGGCAGCTCACTGACAAGGCCAACGACTTCGCAGCGCAGGCGTATGCGCAGATCGGCCACGAGATCAACCTCGGCTCGCCGAAGCAGTTGCAGCAGGTGCTCTTCGAGGAGCTGGGGATGCCGAAGACCCGCGCGACGAAGACCGGCTACTCCACCGACGCAGGGTCGCTCGCCGACCTGCAGGAGAAGAACCCGCACCCGTTCCTCGGCCTGCTGCTGCAGCACCGCGACGCGACGAAGCTCAAGCAGATCGTCGAGACGCTGGAGCGTTCGGTCGAGACGGATGGGCGCATCCACACGACCTACGACCAGACGGGTACGAGCACGGGCCGCATCTCCTCGAACGACCCGAACCTGCAGAACATCCCGATCCGCACGGAGGAGGGCCGCGAGATCCGTTCGGCCTTCACGCAGGGCGAGGGTTTCGAGACCCTGCTGACGGCCGACTATTCGCAGATCGAGATGCGGATCATGGCGCACCTGTCGGGCGACCCCGGCCTGATCGAGGCGTTCAATGCGGGGGAGGACTTGCACCGCTTCGTCGGCTCGCGCGTGTTCGGCGTTCCGCCGGCGGACGTGAGCTCCGCGATGCGCACCAAGGTGAAGGCCATGTCGTACGGGCTCGCCTACGGCCTCAGCGCGTTCGGTCTGTCCAAGCAGCTGCGCATCGAGACCTCCGAGGCGCGCCAGCTGATGACGGACTACTTCGAGCGCTTCGGTGCGGTGCGGGACTACCTTCGCAACGTCGTGGAGCAGGCCCGCGTCGACGGGTTCACCGAGACGATCTTCGGGCGCAGGAGGCCGTTCGCCGACCTGACGTCGACCAACCGCGTCCTGCGCGAGAACGCCGAGCGACAGGCGCTGAACGCGCCCATCCAGGGCTCGGCCGCCGACATCATGAAGGTCGCGATGCTCGGGATCGCCGGTGACATCATCGACCAGCGCCTCCAGTCGCGGATGCTGCTCCAGGTGCACGACGAGCTCATCTTCGAGGTCGCCCCCGGCGAGTGGGACGCACTCGAGACACTGGTTCGTGCCCGGATGGCCGGTGCCGTCGACCTCCGCGTTCCGCTCGATGTCCAGATCGGCCGCGGCGCGAACTGGGACGCCGCCGCACACTGACCGCCGCCCGGGTTACGCTGCGTCCGTGAGCGAACTCGAGCCGCGCAAGCGCCGCCGGAGCAAGGCGGTCGTCCCGCGACGCATCCCGAGCGAGGTCGTGCCGGTCGCCCCGGAGGAGGCGCGCGAGTTCGTGCGCGACGCCATGAAGGGCACGAGCCTGCGCGACCCGTTCGCGCAGCTCCTCTCCCTGCAACTGGTCTTCGAGCAGCGGGTGCGGTTCGTCCCCGTGGACGCGGCGCACACCCGGATCGAGTTCGACGCGGTCGGAACCGTTCCCGGAGCCGACGTGCTGATGTATACGCGCCGGCTGGGCGAGATCGACCGCTTCTTCGTCGCGCTGCACGACGAATTGGATCGTCGCGGACTGTCCTGATGCGTCCACAGCCCTTTGTCCGGTCGGCTTATCCACCGATCCGGACGGCCCGTGCAGGATGGCTGTGGTCGTCGGTAGGGTCGGAGTATGACCAACGATCAGAAGCGTGAACCCACCCCGGTCGACACGATCGCCGAGGAGTGGGTCGACACACAACTGGAACTGAACCCGGAGTACCACGTGTGGCTCGGCCGTCCCGGCCGCGAGGGTGAGTACACCGACTACTCGCCGGCGGGAGCCGAGCACGCGATCTCCAAGGTGAAGGAGGCTCTCGCCCGCATCGAGGCGGCGGAGCCGGTCGACGAGATCGACCGCATCACCAAGATGGACCTGGCGCGCGAACTGCAGCTCACCATCGAGAAGCACGAGGCCGGTTTCGGGCAGCGCGACCTCAACGTCATCGCCTCCCCGCCGCAGGAGCTTCGCGACATCTTCGACCTGGTGCCGACGGACACGGAGGACGACTGGGCCAACGTCGCCAAGCGTCTCCACAATCTGCCCGCTGCGATGGACGGGTACATCGAGACGCTGCGAACGGGCATCCAGGCCGGCAACGTCCCCGCGATCCGGCAGGTGCGCGAGGTCCTCGCCCAGGCGCGCAAGCAGGTGGCCGACACCGGCTTCTTCTTCGAGTTCACGTCCGACGCGAAGCCCCTCGACGGTGTGCTGCCGGAGTCGCTGAAGTCCGATCTCGAGGCCGGCGCGAAGGAGTCTGCGCAGGCGTACGCCACGCTCGCCGAGTTCTTCGAGAACGAGCTCGCCCCGCACGCCCCCGAGAAGGACGCGGTGGGCCGAGAGCTATACGCGCTCGCCTCGCGTGGCTTCCTCGGCGCGACCGTCGATCTCGACGAGACGTACGAGTGGGGCATCGAAGAACTGGCCCGCATGCGCTCCGAACAGGAATCGATCGCGAACGAGATCAAGCCAGGGGCGAGCGTCCCCGAGGCGATCGCCTTCCTCGACGGCGACGCCAGCCGCAAGCTGCACGGCACGGACGCGCTTCAGCGGTGGATGCAGGAGACCAGCGACCGCGCCATCGAAGAGCTGGGGAAGTCGCACTTCGACATCCCCGCCGAGATCCGTCGCCTGGAGTGCATGATCGCCCCCACGCAGGAGGGCGGCATCTACTACACCGGCCCGAGCGACGACTTCGCGCGCGCCGGGCGGATGTGGTGGAGCGTGCCCGAGGGCGTCACCGAGTTCGACACCTGGCGCGAGCTGACGACCGTCTATCACGAGGGCGTCCCCGGCCATCACCTGCAGATCGCGCAGGCCACCTACAACAAGGCGCAGCTCAACTCGTGGCGTCGCGTCGCGGGCACGTCGGGTCACGCCGAGGGGTGGGCGCTCTACGCCGAGCGGCTCATGGAGCAGCTCGGCTACCTCGACGACCCGGCCGACCGCCTCGGAATGCTCGACGGGCAGCGGATGCGCGCCGCCCGCGTCGTCCTCGACATCGGTGTGCACCTCGAGAAGCCGCTGCCCGACGGGTCGCGCCCGTGGACGGGGGAGGACGCCTTCCCATTCCTGCGGGAGAACGTCAACATGAACGAACCGTTCGTCCGGTTCGAGGTGAACCGGTACCTCGGCTGGCCGGGCCAGGCTCCGTCGTACAAGATCGGCCAGCGCATCTGGGAGCAGCTGCGCGACGAGTACGCCCGCCGCGAGGGCGCGTCCTTCGACATCAAGGCCTTCCACAAGAAGGCCCTCGATATCGGCGGCGTCGGCCTCGACACGCTGAAGGCGGCGCTGCTCGACTGAGCGGCGCATCCACACCGGCGGTGACCTCCCCGTACCGCGCCGTGCTGGGCGCGGCGTTCGACGAGCTGCACCCGCGACTGCGGGCGTACTTCGATGCCATCCCGGCCGGTGCGGTCGGGCGCGGGAGCGGGGTGTTCGACACCGTCGGCACACCACGGCGCTGGCTGTGGCCGATGCTGGCGGTGTTCGCCCGCTCCCACGTCATGTTCCCCGTGTGGGAGCGGGCGGTTCCGTTCACCGTGCGGAACCGTCCCGTGACCGTACCGGATGGGTCGCCCGCGGTCGCGGCGGTCCGGGACTTCGCGTTCCGTCGGGGGAGCGCGGCCATGGTCGATGAGATCGGTGTGGAGGGCGGCGCGCTCGTCGACCGTCTCGGCGATCCGGTCCGCACGGAGGCGCGCTTCGTGGCGACCGTGCGCGACGGCGGCCTGCGCCTCCGATCGACGGCGGTGTGGCTGGTGGTCGGCTCTCGGAGGATACGGATCCCTCGTCCCTTCGCCCCGGTCGTCGTGCTCACCGAGGGCTGGGACGATGCGGCGGAGTGCCAGCTCGTATCGATCACCGTGGGTCTGCCGGTCATCGGGAGGATGTATCAGTATCGAGGGCGGTTCCAGTACGGGATCGCGGAAGCAGGAGAACAGTCGACGTGAGTGAACGGATCGTCATCACCGGAGCGTCCGGCTTCCTCGGCCGCTACCTGGCGCAGCACTATCGGGGCGCCGGCGCGGAGGTCGTGCTCGTCGGTCGCGACGGGCCCGATGTGCGCTGGGGCGACACCGACGGACTCCGCCGCGCGGTGACCGGCGCAGCAGCGGTGATCAACCTCGCGGGCAAAAGCGTCAACTGCCGCTACAACGACCGCAACCGAGCGGAGATCTTCCGTTCGCGCCTGCAGACCACGCGTGCGGTGCGGGAGGCCATCGCAACGAGCGACGCGCCTCCGCCCGTGTGGTTCAACGCCTCGACGGCGACGATCTACCGGCACGCCGAGGACCGGCCCATGACCGAGTCCACCGGAGAGCTGGGCAGTGGCTTCTCGGTAGAAGTGGCGAAGGCCTGGGAGCGAGAACTGTTCAGCGGCGAGCTGCCCGGCACCCGGCGCGTCGCGCTGCGGATGGCGATCGTCCTCGGGGACGGAAGCGCGCTGACCCCGCTGGTGAACCTGGTGCGCTTCGGCCTCGGCGGCCCCCAGATCGACGGCCGCTGGTTCGGAACGGCGGCTCGGCGGAACGCCGGCACCTTCCACGAGTTCCGGGGAAGCAGGGGACGGCAGCGCTTCAGCTGGGTTCACATCGCCGACGTGCTCGGGGCGATCGAGTTCCTGCGGGAGCGTCCCGACCTCGACGGCCCGATCAACGTGGCCGCTCCGAATCCCACGGACAACCGCACGCTCATGTCCACTCTGCGCCGGCTCGTCGGCTCGAAGATCGGGCTCCCGGCGTACCGCTGGATGCTCGAACTGGGCTCGGCCGCCATCAGAACGGAGACCGAACTCGTCCTGAAAAGCCGGTGGGTGCTTCCGGAACGGCTGCTCGACGCCGGGTATGCGTTCGCTTTCCCCGAACTCGAACCCGCACTGCGTGATATCCTCGCCGCCCGCGACTTGCTGCCCGAGTCCGCAGGCCGGTAAACTAGAGAGTCACTTCTGTGACACCTCTATCCGCTTGCCGATCGCGGAACAACACTCACCATCATCGCGACCGGCCTGAATCCTGTCCATTACGGAGCACCCACTACATGACAACCGCAACGACCGACAAGGCACCCAAGCAGGTCGCCGTCAACGACATCGGATCTGCTGAAGACTTTCTTGCCGCGGTCGAAAAGACGCTGAAGTTCTTCAACGACGGAGACCTGATCGAAGGCACCGTCGTAAAGATCGACCGCGACGAGGTCCTCCTCGACGTCGGTTACAAGACCGAGGGTGTCATCCCCTCGCGCGAACTCTCCATCAAGCACGACGTCGACCCCACCGAGGTCGTCGAGGTCGGCGACACCGTCGAGGCCCTCGTTCTCCAGAAGGAGGACAAGGAGGGTCGTCTCATCCTGTCCAAGAAGCGTGCGCAGTACGAGCGTGCGTGGGGCGACGTGGAGAAGATCAAGGAGGCCGACGGCGTCGTGACCGGTACGGTCATCGAGGTCGTCAAGGGCGGCCTGATCGTCGACATCGGCCTGCGTGGCTTCCTCCCGGCCTCGCTCATCGAGCTGCGCCGCGTTCGCGACCTCACTCCGTACCTGGGTCAGGAGATCGAGGCCAAGATCCTCGAGCTCGACAAGAACCGCAACAACGTGGTGCTCTCGCGCCGCGCGCTGCTGGAGCAGACCCAGTCCGAGTCGCGCACCACGTTCCTCAACAACCTGCACAAGGGCCAGGTCCGCAAGGGCGTCGTCTCGTCGATCGTCAACTTCGGTGCGTTCGTCGACCTCGGCGGCGTCGACGGTCTCGTCCACGTGTCGGAGCTGTCCTGGAAGCACATCGAGCACGCCTCCGAGGTCGTCGAGGTGGGCCAGGAGGTCACCGTCGAGATCCTCGAGGTCGACCTCGACCGCGAGCGCGTCTCCCTGTCGCTCAAGGCGACGCAGGAGGACCCGTGGCAGGTCTTCGCCCGCACCCACGCGATCGGTCAGGTCGCACCGGGCAAGGTCACCAAGCTGGTTCCGTTCGGTGCGTTCGTCCGCGTCGCAGATGGCATCGAGGGTCTCGTGCACATCTCCGAGCTGTCGGGCAAGCACGTCGAGCTGGCCGAGCAGGTCGTCTCGGTGGGCGACGAGGTGTTCGTCAAGGTCATCGACATCGACCTGGAGCGCCGCCGCATCTCGCTCTCGCTGAAGCAGGCGAACGAGGGCGTCGACCCCGAGGGCACCGAGTTCGACCCGGCGCTCTACGGCATGGTCACCGAGTACGACGACCAGGGCAACTACAAGTACCCGGAGGGCTTCGACGCGGAGACCAACGAGTGGAAGGAAGGCTTCGAGTCGCAGCGCGAGGAGTGGGAGCAGCAGTACGCTGCCGCCCAGGCGCGCTGGGAGGCGCACAAGCGCCAGGTCGCGAAGGGCCTCGAAGAGGCTGCCGCCGACACCGGCTCGTCCACCTTCTCGTCCGAGACGGGCACGAGCGGTACGCTCGCCGACGACGAGTCGCTCGCGGCTCTGCGCGAGAAGCTCAGCTCCAACAACTGAGCATCCTCTCTCAGAAACGGCCGGTCCTTCGGGGCCGGCCGTTTCGTCGTTCCCGGGCGGTTCGCCCCTCACCCGCGCCGGTAGGCTGAGCCCGTGCAGCTGATCGGACTCACCGGCGGGATCGCCTCCGGAAAATCGACCATCGCCTCCCGTCTCGCCGAACACGGTGCCGTCGTGGTGGACGCCGACCGCATCGCCCGCGAGGTCGTGGAGCCCGGCACTCCGGCGCTGGCCGCGATCGAGAGCCGCTTCGGTTCCGGCGTCATCGCCGCGGACGGCAGCCTCGACCGGGCTGCGCTCGGTGCGATCGTGTTCGGCGACCCCGAGTCGTTGGAGGCGCTCAACGGCATCACGCACCCGGCGGTGCTGGCGGAGTCGACCTCGCGCTTCGCGGCGGCCGCGGCGGCCGACCCGGATGCGATCGTCGTCTATGACGTGCCGCTCCTCGTCGAGTCGGCGAACGAGTACCCGTTCGACCGGGTCGTGGTCGCGCACGCCGACGCGGCGACCCGCATCGGCAGGCTGGTGGCCCTGCGCGGCATGGCCGAAGCGGAGGCGGAGCGCCGCATCCGCTCCCAGGCCTCGGACGACGAGCGTCTGGCCGTCGCCGACGTCGTGATCGAGACCGGGGGGACGCTCGAGCACACGCTGGAGCAGGTGGACGCGCTCTGGGAGCAGTTGCGACAGCGAAGCTGATTCCCCGCCTCCGTTCCGCTGTGAGCGAGAGGCGTCTCCAGTGTCGGTGGTCCTTCCTAAACTGGAGACATGCTTCCCACGCGCTCCGTCCGTCCCTTCGAGGTCGTCAGCGAATACACGCCGAGCGGTGACCAGCCGCAGGCCATCGCCGAGCTTGCCGCGCGCATCAACGCCGGCGAGACCGACGTCGTGCTCCTCGGAGCGACCGGAACCGGAAAGTCGGCCACGACGGCCTGGCTGATCGAGCAGGTGCAGCGGCCGACGCTGGTGCTCGCGCACAACAAGACCCTTGCGGCCCAGCTGGCGAACGAGTTCCGCGAGCTGATGCCCAACAACGCGGTCGAGTACTTCGTCTCGTACTACGACTACTACCAGCCCGAGGCGTACGTCCCGCAGACCGACACCTTCATCGAGAAGGACTCCTCGATCAACGCCGAGGTCGAGCGGCTCCGGCACTCCACCACGAACTCGCTGCTGAGCCGGCGCGATGTCGTCGTCGTGTCCACGGTGTCCTGCATCTACGGTCTCGGTGCGGCCGAGGAGTACCTCGAGGCGATGGTCGCGCTGCAGGTCGGCCAGAAGGTGGGCCGGGATGCGCTGATCCGCCGTTTCGTGAACATGCAGTACGAGCGCAACGACGTCGACTTCTCGCGCGGCAAGTTCCGCGTACGCGGCGACACGATCGAGATCATCCCCGTCTATGAAGAGAACGCGATCCGGATCGAGCTGTTCGGCGACGAGATCGAAGCGCTGTACTCGCTGCACCCGTTGACCGGCAACGTCCTCAAGCAGATGGATGCGGTGTCCGTGTTCCCGGCGACCCACTACGCCGCGAGCCCGGCGACGATCCAGCGAGCCATCGGCACCATCCAGGAGGAGCTGGGCGAGCGCCTGCAGGAGCTCGAGCGCGAGGGCAAGCTTCTCGAGGCGCAGCGGCTCCGCATGCGGACGCAGTTCGACCTGGAGATGATGGAGCAGATCGGTTTCTGCTCGGGCATCGAGAACTACTCGCGGCACATCGACGGCAGGCGACCGGGGGAGGCCCCGCACTGCCTCCTCGACTACTTCGCGGACGACTTCCTCGTGGTGATCGACGAGTCCCATGTCACGGTGCCGCAGATCGGCGCCATGTACGAGGGAGATGCCTCCCGAAAGCGCACCCTGGTCGAGCACGGGTTCCGGCTGCCGAGTGCGCTCGACAACCGCCCGCTCCGCTGGAACGAGTTCAAGGACCGCGTCGGGCAGACCGTCTACCTCTCGGCCACGCCGGGCAAGTACGAACTCGGCATCGCCGACGGCGTGGTCGAGCAGATCATCCGCCCCACCGGCCTGATCGACCCGGAGATCGTCGTCAAGCCGACGAAGGGTCAGATCGACGACCTGCTGGAAGAGATCCGGCTGCGCGTGGAGCGGAACGAGCGCGTCCTCGTCACGACCCTGACCAAGAAGATGGCGGAAGAGCTCACCGACTTCCTCGCGGAGGCCGGCGTCCGGGTGCGGTACCTGCACTCCGACGTCGACACGCTGCGGCGCGTCGAACTGCTCACCGAGTTGCGCGCGGGGGTTTACGACGTGCTGGTCGGCATCAACCTCCTTCGGGAAGGTCTCGACCTTCCCGAAGTGTCGCTCGTCGCCATCCTCGACGCCGACAAGGAGGGGTTCCTGCGCTCGTCCACGTCCCTCGTGCAGACGATCGGGCGCGCGGCCCGTAACGTCTCCGGCCAGGTCCACATGTACGCCGACGTGCTCACCGACTCGATGAAGAGCGCGATCGACGAGACCGACCGTCGCCGCAACCGGCAGATCGAGTACAACCGTGTCAACGGCATCGACCCGCAGCCGCTGCGCAAGCGGATCGCCGACATCACGGACGTGCTCGCGCGTGAAGAGGCCGACACCGCCCGGATGCTGGCAGGCCGGGAGCAGAAGCGGAAGAGCCCGACACCGAACCTCCGGAACGGCGGCATCGCGGCGCAGGGGGCGGCCGAGCTCGAAGGTCTCATCGCCGACCTCAACCAGCAGATGCTGGCGGCAGCGGGTGAGCTGAAGTTCGAGCTCGCGGCGCGCCTGCGCGACGAGCTGTCCGACCTCAAGCGCGATCTGCGGCAGATGGAGAAGGCCGGCCACCTGGGCTGAGCACCGCCGCTTCCCGCGCGTGCGCGTTACGGTGGCAGGGTGGCTTCACGGGTGACGGGACGACGGCGCTGGACCTTCGCGGTGTGCGCCGTGCTCGTCGGCGTCGCGGTGCTGGCCGTCGCGTTCCAGGGCGCCCCCGACTTCACCGGGCCGCGCGTGCTGTTGCCCGCGGGGCCTGCCCTCACCGGCGAACCACGGCCCCAGGCGACCGGCACCAGTGTGCCGCAGGAGTCCATCCATGAGTTCCGCATCGACCTCTCGTGGGTGCTGGTCGCTCTCACCGTCCTCGCCATCGTCATCGCTCTCGCGCTGGCGTGGCGGTTCCGTCGCAGGCCGGCGCCTCCGGTAGAGCTGCCCCCGCTGATCGAGGGCACCGAGGCGGAGGTCTCCGATGCTCCCCGCGACACGGCGCACGAGCCGGAGCCCGAGCGTGTGCTGCGGGGTCTCGACCGCGCCTCCGCCGAGCTCGCCGAGGTTCGTGAGCCGCGCGACGCGATCGAGCGCGCATGGGTCGGCCTGGAGGAGGGCGCAGCCGACTCCGGCGTGCGTCGGCTGCCCGCCGAGACTCCCGCCGAGTTCACGGCGCGCGTCGTCGCTCGCGTGGCGGCCGACCAGGACGCCGCGCAGCGCTTCCTGGCGCTCTACTTGCGGGCGCGGTTCAGCAGCGCGCCCGTGGCGCCCGAGGACGTGGCGAACGCCCGCTCCGCGGTCGAGGCGCTGCGCGCATCCTGGAGCGACGGGCCGCGCGGCACCCGGGCGCCGACGTCCGCCGAGCGTTTCGGATCGCGCCCATGACGCCCACCGCGGCCCGCCCCGGCCGACCCCGGCGCCGGCTGCCACCGCGGATGCTGCGGAGGCTCATCCTCAGCGCCGTTCTGGGACTCGCTCTCGGCGCGACCGCCTGGTACCTCGGCATGGATGCGGGACATGCCGTGGGACTCGGAGCCGCTGCTTTCGCCTTCGCCGCCTGCCTGTCCGCGCTCGGCGAGGCCGCGGACGTCTCCTGGCCGGTTCCGGCCCCGGAGCCACGGCCCGGCGCACGCCGCGATCTGGTCCAGCTGGGCTGGGCGCTCGGCGCCCGCGGTGGGCGTGCGTCGCCCGAGGGCGTCCGCCGTCTGCGACTGGTGGCCGAACGCGCGCTGTCGCTGCGCGGCCTCGACCTGGAGGACCGATCCGCCGACGCCCGGCTCGAATGCCTCCTGGGTGCGGAAACGCTCCGCATGCTTCGCCGCGGCTCCGGAGTGGCGCCACCGCGGACGTCCGCCGTCGCGGCGGCGCTCACCCGGATCGAGGCGCTCCCGTCCGCGGACGGCCCCGCACCATCCTCACCGCCACCGACTCACCAGGAGGAGCCCCGTGACCGCTGACCCGCCCGCCGCATCCACACCGCCCGCCGCATCCACACCGGCCGCCGCATCCACGCCGCCGCTGCCCGTCGCGGAGGTCGCCCGGCTCGGCGCCGACGTTCTCGAGCGCGTGAGCAGCGTCGTCGTCGGAATGCGTGAGCCGCTTCGCATCGCCTTCGCGACCATCCTGGCGGGCGGTCACGTGCTCTTCGAAGACGTTCCCGGCCTGGGGAAGACGCTCGCCGCGCGCAGCATCGCCGCCGCGGTCGGGCTCGACTTCCGCCGGCTGCAGTGCACGCCCGATCTGCTGCCGTCGGACATCACCGGTTCGTTCGTGTACGTGCCGAGCACGGCGGAGTTCGAGTTCCGTCCCGGCCCCGTCTTCACAGGCCTCTTCCTGGCGGACGAGATCAACCGCACCTCGCCGAAGACGCAGTCGGCCCTGCTCGAAGCGATGGCCGAGGGGCAGGTGTCGGTGGAGGGCCGCAGCTTCCCGTTGCCGTCGCCTTTCCACGTCGTGGCGACGGCGAACCCGATCGAGTCGGAGGGCACCTACGCGCTGCCCGAGGCGCAACTCGACCGCTTCATGGTCCGCCTGAGCGTCGGGTATCCCGACGAGGCGGGGGAGTCCCGCGTCCTGCTCGCTCGGGTGTCGCGGCGCCATGAGGTCGCGACCGTCGAGCCGGTCATCGACGCGCAGACGCTGGCGGCGATGCAGGCCGGGGTGGAGGCCGTCGACGTCGACCCGGACATCGTCGCCTACTGCGTGAGGCTGGCCGCCGCGACCCGGCAGCATCGATCGGTCGAGGTCGGGGCGTCGCCGCGCGGTTCCCAGGGGCTACTGCTGGTCGCGCGTGCGCTTGCCGTCCTCGACGGGCGCGATTTCGTCATCCCGGACGATGTCAAGGCCGTGGCTGTGCCGGTTCTTGCTCACCGCCTGACGCTGACCGTCCAGGCATGGACGAGTGGAGTCAGCGCCGAGCAGGTGGTGCAGGAGGCGGTCAGCTCCGTGGCGGGGCCGCCCGCGGTGGGTGCGGCGCAGCGGGCGGAGGCGGCGGGACGATGAGCGGCGGGAGGCGGCGACCGTGACCGACACGGCGCGCATCGGCGAGAACCGCACCGGCGAGAAGCTCACCGGCGAGAAGCGCACCGACCACAGCCGCACCGCCATCCGCACCGGCTGGACCCTGAGTCCCGCTCTCGCCGGAGCCGTCGTCGTGGGCATCGTCGCGATCGCCGCCGCATTCGTGATGACGCGCGTCGAGCCGGCCCTGGTCGGCGCGCCCCTGCTGCTGTCGGCGGCGCTGAGTTGGGATCGGCGGCCGCGTCGAGAGAGTGAGGCCGCCGGAGACGCCCACGGACCGGACGGTGCCGCCGACGACATCCTGGTCGAGACCTCGGTCGCCTCGGAGGGGGCCGCGCATCCGGCTCCCGACGGTTCGGCGAGCCTGTCGGTCGCCATCCATGCGGCCGGCACTCAGCGACCCGACGCACTGCAGCTCCGGCTCGCCCTCGGGGGTGCCGCGCCGGTGGATGCGGTGCTCACCCCGGCGGCCGCCGCGCGCGTGTCCGCCGAGGTGCCCGTCGTGCACTCCGGACGGCAGCGGGTCGCGTCGATCACCGCCCGGGCCATCGGCGCGGACGCGGCCTGGGTCGGACGGGCGGGCGAGGAGGCCGCCGTCGAGCGGGTCGTGCGGCCGCGACGTGTACCGCTCCGCAGCCTCCCGCTGCCCGCCCGGCTCCTCGGATTGACCGGCCAGCACACCTCCACCCGGCCGGGCGACGGGGGCGAGTTCCGCGACATCGACGTCTTCCATCCCGGTGACCGGTTACGGCGCATCGACTGGCGGGCCACGGCGCGCGCCGGTCGCGCGGGCGAGTTGTACGTGCGCCGCACCACCGCCACCTCGGACGCCGCCGTGCACCTCGTCGTCGACGCCCGGGACGACCTGACGGGCATCGTGGCCGACTGGTCACGCGCCTACCAGCGGCCCGCGGTCTCGTCGCTCGACCTGGCACGGGAGGCGGCATCGTCGCTGGCGTTCGCCTACTCGGGAGTGGGGGATCGCGTCGGGTTCGACGACCTGGGGGAGTCGCGCCGGGTCCTTCCGCCGCGTGCCGGCGCGCGCCACCGGGAGCGGGTACTGCGCGAGATCGAACTGACGACCGCGACAGGCACGACATTCCAGCGGGTGCGGTCTCCGCGGCTGTCCCCGGGTTCGATCGTCTACGTGCTCTCCACGTTCCTCGACGATCAGCCCTCGACCCTCGCGCTGACGTGGCGGACGGCGGGCCACCGCGTCGTCGCCGTGGATGTCCTGCCGGCCCGGGATGGGCGCGACCTCACCACGCGCGAGCGGCTGGCGCTGCGCACCATCGAGGTGGAACGCCGGCTCCGTCTGCAGCAGTTGCAGGGCGGCGGCGTCGAGCTCCTGACCTGGCAGGATCCGGTCGCCCGGGAGGCGGGCGTACGCACCCTGGCGGCGGGGAGGTCGCGGCGGTGAGCGCGGACACCCCGGACCTCAGCGCCCGGACCGTTCCCGGGTGGTCGGTGCGCGCGCTGTTCGCCGCCATTGCGCTGCCGCTCGTGCTGATCGGCCTCCCGCGCGGTCCCTGGACGGTCATCGCAGCGCTCCTCGTCGGGGTCGCGGTGTGGCGGCCGCGCTGGCTGACCGCCTGGGTGCTGCTGGGTGTCCTGGTGCTGTCCTCGCTCGCGGAGCCGGGATCGCTGACCCCGCGCCTCCTCGCCCTCGTCGCAGGCGTGCACGCGCTGCACATCCTCGGCTCCTGGATGCTGACGGTGCCGATCGCGGCACGGTTGCAGCCGGCGGTGCTGCTGCCGTCTCTGCGCCGGTTCGTCCTCGTCCAGGTGCCCGCTCAGGTGCTCGCCGTCGCGATCCTCCTCGCCGCGGGTCGCGCGTCCATCCCAGCCCTCGCGATCGTGTCCGGGCTCGCTCTCGCCGGGGTCGTCGCGATGTTCGTTCCGCCGCTGCTGCGGCGTCCGCGGCCCTGAGGGGAGGCGCGGGGGTACGAATGTCGGTGGTCGCGCCTAGACTCGCGCCTGCAGGGATGCCCCTTGCCGACGCGATAGAATCGAACACACGTTCGACATCCCGGACGGGGTGCGCGGTGGGCGAACAGCCCCGAAATCACAGCATGGATGGCGGAGAATAGAGCGAGTGAGCAGCGGGCGAGTGAACAACGATCGAGAGCACGGCGAGACCGGGAGCACGGCATCCCGGAACATCAGCAGGGTGACGGGTTCGCACCTCAGCGTGCGCGGAGCACGCGTGCACAATCTGCACAACGTCGACCTCGAGATTCCGCGCGATTCCATGGTGGTCTTCACGGGACTGTCGGGATCGGGAAAGTCGTCGCTCGCGTTCGACACCATCTTCGCGGAGGGGCAGCGCCGGTACGTCGAGTCCCTGTCCGCCTACGCGCGTCAGTTCCTGGGACAGGTGGACCGCCCGGATGTCGACTTCATCGAGGGCCTGAGCCCCGCGGTGTCGATCGACCAGAAGTCGACCAACCGCAACCCGCGTTCGACCGTCGGCACGATCACCGAGATCTACGACTACATGCGTCTGCTGTGGGCGCGCATCGGGGTGCCGCACTGCCCGATCTGCGGTGAGCGCATCCAGCGCCAGACCGTGCAGCAGATCGCCGACCAGCTGATGGAGCTGGAGGTGGGCACGCGGTACATGGTCGTCAGCCCGGTGATCTCGCAGAAGAAGGGCGAGTTCGTCGACCTGTTCAAGGAGCTGGCCGCGAGCGGCTACTCCCGCGCGCTGGTCGACGGCCAGCAGGTGCAGCTGTCCGACCCGCCGACCCTCAAGAAGCAGATCAAGCACGACATCTCGGTCGTCGTCGACCGCCTGGTCGCCGGCCCCGACATCCTCGGCCGGCTCACCGACTCCCTCGAGACGGCGCTCCGGCTCACGGACGGTCTGGTCCAGGTCAACTACGTCGACCGCGAGGGTGCGGACGCGTGGCAGAACTTCAGCGAGAAGCTGTCCTGCCCGAACGGCCATCCCATCCAGCTGACCGAGATCGAGCCGCGGACCTTCTCGTTCAACGCCCCGTTCGGAGCCTGCCCCGAGTGCTCCGGCCTCGGCACCCGCATGTCGGTCGACGACGAGCTGCTGCTGGGCGACGACTCCCTGAGCATCGCCGAGGGCGTCATCGTCCCGTGGACCACGCAGGGGAAGGGACTCTTCAACTACTACGAGAAGCTGCTGGACGGCCTCGCGCGCGACCTGAAGTTCTCGCTCAAGACCCCGTGGAGCAAGCTTCCGGACAACGTGAAGGACGCGGTCCTGCACGGTGACAACTTCGAGGTCAAGGTGCGGTGGAAGAACCGCTACGGCCGCGAGATGTCCTACACGTCGGGCTTCGAGGGCGTGGTGCCGTACATCGAGCGTCAGTATTTGCAGGCCGAGACGGATACGCAGCGGGCCCGCTGGTCCGAGTACCTCCGTGAGGTGCCCTGCCCGGTGTGCGGCGGCAAGCGCCTCAAGCCCGAGGTGCTCGCGGTCAAGGTGCACGGCGCCAGCATCGCCGACGCTTCGCTGCTCAGCCTGAGCGACGCTCGCGCGTTCATGGAGGAGCTGCACCTGACCGAGCGCGAGCAGAAGATCGGCGCGCAGGTGCTGCGCGAGATCAAGATCCGCCTCGACTTCCTCATCCAGGTCGGGCTCAGCTACCTCGACCTCGCCCGCGCGGCCGGCACCCTCTCCGGCGGAGAGGCGCAGCGCATCCGCCTGGCGACCCAGATCGGCTCGGGCCTGACCGGCGTGCTCTACGTGCTCGACGAGCCGAGCATCGGCCTGCACCAGCGCGACAACCGGCGCCTGATCGAGACGCTCGTCGCCCTGCGCGACCTGGGCAACACGCTGATCGTGGTCGAGCACGACGAGGACACCATCCGGACCGCCGACTGGATCGTCGACATCGGCCCGGGCGCCGGGGTGAACGGCGGCAACGTCGTCCACTCGGGGTCGTACGACCAGCTGCTGAAGAACACCGACTCGCTGACCGGCGACTACCTGGCCGGCCGTCGGGAGATACCGATCCCGGCCAAGCGGCGCAAGATCGACAAGAAGCGCATGATCCGGGTGGTGGATGCGGAGGCCAACAACCTGAAGAAGGTCACGGTCGACTTCCCGCTCGGCACGTTCGTCGCGGTCACCGGTGTCTCCGGGTCCGGCAAGTCGTCGCTCGTGAACGACATCCTGTACCGGGTCATGGCGAACAAGCTCAACGGCGCCCGCAAGGTCCCGGGCAAGCACCGCACGGTGACCGGACTCGAGAACCTCGACAAGGTCGTGCACGTCGACCAGGCGCCGATCGGCCGCACGCCGCGGTCCAACCCGGCGACCTACACCGGCGTCTTCGACCGCATCCGGAACCTCTTCGCCGAGACCCCCGAGGCCAAGGTGCGGGGCTACCTGCCCGGCCGGTTCAGCTTCAACGTCAAGGGCGGGCGCTGCGAGGCGTGCTCGGGCGACGGCACCATCAAGATCGAGATGAACTTCCTGCCCGACGTCTACGTGGCGTGCGAGGTGTGCGGGGGAGCGCGGTACAACCGCGACACCCTCTCCGTGCACTACAAGGGCAAGAACATCGCCGAGGTGCTCGACATGCCGATCAGCGAGGCGGCGGAGTTCTTCAAGCCGATCTCGGCCATCCACCGCTTCCTGCAGACGCTCGTCGACGTGGGCCTCGGTTACGTCCGGCTCGGCCAGAGCGCCACGACGCTCTCCGGCGGCGAGGCGCAGCGCGTGAAGCTGGCGACCGAGCTCCAGCGGCGCTCCAACGGGCGCAGCGTGTACGTGCTCGACGAGCCGACCACCGGTCTGCACTTCGAGGATGTGCGCAAGCTTCTGCTGGTGCTGAACGGCCTGCTCGACAAGGGCAACACCGTCATCGTCATCGAGCACAACCTCGACGTCATCAAGTCGGCCGACTGGATCATCGACATGGGTCCGGAGGGCGGCGCCGGCGGCGGCGAGGTCATCGCGACCGGGACCCCGGAGCGGGTGGCCGACACTCCCGGCAGCCACACCGGCTTCTTCCTCAAGGAGATCCTGCAGGGCGAGTCCGCCCGGGGCGCCGCGTAGGCGACCGTGGCCGACACCGTCAGCTACCGGCCGAAGGCCGGCGAGATCCCGACCCAGCCGGGCGTTTACCGGTTCCGTGACAAGAACCGGCGCGTGCTCTACGTGGGCAAGGCGAAGAACCTGCGGGCGCGGCTGAGCAACTACTTCCAGCCGCTCCGCAGCCTCCACGAGCGCACGCGCCGCATGGTCACGACCGCGTCCAGCGTCGAGTGGACGGTCGTGGGCACCGAGTACGAGGCCCTCCAGCTCGAGTACACGTGGATCAAGGAGTTCAATCCGCCGTTCAACGTCAAGTTCCGCGACGACAAGACCTACCCGTACCTGGCGGTGACGCTCGGCGATCGCATCCCCCGGGTGATGATCACCCGCAACCGGAACATCAAGGACGCGCGCTATTTCGGGCCGTACACGAAGGTCTGGGCGATCCGCGAGACGGTCGACCTCATGCTCAAGGCGTTCCCGATGCGGAGCTGCTCCGACGGCGTCTACCGCCGGGCGGAGCTGACCGGCCGCCCGTGCCTCCTGGGCGACATCGGCAAGTGCGCCGCGCCCTGCGTCGGGAGGATCAGCCCAGAGGACCACAAGTCCCTGGCGATCGACTTCGCCTCCTTCATGGCCGGCAACGACAGCAGCTACCTGCGCGACCTCACGGACCGGATGAAGCAGGCCGCGAGCACGATGGACTACGAGGCCGCCGCACGGCACCGGGACGCCATCCAGGCGCTCGAGGGCGTGCTCGGCAAGAGCGCGGTCGTCCTGACCGAGAGCGTGGACGCCGACGTGTTCGGGATCGCCCACGACGAGCTGGCCGCAGCGGTGACGCAGTTCATCGTCCGGGGTGGGCGCGTGCGCGGTGTCCGCAGCTGGGTCGTCGACAAAGAGCTGGATGTGGAGCTCGGCGAGCTCGTCGAGACCGTCGTGCAGAACGCCTACGACGGGCCGGACGCCCCGCCCCGCGAGATCATCGTCCCCGAGCTCCCGGAGGACACCGCGGAGCTGGAGCAGTGGCTCACGCAGCGCCGCCGCGAGACGCCCGACCCCTCGGCCGCGCGCGGCCGCCATACCGGCCGGGTCGAGCTCAAGACCGCCCAGCGCGGCGAGAAGGCCGCCCTCGCGCAGACCGTCTCGATGAACGCCAAGAACGCGCTCGTCCTGTACAAGACCCGGCGCAGTTCCGACTTCGTCGCGCGCTCGAAGGCGCTCAACGACATCCAGGATGCGCTCGGGATGGAGGACGCACCGCTGCGGATGGAGTGCTACGACGTCTCCCACCTCAGCGGCACGAACATCGTCGCGTCGATGGTCGTCTTCGAGGACGGCCTGCCCCGGAAGGACCAGTACCGCCGGTTCAGCATCCCCGAGTCCACCGACGACACCGAGTCGATCTACCAGGTGATCTCGCGCCGCCTGGCCTACCTGAAAGATGCGCCGGATGCGGCCCCCGACCCGATCGCGGGCCAGGCGGAGCGTGCGGAGGCGGACCAGGCGGAGGCGGACCAGGCCGACGAGGACACCGCGCTCGACGCCGAGGGCGCCGCGGGAGCCGACGCAGTGGTCGAGGAGGCCGCCGAACGCCGGCGCCGCAAGTTCTCGTACCCGCCGAACCTGCTCATCGTCGACGGCGGCCAGCCGCAGGTCGCCGCCGCGAAGCGGGCGCTCGACGAGTCGGGCGTGACGGGCATCCAGCTCGCGGGCATCGCCAAGCGCCTGGAGGAGATCTGGCTGCCCGACTCCGACTTCCCGGTCATCTTGCCGCGCAACAGCGACGCGCTGTTCCTCATCCAGCGCCTGCGGGATGAGGCGCACCGGTTCGCGATCACGTACCAGCGGGCGAGGCGCAAGCGCGACATCGGGACCGTGCTGGGCGAGATCCCGGGCCTGGGCCCGTCGCGCGTGAAGGAGCTGCTGAAGCACTTCGGCTCGGTCGCGCAACTGCGCAAGGCGACCCCCGAGCAGATCGCCGAAGTGCGCGGGGTCGGGATGCGCACGGCCACCGCCGTGTTCGAGCGGCTGGCCGAGGGCTCCCGCGGCGAGGGCGACCCCACCGATGCGCGCCCCGAAGACGGCACCGCGGCCCGCGCCAGTCGCTAGGCTGGAGACACACCAGGCAGCGGAGGAGACCGGTCCATGGCCACCGACGGCGACACAGTCGCAAACGCCCAGCAGCAACAAGAAGTGCTCATCGTCACCGGCATGTCGGGCGCCGGTCGCTCGACCGTCGCCAACGCGCTCGAAGACCTCGATTGGTACGTGGTCGACAACCTGCCGCCGCAGATGCTGCGGCCACTGGTCGAGCTCGCCAACCGCGCGGAGTCCGGCCTGCCGCGCATCGCCGCGGTGGTGGACGTGCGCGGGCGCAACTTCTTCTCCGACCTGCGCGAGATGATCCTCAGCCTGCGCGAGGGCACCAAGGTGCGCGTCCTGTTCCTGGAGGCGTCGGATGCGGTGCTCGTGCGCCGCTTCGAGCAGGTGCGCCGGCCGCACCCTCTGCAGGGCGACGGCACCATCCTCGACGGCATCTCCGCGGAGCGCACGCGGCTGCGTGAGATCCGGGAGGCCGCCGACATCATCGTCGACACCACCGACCTCAACATCCACCAGCTGGCGACCAACATCACCGACACCTTCGCAGCGGAGGACGCGGCCGGCGTGCAGGTCACGGTGATGAGCTTCGGATTCAAGTACGGGCTGCCCGCCGATGCCGACATGGTGGCCGACGCCCGGTTCCTCCCGAACCCGTTCTGGAACCCCGAACTGCGGCCGCACACCGGCCTCGATGAGGTGGTCCGCGACTTCGTGCTCCAGCAGAGCGGGGCCGACGAATTCATCGACGGCTATGTGTCGGCGCTGAAGCCGATCATGGCCGGCTACCAGCGCGAGAACAAACGTCACGCTCTGATCGCGATAGGCTGCACCGGAGGAAAGCACCGGTCCGTCGCGATTGCGGAAGAGCTCGCGGCACGGTTGCGCAGTTTCCCGGGTCTGGCGGTGAACACCAAACACCGCGACCTCGGCCGTGAATGATCCCGGCCCATCCATCCACGGCACCACCCCCGCCATGAGACAGTAAGGAATCCGATTGGCTCTCACCTCCGACGTCAAGGACGAGCTCACGAAGGTCGAGGTCAGCAAGACCACGGTCCGCGCGGCCGAACTCGCGACCATCCTCCGGTTCTCGGGCGGTCTGCACCTCATCGGCGGCCGGATCGCGGTGGAGAGCGAGCTGGACACGCCCGAGCTGGCGCGGCGCGTCCGCAAAGACCTGGCGGAGCTCTACGGCGTCCGCAGCGACGTGTCGGTGATCTCGGCGTCCGGGCTCCGGCGCATCAGCCAGTACCTCGTTCGCGTGCTCGACGGCGGAGAGACGCTGGCACGGCAGACCGGGCTCCTGGATGCGCGTCGCCGGCCGATCCGCGGCCTCCCGAACCGGCTGACCACGGGCTCCCGCGACGAGCTGGCCGCCGTCTGGCGTGGCGCGTTCCTGGCGCACGGGTCGCTCACCGACCCGGGCCGTTCTGCCGCCCTCGAGGTCACCTGCCCGGGCAACGAGGCCGCCATGGCTCTCGTCGGCGCGGCGGGCCGGCTCGGCATCTCCGCCAAGGCGCGCGAGGTCCGCGGTGTGCACCGTGTGGTCATCCGGGACGGCGAGGCGATCAGCGCGATGCTGGTGGCGATGGGCGCCGTCGAGACGGTGAAGAACTGGGAGGAGCTGCGCCAGCGCCGCGAGGTGCGGGCCAACGCGAACCGCCTCGTCAACTTCGACGATGCCAACCTGCGACGCTCCGCCCAGGCGGCCGTCGCCGCGTGCTCCCGCGTCCAGCGGGCGCTCGAGATCCTCGGCCCCGACGTCCCGAAGCACCTCCAGTACGCGGGTGAGCTGCGCCTGGCGCACCGCGACGCCAGCCTCGACGAGCTCGGCCACCACGCCGATCCGCCCATGACGAAGGACGCCGTGGCGGGTCGGATCCGCCGGCTCCTCGCGATGGCGGACAAGCGCGCGAGCGACCTGGGGATCCCGGGCACCGACGCCAACCTCCCCGCCGATCTGGACGAGGTGTAGTTTTTCAAGGGTCGAATCACAACACAAAGTGGAGATGAGTAATGGCTGACTACACGCTGCCGGACCTTCCGTACGACTACTCGGCTCTCGAGCCGAACATCAGTGGGCGGATCATGGAGCTGCACCACGACAAGCACCACAAGACGTACGTCGACGGCGCCAACACCGCCCTGGCGAAGCTGGCCGAGGCCCGCGACGCCGACGACCTGACGTACGTCAACAAGCTGGAGAAGGACCTGGCGTTCAACCTCGCCGGTCACGTCAACCACACCGTGTTCTGGAACAACCTCTCGCCGGACGGCGGCGACAAGCCGGTCGGCGAACTCGCCGCTGCGATCGACGAGTTCTTCGGGTCGTTCGACAAGTTCCGCGCGCACTTCACGGCGTCGGCGCTCGGCATCCAGGGCTCCGGCTGGTCGATCCTGGCCTGGGACTCGCTGGGACAGAAGCTCATCATCGAGCAGCTGTACGACCACCAGGGCAACCTCGCCGCTGCGACCGTTCCGCTGCTGATGCTGGATATGTGGGAGCACGCTTTCTACCTCGACTACGTCAACGTGAAGGCCGACTACGTCAAGGCGTTCTGGAACATCACCAACTGGTCCGACGTCAACGACCGCTTCGTCCGCACCCGCGAGAAGACCGCGGGTCTGCTGCTACTGTCGTAACCAGGTTGGCGTCCCGGGAGGGAGCCTCCCGGGACGCCGACGTCCGCCACAACCACAACACACGTGCGCCGTGCGGCGCCCATCGAGTAACTGGAGACATCTGTGTCCGTAAAGATCGGAATCAACGGGTTCGGTCGCATTGGTCGTAACTACCTGCGCGCCGCCCTCGCGAAGGGCAGCGACCTCGAAGTCGTCGCGGTGAACGACCTCACCGACAACAAGACGCTCGCGCACCTGCTCAAGTACGACTCCATCACGGGCCGTCTCGACGCGACCGTCGAGCTCGACGGCGACAACATCGTCGTCAACGGCAAGCCGATCAAGGTGCTCGCCGAGCGCGACCCCGCGAACCTCGGCTGGGGAGACCTGGGCGTCGACATCGTGATCGAGTCGACCGGACGCTTCACGAAGGCCGACGACGCGCGCAAGCACATCGAGGCGGGCGCCAAGAAGGTCATCATCTCCGCTCCGGCGACGGGTGAGGACGCGACGTTCGTCATGGGTGTCAACGAGCACCTGTACGACCCCGCCGCGCACAACATCATCTCGAACGCCTCCTGCACCACGAACTGCCTGGCGCCGCTGGCGAAGGTCTTCAATGACGAGTTCGGCATCGAGCGCGGTCTGATGACCACGGTCCACGCCTACACCGCCGACCAGAACCTGCAGGACGGCCCCCACAGCGACCTCCGCCGCGCCCGCGCCGCCGCGATCAACATCGTCCCGACCTCGACCGGTGCGGCCAAGGCCATCGGCCTGGTCCTCCCGGAGCTGAAGGGCAAGCTCGACGGCTTCGCTCTCCGCGTCCCGGTGCCCACCGGCTCCATCACCGACCTCACGGTCACCGCTTCGCGCCCGGTCACGGTCGACGAGGTCAAGGCTGCGTACAAGAAGGCTGCCGAGGGTCCGCTCAAGGGCATCCTGAAGTACACCGAGGACGAGATCGTCTCGAGCGACATCGTCTCCGACCCGCACTCCTCGATCTTCGACTCGGGCCTGCTGCGCGTCCTCGGCGACCAGGTCAAGCTCTCGAGCTGGTACGACAACGAGTGGGGCTACTCCAACCGTCTGGTCGACCTGACCGAGTACGTGGCCGACCGCCTCTAACGACAGGGAACCGACGTGACGCTCCGCACTCTCGACTCACTCGGTTCGCTCGCCGGCAAGCGGGTCGTCGTCCGCTGTGATCTGAATGTGCCGCTCGACGGCACGACGATCACGGACGACGGTCGTGTGCGAGCGTCGATTCCCACCCTGAATGCCCTGATCAGTCAGGGCGCGAAGGTGGTCGTGATCTCCCATCTGGGACGCCCTGACGGCGCTCCGGATGCCAAGTACAGTCTGGCCCCGGTGGCCCAGCGGCTCTCCGAGCTGCTGGGCCTGCCGGTCACCTTCGCGCACGACACCGTCGGCTCCGGCGCGAAGGACGCCGTCGACCGCCTGAAGGGCGGCGACATCGCCCTGCTCGAGAACCTCCGATTCAACCCGGGGGAGACCGCGAAGGACGAGGGGGAGCGCACGGCGTTCGCCGAGAAGCTCGCCGCGTTCGGCGACGCGTTCGTGTCCGACGGCTTCGGCGTCGTGCACCGCAAGCAGGCCAGCGTGTACGAGCTCGCGCAGCTGTTGCCGAGCGCCGCCGGCACCCTCATCCAGGCAGAGCTCGAGGTCCTCGATCGGCTGACCGAGAACCCGGAGCGACCGTACGCGGTCGTCCTCGGTGGTTCGAAGGTCTCCGACAAGCTGGGCGTCATCGGGCACCTGCTGCCCAAGGTGAACTCGCTGCTGATCGGCGGAGGGATGCTGTTCACCTTCCTCGCCGCGAAGGGCCTGAAGGTCGGATCGAGCCTGCTCGAGGCCGACCAGATCGACACCGTGAAGGGCTACCTCGCCACCGCCGAAGAGCTCGGTGTCGAGATCGTCCTCCCGCGCGATGTCGTCGTCGCCTCGAAGTTCGCCGCGGACGCGGAGCACGTCGTGCGTCCCGTCGACGCCATCGAGGACACCGACTGGGGTGACAAGGGCCTGGGGCTCGACATCGGACCGGAGACGGCCGAGCTGTTCTCCGAGTACGTGCGGGGCGCCCGCACCGTATTCTGGAACGGCCCGATGGGCGTCTTCGAACTCGCGCCGTTCGCGGCGGGGACGAAGGCGGTCGCGCAGGCCCTCACCGAGGTCGACGGCCTGAGCGTCGTCGGTGGAGGCGACTCCGCCGCCGCCGTCCGCGCGCTCGGCTTCCGCGATGACCAATTCGGCCACATCTCGACGGGCGGCGGGGCGAGCCTCGAGTTCCTCGAAGGCAAACGACTCCCCGGACTGGAGGTCCTCGGATGGCAGCAGTGAGCCCCTCGGTGCGGCGCGTCCCGCTCATCGCCGGCAACTGGAAGATGAACCTGGACCACCTCCAGGCGATCGCCTTCGTGCAGAAGCTCGCATGGACGTTGAAGGACGCCGCTCACGACTTCTCCGCGGTGGAGGTGGCGGTGTTCCCGCCTTTCACCGACCTCCGCAGCGTGCAGACGCTGATCTCGGCCGACAAGCTTCCGCTCGCCTTCGGCGGTCAGGACGTCTCGGAGCACGAGTCCGGCGCGTACACCGGCGAGATCTCGGCCGCGTTCCTGGCGGCGCTCGAGTGCCGCTACGTCATCATCGGTCACTCGGAGCGGCGCACGCTGCACGCGGAGACCGACGAGCAGGTGGCCGGAAAGGTCGCGGCCGCTCTCTCGCATAACATCGCGCCGATCATCTGCGTCGGCGAGACGGCAGAGGATCTCGAGGTCCACGGCGCCAGCGCGGTGCCGGTCGCCCAGCTGCGCGCTGCGCTCGCCCGGGTCGACTCGGCCGCTGACTTCGTCGTCGCGTACGAGCCCGTATGGGCCATCGGTTCCGGTCACGCGGCGACGCCCGAGCAGGCGGAGCAGGTCTGCGCCGCACTGCGTGCCGTCATCGCCGAGGTGCTCGGCGACGACGTGGCCGCCAAGACGCGCATCCTCTACGGCGGTTCGGTGAAGTCGGACAACATCGCCGGCTTCATGCGCGAGCCGAACGTCGACGGCGCGCTCGTCGGCGGCGCCAGCCTCGACGTGACCGAGTTCGCGGCGATCGTGCGGTATCAGAAGCACGTCGGTCTCTGACCGGCGTCGCACGGTATACTGGCCGTTGGCTTTCCCCGGGCTCGGCCCGGACGCTTCCCGAAAGGTTTCCTGTGCTCATTCTCCAGGTCGTCCTGCAGGTGCTGCTGGGCATCACCAGCCTCCTGCTGACGCTGCTCATCCTCCTGCACAAGGGTCGCGGCGGCGGTCTCTCCGACATGTTCGGCGGCGGCGTCACCTCGAACCTCGGCGCGTCGGGCGTCGCCGAGCGCAACCTCAACCGGATCACGGTCATCCTTGGCCTGATCTGGATCACGTGCATCGTGGTGCTCGGTTTGATCACCAAGTTCAGCGCGTAAGCGCGTCACTGTAGAAGGAGAACAGCATGGCTTCCGGAGGCAGTGCAATCCGCGGCTCGCGCGTCGGCGCGGGTCCCATGGGCGAGCAGGACCGCGGTTTCCACGCGGAGCGCGTCGCCGTGTCCTATTGGGACGCGCTCGGCAACGAGACCGTCCGTTACTTCGCGGCCAACCTCCCCGAGGAGGAGATCCCCGACGTCATCGACTCGCCGTCCTCCGGCCTGCCCGCCGGCCGCGACAAGGAGAACCCGCCGTCGGTCGCGAAGGCCGAGCCGTACAAGACGCACCTCGCCTACGTGAAGGAGCGCCGCAGCGAGGAGGAGGCCGAGCAGCTGCTCGAAGACGCCCTCAACCAGCTGCGCACCCGCCGCGGTCGCCCCACGAGCGAGTAACCCCCTCGCGCACCAAGGCCGTCCACCCCTCAGGTGGGCGGCCTTCTTTGCGCCTGCAGGCAAGACATTCGTCACGAATCGTCGCTCTGGGGGTGTCAAAACGTACATTCGTCACGAATCGTCGCTCTGGGGGAGTCACAACGCACATTCGGCACGAATGCTCGGCCCGCGGTGCGGCTACACTGCGTGCCAGTGGAGGTGCGGGATGCGGGGAGCGGGGGACGACAGCGCTGGCGTTGCGCGCGCACTTGGGGATCAGGTCGGCCGCGCGAGCCTGCTGGGCGTGCTCGCGCACGCGATCGAGTCGGCGGAGGCCGCAGAGCGCCTGCTGACGCAGTACGACCACGGCGCCCCACCGACCGCCGCGGACGCTCGACGGAGCCTTCGCCTTCGCGTCGCCTTCGCCGAGCTGCAGCACTGGGCCGACGAACTCGACCTGACCGGACCCGACGCCGAAGTCAGAGACGAGGCGTCGCGCTTGCTGGCGTTCTACCTGCACCTGCTGACGCACGCGTTCGACCGGGGCATCAGCACCGCAGGGCGCGACCGGTTGGCGATCCGCAGTCGCGGACCACTCACCGGCGCGCCCTGCGCGCGCCTGACGACACTCCGGGAGCGAGTCAGCGGCTGGAGCCAGTAGCCGGAGTCAGTAGCTGCCCTCAGTAGCTCGGAGCGATGAGGTTCTCGGGAACGTCGACCGCAGCATCCTTGTCCACGAAGAACACGGTGCGCTTGCGGCCCTTCGCCCCGGCGACCGGGACCTCGGTGTAGCTGGCGCCTGCGAGGGCGAGGCCGAGGGCGCTGGCCTTGTCGGTGCCGGCCAGCACCAGCCAGATGCGGTCCGAGGAGTTGATCACCGGACGGGTCAGGCTGAGCCGCTGCGGCGGCGGCTTCGGCGACTCGCGCTCGGCGATCACCGCGAGCTCGGTCTCCCGGATTCCCGGGCGGTCGGGGAACAGGGACGCGATGTGCCCGTCCGGTCCCACGCCGAGGAACATGATGTCGAACTTCGGAATCGGCAGCCCGTCCGTGCCGAACGCCTCGAGCTCAGCCGCGTACACCCGCGCTGCCTCGTCGATGTCCGGGATCTCGTCCGACGCCGGGAACGGATGGACGTTCTCCGGCGGAACGGCGATGTGGTCCAGCAGTGCCTCGCGCGCCTGGCGCTCGTTCCGCTCGGGATCGTCCCGCGGCACGAACCGCTCGTCGCCCCACCAGAAGTGCACCTTCGACCAGTCGATGGTGTCGCGGGCGGGGGAGGAGTTGACCGCCTCCAGGACCGCGATGCCCATCGTTCCGCCGGTCAGCGCGATGTTCGCGCGGCCGAGGTCGTCGAGGATGTCGATCGTCTTGGTGAGGAAACGCGCCGCCACCGATGCCGCAAGGGCTTCCTTGTCGGGGTGGACGAGCACCCGCCGTTCGTTCGTCATGCCCTGGCGCCTGCTCCTTCGTCTGAGGTCTCCAGCAGTGCGAGACCCTTCGTGATCACCTCTCCGTAGAGGTCGTCCGGGTCCAGCCTACGCAGTTCTTCGGCGAGGCAGTCACGCAGGCTCCGGCGCGGCAGGGACAGGTCGTGCGATGGCTGTCCCGGCTGCGAGAGGTGCGCGACGTTCGGGACCTCGCGCTGGAGCTCGATGACGCCGGACGCCCGCTCCATCTTCACCCCGTGGATGCCGCCGGAGCCGATCGCGCGCGAGGCGAGGTCGTACTTCACCGGCACCTGGAGCTGCAGCCGCAGCCACGCGGCGAGGAGGAGCGTCGAGGGGGAGTCCGCGGCACCCGCAACGTCGACGCCCGTGATGGGCTCGTAGGGCGGCTGGTCGAGGACGGCGGCGAGCTGTGCACGCCACAGGGTCAGGCGGGTCCAGGCGAAGTCGGTGTCGCCGGGAGCGTACGTCTGGCCCAGGTGGAACAGGAAGTCCTGCGGGTTCGGCTGAGCCGACGCGTCCGTGATCCGGCGCGTCGCGATGCGGCCGAGGGGCGAGGTGGACGCCTTCTCGGGCGCGATGCCCGGCCACCAGACCACGACCGGGGCGTCGGGGAGGAGCAGGCCGGTGACCAGTCCCTCCTCGTCGCTGGCGGTCTCGCCGTAGGCGCGCAGCACGATCACCTCGCTGGCGCCCGCGTCACCGCCCACGCGGATCTGGGCGTCGAGGCGTGCCTCGTCGCCCTTGTGGACGCCGTCGTCGTCGGTCGAGACGACGATGACGCGCATCGGGTGCTCGCGGGAGGCGTCGTTAGCCGCCTCGATCGCCTCCTCCTCCTGCCCCAGGTGGGTGGCGATGATGAGGGTGAGGACGCGGCCCAGGGCAACGGCTCCACCCTCCTCGCGGATCTTGACGAGCGCCTTCGAAATGTTGCTGACGGTCGTTGCGGGAAGATCGACGATCATGGACGCCTCCAGACGCGGCCGTCACGAGCGAGCAGCTCGTCAGCCGACTTCGGGCCCCAGGTTCCGGGGCGGTACTGCTCGGGCTGGCCCTGCGTGGCCCAGAAGTCCTCGATCGGGTCGAGGATCTTCCAGGAGAGCTCGACCTCCTCGTGGCGGGGGAACAGCGGCGGGTCGCCGAGCAGCACATCCAGGATGAGTCGCTCGTACGCTTCGGGGCTGGCCTCCGTGAACGCGTGGCCGTAGCCGAAGTCCATGCTCACGTCGCGCACCTGCATACCGGCGCCGGGGACCTTCGAGCCGAAGCGGATGGTCACACCTTCGTCGGGCTGCACGCGGATCACGAGCGCGTTCTGGCCGAGCGCGCTGGTCTGCGATTCCGCGAACAGCTGCTGGGGAGCACGCTTGAACACGACCGCGATCTCGGTGACGCGGCGGCCCAGGCGCTTGCCGGCGCGCAGGTAGAACGGGACGCCGGCCCAGCGGCGGGTGCCGATGTCCAGCTTGATGGCCGCGTAGGTCTCGGTCGTGGAGTGGGGATTCATCCCGTCCTCCTCGAGGAAGCCGACGACCTTCTCGCCGCCCTGCCAGCCGCTGCCGTACTGGCCGCGGGCGGTGGAGGTCGAGAGGTCCTTCGGCAGCCGGACGGCGGCGAGCACCTTCTCCTTCTCGGCGCGGAGGTCCGCGGCGTTGAACGAGATGGGCTCCTCCATCGCCGTGAGCGCGAGCAGCTGCAGCAGGTGGTTCTGGATGACGTCGCGCGCCGCCCCGATGCCGTCGTAGTAGCCGGCACGGCCGCCCACGCCGATGTCCTCCGCCATGGTGATCTGCACGTGGTCGACGTAGTTCGCGTTCCAGATCGGCTCGTACAGCTCGTTGGCGAAGCGCAGCGCCAGGATGTTCTGGACCGTCTCCTTGCCGAGGTAGTGGTCGATCCGGAACACCGAGTCCGGCGGGAACACGGTCTCGACGACCGCGTTCAGCTCGCGAGCCGACTGCAGGTCGTGACCGAACGGCTTCTCGATGACGACGCGGCGCCAGCCGTCGCCGGACTGGTCCGCCAGCCCGGAGCGCTTCAGCTGCTCCGTGACGATCGGGAAGGCCTTCGGCGGGATGGACAGGTAGAACGCGTGGTTGCCCATGGTGCCGCGTTCCACATCCAGCTCTTCGACGGTCTGCTTGAGACGTCGGAAAGCGTCGTCGTCGTCGAATTCTCCCGGAACGAAGCGGATGCCCTGCGCGAGCTGCTGCCACACATCGTCGTCGAACGGCGTGCGTGCGTACTGCTTGACCGCGTCGTAGACGACCTTTTCGAAGTCCTGGTCCTCCCAGTCGCGCCGGGCGAACCCGACGAGGGAGAACCCGGGCGGCAGCAGGCCGCGGTTCGCGAGGTCGTACACCGCGGGCATCAGCTTCTTGCGGGACAGGTCACCTGTCACGCCGAAGATGATGAGGCTGCTGGGGCCCGCAATGCGGTTGAGGCGGCGGTCGGAGGGCAACCGCAACGGGTTGAACTCCGGAGTGATTTCCACCGGTGACAAGTGACTGGTCTCCTTATTCGGACTCAGTTGACGGCCTCGAACAGCGAGACGACATCCGCCTCGGGGTTCGTGAGCGTCAGGGTCAGCACCGGGCGGCCGTGCTCGCCGAGCACGCTGGCGTCGCCGGCGGCCTGTGCCTGGATGAGCTGCCCGAAGGTGAAGGGGCGGCCGGGGATCTCGAGGTCTTCGGACGGCGTCGCCGTGATCTGCAGGAACACGCCGACCGAGGGACCGCCCTTGTGGAACTGACCCGTGGAGTGCAGGAAGCGCGGGCCCCACCCGAAGGTGACCGGCCGTCCCGCCTTCGCCGCCAGCAGGTCGCGGATGCCTGAGAGCTGGGGGAGGGCGATGCGGTTGACGTACGCCTGGACCGACACGTAGCCGTCCGGGCCGAGCTGAGCGAGCAGCGCATCCACAGCGGCGTCGAGCGTAGTGGCCGAACCGAGGAACGAACCCGTGGTGCGGACCTCGATGCCACCGGCGGTGAACGCCGGTGTGACCGGCTCCGGGCGGTTGTCGAGCAGCGAGCGCGCGGCCACCTTGGCGGCCTCCACGTCGGGCTGGTCGAACGGGTTGATGCCCAGGAGGCGACCGGCGACCGCTACGGCGTACTCCCAGACGATCAGCTGGGCGCCGAGGCTTCCGGAGACGAGGATCTCGCCCTCGTGGCGGTCGGCCGGGAAGAGGTGGTGTGCCTCCGCATTGGCGACGAGCCGCACGACCTGCAGGTCGGCCGGCTTCGACTCGAGCTCCGGTGCCAGCGTGTCGAGAACGACCGGGAGGAGGCCCGTGCCCTGCTTGCCGGTGGACTCGGCGATCAGCTGCTCGGCCCAGTCGGCGAAACCGACGATGTGGGTGCCGTCCGAGACGATGCCCAGCTTGTCCTTCAGCGGGTTGGTACCGGCGATCGCGGCGCCGAGCACCAGGCCGGGGTTCTGCTCGTTGTCGACGGCGAGCTCGATCTGGGTCGCCTCCGCCTCGTCGAGCAGCTCGGAGATGTTCACTCCGGCGAGTCCCGACGGCACGAGGCCGAACGCGGTCAGCGCGGAGTACCGGCCGCCGACGTTCGGGTCGGCGTTGAACACGCGGTAGCCCGCCTCACGTGCCGACTGGTCGAGCGGCGACCCCGGGTCGGTGACTACGATGATGCGCTCGCGCGGGTCGATGCCGGCGTCCTGGAACCACTTCTCGTAGACGCGGCGCTGGCTGTCCGTCTCGAGCGTCGAGCCCGACTTGGACGAGATGACCAGGGCGGTCGCCTCCAGCCGGTCGCGCAGCGAGGCGAGCACCTGGCCCGGGTCGGTCGAGTCGAGCACGGTCAGCTCGGCCTCGGCGGTGCGGGTGATGACCTCCGGCGCGAGCGAGGAGCCGCCCATGCCGCCCAGCACGATGTGGTTGATGCCCTTGGCGTGCAGCTCGCCGCGCAGCGCGTCGATCTCGGCCACGAGGGGCCGCGAGATCGCGACCGCTTCGGTCCAGCCCAGGCGCTTGCTTGCCTCGGCCTCGGCGTCCGGGCCCCAGAGGGCCGGATCCTGCGCCGTGATGCCCGAGGCGACCCGGTCGGCCACCAGCTGCGGGACCACGGTGCGGACGGCCTCGGCCGCCGCACCGGTCACATGGATGCGAAAGGTCACTTGGCCGCTCCTTCGAGGGCGTTCTTCACGGTCTCGACGAGCTCGCCCCACGACACGTTGAACTTGTCGACGCCCTCGCGCTCGAGCGTTGCGGTGACCTCGTCGTAGCTGATGCCGAGCTCGGCCAGCTTGTCGAGCACGGCCTGCGACTCCGCGTAGGTCCCGGTGACGGTGTCTCCGGTGATGTTCCCGTGGTCGAAGGTGGCGTCGAGCGTCTTCTCGGGCATCGTGTTCACGACGTTGGGCGCGACCAGTGCCTCGACGTACAGCGTGTCGGGGAGGCTCGGGTCCTTCACTCCGGTGGAGGCCCACAGCGGACGCTGCTCGTTGGCGCCGGCCTCGACCAGGCGCTTGGCGCGGTCGGTGGCGAACTCCTGCTCGTACACCTGGTAGGCGAGGCGCGCGTTGGCGATGCCGGCCTTGCTCTTGAGGCCTTCCGCCTCGTCGGTGCCGAGTGCCGAGAGCTGCTTGTCCACCTCGGTGTCGACGCGCGAGACGAAGAACGACGCGACCGACTGGATGCCGGAGAGGTCGATGCCCGCCTCCTGGGCCCGCTCGAGGCCGGTGAGGTAGGCGTCGATGACCTGGCGGTAGCGCTCGAGGCTGAAGATCAGCGTCACGTTGACGCTGATGCCCTCTGCGATGGTGTCGGCGATGGCCTCGATCCCCTCGACGGTCGCAGGGATCTTGATCATGACGTTGTCCTTGTCGACCTTCGCCCTGAGCTTCTTGGCCGTCTCCACGGTCGCCGCGGCGTCGTGCGCGAGGCCCGGCTCCACCTCGATGGAGACGCGGCCGTCGACGCCGTCGGACGCCTCGAAGACCTCGCTGAAGATGTCGCTGGCCTTGGCGACGTCGTCGGTGGTGATCTCGAAGATCGCCTCGTCGACGCTCACACCCGCGGCGGCGAGCTCGCGGACCTGCTCGTCGTACGCCTCGCCCTTGGCGAGGGCCGCGGCGAAGATCGTCGGGTTGGTGGTCACGCCGACCACGTTCTTCTCGGCGATCAGCTTCTGCAGGCCGCCGCTGTTGATGCGCTCACGCGAGAGGTCGTCGAGCCAGATGCTGACGCCCGCCGCGGAGAGCGCGGCCGTGGGGGACTGGGTGGTGGAAGTGGTGTCGGTCATTTCTTCTTATCTCCTCGTTGCCCGCGCTCAGAGCGACGCGAGCGATTCCTTCGCGGCGGACACGGCGTGCTCGGTGGTCATACCGAACTCGCGGAACAGCGTCTTGTAGTCGGCCGACGCACCGAAGTGCTCGATCGACACGCTGCGGCCGTGGTCGCCCACGATCTTGTCCCAGGCGAGCGCCAGGCCGGCCTCGATCGAGACGCGGGCCTTGATCGCCGCCGGGAGCACGTGCTCCTGGTACTCGGCGGACTGCTCGGCGAACCACTCCAGGCTCGGGGCGGACACGACGCGGGCGTTGACGCCTTCGCCGCGCAGCACCTCGCGGGCCTCGAGAGCGATCTGCACTTCGGACCCCGTGGCGATGAAGATCACGTCCGGCGTGCCACCCGGCGCCTCGGCCAGGATGTACGCGCCCTTCGCGACGTTCTTCGCCGACGCGAGGGTGTCGCCCTCGGCGTCGCCCTCGCCGCGCTCGAACACCGGGATGTTCTGGCGGGTCAGCGCGATGCCGGCCGGGCCGTTGCGGCGCTCCAGGATGGTCTTCCACGCCCAGGCGACCTCGTTCGCGTCGCCGGGACGCACCACCGAGAAGTTCGGGATGGCGCGCAGCGTCGACAGCTGCTCGATCGGCTGGTGCGTCGGGCCGTCCTCACCGAGCGCGACCGAGTCGTGCGTCCAGACGAAGATCGACGGGATGTTCATCAGCGCCGAGAGACGCAGCGACGGGCGCTGGTAGTCGCTGAAGATGAGGAACGTGCCGCCGAACGGACGGGTCGGTCCGTGCAGGACGATGCCGTTGATGATCGCGGCCATCGCGTGCTCGCGGATGCCGAAGTGGAGCACGCGCCCGTAGGGGTTGCCCGTCCACTCGTGCGTCGACCGCTCGCTCGGGACGAACGACGCGGCGCTCTCGATGGTGGTGTTGTTCGACTCGGCGAGGTCGGCGGAACCGCCCCACAGCTCCGGCATGGCCGGCGCGATGGCGTTGAGCACCTTGCCGCTGGCGGCGCGGGTGGAGACGTCCTTGCCCGGCTCGAAGACGGGCAGGACGCTCTCGAGCTCGGGAGCCTCGCCGGACAGCAGGCGGTCGAGCAGCTGCTTGCGCTCGGGGTTGGCCTCGGCCCAGGCGTCGAAGCCCTTCTGCCACTCGGCACGCTCCTCGGCGCCGCGCTCGATCGCACCGCGGGTGCGCTCGAGCACCTCGTCGGCGACCTCAAAGGTCTGCTCCGGGTCGAAGCCGAGCACCTCCTTGACGGCGCGCAGCTCGTCGGCGCCGAGGGCCGATCCGTGGATCTTGCCGGTGTTCTGCTTCTTCGGCGACGGCCAGCCGATGATCGTCTTCAGGATGATCAGCGACGGCTTGTCGGTGACGGCCTTGGCGTTCTCGATGGCCGTGAAGAGCTCCTCCACGTCCTCCTTGTAGACGCCGGTCTTCTTCCAGTCCACGACCTGGACATCCCAGTGGTACGCCTCGTAGCGCGCCTTGACGTCCTCCGTGAAGGCGATGTCGGTGTCGTCCTCGATCGAGATCTGGTTGCTGTCGTAGATCGCGATGAGGTTGCCGAGCTCCTGGTGGCCGGCGAGCGACGACGCCTCCGAGCTGACGCCCTCTTCGAGGTCGCCGTCCGACGCGATCACATAGATGTGGTGGTCGAAGGGGCTCGTGCCGGGGGCCGCGTCCGGGTCGAACAGGCCGCGCTCGAAACGCTGGGCATAAGCGAAACCGACGGCGGAGGAGATGCCCTGACCGAGTGGTCCGGTGGTGATCTCCACGCCGTCGGTGTGTCCGTACTCGGGGTGGCCGGGGGTGAGGGAGCCCCAGGTGCGGAGCTTCTTCAGGTCGTCGAGCTCGAGACCGTAGCCGCCCAGATAGAGCTGGATGTACTGGGTCAGCGAGGAGTGTCCGGCCGACAGGATGAACCGGTCGCGGCCGAGCCAGTGCTGGTCGCGCGGGTCGCGGCGCATCACCTTCTGGAAGAGCAGGTAGGCGGCGGGGGCCAGGCTCATGGCGGTTCCGGGATGCCCGTTGCCCACCTTCTCCACCGCATCGGCCGCGAGGACGCGAGCCGTGTCTACCGCCTTGTTGTCAATGGAATCCCACTGCAGTGCTGCCACGTGAAAACTGACCCTTCGTAGAAATAGGTGAGGGTCGTCGTTGGGAAACCCGCACCGGTTGAGGTAGTGCGCGCCGTGGACGTCATCGGCGCCGGGCCCCGGCAGGGCTTCGGCTGGCGAGCACTCCCAAGTATAGGTAACACGCACGAAACGTGGGGTGTTCCCTCAGACGGTTGTGCCAGAGGCGTACAGCGGGTATCCGCCCGGCTCCGCCTCTACGTGCCGTAGACTTGCCCGGGGTTTCGAACCCATCCGCCGAGCGCATCTGAACAACCCCATCTGAACAACACCGAGGAGCAATGGACGTCGCTGTAGAGAGCCGTGTCGCACCGGGCCGCATCGGCGTCGCTCGCAAGGTCAAGGCGTACGTCGCCCTCACCAAGCCGCGCGTCGTCGAGCTGCTTCTCGTGACGACGGTGCCGACGATGATCCTCGCCGCGAACGGCATCCCGAACCTCTGGCTGGTCCTCGCGACGGTCGTCGGCGGGTACATGAGTGCGGGTTCGGCCGGCGCGTTCAACTGTTACATCGACCGCGACATCGACCGCGTGATGCGCCGCACGAAGAACCGCCCGCTGGTCACCGGCGAGCTCTCGGACCGCGAGGCGCTCGTGTTCGCCTGGGCGCTGGGCATCGCATCGGTGCTGGTGCTCGGCTTCTTCACGAACTGGCTGGCCGCCGCGCTGTCCGTCGCGGCCATCCTGCTCTACGTCGTCTTCTACACGCTGATTCTCAAGCGCCGGACCCCGCAGAACATCGTCTGGGGCGGCGTCGCCGGATGCATGCCGGTGCTGATCGGCTGGGCCGCGGTGACGGGCTCGCTCGACTGGGCACCGTTCATCCTGTTCGGGATCATCTTCCTCTGGACACCGCCGCACTACTGGCCGCTGTCGATGAAGTACCGCTCCGACTACCAGGAGGCGGGTGTCCCCATGCTCGCCGTGGTGCGGGGCCGCGCCGTCGTCGGTCTCCAGGTCATCCTGTACGCGTGGGCGATGGTCGCCTGCTCGCTGCTGCTGATCCCCGTAGCCGACATGGGCCTGCTGTACATCGCCGTCTCGCTGGTCGCCGGAGGCTGGTTCCTGTACGAGTCGCACCGCCTCTACAACCTGGCGATCCGCCACGAGGCGGTGTCGCCGATGCGCGTCTTCCACGGCTCGATCGCCTACCTCACACTGATCTTCCTCGCCGTCGCGATCGACCCGCTGCTCCCGTTCTGACGACCGGGCCGGCATGATCCGGTCCAGGGCGTGCCGTAGACCCCCGCGCACCCCTAGCATGTGCGCATGACGGCACCGTTGCTGACCTCCCACCTGGCGACCGCGCGACTCGTCCTCGGTCCGCCGACGGAGGACGACATCCCGGACGTGCTGGAGGCGTGCCAGGATCCCGAGACTCAGGCCTGGGTGCCGCTGCCCACCCCCTACCTGCGCGAGAGCGCCGAGTTCTTCGTGCGTTCGTACTGCCCGCACGGCATCGCCAGCCGCCGGTACACCGTCTGGGGACTGCACCTCCGTGAGGGCGGCCGCCTGCTCGGCGCGCTGGAGGTCCGCCGCGACGACCGCGCGGGCTCCGCCTCGCTCGGCTGCTGGTCGGGCCCGTGGGCGCGTGGCAACGGCTACATGCGCGAGGCGCTCGTAGCGGTCTCCGGCTACGCGCTCGACTCCGCGGGGCTGGGCTTCGACCGGCTGAACTGGGAGTACGTGCCGGGCAACGACGCGAGCAGACGCCTCGCCGTCGCGGCGGGTTTCGGGTTCAGCGAAGGGATCCGGACCACGGTCGAGCTGCACGGCGAACTGCGCGAGGCGCGCGTCGGGACCCTACGCCGCGACCACGCGCGCGGTTGAGTCGGTCTGCGGGGTCATCCGCTCCACCGGCGCCGTGAGCGACAGCATGATCGCCGTCATGCAGGCGGCCAGCAGCGCCGCCAAGGTCATGTGGAGCCCGACGAGGATGCCGGGCAGCCCGGTGTTCGCCTGGATGAGTCCCACCGCGATCTGCAGCACCTCCACGGCGAGCAGGTACTGCGTGAAGCGGTGCACCGGCGTCGTCCGGTACCGGAACGACCCGACCACGAGCACCAGGGTGAGCGCGAAGGTGACGTAGGCCGGGATCGCGTGCACATGCTGCAGGATCTCGGGGTTCAGTCCGCTGCGCGGGGTCTTGGAGTCGCCCGCGTGCGGGCCCGCCCCGGTGGTGACGATGCCGACGAGGATGGTGACCAGCACGACGACGCTCGTGATCCACGCCACGACGGCGAACCATCCCGGGACCGCACGGACACGTGGGCCGGGAACCGCGTACACGCGCACCAGGTACGAGGTCGTCAGCGCGACCAGGACGATCGACGTGACGAAGTGCATCCCGACCACCCACCAGGTGAGCCCGGTCAGGACGGTGATGCCGCCGAGGACGGCCTGGAACGGGACGCCGAGGCCGGCGACGAGCGCGAGCCAGAACAGGTCGCGGCGCGTGCGGTAGAGCTTGACGACCTGGAGGAAGGCGACGATCGCGAGGAGGGCCAGGACGCCGCCGAGGACGCGGTTCCCGAACTCGATGACGCCGTGGATGCCCATCTCGGGCGTGTTGACCAGGGAATCCGCCGTGCACTTCGGCCAGGTCGGGCAGCCGAGGCCGCTGGAGGTCAGGCGCACCGCGCCTCCTGTGGCGACCAGCAGCACCTGAGCGGCCAGGTAGATCCAGGCGACGACACGGGTCCGCCTGTCCAGATGGTCGGGCAGCCAGGCGATGATGCGCTTCATGTCTCGGTCTTCCTCGGTGCTGAAACCGGTGTCGGGGTGCGGATACTCGGGCAACGCGCAGCCGCGCCTCTACTTTTACCGCGCGGCACCTGTAGAATTGGTGGGTTCGAAGAACGCGCCCCCGTGCGCGTGCCGTCGGGCGGTTTCTCCGCCCTTGGCCGAGGCATCGCGGCCCGTGTCTTCGAACAGTTTAGGTACGCGCGTGTTGGTACACACGGTGTTAGTACGCACACACTGCCACCCGCACAACCACGAACCTCGAACTGCCCGCCGTGAGCCGTGCACAGAAAAGGGGAATGGGCCGGACTGATATCCGGTTACGAGTGGAAGGAAACGAGGTAGATATGTCAGACATCCTGATCGATCGGCCCGAGCTCGCCTCATTGGGGCAGTATGAGTTCGGCTGGGCGGATTCCGACGCTGCCGGTGCGTCCGCGCGCCGCGGCCTCTCTCCGCAGGTGGTGAGCGACATCTCGGGGCTGAAGAACGAACCCGAGTGGATGCTCCAGCGCCGCCTGAAGGCCCTCCAGCTCTTCGAGCGCAAGCCGATGCCGACCTGGGGTGCCGACCTGTCGGAGATCGACTTCGACAACATCAAGTACTTCGTCCGCTCCACCGAGAAGCAGGCCCAGACCTGGGAAGACCTGCCCGACGACATCAAGAACACGTACGAGAAGCTCGGCATCCCGGAGGCGGAGCGGCAGCGCCTCGTCGCCGGAGTCGCGGCGCAGTACGAGTCCGAGGTCGTGTATCACCAGATCAACGCGGAGCTCGAAGCCCAGGGCGTGATCTTCATGGACACCGACACGGCCCTCCGCGAGCACCCCGAGTTCTTCGAGGAGTACTTCGGCACTGTCATCCCGAGCGGTGACAACAAGTTCGCCGCCCTCAACTCGGCCGTCTGGTCCGGCGGCTCCTTCGTCTACGTGCCTCCGGGTGTCCACGTCGATATCCCGCTGCAGGCCTACTTCCGCATCAACACGGAGAACATGGGCCAGTTCGAGCGGACGCTGATCATCGCCGACGAGGGCAGCTACGTCCACTACATCGAGGGCTGCACCGCGCCGATCTACAAGTCCGACTCGCTGCACTCCGCGGTCGTCGAGATCATCGTGAAGAAGAACGCCCGCGTGCGCTACACGACCATCCAGAACTGGTCCAACAACGTCTACAACCTCGTCACCAAGCGGGCCACCGCGGCCGAGGGCGCGACGATGGAGTGGATCGACGGCAACATCGGCTCCAAGGTCACGATGAAGTACCCGTCGATCTACCTGATGGGCGAGCGCGCCAAGGGCGAGACCCTCTCCGTCGCCTTCGCCGGCCCGGGCCAGCACCAGGATGCGGGCGCCAAGATGATCCACATGGCGCCGTACACGCAGTCGTCGATCGTCTCCAAGTCGATCGCCCGCGGCGGCGGACGTGCCGGGTACCGCGGCGAGGTGCGGATGGACGCGAACGCGCACCACTCCGCCAACACCGTGCGCTGCGACGCGCTACTGGTCGACACGATCTCGCGCTCCGACACCTACCCCGCGATCGACATCCGGGTGGACGACGTCCAGCTCGGCCACGAGGCCACCGTGTCGCGGGTCAGCGAGGAGCAGCTCTTCTACCTGATGTCCCGCGGCATGCCGGAGGACGAGGCCATGGCCATGATCGTCCGCGGCTTCATCGAGCCGATCGCGCGGGAACTCCCGATGGAGTACGCACTCGAACTCAACAAGCTCATCGAGATGGGCATGGAAGGCTCCGTGGGATGACGCAGACCCAGCAGACGCAGACCGCCCAGTCCCCGACCGAGACGGCCGCGCCGGCTCCGACGCACCTGCGCGCGCCTGTCCCCGTCCAGACCCGTTCTGGCCGGTTCACCTCGACCGAGGTGACGGACTTCCCGGCCGTGACCGGACGCGAGCCGATGTGGAAGTACACGCCGGTCGCGCGCATCCAGGAGCTGACCGCGGGCGAGCTCGACGGTTCGACGTACGCCTACGACGTGACCGGCGCGACGGGCTTCTCCACGCTGTGGGTCGGCCGCGGCGACTCGCGTATCGGTTCGGCGGGCAAGCCGGAGGATCGGGCCTCCGCCAACGCCTGGACGGCGTTCGAGCAGGCGCTCCTGGTGAGCATCAGCGCCGACCGCGGCGCCGACGGCAGTGACGGCGACCACCGCGAGATCACGCTCGCGCGCTCCGCGCTGGGCGGTGCACCGCGCGCCGCGCACACGATCGTCGAGGTCGCTCCTGGCGCCGTCGCGACGTTGATCCTGCAGAACACCGGTCCGGCTCACCTGACGGAGAACGTCGAGTTCGTGCTCGGGAAGGACGCCGACCTCACGGTCGTCTCTCTTCAGGAGTGGGACGATGACGCACTCCACGTGGCGGCCCACTTCGCCGAGCTGGCGGAGGGTGCGCGCCTCAAGCATGTCGCCGTCACCCTCGGTGGCGCTGTCGTCCGCCTCAACCCGTCGGTCCACCTCGGCGGCGCGCGCTCGAACGCCGAACTGCTCGGCGCCTACTTCGCGGACGCGTCGCAGCACCTCGAGCAGCAGGTCTACGTCTTCCACGACGGCCCCGAGACCCGCAGCCGCGTGACCTACAAGGGCGCGCTCCAGGGCGTTGGCGCTCGCGCAGTCTGGATCGGCGACGTCCTGATCGGCCCGAAGGCCGTCGGCACCGACACCTACGAGCAGAACCGCAACCTCGTCCTCACCGACGGCGCGCGCGCCGATTCCGTCCCGAACCTCGAGATCGAGACCGGCGACATCGTCGGAGCCGGTCACGCGAGCGCGACGGGTCGCTTCGACGACGAGCAGCTGTTCTACCTGCAGTCCCGCGGGATCACCGAGGACGAGGCGCGCCGCCTGGTCGTGCGCGGCTTCCTGTCGGAGATCGTGCAGCAGATCGGCTCGCCGGCGCTCCAGGAGCGGCTGCAGGCCAAGATCGAGGACGAGCTGCAGGCGACTCCCGTCGGGGCAGGGCGCTGATGGCGGGCCAGCGCGCCGCGGCCGTCGCAGAACTCGTCGAGAACCAGGCAACACGCGTGGTGCTCGACGGCGTCCCGATCGCGGTCGTCAAAGACTCGGCCGGCACCATCCACGCCATCGGCGACACCTGCACGCACGGCGAGATCTCGCTGTCCGAAGGCTTCGTCGAGGACGAGACCCTCGAGTGCTGGGCGCACGGCTCCCAGTTCTCGCTGGTCACCGGCAAGCCCCTCAACCTCCCGGCCTACGAGCCGGTTCCCGTCTTCTCCGTCGAGATCATCGACGGAGACGTCTACATCGACCCCAGCGTTCCGAAAGAGACCAAGTAACCATGTCAGTCCTCGAGATCCGCGACCTCCACGTCACCGTCGAGACGGACCAGGGCACCAAGCCCATCCTGAACGGCGTCGACCTCACCATCAACGAGGGTGAGATCCACGCGATCATGGGCCCGAACGGCTCCGGCAAGTCCACGCTCGCCTACACGATCGCCGGCCACCCCAAGTACACCGTCACGCAGGGCACCATCACGCTCGACGGCGCCGACGTGCTCGCGATGACCGTCGACGAGCGCGCTCGCGCCGGCCTCTTCCTGGCGATGCAGTACCCGGTCGAGATCCCGGGCGTGACCAACACGAACTTCCTTCGCACTGCCAAGACCGCGATCGACGGCCAGGCGCCCTCGATCCGCAGCTGGGTCAAGGACGTGCGCGAGTCGATGAGCGCGCTCCGGATGGACTCCTCCTTCGCCGAGCGCAACGTCAACGAGGGCTTCTCGGGCGGCGAGAAGAAGCGCAACGAGATCCTGCAGCTCGAACTCCTCAAGCCGAAGTTCGCCGTGCTCGACGAGACCGACTCCGGTCTCGACGTCGACGCGCTGAAGATCGTGTCGGAGGGCGTGAACCGCGCCAAGGCGAACACCGGCCTCGGCATCCTCCTGATCACGCACTACACGCGCATCCTGCGCTACATCAAGCCGGACTTCGTGCACGTGTTCGTCGCCGGCCGGATCGCCGAGCAGGGTGGTCCCGAGCTCGCCGACCGCCTGGAGGAGGAGGGCTACGACCGCTACGTCGACGCCCCCGAGCCCGCATCGGCATCCGCCGCCGAGCTGGCCGCCGCCGCACCCACCGAGTCCTGAGGACCGAGAGGTAGAATCCCAACATGCCCGCCACGCTGAGCCCCGCGCTCTTCGACCAGGTCGAGGAGGCGCTGAAAGACGTCATGGATCCCGAACTCGGGATCAACGTCGTCGACCTCGGTCTCATCTACGATCTGGCCTGGGACGACGAGAACAACGCGCTCATCATCTCGATGACGCTGACCAGTGCCGGCTGCCCCCTCACCGATGTGCTGGAGGAGCAGACCGCCGAGAGCCTCGACGGCATCGTCGAGGCGTTCCGCATCAACTGGGTGTGGATGCCGCCGTGGGGTCCGGAGCGGATCACCGACGACGGCCGCGACATGATGCGCGCCCTCGGCTTCGCCATCTGACTTACCTTCCCAGCCATCCGTTCCTCGATTAATCTGCGCGCGCTCGGCGCGTCGCCGGATTGATCGAGGAGCGGATGGCTTCTGAACGAACGGACTACTAGTGCTTGCCGTCCACGGCCTCGAACTGCGCGTCGGCGCGCGCCTCCTCATGGAGGACGTGAGCTTCCGCGTCGCCGACGGCGACAAGATCGGCCTCGTCGGGCGCAACGGCGCCGGGAAGACGACGCTCACCAAGGTGCTCGCCGGCGACCTCCTGCCGAACGCGGGAACCGTCGACCGCTCGGGCGAGCTCGGCTACCTGCCGCAGGACCCGCGCTCCGGCAACCTCGACGACTTGGCGCGTACGCGCATCCTGGACGCCCGCGGGCTCGGCTCCATCGTGCTCGGGATGCAGCAGGCGACCCACGACATGGCGAGCAGCGATACCGCCGTCTCCGAAGCCGCGATGAAGACCTACGGCCGGCTGGAGGAGCGGTTCCACCTGCTCGGCGGTTACGCGGCCGAGGCCGAAGCGGCATCCATCGCCTCGAACCTCAACCTGCCTGACCGCATCCTCGACCAGCCCCTGAAGACGCTGTCGGGCGGCCAGCGCCGTCGCATCGAGCTGGCGCGCATCCTGTTCTCGGATGCGCGCACCATGATCCTCGACGAGCCCACCAACCACCTCGACGCCGACTCGGTGATCTGGCTCCGCGAGTTCCTCAAGAACTACACCGGCGGCTTCATCGTGATCTCACACGATGTCGAGCTCGTGGGCGAGACGGTCAACCGGGTGTTCTACCTGGACGCGAACCGGCAGGCGATCGACGTCTACAACATGGGCTGGAAGCACTACCAGCGCCAGCGGGCGGCCGACGAGGAGCGCCGCAAGAAGGAGCGCGCGAACGCCGAGAAGAAGGCGGGAGCACTCCAGCTCCAGGCGGCACGCTTCGGCGCCAAAGCGAGCAAGGCGGCCGCGGCTCACCAGATGGTGGCGCGGGCCGAGAAGCTGCTGGCCGGGCTGGACGACGTGCGCCAGGCCGACCGGGTGGCGAAGCTGCGCTTCCCCACGCCGGCGCCGTGCGGCCGCACCCCGCTGCAGGCGAGCGACCTCTCCAAGAGCTACGGCTCGCTGGAGATCTTCACGGCCGTCGACATCGCCATCGACCGTGGATCGAAGGTCGTCGTGCTCGGCCTGAACGGCGCGGGCAAGACCACGCTGCTCCGGATGCTCGCGGGAGTCGACCGGCCCGACACCGGCCAGGTGGAACCCGGTCACGGCCTCCGGATCGGCTACTACGCGCAGGAGCACGAGACGATCGACGTCGAGCGCTCGGTGCTGCAGAACATGGTGTCGTCGTCCCCGTCGCTCACCGAGATGGAGGCCCGGAAGGTGCTGGGCTCCTTCCTGTTCACGGGGGACGACGCGCACAAGCCGGCCGGCGTCCTGTCCGGTGGAGAGAAGACGCGGCTCGCGCTGGCGATGATCGTCGTCTCGGGGGCGAACGTCCTGCTGCTCGACGAGCCCACGAACAACCTCGACCCGGCCAGCCGGGAAGAGATCCTGGATGCGCTGGCGCACTACGAGGGCGCGGTCGTCCTGGTCAGCCACGACGAGGGAGCGGTAGAGGCCCTGAACCCCGAGCGCGTCCTCATCCTCCCCGACGGCGTCGAGGACCACTGGAACCGCGACTACCTCGACCTCATCTCCCTCGCCTAGCCAGCCGCCGAGCACAGGAAAAATGTTGCCGAGAGTGGCTCTGGGCAACAATTTCCCTGTGCTCGCGGGCTACGGGTCGGTCAGGTCCAGGAGGGCGACAGGCGCGCGGCGAGGGATGCGGCCTGGGCGTAGCCGGCGCGGGCGGCGGCAGGGCGCAGGGTGATGTCCATGCCGTTCGGGCCGAACAGGTGCTCGGAGTCCTCATCCGGGACGACGGTCTCCACGTGGCTGCCGGAGGCGCGCAGACCGGCGACCTGCGCCGCGAGGTCGGTGCCCCACGCCGCCGGGGTCAGCGAGCGGCCCCCGAACGGCGACATCACGAGCACGCGGGCGTAGCCGGCCGCCAGGTCGGCGTTCTCCGCGTTCGCGCGGAACCCGCCGTCCAGGTAGCGCTCGTCCCCGATCCGGTACGGCAGCCCGCTGGAGCAACTCGCCGCGATCGCGTCCGCCAGGCCGACGCCGCTGTCCCGGTCGAACACGACCGGCTCGCTGGTGCGGGCGTCGACCGCGGTGATCTGGATCCGCCGGTCGGGCCACTCCTGGCGGGGCAGCCGGGCAGCGACGGTGGAGCGCCACCGCTCCGACCACGAGCCGTCGGACGCGGCATCCAGCTCGAGCGCTGAGGCGCACAGCCGACGACGATAGTCGGCTGCGTCCGTGGACGCGGCTATCAGCGAGGTCAGCCGCTCGAGGTGGTTCACCACGGGTGCGGCGCCGCGCTGGCTCGCCCCGCTCGCCGCGGGCGCGGTCTGCGCCCGGCTGGGCAGCGTCAGCGCCGCGGCGTACAGATCCGCCGGGGTCGCGTCGGCGATACCGGCGGCCGCGGTGGAGCCGGCGGAGGTGCCGATCGTGAGATCGGGAGCCGTCACATCCACTCCGGCTTCGTACAGACCGGCGACGACGCCGATCAGCCAGGCGTTGCCGGTGGAGCCGCCGCCGCCGAGGACGAGCGCACGATCCCGAGGGGATGCGGGAATGGGGGAGTGCAGGGGTGAAGAAGGTGTGTTCATGGGAGTCGCCTTTCGCGCGATGCGTTCGGGCGCTCCCGGTGGCGACTACTTCAGTCGCGCGATCGTGGACTGCAGGGGAGCGCCCACTGGTGATGCTGGGAACATGGGTCTCACCTCCTGCCGGTCGAACACGATCGGCTGAACACTAGCACGCCGACGCCGCCCGCGCTGCCGTGGCCGCGCACTCGGGCTGTCAGCGCGAGACGTCGAGCAGCTCGTCCTCGACGTCGGCGTCCGTCCGCTTGGCGCGGCGACGGCGCTCCCGCTCGGCCGCGCGCGCTTTCTCGGCGGGGTCGTCCGAGTTGAGCTTGCGATACTCCGTGACCAGCGCATAGGCGAGACCGAAGAAGCCGATCAGCGCGAAGATGATCCACTGAATCATGTACGACCAGTGCAGTCCCTCATCCTGCGTCGGGGGAGCAGTGACGGTCGGCGTCGGGGCGGTGGCGGGCGCGGGGTCCTCGGTGTCGAGGAGTCCGTACGCGCCGGTGTAGACGTCGGCGCCGCCCAGCTTCTGCTTCACGACGGAGAGTTGGATGGTTCCCACCTGATCGCCGGTGGCGGAGCGTCCGGGGATGGCCGGCTCGCTGCCCTTGAGCCGCGCGACCACGGTCACCGTGCCCGCGGGTGCTGCCGGGACGTGGTCCGGTGCGTCCGTCGTGCTTCCGGTGGGGACCCATCCACGGTCCACGATGAACAGGGAACCGTCGGCCGTGCGGAGCGGGGTGAGTACTTCGAAGCCGGGGTTTCCGTTGAACGGACGGTTGCGGGCCAGCAGCTGCTGATCGCGCTCGTACGTCCCGGTCACCGTCACGCGCTTCCACTCCTGCGTGGGTGCGTACGAGCCGAGCGTCGCCAGTTCGTCGGTCAGCGGCGCGGGCTTCGAGTCGAAGTTGGCGGTCACCAGGGCGTTCGCCGCCGCAGCTTCCTTGCTGCGAGCGAGCTGCCAGTTGGAGAGGAAGCCGCAGGCGATGGCGAACGCGATCGCGAAGGCGAGGTAGCCCAGCCAGCGGCGCGAGAAAGCGAACCGCCAGCCCGAGGGTCTGGATGCGGTCACGCGATCGTCCTCGCGTTGTCCGGAGCGTCCGCGGATACGACGCGGAGCGGGAAGTCGCGCGCCGCCAGGAACTCACGGAGGAACTCCACGTGCTCGTCGCACGCCAGCCACACCTTGACGCGGTCCTCCGAGTGGATGCGGGGGTTGCGCCACTCGATGCGCCACGACGCGGTCTCCCGGCAGCCGGCGCGCGAACAGGTCAGCGGCGCGGGCTCGCCCATCCCGATCACTGGCCCTCCCGGTCGTCCTCACGTGGCCTCGCGGGTGGAGGCGTCAGAGGAACGATACCGCCTGGACGCTGGACGTCGGTCCGGCCCTGCTCCACGGAGACGTTGGCGATCACCACGGCGAAGTAGGGCAGGAAGACGGCGGCGACGAGGGGGACGGCGGCCCACCATCCCGGCACGATGACCGCGAGGATCAGGCAGAGCACGCGGACGCCCATGGCCACCGAATACTTGATCATCCGGTGCCGTCGCTCCTCATCGGGGGAGAGGGGGAGACTCGTGATCGACGGTGCTGAGGGCTTCTTCATGTGCGTTGAGTCCAGCGTACGTCCATAAACTTGGCCGTGACCCCGCGTGGGTCGAATCCGAAGAAAACAGTATTTCCTGAAGGGAAGCGCATGACCACGCCACGCACCGTCCTCGTCACCGGAGGCAACCGGGGGATCGGCTTCGCCATCGCCGAGGAGTTCGTCGCCCAGGGGCACCGCGTCGCGGTCACCGCGCGTTCCGGCGAGGGCCCGGAGGGCTCGCTCACGGTCCGTGCGGACGTGACCGACGCCGCCTCCGTCGACGCCGCATTCGTCGAGGTGGAGGAGAAGCTCGGCCCGGTGGAGGTCGTGGTCGCCAACGCGGGCATCACCAAGGACACCCTCCTCATGCGGATGACCGACGAGGAGTTCGACTCGGTGATCGAGACGAATCTCGGCGGTGCGTTCCGCGTCGTGAAGCGCGCGAACAAGGGGATGCTGAAGGCGCGGTTCGGCCGCATCGTCCTGATCTCGAGCGTCGTCGGCCTGTTCGGCGGCGCCGGCCAGGTCAATTACGCCGCATCCAAGGCAGGCCTCGTCGGCATGGCCCGGTCGATCACGCGGGAGCTCGGCGCCCGCGGGATCACGGCGAACGTCGTCGCGCCCGGCTTCATCGAGACCGACATGACGGCCGCGCTTCCCGAGGCGCAGCAGGCCGAGTACAAGAAGAGCATCCCGGCCGGCCGTTTCGCGTCCCCGACCGAGGTCGCGAAGGTCGTCACGTGGATCGCGGGCGACGACGCCGGCTACATCTCGGGTGCGGTCATCCCGGTCGACGGCGGCCTCGGGATGGGCCACTGACGCTCAGCCGCGGAGGCCGAGGAGGGGGAGCACCTGGGAGAGGTCGGGGCGGTCGATGACCAGGTCGGCCTCGGCGCGGACCTTCGGCTTGGCGTTGAAGGCGACAGCGAGGCCGGCCTCCGCCATCATGCGGAGGTCGTTCGCCCCGTCTCCGATGGCGACCGTCTGCCGCAGATGCACGCCCGCGGCGGCCGCCCAGAACAGCAGCGCCTGCGCCTTGGCGGCCGCGTCGATCACCGGACCGTCGACCTCGCCGGTGAGCCGCCCATCCCGTACCACCAGACGGTTCGCGCGCCAGTGATCGAGCCCCAGCCGCTCGCCGATGGGGTCCAGCAGTTCGTGGAAGCCGCCGGACACGACACCGACGACGCCGCCGGCCGCCTGGACGCCCGTCACGAGCTCCGGCACACCATCCGTCACCCGGATGCGTTCGCCGACATGCTGGAACACCGACGCCGGGAGCCCCCGCAGCGTGCGGACCCGCTCGCGCAGGCTCCGCTCGAAGTCGAGCTCCCCGCGCATCGCGCGCTCGGTGATCTCGGCGACCTCGGTGCGCGAGCCGGCCTCTTCGGCGAGAAGCTCGATGACCTCGTCCTGAAGCAGCGTGGAGTCGGCGTCGAGCACGACGAGGACGGACGCCGCACCGGAGGTCGACGTGCTATCGGGCGAGCCGCTCATGGAACGACGTGCACACCCTTGCCGACGACGGTGATGCCGGACTCCGTGACGGTGAAGCCGCGGGCGCGGTCTCGATCCGGGTCGACGCCGATCTGAGCACCCTCGGCGACCACCACATCCTTGTCCAGGATGGCGCGGCCGACGAACGCATTCGGCTCGATGATGGCGCGCTCGAAGACGACCGAGTCGATCACCTTGGCTCCGGAGTCGACCTTGGCCCACGGCCCGAGCACGCTGCGCTCGAGGTGCGCGCCCGAGATGACCGAGCCGAGCGACACGATGGAGTCGATGGTCGTGCCGAGCGCGCCGCGGCCGTCCCGCACGATCTTCGCGGGCGGCGAGTTGACGACCTGGCTGAAGATCGGCCAGCGGTTGTTGTAGAGGTTGAAGACCGGGAGCGCCGAGATGAGGTCCTGGTGGGCCTCGAAGAACGAGTCGATCGTCCCCACATCCCGCCAGTAGTAGCGGTCGCGATCCGTCGATCCCGGGACGTCGTTGTTGCTGAAGTCGTAGACCGCCGCCTCGTTCCGCGCGACGAAGTCGGGGATGATGTCGCCGCCCATGTCGTGGTTGGAGTCCGGCCGGTCGCCGTCCCGCACCACCGCGTCGATGAGCGCGTCGGCGTCGAACACGTAGTTGCCCATGGAGGCGAGCACCTCGTTCGGGGAGTCGGGGAGGCCGATCGGGTCGGTGGGCTTCTCGCGGAATGCCGCGATGCGCGACGGGCGGTCGGCCTCCACCTCGATGACGCCGAACTGGTCGGCGAGCCCGATCGGCTGCCGGATCGCGGCCACGGTGGCGGGTGCCCCGGAGTCGATGTGCGCCTGGATCATCTGGCCGAAGTCCATCCGGTAGACGTGGTCCGCGCCGACGACGACGACGATGTCCGGCTTCTCGTCCCGGAGCAGGTTGAGGCTCTGCAGGATGGCGTCCGCCGACCCGCTGAACCACCGCTTGCCGAGCCGCTGCTGCGCGGGCACCGAGGCGATGTACGAGTTCGTGATTCCGTCGAGGCGCCAGGTCTGGGAGACGTGCCGGTCGAGGCTGTGCGACTTGTACTGGGTCAGCACGACGATCTGGCGCAGCTGCGAGTTGATCAGATTCGAGAGGGCGAAGTCGATGAGGCGGTACTGCCCGCCGAACGGGACGGCGGGCTTCGCCCGGTCCGCCGTCAACGGCATCAGCCGCTTGCCCTCTCCGCCCGCGAGGACGATGCCGAAGATCTTCTTGCCTGGTGCCATGTCCATAACAGTAGAGGCGAAGTGATCCCTGTACTAGCGTTTCGGTCATGCGCGTCGACCTGCTCACTCGGGAGTACCCACCGGACATCTATGGCGGAGCCGGGGTGCACGTGACCGAGCTGGTGCGGGCTCTCCGTGCCGACACCGAGGTGATCGTGCGCGCGTTCGGCGAGCCGCGCGACGAGCCGGACACCGCGTCGTACCGCGTTCCGGCGGAGCTCGCCGACGCCAACGGAGCCCTCGCCACGCTGGGCGTCGACCTGCAGATGGCGCAGGACTGCGGGGGAGCGGATGTCGTCCATTCGCACACCTGGTATGCGAACGGCGGCGGTCACCTGGCGAAGCTGCTGCACGGCGTCCCCCATGTCGTCACCGCCCACAGCCTGGAGCCGTTGCGCCCGTGGAAGGCCGAGCAGCTGGGCGGCGGCTACCGCGTGTCCAGCTGGATCGAGAAGACCGCCTTCGAGTCCGCCGACACCGTGATCGCGGTGAGCGAGGGGATGCGGCGCGACATCCTGGCCTCGTACCCGGCGCTCGACCCGACCAAGGTCGTCACCATCTACAACGGCATCGACCTGGAGCGCTGGCAGCCGCTGCGCGACGACGAGCGGGCTCGCGCGCTCGGGATCGACCCGGAGCGTCCCGCCGTCATCTTCGTCGGTCGCATCACCCGCCAGAAGGGCCTGCCGTACCTGCTGCGCGCGGTGCGCCGGCTGCCTCCCGAGGTGCAGATCATCCTGTGCGCGGGCGCCCCCGACACCCCCGAGATCCTCGCCGAGGTCACGGGCCTGGTGGAGCAGCTCCAGACCGAGCGCGACGGCGTCGTGTGGATCGACCGCCTCCTCCCGAACGACGAGCTGCGGATCGCGCTCACGGCATCCACCGTCTTCGTCTGCCCGTCCATCTACGAGCCGCTCGGCATCGTGAACCTGGAGGCGATGGCCTGCGGGCTTCCGGTGGTCGGAACGGCGACCGGCGGCATCCCCGAGGTCATCGTGGACGGCGTGACCGGCCGGCTCGTGCCCATCCAGCAGCTCCAGGACGGCACGGGCACGCCGACCGACCCGGAGCGCTTCGTGGAGGACCTGGCGGAGGCCCTCATCGAGGTCGTGAGCGACCCCGAGCGAGCCGCCGAGATGGGCCGTGTGGGGCGCGAGCGCGCCGAGAACTCCTTCAGCTGGACGACCATCGCCGAGCAGACCAGAGACGTGTACCGCTCACTGGCCAATCGTCACTGATGGCTGCCGGGCGCAGGTAGGCTGGACGACATGGCCGACAGCGTTATCCGACTTTCCGACGTGTCCGTTGTCCGGGACGGCAACCCCGTCCTCCAGGGAATCGACTGGACGGTCGAGCCGGATGAGCGGTGGGTCATCCTGGGCCGGAACGGCGCCGGGAAGACGACGCTGCTGCAGATCGCCGCAGCCGCGCTCCACCCCAGCTCGGGCGAGGCCGTGGTTCTCGGTGAATCGGTGGGCCACACCGATCTGGCCGAGTTGCGGCCGCTGCTCGGTTTCGCGTCCAGCGCGCTGGCCCGGCGCATCCCGCGCAACGAGCGCGTCCTCGATGTCGTGATGACCGCCGCCTACGCGGTGACCGGCCGCTGGAACGAGCTGTACGAGGAGATCGACGAGCGCCGCGCGCGCCGGGTGCTCGCCGAGTGGCACCTCGACCACCTCGCGGACCGCACCTTCGGCAGCCTCTCCGACGGCGAGCAGAAGCGCGTGCAGATCGCACGCTCGGTCATGACCGACCCCGAGATCCTGCTGCTGGACGAGCCCGCGGCGAGCCTCGATCTCGGCGGGCGTGAGGAGCTGGTCAAGCTGCTCGGCGGCTACGCCAGCGACCCGAAGTCGCCCGCCATCGTCATGGTGACGCACCACGTGGAGGAGATCCCCCAGGGCTTCAACCGCGCGCTCCTGCTCGCGGAGGGCAGGATCGCCGCGCACGGGCCCATCGAGGACGTGCTGACGTCCGAGAACCTGAGCACGACCTTCGGCATCGAGGTCGAACTCAGCGAGACCGACGGCCGGTACACCGCTCGCGCCACGTCGGGCGAATGACCGCGGGCCGCCCGGCCATCTGCTAAACTCGATAGCTGGCCCCGTCGGGCCGAAAGCTTTCCGTCCTCACGCCGACCGGCGCGGACACGACCGAACACGACACGCAACAAGGAAGTCCTGATGAAGACTGGCATCCACCCCGACTACGCCCCGGTGGTTTTCCGCGACCTGGCCTCGGGTGCGACGTTCCTCACCCGCTCCACCGTCTCGAGCGACAAGACCATCGAGTGGGAAGACGGCAACACCTACCCGGTGATCGACGTCGAGATCTCGTCCGAGTCGCACCCGTTCTACACGGGCAAGCAGCGCATCATGGACTCGGCCGGCCGCGTCGAGAAGTTCAATTCGCGCTACAAGAGCTTCGGCAAGTAACCACACCTGCCGCACGAAGGCCCCCGTCCACTGGACGGGGGCCTTCGTCGTTCCGGCCGTACGGAAGGAGATTCGCACCTTTCGCGGCCGAATCTCCTTCAACACTGCCAATCGAAGGAGATTCGGCATGCGGTCTCCTTCGGCTCCGTTCACTGGGCGGGGGTCGCGGTCTGAATGGCGACACTCTGCGTCCTCCGGGCTGGGAATCGTGGTCACCCGCTTCAGGTCAGACTTAGAAAACACAACCTTCGGTGAGCCACCATTACCATCCCCTACTCGCGGAACGGGATGCAGGATGTCGTGACTTCGACATCATTCAGCGAAAGACCTTGAAGCACGCTCCGCGCTTCTGCCAGCAATCTTTCCTGCTCTTGGACATCCCCTGGTTTCACGATCACCCTTTTGAGCACTCGAGTCAGGGCTGATGTGTTCCCGCTTGCTGTTCCGTCTGCGATATCCGGCGACTCGAACTGCAACTTGGCGTATGGCACAACCTCCGAGCCACGAGAAAAGGTCCCCGAGTGGCTTGGCGCGAGTCCCCCAGATGCGATCGCTCGCCACTCTCTTTCGTCAGCGAACCCGCGATGCTTGATCGAGGCAAGTCCGGCAATTGCAACTGCTAAGCCCTCGAATTGTCTGCCTCTTGCCATCCCTGGAATGGGTGGAGGCGCCACCGTACCCACTGTGCGCTCAACCATTTCGGGGATCCACTCTTCGCCGTACCGGACTTTGGCGAAGTGAAGCCGCGCCGGCTGATGGCCCGCATAATTGTCGGTAGGGAGCGCGGCTAGCGACTCCAACTCTTTGCGGTCAAATCCAATTGAGTAAGACGCCTTGTAACCACGCCATTGCCCCAGCAAGTCGCCATCTTCGCTGAAGCAGGCTATATAAGGCCCCGCCTGCGGTGAGGACCGGACATCGACTGCCGCGGCGGCGTTTTCCAGAATCTCCCGTCGGTAGTCCGGATCGTCGTAGTTGGCCAGGTCTTCGGGTTCACGCGGCAGAGGCCGGACTTGAGAGGCGGCAGTTCGCAGAGCCGCGCCGAGGGCAGCGGCGCCGAGCCTAAGTTCGGACGCATCGTTGAGGTACCGATAGTCAGTCGCGCGGATGAAGTTGCATTGAAGGATCCCCTTGAAGCCTTCAATGGAGGTGTAGTGATAGACCAAGTCGCAACCACTCTCGCTGACCATCGATCTGCATCCGTTCGTTGGTGGTCGGTACTGCCAAGAAGATAGCGACGCATACTCTGCGTCGGCAATGACCATGTGAACGAGATACGGCGTCGGGCCGAAATGACTCAGTATCGCCCTTCTACCCGCGAACTTGATGCCCTGCTGGCCCCAACACGAAGGCCCCCATCCACTGGACGGGGGCCTTCGTCGTTCCTGGCCGACTGCGTATCGCAGGAGATTCGAACGTCTGTCGGCCGAATCTCCGTCAATCCTGCCAATCGACGGAAATTCGGCAGCCGATCTCCTTCGTTAGCAGACGTAGAAAGCCGGGCAGGCGGGACGGGTCAGTACGTCGTCTGGTAGTTGAGTCCGGCGTTCGCGGCCGCCACGACCACGATGATCGTGACGATGATTCCGAGGAGCAGGGCGACGAAGCCGATGATGATGGCCGCCAGGGCGAGTCCACGGCCCTGCTCGCCGGTTCGTTTGATCTGCGAGAGGGCGATGAAGCCGAGGATGATGCCGAGGATGCTGATGAAGAAGCTCGCGATGAACGCGACGATCGCCATCACATTCCAGCCGGGCTGCGCCGGGGCGCCGTACGGCTGGGCGTATTGAGGCTGCTGCTGCGGTGGCAGGGGCTGCGGGTTAAGGTTCGGATCGCTCATACCGCAGAGGGTAGCGGTGGGGGCCGACGTCCGAGTAGCCCCCAGGTGTCCGAGTAGCCCCCAGGTGTCCGAGTAGCCCCAAGGTGGAGGGATAAGCGTCGACGACGGCCGCCCCCGCGCGGGTCAGCGGAGGGGCCAGTCCCCGGAGGTCGTGAACTGCGGGTCGCGCTCGCGCCGCATGTACTCCTGGAAGTCCGCGGCCTGCTCCCGGCACCAGTCCACCTGGCGCAGGTGCAGCTCGGCCGCTTCCACGGCGAGGGCGTCGGCGTGGATGCGCGCGAGCGCCTGGGCGACACGGCCGGCGGCGATCGCATCCGCTCCGGCATCGTGCGCGGCGATCAGGTTCACGCCGTAGTGCGTGGCCGTGACGGTCAGGGTGCGCTTGCCGCGCCGGAACTTGTCCACGGCCTTGTCGATGACCAGCGGGTCGATGACCGGGCCGGGGGAGACCAGTGGGGCGACGTCGTGGCGGCGCGCCTCCCGGTCGAGCAGCGTGAAGTCGTAGGGAGCGTTGTAGGCGACCACCGGGATGCCACGGTCGAACAGGCTGCGCAGCTGCGCGACGATCGCGGCCACCGCGCGGGCGGGATCCATGCCGAGCTCACGCGCCTGCTCGGTCGAGATGCCGTGGATGGCCGTCGCCTCGGCCGGGATCTCGACCCCGGGGTCAACTAGCCAGTCGCGGCGGTGCAGCACTTCGCCGGTCTCGTCGAGGAGGCCCACGTGGGCGGTGACGATCCTGGCCGATTCGACGTCGATGCCCGTGGTCTCCAGATCGAAGACTCCGAGACGGTGGTGCCACGTGCTCATGCCCCCACGCTAAACACGACCACCGTCACGCCCGCGGAGGCACGCCGAGTGGTGAGTACCTGCGCGAATCCCGACCGGGTTGCGACATGATGTCGCAACTCGGCGGGCGCGAGGTCAGGAGCGGCGGGGCTCGATGTGCAGCCAGTAGAAGTTCTGGGTGCCGAGGGTGAGGGTGAAGCGGCCGTCCTCGGCGATTGTCGGGAACTCCGCCCCGCCGAAGAGGTCGTACAGCGCGCGACCGGCGAGCTCCGGCGCCTCGAGCGTGACCGACACGGGATTGTGCGCGAACGAGAAGACGCACAGCACGTCCTCGGGCTGGTCGCCGAAGTGCGTCCCGCTGCCGGCGTAGGTGCGCACGAACGCGAGCACCGACTCGTGGTCGGTCGGCAGCACGCGGATGTCGCCGAGCCCGAACACCGGGTGCGCCTTACGCACGTGGATGACGTTCCGGATCCAGTGCAGCAGCGAGCGGGACTGCGCGAGCTGCGCCTCCACGTTCACCTGGTTGTAGTGGAACACCAGCGACTGGACGACCGGGAGGTAGAGCTTTCCCGGGTCGGCGCTCGAGAACCCCGCATTGCGGTCGGGGGTCCACTGCATCGGCGTGCGCGAGCTGTCGCGGTCCGGCAGCCAGATGTTGTCGCCCATCCCGATCTCGTCGCCGTAGTAGAGGAACGGGCTGCCCGGCAGCGAGAAGAGCAGGGCGTGGGCGAGTTCGAGTTCGGCGCGGGAGTTGTCGAGCAGGGGAGCGAGCCGCCGCCGGATGCCGATGTTGGCGCGCATCCGCGGGTCGTACGCGTACCAGCCGTACATCGCCTGCCGGTACTCCTCGCTCACCATCTCGAGCGTCAGCTCGTCGTGGTTGCGCAGGAACACACCCCAGGCGGAGCCTTCGGGCACGTCGGTGGTCTCGGAGAGCACGCGGACCAGTTCGCCGGCCTGCTGCGACCGCAGCGCGTAGAAGATGCGCGGCATGACGGGGAAGTCGAAGGCCATATGGCACTCCGGCTCCTCCTCGCTGCCGAAGAAGGCCGCGACCTCGCGGGGCCACTGGTTGGCCTCGGCGATCATGATGCGTCCGGGGTACTCCCGATCGACCCACTCGCGCAGCTTGATGATGAACTCGTGGGTCTTCGGCTCGCCTTCGCCGTTGCCCTCGTCGGACTCGTAGAGGTAGGGGATCGCGTCCAGCCGGAACCCGTCGACGCCGAGGTCCAGCCAGAACTTGATCATCTCGTACATCGCCTCGTGCACGGCCGGGTTCTCGAAGTTGAGGTCGGGCTGGTGCGAGAAGAACCGGTGGAAGTAGAACTGGCGGCGCGCTTCGTCGAAGGCCCAGTTGGAGTCTTCGGTGTCGACGAAGATGACGCGGATGTCCGGCCACTTGTCGTCCGTGTCGTTCCAGACGTAGAAGTCGCCGTACGGCCCCTCCGGGTCGGAGCGCGACTGCTGGAACCACTCGTGCTGGTCGGAGGTGTGGTTGATCGGCAGGTCGATGATGATGCGCATGTTGCGCTCGTGCGCCTTGGTGACGAGTTCGCGGAACTCGTCGATCGTGCCGAACTCGGGCAGGATCGCCGTGAAGTCGGAGACGTCGTAGCCGCCGTCGCGCAGCGGCGATTGGAAGAACGGGGGCAGCCAGAGGGCGTCGATCCCGAGCCACTGCAGGTAGTCGAGCTTGGACGTGAGTCCGGCGATATCGCCCGACCCGTCGCCGTTGCTGTCGACGAACGAACGCACCATCACCTCGTAGAAGACCGAGCGGCGGTACCACTGCCGGTCGAGGGCGAGACCGGGCAGCGTGATGGGCGCAGTGAAACTCACGGTTCTCCTTGGGGCGGCAGCGTAGAGCGGGGGATGGGACGCGGGCGCGAGGTGCAAGCGATTGCACTGAGCCGAGTCTAGGGCGTCGGGCCCGTGGGCTGTCCAGTCCCGTTCCGGGCGCGCCGCCTAGACTGTCTGGCGATGTCTGTCACCTCGCCTTACGCCACCGCCCTGGAGCGGATGCCCGTGCGCGAGGGTGCCCTGAGCATCCTCGGATCCACCACTCGGTACTGGGACTACGGCGATCCGGATGCGGCGACCACCCTAGTGCTCGTCCACGGCTTCCGTGGCGACCACCACGGGCTGGAGCCGGTGGTGGCCCAGCTCGACGGCGTACGGATGGTCTCGCCCGATCTGCCGGGTTTCGGAGACTCGACGCCGATGACGGAGGCGCCCCACGACATCGACGGCTACGGCCGCTGGCTGGGGGAGTTCGTCGCGGGCCTGGCGCTGCCGCCGGGAGGCCGGGTCGTCCTGCTCGGGCACTCCTTCGGGTCCATTGTGGTCGCGGGATCGCTGGCCACGCGCTCCGGCACCGGCTCACGGCCGGACGCCGTCGTGCTTGTGAACCCGATCGGTCAGCCGGCGCTGGAGGGGCCGCGCGGCATCTTCACGCGGCTCGCGATCTTCTACTACTGGCTCGCGGCGGTGCTGCCCGAGCGGCTCGGCTTCGCGCTGCTGCGCAATCGCGTGATCGTGCGGGTCATGAGCATGGCGATGGCGAAGACGCGGGATGCGTCGCTCCGCCGCTGGATCCACGACCAGCACGACCGCTTCTTCTCGGCGTTCAGCGATCGCACCGTCGTGCTCGAAGCGTTCCGCGCGTCCGTGTCGCACGACGTCAGCGAATACGCGGCGCGCATCCCGGAGCGGACCCTGCTGGTCGCTGCGGAGAAGGACGACATCACGCCGATCGCGGCCGAGTACCGGCTGCAGACGCTGTTCCCGGATGCGGAGCTCGTGGTGATCCCGGATGTCGGCCACCTCATCCACTACGAGACGCCGGTGAGCGCCGCCGACGCGATCCGCCGCTTTCTGGCCGATGGAGCCGACGGAGCCGACGCGTGAGGGTGCTCTTCGACTGCCGGTACACGCGCATCGGGCGCCACGACGGCATCAGCCGCTACACCGCGGGACTCGTGACCGCGCTCGCGAAGCTCCACCCGGTCACGATGCTCATCAGCGACCACCGCCAGCTGGAACTGCTGCCCGATCTGCCGTGGGAGCTCATCCCGTCGCCCACCGCGGTGGGGGAGCCCTGGGTGGCCCGCACCGTCAACAAGCTGAACCCGGACATCGTCTTCACGCCCATGCAGACCATGGGCGGCTTCGGTCGCCGCTACCGTCTCGTGCTCACGGTGCACGACCTCATCTACTACCGGCACCCGACGCCGCCGCGCGACCTTCCGGCGTTCGTCCGCGGGCTCTGGCGGCTCTACCACCTGGCCTGGTGGCCGCAGCGGATGCTGCTCAACCGCTCCGACGCGGTCGTGACCGTCTCGGAGACCACGAAGGGGCTCATCGCCGAGCACCGGCTGACCAAGCGGCCGGTGTCCGTCGTTCCGAACGCCGCGGACCTGCCCGCACTTGCGCCAGGGCGTGCGGAGCGCACCGCGCCGGAGACGAAGAGCCTCGTCTACATGGGCTCGTTCATGCCGTACAAGAACGTGGACACGCTGGTGCGGGCCGCGTCGTTGCTCCCCGACTACACCCTCCACCTGATGAGCCGGGTGACGGAGACGGAGCAGCGGCGGCTGACGGAGCTGGCACCGGATGCGCGGCTGGTGTTCCACAACGGCGCGAGCGACGAGGAGTATGCGGAGACGCTCGCAGCGGCGACCGCGTTCGCCTCCGCGTCGCACGACGAAGGGTTCGGCATCCCGCTGCTGGAGGCCATGACGCTCGGGACGCCGGTGCTCGCCAGCGACATCCCCATCTTCCGCGAGATCGGCGGGGAGGCGGCGCTGTACTTCTCGCCGGACTCCGCCGAGGAGGTCGCGACGCGCGTGCGGCAGCTGGAGCAGGACGGCGTGTGGGCCGAGCGTTCGGCCGCCGGCCGCGCGCAGGCCGAGCACTACACGTGGGATGCGTCCGCCGCCCGCCTGCTCGCGGTACTCACTGCGACCGCCACCCGCTCCTCCCGCCGCTCCCGCCGCCGCTCATCCAGGGGGCGCAACACGCCGTAAACGCCGCGGCTTAACGGCGTGTTGCGTCCCATGGATGGTGGGGACCGACGGGCCGCTGCTCGTGCCGCCGTCGCCGGCAGCTGCGTCCGTCGCGGTCTGGTTGACGCGACACGCCGTCGCGCGGACCGGCGGCACGGCGTGTCGTGTCAACTACGTGGCCGGGCCCCGCGGATCCATGGGTCGCGACACGCCGTAAACGCCACGGCTTAACGGCGTGTTGCGTCCCATGGATGGTGGCGCGCGGGCTCACATGACGGAGGCGGTGAAGAGGTCGCGGTCCTCCGGGCCGAGGTTGAAGCGGTCCAGGGTCAGCTCGCCGTCCTCGTAGCTGAAGCGGTGCACCGAGCCGTTCGGGATGAGCTCGCCCGGCCCGGGCAGCGCGTGGTCGGTGACGTGCCGCACCAGCGAGGAGATGACGCCGCCGTGGCTCACCACGATCACGTTCTCGCCCGGATGCTGCTCGCCGAGCTCCCGGAGCGCGGGGAGGGCGCGCGCGACGACCTCCTCCCGCGACTCGCGACCGGGCACGGGCGTCCCCTCCGGCCAGCGGGCCAGGATCTGCGCGCCGGTCATGCCCTCGGCCTCGCCGTAGTTCCGCTCGGCGAGCGCCGCCAGCGGCTCCGGGTCGTCGAGGCCGACGTGCCCCGCGATGATGCGCGCCGTCTCGACCGCCCGGGAGAGCGGACTGCTGTAGATCGCGTCGAAACGTCCGCCCGACAGGGCGCGGCCCGCGGTCTCCGCCTGCTCACGTCCCGTGTCGTTCAGCGGGATGTCGCTGGATCCCTGAATGCGCTTGGCCAGGTTCCAGTCGGTCTGTCCGTGCCGAACGAGGGAGATGAAGGTCACGCGCGTCCTTTCGCTGCGGGACGCGGTGCTCCGGTTTCGTCGGCGTGACGGCCGGCTACCCCAGCCGCTTGGCCAGTTCGATCAGTGTCTCCGTCGTCCCGCCATCCAGCTTAACGGTCGCCCGGCCGTCTCCCTTGGTCTGGCCGCGGTTGATGATGACGATGGGGAGGCGCCGGCGCCGGGCCTCCTCGAGGAGACGGATGCCGGAGTTGACCGCCAGCGACGACCCTGCGATGATCAGCGCGTCGGCCGACCGCACCAGCGCGCTCGCCTCGCGGTACTTCTCGGCGGGCACGAACTCGCCGAAGAACACGACGTCGGGCTTCAGGTGGCCGCCGCAGACGGTACAGTCCGGCACGACGAACGCGTCGATGTCGGTGACGATCGCGTCGCCGTCCGGAGCGATCTCGACCGCGCCCTCCGTGTCGAGCCACGGGTTGGCGGCGTCGATGCGGGCGGTGATGGCCTCGCGCGCGAAGATCTGGCCGCAGACCAGGCAGAGCACCCGATCCATCGCCCCGTGGAGGTCGACGACCCGGCGAGACCCGGCCTGCTTGTGCAGGCCGTCAACGTTCTGGGTGATGACCCCGTTCGCGGCACCGGACGCCTCCAGCTGCACGAGCGCACGGTGCCCGTCGTTGGGATGCGCGGCGGCGAACCGGCGGTAGCCGAGGTGGCTGCCCGCCCAGTACCGCTTGCGGTACGTGTCGTCGGCGAGGAACTGCTGGAACGTCATCGGCGTGCGCTTCGGCGCGCCTTCGCCCCGGTAGTCCGGGATTCCGGAGTCGGTGGACACGCCCGCACCGGTGAGCACGGCGAACCGGCGGCCGGTCAGCAGGTCGACGGTCTGGTCGATCCCGCGCGCGAGTTCCGCTGGCAGCGCGGTCGTCAGCGTGGTCACATCCACCTCCAGATCCTCTTCGAGTCTAAACACCGCAGTTTTCCGATTTGTTTCGCGGGCCTGGCAATGTGGATGCCATGCTCCTGCACCGCATCGACGATCTGGAGGCCGGCGGCCTCTCCGACTACTCGCGCCTGACCGACGTCGCGCTCCGCCGGGTGACCGAGCCCGCAGGAGGTCTGTACATCGCGGAGTCCACGAAGGTCATCACCCGGGCGCTGGCAGCGGGGCACCGGCCGCGCTCCGTCCTGCTGCAGGAGCAGTGGCTCCCCGATGTGGAGCCGCTGCTGGAGCGTTACCCGGACGTGCCCGTGTTCGTCGGGGACGCCGCCGTGCTCGAACGCCTGACCGGCTACCACCTGCACCGCGGCGCGCTGGCCGCGATGCACCGCCCGGAGCTGCCCGATCCCGCCGACCTGCTGCGGGACGCGCGGCGCGTCGTCGTGCTCGAGGACATCGTCGACCACACCAATGTCGGGGCGATCTTCCGCGCGGTCGCCGGGCTCGGCGCCGATGCGGTGCTGGTCACCCCGCGCTGCGCCGACCCGCTGTACCGCCGCAGCGTCCGCGTGAGCATGGGCACCGTGCTCCAGGTGCCGTGGACGCGCCTGCCCGAGTGGGATGCGGCGGTGCCGCTGCTGCACGACGCGGGCTTCGACATCGCCGCGCTGGCCCTCGCCGACGACGCCGTCACCCTCGACGCGTACGCGGCCGATCCGCCCGAGCGTGTCGCCCTGGTGTTCGGTGCGGAAGGGGACGGGCTGAGCCGGCGGGCGCTGGCGGCGGCGGACACCGTCGTCACCATCCCGATGCTGCACGGGGTGGACTCGCTCAACGTCGCGTCCGCGTCCGCCGTCGCATTGTGGGCTCTGCGCGCGCGTTCTCAGCGGTCGCATCGGTAGCCCCCGGTAAAATCCCGATCGTGCCCCAGCAAGTCGTCAGTCCTCTTCCGCGCCGTGTTTCGCGGAAGGTGTACCGCCGTCGGCGCACCGTCGTCTTCGGGCTGGTGGCCGCCATCCTCCTCGCCTTCGTCTACGTGGTGGGTTCGCTCGTCGCGCCGGTTCCGGCGACGGCGGCCGTCACCGCGCACGACAAGACCCTGACGCAGCCCGCCGTGCAGCTGGCGTGGCCCGGGTACGGCTCTGCTGCGATCGTCGCGCCCGACTATCCCGGGGCGTCGGCGTCGCACGGGAGCGAGGCCAGTGTCCCGATCGCGAGCATCACCAAGACGATCACGGCCCTGCTGGTGCTGGAGAAGAAACCGCTGAACGGCGACGACCAGGGCCCGAGCATCGCCTTCACCCAGAAGGACGTGAGCATCTGGAACCAGGTGATCGCCGAGGGCGGCTCCTGGGCACCGGTGGTCGCGGGGACCTCGCTGACCGAGAAGCAGGCGCTGGAGGCGATGCTGCTGCCGTCCGCCAACAACTACGCGATCTCGCTGGTGAACTGGGCGTACGGCTCCAGCGACGCGTTCGTGAAGGCGGCGAACGACTGGCTGGCCGCAAAGGGCTTCACCGGCACGAAGATCGTGACGCCGGACGGACTCGATCCGGGCAACGTCAGCACGACGAAGGACCTGATCGGGATCGGCAAGCTGGTGCTCGCCTCCCCGGCGCTGTCGTCGATCGTGTCGCAGAAGAACGCGACCCTGCCGGGCGCGGGCGCGCAGGAGAACACGAACACCCTCCTCGGGTTCGAGGGCATGGACGGAATCAAGACCGGCAACACCGACCAGGCCGGAAACTGCCTCCTGTTCTCGGCCGAGGTCCCGGTCGGGTCGACGAAGGTCCGGGTGCTGGGGGTTGTTCTCGGCGCCCCGACCCACGACGACCTGTGGGCCGGCGTTCAGGCGCTGCTCACGAGCATGAAGGGCGGCTTCCACGAGGTCACGCCGGTCACGAAGGGGCAGGCGTTCGGCACCTACACGACCGCCTGGGGCGCCGCCTCGAAGCTGATCGCGACCGAGACCAAGACGTTCCTGGTGTGGTCGGACACGCCCATCCAGGTGGATCTGCAGACGCGTCCGCTCTCCTCCGGGTTCACCGGCGACATCCTCGGCCAGGGCACCTTCACGCTGAACGGCAAGACGGAGACGGTGCCGCTCGCGCTGGCGAAGGACGTGCCCGACCCCGGCTTCGGCTGGCGCCTCGCCCATCCGGGCGGCTTCGGCACCTGACCGTCAGTCGCGGCCCAGCAGGAACGGGCCGGCGTCGGGCCGCTTCGCACTGACGTGATCGCCGGACGACTGGTGCCGGATGCGGCGGAGCACCCACGGCACCAGGTACTCGCGCGCCCACGAGAGGTCCTCGGCGCGCGCGCGGCGCCAGGTGCGCGGCGGAAGGGGCTCGGGCTCCAGCGGCTGGAGGTCGTTCTCGACGTTGAGCGCGTCGAGCACCATGCGCGCGACGGTGTGGTGACCGAGCGGCGCGAGGTGCAGCCGGTCGGGCGCCCACATCCGCTGATCCTGGATGCCCGTGAGCGCCCAGAGGTCGGCCACGATGCAGTCGTAGCGGGACGCAACGGCGCGGACGTTCTCGTTGTAGATCGCGACTTTGCCGCGGATACCCCGGAAGACCGGCGAGAACCCCACATCCACACCCGTGAAGACCACGATGGTGGCGCCGTCGACGCTCAGCCGCGCGACCGCCTCGTCGAAGAGCTGCGCGATCGCGTCGGGGTCGGTGCCGGGGCGGATCACGTCGTTGCCGCCGGCGGAGATCGTGATCAGGTCGGGGCGCAAGGCGACCGCCGCATCCACCTGCTCGTCGAGGATCTGCTTGATCAGCTTGCCGCGCACGGCGAGGTTCGCGTAGGCGAAGTCGTCGGTCCGGCTGCTGAGGACCTCCGCCACGCGGTCGGCCCAGCCGCGATGACCGCCGGGGCTGCGCGGCTCCGGGTCGCCGATGCCCTCCGTGAAGGAGTCGCCGATGGCGACGTAGCGGGACCAGGGATGCTGAACTTCGGCCATTGTTCCATTGTGCATCGGACGGCGGTGTCGGTGCGCTCGGGTAGATTTGATCCAAGTGGAGACGACAGCAATACCCGAGCCGGACGAGGCCGAAGGGCCCGAACCGGGTGACCTCGAGGCCGGGCGTCCCGGCGTGCACGCCGGAAGCTTCGCGGCGGAGCACCTGTCGCCGTCGTTCCCCGAGCGCGCCGCGTGGGGTACCGCCGGCAAGCTCCGCGCCTGGCAGGCCGAGGCGCTCGACGCCTACTTCGTCCACGAGCCGCGCGACTTCCTGGCCGCTGCGACGCCGGGCGCGGGCAAGACCACGTTCGCCCTCCGCCTCGCGACCGAGTTGCTGTCGCGACGCGTGGTCGAGCGGGTCACGGTGGTCGCCCCGACCGAGCACCTGAAGCGGCAGTGGGCCGAAGCCGCGGCCCGCGTCGGCCTGCACCTCGACCCCGACTTCAAGAACTCCGACGGACGCTACGCCCGCCACTACCGCGGGGCCGCGGTCACATACGCGCAGGTCGCGATGCGCCCCTCCCTGCACAAGGACATCACCGAGGCGCACAAAACCCTGGTCATCCTCGACGAGGTGCACCACGGCGGCGATGCGCTCAGCTGGGGCGATGCCATCCGCGATTCCTTCGAGCGGGCGACACGACGGCTCTCGCTGACCGGGACGCCCTTCCGGTCGGACACCGCGCCCATCCCGTTCGTGACCTACCTGCCCGACCAGCAGGGCATCCGGACCTCGCTGACCGACTACAACTACGGCTACGGTCGGGCTCTCGAGGACGGCGTCGTGCGTCCCGTCATCTTCATGGTCTACGCCGGCCACATGCGCTGGCGCACCAAGACGGGCGACGAGATGGAGGCTCGGCTCGGCGAGGGGAACACCAAGGACATCACCGCGCAGGCGTGGCGGACCGCGCTCGACCCGCGCGGCGAGTGGATCCCGGCGGTGCTGGCTGCGGCCGACCGGCGTCTCACCGAGGTGCGCAACTCCATCCCCGACGCCGGCGGCCTGGTGATCGCGACCGACCACTACACGGCCCGCGCGTACGCGGACCTGCTGCACCAGCTCAGCGGGGAGCCCGTCACGGTCGTGCTCTCGGACGAGAAGGAGGCCAGCGACCGGATCGAGGCCTTCGCGAAGAGCGACTCGCGGTGGATGGTCGCGGTGCGCATGGTGTCCGAGGGCGTCGACGTGCCACGGCTCGCCGTCGGGGTGTACGCGACCAGTGCATCCACCCCACTGTTCTTCGCGCAGGCGATCGGCCGCTTCGTACGCGCCCGGCGGCGCGGTGAGACGGCTTCGGTGTTCCTGCCGAACGTCCCGGCGCTGATGGCGCTCGCGAACGCGATGGAGCTGCAGCGGGACCACGCCCTCGACCGTGTGACCGACGAGAACGCCGAGGGCGACCTGTGGAACCCCGAGGACGCGATGGTCGCCGACGCGAACCGCGAGGAGCGGGCATCGGAGGCGCTGACCGAGGAGTTCGCGTTCGAAGCGCTCGGATCGGAGGCCAACTTCGACCGCGTCCTGTACGACGGCAAGGAGTTCGGAGGGTTCGCGGTGCCCGGGACGGATGAGGAGCTCGACTTCATCGGCCTGCCCGGCATCCTGGAGCCCGACCAAGTGCACGAACTGCTCCTGCAGCGGCAGCAGCGTCAGGCACGCCGCCACTCGTCGCGCCCGGCGACCGCGGACGGGCATGCGCCTGCCCCGCTGCACCGCACGCTGAAGGAGCAACGGCAGCTGCTCAACAGCCTGGTCGGGCTGTACTCGAAGAAATCGGGGGAGGCGCACGGACTCATCCACGCCGAGCTGCGCCGCGTATGCGGGGGACCGGCGGTCGCCCAGGCCAGCGTGACCCAGCTCCAGGCGCGCATCGACTTCCTGCGGAAACGGCTGAACGCCCACTGAGCACCGACATTAGGGTCGGCGAACCTTCCTGGCGGGAGGTCGCCGGGCTTCCTAGGCTGGGCCCATGAGCGAGACGACGGGAAGTGCGGACCGGGTGCCGGAGCAGCATGCGGACGAACCGCACAAGGGTGGACTGGCGCAGCGGCTGAACTGGCTGCGTGCCGGTGTGCTCGGCGCGAACGACGGCATCGTGTCCGTCGCAGCGGTCGTGGTCGGTGTCGCAGGCGCGACCAGCACCGTCCCGGCCATCGTCACCGCCGGGCTCGCCGCCCTCGTCGGCGGTGCGATCTCGATGGCGCTGGGCGAGTACGTCTCGGTGAGCAGCCAGCGCGACAGCGAGCGGGCCCTCATCGCCAAGGAGCGTCGGGAGCTGGCCGAGATGCCGGAGGAGGAGCTCGACGAGCTGACCGGACTGTACGAGGCGCGCGGGCTGTCGCCCGCGACCGCCCGGCAGGTCGCCGTCGAGCTCACCGAGCACGACGCGCTGGCCGCTCACCTCTCGGCAGAACTCGGCATCGATCAGGACGACGTGGTCAGCCCGTGGCACGCCGCGCTGGCCTCGGCCGTCGCGTTCACGTGCGGTGCGGTGCTGCCGATGCTCACCATCCTGCTGCCGCCGCAGGTCCGGATCCCGGTCACCTTCGTCGCCGTGCTGGTGGCCCTCGCGATCACCGGCTACGTCGCCGCCTGGATCGGGGGCAGCACGCGGGGCCGTGCCATGGTACGAGTAGTGGTGGGCGGTGCGCTGGCGCTGGCGGCGACGTTCGCGATCGGCTCCCTGCTCGGGACGACGGTCGCGGGCTAGAACACAAGCGCCGGCGGCGGCCGGCAGCGGCGGCGCGGTCGCTGCGGAAGGATGCGGGACATGGTGGATGCGGAGAACACGGTGGACACGGCCTCGGGCGCTGTGCCGCAGACGGCGCTCCGCGACAAGGCGGCCATTGTCCGCGACTGGCTGCCCCGCTACACCGGGACACCGCTGGAGGAGTTCGGGGACCACATCCTGCTCACCAACTTCGGCGACTACGTGGAACGCTTCGCGGAGTGGTACGGCGCCGAGGTGCGTGGGCGCGACCGGTCGATGCCGAACGCGACCGCCGACGGGATCACGATGGTCGACTTCGGGATGGGGAGCCCCAACGCTGCCACGATCATGGACCTGCTCTCGGCGGTGACGCCGAAGGCGGCGCTGTTCCTGGGCAAGTGCGGCGGGGTAAAGCGCAAGAGCCAGCTCGGCGACCTCGTGCTCCCGATCGCGGCGATCCGGGGCGAGGGCACGTCGAACGACTACCTGCCGCCGGAGGTGCCCGCGCTGCCGGCGTTCCAGCTTCAGCGCGCCGTCTCATCCACTATTCGCGACGTCAAGCAGGACTACTGGACGGGCACGGTCTACACGACGAACCGGCGGGTGTGGGAGCACGACGAGACGTTCAAGGAGTACCTGCGCCGCACCCGGTGCATGGCGGTGGACATGGAGACGGCGACGGTGTTCGCGGCCGGGTTCGCGAACCGCATCCCGAGCGGTGCGCTGCTGCTCGTGTCGGATCAGCCGATGACGCCGGAGGGCGTGAAGACGGCGGCCAGCGACCTCGGGGTGACGCGCGACTTCGTGGAGCAGCACATCCGGATCGGGGTGGAGTCGCTGCGGCTGGTGCGCCGCAACGGCCGCAGCGTGCGCCACCTGCGCTTCGAGGACGACTGAGCCCGGCGCGATTCGTCACGAATGTCCCATTTGGCGGGGTGTAAACGCACATTCGTGACGAATGTGCGTCTTGGCGGAGTGAGAGTGCACATTCGTGACGAAACGGGCGGGGCGGGTCAGCGGAAGTCGCGGGAGACGGTGCGGATGCCGGTGTCGAGCGACTCGAGCTTGTCGGCGACGATGTTCACCACGCCCTCCTCGCTCCGCTCCAGGATGCCGCGCACGATCATCGCCGGAGCCTGCCGGGCCACACGCCGGTAGCGGTTCCACACGCCGACCGGGCACACCACGTTCACCATCCCGGTCTCGTCCTCGATGTTGAGGAAGGTCACCCCGGCCGCCGTCGCCGGCCGCTGCCGGTGCGTGACCACCCCGCCCACCTCGATGCGGCGCCCCGACTCGCCCGCCGCCAGCGTGTCGGCCGGGTAGACCCCGCGCGCGGCGAGCGCCGGCCGCAGGAACCGGATGGGATGGTCGTCGGTCGAGATCCCGGTCGACCACAGGTCGCTGGCCAGCTGCTCGGCGGGGGAGAGCATCGGCAGGAGCGGCGGCTGCACCGTGATCGCCGTCCCCGCCAGGAACTCCGGACGCTCCTGCGCGGCGTTGCCCGCCTCCCAGATCGCCTGCCGCCGGCTCAGGTCGAAGCCCTCGAACGCCCCGGCCGCGGCGAGCGCCTCCAACTGAGCGGTGTTGAGGCCGGTGCGGCGCGCGAGGTCCCCCAGGTTCCGGAACGGGCCGTACGCCTCCCGCTCGGCGACGATCCGCTCGGCGAGCTTCTGCCCGATGGAGGTGACGCCCGCGAGTCCCAGCCGGACGGCGTGGGCGGCGTCGCGCCGGTGCGCGGCGAAGTCGAGGGGAACCGCGGGGTCGAACAGCGCGATCGGCGGCTGGTCCGCCTCCCGGCACGCGTCCGAGCCGGTCGGTCCGGGACGGCTGCCGTCCAGCGGCTCCAGCAGCGGGAACACCCCCGACCGCTGGATGTCCGGCCGCTGCACCACGACGCCGTGCCGGCGGGCGTCGGCGGTGAGCGTCCGCGGCGAGTAGAAGCCCATCGGCTGGGCGCGCAGCAGCCCGGCCAGGAACGCGCCGGGGTAGTGCAGCTTCATCCACGAGCTCACGTACACGAGCAGTGCGAAGCTGATCGCGTGGCTCTCCGCGAAGCCGAAGCTCGCGAACGCCTCGATCTTCCCGTAGATCGCGTCGGCGTCGTCCCCGGTGATGCCGTTGTGCGCCATCCCCTCATACAGCTTCGCCTTCAGCGCGTCGATCTTCTCCACCCCGCGCTTGGAGCCCATCGCCCGGCGCAGCTGGTCCGCATCCTCCGCGGTGCAGTCGCCGACCGCGACCGCCATCTGCATCAGCTGCTCCTGGAACAGCGGGACGCCCATCGTCCGCTCCAGCACGGGGACCAGCGCTGGGTGCAGGTAGGTGACCTCCTCCTTCCCGAGCTTGCGGCGGATGTACGGATGCACCGCGCCGCCCTGGATGGGGCCGGGCCGGATGAGCGCGATCTCGATCACGAGGTCGTAGAAGCTGCGCGGCTGGAGGCGGGGCAGCGTGCCGATCTGGGCGCGGCTCTCCACCTGGAACACGCCGATCGAGTCGGCCCGGCAGAGCATGTCGTACACGCCCGCCTCCTCCTTGGGGATGGTCTCCAGCGACCACTTCTCGCCGAGCGACGCCTCGATGGTCCGCATCGAGTAGTCGAGCGCCGACAGCATCCCGAGACCCAGCAGGTCGAACTTGACCAGGCCCATCCACGCGCAGTCGTCCTTGTCCCACTGCAGCACCGTGCGTCCCTCCATGCGGGCGTGCTCGATCGGGCACACCTCGCCGACGGGCCGGTCGGTCAGCACCATGCCGCCCGAGTGGATGCCGAGGTGCCGCGGGAACTTCAGCACCTGCTGCGCGAGCCCCACCACGTCGTCCGGGATGTCGTGGTCGTCGCTGGTCTGCACCGAACCCCACGAGTCGATCTGCTTGCTCCAGGCGTCCTGCTGGCCGGTGGAGTAGCCGAGCGCCTTCGCCATGTCGCGGACCGCGTTCTTCGGCCGGTAGGTGATCACGTTGGCGACCTGCGCGGCGTTGTGCCTGCCGTACTTGCGGTACACGTACTGGATGACCTCCTCACGCCGGTCGGAGTCGAAGTCGACGTCGATGTCGGGCTCCTCCTCGCGCATGCTGGAGAGGAACCGCTCGAACGGCAGGTTGTACTTGATCGAGTCGACCGCGGTGATGCCGAGCAGGTAGACGACCGCCGAGTTCGCCGCCGAGCCGCGGCCCTGGCAGAGGATGCCCTGGCTGCGGGCGAAGCGCACGATGTCGTGGACGATGAGGAAGTAGCCGGGGAAGTCCTTCGCCTCGATCACATCCAGCTCGCGCTCGATGCGCTCCCGCTTGGCCGGGTTGCGGTCGAGGTCCGGGTAGCGCTCTGCGGCACCCCGCCAGGTCAGCTCGCGCAGCCAGGTCATCGGCGTGTGCCCCTCGGGGACGTCCAGCTTGGGCAGCCGCGGCCGTGCGCTGCGCAGACGGAAGGCGAGGTCGTCGGCGATCTCGACCGTGCGCTCGACGGCGCCCGGGTAGCGGGCGAAGCGGCGGGCCATCTCGGCGCCGCTGCGCAGGTGGGCGGCGCCGGCGGCGGGCAGCCAGCCGTCGAGTTCGTCCAGGCTGCGCCGGGCACGCACGGCCGAGACGGCGGTCGCGAGCGGATACTGCGCCGGGCTCGCATAGTGGACGTTGTTGGTCGCGACGGTCGGAAGCCCGAGCCGCCCCGCGATCCGGGTCAGGATGTCGTTCTCGGTGGAGTCGCGCGGGCCGCTCTGGTCGATCAGTTCGACGAGCACGTTGTCGTGGCCGAACAGCTCGGTCAGCCGGGCGACCTCGCGCTCGGCTCCGCGCTCGCCCTGCTCGGTGAGCGCTCGGCGGACGTCGCCCTTCCGGCAGCCGGTCAGCACCATCCACTCGCCGCCCGACTGCTCGGACAGCTCGTCGAGGCGGTACAGCGGGCGGCCCTTCTCCTCGCCGGCGAGCTGGCCTGCGGTGATCGCGGCGGCGAGACGGTGGTAGCCGCTCTGCTGCCGGGCGAGCACCACGAGGTGGCTGCCTTCGGGGTCGGGCTCGCCGTTCTGCGGCCGGGTGAGGGAGAGGGACAGCTCGGCACCGAACACGGTCTTCACCCGGTCGTACGCCTCCGCCGCCTCGGCCAGGTGGACGACGCCGTACATTCCGTCGTGGTCGGTGAGGGCGAGTGCGTGCAGGTTCAGCCGGGTGGCCTCCTCCAGCAGCTCCTCCGGCGAGGAGGCGCCGTCGAGGAAGCTGAAGTTGCTGTGCGCGTGCAGTTCGGCGTAGGGCACGGCATCGACGGCCGGAGTGTCCGGGATGGGCGCTGGCACGTACTTCTGCCGCTTGCGCGACGAGGGACGCTCGTCGGCAGGCTGGGCGGTGCGCCGTCCCGACAGCTTGCGCTCGAACTCGGCCCACGGGATGGGCGGGTTGTCGAATCCCATCAGTCTCTCCCTCCTTTCCCACCATCGCTTCCTCGATTAATCCGCTGATTCGGGCCGATTCGGCGGATTAATCGAGGAACCGATGAAGGGGGGAGGGAGGAGAGGGGGGAGCGGGCGTCAGTCATAGCGGGCCTCTGCGAACCAGCCGGCGCCCGCGAGGGCGAGCAGCCAGGCCGTCCCGTCCGCGTCGACCAGCTGGAAGCGGAACAGGGCGCGGGAGAGGGTCGCATCCCACCACCGCTCCCGGACCGGCCACGGTCCCGCCCAGGAACCCACCGGGCGCGCATCCCGGGCCTGGCCGGTGGGCGAGAAGCGCACGATCGGCGCGGTCACGTCACCGCGGTCGGTCACCTCGACCGGTGTTCCCTCCTCGGTCAGCACGGCGACGGGACGCGGCACCTCGAACACGGTCGACGGCGCCGGCGCGGGCAGGGACCCCGGCCACGGGCGGTCGGCGCGGGCGACGCCCACCGGACGGTCGCCCCACGGCACGAGCACCTGGCGCTCGGCGGGTGCCCGGCCGCCCCCGATCGCCGCCGTGACCACGGCGTCGTGCCCGAGCATGCTCTGCACGCGAGTGAGGCCGTGGTGGATGCGCTCGTCGGCCCCGCCGCCCCACAGCCCGTCCTCGTGGTGGCCGATGTCGTCGACCGCCGCGGGCTCCAGCACCACGCGGGCGATCGGGGACGCCAGGCCGGAGTCGATGGAGCCTGCGCCCTGCAGCTGCCAGCGCACGCGGTCCACCACATCCGGGGCCGAGAACAGCCGCGGGTGCAGCCAGGTGCGCTCGCCGACCCGGCCGGACTCGTCGGTGACCTCGACTCGCAGCGACGTGCACACCAGTCCGGCCTTGGTGAGTCCGGCGATGAACTGCTCCGCCGTGCCGCGGACGGCGAAGGTCACCTGGTCGACCCGGTCGAGGGGAGGCTCGAACTCGATGGCGCGGTCGAGTTGCGCAGGCGGCGTGCGCGGCACTACCGCGGCGCCGTCGAGCCCGCTCGCGAGGGTGTGGGCGTGCTCGCCCCGCTCGCCGAACCGCTCCCGCATGTCGACGCGTGAGAGTGCGGCGATGTCGCCGAGGGTGTGCAGGCCGAGGCGGCGCAGCAACGGCGTCAGGTCGGCGAGGCCCAGCTGGGCGACCGTCAGGGGCGCCAGGAACGCGGGGGAGCCCCCGGCCGGGATGATGCGCACACGGCTACGACCGGTGGAGCGGGCGGCCTGCTCGGCCGCGAACGGTCCGTCGGCGATGCCGACCCGCGCATCCGGCAGCCCGAGCCCCTCCAGGCAGCGCAGCAGCTCGGCGGCCGCCTCCTCCTCTCCGCCGTAGTAGCGGGCCGGACCCCGCGCCCGGAGCACGCATGTGCCCGGGCGCACCGGCTGCACGCCCGGCGTGATCTCCTCGATGGCGGCGAGCACCGGCTCGAACGCGCGCGCATCCTGAACCGGGTCGTACGTGATCACCTCCAGCTGCGGGCAGCGCGCCTGCGCCTCGCGCATCCGCAGCCCACGCTTCACTCCGTCGGCCCGCGCCGCGTCCGAGCAGGCGAACACGAGCCCCTTCTCGACCAGCGCCAACGGCAGGTCGGCGGGCAGGTCGAGCGCCTGCCGGGTGGCGATCACCGGCCAGTCGGGACACCACAGCACGATCGCGCGGGTGACGGCCGCCTCGGGCCCTGTATTCCCGCGGGTGGCGGCGGGCATCAGCTCACCGCCTCGAGCCGGGTGGGAGCGGACGCACGGAAGCTCTCATCCACCGCGGGCAGCCACAGGTCGGCGGTGCGGCGCGGGCCGGAACCGCCGCGCGGCGCCGACTCCACCGTCACCCGGCGCGACGACAGGTAGCCGTTCCCGGCTCCCAGGCCGTCCCAGCCGCTGCGCGCGACCGTGAGCGTCGCCTCCACCTGCGGCCAGTCGCCCGCGACGATGAGGGTGGCCTCGCGCTGCCGCAGCCGGGCGCTGAGCCGGGCGACGTCGCCGTCCCTGGCGCGGGACGGCGGCGCGACGACGACCACGCTGAGCACGTCGACGACGGCCGCGGTCACGGTCAGCCAGTCCTCGCCGGGATGCGGCACCAGCACGAGCCGCTCCAGGTCGATGCCGAACCGCCCGGCCGCCTCGGTGCCGAAGTCGGGCATCCCGACCACCCCGCACCAGGCGCCGGCCGCGCTCGGGCCGGCCAGCATCGCCATCAGCAGCGTGGTGGATCCGCGGACCGAGTAGGCCGCGCCCGCCTTGAGCGCGCCACCGGGGAGCAGCGGGGAGAGCGCGGGATGCGTCTGCAGCGTCCGGCTCTCGAGCTTGGTCGCCTGCATCTGCCGGATGCGGGTCTGGAGCTCGTGCACCTGCGCCCGGTCGGCGACCGGTTCGCTGAGGTGCTGAGCTGCGAGTGACACCTTCCTATTTTCGAACACATGTTCGAAACTCGCAAATGTATTTTGCAGCGTTCGTGCCCGGTGGCCGGATGTTCGGCACTGTACGCGCGACGACCGACAGCCCCGGCCGTGTCACCGGTGCGTCAGTGGTGCGTCAGTGCTGCGTCAGCGGCAGCGCCGCGTCAGGGTTCGGTGACGAAGTCGATCAGCTGCTCGACACGGCCCAGGAGCTCCGGCTCCAGGTCGGAGTACGACCGAACCTGGCCCAGGATGCGCTTCCAGGCGCGCGCGATGTCGGCCTGCGACTCGTGCGGCAGCCCGAACGCGTCGCAGATGCCGTGCTTCCACTCGATCGAGCGCGGAATCGAAGGCCAGGCCGAGAGCCCCACGCGCGCGGGCTTCACCGCCTGCCAGATATCGATGTAGGGATGCCCCACCACGAGGACATGCGCACCGTATGGACCGCGCGCCACCCGATCGGCGATCCTGCTCTCCTTGGAGTTCGGGACGAGATGGTCGACCAGCACGCCGATCCGGCGGTCGCGGTCGGGCCGGAACTCCTTCACGATCGCGTCCAGGTCGTCGACGCCCTCCAGGTACTCGACGACGACGCCCTCGACGCGGAGGTCGTCGCCCCAGACGCGCTCCACGAGCTCGGCGTCGTGCCGGCCCTCCACGAAGATCCGGCTGGCGCGCGCGACCCGGGCCTTCTGTCCCTCGACCGCGAAGGATCCGGAGGCCGTGCGGGACGGACCGGCCGGCGCGCGCGACGGAACGACCAGTCGCACAGGCTCTCCGTCGATGAGGAACGAGCCCCCGAGCGGGAACACCCGCTTCTTGCCGAAGTAGTCCTCGAGTTCGACGGTCTGTGCCTCGAGCCGGGTGATCGCGCCGCAGAAGCCGGTCGCCGCGTCCTCCACGACCAGGTGTCGCACCGCCTCGACCGGAGGGACGGGCTTGCGCCCCGCCTTCTTCCAGTCGCCGGCCAGCACATCCGTTCCGTAGCGGTCGTCCATCACCCGATGGAGGCTATGCGACAGGATGCTGTGGGCGGGGGAGCCACGCTGCGTTCGCGCGAACGAGGGGCAGCGGGCTCAGTCGAACACCCGCACCAGACGCCACGATCGGTCGACCGCATCGTGGCGGACATCGAACACGTGGGCCTCGCCCGTCTCGTCCGTGCCCTGGAACCGCCAGCCGCCGATCTCGCGCGGAAGGCTGCCGATCGTGTACCGATGCTCGCCGAAGGGCCGCCACCACGCACAGACCTCCGCCCACACGGTGGGCGTGTCGGAGACGCGGTAGCGGGTGGATCGCCACACCAGCCTCGTGGGGACGCCCTCGTCGGTCGTCCACACGGCGACCGCCTCGTCGATCTCGGTCATGCTGCTCACCTCGCCTATCGAACGTATGTTCGAGTGACAGTGTAGCCACGCACCGCCGACACCGCACCCCTCAGGACGTCGGTGTGCTGAGGGGGCCGCACGATGCATCCGACTGGCATACTGACGTCCATGGCCGACATGACTGATCCGTCCGGCGCGTCCCTGCGCCTGAGCAACGACGAGCGGGAGCGGGCCGTCGCCGCGCTCGAATCCCACGCCGGACAGGGGAGGCTCACCGACGACGAGTTGCAGACCCGCGTCGCCGCGGCGCGCTCCGCCGTCACCCGGGGCGATCTGACGCCGTTGTTCGCCGACCTTCCGGGCGGCGTGAACGTAGACACGCACGCCGCACAGCCGGGTCCGGCTCAGGCCGCACCCGGACCGCAGTACACCCAGCCGTACCCGCAGCAGGGTGACTACGCGCAGCAGCGGTACGGCGCGCACTCGTACGACGGCGGCTCGGGCTGGGGCGACGGCAACCGGGAGCCCTCCAGCCGCTGGGGACTGCTGCTCGTCTCGGTCATCCCGTTCGTCTCGCTCATCCTGTTCTTCATCACCGGGATGGCGTGGGGCTACCAGTACAGCTGGCTCTGGTTCCTGCTCATCCCGCTGGTCGGAGCGATCACGTACGGGACGGGCGCCGGCCGCCGCAGATGACGGTGCCGGCGAGGCGCCGCACTCGGAGCTGGCGCAGGCCTCAGCCGACCGTCGCGCCGAACAGCAGTCCGAGCAGGTAGGTCGCGGCCGCCGCGCCATATCCGATCAGCAGCTGGCGCACCGCCCGCTTGAGCGGAGACGCTCCGGAAAGCAGGCCGACCACCGCGCCCGTTCCCAGCAGGACGATGCCGACGAGCAGCGCGGACACGATGATCGCGGCCGTCCCCGTCATGCCGAACAGGAACGGCAGGATCGGGATGAGCGCCCCCGAGGCGAAGAAGCAGAAGCTCGAGATGGCGGCGTTCCAGCCGGTGCCGATCGCCTCGTGCTCGTCGGCACCATCCCCCGGTGAGCCGTCAGCGGAGACGGCCGCGATCGGGATGGGCGACGTCACCGGCTGCAGGCTGGCGAGCACATCCCGGGCGTGCTGGGCCGCCTCCTCCGGCGACATTCCGCGCGCCCGGTAGACCAGGGTGAGCTCGTTCGCATCCACGTCGAGGTGGGGAAGCACGGAGCCGGTCGCCGGGTTGGGGGTGGACGCCTCCAGCAGCTCGCGCTGCGACCGCACCGAGACGTACTCGCCCGCGCCCATGGACAGCGCTCCCGCGAGCAGGCCCGAGATGCCGGTCAGCAGCACCACGTGGGTCGCGACTCCGCTGGCACTGACGCCGAGGACGAGAGCGAGATTGCTGACAAGTCCGTCGTTGGCGCCGAACACCGCGGCCCGGAAGGTCCCGGACAGGCGCTGCCGCCCACGAGCGGCGAGCGCGCGGACGACCTCTTCGTGCACCTGCTCGTCGGCGGCCATCTGGGGAGTCGCGTCGTGGTCGTCGGCGTACGGTGAGCGTGCCTCCGCCCGCTGGGCCAGAGCGAGCACGAAGACGGACCCGAACCGGCGTGCGAGCCAGCCGAGCATCCTAGTACGGACATCGCCGCGTAGGGGCCGGCCGGCGCGGTCGCCGAGCAACTCGAGCCAGTGCTGCTCGTGGCGGCCCTCCGCCTCGGCGAGTGCGAGGAGGATCTCGCGCTCCTCGCCCTGGCGACGGCCGGCGAGATCGCGGTACACCGCTGCCTCTGCCCGTTCGTCGGCGAGGTAGCGTCGCCACCTCTTGATGTCGGCGGGGCTCGGGGTGCGGGCTGCTATCGTCATCCGCTCCAGTTTACCGGGGAGCCGGTGCCTCGCCCCCTGTGCCGCCGTCGATTCCCAGCGCCGCCGCAGAACGGGTGAAGCGCTCGCCCCAGTCCGCCGCGGCGAGCACCGCCTCCTCCGGTCCGACGATCCGGAACGGCGCATCCACCGCCGCCAGACCGAACAAGGCCCACTCGGCGCTGTCGGCGGTGATGCGGACGGTGCTCGTCCCGTTGCCGTTGTCTTCGACGGTGGACCAGCGGCCGAGGACGTCGGCGACGCGGTCGTGGGGCGCCTCGACCGTCGCGATGACGATCATGGGCTCGACGATGCTGTGCAGCGACTCGCGCACGTACTCCGCCGCGTCCTCCGCGGGCAGCGTGCGCGGGCGGAACCGGGTTCCGGTCGGCTGCGGCTCCGCGATGCGGTCGAGCCGGAAGCTGCGCCAGTCGAACCGCGTCAGGTCGTAGGCAACCAGGTACCACCGGCGCTCGATGGAGACGAGGCGGTGCGGTTCGACGGTCCGGGTGGACGCCTGGCCGTCGCGGGCGACGTAGGCGAACTCGATCCGCTCCTCGTCGCGGCATGCCTGGGCGAGAGCAGTCAGCACGCCGGCGTCGGCGGAGGGGGACGGACCGAGAGCGGTCGACAGGGTCGTCATGCGCAGCGCATCCACCCGGCGACGCAGCCGTGGCGGCATGACCTGGACGACCTTCGCGAGGGCCCGGACGGATGCCTCATCCACCCCGGCGATGCCGCTCTGTGCAGCGGTCCTCAGGCCGACCGCCAGCGCGACCGCCTCGTCGTCGTCCACCACCAGCGGCGGCAGGGAGGCCCCGGCGGCCAGCTGGTAGCCGCCGGCGAACCCGCGCGTCGCATCCACGGGGTACCCCAGGTCGCGCAGCCGTTCTACGTCGCGTCGCAGGGTGCGCGGGGAGACGCCGAGGTGATCGGCGAGCTCCTGACCCGGCCAATAGCGGTGGGTCTGGAGCAGCGAGAGAAGCTGGAGTGCTCGGGAGCCGGTGCTTGCCATGGTTCCATTGTGCCGAGCAAGCGGTCGGATAGTGTCCGCTATGGCCGCAATAGCGGATCAGTCGCTCGCAACGGGCGCAGGCACCAGTGCCTCGGCGCCGGGCCGCGACAGCGTGAGAACCGCCTCCGTCACCCAGTCCGACCGCTCCAGCTCGGCCTCGATGTCCGCCAGGTCTGCTGCGACATCCGACTCCGGGTCATTGCCGCGTAAGTCGACCGCCGCCACCAGATAGAACCGCTCCGGCCCGACGTACTCGATGTGCAGATAGGTGACCCGCTCCACCTCCGGATTCTTCAGCACCATCGCGAGCACCGTCTGCCAGGCACGATCCGACCCCGGCTGGCCGAGCAGGAACCTGCGGTTACGCTCGATCAGCACGACGGCCACGACGGCGAGCAGCACGCCGATCAGGATGGAGCCCAGCGCATCCCAGAACGGGTCGCCGGTGAGTTCGTGCAGCAGCAGCCCGAAGAACGCGATCACCAGGCCGATGAGAGCGGCCGAGTCCTCCGCGAAGACGGCGCGCAGGGTCGGATTCGACGTCCGGAACACGTGCTCGATCGTCCCGGTCCCGAAGGACGACGCCTTCGCGTGGGCCTGCCGGTAGGACTGGAGGAACGAGATCCCCTCGAAGACGAACGCGACGGCCAGGACGAGGTAGCCGACGAAGTACTCGGTGTCCTCGCGCTCCCCGCCCAGCGACGAGACGCCGTGCATGATCGACACGACCGCACCCGCGGTGAAGAGGCCCACCGCGGCGAACAGACTCCAGACGTACGCGTCACGCCCGTAGCCTCCGGGGTGGGAGGCGTCCCGCGGTTTCGCGGCCGAGCGTTCCGCCTGGAGGAGGAAGATCTCGTTGCCCGCGTCGGCCCAGGAATGCGCCGCCTCGGCGACGAGCGAAGCCGACCCGGTGATCACCGCGGCGATGGTCTTCGCGATCGCCACGACGATGTTCGCGAGGAAGGCGAGCAGGACGGTGAACAGGCTCGACGACGACCGTTTCTTGCGGGGCATGGCGACACCATAGCCCTGCGGCCGAAACGAAGAAGGCCCCGATCGGTGACCGGGGCCTTCGTTCTGTGTCCGAGGGGGGACTTGAACCCCCACGCCCTATACGGGCACTAGCACCTCAAGCTAGCGCGTCTGCCATTTCCGCCACCCGGACTCAGGTGCACGGCCTCCGAACTTCTCCGGCTGCCGAAGAAAAACCCTAGCATGGATTCCCCGCTCAGGATCACTCCGCGGCGCACCCCGGGCGTGGCGGGGCGCGGCCTCCCGACGCCCGGTAGCGTAAGGGAATGACCGACGAACTCCGCGACCCCGACCACGGCCTCGACGAGACAGCGATCATCGCCAGGGACCTCATTCGCTTCGACACCACGAACTACGGCGAGGGTCGCTCGAACGGCGAGACGGAGGCTGCCCAGTACGTCGAGGCGAAGCTCGCCGCGCTCGGACTGCAGCCGCAGGTCTTCGAATCCGACCCGGGCCGCGCCAGCGTCGTCGCCCGCGTCGAGGGCGCCGATCCGGCGAAACCGGCACTCGTGGTCCACGGCCACCTGGATGTCGTGCCCGCCGACCCGCGCAACTGGACGGTCGACCCGTTCGGCGGAGAGGTCAAGGACGGCCTGCTCTGGGGCCGCGGCGCCGTCGACATGAAGAACATGGATGCGATGATCCTGACCGCGGTCGGCGACATCCTGGACGCGGGGGAGAGGCCGGCCCGCGATCTCGTCGTGGCGTTCTTCGCGGACGAGGAGGACGGCGGCCGCCGGGGGTCGCACCACCTGGTCGACAACCACCCCGAACTGTTCGCGGGTGCTACGGAGGCGATCAGCGAGGTCGGCGGCTACTCGATCGACCTGGCCGGGCGGCGCGCGTACTTGCTGCAGACGGGCGAGAAGTCGCTGGTCTGGATCAAGCTGATCGCACGTGGACGCGCCGCGCACGGTTCGCGACTCATCCGCGACAACGCGATCACGAAGCTGGCCCAGGCCGTCGTCACGCTCGGCCGCGAAGAGTGGCCGCTGCAGCTGACCGCCACCACGACGCGCCTGATCGGCGAACTCGGACGCCTGCTCGAGGTCGACCCCCAGCGCGTCGGGCCCGACGAGGTCGTGCTCCGGACCGGAACGGCCGCCGGCTTCATCCTGGCCACCCTGCGCACGACGACGAACCCGACCGTGCTGCAGGCCGGCTACAAGCACAACGTCATCCCGGACACGGCCGAAGCGCTGATCGACATCCGGACCCTGCCCGGCGACGAGGATGCGGTCCTCGACCGCGTGCGCGAGCTGATCGGCGACGACGTCGAGATCCAGGTGATGCACCGCGACATCGGCCTGGAGTCGGAGTTCTCCGGAGGCCTCGTCGACGCCATCACCGGGACGCTGCAGCAGCACGATCCGGGGGCGCCCGTCCTGCCGTACCTGCTCTCGGGCGGCACCGACAACAAGGCGTTGAGCAAGCTCGGGATCACCGGGTACGGTTTCGCTCCGCTCCGGCTGCCCGCCGATCTCGACTTCCCCGGCATGTTCCACGGGGTGGACGAGCGGGTGCCCCTCGACGCGCTAGTGTTCGGGAGGACCGTGCTCCGCGACCTTCTGCGCTCCTACTGAACCAGGGAATCCTCACCGCATGGACTTCATCAACGCTCTGATCCTCGGCCTCGTGCAGGGGCTCACCGAGTTCCTTCCGATCTCGTCGTCGGCTCACATCCGTATCGTCGGAGAGCTGCTCGGCACGGGCGCGGACCCGGGCGCGCGGTTCACCGCGATCATCCAGCTCGGCACCGAAGCGGCCGTACTGCTGTACTTCTGGCGCGACATCACGCGGATCATCGCCCAGTGGTTCCGGGCGCTGTTCGGCCGCATCCCGCGCAACGACCCGGACGCGCGGATGGGATGGCTCGTCATCATCGGCAGCATCCCGATCGTGGTGCTCGGCCTGTTCTTCCAGAATCAGATCGAGACGATCTTCCGCTCGCTCTGGATCGTCGCCACGACGCTCATCGTCTTCGGCATCCTGCTCGGGATCGCCGACTGGGTGGGCGCGAAGACCAAGCGGCTGCGCGACCTCACCTGGGTCGACGGCATCATCTACGGTCTCGCGCAGTCGCTCGCTCTGATCCCGGGCGTCTCTCGGTCGGGCGGAACCATCACGGCCGGGCTGTTCATGGGGTACCAGCGCCGGGCGGCAGCGCGGTACTCGTTCCTGCTGGCGCTCCCCGCGGTGTTCGGCAGCGGCTTCTACCAGCTGTACAAGGCGATCAAGGAGCCCTGCACGCAGGCGCTCGCCAGCGCCGGTACCTGCACGCCCGAGGTGTTCGGTCCGGTGGAGACGGCCGCGGCGACGGTGGTCGCCTTCGTGGTGGGCCTCCTGGTGATCGCCTTCTTCATGGGCTACATCTCACGCCACAGCTTCCTGCCGTTCGTGATCTACCGCATCGCCCTCGGCGTGCTGCTCATCGTGCTGCTCGCCACCGGCGTCCTGCAGGCCTGACGCGCCCCTCCCGCGCCCTGCACCCGCACGATTTGCGCCAAATCGCGGTTCTACCGCGTCGCTAACCGCGATTTGGCGCAAATCGCGCCCCGCGACCCGGCGCCACAAGCCCACATTCGTGACGAATCGCCGCTTTGGGGGCGCCAAAGCGCACATTCGTGACGAATCGCCCTCCCGCGGGGTGCGCGGATTCGTGACGAATGGGCGCTTCGGGGGCGCGAGAGCGCACCTTCGGCACGAAAAGTCGGGTGCGGTGCGCGGGTCAGCCGCGGCGCGGGTCGTCGGGGGCGCGGCCCGCAGTGCCGCCGTCGCGACCGTCGCCGCGCCGACGCAGGTAGCGCTCGAACTCCTGCGCGATCGCCTCGCCGCTCGCCTCCGGCGAGTCGACGGTGTCCCGCGCCTGCTCGAGCTGCTGGATGTAGGACGCCATCTCCTCGTCGTCCGCCGCGAGGGCGTCGATGCCCGCCTCCCAGGCGGCGGCTTCGTCGACGAGCGTCCCGCGCGGGATCGTCACGTCGACCAGCTCCTCCAGCTTGTCGATCAGCGCCAGCACCGCCTTCGGGCTGGGCGCGTTGTGCACGTAGTGGGGGACCGACGCCCAGATCATGATCGTCGGGATGCCGACGTCCTCCGCACCCTCCGCGAGCGCGCTCAGGATGCCGACCGGCCCTTCGTAGGACGACCGCTCGACGCCCAGCTCGGCCCGCACCGCGGCGTTCTCGCTCGACGCGAAGACGGAGATCGGGCGGGTGTGGGGCACGTCCGCGAGCATCGCCCCGAGGAAGACCACCGCACCGATGTCCGCGGCGAGGGCCACATCCATGATCTCGGCGGTGAAGCTGCGCCAGCTCCGCGACGGCTCCGTCCCCAGCAGCAGGAAGATGTTCCCGGCGTTGTCGCCGGTGACCGTCAGCTCGGCGTCGCCTGCGAGGTCTTCGCCGATGCGTCCCGGGAGGGAGGGGCCGTAGATCGCTGCCGACGGCCAGATCAGGCGGCGCCGCCCGTCGTCGTCGGTCACCACCGGCCGGTTGAACTGGAAATCGAAGTAGAGCTCCGGGTCGACCTCGGCGATCGGGACCACCTCGAGCTGCTCCTTGAGCGTCTTCACCGCGCCGCTGGCCGCCTCGCCGGCGTCGTTCCAGCCTTCGAACGCCACCACGAGGATGCGGCCGCCGAGGATGTTCTGTCCGTCAGTCACGAAGTCGTACCTCGTCCTCCCTGGCGACCGGTCGGAGCGCCATCCCTCAAGGATAGGCCCGTGCCTCTGCCGATAGACTTGCCCGTTGTGACCGCGTCTTCTCCCCGCAGCGAACAGGCCCCCATCGATCAGGATGCGGACGGGCTTCCCGCCGCCGTGCTGTGGGACATGGACGGCACCCTCGTCGACACCGAGCCGTACTGGATGGCGTCCGAGCAGGAGCTGGTCGGTTCCTTCGGCGGCACCTGGACCCACGACGACGGACTCCTCCTCGTCGGACTCGGCCTGTGGAACTCCGCCGAGATCCTCCGCTCGCGCGGCGTCGCGCTGGAAGCGGACGAGATCGTGCAGTGGCTGACCGACCGCGTGCAGCAGAAGCTGGACCAGGACGGCGTCCCCTGGCGCCCCGGGGCGCGCGAGCTGCTCGAGTCCCTGCGCCGCCGCGGCGTCCGCACGGCCCTCGTGACCATGTCGGTGCGACGGATGGCGGAGCAGATCGTGGGGCACATCCCGTTCGACGCCTTCGACGTGATCGTGAGCGGCGACGAGGTGGATGAGCCCAAGCCTGCCCCGGAACCGTATCTGCAGGCCGCGCGCCTGCTGGGCGTCGATGTCGCCGACACGGTCGCGATCGAGGATTCGCTGGTCGGACTGGCGTCCGCGGTCGACGCGGGCGCGGCGACGATCGGGGTGCCGCACATCGTGCCGCTTCCGGAGTCGGACGAGCACACGCTCTGGGACACGCTGGAGGGACGCACCGCCGACGACATCGCCGCGGTGGCGCGTGCGCGCCGAGAGGTGGCCGGCCGATGAGCGAGGCACCCCGCAGTTCCGGCCCCTTCCGGGCAGGGGACCGCGTTCAGCTGACCGGTCCGAAGGGCCGGATGAACACGATCACCCTGGAGCCGGGCAAGCTCTTCCACAGCCACCGCGGTGTCCTCGAGCACGACGCGATCATCGGCCTTCCGGACGGCTCGGTGGTCGCCAACAACGCGGGCGTCGAGCACCTGGCGCTCCGCCCGCTGCTCACCGACTTCGTCATGTCGATGCCGCGCGGGGCCGCGATCGTCTACCCGAAGGATGCGGCCCAGATCGTCGCCCTGGCCGATATCTTCCCTGGCGCGACCGTCGTCGAGGCGGGCGTCGGCTCCGGCGCCCTGTCGCTCTGGCTGCTGCGCGCGATCGGGCCGGAGGGCCACCTGCTGTCCTTCGAGCGCCGGGAGGAGTTCGCCGAGGTCGCCCGCGCCAACGGGGCCACCTTCCTCGGCACGGATCCCGCCAACTGGACCCTGACCGTCGGCGACCTCCAGGACGCGCTCCCGGCGGCCGTCGAGCCGGGAAGCGTCGATCGGGTGGTGCTCGACATGCTCGCGCCGTGGGAGACGCTCGACGTGGTCACCGAGGCGCTCAAGCCGGGCGGCGTGGTGATCTGCTACGTCGCGACCGTGACCCAGCTCTCGCGCGTCGCCGAGGCGATCCGCGCCTCCGGCAACTTCACGCACCCGCAGTCGAACGAGACGATGGTGCGCGGCTGGCACGTCGAGGGTCTGGCCGTGCGGCCGGACCACCGCATGATCGCGCACACCGGCTTCCTCATCACCGCGCGCCGGCTCGCGCCGGGCACGGTGCTGCCCGAGCTGAAGCGCCGCCCCTCCAAGTCGGACTACTCGGACGCGGACGTCGAGGCGTGGACGCCCGGCGCGCTGGGGGAGCGGCAGTCCAGCCCGAAGAGCCTGCGGAAGCGGATGCGGGAGGCCACCGCGAGCGCTGAGCTCGCGAAGTCGCGCGATTCCGATGAGGACGCTGACGCTCCGCTGGACGGGGACGGGGACGCTCCGAGCGTCGGCTAGCATGAATGACCGGGACACCGCGCGTCGACGACGGCCGTCCCGCATCCCCACCGATCGCACCGAAAGAGGACCCGTGCCTGGAGCAGTCCGCAGCGCAACCGCCCGCCGCCGAGCCACCCTCTTCGGTCGTGCAGCCGTCGTCATCGGAGCCACCGGCCTGGTGGCCGCGGCCCTGACCGGATGCTCCTCGAACCCGGCCGCCGATTGCGACAAGGCCCTGCCGTCGGGGTCCGCCTCGCAGCTGGTGGAGGCGACGGGCAAGATCGGCTCCAAGCCCAAGATCACCGTTCCGACGCCGCTCGACACGACGAAGTCCGAGCGGACGATCATCACCGAGGGGACCGGCGAGCAGGTCCACCAGGGCCAGGTCGTCGAGATCCAGTACACGATCCTCGACGGCGCCACCGGCGCGGTTCAGCAGACGTCCTACGGCAGCGGTGACAGCTACCCACTGGCACTCGGTGCCGGCAACGCGGCACTGAGCAAGGGCCTGCAGTGCGCTCCCGTCGGCTCACGCGTCGCGGTCGTCATCTCGCCGAAGGATGCGGGCGGGACGAACGCGACCAGCTCCGGCATCATCGTCGTCGACATCCTGAAGGCGTACCTGGCGAAGGCGAACGGCGCCGTCCGGCCGTCCGTTTCGGGCTTCCCGACCGTGGTGCTCGCACCGAACGGCCAGCCGGGCATCACCATCCCGTCGTCGGGCTCTGCACCGAAGGAGCTGCGCACCGAGCAGCTGAAGGTCGGCGACGGCGCCACGGTCAAGAAGGACTCGCTCGTCATCCTCCAGTACACGGCCGTGGGCTGGGAGAACAAGAACGTCGTCTTCTCCAGCTGGCAGTCCGGTTCGCCCGACCTCGTGTCCATCGGCACCGGCCAGAGCCAGGAGAACCAGGCCCTTCCGCAGAGCGTGCTCGGCCAGCTGGTCGGCAAGCAGGTCGGCTCGCAGGTGGTCATCGAGGCGCCGGCCGAGGGCCAGGTTCCCGCGGCCGCCTGGGTCGTGGACATCCTGGGGATCCGCTAGCCCGCGGACTAGGATGGACGGGTGCCCCGTTCCTCGTCTTCGCCCGCGCGCGTCCCGGTCGAGGAGCGTCTGTTCAGCCTCGTCCTGGCGCTTCTCGCGACCGAGAACGGGCTGACCAAGAGCGAGATCCTCTCGACCGTGCAGGGCTACCGCCAGCGCTACGAGTCGCACGGCGACAACAGCAGCCTGGAGCGCCAGTTCGAGCGCGACAAGGACGACATCCGCGAGCTCGGCGTGCCGCTGGAGACCGTGGAGGCGCCGGAGGCCTCCGGCAACAACCAACTGCTGCGCTACCGCATCCCGAAGGGCGCCTACGACCTTCCGGCCGACGTGAGCTTCTCTCCGGAGGAACTGACGCTGCTGGGACTGGCCGCCGCCGTGTGGCGCGAGGGGTCGCTGTCGGGGGAGTCGCGCCGGGCTCTGATGAAGCTGCGCTCGCTCGGCGTCGAGGCGGACGATCCGGTGGTCGGCTACGCACCGCGGCTGCGGGTCCGCGAGCCCGCATTCGAACCCGTCAGCCAAGCGCTGGAGCGTCACGTGATGGTCCAGTTCCCCTATCTGAAACCGGGCGAGACCGCCTCCCGCCAGCGCACCGTCGCGCCCCTCGCGCTGGTGCAGCACCAGGGTCGCTGGCACTTGCAGGGGATCGACCAGGAGGCGAACGGCTCGCGCACGTTCCTCCTCTCGCGCATCGTCGGCCCGGTCAAGGTGACCGCACGCACGTTCGATCCCGAGGTGTACCGGGTGGACGGTGAGGCGTTCGCCGAGCGCGCGCTGCTGGAGCTGGAGCGCATCTGGGAGTCGAACGTCGCCGAGATCGAGGTCACAGCCGGAACGGATGCCGCCACCCGGCTCGGCAAGCGCTACGGCGACGCCGTCCCGGTGGGCCTCGAGGGGGAGCCCTTGCGCCTGACGGTCAACTTCTCGGACAGCAACATCCTCGCCGACCAGCTGGCGTCGTTCGGGCCGGAGGTGCTCGTGATCGCACCGCAGGAGCTGCGGGAGCAGGTCGTGCAGCGCCTCGAGGCGGTGGTGGCCGCTCACACCGGCGCGCCCGCAGCCGGCGCATCCTCACCAGGGGAGCGGACCGATGGCTGATCGCCGCAAGCCGATGCAGGCGCAGGACAAGCTGGCGTTCCTGCTCGCCCTCGTCCCGTACCTGATGGACCGCGACCGGGTGAGCGTGGCCGAGGCGGCCGAGCACTTCGGCGTCGAGCAGGAGCAGTTGCGCGACGCGGTGCGCCTCATCGCCGTCTCCGGCATCCCGGGCGAGACCAACGCGTATCAGCCCGGCGATCTCTTCGACATCGCCTGGGACGACTTCGAGGAGAACGACCAGATCATCCTCACGCACCAGGTGGCGATCGACGACTCGCCGCGGTTCTCGGCGCGCGAGGCGGCGGCACTGATCGCCGGGTTGCAGTATCTGACTGCGCTTCCGGAGAATGCGGACAGGGACGCGATCGGCTCGCTGATGGCGAAGCTCGCCCGCGGCGCGTCCGCGGCCCCGAGCCAGCTCGCCGTGGCGCGCTCCGAGACCGACGAAGTGCTTGCGACGATCCGGGATGCCGTGATCGGCGGCGTCCAGGTCGAGTTCGACTACCTCAGCTCGCACGGCGAGCGGGCACGCCGACGCGTCGACCCGCTGCGGATCGAGTCGGTCGACCAGGACTGGTACCTCCGCGGCTGGGATCACCTGCGCACGGCCATCCGCACCTTCCGGCTCGACCGGATCGACAACCTCGTCGCGACCGAGGAGGCGATCACCTTCCGGCCGGGGGATGTGAAGCTTCCGGAGACGCTCTTCACCGGCACCGACGAGGACCAGCTCGTCACGGTGGATGTGTCCGCGTCAGCCATCCGGCTCATCGAGGACTACATCCCGGAGGGTGCAGAGCGCGAGGTCCGCGGTGATCTCATCCGCACCAGCGTCCGTGTCGCGCACTTCCATGGCCTCAAGCGGCTGGTAGCGGGCCTGTCCGGCGTCCTCACCGTGCTCGATCCTCCCGAGGCGCGACAGCTCGTCGCGGGCTGGGCGCGCGCGGGAGTGGAGCGGTACACCGGCCCCTCCCGCCCGCGAGACTAGGCTGAACCCATGCCCTGGTGGTCGTGGCTGGTGATCTGGACCGTGCTCGTGCTCGGTCTACTCGGCGAGCTCGCGTTCTTCGCCTGGTGGCTGTTCCGCAAGGTGGTCGCCGCCGGACGCGAGGCGGCCGAGCTGATGGACAAGGCGGAGATCCTGTCCCGCCGGGCCGACGAGCTGCAGGAGCGCTTCGAACCCGCCGTCCTGGCCGATGCGGAGGAGCTCCGCGCGGCACGCGAGGACGAGCGCGCCGGCCGCGCGTTCGCCCGGCAAGCTCGCAGGGATGCGCGGGTCAGGCGCGGTAGACTACTGGTCGACGTGGACCCCGCAACGGTTCCCGACCGCTTCGCCCACCTTTTGAGAAGGACCTGATCTCATGTTCGCAGGACTGACCGGATGGCATCTGCTCATCATCCTCGCCGTGATCCTGCTGCTCTTCGGTGCGCCGAAGCTTCCTGGGCTCGCCAAGAGCATCGGCCAGTCGATGCGCATCTTCAAGGGTGAGGTCGACGAGCTGAAGAAGGACGGCAAGAACACTCAGGCCGACGACGGCACCGCGCAGAACACCGCGGCCGCCACCTCCGCCTCCACGCCCGTCGCACAGGCACCCGTTGCACAGGCACCCGTCGCCCCGGCTCCCGTGACGCCCACCCCGGCCCCGGTCGACCCCGCGGCCGAATCCAACCCGAAGTCCTAGTCCGGTGGCCTCGACCAAGCGAGGCACCAGCCGCGAAGGACGGATGACGCTCGCCGAGCACTTCATCGAGCTTCGCAAACGCCTCTTCCGCTCCGCGCTCGCGCTGTTCGCCGGCGCGGTGGTCGGCTGGTTCCTCAGCGACTACGTGATGGATGCGATGCGCGGTCCCATCACGGACATCGCGAAGCAGCAGGGTCGCGAGGCCATGCTGAACTATGACAGCATCACCGGCGCGTTCGACCTGAAGATGCAGGTCGCGATCACCATCGGTGCGATCATCTCCAGCCCGGTCTGGCTTTACCAGATCTGGGCGTTCTTCGTTCCCGCGATGACGCGCAAGGAGCTGAAGTACGGCTTCGGGTTCTTCTTCACAGCCGTCCCGCTGTTCATCGCCGGGGGAGTGTGCGGCTGGTTGCTGGTGCCGCACATCGTGAGCCTGCTGACCGGCTTCGCCCCCGAGGCCGACTCCGCGATCATCGGCGCGAAGACGTACTTCGACTTCATCCTCAAGCTCGTCATCGCGGTGGGCATCGCCTTCGTCCTTCCGGTGTTCCTCGTGCTGCTGAACTTCGTCGGCGTGCTGAGCGCGAAGTCGATCATCGCGTCCTGGCGCTGGGCGCTCATCCTGATCGCCCTGTTCACGGCGATCGCGACGCCCGCGGCCGATGTGCTGTCGATGTTCCTGCTGGCGATCCCGATGGTCGCGCTGTACTTCGCCGCCTACGGGGTCGCCTGGCTCCACGACCGCCGCGCCGCGAAGGTCGCCGACCGGCTGGAAGCCGAACTCGCCGCGTAGGCGTACCGACCGACCGCATCCCGGTCAGGCCCAGCGTGCTGTCGCCGGGCGGGCATAGGCTGGGCGGGTGACCGACCAGACGCTCTCACCCGCGGAGCGGTACGCCGCCTCGCGCGACCGGGCCCGCCAGCCCCTGCTCGAGACCTTCCGCGAGGGGCTGCGCTTCGATCTGGACCCGTTCCAGCGGGAGGCGTGCGCGTCCCTGGAGCGCGGCAGCAGCGTGCTGGTGGCGGCGCCCACGGGAGCGGGCAAGACCATCGTCGCCGAATTCGCCGTGTTCCTCGCCATGCGCGAGGCCAACGCGAAGGTCTTCTACACGACGCCGATGAAGGCTCTGAGCAACCAGAAGTTCCAGGAGTTCGTCGACGCGTACGGGCCGGAGTCGGTCGGACTGCTCACCGGCGACACCAACATCAACTCGCGGGCCCGGATCGTCGTCATGACGACCGAGGTGCTCCGCAACATGCTCTACGCCGACTCCGACCTGCTGACCGATCTCGCGTACGTCGTCATGGACGAGGTGCACTACCTGGCCGACCGGTTCCGCGGTGCCGTGTGGGAGGAGGTCATCATCCACCTGCCGTCGGAGGTGCGGATGGTGTCCCTCAGCGCCACGGTGTCGAACGCCGAGGAGTTCGGCGACTGGCTCCAGGCGGTCCGCGGCGACACCGACGTCATCGTCTCCGAGGAGCGGCCGGTGCCCCTGGAGCAGCACATCCTGATGCGGTCGAAGCTCATCGACCTGTTCGACTCCTCCGGGCTCGCCGCCACCAATCGCGTGAATCCGGAGCTCGTGCAGATGGCACGGTACGGCGGCCGAGTGCTCAGCAGCCGTCAGATGCGGGATGTCGGCCGGTACCACTCCAAGGGCGGACGGCCGGACAGCTTCCGGATGAGCCGCTCCGACCTCGTGATGCTCCTCAACGACCGCAACCTGCTGCCGGCGATCTTCTTCATCTTCAGCCGGAACGGGTGCGACGCGGCGGTGAAGCAGGTGCTGCGCGCGGGAGTGCGTCTGACCGAGCAGCACGAGCGGGATGAGATCCGCGAGATCGTCGAGGACCGCTGCCGCACACTGCTCGACGAGGACCTCGCCGTGCTGGGCTACTGGGAGTGGCTGGAGGGCCTGGAACGCGGGGTCGCCGCGCACCATGCCGGCATGCTCCCGGCCTTCAAGGAGGTCGTCGAGGAGCTGTTCCGCCGGAAGCTCGTCAAGGCCGTCTTCGCGACGGAGACGCTCGCCCTCGGCATCAACATGCCGGCGCGCACCGTCGTGCTGGAGAAGCTGGAGAAGTTCAACGGCGAGGCGCGCGTCCCGATCACACCGGGGGAGTACACCCAGCTCACCGGCCGGGCCGGGCGCCGTGGCATCGACGTCGAGGGGCACTCGGTCATCCAGTGGGAGGACGGGCTCGATCCGCAGTCCGTCGCCTCCCTCGCGTCCCGTCGCAGCTACCCGCTCAACTCCAGCTTCCGGCCGACGTACAACATGGCCGTCAACCTGATCGACCAGTTCGGGCGGCCGCGCACGCGCGAGATCCTGGAGTCGTCCTTCGCTCAGTTCCAGGCCGACCGGGCGGTCGTCGACCTCGCGCGGAAGGCCCTGCAGCAGGAGCAGTCGCTCGCCGGGTACGAAGAGTCGATGACCTGCCATCTCGGCGACTTCAGGGAGTACTTCGCCATCCGGCGGGAGCTGACCGACCTGGAGCGGAAGGGCTCGCGCATCGAGTCCGCGTCGAGCAGCGACCGGGAGCGCCGCCAGCAGCAGCTCGCCGCGCTGCGGAAGCGCATGAAGGACCATCCCTGCCACCGCTGCCCCGAGCGCGAGCAGCACGCGCGGTGGGCGGAACGCTGGTGGAAGCTGAAGCGTGACACCGACAAACTGCGATCCCAGATCCAGTCCCGCACCGGCGCGGTCGCGAAGGTGTTCGACCGGGTCTCCGAGGTGCTTCTGGAACTCGGCTATCTTCAGAATGAGGACGGCGAGACGACGCTGACGGTCCACGGACGCACCCTCAAGCGCATCTACGGCGAGCGTGACCTCCTGGTCGCCGAGTGCCTGCGGCGCAACATCTGGAAGGACCTCGACGCGCCCGGACTCGCCGCGATGGCCTGCGCGCTGGTGTTTGAGCCGCGCCGGGACGACGGCCTCGCGGGCGAGCGCACCCTCCCGCGCGGAGCGTTCCGCCCCGCGCTCGAGCGGACCACCGAGCTGTGGAGCAAGCTGGACGACCTCGAACAGGACAACCGGCTCCCCGGCAGCGAGCCGCCGTCGACGACGATCGCCCTGGCGATGTGGATGTGGTCGCGCGGTTCCGGGCTGGACGCTGTGCTGTCCGAGGCCGACATGGCGGCCGGAGACTTCGTGCGCTGGACGAAGCAGACGATCGACCTGCTCGATCAGCTGTCGCTGGTGGCCCAGGGGAACGTCGGCCGGGTGGCCCGGCAGGCGCTCGAATCCATCCGCCGCGGCATCGTGGCCTACTCGTCGGTCGCCTGACTCGTCGGTTGCCGGGAATCCTCATCGGGATGCCCTAGGCTCTCCCTTCGTGCACATGCGACCCCGAGCCCCGCTGCCACTGTGGCTCGCGGTCCTCATCGCGGCGGGCGCCGGACCGGTGCTCGATGCCGGGTTCCCGGCGCTCGACTGGTGGCCGCTCACGTTCGTCGGCATCGCGATGGTGCTGATCGCGCAGCGGGGGCGCAGAGCCGGCTCGGCGTTCCTCATCGGTTTCGTCGCCGGGGAATCGTTCTACCTGGTGCACATCGCCTGGACAGCGCTGTACCTCGGCCCGATCCCGTGGATCGCTCTCTCGACCCTGGAGTCGCTGTTCTGGGGCGTCGGCGGCATCCTCATCACCCTCGCCTATCGCTGGGTGCCGCGGGCGTTCCCCAGCGCGCTCGGCCGCTTGGGGCTCCTTCCCGTGATCGTGGCCGGACTCTGGGTGCTGCGGGAGTTCGTCACCGGCACGTGGCCCTACGGCGGGTTCTCCTGGGGGCGGGTCGCCGAATCGCAGTCGACCAGCCCGCTCGCGCCGCTGGTCGCCTGGCTCGGGATCTCCGGCCTCAGCTTTGCGATGGTGTGGCTCGTCGCCGTCCTGGTGGAGTTGCCGTTCGCGATCGATGTACGGGTCGATTCGCGGGCCCTCCTCGCCGGGATCGCCGTCGCGCTGGTCTTCGCCATCCCGGCCTGGCCCGCGACCACCCACGGAACGACCCGCATCGCGGCGGTTCAGGGGAACGGCCCGGCGGGATACTTCGACAATGCACCGGAAGGGGCCGTCTTCAACACGCAGGTGGCCGAGACGCTCCGCATCCCCTCGTCGCAGGTGACGGGCGCGAACAAGGTGGACATGGTGGTCTGGCCCGAGGGATCGGCGCTCCCGGATCCGACGCGCGACCCCGACAACGCGGCGATCCTCGACGCGCTGAGCCGCAAGTTCGGCGCGCCGTTCGTCGTCGGGACGATCACCCAGCGCGACGGCAAGCTCTTCAACACCTCGTTGCAGTGGGAGGCAGGCAAGGGCGCGGTCGATTACTACGACAAGAAGCATCCCGTGCCGTTCGGCGAGTACGTGCCGGATCGGGCGTTCTGGCGGCCGTTCGCGCCCGATCTCATCGACCTGATCGGTCGCGACTACACGCCGGGCACGCGCGACAACGTGTTCGACGTGAGCGGCGTGCGCGCCGGCATCTCCATCTGCTTCGACATCGTCGACGACCAGCTGCTGACCGACATGATGCGCGGGGGAGCGCAGATCATCCTCGCCCAGACGAACAACGCGGACTTCGGCGAGACGGATGAGAACCAACAGCAGCTCGGCATCGCCCGGCTGCGCGCGATCGAGGCCGGCCGCTCGCTGGTGAACATCTCGACGGTCGGCAGCAGTCAGATCATCGGGCCGGACGGGAGCACGATCAGCTCGATCGCGCCGTTCAGACCGGGCCACATGGTCGCGGACGTGCCGATCGGCACGACCACGACGCCGGCGACGCTCCTCAGCCGGGGGATCGAGTTCCTGGTGGCGGGACTGGGACTGTTCGGCCTGCTCGTCGCATCCGGCGCACGTCGCTCAGCGCCGGTGCATCTGCGGCGACCGCTGGACATGGAAAGGCCGTCCTCACCTCGACGGTGAGAACGGCCTCGAGTGCGCCGACGATCAGGCGCTGTGCTTGTGCTCGCTGGTGCCGCGACGGGCCCGCAGGAACTGGAGGCGCTCCTCCAGGAGTTCCTCGAGCTCAGCGCGGGTGCGCCGCTCGAGCAGCATGTCCCAGTGACTGCGCGGGACCTTGACGTCCGAGTGGTCGACCTCGACGGGGGTGTCGTTCACAAGCAGGCGAGCTTCATGCCCGCAGTGCTTGCATTCCCAGGTGTCGGGTGCCTCGGCCTCGGCCGAGAACACGACCTCGGAGTCCTGCCCGCACACGGTGCACAGGTAGGTATAACGGGAACGCGGAGAGTAGACGACGCCTTCTTCGCTTTGTAAGCTTTGGGCGCCGAGTCTCATGCCGCGCAAGCTGCGATCTGCCATTGTGTGGCGCCCGCGAGGATCGGCAGGAACTCGGACACGGCGGGGGAGGAGGCGACGCCGGGCAACTGATCCGTCACCGCGCGCCGGCGCTGCGGCGAGAAGCTGGTGATGAGCACTCGGTCGACGGCGCGGGCGGCACGGATGGCCTCGACGGCCGGCGCTGCCGCTCGCGCATCTTTGACATCGATGTTGAACCGGGCGTCGGGGAACGCGTCGAGCGCCTGCGCCAGCGTGCAGAAGCCCTGGCCGTGGCCGAGATCGATGCGGCGCAGCTCGGGCATCGTCAGGTGCGCGATCGTCACATCTCGCCCGGCGACACGGGTCAGGTCCGCGTCGTGTGCGATGACGGCGACACCGTCCGCCGATGCGTGGATGTCCGTCTCAAGGTGGGTGGCACGCGCCGAGAGCGCGCGGGCGAAGGCGAGCAGGGTGTTCTCGGGCGCGTCGATCGCCAGGCCGCGGTGCGCGATGACGCGCGGCGGCCGGCCGTCGAGGAAAGTCACGGTCCGGAGGGAGGCGAAGCCGACGCGGCAGGGGCCTGCTGAGCGTCGGCATCCATCACTGGGCCGTCGGCACCGGGACGCCCGGCACCTGCCGATCCGAACGCCGTCCCGATGCCCTTCAGCGCTTCGGTCAGCTCACTCGGGATGATCCACAGCTTGTTCGCCGGGCCTTCCGCGAGCTTCGGCAGCGTCTGCAGGTACTGGTAGGCCAACAGCAGGTTGTCCGGGTTGCCCTCGTGGATCGCACTGAACACCGTGGTGATCGCCTTCGCTTCACCCTCAGCTCGGAGCACCGCTGCCTTCGCGTCACCCTCGGCGCTGAGGATGGCGGCCTGCCGCCTGCCCTCCGCGTTCAGGATCTCGGACTGCTTGTTGCCCTCGGCGGTCAGGATGACGGCGCGGCGGTCGCGCTCGGCGCGCATCTGCTTCTCCATCGAGTCCTGGATGGACGCGGGCGGGTCGATCGCCTTGAGCTCCACCCGGGAGACGCGGATGCCCCACTTGCCTGTCGCGTCGTCGAGGACGAGGCGCAGCTGGCCATTGATGTTGTCGCGGCTGGTCAGGGCGGCTTCGAGGTTGAGGCCGCCGACCACGTTACGGAGCGTCGTGGTCGTCAGCTGCTCGACCGCTCCCAGGTAGTTGGCGATCTCGTACGTGGCTGCTCGCGCATCCGTCACCTGGAAGTAGACGACGGTGTCGATGGAGACCACCAGGTTGTCCTCGGTGATCACCGGCTGGGGCGGGAACGACACGACCTGCTCGCGCAGGTCGATCAGCGGCCGCACTTTGTCGATGAAGGGCACGACGACGTTCAGTCCGGGCAGCAGCGTCTTGTGGTACTTGCCCAGCCGCTCCACGACGCCGGCGCGCGCCTGCGGAATGATCCGGATGGCGCGGAACAGCGTGACCAGCACGAAGATCGCGATGATCAGAATGACCACGCTGACGACGATGGTCACGACGAGTTGGGTGACATCGTTCATGGGGCGATCCTCTCGCTCAGTCCGTCGGTTCCTGTGGCGACCGGCGCCGGTGCCACGACGGCGGTGGCTCCCTCGATGGAGATGACGACGACGTGCTCGCCCGGCACCAGCTCCGGGGGAGCGGTCTGACCGGGTGCGAGCCGCGCGGTCCACGTCTCGCCGACCTGCAGCTTCACCAGCCCTGTCGTGCGGGTGACCGTCGAGACGACGATGCCGCCCATCCCGATCAGCCGGTCGACGTTGCTCTTGGCCGGGTCGCCACCGCGCTTGAGCGCGTGCAGCAACGGCGGCCGGATGAAGAAGATCAGGAGGACGGAGACGATGGCCGCGATGATGATCTGAAGCCACCACGGCGCCCCGAACAGGCCCGACAGCAGTCCGCCGAGGCTGCCGACGGCGATCATCAGGAAGACGAAGTCGAACGTCAGCATCTCGATGATCACGAACACGAGGATGAGGACGAGCCAGGCGATCCAGGCGAAGGACGTGATGTCCATGACGTCCTCCTTTCACTGCTTTGGTACGACCATAACAGTCGCCGGCGACACCGGATCGGACCCACTTGGTAGTCTCAGGATGCTAGACATCGACGCCGAGGAGTATTCGTGGCCAACCCCCTTTCCGCTGGTTCGCTGACGGGCAAACGTGCCCTCGTGACCGGCTCGTCGCGCGGCATCGGAGCCGATACCGCGCAGTATCTCGCCGACGCCGGAGCGAGCGTCGTCATCAACTACCGGAACAAAGAGGCACGAGCGGTGAAGCTCGTCGACGCGATCGTCGAGAAGGGCGGATCGGCCCTCGCGGTCGGCGCGGACCTGACGGACGCCTCCTCGGTCGACCGGATGTTCCAGACGGTCGCCGCTGCCTGGGGCGGCCTCGACATCCTCGTGCTGAACGCCTCCGGGGGCATGGAGTCGGGCATGGCGGAGGACTACGCCATGCAGCTCAACCGCGACGCGCAGGTGAACGTGCTGACCGCGGCGCTTCCGCTGCTGGGCTCCGGGTCGCGCGTCGTCTTCGTGACGAGCCACCAGGCCCACTTCATCCAGACCACGCCGACCATGCCGGAGTACGAGGCCGTCGCGCTGAGCAAGCGGGCGGGCGAGGATGCGCTGCGCGCTCTGCTCCCCACGCTCGAGGAGAAGGGTGTCGAGTTCGTCGTCGTCTCCGGCGACATGATCGAGGGCACGATCACCGCGACGCTGCTCAACCGGCTCAACCCCGGCGCGATCGACGCGCGCAAGGAGGCCGCAGGCCGCCTCTACAACGTCAGCGAGTTCGCGGCCGAGGTCGCCGCCGCCGTCGTCGACCCGATCCCCGCGGACCACACCCGCCTCGTCGGCGACGTGTCCAGCTTCACTCCGATCGTGGAATCCGAGATCACCGAGTGAGGGCCGCCGACCTCGACCTGCTGGTCGGCGTCTCGGCGCCGACAGTCCACCCCGGCGGCGGCCGTGCCGTCGTCTCGGTGACGCATCCGTCGCTTTCGGCCGACGCCACCGTCGGCCAGTTGTGGACCATCCCGCTGAGCGGGCACGCCGCACCGCGACTGCTCACGCGCGGGTTCCGGGATACGGCCCCGCGATTCTCGCCGGATGGCCGGCTTCTCGCCTTCCTGCGTGCCGAGCCGAAGCGTCCACCGCAGCTGTACGTGGTCGATGCGGCCGGGGGAGAGCCGGTCGCTGTCACCGATCGGACCCTCGGCGTGACCGAGTTCGCCTGGTCATCGGACGGCCGCACGCTGGCGTTCGTGAGCCGGGAGCCGGAACAGGGACGCTACGGAACCGTCGAGGGCATCGACCCGAACGGGGAGCCCGCCCGCCGGATCGACTCACTGAAATATCAGGCCAACGGACTCGGTTACACCATCGACCGCCGGGCGCACGTATTCGTCGTCGCCGTCCCGGACGTGTGGTCGCCGCCGTCGCCTGCCGTCGTCCCCCTCCCCGACGGTTCCACGGACGGCGCTCCAGTGCTCGCCGAGCCGCGGCAGCTGACCGACGGGCCGTGGGATGACGGCTCGATCTCGTTCTCGCCGGACGGCCGCCGGATCGCCTTCGTGTCCGCGCGTCACGCCAGTCGCGATGTCGACCTGCGCTCCAATGTCTTCATCGTCGCGGTCGAGGGCGGCGAGGCGCAGGACCTCACCGGGAAGCACGGCTCCTACAGCGTCGTGGATGCGCAGTACGCGAACAACGGCGTCCTGTTCTTCACCGCCCAGGACGTGGGGGAGACCGGACGGGACTTCGTCGGCCGCAACACCGCGCTCTACGTCATCGACGCGGACGGTGCTGCCCCGCGCCTGCTGAGCGACCCCGAGACGGTCGACTTCACCGAGTCGGACATCACGGCCTACCGTGACGACGCCGTCCTCGTGCACGACCGGCGCCGCGGCGCACTCGTACTGACCGAGGTGAACGTTGCCGGGGAGAGCCGACGCCTGACCGACGACCTCACCGTGGTCGGGGGAGCGGGTGTTGCTGGCGAGACGATCGTCGTCAGCTTCGCCGATGCCCGCACCACCGGGGACGTCGCTCTCGTCGACGGCGCGGGACTCCAGCGGCTCACCGACTTGTCCGCTCCGCTGCGCGCCAAAGGTGTCGTCACGCCGACCGAGCTCACGATCGCCGGCCGCGACGGCTATCCCGTGCACGGGTGGGTGCTGGTTCCGGAAGGGGAGGGGCCGCATCCCGTGCTCCTCAACATCCACGGCGGTCCGTTCGCCGCGTACACCGGCGCCCTGTTCGACGAGGCGCAGGTGTACGTCGCAGCCGGGTACGCCGTCGTCATGTGCAACCCGCGCGGGTCGGCGGGTTACGGGCAGGAGCACGGACGCGTCATCCGCCAGAGGATGGGAACGGTCGACCTGACCGACGTGCTCGACTTCCTCGACGGTGCCATCGCGCAGGTTCCTGGTCTCGACGGCGAACGTGTCGGGATCATGGGCGGTTCGTACGGCGGTTACCTGACCGCGTGGACGATCGCGCACGACCACCGCTTCGCGGCCGCCATCGTCGAACGCGGGTTCCTCGACCCCGACGCGTTCGTCGGGACCAGCGACATCGGCAGCTTCTTCGGTGACGAGTACACGGGAACCGACCCGGACCTGATGCGGTCGCAGAGTCCGCAGGCCGTCGTGGACCAGGTGCGGACGCCGACGCTCGTGCTGCACTCGTCCGCCGACCTGCGGTGCCCGCTGGGGCAGGCCGAGCGGTACTACACAGCTCTGAAGCGCCGTGGGGTGGAGACCGAGCTCGTGATCTTCCCGGGGGAGGACCACGAGCTGAGCCGGAGCGGACGCCCGCGCCACCGCCGGGAGCGTTTCGACATCATCCTGGACTGGTGGGCGGAGCACCTGCCGAGCCGCACCAACCGTCGCTGAGTGCAGAACGGCCCCGCTCGAATCCCGAGCGGGGCCGTTCTGCGTTTCGAGGACTACGCGACGCTCGGTGCGGCGGTCCCGGTCTCGGTCGCCTTCAGGATCTCGCGCCCGAACGTGAAGGCGCGGACGATGCCGACGATTCCGAGGACGATGAGCGCGATCGCCGCGAACAGCAGCAGGAACGCGGCCGACGAGACCGGCAGCACCAGGACGACGATCCCGGCCAGGATGCTGAGGATGCCGAACGCGATCGACCAGCCGGAGGATGGGGACCGCCCGGCCTCGGCCAGCGCCATGACCCCTTCGATGATCCACCCGACACCGATGAAGGCGACGGTGAAGATCAGGAGGGCGATGGCCGTGGTGGAGACGTTCTTCAGGGACAGGATGCCCACGGCGATGAAGACGATTCCGAGAATGATGTTGAGCGCACGGGAGCCGCCTCTCATCTCACGGCTGAAGATGCCGACACCGAGCCGGAGCACACCGGCGACCAGGAAGTAGATTCCGAGGAAGACGGCGAACACCGCGATGGTCTTGTCGGGCCAGAACAGCAGAACGATGCCGAGGATCAGTCCGACAGCGCCGCTGATACCGAGCGCAACGCGGATGGCGTTGATGGTGGAGCGCGTCATGTGGCGGGCATCCAGAGAGAACTCGTGCAGACCGGGGTCTACGGGGCTGTTCACGCTCATTGCTTCATCCCTTCGCAGTGGCGGCCGCCAGCATGGCGGTTGTTGCTGACATTAGCGCTGGAGGGCGTCCGTGTCAGGAGGGGATCGCGGAGAATCCCGTCGACAGGGCCGCAGGGTGGATGGCAGACCCGCCGCGGCAGGCGTACCGTCCGTGCTGGCGCTTCCGGGACTCCGGAAGCCGCGGCGTCCCGACTGGGGGAGAAGCCCATGGAAACGACCCGATCCCGCCTCGGCCAGGGCACGTGGTACCTGGGCGAGAATGCGTCACGCCACGACAGCGAACTGGATGCGCTGAGAACCGGCATCGACGTCGGCCTCACCACCATCGACACCGCCGAGATGTACGGCGACGGTGCCTCCGAGATCCTGGTCGGCGAAGCCATCGCCGGGCGCCGCGACGACGTCTACCTGATCAGCAAGGTACTGCCGTCGAACGCTGACCGCCGACGCATGAGGGAGTCGTGCCGAGCGAGTCTGCGCCGGCTGGGCACAGACCACCTCGACCTCTACCTGCTGCATTGGCGGGGGCGTCATCCCCTGCGCGAGACGGTCGAGGGCTTCGAGGATCTGGTCCGGGAGGGACTCATCCGCTCGTGGGGCGTCAGCAACTTCGACACCGAGGACATGGACGAGCTCGTCGCCGTGCCGGGCGGCGACCAGGTCGCCACCGACCAGGTGCTCTACAACCTCGAAACCCGCGGGCCCGAGGTCGACTTGCTCCCGTGGTGCCGGGAGACAGGCATCCCGCTGATGTCGTACTCACCGATCGGCCACGGCAGCCTGCTGCGCACCCCGTTCCTCGCGTCGCTGGCGGAGGTCAAAGGCCTCACCGCCGCCCAGATCGCCATCGCCTGGGTGCTGCGCCATCCCGACCTCTTGGCCGCAGCGAAAGCGTCCACGCGTGAGCACGTGCTCGAGAACCGCGCCGCCATGGATGTGACGTTCACGCCCCTCGAGCTAGCCGGTCTCGACCGCCTTTTCCCGCGACCGCCTCGGAAGGTGCCGCTGGAAGTCCTCTGATCGACGGCCGAGGCTGACGGCTCTACTGGAGAGTCGGCGGCGCGTTCCGCTGGATGGACCCGCGGCCGATCGCGAACCACAGGATTGGTCCGATAAGGGTCACCAGGGTCACCAGAAGCAACCACAGGACTGTAGGGCCGCTCGGTGCCTTCGCTGACGCGATCTGAATCACGGCGATCAACCACAACACGAACGGAACGATGGACAGCGCCAGCACGATGAGGTGCCATCCGGTTAGTCCGCTGAACACGCGATTCCCCCTGTCTCGCGACCATCTGTGTCTCACACACTTTAGAACGAGATGCGGCAGTCTTGCCTTTACGGTCGAGGCTCAGGACCGGTACTCGGGGTTGGGGAAGTCGAACCGGGAACCGGCATCCCATTCCCGGCGCTGGTTGCCGTAGTCGGGGAAGCCGCCCGCGTCCTTGAGGAGCCGGGCGAGGTGGAGGAGGTTCCACGTGAGGAAGGTGGTGTTCCTGTTGGTGAACTCGTTGTCGAACCCGACGCGCCGGCCGTCGCCGACGTCATCCCCGTAGCTGGGGCCCGGTCCGGCCTCGCCGATCCAGCCGGCGTCCGCCTGCGGCGGAACCGCATAGCCGATGTGCTGCAGGCTGTAGAGGATGTTCGACGCGCAGTGCTTGATCCCGTCCTCGTTGCCGGTGATGAGGCATCCGCCCACCCGGCCGTAGTAGAGCCATTGGCCCTTCTCGTTGAGCTCGCCCGAATGCGCGTACAGCCGTTCGATGATCTTCCGGGTCTCGCTGCTGTTGTCCCCGAGCCAGATCGGCCCGGCGATCACGAGGATGTCGGCGGCGAGCACCCGCGGGAACAGCTCGGGCCACGCATCCACGTCCCAGCCGTACTCACGCATGTCGGGATAGACGCCCGTCGCGATCGGGTGGTCGACAGCACGGAACTGATCGACCTGCACGCCGTTCGCGGACATGATCGACGCGCTGACGTCGATGAGCGACTGCGTGTGGCTGCGCCCGGGCGACCGTGTGAGCGTCGTGTTGATGAACAGCGCGCGCAGCCCGCTGAAGTCGGTGTCCGGGGAGTTCATGGCTCTCACCCTAGAGAGCAGGCATCGTAGCGTCTACAGACGCGTGGACGGCCGTGGTCTAACTGGCAGGAGCGGGTGTGGCTGAGGAGGGAGATGTTTCTGGCCTCTTCACAATGGTTCTTCGCTTAGACCACACGGTTCGAGGCCGCGGGCCCTGTTGTCGCGGTGGCCCCTTCCGCTCGTTGGATGGCGCGGTACACGGTGGAGCGAGCGACACCGAACAGCTTTTCCATGCGCATATCGTCAGCGCCTGAGACGCTCACGCGGTAACCTGCGTCGAAGATCGGGAGGGGGATCGATGACGGTATCGGAGCGCGGCCTCGCCGTCGCGCGGGCGACGACAAGGTTCCGCCGGCGGAGCATCGCGGCGAACCTCCTCGTCGCGATGGCTATGCTGGTGCTCCTGCTCATGGCCGCTGTCGACTGGTACCTCATCAGCCAGCTGAAATTCGTCACGCGGATGTTCATCCTCGCGGTGCTCGTCTTCGTCGGCTGGCTCCCCGTCGCTCTGGTCGTCACAGCCGTGTGCCTTCGGCCGTACTGGGTGACCTTCATCGCGCTCGGCGTCGTGGGTGCCGCGGTGCTCGCGACGCTCGTCGTCTTCTGGACCACCCCGGACGCGCCCTTTCCGTACCCCGAGATCTCGTGGCCGCGCCGCGGATCCTCGTGACGGCGACCACCGCGGCGGCTGTGCCCCCGTGCTCCGTCGTTGGCTCTACGCGGCAGCGGCAGCGCACACGGCTCGAACGTCGTCATGCGGATGCAAGTCGAGGATCGACACCACCTCATGGGGGCTCGGCCCATCGACGGTGAAGCGGAGGACATCATGTCCCCCGCGACGCACGACGTCGTAGTCCCCAGTGGCGAAGGGATCGTTCGCGTCCATCAGCACCCCTTCGCCACAGGTTACGACCGTATGGAAGAGGAGTCCTTCTCCTTCCAGGATGCTGTAGCTCCGGTGGTGCCAGCTCAGCGTTCGGACCACCACGCTGTACCCGGCCACTTCGAGCGGCCGATATTCGTTCACCGTGGCGAAGGCGGCCAGGAATACGAGCAGCCAGCCGGCGGGCAGGCTGACCAGAAGGAGAAGCACCGCGACCGTTCGCACCGACACGCGTAGCAGGCCTGGCTTCATCCGCCCGGCGAGGATGGTCGCTTGGAAGAGGGCGACGACCGCGACGGCCAACCCGACGAGCAGCAGCACCATCCCGACCTGCGATCCGTCAGCCACCCCTCCCAGGATGAGAACCTCGGGGGTGCTGAGATCGAACGCGACAAGGGCGGAGCCGGTTACTAGAAGCAGGACGCAGAGGGCGAGGGGACTCCATCGCAAAATCGATCGCCAGCGCACCCTGTCAGTCTCGCGTTATGAGCCGGTGAGCGCGTCGCCCCCGCGATGGACGCGCATAGTCCCCGAGGCGTATCGGCCTGAAAAAAACGAAACCCCCGCCGCCCGAAGGCAACGAGGGTTTCGTAGCGGCAGACGGTCGGCTCAGTTCTCAGGCGGTCCGTCAGAAGAGCGCCGCGGGAACCCATCCTGACCAGCGGAAACTCTCTCACGCCCGCCGGGCGGGAGTTCTTGCATCTAATGCAACTCCCGCGAGTTAACTGGCAGGGGCGGGTGTCAGCGAGGAGGGAGGTGATTCCCGTTGTGCGCGATGTATGGGCCCGGGGGAGCGTTCGAGCACCCTTCGTTGCTGCCTGGTACCCATTTCGGGGGTCATTTGTTGACCTCATCTGGGGGTGGGTAGACAGCGGGGTCCATACTCCCGCTTGGCTGAGTCATTCTCGATTCGGGGGAGTCTCTCGACCAGTCCTTTCCACGCCGTCGCGAGGTAGCGAACTTGCGATGACGTATGCCTGATTCGCGCTGGCGCGTGTTGCCTGCCGGGTCCCGCAGCCCGATCTACCCGTCGTGTTTGTGTTGGCAGGATTCTGATGCGCTCTGTGCTTGGTCGTAACTCTCGTTTGGCTCTTCTCTCGGCGGCGGCAGCTGTCGCTCTGGCGATTGCGACAGTGTCGCCCGCGCAGGGGGCGGTGGGGTTGGCATTGCCGACCGGTCCAAGCACTACGGGGCAGACGGGGGAGCGACCGGGTGCGACCCGGTGGTCGTTCGCGGTGACGGACCGGGTGTCGGCGTCCGTGGATGTGGGCACGGGCAACCTCCTGGTGACCACTCGCGGCCTGGATCTTCCGGGGATCGCCGGGTCGGTGCCCATCGGCGCGACCTATAACTCGTTGGCCGGTACCAGCGGGTCGACGTCGACGATTTTTGCGAACAACTGGTCCTATGGGTTTGCTGGGGCCGGGTCGTTGAGTGCGGTGACCGGGGGAGTGGTCTATACGGCAGGGGATGGCGGCACGTGGCTGTTCACCCCGGTGACCGGGTCGACGACGGCGTATACGTCACCGGCCGGGTTGAAGGCTGACCTGGTGGGCAGCGCGTCCGGGTACACGCTGACCCAGCGGGAGACGCAGCGTGTGGTGACCTTCGACACCAATGGGTGGCCGTTGTCGGTGAAGGACCGTAACGCGAACGCCACCCAGTTCTGCTACACCAGCAGCTCCTGTAGCACCGGCCCGAATACGGCCCCGCCGTTGTACTTGCTGTCGCCGGCCGGGGCGGGCACGGCGCCCAAGGCATCCCTGTCGTACAACTCGTCGACGCTGACCTTCGGGATCACGCAGGCGAACGGCTCCTCGACCCGGACGATTCAGTACATCAAGGACTCCAGCTCGAACGTGACCGACTTCGTCGACGCGACCGGGAAGACCACGAGCTTCACCTACACCTCGGGGAAGTTGACCAAGATCACCTCGCCCACCGGGGCAGTGACGAATTTCACCTACGACAGCAGCGGGAAGCTCGCCCAGGTGGATCAGCTGAACACGACCGCGGGCTCACCGGGAACGTCGACGACCCGGTTCGCTTACACGTCGGCCACGCAGACGTTGGTGGCCCAGCCGAACACGTCCACCTCGAGCGGGGTCTCCTCCGTCCCGCACATCACCTACGCCCTGAACGCCACTCAGCGAGTGACCTCCGTCATCGATGAGCAGAACCGGCAACGTGCCAAGACCTACACGGCGGACTTCGACACGCTCACCGCCACATCCGGCACCGGAACCAGTGCCGGGACCACCACGAACACGTGGGGCGCGAACAGTGGCCAATCGCTGACGCAGTCGCAGTCACCGGGCGGGGCAGCCGACCAGGCCGCCTACGGCAACACCACACCCGCGACGCAGTATTTGCCCTCCACCACCACCGACGACGCTGGCCGGACCAGCAGTTACACCTACAACGGCCCAGGAAACCCGCTCACCTCAGCTCAAGGCACCCCGACCGCCACCGCGACACTGACCGACAACAGCGACGGGACGGCCGCCACGGCGCTCGCCCCGGGGAACGGCAGCAATGTCACCAGCTACGGATACACCAACCACCAGCTGACCTCGATCACCCCGGTCACTGGCACCAGCCTGGGTGGCCGGACGATCACGTACGACGACTTCGGCCGGATCAAGACCGCGACCGATGGGCGCGGGAACACCACCACGTACGGGTACGACAAGAACGACCGGCTCACCTCGACCACGTTCTCCGACGGCACCCACTCGGTGGTGAACACCTACGACGACGCCGGGAGACTGAAGACCTCAGTGGACGCGAACGGGACGATCACCAACAGCTACGACCAGCTCGAGCGACTGATCTCCACCGTCAACACCGCCGGCGGCGGCACCATCGCCTACACCTACGACAAAGCCTCAAACCTGGCCACCACCACCGATGGGGTCGGCACCACCACCAACAGTTACGACACCTCCAACGCGCTGCTGAGCACTAAGTACCCGCACAGCGGCTCGTTCCAGTACCTCTACTACACGACCGATGACCAGGGCCGGCGGACGGACACCTACCTGCAGTCCGACGCTGCGAAGGTCAACTGGCAGGGCCACACCCACTACGACTACGACCCCTCCGGCCGTGTCACTCACGTGAAAGCCGAAACGGGGACCGCGCCGACCACGATCACGACCGTGTTCGACACCAGCTACTGCTACAACACCGGGTCTGCCGCCCCGACCTGCGCCACCGGGACCAGCACAGACCGGTCACAACTGCAGTGGGCCAAGGAAAACATGACCGGCGGGCTGACCACCAGCTACGCCTACGACCGCTCCGGGCGCATCCAAACGGTCACCCAAACCGGTGGCGCTAGCGCGAACGCCTGGAACTTCACCTACGACGCCCGCGGCAACCGCCTCACGGCCAACGTCACCGGCGCGACACCATCCACCCAGACGCTGACATACAACGCCGCCAACCAGATCACCACCACCGGATACACCTACGACGGGGCCGGCAACCTCACCGCCGCACCAGGCGCCACCTACACGTACAACGGGGCCCAGCAGATGACCCAAGCGGTCACCGCCGGGACCACCTCCACCTACACCTACACCGGAACCAGCCAGAACCAGGTCCTCACCGAAGTCGTCGGATCGACCACGTTCCAGATCACCTACGGCCGCACCGACAAACTCGGCCTCCCGATCATTGAGCAGTACAAGGTAGGCGGAGGACAGGGGTACCTGCTCAACGATCCGAAGACCGGGCAACCGGTGATGCTCACCACCTCCAGCGACCAAAACGGTCTCTATGTCACGGACGGCACCGGCAACCCCGTCGGACTGCTCACCTCCTTCAACACCAATGCGTTCGGATACGCCTACGACCCCTACGGCACCGCCCACCTGACCTCGGGAGGTAGCGGTGGCGGCACCAACCAGAACCCCTACCTCTTCAAAGGCGGCCTCCAAGATCGCGCCACTGGCCTCGTGAAGTTCGGGCTGCGCTGGTACAACCCCACCACCGGCACCTGGACCCAGCAGGACACGCTCGACGCGCCCCTCGACCCCGCCAACGCCAACCGGTATGCCTTTGTAGGCAGCGACCCCATCAATGGAAACGACCCCACAGGGAGGGCGTGGTATTGCATCGGGGGGCTACTCAGTTCAGCCCTTGGAGTTGCTGAAACGGCCCGAGAATTCGAGCAGGACGATCCATTCGCGATAGTGACCGGCGCCACCACTGCCATAGACATCGACATCACCCTGCACACTTGCTACGACGAGATCACCAACGATTATTAATAGCGTGACTCGATATTTCTTCTTCGCCGCCGCCGCCATACTGGCAGTCCTGGCCATTCTCTTCCTGACTACGGGAGCCACCCTGCAAGGCCTCGTGACGGGCGCGCTGGCTGTACTCACAATGCTCGGATCGCTCCGGCGTCGGCGCAAAGGGGAGAGATAGCTCCTAAGCGCTACTCAAAATCAGCAGGGCTCGGATTTGGGATATGGGGCGCGATCACGTGCTAGATCAGAGTGGACGCCCCAATCGAGGATTTCTGGGAGCGAAATGGTACGAGTAATTCTGGTGCTGGTTGCCGTCGTATTGTGGCTGCTGGGAGCATCACTTCTGATATTCGGCGGAGATGTGAGCGTGAAGATCGTTGGAGCGGTCATATTCGCCGCCGGGATCGCGGTTGGCCTGTGGGCGTTCCTCCGGGGGAAGGATCGCCAGGACGGTCCGACCGTATAGTGGGCTGCCGCGCAGACGCGACGGGTCATGGCGCGTCCAAACGGTCGCCCACTCCGGTGGTGCCAGCGCGAACACGTGGAACCTCACCGACGACGCAACTCCCGTGAGTTTGTCGCTGATAATGCACATTATGTCAGGTAGAAAGCTGGCAAACCCGCCCCGCCCCGTCTCTACGCTTCCCTCTTACGCCAATCGATGACCTCAAGACCGGGGTGAGCGTCGAGACGGAGCACCAGCTCTTCCGCTCCGCTCACCTTGGTGCCCAGCAGATCCCAGTCGGTCCAGACGAACCAGCTCCGGTCAACCGGCCAGAAGTTACTCGGCGTTGCTCGGAAGCGACCTCCGTTCACGTCCAACAGTTCAGGGATCTGCCGCAGCCGCACGCGATACATGTTGACGGAGTCGAAATCGTTCGCGGCCAGTCCGCCGTAGTACGCGATGCACTCCTGCTCGGCGCCGTCCACTGAGTGCGCGGCCAGCACATCCAGCAGTGCTTCGAGGTCTTCTGCGCCAAGAGACCCCTCGTTCGGCGGCTCGATGTTCGAGGGCCAACTCCTCCACGGGAACCAGCTGTCGTTCGGAGGAAACTCCTGCGTTCTCGGGTCGACTCCATGGTCAGCCAGCATCGGCCCCCACCGCAGGCGGTCCGCTTCCTCAGGTACCGGCGAGTAGCCCAGCCCGACGCCGGTGACCCACGCCCCCGCATCCAGATCGAGATCGCCTATGACGAGCGGTGGGATCTCCCCCGCCGCGATTGCCGCTTTGCGAACCTCGTCATGCGTCAGCGAACTATCAGCGTTCGTCCGGTACATCGCGTGGAGCACCCACCGAGAGGCTTGCCAGCCGACTTGATCGAAGCCCGTGTTCGCCTGCCACTGCGGCAGGCCGCGGAACCACCTTGTCTCGCGTCGCGCTTCTCTCCGCCGTAACTCACGCATGATCAGACCAGACTGGCTCGGCAGCCGATTTCGCGAAGCCGTGCAGCGGCCAGCGGAGTGAATTCTGACTCCCATGTCGGATTTCTCGACCAGATAGTTGCGTCGGGATCTGAGACATAGTCGGCCGGAGCCTGCGCCGTCACGAGGCTTGTGCCAAGCCGGATCTCCACCGTGGAAGCGGTGAAACGAACCGCTCCCTGCTGCCTGAAAAATGGATGAAGAGTGACGGTAGTCCTGCCGCCGAACGTGGTGGCCGTGGCTCCACCGAGCTCCCAGTTGTACCAGGCCCCTCTTGGCGTGGTTTCGCCCAGATCGAGACTGGAGACATCGGAGGCGACGATGAGAGCCGCGTCGTAGTTGGGAATGTTGCCCTGGGTCAGGATGACGCCCCGCCGACCGCGATGCACGACCAGGCGGACATCGTGGAGGAGATACTCCTCCAGGCTCGACGAGTCGGTCATGTCGACAGACGGAGCCCCGAGGTCCGCCCTCGTCACCACTTGAAGCTCATCACCAAAAGTACTCAAGACGCCGCTCTCCCTACTGACTGCGTGCACGTGAAGCTGGAAAGTTGAGCCAGCGCGTTCCAGGCGAGAGGTTCGCGGGTGTCCTCTCGTGCCCAGAAGTTATCAGCCGACCGAGGCCCGCTCCCCACAACTGGCCGGAATCGGGATGACCGAACTCCCCTGTCGCCGCACAAGCGTCGTTGAAGTACCCACCATCTAGGCTCGACGCGTGCCCCAATCCGAAAGCCTCCTCAGGCGAGCGCTGCACCTGCAGGTCGGCGACAGGGCTCGCTCAGAGCTTCGGGCGGCATTGCGCTCGGCTGAGGTTCTGCTCAATGCGCACGCAGAGACTTTGCTCGACCACGAAGCGTTCGAACGGCGGTCCCCCGAGGAAGTCAGGATCGTCGAGTGCAGCGTCGGGGATCTCGGCTTGGATGGCGGAGCGCCATTGCCCGACGTCTTCGCTGCCGCCCGCGAGCACGGGCTTGCGCTGTGTCCCGCCGATACGGCCCCCTACCTGCGGCTCGCGATGCTCCAGCAGGCGAATGCCCCCGATGCGGTGCTCTCGGCCGGCCGCTCCCCCGCTGGTGCGATCAAAGTCGCTACGCCGCCGTTGACCGCCGACGTGGAGTTTCCGAAAGGCTTCTATTTGCGGGCGGTCGATGGGCAGCAATGGCTCCGCGGTTACCGGTGCGACGACGAGTACCAATTCTCTCCGGACGATCGATTCGTGTTCCGGCTGCCCGACGACTGAGAAGACAGGCGGCAGCGAGGAGCGTGCCCGAGAGCGGCCGCCGACAATCCGACGGCGTGCGGCCTCGGTCAGTGGAACACGCTCCAATCAGTGAGGTCCAACTCGAGCTCCGTGCCGTCGTCGAGGCGGAGACGCCAGGTGCGCTCGTCGCCCTCGAGGTACTCTCCGCGAACCGTCTCCATGACCCGCCGGCCACTGGGTTCCACACGCCACCGGAGCATCACTACGTGCTCGTGACGGCGCGGCGGATTCGGCGGATGCACATGGTTGTCGTCGGCCACGTGGAGCCACCCTTCGCTGTCGTCTCGCTCCCCCAAGTCTGCTCAGGATCGCGCTGGACGGAAAAGGCAGCAAAATATGCCCTTGTCGACACTCCAGAGTCACGTCGCGCTCTGTACGCTAGCGCGATGGCTATGCGTGCGTTCGGGGTGAATTCCGTCTTGCTCGATGGCGAGGAGGACCTCGACCGCATCAAGGCGTACAACGCCTACATCGATAAAGTTCGACCTACGCTTCCGGCATCCGTACTCGCGCTCCTCGAGGTGAGCGTTCATGACGGCTCAGTCGTGGAGTGGATCGAAGCCGACGGTGTCATAGAACTGACCTTCATAGCCGACAACACGGTCGAGAGCCTCTCGCGCATCACACTGCGCTTCTTCGGTGCATTCGCGGTGGCAAACGATCGGGACGACATCGCCACTCTGAGACTGCTGGATGGTCACACCGAGCTGCTCTCCAACGAATTCGACGTGCTCGACAGCGGAGCCTTCCGCTATCAGATCCTGGTGACCCCTACAGGAGAGCTGGCCATCACTTTCACCGATGTCGAAATCCATCGGAGCCAAGCGACCACGGAGGAGTACGACGCATTAGGGCGGCGACCGAACACAGGTCGATGGGGTCGGTGGGTCGACGCATGGCTCGCCGACGAGCTGCCGCTACACCGCGCAGCTCAGTTCGGGGACACTGATGAGATCACCAGACTGCTCGGCATCCCTACCCCGGTGGACGAAGAGGATCCGGATGACCGGTCGACGGCGCTGCACGCCGCGGCGAGGCGTGCGCAGGTCGAATCGATGAGGCTGCTCCTGGATGCCGGCGCCGACATCGATCATCTGGACATGCTCGGCAGGACTGCGCTGGCCATCGCCGCCACCGAACAAGATGACCGTGGGTTCGCTTTTCTGCTCGATGCTGGGGCCGACGTGAATGCTGGCAGCGGGACTACCGCTCTCATGGAGACCGCAGTTGCCGGCAGCCTGGCGACTCTTCGAAGGTTGCTCGGCGCGGGCGCGGCGGTCGACGTCCAGGACGACGACGGATGGACGGCGCTGATGCACGCCGCCGACGCCGACCGTGACGACGCGATTCGCATTTTGATCGAGGCCGGTGCCGACCCGACTATCCGTTCTGAGGACGGCTCCACCGCGGCGGACATTGCGCTCACTCGCAACCGGCCCGATATGGCCGAGCTTCTATGGTCGAACGGACAGCGCTGAACCGCGATCCGATGCAAACAGCGCAGCCGGTCCGAGCAGGGCCGCAACAGCGATCCCCGCGGACGCGGATCAGCTCGACCGCGCCATCCGCGCCAGCGCCAGTCCGACCGCTGACACCAGCGGAGCCGCGGCGATGACCAGCGCGACCGGATTCGGGCGGAACGTCGGTCCGTGGGGCCCGCCGATGTAGGCGCCGATCGGTATCGTGTAGCCGCCACCGCCACCGCCGCTTCCCTCGCCGCGCGAGGCGCCGTCCGCATCGTCACCAGATCCCTCGCCTCCCCCGAAGCCGAATGCGACGATCGCGACGGGAAGGATGTCGTGTCCGTCGAGCGTGGTCTTCTCGCCGTACGCGAGGCGCGCACCCCAGGAGGGCACGGAGTCAGCCAGTCTCTCAATGAGGTTCGTCATGGCAGAACGGTACGCGCGTCGTCGCCCAGCGACCATACAGTCGCCCAGTCGGTTCTCGGGCTCCCTCTAGAAACGCCCACCCTGACCGCCCGCAGGCTCATCGTTCCAGGGAACAGGAGTCGTCGTGCCTAGAGCCCAGTCCCGGCGCAAGATCGCGTACGCAACCGAGGCAAGCTTGCGGCCATCGGCGGTAGGCCACGCCTCGCGATAATGCGCCTCCTTGACCCATCCGCACCGGAGAAAGGTGCGGCGCATGGGGATGTTGTCTTCTCTGGTCTGGCCCTCGAACCGAACCACCGCGGGCATCGAAGTGAACACGAGCTCGGTCGCCGCGCGGAGAGCAGAAGTGCCGATGCCGCGACCGCGTAGAGAATCGGCGATGCGAAGATCGAGAAGGGGCGTCGGATCGGCAAGATCGTGCAGTCGCAACAACCCCACCCTCTCCCCCGCCTCAGCCGAGATCCAGAAACTTGCGTGGTCGTCGTCACCATACGAGCCGGCTTCGATAGCTGTCTCCACCTGGTCCGCTGTCGGTCGTGCCACGACATGAAACGGGAAGGTGTTCCCAGTCAGGAATGCGACGAGGGCGTCGTGATCGTTTGCACGAGCGTCCAGGGGGCGTAGCGAGACTTCCACAAGCCCGCACCCTAGTCGATCAGGAGAGTGCGTTACCGAAGTGGGCTGTCAGGTCTGCCCTCGTCACTCCCCCGGGCGTACCGGATGCTGGCCTCGATCAGCTCGAGCACCACCGCCAGTTCTGCCGCGTCGCGGGGGCCGAAGATGAGCAGCTCGGTCCCGAAGTCGCCGTACTGGTGCGGAATGCCCCACCCGTTGGCGCAGACCTGGCGTCCCTGCACGGGTGGGAGCACTAGATGCAGGCTGGTGTCCTGAACGCCGTGCAGGTGGACGGGCTCGACCGGCGCACCGGGGGCGAGAGTGGCCGACGGAACCGCCGGGGTGTCGCGGTCATAGACGATCAGAGCGCGCGAATCGGCCGGCGAGACGGCGCTACGGCCCTCGCTCACGCCAGGGAGGCGAGTAGCCTCGTAGACCAGCCTCCCCCACAGTTCGGGCGGAGATTTCTGGTCGAGCTGACGCTGTGGTCCTTCCGTACTGACCTCCGGTCGCGTGCCGCGCCGGCTGCTTCGGGTGGCGATGGACATGATGGTCCCCTTTCACGCTCCGCCGACGAGAGTCAGCAGTTCCGGATCCAACCATTCGATGCTGCCCACCGAGCCGACCCGCCACCACACCTGAACGATCCGCGAGGGATCACGAGTTACATCCACGCGAAGCACGAGCCCGTTCCTCTTGCAGCCATCGACCCGATCCACCCGCATGCCTGCGGAGAACGCCTCCGCCAGGCCACTGCTCGCGAGCCCGCGCGGCACCGGGCGCGCCTCCGTGTCCCGATGCTGCGTCGCGGCCGCGAACCATCGAGATCGCAGCACCATCGCAGCGATCTCATCAGCGTCATCCCCGAGACTCAACCCTGCTCCTGCCGCGTCGAGCAGAACAAGCATCAAGCCCGATTGTCCGCCCTCCCAGCACTCGAACGGCGGTTGCGTACCGTGCGAACTCGTGTCGCTATCGATTCTGTCCATTCTGAAGTCCTCCCCCTCATCCGGATCTCGCATAGGCATCGCCGGGACGCGGGATGCCCACTCATATAGACAGACGCGTCTACCGACGAAACGTGACGGGATCCGTCCCTGTCCGACTCACAATGCGTCGGCACTCGCCGCCGCCCAGAAATCGGCCATGCAAACGGTACGATTTTTGAGGACCGCGTCATGATCGCCCGAGAGTCACGTCCACCTGAGTAAGCGTCGTTTCCTGCGGCGCTTCGGGTGGTGGATATTGTCCGCGCTGGCTGGCCACGCTGGTGACCTTTCAGGTCGTGGACGCATGTCCGCTCCGTTCACAGGCGAACGGAAAGGGTTGCGATGACTACAACAACGAGGTGGGAGTCGAGACACGGGCGTGCCCCGGAGTCGGTTCGATGCTGGTGCTGGTCGCGCTGGCCGTGGCATTCGGATCCCTCGCTCCATGGTGGGTGTGGCCGGCCTTGGTCGTCCTTGAGGGAATAGTTTTCGTGGTCCTGGGGACCATCTGGCCGGCCGGGACGCACTCACTAGACAATCTCAGGAGTGACGTGGGAGTAGCCAATCCAGCTGCACCTTCTCGCGTTCAGCGTCGGCAGCCGTGGCGACCGCTCGGACGTCACGGCCTTCCACTGAGGCGCTTGCGACGACCTCCGGTACCGCGCATGTGAGCAAGCCTCAGGTATCTCTAGCCGACCGCCTGCGCGCGATGGAACACTCGCACCAGCAGCACTCCCCCGGACCGCTCGGAAGGACGCACCATGTCGCTCGCACACCTCGGTCTCGGCTACCGCCTCCCGCGCACGCAGTTCGTGATCGATCTGGTCCGGAGGACCACCGTCGTGACGGACGATCACGGCCTGTCGTGGCCGTCGCCGGTGGTCGACGTCACGATAGCGCCGTCGACCGTCGAAGACCCGGAGTCGCAGCAGGTCCTGCTCCTGGACGAAGGCGCACTCGAGGATCTGTCCCTTACGATCCAGCTCGACGATCGCGGTTTCATCACGTCGGTCAACAGTGAGGCGGGGCGCGATCTCAGCCCGGTCATCGACCTCATCGGGAAGGCCGTCGGCCTGGCGGCGACGATCATCACGACGGTCGGGATCATCGAAGGGCCGTTGCCCCCTCCCCGGTCTCTCGATGAGCAGTGGGAGGACGCGCACCCGCGGTTGGCCGCACTGCGCGACGCCCTGGCCGCGAAGTGCGACCAGCTGTTCACGGCCCTGACGACGACGGATGCGCCCGCCGAGCTGTCGGCCATCGGAGCGGCGCTCGACGTGGTCCAGTCTCAGCTCGCCTCCATCAGCGAAGCCCGGCGAGGGTGGCTTGCCGGGCGTGCATCCCCGGAGTCGGCGGAGTCGCTGACCATCGGGAGCAGCGAGTTGTTCCCGGTCGACGGCCGGTATCTCCACCCGCAACTGCAGGGCGACCCGTCCTGGAGCGTGCGCGGCGTGGATGTCGCCGGTGAGTTCGGAGCGATCGTCGCCCTGGCGCAGGATGCGGTGCCCGGCGCGGATACGGCCGCCGACATCACGACCGGGACGGACGTGCTCGTTCTGCGTCGGCCCCGCCCCGCTGTCGTGGGCGTCTACCTCCTTCATGTCGACACCAAGACGCACGAGCGCACGTGGCGCCTCGACCCTGGATCCGAGCGGCACATCGACATCGTCGACGAGCGGTCTCCGCTGGATCACCTCTCCCTGAACGGCAAGTGGCTCCACAAGGAGAAGTTCGAACTCTCGTACCACCCGGACATGTCGCTGAAGACGTTCGGCTTCAGCTCCACGTCCAGCGCGTCGGCGATCGCGACCTCCACTGGAGGGCTGATGGACGCTGTGGCAGCCGCGCGGACCTCCATCGCCGCCGTTCCCTCGGCCGAGAAACGCCAGCTGGAGGCGGCGACGACACAGCTCGACCTGCTCAAGACGGCGAGCGAGTTCGAGGTCCTGTCGGCGACGCGAGCGCGAGCCGCCGAGGTTGCGGTGCTTGAGCAGAAGGCCAAGCTGGCCGCCGGCTGACCCTGAGACGTTCCGAAGGGTTTTCGCGGTCGGATGGCAGCCGCTCGATTCCCACGCGGACCGGAGCGGGGATGAGGATGGAGAGGCCGCCCACCCGTCAGGAGCCACCACGCCGCCACTCGCCGTCTTCCTCGGAACCTGGTCGTTCGATCCGGCCGCCGCGGCCCTGCTGGTAGCCGCAGCCGCCCTGTACGTGGCGGGCGTGATCCGGCTGCGGTCCCGCGGGCACCGCTGGCCGGTCCGCTTCACGCTCGGCTACCTCCTCCTCGGGCTCGGGTCGTACGCCGTCGTCTCCTTCGGGTTCCTCGGTGCCGAGAGCAGCGACCTCCGCTGGGCCTTCACCACACGGATCGCACTGCTGCTCTTCGTGGTGCCCGGCCTGGTCAGCCTCGGCCGCCCGATCGCGCTCGCGCGCGTGGCACTCGGGCCGGCGGGCCGACACCGCGTCGACCGGGTCACCCGATCCTGGCCCGCCCGGGTGATCGGGAACGCGATCTTCGCGCCGGCATTCGCCTGCGCGGTCTTCCTCGTCTTCCTGACGCCGGTCGCGGCGATCCTGCGCGACTCCCCCGCGTCCGAGTGGTCGATCTCGGTGCTGACTCCGCTGTGCGGGCTCCTGCTGGTGCTCCCGATCGCGGCGCACTCGGTTGTCCGGACGGCCTTCTTCATCACCGTGGAGTTCCTGCTCGCGTTCGTCGAGCTCCTGCTGGACGCCATCCCCGGACTGTTGCTGCGACTGAACGACGGCATCCTGGACCACGCTCCCGCGATCATGGGCCGACTCCCCCTCTGGTTCCCGTCTCCCCTTCACGACCAGCACCTGTCGGGCGACTTCCTCTGGTTCATCGCCGAGATCGCCGACGTGCCGGTGCTCGTGTTCCTCTTCGTCCGATGGATGCGGCTGGATCGGCGCGAGGGACAGCGGCTGGACGACCTGTCGGATGAGGAGCTGGACGAGCTGACCCGCCAGCACCTCCGTCAGCAGGGCTGAGAATCTCTCCGAAAATTCTTTGTATTCGGTGTTGCTAAGTACCGGTACTCAGTGTTACTTTCTACTGGTAGTCAACAACACTGAGTAGGAGGTGACCCGATGGGCAACCAGATGACGGAGATGCTGAAGGGCACTCTCGAGGGAATGGTGCTGGCGATCCTCGACGGCCGCCCCGCATACGGATACGAGATCACGTCGCGACTGCGCGACCAGGGCTTCACCGACCTCGTCGAGGGCACGGTGTATGCGCTCCTCGTTCGGATCGAACAGCGCGGGTTCGTCGACGTCGAGAAGGTGCCGAGCGAGAAAGGCCCGCCGCGCAAGGTGTTCTCCCTGAACGACCAGGGTCGCGACCAGCTTGCGGAGTTCTGGAAGACGTGGGGCTTCCTCTCCGAGCGGATCGAACAACTCCACCACACCGACACGAACAGCACCACCACGCGCAACAACGACGAAGGGAATGATTGATCATGGCAGCGAAGTGGATCGAGACGATCACCGGGTCGCTCGAGCAGAAGAAGCAGTACCGGCAGTACGTGGCACGCATCGACGCGCTCCCCGAGCCCTATCGGGCCTCGGCTAAGGCGTTCCACCGCTACTTCATGTACCAGGGCGGCCTGGTCGACGGGGACGTGCTCGTCACGATGCTCGGCGACTTCGCCGACCTGTGGGAGCGGGCTGCAACCGACGGCACGCCGATCCGCGAGATCGTCGGGGACGACCCGGCCGAGTTCGCGGAGACGTTCGCCGAGGCATACACGGGCAAACGGTGGATCGACAAGGAGCGCGAGCGCCTCGCCACGTCGATCGACGCCGCCGTCGAGGAGGAGACGAAGGAGAAGCGATCATGAGCACCGCCACGCTCGACCCGGCCATCCGGGTGCAGGGCATCACCAAATCGTTCAAGGCGCTGGAGGTGCTGCGGGGCGTCGACTTCGAGGTCGCGCCCGGCACGATCTTCGCCCTCCTCGGCTCCAACGGCGCAGGCAAGACGACGCTGGTACGCATCCTCGCGACCCTGCTGAAGGCCGATGGCGGTACCGCCAACGTCCACGGGTACGACGTCGCCTCCGCCCCGGCCGAGGTCCGCGGCTCGCTGAGCCTGACCGGTCAGTTCGCGGCGGTCGACGAGGTGCTCACGGGACGGGAGAACCTCATCCTGGTGGCGAAGCTGCGCCACCTGAAGAACCCGGGTGACATCGCCGACCGGATGCTGGCCACTTTCGCGCTCAGCGACGCGGGCGACCGCAAGGCGGGCACGTACTCGGGTGGGATGCGACGCCGGCTCGACATCGCGATGAGCCTGATCGGCGAACCGCCGGTCATCTTCCTCGACGAGCCGACCACCGGTCTCGACCCCCAGGCGCGCATCGAGGTCTGGGACACGGTGAAGCAGCTGGCTGCCACCGGCACGACCGTGCTCCTCACCACCCAGTACCTCGACGAAGCCGAGCAGCTGGCGGACCGCATCGCGATCCTCCACAAGGGCACCATCATCCAGAACGGCACCCTCGCCGAGCTGAAGAAGCTCCTCCCGTCGGCGACCGTCGAGTACGTCGAGAAGCAGCCGACGCTCGAAGAGGTCTTCCTCGCCCTGGTGGGCGACGCCGCCAGCAACGACAACAGCGGCGACAGCAGCGCAGAATCAGAAAGGGAACTCCGATGAGCACCTACGCCCTCAGCGATACGCGGACCCTCACGGGCCGGTCGCTGCGCCACATCCTCCGCAGTCCGGACACGATCATCACCACGGCGGTCACACCGATCGCCCTGATGCTGCTCTTCGTCTACGTGCTCGGGGGCGCCATCCAGCTCGGGTCGAACGAGTCGTACATCGACTACATGCTTCCCGGGATCCTCCTCATCACCATCGCCTCGGGAATCGCGTACACGTCGTACCGGCTGTTCCTCGACCTCCAGGGCGGCATCTTCGAGCGCTTCCAGTCGATGCCGATCGCCCGGTCGTCGGTGCTGTGGGCCCACGTGCTCACGTCGCTCGTCGCGAACGTCGTCTCGGTCGCTCTGGTGATCGGGGTGGCGCTGATCATGGGGTTCCGGACCGGTGCGTCGGTCGGCGTCTGGCTCGCTGTCGCGGGCATCCTGATCCTGTTCACCCTCGCGCTGACCTGGATCGCGGTGATCGCGGGGCTGTCGGCGAAGACGGTGGATGGCGCGAGCGCCTTCAGCTACCCGCTAATCTTCCTGCCGTTCATCAGCTCCGCGTTCGTGCCGACCGACTCCATGCCGGCGCCGGTCGCCTGGTTCGCGGAGAACCAGCCGGTGACCTCGATCGTGGACACCATCCGGGCACTGTTCGCCGGGCAGCCTGTCGGCACGGACATCTGGGTCGCTCTGGCCTGGCTGGTCGGCATCCTGGTGGTCGCGTACGCATTCGCGATCGCGAAGTACCGCCGCAAGTTCAACTGAACCGGCCATTGACGCCCGTCTCCCCGGAGGCGGGCGTCGTGGCGTTGCCGGAACCGTCGCGGGTTCAGCCGGCCGGTTCCCACAGCTCGATGGGCAGTCCTTCGGGGTCATGGATGCGCGCGAACCGCCCGTACTCCCCCTCCCACTCGGGACGCCGCTCGACTGGGACGCCCGCCGCCTCCAGCGCCGAGGTCAGGTCATCGAGGCCCGACACCCGCAGGTTCAGCATGAACGGCTGGTCGGCGGCGAAGTAGTCGGAGTCGGCCTCGAACGGGGCGAACACGGTCATGCCGGAGTCCTGCATCCACACCCGGTCCTGACCCGCGTCGATGCCGAGGTGCTCCCGGTACCAGGCCGCGCGTCCGTTCGGGTCGCGGCTGCGGAAGAACAGCCCGCCGATGCCTGTCACCGTCATGTCATCCTCCTGATTCGCTGCCAGTCCGTCGCGCAGTGCGCGTGTTCCATTCTTGCGTCGTCCGGGGCGGTTCGCGCGACCGCTCGTCGACGGGCCCCGTCAACTGTTGACGGTTTCTGTCCGCGAAATTGAGGACACGGCTCCGGTCGCCTAGCGTTGTCCTGGCCCGGGGATGCCGAACCAGACGCGGATACGAATTCTTAAGCGAAGACGTCTCAACCCGACGCGAACGGAACGGCATCCCGGGGGAACCACCTACCCCGCGCTGTGGTCCACCAGCGGCTGCACCTGGATCCCGCTGTGGTCGTGGCGGGCCTCCGCGAGGAGCGACGCGAGAGCCACTGCGGCCTCCCGATCGGGTGTATCGACGAGGTAGAAGCCGCCGACGACCTCCTTCGCCTCGGTGAACGGACCGTCTACGAAGATCGGCTCCCCGCTGTCCCCCCGTCGCACGGTGACGGCGCTGCTGGGGCCCTGCAACTCGCCGGACGCACGGATCGCCTCGCCGGCCCGCCGCTGGAACTCGGCGTGGGCGCTGTCGATCTCCGCCCGCTCGGTGTCCGTCATCGCGTCCCAGCGTGCCGGGTCGCCCTGGATCAGGATCATGAACTCGCTCATCTGCACTGCCTCCTGTCGTCGAGGATCATCTCCTGTCCACACGTCGAATGGAAGCGTTCCCGATCGACACCCTCGGCGCCGCGCGGGGCGCGATTTGCGCAAAATCGCGGCTCTGGCCCCGTCATAACCACGATTTGCGCCAAATCGTGGATGCGGGTGGAAGTCGCTGGGAGTGGGTGTCAGGGGCGCGCAGTCATTCGGCACGGGCGAGCACGATGAGGGGCGTCAGGTAGTGCTCGGTGACCGTCCCGCCGAGGTCACGCACGGCGAGGGCGGCCTGCTCGGCCTCCGCTGGGGACCAGTCGCTGAACGTCGTGAAGAGACCGCGGACGGCGTCCTCGTCGAGATCGACGCTCCAGTGGAAGTCCTCCACATGAACGGTGGCGAAATACCCACCGCCCTGAAGCAGCGCGGCCCAGCGGGCGGTCTCGGTCTCGTCGGGTCCGGGCCTGGGCGGTGCGTCCCTGCGCGAAGCGATCTGATGGACCCTCTCGCGGAACGCCGTCGGAGGAGCGGACGGGTCACCGTACACGTTGCGCCACACCGCCAGCCGCCCGTCCGGTACGAGCGCGGCGTGCAGTTTCGGGAGCACCACATCCAAATCGAACCAGTGGATCGCTGTCGCGACCGTCGCGAGGTCGAACGACGCCCGCGCCAGCCGAACGTCTTCCGCGGTGGCCCGCAGAACCTGGACCTCCGGCAGCTGACTGCGGAGCCGATCCGCGAGCGCGCCGCCGGGTTCGACCGCCGTCACGTGCATACCGGCGTCGACCAGGATGCGCGTCGCCTGTCCGCTTCCCGCCCCGAGGTCGAGCGCGCGGCGCCCTCCCACCAGGAGGCCGAGCTTGGTGAGGCGCGCCCGCAGTGCGAGTGGGTACGGCGGCCGCGCACGGTCGTACAGGTCGGCGTGACGGTCGAAATGCATCGGGTCGGGCATGTGCGCGACTGTAGTCGTCCGCACGGCACTCGTGGCCGTGGATGTCCGGCTCGGTCAGAGCGAGACCCTGTTACGCCCCGTGTTCTTCGCCCGGTACATCGCGGCGTCCGCGGCCGCCAGCAACTCCTTCGCGGTGAGTCCCGGTTCGATCGAAATCACTCCGCAGGAGGCGGTGACGGTCATGGCCCCGTGCACGGTGTCGACCGGGGCGCCGATCTCGTGAACGAGGCGCGCCGCGAAGCGCTCACCCTCCTCCTTCGTCGCGCCCGGGCTGAGCACCACGAACTCGTCGCCGGCCAGCCGTGAGATGACATCCGTCGAGCGGCTGCCTGCCGTCAGCCGCTCGGCGATGGCACGAAGCACCGCGTCCCCTGTCTCGTGGCCGTGGCGGTCGTTGACCTCCTTGAACCCGTCGAGGTCGAGGAACAGCAGGACACCGGACTCCGCCTCCGTCACGGATTTCTCGAGCAGATGCTCGAACGACCGGCGGTTGTGCAGGCCGGTGAGGTGGTCGACGAGCGCCAGCTGCGCCAGCTGCGTCTCGCGGCGGCGGTCGAGAGCGCGGGCGAGTTCACGGCCCAGCTCGCGGGCCTCTTCCGTCGTCGTCCCCCAAGGCAGCGACGTCCCCTCGACGCTCTGGCGCCACTCGGAGAAGGAGCGGCGCGGCGACAGCGCCGTATCGCGGTTGGCGGCGGTCTGATCGCCGAGCCAGCGGATGACCTGGGTCACCTCGCGCCGGAAGAACAGCATCACGCCGCGCGCGCCGACCGGAACCACCATGAGCCCGGCGAATCCCGGCATCAGGGCGGCGAGCGGGGGGTGGGTGCGTCCGAGCTCGTGCGAGCTGAGCGCCTCCACTCCGGCGGCGGACAGCAGCAGGCTCCGGTCGGGCTGAGGCACGGCCCCGACACTGCGGCTTACGCCGTCGATCGCGAGGATGGCACCGTCGGCCTCAACCAGCCGGCAGAGCTCGCTGCCGTTGTCCACGAGCGTGAGAAGGGGGTCGTCGGAGGTCGGCACGCCGACGAGGACGGCCGCGCGCTGCTCCCTGATGGTCAGGTTGCGCCGCAACTGCGCGATCGATTCGAGTGCAGCGAGCTGCAGGGTCACCTGTGTCGCCAGCACTTCCAGCGCGCGGCGCAGCAGGATCGGCATGCGCCGCTCGGTGCGGTGCGCGCACGTGATCATGCCGACCAGCCGGTCGTCCTGGATCATCGAGAAGGAGACCGTGGACGCTTGGCCCATGTTGCGCATGAACTGCAGGTGGTGCGGCGAGACGGCACGCAGTTCCGCGCTGCTGAGATCGAGCGGCTCGGACTCCTCGACCGAGACGAGTGGAGTCCCCGCGTCCTCGGTGCTGACGATCTGCCGCGACAGCTTGGTCAGGTAGAGAGATCGCGCCTGTTGCGGGATGTCGGACGCGGGGAAGCGCAGACCCCGGTACTCCTCCATGCCGGGTTCGGACACCTCACCGGAAACCTCGCCGTGCCCGTCCTCGAAGAAGCGGTACACCATGACCCGGTCGAAGCCGCTGATGCGCTTGACCTCGGCGGCGGCGGCCTGGCGGAGTTCATCGACAGAGGTCACCATTCCGAGCGAACGGATCGCACCGACGACCGAAGCGGTGGGTGTGTCGGGTGCGCCCGCGATGGGCTCCAGCTCGATCAGGACGCGATCTCCGAGCGGATGCGTGATGGCGTCGTACGATTCGCCGTCGACCTCAACGCGGATCGGATCGCCGTACGTCTCGGCGGTGACGCTCCACTCGAGTGTCGGGCTCGACAGGTCGGAGACCGATCGGCCCAGCCACTGTGCGGCGTTCTCACTGACCGTCACGATCACGTAGGACTTCACGTCGACGACGAACAGCATCCCGAACGACTGGACGCGGCCCGGCGTCCGGATCGGCTCCACGACACATTCAGCAAGCCTTCGGAGTTCCGCGGCATCCGGAACGGCAACACTATCCACCACCACTCGACCCTAATGCACGGCACCGACATCCCAGACGACCGGTTCGTCGGGCGTGGACGCGGTCAGCGCGGAACGGCAGCCACCGCGTCGATCTCGACCAGCGCGCCCGGTCGGGCGGGCGCCACTGCGAGCACAGTGACGGTGGTGCGGTGGTCGCCCCACACCGTCCGGGTGGCAGCGTACGCATCGGTCGGATCGATGCCCGGTGCGAGGTAGATGCCGAGCCTGACGACGTGCTCGGGTCCGCTTCCCGCCTCGCCGAGAACAGCGAGAAGGTTGCGCAGCGCTTGCTCGGTCTGCGCCTTCAGCCCGTCGAGCAGCGCGCCCTCCGCATCAACGCCGTTCTGGCCGCCGACGAAGAGGACGGGCCCCTCCGGCAGGATCATGCCTTGCGCGAACGCCGGGCTCCGGTAGAGCTGTGGCGGGTCGACGGGCGTCGGTGTTCCGGTCATGGTGGGTCCCCTTCCGCGTCCTGCTCAGTCTTGCCCGTGCCACCGACATCGGGCAGACCGTAGTGGGCCGACCGTAGCGGGTGGCCGGCAGCCGGGATCGTCGGGGTTGCGCGCGCGTTAGGCTGAAAGTGTGAACCCGCTCATTCCTCAGCCCGCCGCTTTCGCGGACGCCGGGCGTCTGGAGGTCGTCGGCGCGCTCAGCGCCGGCACGAGATAGCGCTGTCTCTTTTTCGCTGATCCGCGCGCCCTCCGGTGCGCTCCCCCGTCGTTCCGGCGTGCCCGGCGGCGGTCCCGCGGACGATTTCCGTCCGCTCGCGATCGATTCACGACAGTCAGGTGTTCCCTCCATGCTTCCCCTCACCGATCCACAACTACGTTCCTCCTTCGTCAACGCGTCGCAGCGCGAGCGCAAGGAGCTCACCCTCCCCGATCTGGCCCAGGTGCGCTGGGACGACCTCGACTACTTCGGCTGGCGCGATCGTAAGCAGCCGGAGGTCGGATATGTCGTCGCCGAAATCGACGGCGTGCCGGTCGGCGTCCTGCTTCGGCAGGCGGACGGGCGCACGCGGTCGCGGCCGCAATGCTCCTGGTGCGAAGACGTTCATCTGCCCAACGATGTCGTCTTCTTCATCGCCAAGCGCGCGGGGAAGGCCGGGCGCAACGGCAACACCCTGGGCACGCTCGTGTGCGCGGAATTCGAATGCTCCGCGAACGTCCGCAGGCGACCGCCGACGGCCTATGTCGGGTTCGACGTCGAGGCGGCACGGCAGCGGAGGATGGATACCCTTCGCGAGCACGTGCAGACCTTCGTCCGCAGGGTGCAGGACGGCGACTGACGGGTAGGCGGACGGGCCGGTTCTGGCCGGTCCGCCCGGCCGGTCCGACTACCCGCGGTTCAGGCGTCCGCCAGGAAGGGCTCGTGGTGGTAGCCGCTGTCGTCGAGGATGGCGACGGTCGACTCCTCCACCTCGGTGAACGCTCCGGGGAGGTCGCTGAGCGGCTCGGAGACGACGACCTTGGCCTTGTCTCCGAACACCTCGAGCCGCGCCGCGTCCGGGTACAGCTCGCGAAGCTCGGGGATCGCGGTCGAGTGGTACAGGGTGCGGGTACGGTGCGCAGTCGAGTACCGGAAGGCCCACAACGTGTGCCCGTCGGAGACGGCGATCGTGCCCTGCATCGGGAACTCGATGCCTTTGCTCTTACCGACAGACTCGACCATCCTGACGGCGCGGCCGAGGCCGGCGACAGGGTCGTCGAACAGACCGAGAGTGATGGCGAGGTAGAACAGCACCTCGCTGTCCGTGGTCCCGTGGATCAGGGGGAACAGCGACTCATCGATCGCGAACACGAGATCGCGCTTCGACTTCAGGAAGCCGTCGAGGAAGCCGTTGTGCATGAACAGCCAGTTCTCGTGCCGGAAGGGGTGGCAGTTCGTCTGCTGGATGGGCGGCCCGGCCGCGGCGCGCACGTGGCCGAAGAAGAGGGGGCTCGCGATGGAACTGGTCAATTCGCGGAGGTTCTCGTCGTTCCACGCGGGCTCGATGCTGTGGAAGAGGGCCGGGATGTTCCCGAGGCTCTGGTCTTCCGGGTACCAGCCGAAGCCGAATCCATCCCCGTTGACCGTCTCATTGCCGAGGGGCGAGTTGAGCGACTGAGCGACCAGCGAGTGCTGGGTGTCCAGGATCAGCTCGGAGGGCCGCAGCGGCTCCCCGGTGTATGCGAGCCAGCGGCACATGACGACCTCCTCGTGGTCCCGGATGCGGACGGCTGAACCATAGCCGTCGCTGCGTGGCTGCGGGAATACACCAACTCCCTCGCACTCCCCGCGCGGGGCGCTGTCAAGGCCTGGCTGTGGGCCGACGCGTCCGCTTTCATGGGTACGTGAAGACGCATGCGAGCTTCCTCCGGCAGGGACTGGAGGTGCTGGAGATCTCAGACCGGGAGTGGCGGGTCAGCGACATCCGGGTCGCCGAGCTCGGCGCGCCTCCCGTGGTCGGCTTCATCCTCGAGCTCGACGGGATGTTCGAGGTGACGCAGATCGGCAAGCCGGGGCACCGCACCTACTTCCGGTCGATCGACGGGGCGCTCGCCGAACTACGCCTCAGCTAGCGTCAGCGCCTCAGGCAAGGGTCGGGGTCGCGCGATCCTTCGCCGTGACGGGCACCACCACGACCGGGCACCGTTGATCGTGCGTGAGCCGGGCGCCCACCGATCCCGCCAGCCAGTTCTCGAGGGCGTTCGCGAACCCGCGCCGGTGGGTTCCGACGACGATGAGGCGCGCCTGCGTTTCGGCGGCGAGCCGTCCAAGCGCCTTCGCCGAGTCCCCGGCGAGGAGCCGCAGCGACCACTCCGGAGGCGCATCCGGTCCGCTGAGTGCCGCCTCGATGGCTCCCGAGAGGGCGATGACGGCCTGCCCCTCGCCCGCGCCGACCTCGGTCGGGTGGAGCGACTCCCCCGCGACCGCGTCCGGCTTGTCCCACTCGGTGAGGTAGCTGTCTTCGGCGACGTAGGCGCATAACAGCGGCCTGCCGAGTTCGGTAGCCAGGCGCGCGGCTTCGGTGAGCACAGCGAGCGCCTGCCCGCGGTGGATCCCCACGATCACGGGTCCGAGCAGGGATTCCGTCTCGTCCTCGGCGTCGTCATCCTCGCGGGCCGGGTCGGCCATCAGCCCGCTGCCTCCTGCGGCGTACCCGCGATGTTGACGAGCCACTGGACGCCGAACCGGTCGACCGCCATGCCGAAGCTGTCTCCCCACGGCGCCTTGGAGAGTGGCTCGATCACGGTGCCCCCGTCGATCAGCTTCTCGTAGTATCCCGTCAGCTCCGCCTCGTCATCGCCGCTCAGCGAGATCGAGATGTTGGAGCCCTCGTTGAGCTCCATGTGGGCCGGCACGTCGGCCGCCATCAGGGTGAAGCCGTTCGGCGAGGTGAGCTGCGAATGCATGATCAGGTCGTTGTCGGCCGGGTCTTGCGCCATCTGGTAGTCGGCGAAGGTGCTGCGCTGCACCTCGCCGCCGAACACCGACTGGTAGAAGTCCATCGCTTCGCGCGCAGAGGAGCGGAAGTTGAGGTAAGGATTCAGGATCGACGGCATGGTGTCCTCCTCGTGATAGCTTGTGGATGCCCGTTCGCCGCCCAGCGTAGCGAGCCGTGCACCGCGGTCACCAGAGCCTCCCGGCCCGGAAATACCGTCGTAGTACAGCGCCGTGCAGAGACGCGGTCAGCGACGGTAGGCCGCGACGAACAGCTCCCCGCGGATCTCACCCAATCGTCCCAGCACGCGGTCGACGAGCACGTCGGTCACGCCACCCGCGACGATGTCGTAGGGCCCGATCGGCTGGAGCTTGCCGCACCTCACCCGCACCACCTCCCACCCGGTCGCGCGCAGCAGGCGGTCCTTGCGCAGATCCGAGGTCTCACGGGGACCGACGTGCTCAAGACCGTGCCGACCGGTCGTGTCGTACTCGATCGCCACCCGCAGCTCGGGCACGATGATGTCGGGCCACACCTCGAGATGCGAATGGAACGGCTTCGCGACCCGGACGGCGTTCCTGCCGAGGTCCACGTCCAGACGTTGGCCGATCCGGCGCTTCAGTTCCGGCTCGGCGGCCGATGCGGGGATGGGTGCCCAGCGGCTCACGAACGCCTCACCCACCGCCACGCGGTCCGCACCGCCGCGGGCATTCCTGCAGATCGGGCACCGACGCCCGCCCAGGATGCGCTCCACGCTCGCCTGGTACGACGGATGCCCGGCCTCGCACTGCCACGAGTGCTTCGCGGCCGTCCCGTTCTCGACGGACACGGCGACCCGCGAGCCCGGCGCCGCCATGCTCACCAGCTGCTCCCGCGTCAGGGTCTCGCGGTCGAGACGCCGGCACAGGTAGCAGCGGTCGTCGTCAGGGTCGGCTTCGATCCTCCGCAGGTCGCGCGCGTGACCGCACAGGTGCATCCCCTGGTCGGGTGCCGGGGTGCGCACCGGACGCGGAGCCGCTGCCTCCGCGCACTGCGGGCACCACACCGAACGGCGACGGGTGCCGCCGGGCCGGCTCCGCTGCTCCTCCGGCGTCGCGACGAAGCGGTGCCCCGAGTCGCACTCCCACACCAGGTACACGTCGGCCGCCGGCGGCACCTGCGTCAGAGTGATCCCACGGTTGAGGTCCGGGTGGTACTGCCGGATGAGCACGGGATACCGCTCCCAGTCGCTCCGATAGCGGCCGATCGGATACGGGACGGCTTCCCCCTTCGACCACTGACGGCGCGCCCACCACTGCTCGACGCTCTCCGGCACGTGCATCCCTTCTCTCGGCTGCCAGCGTAGGCACGACCACCGTCATCGCGACGGGATCGGTCGCGCGGTCAGAGGACGAAGGGGATGATCGCGCGGCGCTCCGGCGGGTAGTCGGCGAACGTCTCGCGGTACCAGCGGTGGTTCGAGATCGCCCGTGGTGCCAGGTTGGCTGCGGTGTACAGGGCGAAGGCGGCGCCGGCCAGCGACCAGGTGGCCACCGCCCAGCCGGTCCACTCGACGATCTCGCCGAGGTAGTTGGGGCTGGACACGTAGCGGAAGCCGCCGCCCTGCGGGATGCGGTAGCCGCCGGATCCGTTCCCCCGCAGTCGGCGCAGTGTCCGGTCCGACCGCACGTTCAGGGTGAGCCCTGCGGCGAACAGCGCCAGGCCGATCCAGAACCGGGGATCGGCCAGCCAGCCGACCGGATACGTCCCGTACTCCGAGATCCAGCGGGCGTTGACCCACGCGTTCAGCAGGTTGAACAGGATCGCGAGCAGCATCACGAGCACCGGCATCCGCGACCCGGAGCGCATGAGGAACGGGTACACGAACGCCCGGTAGACGTAGTGCACCAGCCACAGCGCCAGGAACAACAGCGGCACCGGGTAGAAGCGGTGCGTCCCCAGCAGGTAGAAGATGACGAACAGGATGGACGCGGGGGCCTCCATGACGACCCAGCCGACCCGCGCGGGGACGGTCGGACCCCATCCCCCGCGCCCATGACGACCGCCGTACGGCGCGACGACGAAGAGCAGCGCGACGAACGTCACGACGGCCAGCGCCAGCTCGGCGTACACGAACCAGCGGTACGGTCCCTCGGGCATGCGGTCAGGCTAGCGCGGATGCAGTGCGGTGCGGTGGGCCCTGCCTCCGGCACAGCATCGAACCGACGACAACGTGCAAACGGTGGGCCCTGCCTCCGGCACAGCATCGAACCGACGACAACGTGCAAACGGTGGGCCCTGCCTCCGGCACAGCATCGAACCGACGACAACGTGCAAACGGTGGGCCCTGCCTCCGGCACAGCATCGAACCGACGACAACGTGCAAACGGTGGGCCCTGCCTCCGGCACAGCATCGAACCGACGACAACGTGCAAACGGTGGGCCCTGCCTCCGGCACAGCATCGAACCGACGACAACGTGCAAACGGTGGGCCCTGCCGGGATCGAACCGACGACATCCACGGTGTAAACGTGGCGCTCTACCAGCTGAGCTAAAGGCCCTGGATGCCGACCAGCCTAGCCGGTCGGAAAGTGAGGCGGGATGCGGTCAGACGTGGGCGGGCAGGCGGTCGAGCGCCGCGCGGTACGCCTCGATCGAGCGGGCCTCCCCGGGTGCCGTGATGAACGACGACCGGATGATGCCGCGCTCGTCCACGAGGAAGGTCGCGCGGTTCGCGAATCCCTTCTCGGGCAGGAACACGCCGTACTCTTTGGCGATGTCGCCGTGCGGCCAGAAGTCGGCGAGCAACGAGAACGTGTAGCCCTCCTGCTCGGCCCAGGCCCGCAACGTGTACTTGGAGTCGACGGAGACGCCGAGCAGCTCGACGCGGTGGTCCTCGAACAGTCCCAGGTTGTCGCGCAGCGCGCACAGCTCGCCGGTGCAGGTTCCGGAGAACGCGAGCGGGAAGAACACGATCGCCACGGCCTTCCGGCCACGGAAGTCGCTCAGCCGCACGGTCTCGCCGTACTGGTTCAGCAGTTCGAAGTCGGGTGCGAGCGTGTCGTTCTCGAGGGCCATCGTGTCGTCCTTTCACGCCCGCGTCGCGCGGCACACCGGCGGGCACGAGGACTGAGCCTAGACCCGGATGCTGCGAGAGCCAAGCGACGGTCAACGACGGCTTCGGAGTGCGGCTAGGCTGAAGGGTGGTGTCCGCGCTTGTCGAGAACCGACAGCGCGGGGCACGTCTTTCGATCCATCCGACACAAGAAAGAGGTCGAGGGTGACTGTAAACGACCAGGACCCGTACTCGATGAACAACATCGATTCGGACCCGGAGGAGACCGCCGAGTGGCAGGAATCCCTCGACCAACTGGTTGCGGCCCATGGCCACGAGCGGGCGCGCGAGATCATGCTCAGCCTGCTGAAGCGCTCCAAGGACCTGCATGTCGGTGTCCCGATGGTGCCGACCACGGACTACATCAACACCATCTCCCCGGACAACGAGCCCGAGTTCCCGGGCGACGAGGAGATCGAGCGCCGCTACCGCGCCTGGATCCGCTGGAACGCCGCCGTCATGGTGCACCGCGCCCAGCGTCCCGGGATCGCCGTCGGCGGCCATCTCTCCAGCTACGCGTCGAGCGCGACCCTGTATGAGATCGGCTTCAACCACTTCTTCCGCGGCCAGGACCACCCCGGAGGCGGCGACCAGGTCTTCTTCCAGGGCCACGCCTCCCCCGGCCCGTACGCCCGTGCGTTCCTCGAAGGCCGCCTGAGCGCCGACCAGCTCGACGGCTTCCGCCAGGAGAAGTCGCACGCCGGCGGCGGCCTCTCCAGCTACCCGCACCCGCGGCTCATGCCCGAGTTCTGGCAGTTCCCGACCGTGTCGATGGGTCTCGGGCCGATCAACGCGATCTACCAGGCGCAGCTCAACAAGTACCTCACCAACCGCGGTATCAAGGATGCGAGCGACCAGCACGTCTGGGCGTTCCTCGGCGACGGCGAGATGGACGAGGTGGAGTCGCGCGGCCAGCTTCAGGTCGCAGCCAACGAGAAGCTCGACAACCTGACGTTCGTCGTCAACGCGAACCTGCAGCGCCTCGACGGGCCGGTCCGCGGCAACGGCAAGATCATCCAGGAGCTCGAGAGCTACTTCCGCGGCGCGGGCTGGAACGTCATCAAGGTGATCTGGGGCCGCGAGTGGGACGACCTGCTCGCCCGCGACACCGACGGCGCCCTCGTCAACCTGATGAACCAGACGCCGGACGGCGACTACCAGACCTACAAGACCGAGAACGGCGCCTACGTGCGCGAGAACTTCTTCGGTCGCGACCCGCGCACCCTGGAGCTCGTCAAGGACTACTCCGACGACCAGGTGTGGGGCCTCAAGCGCGGTGGCCACGACTACCGCAAGGTCTACGCCGCGTTCAAGGCGGCCGTGGAGCACAAGGGTCAGCCAACGGTCATCATCGCGAAGACGATCAAGGGCTACGGCCTCGGTCCGTCCTTCGAGGGGCGCAACGCGACCCACCAGATGAAGAAGATGACGCTGGACAACCTCAAGGCGTTCCGCGACGCCATGCGCATCCCGATCACGGACGGTCAGCTGGAGGAGAACCCGTACCTCCCGCCGTACTACAACCCGGGACCGGACGACGAGGCGATCCAGTACCTGCACGACCGTCGTCGCGCGCTCGGCGGCTACGTGCCGGAGCGCCGCGCGAAGTACACCCAGCTCAACCTGCCCGATGACTCGGCCTACGCGATCTCGAAGAAGGGCTCCGGCACGCAGGAGATCGCCACCACCATGGCGTTCGTCCGCCTGCTGAAGGACCTGCTGCGCTCGAAGGACTTCGGCCACCGCATCGTCCCGATCATCCCGGACGAGGCGCGCACCTTCGGCATGGACGCGTTCTTCCCGAACGCGAAGATCTACAACCCGAACGGCCAGAACTACACCTCGGTCGACCGCGAGCAGCTCCTGGCCTACAAGGAGAGCCCGCAGGGCCAGATCATCCACGTCGGCATCAACGAGGCGGGCGCGCTCGCCGCGTTCACCAACGTGGGCACGTCGTACTCCACGCAGGGCGAGCCGCTCATCCCGGTCTACGTCTTCTACTCGATGTTCGGCTTCCAGCGCACGGGCGACGCCATGTGGGCGGCGGGCGACCAGATGGCGCGCGGTTTCCTCATCGGCGCCACCGCCGGGCGCACCACGCTGACCGGCGAGGGTCTGCAGCACGCCGACGGCCACTCCCCCGTTCTTGCGTCGACGAACCCGGCGGTCGTGCAGTACGACCCCGCGTACGGCTACGAGATCGGCCACATCGTGCGCGCCGGCTTGGAGCGGATGTACGGCGGCAACCACCCTGACCCGAACGTCATGTACTACCTCACGGTGTACAACGAGCCGATCGTCCAGCCGGCCGAGCCTGAAGGCGTGGATGTGGACGGCATCGTCCGCGGCCTCTACCGGCTCCGCGACGGCGAGGGCGACGGGCCGAAGGCCCAGCTGCTCGCGTCGGGTGTTTCGGTGCCGTGGGCCCTCGAGGCCCAGCACCTGCTCCAGCAGGACTGGGGCGTCTCCGCCGATGTGTGGAGCGTCACGTCCTGGGGCGAGCTGCGTCGTGACGGTCTCGCGGCCGAGGAGCACAACTTCCTCTACCCGCAGCAGGAGAAGCAGGTGCCGTACGTCACCCGCAAGCTGCAGTCGGCCGACGGCCCCTTCATCGCCGTCACCGACTACGCGCACTCGGTGCCGGACATGATCCGTCAGTTCGTCCCCGGCCAGTACGCGACCCTCGGCGCCGACGACTTCGGCTTCTCGGATACCCGCCCCGCCGCCCGCCGGTTCTTCAAGATCGACGGACCGTCGATGGTGGTCCGGACGCTGGAGCTGCTGGCCGAGCAGGGCAAGGTCGACCCGAACGCGCCGGCCTGGGCGATCGAGAAGTACCTGCTGCACGACGTCAACGCCGGCACCACCGGCTCGGCGGGCGGCGAGGCGTAACCGCCCCGTGGCAGGCCGCCAGGTGGAGAGGACGAAGCCCGAGACGCTCGCGTGGCTGCGCAAGATCTCGGGTGAGCTGGCCACGACCACGCTCAAGAAGCTCGAGGACACCCTTCCCTGGTACCGCGACATGCCACCGGGCCGGCGCAGCGCCGTCGGCCTGGTGGCGCAGGCGGGTATCTCGTCGTTCATCTCCTGGTACGACGACCCCCGGTCGACGCCCTGGATCGCCGCCGACGTGTTCGGCGCCGCCCCGCGCGAGCTGCTCCGCAGCGTCAGCCTGCAGCAGACCCTCCAGCTGATCAAGATCACCGTCGAGGTGGTCGAGGAGCGCGTCAAGAGCGCGGGCGGCGAGGACCTGCGGGAGGCGATCCTGCTGTACTCCCGCGAGATCGCGTTCGCCGCCGCCGACGTCTACGCCCGCGCGGCCGAGGCACGCGGCCTGTGGGACGCACGCCTGGAGGCGCTGGTCGTCGACAGCATCCTCACCGGCGAGTACGACGACGAACTGCCGAGCCGGATCGCCGCGCTCGGGTGGCACGGTCACGGCGAGGTCAGCGTGCTCGTGGGCACGGCCCCGAAGATGCTCGACGTGGATCAGCTGCGCCGCACCGCGCGCCACATGTCGGCGGATGTGCTCATCGGCGTTCAGGGCAGCAGGCTCGTGCTCGTCATCGGTCGCGCCTTCCCGAGCAACAGCGCGCCCGACGACGCGATCGGGCCGATGCCGGTCGTCTCCTTCCTCGAGATCGCCCAGCACCTGGAGCCGGGATTCGGTCCCGGCCACCTCGTACTCGGTCACGAGGTGTCGAGCCTCGTGGATGCATCCAAGAGCGCGAAGGCCGCCCTGGCCGGATTCGCGGTGGCGAAAGCCTGGCGCAACTGCCCGCGCCCGGTGCACGCCGACGACCTGCTCCCGGAGCGCGCTCTAGCCGGCGACGGACTGGCACGAACGACCCTGATCAGCCGCATCTACCGCCCGCTGCAGGCCCACTCGACCGAGCTGCTGACCACCCTGTGGTGCTACCTCGACAACGGCCGCTCACTCGAAGCGACGGCCCGCGAGCTGTTCGTCCACCCGAACACCGTGCGCTATCGGCTGAAGCGGGTGTCCGAGGTGATCGGCTGGGATGCGACGGGTGCGCGCGAGGCGCTCATCCTGCAGGCCGCTCTGATCGTCGGTTCGATCAACGAGCCGGATTCGCCCCGCCGCACCGGTTGAGTTGTAGACAGTCACAAAGCAAATCCCGATAGTTTCGTATCCATCCGACACATCCGCTCCGCGGAAGATTGGCAGACTGGAAACCGTGATCGTCATCGTGTGCCCGGGCCAGGGATCCCAGACCCCCGGCTTCCTGGAACCCTGGCTCGCCGAGTCCTCCTTCCGCGATCAGCTGACCGGCATCTCCGACGCCGTCGGCATCGACCTGGTCGCGCACGGCACCGTGAGCGACGCGGACACCATCCGCGACACTGCGGTCGCCCAGCCGCTCATCGTCTCGGCCGGCCTGCTGACCCTGTCGGCGCTGTTCGCGGACGGCCGCCGGGAGCGGGTCGGCGGCATCGCCGGCCACTCGGTCGGCGAGCTGACCGCCGCGGCCGGAGCGGGCGTCCTGAGCGAGACGGACGCCGTCGCGTTCGTTCGCGAGCGCGGCGCCGCGATGGCGCACGCCGCCGCCGAGGTGCAGACCGGCATGAGCGCCGTCATCGGGGCCGACGAGACTGAGCTGCTCGGCCGCCTCGACGAGCTGGGCCTCTCCCCCGCCAACTACAACGGCGGCGGGCAGATCGTGGTCGCCGGTGCCCTGGATGCGCTGGCCCAGCTGGCAGAGAACCCGCCGGCCCGCGCGCGCGTCATCCCGTTGCAGGTCGCCGGAGCGTTCCACACGCGGTACATGGCGCCGGCCGTCGCGCCGCTGGAAGCGTTCGCCGGCACCCTCACGACGAACGACCCGACGCTCCGCCTCTGGACCAACAAGGACGGATCCGAGGTCACCGACGGCGCCGAGTTCCTGCGCCTCCTCGTCGGACAGGTCTCGTCGCCGGTCCGCTGGGACCTCGACATGAAGGCGTTCGAGGCGGCGGGCGTGACCGGTCTGATCGAGATCGCCCCGGCGGGTGCCCTCGTCGGCCTCGCCAAGCGCGGGCTCAAGGGCGTCCCCACCGTCGCCATCAAGACGCCGGACGACCTGCCTGCCGCCTTCGACCTCATCGACCAGGCCGCGTAGGCCCAAGGAGCTCCCCGAATGACTCGCCCGACCCTCCAGCAGTCCCACGGACCGCAGTACACCCGCATCCTCTCCATCGGCGCCGCCCGCGGCGATCTCGTCGTGCCCAACGACGATCTCGTCGGCCCGATCAACTCGTCCGATGAGTGGATCCGGCAGCGCACCGGCATCATCACGCGCGCGCGGGCGAGCAAAGGCATCCTCGCGCTCGACCTGGCGACCGAGGCGTCGAAGGAGGCGATCGAGAAGTCCGGCGTCGACCCGAAGCTGATCGACGCCGTCATCGTCGCGACCGTCTCGAACGTGCAGCAGACGCCCTCCATCGCAGCGGTGCTCGCCGACCGGGTGGGCGCCAATCCCGCGGCGGCGTACGACATGAACGCCGCGTGCGCCGGCTACGCCTACGCGATCGCTCAGGCCGATGCTCTGATCCGCACCGGCGCCGCGCACTACGCGCTCGTCGTCGGCGCCGAGAAGCTCTCCGATGTCGTCGACCCGACGGACCGAACGATCTCGTTCCTCCTCGGCGACGGCGCGGGCGCCGTCGTGATCGGCCCGAGCGAGTACCCCGGGATCGCGAAGACCGTCTGGGGCTCCGACGGCTCCAAGGCCGGCGCGGTCGGGATGGACAGCACGCTCATCGAGTACCGCGACGAGGGCAAGCCGTGGCCGACGCTCCGCCAGGAGGGCCAGACGGTCTTCCGCTGGGCCGTCTGGGAGATGGCGAAGGTGGCCAAGCAGGCCCTCGACGAGGCCGGCGTCACCCCCGACCAGCTCGCCGCGTTCATCCCGCACCAGGCGAACATGCGGATCGTGGACGAGTTCGCCAAGCAGCTGAAGCTGCCCGACACCGTCGCGATCGCCCGTGACATCGAGACGACGGGCAACACGTCCGCCGCTTCCATCCCCCTCGCGACCCACCGCCTGCTCCAGGAGAACCCGGAGCTCAGCGGCGGCCTGGCGCTGCAGATCGGCTTCGGAGCCGGTCTCGTCTTCGGCGCGCAGGTCGTCGTGCTGCCCTAGACTGGTCCACGGTCAAAAACGACACCCCCCTCAAGGAGAAAAAACCATGGCATTGTCCACCGAAGAAGTTCTTGCCGGCCTGGCTGAGCTCATCAACGACGAGACCGGCATCGCGACCGATACGGTCGAGCTGGACAAGTCGTTCACCGATGACCTCGACATCGACTCCATCTCGATGATGACCATCGTGGTCAACGCCGAGGACAAGTTCGACGTCAAGATCCCGGACGAGGAAGTCAAGAACCTCAAGACCGTCGGAGACGCGGTCGAGTTCATCGTCAAGGCGCAGGACGCCTAGGCAGAGAGCCCAAGAATCTTCCGCGCGGGCGGCGGCCTGAGCCGTCGCCCGCGTGCGGCGGGCCCGCAATCGAGCACATCGCCGTCGTTTCTCTAGAGAGTTGCCGTTATGACCAAAAAGATCGTCGTCACCGGTATGGGCGCTACCTCGCCCCTCGGTGGCACCGCCCCGGAAAGCTGGGACGCCCTCCTCGCCGGTGTCTCCGGCACGCGCACACTCGAGCACGAGTGGGTCGCGAAGTACGAGCTGCCCGTCACGTTCGCCGCAGAGGCGAAGGTACGGCCCGAAGAGGTGCTCGAGCGTCCCGTCGCCAAGCGCCTCGACCCGTCCAGCCAGTTCGCGCTCATCTCCGCCATGGAGGCGTGGGAGGACGCGGGACGACCGGAGGTCGCGCCCGAGCGGCTCGGTGTCGACTTCGCCACCGGCATCGGCGGCGTGTGGACGCTGCTCGACGCCTGGGACACGCTGCGTGAGCGCGGTCCCCGCCGGGTGCTGCCGATGACGGTTCCCATGCTCATGCCGAACGCGGCCGCCGCCGCCGTGTCGATGCACTTCGGGGCCCGCGCGTACGCCCGCACGGTCGCCTCCGCGTGCGCGTCCAGCACGGAGTCGATCGTCAACGCGTACGAGCACCTGCAGGCCGGCTACGCCGACGTCGTGATCGCGGGAGGCACCGAGTCCGCCATCCACCCGATCACCGTCGCCTCGTTCTCGTCCATGCAGGCGCTGTCGCGCCGCAACGACGACCCAGCCCACGCCTCCCGCCCCTACAGCGTGGACCGCGACGGCTTCGTCATGGGTGAGGGCGCTGCCAGCCTGGTGCTCGAGACCGAGGAGCACGCCCTCGCGCGCGGCGCACGCATCTACGCGGAGCTCGCGGGCGGCGGAGTGACCGCCGACTCGTACCACATCACCGCCAACGACCCCGAGGGACGCGGCGCCAGCCGAGCCGTGCACCGCGCTCTCGAGCAGGCGGGCGCGTCGCCCGACGACGTGACCCACATCAACGCCCACGCGACGAGCACGCCGGTCGGCGACCCGTCGGAGTACGTGGCGCTGCGCGAGGTGTTCGGCGACCGCATCCACCGCATCCCCGTCTCGGCGACCAAGGCCTCGACCGGTCACCTTCTCGGTGGCACCGGCGCGCTGGAGGCCGTGTTCAGCATCCTCGCGATCCGCGACCGCCAGGCCCCGCCGACGATCAACATCACGGAGATGGACCCGGCGATCCCGCTTCAGGTGAAGGGCGAGCCGCAGCCGCTCGGCGACGGCCCGCAGCTGGTCATCAGCAACTCGTTCGGCTTCGGCGGCCACAACGCCGTCGCTGCGTTCCGCAGCTACTGAGCCACTCAGCTGCTGAGCGCGAGCAGAAGGCCCCGGTCGGTGACCGGGGCCTTCTGCGTGTCACCGCGTGCGGGCGGCCGGAGCCCGGCCCGCCGCGGGAGGTTCTGCTGTGAGTCAGCCGACGTTGTGCAGCCAGATGACCGACGTGTCGTCGTGGGCGTGACGGAACGGCTCCAGTTCGTCGTCCCACGCCTGCCCGAGGGCGAGGCGGAGTTCGCGGTGGAGCTCCAGCGTGTTGGAGCCGGCGATCTCCATCGCGTACCGGATGCGGTCCTCCGGCACGACCATGTTGCCGGCCGTATCCACCTGCGCGAAGAAGATGCCGAGGTCGGGAGTGTGCATCCACCGGCCGCCGTCGGTGCCGTGACCGGCATCCTCGGTGACCTCGTAGCGCAGGTGCTCCCACCCGCGCAGCGCGGAGGCCAGACGTGCACCGGTGCCCGGGGGGCCGTCCCAGAAGAACTCCGTGCGCTGGGCGCCCTTCAGCACGGGCTGTGCTTCCCAGGTGAAATTGACTGCTCGCCCGAGAGCGCGTCCGGCCGCCCACTCGATGTGGGGGCAGAGCGCGCCGGGAGAGGAGTGCACGTAGAGCACCCCTCGAGCTGCGTGTGCCGACATCGTTCTCCTCCGTTCGTTGGTGCGTCTTCCCCTACGACCAGGACCGGATGAGTGTTTCGGCATGTGAAGTTGTGTACGCGCGCATGCGCGTTGCCACGATTATGCCTGAGAACCGCGGGTAGTTACAAGATTGTGATTCGGCGATTCACTCGCCCAGTGAACCCCGGAGCGCAATAGCATACCGAGTATGTCGGTGCAGAACGGTTTTCTGGCCCTGCTGACCCAGGGCCCCGCGTACGGTTCGCAACTCCAGAGCGAGTTCCTGTGCCGGGCGGCGCACCGCCGGCAGCTCAATCCGGGCCAGGTGTACTCCACCCTCGATCGCATGATGGACCAGGGACTCGTCGCCTCGGCGGGAGCGACGGACGACGGACTCCCGTTGTACGAGCTGACCGAGGAGGGTCGCGTCGCCGCGTCGGCGTGGCTCGCCGGCCCTCCCGTGGACGGCAGGCCCGACTGGGACGAGATGCAGGACCAGGTGCTCATCGCCGCTTCGCTCGACGGTGTGGAGGCCGCGACGATCGTCGACGGCTACCGTGCGGCGTACGAGGAGCGGATCCGTTACCTCACGCACGAGGCTGACTCGCGCGCCCTCCTCGCAGCCAACCGGGCGGCCGAACTCGGCGCGAAAGCCGCGATCGAGTGGCTGGATGAGGTGGCCGCGATGCTGAGCGCGCATCCCGGAGCGCTGGTCCAGCACCGCTCCCCCGACCGTCCGCGCAGGGGTCGTCGGCCCGCTGCGGAGACGGCCGCCTCCGACCAAACGGCGGCGCGCTAGCCGCGGACTAGTGGAGCAGCTCGCCCTGCTTGTTGAGCACGTTCTTCTCCCCGGCCTCGATCGGCACCGCGAAACGGTTCTGCGCCGGAGGCAGCGGGCAGTTGAAGTTGTAGCTGAAGGCGCACGGCGGCAGCACGGCGAGGTTGAAGTCGAGCGTCACCGTCCCGTCCTCGTTCGGGACGACGAACAGGAACCGGCCGACGGAGTACGTGCTGTCGCCGTTCGTCGTGTCGGCGAACACGAGCTGGAGCGCACGGCCCGCCTTGAAGGCGGCAAGGTTGTAGTCGACGCCGTCCTTCGTGAACGTGATCTCGCCCGGGATGACCATGTCGCGCGTCGCGCCGTCGTCCTTGAGGTGCTCGAAGCCGACCGTCTTGCCGCCCTCGATGGGGGCGAAGTCGGCGGTGATGATCCACTCGGGGTTGAACGGGAACGCATCGATGGAGCCGAACTCCTGGATGGCCTCGGAGTTCGCATCCCACACCCGCAGGGCGTAGTCGCCGGCCTCGCTGGCGATGACGAAACCGGTCGCGGTGTCGCTGAACCGGATCGCGCCCGGGTTCGGGTCGTCCTTTCCGCGGACGATCGCCGAGCCGTCGACGGGCACCTCGTCGACGAAGATGTTGTCCGTGGCCGAGGCGGTGACCTTCAGACCGGACTGACCGGCGGGCAGCGGCGACCACAGGCCGGGGACGCCCCAGATCGGCTGCTCGGAGTCCGGGTCGCCGGTCACCCACTGCGTGTTGACCAGGGCGAGGTTGCCCTGCGGCGCGGTGACGGCCTGCTCGCGGCGGGCGCGGTAGCGGGCGAGGACGGCATCCGGATCGGTCCTGGGGGCGTCGTCGCGGGCGGTGGAGGTGTCGGTCATGGTGTCCATCCTGGGTCAGGTCTCCGGTGACAACCAACTCCGACACTCGGGCATTCCGCACCGGGCGTCATTTCGCCTCCGCATAGCTGTCTACGATGGCGGCGGTAACGGGGAATTCGACCGGGAAGCCGCCGAACAGCAGCCGGCCGGCCTGCTCGGCGGAGGCGTGCACCGCCGCGGCGACCTCGTCCGCCAGCTCGGCGGGGGTGTGGACGATGACCTCGTCGTGCAGGAAGTACACGAGATGCGGCGCCTCCGTGAGCGCGGCCTCCGGGGCGAGCGCGGTGAGCCGGTCGCGCAACTCGGCCATCCAGCAGAGCGCCCACTCGGCGGCGCTCGCCTGCACGACGAAGTTGCGCGTGAAGCGGCCCCAGTCACGAGAGAGGCTCCGGGCGCGGCGTTCGTCGGCATCGGTCGAGTCCGACGCTGAGGCGGCGGCGTGCGCCGCGGCCCAGACGCGCCCGGGGAACGGCGAGCTGCGGCCGAGGCGCGAGGTCACCTTCTCGCCGCGCTCCCCGGCCCTGGCCGCATCCTCGACCAGCCGGATGGCCCGGGGGAACGCGCGCGTGAGCCGCGGCATCAGGCGGCCGCTCTCCCCCGTCGTCGCCCCGTACATCGCGCCGAGCATCGCCACCTTCGCGTGCGCGCGCTCGTCGACGGCGCCGGAGGCGACGATTCCCTCGTAGAGGTCTTTGCCGCGCCCGGCGGTGGCCATGGCCTGGTCGCCCGAGAGTCCGGTGAGGACGCGCGGCTCCAGCTGGGCCGCGTCGGCGACCACGAGCTTCCAGCCGGGGTCGGCCAGCACCGCACCGCGGACCTGGCGGGGCAGCTGCAGCGCACCGCCGCCACGGGTGGCCCAGCGGCCGGTCACGACCCCTCCCGGAACGTAGTCGGGCCGGAAGCGGCCGTCGCGCACCCACGCGTCCAGCCAGGTCCACCCGTTGGCGGTGAGCAACCGGGAGAGCTTCTTGTATCGCAGGAGCGGTTCGATCACGGGATGCTCGATCTTCTTCAGCTCCCAGGAGCGGGTGGAGGTCGCCATCAGCCCGGCACGCTGGAGCGCTTTCAACAGGTCGGGCGGGCTGTCCGGATTGAGCTCCGGAGCGTCGAGGTTGGTGCGGATCTCGCGCGCGAGCTCCTCCAGCACGAGCGGCCGGCCGTACGCGGGACGGGCTCCCAGCAACGCCGTCAGCAACTCGTCGTGCCGCCCCGCGCTGTACGGCAGGCCGGCGTGCTGCAACTCGACGCCGATCAGCGCGCCGGCGGACTCGGCCGCGAGGAGGAGCCGGAGGCGACGGGGGTCGGCGCTCCCGGCCACGGCATCCTCCTGCAGCGCGAACTCGGCGCGCACCGAGCGTGAGCCGGGAGCGGTGGCGGGCGCAGGCTCGTCCAGATCGAACAGCGCCGTGTGGACGGCAGCCGGCGCGTCCACCGGCTCGGCCGCCACGTCCCACGGACCCGGCTCGGCGACCGCGAGAGCGCTGCCCGCACTGAGCGTCGAGTTGCGCAGGATGGCGTGGCACAGCCGGAGGTCGACGCAGCGCTCGACACGGACTCCCGCGGCCAGCAGCGCCGGGTACCAGGCGCGCGTGTCGTCCCACACCCAGCGGGGCCGCTCTGCGGCGCGCTCCTCGGTTCTGAGCAGCTCGGGCAGCGCATCCAGTCCGACGACGTGCGACCTGTCCCCGCTCGCCTCCACGGCACCGGATGCGCCCAGCCAGGTCACGCGGACGAGGCCGCGCCCCTCGCGCTCGAGCAGGATGTGCATCCCACCATTCTCCCGGCCGCCGCCGACACCCGTCGCCGTCCCTCGCGGCCCTCCGAGCTGCGGCGCGTCGCTTGCGTGCGTCACGCGACCTGAGGATAATTCATCGAACGACGATGCCGACCCGAAAGGCATGATCGACGATGACCGTATACCTGCATGACAGTCAGGGAGTGTGGATAGCATTCCGGACCGACCCGAGGTCCCGGGACCTGTTCAATCCGGATGGCGACTGGATCGGCTGGTTCCCCTGGGCGGATGACGACGCCGTCACGCCCGACGGGAACTACCTCGGCACGATCCGCGGCGACCGGCTCTTCACCGAGAGCGCACGCCCGTACCGCGGATCCCCGGGCTACCCGGGAGCACCCGGGTACCCGGGTGCGGCGCCCTATCCCGGGGCCGCGTCCTACTCCGGTGTGCCGGACGGGTGCGACGACGTGCCGAGCTCGCTGCTCTGGCCGCGTCTCGCCTCCTGACGCAGGGGCGCAGCGGCGTCGGACGTCACTCCGGACGGGATGTCAGGCGGTCCCGCAGCGCCGGCCAGGACTCCGCGAAGCCCGGATGCAGCGGCAGCCCGTCGACCTCCGCGATCGGCAGCCAGCGCAGTTCGATGCTCTCGACGTCGGCCATGTGCGCCTCGAAGGACCGCACGGTCTGGGCGACGACCGTCGTGTACGACCAGAAGCCGAGATCGAGCACGCTCTCGAACAGCACCTCGACGGCGTCGGGCGGCACGGCCGCCTCCTCCGCCGCCTCACGCAGGGCACCCTCCACGGCGCTCTCCCCCGCGTGACGCGCGCCGCCGGGCAGACCCCACGTGCCGCCGAAGTGGCTCCAGTCGGCGCGGTGCTGCAGCAGCACGCCGCGACGCGGGTCGTGCACCAGCAGGCCGGCCGCGCCGAACCGGCCCCAGAACCGCTGGCCGTCCGGCCCTTCCACCCACGCGTCTCCCGAGTCCACGTCTCCACGTTAGTCGCGCCGGGGCCGGCATCCCGACGACCTGTCATACGTGGACGCACGGTGGGAGGCTGTCCTCATGCCCGTTCGCAGCGCCGCCCTCCTCCTCTACCGCCGCCGCTCCGAGGTGGAGGTGTGGATTGCCCACATGGGCGGCCCGTTCTGGGCGCGGAAGGACGAGGCGGCGTGGTCGCTCCCCAAGGGGATCGCGGAGGAGTCCGACCTCGGCGACGAGCTGGCCGCCGCTCGGCGCGAGTTCGCCGAGGAGATCGGGACTCCGGCTCCGCATGCCGACTACGTCCCGTTGGGCGAGTTCCGCGGGTCCGGCAAGACCATCGTCGTCTTCGCCGCGCAGAGCGAGTTCGAACCCGAAGCGATCCGCAGCAACACCTTCGAGCTGGAGTGGCCCCCGCGCTCCGGCCGGATGCAGCAGTTCCCCGAGGTGGATGACGCGCGCTGGTTCCCGGTGGAGCAGGCGCGGCGGAAGCTCACGAAGGCGCAGCGGCCCATTCTGGACGCGCTGATCGCGCGTCTGGCGGAGGACGCAGAAATCGCCTAGCGCGCACAGCCTCCAGCCCCCGTATGGTGGGCCCCAACGATGGCGTGATCCGCAGGAGGAACTCGTGGCGAAGAACAAGGCCGAGAAGGCCGCCGAGAAGGCGCTGGATGCTGCACGCGTCGCCGTGGGCGAAGCCGAGAAGGCCGTCAAGAAGCTGGACAAGAAGACCCGGCGCGAGGCGGAGGACCTGAAGGACCGGCTCGCACAGGCCGCCAAAGATGCGCAGAAGGCGGTGCACCGGTCGAAGAAGACCGCGGACCAGGCGCGCGCGTCCGCGAAGTCGGTGGCGGAGCACGTCGCGGCGCCCGCGTCGAGCACCGGCATCCCCACCTTCCGCGAGTTGCGCGACCGGGCGAAGGCCCGCGGAATCCAGGGCTATTCCCGGATGAACAAGGCCCAGCTCCTGCACGTGCTCGGCGAGGGCTGACCGGCGGCCGACACCACCGGGACCGCCGTTCACCGGCGCTTAACCCGCCGCCCCTAGCGTGCCCTCGTGCCCGACGCCCCCGAAGTCCACGCCGGCCTGCTGCTGCGCGCCCAGGCAGCACCTCCGGCACGCACGCTGGTCGACATCCTCACCGAGTCGGCGCGCCGCTACCCGGACGCCTCCGCGCTCGAGGACGCGGCAGGCGCGCTGAGCTACCGCGAGCTGCTGGCCCAGGTGGGCGCCGCGGCCGCACGGCTGCGCGAGAACGGCGTGCGACAGGGTGACCGGGTGGGCGTGCGGATGTCGTCAGGAACGCGGGACCTCTACCTCGCCATCCTGAGCGTGCTCGCGGCGGGAGCGGCCTACGTTCCGGTGGATGCGGACGACCCCGAGGAACGTGCGGACCTCGTCTTCGGCGAAGCGCGCGTGCGGGGTGTCCTGACCGACGCGGGGCTGGTGCTCGCCGACGAATCGGCGGCGCGACCCGTCTTCGCCGCCCGGGCGCCGCATCCCAGCACCGCCGCGCTCCCTGTGGTCGGGCCTCCGACGCCGGAAGACGACGCGTGGATCATCTTCACGTCGGGGTCGACCGGCACGCCGAAGGGCGTCGCGGTGCACCACCGGGCGGCAGCCGCCTTCGTCGACGCGGAGTCGCGGATCTTCCTCCAGGACGAGCCCATCGGCCCGCAGGATCGCGTGCTCGCCGGCCTCTCGGTCGCGTTCGATGCCTCCTGCGAGGAGATGTGGCTCGCCTGGGGTCACGGCGCATGCCTCGTGCCCGCGCCACGATCGCTCGTCCGCACGGGCATGGATCTCGGACCCTGGCTCTCGGCCCGCCGCATCACCGTCGTCTCCACCGTCCCGACGCTGGCCGCACTGTGGCCGGTGGAGGCGCTCGACAACGTGCGCCTGCTCATCTTCGGCGGCGAGGCGTGCCCGCCCGAGCTCGTGAGCCGGCTCGCCGTCCCGGGCCGCGAGGTCTGGAACACGTACGGACCGACCGAGGCCACCGTCGTCGCCTGCGCCGCGCCGCTCACGGCCGGAGAACCGGTGCGCATCGGCCTCCCGCTCGACGGGTGGGACCTGGCGGTGGTGGATGCGGAGGGGCGCCCGGTCGCGGACGGCGAGAGCGGCGAACTCGTGATCGGCGGCGTCGGACTGGCCCGCTACCTCGACCCGGCGAAGGACGCCGAGAAGTACGCGCCGATGCCGACGCTCGGCTGGGAGCGCGCCTACCGTAGCGGAGACGTGGTCCGCTTCGACCCGCAGGGGCTGTTCTACGTCGGTCGCGCGGACGACCAGGTGAAGGTCGGTGGACGACGCATCGAGCTGGGCGAGGTGGAGGCCGCCCTGCAGGACCTCCCTGGCGTCTCGGGAGCGGCCGCCGCGGTGCGCCGCTCCTCCGCGGGCAACGACATCCTCGTCGGGTATCTGGCGGTGCCCGAGCCCGACGCGTTCGACAGGAGTGCGTCTCTGGCGCACCTCCGCGAGACGCTGCCGGCGGCGCTGGTGCCCCTCCTGGCGGTGGTGGACGAGCTCCCGGCCCGCACGTCCGGCAAGGTCGACCGTGCGGCCCTCCCGTGGCCCCTGGAGGATGCGGACGGCAGCGGCGGCGGCGCGGTGACCGACGATCCGGTCGCCCAGGCCCTCGCCGCGGACTGGCGGAGCGTCCTCGGGCTGCCCGTCACCGCACCCGACGACAACTTCTTCGACCTCGGCGGCGGGTCGCTCGCTGCGGCGCAGCTCGTCTCGCTGATCCGCCGCCGGCACCCCGACATCACGGTCGCCGACATCTACGCGACACCCCGGTTCGGCGCGATGGCGCAAGCGCTGGCCGAGAGTTCGCCGTCGTCCACGGCCGCGTCCACCCACGTCGTGCCGCCGACGCCGTTCCGGATGCGCGCCCTGCAGACCGTGCTCGGCGTTCCGCTCTTCATCCTGGGCGGAATCCGGTGGCTGCTCTACCTGCTGACGGCGTCGCTGCTCCTGCGCCCGCTCGGCGGCTTCGACCTGCTGCCGGTGGTCGACCCGGTCTGGCTGCTGGTCGGACTCCTCGTGTTCGTGACGCCGTGGGGCCGCATGGCGATCGCGGTGGTTGCCGCACGCCTCCTGCTCCTCGGGGTGAAGGCGGGCGACCATCCCCGTGGCGGAGGCGTGCACCTGCGGCTGTGGCTGGCGGAGCAGGTCGCACATCAGATCGGTGCTGCGAGCCTGGCCGGGGCACCGTGGATCCTGTACTACGCCCGCGCGCTCGGCGCGACGATCGACCGCGGAGTGGATCTGCACACGCTCCCGCCCGTCACCGGGATGCTGCGGATCGGCGCGGGCGCCTCCATCGAACCGGAGGTCGACCTCGCGGGCTACTGGATCGACGGCGACGTCGTGCGCATCGGCGAGATCCGGATCGGCGCGGGCAGCGCCGTCGGCGCCCGCAGCTCACTCATGCCGGGCACCAAGATCGGCCGCAACGCGACCGTCGCCCCCGGCTCCGCCGTCTTCGGGCGGGTGCCGGCCGGGCAGAACTGGTCCGGCTCCCCCGCGGTCCGCGTCGGCCGCGTGCACGACTGGTGGCCGGAGGAGCGGCCGCCGCGGCGCACCCGCTGGGTTGCGGCGTACGGGCTGGCGTCCCTGGTGGTCTCCCTCGTACCCGTGGTCTCGCTCGCGGTCGGGGCGGCCGTCGTCGCGGCGTTCGTGCGCGGCGCCGACGGCTGGCAGGACGTCGTAGCGGGCGCCGCGGCCGGTCTGGTGCCCGGGACGCTGGCGGCCGGTGTCGTCCTCGCTGCACTGGTCGTCGTCTTCGTGCGGCTGCTCGGCGTCGGGATGCGCGAGGGCGTCTACCCGGTGCGGAGCCGGGTCGGCTGGCAGGCCTGGTCGACCGAACGCCTCCTCGACCTCGCCCGCACCATCCTTTTCCCGCTGTACTCGAGCCTGTTCACGCCGGTGTGGCTGCGGATGCTGGGGGCGCGCGTCGGCAGAGACGTGGAGGCGTCGACCGTGCTCCTCCTCCCCCGGATGACGCGCATCCGCGACGGCGCCTTCCTCGCCGACGACACGCTCGTCGCGTCCTATGAGCTGGGCGGAGGCTACGTGCGCATCGCCAACGTCGACATCGGGGCTCGCGCGTTCCTCGGCAACTCGGGGATGGCCGGGGCGGGCAACCGGGTGCCGCGCGATGGTCTCGTGGCCGTGCTCTCGTTCGCCCCGCGGAAGGCGAAGGCCGGCTCCTCGTGGCTGGGATCCCCTCCCGTGCGGCTGCGGCGACAGGCTCAGGATGCGGACCTCTCGCGTACGTTCGAACCGCCAACGGCGTTGCGGGTCGCCAGGACCGCCTGGGAGCTGCTGCGCATCGTGCCCGTGTTCGTCACGTGCGCCATCGGTCTGGCGGTCCTCCTCGCCCTGGGTGCCGTCCTCGACGCCTGGGGGCCGGTGTGGGCGGTCGTGCTCGGCGGGCCGGTCCTGCTGGTCGCAGGTGCGATCGCCGCGGCGGTGAGCACGGCGGCGAAGTGGGTGCTGCTCGGGAGGCTGCGGCCCGGTGAGCATCCGCTCTGGTCGTCCTTCATCTGGCGCAGTGAGGTCTCGGACACGTTCACCGAGATGGTGGCCGCACCCTGGTTCGCGTGGGCCGCGGTCGGAACGCCCGCGCTGGTGTGGTGGCTGCGCAGCCTCGGTGCACGGATCGGCACCGGCGTGTGGATCGACAGCTACTGGCTGCCGGAGGCCGACCTGGTCACCCTGGGCGACGCATCCACGGTCAACCGGGGCTGCGTTGTGCAGACGCACTTGTTCCATGATCGAATCATGAGCATGGACCAGGTCACGATCGAGCGCGGCGGCACGCTCGGCCCGCACAGCGTCATCCTGCCCGCGGCCGACATCGGAGCGGAGGCGACCGTCGGTCCCGCGTCGCTGGTGATGCGGGGCGAGACGGTGCCCGCGGGTAGCCGCTGGAGCGGCAACCCGATCGGACCATGGCGCGAGGTGGTCGTGCGCGAGTACCGGGCGCGGGTCGGCGGATGACGGACGCGGTACCGCACTCCTACCTCCCCCGGTCGGGCACCGCGGACTACGCGGTGCTGAGCTACGACCTCGACCTGAACTACCGGGTCGCGACCAATCGGCTGGATGCCACCGCCGTGATCCGCGCGCGCGCATCCCTCCCCCTCACCGCCATCGTGCTGGACCTGGTGCATCTTCGGGCGAAGCGCGTGCGGGTCGACGGCGAGAAGCGCGTCCGTTTCACCCAGTCGCCGACGCACCTCCGAATCGTGCCGGCTGCGCCGATCCCGGCGGGCACCGAGTTCACGGTCGAGGTGGCGTACGACGGCTCACCGCTGCCGCGCCGCACCCGCTGGGGCACGCTGGGGTGGGAGGAGCTGACCGACGGCGCCATCGTCGCGTCCCAGCCGTCAGGAGCGCCCACCTGGTTCCCGTGCAACGACCGGCCGGCGGACAAGGCCGCCTACCGCCTCCGTGTCACGACCGAGCAGGCCTACACCGTCCTCGCGACGGGCGAGCCGGTCAGCCACAGCATCGCGGGCGGACGCGGCACCTGGACCTTCGAGCGCCCGGAGCCGACGTCGACCTACCTCGCCGCAGTGCAGATCGGCCGGTACACGCTCGAACGCCGTCTGACGGACGGAGTGGAGTGGGTGATCGCCTATCCGCCCGCACTCGCCCGCCGCGTTCTCCACGACTTCGAGCCGGTCAGCCGGATGCTGGAGAGCTTCCAGCAGCGGTTCGGGCCGTACCCGTTCCCGTCGTACACGGTCGTCGTGACGGAGGATCCGCTGGAGATCCCGCTCGAGTCGCAGGCGATGGCGACGTTCGGTTCCACCCACATCGACGGTCGCGGCGGCTCCGAGCGTTTGATCGCGCACGAGCTGGCGCACCAGTGGTTCGGCAACAGTGTGGGCCTCGCCTCCTGGCGCGACATCTGGCTGAACGAAGGCTTCGCGTGCTACGCCGAGTGGCTGTGGTCGGAGGCATCCGGCGGGCTGTCGGCGAACGCGCACGCGCGGGCGCATCACGCGGCTCTGCGACTGGCGCCGAAGGACCTCCTGCTCGGCGACCCGGGGCCGGACAGCATGTTCGACGACCGGGTCTACAAGCGCGGGGCGTGCCTGCTGCATGCGCTGCGCCTCCGGGCCGGCGATGAGCGGTTCTTCCGCCTGCTGCGCGAGTGGACGCGGACGCATCGGTTCGGGACGGTGACCAGCGCCGACTTCGAGGCCCTGGCCGCACGGTACGCGGACGGCCCGCTCGACGACTTCTTCGACGCCTGGCTGCGGCAGATGCGCCTCCCGTCGCTCACCCGCTGAGCGGCCGTCGCTCGATTAGCCGAGGTGCGCGTTGTGGCGACTATCGGCGCCGAATAGCCGCCACAACGTGCACCTCGCCGGGGAGTGGATGGCGTTCGGCCACGGTGACGACGCAGTCGGCCGCGCGTGAGGTCGTGACGCCGTAGCGGACGCCATCGAGGCGCGCGCTGCGGAGGCCGACGCGGACGGTGTCCGGCGCGAGCCGGAGCCCGCGGCCGTCGGCCTTGAGCACCGCCTCGATCGCCGTCCAGCGGCGGAGGGGGTCGCCGCGTCCCGGCGCGAGGTCGTCGATCGCAGCGAGGCGGTCGGCGTCGACCGTCAGAGGCTCCGCGTCGATACCGACCGGCGCGCGTGCGGCGACGGCGAACGCACTCGCGCCAGCGTGCGCGAGAGCGAGGTGCACGGGCGCTCCCGCGGCCTCCGCACGTGGACGGCCGTGGGCCAGGCCGCAGTCCGGGCAGCGCGCGTCGATATGGATGTCCGCCTCGCCGAGACGTTCCGCTGCCGTGAACAGGGCGGCGCGCCCAGCGAGGAAGCGGGCCGCACCGGCCGGGTCGTCGGCCAACGAAGCCAGCCGTGCTCGATCGCTCGGCGACAGTCGCGCCACGACCTCCCGTTCCGAGACCTCACGCCCGACCGAGTCGTGCGCCACGACCACGAAGGCGAGCATCCCATCCTCCGTCCGTGCGCTCCGACCCACCGATGCTAGCCCGGTGTCCCGGGCCCACGCGAAAGCGAGCGCCGGCGGCCCATCGGGCGGTCCGTCGGCGCTCGCGGCTTCAGCGGAGGGAGGCGGTCAGCGCACCGAGCGGTCGCTGCCGTCGTCGAAGCGCGGAGCCTCGTGGCGTGCCGTGTGACGGGCCGGGTCGTCCACCGGTGCAGCAGCCGGTGCAGCAGCCGGGGGCGCCTCGGGAGCAGCGGTTCCTGCCGCAGCGGCCTCCCGGCTCTCCGCCTCGCGACGAGTGCCGTCGTCGACACGGTTGCCCTGACGGTCCGTGCGGACGTCCGGGTCGACACGGTCGGCCTTGCGCATCGCCTCTTCCGACTCGGCGCGTGCCTGGGCAGCGGAGGACTCGCGCTCCGCGGCCTCCTGCTTCAGCCGCTCTGCGTCGACCTCCGCCTGCTTCGCATCGGCGGCGGCGCGGGCGGCCTTCGCCTCGCGCTCGCGCGCATCCAATTCGGTCTGAGCGGCGCTCTGCCGCATCTCCTCCGCGCGCCGCCGGTCGGCCTCGCGCTTCCGGTTACGGCCGACGGTTGCGGCCACGACGGCGATCACGATGATGACGACCACCACGACGACGATCAGGATGATCCATCCAGTTGTATTCATGACGCGTCACGGTACCCCCGCGGTGCGGAATAGCTAGGGGATTGAAGTGTTTTTCGAACCCTGCAGTGCCGGATGCGCCTCCCCCTAGCCCGGGTCGGCGCTCACCTCCTTGAAGGACGTGCTGTTCCAAAACGGCACGTTCACCGCTCAAATGCCAGCGCTGGCGTGCGCCGCTGTCACCGCGCCCGCCCCGATGCTGCGAGCGCTCGCCCGGTAGACGCGAAGACTTCCGCGCCGAGAATCACGTCACGATCGGCGCCCAGCCCCGTCTACCTGATTGACGGGATATCCGTCCGGTCGCGGACGATGCACCTTCCGCCGTGCGGGTGAGGAGCAACTGGTCCGCGAGTTCGATGACGAACGAAAGGGATTCCATGCGGAACTCTCGTGTAACGATGTCAGCCGCTTTGCTCGTCTGCGGCGGCATTATCGCCGCCGGCCTTACCGGCTTCGCATCTGCGAATGACGGTGAAGTCAATGCGACGGACGCTGTTGCGGCGATCCAGGCGGTCGCGCTTGCCGCGGGTAAAGGAGTTCACGCTCATGCAAGAGATCGAGCGTGACTTCCCGCGGTGGGTGCGCTTGTTCGTTGGCAAGCCTGCGCTGTGGAATGGGTTGTTGTGGTGCGGCGTGGGCTGCGTCTATCTCGCCTACGGGTTAGCGTCCCTCGACCCATCCTCACCAAACTGCTGGCCGTTTGTCATGACAGGCAATGCGGAATTCTTCGGCGTCTTCATGTTGGTGGTGGCTGTCAAAGATCGCCGACGAAACAGCGGACGGTACGCCCGGAGATAGGCCCCGTCAAGCAGGAAGAGAAGCCTCCGACCCGTGGTCAACGGGATCGGGGGCTTCTCCTCGTCTGGCACCGGTCGAGGCACAAAGCCTTGCAATCCCGTGTTCACGCGGAAGTAGGGCGGACGGGACTTGAACCCGTGACCGAGGAATTATGAGTTCCCTGCTCTGACCAGCTGAGCTACCGCCCCGATCGTGCGTCCGATCCGGTCACTCCGGAGCGGGCACGCTGGGGGCCGCGTCCGTCACCGGGTCGGCCACCGGCTCACCACGATACAGGCTTTCGAAAGTGCTGATCGTGGTCTGGATGTCGTGAGCGGAGACGATGCGGAGCGAACCCCGTTTGAGCACATCCAGCTCGTCCTGCGGCAGGGTGAGGATGCTCTCCAGCTTGTCCGCCAGGTCCTGCGCATCACCGGGCCGGAACAGGTGACCGTTCTCGCCGTCGTGCACGAGGTGCGGGAGTGCCATGGCGTCGGCGGCGACGACCGGAAGTCCGGACGCCATGGCCTCCATCGTCGCGATCGACTGCAGCTCCGCGATCGACGGCATGGCGAAGACGGTCGCGCGCGTGTAGGCCTGGCGCAGCTCCTCGTCGCTGACGTAGCCGAGGAAGTCGACGCGGTCGGCGATACCGAGGGTCTCCGCCATGGCCTGGAGGTTCTTGAACTGGTCGCCGCCGCCGACGATCTGCAGGCGCGCATCCAGGTTCTCCGGCAGGATCTTCATGGCGTTGAGCAGCACGTCGATGTGCTTCTCGCCCGTGATGCGGCCGACGAACAGGATGGTGTTGCCGGTGCGCGGCGTGAAGTCGGGGGTGTAGTTCTGCGCTTCGATGCCGCAGGAGACGGCGTGGATGTTGCGCATGCCGATGGCGGATTCGAGGAACTCGGCCGCCTTGCGGGTCGGCGTCGTGATCGACTCCGCGCGGTCGAAGCTCTTGCGGGCGTCCGCCCAGGCCAGCTTGACGAAGGTCTTCCGCAGGAACTTGGGGAGGAGCGTGAACTCGACGATGTTCTCGGGCATCACGTGGTTCGTGGCGACGATGCGGATGCCGCGTTTCTGCGCCTCGGCGGCGAGCCCGCGGCCGACGACGATGTGCGACTGGAAGTGGACCACATCCGGCTTCACCGAGTCGAGGATGCGGCGCGCGTTGGCCTTGCTCGTCCACGGGAGCGCGAACCGCAGCCAGTCGTGCGGGTACCAGCGCCAGCTGCGGAGGCGGTGGGCCGTCATCGTGCTGCCCTCGTGCTCCTCCGTCCACGTGCCGTGCACGCGGCTGGCCGCCGGCGCGACGATGTGGACGTCGTGGCCGCGCTGCACCAGGCCGGCGGCGAGACGCTCGGCGAAGCGGGCGGCGCCGTTCACATCGGGGGCGAACGTGTCGCAGCCCATGACGATGGTCAGCGGCTTCTTGGCTGCCGGGGCGGGCGGGGTGGTATGCGGTCCGCTCGTATCAGGCACGTGGTTCGTTCCCTACGGTCGTGGTCGTCGGATGGCGAAAGGCGGCGAGGGCGTTCGCGGTACCGGGCAGGTGTGCGCCCGGTCGATTCAACGGCTTAGTCTAGGCGGCTTTCGCTTGCTACGTCGGCAATGCGGTCCGCAACCGGCGCGTCCGTCGACGACTGCGGGTGGTACTTGGCGAGCTGGAAGACGCCGAAGATCGCGACGGCGCCGGTCAGCGCGAACCCGACCATGGCCCACCACGGGGCACCGGCGGCCTCGTTGAGCACCACGATGCCGATGGTCACGGCGACCAGCGGGTCGATGACGGTGAGCCCCGCGATGACGAGATCGGGCGGCCCGGACGAGTACGCGTTCTGCACGAAGTACGCGCCGAGCACTGCCGCCAGCAGCAGCGCCACGATGCAGGCGACCAGCAGCCAGTCCCACTGGTTGAGGGAGATGCGCTCGATGGCGACCTTCGCCAGCGTGGCCACGAAGCCGTAGAGCACGCCGGCGCCGACGATGTACATGATCGCCTTGAACCGGTGCCGCAGGAACGCGAACAGCACCCCGAAGGCGATCAGGACGACCGCGAGGATGATGAGGATGACGATGAGGGCGCGCGCGGTCACCGGCAGGTCGCGTGCGAACACCGCTGCCAGCAGCACGAACGCGCCGACGCCGCTGACGCAGAGCGTCACGGCGATGACCGACTGATGGTTGAGCTTCACACCGCTGACGCGCGCGTTCAGGATGCTGGTGATGACGAGCCCGACGACGCCGAGCGGCTGAACGAGGATGATCGGCGACAGCTTCAGGCTCACGAGCTGGAAGACGATGGCCAGTCCGAGCAGCAGCGTCCCGATCACCCAGGAGGGGCGGGCGAGCAGCAGGCCCAGTTGACGGACGCTCAGCCCGCTCTCCGCGTGGCCCGCCGTGGCTTCCACCTTCGTCACGCCGTGGTGCTGCAGCTGCGCACCGACCGACAGGAAGCAGGCTCCGACGAGCGCGACCGGGATGCCCAGGAGCTGGCTGGGCTGATAGGAGAGGTCGAAAGCGTCCATCAGTTCCGTACCCACCCCACGACCCTACCGGGAATGATCCGGATAGTCTTGCTGAATGGCCGTCCTCCCCATCCGGATCTCCGGTGACCCCGTGCTGCACTCCCCCGCTCGTCCCGTCGAAGAGATCGACGATGAACTGCGGGCCCTGGTCGCCGACATGTTCGAGACGATGGACGAAGCTCCGGGCGTCGGCCTCGCCGGCCCGCAGGTCGGCGTCCCGCTCCGCCTCTTCGTCTACGGCTGGACCGACGACGACGATGTGAAGCACCGGGGAGTCGCGATCAATCCGACCCTGTGGCTGAGCCCGCTCACCGTCGACGACCTCGACGAGGAGGAGGAGTCGGAAGGCTGCCTGTCGTTCCCGGGAGAGCGGTTCCCGCTGCGCCGTGCGGAGCGCGCGATCCTGCAGGCGACCGATATCGACGGCGAGCCGTACGAGATCCGCGCCGAGGGCTGGCTGGCCCGCATCTTCCAGCACGAGTACGACCACCTCGACGGCGTCCTCTATGTGGACCGCCTCACGCACCCGTTCGGGAAGGCCGCGCAGAAGGCGCAGCGCAAGAACAGCTGGGGCGTCCCGGGGCTCAGCTGGCTTCCCGGCCGCGACCACCTGGAGGACTGAGGGCCCGCCGACCCGACCGTGCAGAGGTCAGCGCCGCAGGTCGACGCCGTGCACACCGTTGTGGTGCCGCAGCGCGGGGAAGACGACCGATAGCGTGAAGCCGATTCCCGGGATGGTCCGGGCGTTCAGCGTCCCGCCGAACAGGGCCGCGCGCTCTCGCATCTCGATGATGCCGGCGCCCTCGTAGTACTCGGTCAGCGCCCGCACGTCGTCCGAGATCGTGTACGCGGTGGCCTGGTCGACACCGTCTCTGTCGAGGCCGATCCGGCGGGCCGCGGCGCGGATCCCATCGTCTTCCACGCTCACCTGGAGCCCGTCGGCCGTCCACGAGAACGCGACCGACGCGTTCGTGCCCGGCCCACCGTGCTTGAGGGCGTTCTCGAGGCTCGTCTGCAGGATGCGGAACACCGCGAGCTCCGCACCCTGGCGGAGCTCGAAGCGGTCCCCGTTCTCGGTGAACGTCACGGCGAGTCCCGCATCCCGGAGCACCCGGAACAGGTCGCGTGCCGAATGCAGACTCGGCTGCGGGAGGGAGGCGTCCTGGGCTTCGCGAGCGACGGCCTGCAGTCGCCGCAGATCGCCGAGGGCATCGCGCGCGGCCGTCTCGAGAGCCCCGACGGAGCGGGCGGCGGACGCGGGATCGGCATCGGCCGTATAGCGGACACCCTCGGCCTGCGACACGAGCCGGGAAACCGACTGGATGGCGACGTCACCGAGGTCGCCGATGATCCGGAAGCGACCGGCCTGCTCGGCGAGGTCGAGCTCGCGGTCGATGCGGTCCCACTCGGACTCCTGGCGGGTGTCGCGCAGGCGGATGCGGCGCGTACGCTCCCACAGCCACAGGGCCAGGAACACGAGAGCTGCAGCGAGGGCGGCGACGGCGGCCACGGGAGCAATGACGTCCATCCTCCGTCCTTCCTGCCGCACGCGGCGCGCGGCCCGGTCGATCCTACCGGGCCGCGCGCGGCGCATACGCGGCGTGACCGCCGCTGCAGGGGTGGTGGCGGAGAGCTCAGGCGGAGTCGCGGTTGGCGCGCAGCACCTCCAGCCGGGCGCGATACTCCTGCTCGGTGATGTCGCCGTTCGCGTACCGCTGCGCGAGCGTCTGCTCGGCCGAGCGGGTCGCCCCGTGCGGACCCCAGCCGTTGTAGCCGCCGCGCTCGGCGGCAGCCCGGCGCCAGCGACGCCCGGCGAACCCGAAGATGAGGACGAACACGAGGATCCAGAAGATCGGGATGAAAATCCACCACCAGCCGACGAAGGGAGGCCCGTAGCCGACGTAGCAGGGCGCTGCCGCGACGGCGGTTGCCAGTGAGCTGAGCATGATGTGTCCAATCGGTGAGGGGTCCGCGCTGTTCGCGGACGACACTGTCAGCCTCGTCCGATCACCGCTGGCGCGAATCCGCCGCCGGGAGCGTTCTGCCCTACTCCGCCAAGAGCACGGAATCCCTCTGTCGGAGCACCGCCCGGCGGACGTACCATTCCCGCATGGAGCACGACGACGGACGGCACGACGCCCGGAACGACGACGGCGGCGGCGACCCGGACGACACCTTGACCGCGTACGAGAACGACGAGGCGGAGGATCGCGCCTCGCTGGAGCGCGAGGCCGGCCTGACGGCCTTCGGCGGCCCGAGCTTCGGACACCTCTTCGACCAGGCGCCGCGCGATGACGGCGGCTTCGACGCCGAACACAACCCGTGAGCCGCCCGGACGCGCACCCGGTACTCCCCAGGGAGTAGCCGCACGACGCCCGCGGATGGACGCCGCCGCGGCGCGCCGTGGTTAGCATGAGGAGATGCCCTGGAATCCGCCTGCCGACGAGGAGTCGGACGCGCGCTCGGGAGCAGCGCGCGGCACGCGGTCCGGGTGGATGAGCGCGTCGACTTCCGAGACCGGCGAGTGGCCGCGTCCCCCCTGGGCGGGCCGCAGCCGTCCGCACGGCACCCATTGGTTCGCCGTCGTCGTCGCCGCGCTGCTCCAACTCCCCGGGCTGGTCATCGCCGCCCGCGCTGTGCCGGCCGATCCCGTGGCGCTGGGCTTCACGCTGCTCGCCTTCGCGGCATCGTTCGTCCTCTTGGCCGCCCGGAGGCATCCCGGTCTGACCGTCGCCGTCGTCGCCGCCCTCTGCGCGCCGGCGATCGCCGTGACCACAGGGCCGCCGTTCTCCGCAGTGCCGCTCGCCTTCGCCGTCGTCAGCGCGGTCGTCCGTGGCGCGCGGGCGTGGGTGTGGTGGACGCTGGCCGGCTTCGCGATCGCCGGCCCGGCTGCGGCCTATCTGCTGGTCGGCGAGCCCGTGGCCATGGTCCGGCCGCTCATCATCGCCCTCGTGCTGTGCCTGCTGGTCGGAGTCGGCGAGGCCCTGCGGAATCGGCGCGAACGCTACCGGGAGGTCGCCCGCTCGATCGCCGCACGACGGGAGTCGGCTGCGGAAGCGGAGCGATTGCGGATCGCCCGCGAACTGCACGACGTGCTGGCCCACTCGCTGTCGCAGATCAGCGTCCAGGCAGGCGTCGGCCTCCACCTGTTCGATTCGCGGCCCGACAAAGCCCGCGAGAGTCTGGAAGCCATCAAGACGACCAGCAGCCAGGCGCTGGAGGAGGTGCGCGGCGTGCTGGGCTTCCTCCGGGGCCCGGACGGGGACGCCGCCCGCTCCCCTGAGCCGGATCTTGCGCGCATCCCGGTCCTCATCGACACGTACCGCAAGGCGGGGCTGCGGATCGACTACGAGGCGACCCTCTCGTCCACGCCGTCGGCCGCGACACAACTGGCGCTGTACCGCATCGTGCAGGAATCGCTCACGAACATCGGCCGGCACGCCCAGGCGACGACCGTGACCATCCGGATCTCGGAGGCCGACGGCTGGTACACGCTCCTGGTGCAGGACGACGGCCGTGGACTGCCGCCCGGCCACGGCACGGCGACGACCGGAAGGGGCATGCTCGGAATGCAGGAGCGCGCCGAGCTGCTCGGCGGCCACTTCGAGGTGCGAACGCCCGATGGCGGCGGCGTGGCCGTCGAGGCGCGCATCCCGTCCGCACCGCCTGCCGTGCGCATACCCGCCGAGGAGGCGCCATGATCCGGGTTCTTCTCGCCGACGACCAGCACCTCGTCCGTGCGGGCTTCCGTGCTCTGCTGGAGGCCGAGGACGACGTCGAGATCGTGGGCGAGGCGGGCACCGGCCGGGAAGCGGTGGACCTGGTGGCCGCCACACATCCGGATGTCGTGCTGATGGACATCCGGATGCCCGACGGCGACGGCCTGTGGGCGACGGGTGAGATCGTGGCGGACCCCGCGCTCGCCGGAACGCGCATCGTGATCGTCACCACGTTCGAGCTCGACGAGTACGTTGCGCAGGCGATCATCGCGGGCGCCAGCGGCTTCCTCGTGAAGGACACCGAGCCCGTCGAGCTGATCCGTGCCGTCCGGGTCGTGGCGGCGGGCGACGCGCTGCTCTCCCCCGGGGTCACGCGTCGGCTCATCGAGCGCGTCTCGGGCGGCCTGCGCCCGGCGCCCGACTCGGCCCGGCTGGAACAGCTGACGGAACGCGAGCGAGAGGTGCTCGGTCTCGTCGCCCACGGGCTCACCAACTCGGAGATCGGCGAGCGGCTCTACCTGAGCCCTCTCACCGCCAAGACGCACGTGTCGCGCATCATGACCAAGCTGGATGCGCGCGACCGTGTGCACCTGGTCGTGCTCGCATACGAGACGGGCCTCGTCCAGCCCGGCTGGCAGTAGCCCCCGCCGTAGCTGCCCCTGGAACGGGCGAAGCCCCGGTCTTCCGTGGAAGACCGGGGCTTCGAATAAGCTCCCCGACTTGGACTCGAACCAAGAACCTGCCGGTTAACAGCCGGCTGCTCTGCCAATTGAGCTATCGAGGAATGCTTGATCAGCGAAGCTACTCTAGCAAGGTTCGCGGCCGCTCCGGAAATCGGGCCAGGATCCCGCGCGCGTCGGGTCTCAGTAGCCCGCTTGCGGGTCCACGACACCCACGAAACGGCCGTCGTCGAGGAACGCGCGGACGTTGAGGCGGATGCGCTCGGCCAGCAACGGAGCCGTCATCTCGGGCGTATCGGCCTGGTGCGGCGTGATGATGACGTTCGGCTCCTCCCAGAGCGGGTGGCCGTCCGGGAGGGGCTCAGGATCGGTGACGTCGAGCCCGGCGCCAGCGATCGAGCCGGTCCGCAGGGCGTCGAGGAGCGCATCCGTGTCGACGAGGCCCCCGCGCGCGATGTTGACCAGGTACGCCGTCGGCTTCATCGCGGCGAACTCCGCGCTGCCGAACAGCCGGCGCGTCCCGTCGGTCAGGGCGGCCGCCACCACGACGACATCCGCGGACGGCAGGACCTCGCCCAGGCGCTCAGCCGTCACCGTCCGGAATGCGCCGGGCACCGCGCTCTCCGAGCGGCGGACGATCGTCACGCGCGCGCCGAACGGTTCGAGCAGCCGCATCAGCTCGAGGGCGATGCCACCCGCCCCGACGATGACGACGTCGAGACCGTACAGGGAGCGTCCCTCCGGCTCGGTCGCCCACGACCGGGCCCGCAGCCGCGTCGGCAGCACGCGGAGCAGCGCCAGGCTCAGCACGAGGGCGTGCTCGGCGACCGGCTGGGCGTACGCGCCCTTCGCGCTGGTCCAGACGAGACCCGGCCGGTTCTCCGACGCCAGGATGTCCGCGAAGGCGTCAACGCCCGCGAACGGCAGCTGCACCCAGCCGATGCCCGGGTTCGCCTCGAGCACCGCCGGGAACGCCGCAGCATCCTTGTTCGACAGCCAGACCACGCCCCGCGTCCGCTCCGAGAGCGGCTCGACTGTGCCTCCCGCGGCCTCCACCGCGTCGACGAACTGCTGCTCGGGCTCCGGCAGAACCGCGATCGGCCCGGGTTCCGGACGCGCATCCACTGCCCGCGGAGCGGCCTCGTCGGCCAGGACCGCGCGATGCCGCGGCGCCGTGCCTTCGCTCGCCGGGTTCGTATCCATCGTCTCTCCACTCGTTGGCGTCTGCTGGGTCATCGCGCGCCCTCCGTTCCGCGCTGGGCGGCGGAGCGCTGCGGTAGCCGCTCGGTTCGCTGCTTCGGCGCCTTCAGCGCGCGGGCCAGGCCTGCCACGAACGGATGCGTCGGATCCGCGAGCACATCCTCGATCGGTCCGAAGCCGACCGGGCGACCGCCCTGCAGGACGAGCGACGTGTCGGTCGCGCGTCGCAGCACAGAGAGGTCGTGGCTGACCACCACCGCGGAGAACCCGGAGTGCTCGCGCAGCTGCGCGAGCAGATCGATGACGGCGTCGCGTACCGTCGCGTCGATCCCGGCGGTCGGCTCGTCGGCGATGAGGATGCTCGGCCCGAGCACCAGCGCGCGGGCGAGTGCGACCCGCTGCCGCTGACCCGAGCTGAGCTCGTACGGGTACTTGCCCAGCACACTCAGCGGCAGGTGCACCGTGTCGAGCATCGTCGCCGCGCGCTCCCCCGCCGCTCGACGTGGATAGTGCTCGTCCCGTTCGAAGATCGGCAGGGTGACGTTGTCCTGCACCGAGAGCGACGGCTCCAGCGTGGCGGCGGCCTCCTGCGGCAGGTAGCCGACGTGGAAGGTGACCTCGGCGAGGTCGCGCTTCCGCGCCTTCCGCAGCGGGTGACCGAGCACGGACGCCTCGCCGCCGCTGATCCGCGGCCCCGGCTCGGACGCCCGGGCCGGAAGGACGTGACCCGCGAGCACCTGCGCGAGCGTGCTCTTGCCCGACCCGGTCTCGCCCAGTACCCCGAGCGCCTGCCCCTGCTCGAGGCGGAAGCTGACTCCCCGCAGGGCAACGCACGACGCGCTGGGGCCCCGCGCGGGGTATTCGACGGACAGGTCGCTGACGACGATCGCGGGCTCGGAACTCACACCCTCGACCCTAAGCGCTCTCCCTCTGCAACCGGTGCAGCTCCTCCCGCCGGTCGGCCTGTTCGACCGGGTCGGGAACCGGGAGCGAGGCGAGCAGCCGCTGCGTGTACGCCTCGCGCGGGTTGCCCAGCACCTCGGCTCCCGTGCCCTCCTCGACGAGCCGGCCACGGTGCAGCACCGCGATCCGGTCGGCGAGAAGGTCGACGACGGCCAGGTCGTGGCTGATGAACAGCGACGCGAAGCCGAACTCCTTCTGGAGTTCCGCGAACAGCTCCAGCACGCGCGCCTGCACCGAGACGTCGAGTGCCGACGTGGGCTCGTCGGCGATCAGCAGGCTCGGCTCCAGAGCGAGCGCCCGGGCGAGACTCGCCCGCTGGCGCTGGCCGCCGGAGAGCTCGTGCGGGAAGCGGTCGCCGTACGCTCGCGGCAGCTGGACGGCCTCGAGCAGCTCATCCACTCGCCCGCGCGCCTCCGCCGCGGACGACGCACGTCCGTGGACCACTAGCGGTTCCGCTACGCAGTCGGCGATCGACAGCAGCGGGTTGAAACTCGACGCCGGGTCCTGGAACACGAACCCGATGTCGCCGCGCACCTTGCGGAAGTGCCGCTCGCGAACGCCGTTCATCTCCTGGCCGAGCACCTGGAGCGACCCGCCGGTGACCCGGTTCAGGCCGGCGATGGCACGCCCGATGGTGGTCTTGCCGGAGCCCGACTCGCCCACCAGGCCGAGCACCTCGCCGGGACGGATGTCGAACGACACCCCGTCGACGGCCACGAACCCGGGGCGGCCCAGGCGGCCGGGGTACTGGATGCGCAGGTCGCGCGCCTGCACGACCGGTGCCTGCTCTGCACGCTCGGCGCGCGCGATCGCGCGGTCCTCGGTGGCGACGGCGCCCTGTCCGATCTTCGGAACCGCGGCCAGCAGCTTCTGCGTGTACTCAGCCTGCGGTGACGCGAACAGGGTGCGGACGTCCGCCTGCTCCACCAGCTTGCCCTGGTACATCACCGCGACGCGATCGGCGAGGTCGGCGACGACGCCCATGTTGTGGGTGATCAGCACGATGGCCGCACCGAACTCGTCACGGCACCGGCGCAGCAGGTCGAGGATCTCGGCCTGCACCGTCACATCGAGCGCCGTGGTCGGCTCGTCGGCGACGATCAGGCCCGGGTTCAGCACCAGCGCCATCGCGATGACGATGCGCTGCTTCTGGCCGCCGGAGAACTGGTGCGGGTAGTACTTGACCCGCTGCTCCGGCTCCGGGATGCCGACCCGCTCGAGGATCTCGATGGCTTTCGCCCGAGCCTCCTTCTTCGACAGCTTGGAGTGGGCGCGCAGCCCCTCCGCGATCTGCCAGCCCACCGTGTAGACGGGGTTAAGCGCCGTCGACGGCTCCTGGAACACCATCGCGACATCGGTCCCCCGCACCGCGCGCAACTGGCGCTTGCTGAGGCTGACGATGTCCGCCTCGCTCGAACCGTCCCGGCTGCGCAGGATCACCGCACCGGCGGCGGTGGCCGTCTCGGGCAGCAGACCGAGGATGGTCTTCGCGGTCACCGTCTTGCCCGACCCCGACTCGCCGACGATCGCCAGCACCTCCCCGGGGGAGACCTGGAGCGACACGTCGTCGACGGCCTTCACCACCCCGGCGTCGGTCGCGAAAGAGACCGACAGGTTCTTGATCTGAACGACATCGCTCATGGCTTGACCTCGATTCCGTGCTCGTCGAACGTCTCGCCGCTCTCCAGTCCGTCGATCCCTCCGGGGCCGGCGCTGAGCGTGCCGCCGGGGACCACCGAGGTCTCGGCCACCTCGCCGGACGCCACCGCGGCGCGCCGGCGCCCGCGCAGACGCGGATCGGCCAGGTCGTTCAGGCTCTCGCCGACCAGCGTGATGCCCAGCACCGCGAGGACGATCGCGAGACCCGGGTAGATCGAGGTCCACCAGATGCCGCTGGTCACGTCGTCGACGGCCTTGTTGAGGTCGTAGCCCCACTCAGCGGCGGCCGTCGGTTCGATGCCGAAGCCGAGGAAGCCCAGGCCCGCCAGCGTCAGGATCGCCTCGGACGAGTTGAGCGTGAAGATCAGCGGCAGCGTGCGGGTGGAGTTGCGGAGCACGTGACGGGTCATGATCCGGGTGTTGCTCGCGCCGACGACCCGCGCCGACTCGACGTACGCCTCCGCCTTGATCCGGACCACCTCGGAACGGATCACCCGGAAGTACTGCGGGATGTACACGACGGTGATCGAGATGGCCGCCGCCAGGATGCCTCCCCACAGGCTGGACTGGCCGCCGCTGATGGCGATGGCCATCACGATCGCGAGCAGCAGGGATGGGAACGCGTAGATCGCGTCGCAGATGACCACGAGCGTGCGGTCGAGCCAGCCGCCGAAGTAGCCGGAGATGAGGCCGAGGAAGACGCCGAGGAAGATCGACAGGATCACCGCGACGATGATCACCAGGATGGCCGTCTGCGTGCCCCAGATGACGCGGGAAAAGACGTCGTAGCCGCCGGAGGTGGTGCCCCAGATGTGTGCGGAGCTCGGCGGCTGCGTGGTGCCGAACGGCACACCGTCGGCGCCCTTCAGCTGAGCGAAGCCGTACGGCGCGATCAGCGGAGCGAACAGCGAGAGCAGGATGAACACGGCGGTGAGCACGAGGCCCGTGACGAGCATCCCGCGCTGCAGGCCGACGCTCTGCCGGAGCTGGTGGACGACCGGCAGGCGATCGCGTAGCAGTCGCCTGCGTGGGGTGAGGGTTGTGGTGGACATCTCAGTACCGCACTCTCGGGTCGATCAGCGCCGCGATCACGTCGACGATGAAGTTGGTGAGCGTGACGATCACGGCGAGCAGGACGACCATGCCCTGCACGGCGACGAAGTCGCGCGCCTGCAGGTAGTGGACGAGCTGGAAGCCGAGTCCCTTCCACTCGAAGGTGGTCTCGGTCAGCACGGCGCCACCGAGCAGGAGCGCGATCTGCAGGCCGATGACGGTGATGATCGGGATGAGCGCCGGGCGGTAGGCGTGCTTGCGCAGGAGTCGCGACTCCCGGACACCGCGCGAACGCGCCGCATCCACGTAGTCGGTCGACAGCGTCCCGATCACGTTCGTGCGGACGAGGCGGAGGAACACGCCGGCGGTCAGGAGGCCCAGCGCGACGGCCGGAAGGATGGCGTGCATCAGAACGTCGGTGACCACCGCGGGGTCACCGGTCTGGAACGCGTCGATCAGATAGATGCCGGTCTTGCCGTCCAGCGTCTGCATCTCGAGCTCGGAGCTGGTGGATGCGCGCCCGGAGACGGGCAGCCAGCCCAGCCAGATCGAGAAGACGAGTTTGAGGACGAGGCCAACGAAGAACACGGGCGTCGCGTAGCAGAGGATGGCGAAGATGCGGAGGGTTGCATCCTGCGCCTTGTCGCGGAAGTACGCCGCGACCAGACCGAGCGGAATGCCGACGATGAAGGCGACGATCAGCGCGTAGAACGCGAGCTCGAGGGTCGCGGCGCCGTAGGTCAGGAGCACCTGGGTCACCGGCTGGTGGTCGGTGAACGTCGTTCCGAAGTCGCCGCGGAGCAGCTGGCCCAGGTACTCGAAATACTGCACGAGCACGGGACGGTCGTAGCCCGCCTCGTGGACGCGCTGCGCGAGCTGGGCGGGCGGCAGCTTGCCCCCGAGCGCGGCGGTGATGGGGTCGCCCGTCGACCGCATCAGGAAGAACACCACGGTGACGAGGATGAAGATGGTCGGGATGATGAGCAGGGCGCGGACGAGGATGTAGCGGCCGAGGCCGCCTCCCGCTCGCCGCTTCGCCTTGGCTCGGTCGGGCCCGGGCGCGGTTCCCGCCGCCGGAGCGCTGACAGTCGCTGTCATGGAGGCCAATCGTGGATGGTTCGTGGAGAGGGGGTGGCTCGCTTCGTCAGCGAGCCACCCCCCGGTCAGCTTAGAGCGTCACGCTCAGAGCCGGATTACTTCGAGAGAACCGCGTAGCGGAACTTGAACGAGGCGTCGAGCGTCTTGTCGGTGCCCTTGACGTCCTTGCCGACGACGGCGACCTGCGAGCCCTGCAGCAGCGGCAGGGTGCTCAGGTCGGCCCCGACCTTGGCCTGGATCTCCTCGATCAGCTTGGTGCGCTCGGCCTTGTCGGTCGTGCCCGCCTGCTTCGCGATGAGGTCCTGGACCTCGGCGTTGTCGTAGTGGTTGGCGAGGAAGTTGTCCTTGATGAAGAACGGCGACAGGTAGTTGTCGGCGTCGGAGTAGTCCGGGAACCAGCCCAGCTGGTAGGCCGGGTACACGTCCGCGGTGCGGTCCTTCGAGTACTGGACCCACTCGGTCGACTGGAGGTTGACCTTGAACAGGCCGCCGTTCTCCAGCTGCGACTTCACCTGGGCGTACTCGTCACCCGACGAGGGTCCGTAGTGGTCCGGGTTGTACTGGAGGTTCAGCGAGACAGGAGTCGTCACGCCCGCCTCCTGCAGAGCAGCCTTCGCCTTGTCCAGGCTCGGCCCGCCGTTTCCGTCGCCATACAGGTCCTTCAGAACGGTGGTGGCACCGGTCAGCCCGTCCGGAACGAACGAGTAGAGCGGGGTGTAGGTGTCCTTGTAGACCTGCTTGGCGATCGCGGCGCGGTCGACCAGGTCGGCAGCAGCCTGACGCACCGCGAGTGCCTTGGCGGCATCCGCTTCGGGCGTCTTGGAGCCGAAGGGCTGGGTGTCGAAGTTGAACACGATGTAGCGGATCTCGCCACCCGGTCCCTTGACGACCTTGACGTTCTTGTTCGACGCCAGGTTCTCGATGTCCGTGGCCGACAGCTGCCGCCATGCGACGTCGATCGCGCCCTTCTGGATGTCGAGCTTCAGGTTGGAGGCCTGGGCGTAGTACTTGACGTTGACCTTCGCGGTCGCGGGCTTGCCGAGGAGGCCCTTGTAGCCGTCGAACGCCTTGTACGCGATCAGGTTGTTGAAGTCGTACGAGGTGATGTCGTACTGGCCGGCGAAGGCGTGGCCCTTGACGATGGTGTTGTCCGGAGTGACCTTGTCAGCCGAGAAGACCTGCTCGTCGACGATCGGACCGGCGGGGCTCGAGAGCACCTGCGCGAAGGTCTGGTCGTTCGGCACCTTCAGCTTGAAGACGACCGTGGTCTTGTCCGGGGTCGACACGCTGTCGAGATTCGCCAGCAGCGACGCGGGACCGTTGGGGTCGTTGATCTTCTTCTGGCGGTCGAAGGTGAACTTCACGTCCGACGAGGTGAGGTCGTGGCCGTTGGCGAACTTCAGGCCCGACTTGAGCTTGACCGTGAACTCGGTCGGCGACGTGAAGTCGGCGCTCTCTGCGATGTCGGGCTTCACGTCCGGGCTGCCGTACGGGCTGTTCAGCAGGAACGGATACACCTGGTTCATGACGGCGAAGGAGCCGTTGTCGTACGAACCGGCCGGGTCGATGGACGTGATCTTGTCGGTCGTGCCGACGGTGATGGCGCTGCCGCCACCGGAGCTGTTGTTGCTGCCCGAGCAGCCGGCGAGCACCAGCGCCGCGGCCGCGAACGCGGCGGAGACGGCGAGCAGGCGCCGACCACCGTTGTGTGCGGATGTCATATCCGAGTACCTCTTCCTGGTGTGGGATGCGCGTCGGCGTCGTTGCAAGCGCGCGTGATCGCCATTCGCGTGAGAACTTTCCTAGCACGGAATGCTCGTGGTGCCCGCATCAGAACACGGATCCGGCCGTGATCTTTACACAGGCGCAACAAAAGAGCGCTGCCTCGCGCCGCCGGCGACGGAATCCGCAACCGGGCGGCTGGACTTATTCGCCGCGCAGGCGACGACGCTCGGACTCGATCGCGACCATGGCGACCGAGATCTGCCGGCGGACCTCAGGGTCCTCCGTGCGGCCAAGGCGCGACGTGAGTTCCGCCTTCTCACGGAGCAGGTCGCGGTCGATGAGCCCATCCACGATGGAGCGCGCGTAGGGGCCGGGGTCACCGCCCTGGGGCAGCTCGGCGACCGCGAGGGCGTTGACCGTCGGGGCGTAGGCCTGCGGCACTTCGGCGAGGATCCGATCCACCCACCCCGGTTGGGTCATGGTGCCCAGCTGGCTGGCGATGGCATCCCGGATGACGGCGTGCGTCGGATTGACGAACGGCACCTGGAGCGCACGCGCGGCACGCTCGGTGCCCACTTCGCCGGGGATCTGCAACAGCACCATGAGGCTCTCGCGCTCGGTGCGCTGGGTGGGATCGGAGAGCTCGGACTGCGAGAGCCGCGGACGCTCGGAGAGTCCTCCCTCCTCCCCCACGGGCCGGGCGCGGGCCCCGCCCTGATCGCGTCCGTCGGCCGTACGGCCGTCCGGGCGCCCGTCGCGGGAACCCGAGGTGCGCTGCGCCGCACGTACGGCGCGGATGGTGTCCTGCAGGTCGGCTCCTGAGAGACGGGCGAGCTCGCGGGTGTAGCCGTTCTGCGAGGCGGGGTCGCGGATGGTCGCGACGATCGGGGCGCCCGCGCGCAGGGCCGCGCTGCGACCCTCCACGGAGTCGAGGTCGAACCGCTCCACCACCTGGCGGATCATGAACTCGAACATCGGCTTTCGGGCGTCGATCATGCGGCGGACGGCATCGTCGCCCTTCGACAGGCGCAGGTCGCACGGGTCGAGCCCGTCGGGACCGACCGCCACGTACGTCTGGGCCGAGAAGCGCTGCTCCTCGCCGAAGGCGCGGGTCGCGGCCTTCTGGCCGGCCGCATCCGGGTCGAAGGTGAAGATGACCGAACCCTGGCTGGAGTCGTCGCCCATCACGCGCCGGATGACCTTGATGTGGTCGACGCCGAACGACGTGCCGCACGTTGCTACGGCGGTCGTGATCCCGGCCAGGTGACAGGCCATGACGTCGGTGTAGCCCTCGACGACGACGACCTGGTCCTGCCGCGAGATGTCGCGCTTGGCGAGGTCGAGGCCGTAGAGCACCTGGGCCTTCTTGTAGACCGGGGTCTCGGGGGTGTTGAGGTACTTCGGACCCTTGTCGTCCTCCAGGAGCCTGCGGGCGCCGAAGCCGATGGTCTGGCCGGTGACATCGCGGATGGGCCAGACCAGGCGGCCGCGGAATCGGTCGTAGATCCCTCGGTCGCCCTGCGAGACCAGGCCGGCGGTGAGCAGCTCCTCCTGCGTGAATCCCTTGGTGCGGAGGTGCTTGGTCAGCTCGTCCCAGCTCTTCGGCGCGAAGCCGACACCGAAGTGCGACGCGGCTGCGGAGTCGAAGCCGCGCTCGCCCAGGAAGCGGCGGCCCGGCTCGGCGTCCGGCGCGGAGAGGCGGTCGCGGAAGAACTCCTCGGCCGCCGAGTTCGCCGCCAGAAGGCGCGCGCGGTTGGAGCCCTCCGACGGTCCCCCGCCGCCTTCTTCGTAGTGCAGCTGGTAGCCGATGCGCCCGGCGAGTCTCTCCACGGCGTCCGTGAAGGTGACGTGGTCCATCTTGAGGAGGAACTCGTAGACGTCCCCGCCCTCGCCGCAGCCGAAGCAGTGGTAGCGGCCGACGCCCGGCCGGACGTAGAAGCTCGGGCTCTTCTCGTCGTGGAACGGGCAGAGGCCTTTGAGCGCGCCGACGCCGCCGGTCTTGAGGCTGACATAGTCGCCGATGATGTCGCCGATGTTGGTGCGGGCCTTGACCTCTTCGATGTCGCTCTGTCGAATCCGTCCGGCCATGCTCTCGATTCTAGTGAGCGGGACCGACGCTCATCCCCGGTCGACCTCGTGGGCATCCGGATGCGCGACCCCGCCCGGCGTCACTCCCCCGGCGGACGCCGCCGGCGAGTGTTCTGAGCGATCTCGATGATCGCGCAGAAGACCTCGATACCCACCCGCAGCAGCAGGACGGACAGCATGGCCCCGACGAGGGTGATCAGCACGCCGAACAGGAAGACGAAGGCGCCGATCGGCGCGTGCGTCGAGATGGCGGCGGTGAGGGAGTTGGCGAACCCGACCACGATCCCGAGACCGATGAGCACCAGGCCCACCACGTACACCGGGCCTGCGAGCTTGCGGGTGACGTAGCTGGTGAACGTGAAGTCGAACAGCGACGAGAAGAAGCGCGAGTCGTCGAGCCGGTCGGCCAGGTCGTTGACGGTGCGTCCGTAGGGCGGCTGGTTGTGGGCGGCGGGCGCGACTGAGGGGCTGCCCGCGGGTACGGTGTCGTCTGCAAGAGGGGCTTCGGCGGGTACTGCTGCAGGGACCGCGGCGGGAACCGTATCCGTCGCGCCGGGACCTGCGGATGATGCTTCCGCCTCCACCACGGGCACAGCCGCGTCGGCCGCCACAGGGGCCTCGACCGCTGCGGGAGTCTCATCCCGTTCGTCCGTTGTCGATCCCGCGTAGACCTCCTCCGCCGTCGGAAGCCGCTTCGTCGCCGCCAGGCTCTCTTCGAGGGGTTCCACGGGAGACGATGAAGTGTCGCCCGCTGCCGCCGATGTGCCCGCGAGCGGCGAACGGGCCGCGAGAGTCGCATCCATGATGTCGGGTGCTTCGCCCTCGGGAGCGATCGCCGCCGGCTTGACGGTCGTGCGGCGGGTGCGAGGCGTGGCCGGCTTCTTCGCGGCGGGCGTGGCGGTCGTCGCTTTGGCCGTGGTGGCCTTGGCGGCGGAAGGTTTCGCGGCGGCGGTCGGCTGCGCAGCGCCAGTCGCCTGCGGAGTGCCAGTCGCCTTCGCAGCGCCGGTCGCCTTCGCAGCGCCGGTCGCCTTCGGAGTGCCGGCCGATGTCGCCGCGCTAGCCGGAGCCTTGCGTGCCGCCCTTGCCGGCTTGTCAGCGGGGGCCGAACGCTCGTCGGACGGCCCGGCGGACGGCGCCGTGGACGCCCTCGGAGAGCGGCGACTGGTTTCCGGCATGGCCGGGGCCGCCTCCGCCGACTCGCCCGTCGTGGGGCGGTCGTCGTCTGATGGCGGTGGTGCGCTGCTCATTCGTTTCCTTCCGAGGGCCAGGTCTCCAGCATTCTGCACAGCGCCGAGGTATTCAACCCCGGACGTGGACGCGTCCACGCGTCGGCATCCATCAGTGCAGCGTCCATCAGTGCCCGAACCATCAGTGCTGGACGAGTCGTTCGTACCAGCTGAGCGCCGACTGATCGGTGAGGCTGGCCACCTGGTCCACCACCACCCGGCGGCGTTCCTGGTCGCTGCCGGCGTCGCGCCAATCCTCGGCGAACCCCGGGTCGAGCTCCGCCGGACCGCGCTGGTAGAGCAGGTCGGCCAGCGTCGAGAGGATCTGCCGCTGCTGAGCGTAGATCGGCTGCCGCGTGTTCTTCGACATCACGAACGTGGCGACGATTCCCTTCAGCACGGCGATCTCTGCCCGGATGCTGAGCGGGACCACCACATCGGCACCGAACCGGATCAGATCGGTCCGTCCTGCCGCCTCCTTCGTCGCGTGCACCGCGGCGTGGGCGAAGCGGCCGATCAGCTGGCTCGTCAGGTTCTTCAGACGGGCCTGCGAACGGCGGGAGCCGTCCCAGCCGTCGAGCCAGATGTCCATGCTGTCGAGCCGGTCGAACGCCTCGATCAGCTCCTGGTGGCTGACCTCGCCGCCCACCCACTCGTGCATCGACTCGACGAGGTCTTCGTGATCGACCCGGCTGCCGAGAGCTGCGACGTCGATGTAGCCGTTGACCACGGCGTCCTCGAAGTCGTGCACCGAGTACGCGATGTCGTCGGAGAGGTCCATCACCTGGGCCTCGATGCAGCGCTGACGCTCGGGCGCGCCGCCGCGCATCCACTCGAACACGGCGTGATCGTCGTCGTAGAAACCGAACTTGGCGCGCCCGCTGGGGTCGGGGATGGACGACGACGCGGGCCACGGGTACTTGCAGCTCGCGTCGAGGCTGGCCCGGGTGAGGTTCAGCCCGTACGGACGGCCGTCGCGGCCGAAGACCTTCGGCTCGAGCCGGCTGAGCAGGCGCAGGGTCTGGGCATTGCCCTCGAAGCCGCCGATCTCTTCCGCCCAGGTGTTGAGAGCACGCTCGCCGTTGTGACCGAAGGGCGGGTGACCGATGTCGTGAGCCAGGCACGCGGTGTCGACGATGTCGGGGTCGAGGCCGAGGCTGTTCGCAAGTTCGCGACCGACCTGAGCGACCTCCAGGGAGTGCGTCAGGCGGTTGCGGGCGAAGTCGAGCCCTGCAGTGGGACTGAGGACCTGCGTCTTGGCCGCGAGGCGGCGGAGGGCGCTGGAGTGCAGGAGCCGGGCCCGGTCGCGCGCGAAGTCGCTTCGCCGGTTCGAGTGGTGCTCCGGAAGCCAGCGCTCGCGGTCGTGCTCGCTGTAACCGTCGGAGGCCTCGTCGGCCGACGCGTGGCCGTGCGACGCAGGCGCCTGGGTGCTCGGGGCGATCTCATCCACCACTGTTGTGCACCTCCGCGTCGGCGACGTCGGCGCGCTGGGCCCCGTCGAGGTCGCGGCTCTCGAGCCAGCCGTCCGGCAGCGCGGGACGCTTCGGAGACCCCGCGCGACCGCGCTGGCCCTCTGCCGCCTCGCCCGGGTACTCCTGGTCGCGGTCGAGGGTGGCGAGCAGGTCGTCCATGTGCTGGAGGGTGTCGACCGTCGCCAGCGAGGCGCGCAGGTCGCCGCCGACCGGGTAGCCCTTGAAGTACCAGGCGACGTGCTTGCGGATGTCCCGGCAGCCCCGCTCCTCGCTGTCGAAGAACTCGACCAGCAGTTCGGCGTGGCGACGGAACGTGTCTGCGACCTGCCCGAGGGTGGGATGCGCCTGGGCCGCCTGCGCCTCTTCGGCGCTGATCTCACCCGCGCGGGCGCGGAACGCCGCCGCGAGATCGCCGAACAGCCACGGACGCCCGAGGCAGCCACGGCCGACGACCACACCATCGCAGCCCGTCTCCTCCACCATCCGGATCGCGTCGGCCGCGGACCAGATGTCGCCGTTGCCGAGAACCGGCGTCGACGTGATGGTCTCTTTCAGCTTCGCGATGGCGGACCAGTCGGCGTGGCCGGAGTAGAACTCGGCGGCGGTGCGGGCGTGGAGCGCCATGGAGGCGACCCCAGCGCCCTCGGCGATACGGCCGGCCTCGAGGTAGGTCAGGTGGTCGCCGTCGATGCCCTTGCGCATCTTGATCGTGAGCGGGATGTCGCCGGCGGCGCGGACGGCACCCTCGACGATCTCGCGGAACAGGCCGAGCTTCCACGGCAGCGCCGCCCCGCCGCCCTTGCGAGTCACCTTGGGTACAGGGCAGCCGAAGTTGAGGTCGATGTGGTCGGCGCGATCCTCCGCGACCAGCATCGTGACCGCCTCACGGACCGTCGCCGGGTCGACTCCATACAGCTGGATGGAGCGGGGCGTCTCGGACTCGTGGTGCGTGATGAGCCGGAGCGACTCCGGGGTCCGCTCGACGAGGGCGCGCGAGGTGATCATCTCGCTCACGTAGAGCCCGGCGCCGAACTCGCGGCACAGCCGCCGGAACGCAGTGTTGGTGACCCCCGCCATCGGCGCGAGGACCACGGGCACGTCGAGTCCCAGCGGACCGATGGTCAGCTGGGGGGCGTGGCTTATCGTTGCAGTGGTAGACATCTCACTCGATTCTCCCAGAAAGCGTGCTGAGCTATGGCCGAGAGCCCGGAATCCGTGGACAACTCCCCCGTCGGTGCAGAACTGCGCACAGGTCGGGAGCGGGTGACGGAGGATGCGGCGGCGCGCGGCGTCGACATCCGGATCATCGAACGACCCGCCGCGAGGAGCCTCGAGGAGGCCGCGACGCTGCTCGGGCTCCACCCCTCGGACATCGTCAAGACACTGGTGGTCAAGCGCAGCGACGACACCTTCGTCTTCGCACTCGTGCCCGGTGGACGCAAGATCGCGTGGCCGAAGCTGCGCTCGGTGCTCGGGGTGAACAAGCTGCAGCTGCCGGATGCGTCCGTGGCCCTGGCGGCCACCGGCTACGAGCGCGGCACCATCACCCCGTTCGGCAGCACGACCGCGTGGCCGGTCGTCGCGGACGCCACCATCCCGGGCCGGACGGTCTCCATGGGCGCGGGCGAGCACGGCTACTCCCTCTTCGTCGACGCGGACGCCCTCATCGCCGCCTACGGCGCGACCGTCGCCGACATCACCGACCCCGAGTAGCCATCCATGGGACGCAACACGCCGTAATCGGCACGGGATAACGGCGTGTTGCGTCCCATGGATGACCGGGCTGTGGAGAACTCCTGCGGGCATCCTGACGGTCGGCCAGGGTGGAGGGATGCGCCGCCCAGGGAGTCTTCCGCCGATCGCACGGACACAGCCGTTTTCGACGTCCGCCGCACAGCGTGCGGGCGTCACCAGGTCCCGCCTCCGGCGGGCCGACCTCGCTGCGCCGTTCCACGGGGTCAGAACGATCGCCGATCAAGAGCCGGAGACCGTGGAGGACCGATGCAGGGCCTACGCCGAGGTCATGCCCGACGGGATGTTCTTCAGCCACACGACTGCGGCCGCGCTCTACGACCTCCCGCTCCCCGCCGGGGAGTCGACCGCGCTTCATGTTTCCGCTCCCCGCCATCGGCGCGCCCCTCGAGCAGCGGGCGTGCTCGGGCATCGCGTGACCATCGCCAAGAGCGACATTCGCACCCTCCGCGGTCTACCCGTTCCTGCTCCCGTCGAAGTCTTCTGTCAGCTGGGTTCGATGCTGGGTCATGATGCCCTCGTCGTCGTGGGCGATGCGCTGGTCAGGCGCAAACAGCCGCTGACGACCTTGCGGGCTCTGCAGGCCTGTGTGCACGCCGCTGACGGTCGGCCGGGTATCCGCCACTTGCGAGAGGCGGTCGCCTCGGTGCGTGCACGTACCGACTCGCCGATGGAGACGACGTTGCGCCTGGCAATCGTCCGAGAGGGCCTGCCCGAACCCGACGTGAACTACCGGATCGACATCGGCAGCGGCGGAGTCGCACATCTCGACATGGCCTACCCTTCCCGTCGCATTGCCATCGAGTACGACGGTGAGCAGCATCGCACCGACCGACGGCAGTTCCACATCGACGGCGACCGCATCTGGCGGATTCAGTCTCAGGGCTGGCAGGTCATCCGGGTGAATCGCTCGCACATGGCGGACGGCGCTCGCGAAGCCGTCCGTCGGGTGCGCCTTGCACTGTCATCCATGGGTCGCAACACGCCGTAATGCCCGCGGGATAACGGCGTGTTGCGTCCCATGGATCACGGGAGGGCGCAGGTGTCGCCGTCGCAGACGGCGGCGGCCGTGGCGAGGGGGATGAGGGCGGGGCGGGGTGCCGCGAGCGGCGCAGCCGCTGCGGGCGCAGCCGCCGCGGGCGCGGCGACGCCGGCTGCCTCGGCGGCGGTCACGCGGTCACCGCGGCGCGCTCGGTCCAGACCTGCTCAAGTGCCTGGGCGAAGGTCTGCGGGTCCTGGGCGCCCGAGACACCGTACTTGCCGTCGATCACGAAGAAGGGCACACCGTTGATGCCGTACTCGGCAGCGGTCTCCTGGTCGGCGCGCACATCGGACAGGTACCGCGACGACTCGAGAGCCTCCAGGGCCTCCTCGCGGTCCAGCCCCACCTCGGCGGCGAGGTCGGCCAGGTCGGCGATGCGTCCGACGTGGCGCCCCTCCACGAAGTAGGCGCGGAACAGACGCTCGGCGAGCTCCAGCTGCTTCCCGTGCGCCTTCGCGAAGTGGAGCAGCTCGTGCGCTTTGACGGTGTTCGTGTGCTTGAGGCTGCCGAAGTCGTAGTCGAGCCCGACCGCGGAGGCGATGCCGGTGACGCGCTCCAGCATCTGCTCCACCTGACCGGCGGGCATGCCCTTGTGGCCTGCGAGGAAGTCGATTTCGCTTCCCTCGAAGTCGACCGGTGTGTCGGGAGAGAGCTCGAACGAGTGGTACTCGACCTCGACGTCTCGCCCCTCACCCGCCCCGGCGAACAGGCCGCTGCCCGCCTCGAACTTGCGCTTGCCGATGTAGCACCACGGGCAGGCGATGTCGGACCAGATGTCGATCTTGATGGGTTCGCTCACATCAAGGGGCAACATTCTGCAGCGACGCAGTTATTCCGGCGCAGCGGACCCGGCCGTCGGCGTATCCACCGCACCCCCGAACCGCCGGTTGCGGCGCAGGTACAGCTCGACCGCGTCCCACAGGTCCGTCCGGCTGAAGTCGGGCCACAGCGTGTCGAGGAACACCATCTCGGCGTACGCGCTCTGCCAGAGCAGGAAGTTGCTCGTCCGCTGCTCCCCCGAGCTGCGCACGAACAGGTCCACGTCGGGCATGTCGGGGAGGTAGAGGTGGCGCTGGATGGTCTTCTCGCTCACCGCGGACGGCCGCAGCCTGCCGGCGGCGACGTCGTCCGCGATGGAGCGGACCGCGTCGGCGATCTCGGTGCGGCCTCCGTAGTTCACGCACATCGTCAGGGTCAGGACGCTGTTGCCGGCGGTCAGCTGCTCGGCGTACTGCAGCTCCTTGATGACCGAGGACCACAACCGCGGCTTCCGCCCGGCCCAGCGCACGCGCACGCCCCACTCGTTGAGCTGGTCGCGGCGGCGGTGCAGGACCTCGCGGTTGAAGCCCATCAGGAACCGCACCTCGTCGGGCGACCGCTTCCAGTTCTCGGTCGAGAACGCATACACGCTCAGGTGCTTGACCCCGGCCTGGATCGCACCGGCCACCACATCCAGGAGCGCCGCCTCCCCCGCGCGGTGGCCCTCGATGCGCGTGAGACCCTGGCGGTTCGCCCAGCGGCCGTTGCCGTCCATCACGATGGCGACGTGCGACGGGACGCTGCCCGCAGGGAACGCGGGCGGGTACACCCCGGTCCAGTCGAGCGGACGGTACTCGACCGCATCCTTGTGCGTGTAGGGCTTGGGACTCATCCACTCGCCTTCTGATCTGTGCGGGTGACCGGGCCGGCCTCGGGGCGCGGGGAGGCGTCCACCCGGTCGTGCTGGACGTGCTGCAGCGAGCGGAGGCCGCGCTCCAGGTGCCACTGGGTGTACGCCGCGACCACGCCGTTCGCGCGGTTGCGGGTCGTCTCCGGAGCCTCTTCGGCAGCGTCCCAGTCGCCGCTCAGCAGCGCGCCGAGCAGGGCGATGGTGTCGGCGTCGACTCGCGGAGCGCCCTGGGGGGCGCACGTGTCGCACACCACGCCACCCAGCTGAACGACCACCGCGGTGTGCGGACCGGGAGCACCGCATCGGGAGCAGTCCTGGAAGCTCGGCGCCCACCCGGCCAGCGACAGAGCGCGCAGCAGATACGAGTCGAGGGTGAGCTGAGGGCCGTGCTCGCGGCGGGAGAGCGACCGCAGAGCGCCCACGAGCAGCAGGTACTGCTGCAGCGATGCCTCGGCGTCGGTCAGCCGGTCGGCGGTCTCGACCATGGCGTTGGCGGCGGTGTAGCTCGCGTAGTCGTCGGCGATGAGCGCGCCGTACGCACCGAGGGTCTCGGCCTGCGTGACGATGTCGAGCGTGCGGCCCTCGTACAGCTGCACGTCGGCGACCATGAAGGGCTCGAGGCGCGATCCGAAGCGCGAGGCGGTGCGCCGGACCCCCTTGGCGACGGCCCGGATCTTGCCGTGCTGCCGGCTGAGCATGGTGACGATGCGGTCGGCTTCACCCAGCTTGTGGGTGCGGAGCACGACGGCTTCATCACGGTAGGTTGGCACACTCCAGTATCGCGCCTACGCCTGACAGCGCGGCCCCACCGCGCGTGGTACACATAGGAAGTGAGCATGACCGCCCTGAACATCGGCGCCTTGGCCATTCCGCTGTGGGGCGACCTCCTCGCTGTCGGCGTCGGCAGTCTGCAGGGGGCGATGTTCGCCGCGGGCTTCCGCGACCGCCGCCTCGACCTGCTGGGCGTCGCCATCATCGGCGTCGCGACGGGCGTCGGCGGTGGACTCCTCCGCGACATCCTGCTCAACGTGACGCCGGTGGCGCTCCAGTCCAACTGGTACCTGCCGAGCACGATCATCGCGGCGCTGCTCGGGATGCTGCTGATCCGGCTGTTCCGGCGGCTGGATCCGATCATCACCTTCCTCGACGCGCTGACCATCGGCCTGTTCGGCGCGATCGGCGCCACCAAGGCGCTCGCTCTCGGGCTGCCGGAGGTTCCCGCGGTCTTCGTCGGTGTGGTGTCCGCGGTCGGCGGCGGCATCCTGCGGGATCTGCTGCTGAACCTGCCCATCGCGGTGATGCACGTCGGCTCGCTCTACGCCGTCGCGGCGGGCGCCGGCACGATCGTGCTCGTCGTCATGGTGGATCTGGGCGTGCCGCTCATCCCGGCCGCGGTCGTCTGCGCCGTCGTGACGCTCGCCATCCGCCTGCTCGCGGTCCGCTTCGGCTGGAGCCTCCCGGAGCAGCGCGAACTCGGCCGGCTGCCCCGGATGCGCTGGCCGAGGCTCCGGCCGCCCGTCCGGAACGAGGAGCGCACCACCGAGCGCACCGACACCGGAACCATTCCGCGCTACCGCATCGACAAGGGCGAATGACGACGGCCCGGAACGCAGTGAATGGAGGTGGTCACGACCGTTCAGGGTCGTGACCACCTCCGTTTTACAGGAACGGTGCGCGCGTCAGGCGGAGACGAGCTCCTGAGCGGACTGCGTCGTGCGGACGGCGCGGTTGACCGCCGAGACGACGGCCTTGAAGGAGGCCGTGGTCGTGTCGGCGTCGATGCCGACGCCCCAGCGGCGCTGGCCGTCCACATCCAACTCGATGTAGGCCGCGGCGAGAGCGGACTCGCTCGCCGACATCGTGTGCTGCGAGTAGTCGTACAGGTGGGCGTCGACGCCGTGCTGGTGCAGGATGTCGAACAGCGCCGCGATCGGGCCGTTGCCTTCGCCGGTGGCCTTGGAGACGGTGTCGCCGTCGCGCAGGGTCACGGTCAGCACGACGTGGTCGCCCGTCTCGTTCGCGGTCGTGGTGCTGCCGAGTTCGAACCGGCCCCACTTGGCATCCGGGTCGGAGGTCGGAGCGGGCAGGTACTCGTCCTGGAAGACCTCCCAGATCTGCTCGCTGGTGACCTCGCCACCCTCCTCGTCGGTCTTCGCCTGGACGACGCCCGAGAACTCGATCTGCAGCTTGCGCGGCAGGTCGAGCGAGTGGTCGCTCTTCAGCAGGTAGGCCACTCCGCCCTTGCCGGACTGCGAGTTGACGCGGATGACGGCCTCGTAGCTGCGTCCCAGGTCCTTCGGGTCGACCGGCAGGTACGGCACCGCCCACACCAGGTCGTCGACGGAGACGCCCTCGCGCTCGGCGCGGGCCTCCATCGCCTCGAAGCCCTTCTTGATGGCGTCCTGGTGGGATCCGCTGAAGGCGGTGAACACCAGGTCGCCGCCCCACGGGCTGCGCTCCCCCACCGGCAGCTGGTTGCAGTGCTCGACCGTCCTCTTGATCTGGTCGATGTCGCTGAAATCGATCTGCGGGTCGATCCCCTGCGTGAACAGGTTGACGCCCAGCGTGACGAGGTCGACGTTGCCGGTGCGCTCGCCGTTGCCGAACAGGCAGCCCTCGATGCGGTCGGCGCCTGCCATGTAGCCGAGCTCGGCCGCCGCCACGGCGGTGCCTCGGTCGTTGTGCGGGTGGAGGGACAAGATGACGTTCTCGCGATGGTTCAGGTGCCGCGACATCCACTCGATCGAGTCGGCGTAGACGTTCGGCGTGGCCATCTCGACCGTCGCCGGCAGGTTGATGATCACCTTGCGCTCGGGGGTCGGCTCGAAGACCTCCAGGACCTGGTTGCAGATGTCGGCCGCGAACTCCAGCTCGGTCCCGGTGTAGCTCTCGGGCGAGTACTCGTAGTAGATCGTCGTGCCGGGGACCAGCTCTTCGAACCGGCGGCACAGGCGCGCGCCGCTCAGCGCGATGTCGACGATTCCCTGCTGGTCGGTGCGGAACACGACGTCGCGCTGCAGGATGCTGGTCGAGTTGTACAGGTGCACGATCGCCTGCTTGGCGCCCACCAGCGACTCGTACGTGCGCTTGATGAGGTGCTCGCGCGACTGGGTCAGGACCTGGATGGTGACGTCGTCCGGGATGGCGTCCTCTTCGATGAGGCTGCGGACGAAGTCGAAGTCGGTCTGGCTCGCCGACGGGAACCCGACCTCGATCTCCTTGTAGCCCATGCGCACCAGCAGGTCGAACATGATGCGCTTGCGCTCGGGGCTCATCGGGTCGATGAGGGCCTGGTTGCCGTCGCGCAGGTCGACGGCGCACCAACGGGGTGCCTCCGTGATCCGGTTAGAGGGCCAGGTGCGGTCCGGCAGGTCGACGCGGATCTGCTCGTGGAACGGTCGGTATTTGTGGATCGGCATGGCGCTCGGCGCCTGTGCGTTCTTCATGGTCTTCTCGAATCCTTCACTCGTGTGCTGGGGAGAGCCGACGACGAACTCCGCGACGAGTGAGGCCCGAGATTAGGACTCGTCGCGGCAGCTAAGAAGGAGCAGACCGTACACAGCACCGAGAATACCACGCGCGGTCACGAGCGCCCCCGCACGAACGTCGCCGCCTGGCGGACGGACAGGTCGGGAAGGTACGCGCGGACCAGCGCGAGGCCGATCGCGGGCAGGGTCACCGGATCGGGGTAGGCCATGATCAGCGGGTGCAACTCGGGCTGGAACTTCTGCTTGAACTTCAGCAGCGAGCGGAAGCCGTAGACCGGCTCCAGCGACGAGCTCAGGTAGCCGAGGAGGCGGTCCATGGTGTCCTTGTCGTCCTCCGACACCGCGGCGGTGTGGGCGAGCGGGGCGGCGGAGAGCGACATGAACTCGATGCCGTCCTCCTTCATCCGGGTCGCCGCCTCGGCGATGAGGAACTCCATGACGCCGTTGATGCTGTCGGGTCGCCGCCGCATGAAGTCGAGCGTCCATCCCACGACGATTCCGTTGCGGTAGGTCGGGAGCCAGCTGGTGACGGCCTCGATGCGGCCGTGCTCCGGCCCGTCGCTCTCGTTGACGGCGAGCATGAGCCGCACGTCCGGGTCGCGGAGCTCGTCCAGCCCGCCCAGGGTGAAGCCCATCTCGGGCAGGTCCTTCTCGGCCACCCACTGCTCCGAGATGTCGGAGAGCTGCACGGCGGCCGCGAGCGAGAGGCCGGCGTAGCTCGTCCACTCGGCACGGATCCCGGCGCGCTGCGCGCGATTGATCGAGGACCGGACGTCCTGCCACTTCTTGCCGGTGGTCGCCCACAGTTGCGGTCGGATGACGGTCTCCTCTGCGACCGTCATGGTCGACCAGCCGAGGCGCTCGAACAGCCCGGCGTAGCGCGCCTCCACGCTGTAGAAGACCGGGATCCATCCGTTGTCGTCGCAGAAGCGCGCGAAGCCCTGGATCGCGCCGTCGTGCGGCGTCAGCGCGCCGAACGGGCCGCCGGTCGTGAGAGCGACGCGGCCCAGCACGCGGTACGCGATCGCGCCGCCGCCCACCGGATCGAACCAGTAGGAGTTGCCGGGCCAGGTGGCCATGTACGAGATGGCATCCCCGCCGCCGCGGCGAAGCAGCTCGCGGACATGCGCGGACTCCCCCGTGCCGCGGCGCCGCAGCCCCCGGCCCAGCATCGCCGGTACCGCCGCGATGATCGCCACGAGCCAGAAGACGGTTCCGATGTTGTGGTAGACGATCGTGGCGAGCGGAGTGGTCGGCAGATACTGCACCGGCTCCCTGCGGAGGAAGCTGACGGGGATGAAGCGCTCCAGCACGTCGTCGAACAGATCGTTCAGGTCGATGGGGCGCGTGAATCCGGTGTCGCGCTGCAACCAGCCCACGAGCACGTACACGCCGATGAGGCCGAGAGCCGTGCCCAGCAGGAGCAGGACGTACCGGCGCACGGCGCGCGCCGAGGGCATGACGGTGAAATGCCTCCGGTAGACGATCAGCAGGACGGTCATGGCCAGCGGGACGAGGGTGGACAGCGCGAGGATGGCGGTGACCTCCCAGTAACGCATCGAGACCACGGGCCGCGAGGACGCGATCGGCAGGATGCCGTAGTACAGCGCCGACAGCAGGGCGAGCAGGGCGTTCACCGCGACCGCGAGCCAGACCGCGAAACGGCGCCCGCGGAGGAGGCCGTACGCCGCGACGAGCAGGAGGAGCAGCGGGAGCACCGACAGGAGCACGGGGCCGACACCGTTGATCCGCTCCAGGGTCAGGTCGCGCACGCACTGCCGGGTGACGGCGAACGCCTGGCAGCGCTCGACCACCGAAGACGCGCTGGGCGCTTCATTGCTGAACAGCAGCCCGACCGGCGACAGCATCCCGTAGCGAGTGGATGCGAGAAGACCGATCACCGGACCGAGCGCCGTGATGGTCACCGACGAGGCGAGCAGCACCCGGACCTCATGGTGCGAGCTGCGGAGCCAGTCGCCGACGACTTTGCGCTGCCGGAGCAGCGGCCCGAGCGCGAGTCCGGTCAGCACCGCGATCAGCCGGTACAGGTCCGAAGGCAGGCCGGAGTACAGCAGGTACATGATCGCCACGAGCAGGGTGATCACGCGGATGCGGCGGCGCCACAGCGTCCCGGCGAACGCGCTCGCCGTCATGATCGTGCCGCCGATGGCCGTGAAGACATCGAGCACCAGCAGGCCGTGCACGTTGCGGGCCCAGAGCTCGCCGATGTCGTTCGCCGCCACCTGGACCAGGGCGCCCACCACGACGCCGACGACCGCCGTGCCGAAGAAGGCGAGCGCGGTGCGCCAGGTGCCCATCAGCCGCTCGGACGCGCCGACCAGCGCGACCGTGAGGATGAGCGCCACGATCAGCTCGAACAGGTCGTCGGTGAACAGGACGGCGGTGAAGGGAGACCACCAGTGGCCGTCCAGGAGCTGGACCGCACCCGCGCCCAGCCAGCCGCGCAGCGGGCGATGCGGTCCGCGCAACGGACCGGTCGCGAGCGCGAGCACCAGGATCAGCAGCGTGATCCCGGTCGTGAACGGATGCTGCGCGATCAGACGACCGGTGCGGGCGAGGAGTCCCTTCACGAGCCCAGCCCGAACTGCGCTGCGATGAGGGGGAAGCCGTGAGCGAGCACGTAACGCACGGTCTTCCAGTCGTGGGCGGTGCCCGGGGAGCTGAGCAGCTCGGCGCGAACTCCCGCCGCCGTCGCCTCGTCGTACAGCTGCCGCGCGAACCCGGTGTACTTCGCGTCGTTCGCGCCCGCGCCGAACACCATCACGGAATCCTTGTACGGCGCGTGCTCCTTCAACTGAGTGGACGGCTGCGCTCGCTCGAACGCGGCCTTCGAGCCCCCGAATCCCGTGCTGATGGTCAGCTCCTCATTCCCCAGCGTCGGCCCCAGCTCGCTCGACGACGCGAGCGCGGAACCGAAGACGTCCGGCCGGCCGCTCACGAACTGCACGGCGCACGTTGCGCCCTGCGAGTAGCCGAACACGCCCCATCCTGCCGGGTCGCCGCTCACCCGGAGGTTCGAACGCACCCAATTGCGGACATCCGTGATGAGATACGTGGCCGAGTTGCCGTAGTCGGGCGAGTCGACGCACATCGGGTTGCGGCCGGGACCGCCCAGCTGGTCGGGCGCGACCACGATCGGGGCGTAGCCTCCGTGCTTCGCCGCGAACGCATCCATCGCGCCGGCGATGCCACCTGCCGTGAACATGTCGGCGGGTGCGCCGGGCTGGCCCGAGAGCGCGTAGAGCACCGGCAGCGCGGGCGGGTTCGGGGTGAGCGCGATCGGCGGGAGGTAGACGACGGCTTCTCGCGCGGGGAACCGCGAGACGGTGGCCGGGATGTGCACCGTGCCGACCTCGCCCTTCGCGGGCACCGTGGGCGGGTCCCCGGCCGGCAGCTGGGCCGTCGTACGCCAGTCGGTCCCCGCGACGACCTCGCCCCGCTCCGAGTGCAGATCGAGAGCCTTGTACGGCACCACGCCGAGCACGTCATCCAGGTTCCGGTACGCGCCGAAATCCGCGTTGATCCCGCAGAACGCGGTCACCAGGAACACGGGGATGCTGAGGGCCGCGATCACTTTGCGCCACCACCGCGAACGGAACAGGTTCGCCACCGCCAGGCTCACGCCGCCGAAGCCCAGGGCCGTCCACAGAGTTGTCACCGGAGTGAGGGCGACGCCGAACAGATCGAGCACATCCGTCACCAGCCAGACCAGGAACCAGCCGGCGAGGCCGCCCAGGAGTGCCGCCGTGAGTCCCGCCAGCGTGCGCTTCCAGGTGGGCCGGATGAGCAGGTACAGCGCGAGAGCGGCGGCGACGACATCGAGCGCGATGAGGAACGCTGGCGCGTCGATCCTCAGGGTCGGGAGCCAGTTCAGGGGATGTTCCTCTCGGATGCGGTCGGGATCGGTGCGCTCGGCGGCGGACGCTTCATTATTCCGGGCTCAGTTCACCGATGGCTGAAGCTCTGTGAGAGTTCAGGAAACTTCCAGGGCGAGCTACTCCACGGCAAGTGCGGCGACGGGCGACACCCGCGTGGCGCGGCGGGTGGGGGCCAGTGCGGCCACGACGGCGAGGGCCGCCGCCGCCAGCACGATCGCGACGAGGAATGGAACCGGGAGGACGGGCGCGAGCAGCCCTCCGCCGGGGATCATCCCGAGCAGGGACTGCGCGCCGATCCAGCCGTAGAGGGTTCCGAGGACGAGGCCGGTCAGCACGGAGGCGACGGTCAGCTGCGCGCTCTCGGCCAGGATCATCCTGCGCACCTGCGCGGCGCTGAAACCGAGCGCGCGCAGCAGTCCCAGCTCGCGGCCGCGCTGGAGGACGCTCAGGGAGAGCGTGTTGACCACGCCGCACGCGGCGATCACCGCCGAGAAGCCGACCAGAACGGTGAAGACGGCCAGGGTGCCGCCGATGACCTCCCCCGCGCCCTCGTAGAGGCCGGACTCACGCGCGGACGCCTTCTGGATGAGGTCCTGCCAGGTGGATGCGGCCACGACGAACATGGTGATCAGCGTCACGCCGATGACCAGCCCGATCGCCGTCCGGGAGCTGCGCTCCGGGTTCCGCACCGCGTTGGCGGCAGCGAGACGGCCCGCGGCTCCGCGCCCGACGACCAGTCCCACCCCGCGCAGGACAGCGGGCAGGAAGAACGGAGCGGCCAGGACGATCCCGGTGAACGAGAGCAGACCGCCCAGCATGGCCACCAGTACGCCGTACCGCGAGAGGTCCGCCAGGATACCGCCGGCCCGGATGAACACGCCGAGGCCGAGCAGCAGCCCGAAGGCGAGCAGTGCACCACCGCCGAGCACCAGGACCAGCGACACCGCCAGACGGCCGCGCGTGCGGATGACCCGGGCGGGACGCTCCTGCGAGGCGCCGAGGGCCTGCATGGGTGTCACCGCGAGGACGCGGCGGCTCCCGATCCACGACGCCAGCCAGGTGGTCAGCACCACGATCACCACCGGTCCCACCAGCGGCGGCGTCAGGATCGGGTACTCGGCGGCCGGGAGCGTCCCTGTGGCGATGAAGACGCGGACGGCGACGAGCGCCAGGATCGCAGCCGCAACGCCGCCGGCGGTCGCGCCGATCAGGCCGACGGCGAGGCCCTCGGCGGCAACGGACCGGCGCTGAGCACGGGCGCTGGAGCCGATCAGCCGGAGGAGCGCGATCGTTCGGGTGCGGCCGGCGATGACGGTCGCGAACGTGTTCGTGGTGACGATCGCCGCCACGTAGACGGCGATCACGAAGAAGATGCCGGCCACGACCCCGAGGGCGAGCTGGACGCTGCCGTGGTCGCCCATCCCGGACGCGCCGATGAAGGCGCCCAAGACGCTGACGCCGCTCACCAGGGCCACCCCGAACGCGGAGCTCAGTGCGGCGACCAGGATGCCGGCGCGGTGGTCGCGGGCATTCGCGCGGAACGCCGAGAACGGCCGGCTCACGCGCGAGCCTCCATCCCGAGCATGAACGACGAGATCTCTTCCGGGGTCGACTGGGGCCGCTCGGCGACGACACGGCCGTCGGCGAGGAACACGATGTGGTCGGCGAAGCTCGCGGCTACGGGGTCGTGGGTGACCATGGCGATGCTCTGCCCGAAGGTCCGGGCCGCCTGCTGCAGCACGGACAGCACGTCACGGCCGGTGCGGGAGTCCAGGTTGCCGGTCGGCTCGTCGGCGAAGACCAGGTCAGGACGGGTCGCGAGCGCACGCACGATGGCGGCGCGCTGCTGCTGGCCGCCGGAGAGCTCGTGCGGGCGGTGGGTGAGGCGGTCGCGCAGGCGGAGGGTGTCGATGAGGTGGTCGATCCACTCCGACTGCTCGTGTGTCGGCCGGCGGCCGTCGAGTTCGAACGGCAGCAGGATGTTGTCGCGCACATCCAGAGTCGGCACCAGGTTGAACGACTGGAAGACGAAGCCGACCCGGCGGCGGCGTAGCAGTGTCAGCTCGGAGTCGCGGAGGTGGGTGATCTCGGTGTCGCCCAGGAAGGCGCGGCCGCTGGTGAGCGAGTCGAGTCCGGCCATCACGTGCATCAGGGTGGACTTACCCGATCCGCTCGGTCCCATGATCGCGGTGAACCGGCGGGCCGGGATGCCGATGGTCACGTCGTCGAGGGCGGTGATGCGGCCTGCGCCGGTGCCGTAGGTCTTCGTGGCTGCGTCGACGCGCGCCACCGTTTCGGTGTGAGTGGGCTCCATACCGTCCACGCTAGGGAGCGGCCACCCGTCCCCGGATCGGGCGGCGGGCCGATCCTGTGTCCTCCCTGAGGATGACATGGGTGCCCGCTCGCCCATCCCCGCCGGCCCAATCGAAGGAGATTCGGCACCGATCCTCCTTCATTGGCACGCCCGCTCCCTACCGTACGGAAGGCGCTGCCGCGGCTACTCGGCGGCGGTCAGGCCGTGCTCGAAGGCGTACACGACCATCTGCACGCGGTCGCGCAGCCCCAGCTTGGCGAGGATGCGCGAGATGTGCGTCTTCACCGTGGCCTCGCTGAGGAACTCGGACCCCGCGATCTCCGCGTTGCTGAGCCCCCGCGCGGCGAGCACGAAGATCTCCCGCTCGCGTGACGTCAGCGACGCGAACTCCGGGGGCTCCGGCTGGGCCGGCTGAGCGGACGAGAAGTACTCGAACAGCTCGCGCGTCGCCCCGGCGGCGATGACCGCATTGCCCGCGTGGACGGTGCGGATCGCCGCGAGCAGGAACTCCGGCTCCGCGTCCTTCAGCACGAACCCGCTCGCGCCGCCACGGATCGCGCGCGCGGCCGCCTCGTCGAGGTCGAACGTCGTCAGGACCACGATCCGTGGAGGGGTGCGGCCGGCGCGCTGGGCGTCGGCGATGATCGCGCTGGTCGCCGCGATGCCGTCCATGACCGGCATCCGGATGTCCATCAGCACGACGTCGGGACGCACGTCGGCGGCGAGCCGCACACCCTCCCGGCCGTTGCCCGCTTCACCGCAGAACTCCAGGTCGTCCTGCGAGCTGAGCAGCATCCGCACTCCCGCGCGGAACAGCGGCTGGTCGTCGACGAGCAGCACCCGGATGCGGGAGCCGGTCGCGCCGTTCGTGCCGCCCGTCACGCCGCAGCCCCCGGAAGGAAGGCCGTGACGACGAAGTCCCCGTCGTCGGGTCCCGCTGTGAGCGACCCGCCCGCGAGGGATGCGCGCTCGCGCATCCCGGGCAGGCCGTGTCCGATACGGGGCTGCGACCCGGTCGCAGTGGAGAGCGTGCTGTCGTTCACGGTGTTCCTCACGGTGATGATGAGTCCGGCCGGTCGCCCGGAGTCGGGTTCGGCATCCGCCTCGGCGAGCACGACGCTCGCCGGACGGCTCGTGTCGCCGTGCCGGAGCGCGTTGGTGAGCGCCTCCTGCACGATACGGAAGGCGGCGAGCTGCTGCGCGGAGCCGAGTCGCTCCACGGCGCCCGTCACGTCCAGGGTGACCGGAAGGCCGGCCGAGCGGATGTGCTCGACGGTCTGCTCCAGGTCGGCGAGCGACGGCTGGGGGCCGTCGTGCGCTCCGGGCGGCCGGCCCGGGTCGGTGGGATGCGACTGCCGCAATTCGGTGAGCAGCACCCGCACGTCGCCCAGCGCGGAGCGCGCCGTCGAGGCGATCGTCGCGAGCGCTTCATCCACTGCGTCCGGGTCGGTGTGCCGGGCGTAGCGCGCGCCGTCGGCCTGGGCGATGACGACGGCGAGCGAGTGCGCGACCACGTCGTGCATGTCGCGGGCGATCCGGGTGCGCTCCTGCTCGACCACCACATCCTCGACGGCCCGGTCGCGGTCGAGTTCGGCCGCGTCACGCGCCCGGCGTGCGGCGCGCGCGTTGCGCCAGGTGCGCATCAGGAGGCCGAGCACCCACGACAGCCCGAGGACCGTCACGCTCACCACGAACAGGAAGGCGAACTGCAGCGCCACGCTCGCGATCGCGCTGGACAGGAGTGTGTAGTAGCTCTGAGCGACCGCGGCGGTCACGGTCAGGTAGAGGGCGGCGACGAACGCACCGATGCCCGCCGAGATGAGTCCCGCTGCCCGCACGACGCGATCCCCGTAGGCGGCCGTCGCATAGAGCACGATCAGTACGCCGAGGTCGCTGACCAGGATGCTGTGCCCCGTGGTCATCTGCAGGACGGCCGCCAGCCACGCGATCGAGAGCGCCACGGCCGGAGACATGCGGCGGAGCGCGACGGCGACGGTGAAGGCGGTCACCACGACGAAGGCCGCACGGTCCTGATCGCCGGTGACCAGGCAGAACACGAGGAAGGCGGTGGCTCCGATGATGTCGGCGGTCAGCTGCGTACGGGTCAGCCGCCGCACCAGCTCCGCCCCTTCGGCGTCGTCCTCGGTGACCTCCGCTCCCCCGTTGGACGCGAGCCAGACGAGCACCGAGGGCCCGCGTCCGCGCAGGGCACCGCCCGTCGACCCGGCCACCCGAGCGCCGCCCGTACCCGCGCCTGCGCCTGCGCCCGCGCTCGCAGCCTGAGCCGCGCGCTGCCGGGCGACCAGGAAGCCGAGCAGCCAGGCCGCCACGAAGATGACGGCCAGCAGCAGGCTCATCAGCAGCACGCCGATCCCCTGGCTCGTGTAGTAGCCGGCGATGACCGGCCCGAACTGCGCGAACTTGAGGTCGCCGCGCACGGTGAACAGGTAGGCCATGCCCGGGGCGAGGAGGATCGCGGAGGCGAAGTCCAGCCAGCGCAGCACGCGCCCGCCGTGAGCGGCCACCCCCACCAGCGCGAGGACGACGGCGACGGTCGCGATCACCCGGAAGGGGCCGCTCATCGCGTGCTGCTCGGTCAGCTCCAGCAGCACCGCCAGCCAGATCAACCCCAGGGCGACGCCGGGCAGTGTCCGGGACAGCGCGACGGCGGCGCAGTAGAACACGAGCGCGAGCGCCGGCGCCATGTCGAACGGCAGACCCGTCACGAGCCACGCCGCGAACAGCACCACCGCGAGGGCAGGCTCCAGCACCCAGCGGTGCGGCGCGAGCGCGCTCAGGAGTCGGCGGCGGGAGGGCATGCTTCTACCGTAGAGTCCGGCCCGCCGCGAAGCCGCACCGAACGCGAGGAATCATCCTCGGGATGTAGTCCCCCGGTCGGAGGCGCGGATCAGAACCCGAGGCGGCCCAGCTGCTTCGGGTCGCGCTGCCAGTCCTTCGCCACCTTGACCCGGATCGACAGGAAGACGTGCCGCCCGAGCAGCTCTTCGATCGGCTTCCGGGCGGTGGCACCGACATCGCGGATGCGGCTGCCTCCCTTGCCGATCACGATCGCCTTCTGGCTGTCGCGCTCCACGAAGAGGTTGGCGTAGATCTCGACGATGTCCTTGTCGTCGCGTTCGACGATGTCGTCGATCGTCACGGCGAGGGAGTGCGGCAGCTCGTCCTCGACGCCCTCCAGGACAGCCTCCCGGATCAGCTCCGAGATGCGGTCCTCGATGCCCTCGTCGGTGATCGCCTCCTCCGGGTAGAGCGGCGCGGGCGACTCCGGAAGCAGCCGCATCAGCTCGGAGGTCAGCGTCTCCAGCTGGATGTTGCTCGTCGCCGAGACCGGGACGATCGCCTCCCACTCCCGCAGCTCCGACACCGCGAGCAGCTGCTCGGCGACCTGCGCCTTGCCCGCCGCATCCACCTTGGTGACGATCGCGACCTTCCTGGCCCGCGGGTAGGCGTCGAGCTGCTCGTTGATGAAGCGGTCGCCCGGGCCGATCTTCTCGTCGGCGGGAACGCAGAAGCCGATGACATCCACATCGCCGAGCGTCGACTGCACGAGCGAGTTCAGGCGCTCGCCGAGCAGAGTGCGCGGGCGGTGGATGCCCGGAGTGTCGACCAGGATGAGCTGGCCGTCCTTCTGGTGCACGATGCCGCGGATCGCGCGGCGGGTCGTCTGCGGCTTGGAGCTCGTGATGGCGACCTTCTCGCCGACGAGGGCGTTGGTCAGCGTCGACTTGCCCACGTTGGGGCGGCCGACGAACGAGACGAATCCTGCGTGGTACTCGGTCACGATCTGCTCTCCTGCGTGGTGTGTCGGTGGTCGCCGCGATTGCTGGCGTGCCGGTCGGGGCGGTCCTCGTCCGTGGGCATCGGGACGCTGTCGCCGTCGGGTTGCGGAAGGAGGGCGACATCCCGCTCCACCAGCACCGACGCGACGTGCTTGTGCCGGCCCTCGATGCGGTCGACCGTGAACCGCAGGCCGTGCACCTTGACGGTGGAGCCGACCTCCGGCAGCCGCCCCAGCGCCTTGGTGACGAGGCCGCCGACACTGTCGACGTCCTCCTCCTCGATCTCGATGTCGAAGAGTTCGGCGAGATCGTCGATCGGGAGCCGGGTCCCGATGCGGTAGCGGCCCTCACCGAGCGGCTGGATGAGCGCGACCTCGTGGTCGTACTCGTCGGAGATGTCGCCGACGAGCTCCTCGATCAGGTCCTCGAGCGTGACGAGTCCCGCGATGCCGCCGTACTCGTCCACCACCATCGCCAGGTGATTGGATTCGCGCTGCATCTGGGCGAGGAGGGCGTCGGCCTTCTGCGACTCCGGCACGAACAGGGCCGGGCGGGTGAGGTCGCGGACGGTCAGCTCGTCAGCGCCGAGCGGGCGCTCGAAGCTGAGCTTGGCCGCATCCCTCAGGTACAGGATGCCGACGACCTCGTCCGGGTCGCCGCCGTCGATGACGGGCATGCGGGAGACTCCGGTGGAGAAGAACAGCCCCATCGCCGTCCCGAGCCCGGCGGTCGAGTCGACGGTGATCATGTCCGTGCGCGGGATCATGACCTCGCGCACCACGGTCTCGTTGAATTCGAAGATCGAGTGGATCAGCTCCCGGTCGTCCTCCTCGAGCACGTCGAACTCGGTCGCCTCGTCGACGATGGAGAGCAGCTGTTCCTCGCTGGTCACCGGAGCCGACCGGGCGCGGGACGGGGTGACCCGGTTGCCGAGGGCCACCAGACCGCCCGGGATGGGCCCGAGCACGACGCGCACGAAGCGAACCAGCGGCGCCGTGAGCCGCAGCAGCACGGTGGAATTGGCGCGACCGACGCTACGCGGGCTCACCCCCACGAGCACGAACGACACCGCGGTCATGATCAGAGCGGCGACGATGAGCGACACCCACCACTCGGCGAAGATCTGCTCGAAGGCGAGGGTGACCAGCACGGCCGCCGTCGTCTCCGCCAGCAGGCGCGTGAAGCTGATCGCATTCAGGTAGGCGCCCGGGTCCTCCGCGATCGCACGGAGCGACTTCTTGGCGCGGGAGGTCTCGGCCAGGTCGGCGATGTCACCGCGCGACTGCACCGCCAGAGCCGAGTCGACGGCGGCCATCAGACCGCCGAAAGCCACCAGCAGGAACGCGACGATGAAGAACAGCGCCTGCAGCATCCCGAGCCCCTAGCGCTGTCGGTCGTAGCGGCCGAAGCCGACGAGGATGTCGCGCTGGATCGCGAACATCTCGCGCTCCTCGGCCGGCTCGGCGTGATCGAAGCCCAGCAGGTGGAGGATGCCGTGCGTCGTCAGCAGCCGCAGCTCGTCCATCAGCGAGTGCCCGGCGGTCTCCGCCTGCACCTGGGCGACCTGCGGGCACAGCACGACATCGCCGAGGAGGCCGGCCGGCGAAGGCTCCTCCTCGGTGCCGGGGCGCAGCTCGTCCATGGGGAAGCTGAGCACGTCGGTGGGGCCGGGCTCGTCCATCCACTGGACGTGCAGCTGCTCCATGGCGGCCTCGTCGACCAGCACGATGGCGAGTTCGGCATCCGGGTGCACGTGCAGGATGTCGAACGCGTACGCGGCGAGCCGCTGGAGGGCGGCCTCGTCCACCTCGATGGTCGACTCGTTGTTGATCTCGATGCTCACTGCGGCCCTATCGTCGCTTGCGGTCGTTCTATCGGCGCTTGGGGAGGTGGTCGCGCGGGCTGCCGCCGCGGCGCTCGGCGCGGTTCGCGAACTCGGCCGCCTGCTCCCGCTCGTAGTGCCGCGCCTGCTGGCGCGCGTCGTAGTCGGTGTAGGCGTCGACGATCCGGCCGACCAGGCTGTGGCGGACCACGTCTTCGCTGGTGAGGCGGGCGAAGTGGATGTCGTCGATGTCGCCGAGCACACGTGTCACGAGCCGGAGACCGCTGGCGGCGTTCGGCAGGTCGACCTGGGTGATGTCGCCGGTGACGACCATCTTGGAGTTGAAGCCGAGACGGGTCAGGAACATCTTCATCTGCTCGGGCGTCGTGTTCTGCGCCTCGTCGAGGACGATGAAGGAGTCGTTCAGGGTCCGCCCGCGCATGTAGGCGAGCGGGGCGACCTCGATGGTCCCCGCCGCGAGCAGCTTGGGGACGAGCTCGGGATCCATCATCTCGTTGAGCGCGTCGTACAGCGGGCGCAGATACGGATCGATCTTGTCGGTCAGCGTGCCGGGCAGGTAGCCGAGACGCTCACCGGCCTCGACTGCGGGACGGGTCAGGATGATGCGCGTCACCTCCTTGCGCTGGAGGGCCTGCACCGCCTTCGCCATCGCGAGGTAGGTCTTTCCGGTACCGGCCGGGCCGATGCCGAACACGATCGTGTTGTGGTCGATCGCGTCGACGTACTGGCTCTGCCCCAGCGTCTTGGGGCGGATGCTCTTGCCGCGAGCCGTGAGGATGGCCTGGCCGAGCACGTCGGACGGGCTCAGGTTCAGGTCGGTGTCGAGCATCCGGGCGGAACTGGTCACCTCGGCGGGCGACAGATCTTGACCATTGCGCACCATCTCCAGCAGCTCTTCCACGAGCCGCTGCGCCGCCGCGACCTGCGTCGCGTCGCCCGAGAGGGTGATGTCGTTGCCGCGCACGTGCACGTTCACGAGCGGATACTGCCGCTCCAGCGTGCTGAGCAGGCGGTCCTGTGGGCCGAGAAGCCGCACCATCTGGATGCCGTCGACGCTCAGGCGCGCCTCTGCGCCCGCCTCTCCCGGGGCCGGCTGGGTCGATTCAGAGCTGGGCAAGTGATCCTTCCTGGAGGTCGCCGCTGAGGACGTGTGCGTGGACGTGGAAGACGGTCTGGCCCGCTCCCGCGCCGGTGTTGAAGATGAGCCGGAAGTCGCCGTCCGAGTGCTCATCGGCCAGCCGCTTCGCCGTGGCCACGAGCTCGGCCAGCAGCTGCGGATCGCCGGCGGCGAGCTCCGCGACGTCGCGGTACTCCTCGGTCTTGGGCACGACGAGAAGGTGCAGCGGCGCCTTCGGCGCGATGTCGCGGAAGGCGATCACGCGCTCCGAGTCGTACACCACGTCGGCCGGGATCTCGCCCGCGATGATCGCCGCGAAGATCGAACGCTCCGTCTCTGCCATGCCTCTATCCTATTCGCGCGCGCCGACACTGCGGCGGGGTCACCAGCGGCCGAGCGCCGCGTTGAGCACGGCGAGGGCCGCGGGACCGGCGGTCGAGGTGCGGAGCACCGTCGCGCCGAGGCGGACCAGCTCCGCGCCCGCATCGCGGAGCGCGGCGAGTTCCTGCGGCGCGATGCCGCCCTCGGGGCCGACGACGAGCACGAGGTCGCGGCCGTCCGGCCGGATTCCGGTGAGCGGCGTCTCGGCATCCGGCTCCAGCACGAGGACGCGCGCCCCCGCGGTCAGCGCGGCGATCTGCCGGGTCGTGGACAGCTCCCCCACCTCGGGCGTCCACGCGCGGATCGACTGCTTGGCCGCCTCCCGGACGATCGTCGCCCAGCGCTCGCGGCCCTTGGCTACCTTCGGTCCCTCCCACCGCGACACCGAGCGGGAGGCCACCCACGGCACCACCGCATCCACGCCCAGCTCGGTCGCCGCCTGGATCGCGAGCTCGTCGCGGTCGCCCTTCGCGAGGGCTTGGACGAGCGCGATCGCGGGCGCCGGACGCGGGACGCGCGAGACGGCCTCCACGTCGATCGTCAGCTCGGAGTTCGTCGCCACCAGCACCTCGCCCGACGCCACCAGACCCCGGCCGTTGCCGATCAGGACGGATTCGCCCGGCCGGGTGCGGTTCACCGTCGCGGCGTGCTTCGCCTCGGCGCCGGTCAGCGACAGCCGTGCACCGACCTCGACGTCGTCGAGGTCTTCGCGCAGGTAGAGGGACGCCATCCGCGCCCGCTACAGGTTGAGGAACCGGTCGCGGAGCTTCGCGAACAGCCCCTGCTGGAACCGCGCGAGCGACGGCTCGCCCGCCTTGTGGGTCGCCGCGAACTTCTTGATCAGCTCCTTCTCCTTGTGGTCGAGCTTGGTCGGGGTGACCACCTGGATGCCGACGCGCAGGTCACCGCGGCCACTGCCACGGAGGTGGGTGATGCCGCGATCCTTGACGCTGATGATGTCGGCGGACTGCGTGCCCGGCTTGAGCTCCAGCCGGATGTCTCCGTCGAGCGCCTTGACCGTCGCGGTGGTGCCGAGGATCGCATCCGTCATCGACAGCTCCAGGGTGCAGAGCAGGTCGTCGCCGTCGCGGCTGAAGATCTCGTGGTGCTTGACCTTGATCTCGAGGTAGAGGTCGCCGTTCGGGCCACCGGCCGGGCCGGCCTCGCCGCTCCCCGGCATCTGCAGGCGCAGCCCGGTGTCGACGCCGGCGGGGATGTCGACCGGCACGGAACGACGGGCGCGCACGCGGCCCTGACCCTGGCAGGTGACGCACGGCGTGGCGATGACGGTGCCGTAGCCGCGGCAGGTGCCGCAGGGGCTCGACGTCATCACGTTGCCGAGCAGGGAGCGGACCGAGCGCTGGATGCTGCCGGTGCCGTGGCAGATGTCGCAGGTAACGGGCTGGGTGCCCGGCTGGCAGCAGGAGCCGTTGCAGGTCTCGCAGACCACGGCCGTGTCGACCTCGAGGTCGCGGTGCGTGCCGAAGATGACCTCGTCCAGATCGACCTCCACGCGGAGCAGCGCGTCCTGACCGCGCTCACGGCGCGACCGGGGTCCGCGGGTCGCTCCCCCGCCCCCGCCGAAGAACGTCTCGAAGATGTCGCTGAACCCGGAGAAGTCGGCGCTTCCGCCACCGCCGAATCCGCCGGAGCCTCCCAGGTCGTACTGCTGGCGCTGCTGGGGGTCGCTCAGGACGTCGTAGGCGTGCGTCACGAGCTTGAACCGCTCCTGCGCCTCGGCGCTCGGGTTCACATCCGGGTGGAGCTCCCGTGCGAGCCGGCGGTACGCCTTCTTGATCTCGTCGGGGCTGGCGTCTCGCTCGACGCCGAGTACTTCGTAGTGGTCGGCCACGTGGGCGGTTCCTTCTTCTTTCGATCGGGTTCGTGGAAAGTGCGGGGGCTGCTACTGGTCGCCCAGCAGCCGCGAAAGGTATCGGGCGACGGCGCGGACGGCGGCCATGTTGCTCGAGTAGTCCATGCGGAGCGGTCCGAGCAGGCCGATGCGGGCGACATCCGATCCTGCCGCACTGTAACCGCTGGCGAGGATGGATGCTTCCGTGAGACCGGATCCGGCGTTCTCGCGGCCGATGCTGGCGCCGACCCCGTTCTGGTCGGTCGCCATCTCGTCGAACAGGCGGAGCAGGACCACCTGCTCCTCGATGGCCTCGAGCACCGGGGTGATGGTGCCGGGGAAGTCGAGTTCGGTGCGGACCAGGTTGGCCGCGCCCGCCATGACGAGCTTCTCCTGCCGGTTGGCGGCGATCTGGTCGAGCAGTGCACTGGCGACGGGATCGACGAGGGCGCGGGTCCGCTCGCTCAGCGCCGTGGGCAGCTCGCGCAACCGCGCGGTGGCCTCGGCGAGGGTGAGGCCGGCCGCCGCGCCGTTGATGGCGCCGCGGATCTCGGCGACGTCCTCATCGCTCAGTTCGGTGGACAGCTCGATCACGCGCTGCTCGACCGCTCCGGAGTCGGTGATCAGCACGCTGAGCAGCCGCCGCGGGGATAGGGCCACCAGCTCGATGTGGCGGATGCGCGACCGAGCGACCGAGGGGTACTGCACGAGCGCCACCTGGTTGGTGAGCTGCGACAGAAGGCGGACGGTGCGCGACAGGACATCGTCGAGGTCGGCGGAGTGCCCGAGGAAGGTCTCGATCGCGGTGCGCTGGGCCTGCGTGAGCGGGCGCATCTCGGCAAGGTGGTCGACGAACAACCGGTACCCCTTGTCGGTGGGGACACGGCCGGACGAGGTGTGCGGAGCCACGATCAGCTCCTCCTCTTCGAGCAGGGCCATGTCGTTGCGGATGGTGGCCGCCGACACACCGAAGGAGTGGCGCTCGACAATGCTCTTGGACCCCACCGGTTCGCGCGACGCCACGTAGTCCTGGACGATGACGCGCAACACTTCGAGACTGCGTTCCGAAACCATTCCCGCCTCCCGTCGACCGATTAGCACTCGCCTTTCCTGAGTGCCAATCCTATCGCGACGAAACGTGCTCAGGATGATTGCTGGCTGTGACACGGCAGCAGTACCTTATGTGCAACGGTTCGACACGCTCGCAACCGATCACGAAAGGGTTCCGCCGATGACAGACCCGAACCAGCCCTCCGACCCGGCCGGGGGCATCCCTTCGCAGCAGCCCAGCGGCGTCCCGCCGCAGCAGCCGCCCCAGCAGCCGTACTCGAACGTCCCGCCGCAGCAGCCGTACGCCCAGCCGGCCGGTGGCCCGCAGCAGCCCTACGCCGCAGCGCCTGCTGCTCCCCTCGACGCAGCGCAGGACAAGCAGTGGGCTGCGTTCGCGCACCTCGGCGGCATCCTGTGGATCCTGCCCTCCCTCATCATCTGGCTCGTCTTCAAGGACCGCGGCCGCCTCACCAACCAGGAGGCCAAGGAAGCCCTCAACTGGCAGATCACGTGGATCATCGCGTGGGTGGCGTCGCAGATCATCGGGATCATCATCGGCAGCTTCACCTACGGCATCGGCTACCTGCTCTTCGGGCTGCTGATCCCGTGGGCGCTGTACATCGTGAACCTGGTGTTCTCGATCCTCGGCTTCGTCCGCGTGAACAGCGGCGGGACGTACCGCTACCCGGTGAACTTCCGCTTCATCAAGTAGTCAACGCGTTCAGGCTCTTTTCAGCCTCGGGCCCCGGGCCCTAGGCTGTGGTCCACCCTGCCCGGCTCCGTCGGGCACCGGCCCTGTCCGACACAGAGGAGAACAGCACCATGTCCGCGACACCCCCGCCGCCTCCGCCGCAGCAGCCCTACGGAGGTTCGGCGCCGCAGCTCAGCCCGGCCGACGAGAAGCTCTGGGCGACCCTCGTCCAGATCGGCGGCATCCTGTTCAGCTGGATCCCTGCGCTGATCGGCTACCTCGTGCTGAAGGACCGCGGGCCCTTCGTCCGCGCCCACACCGCGACGGCGCTGAACTTCCAGATCACGATCTTCATCGCCTACGTCGTCGGCGGCATCCTGTCGATCGTCGTGGTGGGCATCTTCATCATCATCGCCGCGTGGGTGCTCGACATCGTCTTCAGCATCATCGCCGCGGTGAAGGCCAACCAGGGCGAGTACTACACGTACCCGGTGGCGATCAAGTTCGTCAGCTGAGCGAACCGCTCGGTCAGGCGGCCTCGTCCGCCAGCAACCGGCGCACCACCGCGTCGGCAAGGAGCCGCCCCCGCAGGGTCAGCACGATCGACCCGCGGAGGGCGGCTCGTCCGTCCACCAGGCCGTCGGCGATGAGAGCGGGGACCTCGCGGCGCCCCGCATCGCCGAGTTCCGTCGTCCGCACGCCCTCGCGGATCCGGCTCAGGAGCAGCACCCGCTCCACGTGCCGCGTCTCAGCATCCAGGGTCTCGCGTCCGGCCGCAGGCGACTCTCCCGCCAGCACCCGCTGGGCGTAGGCGGCGGGATGCTTCACGTTCCACCAGCGGACGCCGCCCACGTGGCTGTGCGCGCCGGGGCCGATCCCCCACCAGTCGTGGCCCAGCCAGTACGACAGGTTGTGGCGCGAGCGGTGCGCCTCGTCGGTCGCCCAATTGCTCACCTCGTACCAGTCGTAGCCCGCGTCGGCGAGCCGCCGGTCGGCCAGCTCGTACATGTCGGCCTCGAGGTCGTCGTCGGGCTCGGGCACCTGCCCGGAGCGGATCTGACGGGCGAGCTTGGTGCCCGCCTCGACGATCAGCGCGTACGCCGACAGGTGATCGGGCTCGCACGCGAGGGCGGTGTCGAGACTGCGCGACCAGTCGTCGAGCGACTCCCCTGGCGTGCCGTAGATCAGGTCGAGGCTGACCTGGAGTCCCGCCTCGCGCGCCCACCCGACGACCAGTGGGATGCGCGCCGGATCATGGGTGCGCTCCAGCGTCTGGAGCACGTGCGGGACGGCGGACTGCATCCCGAACGACACGCGCGTGAAGCCCGCGTCGGCCAGGCGGCGCAGATCGTCCGCATCCACGGAGTCCGGGTTGGCCTCGGTCGTCACCTCTGCGCCGTCGGCCAGGCCCCAGGCGTCGCGGACGGCGCCGAGCATCGCGCCCAGGTCACCCGGCGGGAGGAGCGTCGGGGTGCCGCCGCCGAAGAAGACGGTGGAGACGGGACGCTCGGGCACTCCGCTCGCGCGCAGCGCGTCAGCGGCGAATGCGACCTCGCGCACGGCGTGACCGGCGTAGTCGGACTGCGAGACGCCGCGGAGCTCGGTCGCCGTGTAGGTGTTGAAGTCGCAGTATCCGCACCGGACCCGGCAGAACGGCACGTGCAGGTACACCCCGAAGTCGCGGTCGGCGGCGTCGCCGGCGGCCGTGGCGGGCAGCCGGCCGTCCGCGGGCGCGGGGTCGCCGAGAGGAAGCGCGCTCGGCATCAGGCGGAGCTCACGGGGTGGAGCGCACGCAGGTACTTGGCGGTATAGCGCCGCTGCACGCCGAGCAGGACGGGCGCGACGATGCGGTAGAACGCGTTCGACGGGCGGGAGATGGCGCGGAGCCGGAACCACACGGTCCCGTCCTCCCGCTGCTCGACCAGGAAGAGCTCTTCTCCGCTCTCCGGGTGCCCGTGCAGCGTCCCGTAGGCGAAGCCACGGCGGTGCGGCTCGTCGATGACGTAGACGACCCGGATCGGCGCTGCGACCCGGAACGGGCCGAACGGGATCTTCAGCACGGCGGTCATCCCATTGCGGACAAACGGAGTGCCATCGTCGGCGAAGACGTCTTCCTCCGGCCGGTTCGCGCGCATCCGGACCGGCGTCCCGTCGGGACCGAATTCGACGCCCTCGTACTGGACGCCGGTGCCCTCCTGCACATCGGTGACCTGGATGCCGCTCCCCTTCTGCACGCCCCACGCCATCAGGGCCGTTGCGGCCGTCTCGAAGCGCTCGTCGCCGCTGCCCAGGCGGATGCTGCGTTCGAGCGGCTTGTAGCCCTTCGGCGGGTAGTACAGCAGATCCGCCGCCTGGGTGGCGCCGACCGCCCCGTACGTGACGGGTTGGTCGGTGAAGCTCGAACGACGCATGTATTCATCTTCCGCCATGTCGCAGGGGTTCGCGAAACGGGTCTGCCGTCCGGCGCCCGGGAGTGGTGTACTCGTCGGGATGAAAGGGGTCCATGGATGGGCGCGATCGTGGTGGAGGCCTTCATCAGCCTCGACGGAGTGGTGCAGGGCGGAGGTGCACCGGATGAGGACCGTGAAGGCGGCTTCGAGCTCGGCGGCTGGGCGATGGACTTCGACGCCGAGCACCCGGAGGATAGCGGAGAGGACCTCGTGCGGGAGTGGGAGAGCCGCACCGAGGCGCTCCTCCTCGGCCGGAAGACCTACGACATCTGGGCCCGGTCGTGGGGTGTCTGGGACGAGAACGCACCCGGACTCGAAGGGGAGCTGACCCGCCGCTACAACCGCATCCCGAAGTACGTGGCCTCGCGCACCCGCACCGAGCTCGGCTGGAAGAACTCGTTCCTGCTCGGGCCGGATGTGCCCGAGGAGGTCGAACGGGTGCGCCAGGAGATCGACGGCGAGATCCGCATCTGGGGCAGCACCGAACTGGTCCGGACGCTCGCCGGCCGTGGCCTCATCGACGAGTACCGGCTGTGCGTCTACCCGCTGCTCCTCGGGACGGGCAAGAAGCTGTTCCCGGACGGGTTCCCGTCCGCGCGGCTCGGCCTCGCGGAATCGCGACGCCTGCCCTCCGGTGTGCTGGTGAACACCTACCGGCGGGCGTGACTACTTCTTGGCGTCCTTCTTCTCCGTGTCGCCGGAGAGCGCGGCGATGAACGCCTCCTGGGGGACTTCGACGCGGCCGACCATCTTCATGCGCTTCTTGCCCTCCTTCTGCTTCTCGAGCAATTTGCGCTTACGCGTGATGTCGCCGCCGTAACACTTGGCGAGGACGTCCTTGCGCATCGCACGGATGTTCTCGCGGGCGATGATCCGGGCGCCGATGGCCGCCTGGATCGGGACCTCGAACTGCTGCCGCGGGATGAGCTCGCGCAAGCGGGAGGCCATCATCGTGCCGTAGGCGTACGCCTTGTCGCGGTGGACGATCGCGCTGAACGCATCCACTGCCTCTCCCTGGAGCAGGATGTCGACCTTCACCAGGTCGGACTCCTGCTCGCCGAAGGGCTCGTAGTCGAGCGAGGCATAGCCGGCCGTCTTCGACTTGAGCTGGTCGAAGAAGTCGAAGACGATCTCGCCGAGCGGCATCGTGTAGCGGATCTCGACCCGGTCCTCGCCGAGGTACTCCATGCCGAGCAGGGATCCGCGGCGGCCCTGGCAGAGCTCCATGATCACGCCGACGTAGTCCTTCGGCGCGAGGATGGCCGCCTTGACGACGGGCTCCTCGACCTTCTCGATCTTGCCGCCCGGGAACTCGCTCGGGTTCGTGACGGTGACGGTCTTCTTGTCCTCGGTCGTGACCTCGTAGATCACGCTGGGGGCGGTCGTGATGAGATCGAGGCCGAACTCGCGCGAGAGCCGCTCGGTGATGATCTCGAGGTGCAGGAGGCCCAGGAAGCCGCAGCGGAAGCCGAACCCGAGCGCGACGGACGTCTCGGGCTCGTAGACGAGCGCAGCGTCCGACAGCTTCAGCTTGTCGAGGGCCTCGCGCAGCTCGGGGTAGTCGCTGCCGTCGAGCGGGTAGAGGCCCGAGAACACCATCGGCTTCGGCTCCGTGTAGCCGGGCAGGGCGACGGTCGCGGGCTTGGACGCGGTGGTGATCGTGTCGCCGACCTTCGACTGCCGGACGTCCTTCACGCCGGTGATCAGGTAGCCGACCTCTCCGACGCCCAGACCCTTGGAGGGAGTCGGCTCGGGCGAGGAGACGCCGATCTCGAGGATCTCGTGGGTGGCCTTGGTCGACATCATCTGGATGCGCTCGCGCGGCTGCAGCTTGCCGTCGACCATCCGGACGTAGGTGACGACGCCGCGATAGCTGTCGTAGACCGAGTCGAAGATCATGGCGCGGGCGGGAGCGTCGGCGTCGCCGGTCGGCGCGGGGATCTCGGCGACGACGCGGTCGAGCAGGGCTTCGACGCCCATGCCGGTCTTGCCCGAGACGCGCAGCACGTCTTCCGGGCGGCCGCCGATGAGGCTCGCGAGCTCGGCCGCGTACTTGTCCGGGTCGGCGGCCGGGAGGTCGATCTTGTTGAGCACCGGGATGATCGTGAGGTCGTTCTCGAGCGCGAGGTAGAGGTTCGCGAGGGTCTGCGCCTCGATCCCCTGGGCCGCGTCCACCAGCAGGATCGCGCCCTCGCACGCCGCCAGCGAGCGCGAGACCTCGTACGTGAAGTCGACGTGCCCGGGCGTGTCGATCATGTTGAGAGCGAACGTCTCGCCGTCGACGGCCCAGGGCATGCGGACGGCCTGGCTCTTGATCGTGATGCCGCGCTCGCGCTCGATGTCCATGCGGTCGAGGTACTGCGCGCGCATGTCGCGGTCGGACACCACGCCGGTGATCTGCAGCATGCGGTCGGCCAGGGTCGACTTGCCGTGGTCGATGTGCGCGATGATGCAGAAGTTGCGGAGGGAGGCCGGGGCCGTCGCGGCGGGCTCGAGGGCCTGAAGAGCTCGTGGTGACATCGTTCGGCCATTCTTCCATGAACGCCCGGCCCCCGGGCACGCCCGCTCGGGTCAGGCGAAGCGCTCGCCGCGCTCCACCACGTGGCCCTGGCCGTCTTCCCAGCGGTAGACCTCGGCGCCGCCGATGAAGACGCGTTCGGCGCGGGAGTTCACGTCGAGCGGGTCGCCGGACCACAGCACCACGTCGGCATCGAGGCCCGGGGTGAGGGAGCCGATGCGGTCGTCCAGGCGCAGGAACGCGGCGGGATTGACGGTCAGGGCCTCCAGGGCGGTCTCCCGCGGCAGGCCGTCTTTGACCGCGAGGGCCGCCTGGTAGACGAGGAAGTTGATCGGTACCACCGGGTGATCGGTCGTGATCGCGACCCGGACGCCGGCCTTGGCCAGAACGGCCAGGTTCGCGATCGCGCGATCGCGCAGCTCGACCTTCGAGCGCGAGGTGAACATCGGTCCGAAGATGACCGGGATGTCGCGCTCGGCGAGCACGTCGGCGATCTTGTGCGCCTCGGTTCCGTGGTTGATCACGAGCCGGTAGCCGAACTCGTCGGCGAGGCGGAGAGCGGTCGCGATGTCGTCGTGGCGGTGGGTGTGCTGATCCCATGCGAGCTCGCCGTCGAGGACCCGCACGAGGGTCTCCTTCGAGAGGTCGCGGTCGAACGGCTTGCCCTCGAGCGCGGCGCTGTCGCGCTGGGTCCGGTAGTTCTGCGCGGCGACGAACGCCTCACGGATGATCATCGCGACCCCGAGGCGGGTGCTCGGTGTCTGGTTCTTGCCCCCGTAGACGCGCTTCGGGTTCTCCCCCAGCGCGGACTTGACGCTGACGGCCTCGTGGATGACCTGCTCGTCGATGATCCGGCCGCCCCAGGTCTTGATCGCGACGGTCTGGCCGCCGATCGGGTTGCCCGAACCGGGCTTGACGACCACGGACGTCACGCCGCCCGACAAGGCGTCGCGGAAGCCCTCGTCGTCGATGTTGATGGCGTCGATCGCCCGGACGGCCGCGGTGTTGGGCGTCGTCATCTCGTTCGTGTCGTCGCCGGCCGGACCGTTGGCCTCCTCGTGGATGCCGACGTGACCGTGGGACTCGATGAAGCCGGGAAGCACCCACTTGCCTGCCGCATCCACGACCGTCGCATCGTCCGGCACGGAGACGTCGCCCGCGGGGCCGACCGCTTCGATGACTCCGTCCCGGACGAGGACGATGCCGTTCTCGATCGGCTCCTGAGCGACAGGGACGACGTAACCGTTGACGATGGCGATGGTGGTGGAAGTCATGGAGCGAGCCTACGCGCGTGGGTCCGGCCGTCCAGCAGAGTCGCCGATCTGGGGAATGCGTGACGATCACACGCGTTGTGGACAGGTATGAACATCCTCCTCACCGGCTCGACCGGCTTCATCGGATCCTCAGTCCTCCCCCGCCTTCTCGACGAAGGCCACTCCGTGACGGCACTCGTGCGGGACGCGGGCAAGGCGGCCTCGGTCGAGGCGGCGGGTGCCACGGCACTGATCGGCGACGCCGCCGATGCGCAGCTCGTGGAGCGGGCGGCGCGCGAGAGCGATGGCGTCATCCACCTCGCCTCCAGCACGGACGTGGACACCGTGCTGGTGCCCGCAGTCCTCCGCGGCCTCGCCGGCTCCGCCAAGGCGTTCGTGCACACGGGCGGGATCTGGACCTACGGCACGAACGACGACATCACCGAGGACTCCGCGGTGGATGCTCCGGAGCTGACGGCCTGGCGCGGGACCGCCGAGGCGCTGGTGCGCGCTGCGGCGGACGTGCGCGCGATGATCGTCGTCCCGTCCATCGTGTACGGACACGGCAAGGGGCTCGCGAACGTGATCGTCGATGCCCCGCGGGGTTCGGAGGCAGCGCCGGCCCTCCGGCTTATCGGCGACGGCACCCAGCACTGGGCGACCGTGCACGTGGACGACCTCGCAGCGCTCTACGTGCTCGCGCTGGAGCACGGCACGGCCGGGGCGACGTACATCGGCGCCGGCGGCCACAACCCGACCGTGCGCGAACTCGGCGAGGCTGCGGCGCAGGCCGCCGGCATCGCAGGGGGCGTCGTCGCGGAGTCCGTCGAGGAGACCCGCTCGCGGCTCGGCGCGGGCCTCGCCGACGCGCTGCTGCTCGACCAGCAGGCGCGCGGCACGAAGGCGCGGATCGACCTCGGCTGGGAGCCGAACGGCGCCACGCTTCCCGAGGAGTTGCTGGTGGGGTCGTACGCGCCCGCCCGCGTGTGATCTCGCTCACGACTCGGCCGGGTCGCGGATTGGCAGGATGCTGAACCCACTGGTAGAGTTGTTTGTTGGCTTGCGTGTGGATGTGTCCGCACGAAACGCCGCAAGGCGCCCTCTCCGCTGAGCGGCACATCCATAACTCATCAGAACGAAAGTGACCACACGTGGCAAACATCAAGTCGCAGATCAAGCGCAACGGCACCAACAAGAAGGCGCAGGAGCGCAACAAGGCCGTCAAGAGCGAGCTCAAGACCGCCATCCGCGCCACCCGCGAGGCCGTCGTTGCGGGCGACAAGGACAAGGCGAGCGCGGCGCTGCGCACCGCCGCCAAGAAGATCGACAAGGCAGCCAGCAAGGGCGTCATCCACAAGAACCAGGCGGCGAACCGCAAGTCGGCCATCGCCAAGCAGGTCGCCGCGCTCTAAGCAGCGACCGCCCGCGGGACCTGTCCCGCGCCGCTAGCGAGCCCCCGTTCCAGGACTTCGGTCCGGACGGGGGCTCGCTGCATGTACGGGTGCGGCAGCCGCAGGCCTCAGTCGCGGCCGCGGGCGCTGATGACGCGGATCATCCGCTCCAGTGCGAACACAGGGTCCCGGCCTCCGCCTTTGACGTTGGCGTCGGTCTCGGCGAGGAGTTCGATGCAACGGCCGAGGCCGTCCTCCGTCCACCCGTGGAGGTCGCGGCGGGCGCGGTCGACCTGCCACGGCGCCAGCCCGAACTGCTGGGCGAGCTGGCCGGATCCGCCGCGCGCTCCGGAGATCTTGGCCATCGTGCGGAGCTTGCTCGCGAACGCGGCCACCATCGGGACGGGGTCTGCACCGGAGGCGAGCGCGTGTCGCATGGTGACGAGCGCTTCCCCGTGCCGTCCGGCGATAGCGGCGTCGGCAACGTGGAAGGCGTTCGTCTCGACGCGACCCCCGTAGTACTTGTCGACCGTCGCCTCGGTGATCTGCTCCGCCGAGTCGGACAACAGCTGCTGGCAGGCCGCGGCGAGTTCAGCGAGGTCGTCCGAGAACGCCGACGTGATCGCACGTAGCGCCCCGGGAGTGACCTTGCGTCCGGCCGACGCGAACTCCGCCTGTGCGAAGTCGTACTTCTCGGCGTCCTTCTTGAGCTCGGCACAGATCACCTCGATGCCCCCACCCGTTCCCGAGCGGATGGCGTCGAGCAGCTTCTTGCCACGGACACCGCCGGCATGCCGGAGGGTCACGACCGTCTCGTCCGCCGGCGCGTTCAGGTAGTCGAGCATGTCGGCCAGGAACGCGTCGTTGCACTTCTCGACGGCGTCCACACGGATCAGCCGCGGCTCCCCGAACAGGGAGGGGCTCGCGAGGGTGAGCAGTTCGCCCGGCGCATAGTCGCCCGCGTGGAGATCGCTGATCTCGAGGCTCGGATCGTCGGCCTTGAGGGAGTCGCGCAGAGTGCGTACGGCCCGGTCGGCGAGGAAACCCTCCGGCCCGGTGACGAGCACGACCGGAGCGGCGCGGATCTGGCTCCACGGCACCTGCGGGATGGCACTCGCGGCGGCGCGCGCCTTGCTCGCTCCGCCTCTGCTGCCACCTCGGGTCGCCACGTGTCTCCTCGTTCGTCTGCCGCCCGGACGACTCCCGAGCCTGCCCTTCCAGGATAGGGCCGACCACCGTCGTCGGTCGCCGGGCTCCGCTCGCTCCACAGTTGGATGCCGGACGGACCGGGCGAGACGAGCAGCAGTCCCTGCTGGTCCGTCCGGACCACGACGGTGCCGCACACAGCCAGGAGGCGGAGGGCGCTGGCGGTGGGGTGACCGTACCCGTTGTGGGCGCCGACGGAGACGAGCCCGACCTTTGCGCCGAGCGCGCGGTACAGCTCCGGGCTCTGGTCCGCCGAGCCGTGGTGTGCGACCTTCACCACGTCGACCGGCCCTACGGCGCGGGTGGCGAGCAGCGCGTTCTGCGCCTCCTCCCCCAGATCACCGAGGAAGATCGACCGCATCCCCCGGCCCTCCGCCTCCACCGTGAGACTGCCCGCGTTGCCGGTGTCCATGTCCGAGGGAGCACCGTCACCGGCGCGGCCACCCGGTGGCCAGAGCAGGCGCCAGGTCACCGCTCCGAGCTGCCCGCTCACCCCCGCCCGCCCCTGCTCGACGGGTACGCCCGCAGCCGTGAGCACGGCGAGGGTCCGTTCGTCGGAGGCGCGCACCGGACGCTGAACGATCGCACGTTTCACGCGCGACGCCACGCCACTGACACCACCCACGTGATCGGCGTCGAAGTGCGTCAGGATCAGGACCTCGAGAGCCGGGATACCGAGCCGGTCGAGGCAGGCGGCAGCGGGCGCCGGCTCTCGTCCGACGTCGATCATCGCGACGGCGTTCCCGTCTCGCAGCAGGACCCCGTCTCCCTGACCCACATCGCAGGCGGCGACCTGCCATCCGTCCGGGATCGCCAGTACTCTGCCGACCGCACCACCTCCCCAGGCGCCGACGTAGACGAGTGCGCCGGCGATCAATGCGAACGCGGCAGCCGCGGAGACCACCCGCGGCGCGCCGCGGGCGAGGATCAGCACCGCGACCGCCGTCAGCACCGCTGCGCTCAGGATCACACCCAGCACACCCGGAACCCACGGCAACGCGACGCCGGGGAGGCCACTCGTGAACGTCGCCACCTGGGCGATCCACGCCGATGGCACCCAGGCGAGCCTGACGATCAGCTCTCCGATCCCGGGCACCCACGGCAGCACCGCGCAGGCGAGGCACCCGAGAACGGTGGCGACGGGCGCCGCGGGTTCCGCGAGTAGGTTGGCCGGGATCCCGAACAGAGGCAGCGTCGGGCTCAGGAGGACGAGCACCGGCTGGCAGGCCACCTGCGCGGCTGTCGGAACCGCGAGGGCCAGTGCGAGCGTCCGCGGCATCCATCGGGCGAGAGTCCTGCTGAGCGGTCCGGCCAGGACCAGAAGTCCCGCCGTCGCGAGGACGGACAGCGCGAATCCGTAGTCGCGGGCCAGCCACGGATCATGGACGAGTAGCACCACCATCGCGAGAGACAGTGCCGGGATACCGTCGGCGGCGCGCCCTCGCGCCAGTCCGATCAGCAGGACGCCGGCCATCGCGGCGGCACGGATGACACTCGGGCCCGGTCCGACCAGCGCGACGAACGCGAGCAGGGCCGCACCCGCCGCGACGATGCGCGTGCGCCGCCCGAGCCCCGCGGCCCGGGCGAGAAGGAAGACCAGCCCGATGACGAGCGCGCAATTCGCGCCGGAGACCGCGGTCAAGTGACTCAGGGAGGAGGTCGTCATCGCCTCGTCGAGCCGCGGCGGCAGAGCCGTCTCGTCGCCGATCGCCAAACCCGGCAGGAGAGCGCCGCCGTCGCCGGGCGACGCTCCGGCCGCGTGCGCGAACGTCGTACGCGCCGCGGACGTCCAGGCGAGCCATGGCGGTGGAGGGTCCTCGATCACCGGCTCTTCCGCACCCGAGGTCCGGAGCGTGTAGCTGACCGCCTCCCCCGGATCTTCGGGCACCGGCGTCACGTCGGCGCGAACCACCGTCCCGACCGCGAAGGTCCGCGCCGTGTCGACAGCGGCATCGAACTCGAGCGCTACGGGGATGCCCTTCGGCTCGCCGACGGTGCGCCCTCGAAGTGTCCAGCGAGGCTGGTCACCGAAGCCCGCAGCCATCCGATGCGGCGTCCGTTCCACCCGGATGCTCACCTGAATCGTGTCCGATTGGCTGGCCGTCCGATCCAGTGCCGGATTCACTCGCCCGGGCGCCGCGGCAGCTACAGCGGCCGAGCCGAGGGCGATCGCGGCGAGCACGGTCGCGGCGAGGGGAATCAGCCGCGGTATGCGGCGGTACCGCGACTCCCTCCTCCCTCGGCCGACGAAGACAGCCCACGTCGTTGCTGCGACCGCCCCGACACAAGCAGCGACGGCGACCCCGGCGGCCACCTCGGTCGCCCCGATCAGCACCGCGCACGTGACCCACAGCCCGACCGCGGGCACTGCGAGGCGCAGGTCCGGCATCAGACGACCACCCTGTCCTTGAGGCCGTCGAAGAGCTTCTGGCCGATCCCGGTCACCTTGAGCAGATCGGTGGCCTGCACGAACCGGCCGTTCGCCGACCGCCAATCCACGATGCGCTGGGCGAGTGCCGGGCCGATACGCGGAAGCGTCTCGAGCTCGGCAGCCGTCGCGGTGTTCAGGTTCACGAGCGGGCCCGCGCCGCCGCCGTTCGCGCCGGCTCCCCCGCCCGCTGCTCCCCCGGCCGTAGCGGTACCCGCCGCAGGAGCTTCGCCGACCCGGGGAACGACCAGCTGCTCCCCATCGGCCACCGGCCGGGCCAGGTTCACACCGCCCGGGTCGGCGTCGTCCGCCAACCCGCCCGCCGCAGCCACCGCGTCCACCACCCGCGCCCCGGCGACGAGCGAGACCAGCCCGGCTTTGCGGACCGCACCTGCCACGTGTACGAGCAGCTGACCACCCGGCGGACCGCTCGAAGCCCCACCCGTCGCGGAGGCGAGAGACCCTGTCGGCGGCCCGGAGGCAGCCGCCCGCGTCGACAGTGGCACCGTGTTCCCCTGCTGTGCGGTCGCGGACACCAGCACCGCCACCACCGCAGCCAGGATGAGGAGCACCACGGCAGCACCCACACCGACGCGCAATCGCGTGGTGCGGCTCCACGCCGGGCGAGTCGGGCACGCCGGCCGCGCCGGGCGCACTAGGCGCGTCGGGTACCCCGTGCACCTCACGCAGCTCGGGCTCGTCGGAAGCGGAAGGATCGCCGGTGTGTCGCATCCCTCCACGCTAGGAAGACACGATCACGTCCCCGCGTCCGCCCCGGAATCCGTGGAGAAACACCGAGGGCGCCGGGTTGTGTACAACCCGGCGCCCTCGCGAGACAGCAGTACTCAGCCGCGCGGCTTGGTGGCGATGTTCACCAGTCGCGGCGCCCGCACGATCACGTTCACGATCTCGCGGTCGCCCACCGAGCGGACGACGGCCTCGGACTGACGGGCCAGCGCCTCCAGGTCGTCCGAACCGATCTTCGGAGACACCTCGAGCCGGTCGCGGACCTTGCCGTCGACCTGCACGATCGCGGTGACGGACTCCTCGATCAGCAGCGTCGGATCGGGCTTGCGCCACTGCGCGAGCGCCACCGACGGCTCGTAGCCGAGCTTGCTCCACATGTCTTCGGCGGTGTACGGCGCGAACAGGTTCAGCGCCATCGCGATGACCTCCGCTGCCTCGCGCACGGCAGCATCTGCTGGCCCCGCGCCCGTGTCGATCGTCTTGCGGGTCGCGTTCACCAGCTCCATCAGACGGGCGACGACGACGTTGAACTTGAACGACTCCACCAGACCCGGCGCGTCGGCCAGGAAGCGGTGCGTGACCCGGCGAAGCGCCGCGTCCCCCGTCTTCCAGACGACGTCGGGTGCACTGGTCACGTCGTCCGCCACGCGCCACGCACGGGCGAGGAACTTCGCGGAGCCCGACGGCGAGACGTCCGCCCAGTCGATGTCGTCCTCCGGAGGACCCGCGAACGCCATGGTCAGGCGCACCGCATCCACACCGTGCTCGTCTAGCTGCTCGGACAGCTTCACCAGGTTGCCGCGCGACTTGGACATGGCAGAGCCGTCCATGAGCACCAGGCCCTGGTTCAGGAGCGCCGTGAACGGCTCGGTGAAGCTGATGTAGCCCAGATCGAACAGCACCTTCGTGATGAAGCGGGCGTACAGCAGGTGCAGGATGGCGTGCGTCACGCCGCCGATGTACTGATCGACCGGCGCCCACTTCTCCGCCTCACGCGGGTCGAACGCCTGCGTGTCGTCCTTCGGGGACAGGAAGCGCAGGAAGTACCAGGAGCTGTCGACGAACGTGTCCATCGTGTCCGTGTCGCGCTTCGCGGGTCCACCGCAGTTCGGGCAGGCGACGTTGACCCAGTCGCTGGCCGCGCCGAGCGGGCTGGTGCCCTTCGGCTGCAGGTCCAGACCCTCCGCCGGCGGCAGCAGCACGGGCAGCTCCGACTCCGGCACCGGCACCTCGCCGCACTGCTCGCAGTGGATGATCGGGATGGGCGTGCCCCAGTACCGCTGCCGGGAGATCAGCCAGTCGCGCAGGCGGAAGTTCTTGGCCGGTGCGCCCAGGTGGGAGCCCTGCAGGGCCTCGGTGATCCGGCGGATGGCGTTCGACTTGCTCAGCCCGTTGAACGGCCCCGAGTTGACCAGCCGGCCCTCGCCGGTCAGGGCGACGCCGGTCTCCGACGGGTTCTCGAGCGCAGCCTCCTCCGGCAGGATCGGCTCGCCGGTCTCCGGGTCGGTGTGGATGACCGGGATGGCCCCGGTCACCGGCTGCGTGGTGTCGACGACCACGCGCACGGGCAGGTCGAAGGCGCGCGCGAAGTCGAGGTCGCGCTGGTCGTGTGCGGGCACGGCCATGATCGCGCCGTGACCGTAGTCGCTCAGCACGTAGTCCGCCGCCCAGATCGGCAGCTTCTCGCCGGTCAGTGGATTGATCGCGTGCCGCTCCAGGAAGACGCCGGTCTTCTCGCGCTCACTGCTCAGGCGGTCCATCTCGGTGGTCCCGCGCACCTCGGCGAGGTAGTCGTCGAAGCGCTTGCGGACCTCCGGACGCGCGCCCTCCACCAGCTCTGCGGCCAGGTCGGAGTCGGGCGCGACGACCATGAAGGTCACGCCGTACAGCGTGTCCGGTCGGGTCGTGTAGACCGTGACCGGCTCGTCGCGGCCCTCGATCGCGAACGTGACGTCCGCGCCGGTCGAGCGCCCGATCCAGTTGCGCTGCATCGAGATGACCTTGGAGGGCCAGGCGCCCTCCAGCTGGTTCAGGTCGTCCAGCAGCCGGTCCGCATAGTCGGTGATGCGGAAGTACCACTGGGTCAGCTTCTTCTTCGTCACCAGGTTGTCGCAGCGCTCGCAGCGGCCGTTCACGACCTGCTCGTTCGCCAGCACCGTCTGGTCGAAGGGACACCAGTTGACCTGGCTCGCCTTGCGGTAGGCCAGGCCCTTCTCGTACAGCTTCAGGAACAGCCACTGGTTCCAGCGGTAGTACGACGGGTCGCTGGTCTGCAGCACGCGGTCCCAGTCGAAGCTGGGCGCGTAACGGCGCATGCTGGCCTTCTGCTGCGCGATGTTGTCGTTGGTCCAGCCGGCCGGGTCGAGCCCGCGCTTGATGGCGGCGTTCTCGGCGGGCAGCCCGAACGAGTCCCAGCCGATCGGGTGCAGCACGTTGAAGCCCTGCTGACGCCAGTACCGCGCGATGACGTCGCCCAGGGCGTACGCCTCGGCGTGGCCCATGTGCAGGTCGCCCGATGGGTACGGGAACATGTCGAGGATGTACTTGCGCGGGCGCTTGTCCGTCGCGTCGTCCGTGGCGAAGGGGCGCAGCTCGTCCCAGCGCGGGAGCCAGGTGTTCTGGATCGCCGTGAAGTCGTACTGCGCGCGCTCGTCGTGAGCGCGGTCGTCCTGCGGGTGCTCGTGTGCCACGTGACTCTCAATCTCGGTTCCGTCGTACCGCATCCGGGAGCCGGACGGCACGGAAGAGGTCCGGGCGACAGGCCCGGGTCTCCAGAGTACTAAACGTCGGCATGATCCGGTCCGTTCCCCGGATCCGCGGTCAGTTCGCCGTGGGCGTGATCCGGTCGCCGGAGATGTCGAGCCCGGCCGCCGCGAGCAGCGCCGTCGCCTTCACCCGGACCTCGTCGAGCTCCTCCTCCGGCACCGACAGTGCCGTGATCCCGCCGCCCGCGCCGATCGTCGCGAACCCGCCTGCGAAGTGGATGCTGCGGATCACCATGGCGAGGTCCGCGGAGCCGTCCAGCGCCAGGTAGCCGAAGCATCCGGCGAACGCTCCGCGCGGGCCCTCCTCCAGCCGGTTCAGGATGCGCATCGCGCTGAGCTTCGGCGCACCCGTCATCGAGCCGGCCGGGAAGCACGCGGCCACAGCATCCACCGCGCCGTGCCCGGGCAGCAGCTCTCCTTCGACCGTGGACACCAGCTGGTGCACCTGCGCGTAGCTCTCGACGGCGAGCAGGTGGGTGACCTCGACCGAACCGACCGTGCACACGCGGCCCAGGTCGTTGCGCATGAGGTCCACGATCATGACGTTCTCAGCACGCTCCTTCTCGCTCGCCTCGAGTTCCGCCCGCAGCTCGATGTCGGCGGCGACGGTCGCGCCGCGCGGGCGCGTGCCCTTGATCGGACGGGTGCGGACGTGGCCGTCCGCCTCCACCCGCAGGAACTGCTCGGGGGACGAGCTGACCAGCACCTCGCCCGCGATGCGCAGATACCCGGCGTGCGGGGCGGGGCTGGAGCGGCGCAGACGGAGGTGGACGGCGAGCGGATCGGCGTCGGTGCGCGCCTGTGCACGGTTGGTGAGGCACAGCTGGTAGGCGTCGCCGGCGCGGATCGCATCCTGGCAGGACACGATTGCGGCGAGGTAGGCCGCGTCGTCGTGGCGCCAGGAGCCCTCGGTCGCCGGGATCGGACGGCCGTCGGCGTATGCCTGCGCGGCCCCCGCGGCGGCGCCCAGTGCGCGCACCGTCGCGGCGGTCCAGCTGCGGCCGTCGTCATCGTCGGGCGCGACGACCGCCACGGAGCGAGCGGCGTGGTCGAACGCGAGCAGGCGGTCCACCAGCAGGAGCGCGGCGTCGGGACCCTCGGTCGCCGCCACCGGGGCTCCCGCGGCGCTCGCGCCCGCTTCGTAGCCCAGGCGACCCCACCATCCCACCGGGAAGCCGGCCGCCCCGGTCTGCTGCCGCGCAGCCAGATCCTCCCCGAGGACGTCGAGGATGCGGCCCTCGCGGGTCGAGCCGCCGAGCGTGACTGTGCCCTCGGCGACGGATGAGGTGGCGGTGATCCGCCCGGTCCCGATGAACGATCGGCCGGTGACCGCGTCCGGACCGCTGTCCAGCCAGACGGCGTCGGGCATCCCGGCCGTGGATCGGCTGGGCGCTTCGCCCCCGAAGAGCGTCACGAAAGCGTCCGCCGGGTCGACCCAGGTGTCGAGCCGGAGCACGCGGAGCGGTGGGGCCACCGCACTAGCCTAGGCGAGTGGACGCGCAGAGCACCGAACCCCTGAACACCCTGGCCGAGTGGGCCGACGGCGAACTGCGCGTGCGCGACGACTGCGAGGTCGTCGACACGGAGCTGCTGGCGGCCGACTCCTTCCTGGTCCGCGACGGCAGCGCACTGGCGCTCCGGCTGCACCGGGCCCGGTTCGCCGAGACCGTACGCGAGCAGGGGTTCACCGGATCCGACCTGGATGCCTTCTGGGATGCGGCGGTCGCGTCCCTCCGCCGGGACGGCGACTGGTTCCCGCGGTTCGAGTTGGTCCGGGCCAGGGACTCGTTGCGGCTGCGCTTCCGGCTGCGTCCGGCTCCCGCGCTGACCACGACCCTGGTCGTCGCGACCGCCGACGCCGATCCGCGGCAGGTTCCGCACCTCAAGGGGCCCGACATCGACCGGCTCAGCGCCCTCCGCCAACGTGCGCAGCGACAGGGCGCACAGGAGGCCGTGATCCTGGACGAAGGGCGCGTCAGTGACGGCGCGACGACGGCGCTGCTGTGGTGGCGAGGCGACACGCTCTTCGCTCCGCCGTTCTCCCTCCCGCGCGTCGACAGCGTGGCCGCGCGAACGGTGCGCGGCATCGCCGCGGCGCTGGCCACTCCCGTCGAGGAGGAGGAGGTCCGCCCGTCGGAGCTCGACGGCGCCGTGCTGTGGGCGGTCAACGCGTTGCACGGCATCCGCGCCGTCACGTCGTGGGTGGATGGTCCCGCACTGACGCAGGACGGCGCACGAACCGACGCGTGGCGCGCCCGGTTCGCGGCACTCGCGCGTCCGCTCCCCTGAGCGCGGACCCCGGGCCTGGCGAGAACTCCGGGCCTGGCGAGAACTCCGGACCTAGCGCGCTCGCCGAGCCTTGCGCGCTGCCCGGTTGCGCGCCAGGACCCACCCGGTGATGCCGCCGATGAGGAACACGATGACGATGAGCAGCCACGTCGGAACCCGCAGCTGACCCCAGAGGACGAAGATCGTCGCCTGATCGTTGGCGACCCCGTTCTGCACCGCGATGACGACCAGCAGCACCACGAGCACGATGGCGAGCCACTTGCGCTTGAGGAAGCGCACGAATGCGCTGTCGTCCGCCGAATGCCCCGCTGCCCTGTCACTCATGCGGTCAGTATGGCGCGCGGCCCGCCGTCACGGACAGCACCACCTCACGGGAGGAGGCGGCCGCCCTCCAGCCGTAGCTCCCGGTCCACGAGGCCGGGCGGGACATCGGTGTGCGAGATCAGCAGCACAGTACGGCCGTCTTCGGCGGCGGTCTGCAGCACGTCGCGGACGACCGCGTTGCCGATGGCCGCATCCAGGTTGGCCGTCGGCTCGTCAACGACCAGGACCGGGAAGCCGGCGAGCAGGGCGCGCGCCAGCGCGATCCGCTGCGCCTGACCGCCGGAGACCAGCGCTCCGCGCTCGCCCACGGGAGCGGAGAGCCCACCGCGTGCGGCCGCCCAGTCGCGCAGGCCGACCCGTTCGAGTACCGCGAGGAGCTCGTCGTCGGTCGCGGTGTCGCGAGCGAACAGCAGGTTCTGCCGCAGGTCGGAGTCGAACAGGAACGGGCGCTGCTCGATCAGCCCGACGACCCGGCGCACATCGTCCTGGCGCAGGGAACACGTCGGCACGCCGTCGAGGCGGTACTCGCCGGCGTGGTCCAGGAGTCGCGTCAGGACGTGGGCGAGCGCTGTCTTGCCGGCGCCGGTCGGCCCGGTGAGCAGTACACGTTCACCGGGGTGGAGTCGCAGGGTGACCCCGCTGATGACCGGCGACGTCTCGCCCGGCCAGTGCGCGGACACGCCCTCGAGCCGAACCTCGGGAACATCCGATCGGACGACAGACGCCGCATCGGCAGCATCCACCGGGATCCCGTCGGGCACGCGGGATGGCACCGCGGAGGCGATCCGCTCGGCACTCGCGTGCACGCGCCGCAAGGCCCCGAACGCGGGAGGCACCGCGCCGAAGACCTCGAAGACCGCGAGCGGCAGGAGGGCGATCACCGCGAGTCCCGGACCGTCGATGGTCCCGGCGTCGAGGGCGGGGATGCTGACGAGGAGCCCCGCCACGGTGGCCGCGCCCGCAACAAGCGTTACCACGCCCGCGGTGACGCCGAGCCCCGCCGCCCGCGACCGGACGGCCGCCGTGAGCCGCTCGCTCGCCCTGCGCACCCGCTCCTGAGCCGCCGGCAGGGCGCCGTAGGCCGTGAGCACATCCACGTTGCCGATCAGGTCGTGGAGCGCATCGTTGAGTTCACCGCGCAGCGGGGCGACGCGTCGCTCGGCCGTCCCCGATGCCCACCGGTTCGCCACGATGCCCGCGACCAGAGCCGCCACCAACGCCCCCAGCAGGACCCCGCCCGCTGCCGGCTGGATGACGGTGACCGCGATCACGCTGGCGACGACGACGATTCCCGCGCTGACCAGCGGCTGGAGGACGCGGAGCGCGAGATCCTGCAGCTCGTCGACGTCGTCAGCGAGCCGGCTGAGCAGGTCGCCGGAGCGGACGCCACGCAGCCCGTCAGGCGCGAGCGGCTCCAGCCGCGCGTACAGCCGTGCCCGAACGGTCCCGAGCTGGCGAAAGGCGGCGTCGTGCCCCGCGAGCCGCTCCAGGTACCGGAAGAGCGCGCGACCCAGCGCGAAGGCGCGCACGCCGACGATTGCCATCGACAGGTACATCAGCGCGGGCTGTTCCGACGCACGGGTGATGAGCCACGCGGACACCCCGAGCAGCGCGACGGCACTGCTGCCGCCCAGGACACCGAACCCGATCGCTGCCCAGAGGCGGCCTGCCGGCGGGATCGCCAGACGCAGGATGCGGCGCACCTCGGCGCGATCGGCCGCGTCGGCCGGCTCCCCAGTATCCACCGCGGCGGCGCGTGCGATCGTCTCAGCGGACACTGGTCGCCACCTCCGTCGTGGCGTCGGTCAGAGCCGCGCCCTCAGCGGAGCCGTCCGGCTCGGCCCCGTCTCGCGCCGGGATCGTCAGCACGACGTCCGCCGCCTCGGCCACGGCCGCGCGGTGGCTGACCACCAGCACCGCAGCACCCTCCGCCGCCACGCGGCGCAACGACCGCAGCAGCTCCTGCTCGGTGGCGGCATCCAGCGCCGAGGTCGGCTCGTCGAGGACGACCACAGCGCAGCCGCGGGACCGCAGCCGGTACAAGGCGCGCGCGACGGCGATCCGTTGCGCCTGGCCTCCGGAGACCCCGACCCCTCCCGGGCCGAGGACCAGCTGAGGGTCGAGCTCCGGAGCCGCCGCCGCTCGGAGTGCGGTCACGATCCGTGATGCGTCGGCTGCTTCTCCCAACGCGACGTTCTCGGCGACGGTCCCGGCCGACAGCCCCGGGCGCTGGCCCGACCAGGCCACTGCGTCCCGGCGTCCGGCCGGATCGGACCGACCGCCGGCCTCCAGGCGTCCCGTCGCCGGCACGAAGCCGAGGAGAGCCCCGATCAGGCTGGACTTGCCCGCACCGCTGGGTGCCTGCAGCACGGCGAAGGTGCCGGGCGGGACGGCCGCGCTGAAGCGATCCACCACGCTCCGGCCGTCGTAGTCGATGTGCACGTCCTCGAACACGAGCCCGCCGCGATCGGAGGGCTGCGACGCAGCCGGGGTGTGCGCAACCGCCTCTGCACCCGGCTCTGCAACCGCCTCCGCCTCCGCCTCCGCCTCCTCGATGATCGCGAACGCATTCGCCGCCGCCTCGATCCCCTCGGCCGCCGCGTGATAGGCCGCGCCGACCTTCCGCAACGGCAGGAACGCCTCCGGTGCGAGCAGCAGCACGAACAGCCCGACCGAGAGGTCGAGCGACCCGCCGAGCAACCGCAACCCGATCGTCACCGCGATCACTGCGACGGACAGGCTGGCTGCGAGTTCCAGCACGAACCCCGAGAGGAACGACATCCGGAGCACGCGCATCGTGTGCACGCGGTACTCCTCGCTCACCCGGCGGATGCGCGCCTCCTGGCGGTGCTGCCGCCCGAACAGCTTGAGCGTCGCGAGCCCGGCGACGACGTCGAGGAAGCCGCTCGACAGCACGGACAGTGCCCGCCATTGCCGCTTCTGCGCCGCCTGCGTCGCCCAGCCGACCAGCACCATGAACAGCGGGATGAGCGGCAGAGTGACGATGAGGATGATCCCGCTCGTCAGATCCCGCCATCCGATGGTCAGAACGAGCAGCGGCGTCGCGACCGCCGTCGCGATCAGCTGCGGCAGGTAGGTGGCGAAGTAGCCGTCGAGCGCGTCCATCCCGTGCCCGGCCACCAGGGTGACCTCGGCCGAACGGCGGCGGGAGACCCATCCCGGTCCGAGGCGCCCGATGGCGGCGACCACGCGTTCGCGCACCTGGCCGACGACCCGGGCTCCCCCGCGCGCGGCGACCGCATCGACGGCCCACGTCAGCACCGCCCGCACCGCGACGACGACGGCCAGCACGGCCAGCGTGCCGCTCAGTGTCACCAGCGGCTCCCCCGCGATCGCCCGCACGATCACGTCGGTGACCAGCCAGGCGAACGCGACGATGGATGCGGTCTGCAGCAGCGCGAGCAGTCCCCCGGCGGCGAGGGTTCCGCGCGTCGCAGACGCGTAACGGAGGAGACGTGGATCGAGCGGGCGCATGTCAGGCCGTCACGGGGCGCCGCGGCTCGCCGTCCGCGGGCGTGGCGTCGCCGGGTTCCTGCGGGATGTGGTCACGCGTCACGCGCTTGCGGAAGATCCAGTAGGTCCAGCCCTGGTACACCAGGATCAGCGGCAGGGAGAAGCCGGCCACCCAGGTCATGATCGTCAGTGTCAGTTGCGAGCTGGACGCATTCGCGATCGTCAGGCTGTTCTCCGGGTTCGGCGACGACGGCATCACGTCGGGGAACAGCGCGGCGAACAGCGACACCACGGCGAGGGCGATGGTCGCCGCCATGAACCCGAACGACCAGCCCTCCAGCCCCCGCAGATTGGCGATCCACGAGGCGATCAAGGCCACCGCTGCGAACACCGCCAGGGCGAGGAACACCGGCGAGAAGTGCGACAGCGCCGTCCAGCCGAGGAAGGCCGCGGCCACCACGATGGCAGCGAGCCCCGAGCGCGTGGCGAGCCGCCGCGCCCGCAGGCGGAGGTCCCCGTCGGTCTTGAGCGAGATGAACACCACGCCGTGGGTGAAGAACAGCAGGAGGGTCGTCAGCCCGCCGAGCAGCGCATACCCGTTGAGCAGATCGAACAGGCTGCCGGTGTAGTCGTGGTTCGCATCCAGCGCCACGCCCTGCACGATGTTCGCGAACGCGACACCCCAGAGGAACGCCGGCACGGCCGAGCCGACGATGATCATCCCGTCGAACCACTTCTTCCAGCGCGCACCCGCGCGCTGGTGACGGTACTCGAAGGAGACGCCGCGCACGATGAGTGCGAGCAGGATCAGCAGCAGCGCCAGGTAGAAGCCGCTGAACAGCGTCGCGTACCACTCGGGGAAGGCCGCGAAGAGCGCGGCGCCGCCGACGATCACCCACGTCTCGTTGAGGTCCCACACCGGGCCGATGGTGTTGATCATCACGCGGCGGTCGACGTCGTCACGGCCGAGGAACGGCAGAGCCATCCCGACCCCGAAGTCGAAGCCGTCGAGCACGAAGTAGCCGACGAAGAAGAACGCGACGATTCCGAACCAGAGAACTGCGAGATCCATTGCCGTGCTCCTTCTAGTAGACCGTCGTGACGGGGATGGGCTCGCCCGCGTCGTCGAGGTGGGTCTCGACCGGCGCCGGGCCCTTCTGCGCCGCGCGCTTGATGAGCCGGAACTCGACCACCGCGAGCGTCCCGTAGATCGCCGTGAAGGCGATCAGCGAGATGAGCACCTCGAGGCCGCTGGTGCCGGGCGAGACGCCGTCGGCCGTCTTCATGAGACTGAAGACGATCCACGGCTGCCGTCCCATCTCGGTGAAGATCCAGCCCACGATCATCGCGAGGAGTGAGAGCGGCATCGCCCAGATGGCGATCTTCCACACCCAGGGGCGGGTGGGCAGCCGGCCCTTTCGCGTCAGCCACAGACCGACGACGGCGATGAGGATGTGCAGTGAGCCGAGGCCGATCATCCACCGGAACGCCCAGTAGGTGACCCAGATGATCGGGGTGTAGTCGCCCGGGCCGTACAGCTGCGAGTACTGCGCCTGCAGATCGTTGATGCCCTCGACGGTTCCCGTGAGGGTGTGCGTCGACAGGAACGACAGCAGGTACGGGATGCGGATCGAGAACAGCTCGTGGACACCGTCCGGCGTGCCGAGCGTGAAGATCGAGAAGGACGCATCCGCCCCGGTCGAGGTCTTGTACAGCGCTTCGGCGGCCGCCATCTTCATCGGCTGGGTCTCGACCATCGCGAGGCCGAGCTGGTCGCCGCTCAGGACGGTGCCGATGCCCGCGCCGACCATCAGCCAGAGGCCGAATTTCAGGGCCGGGCGCATCGTCTCCAGGTGCCGATTGCGCGAGAGGTGCCAGGCGGCGACCGCGATGATCAGGCCGGCCGAGACCATGAAGCAGCCGAAGATGGTGTGCGGGAACGCGGCAAGCGCCACCTTGTTGGTGAGGACCGCCCAGAGGTCGGTGAGCTCCGCGCGTCCCTTCGCCTGATTGAGGTGGTACCCGACCGGGTTCTGCATGAAGGCGTTCGCCGCGAGGATGAAGTAGGCCGACAGGATGCTGCCGACCGAGACGACCCAGATGGTGGCCAGATGCAGCCCCTTGGGGAGACGGTCCCAGCCGAAGATCCAGAGGCCGATGAACGTCGCCTCCAGGAAGAACGCGAGGAGCCCCTCCAGAGCGAGCGGGGCGCCGAAGATGTCGCCGACGAAGCGTGAGTAGTTCGACCAGTTCATGCCGAACTGGAACTCCTGGACGATGCCGGTGACCACTCCCATCGCGAAGTTGATGAGGAAGATTTTGCCGAAGAAGTGGGTGAGCTGCAGGTAGTGCGGCTTCGCGGTGCGGTACCAGGCCGTCTGGAAGATGGCGGTACAGGTGACCAGCCCAATGGTGAGGGGAACGAAGAGGAAGTGGTAGACCGTCGTGAGCCCGAACTGCCAGCGCGACAGCAGGAGCGGGTCCAGCAGTTCATTCACGTGCGTTCCTCCCGATCCGTTCTACGCAACGTAGAACTTCCACTTCTACAGAGTGTAGAACATTCCCAGCCTGTTCGCGCTACCCTTGATCTGTGGCGAATCTCGGAGAACTCGAGCGGGCGGTCATGGACGCTCTGTGGGACGGCGGCGCCCCCATCACGGCGGGCGAACTACGCGACAAGTTAGCGACGGAACGCCCGACAGGGAAGGCACCGGCGCTGACCACCATCCTCACCGTGCTCTCGCGCCTGGAGTCCAAAGGCTTCGTGGCACGCGACCGCGAGGCCCGCCCGCACCTCTATGTGGCCGCCCTCAGCCGGGCCGGACACGTCGCCGACCTCATGCGCGAAGTGCTGGAGTCCTCCTCCGACCGCACGGAGGCGCTCGCCTACTTCGTGGGCTCGGTCGACGAGTCCGAGGCCGCGATGCTGCGCCGCCTCCTCGACGCGCGCAGCGTGTGAGCACCGACCCCGTCGCTCCGCTCGCCGGGGCGATCTTCCTCGGAGCGCTCGCGATCGCCCTCGCCTGGCCGGTTCCGCTGCTGCTCGCCCGGGCGAAGTGGCCGTCGGCGGCCCCTGTGCTCGCGGTCGCGCTGTGGCAGTCGATCGCACTCGCGGGTGGCATCTCGATGATCGGCTCGCTGCTGCTCGCCGGACTGCTGCCCTTCGGCGACGACCTGTGGACGCGGATCCAGGGCGCTGCGGCCTCGCTGTTCCACGGGCCGCTGCCGCCCGAGGCCAGCCTGCTCAATGCCTTCCTGCTGAGTGCGGCGATCCTGCTGACCGCGCATCTCATCCTGAACCTCGCGCTCACCTCGGTGCGGAGCCGCAACCAGCGTCACCGGCACATGGAGCTGCTTCGGCTGCTCTCGTCGCCGCTGCCGGACGCCCCGAGCACCCGGGTCATCGAGCATCCCGCGCCCGCCGCCTACTGCCTGCCGGGCGCCCGTAGTGTGACGGTGCTGTCGGAGGGCATGATCGACCTGCTCTCGCCCGCAGAGCTCGACGCGGTCGTCGCCCACGAGCGCGCCCACCTGCGGCAGAAGCACCACCTGCTGCTGGACGCGTTCCGCTCGTGGAAGCGCTCGCTCCCCTGGTTCCCGATCGCCACCCGGGCGCAGGACGCCGTCGCCCTGCTGCTGGAGATGCTCAGCGATGACACGGCCCGGCGGACGAGCGGCGACGCCGTGCTGGCCGAGGCGATCCGCCGCGTCGACGAGACCGGCTCGGCCGGCGCGACCTTGGGTGCGCCGAAGGACCGGCGGACGCCCGAGCAGCGCCGGGCGGCACTCATGGCGCGGGAGGAGCGGCTGGTGCCGGGCGGCCGGACCGTCGGCCCCCTGCTGCGCTTCGCCGTCGTCGCAGCGACGGTGCTCCTCGTCGTCGTGCCGCCCCTCGTGATCCTCTTCTCGTAGCCCGGCTCCCCTGCTCCCTTCGCGAGATTTGCGCCAAATCGCGGTTCTGGCGGCTCCATAACCGCGATTTGGCGCAAATCTCGCGGATGGGGTGCGCGGGACACGAAAGCGGCGGCCCCGAGTCGGGACCGCCGCTTCAGCGAGCAGGATGGAGCATTACTTGATGGGGTGCTCCTGCAGCCACTTCTTGGCGACCGCGTCGGGCTGCGTCTTGCTGTCGCCCTGGTTCTCGCCGTTCATGACGATCAGGTCGTCGGTGGTGAGCTCCTTGGAGACCTTGTTGAGGACCTCCTTGACCTTGTCCGACGCCTTCGAGCTGTTGATCAGCGGCACGATGTTCTGCGCGGCGATCAGGTTCTTCGGGTCCTTCAGGGTGACGAAGCCGTTGTCCTTGATCGCCGGGGTCGTCGTGTAGATGTCGGCCAGCTGCACGTCGCCGTTCTTCAGCGCCGCGACGGTCAGCGGGCCGCCGGAGTCGCTGATCGGCTTGAGCGTCGCGGTGACGCCGTACGCCGACTTCAGGCCCGGGATGCCGTAAGGCCGCGTCGCGAACTCGGGGTTCGCGCCCACCGTCAGCGGGTCGGTGACCTTCTTGAGGTCATCGAGGCTCGTGACGCCGTTCTTCTCGGAGAACTCCTTGGTGACGTTGTAGGAGTCGGCGTCCTGCGCCTCCGACTGCTCGAGCACCTCGTAGCCCTTCGGCAGTGCCTTCTGCAGCCCGGCGATCACGTCCTCGCTCGAGGTCGCGGTGCTGTTCTTGTCATAGAACTGGAGCAGGTTGCCGCTGTACTCGGGGATGAGGTCGATGGAGCCGTCCTGCAGCGCCTTCAGGTAGACGTCGCGCTGGCCGATGCTCGGCTTGTACGACACCTTGACGCCGTTGGCCGCCAGAGCCTGGCCGTAGATCTGCATGAGGATCTCGGACTCGCCGAACGCGGCCGAGCCGACCGTGACGGTGTCGGAGGACGAGGTGGCCTTGTCGCTGCTGAACGCGCCGCCACCGGATGAGCAGGCACTGAGCGCGACGAGCGCTCCAGCGGCGAGGACGCCGGCCGCGATGCGGCTCTTCTTGGATGCGAACATGATTTCTCTTCTCTTGGGTTTCCCGCGGGTGACGGGGTTCTCTCGGTTTGCGTAGGGAGGGAAGAACGGATGGGTCAGATGGTGGGCGCGCTCTCGGTGACCGCGGCACGCTCGCGCCGGGAGTCGCCCTCGGTCGTGTCGCGCACGCGCCCGGCGAGGACGCCGCGCGGCACGACGAGGCGCTGGACGATGGCGAACAGCCCGTCGGACACCAGCGCCAGCGCGACGACGATGATCGAGCCGCCGAGGATCTCGGGATAGTTCTGCACGGCGATGCCGTCGAACAGGAAGCGGCCGAGGCCGCCCACGGGCAGGATCGCGGCGACGGTCCAGGTGGCGATCACCTGCAGAGCGCCCGAGCGGATGCCGCCGATCACGAGCGGCAGTGCCAGCGGGAGTTCCACCTTGGCGAACACCTGCCAGCCGGTCATGCCGATGGCTCGCGCTGCATCGATCGGCGCCCGGTCGACCGACTCCAGCCCGGAGTAGGCGCCGGCCAGGATGGGCGGGATGGCGAGAATCGTCAGCGCGATCAGCGGAGGCACGATCGTCAGGTTCGTCGTGATCAGGGCCAGGTAGACGACGAGCCCCAGGGTCGGGAGCGCGCGCAGGGCACCGGACACACCGACGGCGAGCCCGCGGAACCGCCCCGAGTGCCCGATGGCGAAGCCGATCGGCAGAGCGATGATCGCCGCGAGCAGCAGCGTCAGCAGCGAGTACACGATGTGCTCGCCGAGCCGGACCGGGATGCCGCTCGGGCCCGACCAGTTCGCGGGATCGAGGAGCCAGCCGAAGGCGGCGACGATGTCGGTCATGCGCCGGTCACCGCCCTCATGGCCGCGCGGCGGCTCAACCGGTTCGACCGCCGGTCGGAGCGCGCCCAGGGCATCAGCAGGCGGCCGAGCCCCACCAGGACCAGGTCGAAGACCAGGGCCACCACCATGATCAGGATGATGCCCACCGCCACCTCTTCGGTGTACGACCGGTTGAGGCCGTCGGTGAACAGCTGACCGAGGTTCGGCACACCGAGCAGCGCGCCGACGCTGACGAGGCTGACCGTGCTCACGGAGACGACGCGGAGGCCCGCGAGCAGCACGGGCCCTGCGAGCGGGAGCTCGACCGCCCAGAACCGCCCCCAGCCGGAGAACCCGACAGCCGTCGCCGACTGCAGCACATCACCCGGCACCGAGGCCAGTGCGTCGGCGACCGTACGCACCATCAGCGCGACCGCATAGATGCTCAGCGCGATGACCACGTTCACCGGGGACAGGATCTGCGTGCCGATGATCGCCGGCATGGCGAAGAACAGCGGCAGCGAGGGGATCGTGTACAGGATGCCGCCGATCGTCAGCAGCACGCCCCTGCTCAACCGGTAGCGGTTCGCCACCCAGCCGATCGGCAGCGCAACGATGAATCCGATGACGATCGGAAGCGCCGCCAGCCAGACGTGGGAGACCGTGAGATTCCAGACCTGGTCGAAGTTCGACCACAGAAAGCTCACGACGCGTCCTCACCCTGCGCCGGAGCACCCGCGACCGAAACGGTCGCGGCCTTTGCCTCGGAGGAACGGCCCGCGCCGAGCGGCGCGCCCGTAAGAACGCCCGCGGGGCGCCCGTCGCTGTCGACGAGCACCGAACCAGTCGGCGTCTCCTCGACGTGCAGGGCGCGGCGGCCGCGGTCGGCGCCGACGAACGACGCGACGAAGTCGTCGGCCGGGTTCGCCAGGATCTCGGCCGGAGTCCCCTTCTGGGCGACGATGCCGCCCTTCCGGAAGATGACGACCTGGTCGCCGAGCTTGAACGCTTCGTCGATGTCGTGCGTGACGAATACCACGGTCTTGTCGAGATCGCGCTGCAGGTGCAGCAGCTCGTTCTGGAGGTCGTCGCGGACGATCGGGTCGACCGCGCCGAAGGGCTCGTCCATGAGCAGGATGTTCGGGTCGACGGCGAGCCCGCGAGCGACGCCGACGCGCTGCTGCTGGCCACCGGAGAGCTGGCTCGGGTACCGGTCGGCGAGCGAGCGCTCCAGGCCCACCGTGTCCATCAGTTCGAGCGCACGCTCGCGCGCATCCTTCTTCTTCACGCCCTTGAGCAACGGCACGGTGGCGATGTTGTCGACCACCTTCCGGTGCGGCAGGAGGCCGGAGTTCTGCATGACGTACCCGATCGACCGGCGCAACGCCACCGGCTTCAGCGCCAGCACGTCTTCACCGTCGATCTCGATGTGCCCGGAGGTCGGGTCGACCATCCGGTTGATCATGCGCAGGATGGTCGTCTTGCCGCTGCCCGAGGAGCCGACGAGCACCGTGATCTTGCGCGACGGAATGACGAGCGAGAAGTCGTCAACCGCCAGCGTCCCGTCCGGGAAACGCTTCGTGACATCGCGGAACTCGATCACGAGAGCACTCCCGCGGTGCGGGTCGCCATGCGGCTGGCTGTGTTCGGGGCGTCGCGCGGGGGCACGGAGAGTGAGGCAACCATCACACTCAGCCAAACAGCAGAGCGCCGATTTGGCAATGAGTTGCGACGAATCGTGACGTTCAGGGTCGGTCTCATGCCGGCCCCCCTTCATTCGGTGTCGGTGCCGTCCGGTGGCATCGCACTCTGTTCGGAGCGCAACGCCGTGTGGATGGCAACCTGCCACCGACCACCGACATTCCCGGGAAGGACGGTCAGTTCTTCGAGCCGAAGCGCCGTTCGAGGTACTCGCGAGCCACGGTCCTGGCCTCCGAGATGTACCGCTCGTCCCCTTCGGGATCTTCGACGAAAGCCCGGTTGATCAGCGAGTCCATGATCTCGACGACCACTTCGAGCCGGAATGCGAGGTCTTCACCGGCCGGCAGGCCGTACTCGTCGGAGAGGATCCGTGCGAACTGCTGGGCGAACCCCGCGTCGCGGACCACCTCCTCCTCCGGGACGCCCGCCCGCTCGGCGTCGGCGAAACGGATGATGCGGAACCCGCGCTCGGTGCGGAACATGTCGACGAAGGCGTCGATGGCCGCCTCCACCGCGTTCCACCAGTGCTCCGGCGCCTGGGCGTGGATCGCCGCGACGACCGAGTGCCGGTAGCGCAGCAGGGCCCGGTCGCGCAACGCCTGCAGCAGCACGATGCGGTCCGGGAAGTAGCGGTAGACGGTGCCGATGGATGCGCCGGCGCGCTCCGCGACCATGGCCGTGGTGAGCCGGTCGAAGCCGATCTCATCGACCACTTCGGCGGCCGCGTCGAGCAGCGCGTCGATGCGCGCGGCGCTGCGCTCCTGGATGGGCTCCGTGCGGACGAGTGGCGCTCCGACGGGGCTCTGTCCGGCGACCAGATCGTTGATGGGCACGAGGGCGACTCCTTCTTTCAGTCGGATAATACGGTGCTGCGGGTCCCCAGCCCGGCGACGTGCATCCGTCGCACTGACCCGATCATATTCGTGGAAACCTCACTTCCGCTGGGGATTAGGTTGAGACGCGCCGCAGAAAAGTCCCCCAGATCTGGGGGATGCATTCGCATGGACCTTCACTCCATGAGAAAATGGATCAGATGACCTCCCCCGACCCAGGACCCGAGAAGGTCTCCGGCGACCCCGTCAGCCGCCGCAACGCAGCCGTCGAGCCGATCATGCACCGGGCCGCCCGCATCGAGGACGCCTTCCACGAATTCCGGGCACGTCGCGGGCGCAAGCGCGGCTTGCTGGCGACCGTCGTGCCGTACGCCGGCTACGGCGCGCCCAGCTGGGCGCGCATCCTGGGCCGGGTCGTGCTCGCGAAGGATCCGCGGCCGGGCAGCCGGGCCGAGCGGCTCCACCGCAAGCGCGAGGAGTCGGTCCGCGGCTGGCGGTCGTTCGTCAGCGTCCCGCTCGCCCAGACTCGCGTCACCGTCGAGATCGAGGGCGACCTCCACGAAGTGACCACCGACCGCGGGGGTGTCATCGACACGGTCATCCCCGTGCAGCTCACTCCCGGCTGGCACACCGTCCGGCTGTCCACCTCGGAATCGACGCGCGTGTTCGAAGCCCCGATCTTCATCGTCGACCCGAAGGCCAGCTTCGGGGTCGTCTCGGACGTGGACGACACCGTGATGGTCACCGCGCTCCCCCGGCCCTTCCTCGCCGCGTGGAACACGTTCGTCCTCGACGAGCACGCCCGCGTGCCCACCCCCGGCATGGCGGTGCTCCTGGAGCGTCTCGCGGCGGCGCATCCCGGAGCACCTGTCGTCTACCTCTCGACCGGTGCCTGGAACGTGGCCCCGACGCTGACGCGCTTCCTCTCGCGCAACCTGTTCCCGGCCGGGCCCCTGCTGCTCACCGACTGGGGACCGACGCACGACCGGTTGTTCCGGAGCGGACGCGAGCACAAGCGCACGAGCCTCGAACGGCTCGCGCAGGAGTTCCCCGGCGTGAAGTGGCTGCTGATCGGCGACGACGGACAGCACGACGAAGACCTGTATGGCGAGTTCACGGTCGAGCACCCGGACAGTGTCACCGCCGTGGCCATCCGCCAGCTGTCCAGCGGCGAGGCGGTGCTCGCCGGTGGCCGCTCGAAGGCCGACAAGCACAGCGAGCTGTCCGGCACGCCCTGGGTCTACGCTCCGGACGGCGCCGGTCTCAGCGAGCAGCTCACGAAGCTGGGGCTGGTCTAGCCGCGCCCGGGCGAGTGGATGCGCCGTGTCGGCGGTCCCTGCCAGGCTTGACCGCATGACCGTCTCCCGCGCCGTCCGCGCCAGCAGAAGCGACCTGTTGCGGATGCGACGGCTGGCCCAGGCGATCGACGGCCCGCACGAGCCCGATCCGGCGGCGGCCGGGCGCCGGCTGCTCGCGCTGCAAGGGCAGGACTTCGCGGCGGGATGCTGGGCCCTCGCGGTCCGCACCACGGGCGCGACCCTGAGCGACGTGCTGGCCGACCTCGACGCCGGCCGCATCATCCGCTCATGGCCGATGCGGGGAACGCTCCATTTCGTTCCGCCGGAAGACCTGCGCTGGATGCTGTCGGTGACGATGGACCGGATGGTCGCGAGCCTGGGCCGCCGCCAGCAGCAGCTCGGCCTCGAGGCCGCCGACTTCGAGCGCGCAGCAGAGGTGGTCACTGCGACGCTGACCGGAGGCGGGAGCATCGGCCGTGCCGACCTGATGGCGGTCTGGGAGGCGGCCGGGATCGCGACGACGGGTCAGCGCGGCTACCACCTGATCTACTTCCTGGCGCAGACCGGACTTCTGTGCTGGGGCCCGGTCGTGCGATCGGCCAACGGCAACCCGACCCAGGCGCTGGTGCTGCTCGACGAGTGGGCGCCCGCTCCGCCTGCACTCGATGCGGACGAGGCGGTGGCGCAGTTCCTGCTGCGCTACCTGACCGGGCACGGCCCGGCGACGGTGCGCGACTTCGTCTGGTGGACGAAAGGCACCGTCGCGGGGGCCAAGACCGCTCTGGCCGTCCTCGGCGACGCCGTCACGTCCATCGAGACGGACGGGGTGGAGTACCTGGTCACCAGAGAACTGGCCGACCGGGCCGCAGCGACTCCGGCGACCCGTGCCGAGAAGGATGCGGTGCATCTGCTGCCTGCCTTCGACGAGTACCTGCTCGGCTACCAGGACCGATCGCCGATCCTCGACGACGAGCACTTCGAACTGATCGTGCCGGGCAATAACGGTATCTTCCAGCCCCTCATCGTCGCGGGCGGCCGCGTCGTCGGCACTTGGCGCCGCGAGGGCACGAAGGTCGTGCCCGTGCCGTTCGCGCCGCTGTCCGCGGCGCGAGAGCGGCGGCTGCAGCGGGCCGCGACGGCGTACGCCCGCTACGCCGGGTAGCGTTGAGGGGTGGCACGCACCAGCTCGACCCGCCGCCGACTCCCCGCCGGCATCGCACTGCCCGCCACCATCCGGGCCAGCACGCGCGCCCCGTTCCTCCAGGTGGTGAAGACCGCGGTCGCGATGGTCGCAGCGTGGGGACTCGCGAGCGTATTCGTCCACGGCGAGCTGCCGATCTTCGCCACGATCGCGGCGCTCCTCGTGGTGCAGCCGAGCGTCAACCAGTCGGTGGGGCGTGCGATCGAACGCTCCCTCGGGGTGATCGGAGGCGTGGTGGTCGCCTACCTGATCGGCTTGGCGTTCGGCACCAATAGCTGGATCGTCCTGCTGGCCGTCGTCGTGTCCGTTCTTCTCGCCTGGGCGCTCCGGCTCGCGCCCGGGACCGCGAATCAGGTGCCCATCACCGCCATGCTCGTGCTCGCGATCGGAGCGTCCGACCCGCAATACGCGCTCGCCCGGATCATCGAGACGATTCTCGGGGCGGCCGTCGGTGTCGTCGTCAACGTGGCGATCGTCCCTCCGGTGCTCACCGCCCCGGCGCGGCAATCGGTGGTGGCGCTCGGGATGGAGACGGCTGCGACTCTGGACCGCCTTGCGGACGCCCTCGGGGCGAACCAGACGCGGGCCGAGCTGGATGCGCTGCTGATCGAGGCGCGGCTGTTGCGTCCGATGGAGGCGAAGGCGCAGACGGCGCTGAACGCCGCGGACGAGAGCCTCTCGCTGAATCCCCGGCAGCGGACCCATCGCGCCCACCTCGAGCGCGACCTGCACCTGTTCGACAGCCTGCGGCCCCTCATCAACCGGACACTCGGCATGACCCGGGCGTTCCACGACCACTACGACGACAGCCTCGCCGCCGAGCCGACCATCCACGCTATCGCGGACGAACTCCATCGCGCCGCCCACGATCTGCGGTTGCTCGCGAGCGACCCCGACGAGCCGATCAGCGAGCAGGGCGACGAGTCGGCGGGCGTGCCGGTCCTGACAGCCCCGCTGACCGTCGCCACGCCGGACCCCCGGCACTGGGTGCTCATCGGGTCGCTCGTCGAGGACCTCCGCCGCATCCACGTCGAGATCGCGGGCGACGACGCCTCGACCGCCTGACCGGGCGAGGCGTCTGCCCGCTTGCGGTCAGGCGGTCAGCTCGGCGATCGCCTCGGCGCTCGGAAGCGTCCGCCGGTCGCCGGTGCGCCGGTTCCACAGCTCGACCTCGCCGTCGGCGGCACCGCGGCCCACCACCAGGACACGCGGAACACCGATCAGCTCGGCATCGCCGAACTTGACGCCGGGCGACACCTTCGGGCGGTCGTCGTACAGCACATCGAGACGGGCGTCTTCTAGCTGCGCCACGATCTCCTCGGCAACCTCGTAGGCGATCGCATCGCGACCGGCGGCGACGACGTGGACGTCGAAGGGCGCGACGGATTCCGGCCAGACGAGACCACGGTCGTCGTTGTTCTCCTCCGCGATGATCGCCAGGATGCGCGTGACGCCGATGCCGTACGAGCCCATCGTGACGGTGACCAGCTTGCCGTTCTCGTCGAGGACCTTGAGCCCGAGAGCATCCGCGTACTTGCGGCCGAGCTGGAAGACGTGCCCGATCTCCATGCCGCGCGCGAGCTCCACCGGGCCCGACCCGTCGGGTGCCTCGTCGCCGGGCTTCACCTCGGCGGTCTCCACGACGCCGTCCCAGGTGAAATCGCGGCCGGCGACCAGGCCGAAGACGTGCTTGCCCTCGACGTTCGCACCGGTGATCCAGCCCGAGCCGTCGACGACCCGCGGGTCGACCAGGTAGCGGATGCCCGTCGCGGACGTCTCGCCGAGCACCGCTCCCTCGGGCGACCACGGCCCGATGTAACCCTTGACGAGTCCAGGGTGCTTCGCGAAGTCGGTGTCGCCTGCGGCCTCCACCTCGGCGGGGGCGAAAGCGACCTCGGCGCGCTTCATGTCGACCTCGCGGTCACCGGGCAGGCCGACGATGACCAGCTCGCGGGTGCCGTCGAGCTGCGTCAGCGCGAGGACCACGTTCTTCAGCGTGTCGGCAGCGGTCCAGGCGCGCCCGTCCGGACGCGGGTGCTTTTCGTTCGCGACGTCGACGAGCGACTGGATGGTCGGCGAGCCCGGCGTGTCGAGCACCTCGGGCGGGGTGAGCTTCTCGTAGGAGCGCGCGGGCGGAGGGGTCGTGGTGAACGCCTCCACGTTCGCCGCATACCCGCCGGGCGAGCGGACGAAGGTGTCCTCTCCGACAGGAGTCGGGTGGAGGAACTCCTCCGACCGCGACCCTCCCATCGCCCCGGCGTCGGCTTGGACGATGACGTAGGACAGCCCGAGCCGCGTGAAGATCCGCTCGTAGGCGTCGCGCTGCGCCATGTAGCTCGCCTCGAGTCCTGCGTCCGTGTAGTCGAACGAGTACGCGTCCTTCATCGTGAACTCGCGGCCGCGGAGGAGTCCGGCACGCGGACGAGCCTCGTCGCGGTACTTGTCCTGGATCTGGAAGATGGTCAGCGGAAGGTCCTTGTACGACGAGTACAGATCTTTCACGAGCAGCGTGAAGACCTCCTCGTGCGTGGGCGCGAGGAGGTAGTCGGCGCCCTTGCGGTCCTGCAGGCGGAAGAGTCCCTCGCCGTACTCGTCCCAGCGGCCCGTCACCTCGTACGGCTCCCGAGGAAGCAGCGCGGGGAAGTGCACCTCGTGCGCTCCTGCGGCGGCCATCTCTTCGCGGATGATCCGTTCGATCTTCTGTTTGACCCGTAGCCCCAGCGGCAGCCACGCGAAGATGCCCGGAGCCTGGCGCCGGATGTAACCGGCGCGGACCAGCAGGCGGTGGCTGGTGACCTCGGCGTCGGAGGGGTCTTCACGAAGGGTGCGGAGGAAGTAGTTGCTCAAGCGAGTAGGCACCGTTCCATGTTAATGGGCCGGGGCTAGGGTGGGCGGCATGGCCGACCGCCGGACCCGCGTCTCCGACTCCCCCGCCGCTGCGCCCCTGGCTGCCTCCCTGGCGGCGCTTCGCCGCGAACTGAACCTGCCGGACGGCTTCCCCCCGGAGGTCGAGGCTGAGGCGGAGGCTATTGCCTCCCGACCGCCGCTGCCCGAGGCGGACCTCACGGATGTGCCGTTCCTGACCATCGATCCGGCGGGATCCACCGACCTCGACCAGGCCCTCCACCTCTCGCGCACCCCGGACGGCTTCCGCGTGCTGTACGCGATCGCCGACGTTCCGGCGCTCGTGACGCCGGGCGGCGCCGTCGACGGAGAGGCGCGGCGCCGCGGCCAGACGATCTACGCGCCGGATGGCCGCGTCCCGCTGCACCCTGCTGCCATCGGCGAGAACGCGGGCTCGCTGCTGCCGGGCGTGGTGCGGGGCGCGTTCGTCTGGGACATCACGCTCGACGCCGGCGGTCGCCAGACCGCCGCGCGGGTGACGCGTGCGCGCATCCGGTCTCGCCGCCAGTGGAGCTGCGCCGAGGCCCAGGCCGCGCTCGACGACGGGTCCGCGCCGCCCGAGCTCGCCCTGTTGCGCGAGGTCGGCCCTGCGCGCATCGCGTGCGAGCGGGAACGCGGGGGCGCGAGCCTCAACACGCCGGACGAAGAAGTGGTCGTCCGGGACGGCACCTACGCTCTCGAACGACGGGCCTCCCTCCCCGTGGAGGAGTGGAACGCCCAGCTCTCGCTCCTCGCCGGCATGGCCGCGGCGAGCCTGATGCTGGAGGCTCGGATCGGCATCCTGCGCACCATGCCCGCTCCGAGCGACGACGCGTTCACCGCGTTCCGGACGCAGACGGTCGCGCTCGGGCTCCCCTGGAGCGAGACGATGCCCTACGGCGAATACCTGCGGACGCTCGACCCGGCCCACCCGCGGGCCGCGGCCGTGCTGCAGGCGGCCACCGCGCTGTTCCGGGGCGCCGGCTACGTCGTCTTTGACGGCACGGTGCCCGAAGACCCGCAGCAGGCCGCGATCGCGGCGCCGTACGCGCACGTCACCGCGCCGCTCCGCCGCCTCGCCGACCGCTGGGCGCTCGTCATCTGCGAGGCCCTGTGCGCCGGACGGCGGCCGGTCCCCGCCTGGGCGCGGGACTCGCTCGGCGAGCTCCCGTCGATCATGGGGGCGTCGTCCCGGCTCGCGGCCCAGGTGGATGCGGGAGCCGTGGATCGGGTGGAGGCAGCGCTGCTCAGCTCCCGGATCGGCGTCGAGCTCGACGCGACGGTGCTGGCCGTACGCAACGGAACCGTGCTCGTCCAGCTCGACGATCCGGCGGTGAGCGCGTCGGCGCCGCGGGCCGACGGGGTCAGCCCCGGCGACCGCGTGCGCCTGCGGGTGACCGCCGCCGACATCCAGACCGGGCGCGTCGCCTTCGAACCGGTCGGTCCCTGAGGAGGAACCGGCCGACCGGGGTCAGTGCGCGCCGACGGTGACCGACGGCTCGCCGGACGTGGTGTCGCCCATCTCTTCGGCCAGGCGGTTCGCCTCGGCGATCAGCGTCGCGACGATCTCCGACTCCGGAACCGTCTTGATGACCTCGCCCTTGACGAAGATCTGGCCCTTGCCGTTGCCGCTCGCGACGCCGAGGTCGGCCTCGCGGGCCTCGCCCGGGCCGTTCACGACGCAGCCCATGACCGCGACGCGAAGCGGGACGCTCATGCCCTGCAGGCCCTCGGTCACGCTGTCGGCCAGCGAGTAGACGTCGACCTGCGCCCGCCCGCAGCTCGGGCAGGAGACGATCTCGAGCTTGCGCTCGCGGAGGTTCAGCGACTGCAGGATCTGCAGGCCGACCTTCACTTCTTCGGCCGGCGGAGCGGACAGCGAGACGCGGATGGTGTCGCCGATCCCCTCACCGAGCAGGATGCCGAACGCGGTCGCCGACTTGATCGTGCCCTGGAACGCGGGGCCGGCCTCCGTCACACCGAGGTGGAGCGGCCAGTCGCCGCGCTCTGCGAGCATCCGGTACGCCTTCACCATCACGACCGGGTCGTTGTGCTTGACGGAGATCTTGAAGTCGTGGAAGTCGTGCTCCTCGAACAGGCTGGCCTCCCACACCGCAGACTCGACGAGGGCTTCCGGCGTCGCCTTGCCGTACTTCTCGAGCAGGCGGCGGTCGAGCGAGCCCGCGTTGACGCCGATCCGCAGGGAGACATCGGCCGCCTTCGCACGCCGGGCGATCTCGGCGACCTGGTCGTCGAATTTGCGGATGTTGCCGGGGTTCACGCGCACTGCCGCACACCCGGCGTCGATCGCCGCGTAGACGTAGTTCGGCTGGAAGTGGATGTCGGCGATCACCGGGATCTGGCTCTTCTTGGCGATGATCGGGAGCGCCTCCGCGTCGTCCCGGCTCGGGACGGCGACGCGGACGATGTCGCAGCCGGAGGCGGTCAGCTCGGCGATCTGCTGCAGCGTGGCGTTGATGTTCGTGGTCGGTGTCGTGGTCATCGACTGGACGCTGACGGGTGCGTCGCCACCGACCAGCACCTTGCCCACACGGATCTGGCGGGACTTGCGACGGGGGGCGAGAGTTTCGGGGACCTTGGGCATCCCCAGATTGATTGCTGCCACGTCCCCAATCCTACGCGGCTGCGTGGGAGGCGGCTGGGTACTGGCCGCAGGCCGGCCGCACGTGCACTATCCGAACAGATTGACCGGCTTCACGATGTCCGCGTACATCAGCAGCACGCTCATCCCGCCCAGCAGGATCACGACAGCGAACGTGAGCGGCATGAGCTTCGCCATGTCGACGGGACCCGGGTCGCGCCGCCGGAAGATCTTCGCGGTCGTGCGTCGCAGACCCTCCCAGAGCGCGCCGGCGATGTGTCCGCCGTCGAGCGGCAGCAGCGGGACGAGGTTGAACACGAACAGGGCGATGTTCAGCGAGGCGAGCATCCCGATCATCGTGTAGACCTTGTCCACTGCGGGAACCCCGTCGAGCGCCGTCAGCTCGCCGGCGGCTCGGCCGATCCCGACCACGCTGATCGGGCCGTTGGGATCGCGCGGGGCGGAGCCGAACGCCGCGTTCCACACGTCGACCATCCGCTGCGGGAGGTGGACGAACACGTTCACGACCGCCCCGGTCTGGGCGCCCACGGCGGGAAGAACGGCGGTGGGCGGTTGCGGCACCAGTTTCGTGACCGGCCCGATCCCGACGAAGCCGACGGTGAGCGTCTCGATGTCGCCGGCGGCGTTCTTGACGACGGTTCCGTTGGCGGAGGTCTTCGCCACCTTGTTGATCACCGGCGTGAGCTGGACCGTGCGCTGCTCGCCGTCCCGGCTGAGCACCACCGTGAGCGTCTGACCCGCGGCCTTCCGGATGATCGCGGTGGACTGCGCCCAAGACGAGATCTTCGTGCCGTCGATGCTGACGATGGTATCGCCCGGCTTCAGCCCTGCCGCGGCCGCAGGACCCTGCGTCGCGTCCGCCGGGCAAGTCTGGCTCGTGCTGGTCGCGGGGAGCACGCACTGGCTGACCGACGCGACCGTGGTGGAGCTCTGCGGTGCGCCGAAGCCCATCAGCAGCACGCCGAACAGGAGCACGCCGATGAGGAGGTTCATGAACGGGCCGCCGAACATGATGACGATGCGCTTCCAGACCGGGAGCCGGTAGAAGGTCCGGTCCTCCTCGCCGACCGCGACCGTCTCCGAGCTCGCCGTGCGCGCATCCTGAGCCATCTGCTGCATGAAGCCGGTCGTCGCGTTGCGCCCGCGGCCGCCGGCCTTGCCGGGCGGGAACATCCCGATCATCGAGATGTAGCCGCCGAGCGGGATGGCCTTCACGCCGTACTCGGTCTCGCCGCGCCGGAACGAGAACAGCGTCCTGCCGAAGCCGATCATGTACTGGGTGACCTTGACGCCGAACAGCTTGGCCGGGACGAGGTGGCCGATCTCATGCAGCGCGATCGACAGAGCGACGCCGATCAGGATGATGACGACGCCCAGCACGAAGAGGAGCACGGATTCCACGGGTTCAGGCTAGCGGTGCGCGCCTTGGAACGGACCGCGAAGCGGCTCCGCGAACCCTATGCGCCGGCTGTCAGCGTGCAGCGATCAGCCGGCGCGGATGATCGCGTCGGCCTTCGCCCGGGCCCACTGCTCGGCGTGGGCCAGCGACTCGCGCGTCAATTCGCCCGACGGGACGTGCGCGTCGACCACCCGCTCCACCGTTCCGAGGATGTCGAGGTAACCGATCGCTCCGGCGTGGAATGCGGCGACCGCCTGCTCGTTCGCCGCATTGAAGACGGCGGGATAGGTCCCCGCCGCCATCCCGACGCGTTTCGCCAGTGCCACAGCCGGGAACGCCTCGCCGTCGAGCGGCTCGAACGTCCACGTGTGCGCCGCGGTCCAGTCGAGTGGCGTCCCCACCTCGGGCACGCGGTCGGGCCAGCCGAGCCCGAGCGAGATCGGGAGGCGCATGTCCGGAGGCGACGCCTGGGCGATCGTGGAGCCGTCGACGAACTCGACCATCGAGTGGATGACGGACTGCGGATGCACCGTGACGTCGATCCGGTCGTAGGGCACGTCGAACAGCAGGTGCGCCTCGATGACCTCCAGCCCCTTGTTCACGAGGGTCGAGGAGTTCGTGGTGACGACGAGACCCATGTCCCAGGTGGGATGCGCGAGCGCCTGCTCCGGGGTGACATCCTTCAGCGACGCGCGCGAACGGCCACGAAACGGACCGCCCGACGCCGTGAGGACGAGACGACGGACCTCCTCCCGGGTGCCTGAGCGGAGCGCCTGCGCGATCGCCGAGTGCTCGGAGTCGACCGGGACGATCTGGCCCGGCGCGGCGGCCCGCTTGACCAGGGTGCCGCCGACGATCAGCGACTCCTTGTTGGCCAGCGCGAGCATCGCACCGGACTCGAGGGCCGCAAGGGTCGGGCCGAGGCCGACCGAGCCGGTGATGCCGTTGAGCACCACATCCGCCTCGACGGAGCGGACCAGCAGCTCGGAGTCGGCCGCGCCGAGGGCGGTGTCGACCACGCCGAAGCGCTCTGCCTGCGCCGCGAGCTCATCGGCGTTCCGTCCGGCGCTCAGCCCGACGACGCGGAAGCGGTCGGGGTTCGCCGCGATGACGTCGAGGGCCTGCGTCCCGATGGAGCCGGTGGACCCGAGGATGATGACTCTGCGCACGAGGCCATCGTACGCACGCCGGTCAGGAGAGGCGGCCGAGGGCCTCCTCGAGCACGGTGGCCGCGTCGTCGATCAGCTCCTCGCTGATGACGACCGACGGGAGCAGGCGCAGGACGCTGTCCCAGCTGCCCGCATCCAGCGGGATGACCCCGTTGCTCGTGGCGTGCTCCAGCACCGCCTTCAGAGCCTCCGGGTTCGGCGTCCTGGTGCCCGGCTTGATGAGCTCGACGCCGAACATCGCGCCCTTGCCACGCACCTCGCCCACCACCGGAAAGCGGTCGGCCCAGTCGCCGATGCGGGCCCACAGAGCTTTCTCGACCCGGCGGGCCTCGCCGAGCAGGTCCTCGTCCTCGAACGCCTGGAACACCGCCAGTGCCGCCGCGGTCGAGACCGGGTTGCCGCCGAAGGTGCCGCCGATCCCGCCGGGCTGGACCGCGTCCATGATCTCGGCCCGTCCGGTGACCGCTGCGAGCGGGAAGCCGCCGGCGATCCCCTTGGCGCTCGTGACGAGGTCCGGGACGACCCCGTGGTGCTCGATCGAGTACCACGTGCCGGTGCGGCCGATTCCGGCCTGGATCTCGTCGGCCACGAACACGATGCCGTTCTCGGCGCAGAACTCGGCGAGGCGCGCGAAGTAGCCGGGCGCCGGGATGATGATGCCGCCGTCGCCCTGGATCGGCTCGACGAACAGGGCCGCCAGCTCGGTGGCGCCGATGTGGGTGCGGATGTAGTCGATCGTGCGCTCCGCCGCCTCCTCGCCGGTCATCCCCTCGGGGTCGCGGAACGGGTAGCTGATCGGGAGGCTGTAGATCTCACCGGGGAACGGTCCCATCCCGGCGCGCTCCGGCCAGGGGCGGTACGTCATCGCCATGGTGAGGTTGGTGCGGCCGTGGAAGGCGTGGTCGAGAGTGGCGATGGCCCGGCGACCGGTGTACTTGCGGGCGATCTTGACCGCGTTCTCCACCGCCTCGGCGCCGGAGTTCACCAGGATGCTGTGCTTCTCGAAGTCTCCTGGGGTGATCTCGGCCAGCTTCTCGGCCACCGCGACGTAGTTCTCGTACGGGGTCACGGTGAACAGCGTGTGGGTCAGCTTCGAGGCCTGCTCGGCCGCCGCGGCGGCGACGGCCGGGTGGGCGTGACCGATCGTGGTGACGCCGATGCCGCAGCCGAGGTCGATGAGCCGGTTGCCGTCCACATCCACGAGGATCGCGCCCGAGCCGGACTCCATGTAGATGTTCGCCAGCGTGCCCGCTCCGCGGCTCACCGTCGCGAGACGGCGTCGCTGCAGTTCGACCGAGCGCGGGCCGGGCAGCTCGGTGACGAGGTGGCGGGACTGGGGCACGGAGAATTCACGGGTCATGGTCTCCATCGTAGGCGGCCGCTTTCAGCCCACCCATGACCTGCTGTCAGGTTCGTCGGAGGCGGATAGGGCAGGATTGATGACCGTGCGTACCTCTCTCAAGGCCCTGACCGCCACCGCGTCCGCGGCCCTCCTCGTCGCCGGTCTCGCGGCGTGCAGCTCGGCCGAGCCGTCCTCCACGTCCACCCCCGCCGCCGGCGCCTGCCAGAACGTGAAGCCGGGCGACACCTCCAAGTCGGTGAAGGTGTCGGGCGACTTCGGCACCGACCCGACCGTGAAGTTCACGGCGCCGCTCAAGGTCAGCGGAACGGAGCGGTCGGTGGTCATCACCGGCAAGGGCGAGAAGACCACCGCAGGCGAGACGCTGGGCCTGGGCCTGGCCGCCTACAACGGCACGACGGGCAAGGCGATCGCTCCCTCCGAGGGCTACGGCACGGGCTCCCCCGTCACCGCGAAGATCGACGACAAGACCTTCCTCCCCGGTTTCGTGCGGGCGGCGGAGTGCCTCCCGGTGGGTTCGCGCGCGGTCCTGACCACCACGGCGGAAGGCGCCTTCGGGCAGTCGTACCAGCAGCTGGGCGTCAAGAAGACCGACCCGGTCGTGATCGTCACCGACATCCGCAGCGTCCCCGCGACGCGCGCCACCGGCAAGCCGGTCGCTCCGACGGCCGGACTCCCGACGGTCAAGCTCAACGCCAAGACGGGCGAGCCGACCATCACGATCCCGAAGGGCGCCGAGCCGCCGACCGAGACCACGATCGCCACGCTCAAGCAGGGCGACGGAGAGACCGTCCAGCCCGGCGACACCGTCACGGTCCAGTACAAGGGCGTCCTGTGGCGCGACGGCTCGACCTTCGACGCCAGCTGGAGCCGCGGCACGCCCGCCTCGTTCCAGACCACCGGCGTCGTCGCCGGCTTCAAGAAGGCGCTCGAAGGCCAGAAGGTCGGCTCGCAGGTGCTCGCCGTGATCCCGCCGGCCGACGGCTACGGTTCCGCGGGTAACGGCGACATCAAGGGGACCGACACGATCGTCTTCGTGGTCGACATCCTCTCCACCACGCGCTAGGACCTGCCGTGCGGCTCCCCCGCCTGCGCCTGGTCGCCGCGGCCTCCGCCGTGGCGGCCGGGCTCGCGCTGGTGCCGGCCGCGGCCGTCGCCGAATCCCCGGTGCCGTTCTACCCCGGCTACATCATCAGCGACGACAGCTTCTACAATCCGGACGCGATGACGGCCGGGCAGATCCAGAGCTTCCTCGACGACCGGTCGTGCCATCCCAAGGACGCGTCGCCGTGCCTCGCTGATTTCCGCATGGACTCCCCCGCACAGCCGGCGTCGGAGGATCGCTGCTCCGCCATGCCCTCGCGGAAGAACGAGCGCGCCAGCAGCATCATCGCCCGGGTCGCCCGGGCCTGCACCGTGAGTCCGCGCGTGCTGCTGGTGCTGCTCCAGAAGGAGCAGTCGCTGCTCACGGCGCCGAGCGCCTCCGGGTACCAGAAGGCGACCGGCTACGCCTGCCCGGACACCGCCGCGTGCGACACGCGCTATTTCGGGTTCTTCAACCAGGTGTACCGGGCGGCGTGGCAGTTCCGCGAGTACACCGTCCACCCCGCCGACTGGCGCTACAAGGTGGGCGGGAACAGCATCCAGTACCACCCGGATGCGGCGTGCGGGGCGGGCACGGTGACGATTCTCAACCAGGCGACGGCGAACCTGTACAACTACACGCCCTACCAGCCGAACGAGCAGACGCTGAAGGCGCCGAAGGGGCCGGGCGACGGGTGCTCGGCTTACGGCAACCTCAACTTCTCGCGGCTGTACAGCGCGTGGTTCGGCTCGCCGCTCGCGGTCCGGTACACCGGGTTCGTCGACGGCTGCCTGATCTACACGGGCGGCTTCGGATGCCGCCAGGGCTCGCCGCTCCAGCCGTGACCCGCGGTATGCCCGATCCGGCATATGCCGCCGCCTAGCCTCGTATGGTGAGCATCGATGACGCTGAGGATGATGCCGCCGAGGTCCAGAGGCCCGGCCCGCTGTACTTCCTCGGCCGCGCGCTCATGGCTCCCGTTCTGAAGCTGGTCTACCGGCCGCGGGTCATCGGCAAGCGCAATGTGCCGAAGCACGGCAAGGTCATCCTCGCCAGCAACCACCTGTCGTTCATCGATTCCGTCGTCATCCCGATGACGGCTCCACGGCGCGTGCAGTTCCTGGCGAAATCCAGTTACTTCGAGGGCACCGGCGTGAAGGGACGCATCTCCCGCGACTTCTTCACCGCCATCGGCGCGGTCGGCGTCAAGCGCGGCGCGGGCGCTGCTGCTCAGGAGGCTCTGGAGCAGTCCCGCAGGATCATCGACACCGGCGCGGCGTTCGCGGTGTATCCGGAGGGGACGCGATCCCTCGACGGGCGCCTCTACAAAGGACGCACCGGCGTCGGCTGGCTCGCACTCACCACCGGCGCGGTCGTCGTACCGGTGGGGCTCGTCGGCACCGACCGCATGCAGCCCGTCGGAGCGAAATTCCCGAAGCCGTACCGGATCACGGTGACCTTCGGCGAGCCGATCGACGTCTCGCGGTTCGGCTCCGCCGACTCGGGGCGGGCGCGTCGCCAGGCCACCGACACGATCATGTCCGCCATTCACGGCCTCACCGGCCAGGAACTGGCGAACGCGTACAACGAGACACCGCCCGCGAATACCGTCGAGCGCGTGAAGCGCGCGTTCCGTCCCGAGCGCTTCTAGTCGCGCCGCCGGGGTGCGCGATTTGGCGCAAATCTGGCGCAGGCGGGCGGACGGGACGGACGCTCAGGCGAGAGTGAGCAGCTCCGGGGCGTGGTGCACGGGGAAGTTGACGCTGGCGGCGATGAAGCACTTCTCGGAGGCGGGCCCGTGCAGCGAGGCGGCGAGCTCCTTCTGCGACGGGTCGGCGATCGTCACGCGCGGCCGGAGCGTCACCTCGGTGAAGTGACCGCCGCCGTTCCCGGTCTGCTCCATCGTGCCGGTGGCCGCATCCGTGTAGCCGACGACCACCACGCCCGCCCGCGCGGCCTCGGCGAGGTAGCTGAGCAGATGGCACTGGGACAGCGCGGCGAGCAGCAGCTCCTCCGGGTTCCAGCGGTCGCGGTCGCCGAAGAACACCCGGTCGGCCGAGCCCTCGATGGGCTGCTTGTCCGGGGCGCTCACCACGTGGTCCCGGCCGTAGTCCTTGTAGCCGCTGGTGCCCGTTCCGCGGTTGCCGGTCCACTGCAGGTCGATCGCATACGCGTGCTCGAGCTTCATGCTTCGATTCTTGCACCGCGGCTAGACTCGATTCACCATGACTGACACCGTGAGCACCCCCGCGCCCGTCTACTCCGTTCCACAAGAACGCCGTATCGTCACCGCCGTCCCCGGCCCCAAGTCGCAGGAGCTGCACCAGCGCCGCCTGGCCGTCGTGCCGACCGGCGTCTCCTCGGCCCTGCCGGTGTACATCGCCCGCGCCAACGGCGCCATCCTGGTCGATGTCGACGGCAACCAGTTCGTCGACTTCGGCGCCGGCATCGGCGTGACCACCGTCGGGCACACCGAGGCTGCCGTCGTGGAGGCCGCCGCCGGTCAGCTGCAGGACGTCATCCACACGCTCTTCACCATCACGCCGTACGAGGAGTACGTGCGCGTCGCCGAGCTGCTCGCCGAGCACACTCCCGGCGACCATGCGAAGAAGACCGTCCTGGTCAACTCCGGCGCCGAGGCCGTCGAGAACGGCGTGAAGATCGCGCGCAAGTTCACCGGCCGCCGCGCCGTCGCCGTGCTCGACCACGCGTACCACGGCCGCACCAACCTCACGATGGCCATGAACTACAAGGCGATGCCGTACGCGACCGGCTTCGGTCCGTTCGCCGGCGACGTCTACCACGCGCCCAACTCCTACCCGTACCGGGACGGACTGAGCGGCGCCGAGGCGGCCGCACGCACCATCGCGTACCTCGAGAAGGTCGTCGGCGCGTCCGACCTCGCCTGCCTCGTCGCCGAGCCGATCCAGGGCGAGGGCGGCTTCATCGTCCCCGCCGAGGGCTACCTCAGCGCTCTGCAGGAGTGGTGCACGGCCAACGGCGTCGTCTTCATCGCCGACGAGATCCAGAGCGGGATGGCGCGCACCGGCGCCCTCTACGCGAGCGAGCACTTCGGGGTCGTCCCGGACATCGTGCTGAGCGCCAAGGGCATCGCCGGTGGCCTGCCGCTGGCCGCGGTCACCGGGCGCGCGGACATCATGGACTCGGCCCAGCCGGGCGGCCTCGGCGGCACCTTCGGCGGCAACCCCGTCGCCGCGGCGGCCGCGATCGCCGTCTTCGAGACGATCGAGCGCAACGACCTGCTCGCTCAGGCGCGCCGCATCGAGAACGCCCTCAAGCCGGCGCTGGAGAAGCTGCAGCAGAAGTACGACAACATCATCGGGGACGTGCGCGGCATCGGCGCAATGATCGCCGTCGAACTGGTGCAGCCCGGCACCGCGGGGACCACCAAGGAGCCGAACCCGGACGCGGTCAACGCGATCGTCGCGGCAGCCGCCCAGCAGGGCATCCTGTTCCTCAACGCCGGCACGTGGGGCAACGTCCTCCGCTTCCTGCCGAGCCTCGCCGTGTCCGACGAGCTCATCGCCGATGCCGTCTCGGTCATCGACGAGGCCATCGCTGCGCTGTGAGCGCCGGATCCACCATGGCAGCTGAAGTCTTCTCGGTCGACGAGTCGGTGGAGCTGGCCGTCGTCGAGCGAAGCGGGTTCGTCGAGTCGCGGCACGCCGGTTCGGCCGTCGTGCTCGGGCCGGACGGCACGGTCGTGCGCACCCTCGGCGCGCCGGAGCGCCCGGTGTTCCCGCGCTCGAGCATGAAGCCGTTCCAGGCCGTTGCGGTGATGGGGGCCGGGGTTCCGCTGGAGGGCGCGAGCGCGGTGCTCGCGACGGCCAGCCACGCGGGGACGCCGGCGCACCTGTCCGTCGTGCGCAAACTGCTCGCGCAGGCGCAGCTGACGGAGGACGCGCTCCATTGCCCGGCCGACTGGCCGCTCGATACCGCCGCCCGGGACGACCTGGTCCGCGCCGGTGAGCACAAGCATCCCCTGTACATGAACTGCTCCGGCAAGCACGCCGCCATGCTGCTGGCCTGCCGGGTGAACGGCTGGCCCACCGAGAGCTACCTGGACCCGACGCATCCCGTGCAGCAGCACATCCGCGACACGATCGAGCGGCTGACCGGTGAGAAGGTCGTCGCGACCGGCGTCGACGGTTGCGGGGCGCCCGTCCACGCCATGTCGCTGATCGCGCTCGCCCGCGGCATCCAGCGGATCGCGACGGCGTCGGACGGATCGCCGTTCGCCCTGTTCCGCAATGCGGCCCTCCTCAAGAACGCGGTGCTCGCCGATGGCTGGGCGATCGACGGTCCGGGACGGGCCAACACCGTCGTCATCGACGAGCTCGGTGTGTTCGCCAAGGGCGGCGCCGAGGGCGTCATGGTCATGGCGGCGCCCGACGGCACCACGGTGACGCTGAAGATGCTGGACGGAAGCCTCCGCGCAGCGTCCATCGTCGCCCTGCGCCTCCTCGCCGACGCCGGAGCCCTCACCCACGACGCCGTCGACCGCGTCACCCCCCACCTCGACCTCACCGTCCTGGGCCGAGGCACCCCCGTAGGCACGATCCGCGCCTCCTACACCTGACCCACTAGCCGCCGAGCACAGGAAAAGTGCGCGATTTCAGGTCGAAATCGCGCACTTTTCCTGTGCTCGACGGCGTTAGCGGCGCGCGAGGCGGCGGGCGCGAGCCGCGGCGGTCAGCTGGGAGATGAGGACCACGAGCAGGGTGAGGATGAAGACCGCGCTCGCGATCACGTTCGCCTGGGCCGGGATGCCACGGCTCGCAGCGATGTAGATGTACATCGGGAACGTGGTCACCGCCCCCGCGTTGAAGTTCGTGATGATGAAGTCGTCGAAGCTGAGCGAGAACGACAGCAGCGCCGCCGACAGGATTCCGGGGAGCAGCAGCGGGAACGTGATCCGCCAGAACACGGCGTTCGGCGACCCGTACAGATCCCGACCGGCCTCCTCCAGCGCCGGGTCGAGGGAGGCCACCCGCGCCTTCACGGTCACGACCACGAAACTGATGCAGAACATCACGTGGGCGATGATGATCGTCAGGAACCCCTTGTTCACGCCGAGGCTCAGGAACTGGGCGGCGAGACCCGCACCGAGCACGACCTCCGGGCTCGCCATCGGCAGGAACAGCAGCAGGCTGGTCTGCGACCGGAACCGGAAACGGTAGCGCATCAGGGCGATCGCGATCATCGTCCCCAGCGTCGTCGCGATCACCGTCGAGATGATGCCGATCGTGATGCTGGCCGTGAACGCGTCGCAGATGCCCGCCGCGTCGCACACATTCGTCCAGTTCCGCAGCGTGAACCCGCGCCACGCGATGTTGTTCTTGATCGCGTCGTTGAACGAGAAGATGAACGTGTAGACGATCGGGATGAGCAGGAACGCGAGCGCGAGGAACGCGTAGACCCCGAGCCCGATCCCCTTGTACCGCCGCCGGCCCTTGGTCGCGCTCGGCGGTGTGGTCGTGTCGGTCGGCGTCACCATCGTGGTCACAGCAGGTCCTCCGTTCCGCTACGGCGCACATAGGCGCCGACGATGACGAGGATGACCGCCATCAGGATGACCGACATGGATGCCGCGGCCGGATAGTTCTGCAGCACCAGGAAGTTGCTCTCGATGACGTTACCCATCATCGAGGTGTCCGCGGCGCCGAGGAAGTCTTGCGACGCGTTGATGTAGTCGCCCGCCGCCGGGATGAACGTCAGCAGCGTCCCGGAGACGATCCCGGGCAGCGAGAGCGGGACCGTCACCTTGCGGAACGTCGTCCACGGGCTCGCGTACAGATCCTGCCCCGCCTCCAGGAGGCGCGTGTCCTGCCGCTCCAGCGTCGCGTACAGCGGGAGGCACATGAAGGGGATGAAGTTGTACGTCAGGCCGAAGATCACCGAGAACGGTGTGCCGGTGATATGGGCGTCCGGGGGCAGGATGGAGACCGCCTTCAGCGAGCTCGCGATCCACCCGTCGTCGCTCAGGAGCGCCTTCCAGGCGAGCGTCCGCAGCAGGAAGCTGATGAAGAACGGCGCGATGACCAGCGTCATCAGGAGGTTCTGCACGAGCGGACGCCCGCGCATCGTGACACCGATGAAGTAGGCGAGCGGGTAGCTGATGACCAGCGCAGCGGCCGTCGCGATGAGGGCGTACCCGAACGAGCGGAGGATCTGCGGCCAGTACTCGGACAGCGAGTCGGTGTAGTTCTGCCACTGGAAGGCGGTCTGATATTGACCGATGTCGCCGTCGACCACGGGCGCCTGGAAGGACGTGATGATCAGCGAGACGAGCGGCGTGAGGAAGAACAGGACGAGGTAGAGGATGCCCGGCAGGAGCAGAACGAGCGCGATACCGCTCTTGCGGCGGACCGCGGGCTCCTGATCCTGAGTCGGCGGCGCCCCCGTGAATGCGGCGAGGGCCATTACGCCTCCTCCAGCTCCGTCAGCATCCGCTCCCTGGCCTGCGCGGCGATGGCCTGGGTGTCCGCATCGTCCTCGAACCGGCCGTCGGCGGGCGGCTCGTCGGCGAGCACGAACGTGTGCTCGGCGTCCCACGCGACCCAGACTTCCGAGCCAAGGCCTGCGACCGGGCCGCTCGTCGTGTTCTGCGCGAAGACGACGACCGTTCCGACGCCGCGCACATCCACCAGGTACTGGGTGCTCACTCCGCTGAACGAGACGTCGGTCACGCGCCCCGGGCCGAGCCGGTTCGCGCCAGACGGGATGGTCGCAGGCGTGGCGTGCAGCGTCAGCTTCTCCGGGCGGACGCCGACGGTCACGAATCCGCTCGTGCGCTGGGCGCGCGAACGCGGCACCTGGATGCGCTCTCCCCCGACATCGACGCCGAGAGTCTCCGCTCCTGACTCCTGGATGGGGCCGGCGAACAGGTTCGACTGGCCGAGGAAGTTCGCGACGAACACGGTCGAGGGCAGCTCGTAGAGCACCTCCGGAGAGCCCATCTGCTCGATGCGGCCCTTGTTCATGACCGCAACGGTATCGGCCATGGTCATGGCCTCCTCCTGGTCGTGCGTGACGTGCACGAAGGTCAGGCCCACCTCGGTCTGGATGGACTTCAGCTCCAGCTGCATCTGCCGGCGGAGCTTGAGGTCGAGGGCACCGAGCGGCTCGTCCAGCAGGAGCAGTGCGGGCCGGTTCACGACGGCCCGCGCCAGCGCGACGCGCTGCTGCTGACCGCCGGACAGCTGAGCGGGGCGCCGCGCCGCCAGGTGGTCCAGCTCCACCAGCCGGAGTGCCTCGTGGGCCTTGCCGACCGGGTCGCTCATGCGCCGGCGACGGAGCCCGAACGCGACGTTCTCGAGGATCGTCATGTGCGGGAACAGCGCGTAACTCTGGAACACCGTGTTGACGGGACGCTGGAACGGCTTGGTGCGCGTCACATCCTCACCGCCGATCAGGATGCGGCCCTCGGTCGGCTCCTCGAGCCCGGCCACGAGCCGGAGCGTCGTCGTCTTGCCGCACCCGCTCGGGCCCAGGAGGGCGAAGAACGAGCCGGCGGGAATGGTGAGGTCGAGCTGCTCGATCGCGGTGAATCCGGGGAACCGCTTCTTGAGGCCCTCGAGGCGCAGATCCGCGCCCGACTCGGCGAAAACTCCCTTGGCCATCAGGCCCCCAGGATCACTTTCTGGAACGCCGCCTGGTACTTCTGCTCCTCGGCGGGCGTGAGGGTGCGGAAGACCTTGACCGTGCTGAGCGTCTCCTCGTCGGGGAAGATAAGCTGGTTGTCGGCGAGCTCCGGGTCGATCTTGGTGGCCGCCTCCTTGGCACCCTGCACCGGAGTGATGTAGTTCACCCACGCTGCGACCTCCGCCGCGACCTCCGGCTGGTAGTAGTAGTCGATCAGCTTCTCGGCGTTCGCCTTGCGGGTCGAGCCGATCGGGATGACGAAGTTGTCGCTCCACAGGGTGCCGCCGGCCTCCGGGATGGCGAACTGCCAGTTGTCGCCGGCCTCGGCGTTCAGCTGCGTGATGTCGCCGGACCAGCAGATCGCGGCGAGCGTGTCGCCGGACTTGAGGTCGTTAAGGTACGAGTTGCCCTTGATGTTGCGGATCTGGCCGTCGTTGACATGCTTCGTGAGCGTGTCGATGCCCTTGTTGAAGTCGTCGTCGCTGAACTCCTTGGAGATGTCGACGCCCTGCTGCATCAGGATGAGACCCATGGTGTCGCGCATCTCGCTCAGCACACCGACCTTGCCCTTGAGGTCCGACTTCCACAGGTCGTCGACCGACTTCAGGCCGTTGGGCAGCTTCTCCTTGTTCCAGCAGATGCCGGCGAACCCGCTCTGCCATGGGAGGGACTTCTTGCGGCCCGGGTCGAAGTCGACATCGCGGAGGTTCGCGACGAGGTTCTTCTTGTTCGGGATGGCCGACTCGTCGAACGACTGGACATAACCCAGTCGGATCCAGCGCGCGATCATCCAGTCGGTGAGACAGACGGTGTCGGCGCCGATGTCCTTGCCGAGGGCCAGCTGGTCCTTCACCTTGGCGTAGTAGGTGTTGTTGTCATCGACGGCCACGTCGTACTTGACCTTGATGCCGCTCTGCTTCTCGAACGCCTCCAGCGTCGGGTACTTGCCCGCGTCATCCTGGTCGAGGTACGCCTGCCAGTTGGCCCACGTCAGGGTCTTGTCCGACGCGGACTGGTCCTTGGCGGGGGTCGGCTTGTTCGAGGCGCCGCCGGTGGAGCAGGCGGCCAGGGCCAGGGCTGCCGCGCCGGCTCCCGCGCCGGCGAGGAGGCCGCGACGCGTCAGCTGGGACGCGCGCGCCGACTGGACGAGCTGGCGGATCATCGGGTCTTGCGGGAGGTTGCTCGGTTTCACTGCGGTGCTCCTTGGGGGGATCGAACACGGACCACGGGCGACGGCTCGGCGGGCGGCACACCCTCGTGCCGTCGCGGTGGACCGATCCTGACATAGACCGTCGCGATCCGCATCAGAAAGGGGCCGGATCGTCCATTCGGAAACACAATCTTTACGAAATCAGTGCCGGATCGGTCGAAACGCCCGGGAAACCGCAGACGAGGCGTTCTGCTGCAGGTCGCTCGCGCGGGTGCCATGCGACGGTCCGGGAGGGCTGCGGAATACGTCTGCCACGATCTCCCCCACCCGCGAAATCAGCAATGGATCGGCGAGATTCCTATCGAAATCCTCCGTGAACCTCGCTAGGGTGAAAGCGAACCACATGTCGAGTCGAAGGAGCCCCATGAAGGTCGCGATCCCCCGCGAGATCAAGAACAACGAGTTCCGGGTGGCGATCACCCCGGCCGGCGTGCACGACCTGGTCGGCGCCGGGCACGAGGTGTTCGTCGAGACCGGCGCGGGCGTCGGGTCCTCCATCCCGGACGACCTGTACGCGGGGGCGGGCGCGACGATCCTTCCGGATGCGGCGGCGACCTGGGCGGCCGGCGACCTGATCCTGAAGGTGAAGGAGCCGATCGAGAGCGAGTACGGCTACTTCCGTCCGGGCCTCGTCCTGTTCACCTACCTCCACCTCGCGGCGGACGAAGCCCTGACCCGGGCTCTCATCGACGGCGGTGTGACCGCGATCGCCTACGAGACGGTCCAGCTCCCGACGCGTGCGCTCCCCCTGCTCGCCCCGATGAGCGAGGTGGCGGGCCGGCTGGCCCCGATCGTCGGCGCGAACACCATGCTCAAGCCGAACGGCGGCCCCGGCCTCCTCGTCCCGGGCGTCCCGGGCACGCATCCGGCCGTGGTCACCGTGCTCGGCGGAGGCGTCGCGGGCACCAACGCGACCTCTGTCGCGGTCGGGCTCGGTGCGGAGGTCACAGTGCTCGACACGAACATCCAGCGGCTGCGGGAGCTCGACGCGCTCTACGCCGGTCGCATCAAGACCATCGCCTCGAACAGCTTCGAGATCGAGAAGGCCGTCGTGGCCTCCGACCTCGTGATCGGCTCCGTCCTGGTGCCCGGCGCCAAGGCGCCGAAGCTCGTCACGAACGAGCTGGTGTCGCGGATGAAGGCGGGCAGCGTCCTCGTCGACATCGCGGTGGACCAGGGCGGCTGCTTCGAGGACTCACACCCGACGACGCACGCCGACCCGACGTTCACCGTTCACCAGTCGGTGTTCTACTGCGTGGCCAACATGCCGGGTGCGGTGCCCCACACCTCCACCTATGCGCTGACGAACGCGACCCTGCCGTACGCCCGGGCCATCGCGAACCGCGGCTGGCAGGAGGCGCTGCGCGCCGACGCGTCGCTCGCCCTCGGACTCAACGTGCACGCTGGCCGCGTCACTAACGAGGGCGTCGCCTCCGCCCACGGCCTCGACTCCGTCTCCGTCGCCGACGCTCTCGCCTGACCTCCCGTAGCCGTCGAGCACAGGAAAAGTGCGACCGATCAGCCCGATCGGTCGCACTTTTCCTGTGCTCGGCGGCTACGGGGGCAGGGCAGGGCAGGTCAGGTCAGGAGACGTCGAACCATTGGTCGCCGATTTCTACGCGGGTGCCGCGCGTGACGCGGTAGCGGCGGCCGGCGTCGCATTGGCGCGCGACACCGCCGAGGGGATGCGCCACCGTGCCGTTGCCGGAGTAGCGGTCGCAGATCCACAGCTCGTCGCCCTCGAGACCGAACTCGAGGTGGGTCTTCGAGACGCTGCGGGTCGGGTCGGAGACGACCACCAACTGGTCGACGTGCTCCCCCGGCTGCGTGATCGGGCGACGCCCGACCAGCCCGGAACCGGACACCTCGACGACATCGCCGGTCGAGAAGCTCAAGGTGAAGGAGCGACGGGAGGCCGGACGGGCGCGCGGCGCCGCGTCCACCGAGACGATCGTCATGGCCTGCGTGGGCGGCAGGCCGTCCTCATCGAGTTCCGACTGGTCGCGCTCGAGGTCGGCCGGGAACCGTCCTGCGACCGCCGGCGCGGGCGGGCGCTCGGCGACGCGGTCCGAGATGATCGACGTGTCCGACGGTCGCGGGTCGGCGACTTCGGGCGCGCGCAGACGGGAGGACGTGACCGAGCTGCCGCACATCGGGCAGAACAGGGTCCCCTCGGCCAGCTCCGCTCCGCACACGCGACAGTTCATCGGCTCCGTCCCTTTCCGCTTCCCCTCCCACGGTAGCCGAGCGATCGCAGCGAGACGGCCGCAAGCAGTCCCTTCCACCGCGTGTCGCGTTTCGCGAGCTGCCCGCGGAGGTCGTCGACCGCCTTCCACACCGATTCCGCTTCTGCGGGGGTCGGCGCGACGCCGCTGAACGTGGCGCGGTCGGCGACTTTCGCGAGGGCGTTCGCCCGCGCTCCGCCGATCGTGTCGGCGAACTCGACCCGGGTCGCCGCGGGCGGCGGATCGTAGCCGTGGTCGACGGCGGCATCCGCGAACTCGCGCCACCCTCCGACGATCCGCTCGCGGGCCGTCGCGGCGGACCGCCGCAGCACCCGCCGCCGCCACTTGGCCGCCAGCACAGCGAGGAAGGGAGACGCCAGGAGCGCCAGGACCAGCAGCGACCAGCCGACGATCACGAGAATGGCGAGCAGGGTCTCCAGCACGGGATCGGTCCGGTGCTGATCGGACGGGTCCACCTGCGCCTGCGGGGGTTCGTCGTTGCGCTGCGGGTTGTCGTCGACCGGCGGCTGGACGTTCGTCTGCGGGCGGGAGATCTGGGTCGGCTGGTCCGGTTGCTTCGGCGGCACCGGCCGCACCGGCGGTGTCGGGTCGACGGTGACCCATCCCTTGTTCGTCTGGACCTCGATCCACGCCGAGATGTCCGAGCCGGTGAACGTGACGGCGGACCCCGTCACGTCCTTCGGAGCGACGAAGCCGACGGTGACACGGGCGGGGAAGCCCAGCTGGCGCGCCATGAGCGCCGCGGTCACGGCGTACTGCTCCTGGTCGCCGAGCATGGGGACGTCCGTCAGCAGTTCGGTGATGCGGTCCGCGCCGTGGCCTGAGCGGCTGGCCGGTTCCTTCGGCCCGATGCCGTGGCTGATGTAGCCGTCCTGGGCGAGCCCGCGGAGCGCGGCCGCCAGCTTCGGACCGGCGCCCGAGACACCCGCGGTGTACTTCTGCAGCGCGGACTGGAGCTCGTCCGGGATGACGGACGGGCGCGGCACAGAGTCCGTTCCGGGCTGGACCTTCTGCAGCTGAGCCGCCGTCAGCAGCGGCTTCACCACCGACTCCTGGACGTACGTGTCGCCGTTGTGGAGCGCGGTGGTGACCGCCCCGGTGCCGGTGACGTCGTTGTAGAAGAAGGCGCCCGCGAGGCTCCCCGCACGCGGGCCGGAGAACTGCACCTGCTCGAGCTGCCCGCTCCCCGGCAGCCACGGTCCGCGGTAGTCGCGGACCACCACGGTCGTCGTCGTGCGCTTCCCCGCCGTGGCACCCTGGTCGAGGCGGTACGGCACCCGTGTGAACGAGCCCGATGCGCTCGTCACGTCGCCGCTGCCGACGGAGTACGTCACTCCGTCGTAGGTGTCGAGGGTGGCGATCCGCAGCCGGTGGTCGGAGGGAAGCCCGTTCACCGTGAGCATCGGCTCGTCGGCCTTGGCCGGCTCCAGGTAGGCACGGAAGCCGCTCAGCGGGCTCGGATAGGCGCGCGGGTCGAAGGGTTGCTCGACGGCGGTCCGCACGACCTCGCGGTCCCGCGCGGGCGGGAGGAGGGCGGCTGCGGCGACTCCGCCCGCCGCGGCGGCGATGAGCATGACGGTCGCGCCGGCCGTCGTCAGCAGGGCGGTTGAGCGCCGCTCGCTGCGCGACTCGACCAGCAGACCGCTCTGCTCCCGGAGGGTGCGGACGGCGGCCGAGCGACGCTGCAGCCGGAAGCGGATCAGCCACGCGAGGATCACCACGAACAGGGCGAGCAGGAGCAGCAGGGGCACCGGGGTCACCGAGGAGCCGAGCAGGATGCCGGCGATCACCAGCAGCACGGGCGGGAGGACCGCGAGCTCCGGGCGGGACGAGCGCAGTGCGATCGTGACCGTCAGCACCGTCACGAGCAGGGTCAGCAGGAACGCAGGCACCAGCAGCGCCTGGTACGACCCGACCGGGATGCTGATGGTCACCAGCTGCTTCCAGCTCAGCCACGTTCCCTCGATCAGATCGACGAAACCGGGACCGCTGGGGAGCAGACCGCCCGCGGCCGCCTCGGACGGCACCGCGAGCTGGACGCCGGTGCCCAGGTAGATGGCGACCACGAGCGCGGCGATCACGATGCTCGGGAGGCGCCACGCCCATCCGGCCACAGCGACCGCAGTCCCGAGGAGAAGGCTCGCCACCAGCATCACGACGAAGGACGTGGACTGGTACACGGGCCAGAAGGACCAGGCGCCCAACGCCACCGCCGCCAGGGCGAAGGCGACGTCGATGAGGACGCGGGCGGAGCGACGGACCGGCATCAGACGGCCAGACGCTTCGCGAGGCTGCGCTGGAGATCCTCCAGGTAGCCGATGGTGAGGACGCTGAGGTCGGCGACCCGACGGAGCGACGGGACCGCTCCCTCGTCGCAGACGATGGCGACCACATCCACTCCCAGCGGGAAGTGCGCAGCGGCCGCCCGCAACTGCGACGCGGTCGGGGTGGATCCGCAGATCAGGAAGGCGATGGAGATGCCGGCCGCATCGTCCGATGCCACCTGGGCGAGTTCGGGCAGGCGCAGGGCGGAGTCGGCCGTCTCGACGCCGGAGAGGTCGTCGAGGAGCCGACCGCGGTTGATCGTGCTGAGTCGCCGGACCGTGAACACCATCCGCTTGGCGAATTCGGGCGTCTCGGCGCTCGCGACCACCGACACGGTCCGCGAGTCGAGCATCGCGCGGACGCCCAGCGACCCCGTTGCGCTCACCGCCAGCTCGAACTCCTCCTCGCTGGCGTAGTCGGCCGCCGAGAGGCTGAGGGCGACCAGCAGGTGGCTGCGCCGGGTCTCCTCGAACTGACGGACCATGTAGCTGCCGGTCTTCGCCGTCGACTTCCAGTGGATGTAGCGGCGATCGTCGCCGGGGACGTACTCGCGCAGGGCGTGGAATGCGATATCGCTCGACGTCAGGTCGCGCGTGGGCGAGCCCTCCAGGTCGCGGACGAATCCCGTGCTCATGCTGGGGATGGCGATGGTGCGGGGATGGACGAACAGGTCGAGGGAGTCGGCCCAGACGACCTCGCGCCGCAGCAGCCCGATCGGGTCGGCGCGCACCGTCCGCACCGGTCCGATGGGGACGATGCCCCGCCGGCTGGTCGGCACGACGAAGACGTCCGAGTGCTCCTCCGCCGGCGCGAGGGACGGCGCTGCGAACTCGGCCAGACCGTGCCCGACCGGCACCTCCACGCGTACGCCGGGCAGCCTCCGGCGCAGCGGGTTGCGCACCGACACCTCGCCGGGTGCGCGGTCGCCGACGACGACACGGTTGGCGGGCAGCGAGAGACCCACGTCGTACGCCGTCCGCCCGATCAGGTAGCCGGATGCGACCACGAGGAGCACCACGGCGGTCCAGCCGGCGACGACCGCCTCGATCCAGCCCCAGACGTACCCGGCGGTGATCGCGAGCACCGCGACGACGAGGATCGACCAGCCGAGGGCGGTCACCACCGCGCCAACGCGCCGGGCGAGCGTTGCGACGGCACGCCCAGCGGTGCTCGATGTGCGGACGATCCACACGATCGCGTCCGCGAGGAAGCCCTCGCGCTCGCCCACGATTCGGGCGCGCGCGTTGGTCAGCTCGGTCTGCGAACGGGTGACGGTGGTCACACGGCGGCCCGATCGCTCGGCGGTGGCGTCTCGATGAGCAGCTGACCGATGAGGCTGGATGCGCTGACGCCCTCGAACTCCGCTTCGGGGTCGAGCACCAGGCGGTGGGCGAGCACGGGCTCGGCCAGGGCCTTCACGTCGTCCGGCGTCACGTAGTAGCGGCCGGATGCCGCCGCGAGGGTCTTCGAGGCCCGCAGCAGCGCGAGCGCTCCACGCACGCTGACGCCCAGCCGGATCTCGTCCGCGGTGCGGCTGGCCTCGACCAACCGCGACACGTAGTCGTTGATCGTCGGGTCGACGTGGACGCCCCGCGCCATCGTGCCCATCTCCACGACGGTCGCGGCGGAGATGACCTCGGGGACGACGACCTCGTGCGCCTTGCGCTCGGAGCCTTCCAGGATGCGCAGTGTCGCCTCGTGGTCGGGGTAGCCGATGGATGCCTTCATCAGGAACCGGTCGAGCTGCGCCTCCGGCAGGCGGTAGGTGCCCGCCTGCTCGATCGGGTTCTGGGTCGCGATCACCATGAACGGGGCGCCCACGGAGTGGCGCACGCCGTCCACGGTGACCTGCTGCTCCTCCATCACCTCGAGGAGCGCCGACTGGGTCTTGGGGCTGGCGCGGTTGATCTCGTCGGCCAGTACGATGTTGGCGAATACGGGCCCGCGATGGAACTCGAAATTACCGGTGCGCTGGTCGTAGATGTTGACGCCGGTGATGTCGCCGGGCAGCAGGTCGGGAGTGAACTGGACGCGGTTGGTCGTTCCGCGGACGCTCTCCGCGATGGCCCGCGCGAGCGACGTCTTGCCGGTTCCCGGGAAGTCCTCGAGGAGGAGGTGCCCCTCACTGAACAGCGCTGTCAGCGCCAGCCGGATCACGTGGGTCTTGCCGAGGATCACGCGGTCGATGTTCCCGACGAGACGGTCGAAGACGCCGGAGAACCATCCGGCTTGTTCGGGGGTCATCGTCATGCTCCGGCCTCTTTCGGTTCGGGGCGCGGCGCAGTGAGCCGCAGGAATGGGTGGGTGAGCCACAGTTCGCGGCTGAACTCAGTATGGCGTTTGTCGATCACGGCATCGCCGATCCCGGGTAGTCGGCGGTGTACGTGTCGGCTCCGACGACGACGCGCACCGTCAGAGTGGGCGACGGGTCGTTCGCCGGAGCGGTGCAGGATGCGGTCTGGCCGACAGCCGGCATCGGGAGCTGCGTCGTCCCGTCGCAGCTGTAGGTGACCGCGTCGTAGGCTCCGGTGGGCCAGCTGGTCCACGTGAAGACATGGCTCGCCGCGTCATAACGGCCGCCACCGATCGCGAGGTTCACGGCGACGCCGAGATCCTTCGTCGCGCTCTGGTCGCTGCAGAGCGAGGACCCGTCGGGGTAACCCTCGCACACCCGGGTGATGCGCACCGTGAGCGGGACACCGTAGTGATCGGCGCCAGAGCCCGTCAGGACGCCACTGGTTCCGGCGAGTGTTCCGGAGTCAACGACGGCGCCGCCGCTCAGCAGCTGGTAATCGAACGTCGGGTTGGAACCGCCGCCCGCCTGGTACGACACCGTCGCCGCGAAGTCGGCAGTGAGCCCGCTGCGCACCCGCTGGCCCACCTGGATCCCCGTCACATCGCCCGGCGACTGGCGTGGGGTCGCACTCACGATGGCCGCAGGCGTGCAGCCCTGGCCATTGAACGCGTAGACGATGAAGTTGTAGCTCTGGTTGGGGCTGAGCCCGGTGAAGGTCGTGCTGCCGCCCTGCACAGGCCGAAGTCCGCTCGTTGAGAGCGACGGCTGGCCCTGAGCGACACCCGTGACATCGCAGCGTGTCGGGTTGCCGCCCTGGAACACCGCGGCGTAGTAGTCGCTGATCGCCTTGCCGTTGTCGCCGAAGACGCTCGACCAGCTCAACGTCGCGCTGGTGCCCGCGGTGGTGTCCGGGGTGGCGACCGGCGCGACGCCGGTGAGGGTGGGCGCACCGGCCGGCACACCGCTCCCCTGCGCCTGGTTCCAGGTGGTCCGGCCCTGGTAGAAGTCGTTGCGCGATGCGACACTGAACGCGATGGCGGCACCGTTCGCGATGCCCGGGTCGGTCAGGTTGAGGGCGTAGGCGGTCCCGACGGGGTCCGACCCCGAGACCTGCAGGGCGTTGGTGACGCCACCGAGGGTGACCACGTACGACGTGATCGGACTCGACCCGGCGGCATCCGACGGCTTGGTCCACGTGATGCGCAGCCCCTGGTCGAGCGGTGTCGCCGACAGACCGGTGGGCGCGTTCGGGATGACGTCCGACCAGGCCGGTTCGGCGTACGACGTGGGGTCCGAGAGTCCGAGCGCATTCCGCGCCCGGACCGTCAACGTCACCTTATTGTCCGGCCCGTTGCCCGGGGTCGTGATCGCGCAGGTGGTGGTCGTGCAGGTCGTCGTGGAGAGCACCTGACCGGTGGCGGCGCTCGCCATGGCGACCTCGAACCCGGTGATCGGCGAGTTGTTGAACGCACCCGGGATCCAGCTGAGCGTGAGGCTGCGGTCGGCGATGGTCCCGATCTGGACGTTGGTGACCGGCGCGGGACGGTCCTGCACCGAGACGGTCACCGTTCCCCAGGTGTAGCGGTCGGCGTCGCCCGTCGCGTCCGCCACCTCGTACTGCAGCGTGGTGTCCGCAGGAGCCGCCGTCGCGGACACCGACACCTGCAGTTGCGAGTTGTCGGCGCTCGGGGTGATGGTGACCCCGTCCGGGAGCGCACCGCCGAGCCCGCGCACCGCGACGACCCGGAGCGGCTTGCCCGGGAACGGGTTGGTCGCACCGTCGTTCGCGAGCACGTCGACCGTCGTCGTCTGACCGCGCGGCGCGATCACCCGGTCGGGTTGCGGGCTCGCCAGGGGGCGGGTGGATGGCACGACCGAGATGTCGATCCGACCGGCCTGCCCGGCGTTGACGGCGTCCTTCACGCCGATGGAGAGCGAGGGGGTGGAGCCCTTCGGCGTCCCGGTCGCGACCGTCACGGTGAGCTGCTGGCCGTCGAGGGACGCGCTCACGCCGTCCGGACGCGGGTTCTGGATGGAGTAGACGAGCTCGCTCTGGTCCTTGGCGTACGGGTACTTCGTGACCTTCGTCAGGTCGATGGTCTTGGTCTGCCCTGGCTCGAAGTCGATGAGGGCACCCGTGAACACCGGCGGCTGGTTCTCCCGCGGCGTCACCTCGATGGGCAGCACGATGGTCGCCGTGTTGCCGCTCGGATCGCTGGCGCTCGAGCCGTCGGTCACCTGGAACGAGATGGACGCCGGCCCGAAGTAGCGCGGAGATGACGTGAACTGGAGGGTGTCGTTGCCCGCCACCAGGTCGTCGCCGTTCGCATGGGTCGCCCGCACCGTGGCCGCGTCGGTGAGACGCACCTTCCGGTCGCCGACCGCGACGATGTAGTCATTGAGGTGGATGGTGAGGGTCTTCTCGCTCACCACCGACAGTTTCGGCGCGCCCCGCTTCAGCTGCGGCAGCGCGTCGTCGTAGCCCGGGACGTGGACGAAGCCGTAGGCCACGACGGAGTCGTCCTCCGGATTGGCGACCCGGAACGGGACGATCTGGCTCTTCGCCCCGATGGCGATCCGCAGCCGCTTGGAGTCGGTCACCTGGGCGTCGCTGCTGTACCCGGGCACGAGCGAGAGCTTGAGCGTCCCGACCGGGCCGTCGGCGAAGAACACGTTGGCGAGGACATTCACATCGACGCGGTCCTTGCCCAGGATGTCGGACAGGCCCAGGGTCGTGTCGGTGACGACGGGACGGGCCGGGGGCGCCTTCTCGTCGACCGTCAGGCGGAGGAACGCCTGGCTCGTGCCGCCGCGCTGGTTCTGGATCGTGTAGAGGAACCCGTAGGCGCCCTGCGTCTTGGGCGCGGTGACCGTGACGAGGTCGCCGCTCACCTTCGCCTTCGCCTTGCCGTCGAGCGACGAGACGGCGGTGACGGTGAGCGGGCTGCCGTCGGGGTCGCTGTCGTTGGACAGCACCTGGACGGTGAGCGTGCGCCCGGGTCGTGCCGTCACGTCGTCCTCGACCGCGATCGGGTTGCGGGCGCCTTCGACCCGCGCGGCGATTCCGACGCGGACGGTGCCGGTCGCCCGCGCACCGAGAGCGTCGACGACCGCGTAGGTGAAGGTGTCGGTGCCGGCTGCGTAGTCGCCCGCCTGGAAGTCCATCCAGTCGGGGCCGGAGGCGACCACAGCGCCCTTCTGCGGGTTGGTCTCCTGACCGATGAACTGGACCGAGTCGCCGTCCGGGTCGATGCCCGAGAGCGGAATGGTGATCCGGACGGTGTCCCCGGCGAGCACCCGGGCGGTCACGGTCTTGGGCACCGGCGGGTTGTTCGTCGCCGCATCCCGCTCGCGCACGGCGATGGTGACATCGGCGGTCGCCCACTGCCCGTCCGCGCCGTAGACCCGGTACGCGGCCGTGTAGTTGCCGGGCTTGGACGGCGCCAGGTAGCGCAGGTGGTCGCCGGTCGCGAAGAGCAGACCCGCGCCGCTCGGCAGCGGTGTCGCCAGCGTCGGGTCGAGGGTCAGCTTGTCGCCGTCCGGCTGGACGTCGTTGGAGAGCACCGGGATGTCGACCACGTCGTGCACGCGCACCGAGACCGAATCGGGTGCGGCGATCGGCGGCTGGTGCACGGTCAGCGGCGGCAGCTGCACCACGGTCACCGTGCCGACGGCCTCGGCGAGTCCATTGCTGAGCCGGTAGTGGAAGTCGACGGGACCCTCGAGCGGACGTGTCAGCGTCACCCGCAGGGTGCGCTGCTGCAGCACCTGCACGCGGACCCCCGTCGCCGCTCCGGGATCGGTCACCCCGGTGACGAGCAGGACACCACCGGACGGATCGATGTCGGTCGACAGCACATCCACATCCTGGGTCGACTGCTCCCGGATGAACGCCGTGTGCGGCACGGCGATCGGGGCGGTCTTCGCGCCGGGCGGCGCCTTGACCTCGACACGCACCACCCCGGTCGCGGTCACGATGCCGTCGGTGACGGAGTACTCGATGTTGTGGGTGCCGGCCTGATCGGCCTCGAACCGGAACGTGCCGCCCTGGTAGTCGGGCGTGATCGTCGCATCGGCCTTGCTGGGCACCGTGCTCAGCCGCACGGTGCCGTTGCCGCCGCGGACGTGATCGAGCGGCGCGACGGTGACCTCCTGGCCCTGGTACGCGAGCACGGCGAACGGGTCGGCGATGATCGGCACCTGGCCCGGCGGCCGCACGGTCACGGCGAGCAGCCCGGCCGATTCGGCACGGCCGTCCGACAGCGTGAGCGCGACATCCTTGACGCCGGCGCCATCGCCGTGGTCCGAATAGGCCACTTGGCCCTGGGGCGTGAAGGTCACGAGGTCGGGCGCCGCGATCGAGGCGCCGGAGAGGTAGAACGAGTCGCCGTCGGGGTCGTAGCAGTCCCCCGTCACCGGAGCGGAGACCCGGCCACCGGCCTGGACGACCGCTTTGGCGTTGCGGACGCAGATCGGCGGCGCGTTCTCCGCCGGCGTCCGCACCGCCACCGTGACGTGAGCGGTGGCCGTGCCACCGCGTCCATCGGAGATCGTGTAGTCGAACGCGATGCTCCCGGTCGCCGTATCCGGCAGCGAGATCTGCAGCTGCTGGTCGGCGTTCGTCAGCTCGACGATGCCCTGGCCCGCCGGGACGCCCGTGAAGGAGTCGATGGTGAGCACATCGCCGTTCGGGTCGTAGTCGTTGAGCAGCACCGGCAGCGGAGTGACCCGGCCCGGGCGCGCACCGAAGGCGTCGTCGACGGCGACGGGAGGCTGCTCCTGTTTCTCGTACTGGGGCGCCGTGTCCTGTTTGCTCTGGTCGACGAGTTCCTGGGTGGTTTTCTTCGAGACCAGCTCATCCCAGTTGTCGATCCGCGTGTTGCCGCTCTGGACCGCCCACGCGACACCCGAACGCCCGTCGTTGAGCACCACGCGATCGCCGTTGTAGCGGAACGCGAGTGTTGCGCCGGACGGGACGTCCTGGAGGGTCGACCGCTGTCCCGCTCCGCTCGCCTCGCACGAGCGCCACGCGGTACCGCCGCCCCAGGCCGCGTAGGTGCATCCCGCCACCGTCACCGGTGCCGCAGCGGAGCCCGACACCTGGCTGACCGGACGGGTGGGCCGGCCTCCGTCGATCGGCACCCGGACGAGACCGGTGTCCGTCCCGATCCACACCGCGCTGCCGCCGGCCGACGGCTGCTGCAGCACGGGATTGGATTCCCGCGGGACGAGGGAGGCCAGGCTGACGGCGCGGCCGTCGACCCAGATGGTCCGCTCGTCCGGGTCGAACAGGGCCCAGTGCCCGCCCACCGACGTGAGCGCGATGTTCGCCCCGTCACCACGGGTCGCGACCTTCGTCGTGGTCGTCGAGGGCTCGGCCGCATTGAGGTCTGCGCGCACCAGCGTGCGGGATGCGGGCTGGTAGGCGAAGAGCACGCCCGACGGATCCATCGCCGACACCGCGCGTCCGCCGAGGTCGACGGTCGGCGCGGAACCGGAGTTGAAGGTGTCGAGCTGCTTCACGGACGTCAGCCACAGCTGGCCCGTCGTCCGGGACAGCAGAGCCACATGGCCACCCGCCAGCGAGACCTGCGGTGAGCGCGGCGGCAGCGCGACCGACTTGCCCGCCTCGGCCTTGGCCGGGTCGACCACGGCGACGGTGTTCGCCTCGCGATCCACCAGGAGGACATCCGTGCCGTCCTGGATGACGTCGAGCGCCTCTCCGGTGCCCGCGACCACCGAGTTCAGCTTGTCGATGGCGGTGTTCGCCCGGCCGAGCGACTTCTTCGTGTCGCTCGCCACCCAGACTGCGGCGTCGCCCAGCTGCAGGTGCTGCGCGCTGTACCCGCCCGAGACCACGGCGAGGGTCGTCACCAGGGCGGCAACGGCTGTGCCGCTGACGGCGGTCGCCGCCACGGACTTGTGTGCGGCGAGCCAGGCCCCGATGGCGCCGAGCCGGCTCACGTGCCGTCCGTCCTCTCCACGCACTTCTGGCCGCTCGGCGTGCCGGTCTTGCCGTCGCGGTTCACCGTCACGGTGACGCAGACGGTCTCGCCCGGCTTGGCATCCACGCGGAACTCGGTCGAATGCTGGCTGCTCGGCGGCTGATCCTGCACCGTCACCTGGTATGTGTCGCCGTCTTGCAGGCCCGGGTCGTTCCAGGTGAAGACGATGGTGCTTCCCGTGACCCGGCCGCTCAGGTCCCGCACCGTCGGGATGTCGCCGCTGGCACCCGCACGGACCAGCACGAACGCGGCGGTGATGCCGAGAACGACGACGAGGGCCGCGCACGCGATCAGCGAGATGACGAGTGCACGCGGCGTCTTCGCGGGCGGCGCCTGCTGGGGCGTCTGCGCGCTGCCGAAGCTCTCCCGCACCACGGTGCGCGTGGGTGCGCGGGTGACGGTCGCCGACGCGGGCGCTGTCCGCCTCCGGCGTCGCCTGCCCCCGGGATCGACCGCGACGACACCTTTGACCCGGGTGCGGTCCTCCGGGTCACTGGCCGTGGCCAACGCCCAGTCGTCCATCGCGACCTCGATCGGCGTCTGCGGCAGCTCGAGCTCGGCCTCCACCGCCTGGAGCTCACGGATGAACTCGAGGGCGCTGCGCTGCCGCTGCGAGGGCTTGCGCGACATCGAGCGCAGCAGCACCTGCTCGAGCCGGGGTGGGACGTCGGCACGCCCGATGGGGAGTGGACGGCTCTTGGTGATGCGCTGGATGAGCTCGGCGGCGGTGTTCTCTTTGCCCGGCACCTCGAAGGGCGAGCGACCGGCGAGAAGCGAGTACATGGTGGCGCCGAGGGACCACACTTCGCTCGCGATCGTGCCGCTGGTCTCGTCGAGCAGCACTTCCGGTGCCGACCACGGGATCGAGAGGCCGATCGCCTCGGTCACGTCGGCCTCGCTCAGGGTCGCGGCGATGCCGAAGTCGCTGAGCACCGGGTGCCCGTACGCCGTGCTCAGGATGTTGGACGGCTTGATGTCGCGGTGCAGCACACCGGCGCGGTGCGCGGTCTCGACCGCACTCGCGATCCGCACCCCGATGCTCAGCACCTCGGGCACCGAGAGCGGCTCGGAGCGATAGCGCTGCCCGATCGCGGCGGAGCACAACTCCATGACGAGGTACGGACGACCGTCGGACGAGACGCTGGCCTGGTACACGGTGAGGATCGAGGGATGCGTGCTCAGCTGAGCCATCAGGTTCGCCTCGGCCTGGAACATCTGCTTCACCTGGCTGGTGACGACCTCGGCGAGCATGACCTTGACGGCGACCTGCCGCCGGGGCATGTTCTGCTCGTAGAGGAAGACGTCGGCGAAGCCACCCGAACCGAGCACCCGGACGTACGAGAAACCGGGGAGGTTGGGCGGCTGGGACGGCAAACGCCGGGCCATCGGCTCCTCCCGTTCCTCGACCGACCGCGTTCGCGGGTGCAAAAGCGTCTGCCAATTGTAGGCAGCCGTCCCCGAGCATCAGCCGGGCCGGACCCGCACTGGGGACAACTCGATTACCCCCAAGTCGGGGGACAACTTCAGTGCCGGCGCGCTGCTCTGCGCGACTCGCCGTCGCGGTGCGCACCGGACTCGGGTGTGGCCAGCACATCCACCACGACGACCGTCACATTGTCGCGTCCGCCATTGCCGAGGGCCGCATCCATCAGCTGCTGCGCCGCATCGAGCGGGGACGATCCCTCGGCGAGGAAGTAGCGGATGCCGTGCTCGGTGAGCTCTTTGGTGAGGCCGTCCGAGCACACCAGCAGCCGGGAGCCGGCGACGATCGGCAGGAGGAAGTAGTCCGGGACCGGGTCCTCATTGAACCCGACAGCCCGCGTGATGACGTTGCTGTGCGGGTGCACCTCCGCCTCGGCCGGGGTGATCGCGCCCGCATCCAGCAGCTCCTGCACGATCGAATGGTCCAGAGTCAGCTGCTCCAGCGTGCCGTCCCGATAGCTGTAGACGCGCGAGTCGCCGATGTTGAACACCAGCCAGTACGGGGATCCGTCCACCAGCGTGAGGGCGATGCCGGTGACCGTCGTGCCGGTGCCGAGGTCGGTCTGCCCGACGCCGCGGGTCATGTCGTCGACGGCCGCGCGCAGCGCATCCGTGAGGGCGTCCTCGCCGACGAAGTCGACCTTCACCTTCTCGGCGAGCCGCGTGACGACCGCCGTGCTGGCGAAGTCGCCCGCGGTGTGCCCGCCCATGCCGTCCGCCACAGCGAAGATTGGCGCCCGCGCCAGCAGGCTGTCCTCGTTCACGCTGCGCCGATAGCCGGTGTCGCTGAGCGCGGCCCACGACAGGCTGATGCGCGCGTCGGAGTCGCCGGGGACGACCACGGTGTGGCGTCTGCTGCTGCGACCGATCTGGGTCACTCGCGTCCTTCTTCTCGGCGGGAGGTGATCTCGATGATATTACCGTCGCCGATCTCCACTCTCGCCCCGGCGAGAACGACGACCGACTCCCCCGGCCGCAGCCGGCGGGCGCCGGCCGGTCCGGTGACGACGGTTCCGTTCGTGGAGCGAAGGTCGGTGACCACGACGGCGTCCCCCTCCTGCTCGATGCGCGCGTGCGTCGACGACACCTCCTGTGTCGGCGACGGCACGGTCACGAGGCGCGGAGTGACGCCCGGCTCGACGCGCTGGAGCGTGGGGCGGCGCCCCACCAGGATCGGGGCATCCAGCGCGATGGTGTCCCCCGACGGGACGCGCACCGCGAAAGCCGCCGGGCGGGGCGGGAGGACGACGGGCTCGGTCGGCGGAAGCCCGTCCTCGACGGGGGTTGTCAGGGCTGCGCCGTGCGTCATCGGCGTGGCGCCCGCCGTCGCCGGTTCTTCGATGTCGACGGCACCCGGCAGTTCGTTGGCGGCGGGATGCGCGGCCGGAGGCACCGCCTCCGGGTCGACGGCGGCCTCACCGTGCCCGAACAGGCTGGAGCCGGCGCTGCGGGCGCGGATGATCGTCTCCTCGGCCACGACATCGGCCACGACATCGGACGCCGGCGTCGCTGCCGTGTCCTGCACGGTACTGCGCGCCGCGCGCTCGATCGGTGCGAGGGACCAGGTCAGCAGCTCGCCGTCCGCCACGCCGACCCCGAGCGGGAGGGAGCCGATCGCGAGCCGGGCGACCGGCCCCGTGGCCGCATCCTCGGCCTGCAGCACCAGCCCGGTCACGGAACGGAACTCGGCGAGCACCCACGGCTGGACTCCCCCGGCGGAGAACCGGCGCGCACCTCCCACGGAGAACACGTCGATCGCCGCGGCGCCGCGGACGACCGCGGTCACGGTGACCTCGCCGGCCGCATTCGGATCGCCGACCTCGGCGACGGCGAAGGACCGGACGCTTCCGGGACCTGCGAGCGGGAATGCGCCGACCACGGATTCGATGGTGGCGAGGTCCGAGTCGGCGAGCCAGAACAGCTGGTCGACGATCTCGTCGGTCACGGTGCTCTCGACCGCGGCCACGAAGCGGCGCCCCGCCACGAGCAACCACCGGGACGGCCCGGACGTGGGGGCATAACGGATGAAGCCGCCAGTCATCGTCGGCTCCTCTCGTGGTCGATGCGAGTGTAGCCCGCTTACCGGCCCGCATAGGATGAATCCGCGTCGAGCGAAGGAGCGAGCATGCCGGACGGAACCGCCCGGGTCCTGGGCGGCCTGCGCGTCGCCGACTTCTCGCGGGTGCTCGCCGGGCCGTACGCGACCATGATGTTGGCCGACTTCGGGGCCGACGTGGTCAAGATCGAGAGCCCGGACGGCGACGACACACGCGCCTGGCGGCCGCCCGTCGACGAGGTGGGAGAGTCCACGTACTTCGGCGCGGTGAATCGCAACAAGCGGTCCGTGGTCTGCGACCTGCGCACAGCGGAGGGCCTCGCCACGGCGCGCCGGCTGGCAGAGACCGCCGACGTGGTCGTCGAGAACTTCCGCCCGGGCGTGATGGAGCGCTTCGGACTCGACGAGACCACGTTGCGGGCCATGAACCCCGGGCTGGTGTACTGCTCGATCACCGGTTTCGGCCGCGACGCGGGCGCGGCACTGCCCGGCTACGACCTGCTCGTGCAGGCGGTCGGCGGCCTGATGAGCATCACCGGCGACCCGGACGGCGAACCGAGCAAGGTGGGTGTCGCCCTGGTCGACGTGCTCACCGGGCTCAACGCGTTCTCCGGCATCCTGCTCGCGCTCCGGCAGCGGGATGCGACCGGACGCGGTTCCCGAGTGGATGTGGACCTCCTCGGTTCCCTGCTCGCCGCGCTCACGAACCAGGCCTCCAGCACGCTGGCGACGGGGCGCCCACCGGGCCGGCTCGGCAACGCGCATCCCAGCATCGCCCCCTACGAACTGTTCCGCGCCGCCGACCGGGAGCTCGTGATCGCGGTGGGCAACGACCGTCAGTTCGCCGCGCTGGCCGAAGCTCTCGGGCATCCCGGCCTCGCCGCCGACGAGCGCTTCGCCACCAACGAAGCACGTGTCGCTCACCGCGAGGAGCTGCGGGAAGCGCTGGGCCCGTTGCTCGCCGGGCGCGCCGCGGCAACCTGGGTCGACTCCCTCCAGGCCGCGCGGGTGCCCGCCGGACTGGTCAACGACGTCGCCGAGGCGTTCGCCTTCGCTCAGAGACTCGGCCTCGACCCGGTGGTCACGACCGTCGACGCCGCGACGGGTCGCGTCTCACGCCAGCCCGCCACGCCCATCCACCTCGACGCGGCGCCCGCCGTCCACCGCACCCCGCCTCCGCTGCTCGGCGCTCATGACGCCCACTGGGCCGATGAAGCCGCACACGCCCGTAGTGCCGCACACCCCCACGAAAGGACCGACCGTGACGACGACGCTCGATGAGGCGTTCAGCATCGACCACCTGCTCTCCGACGAGGAGCGCGGCTGGCGCGACCGGGCCAGGACGTTCGCGACGGACCGCATCCGCCCGGTGATCGAGCAGGACTTCGAGGACAAGCACTTCCGCCGCGAGCTGGTCGCCGAGCTGGGCGCCCTCGGGTTCCTGGGGATGCACCTGAAGGACGAGGGATGCGCGGGCGCAGGCGCCGTCAGCTACGGCCTGGTCTGCCACGAGCTGGAGGCCGCCGACAGCGGATGGCGCACCTTCGTGTCGGTGCAGGGCTCGCTGGCGATGAGCGCGATCTCGAAGTTCGGGTCGGACGAGCAGAAGGCCGAGTGGCTGCCGCCGATGGCGCGCGGCGAGCGGATCGGCTGCTTCGCCCTCACCGAGCCCGCGGGCGGCAGCGACCCGGCGGCGATGGAGACCCGGGCGCGCCGGGACGGCGAGGATTGGGTGATCTCCGGCACCAAGCGCTGGATCGGCCTCGCGGCCCTGGCGGATGTCGCCGTGGTCTGGGCCGCCACCGACGAGGGTGTGCGCGGCTTCGTCGTTCCGACGGACACCCCCGGATTCCGCGCGACCGCGATCGACGGCAAGCTGTCCATGCGCGCCTCCGTCCAGTGCGACATCGTGCTCGACGGGGTCCGGGTGCCCGCGTCGGCGCAGCTGCCGGGTGCGCGCGGCCTCTCCGGACCGTTCTCCTGCCTCAACGAAGCGCGGTACGGGATCGTCTGGGGCGCCATGGGTGCCGCACGCGACTGCCTCGAGGTCTCCATCGAGCGTTCCACCACGCGCGAGGTGTTCGGGCGCCCGATCGGCGCGACCCAGCTCATCCAGGAGAAGCTCGCGAACATGCTCGTCGAGTACGAGAAGGGAATGCTGCTGGCCCTCCACCTGGGCCGGCTGAAGGAATCCGGCCGGCTGACGCCGACGCAGATCAGCGTCGGCAAGCTGAACAGCGTGCGCGAGGCGCTGGCGATCGCCCGCGAGGCGCGCACCATCCTCGGCGGCGACGGCATCACCAGCGCCTTCCCGGTCATGCGGCACATGGCCAACCTCGAATCCGTCCGGACCTACGAGGGCACCGACGAGATCCACACGCTCGTGCTCGGGCGCGCTCTGACCGGGCTGGCGGCATTCGCGTGAGCGCTGCGACGACAGTGGATGCTGCGGTCGCCGCGGCCACGGAGGCGGCGGCCGCCGCATCCACCCGAGAGGAGCGTGCGGGCTGGCTGGACGGTCTGGCCTACGCCCTCGAGGCGGACCGGGCCGCCCTCGTCGAGCTCGCGCACGAGGAGACGCACCTGTCCCCCGCGCGCCTCGACGGCGAGGTGACCAGGACGGCCGCGCAGCTCCGCTTCTTCGCTGGCGTGATCCGCGAGGGCGGTTACCTCGAGGCGGTCGTCGAGTCGCCCGACCCGGCGCTCGTCCCGCCGCGCCCCGATCTGCGGCGCATCCTCCGCCCGCTCGGGCCGGTGGCGGTGTACGCGGCCTCCAACTTCCCCTTCGCGTTCTCCGTGCTCGGCAACGACACCGCGTCCGCCCTCGCCGCCGGGTGTCCCGTCGTCGTGAAAGCGCATCCGGGGCATCCCGAGCTGTCGCGGCGCACGGCGGAACTGGCCGCCGCAGTGCTGCCCGAGGGATGGTTCGGGCTGGTCGAGGGGATGGCGGCCGGCGTCGAGCTGGTGCGGCACCCGGGCATCCGCGCCGCAGGGTTCACAGGATCGCTGCGCGGAGGCCGTGCACTGTTCGATGCCGCCGTCTCCCGTCCCGATCCCATCCCCTTCTACGGCGAGCTGGGAAGCATCAATCCGGTCGTCGTGACGCGCTCAGCGGCCGCCGAGCGCGCCGCGGCGATCGGGGCGGGACTGGTCGGCTCCTTCACGCGCGACGCCGGTCAGTACTGCACCAAGCCCGGACTCGTCTTCGTCCCCGAGGGCGGCGGCGTCGAGGAGGCGGTGCGCTCGGAACTCGGGAGCGCACCCTCCGGCCGGCAGCTCACTCCGGCGATGTCCGAGGCGTTCTCCACTGCGATGGACGCGCTCGGCGGCCGCCCCGGCACGGAGGTGCTGCGGGCCGAAGCTCCCGCTCCGGAGTCTGCGCCGACGGTGGTCCTCGTCAGCGCTGCCGGGTTCCTCGACGATGTCGGTGCGTTCCTCACCGAGCGGTTCGGACCGGCGACCGTGGTCGTCCGCTACCGGGACGACGAGCTGGACGCACTCCTGAGCGCGCTCGAACCCTCCCTCACCGCGACCATCCATCGCGCTCGGGAGGAGGACGTCACCGCCCTCGCGACGCGCCTCTCCGGTATCGCCGGGCGCCTGCTCTTCGACGGCTGGCCCACCGGCGTCGCCATCGGCTGGGCACAGCACCACGGGGGCGGCTGGCCGTCAACGACCGCGAGCGTCCACACGTCGGTCGGTGCCACGGCCATCCGTCGCTGGCTCACTCCGATCGCCTACCAGGATGCGCCGCAGGAGGTGCTCCCGCCGGAGCTGCGCGACGGCAATCCGCTGCGCATCCCGCGCCGGGAGTCCTGACCCGGCGGGACCGCGCACGTTCGTGCCGGATGTCGCCGCACGCGGTGCGCACGGCGCCATCCGGCACGAATCGCTGCCTCAGACGGGGCGCGAGTCCGCCGCAGGGACGGGCTGAGCCCGGCGGGCGCGCAGCAGCTCGGCGACCTGGATCGCGTCCCCCTCCGGCGCGCTCGACGCGCGGTCGGGCCGTGCGATCAACAGGTAGAGCAGGCCGATGCCCGCCACGATCCCGAGCCCGATCAGCACGATCCAGTCGTTGAACACGCTGCCCGTCGCCGTCGGCCAGGCGAGCAGGATCATCGCGAACACGCCGTAAGCCAGAGCGACGATGTTGATCACGAGTCCCGCACCCCCCAGGCTGAACGGCCCAGCCGGGCGCCACCCCTTCAGCCGCTGACGCAACGACGCCAGGACGACCGACTGGAACGCGACGTAGATCCCGAGCACCGCGAACGCGGTCACCTGGGTGATCAGGCCGTCCGGCCCGACGTAGACGATCACGCTGATCAGCACCGGGATGCTGCACGCGACGATCAGCGCGTTCACCGGCACCTTCGTGCGCGGCGACACCTTCGCCAGCCAGCGGTGAGCCGGGATCATGCCGTCCCGCGCGAACGAGAACAGCAGCCGGCTCGCGGCCGCCTGGAGGCTGAGGACGCACGAGAGGAACGCAGTCACCGCGACCACCAGGAAGATCTTCGCGCCGACCGTCCCGAGCGCCGACTGCAGGATCTCCGGGATCGGGTCGACATCCTTGCCCGCCACGATCTTCGGCAGGTCGGGCGCGGCCAGCACGTAGCCGCCGAAGGCCACCAGCGCCGAGACGCCGCCGACCAGGATCGTCATCATCATGGCCTTCGGGATGCGCCGGGCCGGATTCGCGACCTCCTCGGCCACATCCCCGCACGCCTCGAAGCCGTAGAAGAGGAACAGGCCCGCAAGCGCCGCACTCAGGAACGCAGCGACGTAGGACCCGTCGCCCTGCACGCCCATGGTGTCGAAGAACACCGAGAACGGCTGCTTGCGCTCGAAGATCAGCAGGTAGATCCCCACGGCGATCACGCCGATCAGCTCGGCGGCGAGGCCGATCCGGGCCACGGTCGCGAGCGTCTTCGTGCCCGTGAAGTTGAGCGCGAGGGCCACGACCAGGAGCAGCACCGTGAGTCCGAGAGTCACCTCCTTGGTCGCCTCGAGACCGAACAGGCTGGCGAGGAACCCGCTGCCGTACTCGGCCACGGCCGTGATCGTGACGATCATCGCCCAGACGTAGATCCACGCGGCCATCCAGGCGTAACGCCTCCCCCACAGGCGGCGGGCCCACGGGTAGATGCCGCCGTGGATGGGGTACTGCGAGACGACCTCGCCGAACACCAGCGAGACCAGCAGTTGCCCAGCGCCCACGATGACGATCCACCAGATGGACGGCGGGCCTCCGGTCGCCAGGGCGACTGCGAAGAGCGAGTACACGCCCACCAGCGGTGACAGGTACGTGAACCCCAGGGCGAAATTCGCCCAGAAGGTCATGGACCGGTTGAAGGAGTCTTCGTACCCGAGGACGGCGAGGTGCTCGCCGTCCTCCAGGTGCGAAGACGAGTGTTCTGCAGACATCGAATGCCTTCCAGTTCGGCTTCACACGACGATGTGTGTGGAGGCAGCGTAGCGTGTCATCGCCCCATCTGCTGATTTCGTCAGCGGAACGCCCGAATGGGTGCGGAATCGCTTGCCAGGTGCCCGGTCCGCTGACAGAATCGCTCCATGAGTACCCCTCGGGCAACGAACGGCCAGAAGGCTGCGACCATCGACGACGTCTCCAAGGCGATCATCGAGCAGTTGCAGGTCGACGGTCGTAAGTCGTACGCCGAGATCGGCAAAGCCGTCGGTCTCAGCGAGGCGGCTGTGCGCCAGCGCGTGCAGAAGCTGACCGAGTCGGGTGTGATGCAGATCGTGGCCGTCACGGATCCCATGCAGCTCGGGTTCTACCGGCAGGCGATGATCGGCGTGCGCTGCACGGGAGACACCCGGGCCGTCGCCGACAAGCTGGCGGCCATGCCCGACGTGGACTACGTGGTGCTGACAGCCGGCACCTTCGACATCCTCGCCGAGGTGGTGTGCGAAAACGACCTCGACCTCATCACGATGCTCAATTCCGAGATCCGGACGCTGGAGGGCGTGCTCTCCACCGAGACGTTCGTGTATCTGAAACTCCACAAACAGTTCTACAACTGGGGAACGCGATAACCATGACGACAACCGTAGAAACGTTCGGCGAGCCGATCGCGGCCGAGGAGGCTGCACTGCAGGCCAAGGCGCGCGATCACCTGTGGATGCACTTCGCCCGTCAGTCGGTGATGGAGGAGGGCCAGGGCGTCCCGATCATCACGCGCGGCGAGGGACACCACATCTGGGACTCCCACGGCAAGCGGTACATCGACGGCCTGTCCGGGCTGTTCGTCGTGAACGCGGGTCACGGCCGCAAGCGCCTCGCCGAGACCGCCGCCAAGCAGGCGGAGCAGCTCGCCTTCTTCCCGATCTGGTCGTACGCGCATCCCAACGCCATCGAACTGGCCGACCGGCTCGCCTCCTACGCACCCGGCGACCTCAACCGCGTCTTCTTCTCCACCGGCGGCGGCGAAGCCGTCGAGACCGCGTTCAAGCTGGCCAAGTACTACTGGAAGCTCCAGGGGCGCCCCACCAAGCACAAGGTGCTCTCCCGCGCGGTCGCCTACCACGGCACTCCGCAGGGTGCGCTCGCCATCACCGGTATCCCCGCCATGAAGGAGATGTTCGAGCCGCTGACCCCCGGTGGGTTCCGCGTCCCGAACACCAACTTCTACCGCGCCGGAGAGATGGGTGCGCCGACCGACGACATCGAGGCCTTCGGTGTGTGGGCCGCGAACCGCATCGAGGAGATGATCCAGTTCGAGGGTCCCGAGACGGTCGCCGCGATCTTCCTGGAGCCGGTCCAGAACTCGGGCGGATGCTTCCCGCCTCCCCCCGGCTACTTCCAGCGCGTGCGCGAGATCTGCGACAAGTACGACGTGCTGATGGTCAGCGACGAGGTCATCTGCGCCTTCGGCCGCATCGGCCACATGTTCGCCTGCGACCAGTACGGCTACGTCCCCGACATGATCACCTGCGCGAAGGGCATGACGAGCGGCTACTCGCCGATCGGCGCGACCATCATCAGCGACCGGATCTACGAGCCCTTCAAGCACGGCAACACGTCGTTCTACCACGGCTACACGTTCGGTGGGCACCCGGTGTCGGCTGCCGTCGCGCTCGACAACCTCGACATCTTCGAGGAGGAGCGCCTCAACGAGCGCGTGCGCGAGAACTCGCCGCTGTTCCGGGCGGAGCTCGAGAAGCTGCTCGACCTCCCGATCGTGGGAGACGTCCGCGGCGACGGCTACTTCTTCGGCATCGAGTTGGTGAAGGACAAGAACACCAAGGAGACCTTCGACGACGACGAGGCCGAGCGGCTGCTCCGCGGGTTCCTCTCGAAGGCCCTGTTCGACGCCGGACTCTACTGCCGTGCCGACGATCGCGGAGACCCGGTGGTGCAGCTCGCCCCGCCGCTCACGATCGGCCCCGACGAGTTCGTCGAGATCCGCCAGATCCTGGAGTCGGTGCTGTCGGAGGCGTCGAACCACCTGTAGACCCCCAAAGGGCGAGTCCGGGACCGCACCCAGCGGTCCCGGACTTCGTCCTTAACAGGACTTCGCATCGCACGAGGAGCGCGCATGGACTACCGCAACGTCGGATTCTGGTTCGACTCGATTCTCCAGCAGGAGGACGGCTTCCGGCAGCGCCCCGGCCTCGACTCGGACCTCGACGCCGACGTCGCCATCGTCGGTGCGGGGCTCACGGGGCTGTGGACCGCGTACTACCTGCAGGAGCGCGACCCCGGCCTGCGCATCGTGCTGCTCGAGAAGGAGGTGGCCGGCTTCGGCGCCTCAGGACGCAACGGCGGCTGGTGCTCGGCGCTGTTCCCGTGGTCGGCGACCAAGCTGGAGAAGCAGTACGGCTTCGACGCGGCCGTCGCGATGCGCCGGGCGATGGTCGGCACCGTGGATGAGGTCGGCCGCGTCGCCGAGACCGAAGACCTCGACATCGACTACGCGCGCGGCGGCACCGTGACGTTCGCCCGGTCGCGACCGCAGGTCGACGCGGCGCGCGCCGAGTTCGAGGAGTCGGAACGCTACGGGGTCGACGAGGTGGCACTCTGGGGCACCGAGACGGTGTTCGAGCGCTTCAACGCGGCGGATGCGGTGGCCGCGACCTTCACGCCCGCTTGCGCGCGCATCCACCCGGCGAAGCTCGTACGCGGACTGGCCCGGGTCGTGGAGCGGAGGGGCGCCACCATCGCGGAGGGCACCGAGGTGCTCTCGTGGGAGGACGGCACCGTGCGTACGCGGTCGGCGGGGGCGGAGCGGACCGTGCGCGCGGGGGTCGTGGTGAACGCGACCGAAGGCTACGGCTCCCAGCTGCCGCAGGTCGGCCGGCGCATCCTGCCCCTCTACTCGCTGATGATCGCGACCGAGCCGTTGCCCGACGCGACCTGGGAGCGCATCGGGATCGAGCACGGCCAGACCTTCACCGACTTCCGCAACCTGATCGTGTACGGCCAGCGGACGGCCGACAACCGGTTCACGTTCGGCGGCCGCGGGGCGCGCTACCACCTGGGGAGCGCCATCCGCCCCGAGTACGACCGCTCGCCTCGCGTGCGGGAGCACCTCATCCACACGCTGTTCGACCTGTTCCCGGATGCCGCGGGCGCCCGTGTCACGCACCACTGGGGCGGACCGCTGGGCGTCCCGCGCGACTGGCACGCCGGCGTCGGGTACGACCGGGACGCGCGCGAGGCGTGGGCGGGGGGCTACGTCGGCGACGGGCTGAGCACCACGAATCTGGCCGGCCGCACGCTCGCCGACCTGCTGACCGGCACCCGCACGGGCCTCACGGCACTCCCCTGGGTCGGCCACCGCTCTCCGCGCTGGGAGCCGGAGCCCCTGCGCTTCGCCGGGGCGAACGCCGGCCTCCTCGCCATGGAGACCGCTGACCTAGAGGAGTCCGTAACCCGCCGCCCCTCCGTCGTCGCGAGCACCCTCTCCCCCCTCACCGGCCACTGACTCCCGCAAGCCCGCGAGCACAGGAAAAATGCGCCCGAATCGGGTCTGGGGCGACAATTTTCCTGTGCTCGGCGGCTGCGGAGCGAGCGGGGGTTAGGACTGGAGGACGGCCTGGAGCTCGAGGGTGATGGTGACGTCCTCGCCGAGGAGCATTCCGCCGGTCTCGAGCGCTGCGTTGTAGGTGAGGCCGAAGTCCTCACGGTTGATCTTGGTCTTCGCGGTCGCGCCGGCCTTGTAGTTGCCGTACGGGTCCTGACCGAAGCCACCGAAGTCGAACTCGAACGTGACCGGCTTGGTCACGCCCTTGATCGTCAGGTCGCCGTCGACGAGGAAGTCGCCGCCCTCGTGACGCACGCCGGTCGACACGAAGTCGATGGTCGGGTGCTCCTCGGCGAGGAAGAAGTCGCCGGTGCGGAGGTGCGCGTCGCGGTTCTTGTCCTTGGTGTTGATGGAGGCGACGTCGGCCTTCGCGGTGACCTTCGAGTCCAGCGGGTTCTCGGCGGTGACGAACGTGGCGTCGAAGTTCTCGAACACGCCCTTCACCTTGCTGATCATCAGGTGGCGGATGCTGAAGCCGACCTCGGAGTGCGCGGGGTCGATGGTCCAGGTGCCTGCCTTGTAACCGGGGATCTCGATGGTCATGGCTTTTCTCCTTCAGGAAGTCGCGCGCCGGGCGGTCTGTCCACCGGCGTCGAGTACATGCAAGCGCATTGATCGCCGGTTCATTCCCCAAAACAGAAGAAAAAGTTGACGCGTCACTCTTTCGGGGCCAGCGAATGCCTCAGCCGCAGCAGTTTCAGGGCGTCGGCATCCACCTGCTCGGCAGGGATCCGCCCGCTCTGCACCGCGGCGACGACGGCGTCGATGAGAGCGCCGGGGTCGCTTCCGGCCGGGATGACGTCGAGCACCATCGTGTTGCCCGCGGCGATCGCCTGCACCGCGTTCTCCCCCGGGTCCTGATATTGCGGCAGTCCCGTGTCCTGCAGCATCCGCAGGTCGTCCGTGATGCTGACGCCGCGGAAACCGAGCTCGTCGGTGAGGATGCGGTGCCAGGCGGCCGAGAGCGACGCGGGAGCCGCATCCACCTGCGTGTACGCGAGATGCCCGAACATCACCAGTTCCGCTCCGGCGGCGATCCCGCCCTGGAACGGCGGCGCATCCCGCGCCGCCCACTCCGCTTTCGTGACTGCGGTCGACGGGATGGCGTGGTGCGAATCCGCCTCGCTCTCGCCGTGTCCGGGGAAGTGCTTGAGCGTGCTGAGGACAGCTCCGCGCTCGCCCGTCACAGATGCGGCCACGCGCGCCGACGCCCCTTGGGGCTCCGTGCCGAGCACGCGGCCGGCGATGAACGAGTGCGGGTCGGCCGTGACGTCGGCGACCGTGCCGAAGTTGACGGAGATCCCGGCGTCGTGCAGCAACGCCGCGCGACGCGCGAACGCGGCCTGGGTGACGGACGGGTCCTGCCACCGCAGCGGCCCCGCGCCCGGTTGGTCGTCCCACGGGAGGCGCGCCACGTCGCCACCCTCCTCGTCGACGCCGATCAGTGGAGGCAGCCCGGGGTCGGACGCCTTCAGTGCGGCCGTCTCCGCGGCGAGTTCTCCGGGTGTGCCCGGGATGTTGTCGCCCATGAGGATGACGCCGCCGAGCCCGTACCGGTCGGCGAAACCGCGCAGCGCCGCAGGGTCGGTGCCGGGGACGTGCAGTATGAAGAGCCCGGCGACCTTCTGGCGCAGGGTCAGGTTCCCGAGCCGCTGTTGCGCGTACGCCTCAGCGGCGTCGACGGTCGGCGCCGGTTTCACCGTCGGTGTCGGCGTCCCCGCCGCAGTAGGGCCCGGCGTCGCTGACCCCGCGGCCGACCCCGTCGCTGCGGGCGCCGCCCCGACGCACCCGGTCAGCGCTCCCGACAGCAGCAGGGTCGCCGAGAGCGCCACGGCGGCCCCCGCGGCCGTCCGGCGTCGGGCTGCGCGCATCCCTCGATGTTAACCCCGCGCGCTCACCCCTTCACCGCGCCGCCCAGTCCCGCACTCCGCAGGAACAGCCCCTGGAACACCAGGAACAGCGCGATCGGGATGAGCGTCGAGATCGCCAGCGCGGCGAGGTAGACATCGAGCTGGATCGCCGCCTGCAGGGTCGGCAGTCGCACCGACAACGGCTGCATCGCCGGGTCGCGGAGCACCAGCAGCGGCCATAGGTAGTCCTTCCAGGCCGCGATGATCGCGAACACCGACACCACGCCCAGGATGGGCTTGGACATCGGCAGCACGATGGACCAGAACAGCCGGAACGGCCCGGCTCCGTCCGTCCGCGCCGCTTCGAACACCTCCCGCGGCAGGTTGTCGAAGAACCTCTTCACCAGCACCACATTGAAGGCGCTCGCACCCGCGGGCAGCCACACCGCCCAGAACGTGTTGATGAGCGACTGGCCGAGCAGCGGCGGGTTCAGGATGGTCAGGTACAGCGGCACGAGCAGCACCACCGACGGCACGAACAGGGTGGTGAGGATCAGCCCGTACAGCACATTGCCGTAGGCGGGACGCAGCACGCTCAGCGCGTACCCCGCGGTCGTGGCGACGAGGATCTGCGCCGCCCAGGAGCCCGCCGCCACCCAGACCGTGTTGACGAACTGCACGTCGATGCCCACAGTCGACCACGCTGTGGACAGGTTGGCCCAGTCCACCCCGTGCGGAAACAGCGCCATCGGCGTCTGGAGGGTGTCCTCCGTCGGCGTGATCGCGGACTTCGCGAGCCACAGCAGCGGGCCGAGGCCCACCACGATCAGGACGAGCAGCAGCAGCGTGTGGATGATCCGCGTGCTCCAGCGGATGCCCGGCTTGCGGCGGTCGGAGACCGAGAGGATGCTGCGCTCCCCCGCATCCTCCGCGCGCCGGCGGCGACGGCGCCGCGGCGGCTCGGGCGACCCGCCCTCCTCGATGACATCGGTGAGGACGTTCCGGACTTCGGGCGGCAGTGAGGTCGTGGTCGTCAATTCTGGCTCCAGGACTTGGTGAGGCGGAAGTACACGAGCGACAGCACGGCGAGGAAGGCCGCGAGCAGCAGGCTGAGCGCGGTGGCGGCGCCGTAGTCGCCGCCCAGCGAGTTCTGGAACGCGTAGCGGTAGATGAGCAGCAGGATGGTGACCGTCGAGTCGACCGGACCACCGCCCGTGAAGAGGAACGGCTCGAGGAACACCTGCGCGGTCCCGATGATCTGCAGGATGAGGGTGATCAGCAGGATGCTGCGCAGCTGCGGCATGGTGACATGCCAGACCTTCTGCCAGATCCCCGCGCCGTCGACCTCGGCCGCGTCGTACAACTCGGGTGCGACTCCGGTGATGGCCGCGAGATAGATGATGATCGTCCCTCCCGCCGCCGCCCAGGTCGCCTCGACCACCAGCGACGGCATCGCCTGCGTGGCCGACTGGATCCAGGGCTGAGGCGGGATGCCCACCCAGCCGAGGATGGTGTTGAAGACGCCGTCCGGGCGCGCGTCGTAGAAGAACTTCCACAGCAGCACCGCCACCACGGGCGGGACCACGACCGGGAGATAGGCCAGCGCGCTGTACAGCCCCTTGGCGCGCTTGACCTCGCTCATCAGCACGGCGGCGATGAGCGGCACCGGATACCCGAGCAGCAGCGCCAGCAGCGCGAACCAGGCCGTGTTGCCGACCGCTGTCCAGAACAGTGGATCGTTCACCACCTGCACGAAGTTGTCCCAGCCCACCCAGGTGGGCGTGCTGACGAGGTTCGTGTGCTGGAAGCTCATCACCACGCTGCGCACGATCGGCCACCACGAGAAGACCCCGAAGATGACCAGCATCGGCAGCAGGAAGAGCAGGGTGCTGGCGCCCCCGCCGCGCACCCAGGTGAGGGGCGTGCGGCGGGGGCGCGTCAGCGGACGGTCATGCGTCGTCATTTGTCGGCGTCGACGAGCTTCTGGATGTCGCCGTCGACCTTCGTGAGGAGCTGGTCGATGTCGGCGTTCTTATCGGTCAGGACTGCCTGCACGACCGAGTCGAGCGCCCCGTACAGCTCCTGGGTGTGCTTGTTAGGCTCCGGGACGAGGTTCGCGTCGAAGATCTTGTCGGTGAACGGCGCGACGTTCTCCTGCGGGACGTTGATCTCATCCTTTATCCACTGCATGTTCTGGTCGTAGGTGGCCTTGTCGAAGACCGGCAGGGTCGGCACGCCGACCGGCTGGTTCGACTTCACGAGCACCTTCGCGTCGGCGATGGCCTGCTCCTTGTTGAGCAGCTTCTGCATGTAGTAGAAATCGATCCACTTGACCGCGGCCTCCTTCTCCGCCTGCGACGACTTGGGGCTGACCGCCGCGACGTTGCCGCCGACCAGCACGCCGGCCTTCGAGTCGCTGGAGTCGACAGGCAGCATCGTCAGCCCGTAGTTCTTCGGGTCGACGTTGTTCTGCTGCACGAGCGCCGTCAGCACGTCCGAGCCGGACGGGTACATCGCGACCTGACCGGCGCCGAACGCCTGGTTGATGCCGCTCCAGTCCAGCAGGAAGTTGCTGCCTGCCGCGTTGTCCTCCCAGCGAACGTCATGGAGCCACTGCAGCGCCTCCTTGGTGACGGGATTGTTGGTCGTGACCTTCGTCTTCCCGCCGTCGGTGGTCTCCATCCGGCCGCCGCGCGAGTAGACCGTCGTGGTCAGCTCCCAGCCGCCGGTGTTGCCCTGTGTCATCTGCATGTAGCCGGCCACACCGGGGACCTTCTCGGAGATGGTCTTCGCGTCCTGACGGACCTCGTCCCAGGTCGTCGGCGGCTTATCCGGATCGAGTCCGGCCTTCTGGAAGATGTCCCGGTTGTACGAGAGCCCCATGGCGTACGGACCGTACGGGATTCCGTAGATCTTGTCGCCCGACTTGGCGACCGCAAGCACGTTCTCGTTGAACTTCGAGGCGTACGGGAGCTTGTTCACCTCGGCGGTGATGTCGGCCAGCTGTCCCGCCTGCAGCAGCGACTGCGAGTCGGTGAACGGCACGTTGAAGACGTCCGGGAGGGTGCCGCCCGCGAGCTGCGTCGCGAACGTCGGGCCCGTCCACTGGTACTCCTCCGCCTTGACGACGATGTTCGGGTTGGCCTTCTCGAACTCCTTGACCCGATCGTCGAAGGCCTTGAAAGCGGCCTTGTCGCTGCCCGGGATCAGGCTGGCGACGGTGATGTGGACCTTGCCGTCGTTGGAGTCTCCGCCGGATGCCGAGCATCCGGCGAGGACGCCCGCTCCCGCGATGGTGACCGCCGCGACCGCGGCGATCGTGCGTAGTGACTTCATTGTCTGGACCCTTTCGAGTGTGATGCGTGGATGGTGCGTTTCAGGTGGTGAGGTGCCCCGCGGCCGCGTGCTGCGTGCGCAGCCAGACCGTGGAGTCGGGAGGCAGCAGGCCGCCGTCGAGCGGAGCGCTGCTGAGGAGGATGGCCTGGTGCTCGGGGAGCGGCACCGGGTCGGTGGACAGGTTGGTGACGCTGAGGAACGCGCCTCCGCGAGCGAAGGAGAGGACCCCCGGAGGTGCATCCAGCCAGGTCAGCGGGCCGTCGCCCAGCCCGGGCTCTGCGCGGCGGATGCGGAGCGCCTGGCGGTAGAGCCACAGCATCGACGACGGGTCGCTCTGCTGCGCCTGCACCGTGAGGTCCGCCCACTCGGCGGGCTGCGGCAACCAGGGCGCAGCGGTCGCGTCGTCCGGGCTGAAGCCGAAGGGGGCTGTGCTCCCCCGCCACGGCAGGGGCACTCGGCAGCCGTCGCGACCGGGATCGACGCCGCCCGAGCGGGCGTGCATCGGGTCCTCGCGCAGCTCGTCCGGGAGGTCCTCGACCTCCGGCAGTCCGAGCTCGTCGCCCTGGTAGATGTAGAGCGAGCCGGGGAGCGCGGCCGTCAGGAGGGCCGCGGCGCGTGCGCGGCGCCGGCCGAGCGCGAGGTCGGTCGGTGTCCCCTTGCGCTTCTTGGTGAAGGCGAAGGACGAGTCCTCGCGCCCGTAGCGTGTGACGGCACGGGTGACGTCGTGGTTCGACAGCACCCACGTGCTCGGGGCGTGCACCGGCGCGTGCGCGGCGAGCGTCTCGTCGATGGAGGCGCGCAGCTCGCGCGCCTCCCACGGCCGGGCCAGGAAGTCGAAGTTGAAGGCCGTGTGCAGCTCGTCCGGCCGCAGGTACAGCGCGAACCGGTCGATGTCGGGCAGCCACAGCTCGCCCACCAGCACACGCGTGCCCGGGTACCCGTCAGCCAGGGAGCGCCACGAGCGGTAGATGTCGTGCAGCTCGTCGCGGTCCTGGTTGGGGTGCTCCCCCGCGCCCGGGCGCTCGGGCACCTCGGGAAGCGCCGGGTCCTTGACGAGCAGGGCCGCCGAGTCGATGCGGACTCCTGCGACACCCCGGTCGAACCAGAACCGCAGGATGTCCTCGTGCTCGCGGCGGACGTCGGGGTGGTTCCAGTTGAGGTCGGGCTGTTGCGGGCTGAACAGGTGCAGGTACCACTCGCCGGGCGTCCCGTCGGGATCGGTGGTGCGCGTCCACGTGTCGCCGGAGAAGTTGGAGCGCCAGGAGGTCGGCATCCCGTCGCCCGCGGGTCCCCGCCCCGGCCGGAACCAGAACCGCTCGCGCTCGGGAGAGCCGGGGCCGGCGGCCAGTGCCTCCTGGAACCACGGATGCCGGTCCGACACGTGGTTCGGGACGATGTCGATGATCGTGCGGATGCCGAGGGCGAGCGCGTCGCGGATCAGCTCCTCCGCTTCGTGCAGGTCGCCGAAGGCCGGGTGGATGCGGCGGTAGTCGGCCACGTCGTACCCGCCGTCCGCGAGCGGCGAGTCGTACCAGGGGGTGAACCAGATCGCGTCGACGCCGAGGTCGGCGAGGTACGGCAGGTGCTCGCGCACTCCGGCCAGGTCGCCGACGCCGTCGCCGTTCCCGTCGGCGAAGCTGCGCGGGTAGATCTGGTAGATGACCGCACTGCGCCACCATTCGGAGTCGTCGGCCGGCGGGACCGGCGCGTGGGCGGCGTCCGCCGTCGCGACGCTGTCGCCGTCCATCACGGAGAGGTCCACGCTGAGCCTTTCGGTCGTCTGTCACGACGGACCGTCCGGCACCGTCGTCGTTCACCGAAATGTAGCTAGCACGACAGAATGACGCAAGAACTAAACAAAGAGTAATTGGTTTGCGTACTTTTGCGAGCGTTTGCGACTCAGGATGGGCGCGAAACCGGCGCCGTCGACCCTCGGACGACCAACTCGGGCTCGAAGAACAGCTCGTCGCGGATCGCCGAATCGCTCGAGATCTGGCGCAGCAGCAGCTCGATGACCGTGCGTCCCATCGGTTCGATCGGCTGGCGGATCGTCGTCAGAGCAGGCTCGGTGCAGTTCATCAGGGCGGAGTCGTCGTACCCGACGATCGACACGTCCCGCGGAACCGACAACCCGGCTCGGCGGGCGGCCCGGATCGCGCCGAGCGCCATCGGGTCGCTGGCGCACACGATGGCCGTGACGCCGGCGGCGAGCAGCCGGGTGGCGGCCGCCTGTCCAGCCTCCAGGGAGTACAGCGAGTGGACGACCAGCGACTCGTCGAGCGGCGCACCCCATCCCTCGCTCAGCCGTCGTGCGGCCTCGAGCTTGCGCTGGGACGGCACGTGATCGCGCGGGCCGAGCAGCAGGCCGATGCGCTCGTGCCCGAGCGACCGCAGGTGCGTCAGCGCCTGCGCGGTCGCGACCGAGTCGTCGCAGGAGACCGTTGCGAAGTGGAGGGAGTCGACGGGAGCGTTCACCAGCACGGTGGGGAGGTTCAGCTCGGTGAGGCGGGCGTAGTGGCTATGGTCGGCATCCCGCTGCGCGTAGGCGCCCCCGACGAAGACGACGCCGGAGACGTGCTGCTGGAGCAGCAGGTCGACGTAGTCCGCCTCGGAGATCCCGCCCGCCGTCTGCGTGCACAGGACCGGGGTGTAGCCGTTCTGCGCGAGTGCGCCGCCGAGGATTTCGGCGAAGGCGGGGAAGATCGGATTCTGCAGCTCCGGAAGCACCAGGCCGACGAGCCGGGCCCGCTCGCCGCGGAGCTTGGTCGGCCGCTCGTACCCAAGCACGTCCAGGGCGGTCAGCACGGTCTGCCGCGTCGCATCCGACACTCCTGGCTTATCGTTCAGCACCCGGCTGACGGTGGCTTCACTGACTCCGACCTTGCGTGCGACTTCGGCGAGACGTCTGGACATGGCGCCAGTGTACGCAAATCGTTGCGAATTCGCGCAACTTCTTTGCACCCGTAACTCGGGATACGATGACCGGCATGGCGAAGAAGGTGCTCTCCCTCCTGCTCGCCAGCCATCCCGGACCGACGGTCGTCGTCACGGTCATCGTCATCGGGCTCGGTATCGGCCTCGGCTACCCGCCCGGTCGCCTCGTAGTGCTCGCGCTGGCCGTCCTGCTCGGCCAGCTGTCGATCGGCTGGTGCAACGACTGGCTGGACGCGGCGCGCGACGCCGCCGTCCACCGCACCGACAAGCCGGCCGCCCGCGGCGACGTGTCCGTCGCGGTCGTGCGCACCGCTGCCTTCGTCGCTCTCGCCGCCGCGCTCGTAGTCACCCTCTTCCTCGGGCCCGGGGCGCTCCTGGCGAACGCGATCGTCATCGGCGGCGGCTGGGCCTACAACCTCGGGCTCAAGGCCACGGCGTACTCCTGGGTGCCGTTCGCGGTCGCCTTCGGCGTGCTCCCCGCCGTCGCGACGCTCGGCCAAGAGCATCCGGCCTTCCCGCAGTGGTGGGTCTACGCGGCGGGTGCGCTGCTCGGCGTCGCGGCGCACGTGACGAACGTGCTCCCCGACCTCGACGACGACGCCCGGACCGGGATCCGCGGGATGCCCCACCGGCTCGGCGCGCGCGTCAGCGGCCTGCTGGCGTTCACAGCCCTCGCCGTTGCGACCCTCCTCATCACGTTCGGCCCCGGCCTGCCGGTCGAGCCGCTGCTCATCGCGGGACTCGTCATCGGGCTGGCCGCCGCGATCACCGGCGTCGTGCTCCTGCTGCGGCGCAGCCCGACCCGGCTGCTCATGCAGCTGATCATGACCTGCGCGATCGTCGACGTGGTGATGCTCGCGCTCGTGGGTCAGTCCGTCACGGTCTGAACCTTCGCCGCCGCGGGCTCGTGGTTCCGGATACCGATCGCCGACACCACACCGCCGATCAGCAGGAGCGCAGCCGCCGCGATCATCGCGCGGTGCAGCCCCGCCTCGTCCAGGGTTCCGCCGATGATCATCCCCGCCGCGGCGATCGCCAGGAGCCCCGCGATGCGGGAGACCGCGTTGTTGACCGCGGATCCGATGCCCGCCTGCTCGGGATGGATGGCGCCGAGGATGGCACTGGTCAGCGGGGCCACCGTGATCGACAGGCCGATCCCGAAGAGGAGCACGGCCGGGAGCAGCGTGGTCCAGTAGTTCACGGTGTTGCCGACCATGAGCAGCCAGGTGAAGCCGGCAGCGGCGATGATCGGACCGATCGCCATGAACAGGCGCGGGCCGTACCGACCGGCGAGGCCGCCGAAGAAGCCGGAGAGCAGCAGCATGCACAGCGTCGACGGGATGAAGACGAAACCGGCCGCGATCGCGGAGAACCCGGCGACCTGCTGCAGGTAGAGCGTGATGATGAGCGGCCCGAACGACAGCGCCGCGTACACGAAGAAGGTCGCGATGTTCCCGACCCAGAAGTTGTGCACACGGAACAGCCCCAGCGGCAGCATCGGCTGCTTCACCCGCGTCTCGGCGAAGAAGAATGCGGCCAGGCACAGCAGTCCGACGACCAGCGGGATCCACACCCGTGGGCTCGTCCAGCCGTAGGTTCCCTGCTCGATCAGGGCGAAGACGGTGCCCGCGAGGCCGACCGAACCGAGGATCGCGCCCAGCACGTCGACCCGGCCGCCCATCCCGTGGTCGGTGTCGCGCAGCGTCATCATGATGAACAGCGTGATCGCGATGGGGATGACGTTGATCACGAACACCCACCGCCAGCCCAGCGTGTCGACGAACAGGCCGCCGACGACCGGGCCTGCGATCATCGCGATGCCGGTCCACGCCGTCCACCGCCCGATGGCCTTGGCCTGCGCCGGCCCTTCGAACCGGGAGATGATGATGGCGAGGGAGCTCGGCACCAGCAGGGCGCCCGCGACGCCCTGCAGGGCCCGCGCCAGCACGAGGAAGACGCCGGTCGGCGCGAAGGCGCAGAGGAGCGACGTCACACCGAAGCCGATGAGTCCGACGTACAGCACGCGCTTGCGCCCGAACACATCCGACAGCGACCCGGCGATGAGGATGAGGGAGCCCAGGGTGACGAGGTAGGCGTCGACCACCCACTGCTGGAGTGGGAGGCCGCCACCCAGATCGCGCGAGATGGCGGGGAGTGCGACGTTGATCACCGCCCCGTCGAGGAAGGCGACGAAGCTGGACAGGATCGCGATGAGGAGCACTCTCAGCTGGAGCGACGTCATCCGCTCGATCCGCACGTTGGACATGACCTCATTCAACGGTGTCACCGGAGCGATGGCAACCGGAGCGGCGTCGAGTCGCTAGTTGTTGCCCTTGGTGCAGGTCTGCTGGGCCGCCGTCTGGCCGGTGATGGTCGACGGCAGCTCGACCGGGCCGCCCGCGGTGCCCGTGGCCCCGGGGGTCGCGCCGGGAGCGGGGGCCGCCGGCGTCGCCGGTGTCGTCGGAGACGGCTCGCCGCCCGCGTCTGGAGCCGGGGACGTGGTGGCCGTCGGGTCCTCCGCCGCGCGTCCCGTCGAACCGGTCAGCTTCACAGGCTGGTCGTTGACGAGTGCCTCGTTCAGCGCAGCCGCCGCCGACTTCTGCGGCACGACCCGGTTGGGGTTGTCCGGGTCGGACACCGCCGGGTACTGGACGAACACCATGTTGTCGAGGCCGGTGTCCTTCAGCGCGAGCGCGATCTGGACGAGGGTCGTCGGGTTGGTGAGCGTCTCGGACGGCGTGATGTTGTTCACCGCGGCCTTGGCCAGTCCGTACAGCTGCACCGGGTTGGTGAGGACGCCGCCGTTCACGACCTTTCGCGCGAGCGCCGAGAGGAAGACCTGCTGGTTCGAGATGCGGCCGAGGTCGCTGCCGTCGCCGACGCCATGGCGGCTGCGCAGGAACGAGAGCGCCACATCCCCGACGATCGTGTTCTCGCCGGCGGGGAGGTCGAGCGGCGGGTTCGTGTAGTCGTCGGTCACCGGGCTCGCGAGACACACCGTGACCCCGCCCACCGCGTCGGACATCGCGCTCACGCCGTTGAAGTTGATGACCGCCGCGAAGGGGATGGTCAGCCCCGTCATCTCGGACACCGTCGCGACCACGCAGTTCAGGCCGCCGCGTGACAGGGCGGTGTTGAACTGGGCGTAGGAGCTGCCGTCGATCGTCCCGCCCTTCGGATCGGGGCAGTCCGGGATGGGGACCATCAGGTCGCGCGGGAAGCTGACCACCATCATGCTCTTGTGGTCCTGCGCGATGTGCAGCAGCATCGTGACGTCGTTGTTGCCTGCGCCGCTGCTGGCATCCTGCTCGTCCGCGCTGTTGTAGATGCCGCCCAGATCGCTTCGGCTGTCGGTTCCCGCGAGCAGCAGGTTCACCCCGCCCGCCAGCGCCGAGACGTTCGGGATGTCCTGCGGGATCGCGGACTGCCCGGGCGCCGCCTGCAGGTGCACGCCCGTCTTGATCGAGCGCGCCACATCCCACACCGCGTACGCAGCGACGGAGCCGACGCTCACGATCGCGACCACGACGACGGCGGCCAGCACTTTGAGCGCGGCGACGCTTCCGCGGCGCCGGGGCAGGCGGCCGTGCCGGACGCCCTCCGGTCCGCGGGCGCGCTGATGGCGTCGCGGCAGATCGGTCATCGGCATCCCTCGGTCGTCGGTCGTTGGCGAAATCCTAGCGGCCCGGCCTATCGAGGCGCTGCGAGACGCGCGCCGAGACTGAGGGCCCTCTCACGACGATGAGGGCGCATGAGGGCTTTCCCCCACATCGGGAGGGCTCCGAGCCGCCGCATGTGAGGGATTCCCCGGATGCCAGCGCGGGTCGTGCGGAGGCATCCTCGATGCGCGACGACCCCGTCGGCCGCCGCTGAGACCGGGAGGAGCACACCATGACCGTCACGGAATCGCGACACGACGCCGGCAGCTCGGCTGCCGCCGTCCGTCCCTTCACGTACACCGCATCCGACGAGGAGCTCGCCGACCTGAAGCGCCGCGTCCAGGCGACCCGCTGGCCCGAGAAGGAGACGGTGGACGACAGCTCGCAGGGCGTCCAGCTCGAGGTCGTGCGCGCGCTCGCCGACTACTGGGCGAACGACTACGACTGGCGCGCCGTCGAGTCGCGTCTCGCCGAACTGCCGCAATTCGTCACCGAGATCGACGGACTCGACATCCACTTCCTCCACATCCGCTCGCCCCATGCGGACGCGCTGCCGATGATCGTCACGCACGGCTGGCCGGGCTCGATCATCGAGCAGCTGAAGATCGTCGGACCGCTCACCGATCCGACCGCGCACGGCGCTGACGCCTCCGACGCGTTCCACCTCGTCATCCCTTCCCTTCCCGGGCATGGCTTCTCCGGCAAGCCGGAAGCGACCGGGTGGGACCCCATCCGCATCGCCAAGGCCTGGGACCAGCTCATGACCCGGCTCGGCTACGACCGCTACGTCGCACAGGGCGGCGACTGGGGCAACGCCGTCACCGAGCAGCTCGCCCTCCTCACCCCGCCCGGGCTGATCGGCATCCACACGAACATGCCCGCGACGGTGCCGGACGCCATCCAGTCCGCTCTCGACAACCACGAAGAACCACCCGCAGACCTGACCGAAGAGGAACGCTACGCCTGGGATCAACTCGCCTTCTTCTATGCCCACGGCCTCGCGTACGCGCAGGAGATGGGCAACCGGCCCCAGACGCTGTACGGGATCGCCGACTCCCCCGTCGGACTCGCCGCGTGGATGCTCGACCACGATGTGCGCAGCTACGACCTGATCGCGCGGGTGTTCGCGGGTGGTTCCGAAGGCCTCTCCCGCGACGACGTCCTGGACAACGTGACGCTGTACTGGCTCACCAACACCGCGGTTTCGTCCGCCCGGCTGTACTGGGAGAGCACGCTGCCGTTCTTCGCCCCGAAGGGCGTGCCGGTGCCCACCGGAGTGAGCGTGTTCCCGGACGAGATCTATGCGGCCCCACGCACCTGGGCGACGGCGGCGTACCCGAATCTCATCCACTTCAACCGCCTCGACCGGGGCGGGCACTTCGCGGCGTGGGAGCAGCCGGAGCTGTTCTCCCAGGAAGTCCGCGCCACCTTCCGGTCGCTGCGGTGAGTCGGTGAGAGGGTGAACGGAATGCAGGAAGTCTCTCAACTCGACGCCGGCGAACTGAATGTCGGGTACACCGACGACGGCCCCGCCGACGCACCCGCCGTGCTGCTGCTGCACGGGTGGCCGTACGACATCCACAGCTTCGAGGAGGTCGTGCCACTGCTGGTCGACGCCGGCTTCCGCGTGGTCGTCCCGTACCTCCGCGGGTACGGCACGACCACCTTCCGAGACCCGGACGCATTGCGGAACGGGGAGCCCGCGGCGCTCGCCCGCGACGCGATCGCCCTGCTGGATGCGCTCGGCATCGAGTCGGCTCTGGTCGGCGGTTCCGACTGGGGCGCCCGCACCACGAACGTGCTCGCGGCGCTCTGGCCCGCGCGCGTCCGGGGTCAGGTGACCGCGAGCGGCTACCTGATCGCAGGCCAGGCGGCCAACGTCAACCCGCTTCCTCCCGAAGGGGAGTTGACCTGGTGGTACCAGTTCTACTTCGCGACCGAGCGGGGCCGCGCGGGCTACGACCGGTACCGGGATGAGTTCGCACGCCTGATCTGGCGGACCGCCTCGCCGCGCTGGGACTTCGACGTTGCGACGTTCGAGCGTTCGCGCCCGTCGTTCGCCAATCCGGACCACGTCGACATCGTGATCCACAACTACCGCTGGCGGCTCGGCCTGGCAGCGGGCGACCCGGCACTGGACGACATCGAGGCGCGACTGGCGGAACGACCGACGATCGGCGTCCCGGCGATCACGCTGGAAGGCGATGCCAACGGGGCGTTCCACCTGGAACCGTCCGCCTATCGGGACCGGTTCACCGGCCCGTACGAGCACCGTCTCATCTCCGGCGGTGTCGGTCACAACCTGGCCCAGGAGGCGCCGCGGGCGTTCGCGGACGCCATCATCGACGTCGGACGGATGGCGGACGGAGTGGATGCCGCGGCTCCGGGATCGGAGGCTAGTGGTGTCCGATGACCGCGTGGACGACGACCGGGCGCGCGGGCTCTTCCGCACGCTGTCGCACCGGCTGGCCGGGGATGTGGAGCAGCTGGCCGACGAGGGCCGCCTGCCCCCGTTCGTCCGGGCGACCGGCTGGCTCAACTCCGAGCCGCTGACACCCGACGGCCTCCGCGGGCGCGTGGTACTCGTCGACTTCTGGACCTACACCTGCGTCAACTGGCTGCGCACCCTCCCCTACCTGCGCGCCTGGCACCGGAAGTACGCCGACGCGGGACTGACGATCATCGGAGTGCACACTCCCGAGTTCGGGTTCGAGCACGACCGCGCGAACGTCACCGCCCGCACGCGCGCCCTCGGCGTGGAGTACCCGGTCGCCGTGGACGACGACTACGGCGTCTGGGGCGACTTCGCCAACCACTACTGGCCCGCCGTCTACCTGGCGGACGCGGACGGGCGGCTGCGCTACCACCACTTCGGCGAGGGTGAGTACGGACGCACCGAGATGATGATCCAGCGCCTGTTGATGGATGCGGGAGCCCGCGACCTCGACCTGAACCTGGTGATGGTCGATCCTGTCGGGTTGGAGGTCGCCGCGGACTGGAGCGCCCTCCGTTCGCCCGAGACCTACCTCGGCTACGGCCAGAGCAGCGGGTTCGTCTCCGAGACGGCGGACCGCTACGACCGCTCCGAGCAGTACAACGCCGTCCCTTCGCTCCCGCTCAACGGCTGGTCGCTCGACGGGCGCTGGACGCATGCCCAGCACGCCGCCGTGCTCGACGAGGCCGGCGGGAAGGTCTCATTCGCGTTCCACGCCCGGGATGCGAACCTCGTCATGGGGCCGGCTCCTGCCGGTGCGGCCATCCCGTTCCAGGTGCTGCTCGACGGCCGGCCGCCGGGCGAATCGCACGGCACCGACGTGGATGCGGACGGTCGCGGAACCGTCGACCGCCAGGACACCTACCAGCTGATCCGCCAGGACGACCGCATCGAGGACCGGGTCGTGACCCTGAGGTTCGATGCCCCTGGCCTCGAGGCGTACTGCTTCACGTTCGGGTGAGCGACCTCGCGTTCAGGCGATTCCGTGCCGGAGGGCGAACGCCGTCGCCTCGCTGCGCCGGGCGACCCCGATCTTCCGGTACAGGCTGGTGATGTGGCGTTCGACCGTGCGATCGCTCAGCCACATCACGCCGGCCATCTCCTTGTTGCTGAGTCCCTGAGCCAGCAACCCCAGCACCTCCAGTTCGCGCCGGGTCAGCATCTGGGTGACGGATGCCGAGGGCTCGGACACAGCGACCGGAAGCGGCGCGGGTGCCGCCTCGGGGCCTCCCGCCTCCCGTGACGCCTGCCGGATCCGCTGCGAGGCGGCCGCGAGAGCGGGGCCGACGTCGTCGAGGACGGACTGCAGCACCAGGCGCTGCCGTTCCAGCTCGCGCTCCGCCTTGCGCCGGGCACCCTGCTCGGCCGCCAGGCGCCGGGCGGTGTGCAGCGCGATCGCCGCCTGTCCGACGGCCACCCTCAGCAGGTGCGTCTCCCGCTCGGTCGGGAAGTCGCCGCGCGGGGCGGACACGGCGACAAGTCCGCTGCCCCAGGGCAGCGCCAGCGCCAGCGTGGCGACCCGCGCGATCGCCCTGCCGGTACCGTCCGTGGTGCGGACGGCGGCCGTGGTCACTCCGGGTTCCGGCTGCGGCCGGTCGGTGCTGCCCGACGGGCCGAGCACAGCCAGCAGGTCGGCCGGCGCTGCCGGACCCGACGGACGCCAGGCCTCCAGCGGCTCCGCGTCGCCAGGGGTCCGGAAGCGGGCGAACGCGGAATCGAGGCGGAGCATCCCGATCAGGACGCTGAGCAGCCCGTCGGTGATCTCGGCCGGGGAGTGGTCGACCCACAGGGACGGCAGGGCGAGGAGTGCGCCCAGGTCGCGCATCCAGGTCCGGTCGTCCGCGTCCATGCGCCCGCTCAGCCGCGCCCCACGGCAACGCGCTCCTCGAGGAACTCCTCTGGAGGAACGAAGAACGGGTTCTCCTGCAGGATGCCGCCGATCAGCACCATGGGGTGGGTCCGCAGGATGTCGACGATGAAGGCGCCGTCGAAGCGCGAGGTCTCGTAGGCGCAGATCACGACGTGCTGATGGCGCGCGTGCAAGAAGTTGGCGCGCGCCTCGAATTCGATCAGTTGCACCGCGGCATCCGGGTCCCCGGCGGCCCAGCCCATGTCGGCGAGCAGGCGGATGCGCGGCACGGCAGGACCACCGAGCATCGTATCCAGCTGACCGAGCATGTCGTCCTGGTCGAACGCACCGGTACGGAGGTAGGTCTCGGCCCACGTCAGCACGGTGAGACGGTGTTCGTCCAGCAGAGCTGCCGGGTCGTGACCCAGGCGGCGCACCCGGCGCAACGGCACGGCCGGCTCCGCGGGGTCGACCAGGTACAGGAGCCGGTCGTCGCCGTCCAGCCCGCCCTGAACGAACGGGTCGAGCACGGCATCGGCCTCGGCCTCGCTCTTCACGAAGGCGCAGACATGGCGATACCGGTCGAGGACACCGCCCGCGAAGGTGACGGTATCCGGACGCCCACCCTCTGCTGCCATCGTCTTCCGCTCCGGAGTGGAGGCTAACGCAGGCCGCGCGGCCCGCACAATGGTGGAGTGATCCTTCCGCTGTCTCGACGCGCCCGTTACGCTCGCGGCATGACGAACAAGACACCACGCGAAGAAGAGATCCAGAAAGAGCAGGAGGCGAAGGACGCCGAGAAGGCCCGACTCGAGGAGCAGGAAGAGGAGCGACTGCGCTGATCGCGGGCCGCCGCTCCCCTAGCGACCGGTCGCGCCGATACCCCGTGCGTCGCGCCACATCGTCGTGACGACGGCGCCGTCCAGCACCGCACGGAAGCCCCCGACGGCGCGGAAGCCTGCGCGCTCGTAACGATGGTCGTTCGCCGGGTTGGTGGACTCGAGGTACGCCGGAAGACCTTCGGCGTCGAACCGCTCGAGAGTCTCCGCGAGGAGCCGCTGACCGATCCCGCGACCGCGGTGCTCGGGATGCGTCGCGAGCAGGCTGAGGTACATATGCGGTGCGGCGTGTGGATGCGACTGCTCGAACAGCTCCCACAACCGCTGATACGCCGCGAACCGCTCCGGTGTGAGTGTCCGCTCCATCAGCGCGTCGACTTGCGTCTCCTGCTCGTCGGTGAGCTCATCGACTCCCGGCGGGATCCACACCGCCACGGTGGCCGCTTCGCCGGCGGGACCCTCCTGCAGGAACACGCTCCCATGCGGGAGTGCGCCCTCCACGAAGAAGCGCCAGAACGCCTCGAGGTGATCGGCGGTGCCGTCGGGCGCCGTCAGAGCAGGGCCCCATACGGGGTCATCCCGGAAGGCGAGTGCGATCGTCGTCGTTATCGCGTCCACGTCGTCGGGGGCGGCGATTCGAGTGTCCATACGGGAACTGTAGCGACCACCCGCGGCCAGCGGGAGCAGAGACAAAACAACCCCTGGCTTGAAGCAGATTTGCTTCTCACCAGGGGTTTTGGTGGATCTGAGGGGACTCGAACCCCTGACCCCCTGCATGCCATGCAGGTGCGCTACCAGCTGCGCCACAGACCCAGAGCCGCCCGGAATCGGCCCTTTCGGACCTCCCGGAACAACTCGTCCAGCCTACTACATCGCGACCGCGAGAAAAAACCGAGGGAGACTCGCGTCAGTCGAAGAGCTCGCTCAGCCAGTTCTCGCGCTTCTTCTTGTAGGGGCGCTGACCGTACGGCCGCTCACGGTACTGCGGCTCGCGGTACTCCGCCCGGACGGCCTGTGCTGCTGGAGCAGGCGTCGCCGGCACTCCGGATGGCCGCGTCTCCGCGCGATCGATGATCTTGTCGAGCTCTCCGCGGTCGAGCCACACGCCCCGGCATTCTGGGCAGTAGTCGATCTCGATGCCGTGGCGTTCGCTCATGACGAGGGTCGCGTTGTCGGTGGGACACTTCATGCGACCATCCAAGCGGGCGATCATGAGAGAGCTCTCAGGCAGACCCGAAAGGAAGCTGGGAGCTACTCGGCGGCCTCGCGGACAGGCAGCTCGATCGGGACGACGGGGCAGTCCTTCCACAGACGTTCGAGTGCGTAGTACATGCGGTCCTCCTCGTGGAAGACGTGCACGACCAGGTCGCCGAAGTCCAGGAGTACCCAACGCCCCTCCGACTTGCCCTCGCGACGCAGCGTCTTGACGCCGGCCTCATTGAGCTGGTCCTCGATCTCGGAGGCGATCGCGAGAACGTTGCGCTCGACGCGGCCGCTCGCCAGGAGGAACACATCGGTCAGGGGAAGCGGCCCGGAGACATCGAGCGCGACCAGGTCCTGGGCGCCCTTCGAGTCGGCAGCGGCCGCCGCCAGCTGCAGGATGTCACGGGCGTGCTGGGATGCGGTCACGGGCGGTCCTCCGGTCGCGTTGAGTGCGAGGGTGATGCGGGAGTGGATAGGGACGCGCGGATGATCAGAACACCTTCAGGACGTAGGCCGCGACAAGCAGCCCGATGACACCGACGGCCAGCACGCCCGCGGTGACCATGAGGATCACCGGCAGGGTGTTGCCGCGCTTCTTGGGCGGCGCGATGACGCCGCGGGTCGAGGTGTGCGTGCTGATGGCGCGGGACGCGCGCACCGGCTGCACCTCGGACGTGTTGAACTCGTTCTCCTCGGCGTCGAGCAGCCGGTCGATGTCGGACGAGTCGATCCGATCGGGATGCGCGCCCGTCGCGCCCATACCGCGGGGAAGGTCGATGGAACCCGTGACGAGGATCTCCCCCGTACTGGTCAGCGGAGCCTTCGTGTCGGGCTGAGGGATGACGGGCAGGATCAGGGCGTTCGTGGTGGTCGCCGCGGTCGACTGACCCACGTTGCGCGTGGTGATCGGCTGGTTCTGGTCGTCGAATTCCGCCGCCGTGGACCAGTGGCCGGTCGGCGGGGTGAACGGACGGCGCTCGAGGACCTCGTCGTTCTCGGACGCGTCGGAGTCGTCGTCGTTCGTCGCGCCGGACGACGCAGGTACGGCGGCGACGGGCGCCGGCGACTCACTGCGCGGCGACGCGGGCGCACCGAACGCTGCGAACGGGGACGTGCTGCTCTCCGCCACTCCGGTCTGGGTCACTGCCGTGTCCCCCTGGCCGACGCGTGAGGCGACGGGAGCGGACGAGGGGGTCAGCGGAGCGAACGGCCACGCCGACTTCTCACTCGCCGCAGTGGCGTCCGTCGACGCGACGACGGCGGACGCGGACTCGACGCGATCCGTTTCGGACACGGCATCGTCGTCGTCGGTCTCCGGGCCGGACGTGAACGTGACCGGGAACACGGGCTCGCCGACCATCGCCGGCTGGGTCGCCTGAGCGTTCGCCTCCTGCGCCTGGAGCATCGCGCGGAGCTCACGGCGGGTCAGCGTGCGTTCGGGAGTGGGAGTCTCCGGAGTAGAAGAGGACGAGGCCGGAGCCGGAGCCGGAGCAGCGGGCTGCAGGATCGCCATCGGCTGGGTGACCGGCTCGGGACGCGACTCGTCCGGTCCCTGGCGGAAGAGGGTGAAGGCGGTACCCGACGGAGAGGACACGCCCGGCTCAGCGAACGCGCTGGCGGGGATCGCAGGCCGCTCGTCAGTGCCGGTCTGCGTGGGCGGCTCCGTCTGCGTGGGCGGGTCGGCCTGCGCGGCGGTCTCGGCCAGTGCAGCGGTCTCGGACTCCGCGGGCTCTGCAGCGCGTGGCGGAGCCGTCGTGGTCATCTCGGGGATCTGGCCAGCGGGGGTCGGTTCGGCTGTGCCGGCTCGGCGCGAGCGCTCGAACTCCCTCGCCTGTCGCCGCGTCTGCGCCTGCGGCTGGCCCGTCGGCGGCTGTTCAGGCCACGATGTCATGCCACGCTCCGATACAGATGGTGTTTGGAGATGTACTGAACGACCCCGTCCGGCACCAGGTACCAGACCGGGAATCCCCTGCTCACCCGGCTCCGGCAATCGGTCGACGAGATCGCCAGGGCCGGAACTTCCAACAAGCTTACGTCTTGCTCCGGCAATCCAGAAATACTCAAGTCGTGTCCCGGGCGACTCACAGCCACGAAGTGCGCCAGTTCCCAGAGCTCCCTGACATCGCGCCAGCTGAGGATCTGCGCGATGGCGTCCGCGCCCGTGATGAAGAAAAGTTCGGCATCCGGACGCTCGCGGTGAAGGTCACGCAACGTGTCGATCGTGTAGGTCGGGCCTTCGCGATCGACGTCCACCCGGCTGACCGTGAACCGCGGATTCGATGCGGTCGCGATAACGGTCATCAGGTAACGGTGCTCCGCCTCGGTCACCGGGCCCTTCTGCCAGGGCTGACCGGTCGGGACGAAGATGACCTCGTCGAGGTCGAACGACTGGGCGACTTCGCTGGCGGCGACCAAGTGGCCGTGGTGGATGGGGTCGAACGTGCCACCCATCACACCGATCCGCGGCCGGCCCGTCTGCGTCAATTCCATGCCGGGGTCAGCGCCGCGCCCGCGGGCTCAGTGCCCCTGCGTCGGGTGGCCGGTGCCGTGGTGCGTGGCACCGGGGGCGCCCGCGTGGGCGGCGGCGTCCGGAGCGGAACGGTGGCTGTGCCGGTTGGCGACGTCTTTGAAGCTCCAGGCGACGAAGGCGAGAGCGATGAAGACCACGATGGCGATGGCGCCGAACGCCCAGGTGGGCATCGGCAGCTCGACGTGGGCCTCCGCCTCGGCGAGGACGTTCGTCAGGAATGACATCGTGCGTGATCCTTTCTCCGGGCCTGCGGCCCGCATACGAGTCTAGCGGTCGGTTACGCCCGGATCTGGCCGGACCCGCGGACGATCCACTTCGTGCTGGTGAGCTCGGGGAGCCCCATCGGGCCGCGCGCATGGAGCTTCTGCGTCGAGATGCCGACTTCGGCACCGAAGCCGAACTCGCCCCCGTCAGTGAAACGGGTGGACGCGTTGACCATGACCACGGCCGAGTCGACCTCTGCCAGGAACCGCTCCGCGTTCTCCAGGTCGCTCGTGACGATGGACTCGGTGTGCTGCGTCGAGTAGCGCCGGATGTGGTCGATGGCCTCGCCGAGGTCGTCCACCACCTTCACCGAGATGTCGAGGCTCATGTGCTCGGTCGCGAAGTCTTCGTCGGTGACGGGCACGCCGCCGGGCGCGAAGGGCAGAGCGCGCTCGTCCGCGTGGATGGTCACACCGGAGTCGCTCAGCGCGGCGAGCACGGGCGGGAGCAGCCGCTCGGCCGCCCCGCGGTGCACCAGCAACGTCTCCACCGCGTTGCAGACGCTCGGGCGCTGAACCTTGGAGTTCCGCACGATCTCGACGGCCCAGTCCTCACGCGCCGACTCGTCGAGGACGACATGCACCACTCCCGCACCGGTCTCGATGACGGGCACGGTCGACTGCGTGACGACGGTCTGGATGAGGTCGGCGCTCCCCCGCGGGATGAGCACGTCGACGAGCCCGCGGGCCGTCATCAGCTCGGCGGCACCCTCCCGGCCGAAGTCGTCGATGGTCTGCACGGAGTCCCCCGGCAGTCCCGCCGCGAGCAGGGCCTCCTGGATCACCCGCACGAGCACGCGGTTCGTCTCGATCGCGGCACTCCCGCCGCGGAGCACCGCGGCGTTGCCGCTCTTGATCGCAAGCGCTGCGATGTCGATGGTCACGTTGGGCCGCGCCTCGTAGATGGCGCCGACGACGCCGAACGGCACCCGGACCTGCGTGATCTTCACCCCGTTGGGCAGCGCGCTCCCCCGGACCGCCTGGCCCACCGGATCGGTGAGCGCGACGATCTCGAGCACGGCGTCGGAGAGCCCCTGCAGCCGGGCGGGGCTCAGGGTGAGCCGGTCGAGCAGCCCCGTGGTCAGCCCGTTCTCACGGCCGTTGGCGAGGTCGAGCTCGTTGGCCGCGAGGATGTCGGCCGAGGCGGCGAGCACACCGTCGGCGATGGCGCGCAGCGCCCGGTTCTTCTGGTCGGTCGTGGCCGTCGCCAGGGTGCGCGATGCGTTCTTCGCCGCAGCGAGTCGCTCGTGCAGCGAGAGCGTGGCCGCGGGCGCCGCGAGGGGATACGAGGACATGCGTCGATTCTAGGACGCGGCGGCGTCCGAGGTGACCGGCTCGTCGGAACCTGTGGACGACGCCCTGCTGGGGACAGCTGCGGTCGGGGCGGGCGCGAACCAGGTCCCGACCCGCTCCCCGCGCAGTGCCTGCGCCACGAGTGTCGTCGCGGTCAGAACGACCGCCGTTCCGCGCTCCGCCGCCTGGCGGGCGGCCGAGACCTTGGTCACGGCTCCCCCGCTTCCGACACCGGACAGACCGGTGGATCCGATCTCGACGCCCTCGAGCTCGTCGTTCCAGCCCACCTGCTCGATCCGCTCCGCCCCCGGCTCGTGCGGGGGGCGCGTGTAGAGCGCATCCACGTCGGAGAGGAGCACCAGCAGGTCTGCGTCGACGAGAGCGGCGACGAGGGCCGCGAGCCGGTCGTTGTCGCCGAACCGGATCTCGTGCGTCGCCACGGTGTCGTTCTCGTTCACGATGGGAAGGATGCGGAGGTCGAGCAGCCGCTCCATCGCCCGTTGCGCGTTCGTCCGGTGGGTCGGATTCTCCATGTCGCCCGCCGTGAGAAGCACCTGCCCCGCGACGATGTCGTAGCGGTCGAGGCTGTCCTGGTAGCGGTAGATCAGGACGTTCTGGCCGACCGCCGCGGCCGCCTGCTGCGTCGCGAGATCGGTCGGGCGCTCCGACAGCGAGAGGTACGGGATGCCCGTGGCGATGGCTCCCGACGAGACCAGGATGACCTGAGTGCCGCGACCGTGGGCCTCCGCCAGCGCGTCGACCAGCGGCGCGATCTGTCCGGCGTTGTCCCCGCTGATGGACGAGGAGCCCACTTTGACCACGATCCGCCGGGCGGACGCGATCTGGCTGCGGTCGTCGATCGTCATCGGCCGGTGCTCTCCTCGTCTCCGTCGTCGGTCTCGACATCGGAGACGTCGGCGCGATCGATGTTGTCGTCGTAGCTGTCGTCCGCCCAGAGGCCGGCGGCGCGCTCCCGCTGAAGCTCCTCGCGGGCCTCGGCCTTGGCGTCCATCCGCTCGAAGTAGCTCTCGCGCCGCTGACCGCGGGTGGGACGCTGGTTCATGTCGAGACGCCCGTCGGTCCCGCGAGGGGCGGTCATCAGCTCGGCCGTCGAGGTGAGCGTGGGCTCCCAGTCGAACACCACGCCGCTGTTGCGGCCGATGACGACGGTCGAGCCGGCGACGGCGCCCGCGCGGACCAGCTGGTCCTCGACGCCGAGCTTGGCCAGCCGGTCGGCCAGGTAGCCGACGGCCTCGTCGTTCGCGAAGTCGGTCTGCGCGACCCAGCGCTCGGGCTTTGCACCGATGATCCGGTACAGCGGACCGTCCGTGCCGCCCTCGACCTTCACCGTGAAGCCGGAGTCGTCCACAGCCTTCGGGCGCATCACGATGCGCGGCCGCGTCTGCTCCAGCACCGCCTGCTCGGAGCGGGCGGTCTCGACGACCTCCGCCAGCGCGAACGACAGCGGGCGAAGTCCCTCGTGGCTCACGGTCGAGATCTCGAACACGCGGTACCCGCGCTGCTCGAGCTCCGGCCGGACGAACTCGGCGAGCTCCCGCGCCTCCGGAACATCGATCTTGTTCAGCGCGATCAGCTGCGGGCGCTCGAGCAGCGGCGTCTGCCCCTCGGGAACGGGGTAGGCGCCGAGCTCGGCGAGGATGACATCCAGATCGCTGAGCGGGTCGCGGCCCGGATCGAGCGTGGCGCAGTCGAGCACGTGCAGCAGGGCGGAGCACCGCTCGACGTGGCGGAGGAACTCCAGGCCGAGGCCGCGTCCCTCGCTCGCGCCCTCGATGAGCCCGGGCACATCGGCGACGGTGTAGCGCACCTCGCCCGCCTGCACGACTCCGAGATTCGGGTGCAGCGTGGTGAAGGGGTAGTCGGCGATCTTCGGCTTCGCGGCCGAGAGTGCGGCGATGAGGCTCGACTTGCCGGCCGACGGGTAGCCGACGAGGGCGATGTCGGCGACCGTCTTCAGTTCGAGGAAGACGTCGCCCTCCCAGCCCGGGGTGCCGAGCAGGGCGAATCCGGGAGCCTTGCGCTTCTGGTTCGCCAGCGCCGCGTTGCCCAGTCCGCCGATGCCACCTGCAGCGGCCAGGAACCGCATCCCGGGCTCGTTCAGGTCGGCGACCTCAACACCCTCTTCGTCCTTGACGACGGTTCCGACCGGAACCGGGAGTTCGAGGACCTCTCCGGTGTGACCGCTGCGGTGGTCGCCCATCCCGAAGCCGCCGTTGTCGCTGGACCGGTGCGGAGCGCGGTGGTAGCCGAGCAGGGTGGTGACCTGGGGGTCGGCCACGAGCACGATGTCGCCGCCGTTGCCGCCGTTCCCGCCATCGGGACCGGCCAGGGGCTTGAACTTCTCGCGGCGGACCGAGACGCACCCATTGCCGCCGTTGCCGGCTCGCAGATGCAACGTCACGCGATCAACGAACGTCGCCATGGTGCTCTCCTTATGTACTACTGCTGAAACGGCGGATGGGCGGGCCGAAGCCCGCCCATCCGGAAGTGCTGATCGTGGTCGAGGCTCAGGCCCCGGCGGCCACGATGTTGACGACCTTGCGGCCGCCCTTGTTGCCGAACTCGACCGCACCTGCGGCGAGGGCGAAGAGGGTGTCGTCGCCGCCACGGCCGACGTTCACGCCGGGGTGGAAGTGGGTGCCGCGCTGGCGGACCAGGATCTCACCCGCGTTGACGGTCTGGCCGCCGAAGCGCTTCACGCCGAGGCGCTGAGCGTTGGAGTCGCGGCCGTTGCGAGTGGAGCTCGCTCCCTTTTTGTGTGCCATGGTGTCTTCTCCTCGAGTCTGGGGGCTGCTGTGCGGCCGTCGGCTACTTGATGCCGGTGATCTTGACGCGCGTGAGCTCCTGACGGTGGCCCTGGCGCTTCTTGTAGCCGGTCTTGTTCTTGAACTTCTGGATGTGGATCTTCGGACCGCGGAGGTCCTCCAGGATCTCGGCGGTCACGACGACCTTCGCGAGAGACTCGGCGTCCGAGGTGATCTTGGAACCGTCGACGAGAAGCACCGGCGCGAGCTGGACCTTGCCGTCGTTACGGGTCTTGACGCGGTCCATCGTCACGATGGTTCCGACCTCGACCTTTTCCTGGCGGCCACCGGCGCGCACAACTGCGTAAACCACTTGTCAGTACCTTTTCGTAGGGGAACAGCTCCCGGCACCGCCGTGGACCTGGTCCTGCTGTTCAACTGTTCTGGAAATAACTGGCGAATCATTCTGGATGCGGTTGCACCCGGCTGCTCTCAGAAAACCACGATGGCGGTCAAGCAGGTCCGTCATACAGACACGCTCGGCACACACCAACGGTCAACTTTACCCGACAGCCTGGACACCGTCAATTCGGCGCCGCCTCCGGCGGGAGACTCTCAGGGGCGGCCGGGACCGCTCGGCTCCGCCAGCGGAACCGCTTCCTAGAATCATTGTATGACGGTCCTGATCGATCCCCCGGCATGGCCCGCCCACGGCATGTTGTGGTCGCACCTGGTCAGCGACACGTCGCTCGACGAGCTGCACGCCTTCGCCGAAGCCAACGGCATCCAGCGGCGCGCGTTCGACCTCGACCACTACGACGTTCCGGACCGGCGGTACGGCGAACTGGTCGCGGCGGGCGCACATCCCGTTTCGGGACACGAACTCGTCCGGCGGCTGATCGCGAGCGGGCTGCGTGTTCCCGCTCGCGACCGGACCGGCCGCCACTAGCAGTGACTACTCGGTCGGAGGCGCGAGCTCTCCGCCAGCGATGACGGCGGTGCTGGCACGGCGGCTGCGCGAGCGGCCCTGACCCGGCTCCTTGGGCTGCGGGAGCGCATCCAGCACCGAATCCAGCAGCAGCTCCGTCTCGATCGACGACGGCCGTGTGGTTGCTGGGACCTCGGCAGGCTCGGGGAGCTCGATCACGGGGACGGCCGACTCTGCCGGCTCCGGGGCGGCGCGCGCCGGCTCCGGCTCTGCCGCCTCCACCGGCTCTGCCGCCGCCGCTGCCTCCGCCGGAGGCTGCTGCCGGTCGGCGCCGCCCTTGCCCTTGCGACGGCGCTTCTTCGTGGCGGTGACCTCGGTGACGGTCACCTCGCTGACGGTGATCTCGGCGACCTCCGCCTGCTGCGGCTCGGTCTTCGCCTCATCCTCGTGGTGGTGGATGGTCGAGGCCGCGATCTGCGCCAACGCGTTCTTCGCGTCGTCGGTGATGGCGTGCGTACCGCCGTGGGCGGCGCTGCCGGCGGGAGGCGTCGAGCCGCCGTTCCCGTTGCCGCCACCGCCGGCGGGGCCGCGACCGCGGCGACGCTCGTTCTGCTGGGGCTGCTGCTGCGCCGAGCGGTGCTTCACGACGGGGTCGTGGTGCACGACGACGCCGCGGCCGGCACAGACCTCGCACGGCTCGCTGAACGTCTCGAGAAGGCCGAGGCCGAGCTTCTTGCGGGTCATCTGGACGAGCCCGAGGGAGGTCACCTCGGCGACCTGGTGCTTGGTGCGGTCACGACTCAGGCATTCGACCAGCCGCCGGAGCACGAGATCGCGGTTCGTCTCGAGCACCATGTCGATGAAGTCGACCACGATGATGCCGCCGATGTCGCGCAGGCGCAGCTGGCGGACGATCTCCTCCGCGGCCTCCAGGTTGTTCTTGGTGACCGTCTCTTCGAGGTTGCCGCCGGTTCCGACGAACTTGCCGGTGTTGACGTCGACGACCGTCATCGCCTCGGTGCGGTCGATGACGAGCGAGCCGCCCGAGGGCAGCCACACCTTGCGCTCCAGGGCCTTCTCGATCTGCTCCGTGATCCGGAACTCGTCGAACGCGTCCCGCTCGCCGGTGTACGCCTCCACCCGGTCGAGCAGGTCCGGCGCGACCTGGCGCAGGTAGTTCTCGATGGTCTGCCGCGCGTCGTCGCCGGCGATCACCAGCTTCTGGAAGTCCTCGTTGAAGACGTCCCGGATGATCTTGATCAGGAGGTCGGGCTCGCTGTGCAGCAGCGCAGGCGCCTGCTGCGACTGGACCCGGCTGCTGATGTCGGCCCACTGGGCGGTGAGGCGGTTGACGTCGAGCGTCAGCTGCTCCTCGGTCGCACCCTCGGCGGCGGTGCGCACGATCACGCCTGCGCTCTCCGGAAGGGCCTCCTTGAGGATCTTCTTCAGGCGCGCACGCTCGGTGTCCGGCAGCTTGCGGCTGATGCCGTTCATGGAGCCGTTGGGCACGTACACGAGGTAGCGGCCCGGCAGCGAGATCTGGCTGGTCAGACGCGCGCCCTTGTGGCCGACCGGGTCCTTGGTGACCTGGACGAGCACGCGGTCGCCGGCCTTGAGCGCCAGCTCGATGCGGCGCGGCTGGTTGCCGGTCTCGACCGCATCCCAGTCGACTTCTCCCGAGTACAGGACGGCGTTGCGGCCCCGACCGATGTCGACGAAGGCCGCCTCCATGCTCGGCAGCACGTTCTGCACGCGTCCCAGGTACACGTTGCCGATGAGCGACGCCTCCTGCGAGCGGGCGACGTAGTGCTCGACGAGGACCTTGTCCTCGAGCACGCCGATCTGGATGCGGCCGCCCTTCGAGCGGACGACCATCTGCCGGTCGACTGACTCGCGGCGGGCGAGGAACTCGGCCTCGGTGATGACCGGACGGCGCCGACCGGCGTCGCGGCCGTCGCGGCGGCGCTGCTTCTTGGCCTCGAGACGGGTCGAGCCCTTGACCTTCTGCGGCTCGGTGATGAGCTCCGGCTCGCGCTCGCGCTCGCGGGGCGCGCGGACCTTGACGACGGTGTTGGCCGGGTCGTTCGCACCCTCGCGGCCGGTCTCACCGGCGCGGCGGCGGGAGCGGCGGCGGACGCCACCGGTCGGCTCGTCGTCCCCCTCGGGAAGCGGCGGCAGCGGCAGGACGTCCGGCGCCTGGAAGAGCAGGGTGGTCGGCGGCAGGCCCGGAGCGTCGGCGGCTACGACGGCCTCCGGCTCACCGTGCTTCTCCGGGAGCGCGGGGGGCTCGATTCCCCCAGGTGCGACGGGCACGTCGGGCGCCGCTGGGACCTCGGGCGCGGCGGGGGCGTCGGCCTGCTCGCCCGGCTGCTGGATCGCCTGCTCCTGAGGGGCGGCGGAAGCGTCGGCGAAGGCCGGCGGGGACTTCCTCACCACGCGTCGCGTGCCGAAGAGCCCTTTGCGCTTCCGTCCTCCCGTCTCGTTCTCGTCGTTGTCCGTGTTGTCGATGTTCTCGTTATCCACCATCGCTGGTGCACTCCTCGACCGGCGCGGTTCCCCGCTCACCGGGTGCTCTCCGTCGGGAGGCGGCGCATGCGGCGCTCCCCGAAATCCTGTTCGGATGCCGCCGGGCTCGTGGCGCGGCCTGCATCCGGCTCATTGTTCTCCGCCGGCCATTCGCGGCCGGCATTTTCACGGGCGCACTGGGCACCCTCAAGCCTTCTGTCGTTGCTCCCGGCCTCGGCCGGGACGACTGCTGCATCGATTATCGCATGCAACGGCCACTGGAGGTTCTCCTCCCAGGGCGACACGCAGACGTCATGCCATAATCCGAGGGTGTCAGCCAGTCCCGCCGAGGCCGCGTACCGCCGCCCGACCGCTCTCGCCGTCTTCCTCATCGTCGCCGGCGCCATCGGCTTCGCCGCGGCGTTCGCCCTCACGATCGACAAGTTCCATCTGCTCCAAGACCCGAAAGCGCAGCTCTCCTGCAACTTCAGCGTGCTGGTGGGATGCGCGAAGAACCTGAACTCCTGGCAGGGCTCGCTGCTCGGCTTCCCCAACCCGCTGCTGGGCCTGGCGGGATGGACCGCAACGATCGCCGTCGGCGTGGGGCTGCTCGCCACGCGGGCACGCTTCGCCCGCTGGTACTGGATCGCATTCAACGTCGGCGTCCTGCTCGCCCTGGTGCTCGTGATCTTCCTGATCACCGAGTCGCTCACGGCGCTGAACGTGCTGTGCCCCTGGTGCATGGTCACCTGGGTCGTGACCATTCCGACCTTCTGGGCCGTGACGCTCTACAACCTCAAGGAAGGGAACATCCCGGTCCCCGAACGGGCCCGCGGCTTCTTCCGCACGCTGTACGGCTGGGTGCCGCTCATCACCATCGTCTGCTACGCGATCGTGGCGATCCTCGCGCAGCTCCAGCTGGACTGGATCCACCGCGCCTTCATCTGACCCGCGCCTTCCCCTCACCCCCGCACGATTTGCGCCAAATAGCGGTTATCTCCGCGGCTTGACCGACATTTGGCACAAATCGTGCGCGCGAGGGTGAGGGTCAGGCGAACCAGAGGGCGAGTTCGCGCTGCGCCGACTCGGGTGAGTCGGAGCCGTGGACGAGGTTCTGCTGCACCTTGAGTCCCCAGTCGCGGGCCAGGTCGCCGCGGATCGTGCCGGGAGCGGCGGTCGTCGGGTCGGTCGTGCCCGCGAGCGAGCGGAAGCCCTCGATGACGCGGTTGCCGGCGAGGCGGATCGCGACGATCGGGCCCGACTCCATGAACTCCACCAGAGGCTCGTAGAACGGCTTCCCCTCGTGCTCGGCGTAGTGCTGCGCGAGGAGCTCGCGGTCGGCCTGCAGCATCCGGAGGTCGACGAGCGAGTAGCCCTTCGCCTCGATTCGGCGCAGGATCTCGCCGGTCAGGTTGCGTGCGACGCCATCCGGCTTGACGAGGACGAGGGTCTCTTCGACGCCACTGGTCATGGGTTCTCCGTTCCGTTGTCGGCCGCACGGGCGGCCGCCTGATTGTTTCGGTCGATGCGTGCAGCGGCGATCATGCAGTACGCCCACATGGCGGTGAAGATCGCGCCGACGATGAAGAAGGCGGGGACGAGGATGCCGGCGGCGACGACGATCACCTGCACGATCCATCCGAGGACGACGCCGACGGTGTTGCGCAGCAGCCCGATCGCGACGATCATCAGCGCGATCAGCGCCGCTCCCCCGCCGAGCGCGAGCCACGCCGGCAGGGAGTGGAGCCCGAAGAGCACGAGGGCCCCGAGGAAGACGACGAGCAGCTCGAAGCCGAGGACGATGGAGCCGAGCAGCTCGCGGAGGGAGCGCTGACGGCGCGGCCTGCCCGCCCGCTCCGGTCCGTCGGCATCCTCCCCGGCCGCGGGAGCATCGGTCACGATGCCGCCTGCTTCCACTCCTGCTCGTCGGCGTAAGCGATCGCCTGCCCGACCAGCACGATGCTGCCGGCGACGACGACCGCACGGCGGGCCGCTTCACCCGCCCAGTCCCGGGCGGCCTCCAGCGCGTCGATGGCGTCGGTGTACACGATGGTCGCCTCGTCGCCGACTTCCTCGCGCACGAGATCGCCCAGGTCCTCCGGGTCGCGCGCTCGCTCCGAGTCCGGCCGCGTGACGAAGAACTGCGTCGCCACGGGAGCGAGCGCCCGGATGACGCCGCGCGCATCCTTGTCGCCCAGGATGCCGACCACGAACGTGATCTCGTCGAAGTCGAAGTAGCTCTGCAGTGCGTCGGTCAGCGTCTGTGCGCCCGCCGGGTTGTGTGCGGCGTCGACGAGGATGCTCGGCTCGATGCCGATCAGCTGCAGTCGCCCGGGCGAGGTCACCGTGGCGAACCCCTCCTCCACCAGCTCCGGCTTGAGCGGCTGCGTGCCGCGACCGAGGAACGTCTCGACCGCAGCGACCGCGACCGCGGCGTTCTGCGCCTGGTGGTCGCCGTACAGCGGAAGGAACACGTCCTCGTAGGTCGCCGCCCTGCCACGCACGGTGACGAGCTGACCGCCCACGGCGACGCGTGTCGCCGCGACGCCGAAGTCGCGCGGCTGCTCGGCGAAGGTCGACTCGGTGAGTTCCGCCGCCTCCCGCAGCACGCGGTCGGCCTCGGGAGTCTGCGCCGACGAGACGACGTCGGCCGACGGCTTGATGATGCCGGATTTGGTGCGAGCGATCTGCTCGACCGTGTCGCCGAGGGCTTTGGTGTGGTCGAGCGCGATCGGGGTGAACACCGCGACCTGCCCGTCGCCGACGTTGGTCGAGTCCCATTCGCCGCCCATGCCGACCTCGATCACCGCGACATCCACCGGGGCGTCCGCGAATGCGGCGAACGCGAGCGCGGTCAGTGCCTCGAAGAAGGTCAGGGGCGCCTTGCCGGCCTCCATCAGCTCGGAGTCGACGATGTCGAGGTACGGGCTGATGTCGTCCCAGTTGCGCACGAGGGCCTCGTCGCTGATCGGCTCGCCGTCGATCACGATGCGCTCGTTGAAGCGCACCAGGTGCGGGCTGGTCATGAGCCCGGTGCGCAGGCCGTAGGCGCGCAACAGGCTCTCCGCGATCCGGCTCGTCGACGTCTTCCCGTTGGTGCCGGTGATGTGGATGATCGGGTAGGCCCGCTGGGGGTCGCCCAGCAGCTCCACGGCCCGCCGGGTCGCGTCGAGGCGGCGCTCGGGAGCGCCCTCGCCGACGCGGGCGAGCAACGCCTGATAGACCTCGTCCGCCTGCTCGCGGTACTCGTTCTCGTCGGTCACGACGCCTCCTCTGCCTTGGTCACGCCGACCGTGAACGCCCCGGCGTTGGCGAACTCACCGGCGCGGAACTCCTTGCTGAAGCCGGCCGCCTCGAGCTGCGACGCTTCGTGGATCATCACCTCGACGGCCAGCGCCAGCGTCTCGGAGGCGATGTCGACGCCCGTCGCGAGGTGGATCGCCCGCGCGTCGTCCTCGTGCGAGAACCCGAGGTCGAGACGGATGCGATCGCTCACATCCAGCCCGGCCGCCTTGCGGGTGTCCTGGACGGCACGGATGATGTCGCGCGCCAGCCCCTCCGCCTCGAGCTCCGGAGTGGTCGCCGTGTCGAGCAGCACGAAGCCGCCTCCGGCCAGCAGCGCCAGCGCCGAGGTGCCGTCGCCGCCACCTGCCGTCTCGAGCACGAGGTCGTACTCGCCCTCCGAAAGCTCGATCCCGCCGACGGTGACGACGCCGTCCGCCTCCACCCAGTCGCCGGCACGAGCGGCCTGGATGACCTGCTGCACCTGCTTGCCGAGCCGGGGACCCGCTGCGCGCGCGTTGACGGTCAGACGGCTGGTGATGCCGTAGCTGGCGGCGCTGTCGTCGTGCAGTTCGACGAGCTCCACCGCTTTGACGTTCAGCTCGTCGCGCAGGATGCCCTCGAACGGACGCAGTGCCTCCGCGTTATGCGCGACCACGGTGAGCGAGGCCAGCGGCAGCCGGACACGGCGTCCCGCCTGCTTCCGCAGCGAGAGCGCGGTCGAGCTGATCGCGCGGATGCGGTCCATCGCATCCACCAGCGCCTCGTCGGCCGGGAACTCGTCGGCTGCCGGCCAGTCCGTGAGGTGCACGGAGCGGCCGCCGGTGAGGTCCTTCCAGATCCGCTCGCTGACCAGGGGAAGAAGCGGTGCGGCCACGCGGGTGAGGGTCTCGAGCACCGTGTAGAGGGTGTCGAAGGCCTCCGTTCCGTTGCCGGACTCGTCCACGCCCTCCCAGAACCGGTCGCGCGACCGGCGCACGTACCAGTTCGTGAGCACGTCGGCGAAGTCGCGGAGCTTGGCCGCGGCGAGAGTCGAATCCAGGCCGTCCAGGTCGGCCGTGACAGCCTCCACCAGATCGCGGGTCTTCGCGAGCAGGTAGCGGTCGAGCACGTCGTTGGACGCGGTGGAGCGCTTCGCCTCGTAGCCGCTCGCGTTGGCGTACAGCGAGAAGAAGTACCACGTGTTCCACAGCGGCAGCAGCACCTGACGGACGCCCTCGCGGATCCCCTCCTCGGTGACGACCAGGTTGCCGCCGCGCAGCACCGGGCTCGACATCAGGAACCAGCGCATCGCATCCGACCCGTCGCGGTCGAAGACCTCGTTCACGTCCGGGTAGTTGCGCAACGACTTCGACATCTTCTGCCCGTCGCTGCCGAGCACGATGCCGTGGCTGATGACGTTCCTGAATGCCGGCCGGTCGAAGAGAGCCGTCGCGAGGGTGTGCAGCAGGTAGAACCAGCCGCGGGTCTGCCCGATGTACTCGACGATGAAGTCGGCCGGGTTGTGCGTGTCGAACCAGTCGCGGTTCTCGAAGGGATAGTGCACCTGCGCGAACGGCATCGAACCGGAGTCGAACCACACATCGAGGACGTCCGGGATGCGACGCATGGTCGACCGCCCGGTGGGGTCGTCGGGATTCGGACGCGTCAGCTCATCGATGAAGGGACGGTGCAGGTCCGGCTCCCCCGCCGCGTTCAGCGGAAGGCGCCCGAAGTCGGCCTCCAGCTCCGCGAGCGAGCCGTACACGTCGATGCGCGGGTAGAGCGGGTCGTCGCTCTTCCACACCGGGATCGGGGAGCCGAAGTAGCGGTTGCGCGACACCGACCAGTCACGGGCGCCCGCCAGCCACTTGCCGAACTGGCCGTCCTTGACGTTCTCGGGAACCCAGGTGATCTCCTGGTTCAGCTCGCCCATCCGGTCGCGGAAGTCAGTCACCCGCACGAACCAGCTGGACACCGCTTTGTAGATCAGCGGATTGCGGCAGCGCCAGCAGTGCGGGTACGAGTGCTCGTAGCTCGCCTGGCGCAGCAGCCGGCCGTTCTCCTTGAGCAGCCGGGTGAGCGGCTTGTTGGCGTCGAAGACCTGGAGGCCCACCACATCCGGAACATCGGGGAGGAACCGGCCGCCGTCGTCCACCGAGATGATGACCGGGATGCCGGCCTTCTCGGTGACGCGCTGGTCGTCCTCGCCGTAGGCGGGGGCCTGGTGGACGATGCCCGTGCCGTCCTCGACGGTGACGTAGTCGTCGACCAGGATGCGCCATGCGTTCTGGGTGCCCCACTTCTCGGCGTCGGCGTAGTAGTCCCAGAGGCGGTCGTACTCCACATCGGCGAGCTCGGAGCCGCGCACGGTTCCGGTGATCGCGGCGACGGCGTCGGCGGGCGTCTCGTAGCCGAGGTCCTTCGCGTAGTTGCCGACGAGATCCTTCGCGAGCAGGTAGCGGCCGCTGAGCACCCCCTGGTCGGGGTCGCCGTGCGAGTCGGCGGCTCCGTTCGGGCCGGACGGCAGCACCGCGTACTCGATGTCGGGCCCGACGGCGAGAGCGAAGTTGGTCGGCAGCGTCCAGGGCGTGGTCGTCCAGGCGAGCGCGCGCACGCCGGTGAGTCCGAGCACCTCCGCCTTCTCGCCGACCAGCGGGAAGGTGACGGTCACCGTCTGGTCCTGCCGCATCTTGTAGACGTCGTCGTCCATCCGCAGCTCGTGGTTGGAGAGCGGTGTCTGGTCGCGCCAGCAGTACGGGAGCACGCGGTAGCCCTCGTAGGCGAGGCCCTTCTCGTGCAGCTGCTTGAACGCCCAGATGACGGACTCCATGTAGCTGGTGTCGAGCGTCTTGTAGTCGTTGTCGAAGTCGACCCAGCGCGCCTGGCGGGTGACGTACTCGCGCCACTCGCGGGTGTACCGCAGCACCGAGTCCTTCGCCGCCTGGTTGAATGCGGCGAGCCCCATCTCCTCGATCTGGCTCTTGTCGGTGATGCCGAGCTGCCGCTCGGCCTCGAGCTCGGCGGGCAGACCGTGGGTGTCCCAGCCGAAGCGGCGCTCGACCTTCTTGCCGCGCATGGTCTGGAAGCGCGGGAAGACGTCCTTGGCGTAGCCGGTCAGCAGGTGGCCGTAGTGCGGCAGTCCGTTGGCGAACGGCGGGCCGTCGTAGAAGACCCACTCCTCGGCGCCGTCGCGGTTGTCGACGGAGGCGCGGAAGGTGCCGTCCTGGTCCCAGAACTTCAGGACCTCGGTCTCGATCTCCGGGAAGACCGGGCTGGGGCTGACGTCGGGGCGCTGGTCGCGGCCCTGCTCGGGCTCATTCGAATCCGGCGCGGACTTCGGGTACGGCATCTCTCTCCTGGCAGTTTTCACGTGCTGCACGAGGACGCCGGACGCTCGCACGCCCGTCGCGGTACCACCCCGCTTGCCCGCTCCGCCGTCGTCGCCGGGGAAGGCCTCTCATCGTTCGGCTGTGACGGGCCGGACCCGTTCGGTTCTACTGAGCGCGCTGCTGCTGATGCACTGCGCTGTTCTTCCGAAGACTCACCGGTGATGGCCGGATCACTGTCTGTGCATCCATTCTACGTGGTTCCGGAGGGATGTGCTCGGCCCCGTCAGTCGCGGGCGAGGACGGAGGCGAAGCCGGCGCAGACGGGAGCGACCGCGGTACGGACGAGCGGGGTGAGCGGCCCGCGGCCGACGCCCGCCCGCGCCCAGGCCGCGGCGGCCGAGACGGCCGCGCCGACGACCGCCGTGGCGGCGGCGCGCGGCAGGAGGGCGTCGGGCGACAGGCCGGCACGGTCCGCGATGAACGCCTGCAGCCTGCGCACGAGAGCGAGGAACCGCGGGAGGGCCGAGGCCTGCAGTTCGGCATCGGTCCCCATCAGCTCGACCTGGGTGACGGCGAGCGGGAGCCGGTCGGGGCCGAAGGCATCGGCGAGCCGGGTGACCGCGACGAGCACCGCATCCATCGGGGGGAGCTCGCGCGGGACGGCGGCGACGGTCGCGTCGAAGTCGGTGAGCGCCTCATCCACTTCGAGCCAGAGCAGGTCGCTCTTGGAGCCGAAGTAGTTGAAGAAAGTGGCCCGGCCGACCCCGGCACGGCGGGCGATGTCGTCGACGGTGGTGCCGGTGTAGGTCTGCTCGAGGAAGAGCTCCGCTGCCGCTTCCGCGATCATCCCGCGCGAGGAGGAACGCGGCCGGCCCGAGCCGGAAGAACGGGTGGAATGCGGCGGCGCCATCCGGTGTTCTCCCCTCGTGCCATTATTGGACCCGGTCCACATATTAATCCGTTCCGAAGGACACCAGTGACTACCACCGCCAGCCCCGTCCGCAGCGAGACCGACCGCCCGGGCATCACCCCGGGCACCGCACGACGCGTCACCATCGCGTCGTTCGTCGGCACCGCGCTCGAGTCGTACGACTTCTACCTGTACGCGTACTTCGCCGCCTTCTTCGTCGGCCCGCTGTTCTTCGCGCCGCTCGGGGCGTTCGGCGGCGCACTCGCCGGGTTCTTGGCCATCGCGGCCGGATTCGTGATCCGGCCGATCGGCGCCATCGTCTTCGGCAACCTGGGCGACCGGATCGGACGCCGGCCCACCCTCCTCCTCACCATGCTGATCATGGGACTCAGCACGGGTCTCGTCGGCGTGCTGCCGACGTATGCGGCGGCCGGATGGTTCGGCGCGGTCGCGATCGTGCTGCTGCGTCTCGTGCAGGGCTTCTCCGTGGGCGGCGAGTGGGGCGGAGCGATCGCGCTCGCCACCGAGTACTCCAACCCGAAGCGTCGCGGCTTCTACGCCGCGCTCCCCCAGCTGGGCTCGCCGGTGGGCTCCATCCTGAGCGCAGCGGTCTTCATCGTGCTGACGCTGACCATGTCGTCGGCCGACATCGCCGCCTGGGGCTGGCGCATCCCATTCCTGACTGCGTTCCCGCTGCTGCTCGTCTCCCTCTACCTCCGCTGGTCGATCGACGAGACGCCTGTCTTCCGCAGGCTGCTCGAGACCGGCACCCGCGACCGCTTCCCGGTGCTCGACGTCTTCCGCAAGGCACCGGCCGGCTTCCTCATCGGCATCGGCGCGGCCATCCTGGGCATCGGGTCGTACTCGCTGATGAACACGTACATGGTGGACTACGGCACCGCCGTGCTGGGCTTCAAGTACCAGGACCTGCTCGTCGCGACCACGATCGGAGGCCTCCTGCAGCTGGTCACCATCCCCTTGTTCGGGCTCTGGGCGAACCGGATCGGGTCGGCACGCGTGGTCGCGATCGGGGCGATCGGGACGCTGCTGGTCGCGTTCCCGATGTACTTCGTGCTGCAGTCGGCCACCTTCGGCGTCCTCGTCGCGAGCATGATCATCGGCGGCATCCTGCCCACCCTGTCCTGGGCGGGACTCGGCGGGCTGATGTCCGACCTGTTCCCGAGCGAGGTGCGCTACAGCGGACTGTCGGTCGCCTACAGCATCGCCGCCCTGCTGACGTCGTTCGTGCCGGCGCTGACCCTGGTCTACGGCAAGGCCACCGGCAACGCGTGGTGGCACCCCGGCGTCGTGCTCGCCGTGATGTCGGCCATCACCCTGGTCGCCGCCCTGTTCGCGGCACGGCGCAAGCCCTTCGTCGACGAGGTCTGAGCGCTTTCGGTACGCTTGAGGGGATCCCACACTCAGGCACCCCGACGACACGGTGCCGCATATAGCGAACCGGAGGCCCCCATGAGCGCGCAGAATGTGCCAGACAACGTGCCGGCAAAGCCCGCACTGGAGGGCCTCGAGGAGAAGTGGGGCGGCCGCTGGCAGGCCGACGGAACCTTCCGGTTCGACCGCCAGGCCGCCCTCTCCGCGGGTCGCGACGGCGTCTACTCCATCGACACGCCGCCGCCGACCGCGTCGGGGTCGCTGCACATCGGTCACGTCTTCAGCTACACCCACACGGATGTGATCGCCCGGTTCCACCGCATGCGCGGGCAGAACGTGTTCTACCCGATGGGCTGGGACGACAACGGCCTGCCCACCGAGCGCCGCGTCCAGAACTACTACGGTGTGCGCTGCGACCCGTCGCTCCCCTATGACGCCGACTTCACGCCGCCGTTCGAGGGCGGAGACAACAAGAGCACGAAGGCCGCCGACCAGAAGCCCATCTCGCGCCGCAACTTCATCGAGCTCTGCGAGCGGCTGACCGAGGAGGACGAGAAGCAGTTCGAGGCGCTCTGGCGCTCTCTCGGGCTGTCCGTGGACTGGTCGCAGACCTACCGCACCATCGGCCGGGAGTCGATCCACACCTCGCAGCTGGCGTTCCTCCGCAACATCCAGCGCGGCGAGGCGTACCAGGCGCTGGCGCCGACGCTGTGGGACATCACCTTCCGCACCGCGGTCGCACAGGCCGAGCTGGAGGACCGGGAGCAGCCGAGCGCGTATCACCGCGTTGCGTTCCACGGCGCAGACGGCCCCCTCTACATCGAGACGACCCGGCCGGAGCTGCTGCCGGCGTGCGTGGCCCTGGTCGCACATCCTGACGACGAGCGTTATCAGCCCCTGTTCGGCACCACGGTGCGCACCCCGCTGTTCGACGTCGAGGTGCCCGTCGTGGCGCACCACCTCGCGCAGCCGGACAAGGGATCGGGCATCGCCATGATCTGTACGTTCGGCGACATCACCGACGTGACCTGGTGGAGGGAGCTCGACCTCCCAAACCGCGCCATCATCGGCTTCGACGGGCGCATCCTTCCTGACCCGCCCGCGGCGATCACATCCGAGGCCGGTCGCGAGGCCTACGCCCAGCTCGCCGGCAAGACCGTGTTCTCGGCCAAGCAGACGGTCGTCGACCTGCTGCGCGAGGCCGGAGACCTCGACGGCGAGCCGAAGCCCATCCAGCACCCGGTCAAGTTCTTCGAGAAGGGCGACCGGCCGCTCGAGATCGTGTCCACCCGCCAGTGGTACGTCAAGAACGGCGCACGGGACGAGCAGTTGCGTCAGCGGCTCATCGAGCTCGGCCGCGAGATCGACTGGCACCCCGAGTTCATGCGCGTGCGCTATGAGAACTGGGTGAACGGGCTCACCGGCGACTGGCTGATCTCGCGCCAGCGGTTCTTCGGCGTCCCGATCCCGGTGTGGTACCCGCTCGACGCGGACGGCAACCCGGTGTTCGACGAGCCGATCCTCCCGACCGAGGACCTCCTGCCGGTCGACCCCTCGTCGGACGCGGCGCCGGGCTATACCGAGGCGCAGCGCGGCCAGGCCGGCGGCTTCGTCGGCGAGCACGACGTGATGGACACGTGGATGACCTCCTCCCTCACCCCGCAGCTCGCGGGCGGCTGGATGCGGGACGACGAGCTCTTCGACGCCGTCTTCCCGTACGACCTGCGGCCGCAGGGTCAGGACATCATCCGCACCTGGCTCTTCTCCACTCTGCTGCGCGCGAAGCTCGAGGCCGACGTCGCCCCGTGGCGGCACGCCGCTCTCTCCGGCTTCATCGTCGACCCCGACCGCAAGAAGATGTCGAAGTCGAAGGGCAACGTCGTGACGCCTGCCGACATCCTGGAGCGCCACGGCTCGGACGCGGTGCGCTACTGGGCGGCCTCCAGCCGGCTCGGCACCGACGCATCCTTCGATCCGCAGAACCCGACGCAGATCAAGATCGGCCGACGGCTCGCGATCAAGCTGCTGAACGCTGCGAAGTTCATCCTCGGATTCGATGCGCCCACGTCGCTCGACCTCGCCCAGGTGACCAGCCCGCTCGACCGGAGCATGCTGCAGAACCTGGCCGCCGTCGTCGCCGATGCGACCGCATCCCTCGACAACTACGACCACGCCCGGGCGCTGGAGATCACCGAGACGTTCTTCTGGACGTTCTGCGACGACTACCTGGAACTGGTGAAGGAGCGCGCCTACGGCGAGGACTCGGCGGAGAAGACGTCCGCCATCGTCGCCCTGCGCGTCGCGCTCACGGCGTTCCTCCGGCTCTTCGCGCCCGTGCTGCCCTTCGCTGCGGAGGAGGCGTGGAGCTGGTACCAGGAGGGATCCGTGCACCGTGCCGCCTGGCCCGAGGCAGGCGAGATCGCCGAGGACTGGAGTTCCGACCGCGACGTGCTCGCCATCGTCGGACGCGCCCTGACGGGCATCCGCGGAGCGAAGACGGCCGCCAAGGCGTCGCAGCGCACCCTCGTCGACTCGGCCGTCATCGCCGGACCCGCGTCCGAGATCGCCGCCGTCGAGGCCGCCGCCGGCGACCTCCGCTCGGTGGGCAGAATCGCCGACCTGCGGTTCGCCTCCGCCGATGAGCTGGCGGTCACCGATATCCTGCTCGCCGCGACCCCGAGCGAGGAGGAACGATGACCACGAACGTTCGACGCGTCCGAGACAACGAGTTCTTCACCTGGCTCGACCTGTACGCAGGCTACGGCGAGTTCTACGAGAGCCCGATGACCGACGAGAAGGCGCTGCTGGTCTGGAGCTGGATCTCGGACCCGGACAATGAGCTGGAAGCGTACTTCGCGGTGGATGAGGACGACACCCCCATCGGGCTGGCCCACGTGCGCGAGTTCGTGCGTCCCCTCGACGGCAGCAGGGGTCTCTACCTGGACGACCTGTTCGTCACTCCGGATGCGCGCGGTGCGGGAGCGGGCTCCGCCCTGCTCGAATCGCTGCGCGAGTCCGCCCGGGAACGGGGCCTCTCCGTCGTGCGCTGGGTCACCGCGAAAGACAATGAGAATGCGCGCCGTCTCTACGAGAGGTTCGCTCAGAAGACCAAGTGGGTCACCTACGATCTCGTCCCCTGAACAGGTCCGCGATATGGTCGGGATACGCACCGACGTCACAGCCCGGTGCGCACTGCGAACGGAGGAATCCATGTCGATCGAGGTTCGACCGGTCAAGGACGGCGATTTCTTCGCCTGGCTCGATGTGTACGCCAAGTACGCCGAGTTCTACGACACCGAGCTGACCGACCAGAAGGCGCTCCTGCTGTGGTCGTGGCTCACCGCCCCGGACCACGAGGAGAACGGCTACGTGGCGGTGGATGACGACCGCATCGTCGGGCTCGCGCACGTGCGCGAGTTCCCGCGGCCGCTCGAGGGCGACCGCGGGCTGTTCCTGGACGACCTGTTCGTCGTCGAGGACGAGCGCGGCAGCGGAGTCGGCGGCCAGCTCATCGCGTTCGTCCGCGGCCTCGCGGAAGAGCGAGGACTCGGCGTGGTCCAGTGGATCACCGCGCACGACAACGCCACCGCCCAGAAGCTCTACGACACCGTCGGGGAACGCACCGCGTGGGTCACCTACGAGATCGATCTGGCCAAGGCGAAGGCCCAGACCGAGGCGGGACGCGCCTGATGCAGCTCGGGACGCGCTGGTCCGTCGGCGACAAGCCGCCGGCCTCCCTGCCCGAGGTCGTCGCGTATGCGGTGCAGACCGTCGAGGAGGAGCTCGTCGCCACCGACGTCGAGACCAGCGGCTGGAACTGGACGCTGACCTGGCTCGAGGCGAAGCCTGTCGTCACGCTCGACGACGGCACCGAGATCCACTACAACCCCTCCGAGGACTCGGCGACGATCTCGCAGCTGGTCGAGGCGGACGCGTCGGACTACGACGAGGACGAGGCCTAGGCCTAGGCCTCAGAGCCCTGCGGCGTCCGCACGACCCTGCCGCGTCCGGCGCGCCGGTCAGCGGGGCAGCTGCGGGAGGGTTCGCGCGGCGGAGTCGCGCACGGACTCGATGCGCGCGATCCGGTCGGCATACCGGGGCTCGCGGCGGAGCGGGCGGTCCGCCCACGCGGTCAGCGCCTGGCCGATGCGCAGCGCGACACGGTGGCTCACGGGGCGGTAGGTGGAGACGAGGACGGCGGTCATGACGGTTGTCCTTCCTGGACGGGTGCTTCAGCCGGCGTCTGAACCGACGCCGAGAGGATGAGACGTGACGCGATGAGCGTCAGGACGACCACCAGCCCGCCGCCGATGACGAACGGCAGCCGGAGGTCGATGCGGGCGACGAAGCCGCCCAGGACGGTGGCGATGGGGGTCATCCCCCAGCCGATAGTGCGGATGATGCCGAGCGCTCGACCCAGCATCCCGCTCGGGATGACGGCCTGGCGCAGGGCCCCCCACGGGACGTTCCAGACGGAGACGCCGAACGCTGCGATCGCGTAGGCGGCGATCGCGACGACGATGTTCCCCGTCACCCCGACACCTACAGTGCCGATGCCGCCGACGAACATCGCCCAGAACATCACCCTCCCGCGTCCGAGCCGCTCGACGAAGCGACTCGAGACGAGCGCGCCGACGAGGGCTCCGACGCCGACCGCGGCCGTGACGACGCCGATGAGGGCGGCCGGCACGTGGAAGGTCTGCAGGAGGAGCAGCACGACACTCCCCTGGGCGAAGGCCAGCGCCGATGCGGTGATCGAGGTGAGGACGATCATCCAGCGGAGGAAGCGGTTCTGCCACAGGAACCGGACGACACCCGCGAGCGGCGGCTGGTGCTCGGCGGGGTCGGATGCGTCGTGCACAGCGCGGTGCGCGTGCGCCGCTGCCGCCGGGATGCTCAGCGCGAGCATGCCCGCGATAAGGAAGCCCGCGCCGGTCAGCCAGATCGGCAGAACGATCGCGAAGGCGAACAGAAAGCCGGCCACCGGGGTGGCGATGAAGTTCTGGATGGTGATCTCGGCGGACTGCATGCGCCCGTTCGCGCGATCGAGCTGGTCGCGCGTGACCAGTGCCGGGACGACGGTCGTCGTCGCGTTGTCGAAGACCGTCTCGCCGAGGCCGAAGGCCAGGACGCAGGCGTACAACAACCAGATGGTGAGCGAGTCCGTGGTGATCAGAACCGCCAGCACGGCGGCGACGGCGAAGCGGAGCGAGTTGGCGACCGCCATCGCGAAGCGGCGGTCTACCCGGTCGAGCAGCATGCCCGCGGGGATGCCGAACAGCAGCCAGGGTAGGTACGTGACCGCCGCCACGCCGGCGATGAGCGCCGGGTCGCGGGTCAGCGTCGTCGCGATCAGCGGGACCGCGGTGCGGCCGAGCCCGTCGGCGAGGTTGCTCGCGATCGCGGCCGTCCACAGCCGCGCGAACCCGGCGCCGAGCGGCGTGCGCACCGGTACGTTGGGGGCGGTGCTCGTGACGGCGGCCATCAGCGGTCCTCCTGCTCCACCAGCGGGAACGCGTTGAACTGCACCTGGACGCGCTTGGTCTCGGCGGTCGAGTCCGCTTCGGCGGCCTTCCACTTCTTCTTGAGCCGCTCCTGGAGCGCGTAGTACTCGCGGCCGAATTCGGCGAGTTGCTCGCGGGTCACCTCCATGTGCGACGTGGAGAGCGTGCTCGACTCCATCCACTCGTAGCCGAAGGTGTCGAGGCCGCGACGCAGGAACGTCGATAGGCGTCGCTCGTTGTTCTGCTGCCAGCCGAGCGAGATCAGCTCGTTCGCCTCACGGCCGGCGGGCGTGTCCAGGGTGTCCGGGGAGCCGATGGTCACGCCGCCCGGCGCCATGCGCCACCAGCGCTCACGGCCGGAGCCGCGCTCGGTGTCCTCGACGATGATGTCGTGCTTGGCGAGCTGCCGGAGGTGGTAGCTGGTCGCCCCGCTGGACTCCCCGAGCCGATCCGCGAGCATGCTGGCCGTGGCCGGGCCGAAGTCGGACAGCTCGTTCATGAGCTCCACCCGGAGCGGATGCGCCAGGGCACGCAGAGCCGCCATGCCCAGGGCGTCCTCGTGCGGGAACTTGCCCCCGGCTGCCCCAATGGGCGCTCTGGTCTCGGCCTGGTCGCCTTCCGCCGGTTCTTCCGCTGCCGCGCGCTCGTCGGTGCTCATGCCTTCACCATAGTGATGCAAAGACTTCTTTGCAAGCTATTCTTTGCATCCATACGTTTGCAATGGTTCCTTTGCTACAGGGCGCGGGAGCGTCCTAGGCTGGAGCAATGGCCGACTCCGCGAATCCCTTCCTCTCCCCCAGCACCCTCCCGTACGGGCTCCCGCCGTTCGCCGACATCCGCGACGAGCACTACCGGCCCGCGTTCGAGCTCGGGATGGAGGAGCAGCTCGCCGAGGTCGCCGCGATCGTCGGGACCACCGACGCGCCCACCTTCGAGAACACGATGCTGCCGCTGGAGCGGAGCGGCCAGACCCTGCAGCGGGTCGCCGAGGTGTTCTTCAACAAGAGCTCGTCCGACAGCACCGACTTCACCAATGCGCTCGAGGAGGAGATCGCACCGCGGCTCGCCGCCCATAGCGACGCGATCCGCCTCGACCCCGAGCTGTACGCGCGGATCGCGGACCTGCATGCGCGCCTCGACGACCTCGGGCTGGATGCCGAGTCCCGCTACCTCGTCGAGCGGTACTACACCGAGTTCACGCTCGCCGGCGCCGGTCTCGACGACGACGGCAAGGCGCGGCTGCGCGACTTCAACCAGCGACTCTCGACGCTGACGACCCGGTTCGAGAAGAACCTTCTGGCCGACACCAACGAGCTCGCGGTCGTCTTCGACGATGCCGCCGAGCTCGACGGCCTGGGCGAGAGTGAGCTGTCGGCCGCGGCACAGGCCGCGGCCGAGCGCGGACTCGACGGCAAATTCGTCGTCACCCTGGTGCTGCCCACCGGCCACCCGTGGCTGGCCGACCTGACCCGCCGGGAGACGCGCGAGCGGATCATGACGGCGTCGCGCTCCCGCGGCATCCGGGGTGGTGCGAACGACAACCGGGAGTTGGTGCTCGAGATCACCCGGCTGCGTGCAGAGCGTGCCCGGCTGCTCGGCTTCGACACGCACGCCGACTACGTCACCGCCGACCAGACCGCGCGCTCGCCGGAAGCCGTCGCCGACATGCTCGAACGCCTCGCCCCCGCCGCTGCGCGGAACGCCCGCGCCGAGCAGGCGGACCTGCAGCGCCTCCTGCCCGACGGCCAGACGGTCGAGGCCTGGGACTGGTCGCACCTGACGAGCACGGTGCGCACCGAGAAGTTCGACGTCGACCTGGCGGCGATGCGGCCCTACTTCGAGGCCGAGCGAGTGCTGCGCGACGGCGTCTTCTACGCGGCGAACCGCCTCTACGGCATCACCTTCTCGGAGCGTCCCGACCTGGTCGCCTACCACCCGGAGGCCCGCGTCTTCGAAGCGCGCAACGAGAACGGCTCCGAGCTCGGCCTCTACATCCTCGACCTCTACACCCGGGACTCGAAGCGCGGCGGCGCGTGGATGAATCCACTCAGCTCGCAGTCCGACCTGCTCGGCACGCCCACCGTCGTCGTCAACAACCTCAACGTTCCCAAGCCCGCTGCGGGCGAGCCGACGCTCCTGACCTACGACGAGACGAACACTCTCTTCCACGAGTTCGGGCACGCGCTGCACGGCTTGTTCGCGCGGGTGACCTATCCCAAGTTCGCCGGCACCAACGTCTTCCGCGACTTCGTCGAGTTCCCGAGCCAGGTGAACGAGATGTGGATGCTGTGGCCCGAGGTCCTGGAGAACTACGCCGTCCACCACCGCACGGGCGAGCGGATGCCGCACGATCTGGTCGACCGGCTTCACGCCGCCGAAGGGTTCAACGAGGGGTTCGCGACCAGCGAGTACCTCGGCGCCGCCCTCCTCGACCAGGCGTGGCACCGCATCGCGGCCGACGACGACGTCACCGACGTGGCGACGTTCGAGGCCGAAGCCCTTGCGGCCGTCGGCCTCGACAACCCGGCCGTGCCGCCGCGCTACGCCAGCACCTATTTCGCCCACACCTTCTCGGGCGGCTACGACGCGGGCTACTACTCCTACATCTGGAGCGAGGTGCTCGATGCCGACACCGTGGAGTGGTTCCGCGAGAACGGCGGCCTGCTGCGCGAGAACGGAGACCGCTTCCGGCAGCGCCTGCTCGGCGTCGGCGGGTCGAAGGATCCCCTGGAGGCGTACCGCGACTTCCGCGGTCGCGACGCCGCGCTCGAGCCGCTGCTGAAGCGCCGCGGGCTCGACGGGTGATCCTGTAGGCGCGAGCTCGCGCTAGCCGAGCGGCCGGGCATGCCCCTACTCTGAGCGCAACGCGCAGAGGAGAGGGCATGACGACCAGCCAGCCGGAACTCGCGGCACCGAGTGTTCGGCAGCTGCTGCTCCTCAGCATCCCGGCCGTCGCCATCGGCGTCGTCAGCGGCCTGGCCCTCTGGGTCGTGGACGAACTCGGCGACCTGCTGGCGAAGGGATACTGGACGGCGCTGCCGAATGCACTCGGCGTCGACCCGTCGTCCGGGTGGTGGATCTTCGCCGTGCTCACGTTCACGGGATTGCTGGTCGGCCTCACGATCTGGCTGATTCCGGGGCACGCCGGGGCCGACTCCGCGACGACCGAGCTGATCGCTCCCCCGATGCGGCCGATCGTCGTCCCCTCGCTGGCGCTGGCCGCGATCCTGGGCCTCGGCGGCGGGGTGAGTCTCGGCCCGGAGAACCCGATCATCGCGATCAACATCAGCCTGCTGGTCGCCCTGGTCGGCCGGCTGTGGAAAGCCGTGCCGCCCCAGCTCGTCATGATGATGGCGGCGTCCGCGACCCTCGGCGCACTGTTCGGGACGCCGGTCGCCGCGGCGCTCGCGTTCACCGGCATCGTCGCCTCCATCAAAGGCGGAGGCGCGCTCTGGGACAAGCTGTTCCTGCCGCTGGTCGCCGCCGCGGCCGGGTCGATCACGATGACGCTGCTGGCGCATCCCACGTTCGCCATCCCGATGCCCGCCTACACGTCCCTCACCGGCTGGGACGTGGTCGCCGCGATCGTGATCGGAGCGATCGCCACGGCCGTGGGGCTCGTCGGCGTGTACGTCTTCCCATACCTGCATCGGCTCTTCCACGCCCTCCGGCATCCTGTGCTGATGACGCTGGCGGGCGCGGTCGTGCTCGGGGGCCTTGGGGCGCTGGGCGGTCCGATCACCCTCTTCAAAGGGCTCGCGCAGATGGGTGAGCTGGTCCAGAACCGGGCCGACTACAGCCCGGGCCAGCTGACGCTCATCATCGCGGTGAAGCTGGCCGCGCTGCTGGTCGCGGCCAGCGCCGGATTCCGTGGGGGTCGCGTGTTCCCGGCGGTGTTCATCGGAGCCGCGGTCGGAACGCTCGCCGCCGCTCTCGTCCCGGCCGTGCCGCTGCCGGTCGCGGTGGCGGCCGGAGTCATGGGCATGACACTCGCCGCCGCACGCGATGGCTGGATCGCGATCTTCATCGGCGTGGCGGTGACGCAGAACTTCCTGATCCTGCCGCTGCTGGCCCTGGCGATCCTGCCGTGCTGGCTGATGGTGACGAAGGCGCCAGAGCTGCTGATCCCGACGGAGGCTGCTACGCCGACTTCTCCTCGCGCCGCGCGCGGTGAGGGACGATAGTCGGCGCTGCGTTCTCGAGCACCGCCTCCTTGGTCACGACCACGCGAGCCACCTCGGAGCTGGAGGGCACCTCGAACATGATCGGCCCGAGCACCTCCTCCATGATCGCCCGGAGCCCACGGGCACCGGTCTTGCGGAGGACCGCCAGGTCGGCGATGGCTTCGAGCGCGGCGTCATCGAACTCGAGCTGGACTCCGTCGATCTCGAACATCCGCTGGTACTGACGCACCAGGGCGTTCTTCGGCTCGGTGAGGATCTGCATCAGCGCGTGCTGGTCGAGCGGCGTGACCGTGGTCACGACGGGGAGACGGCCGATGAACTCCGGGATGAGCCCGAACTTGTGCAGGTCTTCCGGCAGCACCTCGCTGAAGAGGTTGATGTCGTCGCCCTTGGAGTGCAACGGGGCGCCGAAGCCGATGCCCTTCTTGCCCGCTCGGGACGAGATGATCTCTTCGAGCCCGGCGAATGCACCGGCCACGATGAACAGCACGTTCGTCGTGTCGATCTGGATGAACTCCTGGTGCGGATGCTTGCGGCCGCCCTGCGGCGGGACCGAGGCGACCGTGCCCTCGAGGATCTTCAGCAGCGCCTGCTGCACGCCCTCACCAGACACATCGCGCGTGATCGACGGGTTCTCGGCCTTGCGGGCGATCTTGTCGACCTCGTCGATGTAGATGATGCCCGTCTCGGCCCGCTTGACGTCGTAGTCGGCGGCCTGGATGAGCTTCAGGAGGATGTTCTCGACGTCTTCGCCGACGTAGCCGGCCTCGGTCAGCGCCGTGGCGTCGGCGACCGCGAACGGAACGTTGAGGCGGCGGGCGAGCGTCTGCGCGAGGTAGGTCTTGCCGCAACCGGTCGGACCGATCAGGAGGATGTTCGACTTGGCGATCTCGACGTCGTCGAGCGTGTCGGCGGACGTGATGGTCTGCTTGGCGCGGACCCGCTTGTAGTGGTTGTACACCGCAACGGCAAGAGAGCGCTTGGCCTGCTCCTGCCCGATCACGTACTCCTCGAGGAATCCGAAGATCTCCTTCGGCTTCGGGAGGTCGAACTCGCTCGACGTCTCTTCACCCGCTTCGGCGAGGCGCTCTTCGATGATCTCGTTGCAGAGCTCGACGCATTCGTCGCAGATGTACACGCCAGGCCCGGCGATGAGCTGCTGTACCTGCTTCTGGCTCTTGCCACAGAAGGAACACTTGAGCAGATCGGCGCTTTCCCCGATGCGTGCCATCCCTCTTCCTTCCGTCTTCGGGTGTCTTTCATCGAGCCTAACCCGTGCAGCGGACATTGGCGCGCAGGACGGCCGTTTTGCTTAACGCGGCGGTTCTGCCCTCAGCAGACGGTGGGTTCCGGCACGAAAAAGCGGGGTGGCCGGTCCCTGAGGACGACCACCCCGCCGGGGTGCCGCTGTGGTGCGACGAGTACTACTTGACCAGTGCCGGCATCGACTTGCGGCTGGTGAGCACCTGGTCGATGAGGCCGTACTCGAGCGCCTCGGCGCCGGACAGGATCTTGTCGCGGTCGATGTCCTTGTTGACCTGCTCCACCGAACGGTTGGAGTGCTTCGACAGCGTCTCCTCCAGCCAGGTGCGCATGCGCAGGATCTCAGCGGCCTGGATCTCGATGTCGGACGCCTGCCCCTGACCGGCCTCGCCGACGGCGGGCTGGTGGATGAGGATGCGCGCGTTCGGCAGCGCCAGGCGCTTGCCCGGGGTGCCGGCGGCGGTGAGCACGGCGGCAGCCGAGGCGGCCTGGCCGAGCACGACCGTCTGGATCTGCGGGCGGATGTACTGCATCGTGTCGTAGATCGCCGTCATCGCGGTGAACGAACCACCGGGCGAGTTGATGTACATGACGATGTCGCGGTCCGGGTCCTGGCTCTCGAGCACGAGGAGCTGGGCCATGATGTCGTCCGCCGAAGCGTCGTCCACCTGCACACCGAGGAAGATGATGCGGTCCTCGAAGAGCTTCGCGTACGGGTCCTGGCGCTTGTAGCCGTAGGCCGTGCGCTCCTCGAAGCTGGGCAGGATGTAGCGGGAGCCGGGCGCCTGCACGCCACCGTAGGCCTGACCGCCGAGCATGGGGGTGTTCATTCTTGTGTCCTTATCCTTGTCAGCGGCCTGCTACTTGGTGTCCGCGCCCGTGCCGCCGCCGCCGGCGACGTCGAGGGCGGACTCGCGGATGTGGTCGACGAAGCCGTACTCGAGCGCCTGCTGTGCCGTGAACCAGCGGTCGCGGTCGCCGTCGGCGTTGATCTGCTCGACCGACTTGCCGGTCGCCTCTGCGGTGATCTCGGCGAGGCGGTTCTTCATGTCGATGATGAGCTGCGCCTGCGTCTGGATGTCGCTCGCGGTTCCACCGAATCCGCCGTGCGGCTGGTGGAGCAGCACGCGCGCGTTCGGCGTGATGTAGCGCTTGCCCTTGGTGCCCGAGGTCAGCAGCAGCTGACCCATCGAGGCGGCCATTCCGATGCCGACGGTGACGATGTCGTTCGGCACGAACTGCATCGTGTCGTAGATGGCCATGCCCGCGGTGATGGAACCACCGGGAGAGTTGATGTAAAGGTAGATGTCCCGCTTCGGGTCTTCCGCAGCCAGGAGCAGCAGCTTCGCGGCGATCTCGTTCGCGTTCTCGTCTCGCACCTCGGAGCCGAGCCAGATGATCCGGTCCTTCAGCAGTCGGTCGAAAACGTTGGGCTGGATACCCATGTCGGCCATGTTCGCTCCATTTCCTTTGTCGCTTGGCATTGAATCTATCGGAGGCCCGCGAGCATTTCGGCGCTGTTCGCCCTGGGCAGAGAGCGCCGGGCCGACCGATCAGAAGTCTTCGAGCGCGGCCGCGTAGGCCGTGACCGCGCGACCGTACCGCGGCAGGTGCGGCACGAGCGCGGCGAGAGCCTCGCGGAGTGCGTCTGCGCGCATCCCGTCGTCGAAGAGGGCGAGCGCCGCGAAGGCGCGGGCGGCGTCGGCGAGTGGATGCTCCGGCTCCGCCGCGAGGAAGTCGCGAAGCAGGCTGAGCGCCTCGGCCGGGCGGTCGAGGTTGCGGAGGGTGCTGGCCAGCTGGACGATCGCCTGACCCCGGTACGGCTCCGGCAGCCCGTGGGCGAGGGCCGCCCGGTAGAAGGGTTCGGCATCCACCTCGCGGCCGGCGAAGTCGCGGGCGCCGGCCGCCTCGAAGAGCGCCTCCGCGTCGTTGGCGGGTCGCTCGGCGACGAGCGCGTCGATGGCGGCGAGGGTCGCATCCTCCCCCGCGTCGTCCGCGGCAGCCCAGACCGCATCCACTCGCTGTCGCCAGTCGTCGTCGCTCATCGTGCTCCTTCATCCATGGGACGCAACGCGCCGTTATTCATCGTGCCAGACGGCGTGTTGCGTCCCATAGATGCACCTGGACGCACGAAAGCCGGGCCGCGCGGAGGGCGCAGGCCCGGCTTTCGAGAGGGGTGCGACTTACTTGTCGTCGGCCTTCTTCTTCGTGGAGCGCTTCTTGGGCTTCTCCTCGGCGGGTGCCTCCTCGGCCGGAGCCTCAGCCGCGGCCTCGCCTGCGGCGTCGGTGGCGGACTCGTCGGTGGCGGACTCGTCGGCGTCTTCCGCGATGGCGGTGAACTCGGCCAGGTCGACCGGCTTGCCGTTGCTGTCGACGACCTTGACCTTGCCGAGAATGATCGCGAGCGCCTTGTTACGGGCGACCTCGCCGACCATCGACGGGATCTGGCCGTTCTCGCTGAGGATCTTGACGAACTCGTTCGGGTCCATGCCGTACTGGCCGGCGCCCTGGATGAGGTACTGCGTGAGCTCGTCCTGGCTGACCTTGACGTCGTTCTCCTGCGCGACCTCGTCGAGGAGGATCTGCGTGCGGAACGTCTTCTCGCTGGACTCGGTCACCTCGGCGCGGTGGACGTCGTCCTCGAGGCGGTTCTCCTGCTCGAGGTGACGGTGGACCTCGTCCTCGACCAGCTGCTCCGGAACCGGGATCTCGACCAGCTCGAGGAGCTTGTCGACCAGCTGGTCGCGGGCGGCCGTGCCCTGGCCGAACACCTTGGCGCGCTCGACCTGCGTGCGCAGGCTCTGGCGGAGCTCGCCGATGGTGTCGAACTCGCTGGCGATCTGCGCGAAGTCGTCGTCGGCCTCCGGGAGCTCGCGCTCCTTGACGGCGTTGACGGTGACGGTGATCTGCGCGTTCTCGCCCTCGTGGTCGCCGCCCATGAGCGGGGCCTCGAAGGTGGTGGTCTCGCCGGCGGTGAGCGTGTCGAGGGCCTCGTCGATGCCCTCGATCAGCTCGCCGGAGCCGATCTCGTAGGAGATGTTGGCGGCGGTGTCGACCTCTTCGCCGCCGATCATGGCGACCAGGTCGATCTGCGCGAAGTCGCCGTTCTTGGCGGGGCGGTCGACCGTGACGAGCGTGCCGAAGCGGCTGCGGAGGCGGTCCAGCTCCTCCTCGACGTCGTCGACGCTGACCTCGGCCGCGTCGACCGTGATGGTGATGTCGTCGAACGACGGCAGCGTCACCTCGGGGCGGACATCCACCTCGATCGTGAGGAGCAGGTCGCCCGAGAAGTCCTTCTCATTGGGCCACTCGGTGATGTCCGCCTCGGGACGGCCGAGCGGGCGCACGTCGTTCTCCTCGACGGCCTGGCGGTAGAACCCGTCCAGACCCTCGTTGACCGCGTGCTCCAGTACGGCGGCCTTGCCGACCCGCTGGTCGATGATGGGCGCCGGCACCTTGCCCTTGCGGAAACCGGGGATGGTCACCTGCTCGGCGATGTGCTCGTAGGCGTGCTTGATGGACGGCTGCAGCTCCTCCGGCGTCACCGAAATGACGAGCTTGGTGCGCGTGGGGCTCAGCTTTTCGACCGTGGTCTTCACGATGTCTGGGTTCTCCTGAATGTTCGAACGGTGGTCTTCTCGCAAGGAACGAGGTCCTCGTCGGGGCGACAGGATTCGAACCTGCGACCTCCCGCTCCCAAAGCGGGCGCTCTAGCCAAGCTGAGCTACGCCCCGGAAAACGACGCGAAAGACCGCCGCCAAGTCTACTGCACGCCCGCAGGTGCCGCGTGTACTACGATGGTTCCCGGCCGTCACGCAGAAGGCGGCCACGGCGCCGCAGCTGCGGCCCCGGGGATGTAGCTCAATGGTAGAGCCTCAGTCTTCCAAACTGATTACGCGGGTTCGATTCCCGTCATCCCCTCCGTTTACTCCCGCTTGTGCGCCTTTTCGGAACGTCTGCGCACGCGCGCGCGACCGCAGTCGTGACGCAGGGCAGCAGTCACCGGCCGGGCGGCCGGGGCGTCGGGCGCGGCCGCTGGTGCCAACACGGCTCTGGCGCGCCACAATGGGCCGCATGACGGCGCCACCGCCGCCCGACGGCGACCTCACGGACGCGCAGCGCAGCCTGCGGGCGCAGCTGCTCGCGACCGAGCACTGGAGCCTGCTCGCCTCGCGCAGCACGACGCAGAGCGAGGTGCTGACGCGGATCGCGATCTTCCTGACGCTCGTCTCGGCGGGGCTGGTGACGCTCGGGTTCCTCGGACAGGCGAGTGGATTCCGGGGCTGGTTCGGGCTCGCGGCGCTCGGGGTCCTGCTGGCGTTGGCGCTGCTCGGTCTCATCACGATGGTGCGGGCGTTCAACACGGCCGATGAGGACATGATGTACGTCGTCGCCATGAACCGCCTGCGGGCGGCCTACCTCGACCTCGATCCGGGACTGGAGCGGTACCTCTACGCGTCGGCCAACGACGACGAGGCGGGCATCCGCACCACCTATCACTTCTTCTACGAACGCGGGGCCACCCCGGTCCTCGGCAGCTCCATGATGATCATCACCGTCGTCGAGGCGATCGTGGTGGGAATGCTCGCCGGAGGTGCGACCGCGGCGCTCGGAGCGCATCCCACTGCGGCCGTCATCGTCGGCTGCGCCATCGCCGTAGTGGTCGTGGTACTCGCGATGCTCTGGGGCCGGAACATCTACCGGCGCGCGATCGCGTCGCTCACGCCGGTGCGCCCGACCCGCTAGCCGCCCCTAGTCGTTGCCGACGCGCTTGTCGGCCTCGTCACGGGCGCCCTCGATCTTGTCGTCGAACTTGCCGCCCGTCACCTTCTTCGCGGCGCCGGCCACGCCGTCCAGCAGTTTGTCGCTGATGTCCTCCGCCTGCTCGGAACTGAGCGCGTCCTTGACCTTCGGGTCGTTCAGGAACTCCTGCGCCTTCTTGGTGATGTCATCGAATCCGGCCATGCGGCCATCCAACACTCAGTGCTGCAGGAAGGCCAGTACCGCGAGCACCCGGCGGTGATCGTCGCCCGAGTCCTCGAGGCCGAGCTTCTGGAAGATCGACGTCACGTTCTTCTCGACGGCGCCGACGCCGACCACCATGCGGGCGGCGATCCCGGCATTCGTGCGGCCCTCGGCCATCAGTTCGAGCACCTCCCGCTCGCGCGGGGTCAGCGTCGCCAGCGGGTCCGTGCGGCGGGTGAGCAGCTCGCGGACGACCTGCGGGTCCAGGACCGTGCCGCCGGCCGCGACGCGGGTGACGGCATCCCTCAACTCGTCGAGGGACGCGATGCGGTCCTTGAGCAGGTAGCCGGTGCCGCCGGCGCCGCCCGCCAGCAGTTCCTGGGCGTAGGTGCCCTCGACGTACTGCGACAGCAGCAGCACGGCGATGTCGGGATGCTCGCGCCGGATTCGGAGGGCCGCCCGCACGCCCTCGTCGCGGAACGTCGGCGGCATCCTGACGTCGAGGACCACCACATCCGGCATCAGGTCGGGCAGCGACTCGAGCAGCGTGTCGGCGTCGCCGAAGGCACCGACGGTGTCGAGGCCGGCCTCGTCGAACAGGCGGATCAGGCCCTCGCGCAGGAGGACGGAGTCGTCCGCGACGACGACGCGGAGGGGTCGGGCTTCGCTCGGCACGCCCCCAGCCTAGACACCCTCTCCGCCCGCCATCGATTCCTCACAAAATCCGCGCGACGCGCCGGTGAACTCTGGAGTTTGTGAGGAATCGTTGGGGGTGGCGAGGCACGCAGCGTCAGGCGAGGGGGATGCGGGCGCCGATGCGGGAGGGGCCGCCGACCGGGCTCTCCACGATCAGTTCGCCGCGCAGACCGAGGACGCGTTCCTCCAGGCCGCGCAGGCCGTGGCCGTCGACGAGGGATGCTCCCCCGCTGCCGTTGTCGGTCAGCCAGACGTTCAGCCATGCCGCACCGGTCGCATCCACCGACCGGTCGATGAACAGCCGCGCCGCCGACGCGCCGGAGTGCTTCGCGAGGTTCGCGGCAAGCTCCGCAAGCACGTAGTACGCGTTGCGCTCCAGCTCCGGGCTGAACCGCTCGCCCGCGTCGAGCGACGACTCCACGCTGATGGGGATGGGACTGCGCGCGGCCAGCGAGTCGGCCGCGGCGACCAGTCCGCGGTCCTGCAGGAGGGGCGGGGCGAAGCCGCGGGACAGGGCGCGCAGCTCCTCCAGCGTGTCGCCCGCCTGCTGCCGGGCCTCGGCGAGCAGGGTCGCGGCCGCCTCCGGGTCGTCGGTCAGCTTGCGTTCGGCGGCGGCGATGTCCATCTGCAGCCGGATCAGTCGCTGCTGGGGACCGTCGTGCAGGTCGCGCTCGAGACGGCGGAGCGCCTGGTCCTCTGCGGCGACAGCCGCACCTCGTGAGGCGGACAGGTCGGCGACCTCGCGCTGCAGGGCCTCCGACGGCCAGCGCCCCAGGAGCCCTCGCGCGACCGCCTCGTGCGCCAGGGTGAGCCCCCGCGTCACGAACGGCAGGGTGGCGGCGAACACCACGCCGGCGATCACGTACAGGATGCGGTCGCCCACGATCGGGTCGAAGGTCGAGTGCGTGCGGAAGACCGCGTCCACGACCGTCTGCGACAGGAAGAAGTCCCGGTCGCCCTGCGGGATGAACGGCTCCCAGATCCACCCGGTCAGGCCGCCCAGCGCGACCGACACCCACACGATGGTCAGCGTCCACGTGACGATGCTGACGATCGGGTTGATGAGCATGCCGTGCAGCAGGTACAGCCAGTAGTGACCGTTGGCGAACGGACCGAACAGCCCACGCCAGAACGTGCGAGGGGTGCCCGGCTTCTCCCACACCGGTCGCGGGATGGAGGGACGGCCCGCCCAGTCCAGGCGCGTCAGCTCGACGAGTCCGAAACCGCGCGCGGTGTAGAAGGCGGCGACCACGATGAAGAAGCCGACATAGATGACGATGGTGCCGATCCCTGTCCAGAACAGGGACATGAGGACGGAGAGACCGATGATGGCGATGGGCATCGTGAGCAGCAGGAAGCCGAGCTCGCGGGGCACACCGCGCCACAGCGCGCCGTAGCGTGCGCGTTGCGGGGCGTGGCTGGAGGCGGTCACAGCATCCAGCGTGGCAGAAGTGGAGAGGGGTTCGGTGGACATGACCTCAGCCTCGCCCGACGCGCTTGCGACGCCCATCCCGCGACCCTCCGGAACGGTTGGGGGGTTAACCCGCCCTTAGTTAGCGGAGCCTTCGCTTCGTTGCGGAATGCCGCTCGCTGAGTAGCGTTGAGCCAAGCAGAAGAAAGGACGCCACCCATGACGGACATCGCCGCAACCCAAAGCGTCTCGAACCCGGACGTCGCAGCCGGGGTCGCGCAGTTCCTCGCACCCGTCGTCGTCGATCTGACGGCCATCGTGGTGAACGGCAAGCAGGCGCACTGGCACGTGCGCGGAGCCAATTTCATCGGCGTGCACGAGCTGCTCGACACGATCGTCGACCACGCCCAGGAGTGGGCCGACCTCGCCGCGGAGCGCATCGTCGCCCTCGGTCTCCCGGTCGACGCCCGGCTCGGCACGGTCGCCGCCAAGACCACCACCGCCGAGCTGACGCCCGGGTTCCGGCCGTCGAACGAGACCATCGCCGAGGTCATCGCCCAGCTGGATGCCGCGCTCGCCGGCGTGAACACCGCGGTGCGCGAGCTCGCGGAGCTCGACCAGACCAGCCAGGACGTCGCAATCGAGATCGCGCGCGGCCTCGACAAGGACCGCTGGTTCCTGTTCGCGCACATCAGCGAGTAGTTCAGGCAGCTGCCGCCGAGGGCCGTCCGCGATCGCGGGCGGCCCTTCGTCATCTCCGGGGCCCTCCGCACATCCGGCCCCGGCATCGGCCGTGGACGCGGTCTCTTCCCCGGCGCTACGCTCTGGCCATGGTCCGCCGGGTGATCGTCGTGTTCGCACTGGCGATCGTCGCGGTGGTCGGGCTGCTCGTCGCGCCCGCGGCCGGGGCGGCCCCCATCACGACCTTCGACGTGCTGAAGGCCATGAACGACGAGCAGCAGGAGAAGTACCTCGCGAAGCATCCCGAGCTCGTCATCCAGCTGGCGAACACCGACCCGGATGCGGTGCACGACGAGTGGCGGGACCTGGATGCGGACACCCGGACGGATGCGGTCGAAACCCTGCCCGAGATCGTCGGCAACCTCGACGGCGTCGACTACCGCGACCGCGAGCGGGCGAATCGCCGGGCCCTCGCCGCGGCGCTCGCGACACAGAAGAAGGAGCTGGCAGGGCACCCTGGCGACGAACAGGCGAAGCGGGTGCTGGGATCGCTCACGGCCATCCAGAAGACGCTCAAGGGCAAGCGCACACCGGCACGCCACCTGATCGCGCTCAGCCTCGACCGGCCACCGCTCGCGGCCATCGCGCTCGGCGACCTCGACGCGGCATCGGACATCACGTTCGTCGTGCCGGGCATGGGCACCTACACGGACGACATGCAGCTGTGGACGCAGTCCGCCCAGAACCTGTGGGACGAGCAGGGCGAGATCGGTGCACCCACCCGGCGCGCGGTCGTGTCGTGGATCGGGTACGTCACTCCCCCTCCGGGTGTGGATGCGGCCCTCGGCGACTATGCGGCCCGGGGTGCGCCGCTGCTCACGGCGGACGTGCGGGGCGTCAACGCAGTGCGCGTGGACGACCCTCCGCGCGCCGTCAACGTGGTGGCGCACTCGTACGGGACGACGACCGCGGCGAACGCGCTCTCGCAGGCGAGCGACCTGGGGGTGTACTCGTTCGTGATGCTCGGCTCGGCGGGGATCGAGGAGCGCATCCCGAACGCCGCGGCCCTGCACGCGCAGCATGTCTACGCCGGGGAGGCGCAGGCCGACGGTGAGGCCCGGTTCGGGCGCCTCACACGGCGGGACCCGCGGTCGCCGTCGTTCGGGGCGACCGTCATCAGCGTCGACGGGGACAAGCGGGCCGACCTGCTCCCGGTCACGGGTCACGCGCCGGTGCTGCACTCGCCGTGGAACGACGACCCGCTGTCGACCGCGTGGTCGCACATCACGAACACCGCGCTCTTCGAGGAGAAGTACGCCGAGCACCTCGCGCACTACGGGTACCTGGACGCGTACACCGAGTCGCTCCGGAACGCCGCGATCGCGACGGTGCCCGGCCGCGACCGCCTCCTGCTGCGGGGGCACTGACCCGCGGAGCTGAGACATTGCGATTTGCCTGCGGCGAGATTTGCGCCAAATCGTTGTTATCGCGGTCGTATAACCGCGATTTGCGCCAAATCGCGCACCTGGGGACGTCGGGGCGCGGAGTGTGCGCGGTCATCAGCGGTGAGATTTGCGCCAAATATTGGGAATAGCGCCGCCAGAACCGCGATTTGCGCCAAATCGCGCCGCCGAGCCGTGCCGCCGAGGCGGGTCAGTGGAGGGCGGAGTGGGTGACGCGGCCGGCGAGGAGGGTCGCCGCGACGGGCAAGGTGCGGAGGTCGTCGGCGGGCACGGCCAGCGGGTCGCGGTCGAGCACCGCGAGGTCGGCCGGCTCGCCCGGCGTGACGGTGGAGCGGGTGGATGCGCCGAGCGCGACCTCCGCGGCGACCGCCTGCTCGGGATGCCACGGCTCGCGGCCGTCGCGGCTGCGTCCCACGGCGGAGGCGATCGCCGCCCACGGATCGAGCGCAGCGACGGGAGCGTCGGAGCCGAACGCGAGCCGGGCTCCGGATGCGTGCAGCGCGGCGAGCGGGAAGGCGCGGCCGGTCTGCCCCGCCCAGAGCCGGTCGGCGACATCCCGGTCGTCCATGGCATGCTCGGGCTGCACGCTCGCGGTCACCCCCAGCCGCGCGAACCGTGGGATGTCGGACGCGGCGATCAGCTGGGCGTGCTCGATGCGACCGCCCGCGCCCAACTGCTCGAATGTGTCCAGCGCCAGCCGGTTGGCCTCGTCGCCGATCGCGTGCACGGCCGGCTCCAGGCCGTGTACGACGGAGAACCGCATCCGCTCCAGCAACTCCGCCGGTGTCAGGTTGGCGACGCCATGGCCGCCGTCCGGGTACGCGTGCGCGCACAGCGCGGTGCGGGTGTTGAGGGATCCGTCCGAGATCACCTTGAACGGGCCGACGGTCAGCAGTCCCCCGGTGCCCTCGATCCCGTCACCCGACCTCAACCCGAGCGCCGCGGCGCGATCGAGGTGATCGCCATAGATCCCGAACTCGACGCGGAGGGAGTCTGTGCCGGCGGCCATCCGTCGCGTCCACATATCGAGGTTCCAGCCGTACTCGAGGTCCACGATCCCGACCACGCCGCGTGTCGCAGCGACGCGCGCAGCCTCGTCCGCCCAGCGGTCGAGTGTCGCATCGTCGGCCGCGGTGAGCAGGCTGGTGACCGCGAAGCTGGCGTCCTCGCGGAGCACGGCATCGTGCGAGCCGGGCGCGAACCGACGCGCGGCCGCGCTGTTGAGCCAGGAGCAGTGGAGGTCGCCGGCGATGAGGACCACGGGGCGATCGGTCGCCGCATCCAGCAGCTCGCGGGTCGGGACGTCGGGCCAGAGCGCATCGTGGAAGCCGAAGCCGATGATCGGCTCATCGCTGCGCTCCGCCGATGCCCGTTCCCGCACGAGAGCTGCGGCCTCGGCTGCCGACCCTGCCCTCGACACGTCGAGTCGGCGCGCGGTCTGGGCCCACTGGGTGAAGTGCACGTGCTGGTCCCACAACCCGGGGACCACCCAGCGGCCGTCGAGACAGATCCGCTCGGCCGACGCATCCGGTGCCGTCCCCGCAGGCACGACGGCGCCGATGCGCGCGCCGTCGACCACCACATCCACCAGCCCCTCCCGGCCGGGGAGGCGCGCCCCGGCCAGCACCAGGCTCATCGGGCGGCGCGTCGCCGGTCGTGCACCAGCTGCATCTCGCGGAGCAGCCCGGCGCTGGCATAGGGACCATCGCTTCCGAGCTCGGACAGGATCGCGTCGACGATGTGATCGGGACGGTTCTGGCTCATCTTCTGCTTGGCGACGACACGGGTCGGCGTGAGGCGCAGGCCGACCGTGCCGGAGGCGATCCGTTCGGCGTATTGCGCATCCTGCAGCGTGCCGCGCATGCGGCGGGGCGACGGGAGCCGGTCCTCGAAGTGGTCCACCAGCCGGGCGAGCACCTCGAGGTTCTCCTCGTCGCTGAGGATCTCGGGCACGCCGGAGAAGTGCGCGGCGATGAAGTTCCATGTCGGCACCGCGGGCTGCTCGTCGTACCAGCCCGACGAGATGTACCCGTGGGGTCCCTGCACGATGACGAGCAGCTCGTGCTCCCCCAGTTCGTGCAGCTGCTCGTCCGGGCGGCCGACATGCGCGAGCAGGCTGAGTTCGTCCCGCGTCTCGTCGAGGATGACCGGGTAGTGGGACGCGACCAGGCCAGTGGACGCGGAGCTGACGAAGGTCGCCCACGGGTTCTCGCGCACGAGACGCTTCAGCTCGGCGGGATCGCCCAGGGTGAAGCTCGGGTTCTGTCGCATGACCGCCTCCTACGCCTGATCCACCGGGCACCAGTACAGCTTGCGGCCGCCGAGCTCCTCCATCAGGATGTTGGTCCCGCACACCCGGCACGGCAGCCCCTCGCGCTTGTAGACCCAGTGCCGGTCGTCGCGGCTCGCCATCGCCCGGCGATACGAGTCGTCGTCGAGGTCGTCCATCGTCATCATCTGGCCGGTCTCGACGCCGATGCGAAGCAGGTGCACCCAGTCCCGCCACAGCGCACGAACCGTGTCCTCCGGCACCTTCTTGCCCGGAGTGTGCGGATTCTGCCGCGCGCGGAACAGGAGTTCAGCCCGGTAGACGTTGCCGATCCCGGAGACGACGCTCTGGTCCATCAGCAGCAGCGCGATCGACGTCGGCTTGCGCTTCACGATCGAGACGAAACGGTCTTCGGCCTCGGGACCATCGTCGACCTGTGGATCGGGCCCCAGCTTCGCGATGACCGCATCCACTTGGGCCGGGTCGAGCACCTCGCAGGCGGTCGGACCGCGCAGGTCGGCCACAGCCGTGTCGGTGAGCAGCCGCACCCGCACCTGGCCGATCGGGTCAGGCGGGAACGTCGTGATCTCGTCGCCGACCTTCTCGGACTCGGACATGCGCAGCCGCGTCCGCCGCGGCGCCCCGATCGAGTGCAGCGAGTTCTCGCCGGCAGCGTCGAGGATGCGGTCCTCAGGGATGCGGTCGGCGGGGACGCCGCCGTCGGAGTCCGTGCCGCCGAGGTCGGTCCCCCGCTGGTTCGTCTGCCCCATGCGCCCGTTGGCGCTCGCGATCGTCGGGTCGATGCTGATGTCGCCCGCGAAGTCCCACGCGCCGTAGAGCCCGAGGTGGACGCGCAGCCACAGCTCGTTGTCGAACTCGAGGAACATCTGCTTGCCGACCGCCTTGGCGTCGGTCATCACGTGGCCGTCGATGCGCGTGGCGTCCGCGGCGAACCGCCCCTGCGGCGACGACACGGCGACCCGGTGGCCGACGAAGTTGACGGCGAACTGCTTCGCGATGCGGTGGACGGAGTGACCCTCGGGCATCAGCGCTCCACGTTCTTCCCCGCGATCTCGCCGGTGGCCTCGTACTCGGCCAGCTGCGCGATGCGGCGGACGTGGCGCTCCTCGAACGAGAACGGCTCCGCGATGAAGGTGTCGATGAAGCCCGTCGCCTCTTCCACCGTGTGCTGCCGGGCGCCGATCGCGATCACGTTCGCGTCGTTGTGCTGCCGCGCCAGCTGCGCCGTGGACTGGCTCCAGACCAGGGCCGCCCGCGCCCCGCGCACCTTGTTGGCGGCGATCTGCTCGCCGTTGCCCGAGCCGCCGAAGACGATGCCCAGCGCCTCGACGCCCGCCTGCTGATCGCGCACGACAGCGGCCGCCGCGTTGATGCAGAACGCCGGGTAGTCGTCGATGGGGTCGTACTCGGTCGGCCCGTGGTCGATCACCTCGTGACCGGCGGCCGTCAGGTGCGCCTGCAGGTGCGTGCTGAAGTCGAGGCCGGCGTGATCGGTGGCGATGTGGATGCGCATATCCACAGTTTAGAGAGGACCACCGACCCCGTCGGCGGCGGTGGCTAAGGTGGATCCGGTGGACACGATCCACGCCCCAGATCCGCGAAGGAGTCAGCGTTGCCCGGAGAAAACCTCACCCGCGTCGAAGCGCAGGAGCGCGCGTCGCTCGTCCGCACCCACAGCTACGACGTCACCCTCGACCTGACCACCGGTCCGGAGACCTTCCGCAGCACGACGACCGTGCGCTTCTCGGCCACCGCCGGCGCTTCCACCTTCATCGACGCGATCACGCGGACCGTGCACTCCGTCACACTGAACGGCGCCGAGCTCGACCCGGCCGCCGTGAGCGACGGCGTGCGCATCCAGCTCGACGGCCTCCAGGACGAGAACGTGCTGACCGTCGACGCCGACGCGATCTACACCAACACCGGCGAGGGCCTGCACCGCTTCGTCGACCCCGTCGACGGCGAGGTGTACCTCTACAGCCAGTTCGAGGTCCCGGATTCGCGCCGCATGTTCGCGGTGTTCGAGCAACCGGACCTGAAGGCCGAGTTCACGTTCACGGTCACGGCGCCCGGGCACTGGGCCGTCGTGAGCAACTCCCCCACCCCCGAGCCCCAGGACGCGGGCGACGGCACGAAGGTCTGGTCTTTCGCGCCGACCCCCGTCATCTCCTCCTACATCACGGCCCTCGTCGCCGGTCCGTACGAGTCGGTGCACAGCGAGCTGACCAGCCGCGACGGGCGCACCATCCCGCTCGGCGTGTACACGCGCAAGAGCCTGGCCCAGTACCTCGACGCCGACTACATCTTCGACAAGACCCGCGAAGGGTTCGCCTTCTACGAGGAGCGGTTCGACTACGCGTACCCGTTCGAGAAGTACGACCAGCTGTTCGTGCCCGAGTTCAACGCGGGCGCGATGGAGAACGCCGGCGCCGTGACGTTCACCGAGACGTACGTCTTCCGCTCCAAGGTGACGGACGCGATCAAGGAGCGCCGGGTCGTCACGATCCTGCACGAGCTCGCGCACATGTGGTTCGGCGACCTGGTCACCATGAAGTGGTGGAACGACCTCTGGCTGAACGAGTCGTTCGCCGAGTACGCCTCCACCCTCGCCACCGCGGAGGCGACCGAGTGGACCGAGGCCTGGACGACGTTCGCCGCGATGGAGAAGAGCTGGGCCTACCGTCAGGATCAGCTGCCGTCGACGCATCCCATCGTCGCCACGATCAACGACCTCGAGGACGTCCAGGTCAACTTCGACGGCATCACCTACGCCAAGGGTGCCTCGGTGCTCAAGCAGCTGGTGGCCTGGGTCGGCCAGGACGACTTCCTCGCCGGTGTCGCGCAGTACTTCAAGAAGCACGCGCACGGCAACACCGAGCTCCGCGACCTCCTCGTCGAGCTGGAGGCCACGAGCGGCCGCGACCTGACCGACTGGTCGACGAAGTGGCTCGAGACCGCCGGCGTCAACACGCTCCGGCCGGAGCTCGAGGTGGATGCGGACGGCACGATCACGTCGTTCGCGGTGCTGCAGTCCGCCGCCCCCGACTACCCCACCATTCGCCCGCACCGCCTGGCGATCGGCCTCTACAACCTGAAGGACGACGGGAAGGGCGCACAGAGCCTCGTCCGCGACCAGCGGTTCGAGCTGGATGTGGACGGTGAGCGCACCGAGGTCGCCGACCTCGTCGGCACCCGCCGGCCCGACCTCGTGCTGATCAACGACGACGACCTCGCCTACGCGAAGATCCGCCTCGACGAGGCGTCGCTGGCGGTCGCCATCGAGCACCTCGCCCACATCGAGAGCCCGCTCGCCCGGTCCCTGGTCTGGGGCGCCGTGTGGGATGCGACCCGCGACGCCGAGACGAGTGCGAGCGACTACGTGCGCCTCGTCCTCGGCAACATCGCGTCCGAGACCGAGTCGACCACCATCCGGACCACGCTGAACCAGCTGGTGCTGGCGGCCTCCGCCTACGTCGCTCCCGAGCGGCAGGCCGAGACCGTGCGCTCCGCCGCCGACGCCCTCTGGACTCTGGCCCAGGGCGCCGACGCGGGCAGCGACGCGCAGTTCCAGTTCGTGAAGTTCTTCGCGGCGCTGGCCTCGACCGACGAGCAGCTCGCCACCATCGCGGCCCTGCGCGACGGCTCGGTCACCCTGGACGGTCTCACGGTCGACACCGATCTCGCGTGGGAGCTGCTCATCGCGCTCGTCGCGGGCGGCGCCGCCGGAAACGCCGAGATCGACGCCGCGCTCGCGGCCGACAACACGGCGAACGGCGGACAGTTCGCCGCCCAGGCCCGCGCGGCCATCCCGACGCTCGAAGGCAAGCAGGCGGCGTGGGATTCGGTGTTCGGCTCGGACGCGCTGCCGAACACGATCGTGCGGTACACGGGCATCGGATTCCAGCGCGCGAAGGACAAGGACGTGCTCGCGGCCTTCGTCGAGCCGTACTTCGCCGCCCTGCAGGACATCTGGAACTCGCGCACCTACAAGATCGCCGAGTACCTGGTCGAGGGCATGTACCCGGCCCCGCTCGCGAACGAGCAGCTGCGGGACGCGACCCGCGCCTGGCTCGACGCCAACGCCGAACCCGCCGCTCTGCGCCGCATGGTCGTCGAGAACCTGGCGGGGGTCGAGCGGGCGCTCGCCGCGCAGAAGCGCGACGCGCAGGCCTGAACCCGGCCGCGACGAAGGGCCCCGCCGCACGGTGGGGCCCTTCGTCGTACCCGGACACGCCGGGCGTGGTACCGCGGGAGGATGTTGCAGAAGGTCTCCCAGCCCTACGCTCGGAGACATGATCCAACTCGATCACCTGACCAAACGCTTCGGCGCGAAGACCGCCGTCGACGACATCTCCGTGACCATCCAGCCGGGCAAGGTCACCGGCTTCCTGGGCCCCAACGGCGCAGGCAAGTCCACGACCATGCGGATGATCATGGGCCTCGACCGGCCCACCCATGGCAGCGCCCTCATCAATGGCAAGCGCTACGCCGAATTCCACTCCCCGCTCACCGAGGTGGGCGCGTTGCTCGACGCGAAAGCCGTGCACACCGGCCGGAGCGCCTACGCGCACCTCCTCGCCCTGGCCGCGACCCACGGCATCCCGAAGTCCCGGGTGCACGAGGTCATCGGCATGACCGGTCTCGAATCGGTCGCCGGCAAGCGCGTCGGCGGTTTCTCCCTCGGGATGGGGCAGCGGCTCGGCATCGCCGTGGCCATGCTCGGCGACCCGGCCACTCTCATCCTCGACGAGCCGGTCAACGGCCTCGACCCCGAGGGTGTGCTCTGGGTGCGTCAGTTCGCCCGGCACCTCGCCGGCCAGGGCCGCACCGTCTTCCTCTCGTCTCACCTGATGAGCGAGATGGCGCAGACCGCCGACCACATCGTCGTGCTGGGTCGCGGCCGCGTGATCGCCGACGCCCCGGTCGACCAGATCCTCGCAGGAGCCACCCGCCACGCCGTCCGCGTCCGCACGCCGCAGCCCGAGCAGCTCGCCCGCGCACTGGCCGGCGCGGATGTCGCGGTCACCGGCGTCGAGGCGCAACTCCTCGAAGTGACCGGGCTGACCGCTCCGCAGATCGGAGAGGCCGCCGCGCGTGACGGCATCGTGCTGCACGAGCTGACGCCGCTCAGCGCATCGCTCGAGGAGGCCTACCTCGAACTCACCCAGGACGACGTCGAATACCGCACGGAGGTCAGCCGATGAGCACCGCCACCGCATCCACCCCGGGTGCCACACACCCGCACACCTCGCTCGAGCGGCTCAGCTTCCCGGGGGTCGTCCGCTCGGAGTGGATCAAGCTCCGCACACTGCGTTCGACCTTCTGGACTCTCATCAGCGCGGTCGTGCTCGTCGTGGGCATCGCCTCGCTCGTGGCGTTCGCGATCCCGGACAAATCGACCCTGATCGACCGCGTCTCGGCGGCTCAGCGCGTCGCGGTCGAGGCCCAGGCGGCCAGCTTCGCGACGACCGCCGCGACCGCCGGCCTGACGTTCGCCTCGCTCGTGATCGCCGTTCTCGGTGTGCTGGTGATCACCGGGGAGTTCTCGACCGGCATGATCCGCTCCTCCTTCACCGCTGTGCCGCGCCGGTTCCCGGTGTTCGCCGCGAAGACCTTGGTGCTGTTCCTCGTCGCCTTCATCGTCGGCCTCATCAGCTCGGCCGCGTCGTGGGCGGTGGCGGTCCCGATCCTCACCTCGAAGGGCTACACGGGCGACCTGTTCTCGGCCGGCACACTCTGGGCGATCGTCGGTGCGGGAGCGTATCTCGGCCTGGTCGCGGTGTTCGCGCTCGGCGTCGGAGCGATCCTGAAGTCCACGGCCGGCGGCATCGCCGGTGCGCTCGGTGTGCTGCTGGTGCTTCCGATCATCGCGAACCTCGTCACCGGCCTCACGCGCACCCAGTGGGTGGCCGACGCCGGGCACTATCTGATCAGCAACGCAGGCTCGGGGATGTCCGGCATCGCCAACGGGACGCTCGAACCGTGGGCCAACGCCGTGACCGTGCTCATCTGGGCCGCCGTGTCGTTCATCGCCGGCGCGGTGCTCCTGCAGCGCAGGGACGCCTGACCCGGAACGTGGCCGCGGAATCCACGCCCGCCGACGCCCCGGTCGGTCTCGAACTGCCGAGACCGCCCGGGGTGATCCGCGGCTACCTGGCGTCGCATCCCGTCGCCATGGACATCTTCGTCGCGGCGCTCTACCTGGTGCCCGCGGTCGCCGGAGCCCTGATCGCCTCCGCCCAGCAGCCGAGCGTGCCGGAGACGGTGCACCTGGTGCTCTCCGCCGTGGCCGGTCTCGCGTTGCTCGCCCGGCGGCGGCAACCTGCGGTCGTCTTCGCCATCGCGACGGTGGTGATGGGGGCGAGCGTCTTCCTCGGACGCGACGTGGATGTGGTGCCCACGTTGTTCGCGCTGTACGCGCTGGCCGTGTACCGGTCCATCCGCTCGGCCTGGGTGGCGTTCGCGGTGACCGCGGCCGTCACGGTCGCCACGCTCACCGCCGAGGTGCTGCTCGCCCAGGCCGACGTCTTCACACCGTTGGAGACCGAGGCGCTGCCGTCGGGCATCCTGGTGCTCGCGTTCTCCGTCGTCGCGGTGCTCATCGGCAGCAACGTCGGCAACCGCCGCCGGTATCTGGATGCGCTCATCGACCGCGCCCGCCAGCTCGCCCGTGAGCGCGACCAGCAGGCGGAGCTCGCCGCCGCCGCGGAACGCAGCCGCATCGCCGGCGAGCTCCACGACATCGTGTCGCACAGCCTCACCGTGATGATCACATTGGCCGACGGGTCGGCGCGGCTGGCCGGCACGGATCCCGCTCGGTCGGCCGAGACCATGGAGCTGGTGGCCGAGACGGGCCGCGGCGCTCTCGCCGACATGCGGCGACTGCTCGGGGTGCTCGGCGACGGCGACGGGGATGCGTCGCGCGATCCTCAGCCCGGCGTCGCCGAGCTCGGCCCGCTCGTGGAGACCTTCCGGGCCGCAGGGCTGCCGGTCCGGGTCACCGTTGCGGGCGTCCCGCCCGAAGACGCGGGCCAGCAGCTCACCATCTACCGGGTCGTGCAGGAGGGTCTCACCAACGTCCTCCGCTACGCCGCGACGGCCACCGCCGTCGGCGTCGTCCTGGTCTTCCATCCGGAGACGGTGATCATCACCATCGACGACGACGCGACCGTGCACGGATCGCCCGGGCAGGGTTCGGGGCGCGGGCTCATCGGGCTGCGCGAGCGGGTCGGCCTGTACGGCGGGACGCTCGAGGCGGGTCCACGCCCGGGTGGCGGCTGGCGCGTGCGGGCGGTCTTCGTCGCGCTGCGCGGAGGACCGGCGTCGGCGTCGACCGCCGCAGCCGCCCCCGCAGCATTCACCGAGACCGAACCCACCGAGACCGAACCCACCGAGAGGACACCGTGAACGACGGACCGATCCGCATTCTGCTCGTCGACGACCAGCAGCTCGTCCGACTGGGCTTCCGCATGGTGCTCGAAGCCGAGCCCGGCCTCGCCGTGGTCGGTGAAGCGGCGGACGGTGCCGAAGCCGTGCGCCTGGCGGCAGAGCTCCGGCCGGACGTCGTGCTGATGGATGTGCGGATGCCCGTCCTCGACGGCATCGAGGCGACACGGCGCATCGTGGCGACCGACCCGGCCGCGCGGATCATCGTACTGACCACGTTCGACCTCGACGAGTACGCCTTCGGCGGCCTGCGGGCCGGAGCGAGCGGATTCCTCCTGAAGGACGCGCGCCCGGACGAATTGGTCGCGGCCGTCCGGGCGGTCTCCGCCGGCGATGCGGCCGTCTCGGGCCGGGTCACCCGCGCGATGCTGGAGATGTTCGCCGACCGCCTGCCGTCCGGGCCTGCCACCGGAGGCACCGAGCAGGACCCCGCCGCCGCGCTCACCCCGCGGGAGCGCGAGATCCTGTTGGCCATGGGCGAGGGACTGAGCAACGGCGAGATCGGCCAGCGCTTCTACCTGACGGAGTCGACGGTGAAGACGCACGTGGGCCGGGTTCTCTCCAAGCTGCACCTGCGCGACCGCGTGCAAGCTGTCATCTTCGCGTACGAGAACGGACTGCTCGAACGATGAGCACAGGGTGTCCCAAGCCGCCCGTCGCTAGGCTCGGTGCGGTATGGAAATCCTGAGAGAAGACTTCTGGACCGCTATCGGGTCCTGGGCGACCGACGCCGGCTGGAAGGTGCTGAGCGCCCTCTGCATCATCGGCGGCGCGTTCCTGCTCAGCTACATCCTCCGCGTCGTGATCCGCAAGGTCGTCTCGCGCATCGTCAGCGGTGTCAAGAAGGGGCAGAACGTCAGCGACACGCAGGCCCTGGTGGCCTCGCCGCTCGCGGCGGTCCGCCTGGTGCAGCGCACGCGGACGCTCGGCTCGGTGCTGATGAACATCGTCAACGTCACCATCGGGATCGTCGCGATCATCCTCATCCTGAACGTCTTCGTGCCGGATGTGCTTGGCTCGTTCGCCCTGCTGACGGCCGCGATCGGCGCCGGCCTCGGTTTCGGCGCGCAGAACATCGTCAAGGACGTGCTGAACGGCCTGTTCATGGTGATGGAGGACCAGCTCGGTGTCGGCGACGTGGTCGACCTGAGCTTCGCGACGGGCGTCGTGGAGGCGGTCGGCATCCGGGTGACCCAGGTCCGCGACGTCAACGGGACGCTGTGGTTCGTCCGCAACGGAGAGATCGTCCGCGTCGGCAATATGTCCCAGGGCTGGGCGCGGGTCATCATCGACCTGGCCGTGCCGTACGACACCGACATCGAAGCGGTCCAGGCGAAGATGCTGGAGACCGCGAACGCCCTCGCGAGCAGTACGAAGTGGCGCTCGCGCATCCTCGAGAAGCCGGAGCTCTGGGGCCTCGAGTCCATCTCCGCCGATGCCATGATCATCCGGATCGTGCTCAAGACCCGCACCACGGCGAAGGACGACGTCTCTCGCGAACTCCGCGTCCGGCTCAAGCAGGCTCTGGACGAGATGGGCGTGAAGCTGCCGTCGCTCTCGGCGGTCGTGCTCAGCGGCTTCGACAGCGCCTCCAGCGTCATGGGTGCGAAGCCACCCAAGACCCGCCCCAGCCAGGCGGTCACCTCCGAACCGCCGCTTAAGGGCCGGAAGGCGCGCGCGGCGGCGAAGCGGAACGCCACCCAGACGCCGGGTGCGACGCATCCCGCCGCGATCCGCATCACGCCGCAGAAGCCCGCCACTCCGCAGAAGCCCGCCACGCCAGAGAAGCCCGCCACGCAGAAGCCGGCCACGCCGCCTGCGGAGCCGGGCCCGGACGGAGAACAGAAGTGAACCTCCCGCTCATCCCGACCGGCCCCCAGCCCGCCTTCTTCGACGAGGTGGGCGGCCACGACACGTTCGTCCGGCTCGTCGACGCCTTCTACCGCGGCGTGGCCGACGACCCGGTGCTTCGTCCGATGTACCCGGAGGAGGACCTCGGTCCGGCGAAGGAGCGCCTGGTGCTGTTCCTGGAGCAGTACTGGGGCGGGCCGACGACGTACAGCCAGCAGCGCGGTCATCCACGTCTGCGGATGCGCCACAACCCGTTCAAGGTCAATCCCGACGCCCGCGACCGCTGGCTGGCCCACATGCGCGTTGCGGTCGACGAACTCGGGCTCTCGCCGCTCCACGAGGAGACGCTCTGGAGTTACCTGGAGCGCGCCGCGTTCGCTATGGTCAACACATTCGAGGAGTAGTCTCCTCCGCCATCCCGGTGCCGAAGGAGACACGGATGACACACGAACCCGACGCGATCGTCGTCGGCGCGGGCCTGTCCGGCCTGGTCGCCGCCGCGGAGCTGCTGGATGCGGGACGCCGCGTCACGATCGTCGAGCAGGAGCCTTCGGCCTCGTTCGGAGGCCAGGCGTGGTGGTCGTTCGGTGGTCTGTTCCTGATCGACTCCCCCGAGCAGCGCCGCATGGGCGTGCGCGACTCCCTCGCGCTGGCGCGTGACGACTGGTTCGGCTCGGCGGGATTCGACCGCGCCGAGGACCACTGGCCCCGTCAGTGGGCCGAGGCGTACCTGCAGTTCGCAGCCGGTGAGAAGCGGGCCTGGCTGCACGAGAAGGGGGTCCGGTTCTTCCCCGTCGTCGGCTGGGCGGAACGCGGCGGCGGCTCGGCGGGAGGCCACGGCAACTCGGTTCCCCGGTTCCACATCACCTGGGGTACCGGTCCTGGCGTCGTTGAGCCGTTCGCGCGGCGCGTGCAGGCGGCCGCCGCCAACGGCCGCGTGGCGATCCGCAACCGGCACCGCGTCGACGAGCTGATCGTCGAGGGGGGCCGCGTGGTGGGTGTGCGGGGCGCCGTCCTCGCGCCGGACCACGCGGACCGGGGCGTGCCGAGCAACCGTGAGGTCACCGGCGACTTCGAGTTGCGCGCTCCCGTCGTGATCGTGGCGTCGGGCGGCATCGGCGGCAACCACGACCTCGTCCGCGCCGCCTGGCCGGCACGCCTGGGCGAGCCGCCCGCGCACATGCTCTCCGGCGTCCCGGCCCACGTCGACGGCCGGATGCTGGGGATCGCCGAGACGGCCGGCGCCCACCTCGTCAACGGCGACCGGATGTGGCACTACACCGAGGGCATCCAGAACTGGGATCCGGTCTGGCAGCAGCACGGCATCCGCATCCTCCCCGGTCCGTCGTCCCTCTGGCTGGACGCACGCGGCGAGCGGCTGCCCTCTCCGCTGTTCCCCGGGTTCGACACGCTCGGGACGCTGGAGCACCTGCGCAGGACGGGCTCTGACTACAGCTGGTTCGTGCTGACGCAGAAGATCATCGAGAAGGAGTTCGCCCTCTCCGGCAGCGAGCAGAACCCGGACCTGACCGGCAAGGATGTGCGCCTGCTCGCGAAGCGGGTCGCGCCGGGCGCACCCGGGCCGGTGGAGGCGTTCAAGGAGCACGGAGCAGACTTCGTCGTCGCCGACACGCTCGACGATCTGCTCGCGGGCATGCAGCGGATCGCGGACGTCCCGCTCGACACGGAAGCCGTCGCCCGTCACATCCACGAGCGCGATCGTCAGCTCGACAACGAGTTCGGGAAGGACCTGCAGCTGGCCGCGGTCCGGTCGGCCCGACGGTATCGCGGCGACCGCCTCATCCGGGTGGCTGCGCCGCACAAGCTGCTCGACCTCGCCGCCGGGCCGCTCATCGCGGTGAAGCTGCACATCCTGACCCGCAAGAGCCTCGGCGGGATCGAGACCGACCTCGACGGCCGGGTCCTCAGTGCGGACGGCACGGTCGTGCCCGGCCTTTACGCGGTCGGTGAGGCCGCGGGCTTCGGCGGCGGCGGCATGCACGGCTACCGCGCCCTCGAGGGCACCTTCCTCGGCGGCTGCCTCTTCTCCGGCCGCCAGGCCGGTCGCGCCGCCGCCCGCGCCTGACCCCCCCCGTCCAGCGCGCCCGGCCCTCCCCGCCCCGCCCGCGAACACAGGAAAAATGCGGTCAGAACGGCCCGAAAGCCGCACTTTCCTGTGCTCGCGGGCTACGGTCAGCGGCGGAGGGACCAGGAGGGGCGGCGGACGAGGGTGTGGCCGCGGCGCGTGGTGAGACGGGTCCAGGTGCCCGTCTCGTGGATGGTGACCGGCTCGTCGTCACCGAGGAAGCCCAGGCTGTCGGCGGCGAAGCCTGCGCCCGTCGGCACATACTCCAGACCCTCGATCGGACGGCCCCACACCTCGGCGCGGACCCGGGTGACCAGCTGCTCGCCCGTCCCGGTCGGCACAGCCTCCGCGACCTCGGCGATCCCCGCCTGCGCGATCGACTGCAGCGAGGCCGAGGAGGTCTCGCCCACCTTCTGCCACCCGCCGCGCGGCGGCGAGATGCCCGCCCAGGTCACCGTCGAGACCTCCAGCGGGAGGCGGATCTCGACCGGACCGCCATCGACCGCCCCGTCTGCCGCCTGCGCCTCGGCCCCCTCGCGCGCCCGGGCGACGCGGTCGAGCAGCGACCGGATCGGCACCACCGCATCGAACTCGGCGTCGCCGCCGATCGCGAACGTGCGGAGGCCGAGGACGGTGGGGGTGCCGTCCATCAGACCGCGCGGATACAGGATGGCCGTGTACACGGCGAGGACACCGGAACCGGCGATCAGGCGCACGGATCCCTCCTCGACGCGGGCCGCCCGCGACAGGTAGGTCTGGAGGTCGGCGACGGCGAGGGTGTCCATCAAGGAAAACGAGTGACTCATCGGTTGTCTAAACTACCAACACCGCACCGACTTGGAGGACGAGTGACCGAGCCCCTGGCTTCCCTACTGACCGCCCTCGACCTGACCGACACCGGAGCCCGCACCAGCGAGGACATCTTCACCGGCCCATCGCAGTGGATGCCGCTGGGCCGCGTCTTCGGCGGGCAGGTGCTCGCGCAGTCGATCGTGGCCGCCACCCGGACTGTTGAAGACGACCGCAACATCCACTCGATGCACGGGTACTTCCTGCGCCCGGGCGACGTCAACCTTCCGATCACGTTCTCCGTGGACCGCATCCACGACGGCCGTTCGTTCTCCACCCGGCGCACGCAGGCCTACCAGAACGGGCTGCCGATCCTCTCGATGATCGCGTCGTACCAGACCGAGGACGAGGGATTCGAGCACCAGGACACCATGCCCGACGGCGTGCCGGACCCCGAGGACCTGCCGTCCGCGGCATCCGTCCTGGAGGACGTGCGGCATCCGGTCGCCCAGTATTGGGCCGGACAGCGGCCATTCGACATGCGGCACGTCACCTCGCCGATCTACGTCTCGGTCGAGGGCGAGCACGTTGCGGAGCAGGCCGTGTGGTTCCGGACGATCGGCGAGATGCCCGACGACCCGGCGCTCCACCGGGCGGCGCTCGCCTACGTCAGCGACTACACGATCATGGAGGCGGTGATGCGCCGGCACGGCGTCGCCTGGGGTACTCCCGGCCTCAAAGCGGCCAGTCTCGACCACGCGATGTGGTGGCACCGGCCGGCCCGGGTGGACGAGTGGCTGCTGTACGTGCAGAAGTCGCCGACCGCGAGCGGGGGCCGTGGGCTCGCCGAGGGCCGCATTTTCTCGCGCGACGGCCGCCTGGTGGCGAGCGTCGCGCAGGAGGCGACCATCCGCCTGCCGCGCGCCACGGACTGAGCTGAACAGCGCGGCTGCGCGTCACCGCCGGGCGCTCAGCCGAAGGTGCTGCGCAGCAGGACGGTGCCGTCACCGGCCGAGCGGATGTCGACGGCGGCGATGTCGCTCACCGGCAGGCTCGTCGTCGCGACGGGCGTGGCTGTCGTTCCCTCGTCGGCGGTCCAGGTCGAGATGGTGTGCTGCTGGCCGGCGCGATCGGTGACGACCATCGCGTACGTCCAGGAGTGACCGCCATCCGCTGCACCCACGTGGGCGTAGGTGCAGCGAGAGTCGATCCGGGTCCCCCACGGCTCGGTCGTCAGCCGGAGGTCTGCCGTGAGGGCGCTCGGCTCCACCTGCTGCATCGCCACGGCGGCCGTGGGCGCGGCTGCGGGATGCAGCACTCCGGGCAGCACGAATGCCGCGACGCCCACGATCAGCGCGGCGGCGAGGGCGGAGAGACCGGCCACGAGCCAGCGGCCGCGGGCCCGCCTCCGGCGTGCGCGGTGGAGCAGTGTCGGGAGCAGTTCCTTCGCCGGGCCGGGCTCCGCCATCGGCGACGCGGCGGCCACGGTTTCGTCTCCGAGAAGCGCGAACGCCTGCTCGCGGGGCACCCTGCTGAGCAGCCCGGGCATCCCGGCCAGCTCGGAGACGGAGTCGGCGCAGCGCTCGCACACCTGCAGGTGGGCCTCGAACTCACGGCGCTCCACGGGCGAGAGCGCGCCGAGCACGTAAGCCGCATCCCAGGTGGCGAATTCGTCGTGCGTGGTCATCGTTCCGTCACCCCTCTCTCCTGCAGTGCGAGCCGCAGCGCGCGAAGGCCGTAGTGGAGGCGCGACTTGACCGTGCCTTCGGGGATGTCGAGCTCGCGCGCGATCTCGGCGACCGAGCGGCCTCCATAGTAGGCGTGGACGATGACCGCCCGGTGCTCGACGGAGAGCTCTGCCAGCGCGTCGGAGACCAGCCAGGCGTCGAGGACCGAGTCGGCCTCGCTGTCGGGCGACGGGTTCTCGGGAAGGGTGTCCGTGCCGAACTCGTGCCGGTAATGCGCGCTGCGCCGTCCATCGATCACCAGGTTGCGCGCAACCGTGAACAGCCACGTACGGGCCGACTGCTGGGACTGGTCGAGCACCGCGGGTCTGCGCCAGGCGCGGAGCAGCGTCTCCTGCACGACGTCGTCGGCCATCGCTCGGTCGCCGGTGAGGTGCACGACGTACCGCCAGACAGCTTGCGCGTGCTGATCGTGCAGCTCGCGCAGCAGGCGGTCGTCCTCCTCCGGCATGGTCACCTCCAATTAGGACACGATGCAGCCGGCCGAAAGGTTCACACGCCAGGGTTGAATCGGCAGCCGTGAACCAATCGCTGCTTCGTCTCGTGACTACCGTAAGAGACACGCACGCCAATCGGGAGGAAACCGCATGAACGACCACGCACCGCTCACCCGCCGCACCCTCGTCTCGATCGGCGGGGCCTCCGCCGGCGCTCTGCTGCTCGCGGCGTGCACACCCGGCGGCGCCGAGGGATCGGGCGGCTCGGGTGGATCGGGCGGCTCCGAGGGATCGTCGGGTGGCGGTTCCGGTTCGGCGAAGGTGTCGCTGGCCTCCATCCCGGTGGGAGGCGCCGTGTCGGCGACTCTGGCGGGACAGCCGATCGTGGTCTCGCAGCCGAGCGCCGGGCAGGTGGTCGCGTTCAGCGCTGTCTGCACGCATCAGGGCTGCACGGTCGCACCGCAGGGCAAGGAGTTCGACTGCCCGTGCCACGGCTCCCGGTTCGACGGGACGACGGGTGACGTTCTGAACGGCCCGGCACGCGACCCGCTGCCGAAGCTGAACGCCCAGGTCTCGGGCGACTCCGTGACCGTCACCGAGTAGGCGTCGCCGTGGAGGTCAACGGACTGCCGCTGCATGTGCTGCTGGTCCACTTCGTGGTGGTGCTCGTTCCGCTGACGGCGATCGCGGCGCTGCTCGTACCGATCTGGCCGGCGGCGCGGCGGAGGCTGGGGATCGTCGTCCCGCTGCTCGCGCTCGCGGATCTCATCCTGGTCCCCGTCGTCACCTCCGCGGGTGAGTGGTTGCAGGCGCGAGTCCCGTCGACGCCGCTGATCGTGCAGCACGCGGCCCTCGGGCACACACTGCTGCCCTGGGTGATCGCGCTGTTCGTCTTCGCCGTGGTGCAGTGGGCGTGGTTCTTCTTCGTCGATCGGCCCGATTCGCCGCGACAGCCCTCGGTTGTAGTGCGTCGCGTCGTGCGGATCGTGCTGATCGTCGCGGCCCTGGTGCTGACCGTCGGCACGGTCGTCGAGGTCGTGCTGATCGGCGAGGCAGGGTCGCGGGCCATCTGGGAGAACTCGTTCAGCCCGACTCCCCTGCCCACCACACCGGCGCCGTCACCGGCTCCGTGACGGGCGGCCGGGACGCCTCAGCCGGACGCGCTCAGTTCCGCTTGGCGAACACGACCGGCTCGTCGAGGTAGGGCGTCCAGGCGTCCCGCTCGCGGTCGTTGATGCGGCGTGGTCGCTGCGTCGTGGCATCGACGAGGACGATCGTCGTCGCCGCCCGCGTGAACATCGTGCGCGGCTCTGTGCCCTCCGGCGACCACACTTCGTAGCAGACCTCGAGGCTCGCCCCGCCGAGCCGGCCCAGCCAGAGCTGGACATCCAGGGCCTGACGGAGGTACGGGATGGGCGCGAGGTACTCGATCTCCTGCCGGGCGATGAGCGTGAGGGTGTCGGCGCCGGGCCGCCCGTCGAGCACGGCCGTGGAGCCGCCGACCGCGTCGCCAGTGCCTCCGATGCCTCCGACCGCTCCGGAGTTCTCTCCGCTGTCGTCGGTCGCCCAGAACGCCTCGATGCGCGCCTCTTCGAGGAGGCGCAGCATCTCGGCGTTGTTGACGTGCCCGTACGCGTCCAGGTCGCTCCAGCGGAGCTTGATCGGAACGTGCAGTCGCATCGTGGTCGGCTTCCGGGTCAGTCGCGGGTGAGCTTGCGGTAGGCCGAGCGGTTCGGCTTGGCCGCATCCGCTCCGAGGCGCTCGACCTTGTTCTCCTCGTACGCTTCGAAGTTGCCCTCGAACCAGTACCAGTTGGCCGGGTCCTCGTCGGTGCCCTCGTAGGCGAGGATGTGGGTCGCGATCCGGTCGAGGAACCACCGGTCGTGGGTGATGACCACGGCGCAGCCGGGGAACTCGAGCAACGCGTTCTCGAGGCTCGACAGGGTCTCGACGTCGAGGTCGTTGGTCGGCTCGTCAAGCAGCAGCAGGTTGCCGCCCTGCTTGAGCGTCAGCGCCAGATTGAGGCGGTTGCGCTCACCACCGGAGAGTACGCCGGCCTTCTTCTGCTGGTCCGGTCCCTTGAAGCCGAACGTCGACACATAGGCGCGTGAGGGCACCTCGGTCTTGCCGACCTGGATGTAGTCGAGCCCGTCGGACACGACCTGCCACACGTTCTTGTTGGGGTCGATCCCGCCGCGCGACTGGTCGACGTAGGAGATCTGGACGGTCTCGCCGACCTTGAGGTCGCCGCCGTCGAGCGGCTCGAGACCCACGATCGTCTTGAAGAGGGTGGTCTTTCCGACACCGTTCGGGCCGATGACGCCGACGATCCCATTGCGGGGAAGGGTGAACGTCAGGCCGTCGATCAGCCGGCGGTCGTCGAAGCCCTTCTGGAGGTTCTTGGCGTCGATCACGACCTGGCCGAGGCGCGGTCCCGGCGGGATCTGGATCTCTTCGAAGTCGAGTTTCCTGGTGCGCTCGGCCTCCGCCGCCATCTCCTCGTAGCGGGCGAGGCGCGCCTTCGACTTGGCCTGGCGGCCCTTGGAATTGCTGCGGACCCAGTCCAGCTCCTCCGAGAGGCGCTTCGCCAGCTTCGCGTCCTTCTTGCCCTGGATCGCGAGCCGCTCGCTCTTCTTCTCGAGGTAGGTCGAGTAGTTGCCCTCGTACGGGTACAGGTGACCGCGGTCGACCTCGGCGATCCACTCGGCCACGTGGTCGAGGAAGTACCGGTCGTGCGTCACGGCGAGCACGGCACCGTGGTACTTCGCCAGGTGCTGCTCCAGCCAGAGCACGCTCTCGGCGTCGAGGTGGTTGGTGGGCTCGTCGAGCAGCAGGAGGTCCGGCTTCTGGAGGAGCAGACGGCACAGCGCCACGCGGCGCTTCTCACCGCCGGACAGGGTGTTGACCGGCCAGTCCCCCGGCGGGCAGCGCAGCGCATCCATCGCCTGCTCGAGCTGGGAGTCGAGGTCCCAGGCGTCGGCGGCGTCGATCTGCTCCTGCAGCGTGCCCATCTCGGCGAGAAGGGTGTCGAAGTCGGCGTCGGGATCGGCCAGCAGACCCGAGATCTCGTTGAACCGGTCGACCTTCTGCTTGATCTCGCCCACGCCCTCCTGGACGTTCTCGAGCACGGTCTTGCTCTCGTCGAGCACGGGCTCCTGCATCAGGATGCCGACCGTGTAGCCCGGGGACAGCTTGGCGTCGCCGTTGGAGGGCGTGTCGAGGCCCGCCATGATCTTCAGGATGGTCGACTTACCGGCGCCGTTGGGTCCCACGACGCCGATCTTGGCTCCCGGCAGGAACGCCATCGTGACGTCGTCGAGGATCACCTTGTCGCCGACCGCCTTGCGGGCGCGCACCATCGAGTAAATGTATTCGGCCATGACCCCAAGTCTATTCGGCTGGAGGGACTGCCTCGGTCGCCGGCTCTACCAGCCGGCTCTACCAGGCGGCTCTACCAGTCGATCGGCCGGGTCTGCCCGACGAGGCAGGTGCCGGTGGCAAGCACGGGCGTGACCATGCTCCCGTACCCTCCCGCGTCCGCACCGTTCTGGCCGATGAGGCAGCTGTCGCCCATCCGCACCGAGAACTGGATGGAGTTCGCCTTCAGTCCGATGGTCGTCGTGTCGACCGTGACCTGCATGTCGGCTTTCGGGAAGCCCGCCCCCACGAGGGCGTCGATGAAGTCGCGCCCCTGGGCGTTCGGGTTCGCCGCTAGCGTCGCCTTGTTCACCTGATCGAAGTAGGCGAGATTCTGCTCCGCCGTGCCGCCCGGAACGAGCCCCACCGTTGCGGGCGCGGAGGTGGAGGGCGCAGAGGCGGAGGGCGCAGAGGTGCCCGGCGTCGGCGTCGCGGTGCCGGAGGCGGTGCTCGTCGGCCCCGTCCCTCCCGTGCCACCCGTGCAGCCGGCGAGAGCGAGCGCAACGGACACGCCCGCGACCAGGATGGCGGCGGACACGGCCGAAGGACCGGTCCGGCGGACCGCGGGGAGCGTCATATGCCTCATCTTAGGGCGACGCCGCTGTGATTCCGTCGGGAGGCGTTGCCGCCTCCTCGGGCGTCTCCCGCGACGCCGCGCGGGTGAACGAGGATCGGCCCCAGGTGAGGTCGTGCCCGATCGATTCCGCCTCGATCTCGACCGTCATGCCCTGCTTCTCCCCCGCCCATTCGCGCAGGCAGAGCCGGCCGGCGACGAGCACCGGATCGCCCTTGGCGATGCAGTCGGCGGCGCTGAGCGCAAGGCGGCGGAAGGCACTGACGGTGTACCAGTTGCTGCCGCCGTCCTCCCACGTGGACGATTTGCGGTTGTAGCGGCGCCGTGTGGTCACGAGCCGGAAGCTCGTGATGGGCAGTCCGCCCTCGGTGACGAGATGGCGCGGCTCGCTGGCGACGAAGCCCCGGACGGCGACGGTGTCGGACATGATCTCCCTTTCGGTGCCCCCGCGGTGAGGGCGCACCTCCACTCTCGTCGGCGCGGTCCGCGCCTCCCCCCGCGCCGGCGGTTTCCGTGGAGAACCCGTCGGGATCCGGACCTGGGGACGGATCAGGCCGCGACGTAGTCGGCGTAGGAGGCGCGGATCTTGTTCACCTTCGGCAGCGCGACCGCGAGGCAGTATCCCTGGCCCGGGTTCTTCGCGAAGAAGTCCTGGTGGTACTCCTCGGCCCGGTAGAAGGGGCCGAGAGGCTCGATGGTCGTGACGATGCCGCCGTCCCAGTACTCGGCGGCCCGGTCGCGGGCGCCCTCGAACAGCTCCCTCTGCTCCTCGCCGTCGTAGAACATCGCGGAGCGGTACTGGGTGCCGATGTCGTTGCCCTGCCGGTTCAGCTGGCGCGGGTCGTGCAGGGTGAAGAACACATCGAGGATGACGCCGGCCGGGATGACCTCCGGGTCGAACGTGACCGCGACCGCCTCCGCGTGCCCGGTGCGCCCGGTGCACACCTCCTCGTAGGTCGGATCCACGGTCAGGCCGCCCGTGTATCCGGACACCACATCGTCCACACCGCGCAGGACGCGGTACACCGCATCCAGGCACCAGAAGCATCCGCCTGCCACGACAAAGGTCTGCATCGGGGTCCCCTTTCGATCGACTCCTCCCATTCTGCTACGCCAGTTGACGACACGACGCGAACGGTCCCGAGCCCGCAGTCGAACCGCGGTTACCATCACCGCATGCAGTGGTGGAATGACTTCGTCGATTGGCTCACATCGCCGGCAGCGCGCCCGGTGATCTTCTATGCGGCGGTCCTCGCGGTCGCCGTGATCCTGTCCGGCCTTATCGCCGCCTGGATCGCCCGTGGCGCCCTCAAGGGCCTCCTCTCCCGCACCGACCGCCAGCAGAAGGCCTCCGCGATCGCCGCGCTCGTCGACGCGGCCACCGAGGCATCCGTCTGGAACTCCCTCACCCCGGCCGAGCAGGTGCTCTCCGACCGCGCGGTCGGCCAGGCGGACATCATGATCCGGCTGCTGCCGATCAGCAACTCGGGCCTCGCGGCCACCTGGGCCGGTCACCAGCTGGCCGAGATGAAGCGCGCGTCGGCCACGTTCGGCTACCAGCTCGACCCGGCGATCGCCGAGTTCCGCGACCGGCTGATCGAGTGGCAGAACAACCCGCGCCGCGCCCGCAGGATCTTCCAGAGCGACCTCGAGCGCTGGCGTTTCGAGAACAGCGACGGTGAGCGCTCGCTGATCGCCCAGCAGGATGCGTGGGTCGCCCAGCAGCACCACGAGCAGTACGCGTCGTCGGCCACGTCAGCCGCGGGCACCCCCGCCGAGGAGCGCCAGCCGGAACCCCAGCCCGCGGCCGCCGCGTACACCGCGCCGTACACCGCCCCGGCCACCGAATCCCAGGCCACCGCCGACACGTCGCCTACCGCGCGTCTCGGTCAGCCCGTCTGACCTGCGGACGACCGCCACACTCCACCCGAAACGAAGGGCGCCGGCATTACGCCGGCGCCCTTCGTCGTCTGGTCAGCGGGTGTACGAGCTCTCGGCCCACCAGGAGTCGAACATGCTCGCCGGGGGCTGGCGCTTGTGCTCGGTCGCCCGGTAGCGGCTCTCCAGCGCCTCGGCGACCTCGTCGGCCACCTCCTTGCCCTCGAGGAAGTCGTCGATGTCGTTGTAGGTGAGCCCCAGGTTGTCCTCGTCGGTCTGGCCGGGGTTGTGGTCGAGCAGGTCGGCGGTCGGCGCCTTCTCGTAGAGCCGCGCAGGCGCATCCAGGAATCGCAGCAGCTGCTTGCCCTGGCGCTTGGTCAGCCCGGTCAGCGGGAGGATGTCGGTGCCACCGTCGCCGTACTTCGTGAAGAAGCCGGTCACCGCTTCGGCGGCGTGGTCGGTGCCGACCACCAGCAGGCCGTGCTGACCGGCGATCGCGTACTGGGCGACCATGCGGATGCGCGCCTTGACGTTGCCCTTGACGAAGTCGGACATCTCGTCGCCTACGGCGTCCGCATACTCGTCCTCCACGCCGTCGGTGCCGCGCTGGATGTTGAAGACCACCGAGCGCTTCGGCCGGATGAACGAGAGCGCCAGCTGCGCGTCCTCCTCGTCGCGCTGGACCGCATACGGCAGCCGCACGGCGATGAAGTCGGCCTCGGTCCCCTCGGCGGCCAGCCGCTCGACCGCCAGCTGGGTGAGCCGGCCGGCCAGCGTCGAATCCTGTCCGCCGCTGATGCCGAGCACGAACCCCTTGGCGCCCGTGGTGCGCAGATAGTCGACGAGGAAGCCCACGCGACGCTCGATCTCCGCTGCCGGATCGACCTCCGGGCGGACGTGCAGATCTTCGATGATTTTGGCCTGACGTTCACGCATGAGGTCACTTTATCCCCGGTGGATTTCGGGCGTGTGAACGGTCTGCCCGTCCACCCGGGCGGTTCGCTAGCATGCGCGCATGAACCCCGCCGTCTCGAGCGTCGTGCTCGTCCCGCTGATCGCCGTCGTCGCAGCCCTCCTGACGACCGCCGTCGGACGAGTCGTGAAGATCCCGCTGGTGGTCTTCGAGATCGTGCTGGGGCTGATCGTGGGACCGAGCATCCTCGGCTGGGTGCCCAAGACCGACGCGCTGGATGCGCTCGCCAACTTCGGTCTTGCCTTCCTGTTCTTCATGGCCGGCAATGAGATCGACTTCGCGGCGATCGGTGGCCGCCGCCTCCGGAGGGCATCGCTCACGTGGATCCTCTCGCTGGCGGTGGGCATCGTGCTCGCGGCACTCATCGCGGGAGAGATCATCAAGGGCGTGTACATCGGAATCGCCCTGACCTCCACTGCCCTCGGCACCCTGATGCCGGTGCTGCGGGATGCGGGCGAACTGCGGACCCCCTTCGGGCGAGCCGTCATCGCGGTCGGCGCCGTCGGAGAGTTCGGACCCCTGCTGGCGATCTCGTTGTTCCTGAGCGGACGGAAGCCTCTGGCAGCCGCGCTCGTGCTCATCGGATTCGCTGTCATCGCGGGCGGAGCGATCTGGTTCGCATCCAGGGGAGGGCACCAGCGCTTCCACCGTCTGGTGCGCGCGACTCTCCACACCAGCGGGCAGTTCGCCGTGCGATTCGTCGTGCTCGTCATCGCCGCCCTCGTCGGACTGAGCATCGCTCTCGGCCTGGACATGCTGCTCGGCGCGTTCGCCGCGGGGGTGCTGTGCCGCATCCTCCTCTCCGGCGCCGAGCCCGCGGACGCCCACCACATCGAGAGCAAGCTGGAGGCCGTCGCTTTCGGCGTCCTCGTGCCCATCTTCTTCATCAACACCGGGATCGGGTTCGATCTGAAGGCGCTGCTCGGCGACCCGCGGGCGCTCGTCCTGCTGCCGATCTTCCTGGTGCTGCTGATCGTCGTGCGCGGGATCCCCGGGTCGTTCTCAGCGCCGCCCGGTTCGACGTTCCGGGACCGCGCCGCACTGACGCTGTTCTCGGCGACCGGCCTGCCGATCATCGTCGCGGTCACCGCGATCGGGGTGCGCGAACACGAGCTGCCGGTGGGCACGGCGACGGCCCTCGTCGGCGCCGGGATGCTCTCGGTCCTGATCTTCCCGCTCGTCGCGCTGCTGCTGCGGCAGCGTTCAGCGGACGGCGGGGTTCGCCCGTCCGACCCGGATCCGATCGCGGTCGAGGGGTGACGGTCCGGCCGCCGTGGCGGCTCAGGCCACCCGGCTGACCGCCCGGGCGAGGATCGCCGTGGTCAGTGCCTCCACCGGCTCCCGCGCGGCGCTCGGGTTCGACAGCAGGGTGAAGTCGACGTGGCCGAGCTCGGGCAGGGCGAACCGGTTGGTGACCTTGATCAGGTCGGTCGGGATGAGCGAGCGCGGGAACACCGCGACGCCGATGCCCGCTCGCACGGCCGCGAGCACACCGTTGACCTCGCGCGTGTTGCAGGTGATCCGCCACGTGCGCCCGGCCGCTTCGAGAGCGTCGATGGCGGCCTGACGGCTCAGGCTCGGGCCCTGATACGAGATCAGCGGGACAGGGCCTTCGGGGTCGAGGATCGTCTTCTCCTGACCCATCCAGACCAGCTCGTCCGTCGCGACGACCGTGCCCTCGGTCGTCCCCGGCGTCTGCTTGATGAAGATGAGGTCGAGGTGCCCGGCCTTCAGCTTCCGGTGGAGCGGCGCCGACTGGTCGACGGTCAGCTCCAGGTTGATCTGCGGGTTCTGCTGCCGGAAATGCCGGAGCACGCGCGGAAGCGTCGTGATCGCCAGGTCGTCCGCCGCGCCGAACCGGAGCCGCCCGCGCATGGCGGAACCGCTGAAGTAGCTGTCGGCCTCTGCCAGCGCCGCGAGGATCGTGCGGGCGAACCCGGCCATCGCGTCCCCGTTGTCGGTCAGGCGCACGTCCCTGGTGTCCCTCGCGATCAGCTGGCGTTTGGCCGACTGCTCCAGCTTGCGGATGTGCTGGCTGACGGTCGGCTGGCTGATGCCCAGCCGCACGGCGGCCTTGGTGAAGCTGTGCGTGTCGGCGACGGCGAGGAAGGTCTGCAGCAGGATCGGGTCGAACATGAGCCATCCATTCGAAAAACCAATGGGAGTTATTGCGATGATCGGGAACAACAATAGCCCCGGATGCGTAATGTCGAAGTGACACTTCATACGGAACCAGACGAGACATCGAGGTAACACACACGTGGCGCACTCCACCGCAGCGGCCCCGCCCACCGGACCCATGCCGGTCCTCTCCGCCCGGCCGCCGTGGCGTGAGACGTTCGCCTCGCTCCGCGTCCCGAACTACCGGCGCTTCGCCGCGAGCAACCTGGTCGCCAACACGGCGGTGTGGATGCAGCGCATCGCGATGGACTGGCTGGTGCTGCAGCTCTCGGGCAGCGTCGCGGCCGTCGGGATCACCGTGTTCATGCAGTTCACCCCGATGCTCGTCTTCGGACTCTGGGGCGGCGTGCTCGCCGACCGCTACTCCAAGCAGCGCCTGCTCGTCATCACCCAGTCGTGCGCAGCGGTCCTCGCCGCGCTGCTCGCCGTTCTCACCCTGACCGGCCAGATCCAGGTCTGGCACGTCTACGCCATCTCGTTCGCGCTCGGACTCGTCACCGTCGTCGACAACCCCACGCGCCAGGTCTTCGTCAGCGAGCTCGTCGGCCCGCGCTACCTGCGCAACGCGATCAGTCTCAACTCGTCGATCTTCCAGCTGGGCGGGCTCATCGGGCCGGCGCTCGGCGGCGTGCTCATCACGGCAGTCGGCGGCGGCTGGTCGTTCGTGATCAACGCGGTGGCCTGCTTGGCGGTCGTGTTCGCCGTGGCCACCCTGAAGCGGTCAGAGCTGCACGCCTCCCCCGCCGCCCCGCGGGGCAAGGGCCAGCTGGCCGAGGGGATGCGCTACGTGCGCCGCAAGCCTGTCATCTTCTGGACGGTGGTGATGGTCGCCGTCGTCGCGGTCTTCGCGTTCAACATGCCGGTCTTCCTCGCCGCCTACGCGAACGACGTGTACCACGTCGGCGCCCAGGGCTACGGCCTGTTCAACGCGCTGGTCGCGGCCGGCGCGCTCGCCGGAGCGCTCGCATCCACTCGCCGCACGAGCGTGCGACTCTCGATGGTGGTCGGCACGGCGGCTGTGCTCGGGATCGTCCAGGCCGTCGCCGGGTTCGCCCCGGGCGAGATCGCGTTCGGGATGCTGCTCGTCGGCATCGGAATCGGCAACCTGCTCTTCATCACGGCGGCGAACTCGCTCGTGCAGATGTCGTCGAACGTGCAGATCCGCGGGCGGGTGATCTCGCTGTACATCCTCGTCCTGCTCGGCGGACAGGCGCTCGGCGGACCGCTGATGGGCTGGCTCGTGGAGCAGGTCGGCCCGCACATCGCCATGGCGATCTCGGGCGTGGTCCCCGCCGCCGCGGCCGCGGTCATCGCCGTGCTCATCGCGCGCCAGGCGAGCCTGCGGCTGCGATTCGGGCTGCGCGGCCGGCGTCCGGTCATCGCGATCGTGAACCGGACGGGCAAGGCGGGTGCGACTCTCTGAGTCGCCGCCCCTCCGGTATCGTTGGAGGGACGCCCCCGTAGCTCAGCGGATAGAGCAGGAGCCTTCTAATCTCTTGGTCGCAGGTTCGATTCCTGCCGGGGGCACCTTTGCGTCGCGTCCCTCCCCTCGCGTCTACCCGGGCACGATTTGCGCCAAATCGCGTAATCGGGCCGCCCATTACCGCGATTTGGCGCAAATCGTGGAACAGGTGACGACGCGCAAAAAGGGCCCGGTCTCGAGGAGACCAGGCCCTTTGGTGGGGTGAGTAACGGGGCTTGAACCCGCGACCTCCTGGACCACAACCAGGCGCTCTACCAGCTGAGCTATACCCACCATGGCTCAGGCCGACTACTCGTCGGCCGATAAGCAACTCATCGATTCTAGCCCATCAGCGGGGTCCATTTTTCCACCACACCCGTGGCCAGTGCCTGGGTGTCCTCGGTGGTCGGACCGGGAGGCGCGACGAACGCCGCGGCGCGGTAGTAGTCGAGCTCGCGGATGGATTCGAGGATGTCGGCAAGCGCCCGGTGACCGCCGTTCTTCTCCGGAGCGTTGAAGTAGATGCGCGGGAACCAGCGGCGGGCCAGCTCCTTGATGGACGACACGTCGACGTTCCGGTAGTGCAGGTGCGCGTCGAGTCGCGGCATGTACTTCGCGAGGAACATGCGGTCGGTTCCGATGGTGTTGCCTGCGAGCGGAGCGGTGCGCGCGGTCGGCGCGAACTTCAGCACGTACTCCAGCACCTCGTACTCCGCTTCGGCGAGGCTCTTGCCGTTCGGGATCTCCTCGATGAGGCCGGACGTGGTGTGCATCTGCCGTACGAAGTCGCCCATGTTCGCCAGCGCCGAGTCATCGGGCTTGATGACGATGCTCAAGCCGGGGTCGAGGACGTTCAGCTCGAAGTCGGTGATCACCACCGCGATCTCGACGAGCTCGTCGACCTCGAGGTCGAGGCCGGTCATCTCGCAGTCGATCCAGACCAGCCGATCCGAGGAATTTGCCATACCCGGAAGTCTAGTGCCGCCCTCCGACGGTCCCCGGGACGGGGTAGCCGCCCAGATCCACACGCTGCGGCACCGGGAGCTTCGGACCCCTGCCGTCGCCGGTGGAGACGTGCCGCAGGCGGCGCGCGACCCACGGGATGGCGTACACACGCAGCCAGGTGCGCAACGGCACCGAGTCGGGCGGCGTCGGCGGGTCCGGCGGTCCCGACGCCTCCGGTCCCCCGATCTCTGCATACGGCACGCCGAGCGCGTGTGCTGCCTGGGCCGCGAGCAGCCGGTGCCCGCGGGTGCTCAGGTGCACCCGGTCCGATGCCCACATCGCAGGATCGCGGAACTCGCGCACGCCCCACACGTCGAGCACGACCGCGCGCTGGTCGCGGGCGATGCTCCAGATGTTCGCGTTGAACACCGCCGCGCGCCCGCGGAAGGGCTTGAGGAAGAAGGCGAACTGGGGGTCGAAGATGTTGGCCAGCAGAACGGTCGCGCCCGATTCCCGGAGCACGCGGATGCCGCTCTCCAGCCGCGCGGCGAGGGCATCCGGATCCGCGGCCGGGCTCATCAGGTCGTTGCCGCCGATCATGACCGAGACGAGGTCCGGCTCGAGTCGGACGGCGTCCGGGATCTGCGCATCCACGACATCGGCGATGCGGCGCCCGCGGACGGCGAGGTTCGCGAACTCGACGGTGGAGCCGGCGAGCCGGGCATCCCCGTCGAGAATGCCCGCGAGGCGGTCCGCCCAGCCGTGGAACGCGTCCGGCCGTGCGGGCGCAGTGTCGCAGAGGCCCTCGGTGAGCGAGTCACCGAGGGCGACGTAGCGCGTGAAGGTCGTTCGGCTCACGGGACGATTGTCGGTCGACTCCGCTCCCGGCCGCGCGCGCCGACGCCGGGTTCACCGGGATCGTCGCCGCGATTTCTCCCGACGTACACTGGCGATGTGGATTCGACACCGGCCGTTGACCCGGCGGTCACCGGGCAGCAGCAGACGGCAGCCCGACTGACCTTGTACACCTCCGCCTTCTGCGAGCCGTGCATGCAGACACGCGCGATCCTCGCGGAGGCCGCCCGTCTGGCGCCCCGCGTGGCGGTGACCGAGTTGGATGTGGCACGCAACGTCGAGCAGGCCGAGCGCGACGGCATCCGCTCGACCCCGACGGTCATCGTCGCGGCGCAGGACGGGACCGAGGTGTTCCGCGCCGAGGGTGTTCCGACACTGGCGCAGGTGCTCGCGGCGGCAGCGAAAGCGCTCTGACCCTCCCGCGTCCGCGCCGGGTGCCCTGCCGCTCAGTCCCCCGCGGCGCCTGATCCGTCGGGGGTGCGGTGCAGCAGGAAGATCCCGCCATGCGCCGGAAGGTGCGACCGCTCCGAGTCCGTCTCGATGTACTCGTCAAGGACGGCGACGATGCGACGGTCCAGCTCGGCGACGTCGTCGGGCGACAGGTGCAGCGAAAAGCGTGCATACGTGGCGATGGACGCCGGCCCCGCCTCGGCGAGCTCCTGCTGGAACGCGTCGACCGGCGCAAGCCCGTGGCGCAGATCGAGGTCTTCGAGGGGAACCGAGAGCCACCAGCTCTTCCCTGTGGACCGGTACGGCTTCTCGAGCGCGCCGGACTCCCCGGCCCGCACCTGTGCCGGTTCGAGGAACCCCGCCGCCACCAGTTGCCGCACATGGTAGTAGGCGGTGCCGGCATCCACTCCCAGCCGGTCGGCCAGCTGCTTGTTGGTGAGTTCCTGATCGCCGCACAGGCGCAGGATACGGACGCGCAGCGGGTGGGACAGCGCCTTGAGCTCCTGGGGCGTCGCCGGGCGTCGTTTCGCGTCGGGATCCGCACGACGGTCGTCGGTCATAGGGCGAGTGTAGCGGCAGATTGAGGTTTCTCGGGTCGATTGATTTTTCTCAATCCCCGTGCCAGGCTCACCGTATGACCACGACAGGACTCGGCGCGCGCTACTGGAAGCTCTGGACGTCCGCCGGCCTCTCCAACCTGGCGGACGGCGTGATGAAGGTTGCGCTGCCCCTCGTCGCCATCCGCTACACCGACTCCCCCGCGCTCATCGCCGGGCTGTCGTTCGCGTTCACGTTGCCCTGGCTGCTGTTCGCCCTGACCGCCGGCGCACTCGCCGACCGGTTCGATCGGCGACGCCTCATGCTCGTGGCGAACGCCGCGCGGGCGCTGTTCCTGGCGTGCCTGACGATCGTCAGCATCGCGGGTGCCGGCTCGCTGTTGCTCCTCTACGCCGCTGCGCTCTGCATCGGTGTCGCCGAGACCGTCTACGACACGTCGTCGCAGTCGATCCTCCCGCAGCTGGTCCCCCGCGACCGGCTGTCCCGGGCGAACGGGCGCCTCTATGCCGCGGAGCTGACCGCCAACGAGTTCGTCGGGCCGCCCCTCGGCGGTTTCCTCGTGGCGACCGGGGTCGCCTTCGCCTTCGGCGCGCCCGCGCTGCTGTGGGTGGTCGCGATCGGCGTGCTGCTGCTCGTGCGGGGCCGGTTCACCACGGAGCGCACCGTGCGCACCACGATCCGCGCGGACATCGGGGAGGGACTCCGCTTCCTCGGCCGAAACACTCTCCTGCGCACCCTCGCGATCATGGTGGGCGTCTTCAACTTCGCCAGCTCCGCCGTCTTCACGGTCTTCGTGCTCTACGCCGCCGGCCCGCAGTCCACGATGAAACTGTCCGACCCCGCCTACGGACTGCTGCTCACGTTCTCGGCAATCGGGAGTGTGCTCGGCACGTTCCTGGCCGAACCCGCGGAACGGCTGCTGGGCCGCTCCCGCGCCCTGGCACTGACCATCGCCGGATCGCTGCTCACCATCGCCACGCCCGGCTTCACCGACAACCCGTTCGTCATCGGGGCGGGCCTGCTCATCGGCGGCGTCACCGTCTCGATCTGGAACGTCATCACGGTGTCGCTGCGCCAGCGGATCACCCCGACGCGGCTGCTCGGCCGCCTCAACAGCGCCTACCGGCTGCTGGCGTGGGGCACGATGCCGCTCGGTGCCATCGCCGGTGGTCTCCTGGGACAGCTGCTCGGCGTGCGCTGGGTGTTCCTGATCATGGGCCTCCTCGTCGTGCTCCAGCTCATCCCGATGCTGTGGGTGACGAACCGCCGGATGGACGAAGCGGAAGCCGCCGTGGAGGCGGAAGAGGCCGCCGCGGAGGCGTCCGTCGACGCCACCGAACGGTGACACGTACACGACTTTGCCAGCATCCGTGCCCGAAGCGTCCAGAAACAGCGCCTACAGTCGTCGGCGACGGCATCGAAAGCCGTCCGTGCCGCGCTCGGCGGCATCCAGCCCCCACCCCCAACCCTGAGGCGCCCCCGCGCCCGGTCCTGGATGCCCGACCCTTCCACGCCCGGCACACCCGCGTCGCATGCTGCGCTTCCGGACCACGGGTCCACGAGGTGCTTCCACGCATGTACGCGGTAGCCAGCCCGCCGGACCGCCCCCGAAGAAATCGAGGTCCGACGCATGGATGACGCTGTCACCGTGCACAGGCGGGGAAGCCCGATCCAGGAAACCAATGCTCAGCACTCTCCGTAACACCCTCAAGAACAGTCCCGTCCCCTTCAGCCGCATCGTCACCGGTGCCGCAGCCGTCATCATGAGCGCAACGCTCATCGCGCCGGTGGTCGCTCAGCAGCAGGCCGGCGAACGTCAGACCCGCGAACTCTCCGAGGCGACCGGCATGCGTCACGAGCAGCTCGGCGTCTATGGCGCCATCGTGCGCGACCGCCTCGAGCGCGAGGCCAAGGACACCCTCAGCGGCGCGCAGAGCACCGTCGCCGCCAACGAGACGAAGACCGACGCCTCCGCGGCGAAGACCGCGATCGCCGGTCTGAGCGAGTACACCAAGCTCGGCGACGACAAGCTCCGCGCCACCATCGACAAGACCAAGGCGGCTTCCGACGCACTCGCTGCCGCGGGCGCCGAGGCCGACCGGCAGGCCGCAGCGGCAGCCGCCGCAGCCGCCGCAGCCGCAGCCGCTGCCCAGGCGAACGCCAACACCGTCGGTGGAGCCAAGGCCGCCGCCGCGAGCATCGCCGCCAGCCAGTACGGCTGGGGCGCCGACCAGTTCCAGTGCCTCGACAAGCTCTGGCAGCGCGAGTCCGGCTGGAACTACCAGGCATCGAACTCGGGCAGTGGCGCGACCGGCATCCCGCAGGCCCTTCCCGGCAGCAAGATGGCGACGTTCGGCTCCGACTGGCAGACGAACGCCACCACGCAGATCAAGTGGGGCCTCGACTACATCTCCCGCGGCTACGGAACCCCGTGCAGCGCGTGGGACCACTCCGAGTCGGTCAACTGGTACTGAGCCGCTGAGCCAGGGGTCCACCGGCGGGTGCGAGCGCACCCGCCGGTAGACTCGCGCGGTGACCAACAGCCTCGACACCGCATCCGCTTCGCCCGTCATCCGCGGGGCCCATCTCGTCGGCAGCGTCAACCTGCCCGACGCCGAGACGGTCTTGCGCACCGTCGGCTCACACCTGGGCGACCGGATGCGCCGCATCCCGGACGGCGAGGTCGGGGAACGCTTCTACTGGGTGCAGTTCCAGACCGCGCGACTGGATTCGATGGCGGGAATCTCGCGCATCCCCGTCGAACCGTTCTTCCTGCGCGAGATCTTCGACGGCAGGCCGTTCCGCCTCGACGAGGGCGTGACCGCCGCCGACCTGGTGTTCCCGGACCTCGGGTACGCCGATGCCGCGCTCGAGTCGTACGCGACCTTCCGCGCCCTGAGGGACGAGGGCGTCATCGCCCCGGGAACGCGCTTCCAGGTCTCGCTGCCGACCCCGGCGGGCGTCGTCGGGCCGTTCATCGTGCCGGAGGATCGGGCAGCTTTCGAGCCCGCGTACGAGCGCGCCCTCTTCGGCGAACTGCAGCGCATCCTCGACGGCATCCCGCACGAGGACCTGGCGATCCAGTGGGATACGGCGGTCGAGTTCGCCCTGCTCGAGGGCCGGATGCCGTCCTGGTTCGGCGAGGACGTGCTGGCCGGGGTGATCGAGCGCGCCGCCCGGCAGGCCGCCGCGGTTCCCGCGGACGTGCAGGTCGGCTACCACCTCTGCTACGGCGACGTCGAGGAGCAGCACTTCGTGCAGCCGGTCAATGCCGGTCACCTCGCCGATGTGCTCCGCGGCATCCTCGCCGCAGCCCCGCGGCCGATCACCTGGGTACACCTGCCGGTTCCGATCGAGCGCGACGACGCGGAGTACTTCGCGCCGCTGGCGGACGTCGAGGTGCCCGCGGGCACGGAGCTGTATCTCGGCCTGATCCATCACGAGGACGGGCTGGAGGGCGCCCGTCGCCGGGCGCAGGCCGCGGCGACCGCGGTCGACGGCTTCGGCGTGGGGACGGAGTGCGGCTTCGGTCGCGGACCGAGCGAACGGACGCCGTCACTGCTCGACCTGCATGCGGCCGTGGCCGAGGCGTGGTGATGACGGCGTGAGCCTGTCCCTGGACGCGGAGGCGTTCGAGGCACTCGTCACCGACGAACTCGACCGGCTACCCGACGATATGGTCGACGGGCTCGACAACGTCGTCTTCGTCGTCGAGGACCGCCCAGAGGACGGCTCGCTCGACCTGCTCGGCCTGTACGACGGCGTCGCCCTCACCGAGCGCGGCGAATACGGATTCGGCGAGATGCCCGACCGCATCGTCCTCTACCGGGAGCCGCTGCTCGCGATCAGCGCGGACGAGGACGAGCTACGGGACGAGGTGCACATCACGCTGGTGCATGAGATCGCGCACTACTACGGCATCGACGACGACCGGCTCCACGAACTGGGCTGGGCCTAGTCCCTCAGTCTTCGGAGCTCAGGCCCCCGCGACTCAGGCGCCGTAGCCGAAAATGGACTCGTCCTCCTTCTCGGGCGCCACCGGATCCGAGTCGGGCTGATCGAAGTGGTACTTCACCTGAAGCTGGCCCTCGACCTCGCGCTGCTCGCCTGCGACGTACCAGAAGGTGGACTCGAGGCCCTCGACGGCGACGATCGCAGGGATCCTGTCTTCCGCTTTGCCGCCCACCAGGAAACGGCGCTCGGCCTGCCCCACCAGGGGTCCGTCGGCGTATTCGACGATGTATTCGGGATCCTGTCGTGCGTCGCTCATGAGTCCACCGTAGTCCCCGGGGCGGGATTCGCGAGACCGGCCGACGTCACATCGAGAACCAGTGATGCGAGTGCAAGGGGATGCTCGCGCGCGACGAACCGGTCGAACTGCGCCTGCCAGCGGTCCCACTCGACCGCGAAGGCTGCACCGTCCCGGGCGAGGGCGCGCTGCTTTCGCAGGGTGTCGTCCGCCTGCAACCACACGGTCAGGTCGGCGAGGGAGGCGTTCCGGCGGGACAGCGAGCCGCATCCTTCGACGACCAACGGATCGCGGCCGGAGACCCGGTGGCGGCCGGCCGGACGATGCTCCGCCCAGTCCCACTGCATCCAGGAGCCGGTGCCGGATGCGCGGAGCGGCCCGAGGAGGTCACGGCTGACCGCCTCGCTTCCGGCGTCCAGGCCCTCCCATCCCGGGTAGAGGTCGTCCATCCGCACCAGCCGCGGGCTTCCGCTCGCCGGCCACGCGGCGAGCAGGCGATCCGCCAGCGAACTCTTGCCCGCGCCGCTCGGACCGTCGATCAGGATGATCGGCGTCCTCCCGTCCGCGTTCGCCGCGTCGACAGCGGTCGCCACCGCGGCGTCGAGCGCCGCAAGCTCAGCCGAGGGGCGCATTCCAGCTCCCCGTCGCGACGGCGGCGCCGACCGCGAGACCCGCGACGAGCGCGGCCACAGCCAGCGTCAGCCAGTCCCTGCCGCGGAAGACGGATGGGCGCGCCCAGGTGCGCACGCCGCCCGCCCCGAAGCCCCGCGCCTCCATCGCCGTCGCCAGCTTCGTCCCGCGTCGCAGCGACAGCACGAACAGCGCGAACGATTGGCCCAGGAAGCGGCGCAGGGCGCCCGACTCGGCGACTCCGCGGGCACGGCGCGCGAGGGTGAGCGCGCGCCAGTCCTCGGCGAAGAGTCCCACCAGGCGGAGCCCGGCGAGACCGCCGATCACGAAACGCGCCGGGAGACGCACGAGCTGGGCCAGACCGTCGGCGAGGTCGGTCGGGTCGATCGTGATGAACAGCAGCACGGCGGGCAGCCCGATCGCGATCACCCGCAGGGCCGTCGCGAGCGCGAGGGAGATCGAGCCGTCGCTGATCTCGACGGCCCACCAGTGCACGTAGACGGTGCCGGAGGCCTGCCCGTAGAGCAGCGTCGTCAGCCCGGCGAGCGGCGCGGCGATCCAGACCGGCGCCGTCCGTGCGACGACGGTTCGGAAGGGCAGTCCGGCGAAGGCGAGGAGGATCAGCTCCAGCGCGAGGGCGACTCCCGCCGACACCGGGTCGATCGACAGCAGGAGGGCCACCGTGACGATCAGGGCCGCCCCGAGCTTCGACACCGGGTTCAGCGTGGCGAGAGGACCGGTCCGGAGCGGTTGCAGGAGGGTCATGCGACCACCTCGGCAGCATCCAGCCGCAGCGCCGAGGCACCCACCGCTGCCACGAACTCGGCGTCGTGGGTGGCCGCGACGACCGCGTGCCCGGCCCTCCGCAGGTCCGCGAGCATCCCGACGAGCGCCTGCCACGTCAGTGCGTCCTGTCCGAAGGTGGGCTCGTCGAGCATCAGGAGTCGCGGCCGGGTCGCGAGCGCTGTTCCGACCGAGAGCCGGCGCTTCTGGCCGCCGGACAGGGTGAAAGGATTCGCCTCCGCCACGCCGTCGAGGGCGAGACGGGCGAGCAGCTCGTCCGTCCGGGCGTCGACCTCGAGGTCGGCGAGACCGAGAGCACGCGGGCCGGCGGCGAGCTCGTCGCGAACGGTGGAGGCGATGAACTGGTGCTCCGGGTTCTGGAACACGCTGCCGATCCGGGTGAGGAGCTCGCGCGAGCGCCACGCGGCGGGGTCCTCGACAGCGCCCGACGCCAGAGCCGCCTCGGCGACCAGCGTGCCACCCAGGGCGGGCAGGAGGCCGCCGAGCGTCAGCGCGAGAGTGGACTTGCCCGCGCCGTTCCGGCCGATGAGGGCCAGAGCGGACCCCTCGCGGATGTCGGCGTCGACCGGTCCGCCCACCGGGAGTGCGTGCGTCGTCCGCGACGGTCGGCGACCGCGCGCCGCACCCCGGCGGCGACCGCGGGTGACGGCGGGTCCGCGACCGAAGACGAGCGACCGTGCCGTCAGCAGGGGGTCGCCCTCGGTCACGACCGGCGCCTCCGGAACGGCCGTACCCGGCAGCCAGACCCCGGCGCGCCGCAGCTCGCCGGCCGTATCGCTCAACACGACGTCCGGAGCTCCGTCGGCGAGCACTCCCCCGTCGGCTCCCAGGACGACGACCCGCGTCACGAGGTCGCGCCAGACCGCGACACGGTGCTCCACGACCACCAGGGTCGCCCCACTCGCGTCGAGGGCCGAGCGCACCGCATCCCGCACCTCCAGCACCCCGTCGGGGTCGAGGTTCGCCGTCGGCTCGTCGAGCAGGAGCAGCCCCGGCCGCATGGCCAGCAGCCCGGCCAGCGCGAGTCGCTGCTTCTGGCCGCCCGAAAGCCGATCGGTCGGATGGTCGAGCGGCACGTCGAGGCCGACGTCGCCCAGGGCCTGGCGCACGCGCCCCCAGATCTCGTTCCGGGGCACCCCGAGGTTCTCGCACGCGAAGGCCACGTCGTCGCCCACGCGGGCGAGGATGACCTGCGCATCCGGATCCTGCAGCAGCAGGCCCGCGACGCCACGCGACTCGGCGGGGGGACGGCCGGCGACGGTGAGCGTGCCCTCCGCCTCCCCGTCGTCGTCCCCGCCGAGCACGCCGCCCAGACCCGCCAGCAGCGTGCTCTTGCCCGCGCCGGAGGCACCGAGCAGCAGGACGCGCTCCCCCGGCTCGATCCGCAGCTCCACGCCCCGGGTCGCCCAGGCGCTGCGCCCCGCGTACCGCCAGCCCCAGTCGTGGACCGCGACACCGGCCGGGGCCGGAAGCGGCAGGCTCACCGTGTTCAGGCTCGCACGGCCGACCGCGCTTCACGGCCGGCGGCGAAGCGACTCAGCGCGCCCGTGCGGGCCAGTGCGCGCACGAGCAGCCACGAGCCGAGACCGGCGACGACGACGCCGGAGACGGTGGTCGTGATCGTGTAGGTGATCGCGAAACCGGCGGTGGAACCCGGGTACCAGTACAGGAGGTCGAGCACCGACTCCGCGAGTCCCGCGCCGGCACCGGCGAGCAGGGCCGGGACGAGCCGCCAGTTCGCGTAGAGGAACAGCGCGAACACGATCTCGGCCCCGAGGCCCTGGACGACGCCGGACAGCAGCGTGGCGAAGCCCCACTGCGTCCCGATCAGGGCGGAGACGACCGCCGCGACGAGCTCGCCGAACAGCGCGGCGCCGGGCTTGCGGACGATAAGCGCCACGAGGACGCCCGCGAACAGCCAGGGGCCGTTCAGCAGACCCTGGAATCCGGGCAGGACGGCGCCCACGGGACCCGAGATCGGGTTCTGGACGACCCCCCAGACCCAGAAGACGACGCCGGATGCGACGGCGACGACACTGGCGACGACGATGTCGACGACCCGCCAGCGGAGAGTGCGCGGGCGTGCGCCCGCTGAGGAAATGGTTGCGTGCACTGTTCGTGCCCCTTCTGTCGAAATGGAACAGGGCACGGGATGTTGAGAAAGGTCCTCCCTGCGCTGGCATGACCCAGATCAGGTTCGACGGTCGAGACTTGGAGAAGTCTCCTCTCAGCCCGGCTCACCGGACTCCCGTGTTCGCTCCCAGTGTAGACCGGAGGGGGCGGGATGCTACTTCTTGAGAGCGCGGATGACGCGGGCCCACGCGTGACCGGCCACCCACACGAAGGGGATGCCCACCGCGAGCAGCGTGATCAGGTTCGGCCGGAAGCGGACACCGAGCTCGTCGGAGATGTAGGCGCCAAACGGGATCGCCACCCCGCCGCCGCCTGCGCCGCCTGCGGAGTCCTCGTCCCCCGCTCCGCCCGCGCCGAAGCCGAACTGGACGGCGGCGACGGGGACGATCGTCGTACCGTCGACGACCACCGGCTCCCCGTAGACCGACTTGATGCCGGAGCCGGTCACGGTCTCGGCGAGTTTCAGCGAGAAGTTCGTCATGCTGTCACGGTAGCGCGCCGCCCGCCGCGTGAACAGGTCGCATCGGGAACGCGGCTCAGTCGCTGACGTACTTCGGGTTGCGGCCGTCGCTCTCCTCTTCGGCGGCGTCGCGGGAGCGCCGCACGAGCGACGCCGGGCCGATCATCCCGCGGCCGAAGCGCGCGCTCACCGCGTCGAGCGCCCGCTCGGTCTCGCGCCACTCCTCGTCCGGGTCCCACAGCGCGAGCGCGTCGCCCCCGGCGTCGAGAAGTTGTTCCGCCCGGACCCCGATCAGCCGGAGCGGCGTCTGCCGGACATCGAGGCCGAGCGCGTCGAACACATCCCACGCCTCCTCGAACAGCCGCCTGCCGACGTTGGTCGGCTCGGCGAGCGTGCGCGAACGGGTGATCGTGCGGAAGTCGGAGAACCGCACCTTGATCGCGACCGTGCGGGCCACCATCTCGTGCTTGCGAAGCCGCTCGCCCACGCGTCCCGAGAGCCGGAGGAACTCGCGGCGCAGCGTGTCGAGATCGCCGACATCGGTGCCGAAGGTGTTCTCGTGACCAATGCTCTTCTCGCGCGACTCGGTGACGATGCGGCGTGCGTCGCGCCCGTTGGCGAGGTCGTGCAGCCGTCGCCCGCTGGCCTCCCCCACCGCCTTCTGCAGGACGTGGAGCGGCGCGTCCGCCAGGTCGGCGACCGTGAGCAGCCCCATCCGCTCGAGCGACGCCTGGGTGCTCGCGCCGACGCCCCACAGCGCGCCGACCGGGAGCGGGCGGAGGAAGCTGAGCGTCTCGGCGCGCGGGACGACCAGGAGGCCGTCCGGCTTCGCCCGGCCCGAGGCGAGCTTGGCCATGAACTTGGTCGCCGCCACGCCCACCGAGCAGGTCAGGCCCGTCTCTTCGAGCACCCGCGACCGGATCAGCTCGGCGATGCGCCGCGGGGAGCCCAGCAGCCGACGCGCGCCGGACACATCCAGGAACGCCTCGTCGATGCTGAGCGGCTCGACCAGCGGAGTGACCTCGTGGAAGATGTCCATCACCTTGGCGGAGTACTCGGTGTAGCGCTCGTAGTGCGGCGGCAGGATGATCGCGGTCGGGCAGAGCCGCATCGCCTGCGACATCGGCATCGCGCTGCGGACGCCGTACCGGCGAGCCTCGTACGTCGCGCTCGTGACGACGCCGCGGCCACCCGCGTGCCCGACGATCGCGGGCTTGCCGCGCGCATCCGGTCGCTCCAGCAGCTCGACGGACGCGAAGAACGCATCCATGTCGACGTGCAGGATGGACGCCTCGGAGTCGTCGACGTCGGACGCGCTCACCTGCCGCTGGCTGCCATCCGCTCGTCCCACCCCTCCACCTTCTCACCTGCGCCCGACACTCGGGCCTCTTCCGCCGAAGTAGTGGGGCGCGGAGTGGGGATACGTTGGGAGCATGGAATTCAGGTACCTCGGCAACAGCGGACTCAAGATCTCCGAAATCATCTACGGCAACTGGCTCACCCACGGCTCCCAGGTCGAGAACGACACGGCGACGGAGTCCGTTCGCGCCGCGCTCGACGCGGGCATCACCACGTTCGACACCGCGGACGCGTACGCGAACACCGTGGCCGAGCAGGTGCTCGGCGACGCGCTCAGGAACGAGCGTCGCGCCTCCCTTGAGATCTTCACCAAGGTCTACTGGCCGACCGGCCCCAAGGGGCACAACGACGTCGGGCTGTCGCGAAAGCACATCTTCGAGTCCATCGACGGCTCCCTCCAGCGCCTCGGCACCGACTACGTCGACCTGTACCAGGCGCACCGCTACGACTCCGAGACGCCGCTCGAGGAGACCATGCAGGCGTTCGCCGACGTCGTGCGCCAGGGCAAGGCGCTGTACATCGGCGTCAGCGAATGGAGTGCCGACCAGCTTCGGGCCGGGCACGCGCTCGCGAAGGACCTCGGCATCCAGCTCATCTCGAACCAGCCGCAGTACTCGATGCTGTGGCGCGTCATCGAGAAGCAGGTCGTTCCGGCGTCGGCCGAGCTCGGGATCTCGCAGATCGTCTGGTCGCCCGTGGCGCAGGGCGTCCTGACCGGCAAGTACAAGCCGGGCCAGCAGGCGCCGGAGGGCAGCCGTGCGGCCGACGAGAAGGGCGGAGCCGACGCCATCCGGAGCTTCATGCGGGAGGACGTCCTCACGGCCGTGCAGGAGCTGCAGCCGATCGCGGACGAGCTGGGCATCACGATGGCGCAGCTGGCGGTCGCATGGGTGCTGCAGAACCCGAACGTGGCCGGCGCCATCGTGGGCGCATCGCGTCCCGAGCAGGTCAAGTCGAACGCGGCAGCGGCCGGCATCAAGCTGTCCGGCGACGTGCTCGCGCGCATCGACGAGGCGGTCGGCGACATCGCCGAGACCGACCCGGCGCTGACCGTCTCCCCCGCCAAGCGTCCCGCCTGACCCGCGCTCCCGGTTCGCCGAGCCGTGAGTCGTTGCCGGAATCCCCGCCGAGTGGTGACGTGATGTCACCACTCGGCGGGGTGGGCGGCGCGCGCGCTCAGATGATGGCGGCGACGAGCGGACGCAGCCAGCCGCGGAAGGCGGCGGAGTCGTCGCGCATCGTGGCGCTGATCACGACGGTGTGCGGTCCGACGATCCACGCGCCCTTCTCGGCCAGCGGCAGCACATCGATATCGAGCCGGAAGTACCCCGCCTGACGCCGCAGTTCGTGCTCGCGCTCGCGCACGACCTCGACGATGTCGGCGGCGCGCCGGGCGTGGGATGCGGTGCTCGCGGAGACGTACTCTGCGTGACGGGCCTGCGCCCACCCAGCCGCGGCGTCGTAGTGGGCGATGATCACATCCTGCAGTTCGATGGCGCGGTCGAACGCCTCGAAGTGCGGCGGATGCAGCAGCGGTGCCGTCAGCCGCCGGTGCCGGTCGGCCGCGACCTCGAACCAGGCCTGCCATTGGGTGGCCAGGGCGTCGTCCGGATCCGGCCCCTCGTTGGGCCCGGCACCGCTGGCACCACCCCGCGCGCCGAGCCCCGGCGCGGGACGCATCCGGGTTCGGCCCTCCGCCGTCTGCGGACGTCCCGCGTGGAACGCCGGCGCGACGGCCGGCTCCAGCCCCGGCAGCACCGGCTGGACGCGATCGCCCAGACCGGCGAGGTCCCGCAGGGCGAGGGCCATCAGCAGGTCCCACGGGCAGTCCTCCGTGACCTGCCATCGAAGGGTGCCCTCGACGAACATGCCGACATTGTAGGTTCGCGTGCTGCGCGGAGGTAGAGGGTGCCGAACCGGTTCAGCCGGCGTACGGTTCCTCGGCCACGAGCATCGATGCGGGGATGACGGCGCGCTCGTACGGGCCGCGGCCGTCGCGGCGGTGCTGCGGCTCGAAGAACGAGACGGTCCACGTGGTCAGACCGTCGGCCGGGCCGTAGACGTTGCGCAGGTTCCGGTCGCCGGGCGCGACGATCACTCCGGTCGGTTCTCCGACCCAGTCGTCCGACGAGGGGATGTCGTGCTCGCGCACGTACACCTGCACGCCGACGCCCAGGCCGGGCGCCGCGCTCGGCCGCCTGCCCGCGGCGCTCGGCCCGTCATCCTTCGAGGTGCGTCTCCACATGGATCGATCGTCCCATCTCGTGATGTGCGCCCGCTGGAGCAGCCGCTGCCGCACCCGATTCGATTCCCGATTCAGTGCGACGTCGTCGGTCGCGCGCTCCCGCCGGCACGCCGCGCCGGGTCGAGGAGCCGGCGCAGCGTCCACCGCTCGGCGACCGTCCACGCGGTCGACGTGAGGATGTAGACAGCGGCGGCGAGCGGAACGAACGCCGCGAAGACCACGGTCACGTACGGCAGGAACGACAGCGCGCGCAGCATCCCCGCCGGAGCCGTCGAGCCCTCGGGCTGCGGGAGTGTCAGCACGCGCCGCGAGACGGTCGTCACGATGGCGATCAGCGCCAGCACACCGAGGTAGACCAGCATCGCGGGCCAGACACCGGCACCCGCGCCGGTGAGTCCGACGAAGCTGGTGCCGAGGGGCGCCCCGAACGCGTGCTCGACGAGCAGCCCGTTCGCGTGCCCCGCGATGGTGGGATGCGTGAACACGGCGTACACCAGGGTGACGACGGGAATCTGCGCGAGAAGCGGAAGCATCCCCGCGAACGGCGAGACCTGCTCGGCCCTGTGCAGCTCCAGGGTCTTCTGCGCAAGCGTCTCTCGATCGCCCTTGTGCCGCCGCTGGAGCTCGGCGAGCTGGGGTGCGATCCGCCGGCGGTTGTACTCGGCGCGCACCTGGCTGACGCCGACGGGGATGAGGACGTTCCGGACGAGCACCGTCAGCATGGCGACGGCGACGAGGCCTGCGAGCGTGCCGGTGACCGGCTCGACCGTGGCGGAGAGGGCGGTGACGAGGCCGTAGGCCCCGTCGAGAACGGCGGCGATGGGCGGCCAGGAGAAGAAGTCCATGAGTGTGAGTGATCCCTGCGAGTCGACGGAGAGTGGACGCGTCTGGTCGCGGGAGCGCCGCAGCCGTGCCGCAGAGGAGTGCGGACGTCGGGCTGCTGCGCCGGTTACGCGACCGGCAGGGAGAGGCCAGGCGCCCTGGGGCGCGGTCGGCCGTCGGCGGCGAGGTCGGTGGGGCCCTCGGCCAGCCAGCCGGCGACGGGCTCGACCGGGCGCGACCACACGGAGCGGACGCGGAGGGATGCGGCCAGCGCGGCCACCGAGCGGAGGGCGGCAGCAGCAACGACAGCGACCAGTCCCAGGGCTCCGGCGACGCCGGCGAAGGCGACGAAGCCTGCGGTGCTTCCGCCACCGGCGGCGCCCAGCGAGCCTGCGCCGGACGCGAAGGCGTGTCCGAGGAGGTCGAGCAGGGCGGTCATGATCACGACCGTAACAGAGCCCGCGGGCGCAACCCAGAGCGTTCGCGCCCGGCGGACGCCGTGTCGCCGGCGCGAACGCGTGCCCGCGCCCGCATCCGCGGCCCGCATCCGCCCGGACGGTGGAAGGATGGTCTCATGACTCGAGTCGCGATCATCGGTGCCCATGGAAAAGTCGCCCAGCAGCTGATGCGGGTGCTCTACGACCTCGGCGATGACTTCGTCGGCGTCGTCAGGAACGACGAGCACGCAGACGACGTCTACCGTCTCGGCGGCGAGGGCGTGCTGCTCGACATCGAGAAGTCGACTCCCGAAGCGCTCGCGGCCGCGATCGCCGGCTGCGACGCCGTGGTGTTCACCGCGGGCGCGGGCGCAGTTTCCGGGATCGAGCGCAAGCGGACCGTCGACTACGGCGGGTCGATCCTCGCCCAGGAGGCCGCACGGCAGGCAGGCGTCCGCCGGTTCGTTCAGGTGTCCGCCTGGGGCGTGGACGCGCCGGTCGACGACGCCGACCCGGTCTGGAAGGCCTACGTCGAAGCGAAGCGCGACGCCGACGCCGCCCTGCGCGAGTCGGGGCTCGACTGGACCATTCTCCGTCCCGGCGGCCTGACGACCGACGAGGGAACCGGACGCATCACCCTCGGCGACAGCGTTCCTCGCGGCAGTATCGCGCGCGAGGACGTCGCCCGGTTGATCGCACTCGTGCTCCACGAGCCGGCGACGGCCGGACACCAGTGGGAGGTCATCGCCGGCGAGACACCCATCGAGGATGCGGTGCGGGCCCTGGTCGCCTCCGCGTAGGCTTGCGCGCGTGACCAGCGACAGCGTGCCGAGCGAGCCGTCCCCGTACAGCGCCAAGCCCTGGATCTCGGGCTATGCGCCCGGAGTCCCTGCCGAGGTGGACATCCCCGAGGGATCACTCGCCCACCTCATCGACGACTCGGTGAAGACCTACGGGAAGCATGTGGCGCTCGAGTTCTTCGGCGCCACGACCACGTACGCCGAGCTGGGCGACCAGATCGCGCGCGCCGCCGAAGGGCTCCGCCGGCTCGGTGTCGTCAAGGGCGATCGGGTCGCGCTGGTGCTGCCGAACTGTCCGCAGCATGTCGCCGCGTTCTACGCCGTGCTGCGCCTGGGCGCGGTGGTGGTGGAGCACAACCCGCTCTACACGCCGCGCGAGCTGCGCCACCAGTTCGAGGACCACGGCGCGACCGTCGCGATCGTCTGGGACAAGGTCGCCGCGACCGTTCAGGCGCTGCCGGCCGACCTGGGCGTCACGACCGTCGTCTCGGTCGATCTGACCCGCGCGATGCCCGCCTCCAAGCGCTTCGCCCTCCGCCTCCCCGTGCCCGCCGCCCGGAAGGCGCGCGAGCAGCTCACGGCCAAGACCTCCGGGACGATCAGCTGGGACTCCCTGGTCGCATCCCGTCGCATCAAGGCGTCGTACCCACGGCCCGAGCGCGGCGATCTTGCGCTCATCCAGTACACCTCCGGCACCACGGGCCGGCCGAAGGGCGCCATGCTGAGCCACGGCAACCTGACCGTGAACGCCGCGCAGTCGCGCGCGTGGGTTCCCACCGTCGAGCGCGGCACCTCCGTCGTCTACGCCGTCCTGCCCCTGTTCCACGCCTACGGGCTGACCCTCTGCCTCACCTTTGCGATGAGCATGGGAGCGCGGCTCGTGCTGTTCCCGAAGTTCGATCCCGACCTGGTGCTGGATGTGGTGAAGAAGCATCCGGCGACCTTCCTTCCCGCCGTTCCCCCCATCTACGAGCGGCTGGTGCAGGCGGCCGAGAAACGCAAGGTCTCGCTCTCCGGCATCGAGATCGCCATCTCGGGGGCGATGAGTCTGCCGCAGACCATCGTGGACCTGTGGGAGAGCCAGACCGGCGGCTACCTCGTCGAAGGCTACGGGCTGTCCGAGTGCGCGCCGGTGCTCATGGCCAACCCCGTCGGTGCGAGCCGGCGACCCGGCACGGTCGGCCTCCCCCTGCCGAGCACCGAGCTGCGCGTGACCGACCCGGACGACCCGACGGCGGACCGACCCTTCGGCGAGGAGGGCGAGCTGCTCGCCCGCGGACCGCAGGTGTTCTCCGGGTACTGGCGCAACTCCGACGAGACGGCGAAGGCGCTCACGCCCGACGGCTGGTTCCGCACAGGAGATATCGTCACGATGGACGAGGACGGTTTCGTCCGCATCGTCGACCGCATCAAAGAGCTCATCGTGACGGGAGGCTTCAACGTCTCCCCGACCGAGGTCGAGGACGCGCTTCGTACCTTCCCGGGCGTCGCCGACGTGGCGGTAGTGGGTCTGCCGCACCGCCGCGGTGGCGAGGACGTGGTGGCCGCCGTCGTCATGGACGCCGGCGCGTCCTTCGACGAGGAGGCGATCCGGGCCTACGGGCGCGACTGCCTGACGCCGTACAAGGTGCCGAAGCACGTGGTGCAGGTGGACGAGCTGCCGCGTTCGATCGTCGGGAAGGTCATCCGCCGCAAGGTGCGCGACCAGCTCCTGGCGCAGCGCGAGAAGTAGCGCGCGCCGGGCCCGCGTGGGGAGTCAGCCGCGCTCAGCCGCCAATCGGGAAGACCAGCAGCGAGCCGGTCGCGGTCGCAACGGTCTTGCCGGACGCGTCCGTGATGACCCCGTCGGCGAATGCGACCCGGTTGCCGGGCTTCGTCACCGTCGCGACGCACGTCAGCCGCCCGCTGTTGGCGTAGACCGGCCGCAGGTAGTTGACCTTGATCTCGATCGAGGTGTAACCCTGCCCCTGCGGCAGGGTGGTCTGCACCGCGCAGCCCAGCGCCGAGTCGAGCATCGTGCACATCAGTCCACCGTGCACGGTACCGATCGGGTTGTAGTGCGACTCGTCGGGATCGCAGACGAACGTCGCGGTTCCCACATCGGCGGAGACCAGCGACATCCGCATCAGTTCGGTGATGGGCGGCGGTGGCAGTTCGCCGCTCAGCAGCGAGCGGAGGTATTCCAGCCCGCTCATCGTCGGCATCACCGCGACACCGGGGGCCGGATCCTCCCAGCTGACGGTCCGGGTGCGCTCGCTCACGTCTTCCTGCATGACGACATCCTCTCGCAAACGGTCAGGAGCCGGAGAGCCGTGCCAGCCGTCGGCGCGCGGCGAGTTCCGCCTGGGTCTGCGGACCGAGCAGGACGCGCGCTCCGGCCAGGACCGCTCCCGTCGCGCCGTGCAGCGGAAGCAGCCGTTCGGCGGCGGTGGGCGGCAGGCCGAGCAGCTCCCTGTGCCGCGGTTCCAGCGTGGACACGGCAGCGCGGAACACGATGCGGTACGACGGCCGCAGCATCCGGCGGAGCGGTGCCCGGCGGATGAACCGCACGATCTCCTCCACCTCGGGTCCCCCGCGCAGCTCGCCGGCGTCGGTCGTCGCGTCGATCTCGGCGCGCAGTCCCGCCGCTGTGGTCGGCGCGTCCGGGACGCCCATCAGTTCGGCCGCCGTCGCCCACTCGGCGACGTAGCCGTCGGCGCCTCCCGGGATGGGGTCGCCCCAGTGCTCGTGGGCGGTCAGGAAAGCATCCGTGAACGCCAGGTGCACCCAGCGTGCGAGCTCCGGATCATTGGCCGAGTAGGGGCGCTCCACCCCGTGCCCGTCGGTGAAGGTGCCCGCGACGCGCCGATGCAGCGTCCGGACCATCTCGGAGCTCGCGACGGCCTGGCCGCGACTGCCGAAGGTGACGGTGTGGATCCACTGGATGGTGCCGGCCAGACGGCCGAGCGGATCCTCGCGGAAGCGCGAGAAGTCGCGCACCCCCGCCAGTGCGCCCGGATGCAGTGCCTGCAGCAGCAACGCGCGCACGCCGGCAACGAGCGTCGGCATCCCGCCGTGCACCGCCCAGGCAGCGCTGCCGGGCGCGAAGAAGCCCTCGTCCTCCCCCTCCTCCAGCCGGAGCACCCACGCGGGGACCTCGTCGGATCGGCCGGCGAGCGTCTCGATCAGGCGGGCGCGCAGCGGCGTGAGGACACGGTCGACCGGGGTGGAGGTCATCGTGCGGCCTGTCGCGCCTGACGGTTCATCCGGCGACCTCCTGCCCCAGCCCGTCGACCAGCTGCGCGCCCGGGAGTTCGGTGAGCAGGCGGCCCGGCAGCAGGATCTTGGACCGGCGCACGCCGGACCCGATGATCACGACCTCCTGCTCCGCCACACGCGCATCGACCAGGACCGGCCAGCCTGCGGGGAGGCCGATCGGGGTGATGCCGCCGTACTCCATCCCGCTCAGTTCCACCGCGCGGTCCATCGGCAGGAACGACGCCTTGCGCACATCCAGCAACCGCTTGACGGTGTTGTTCACGTCGGCGCGGGTCGTCGAGAGCACGACGCACGCGGCGATCCGCTCGACGCCTTCACGCTTGCCCGCCACGACGACGCAGTTCGCGAGGGTGGACGCGTCCAGCCCGAACCGCTCGCGCGTCGCGGCCGTATCGGAGACATCGGGGTCGATTTCGACCACGCCGACATCATCCAGCCACCCGAGAGCCTCCAGCGCAGCACGCGTCGACGGCGCAAGCAGATCGAAGCGGGTGGATGCGGGAGCGGTCGTGAGCCCGCCGAGAGTGAAGACGCCCATGCAGTAACGCTAACCCCCGCCGCTGACGAGATTTGCGCCAAATCGCGGTTCTGCGGGCGGCATAACCGGGATTTGGCGCAAATCGTCAGGAAGGACTACGGGGCTAGCGGGCTACGGGCTACTGGGAGGCGCGCTCCAGCACCAGCTCGCGCACGCGCGCCGCGTCGGCCTGGCCGCGCATCGCCTTCATGACGGCACCGATGACAGCGCCTGCCGCCTGCACCTTCCCGTCTCGGATCTTCGCGAGGACGTCCGGCTGCGCGGCCAGCGCCTCGTCGATCGCGGCGATGAGCGCCCCGTCGTCCGAGACGACCGCGAGGCCACGGGCGTCGACGACCTCCTGCGGGCGACCCTCGCCGGCGATGACCCCTTCCAGGACCTGGCGAGCCAGGCGGTCGGTCAGCGTGCCGGCGTCGATGAGTCCCGCGAGCTCCGCGACGTTCTGCGGGCTGACCAGGGTGCCGGCCGGCACGTTCTGGGCGTTCGCGAGGCGCGCGATCTCGCCGGTCCACCACTTCCGGGCGGCGGCCGGGCTCGCACCCGCCGCGATCGTCGCCTCGACCTCGTCGAGCAGGTCGGCGTTGGCGACGTCCTGGAACTCCAGCGCGGTGAAACCCCACTCGGCCACCAGACGCTTGCGCCGCACCTCGGGAGGCTCGGGCAGCGTGCCGCGCAGCTCCTCCACCCACTCGCGGCTCGGAGCCACGGGCACCAGGTCGGGCTCCGGGAAGTACCGGTAGTCGTCCGCGTCCGACTTGGGACGCCCGGCGCTCGTCGTGCCGGTGTCCTCGTGCCAGTGGCGCGTCTCCTGGACGATGCTGCCGCCCGCCTCGAGGATCGCCGCCTGGCGCTGGATCTCGTAGCGCACCGCACGCTCGATCGAGCGCAGGGAGTTGACGTTCTTGGTCTCGGTCCGCGTCCCGAGCTCGGTGCTCCCCCTGCGGCGGAGGGAGATGTTGGCGTCGCAGCGGACGTTGCCCTCCTCCATGCGCGCGTTCGAGACGCCGAGCCCCTTCACGATGTCGCGGATGGCCCGCACGTACGCACGGCCGACCTCGGGTGCGTCCGCCTCGGTGCCCTCGATGATCTTCGTGACGATCTCGACCAGCGGCACGCCGCCGCGGTTGAAGTCGACCAGCGAGTAGTCCGCGCCCTGGATGCGCCCGGTGGCGCCGCCGACGTGCGTCAGCTTTCCGGCGTCCTCCTCCATGTGCGCGCGCTCGATCTCGACGACGATCTCTCGACCGCTCTCGAGCTCGATCGTGATCGTGCCGTCGTGCGCGATGGGCTCGTCGTACTGGGAGGTCTGGAAGTCCTTCGCGAGGTCCGGGTAGAAGTAGTTCTTCCGCGCGAACCGGCTCGTCTCCGCGATCTCGCAGCCGAGCGCGAGCCCGAGCCGGATGCTCGACTCGATCGCCTTCTCGTTCACCTGCGGCATACCGCCCGGGAGGCCGAGGCAGGTCGGGCAGGTGTTCGTGTTGGCGCCGGAGCCGAACTCGTTGGCGCAGCCGCAGAACATCTTGGTCTTCGTGTTCAGCTCGACGTGCACCTCGAAGCCGAGGACCGGCTCGAACAGCTCGAGCGCCTTGTCGTAGTCCATCAATTCAGGCGTGTGGGCGGTGGCGTTCGCCATCAGACGGCTCCCTCTTCGCTCGCGAACATCTCGGTGGCGCTCAGGTCGGGCGCCTGACTCAGCAGGGGGCCGCCCCAGCGGTCGACGAGCAGCTGCTCGAGCGCTGCTCCATAGGTGTACAGCCGCGCGTCGGCACGCGCGGGCGCCATCAGCTGCATCCCGACGGGCAGGCCGTCCTCGGGTGCGAGCCCGATCGGCAGTCCCATTCCGGGCACACCGGCGAGGTTCGCGGGGATGGTGGTGATGTCGTTCAGGTACATCGCCATCGGGTCGTCGATCTTCTCGCCGAGCTTGAAAGCGGTGGTCGGCGCGCTCGGGCTCACCAGCACATCCACCTTCTCGAACGCGGCCTGGAAGTCGCGCTGGATGAGCGTGCGGACCTTCTGGGCGCTGCCGTAGTAGGCGTCGTAGTAGCCCGCGCTGAGGGCGTAGGTGCCCAGGATGATGCGGCGCTTGACCTCGGGGCCGAAGCCCGCGTCGCGGGTGGCCGCCATGACGCGCTCCACCGTGACCGGGGGGTCGGCCGGGTCGACCCGCAGGCCGAAGCGGACGGAGTCGAAGCGGGCGAGGTTGCTGGATGCCTCGGCCGGCAGGATCAGGTAGTACGCCGACACGGCGTACTCGAAGCTGGGCGCGCCGACCTCGACGATCTCGGCGCCGGCCTCGGCCAGCAGCTCCAGGGACTCGTCGAAGCGCTGCTTGACGCCGGCCTGGAAGCCGTCGCCGGCGAGCTCGCGGATCACTCCGACGCGCACGCCCTTGAGCGCTCCGTCGCGGTGGCCCGCACGAGCGGCGTCGGCCATCGACGGCCATTCGTCGCTCAGCGAGGTCGAGTCGAGGGGATCGTGCCCGCCGATCACGTCGTGGAGCAGACCCGCGTCGAGCACGGACCGGGACACGGGGCCCACCTGGTCGAGCGAGCTGGCGAGCGCGATGGCGCCGTAGCGGCTCACGCCGCCGTAGGTCGGCTTGACCCCGACCGAGCCGGTCACCGCGGCCGGCTGACGGATCGACCCGCCGGTGTCGGAGCCCAGGGCGAGCGGAGCCTCGAAGGCGGAGACGGCAGCGGCCGAGCCGCCACCGGAGCCACCGGGGATGCGCTCCAGGTCCCACGGGTTGCGGGTCGGGCCGTACGCGGAGTGCTCTGTGGAGGAGCCCATTGCGAACTCGTCCATGTTGGTCTTGCCGAGCGGCACGAGGCCGGCCTCGCGCAGCTTGCGGACGACGGTGGCGTCGTACGGCGGCAGCCAGCCCTCGAGGATCTTCGAGCCCGCGGTAGACGGCATGTCCTGGGTGGCCAGCACGTCCTTGATCGCGATGGGGACGCCCGCGAGCGGACCGAGCGTGTCGCCCGCGGCGCGGCGGTCGTCGATCTCGGTCGCCGTGCGCAGCGCGTTCTCGCCGGCGACGTGGAGGAAGGCGTGGACGTCGGTGTCGACGGCCTCGATACGGTCGAGGTGGGCGCGCACGGCGTCGGCCGAGGACACCTCGCGCGCGGCGAGCTTCTCGGCGAGAGCAGAGGCGGAGAGCCGGGTCAGGTCGGTCATCTGGTCCTACTCCTCATCCAGAATGGTGGCGACCTTGAACCGGTCGCCCTCGCGCTCGGGGGCGCCGGACAGCGCCTGCTCCACGGTCAGCGACGGGCGGATCTCGTCACGGCGGAACACGTTCGTGAGCGGCAGCGGGTGGCTGGTGGCGGGAACGTCGGGACCGGCCACCTCCTGGACCTTGGCGACGGACTCGACGATCTGGCCGAGCTCCTTCGTGAGGCTCTCGAGCTCTTCCGGGCTGAGGTCGATCCTGGCGAGGTTCGCCAGGTGCGCGACCTGTTCGGCGCTGATGTCGCCTGCGCTGGTTTCAGACAAAGGTGCGTCTCCGTGGGATTGGGTGCGGGAGGGTGCGTTCGCGATCGCGAAGTCGCCCGTAACGATTCTAGGGCGAGCCGAACAGGCCGCGACCCAGCGTCGTGACCGCTCGGTACGCATCCTTGTAGGTCCGCGGCACAGGGGCGCCCGGAGCGCCGTAACGGGCCATCAGCAGCCCGACGAGGCCGACGCCGGGAGGGCTGAGCGGCCGGTCGCCGTCGTCGGGCCCCGGCGCTTCGGCCTCCGGATTGGCCGGAAGGTACTGAGGATGCGTGTCCGGCCACGTGCCCGGCTGCCGAGGGGTCGTGCGATTGATCGCGTTGTCGATCGTCCGCGCGCCGCGGTCGCGCTCGGTCAGGTGCCGGAGACCGTACTTCTCGGTCAGCGTCGCGACCACCGCCGAGTGATGCATCTCATCGTGGATGATCGTGTTCCGGGCGGTATAGGCCGAGATCGCGATCGCGGGAACCCGCACCCCCAGGCGGTCGAAGCGGAAGCCGTTCTCGCCCGGTCCGCTGTCGTCCGGCGGTATCGCCTTTCCGGGCGCGACATGGTCGTAGGTGCCGCCGTGCTCGTCGAACGTCACCAGGAGCATCGTGTTCAGCGCGTTGGAACCTTTCGCGCTGCTTGCCGAGCGGATGGCCGAGTAGACGCGGTGCAGCAGCAGCTCGCCGGCGCGGACATCCGAGATCGCTCCCCCGACGACCGCATCGCCCGCGACGGTCTCCTCCGTCATCGGGCCGCCCGGCGGGTGCATGTCGTTGTGGTCGTAGAGCAGCCTCGGCTCGACGAAGGCGTAGTCCGGGAGGGTGCCCTCGGCGACGTCCGCGTAGAACTGCGACATGGTCCGGAAGTGCGTCTTCCAGTACGGCTCCAGGACCGGGGCATGGATGAATCCCGTCAGCGAGATGAGCTGCCGGTCGTCGTAGTAGACGCGCCAGCTGCGCCCGGCCTCCTCCAGCCGGTTGAAGATGGTGGGCGCGTCGTTCGTGGGATCGAACCACTTGCGCGCCCCCTCTGCGCCGCCGTTGTCGAGGTAGCCGTGCGATGTCGAGGCGTTGAAGAACGACCGGTTGCAGAACGTCTGCGACGGCACGGCGCAGTGCCAGTCGTCGTACACGGCGAACTGCCGCGCGAGCGTCGAGAAGACCGGGAGCATGTCCGGGCTGAATCCGCCCATCACCCGGCGGTAGTCGTCGCGCACCGGCTCTCGTCCGGTGTCCTTGCGCAGGACGCCGATGTAGTCGCGGACGAAGCCGCGCATCGTCGGCTTCGCGCCCGGCGGGGGTGCGTTGTAGGGCGGCAGCATGGCCGGGAGCCGCGCATCGGCGTTCGAAGGCGGGTCGACGATCTCGAACAGCTGCGTGTTGACGTGCGGGTACACCTCGCCGGGGTCGGGAGACGGCTGTCGCATCACGAAGTCGGTCGCCCCTTCGTAGATGTGCGCCGAGATGTCCGGGCCGCCTGCGGGGTCGGGATTGCTGTAGTCGCCGAAAGCGAGACCCTCGAACCGTGCACCCTCCGGGAGGTTCCCCTCGTCGTAGAGGTGGCCCAGCAGGTTGTCGAAGGAGCGGTTCTCGTACATCAGGACCACGAGGTGGTCGAAGCCCGGGCCCCCGCCGCGCGGAGGGAGGGGCGGATGCTCCTCACCGGATTCGTCCGCCGTCGGCGAGGTCTGAGCGGAGGCCGCCCCGAGAGCGGCACCGGCGGCGCCACCCGTCGCGCCTCCCGCGACGGCGCCGGCGGCGACCAGACCCGCACCCTTCAGGAACGCGCGACGGCTCGCACCGCGGCGCTCCGGCTCGCTGCCGGGCTCACTGCCGGGCTCGCGAGGGAGGTCGTCGTTCGGTCGCATCCCACCCATTATGGATGCCACCACCGACGCAGCCCAGGGCCGCGGCGCCCCAGCCAGCCGTGCCGCTCAGTGGGCCGAGGCCTCCGTGACCGTCCCCGACGAACGGGATGCGCCCGAGAGCACGAGGTCGCCACGGTCGATCCCGATCACGGCCAGGTTCCGCATCGACTCGGTACCGACGGTGAAGTACTCGTTGTGGCCCGACGACCCGGAGAGCGAGACGTGCGTGAGCGGGTCGACCGCTCCCCCGACGCCCATCGGCTTCGCGCCGTAGCCGGGCGAGCCGGGGTCGCTCCCGAAGAATGCGGTGTTGACGATCGGGTCCATGGGCGCTTCGCCGACGAAGACGTTTCCGCCGGTGACCGAGAGTCCCGCCACCGTCTGCGCGTCGCTCCCCGGGGATCCCATCAGCGCCAGCGCATCGACGGAGACGGTGTGCCGCTCGAGCGCCATCAGCGCTGCCGTCGAACCGTAGGAGTGCGCGAACACGCTGAGGTAGGGCTGATCGGCGCCGCGGAGGGCCCGGATGCCCTCCAGGGTCCGTTCCAGACTGTCGGCGCCCTGCGTCGCCAGGGCGGTGCCTCCGATGTTGGTCAGCACAGGCGTCTGGTAGCCGATCCACGCCACCACCGCGACGCCGGGCGCAGCACCGTTGCCACGAGGTCCGAGGATGCGGCGCAGGAACCCGGTCTGCAGGTCGTACTGCTCCTGGGCGACCCTGCCCCAGGCCTCGATCTGCTCCCCCACCGACATGTACATCCCGGGCACCAGGACGCTGACGTACTTCGCCGTGCCGAGGTCGCCGACGACGATCGACGCCTTGGCGTCGGCCGACGCATCGAGGCTGACCAGGGTTCGCTTGACGCCGTCCTTCTTCGACAGCGCCTTCCTGACGTTGTCGAGGGTCTGCAGCTGGCGCTGCAGTGCCACCCGCTCGGTGCGACCATGAGTGCTGCCGAGTGTCTGCTCCACGCGGGAGATGGTCCGGCTGAGGTCGAGCGCGTTGGCGCGGCCGCGCACCGCATACGGCACACCCTCCAAGTTGCCGACCACGTGCGGCGCCGACTGGATGAGAGCGTTCTGCTTGGCCGGGTCGATCAGCTTCCAGACCCGGCTGACGTCGGCGGCCGCCGGAGCCTGCCGCAGCAGAGACTCCAGCTTCGCCCGGTTGGCGTCGAGGAAGGACGGCAGCGCGGACGCGTCCACGGCATTGACGGCTCCGAGCACCGACATCGAGCTGCTGCCGCCGCTCGGAGCCGACGGCACATCCGAGACGGGACCGGACACGGCGGATGCGGGTAACGCAGAGGACACGACGGACATCGTCGCCGCGGGCGCGGAGTCCGCAGGCAGCACGAAAGCCCCGGTCAGTCCTGAGACTGCCGAGGTAACGGTGAGTACAGCTGCAAAGCCGACCAGCACTCCGTCCGGGTCCCTCCGAGAGCGAGCGAGCTAAGCCCTTGCGATGCGCCCGGGGGGAGCGCACGTCTCGACTCTACCCATGAATGGGTGGCGGACGGCAACACGTTCTACCCCCGATTCAGGGGGAGAACTCGAATCCTGTCCACAGGATGGCGGACCGGTTCGGTCACTCGTCGAGCGCCGCCGGTCCCCGCTCCACGAGCACCCGGAACTGCGCAGCGTCAAGGATGCGCACGCCCAGTTCCTCCGCCTTCGCGAGTTTGGACCCCGCCCCCGGTCCGGCGGCGACGAAGTCGGTCTTCTTCGACACGCTCGATGCCGCCTTTCCGCCGGCCGCGATGATCGCCTCCTGAGCGCCCTCGCGCGTGTATCCCTCGAGCGAACCTGTCGCGACGACGGTGAGCCCGGCGAGCACGCCACCGGCTTCGTCGGAATGCCCGGGTCCCGGGTGTCCCGGCGTGGAGAACTGCACACCGTCCGCGGCCCAGCGCTCGACGATGTCCCTGTGCCAGTCGACCTCGAACCAGGCCAGCACCGCGTCGGCGATGATGCCGCCCACTCCGTCCACTGCGGCCAGGTCGTCACGCGACGCCGAGCGGATGGCGTCGAGCGATCCGAAATGGTTCGCGAGGGCTCGCGCGGCGACCGGACCGACGTGACGGATGTTCAGCGCGACGAGGATGCGCCACAGCGGCTTCTCGCGGGCCGCCGTGAGGTTGTTCAGCAGTTCGATCGCACTCTTGGACGGCACGAACAGCTCGTCGCCCGAGAATTCATCCGCCGCGGGGTTGAATGGGCCGTCCTTCTTCTGACGCCGACGGCGGAACGGAGTGTCTACCTTCTCCTCCCCCGTGTCGGTCAGTTTGGGCAGCCCGGTCTCGGAATCCCGGACGACCACCTCGATCGGGAAGAGGTCGGCGAGCGTGAGGCCGAAGAGCCCGGCCTCGGTCGGGAGCGGCGGATTCTCGGGGAATCTCGGCTGGGTGAGGGCTGCGGCGGCGACCTCGCCGAGTGCCTCGATGTCGAGAGCGCCCCGCGAGCCGATGTGCTCCACGCGTCCGCGCACCTGTGCCGGGCAGAACTCGGCGTTGGGGCAGCGCAGGTCGATGTCCCCCTCCTTCGCAGGAGCCAGCCGGGTGCCGCACTCCGGGCAGTTCTCGGGCATGACGAACTCGCGCTCGCTGCCGTCGCGCAACTCCACCACCGGACCGAGCACCTCGGGGATGACGTCTCCGGCCTTGCGCAGTACAACGGTGTCGCCGATCAGCACGCCCTTGGCCTTGACGACCTCCTGGTTGTGCAGGGTCGCCTGCCGCACCTCGGAGCCGGCGACACGCACCTTCTCCATCACCGCGAACGGCGTCGCCCGGCCGGTGCGGCCGACGCTCACGACGATGTCGAGCAGCTTCGTGTTCACCTGCTCGGGCGGGTACTTGTAGGCAATGGCCCAGCGGGGAGCGCGGCTCGTGGCGCCGAGCTCGTCGTGCAGAGCCAGCTCATCCACCTTGATGACGATCCCGTCGATCTCGTGCTCGACAGCACCCCGGTGCGCGCCGTAGTACTCGATGAACTCGTCGACCGCAGGGACGTCGTCTACCACCCGATAGTGCGTCGAAGTGGGGAGTCCCCAGCCCTTCAGCAGCTCGTAGACCTTCGACTGCGAGTCGACCGGAGGATTCTGCCACGCCCCGATGCCGTGGACGAGCATGTGCAGGCGACGGAGGCGGTTGCGCATCAGCTCGAGCTGCGCCGGTCCTTTGCCCTCGGCCTTCTGGCGCAGGGATCCGCTGGCCGCGTTGCGCGCGTTGGCGAACACACGCTCGCCCGCCTCGAGCTGGTGGGCGTTCAGCTCCTCGAATTCGGCGACCGGGAAGAACACCTCGCCGCGCACCTCCACCAGCGCCGGCGGCTCGTCGGTGTCGAGCCGGGTCGGGATGGCCGGGATCCAGCGGATGTTCTCGGTCACATCTTCGCCGACGACGCCGTCGCCACGGGTGGCGGCCGAGACGAGAACACCCTTCACGTAACGGAGGTTGATGGCGAGTCCGTCGATCTTCAGCTCGCAGAGGTAGTCGACGCGGCGCCCGGCATCGCGCTCGACCTTCGCCGCCCAGGCTTCGAACTCGGCGAGCGAGAACACGTTGTCGAGGCTGAGCATCCGCTCGGCGTGCTCGACCGGCGCGAAGAGCGTCGTCTGGGCGCGGCCGCCGACCGTCTGCGTCGGGCTGTCCTGCGATTGCAGCTCGGGATGGAGCCGCTCCAGCTCCTCGAGCCGCCGCATCATGCGGTCGTACTCCTCGTCGCTCACGAGCACGGTGTCCCGCTCGTAGTACGCGTCGCGCAGCTCGAGGATGCGCGTGGTCAGCTGCTGCGCCTCGCTCTGCGCATCCGCGAGCTGGTCGTCGGTCGTCGTCTGGATCGCCACCCGTCCAGCTTATTCGCGACCCCCGACGCCGGAACGTGCGCGGAAGCCGAGGGACTCACCTCGCGGCGCGTCCCTCCGCACGGGCGGACCGCCGTACGCCGACCGGGATCGAGCGGCGGCTCAGCACCGCCGCCACCAGGAAGCAGGCCGCCCCGAGCAGCGTCCCGAGATTCGCCCAGAACAGGCTCACCAGGTCGCCCGTCGCGGGGAGCACATAGGCGCCGACCGCAGAGATGCCGAAGAAGATGGACCCGACGAGGTTCAGCCAGGTGCCGTGCCAGGTGCGGGCATGCGGATCCCACAGTCGCTCACGGTCGACGGTGGCCACCACGGCCAGGCAGCTCGACACCAGGAAGGCGATCGATCCGAATGCATCCGGCCGCCAGCCGCTCCCGATCCTGGCGTCCTCGTCGATGGCGACGATCAGTGCCGCGGTGGTGCTGACATTGAAGAACAGGGTCCCGGCGAACTGGATGGCCGCCGCCCACCAGTCGTAGCTGTCCGGCCGGTTGGTTCCCCGGCGCGGAGGCCTGCGTCCACTCAATGCGAGCTGGATGAGGGCTGCGGCCGTGAAGAACAGGGCGCCGACGAAGAAGGTGACGTTCGTCGCGATCTCACCGACCACCTGCTGGTAGAACGGGACCGCCCCGATGAGAAAGAACAGCGAGCCGATAGCGAAACCCCACGCCTCTCGGCGAAGACGGACGGCGCGCTCTGCGGTCATGCTCGGAGCCTAGAGCCGCGAGGCCGCCATGGCACCCTCGATGTGCGTCAGGCGGGAACGGCCGAGACGGTGCGGTCGATGGTGGTCTGGCCGAGTACGCGCGTTCCGACGTAGACGACCGCGGTCTGCCCGGGCGCGACGCCGTTCAGTGGGACGTCGGGCCGGACCACCAGCTCGCCGCCGGTCACCGAGGCGACCGCGGGCACGGGATCGGCGTGGGCGCGGATCTGCACCTCGCACGCGAAGGGGGAGCCAGGGTCGGCCGGCGGCAGCCCCGCCCACGTGTACCGCGACCCCGCGATCTCAGCGATGTCGAGTGCTTCCCTCGGCCCGACGACGACCTCGTTCTCCTTGGGTCGCACCTCCAGCACGAACCGCGGCCGGCCGTCCGGAGACGGGTAGCCGACATTCAGGCCCTTGCGCTGACCGACGGTGTACGCGTGCGCGCCCTCGTGCGAGCCGAGCCGGTTGCCCTGGCGGTCGACGATGTCGCCGGTGGCGGTGCCGACGCGCTCGGCGAGCCAGCCCCGCGTGTCGCCGTCCGGGATGAAGCAGATGTCGTGCGAGTCGGGCTTGTTCGCGACGCTGAGGCCGCGTGCGGCGGCTTCCGCCCGAACCTCGGCCTTCGACGGCGTGGCGCCGAGCGGGAACATCGCGTGCGCGAGCTGCTCGGTCGTCAGCACACCGAGGACGTACGACTGGTCCTTCGCCCAGGCGCTCGCCCGATGGAGCTCGCGGTTGCCGTCCTCGTCCGTCACGATCGCCGCGTAGTGGCCGGTGCACACCGCATCGAAGCCGAGGTCGAGCGCCTTCTCCAGGACCGCCGCGAACTTGATCCGCTCGTTGCACCGCATGCACGGGTTCGGCGTGCGGCCTGCGGAGTACTCGGCGATGAAGTCGTCGACGACATCCAGCTTGAAGCGCTCGGAGAAGTCCCACACGTAATACGGGATGCCGATGATGTTCGCGGCGCGCTGCGCATCCATCGAGTCCTCGATCGTGCAGCAGCCGCGGCTTCCGGTACGCAGCGTGCCCGGCATCCGCGACAGCGCCAGGTGCACGCCGACCACGTCGTGGCCGGCCTCGACGGCGCGCGCCGCCGCCACGGCGGAGTCGACTCCCCCGCTCATCGCTGCCAGAACCTTCACCCCCCAATCCTACCCACGCTCCCCGCCGCTCCCCCTCCCCGCCCCGTCCGGTCCCCCCGCTGCGCCGAGGTGCACGTCGTGGTCGTTATTCGGAGCGAATAGCGACCACGACGTGCACCTCGGCGGAGGCGGAGAGGTGGGGAAGGGGGCAGGAGGGCGCGTCAGCGGCCGAGGCGGGGGGCGCGCTCGGCGAGGCCCGCGCGCGACGCCTGCGCGTACGCCGCGGGGAGCGCGGCGAGCAGGGCATCCACATCGGCCTCGGTCGACGTGCGGCCGAGGGTGAAGCGCAGCGCGCTCCGCGCCTCCTCTTCGTGGCGCCCCATCGCGAGCAGCACGTGCGACGGCTCCGGGATGCCCGCCTGGCACGCCGAGCCCGTCGAGACCGAGACGCCCGCCATGTCGAGCAGGAACAGCAGCGAGTCGCCCTGCGCGCCGGGGAAGGTGAAGTGGGCGTTGGATGCGACCCGTCCGGAACCCGGCTCCGGCCCGCTCAGCACCGCCTCCGGAACCACCTCCCGCACCCCGTGGATCAGCCTGTCCTGCAGAGCGGACAGCCGGGTCGCCTCCGCCTCGCGCTCGGACTCCGCCAGGCGCGCCGCGACCGCGAACGAGACCGCCGCCGCCACATCCTGCGTCCCGCTGCGCACCTGCCGCTGCTGGCCGCCGCCGTGGATGAGCGGCACGACGGTGGAGGCGCGGCTCAGCACGAGCGCGCCGATGCCGACCGGTCCGCCGATCTTGTGGGCGGACACGCTCAGCGCATCCACCCCCATCGTCCCGAAATCGAGCGGCAGGTGCCCGTAGGCGGCGACCGCATCCACGTGGACGGGGACACCCGCCGACCGCGCGGCCTCGGCGAGCGCCGCCACCGGTTGCACCGTCCCCACCTCGTTGTTGACCGCGAGGAAGGTCAGCAGGGCGATGTCGTCTCCTGCGATCGACGCGGGCGCGACGATCCGCCCGGAGCCGTCGAGGGCCAGCCAGTCGACGCGCGCTCCCTCGGAGCGCACCAGCCACTCCACCGTGTCGACGGTCGCGTGATGCTCTCCCCCGGGGACGAGGATCCGCGGACGCCGGGTGCCGTCGTTGCGCGCCCAGTACATCCCCTTGACGCCCAGATTGATCGCCTCGGTGCCGCCGGAGGTGAAGACGACCTCGATCGGGTCCGCACCGAGCGTGCCTGCGACGGTCTCGCGGGCCTCCTCGAGCAGTCGCCGGGCCTGCTGTCCCTGGCTGTGGATGCTGGAGGGGTTGCCGACGACGCCCATGGCCTCGGTGTAGGCGGCGATCGCCTCCGGGCGCATCGGCGTGGTGGCGGCGTGGTCGAGGTAGACCGGCACGGTGCCCTCCGAGACTCGGGTCCAGCGTGTGTCACTACTCTAGAGCGCATGACCTCCACCGATCCCCTGCGGAACCTGGGTGTACGCGTCGGGCCGCACGGGGGCGAGCTGAGGGTCTTCTCGGCGAGCGCTGATGGCATGGAACTGTGCCTCTTCGACGAGAACGACCCGAACTGGCTCACCAAGTCCGTGCCGATGACCCGCGACTCCGGCAACGTGTGGGTGGGCCGCTCGCGCTCACTCACCGTCGGCACCCGCTACGCCGTCCGCGTGTCCGGCCCCCTGGCTCCCACGAACTCCTTCGACCCCGAAGCGCTGCTGATCGACCCGTATGCGCGGGGACTGATCCGGGTCGCCGCCGACGGCTGGCGGTCGGTGGTGGTCGCCGACGGTTTCGACTGGGGGGACGCGCGCAAGCCTGCCACCCCGCTGGACCACTCGGTGATCTACGAGGCGCACGTGAAAGGCATCAGCAGGCTGAACCCGGCTGTCCCCGAGGAACTTCGTGGCAGCTACGCCGGACTGGCCCACGAGTCCACGATCGCCTACCTCAAGGAGCTGGGCGTGACGGCGGTGCAGCTGCTGCCGGTGCAGGCGTTCGTCTCCGAGCAGCGCCTGATCGAGCAGGGGCTCACGAACTACTGGGGCTACAACACGCTCAACTTCTTCAGCCCGCACGCGCCGTATGCCTCGCGCGCGGCCCAGGCGGCGGGCCCGGATGCGGTGCTCGCCGAGTTCAAGGGCATGGTGAAGCTGCTGCACCTGGCGGGGATCGAAGTCATCCTCGACGTCGTGTACAACCACACGGCCGAGGAGGGCATCGGTGGTCCGCGCACCAGTTTCCGCGGCATCGACAACGCGACCTATTACCGTCACGACGACACCGGCGCGTACGTCGACGTGACCGGATGCGGCAACACCGTCGACTTCGGCAACCCGGTTCCCCAGCGGCTCGTGCTCGACTCCCTCCGCTACTGGGCGAACGAGATGCAGATCGACGGCTTCCGGTTCGACCTCGCCGCGACCCTCGGGCGCGGTGCCGACGTCGCATTCCATCGCGACCATCCACTGCTCGTCGCCGCGCAGTCGGACCCGGCGCTGCAGGGCGTGAAGCTGATCGCCGAGCCGTGGGATGTCGGGCTCGGCGGGTGGCAGACCGGCAACTTCCCCGGCCCAACCGGCGAGCACGCGGGCTGGTCGGAGTGGAACGACCGCTACCGCGACCGGGTGCGCAACTTCTGGCTCGCGGACATCGCGGAGGCGCGCCGCCACGGTCAGGCGCCTGTCGGCATCGGCGGCTTCGCGACCCGGCTCGCCGGCTCGTCGAACACGTTCTCGGCGGAGCGCGGGCCGCTCGCCTCCATCAACTTCGTGACCGCACACGACGGGTTCACCATGGCCGACCTCACGGCGTACGACGTGAAGCACAACCTGGGGAACGGCGAGAACAACCACGACGGCACCGACAACAACCGCTCGTTCAACCACGGTGTCGAAGGCCCGACGGTGGATGAGGCGATCCTCCTCGAGCGCTCGAAGGCCGTCCGCAACCTGATGGGGACGCTGCTGCTCTCCGCCGGTGTCCCCATGATCACGGCCGGGGACGAGTACGGGCGCAGCCAGCGCGGCAACAACAACGCGTACTGCCACGACACCGAGTTGAATTGGCTCAGCTGGCTTCCGACGCGCGAGCAGCGCGAACTGCACGAGACCACGAAACGCCTGCTGCAGCTGCGTCGTGAGAACCCCGCCCTGCGGCCCAGCCGGTACGCCGTCTCCGGCCAGGCCACGCCGAACGCGAGCCACATGGACTGGTACGACGCGACCGGTCAGCGGATGGACGACGAGGACTGGAACTCGCCCGAGAACCGGACGCTGCAGTACCTGGCGGCGTCGACCCCGGTGGCGGAGGAGTTCAACCGCATCCTGCTCATCGTGCACGGTGTCGAGGACGACGTGACGGTCGCACTCCCCCAGGCTCCCGGCGTCACGTCGTATCAGCTGCTGTGGGATTCGGCGACCGAGGTCCCGATCCCGGAGGACGCGACGGAGTTCGCGCCCGGAGACGAGCGGCTGGTCGGCGGCACGTCCATGCAGCTGTACCGGGCCAACGGGCCGCGCGTGGAGGAGCTGGGCTGATGGCGCGGCCGAAGGCCCCAGCGGGCACACCCGCCACGGTCGCCCTGACCGCTGCGGGCATCCCGTTCACCGCGCATCCGTACGAGCACGACCCCGCAGCACCCTCGTTCGGCCTGGAGGCTGCTGAGGCGCTCGGCGTGGAGCCGGACCGCGTGTTCAAGACCCTGCTCGCCGACACCGATCTCGGGCTCGTCGTCGGCGTCGTCCCGGTGACGGGGATGCTCGACCTGAAGGCGCTCGCCGCTGCGGTCGGCGCCAAGCGCGCCGTCATGGCGGAGCCGTCGGTCGCCGAGCGCCGCACCGGCTACGTCGTCGGCGGCATCAGCCCGATCGGGCAGAAGACGCGGCACACGACGGTGGTCGACGAGTCGGCGCAGCTGTTCGACACGGTCTACGTCTCGGGCGGCAAGCGCGGGTTCGACATAGAGCTGTCCCCGGGGGACCTGATCGCCGCAACCGGGGCGACGTTCGCCGCCATCGCGAAGTGAGCCGCGGGATGGACGCCATCACTGTTCGCCCGGCCACGGTCGACGACGCCGCCGGCATCGCCCACGTGCACGTGACGGCCTGGCGCGAGGCTTACGCCGGCCGCATGCCCGCCGACTTCTTGGCGTCGCTCGACGAGGAGCGTCGCGCGCGCGGCTGGGTGACGATCCTCGTCGACGGCACGACGGATGCGTTCGTCGCTGAGCGGGACGGCACGATCATCGGCTGGGCCACCGCGGGACCTGGCCGCGACGACGATGCACCGCGCGCTCGCGAGCTCGAGGGCCTCTACGTCCTCGCCGCCGCATACGGCACAGGAGCAGGACAGCTGCTCCTCGACGCGGCCATCGGCGACGCGCCCGCCTACCTCTGGGTGATGGACGGCAACGCCCGCGCCGAATCCTTCTACCGCCGCAACGGCTTCACCCCCGACGGCGCCACCATCACCCACCCCGTGGGCCCCACCTCCGTCCTCGCCGTCCGCCTCACCCGCTGACCCCTCCCCGACCCGTAGCCCGCGAGCACAGGAAAAATGTGGCCGTTCGGGCCGAATCGGCGCACTTTTCCTGTGCTCGCGGGCTGCGGGAGGGGTTAGGAGGCTACGGTGACCAGGCCCAGTTCGGCGGGGGTGAGGAGGAGCGAGTTCACGGGGACCACGCGGACGGTGTAGCCGAACGAGCCCGCCCACGCGAGACGGACCGTGCCGACGAACTCGTGCGCGACCGACGCGTCGTGCGTCCCCGGCACCGCTGAGTCGACCGTGAGCGCCTGGCGATGCACGTCGACCAGGTCGCCGCCCTCGTGGCTGCGGCCGAAGACGAGCTGCACCTCCACGTCCTCTGGCGCGAGGCCGTTCAGGTGCACCAGGGCGCGGACGTGGAGCTCGTCGCCGACCTGCGGCACCGCATCCACCCCGCCCGCGTCGACGTGCGCGACGTTGACGCCCGGCCACGCGGCCTCCACACGCTCCTTCCACGCCGCCAGCGACCGCGCCTGGGCGTAGTCGTTCACGCTGAGACGGTTCTCGTAGTCGGCGGCCGGCACGTACAGGCGCTCGACGTACTCGCGCACCATCCGCTCCGCCGACAACGGGGAGGACAGCGTCGCCAGCGTGTGACGGATGCGTGCGACCCACGCGGTCGGAACGTCGTCGCCGTCGCGCTCGTAGAAGCGCGTCGCGATCTGGTTCTCGATCAGGTCGTACATCGCCTCGGCCTCGAGGGCGTCGCGCTCGGCGCCATCCCCGGCCGCGTCGGCGGACGGGATCGCCCAGCCGTTCTCGCCGTCGTAGAACTCGTTCCACCAGCCGTCGAGGATCGACAGGTTGAGCGCGCCGTTCAGCGCCGCCTTCATGCCGGAGGTTCCACATGCCTCCAGCGGCCGCAGCGGATTGTTCAGCCAGACATCGGTGCCCGGGTAGAGCAGCTGCGCCATGCCGATGTCGTAGTCCGGCAGGAAGACCATCCGCTGCCGGATGTCGGACTCCGACGCGAACTGCACCAGCTTCTGGATGAGACGCTTGCCCTCATCGTCGGCCGGATGCGACTTGCCGGCGATCACGAACTGCACAGGACGCTTCGGGTCGGTGAGGATGCGCCGCAGGCGATCCGGGTCGTGCAGCATCAGCGTCAGCCGCTTGTACGTCGGGACGCGGCGGGCGAAGCCGATGGTGAGGACGTTCGGGTCGAGCAGGTCGTCCATCCAGGCCGGCGCGATGCCGCCCGGGTTCTGCTCGCGCCAGGCGGCCTCGACGCGACGGCGCGCATCCTGCACGAGCTGTTCGCGCATCCGGTTGCGTACACCCCACAGGTCGAGATCGGAGACGGCGGAGGCGTTGCCCCAGTCGGCGTGCGTGGTGTCTTCGGTCCCGAGCCGTTCGAGCGCGAGCGCCCGGAGCATCGGGTCCGTCCAGGTCGGAGCGTGGACGCCGTTGGTGACGGAGTCGATCGGCACCTCCTGCGGGTCGAATCCCGGATAGAGGCCGTTGAACATGTGACGCGAGACGTCGCCGTGCAGCTTCGAGACGCCGTTCGCGTGCTGGCCGAGGCGGAGTCCCATCACGGCCATGTTGAACACCCCGTCCGAACCTCCGGGGTAGTCCTCGGCGCCGAGTGGGAGCACCTGCGAAGCGGTGACACCCGGGAGCAGGGACGTCGAGAAGTAGCGCTCGATCAGCGCGGAATCGAACCGGTCGATTCCTGCCGGGACAGGCGTGTGCGTCGTGAACACGGTTCCGGCGCGCACCACCTGCAGCGCCTGATCGAAGGTGAGCCCGTCGCCGATCAGGTCGGAGATGCGCTCCAGTCCGAGGAACCCGGCGTGGCCCTCGTTGGTGTGGAACACCTCCGCCTCCGGTGCGCCGGTCAGCTCGGTCCACGCCTTCACGGCGCGCGCTCCGCCGATGCCGAGCAGCAGCTCCTGCAGGAGGCGGTGCTCGCCGCCGCCACCGTAGAGACGGTCGGTGACCGACCGCAGGCGCTCCTCGTTGTCGGGGATGTCGGTGTCGAGCAGCAGCAGCTTCACGCGGCCGACGGCCGCCTGCCAGACCCGCGCGTGCAGCACACCGTCCGGCAGGGCCAGCGAGATCTGCACCGGCGTGCCGTCCGGCTGGCGCAGCACGCTCAGCGGCAGTCCGTCGGGGTCGAGCACGGGGTAGCTCTCCAGTTGCCACCCGTCGGGCGTGATCGCCTGCGAGAAGTAGCCGGAGCGGTAGAACAGACCGGCGGCGACGAGCGGGACGCCCAGGTCGCTCGCGGCCTTCAGGTGGTCGCCGGCGAGGATGCCGAGGCCGCCGGAGTACTGCGGGAGGGTCGCCGCGATGCCGAACTCCGGCGAGAAGTAGGCGATGGTCTTCGGCGCGCCGTCACCGAGCGACTGGTACCAGCGCGGGTCGCTGAGGTACGCCCGGAGGTCGTCGCGGATGTGATTCGCCCAGTCGACGTACCCCTGATCCGCGGCCAGTTCGGCCAGACGCGACGGGTCAACGGCGCCCAGGAGCGCGATCGGATCGTGTCTGACCTGCTGCCACAGCTCGGGCGAGATGCGGGCGAACAGCTCCTTGGTCGGCTCATGCCACGACCAGCGGAGGTTGCCTGCGATCTCTTCCAGCGCGGAGAGGTTTTCGGGGAGGACGGCTCGGACGGTGAATCTACGGATGGCCTTCACTCGGTCAACACTAAAGGAGCCACATTGCGAGTGGGTTAATGAGTGTACGTTCGGGGGCGTGGTGAAGAACGCAGCGACCAGAACAGCAGCCGCCGCGCCCGAGGCGTCCACGGCGAGTACCTCGAAGGCCGACCCGGCGGAGGAGGTGAAACCTGCCTACGAACCTCTGCTCCCCCGCATCCCGATCCTGGAGCTCTCACCCCAGGTCGATGAGGGACTGTGGGCGGCGACGGCGTTCAGCGGCGAGGTGATCCCGTTCCGGGCCACCGCCTTCCGCGAGGGCCACGACAAGATCGGTGTCGACCTGATCCTGCTCGACCCGGCCGGCCAGCAGACCGAGCACCACATGCACCCGCTCACCCCCGGCACCGACCGGTGGGAGGTGGAGGTGCAGCTCGAGCAGACCGGGTTGTGGCGCTACCGCGTGCAGGCCTACGCCGACGAGTACGCCACCTGGCGGCACAACGCCGAGGTCAAGGTCCCCGCCGGCATCGACGTCGAACTCATGCTCCGGACGGGCCACGACCTGCTGGTGACCGCCTCCAAGGACAAGCGTCGCAGCACCGCGGAGCGCCGGCACCTCTCCGAGGCGGCCAAAACGGTCGCCGACACCGCCCGACCCGTGGATGAGCGGTTCCAGGCCGCGATCGACGCCCGCATCCAGCAGGTGCTCACCGAGCGCCCGGTGGTCAGTCTCCCCTCGCTCTCAGCCACCCGCTCCATCCAGGTGGAGCGCACGCGCGCCGGGGTCGGCAGCTGGTACGAGTTCTTCCCCCGCTCCGAAGGCGCCAAGAAGCGGGCCGACGGCTCCTGGCAGTCGGGCACCTTCCGCACCGCCGCCAAGCGCCTGCCCGAGATCGCGGCAATGGGCTTCGACGTCGTGTACCTGCCCCCGATCCACCCGATCGGCCGGTCCTTCCGGAAGGGCCCGAACAACTCGCTCGAGGCGGGCCCGAACGACCCGGGTTCGCCGTGGGCCATCGGCAGCGCAGAGGGCGGCCACGACGCCATCCATCCCGAGCTCGGCACCGAGAAGGACTTCACCTTCTTCCTCGGAAAGGCGAAGCAGGCCGGGCTGGAGGTCGCGATCGACCTGGCATTGCAGGCGGCGCCCGACCACCCCTGGGTGAAGACGCACCCGGAGTGGTTCACCACCCTCCCGGACGGCACGATCGCGTACGCCGAGAACCCGCCGAAGAAGTACCAGGACATCTATCCGATCAACTTCGACAACGACTACGAGGGACTGCGCCAGGAGGTGCTGCGCATCGTCCGGCACTGGATGGCGCTCGGCGTGCGCATCTTCCGGGTGGACAACCCGCACACGAAGCCGCTGCACTTCTGGGAGTGGCTCATCCACACCGTCAACGCGACCGATCCGGATGTGGTGTTCCTGGCCGAGGCGTTCACCCGTCCGGCCGTGATGCGCACCCTGGCCAAGGCCGGTTTCCAGCAGTCGTACACGTACTTCACGTGGCGGAACACCAAGCAGGAGCTCGAGGAGTTCCTCGACTCGCTCGCCCACGAGACGGCCGACTACCTGCGGCCCAACCTCTTCGTGAACACGCCTGACATCCTGACCGAGTACCTCCAGTTCGGCGGCCAGCCCGCGTTCAAGATCCGCGCCGCCATCGCGGCCACCGGTGCGCCGACGTGGGGCGTCTACTCCGGATTCGAGCTGTTCGAGAACGTCGCGCGAACGGGCGCAGAGGAGTACATCGACAACGAGAAGTACGAGTACCGGCCGCGCGACTACACCCGCGCGCAGGCGCAGGGTCGCTCGCTGGCGGACTATCTGACCATGCTCAACCGCGCACGCAGCGAGCACCCCGCGCTGCGGCAGCTGCGCAACCTGAGCATCCACTGGAGCGACGACGACAGCATCCTCGTCTACTCGAAATACCTGGACGGCCGGTTCACCCGGAGCGGGAAGGCCGACGCCGTCATCGTGGTCGCGAACGTCGACCCGCACTCGGTGCGCGAGACGATCGTCCACCTCGACCCGACCGCCTTCGGCATCCCCGTCGGCGCGCAGTTCGAGGTGAAGGACCGCGTGACCGGACAGCGGTGGACCTGGGGCACCGACAACTACGTGCGCCTGGACGCGTTCACCGAGCCCGTCCACATCCTGTCCGTCCGCCCGCTCTGACCGATGCGGGACCGACCTGCGACCCCTGATGCCGCGCCCATCGAACACCAGCAACAACTGAGGAGTACCGCCATGTCCCCGATCCCCGAAGGTGCGGCCGCCGTCGACCTCCCGCCGCTGGATGAGAACGTCCTGGCCGCCCTCGCCGCGGGCAGCTACCACGACCCGCACGCGGTGCTGGGCCAGCACGAGGTCGCCGCCCCCGGCGTCGCCGACCCAGTGACGGTCATCCGCACGCTCCGGCCGCTGGCGAAGGAGGTCTTCGCGATCCTCTCGAACGGCGCTCACGTCGAGCTGGCGCACGCCGGCTACGGAGTCTGGCAGGGCGTCGACATCGTCGGCCCTGGCGCGTACCAGATCGAAGCACGCTACGACGACGGCAGCAGCTGGACCTCGGACGACCCCTACCGTTTCCTCCCCACGATCGGGCAGCTCGACCTCCACCTGATCGGCGAGGGACGCCACGAGACGTTGTGGACCGCGCTCGGGGCGCACGTGCGCGACCTCGGCGGCGTCGTCGGGACCGCCTTCACGGTCTGGGCACCGCACGCCCGGGCTGTCCGCGTCGTCGGCGACTTCAACGGCTGGGATGGCACCCTCCACTCGATGCGCAACATGGGCTCGTCCGGGGTGTGGGAGCTGTTCGTCCCCGGCCTCGGCGAGGGCGAGATCTACAAGTACGACCTGCTGGCCCAGGACGGCCGCTGGGTGCGCAAGATCGACCCGATGGCCCAGTTCGCCGAGACGCCTCCTGCCACCGCATCCCGGATCACCGTCAGCCGCCACGAGTGGGCCGACGAGCAGTGGATGCGCGACCGCGCCGCGCACGACCCGCACGCCGGCCCCATGAGCGTCTACGAGCTGCACCTGGGGTCGTGGCGTCCCGGGCTGGGCTACCGCGAAGCAGCGGACGAGCTGATCGACTACGTCGGCGCCCTCGGGTACACGCACATCGAGTTTCTGCCGCTCGCCGAGCATCCCTTCGGCGGATCGTGGGGCTACCAGGTGACCGGCTACTACGCTCCGACCAGCCGCTTCGGCTCGCCCGACGACCTCAAGTACCTCATCGACCGGCTCCACCAGGCCGGCATCGGCGTCATCCTCGACTGGGTGCCCGGCCACTTCCCCAAGGACGACTGGGCGCTCGCCCGGTTCGACGGGCAGCCCCTGTACGAGCACGCCGATCCGCGGCGCGGCGAGCACAAGGACTGGGGCACGTACATCTTCGACTACGGCAACTCGCAGGTCCGCAACTTCCTCGTGGCGAACGCGCTGTTCTGGCTCGAGGAGTTCCACGTCGACGGCCTCCGGGTCGACGCCGTCGCCTCGATGCTGTACCTCGACTACTCCCGCAACGACGGCGAGTGGGAGCCGAACATCTACGGCGGCCGCGAGAACCTCGAGGCGATGGGCTTCCTGCAGGAGGTCACCGCCACCGCCTACAAGCGGAACCCCGGCACGGTCATGATCGCCGAGGAGTCCACCAGCTACCCGGGCGTCACCGCGCCCACCTCATCCGGCGGCCTCGGCTTCGGCCTGAAGTGGAACATGGGGTGGATGCACGACGCGCTCCAGTACATCCAGCAGGACCCGATGTACCGCAGCTACCACCACAGCGAGCTCACGTTCTCGTTCGTCTACGCCTGGAGCGAGAACTTCCTGCTGCCGATCAGCCACGACGAGGTCGTGCACGGCAAGGGATCGCTGCTGGGCAAGATGCCGGGTGATCACTGGCAGCAGCTGGCGAACGTGCGGGTCTTCCTGGCGTTCATGTGGTCGCATCCTGGCAAGCAGCTCCTCTTCATGGGCCAGGAGTTCGGTCAGCTCTCCGAGTGGAGCGAGGAGCGGGGGCTCGACTGGTGGATGCTCGACCAGCCGGCCCACCAGGGGCTCTGGAACCTCGTCGCGCAGCTCAACGCCGTCTACCGTGCCACCCCGCAGCTCTGGGTGGCCGACAACGAGCCGGCCGGATTCGAGTGGCTCGACGGCTCCGACGCCCAGGGCAACGTCATCGCGTTCCTGCGGAAGGACCGCAATGGCGACCCGATCGCCGCGATCTTCAACTTCTCCGGCGCTCCCCACAACGATTACCGGGTGGGACTGCCGTTCGCCGGGGAGTGGGAGGAGCTGCTCAACACCGACGCCGAGGCGTACGGCGGTTCGGGCGTCGGGAACCTGGGTTCGGTGACCGCAGCGGACGAGCCGTGGATGGGCCGTCCCGCCTCCGCGGTGCTTACCCTGCCGCCCCTCGGGGCCCTGTGGCTGAAGCCGCGGAGCTGACCCAGGCTCCGTAGCCGAGGCCGTCGCCGACGGCGTGCTCGGGCGCCAGGTTGCGCCCGGCGCGCCAGGTGGCGCCGAGCGCGCCGCCGAGACGGACGGGCATGATGAAGCGGCGCGTCCCGCTCCCGCGCTTCCACTGCTCGGCGAGCGAACGAGCGGACTCGACGGTCGGCCCGCCGACGTTGATGATGTCGCCGGGCTGGCCCGCGCCGTCCGCGACGTCGACGAGCGTGCGGGCGACATCCCCGACGGCGATGGGCTGGAAACGGGTCCCCGTCGGGGTCAGCAGTGCACCGAGCGGGCGCCCGCGGTCGAAGATCGCCGTCACGAAGTCGTGGAACTGAGTGGACCGGACGACCCGCGCATCGAGCGGCGAGTCGAGGTAGGCGCGCTCCTGCGCGGCCTTCGCGCGGTAGTACCGGTAGGCCGAGCGGTCGACGCCCACGATCGACAAGAGCACTGCTCGGTGCACCCCGAACCGGGCGGCGGTGTGGACCAGGTTCTGCGCCCCGGTCGCGAACACGTGCGCCGCCTGCTTTCCGGCGGCGTTGCTGGTGTCGACGATGACATCGACCCCATCGACCGCCTCTTCAAGGCCCTCGCCGGTCACCAGGTCCGCCGTGACGTAGGCGGCACCGTTCACGTACTGGGGGGCGTCGTCGTCCGGCACGCGTCGTGCGGCGACGACCACCTCGTGTCCCCGGTCGATCGCCTCGGCGGTGACGGCGCGCCCGGCCAGGCCGGTGCCTCCGACGACGAGAACACGGGACATGCGCGATCACTCCTGAACGGTGAGGCGGGCGAGGATCGCCGCCGACGGCCGTCCGGAGGGCGGGCTCAGTACAGCAGCGACGCCAGCCTAGCCCTGGCCTTGCCCACACGCGGGTCGTCCGCGCCCAGGATCTCGAAATACTCGAGCATTCGGGTGCGCACCTCATCCTTCCGCTCGGCGTCGAGCGTCGGGAACAGGCTCAGGAGGCGGTCGAAGGCGTCCTCGACGTGACCGCCGGAGATGTCGAGGTCTGCCACTCCGAGCTGGGCGTGAGCGTCTCCGGGTGCCTCCGCGGCTCCCGCGCGGAGCTCATCGGCCGTGTGCCCGCTCAACCGGGCCAGGAGGCTCACCTGCGCCAGTCCGGCCGCAGCCATGGTGTCGCGTGGGTCCTGGGCGATCGCCGTGCGGTAGGCCCGGATCGCGCCCTCGTAGTCTCCGCGGTCGATGGCGTCGAACGCCTCGGCGTGCAGCGGAGGCAGCGGCGGCTCGGGGGCGGGCTCCGCAGGAGCGCCGGGCTCCCCCTCGGGGGCTGCGCCTCCCTCGACCGCCACCGTGTCCGTCACACCGTTCTGCGCGGCCAGCTGGAGCAGCTGCTCGATGACCTCGCGCACCTGCTCCTCCGGCACGACACCGGCGAAGAGCTGGACCGGGCGGCCGCCGATGAGCGCCGCGACCGTCGGGACCGCCTGCGCCTGGAAGGCCTGCGTGAGCTGCGGGTTCGCATCCACGTCGATCCTGACCAGCACCAGGCGTCCGGCGTAGCTGCCGACGACGCGCTCGAGCAGGGGCGAGAACTGCTTCCACTGCTCGGACCGCTCGGTACCGAGATCGACCAGCACGGGCACCCGCATCGAGAGGTCGATGAAGTCGTTGAAGTTGGCGTCCGTACCCTCGAAGTACAGGCTCGGCAGCGTCAGCTCGCCGGCCGCCGGCTGCCCCGAGGCGGCGGCCGCCGGGTCGGGCCGGTTGACGAGCGAGGACAAGTCGATGGCTCCGCGCAGGTTGGTGGGCGGGGGCGGGACGTTGCTCATTGATCCTCCAGATTCGTGCGGCGTGGCGCGATCGGCACAAGAATCAACGATACTCGCGTCGCTGCCGCCCCTACGGGATCTGCGAGGCGGAGACCATGCCCTGGGCGAAACCGAGGAGCGTGATCTTCGCATTCGAGCCGGCCGGCGGCACGTAGAACGCGAGCTGGTAGCCGAAGTCGGACTGGATGCCCGTCTTCGACGTGGCCGCGCCGCTCAGGGCCGCTGCCGTCGCTCCGGCGCTGACCTCTGCACCGGCCTCGACGACCTTGAGCACCTGGGACTCCTGGAGGTCGGTCCAGACGATGGCACCGGAGTCGTTGGTCGCCATCGCGACGTCCTTGCCCGGACCGGGGCCGGTCGTGAAGGTCAGCGATGCGGTCGCGGGGACAGCGGCCTTCTGCTTCGCCTTCCAGTCGGCGCCCACCTGCGTACGCAACGTGTCGCCCTCGGCGTTGAACAGGCTGGCGTACTGGCTGTTGTCGCCGTTCATGAGCACATCGCCGTACGCAGCGGAGAGCTTCTCCGGCGCGAGCGCAAGGAGCTTCGAATCCGGCGGCACCACGGCGGAGCCGATGCTGGCAGGCGCCAGGTTGGGCACCTTCGCCTTCGGCTCGAGCGCGATGGCGTACTCGACCTGGTAGTTGTCACGCGGTGTCTGCTGCACCATCGTGAGCGCGATCGGCGCCTGGGCGTTGCCCTTCGCGTCCTTGGGGCTCTCGATCACCGCGGCGACCGTGCGCGGCCACGCGTCGGTGGCCTGCGGCAGAGACAGCACGATCGGGCTCGCGGGGATGGCGGGCAGCGCAGGCTCATCGGTCTTCTTCGCACGGATGGCGTAGTTGGCCGTGCGCAACTGGAGGGCCGGCCCGGTGAACCGCGCCTTCGCCAGGTCGGGGCTGGCCTGGGCGTCGGCCTGCGCCGCCGAGTCGGAGATCCGCTTCACGATGCGCTGGAGCTGCGGGACGGTGACGGCCGGCGGCAGCTGATCCGCCGCGTTCGGCGCCTCGGTGACGAGCGGAGTGGAGCTCTTGGACGGCGTCGTAGCGGCATCCGTCCCCGCGGTGCAGCCCGTCAGCGCGAGCGCACCGGCGAGTGCGGCCGGGAGCATGACACGCGCCCGGCGGGTCGATCGACGGCCGCGCGGCGTGGTCTCGATCATCGCGGTCGGCTTGTACTTCGGGGCCTTGGGCAGCTTGGGCATCTTCGGACCGCTCTTGCGGCGCGGACCGCGCGAGCGGCGGTGCGTGTAGAGGCCCCAGAGGTACAGGGCGATCCCGATGACGAGCAGGATAAGGCCCCCGATGATGAGCGGGAACGCCCACGGCGTGCTCGAGTCGACCGGCCAGGTGACCGCCACCCGCGACGGCGCGGCCTTCTGCCCGTCGGACGCCACGATGACGCTGACGTCGTCGGGGATGTTCATGCGCGTCACCTGTGCCGCTGCGCCGTCGAACTCCTCGAGCCAGAGGTCTGAGCCGGCCGGGTTGGGGCCGACGGCGGCTGGAGTGGGGGTGCCCGCCGCCGCCGACGCTGTCGGTGCCGGGGTGGGGGTGGGGGTCGCCGTGGCGGCCGCTGCGGAGTCGTCGCCCTCCGTGGCCGTCGCGGTGGGCTTGGGCGTGATCGTCTTCGTCGCGAGCGTGCTGGTCGCCTTCTGATAGCGGACTGCGACGTACTTCTGATCGCCGAGCCACGCCTTCACGTCCGCTGTACGGCCGTAAGCCACGACGGGCTTGGCGCCCTGCGGAGCGTCCGAGACGGTGAGGGTCTGCTGCCCGGGATGCGCGTTGAGCGCCGTGCCGTCGATCACCAGGTAGCGCGGGTCTCCGGACACCGTCGCGGCGGCCTCGACATGGCTCGGCGGCGCGAAAACAGTGCGCTGTGCGATGCCGGCCACGATCATGACGGCAGCGACGACGAACGCGACGATAGCGAGTACGAAACGCAAGCAGGACTCCTCATGTGCCGAAGTTCGGGGGCGGGCACAGTCACACGACGATACCCGACCTCCCTGAAAGGCAGCTAACCCTTGCCTGGACGGCTGTGCAGCCCCCAGTGCGGGCGCAGACAGCAAATTGTAGGATCGACCCGGCACGCGTGCGGCGGGTCGACCCGAAGAATCCCCCAGGAGCAAACAACAGTGGCCACCGACGAATCCACCTTCACCCAAGCTTTCCGCGGCTACGACAAGGACGAGGTCGACAAGGCTCTGCAGGAGCTCCGCCGCGAGCTGATCAAGTCGAACACGCAGGCGTCCGATTCGGCCAAGGAGATCAAGCGCCTCCAGGCGAGGATCGAAGACCTCAACGCCGAGATCGAGGAGGTCGGCAGCCCCACCTACGCCGGCCTCGGCACCAAGCTGGAGACCACCCTCCGCGTCGCCGAGGAGCAGTCGACGCGCCTGATCGCGCAGGCCGACATCGACGCGGAGAAGCTCCGCGCCGGCGTCGCCGCCGAGATCGAAAAGGTGAAGAAGGCCGCGGCCGCGCAGGCCGAGCGCATCCTCGCCGATGCTCAGGCGCGTGCCACCACTCTGCTCGAGGACGCGCAGATCGAATCGGGCGAGCTGCTGACCAAGACGCGCGCCGACAAAGAGACCCTGCTCAACGACGCGATGCGCGAGGCCGCCGCCATCCGCGGTGCGGTGGCCACAGAAGCCGCCGAGCTGCGCGCCACCAGCAAGCGCGAGGCCGCCGCCGTCCGCGCCGAGGCCGACCGCGAGGCCGCCGAGCTCAAAGCCGTCGCCTCCCGCGAAGCGGAAGCCGCCCGGGCCGAAGCCGCCGAGCTCGACCGCACCATCGCCACGCGCCGGGCCGAACTGGAGAACGCCCTCGCGGACGACCGCGCCGCCTTCGAGCGCGAAGCCGCGCAGACGCGCCTCGAACTGGAGCGTCGCGTCGCCGAGACGGCCGACCGCCTCGCGGCCGACGAGACCCGGACCCGCAACGAGCTCGCCGCCGAGGCCGCCCAGGCGCGCGCCGATCTCGCAGCCGAGGTGGAGGGGCAGCGCTCCGAACTGGCCGCAGCCGTCGCCCAGACCCGGGCCGACCTCGAGAACGAGGAGAAGACCCGCCGTCTCGCCCTCGCGACCGAGGTCGAGCAGACCACCAAGTCGCTGGCCGCAGAGGTCGAGCAGACCAAGACCGCGCTCGCCGCCGAGGTCGAGCAGGCGCGCTCTGCGCTCGATGCCGACGTGACCTCCACTCGGAGCGCCCTCGCCGACGAAGTGGAGCGCACCAAGGCCGAACTCGCCGACGAGGTCATCCGGACCCGCTCCGCACTCACGGAGGAGGTCGCACGGACGAAGTCCGAATTGCAGACGGAGGTCACGACCACGAAGTCGGCGCTGGAGAACGAGGTCACCTCCACTCGCGCGGCACTCGAGAACGACGTCACCACGACCCGCTCCGCGCTCGCCGAGGAGGTGGAGCGCACCTCCGCCCAGCTTGCGAACGACACCCTGCAGACGCGCACCACGCTCGAGAAGGAGACGACGGAGACGCGCGCGGCTCTCGAGGCCGACCGAGCCGCGACCGCCGCTCAGCTCGTCGCCGACCGCGAGCAGACGGCCAGCGAACTCGCGGCCGACGTCGAGCAGACGCGTGCGCGGCTCGCGGCGGAGGCCGAGCGCCAGCGCCGCGAACTCGACGCCGAGGCCGCAGATCTTCGCGCCGAGCTGGCCACAGAGGTGGATTCCGCCCGTACTGCGCTCGCCGACCAGATCGCCCGCGAGCGCAGCGCCGTCGAGGCGGAGCTCGCGGCAGAGCGCGCGCGGCTCGCCGCGGAGGTCGAGTCGACTACGTCGCGCCTGGCCGCGGAGGTGGAGCAGACCCGCTCCGCGCTGGAGACCGAGGTCACCACTACAAAGGGCGCCCTCGCCGCCGAGGTCGAGCAGACCAAGAAGGCGCTCGAGACCGAGGTCGCCACCACCAAAGCGGCGCTCGCCGACGAGGTGGAGCGCACGCAGTCCCAGCTGGCCGCCGAGGTCGAGCAGACGACGACGGAGCTGGCAGCCGAGGTGGAGCAGACCCGGTCCGCGCTGGAGGCCGAGGTCACCACAACGAAGTCGGCCCTCGCGGCCGAGGTCGAGCAGACCACGAAGGCGCTGGCGGCCGAGGTCGCACAGACGAAGAGCGCGCTCGCCGCCGAGTCGGAGCAGACCAGGAGCCGGCTCGCGGAGGACGTGCGGAGCACCACCGCCGAACTGACCGACCGCCGCGAGTCCACCGAGAACGAGCTCGCCGATCAGCGCGAGCAGCAGCGGCTCGAGCTGGAGCGCGATGCCGAGCGCACCCGCGTCGCTCTGGCCGACGAGGCCCAGCAGACCCGCGTCGCACTGGAGAAGGAGACGGCGGAGGCCCGGGCGGAACTCGCCCGCGATGTCGCCGCGGCCCGAACGGCGCTGGACGCCGAACTCGCCGAGCGCACCGCCGCCTTCGAGCAGGAGGCGGCAGCCTCCCGCGCCGCCCTCGACACCGAGTTGACCACGCTGCGCACCACCACCCTCGAAGAAGTGGATGCGCGCACGCGCGAGCTGGAGCAGGCTCGCATCGACCTCGACGTCGAGCTGCGCGCACGTCGCGACGAGGCCGAGAAGGAGTACCTGGCCCGCCACCAGGAGGCCGTCGCCCAGACCCAGAAGTACCTCGACGAGGCGAACCTCCAGCTCGCGGAGGCGGTCAAGCGCACCGCGCAGGCCCGGTCCGAGGCGGAGGCCTTCGAAGCGGAGTCGCGACGCACCGTGACCGAGGCGCGCAAGAAGGCGGAGGAGACGGCCGCCGCGGTCATCGCGGACGCCGAGGAGCGCTCCGCCGCTCTGCTGGCCGAGACGGAAGAGCGTACGCTGCGCCTCGTGGCGGACGCCGAGGAGCGTCTCACGCAGATTAGGATCGAGCGTGAGGCCGTGGCCGGGTACTTCGAGAACCTCCGGGGCGTCCTGCAGCAGGCTGAGAAGGTGACCGCCGACCGCGAATGATCCCAGGGGGACGCACGTGAAGATCCAGAACCCGTTCCGCCTCGGCCTCATCGGAACCCTCGGTGTCGGGCTCGGGATCCTCATCCTCAGCGCTGTGGTCAGCCTGGCGACGATCATCACCTACATCGGCGCTGCACTCTTCCTCGCGCTCGGCATCGAGCCGCTGATCTCGTTCCTGGAGCGCCGGCGCTTCCCGCGGTGGCTGGCGCTCACCGTGGCACTCGTGATCATCATCGGGGCCTTCATCGGCTTGATCTGGGCGATCGTCCCGGTCGCGGTGGATCAGGCCAGCCAGCTGGTCAACAACACCATCTCGTGGGTGAACAACGGCGGCGCCGAGGACTGGTTCCTCAGCCTGCAGCACCAGTTCCCGTCGATCGTCAACCAGCAGAACATCGACGCGGTGACGCAGTGGCTGCAGAAGAACCTGCCCGACATCACCTCGAAGGTGCTGCAGACCGGTGTCGGGATCGTGCAGGGCCTCTTCGGAGTCATCATCGTCGTCATCCTGACGATCTACTTCACGGCCTCCCTGCCGAGCATCAAGCGTTCCGCCTACCAGCTGGTGCCCGCCTCGCGCCGGGCACGCTTCGCCGACCTGGGCGACCAGATCACCGACTCCGTCGGAAAGTACGTCATGGGCCAGGTGTCGCTCGCTCTGGTGAACGGTGTGCTGAGCGCCATCTTCCTGACGGTGATCGGCGCGAAGTTCCCCATCCTGCTCGCGTCGATCGCGTTCTTCTTCTCGCTGATCCCGCTCGTCGGAACCATCACGGGCTCCGTGATCATCGTCGCCGTCTGCTTCCTCTCCGGGCCGCCGACGGCGATCACGGCCGCGATCTATTACCTCGTGTACATGCAGGTGGAGGCGTACGTCCTCAGCCCGCGCATCATGAACCGGGCCGTCTCGGTCCCGGGCGCACTCGTGGTCGTCGCGGCACTCGCCGGGGGCACGTTGCTGGGCATCCTCGGCGCGCTGGTCGCCATCCCGTTCGCGGCGGCCATCCTGCTCATCGTGAAGCAGGTCGTCATCCCCCGGCAGAACGAGCTCTAGGCGGCGGGCGGCGGCCACTCCGTGGGCAGCGGGAGGGCCGACGGGTTGAGCCGCTGCACGATCTCGGTCAGCACGCGGCGGGTCTGGTTCTCGCCCACCCACAGGTGCTTTCCGCCCTCGACGTTCACCAGATCGATCTGGGGCAGCGGGGCGAAGCGCTCCTGCGCCTCCGCCGGTCGCAGGTAATCGTCGAGCTCCGGGATGAGGGCGACGATCGGGCGGCTGTCCCCCGCCCAGGCCGCGAGATGCCTCGGCTGTGCGCGGTGCAGGGGCGGAGAGAGCAGGATGACGCCGTCGACGGGGAGTTCACGGCCGTGCATGAGCGCGAGCTCGGTGCCGAACGACCAGCCCAGCAGCCACGGATGCGGCAGGCCGCGCTCGGCGACGAAGGCCATGGCGGCCTCCACGTCGTAGCGCTCCCCCACGCCCTCGTCGAACGAGCCTTGGCTGCGTCCACGGGGCGACGCCGTTCCGCGGGTGTTGAACCGGAGCACCGCGATGTCGGCCAGCGCGGGGAGCCGGGCCGCCGCCTTGCGCAGGATGTGCGAATCCATGAAGCCGCCAGCCGTCGGCAGCGGATGGAGAGTGACGAGCGTGGCCACGGGTACGCGATCGAGCGGACTGGCCAGCTCGCCCACCAGAGTCAGTCCGTCGCGGGTGCGCAGCTCGACGTCCTCGCGGCGAGCGGGAAGCTCCACCCCACCGCGGACCTCGACCGTCGTGCTGTCCGTGCTCATGCGATCCTCCAACAGGACTCGTGCCAGTGCCTGCGCGCTTCCAGGTCCGCGGTGTCGCCGAGGACACCGTCGGCTCGCCACGTGACGACGTGCGAGGTTCCCGGCGCGATGTCGCGCCCGCATCCCGGGCAGACATACGTCTTCTGCGCTTGGACGGCCGACACCGGCTGGACGTTCCAGCTGACGCCGCGGCGGTTCTCCGTGCGTCGCCAACCGGCCAGCAAGCGGTCAAGGCTGTCGGGCTCGTCGTCCCGTGCCCCGCCGGGACGGCTTCGGGGACGGTTCGAGCGCGGCATGCAACAAGTCTAGGTCAGCACCCGCGGGTCACTACCCGGGGTCAATACCAGCCGACTGCCTCCGAGTGCGCCCACGCGCCGCACGGAGTACCGTAACGGCCGCCGACATACCCGAGTCCCCAGTTGATCTGGACCGACGCGTCCGTCTCCCATCCGGGGCCCATCTTGCTGCCGGGAAGCGCCTGCGGGATGCCGTAGGCCCCGCTGGGGTTGGAGGCGTTCACACGCCAGCCGGACTCGCGGGCCCACAGCTGGTCGAGGCAGCCCCACTGGTCGTCGCCCCAGCCGCGCGCCTGCATCATCTGGTAGGCGATGTCTTTCGCGGTACCGGGGCTCGGGATGGGCGCCGTCGGGGCACTGCCGCCGGACGACTTCTTCGCCGAGGGGGTCGGCGCGGGAGGCGGCGGTGGCGGGGGCTTCGGCTTGTCCTTGACGGTCACCGCGTCGCGCGTGATGGTCAGGGCCGCAGAGTCCGGAGCCGTGAGGTTCTGGGAATCGGCGCTGTCGTAGCGCTGGGTGGTGGGGATGCTCTGCATCGCCTCGGCGTAGGCCGGCGTCGTGGTCGTACCGGAGAACGGATCGACCACGTTGACCAGGGCGAAACCGACGGCGGCGGTGAAGGCGAAACCCCACACCGCTGCGCGCGACCGGATGTGCGGACGCCGCGCCCGCTTGAATGCGACGCCGACCGGGTTGGCCGGAGTCAGCGGCACGAGCTCTGCTGCTGCTTCTTCTCGTCTACCCACGATCACAGAACGATAACGGAGATCGGTCGAAAACCCAAGATTCCGCCCCCGCACTCAGCGAACCGCCAGCATGACATCGGTGACGCTGTCGAGCAGAAGATCGACCTGCACCTCCCGGTAGCCTCCGCGCTGCTCGCCGAATGTGACCGTCCGGACCTCCTCGACGCTCATCGGCCTGCCGTCCTGGAAGTACCGCACCAGCCGGTTCGCGAACCGGTCGACATCGTTGCGGTTGTACCCGAGAGTCAGGAAGCTGACGCGCTCGAAACGGTGCCCCAGCGGGCGATCGAGGCGGTTCAGCACGACCTGGGCCGTGGTGCGCGCCTCCTCGAACCAGGCGGCATCGCCCTGCCTGGCGCGTGCGGCCTCCCGCTCGCGGGCCGCGAACGCGTCCTCCAGCCGCTCCAGCGCCGCGTCGACGTGAGTGGTGGAGTAGCCGCCCTTCATCATCGCGAAGGCGGTGTGACGGATGTCGGCCGCGGTGAGATCCGGAGCCGTTTCGTCGCCGTCGTACGAGCGGCGGGCGGTCGCGAGGAACTCATCCACCTGCTCGACGTCGTAGCCCTTCGCGGACGTGGAGGTGCGGGGAAAGGTGGTCACTCGGTCATTCTTTCATCGGAAGATCAGGAACAGCACGTACGTGGCCGCAGCGGACGGAAGGATCGAGTCGAGACGATCCAGGAAGCCGCCGTGCCCCGGGAGCCACGAGCTCATGTCCTTGATCCCCAGATCGCGCTTGATCAGCGACTCTGCCAGGTCGCCCGCGGTCGCGGTGAGCAGGATGACGACGCCGAAGACGACGCCGAACCACCACGGCTCGCCGATCATGAAGACGGAGAGCAGGATGCCCGCGATGATCGCGGCCGCCGCGGCTCCGGCGAAGCCTTCCCAGGTCTTCTTGGGGCTGATCGTGGGCGCCATCGGGTGCTTGCCCCACGACAGCCCGCTGACATAGGCGCCGGTGTCGACCGACACCACGAGGATCAGGAACGCGAGCACCCACCATTCGCCGCCCTGCTCGGCCAGCAGGAGGATCGCGAAGCTGCCGAGCAGCGTCACGTACAGCTGGACGAACACGGACCACAGCACGTCCACCCCGAGCGCGCGCGCGCCGCGACGGGCCGAGGGCACGGCCGCCTCCTCCACCAGGCGCCAGACGACGATCAGGACGATTCCGGCAGAGAGAGCGACCAGCTGACCGCCCGCATGGAAGAAGAACGTCGCCGGAACGATGCCGACGGCGGCGACCACCGTGGCGATGCGCGGAACGCGTCGACCGGAACCGCGGAAGGCCTGAGCGAGCTCGAAGGCGGCGAAGCCGACCATCGCCATCCCGAAGACGAGGAACAGCTCCTTGATGAAGATCAGGCTCACGACGACCAGAGCGCCGACGACGAGTCCGATCACGGTCGCGAGGATCAAGTTACGGCCCGTGCGCTCGGCGATGCGCTCATTGGTCGCGTCGAGCTGCGCCTTGCGCACCTGGACCTGACGCTCGAAGTCGGCGCGGGTCGCCTGCACCTGCGCACGCAACTCCTCGCGCGAACGCGGCTTGGCCCGCCGAGCCGACTCGTCCGGCCCCGGCACTCTCCCGGGCGGCGTTGCCGCGACCGGCGGGATCGGCGGACCGGAACTGCTGTCGTCGCTCATCGGCTAGACCTCGAGGAGTTCGGCTTCCTTGCGCTTCAACGCCTCATCGACGGCGTCGACGTGCGTGCGCGTCAAGGTCTCGAGTTCCTTCTCGCCGCGCGACACCTCGTCGTCGCCGACCTCGCCCTTGAGCGCGTCGAGGTCGTCCTTCGCCTTGCGACGGATGTTGCGCAGAGCGACCTTCGCGTCTTCGCCCTTGCCGCGGACGATCTTCACGAACTCCTTGCGGCGATCCTCCGTCAGCTCGGGCAGCGTGACGCGGACGATCTCGCCGTCGTTGCCGACGTTGGCCGAGAGGTTCGGCATGGTGACGATGGCACGCTCGATGTCCTTGAGCGCCGACTTGTCGTACGGCGTGACCAGCAGCACGCGCGCCTCGGGGTTCTGCAACCCCGCCAGCTGAGCGAGCGGCGTGGGCGAACCGTAGTAGTCGACCAGGACCTTCTGGAAGAGCGCCGGGTTGGCGCGGCCCGCGCTCACGGTGCCGAATTCCTCCTTCGCCGCGTCGACGGTCTTGCTCATACGCTGGCGGGCATCGGAAATCACATCCGCGATCACGGTGTCTCCTTCAGATCGGTGGGTCGGTGTCTAGTCTATTGCGCTGCCGCCCGGCGTCAGCCGAGCAGAGTCCCGATCTCGGCGCCGAGGAGGGCGGCCGTCACGTTGCCCGCCGGCTCGATGCCGAAGATGCGCATCGGCATTCCGTTGTCCATGCAGAGGCTCAGTGCGGTCGAGTCGACCGCCTTGAGGTTCTGCTGCAGCGCCTCCTGGTGCGAGATCTGGTCGATCTTGCGGGCGTCCGGGTTGGTGCGGGGGTCGTCGTCGTACATACCGTCGACGCCGTTCTTGGCGACGAGGACGACGTCTGCGCTGATCTCCAGGGCACGCTGCGCAGCGACGGTGTCGGTGGAGAAGTAGGGCAGGCCCGCGCCCGCGCCGAAGATGACGACGCGCCCCTTCTCGAGGTGACGCTCCGCGCGGCGCGGGATGTACGGCTCGGCGACCTGGGTCATCGAAATCGCCGACTGGACGCGCGTCTCGGCGCCCGCCTGCTCGAGGAAGTCCTGCAGGGCGAGCGAGTTCATGACCGTGCCGAGCATGCCCATGTAGTCGGCGCGTCCCCGGTCCATTCCGCGCTGCGAGAGCTCGGCGCCCCGGAAGAAATTGCCGCCGCCGACGACGATCGCGATCTCGACATCCTGAGCCGCCTGGGCGATCTCGCGGGCGATGCCGCTGACGATGTCGGGGTTCACCCCGAGCTGACCGCCGCCGAACGCCTCACCGGACAGTTTCAGAAGGACCCTGCGTCTCTTGTTGTCTGCCGTCATGCGTGATCAACGTCCTTCCGTCGGTGGTTCTGGTTAAAGCTAGTGGGTGCCGCGCACAGAAAAGGAGTCCGGATCGTTGTCACGATCCGGACTCCTTCATCGTCTGCTACGCGCCGACCTTGAACCGGGCGAAGCCGGACACGGTGAGACCCGCGTCCTTCAGCACCTGGCTGATCGTCTGCTTGTTGTCGCGGGCGTACTCCTGCTCGAGCAGGGCGACCTGCTTGAAGTAGGCGCCGAGGCGGCCCTCGATGATCTTCGGGAGCGCGGCCTCCGGCTTGCCCTCGTTGCGCGAGATCTCCTCGACGATGCGACGCTCGTTCTCGACCTCTTCGGCCGGGACGTCCTCGCGGGTGAGGTAGGTCGGGTTCGCGAACGAGATGTGCTGCGCGATGCTGCGGGCGGTCTCCGCGTCGTCGCCGGCGTAGCCGAGCACGACACCGACCTGCGGGGGCAGGTCCTTGGAGGTCTTGTGCAGGTAGATCGCGAAGTGCTCGCCGTTCACGACGGCGATGCGGCGGAGCTCGACCTTCTCGCCGAGGATGGCGGCCTCGTCACCGATAAGCTCGGCGACGGTCTGGCTGCCGGCGGCGGCCGCAAGGGCCTCCTCCACTGTGGTGGCGCCCGCGGCGGCGGCCGCGTCGAGCACCTTCTCGGCCAGGGCGACGAACTTGTCACCCTTCGCGACGAAGTCGGTCTCGCAGGCGAGCTCGATCATCGTGGCGGTGCCGTTGCCGTTCTCCTTGGCGGTGACGAGGCCCTCGCTGGTGGAGCGGTCCGCGCGCTTGGCGTTGCCCTTCGCACCCTTCAGGCGCAGGATCTCGGTGGCCTTCTCGATGTTGCCATCGGCCTCCTCGAGCGCCTTCTTGGTGTCGACCATGCCGGTGCCGAGCTGCTCACGAAGAGCCTTGATGTCGGCGATGCTGATGTTTGCCATGTTCTGACTGGAACCTTCTGTCTCGAAGACTGTTGTTGGAGGCGGACTACTTGGACTCGGCGTCGGCCGCAGCGTCCGCCTCGCCCTCGACCTCGGCGACGACATCGGCCGTCTCGGCCTCGGTCGCCTCGGCCTCGACGGCGTCGGCCTCACCCTCGGCGATGAGCTCGGCCGAATCGGCCTTCGCCTCGGCCAGGTCGGCGTCGGCCGCCTTGGTGGTCTCGGCGCTCGACTGCACCTCGTCGGTGCCCTGCAGGAGCTCCTGCTCCCACGCCGCGAGCGGCTCAGCGGGCTCGGCGCCGTCCTCGGGCTTCTGGTGACGCTGGATGAGGCCCTCGGCCGCCGCGTCGGCGACGATGCGGGTCAGCAGCGTGACGGAGCGGATGGCGTCGTCGTTGCCCGGGATCGGGTACTGGACCTCGTCCGGGTCGCAGTTCGTGTCGAGGATGCCGATGACCGGGATGCCCAGCTTCTTGGCCTCGTCGATCGCGAGGTGCTCCTTCTTGGTGTCGACCACCCAGAGCGCGCTCGGGGTCTTCGACAGGTTGCGGATGCCGCCCAGCGACTTGTGGAGCTTGTCGAGCTCGCGCTTCTTGATCAGCAGCTCCTTCTTGGTGAAGCCGCTGGTGGTGCCCTCGAAGTCGAGCTCCTCGAGCTCCTTCATGCGGGCGAGGCGCTTGGACACGGTCTGGAAGTTGGTCAGCAGACCGCCCAGCCAGCGCTGGTTGACGTAGGGCTGGCCGACGCGGGTCGCCTGCTCGGCGATCGCCTGCTGGGCCTGCTTCTTGGTGCCGACGAAGAGGATGGTGCCGCCGTGGGCGACCGTCTCGCGGACGAAGTCGTACGTCTTGTCGATGTACGCGAGCGACTGCTGCAGGTCGATGATGTAGCTGCCCGAGCGCTCGGTGAGGATGAAGCGCTTCATCTTCGGGTTCCAGCGGCGGGTCTGGTGTCCGAAGTGGACGCCGCTGTCGAGCAGCTGGCGCATGGTTACGACGGCCATTGCCGTTCTCCTTTTGTTTGCGGTTGTCTGCGACGGCCGACGGCCGCCACTCCTGGTGCCCCGCGCGCACATCCGCACCCCTCCGCCGCACGATGGAACCGTGGGGTGGAAGGGAGACCGGTGGATGCGCATGCCGTTTCGGTGAGGAAACGTCTCGGCGGAGAAGCTCTGCCTAGATTGTGGGCACGCGTAGTCACCCCGACGAGCGGAGTGCTCCAGACAGCTTAGCAGGAAAGGGGCTACGCCGAGTCGCCGCTGGACCGCACCTGCGGACCTCTGGCACGGTTGCCCGCGTTCTTGAACAGGGTCTCGGCCTGCTCCAGCGCCATGCCGTTCGTCTCGGGGATCTTGAAGAACACGAAGAAGAACGACAGCGCCGCGAAGACCGCGTACATGCCGTAGGTGAACGGGAGCGAGAAGTCCGCCATCGGCGGGAACGAGATCGTCACCAGGAAGTTCGCGATCCACTGCGCGGCGGCTGCCACGCCGAGCGCCTTTCCGCGGATCCGGCTGGGGAAGATCTCGCCCAGCAGGACCCAGACCAGCGGGCCCCAGGACGCGCCGAAGAACACGACGAACGCATTGGCGGCGACGAGAGCGATGGGCCCCCACGGGTTCGGGAGGCTGACGGCGGAGCCGTGCTTGTCGGCGAACGTGAACGAGAGCGCCATGATCCCGAGGGAGAGCGCCATGCCGACGGAGCCGGTGAGCATGATCGGCCGCCGGCCGACGCGGTCGACGAGCAGGATCGCGACGATGGTGACGACGACGTTGGTGACGGAGGTGATCACCGTGATCAGGAGCGAGTTCTTCTCGGTGAAGCCGACCGCCTGCCACAGCGTCGTCGAGTAGTAGAAGATCACGTTGATACCGACGAACTGCTGGAAGACGGACAGGATGATGCCGATCCACACGATCGGCTTCAGCCCGAAACGGTTCCCCGCGAGCGTCGCCTTCGCGCCCTCGCGGTCCTCCTTGATCGCATTCTCGATGTCACCGATCTGCCGGTCGATGTCACCTTCCGGCACAAGCGTCTGGAAGATGGCGCGGGCCTCGTCGTGGCGCCCGTTGGCGAGGAGATAACGCGGCGATTCCGGCAGCCGCAGGGCCAGGATCCCGTAGACGACGGACGGGATGACGCCGACCAGGAACATCCACCGCCACGCCTCGAGCCCCAGCCAGAGCTGGCTCGCGGCCGAGCCGGCGATCCCGGCGAGCAGCGCGTCGGACAGGAGTGCGACGAAGATACCGATCGTGATCGCGAGCTGCTGCAGCGAGGCGAGACGTCCGCGCGACTGCCGCGGCGAGATCTCGGCGATGTACGCCGGGGCGACGACCGAGGCGATGCCGATGCCCAGACCACCCACGATGCGCCACAGGCCCAGGTCCCAGGCCGAGAACGCGAGCCCGGCGCCGATCGAGCTGATGAGGAAGAGTCCCGCGCCGAGCAGCATGACCTTGAGGCGGCCCCAGCGGTCGGCCAGACGGCCCGCGATGAAGGCACCGACGGCGCAGCCGAGCAGGGCGATAGCGACGATGAAACCGGTGATGATCGCGTTCAGGCCGAAGTTGTGCTGGATCGAGTCGACCGCTCCGTTGATGACGGACGAGTCGAATCCGAAGAGGAAGCCGCCGACCGCTGCCGCGATCGCCAGCCCGGTCACGCGCCTGCGCATCTTCGCTGTCGGTAGGGGTGCCTGCTCGTCGGCCGTCGCGCTCGGATTCCTGCGTTCTTCAGTCATGTCATCCCTTTTCGGTTGTACTCGCCCCGGTGTTCGCGCCGCCCGCAGAGGGCGCCACGAGGGCGAACCACACGCTACGCCGCGAAGTGGCCGGGGGAAACCGTTTTGCTCGACTGCTGTCCCCAGCCCGGTTGGGGGTTCCCTCTCCACCGATCGCGCGACCACGATGCCCACTGCGAAATCGGCCGACAGGGTGGATGCAGTGGTCCCCTCACGTGAAAGGAGTTCCGGATGCGGCACGCTCGCTCCTGGATGGGCGACGTCGGTCGGCGCCCGCTCGCGATCGTGCGGTCGCTGGCGGTGGCCCTGACGGTGGCCGCCCTTCTCAGCGGCGCGGGCGACGGCGGCAGAGCGGTCGCAGCGACGGAACGGTCTGCGATCCCGGGGGGAGGCGGCTGGGCCTGGCCGCTCCCGTCTCATGTGCTGACGGGAGCGTACGCCGCCCCCGCGACGCGGTACGCGGCGGGACACCGGGGCATCGACCTCGCCGCGCTGCCCGGGGCGACCGTCGCGGCGCCGGATGACGCGGTCGTGCGGTTCTCGGGGGTGGTCGTCGACAGGCCTGTGCTGACGCTGGATCACGGGGGCGGGGTGCTGTCGAGCTACGAACCTGTCACCTCGGAGCTGCCGGTCGGCGCCGTCGTCGGGCGCGGCGCGGTTGTCGGCGCGGTCGCCGCCGGCGGCCACTGCGACGGAACCTGCGTGCACGTCGGCGTCCGCGTGGAGGGCGAGTATGTGTCGCCCTTGCTGTTCTTCGGCAGGGTTCCCCCCGCGGTGCTGCTCCCCCTGGCGGGCCGCTGACGCCCGTCGTGCCGTACGCGCGACGATTTGCGCCAAATAGAGGTTATGGCGTGCTCATAACCGGGATTTGGCGCAAATCTTGTGTGCGGTCGGACGCGGCAGCAGGACCACGCCGGGCGCGCCGGCGGTCGCGCTAGGCGCGCCGGTCATGGCGGGACGCGCTCGGCGCGCCGGTCGCGGGATGGCGACAGGCGCGCCGAGCGCGCGACACGCGCCTGTGGTGGCGGGTGACGCTCAGCGGGGCGGGTCGCGCAAGGCGCCGGTCGCTCTGGGCGCGCCGGTCACGCTTGCGCGTCGGTTGCGCCAGACGCGCCGGTCGCGCCAGGCGCGTCGGTTGCGCCAGAGCTGCAGGTCGCGCGGCTCGCACCAGGCGCATCGGTCGCGAGGTCGCGCTCGGCGCGGCGGGTCGCGTTCAGCGGGCCGAGATTTGTGCCAAATCGCGGTTATGAGCACGCGATAACCGGGATTTGGCGCAAATCTCGCGTGGGTCGGACGCAGCGGGACCACGCCAGGCGCGCCAGGCGCGGGTCGCGTCAGGCGCGGGTCGCGTCAAGCGCGGGTCGCGCCAAGCGCAGGTCGCGCCAAGCGCAGGTCGCGCCAAGCGCAGGTCGCGCCAAGCGCGGGTCGCGCTAGGCGCGCGGGTGGGCGATCTTGTAGGCCTCTTTGAGACGCTCGGTGGAGACGTGCGTGTAGATCTGGGTGGTGCCGAGGCTGGCGTGGCCCAGAAGTTCCTGCACCGCCCTCAGGTCCGCTCCCCCGTCGAGCAGGTGAGTCGCCGCCGTGTGACGGAGTGCATGTGGACCGGATGGTCCTCGACCGGGCACATCCGCCAGCAGCCCGGCAACGAGGTCGTAGACCGCACGGGTGCCGAGCCGCCCGCCGCGCGAGCCGAGGAAGAGCGCCGGCCCGGAGGCACGTGTGGTGAGCAGCGGGCGCCCGGCGGCGAGCCATGCGCGGATTGCACGAAGCGCCGGCACCCCGAACGGGACCACACGTTCCTTGGAGCCTTTGCCCACGACGCGGACGGTCAGCCGGTCGAGATCCACGTCGTCCACATCGAGCCCGGTGAGCTCGGAGACGCGGATCCCCGCAGCGTAGAGCAGCTCGACGACGGCGACATCGCGAAGGGAACCAGCGTCGCCCTCCCCCGCCCGCACGGCGAGCTGCTCCAGGATGCCATCGATCTGCTCGCGCGTGATGACCCTCGGCAGAGTCTTGTCGGCCTTCGGTGCTCGCAGCCGGGCGGCCGCGTCGGTTGCGCCGTGAGTCGTCTCAGACCCGGCACTGCCGTCGATTCCGCGGCCGTCGTCGGCTGTGGTCGCACTTGATCGGGCGAGCCAGGCGCTGAAACCCCGCGCGGAGGCGGACCGACGGGCCAGCGTCGACTTCGCCAGCCCGCGCTGTGAAGCGTCCCACAGCCAGTCCCGGTACACGTCGAGCGTCAGGTCGTCCGGCGAGCCGATGCCGCGTCCCCGTGCGAACGCGGCGAGCGCCGACAGGTCCGACCGGTACGCACGCACCGTCTGAGGCGAGTAGCCACGTTCGATACGGAGGTGGCGCTCGTACTCGTCGATGGCGGCGGACAGGTTCACCCCTCCAGCATCGCCCTCTGCCAGTGCGCCTCGGCCCACGACGCGCGGGCCGACTAGCCACTTCTCTTCTCGATCAAGGACCACCCTCCGCGCTTTCGCGTGCTCTGTCCGCCAGGTCGAGCCGCCCCAGCACGGCGGCCACTCTCGTGAAGGGAAGTGCCACTCGGGCGGCGATCTCGTCCGCGCTCTCCGAACGCACCCGCGAGAGCGCGGAGAGAACGGCTCTCTCATCGCCGTCACCGCCCTCGCGTACCAGCGCGAACGGCGTGGCGGGATCAGGTGGTGGATTACCGCTCCCGAACGGATCCGCCAGTTCCGCCATCTCGTCGGGTGTCGTCACACAGGTCGCGGCGTACTCGCGGATCAGCCGGTGACATCCCGCGGATGCCGGAGACAGCACACTTCCCGGGACGGCACCCAGGGGCCTTCCCATGTGCGCCGCGTGGCCTGCAGTGTTGAGCGAGCCGGACCGGTGGCCCGCTTCGACGACGACCGTGGCGGTCGCCGCTGCCGCGATGAGCCGATTCCGCATCAGAAAGCGCCAGCGAGTGGGCGCCGACCCGGGCGGCAGTTCGGCGACCACCACCCCCTCCGATGCGATACGCCGCAGCAGTTCGGTGTTGCCCGCCGGATAGAGGCGGTCGGCTCCCCCTGCCAGGAAAGCGATCGTCACTCCGCCGCTCGCCAGCGTCGCCCGATGGGCAGCAGCATCGATTCCGTAGGCGCCTCCCGAGACGATCACGAAGCCGCGGTCGGACAGTCCCGCGGCGCTCTCCATCGCCACGTGCTCGCCGTACTCCGTCGAGGCCCTTGCCCCGACCAGCGCCAGCGACCGGCCCAGCCGTCCGAAGTGCCGGGCGTGCCCCCGGATCCACAACGCCAACGGAGGTCCGTCGTCCAGCCCGGCGAAACCCGCGGGCCACCATCGAGAGTCTGGAGTCAGCAGTCGGGCTCCGATTCTCGCCGCTCGCTCGATCGACCGTGCCGACTCTGCGAAGGATAGGCGCGGTCTCCACCGAGCCAGCGCCGTGGCTACACGCCGCTCAAGCGCGGCAGCGGTGTCCCGATCATTCGACGACTGTTCTTCCCAGCTCGACGGCAATCGCGCGAGCCCTTCGTCTCCCTGGTCGCGTGAGCGGACCTCGGCGAGCAGTCCCGCAGCATCCACCCCGTCCACGATCGCGTGAAGCAGGCGCACCGGCCCCAGTGCGCTCACCAGCCGACCGGCTTCGAGGTCGCCCGGCTCGATCGCGGTTCCCAGCGCTGCACGCGCGAAGCGGTCCTCTGCCAGTGCGCTACCGGCCTCCGACGTATTCTCGGAGCCGTCCGCGACCAGCACCGGTCCCAGCAGCCGGTCGAGTTCCTGCCCGCTCATGCCCGGTATCGCGGACGCCGCCGGCACCGACCCCGCCGGCACCGACCCTGCCGGCACCGACCCTGCCTGCACCGCCGGCACCGACCCTGCCGGCGCGGATCCCGCCGCCGCCGGCACCGGCACCACCGGCACCGACGCCTGCGCGTTCGCACGCGGCGCTGTCTCGCTCCCGCATTCGCTGACGCTCGCGGACACGTGCTGAGCGACAGCACAACGATCACACGCGGCGCTCATGCGCCGATCCCCCGCCGGAGGAAGAGGGCACGTCCGACATGGTCGACGTCGGGAGACGTGGCGTCGTCCAGGTCTGCCAGCGTCCAGGCGAGCCGCAGCGTGCGATCGTAGCCGCGCATCGTGATGGACCCGCGCTCCAGGGCGCGGTCGAGAGGCGCGATGGCCGTGCCCCCGAGACGACGGCTACCCGACCGGAGCCAGCTGCCGGCTACATCCGCGTTCCGGACCCACCCTGTGCCGGCCAGCCGCTCCGCTGCGCGTTCCCGCGCCGCCCCGACGCGAAGCCGGAGATCATGGCTGGTCCGAAGCGGGGCTTGCGCTTGCGAGGCCGACCTCAGTGCCGCGAGGCCGAGCCTGCGCACGCTGAGGCGGATGTCGACCCGGTCGATCAGCGGTCCGGACATGCGGGCGAGGTATCGCCTGCGCGCCATCGGAGAACAGGTGCATTCGGCATCGGACGATCCATAGTGCCCGCACGGGCACGGATTGGAGGCGAGCACCAGCTGGAACCTCGCGGGGAACGACGCGGCCCCGCGTGCCCGGTGGATCGTGATGCTGCCGCTCTCCAACGGCTGGCGCAACGCGTCGAGCACGGAGGGCGGAAACTCGGCCGCCTCGTCCAGGAACAGCACGCCATGCGTGGCCCTCACGATCGCGCCGGGGGTGATCCGCCCGCTTCCTCCCCCGACCAGCGCCGCCGCCGACGCCGTGTGGTGCGGCGCTTCGAACGGCGGCCGCCGCACCAGCTCCGCTCCCACGCCCAGGCCCGTGAGCGACCGGATGCAGGTCGCCTCGAGCGCATCCGCATCCGAAAGATCGGGCAGGAGCGAGGGCAGCCGTCGCGCCAGCATCGTCTTTCCAGCGCCGGGTGGACCCACCATGGACAGGTGGTGTCCTCCCGCCGCCGCAGCCACGAGGGCTTCGACGGCCTCTTCGTTCCCGGCCACCTCGGACATGTCCGGCTCTTCGGCGGACGATACCTCTGCGGCCGCCGGGGGTACCGGATCTTCGTCGACCGCCTCGAGGTCGGCGCCGTGGATGATCGCGGCCGAGCGCAGCCCCGTGACGCCGATCACCTCGATTCCGTCGACCAGCCGGGCTTCGTCGGCGCTTCCGGCCGGCACCAGTACGCGCGCGAACCCCGCATTCCGAGCGGCCAGCACGGACGGCAGCACCCCAGGGACCGGCCGGAGACGACCGTCGAGTCCGAGCTCTCCGACGTGGACGGCGTGCGCCGCTGCCGCGGGAGGGACCGCACCCGCGGCCGATAGCGAGGCGATCGCGATCGCCAGGTCGAATCCGGAACCCTGTTTCGGCAACGCCGCAGGTGACAGGTTGACCGTGAGCTTCTTCTGCGTGAGGGAGCATCCCGCGTTGACCGCCGCGGCCGCAACGCGCTTGCGCGACTCGCCGAGCGCGGTGTCCGGCAGGCCGATCAGCACGAACGCCGGCAGCCCCGCGGAGATATCCGCCTCGACCTCGACCACATGCCCCCGGACGCCGTCGAGAGCGATGGCGTACGTGCGTGCCAGCGTCATCACGCGATCCCGGTGAGGTGTTCGACCGTGGGGCGCTCACTCCAGGCGTCGGTGACCGCGACCGCGTCGATGCGGACTCCGCTCGAGCCCGGCTCCCGCTCTCTGCACCAGGCCGCAGCGAGCCGTCGGAGCCGCGCCACCTTGCGCGACGTGATCGCCTCGAACGGATGCCCGAACTCGAGCGACGAGCGCGTCTTCACCTCGGCGAACACCATCGTCGAGCCGTCGCGCAGCACCAGGTCGAGCTCACCTGACCGGCATCGCCAATTGCGGTCGATCAGGGCGTAGCCACGCTCCTGCAACCACTCGGCCGCGACCTGCTCGCCGCGGCGTCCCAATTCGTCTTTCTGTGCCATGTGCACCTCCGTCATCCAGCCTCGGCGGGATGCTGATCGGTAGGGCGGCGAAGGACGAATCTGTGGAAAGGATGCGGCTCGCACGGCGTGTGAACAGGTCGACGCGGACCCGCTAGCGTGGACCCACCCCCACCGAAAGGACCGCCATGCCCTGGCTCGGTCATCTCCTTCGCAACCGCCGTGCCGGAGAGGAGACGCTCGCCTGGAACCGGGAACTCCTCGACGCTCCGGCCACAATCGGCCTGACCAGCCCCGAGTTCGAGGACGGTGCCCCGATGCCCCGGCGAGCCGCGGGTCACCCGGTCGGAGACAACGTCTCACCCGCCCTCGAGTGGACGGGTGTTCCCGCCGGAACCAGGCAACTCGTCCTCGTGGTCGAAGACCGGGACGTCCCGTTCTCCCGCCCCATCGTCCATGCGGTCGCGCGCTTCGCTCCGGACCTGGAGGGAGTCGCCGAGGGCGAGCTCGGAGCAGGCTCCGTCCACGGCGCCGGGCTCGGATCGTTCCGGCGCAGGGGCTATCACGGGCCGCGTCCCATCCCGGGCCACGGCCCGCACACGTACGCCTTTCAGTTGTACGCCCTGGACCGGGCGATACCCGGGGACGACTCGCTCCGCCCGTCGACGGTGATGGCGACGATGGCAGGCCACGTGCTGGCGCGCGGCCGACTGGACGGCACCTACGAGCGGTGATTCATCCGACTCGCGGGCCCGCAGGGCTCACTCGTCGAGCGCGAGCTCCTTGGGAAGCTCGAACTCCTTCGAGGACAGCTCCTCGATGTTGACGTCTTTGAACGTCAGGACGCGCACGGACTTCACGAACCGGTCGGCGCGGTAGACATCCCACACCCAGACGTCGTTCATCGTCAGTTCGAAGTAGAAGTCGTGCTCCGTGTCGCGGCGCACGAATTCCACCTCGTTGGCGAGATAGAAACGGCGCTCCGTCTCGATCACATACTTGAACTGCGAGACGACGTCCCGGTATTCGCGATACAAAGCCAACTCGACCTCGCGGTCGTAGTCGTCGAACTCGTCTTCATCCATCGTCCGTCAAGTCTATGCCGGATACGGCGGGAGCGCGTCGCCGTCAGAAAGCTGTGGACAACGCCTCGTCTGTGGACAGCGTGTCCTCGTCGGGGAAGTCGATCAGCGCAGGCTGCTTCAGCCAGGTGAGTCTGTGCAGCTCGCTCGGCCCCAGCTCGGCGATCGCGGCGAAGTGCTCCGCGGACGAGTAGCCCTTGTTGCTGGCCCAGCCGTAGCCCAGGTAATCCCGGTCGTGGGCGATCATCATCCGGTCACGATGAACCTTCGCGATGACGGATGCGGCGGAGACCGACGCGCAGTCGCGATCCGCCTTGATGCGGGTCACGACCTTGGCCGGCCGCAGGAGGACCGGATTGAGGTAGTCGTAGTTGCCGTCGAGGATGAGGGTGCTCTCGTGCACGAGCGCACCCTGCTCCTCCAGCTGGGCGAGCGCTCGGGCTCCGGCAAGCCCCAGGCAGCGCATGATGCCGAGCGAGTCCACCTCGGCGGCCGACGCAAGGCCGACCGCGTGATACATGGCCCACTTGCGGCACAGCGGATCCAGCTTCTCGCGCACCGGCTCCGGCAGCAGCTTCGAGTCGCGAAGCCCCGGCGGGATCCGCTTGACTGCCGTGTCGATGACGACCATTCCGACCGCCACCGGGCCGGCGAGTGCACCGCGACCGACCTCGTCCACCCCCACGATCGACGTCACGCCGTCGCGGTAGAGGGCCTTCTCGAATCGCAGCGACGGCGACACCGGGGTCATCATCCGCTCGTCACTCCTCCGCTTGCCGAACCTGCCGAGGGTTTCAGGATAATCGCTCGGACGCCCGGAACCGGCCATGAAACGAGCGAGCTCCCGGTCCGAAATCGGACCGGGAGCTCGGGATGCTCGAGGAGCGGCGATCAGTTGTCGCGCTTCTCCTTGATCTTCGCCTTCTTGCCGCGAAGCTCGCGCAGGTAGTACAGCTTCGCGCGACGCACGTCACCGCGGGTGACGACCTCGATCTTGTCGATGACCGGGGAGTGAACCGGGAAGGTACGCTCGACGCCGACCTGGAAGCTGATCTTGCGGACCGTGAAGGTCTCGCGGACGCTCTCGCCGGAGCGGCCGATGACGACGCCCTGGAAGACCTGGACACGGGAGCGGGTGCCCTCGATGATGTTCACGTGCACCTTGACGGTGTCGCCCGCGCGGAAGTCAGGGATGTCCTGCTTCAGCGAAGCGGAGTCGAGCTGGTCGAGGATGTGCATGGCTGTTCGCTCTCTGTACCCGCCGCAGGTCGGGGACGGACTTGGGGGCCGGTTCGATATGGAGTGCCGGCCGTCTGAATTCGGTATGTGGGTGTCCGCGAGAAGTGCTGGCTCCCCTGTGGCAGAGCCTGGCCGCGGCACAAGGGTCAATTCTGCCATGTGCGGGGCCCGTTTGCCAAAGCGGCCGGGTTCGAGACCGCCGGTCACTCCCGGTCGCGGCGCTCCTCGATGACGATGTACTCGCCGGCGTCGACAGGGTCGCTCGCCGGATACTCGGTCACCTTCGGCTGCGCCGCCCGCTCGTAGGCGGCGAACGTCTGCTGCACGCGCGCCCGGGTCTCGGTCAGCAGCTGCCACAGCGCGACCCAGAACGTTGCGATGAAGAGCAGGATGCCCGCGACCGCGAACCATCCGGTCAGGCCCGGGACGAAGAACCCGAAGCCGATGACGGTGAGGTGCCATGCGGCGAAGAGAGCCACATCCCACCACGACACCGCTCGCTTCTCTCGCACGCTCCGGCGCGCTATGACGATGCCGCTGACGACGAGCATGGCGACGAAGAGGATGGGGCACAGCACGAGCAGCCCGAGGAAGGACCACCCGCTGCCCTGGCTGAAGGCGGCCCAGCCGACCAGCACCCAGACGGGTAGGACCACAGCAGCCGGAAACAGCCACCAGTAGAACGCCTTGCGGATGATCACGTGATCAGCGTAACGGCGCCAGCCTGTACTGGGGCTGCGGGTTTCCCGCACGCCCACCTGCAAGACTGGACGGGTACGACGTCGAGAGGAAACCGCGTGATCGAGTTGAGGACCCCCGCCGAGATCGAGCAGATGCGTCCGGCCGGGAGATTCGTCGCCGAGGTGCTGGCCGAGACCGCGGCCGCCGCCCGCGTCGGCGTCAACCTGCTGCAGCTGGACGCGCTGGCCCACGAGCTCATCCGTCGTCGCGGGGCCGAATCCTGCTACATCGACTACCACCCGTCGTTCGGCGCCAGCCCGTTCGGCAAGGTCATCTGCACCTCGGTGAACGACGCGGTCCTGCATGGTCTGCCGCACGACTACCGGCTGCAGGATGGCGACCTCCTCACCCTCGACTTCGCCGCCTCGGTCGACGGCTGGGTCGCCGACTCCGCGGTCAGTCTCGTCGTGGGCACCCCGCGCGACGAGGACCTCCGCCTCATCGACACGACCCGCCGTGCGCTCGCCGCGGGTATCGCCGCGGCACAGCCAGGCGGACGGATCGGCGACATCTCGGCAGCCATCGCCGCCGTCGCGCACGCCGAGGGGTACTCCATCAACACGCAGTTCGGCGGGCACGGCGTCGGGCGGACCATGCACGGAGACCCGCACATCTCCAACGACGGCCGGGCGGGCAGGGGCTATCCGCTCCGCCCCGGACTCGTCATCGCGATCGAGCCGTGGTTCCTGGAGACCACCGACGAGATCTACACCGACCCCGACGGCTGGACGCTCCGCAGCGCCGACGGCTCCCGCGGCGCCCACTCCGAGCACACCATCGCGATCACCGACGACGCCCCCCTCATCCTCACCGCCCCGTAGCCGCCGAGCACAGGAAAATTGTCGCCGCCGAGCCGCGAACGCAACAATTTTCCTGTGCTCGCGGGCTCCGCTCGCGGGCTCCTGTTACGGGAGGAGGTCGGGACGGACGGCGCGCGTGCGAGCCAGTTGCTGCTCGCGGCGCCAGGCGTCGACGGCGCCGTGGTTGCCCGAGAGCAGCACCGGCGGGACCTCGCGGCCCCGCCACTGCGCCGGCTTGGTGTAGCTCGGGTACTCGAGGAGGCCGTCCTCGTGCGACTCCTGCACCAGGCTCTCCGGGTTGCCCACCACGCCGGGGATGAGCCGCCCGATCGCCTCGATCATCGCCATCGTGGCGACCTCGCCGCCGTTGAGCACGTAGTCGCCGATGCTCATCAGCCGCACGCGCGCCCGCGCTGCCGTGTCGTCGAAGACGCGCTGGTCGATGCCCTCGTAGCGTCCGCAACCGAACACGAGGTGCTGCTCCTGCGCGAGCTCGCGCGCGGTCGCCTGGGTGAACACCTCGCCGGCGGGTGACGGGAAGATCACCACCGGGTCCGCTCCCGCCTCCAGGATGCCGTCCAGGGCCTCGCCCCACGGCTCCGGCTTCATGACCATCCCGGCTCCCCCGCCGTAGGGCGTGTCGTCGACGGTGCGGTGCCGGTCGTGCGTGAAGTCGCGCAGGTCGTGGACCCCCAGCTCGATCAGCCCCGTCTGACGGGCCTTGCCGAGCAGCGAGATGTCGAGCACATCGAAGAAGGTCGGGAAGATGGTGACGATGTCGATGCGCATCCTTGAAGTCTAGGAGGCTACGCGGGTACGGCGACGAGCTCCCTGTCACGCGGCACCAGCGGCGTGGCGACGGCCGGGCAGACCGCCACGAGGGCGAACGCGAGGGGGTAGCCCACCCAGCCGATCAACGCCCCGACGGCCGGACCGACGACGGACGCTGCGAGGAACTGGCCCGTGTTCTGCGCCCCGAGGGCTCGTCCCGACCAGAAGGGACCGGCGATCTCGGCGACGGACGTGTACGCGAGCCCATTGTCGGCGACGGTCACGATGGCGGCGACGATGAGAACGACCGCGGCCGCCACCGAGCCGAGCGCCGAGGCGGCCGCCATCAGCAGCATCACGCCGACGGCGCTCAGCGAGACCCAGCGCAGCGGACGGAGATGGCTGCCGACGCGGTCGCTGAGCAGGCCGACACCGATGCGGCCGATCGCGCCGGCGAACTGGCTGACTCCGATCACGATTCCTGCCGCGAGCGACGCGAAATGCAGTTGGGAGACCAGCCACACCAGACCGAAGGTCGAGACGGTGAACTGCGGCACGACGAGCAGCATGGAGACCCCGTGGATGCGCCAGAGCAGCGACGTCTCGCGGTAGGGCCTCCATACCGCCTGGGGATGCGCAGCGGCACCGTCGGCGGGGCGACGAGGGGGACGGGGCGGGTCCACGATCCCGACGGCGCACAGCACCGCCGACACCCCGCAGAGCACGGCCGGGACGACGAGGGCCGCCGCGATCCCTCCGGAGGCGGCGAGGATGGGGACGCTGATCGCAGCGATCGCCACGCCCAGCGGCTGGCACATCTGCCGGATGCCCATGGCCAGGCCGCGCCGTTCCTTGGGGAACCACCCGATGACGACCCGTCCGCTTGCCGCGTTCGGGCTGGCCGCGGCCATCCCGCCGACCAGGAACAGCGCACCGAGCGCCACGTAGGAGTCGACGAACATCGCGACGACGGCCGCCAGAGCGGTGATCGCGAGGCCCGCGGAGATCACCCACCGCTCGCCGATCCGGTCGCTCAGCGCTCCCCAGGCGATCAGGGTCAGCACCAGGCCGAGGGTGGGCGCGGACGCGAGCAGGCCCGCTTGGGCGAGGCTCAGCCCGCGCTCGGTGTGCAGCAGCGGGATGAGGAACGCGGGTGTCGAGACGAAGACCGTCGAACTGGCCTGCGCGAGCACTCCGAACGCGAGCATCAGCCACGGGCGGGGATGTCGTAGGTTTCGACCGTTCACGGGTATACCCTAGCGGTATACCACGCCGGTATACCAAAGGAGGATCCCGTGCCCGAGCAGCCGCAGGTGTACGCACGACTTCGCGCGCAGATCCTCGACCTCGACCGGGTGCCCGGGTCGCGCCTCACCGAGCGCGGTCTCGAATCCGAGCTCGGAGCGTCCCGCACCCCGCTCCGCGCCGCTCTGATGCGATTGGAGGCGGAGGGTCTCGTCGCCCGGGATGGTCGCGGCTGGCAGGTCTCCCCCATCGACCTCGGCGAGATCGCCAGTCTCAGCGAGCTGCGGGATGCCGTCGAGACCGCCGCAGTCCGGTTGAGTTGCGCGCGTGCCACCGACACGGAGATCGCCGCGGTCGCCGCCCACCTGGACGGGTTCGATCACAGCCGCTCGACCGACGACGCCGTCCGCGCGGGAACCGAGTTCCACGTCCGGCTCGCCGCGCTGTCCGGCAACCACTTCTTCGCCGATGCGGTCGACTCTGCGATGACCCGGCTCGCGCGGTCGCGCTGGCTGGTGGCGCGCAGCGACGAGGCGTGGGAGGAGCACCGCGACATCCTGCGTCTCATCGCCGCTCGGGATGCGGACGCTGCGGCCACACGCATCCACGAGCACATCGTCGGCACCCACGCCCGGCTGCTGGCGGCTCTGGATGCGGAGGCGCGCTCTCTGCGCGGCCGCGGGCTCGCGATCGTCTCCTGACGCGAGGACCGCTCAGCCGAGGATGTCGTCGACCGGCACGATCCGCACCAAAGCATCCGCTCCGGTGTACACATGCGGCGCTCCGCTCACCAGTGCGTCGCCGTGCAACCGGGTCAGGGCGACGAACTCGGCCGCCTCCGTCTGCGCCCAGCCGAGCTGATCGGCCACCCGCCAGGCGCCTTGCCGGAGCACCCGATCGCCCAGGAGCCGGACCGGCAGGCCGTCCACATGCCGTAGAAGGGCGACGGCCTCCCCTCCTTCCCTGCGCCCGGCGACGACGTCCGCGTGCAACAGCGACAGCGTCTGCGAGCGCAGCAGGGTCGGGGCGAGCAGGTGTTCGGCGCCGCTCCATTCCGCTTCGGCCAGGCGGATGGCGGCGGGAGCGTCGATCACGTAGGCGGTCATGCCGCATTCTGCGCACGCCGGTGAGGGAAACGGAAGAGGGCGACCCGTTCGGGTCGCCCTCTCAGCGTTACTTCTGGTCCTCGTCCGGCTCGGCCTCGGCTTCGCCGGCGGCTTCCGGTTCCGGCTCCGGTTCGTCGTCCGGGAGCTCCTCGAAGAGCCCGGCCGGCGGCGTGAGCGTCACGGTCCCCGCGGCGATGTCGACCTCGGGCACGATCGCCTTCACGAACGGCACGAGCACCTCGCCCGCAGGCGTGGCGACGGCCAGGAGGTCTTGCGCCGGAAGGTGGTCGACGCGCGCGATGCGGCCGACGGCCACCCCGTCGCGGATCGCCTCGAGCCCGACGAGCTGGTGGTCGTACCAGGCGTCGTCCTCGTCCGGGAGCTGCTTCTCGTCCTGGCTCACCCAGAGGATGGCCTTGGCGAGGGTCTCGGCCTCGTCACGGTCGTCGACTCCGACGAAGAAGCCGACGGCGTGGCCGTTGTACCAGCGCAGCTCGGTCAGTTCGAGCGTCTTGCCGTGCCACTTGGATGAGGTGGGCACCTGCAGCGTGAAGACGGCTCCCGGGACGAACCGCTTCTCCGGTTCGTCCGTGAACAGCTCCAGCTTCAGCGCGCCCTTGAGGCCGTGCGCCTTCGTGAGGCGGCCCACCCGCAGCTCGGTCTGACCGGGCCGGGGAGCGACCTCCTTGCGGGGCAGTTTGTGGTCCGCCACCTCAGTCGTCGACGACGTCGACGCGGACGCGACGGCCATCGGCCAGCGCCGCCACGAGAGTGCGGAGCGCCTTGGCCGTTCGGCCGGAACGGCCGATCACCCGGCCGAGGTCCTCGGGATTCACGCGAATCTCGAGGACCTCGCCACGCGGGGAGCTCTTGGCCACGACGTGGACGTCGTCAGGGTGATCGACGATCCCCTTGACCAGGTGCGTGAGCGCGGGTGCGAGCAAGACGTCAGGCCTTCTCGTCGGCGTCGGCGATGGCCTCTGCCTCGGCGACGACCTCGGCCTCGGCGGCCTCTTCGGACTCGACCTCGGCCTCGACGACGGCCGCAGCCTCGGCGGTGACCTTGTCGGCCTTGTCGGCCTTCGGCTTCAGGACCGGCTTCTTCTTCTCGTCGGCGACGAACTCGGTCTTGCCCTCGGCGACCTTGACGGTGCTGACGGCGTTCTTGTCGCCCTTGAAGCGGCCCCAGTCGCCCGTGAGCTTCAGCAGCGCGGCGACCTGCTCGGTCGGCTGGGCGCCGACGCCGAGCCAGTACTGAGCACGCTCGGAGTCGACCTCGATGCGCGAGGGCTCCTCGGTCGGGTGGTACAGACCGATCTCCTCGATCACACGACCATCGCGCTTGGTGCGCGAGTCGGCGACGACGATGCGGTAGTACGGAGCGCGGATCTTGCCCAGACGCTTCAGACGGATTTTGACGGCCACGATTCTCCTGTGTGAGTGGATGCGTTGTGTCGAACTGACTGCCGTGGGCGTGGGGGCACACTCGGCAGGAGGTCTAATGTTCGTCCCACGCGCCGGATAGAGGGTCGGGCACGTCGAACTCAACTAGCTATTCTGTCAGATACTGCCCTGCTTTGGACAATCGGACGGACTGGACGACCGCATGAAGATCGAATTCTCGGAATCCGAGCGCTCCACCGTCGGCATCGAGTGGGAGCTCGCCCTGGTGGACGGCTCCACTGGCGACCTCGTGCAGATCGCCGACGATGTGCTCCGTGAGCTGGGGACTCCCGACGGGCGCGAGCATCCGCAGATCACGCACGAGCTGCTCCTGAACACCGTGGAGCTGGTCAGCACGGTCCACAGGACCGTGCCTGCCGCGATCACCGAGCTGCAGGAGCTGATCGGGCTCGTGCGAGGGGTGACCGACCCGCTGGGCGTGGAGCTGATGTGCGCGGGGACGCATCCCTTCGCCCAGTGGTACGACCAGAAGGTGACGCCCAACGAGCGCTACGACCGCCTGCTCGACCGGACGCAGTGGTGGGGGCGCCAGATGATGATCTGGGGCATCCACGTCCACGTCGGCGTCGATTCGGTCGACAAGGCACTGCCCATTGTGAACGGGCTGCTCACGTACTACCCGCACCTGCAGGCGCTCAGCGCCTCGAGCCCGTTCTGGGCGGGCGCACGCACCGGATACGCGTCGAACCGGGCGCTCATGTTCCAGCAGCTGCCGACCGCGGGGCTGCCGTGGCAGTTCGGCACCTGGGCGAACTACGAGGAGTACGTCCAGGACCTCGTGACAACCGGGGTGGTCGAGGACCACTCCGAGGTGCGCTGGGACATCCGCCCCTCGCCGAAGTGGGGAACGGTTGAGATGCGCGCCTGCGACGGCCTCTCGACGGCGGACGAGGTCGGAGCGGTCGCCGCCCTCATCCACTGCCTCACCGATCGGATGTCGGGCCGGCTGGACGAGGGCGTGGAGCCCGTGACGCTTCAGCCGTGGTTCGTCCGCGAGAACAAGTGGCGCGCGGCGCGCTACGGGCTCGACGCGGAGATCATCACGGCGCCGGACGGCACGGAGCGGCTGGTCTCCGACGCACTCCGCGAGCTGGTGGACGACCTGCAGCCGGAAGCCGAGCGGCTCGGCTGCGTCGACGAGCTGGCGACGGTGCTCACCATCCTGGACACCGGTGCCAGCTACCAGCGGCAACTGGCGGTCGCCGAGCACAACGGCGGCAGCCTGCAAGCGGTGGTGAGTTCTCTGACGCACGAGCTGCGGAGCGGGTTGGCTCGCTGAGCCCGGCATCTTCCACGATCCGGCAAAGCACATCCAAAGAATCCACGGGTACCGTATGGTCATGCTCGCTCGACGCCCCCTCGCCGCTGCGGCGACGGCCGCGACCGCAGCCCTGCTGGCGCTGACGGCCCTGTCCGGGTGTGCCGCAGCCGGCGGAGGGGCGGCGGAGGCGGACGCCGTGACACCGTCCGCGAGTGCCACCGCCTCGGCCGGCGCGCTGCGTGTCGCAGTGATCGGGGACTCCATCGAGTCCGGACTCGGGCTGGAGCCGTCCGAAGCGTGGCCGGCCCTCGTGGCGGCCAGCCGCGACTGGCGGCTCGACAACCTCAGCGTGCCGGGCGCGGGCTTCGTCGCACAGGGATCGGACGGCGACGACTTCTCCGGACAGGTGGATGCCGCCATCGCCTCGGGAGCACAGCTCGTGCTGATCGGCGCGTCCGACAACGACCTCGGGTCGGAGGTGTCCGAGGTGACCGCCGCGATGCAGACGGCGGTCGACCGCATCCACGCCGCTCTACCGGATGCCCGCATCGTCGGATTCAGCGCTCTCACCGGCCAGGCGGCCGACGCGGACCTCGCCCCGTTCGACGCGGCGCTGCAGAAGACCGTCGAGGCTGCGGGGGGCACCTGGCTCGACCTCGGTCAGCCCTACCGCGATCTGGCCGGGCTGGTGCAGGACGACGACGAGCATCCGACCCTGCCGGGTCAGGAGGCGATCGCAGCCGCCGTCGAGTCGAAGCTGGGTGCGTGAGGGGCCTCCCAGGAGCGGCGTCTAGCGTTGTTCCCGTGACGACCCGACGCTCCGCACGCGGCCCCTTCGCCACCGTCCTCCTCGCCGCCACCGCTCTCGCCGTGGTGCTCACGGGGTGCACACCCGCTGGGCCGGCCGTGTTCACGCCCGACGCGACAGCCAGCCCGAGCCCGACAGCCGCCCCCCGAGCGCCGCTCACAGCGGCCGCGATCGGCGATTCGATCGCGATCGGCAACGGGGTGCCCGCGGACGACGCGTGGCCGCTGCTCGTCGCCGACCACTTCGGCTGGACGCTGAGCGACTTCGCCGAGAGCGCGGCCGGGTTCACCGCGCCCGGGCTGAACACGCACATCTTCAACGACCAGGTGAGCGCGGTGATCCGCCTGCATCCCGACGTCGTCATCGTGGGAGCGACGCGCAACGACGTCTTCGCGCCGACCGCGACGCTCGATACGGCCGCCACCGCCGCGATGCAGCGGCTGCGGACCGCCCTCCCCCACGCGCGCATCATCGGTGTGAGTGCCCTCTGGGGGTCCGACCCGACTCCGGACCAGATCCCGGTGATCTCTGCCACCGTGAAGGAGGCGGTGCTCGGCGTCGGGGGCTCGTGGGTCGACCTGGGCCAGCCGTTCACCGGTCATCCGGAGCTGGTACTCGCCGATCACGTGCATCCCACTGTCGAGGGCCAGGAGCTGCTCGCCCAGAAGGTCATCACGGCCGTTCAATCGCAGCTCTTCACCTCCTGAACGGCAGCGACTACCACCGAGCCGACACGTCCGCGAGTCGCACACAGCATTTTGCCAGGTTCGTGCGTTTAGCCTCGCACCCGTGCGCACCTTCACCCGCCACCGCTCGCGTTCACGCGGCATGCGCCTTCACGTGCTCGCCCCTGCTGCGCTGACGGTTTCGTTGCTGGCACTCGCCGGTTGCTCGGCCGCGCCGGAGGCGCACCCCATCGCCCAGCCGCAGTCGACGGCGGTGGCGGCTCCCGCCGCGGGAACGACGCACCAGGGCGCCACCGCGATCGTCGATGCCGTCGCGATCGGCGACTCCATCGCCTTCGGCAAAGGCGTCGCCCCCGAGCAGGCGTGGCCCGCACTCGTCTCCGCCCAGCACGGCTGGCGGCTCACCGACCTGGCGGTGTCCGGCTCCGGCTTCGTGAAGCCGGGATGGAACAACACGACCTACCGGCAGCAGGTCGATGCCGCGCTCCGACTGCACCCGCAGGTCATCCTGCTGGCGGCGACGCGGAACGACCGCGATCAGGACCCGGCGACGGTCGCCGCGAACGCCGACCGGATGCTCCGCGAGCTGCGGGAGCGGTTCCCGGAGGCCACGATCGTCGGCATCACCGGGATCTGGGGTTCCGACCAGCCGCCCGCCACGATGACGCACGTGGACGAGATCGTCGAGGACGCCGTCCGGAATGTCGACGGAACCTGGGTCGACATCGGCTTCCCGCTGGTCGGGCACCCGGAACTGCTGCAGCCCGACGGCATCCACCCGAACGCCGCCGGCCAGAAGGTCGTCGCGCACACGATCGACTCGAAGCTCCGGCCGCTCAACCTCGCGCTGTAGCGGCGGCCCGCAAGGCCCCGCCGGCTAGCGGCCGAGGAACTTCTGCAGCGCGGCCAGCTCCTCCTCGGAGGTTCCACCCGCGGCCTGACCCTGCGGCGCAGCGCCGCCCAGTCCGAAGCCGCTGCCGCCGGACGCACCGGCGCCGGCCGGCTTGACGCCCGCCGCCAGCGCAGCGTTCTCCGCCGCGCGCTTCGCCGGGTTTCCCGAGCGTGAGCCGCTCTTCTTCTTGTTCTGAGCCTTGCGGCCGGCATAGGACGCACCCGGGATCGGCCCCATGCCGGGGACGTTCGGGACGCCGCCCTTCGCGACGGTCTTCATCATCTTCGCCGCCTGCTCGAACCGGGTGACGAGCTGGTTCACCTCGGTGACAGTGGTTCCGGAACCCTTCGCGATGCGCAGCCGGCGCGAGCCGTTGAGCAGCTTGGGGTTCGTGCGCTCCTTCGTCGTCATCGACTGGATGATCGCCTCGGTGCGGACGATCTCGCGCTCGTCGAAGTTGTCGAGCTGCTGCTTCATCGCTCCGGCGCCGGGGAGCATCCCCATCATCTTCTTGATGGAGCCCATGTTGCGGAGCTGCTGCATCTGCTTGAGGAAGTCGTCGAGCGTGAAGCTGTCGGTCGCGAACTTCTCGGCGACCTTGCGGGCCTCCTCCTCGTCGAAGGCCTCCTGGGCCTGCTCGATGAGGGTGAGGATGTCACCGAGGTCGAGGATACGCGACGCCATGCGGTCAGGGTGGAACGGCTCGAAGTCGTCCAGACCCTCGCCGGTGGAGGCGAACATGATGGGGCGGCCGGTGATCGACGCCACCGAGAGAGCGGCTCCACCGCGCGCGTCGCCGTCGAGCTTGGAGAGCACGACACCGGTGAAGTCGACGCCGTCCTGGAACGCCTTGGCGGTCGCGACGGCATCCTGACCGATCATCGCGTCGATGACGAACAGGACCTCGTCCGGCTCCGTCGCCTTGCGGATGTCGGCCGCCTGCTTCATCAGTTCGGCATCGACGCCGAGACGACCGGCGGTGTCGATCACCACGGTGTCGTACTGCTTCGTCTCGGCGAACTTCATGGCGTCCTTGGCCACCTTGACCGGGTTGCCGACGCCGTTGCCCGGTTCGGGAGCGAACACGGCGACACCGGCCTGCTCTCCGACGACCTGCAGCTGGGTCACGGCGTTCGGGCGCTGGAGGTCCGCGGCGACGAGCAGCGGCGTGTGTCCGTCTTTGACCAGCCACTTGCCGAGCTTGCCCGCGAGGGTCGTCTTGCCGGCTCCCTGGAGGCCCGCGAGCATGATGACCGTCGGAGGGCGCTTCGCGAACTGCAGGCGCCGCTGCTGGCCGCCCAGGATGGCGACGAGCTCTTCGTTGACGATCTGCACGACCTGCTGCGCCGGGTTCAGCGCCTTGTTGACCTCGTCGCTGAGAGCGCGCTCGCGCACCTTGCCCGTGAAGTCCTTGACCACGGGCAGCGCGACGTCGGCATCGAGCAGGGCGCGACGGATCTCGCGCACCGTGCCGTCGACGTCGGACGGCGACAGCTTGCCCTTGGTGCGCAGGTTCTTGAAGGTGTCCGCAAGGCGGTCGGAAAGCGAGCCGAAAGTAGCCATGATCCGTATATCTTATCGGGCGACGGTGGCCGATCGCCGTGAGCGTTGATCAGTCGCCCGACGTCAGTCGCCCGACGTCAGTCGCCCGACGTCTCCACGGCGACCACGTCGCCTCGCACGTCGAACGAGACCGTCAGCAGGGCGTCACTCTCGTCGGGAGCGATCGAGTAGTCGAAGGTCGCGAAGACCTCGTCCTCGTCCGAGTGATCGGCCTGGATGACCACGTCGAGCAGCTGCAGCGACCGCAGCACGTCGATCGCGATGTCCCCGGAGTTGTAGACGAGCAGGTCGACCAGGCTGTCCCCCAGCTTCTCCACGTGATCGTCGATGTAGCCGGCCGTCGCCGACTGCCGCGAACTCAGTTCCGCGACGAGCGCATCCCGTGCCCGGGCGTCGAAGCCTTCGAGCGCCTGGATGAGCGCCGCCGCCGAGTCCAGCGCGAACTCGGGGACGCGGGTCTCGTCGTCGGCCAGCAGCTCCACTCCGACCGCCTGGTCACCCAGTTCGACCGTGTCGTCCCAGGCCAGACCGCCGCTGGCCGTCTCGTCGATGATCCCGAAGAAGTCGTGCTCGATCGCCATGGCGTGACCCTATCCCACCAGCTGCTGTGCGAAGACGTGCGGTGTGAATCCGGTCAGGTCGTTGATCCCCTCGCCCTGGCCGACGAGCTTGATCGGGATGCCCGTGCGCTCCTGCACCGCGAGGACGAAGCCGCCCTTGGCGGAGCCGTCGAGCTTCGTCAGCACGAGGCCGGTCACGCCGGCGTGCTCCAGGAACGCCTCGGCCTGGGCCAGGCCGTTCTGGCCCGTGGTGGCGTCGAGCACGAGGAGCACCTCGGCGATCGGCGACTGCTTCTCGACGACTCGCTTGATCTTGGAGAGCTCGTCCATCAGGCCGCCCTTGGTCTGGAGCCGGCCCGCCGTGTCGATGATGACGATCTCGGTGCCGTCCCGCTTCGCCTTCTCGACCGTCTGGAAGGCGACGGAGGCCGGGTCCTGCCCCTGCTGCTGTGGACGCACGATCTCGGCTCCCGCGCGCTCCGCCCAGGTCGCGAGCTGCTCGACGGCCGCCGCACGGAAGGTGTCGGCCGCCCCGACGACCACCGAGCGGTCGTACGTGCGCAGGAACTTCGCGAACTTGCCGATCGTGGTCGTCTTGCCCACCCCGTTCACGCCCACCACCAGCACGATCGCGGGACGGTCGCTGAGCTTCAGCGTGGTCTCGAACTTCGACAGGCGCTCTTCGAGCGTCTCCCGGAGCATTCGCTGCAGGTCGACCGGGTCGGTGGTGTGGTAGCGGTCCACCTTCGCGCGGAGGTCGTCCACGATCGCTTCGGTGACATCCGGGCCGAAATCGGCGGTGATGAGTGCCGTCTCGAGGTCGTCCCAGGTGTCGTCGTCGATGGTCTTCTTTGCGAAGAGCCCGCGGAGGGCGCCGGAGAGAGACCAGGGGGTGCGATCAGCCATGAGTTCAGAGTACCGGCGCGGATGTACCGTGTGCTCATGTACTCGCTCGTGGGGGTCTCGGCGGCGCTGTCGGAACAGCTGGTGGCGATCGAGACGGGCGGTGAGGATGCGGTGCACCAGGCGCGCACACGGGTTCGGCGCCTGCGCAGCATCCTGAGCGTCTACCGGAAGGCGTTCGACCGCGACGAGAGTCGGCGGATGCGAGCCCGGCTGGCCCGGCTCGGCGCCCGCCTCGGCGACGCGCGCGATCTCGAAGTGCGCGCACGCGACCTCGCGGCGCTCATCGACGCGGACACGGCACCGGATGTCGCACGCGCGGTCGAGACGATGGCTGCTGAAACCGCCGAACGCTACGAGCGCGCGCTGGAGGACCTCCTGCGCCACCTGCGGAGCCGCGCCCACCGCGAGCTGCTCGCCGACCTCCAGCTGTTCGCCGCCGCTCCCCCGCTCAGCGCGCTGGGTGCCGCGCATCCACGGCGTGTGGCCCGGAAAGGCCTACGCAAAGCGACGCGGCGGGTGCACGGCAGCAACGGCACGTCATTGGATGAGCGGCATGCGACCCGCAAAGCGGCTCGCCGGCTCCGCTACGCGGCGGACGCGGTCGCCGACGACTTCGGGGTGCCTGCCGTCCGGTTGTCGCGCGCGGCCGAAGAGGTGCAGGATGCACTCGGCGATCACCGCGACCTGATCCTGCTCGCGCGGCAGCTGCGTGAGAACGCGACGATCCACGGCGTCGAGCGGCTCGCAGCGGAGTGCGAGCGACGGGCAGAGGAACGACTCGCCGGTCTGCACGACACGTTGGCTGCCATCGACGCTGCCCGCTAGCCGGCCTGTTCCTGCGCCACCCGCTGGCCGACGACCGCAGACACACCGTCCTGACGCATCGAGACGCCGTAGAGGGCGTCGGCGATCTCCATCGTCCGCTTCTGGTGGGTGATCACGATCAGCTGGCTGTTCTCGCGCAGGTCTTCGAAGATCGTGAGCAACCGGCCGAGGTTGGCGTCGTCGAGAGCCGCCTCGACCTCGTCCATGATGTAGAACGGGCTGGGGCGCGCCTTGAAGATCGCGATCAGGAGCGCGACGGCCGCCAGCGACCGCTCGCCGCCGGAGAGCAGGGAGAGCCGCTCGATCTTCTTGCCCGCGGGCTTCACCGACACCTCGATGCCCGTCGTGAGCAGGTCATCGGGATTCGTCAGGCTGATGCTCCCCTGGCCGCCCGGGAACAGCACAGGGAACACGCGGGTGAACGCGGCCTCGGTGTCGGCGAAGGCCGACGCGAAGATGGACTGCATCCGCTCGTCGATGTCGTCGATGATCGTCAGCAGGTCCTTGCGGGTGTTCGTCAGATCGACCAGCTGCTCGCTGAGGAACTTGTGACGCTGCTCGAGCGCGGCGAACTCCTCCAGCGCGAGCGGGTTCACCCGGCCGAGCTGAGACAGTTTGCGCTCGGCGGCGGCGAGGCGCTTCTGCTGCTGCTCGCGCGAGAAGGGGACGGTCTCGACCTCGGCGTCGGCGTCGTCGGCGGCGTCGGCGTCGTCGCGATCGGCGCGGCTGACGTCCACCGGGATCGGGACCTCCGGTCCGTACTCGGCGACGAGCACGTCCTCCACCAGGCCGAGCTCGCTGCCGGCGCGCTCCAGCAGGCTCGACAGGTGCAGCTTCTTCTCGTAGATCTGCAGTTCGAGGCCGTGCACCGACTCCGTGATCGCCTGGAGGCGGTCCCGCACCGCGGTCTCGTCGCGGCGCAGGACGGCGAGCTCTTCGTTCTGGCTTGCACGCTCGGCTTCGGCCGTCGTGAGCTCCAGCCGGGCGCGGGCGACCGAGCGGTCGACCGACGCGAGCACTGCGGGAAGGGCTGCCACCACCGACTCGGCCGCGTCCAGCTGGCGACGGCGGATGACGGCGCGGCGTGCGGCCTCCTCTGCAGCCGCGCGCTCCGCGTCCAGGCGCCGCGCGAGCACTTCGCCGCGGGCCTGTTCCGCCCGCACGCGCTCCTTGGCGGTCTCCACCGCGAGCCGGGACTCGACTTCGGCCTCGCGGGCCGCATCCAACTCGGCCGACAGCGCGTCACGCGCACTGACGTCGAGGATCGGGCGCGGGCGCGAGCGCGCAGCCTCGAGCTCCGCCTTGGCCTTGTCGGCCGTCTGCTCGGCCTCTGCCACGCGTTCGGCCGCCTGTTCGAGTGCCCGGCTGAGCCGGTCGAACTCCGCTTGCGAGGCCTCCAGCTGGACCTTCAGGCGGTTCAGTTGCTCGGTCTGCGCGGCGAGCTTCGCGTCGAACTCGCGCAGCGTCGTCAGGGCGGCCTGGGACTGCTCCTTGGCGACCTGCAGAACGCCGCGCTGCTCGGCCAGGGCGAACTTCGCCCGGTCGATCAGCGACGTGACCTCCGTCAGCCGCTCCTGTGCGGCGTCGCGGTCGGCGATCAGCTCGATCCGGCTCTGCTTGGCGCCCGAGCCGCCGCGAAGGACGTGTTCGGTGAGCACGTCTCCGGCCTTGGTGATGATGGTCACCGGTCCGCCGAGCGGACGTCGGCCGAACGCCTCGAAGGCGCGCTGCGCCGACTCCAGGTCGTCCGCGATGGCAGTGAAGGCGAGGATGCCGCGGACGCCCTCCGGCGCCTCCACCACGCCGACGGCCGGCACGACGCCGGCAACGCCGGTGAGGTCGACCGACGCCGCGGGAGCGTCGGCGATCACCACTTCGACGCGCCCCAGGTCGTCGGCTGCGGCGTGCGCGACGGCGGAGCGGGCGGCGCCACGGTCGTCGGCCAGCACAGCGTCGGCGAGGGTGCCGAGGGCCGCCGCGATCGCAGCCTCATGACCCGGATGGACGCGGATGTGCTCGGCCACGAGCCCGCGGACCCCGTCGAGCTGGGCTGCGACGAGTGCTGCGGATCCGTCCTTCTGATCGAGGGCCATCGAGAGCGCGCTGGTGCGGGCGGCCAGCGCATCTCGCTCCCGTTCCAGGGTGTGCAGCTCCTCGCGGAGCCGCTCGATTTCGCCCTCGGCCTCGAACACGGTCGCCTGGGCGAGCTCGTACGCCTCGTCGAGGTCGCCCTCCCCCACGTCTGCGGTCGCGGCCTCCGCCTCGCGCTGGGCGAAGTCCGCGCGCGCGCGTTCGCGGCGCTCGGTCGCGGCGTCGAGGGCGTTCTGCTGGCGCAGCACCTCCCCGCGGACGGCGGCGAGCCGTTGACCCGCGGCCTCGGCCTGGCCGTTCAGCTTGGAGATCTCGAGGTCGTGCCGGGAGACCAGCGCGCTCTGGGCCGCGATCTCCTCGTCGACCGCATCCAGGCGGGCGCGGGCGCCGCGAGTGGCGGCCTGTGCCGCCGTCCACGCCGCCTCGGCCTCGCTGACGACCCCGCGGAGGCGTTCGACCTCGTCGCGGGCATCCTGAACGTTCTGGGGTGTGACGCTCGGTCCTGAGCCCGGCGCGTCGGCCTGGCTGCCGAGCAGGGCGATGCGCTGGTTCGCGAGGGTGAAGAGGCCCCTCAGCCGCTCCTGCACCGACTCCAGGGCGAACGCTGTACTGCGGGCCGTATCCACCGCGTCCCCGACCTGCGCCTGCTCTAGCCGGGTGCGCCGCAGCTGCTTCTGTTCCAGCTGCTCTTGCAGAACGATCTGCTCGCTGTGCCGCTCCGACTCGGTGCGGCCGTGGTCGTCGAGTGCACGGCGGAGGGTGACGACGTCGTCGGCGAGCAGCCGCGCACGCGCATCCCGGACCACCGCGGCGATGGACTGGGCCTCGCGGGCGATCTCCGCCTGGTGTCCGAGGGGCTTCAGCTGCCGCCGCACCTCGCCCGCCAGGTCGCTGAGCCGCGTGAGGTTGGTCTGCATCGCCTCGAGCTTGCGGAGGGTCTTCTCCTTGCGGCGGCGGTGCTTCAGGATGCCGGCGGCCTCTTCGATGAAGCCGCGCCGGTCCTCGGGTGTCGCGCGGAGGACCGCGTCGAGCTGACCCTGTCCCACGATCACGTGCATCTCACGGCCGAGTCCGGAGTCGCTCAGCAGCTCCTGCACATCCAGCAGCCGGCAGGACTGGCCGTTGATCGCGTACTCACTGCCGCCGTTGCGGAACAGCGTGCGCGAGATGGTGACCTCGGAGTACTCGATCGGGAGGGCGCCGTCGGAGTTGTCGATGGTCAGCTGCACCTCCGCACGCCCCAGCGGGCCGCGGGTCGCGGTGCCGGCGAAGATGACGTCCTCCATCTTTCCGCCGCGAAGCGTCTTGGCTCCCTGCTCGCCCATCACCCAGGCGAGCGCGTCGACCACGTTCGACTTGCCGGACCCGTTGGGACCGACGACGCAGGTGACGCCCGGCTCGAAGGCGAACGTCGTCGGCTGCGCGAACGACTTGAAGCCCTTGAGCGTCAGACTCTTCAAGTACACGCAGCCGAATTTACCGGACGTTCACGCCCGCGCCGCGCCGGAGCGCCGCACGACGCCTGCTCAGTCGATATCGGAGCGGGCGTGCAAAGGGCGAGACTTCGGGATGTGGGCGTACATCGCGGTATCACCGTCGGGGTACCCCAGCTTGCGCAGCAACACGACTGCCTTATCGGGCATCGACTCGCCGCGGAAGTACTCGGAGAAGTGCTCGTCCGCTGCAGCGACCGTTGTGACATCGCACGCCGTCATCAGCGCTTGGATGTCACCTTCGTCGCGTCCCCTCCGCGAGGCGTTCAGCTTCATCGCCAGGAGCGCTTCTTGCGTGGCCAGCTGTATCGACAGGGTCTCGTCGGACAGCGGGAGGGATTCAACCCACAGCGGATGACCGGCGTACGCGGGGTACAGCCCTTGCGCTTGCAGATTGATCCAATCTCCGGGCCACGCACGCTCGCGCGCAATGTCGGCCGATATCTGGGTGATCGTGTCAGCCGGAGTCATGACGACGGCATCGATATCGACCGTGGACTCTCGATCCGCAAGATCGCTCAGGATCATCGCCGTGCCGCCGATGATCTTGATGGTGCCGATGACGCCGCGGGCCTTCAACTCGTCACGGATCCGATCGATCGCCCACACCAGGTCGTCCCTGCTGAGAACACTCTGAGTCGCCATCAGACGCTCGCCAGAGTCTGCCGCGGCAATACCACTCCGTGCGACCGCAGAACGGGATCCGTGTCGTCGAAATCGTCGGCCGACCAGTGGTATCCCAGCGAATCCTCGGCGAGCTCCGCGTACCGGCTCTCCGAGGTCACCCATGCCGGGCTCTCGAGCCCCAGCTCCGCCAGCCGGATCTCGGCGAGCCCGGCGATCGCCGCGTCGAAATGCGGATCGCCGGTGCTGTCCGGCTCGACAGCGACGCTGAGAGCGGTGGTGAAGGTGTTGCCCGAGCGCAGGTCGTCGGAGAACTGGATCAGCCCTCGAAAGGCGGACGCCGTGCTGCCGTCGGCGAGGCGCGAGGCGACGAACCGTGCCACGTCCGCCGCCGCATTGATGCGCCCGGGCACTGCGACCAGCGAAACACCGAGACTGTCGGCCAGCGTCTCCAGTGTCGCGGTGGTGACGCCGGCCTTACCGCTCTCGAAGCGGGAGATCGCGCTGTGGGCGATCCCGGAGCGTGCCGCGATCTCCTTCTGCGTCCACCCGGCCTGTTCCCGGGCCTTTCGGAGTTGGGTGTTGAGCGACATGGGAGCCACCTTACGATTAGTGAATTCGCTAATCGTAGCTGAGGGAGATGCGAGCGTCATACCCCTTAAGACACAGAAGTGCGCCGACCCGTGACGGGCCGGCGCACCTCATGCATGCTTCGCGTGCGTCACCCGACGCCGAGGTACGCCTCCTTGATGGCCGGGTCGGCGAGCAGCTCGCGACCCGTACCGGAGTGGGTGATATACCCGGTCTCCAGCACGAAGGCGCGATGCGCCCGGGCCAGCGCCTGGTTGGCGTTCTGCTCCACGAGCAGGACGGTCGTCCCCTGCTTGTTGATCTCCGACACGATCGTGAAGATCTGGCGGATGAACTGCGGGGCCAGGCCCATGGAGGGCTCGTCGAGCAGGAGCAGACGCGGGTTCGACATGAGCGCCCGGCCGATGGCGAGCATCTGCTGCTCGCCGCCGGACATCGTGCCGCCGACCTGCGTCTTGCGCTCGGCGAGACGCGGGAACAGCGCGAACACGCGGTCGAAGTCCTCGCCCATCTTGGACCGGTCCTTGCGGCCGAACGCCCCCATGTCCAGGTTCTCCAGGACCGTCATGCCCGGGAAGATCCCCCGGCCCTCCGGCGCCTGCGAGATGCCCCGCACGACGCGGATGTGCGCCTTCATCTTGGTGATGTCCTCGCCGTCGAAGAGGATGGACCCCTTCGACGGGTTCAGGATGCCGGAGATCGTCTTCATGGTCGTCGACTTGCCGGCGCCGTTGGCCCCGATGAGGCTCACGACCTCGCCCTCCTCCACCGAGAAGGACATGTCGTGAATGGCCTCGATCCGGCCGTAGGAAACGCTGATGTTCTTCAGCTCAAGCAACGTCATCTTCGGGCTCCCCGAGGTAGGCGGCGATCACGCGCGGGTCGTTCCGGATGGCCTCAGGAGCATCGTCGGCGAGTTTCCGCCCGAACTCCAGCACGACGATCCGGTCGGTCACACCCATGACCAGCTTCATGTCGTGTTCGATCAGCAGCACGGTGTACCCGTCGGCGCGGATGGTCCTGATGAGGTCCATCAGGTCCTCCTTCTCCGCCGGGTTGAAGCCGGCGGCCGGCTCGTCCAGGCAGAGCACCTTCGGGTCCGTCGCCAGAGCGCGTGCGATCTCCAGGCGTCGCTGGTAGCCGTACGGCAACGAGCGCGACAGGGAGCCGGCGTGGTCGGCGATGCCGACGAACTCGAGCAGCGCCATGCCGCGCTCGATCGACGACTTCTCCTCGCGCGTGTGACGCGGAAGGCGGAGCAGCGCGCCAGGCACCGACGTGCGGTGCCGAGCATCCAGGCCGACCACCACGTTCTCCAGAGCGGTCATCTCGCCGAAGAGGCGGATGTTCTGAAACGTGCGCGACAGCCCCATGCGTGTGATCTGGTGCTGCTTGCGGCCCTTGATCGTCTGACCCTCCAGCAGCACGTCGCCACTGGTGGGCTTGTAGACACCCGTCATCGCGTTGAAGCAGGTGGTCTTGCCTGCTCCGTTCGGACCGATCAGACCCAGGATCTCGCCGCGCTTGATATTGAACGAGACGTCGTCGAGGGCCGTCAGACCACCGAACTTCACGGTCAGGTTGCGCACCTCGACGATGTTCTCGCCGACCTCGACCGCGATCTCGCGGTCGGGTGCTGCTGCTTCGGCGACCGTCAGGTCGATGCCCGCGGCCTCCAGTTCCTCCTCGTTCGCGCCGAGGTTCGGCTCCTCCTCCGGAGCCGTGTTGTGTGCGTCCGTCATCGTGCGCCTCCCTTCGTGCCGTCACCGTCGAGTGCTCCGGAGTCGACCACGGGAGTCGCGCCCGTCGTCGTCCGCGGTCGTCCCGTTGCCGTATCCGCCACGAGACGGTACGCATGCCTGCCGTACGCCAGCAGCTTCTGTCGCGCCGGGAAGAGACCCTGCGAGCGGAAGATCATGATGAGCACGAGGGCCACACCGAAGATCAGGTACTTGTAGTCGGCGATCACGGTGAATCGCAGCGGGATGTACGCGACGATGGCGCCGCCGAGCATGGCACCGACCTTGTTGCCCGCACCGCCGAGCACCACGGCCGCGAGGAACAGGATCGACGTCTGCACGTCGAACTTCTGGTTGTTGACGAAGCCGACCTGCCCCGCGAACAGCGCACCCGAGAGGCCTCCGACGCCGGCGCCGATGGCGAACGCCCACACCTTGTACTTGAACGTCGGAACGCCCATGATCTCGGCGGCGTCCTCGTCCTCGCGGATGGCGACCCAGGCGCGGCCGACGCGGCTGCGCTCCAGGTTGCCGACCAGCAGGAGGATCACGATGATGACGGTGATCGTCAGCCAGTACCAGGGCACGCCGTTCGAGTTCGAGAAGATCGGAACGCCGTCGGCGTTCTCCCCCGGCGGGTGACCGACGTTCTGGAAGCCGACCTGACCCTTCATCGCCGGGATGATCGTCGCGAGGATGCGCACGATCTCACCGAAGCCGAGCGTCACGATGGCGAGGTAGTCGCCGCGCAGCCGCAGGGTGGGCACACCCAGGATGATGCCGAAGGTCATCGTCACCGCGATGGCGACCGGAATGGTCCACAGGTACGGGATCTTGACGAACGGCGAGTCGGGGCTGGTCAGCATCGCAGCCGTATACGAGCCGACCGCGAAGAAGGCGACGTACCCGAGGTCGAGGAGTCCGGCGTAGCCGACGACGACGTTCAGACCGATCGCGATGAGCGCGTAGACCGCCATCGAGAAGCACGCGAGCGCCCAGTCGTTGCCGGGAGCCGTGCTCAGCGGGAAGAAGTTGAGGTACGGCAGGGCGTAGGCGATGACCACCACGATCAGCAGCCACGCCCACTGCACTACGCGGGGCAGGTTGTTCCAGCGGTCGCGGAGCTGCTGGAACCGGCCGTTGCCGCGCTTGCCGCGGGCGGCCTCCAGAGCGTCGACCGCCTGCTCTTCGCGTCCGTCGGGGAGGACCCGGGGACCTTCCGTCATGCTCATGCGCGGCTCCTTCCGAGCGAGGTGCCGAGAATGCCGCTCGGCTTGACGAGCAGCACCAGGACGAGGACGACGAATGCGACGACGTCGGTCCACTGCGAGTCACCCAGCAGGATCTGGCCGTAGTTGCCGATCACGCCGAGCAGCAGGCCGCCCAGGAGGGCGCCGCGGACGTTGCCGATGCCGCCGAGGACCGCCGCGGCGAACGCCTTCACGCCGAGGATGAAGCCGCCGTTGTAGATGACGCCGGAGGGCACCAGCATCACGTAGAACAGCGCGGCGGCGCCGGCGAGGATACCGCCTGTGATGAACGTGATCTGGATGATCCGCTCCTTGTTGACGCCCATCAGCGTGGCCGTGTCCGGATCCTGCGCGACGGCACGGATGCCGCGGCCGGTGCGGGTGCGGCGGATGAACCAGTCGGTCGCGATCATGAGGAGCACCGACGCGATGACGATGATCAGCTGCTGGCTGTTCACGATCGTGCCGAACACGTCGAAGATCGGCTGCGCGATGAACATGGTCACCGACGGCTCCGCGTTCGCTCCCCGGATGAGGAAGATCCCGTACTGGATCGCGAACGAGGCGCCGATAGCGGTGATGAGGAACACGAGGCGCGGTGCGTTGCGTTTTCGCAGCGGCCGGTAGGCCACGCGTTCCAGGAGCCACGCGGTGACCGCGGAGGCGAGCATGCCGACGATGAGCGCCAGCAGGAGGTCGCCGATGATGGCGCCCGGGCTCAGGTTCGGCGCGCTCGGGCCGAAGCCGAGAGTGGTGAGGGTCACCACGACGCCGTAGGCGCCGACGATGAAGACCTCGGAGTGGGCGAAGTTGATCAGGTTCAGGACTCCATACACCAGCGTGTAGCCGACGGCGATCAGGCCGTAGACGGCGCCGAAGGTGAGTCCGTCGAACGTGGCGCTCCAGAAGTTCTGGACCAGCGCGTTGACGTCGAAGTTGATCCAGGAACTGTCGAGGGCGGGATGGAGGACGAGGGTTTCGAGCATTCTGCATCCAGAGGTCGGTGTCGGATCTCCGTCGATCCGGCGAGCAAAGCGAGCGTAGTCGAAAAAGGAGGGTGCCGCGGGCCGTGGGGCCCGCGGCACCCTTCAGGTGTCGCCTCAGCCGATGGTGCCGATCGGCACGATCTTGCCGTTCTCCACCTTGTAGCCGTAGACGGCCGGTGCCTGGAGCTCACCGGTGGCGTCCCACTTGTAGTGCTTGCTCAGGCCGTCGGCGTCGTAGTCCTTGACCCACGACAGCAGGTCGGCGCGGGTCGTCTTGCCCTTGTCGATTCCAGCCAGCAGGACGGTTGCGGCGTCGTAGCCCTCGATCGAGTAGGTGCCCGGCTCGGCGTTCGCGAGCTTCTTGTAGGCGGACTCGAAGTCGGGGATGAGCTCGCCCGGGATGCAGGGGCAGGTGAAGTACGCGTTGCTGGACGCGTCTCCGGCCAGCTTGATGAACTGGTCGTCCTTCACACCGTCGGGGCCGACGAACGTGCCCTTGTAGCCCTTGTTGGCCAGCTGCTGGTCGAACGGAGCACCCTCGGCGTAGTAACCGGCGTAGTACACGGCGTCCGGCTTCGCGTTGATGATCTTGGAGATCACCGCGGAGAAGTCCTTCTGGCCGGTGGTCACCTTGTCGGTGCCGACGAGCGCGTCGCCGAGGGCCTTCGAGGTCTGGGTGCCGAGGCCGATTCCGTAGTCGGAGTCGTCCTGGACCAGGTAGACCTTCTTGGCCTCCAGCTTGTCCGTGAGGAACTTCGCGGCGGCCGGGCCCTGAACGGCGTCGTTACCGAGACCGCGGAAGAAGGTCTTCCAGCCGTTCTGCGTCAGACCGGGGTTCGTGGCGGACGGGGTGATGTGGACCAGACCCTGCTGCTCGAAGATGTTGCCGGTGGCCTTCGACTCGCCCGAGAAGGGGAGTCCGACGACGCCGACGATGTCGGCCTCGTTGACCGCCTGGGTGACCGGGCCGGTTGCCTTGTTCGGGTCACCCTCGGTGTCGAACTTCTTGAAGGCGACCTGGCAGTCCTTGTTGGCGGCGTTGTGCTGGTCGATCGCCAGCTGGATGCCGTTGTAGATGTTGATACCGAGCTGAGCGTTCGGGCCCGTCTCAGCACCCACGTAGCCGATGGTCAGGCCAGCAGGACACGTGGCCTTTCCGTCGCCGGCGGGGAGCACTGCGTCCTTGGGGACATCCACCGACGTGATCGCGGGGATGTTGACCTTGGACGAGTTCCCATTGGTGGATCCTCCCGTGGACGGCTGGTTGGCGCATCCTGCGAGGAGTAGTGCGACTGACGCTGCAACAGCCGCACCGATGGTGACTTTCTTCCGTAGCATCTCTTGCCTCTCGACGTTCAATTCGTCGCGAACGCGGCGTTCTTGCCTCGTCGCACCACGAATAGGTGTGCTGAGACTACCGTGCGCGCAACTAAATGCCACACCATTGGCGGGCGGGATTTACACGATCGAAACCAAAACGGGATGCGGCTTCACACCGCCCGGCGCCCTGGATAGGCTGAGTCCTCTCGCCGACCTGCTCGAGGAGGTGCCCTTTCGATGCGTGTGGCGCGCCTGCCCATCCCGGATGCTCTCGGCACCCCGGAGTCCGCGGCTTTCGAGGAACTCGTCGGCGTCCTGAACGGCATCGTGGTGGACCTCTGGGGCGACGACGACTTCGTGGAGACGGCCGAGCAGGCGCTCGCCGGCCACCGGGAACAGGACTACGTCGAGCGGATCATCCTCGTCGCCGTCGAGGAGGATGCGATCGTGGGCAGGGTCGAGGCGATCTTCCCGCTGGATGAGGAATCCGAGACGGTCTCGCTGCTCGTGGATGTGGTCCCGGCACTGCGCGGCCGCGGTATCGGCACCGCGCTCCTGAAGGCGGGCGAGGAGTTGGCCGCCGAGGGCGGCCGCCGCGTCATCTCCACCTACACCGAGCACCCGATCTGGACGCTCGAGGGCGCCGATCGGCTGGTGCGCGCGGCCGCCGGTTCGGCCGGGCTGCCCCGCGACTCGAGGGAGGTGCGCTTCGCGCTGCACAACGGGTACACCCTGGGGCAGATCGAGCGCTCGAGCGAACTCCACCTCCCGCTCCCTCGCGAGCGGGAGGCCGGTCTCACCATGACGCTGAACGGCTTCCGGCTGGTGTCGTGGTGGGGCTCAGCCCCGGAGGACCTGCTGGAGAAGTTCGCCGCGATGAAGGCGCGGATGGCGACGGACATCCCGCAAAGCGGAATCGCCGTCGATCCGGAGGACTGGGACGGCGAACGCGTCCGTTCGCAGGAGCGGACCCTGGTCGCGCGCGGCGAACCGCTGCTCGTGACGGCGGCGGTGCACGAAGCGACCGGCGAGATCGCCGCCTACACGGAACTCGCCGTACCGGCCGACGGCACGAAGGCCGAGCAGTACGACACGCTGGTCGCGCGTGTCCACCGCGGACACCGCCTGGGCACCGCCGTGAAACTGCGGAACATCCAAGAACTCGGCCGCCGCGCGCCCCACATCCGCCGGATCCTGACCTGGAACGCGGACGAGAACGACCCGATGCTCGCGATCAACCGTGCCTTCGGCTTCCGTCCGCACGCGCTCACCGGTCACTGGCAGAAGACGCTCGACTGAGTCCCGGCCGGCCGGAGAGGGCGTCAGTCAGGCCGCCCGGCGCGGGGCACGGAGGCGCTGGCAGTGCGGGCAGAAGTGCGAGCCGCGGTTCATGAACTGCTCGCGCACGATCGGGGTTCCGCAGCGCGGACAGGGTTCACCCTGCCGGCCGTAGGCGTTGAGGCTGTGCGAGAAGTAGCCGGACGCGCCGTTGACGTTGACGTACTGGGCGTCGAAGCTCGTGCCTCCCTCTGCCAGCGCCTTCTGGAGCACGTGCCGCACCTCGGCGAGCAGCGTGCGGACCGTGGCGCGGCTCAGCGAGTTCGCCGGCTGGGCGTAGTGGATGCGCGCGGCCCACAGCGCTTCGTCCGCGTAGATGTTGCCGATCCCGCTGATCAGGTTCTGGTCGAGGAGCGCGCGCTTGATGCCGGTGTTCTTGCGTGCGAGCGCGGCGGCGAACAGAGCGTCGTCGAAGGCCGGGTCGAGCGGGTCGCGGGCGATGTGCGCGACCTGCGTCGGGATGAGCGGCTCGTCGGTTCCGAACCCTCCGTGGGCGCCGTCCGCCGTGGGCACCAGCGCATCCACGGCCATCGACCCGAAGATCCGCTGGTCGACGAAATGCACCCAGTACTCGGCGCGGACGCCGGTCTCCGGGTCGGGCGCGGCCTCGATGTGCAGCCGGATGCGCAGCAGCCCCGCTTCGTCGGTGCCGGGCTCACGCAGCAGGATCTGGCCGCTCATCCCCAGATGCGCAACGATCGCGCGGCGCGGCGAGCCGTCGAGCGGGATCCAGAGGAACTTGCCCCGCCGCACCGGATGTTGCATCACCCGGCCGGTCAGCAGCGTTTCGAATGCGCCCGCGAGAGGGTCGTGGCGCTTCAGCGATCGCGGCTCGAAGACGTCGACTCCGAGGATGGTCGCACCGGTGACCGCGGGAGCGAGTCCCGCGCGGACGACCTCAACCTCGGGAAGCTCGGGCACGCCGACTCGTCAGTTCCGTCCAGGCGCTCAGCGCCGCGGCCATTTCGGCCTGCTTCTTGCTCGTACCTTCGCCGGTCGCGGTCACCAGGCTGCCGACCTCGACGATGGCGTGGAAGGTCTTGGAGTGGTCAGGGCCGGTGTTCGTGACGGTGTAGACGGGAAGCCCGGCGCCCCGGCGAGCGGCGGCCTCCTGCAGGCTCGTCTTCGGGTCCATCGCGGCGCCGAACCGGGCCGGGTCGTCGAGCAGCGGCTCGACGAGACGCAGCACCAGTGCGGTCGCGGCGTCGCCGCCCGCATCGAGGTAGGTGGCGCCGATCAGCGCCTCGACGGTGTCGGCCAGGATGGACGCCTTCTCACGTCCACCGCTCTGGTCCTCACCGCGGCCGAGGAGCAGGTACTCCCCCAGGCCGATGCCGCGAGCGACTTCCGCCAGCGCGACGGAGCTGACGAGACTGGCCCGTCGTTTGGCGAGCTCGCCCTCGTCGAGGTGCGGGTTCTCGCGGAACAGCTTGACCGTGACCGCTTGCCCCAGGATGGAGTCGCCGAGGAATTCGAGGCGCTCGTTGTTGGGGATGCCACCGTGCTCGTACGCGTACGAGCGATGGGTCAGCGCAAGCTCAAGAAGCTCGGGGTCGATATCGACTCCGAGCTTCTTGAGAAGTGCGCTGCGGTCAGTGTTCTCTCCGACCACAGTCTTCACCGTGTGGGCGACGTTCAGACGTCGGCGACCTTGCGGCCCTTGTACTCGAGGAAGAGCGCGGTGCCCGCGGAGTCCTCGACGACCTTGGCGCGGTGCGGCAGGCTGTAGGTGACCTTGCCGTTCTCGATGGTCTTGACGAGCGTGGGGACCTCAGCCTTCCACTGCGAACGGCGGGCGTGGGTGTTAGCGCGCGACTGCTTCCGCTTGGGAACGGCCATGACTATCTCTTCTCTGTATTCGAACGGGGTTCATCGGTGTCGGAAGCCGGGAAGGCCGCGAGCGCTGAGTAGTTCTGGAGCGCTGACCAGCGGGGATCGACGATCTCCGTGGCCTCACGGTCCGGTACATCCGCCAGCCTCTCCCCGGTCTCGGGGTCGAGACCCGGGCAGTCCGGCCGGCACACCGGCTGGAACGGCAGCGACAAAACCACCGTATCCCTGATCAGAGGTTCAAGATCCACGTGGTCGTCGTGAACCTCATGATCGAAAGCTTCCTCAGAAGGATACGCGAAAAGTTCCTGGAAATCGACTTCGACAGGCTCCTCGATGTCGATGAGGCAACGACCGCACACGCCGGTGGCAGTGGTCTGGCCCTCTGCCGTGATGAGGATGCCCTCGTGCATCGACTCCAGACGGAGGTCGAGGTCGATGGTCTCGCCCTCGGGGACGCTGAGCAGACCTTCGCCCAGCTTCTCCACCACGGGGATGCTGATCTGCTGCTCACGCATCGCGCCGGGATGGCGGATCAGGTCGTACACGTTGACGGTGTACGGGGAGTTCTTGGTAGTCACGAGGAACTATTTTACGCGGCAGTCCGGGGTCGTGCGGCGGAAGGCCAGCCCGCTGGCAGCAAGGACACAGGAAGCAGCGCCGCTTTCACCCGGAGGGCCGGGCCGGCCTGGGCTTCGAGCGCCGCGAGCACCGCCGTCATGTCGTCCGCGAGCCCGCCCGCCCAGCGCCGCCCAGGGGGCCCGTAGACATCGCGCTCCAGCTCGCCCAGCAAACGCATGACCGCATCCTCGGCCGGCGTGCCCGCGACGGCGACCGCCACCCGACCCGCGAAGACACGCGGCGTCTCCGTGGGTGGAGCCGACCATCCCAGGTCGCGTGCGGTGTCCCGTACCTCGTCCCAGACGAGGGAAGCGCCACCCCACTGCTCGTCGAGTTCACGGAGACGCCGTCGCCGGCGGAGGCGCCGCCAGACGGCCGGCACGAGCAGCACGGCGATCATGAGGAGCCCGACGCCGATGCCGGTCGCGATCGGCTGAGCGCTGGACTGGGCGGTGAACGTCGCGGACCCTGCCGGGTTCGCGGGGTCGGTCGGCACGAGCGCACGCGGCGCTGCTCCGGACGTGGAGGTCGAGGTGGGGCCGGGCGCTGCGGCGTCCGTCTGCGGACGGGTGTAGTCCGGGACCGTTCCCCGGCTTACCGTCGGCTCGAACGGCACCCAGCCGACCCCCGCGAAGTACAGCTCCGGCCACGCATGCAGGTCGTCGCTGGTGACCGTGTACTCCCCCGGGTTCGTCGCCGTCCCTCCGCTGGTCGCTCCGGGCAGGTAGCCCTCCGCGACCCGGGAGGGGATGCCGAGCGTCCTGGCCATGAGCGCCATCGCGGAGGCGAAGTGGACGCAGTACCCGCTCTTCACCTCCAGGAAACGCGCGATCACGCGGGCGCCGTCGCCGTCGAACCCTTGCTTGAGCGGCGTCTGGGTGGAGTAGACGAAGCTGTTGTCCCGGAAGTAGTCCTGGAGCGCGACCGCCCTGTCGTACTCGGAGACCGCATCCTTGGTCGCCGTCAGGGCGGTCTGCTCGATGATCGCCGGCAAGTTCGGCGGGAGGAACAGGTCGCGCTGGACGTCCGCGGGCACGACTCCGCCGGCGGCCTTCAGCTGGTCGGCCGTCGGCTGCAGGATGACGCTGTTCGCGGTGTACTTCTGGCCCTGGGTCGTCGAGTTGATGCCGCCGATCGTCAGGTCGTCCGGATCCCACGACCAGGTGCCGCTCAGCCCGGTCACCGACTGGACCGGCGCGGGCGCGGGAAGCCAGCGGCTCGTCATGTTGTCGATCGCGACCGTCGTCGTGATCTTCGTCGTCTTGACCCCCGGCGAGAGCCCGGCGACCGGCCCGATCTTCGCGCCGTCGGCGAGCCGGTTGGTGTCGCGTTCGCGGTGCTTCCACACCGAGCCGGTGAACTGGTCGAGCGAGGCCAGCTTGAGGTACTGTCCGTTCGCGGCCGTCGTCGTGTAGGTCAGGGCGCGGACGGCGGCGGGACGCCGTAGGTCCTTGCCCAGGTCGATGAGCGGCGTGACCGTTCCGCCGATGGAGATGCCCCCGGCGGTGAAGGAGGTGGCGCCGCCCTGCTCGAACCCCGGCGCGGTGCCCGCGAGCACGACCGCGATCGCGACGGCGGAGGCGCCTACCGACAGCGCCGCACCGGGCCGCGGCGTGGCGGAGCGCCGGGTGCGGACATCGCTGCGCAGCAGCCAGAGGTACGCGGCGGCGGACGCCGCCAGGGCGAAGGGATCGAGCCCGTCGCCGAGCAGTGCACCGGGGACGACGAGCACGGCACCAACCGCGAGGGCCGTGAACGCCGGAGTGCGGATGGCCACGGCGAGGATGTCGAGCATCAGCGCCAGGAGGCAGCCCCCCGCGACGACCAGGAAGAGGAACTCCGGCAGCGGTTCGGCCGGGGTCCCCTGCTGGTAGATCGACAGCATGGCCTGCTGCAGGGACTCCGACCAGTTCCCGACCGTGGCGGGGGTGGGGATGATTCCCAGCAGGCCGGTGCCGCGGCCGAAGGCGATCGTCATGACGACAGCCGACTCCACGAGCAGGAGCACCGGGACGACCCCGCGCGGCACGCCGAGGCTGCGGAGTCCCGCACCGGTCGCGAGCACCAGCGCAGCCGTCCCGACCAGCCCGAACCACCAGCCTGCGCCCTGGATCAAGCCGACGAGCGCATAGCTCACGGCGAGTACCTGCAGCATCAGGGCTCCGGTGATCCTCCAGTAGCCGATCCGGCGCCGGACGGCCACGCGTGGCACAGCGAGCGCCAGGGACTCAGTCGCCACTGGACACCACCCGCGCGCGCTGCGTGCGGAGCGCGCGCCGCCAGCACTCCGCCGGATCGTCACCGGCCGCGAAGGTCACGCACAGCCAGCCGGCGTCGACGAGCACGTCGACCGTGTCCTGCGCGGTCGAGACGGCCACGAAGGCGACCGCAGGGTCGCCCATCGAGCGCAGCGCTGCCAGGCCTCCGAGCTCCACAGGTCCGGAGCCCGCCAGCACGGCGAACACCGGCACAGGACGCCCCGCCTTGCGGAGGCCCGCGCCCAACTCGGACACGGCGTCGTCGCGTGCCGTCGTCGAGGTCTCGATCGCCGCGAGATCGCCGAGCAGCATGCGGTCGGCGCTCCCCATGTCGTAGGTCGCCGTCGTCGAGCCGAGGGTGCCGGTCCGTCCGGCGCCGCTGCGGCCGGAGAGCTGGCGGTCGCCCGTCTCGACGATGCTGACCACGAAACCCTCGTCGAGCAGATGGACGCCGATCGACGCCACCAGGTCGACCAGGGTCTCGAACTCGTCGCCCGCTGCGTCCGGGTGCCCGGTCTCCGCATGCGCGGCGATCGGGCGCGTGTCCATGAACATCCACGCTTCCGGGTTACTGCGCTGCTCCTCCTGACGCACCATCAACTGGTCGTGCCGGGCGGTCGCGCGCCAGTGCACGCGGCGCAGCGGATCCCCGGGCCGGTACTCTCGGGCGATCAGCTCGTCGGCGCTCGGGATGCTCTGGCGCAGCAGCGCATGCTCCGTGCCCTCGCTGTGGGCCACATCCAACTCTCCGCGCGACAGTTCGACGACGCGCGGGGTGACGAGGAGCTGCCGTGGCTGGCCGATCGCGTACTCGGCGTACGCGACGCCGAACGGGTCGGTGCGGCTGACGATGAGCGGGCCGACGGCGTGCGCGCCGCGGCGCTGCGGCACCACGTCCTGCCGGAGAACGACCGTGTCGCGGCCCAGGCCGCCGTCGGGCTGATGCGCACCCAGCCGCGGGAAGGGGGCGGAGGCCTGCACTCCCACGACCGGCGGCGCGGATTCGCGCCATCGGGCGGCCGGGCTCGGCCGGGGTGACTGGTTGCGAGCGGTGGTCACGATGGTGCTGCGCTCCCCCGCCGCCACGACGTCCGGATGGAAGCTGCGGGTCACCGTGAGCCGCGGACGGTCGACGGTGACCGAGATCATCGCGGCGAGCGGGAGCACGGTCAGGAACACCCCGACGAAGAGGACGTCCGTGCGGCCGAAAGTCGCGGACGCGACGAGGGCCACCACGCCGACCAGTCCGAGGGTCCAGCCGCGCGCGGTCGGACGGGGCCGCTTCAGCGGCGACGACGCACGACCACGGTTCGGCACGCTAGCGTCCTACGCCGCCCACCGTGCCGGAGCCGACGGGCACCGGCGTCGCGGAGACGATCCGGCGCACGATGTCGGCGATCACCGGGGCGCTCTCGTGATGGTGTCCGAGGGCCCGGCTGGTGGGCAGCAGCCGGTGGCTCAGGACGGGCACGGCCAGCGCATCCACATCGTCGGGGAGGACGAAGTCCCGCCCGGCCAGTGCCGCGGTGGCTTTGGCCGCGCGGATCAGCTGCAAGGTGGCGCGGGGGCTTGCGCCGAGCCGGAGGTCGCGGTCCTCGCGGGTGGCTCGCACCAGATCCACGGCGTACTGCTTCACCGGCGTCGAGGCGTAGACGCTCCGTGCCGTCAGCATCATCGCCCGCAGTTCGTCCGAGGTCACGACCGGGCGGATGCGCGAGAGCGGACTCGACGTGTCCCGTGTCGTCAGCATCGCCAGTTCCGAGTTCTCGTCGGGGTACCCCATCGCGATACGCGCCATGAAGCGGTCGCGCTGGGCCTCCGGAAGGGCGTACGTGCCCTCCATCTCGACCGGGTTCTGGGTCGCGACGACGATGAAGGGAGCGGCCAGTGGATAGGTCGAGCCGTCGACCGTGACCTGTCGCTCCTCCATGCACTCCAGCAGCGCGGACTGGGTCTTCGGGCTGGCGCGGTTGATCTCGTCGCCGATGACGATGTTGGCGAAGATGGCGCCGGGCTTGAACTCGAAGCGCCGCTCCGCCTGGTTGTACACGGAGACGCCGGTCACGTCGCTGGGCAGGAGGTCCGGAGTGAACTGGATGCGGCTGACCGTGCAATCGACCGACTTGGCCAGAGACTTCGCCAGCATTGTCTTGCCGACGCCGGGCACGTCTTCGATCAGGAGGTGGCCCTCGGCCAGCAGGACGACGAGAGCGGTCTGGACGGCCTCGTGCTTGCCGTCGATCACGGACTCGACATTGGCGGTGATCTGCTCGGCGGCGCGGCGCAGCTCGTCCAGGTCCATTCCGGGAACGGTCCCGGTCTCCTCCTCGGGTGCGACGGACGATTCGGTGGGCTGGCGCGTCGCGTAACTGTTCATGACTCCTGCGCTCACGTTTCCTGGAGATACTCGTGGACGGCCGGCGGGACGTAGGGGCTCACGTCGCCGCCCAGGGCCGACACCTGGCGGACCAGCGAGCTCGACACGTGCGCATTCGCCGGGTTCGGGAGCAGGAACACCGTCTCGACATCGGCGAGGTGACGGTTGACGATGGCCATCGGCGTCTCGTACGTCACGTCGAGCTGCGACCGGATGCCCTTCACCAGCACATGCGCGCCCACATCCGTGCAGTAGTCGACCAGCAGCCCGACCGACCAGGAGGCGAGGACGATGTTGCCGACGATGCCCGCGTCCTCGATCGACTTCTCGATCAGGGCGACGCGCTGCGCGATGGGGAGCAGCGCGGACTTGTCCGGGTTGTGGACCACCACGACGTGGACCTCATCCCAGAGTCCGGCGGCACGCTCGATCACGTCGAGGTGCCCGAGGGTGACCGGGTCGAACGATCCAGGGACAACGGCGATCCTGTTCATAGACCTTCAGACTATCCCGCGCATCCCGGCATTTCGTTGTGAATCCGTTACCAACGGATTTCGTCCGGATGGCGGTCCAGGGGCTGCTAGGACTTGCCCAGGAAGGCGCGCTCGCTCTCATCCAGCCGCCGGGCCAGCGCGGCCGCGAGCGCCGGATGCTGCGCAAGACCCGGGTCGCCCTCCAGCGTCTCCTCGGCGGCGACCCGCGCCTCCGCGATGAGCTCCCCGTCGGCGACGACCCGCAGCAGCCGGAGCGACGAGCGCCCGCCGGACTGCCGGCTGCCGAGAACGTCGCCCTCGCGCCGCAGCTCCAGGTCGACGGTGGCCAGCTCGAAGCCGTCGAGGGTGGCCGCGACCGCCTCCACCCGCTCCCGGGCGAGCGTCTCCGGCTCGGCGGCGGTGACCAGCAGGCACAGCCCCGGGATGTCGCCGCGCCCGACCCGTCCGCGCAACTGGTGCAGCTGGGACACGCCGAAGCGGTCCGCATCCAGCACCACCATGGCGGACGCGTTGGGAACGTTGACGCCGACCTCGATGACGGTCGTGGCGATCAGCAGGTCGAGCGTGCCCGCCGCGAAGGCGCGCATCACCTCGTCCTTCGTCTCCGACGGCAGGCGGCCGTGCAGCACGCCGATCCGGGCGTCGCGGAAGAGCGGGTCGGCGCGCACCTGCGCGGCCACCGACTCCACGGTGGCGATCGGTCGCGCCGGGGCACCGTCCGCCGACGCGTCGTCGGGCTCCGGCTCCTCGCCGTCGTCCTCCGCGTCCTTGCCCGAGATGGCAGGGCAGACGACGAAGACCTGCCGCCCCTTCGCGATCTCCTCCGCCGCGCGCTCCCAGATACGGCGCTCCCAGCCGGGACGATCGGCCAGGGGAACGACGAAGCTCTCGATGCCCTGACGACCCTCCGGCAGCTGCGCGATGGTGGACACATCCAGGTCGCCGAAGACGGTCATCGCCACGGTGCGCGGGATCGGCGTGGCGGTGAGCACGAGCACGTGCGGCGGGGTGCCGCCCTTCGCCCGCAGCGCCTCCCGCTGCTCGACGCCGAACCGGTGCTGCTCGTCGACGACCACGAGTCCGAGGTCGTAGAACGTGACCGCGTCGCCCAGAAGGGCGTGGGTGCCGACGACGATCCGGGCCTGACCGGAGACGGTCCGCAGCAAGGCTCGCTTGCGTTCGGCGGCCGACAGCTGCCCCGTGAGCAGCGTCGGCATCAGCTGCGCGGAGAGATCGGGGCCGAGCATGGCCGCGATCGAGCGCAGGTGCTGCGAGGCGAGCACCTCCGTCGGCGCGAGCAGCGCGGACTGACCGCCCGAGTCGGCGACCGCGAGCATCGCCCTCAGCGCGACGAGCGTCTTGCCGGAGCCGACCTCGCCCTGGACCAGTCGATGCATCGGCACCGGCGCGGCCAGGTCGCGTTCGATCTCGCCGCCCACCACATCCTGATCGTCGGTCAGACTGAACGGCAGCGCCGCGTCGAATCGCTCCAGCAGGCCGCCGGGAACGGGGGTCCGCGGCGTCGCCGCGACCTGGCGCGTGGCCGCCCGCTGCTGCAGCAGGGCCGCCTGCAGCACGAACGCCTCCTGGAACCGTAACGCATCGCGCGCGCGCTGCCACTGCGAATCCTTCTGCGGACGGTGGATGCCCTCCAGCGCCTCGCGGAACGGCATCAGCCCGCGCTCGGCGACCACGGCATCCGGGACCGGATCGGGGACGGCGCCCAGCGCATCCAGAGCCAGCTCGACGGCCTTCTGCACCTGCCAGCTCGCCACCGTCCCGGTTGCCGGGTAGATCGGGATGGGCGTCAGCGCCCAGTCCTTCGCTGCAGCGCTGCCCGGGGTCACGGCGTTCTCGGCATCCGGTTCGAACAGCTCGTAGTCGGGGTGCGCCAACTGCAGTGCGCCGCGGTAGGCGGAGACCTTGCCTGCGAAGATCCCGCGAACTCCGGGTACGAGCTCGCGCGACCGCCACGCCTGATTGAAGAACGTGAGGGTGAGGATGCCCTCGCCGTCCGAGATCTTGACCTCGAGGATGCTGCCGCGCCGGGCGCGCATGGGCCGATCCTGGACGCGGAGCACCTCGGCGATGATCGTCACGTTCTCGTCCAGTGGGAGGTTGGCGAGGGCGGTCAGCTCACCGCGCTTGGCGTAGCGCCGCGGGTAGTGGCTGAGCAGGTCGGCGACCGTGCGCATCCCGAACGCCTTCTCGAACGCGGACGCGGTGCGACCACCGAGGACGCCGGTCAGCCGGGAGTCCAGGCCGACGGTGCCCGCGTCGGGAAGGCCCGGGGCGGTCGCGGAGGTCATGAGTCGATCGTATGCGCCTCGTCCGACGTCGCCTCGTCCGACGTCGCCGCTGCCTCGGCGAGAGCCGCCAGCTCCACGAGCTCGGCCGCGACCGCCGACTCGTCCGGCCGCTCTGCCGCCAGCCGGCGCTGGACGGCCAGGGCTTCGTCGACGCGGCCGAGTTCCCGCAGCGCCCGGCCCAGCCCCCAGCGCGCGGCGAACTGCTGGTCGGTCGACCCGTAGCCCGCGGCGTACTCAACGGCGTCCTCGAACGACACGAGCGCGGCTGCCGCGTCCCCGTCCTCCAGCCGGACCCAGCCCCGGAGGTCGTGCAGCACGGCGCCCCACCGGAGGGTGCGGGGATCGTCGGTGCCCGACAGATCGGCGAGTCCCTCCTCGATCCACTGATCGGTGTGGATGCGGTCGGATTCGGCCAGCGCCAGTGCGGTCTCGACGGCCAGTGCAGTATCCCCGTCGCGCCGCGCGGCGCGGAGGGCGGACTCGAGGATCGGCGTTGCTTCGGCGGGCCGGCCCGCGGCGACGCGCAACCTGCCCCGCTCAAGCAGGACGCGGACCTCGAGCACGTCCGCCGCCGGCTCCAGCGAGTCGAGCAGCGCCTCCGCCTCCTCGATGCGTCCCTGCAGCCCGAGGGCGCGCGCACGCTGCGTCTGCAGCTCCGCCCGGACGACTTCCGACCGGTCCGGTTCGGCAGCGGCCTCGGCCAGCCGTTCGGCGGAGGCGATCGGGTCACCGGGGAGCCACAGGCTGTCGAGCTCTGCCTGCTCCAGGCGTTCCTCCATCCCCTTATCTTGGCGGCTGCGCGCACGCCGACGCTAGGCTCGGGGGGCCATGACCCGAATCGTCGCCGGTTTCGCCGGCTCGCTGACCCTGCAGGTGCCCAAGAGCGGCACGCGTCCCACGAGCGACCGGGTGCGGGAGGCGATCTTCTCGGCGCTGGATGCGCGGAACGCCGTCAGAGGCGCCCGGGTGCTCGACCTGTACGCCGGTTCGGGCGCTCTCGGGCTGGAGGCCATCAGCCGCGGGGCCTCCTCCGCGGTGCTCGTCGAGAAGAGCGCACCGGCCGCGCAGGTGTGCCGGCGGAACGCCGCGGCACTCACGGCGGCGGCCCGGTCGGCGGCCCGGCACCCGGACACCCCGCTGCCGGGCATCGACGTCCGCGCCACCGCAGTCTCGTCCTACCTGGCAGGAGCAGCCGGTCCGTTCGACGTCGTCTTCATCGACCCGCCCTACGACGTGAGCGACGCCGACGTCCTCGACGTCCTCAGCGCCCTCCTCCCTGCGCTCGCCGAGGATGCTGTGGTCTGTCTCGAGCGCAGCGCGCGCGGACCGCAGCCGACCCTCCCGGAGGGGCTGGTCCTCGAGCGGCGCAAGGACTACGGCGAGACCGCGATCTTCTGGCTGACGCCGGCCTAGCCGCGGCCGCCGTCCCACTCCAGGTACGGGTCCCAGCCGCCGCGCTCGCCGAACGGGACGCCGTCGACGAGCAGACCGCTGCCCTCGCGCACGACCCCGACGCGCCGGAAGCCGCCCGGGAGGGTGACCTCCGGTGGGAAGGCGGCGAACAGCCCGTGGTCCTCCCCGCCGGTCAAGGCGGTTCTCGTGTCCGGTCCGAGAGCTGCCGCGTCCAGGTCGATGGCGACTCCGCTCGCTTCCGCGACGCGACGGGCGTCGAGCGCGAGACCGTCGCTCAGGTCGAGCATCGCGGTGGCTCCGGCGGCCGCCGCTCGCGGACCGTCCGCGATCGGAGGTCGTGGCCGCAGCTGAGCGCCGACCGCCTCGGGATGGGCGGCCGCGACCGCGGCGAAGCGCTCGGCATCCGGCTCCCCAGCCGCATCCACCGCCTCCGCGAAGAGCAGACGGAGGCCCTCGGCGGCGTGCCCCAGCAGGCCGGAGACCGCCACCACATCCCCTGGGCGTGCCCCGCTGCGCAGCACCGGGGCGCGGCCCTCCAGGTCGCCGAATGCGGTCACCGCGAAGGTCAGGGTGGCCGACACGGACAGGTCTCCCCCGACGACACCGCAGCCCGGCTGAAGCTCCTCGCACGCCAGCCGGAAGCCGTCGGCGACGCCCTCCAGCCAGGCGACCGGAGTCTCCGGCGGCGCGGCGATGGCGACCACGAGTGCGGTGGGGACCGCGCCCATCGCTGCGACATCCGACAGGTTCGTCGCCGCGGCCTTCCAGCCCAGGTCGACGGGACCGGACCACGCGAGCCGGAAGTCGGGACCGTGCACCATCATGTCGGTCGTGACGACGAAGCGTCCGTCCGGCGCGGCCAGGACGGCGGCATCGTCCCCCGGCCCGACCAGGGTCGCGGACGACTCCGGGAGCCTCGGGAAGATGCGCCGCAGCGCCTCCCGCTCGGAGGCCTCGCCGAGAGTGAGGCCGGCCGCGGTGCTCCCAGAGTTTCCCATGATCTGAAACGGTAGCCTGAAACCGATGAAGTCCCGTCGCCGCCTCCTTCCGGCCCTCCTGCTCGCCGCCTCCGCGCTCGCCCTCGCGGGATGCGCGCCGACGGTCTCGCTCGACCCCGCCGCCGACAGCAACGCACCCGGGTGCGCCGAGATCAGCGTCCGGCTGCCCGACACGGTCGCCGACAAGGCAGCGCGGCAGACGGACGCCCAGGCGACCGGCGCATGGGGCGACCCGGCGGCCGTCATCCTGCGCTGCGGGGTGCCCCCGATCGGTGCGACCACCAAGCCGTGCGTGAACGTGAACGGGGTCGACTGGGTGCTGATGACCGACCCGGCGGCCAAGACGATCGTCTACCAGACCTTCGGGCGCACTCCCGCGACCGAGGTGATCATCGACCACGTCTCCGGGGTCTCGGACTCCTCCGTCCTCCCGGAATTCGCCAGCGCGGTCTCGACGGTCAAGCAGACGCAGAAGTGCCTCTCGACGCTCGACACCGACCCGTCCGCGACGCCCTCCCCGTAGCCGACCTCACCCGAGCCGCGCTCCCCACTTCGCCGAGTTGCGACATGATGTCGCAACTCGCGCGCGAAATGCGCAACGAGTCACGACTCGCCGCCAACGGGTGAACGAGACGACGGGCGAACGTCAGGCGGCTGCGCGGGCCAGGGCGACCTGGATGAGCTCGTCGATCAGTGCCGGGTAGCTGAGCCCCGACTCCTGCCAGCAGCGCGGGAACATCGAGATCGGCGTGAAGCCGGGCATCGTGTTGATCTCGTTCACGACGAACCCGTTCGCGGTGAGGAAGAAATCCACTCGTGCCAGCCCCTCGCCCCCGATGGCGTCGAAGGCGCGCACACCGAGATCGCGCATCTCGGCCAGTTCGTCGTCGCTGAGGTCGGCCGGGCACACCAGGTCGATGCCCGGCGCGTCGAGGTACTTGGCGGCGAAGTCGTAGAAGTCACGTCCGGTGAGCACGATCTCGCCGGCGACCGACGCGCGCGCCGGCTCCCCCGGACGACCGCCGAGCACGGCGATCTCCACCTCGCGTCCGGTGACCATCGACTCGATCAGCACCCGGTCGTCCTCGGCTAGGGCGGTTGCCATGGCCTCGTCGAGCATGCTCCAGTCGGTGACCTTCGTCACGCCGACGCTGGAACCGGCGCGGGCCGGCTTCACGAACGCGGGCAGGCCGAGGGTCGTGGCGGACTCCCGGACGTCGTCGGAGGCGGTCCTCCACTCGTACGCGGACACCGTGACCCCCGGAGCGACCGGAATGCCCGCCTGCTGGAGCACAGTCTTCGTGAAGTGCTTGTCCATCCCGAGCGCGCTCGCCAGCACGCCGCTGCCGACGTAGGGCAGCCCGACCAGCTCGAGCATGCCCTGGAGCGTGCCGTCCTCACCCCACGGGCCGTGCAGGATCGGGAAGACGATGTCGACCGCACCGAGGGAGGATCGCTCGCCGTCGGGATCGACGACGGTCAGCTCCCGCGACACCACGCTGTCGGGCCAGAGGATGCGCGTTCCGTTGTCCTCGACCTCAGGCAGCTTCTCGGTGTTCAGCGCGAAGAGCGCGGCGTCATCCGGCTGGAGGGTGAAGGCGCCTTCGTGGGTGATCCCGATCGGGATGACGTCGTAGCGGTCGCGGTCGATCGCCTCAAGGACGCCCGCCGCCGTCGCGCAACTGATCGAATGCTCGCTTGAGCGACCCCCAAAGAGAAGCGCGACCGCGACCTTGTCCGTCATCCAATGTCCTTTCGCCTTGCGGCTCGTCCGAATCCGTCGTGAGATGCGGCGCGATGTCTTTCGGATCGAGCGTACCGGCGAGCACCTGGCTCACCTGACGGACGATCGGCATGTCCACCCCGCGCGCCTCGGCGAGGCTCAGGATGGGCGCGACCGAGGCGAGTCCCTCGGCCGTCTGGTTCATCTGCTTCACGACGTCGTTGAAGCCGTAACCCTGGCCGAGCAGGCGGCCCGCGGTGTTGTTGCGGCTGAGGGACGACTCGCAGGTCGCGATGAGGTCGCCGAGGCCGGCCAGCCCCGACAGCGTCTCGGGCTTGGCGCCGTAGGCGACGGCGAAGTCGGTCATCTCGACGAGGCCGCGCGTGATGATCGACGCTTTGGTGTTCTCGCCGTAGCCGACGCCGTCGACGATGCCGATCGCGACCGCGATGAGGTTCTTCAGCACCCCGCCGAACTCCGTGCCGATGACGTCGGTGTTCACGAAACTGCGGAAGTAGCGGTTCGTCGCCGAGATGGCCACGGCCTGCGCGGTCTCCAGGCTCTCGGAGGACACGACGGCGGCGGTGGGCTGCTCCCGGGCGATCTCGAGCGCGAGGTTGGGGCCGGAGGCGACGGCGATGCGCTCCGGTTCGATCGGCAGGCCCTGCGCGATGACCTCGCTCATCCGGAGGCCTGTGCCCTTCTCCACGCCCTTCATCAAGCTGACGACGACCGTCTCGGGCCCGAGGTGCGGGATCATCGCCTCGAGATTCGAGCGGAGGGTCTGGCTGGGGATGGAGACGAACACCTGCTCGGCGTCGCGCATGGCGTCGCCCAGGCGGGCGGTGGCGCGCAGGTTGCGCGGAAGGTTGATGCCCTCCAGGTAGTCGCTGTTGCGCTTGACCTCGTTGATCTCCCGGGCGAGTTCCGGACGTCGCGCCCAGAGCACGACGTCGGAACCACCGTCGGCGAGGATCTTCGCGAACGTGGTCCCCCAGCTGCCGGCGCCGAGCACGGCGATCCTGCGGGGACGTGCGACGGGAGGTTTCGGTGCTTTAGCCATCGAAGCGCCCGGTCTCCTTCTGGTCGTGCTGGGTCGGATCCCACCGCGCCGCAGGAGCCTTCTCGCCGCGGAGGTCCTCCAAGAGGGCCGTGATCGCATCCATGATGACCGCGGTCGCTTCGGTGAGCGTCGCCGCGTCGAGCGGGCGGCCCCGGAACGCCGAGAGGTCGACCGGGTCACCCACCTTGACGTCGATCGTCTTGCGAGGGAACCAGCTGATCTTCTTGCCGTAGCGCGCCATGACCTGCTGGGTCCCCCAGTGCGCCATGGGGATGACCGGGAGGTCGTTCTCCAGAGCCATACGCGCCGCGCCGGTCTTGCCCCGCATCGGCCACATGTCCGGATCGCGCGTGAGCGATCCCTCCGGGTACACGATCACGATGCGACCCTCGTTGACGATCTTGCGCGCCTCCTGCAGAGGCGCCGCCCCGCGGGTGCTGCCGCCGCGCGACACCGGCACCTGACCGGACTTGCGCATGAACCAGCCGAGCACCGGAACCCGGAACAGGCTCTCCTTGGCCAGGTACCGCGGAAGCCGGCCCAGCCGCCAGGTGACCATGCCGACCATCACGGGATCGATCTCGCTGTAGTGGTTCGGGGTGAGTACGTAGGCGCCGGTCTTCGGCAGCTTGTCGCCGTCGATCACGCGGAATCGCGCGAGAAGGCTGCCGATCGGCACCACGATCCCCGCGAGCACCCAGAAGATCGACGGGCGGCTCTTCTCGGGACGCTCCTTCTTCGGAGGCACAGGAGTCACGGACGAGTCAGAATGGGGCACCATCCCATTATCAGCGACGGACATGGCACCGGAAGCATGGACGCGGACCGCGCGGCATCACGCACCCACCGTCACGCGCCGGAGGTCGAGCTGCGGGATGCCACCGAAATCGTCAGGATTGCACGTGTAGAGCGGCAGGTCTCGTGAGATCGCCGTCGCCGCGATCAGCGCATCGAAGGCCCGGGCGGTGGGCGTGCGTCCCGCTGCCCGCAGCGACTGAGCGACCTGCGCGAAGGCCCGGGCCGCCGAGGAGTCGAACGGGATCGGGTCGAAGTCCGCCTCCGCGAGCTGCAGATGCGCCTGTCGTGCCGCCCTCTCCTCCGGGCTCTTCGCGACCAACGGCCCGACGGAGAGCTCGGCGAGGGTGAGGGCGCTGATCGACGGGATGTCGGGAAGCTCCGACGGGTCTGCCACACGCCCCAGCAGGATGAGCGTCGAGGTGTCGAGCAGACCCGGCTGCATCACCACTCCTGGTCCACCACGTCGTCGATGTCGGCGCGCAGGGCGCGCGGGTCGACGGGCGGGAGCGTGCGGCGCTCCGCCATGAGCACGGACAGTGCCCGGCCAGGCGAGGGCAGGGGCGACAGCTGTGCCACCGCCGTCCCGTCTCGCGTGATGGTCAGGTGTTCTCCGCGAGCGACCCTGTCGAGGATGTCGCCGCCGTGGTTGCGTAGATCTCTCACGCTGACAGTCTCCATGGGCGGACTGTATCACGGGTGAGACCGCGGCGAATCTGTGGATAAGCCGGGGGTCAGCCTTCCATGGTGAAATCTGCGCCGAGGAGCTCCAGCTTGGTGATGAAGTTCTCGTAGCCACGACTGATGATGCCCACGTTGCTGACGGTCGAGCGTCCCTCGGCGGTCAGTGCCGCGATGAGGTGGCTGAATCCGCCGCGCAGGTCGGGGACCTCGATGTCGGCGCCCTTCAGCTCCACCGGGCCCATGATGACCGCCGAGTGGTTGAAGTTGCGCTGACCGAAGCGGCACGCGTGACCGCCGAGGCACTCCTTGTGCACCTGGATCTTCGCGCCCATGTCGATCAGCGCATCCACGAAGCCGAAGCGCTGCTCGTACACGGTCTCGTGGACGATGGACACGCCGTTCGCCTTGGCGAGCGCGATGACCAGCGGCTGCTGCCAGTCCGTCATGAATCCGGGGTGGACGTCCGTCTCGATGACGACGGGCTTGAGCTCGCCGCCCGGGTGGTAGAAGCGGATGCCGTCGTCGTGGATCTCGAACGCGCCACCGACCTTGCGGAAGACGTTGAGGAAGGTGAGCATCTCGGGCTGGCGGGCGCCACCCACGTAGACGTCGCCGCCGGTCGCGAGGGCCGCAGCGGCCCAGCTCGCGGCCTCATTGCGGTCGAACAACGCGGTGTGGCTGTAGCCGTCGAGCTTGTCGACGCCCTCGATGCGGATCACCCGGTCGGTGTCGACCGCGATGATGGCGCCCATCTTCTGCAGGACGTTGATCAGGTCCATGATCTCGGGCTCGATCGCCGCGCCCTTGAGCTCGGTGATGCCCTCGGCGCGGACCGCGGTCAGCAGCACCTGCTCGGTGGCGCCGACGCTCGGGTACGGGAGGTCGAGCTTCGCGCCGTGCAGGCCGTTCGGGGCGGTCATCCGGATGCCGCTGGGCAGCTTGTCGACGACAGCACCGAACTGGCGAAGCACCTCGAGGTGGTAATCGATCGGGCGATCGCCGATGCGGCAGCCGCCGAGGTCGGGGATGAACGCCTCGCCCAGCCGGTGCAGCAGGGGTCCGCAGAACAGGATCGGGATACGGCTGGAGCCGGCGTGCGCGTCGATGTCGGCCATGTGCGCCGACTCGACCGCGCTGGGGTCGAGGAGGAGTTCACCGGCGGTGCCGTCGGTGACCTTGACGCCGTGCACCTCCAGCAGTCCGCGCACCACGCGGACGTCGGAGATGTCGGGGACGTTCCGCAGAACGCTCGGCCCTTCGCCGAGGATGGCTGCCACCATCGCCTTCGTGACGAAGTTCTTGGCGCCGCGGACCTCGATGCGGCCCCGGAGGGGGATGCCGCCGTTGATCGTGATGCGATCGCCCTTGAGGCCGACGCGTGCGCCGGCCGCCTGTGCGTCCTGAAGAAGTGAGTTCAAAGTTTCACCGGGAGGGTCGTGGGCCGCCAGCTCGCGCGGCCCGATTCGTATTCGGAGATGAGCGCCTCGTCGCGCAGGGTCAAGGCGATATCGTCCAGCCCTTCGAGCAAACGCCAGCGAGTGTAGTCGTCGATGTCGAAAGACACCTGGACTTCACCGACGGTCGCAGTCTTGGCAACCAGATCCACCGTCGCCGCTATTCCCGGCTGCGCTTCGATGGCTTCCCAGAGCCGTTCGGCGTCCGCCTCGGAGATGATGCCGGTCAGCAGGCCCTGCTTCCCCGCGTTCCCGCGGAAGATGTCGGCGAACCGGGGGCTCAGCACCACACGGAAACCGAAGTCGCGGAGGGCCCACACCGCATGTTCGCGAGACGAACCCGTGCCGAAGTCGGACCCGGCGACGAGCACCGTCGCGCCCTGGTATTCGGGGCGGTTCAGGATGAAATCGGGGTCTTTCCGCCACTCGTGGAAGAGCGCATCCTCGAAGCCCGTCTTGGTGACGCGCTTCAGGAACACCGCCGGAATGATCTGGTCGGTGTCGACGTCGGAGCGCCGGAAGGGGACGGCCGTTCCTGAGACGGTCTCGAACTTCTCCATCAGGCGCCCACCTTCTCTCCGACGCGCGAATCCGCGCCGCCATCGCTCGGCGTGTCGTCGCCTTCGTGCTCGAGATCCCACGGGCTCGACAGCGTCCCGCGGATCGCGGTCGCCGCCGCGACAAGCGGCGACACGAGGTGCGTGCGACCCCCCTTGCCCTGCCGTCCTTCGAAGTTGCGGTTGGAGGTGGAGGCGCAGCGCTCCCCCGGTGCCAGCTGGTCCGGGTTCATGCCGAGGCACATGGAGCAGCCCGCGAAGCGCCATTCGGCGCCGAACTCCTCGACGATCTTGTCGATCCCCTCGGCTTCTGCCTCGATCCGGACCCGCGCACTGCCCGGCACGACCATCACGCGGACGCCGTCGGCCTTCGTGCGGCCTTTGATGATGGAGGCGAAGGCCCGCAGGTCCTCGATGCGGCTGTTGGTGCACGAGCCCATGAAGACGGCGTCCACCGGGATGCTCTTCATCGGGGTGCCCGCCTGAAGATCCATGTACTCCAGCGCTCGCTCGGCGGCAGCGCGGGCGTTCGGGTCGGCGATCTGCGCCGGGTCGGGGACGGACTGGCTCAGCGACACGCCCTGCCCGGGGTTCGTCCCCCAGGTCACGAAGGGCTCGATCTCGTCGGCGTCGAAGTAGACCTCGGCGTCGAAGACGGCATCCGGGTCGCTCTGCAGGGTGTTCCAGTAGGCGACCGCTTCGTCCCAGTCGGCGCCCTCCGGAGCGTGGGGACGCCCCTTCAGGTAGGCGAACGTGGTCTCGTCCGGTGCGACCATTCCGGCGCGGGCGCCGGCCTCGATCGACATGTTGCAGATCGTCATCCTGCCCTCCATGGAGAGCGAACGGATGGCGCTGCCGCGGTACTCGAGCACGTAGCCCTGACCGCCGCCGGTGCCGATCTTCGCGATCACCGCGAGGATGATGTCCTTGGCCGTCACTCCGGGACGCAGCTCGCCCTCGACGGTGATCGCCATCGTCTTGAACGGCTTCAGCGGGAGCGTCTGCGTGGCGAGCACGTGCTCCACCTCACTGGTGCCGATCCCGAACGCCATCGCACCGAACGCGCCGTGCGTCGACGTGTGCGAGTCGCCGCAGACGACGGTGATGCCGGGCATGGTGAGGCCGAGCTGCGGACCGACGACGTGCACGATCCCCTGCTCGATATCGCCGAGGGAGTGCAGCCGGACACCGAACTCCTCCGCGTTGCGGCGCAGCGTCTCGATCTGGGTCCGACTCGTGAGATCGGCGATGGGCCGGTCGATCCCGATGGTCGGCGTGTTGTGGTCTTCCGTGGCGATGGTCAGATCGGGTCGGCGGACCGGGCGCCCGGCCATCCGGAGACCGTCGAACGCCTGCGGGCTGGTGACCTCGTGGACGAGGTGCAGGTCGATGTAGATGAGGTCGGGCGAGCCGTCCTCACCCTTCTTGACCAGGTGGTCGTTCCAGACTTTCTCGGCCAGCGTCAGCGGCCCGGATGTCGTCGTGGGGGTGCTCATGTCGTGCGAACTCCTAGCGTGTGAACGGATCAGCCGTCGACGAACTCCGCGGCGAGGCGGGCCTGATGTCTAGGACTCGCCGCGGCGGCTAAGGAGGAGAAGACCCGCGTACACGAACGACAGGCTATCACCCGATGGGCCACCGCTCGGGTCAGGAGCGCTCGACACGGACACGCAGGTCGCCGAGGAGGATCTCCATCCCTTCCCCCACCGGCGCCGGGCTGCCCGGCTCTGCGCGGGCACCGCCGACGAGCACCCCGTTCGTCGAATGGAGGTCGGTCACGGTGAGGAGGTCGCCGTCCGTCCTGAGCTCGGCGTGCGTCTTCGAGACGGTCGACGTCGGGTCGTCGAGCGCGATCAGCTCGGCATCCGCCGCCTCTGTCGCCGCCGCGGCACGCGACGGATTCCGGCCCACGAGCACGGTCCTCGTCACCGGGATGCTGCGACCACCGGGCAGGATCAGCCGCCAGACGGGCCGTGGCGCAGCAGGCGCACCTCCGGGAGCTGCGGGCGGGGTGAACACCGGAAGAGGCCGGATCGGCGCGGAGCTCCGGTCGGCCGGCTCGTCGCTGCCGGGCGCGCCCAGCGGCGGCCGCGACGGGATGAGCCCGGGCGGCGGCACGATGAACCCGCTGTCGTCCATGCCGCCCACTATACGTTCGCCCTCAGGCTCGGCGTGCTCGGCGGTAGCGGAAGGCGGCGAGGCGCGAACGCACTGGCCCGGCGGCTTTCGTGGCGTCGGCGAGAGCCTCGTCGGCGGCGCTCCACGCCCGCGCGACACGCTCGTCCGTCACCTCCGTGCCGTCGAAGACGGCGGCATCGACGTGGCGCGCCAGGTCGCCCAGCCCGTTTGCGGGCACGGGGAGGTCCTGTGCCGCCGATTGCTTCTCGAGCGCGGCAGCGGTCTGCAACCGGGTGGCGCGCTCCGGCACGACGAGACCCAGTTCCGCATAGCCGTCGGTGAGTTCGTCCCACGCGCCCGCCGCGCGACGGTCGGGTGGTCCCGCGCTCTCGCGCCGCCGTCGCCGCCGCCGTTTGAGCGCCGCGATGAGCAGGAGCGGAACGAAGTAGGCGAGGAGGGGGATGCCGACCACACCGAGGACGACCCACGCCCAGACGGGGAGCTGGAAGCCCTTCGCCTTGTCCTTCGGGTCGTTGTCCTTCGTCTTCACCGGCGTCAGCAGGTCCTCTGCGCGCGGATCGGCAGGCGGCGGCTGCCGCACCTGGGGCTGCGGTTCGAGCTTCGGCTTGGTGGTCTGATTCTTCGGGGCGTCGGTCTTGGTCGGCGTCGGGAAGAAGGGCACCCAGCCGACTCCCGCGAAGGCGACCTCGTCCCACGCCGTCACGTCGTCTCCGGTGACGGTCGTCGTGCTCCCCGTCACCTTCGGCGCGAAGCCCATCACGACACGCGTGGGGTAGCCGAGCCGCCGGGCCATCAGGGCGAAGGCGCTCGCGTACTGCTCCTGATCACCGACCATGGGCGATTTCGAGAGCAGGTCGGTCATCCGGTCCGCTCCCTCGCCAGCACGCGAGGGAACCGGATCGGAGGCCCTGCCGTGGCTGAGGAAGCCGAGCGACTTGAGCGACCGTTCGATGTTGCGCAGCTTCTGGATGGCGGTGTCGGCCGATCCGGCGTACTCCTCCGCCTTCGCGGAGACGACATCCGGGACGTTCGTGACCGTCGGAAGTGCCAGCTTCGCAGGGGGCACCTTCGCGAGTGCGCGGTCGTTCGGAACCTTCTGAGCGGTGGCGCCGACGGTGTAGGTGAGACCATCCCGCACTCCGCTGGTCACGGCAGCGGTACCCGTCGCCGTGTTGACGCGCACAGTGCCGGCCGGATCGGCGCCCGTGTGCTCATCGAACCTCAGCGTGTTCGTATAGCCGAGCGTCGGCAGCCATACATCGGAGTAGCCCAGCACGTCGATCGAGGCCGTCGACGACGCTCCCGGCGTGAACAGCGGCGGTTCCGGGATGGTGCTTCCGAGCAGTTCGAAGGCGCCGGAGGCATCGGAGTCGCTCCCGGGCGATGCCACCGACCACACGACGCCGTCGTAACTGTCCATCGTCGCGAGGCGGATCACCTGGCCCTGCTGCAGACCGGTGACGGCGAAGAGCTTCGTCTTCTGGAGGTCTTTCGTGTACTTGCGGAAGCCCGCGAGCGGGCTCGGGTAGTCGAGCGGGTCGAAGGGCGGGGTGATCTCGTCGCGGACGACGAAACGGGACGATGCCGGAGGGGCCAGGAGCGAGCCGGCCAGCGCGCCGACGGCGACGGCCCCGATCACCACGACGGCGCCGCCGAGAAGCCGGCTGCGGCGCACCGCGGAGTCGGTCTCGACGCGATCCCGCGAGAAGCGCGCCCGCCGCCACGACAGCCAGACGAGCGCGATGGCCGCGAAGAGCACGGTGCGGACCCCGGCGAAGAACGGGTCCCGCGTCCCCAGCAGGATCGCGGTGAGCAACAGAGCCGTCGGCCCGAGGAGCAGCAGTGCCGCGCGACCGGACGAGGGACGTCGTACCCGCGGCAGCCAGCGCACCGCCAGGGTGACGGAGATCAGAGACACCAGCCAGCCGGCCACATAGGGGACCACCGCGACGTACGGCGGCGCCTCCAGCGGCGCCTGCAGCGTGACGGCGTCCGACCATCCGAATACCGCGCCGAGCACCAGCCCCGAGAGACTGTCGAGGGTCGGGAGGACGCCGAACAGCGACTGTCCGGGAAGCGCCAGCGGGGTCCCGAGGAGGAAGTACGCGGCCAGCGCGAGCACGACAGTGAGGGGCCAGGAGAGCCGGAACAGCCGACCGAGGAGGGCCACTCCCCCGCCGACGACGATCCCGCCGACGGCGGCGGGCACAAACGCATAGTGCCCGAAAGCGGGCTCCAGACCGATCACCGCGAGAAGGCTCAGCCCGGTGAGGACGGCGACATCGATCCAGGTCGTCGTGGAGAGCCGGTCGACGAGCGAAGTCGTCGGCGCTGCTCCCCGGGGGCGTGCCCTGCCGGTCGTGGCGCTCATCGGCCCGCCCGTTTCAGGAGGGCGGGAAGCTCCGGCAGTGCGGAGACGGTGATCAGCATGGAGCGGCCCAGGCGGGTCAGCCGCGGCTCGGCAGCCTCATCGACGCGGATCACGATGGTCTCGGTGTCGCTCCCCCAGAGCGCGGAAGCAGCGCGGAGCTCTGTCGCCTCGACCTGGGAGCCGACGACCGTCACCGCGAGGCTCGGCACCTGCAGCCGCAGTGTCGCCTGGCGCAGGAATTCGCGCAGCGAGGCGTGCGCTCCCTCGACGGGCTGGATCCGGCAGGAGTCGTCGAGCAGCGCCGTCGGGGTGCCGACACGCATCGCACCGCCCTGCCACAGCGCGTTGATCTCGGTCTCCTCCCGGATCACCTGGCACCCGATCGAGGTCAGCACGGAGACCCCGAGCTCGAACTCGTCGTCCGACGCGAAGTGCGACCGTTCTCCGTCGAATGCGAGCAGCAGCTGCGACCGCCGGGTCTCCTGGTACTGGCGGACCATGAGCTGACCGGTGCGAGCGGAGGTGCGCCAGTGGACGTTGCGGATGTCGTCGCCCGGCTCGTACGTGCGAAGCGCGTGGAACGCCAGGTCGCTGTCGGTGATGACCTTGGTGGTCTGCCCCTCCAGGTCGCGCACCAGGCCGCGCGCAGTCGCCGCCAGGCGCACGGTCTTCGGATGGACGAACAGCTCGATCCGGTCGGTCCACTGGTTGGTGCGCCGCAGCAGGCCGAGCTGGTCGCCGCGCACCGACAACGCGGGGCCCGCGAGGATCAGAGCGCGCCGGGCGGTGGGCACCGCGAAGAGCTCCTCCGTCTCAGCGCCGGGGGCCAGGCGCGGGATGGTGAAGTCGGCCTGCCCCTCGCCGACGGGCAGCTCCATGCGCGTCGGCAGGACCGGCCGGGAGCCGCTGTTGACGACGCTGAGCCGGCCGAGCGCACGTTCGCCCGCGACGACGCGGCGCGGATTCAGTTCGATGTCTACCCGGTAGGTCGACCGCCCGAACACGAAAGCCGTCGCGATGACCAGCGCGGCGAGCAGGGTCAGGGCGATGAAGAGGAACTCGGCCCAGCTCAGCCAGAGTGCGAGAACCAGGGAGATCACCGCGGAAGCGAGCACGATCCAGCCGAGGGTGCTGACGACGCCGACGACCGGCCGGATCCGGCTCGCGATGACGCGACCGACGGGGGCGGTTCGCGTGCCGACCGCCGCCGCCAGCCGCGCGATGGCCGCACCCACCTGCCCTGCCGCGATGCGCGCCTGATCGGCGGCCGAGGCACGGCGTCGCCGAGCGCGGGCAGGGCTGTCGGTGGTCATGGAAGCGCGGATCCCGTCGATTCGGAGGAGGTCTGGAGTGAGGGGCCGGCGATCACGCGGCCCGATAGGCCGGCGGGGTGGCGGAGGCGACGGCACGCTCGACCACGTCGGCCGCCGTGACACCGGCGAACTCCGACTCCGGGTCGACGATCACCCTGTGTGCGAGCACCGGCAGAGCGAGGTCGCGGATGTCGTCGGGTGTCACGAAGGTGCGCCCGACCGAGATCGCCCACGTCTTGGCAGCCCGGGCGAGCGCAAGAGCTCCGCGGATGCTGACGCCGAGAGCCGCATCCTTGTCGTCACGGGTGGCGGTGACGATCTCGCTGAGGTAGCCCATCACGCTGGCGTCGGTGTGCACCTCGGACGCGAGCTGCGCGAGTGCCGACACCGAATCGGACGCGATGATCGGCCGCACCGCCGACGCGCGCGAGCGGTTCGACGAGTCGAGCAGCAGGTCGACGGTGGTCGCGTGATCTGGGTAGCCGAGCGAGGTCTTGATGAGGAAGCGGTCGAGCTGCGCCTCGGGCAGCGAATACGTGCCCGCCTGCTCGACCGGGTTCTGGGTTGCGATCACCACGAACGGCGACCCCACGGAGTGGCCCACTCCGTCGACGGTGACCACGCCCTCCTCCATCACCTCGAGCAGCGCCGACTGCGTCTTCGGGCTGGCCCGGTTGATCTCGTCGGCGAGCACGACGGAGGCGAAGATGGGTCCCGGATGGAACTCGAACCGCCCGGTGGACTGGTCGTAGATCGTCACGCCCGTCACGTCGGAGGGCAGCAGGTCCGGCGTGAACTGGATGCGCGACTGCGTGCCCTCGATGGTGTTCGCCAGTGCTTTCGCCAGAACCGTCTTACCGGTGCCGGGAACGTCCTCCAGCAGCACATGGCCGCCGGAGAGCATCGCGGTGATGACGAGGCGGATGCTGTGCTCCTTGCCGAGGATCGCCTTATCGACGTTCGCCACCAGTTGTGAGAACGCGCCGGCGAACCACTCCGCCTGCTCCTGGGTCACTGTCACTGCTGCTTCTCCCTCATTTGGACCAGTCCTGAACACTGCTCTGAACACCGTTGACGACCACGTACGCGCCCGGGTAACCGCACCACGGCTCGATGTCGCTGTTCGCGTTGCCGTGGTAGTGGCCGTAGCCATTGCCATCGGTCGAGATCGACCGCGTCGACAACTGGCCTCCATTGCAGTGCACCTGCATGGTGACCGACGAGTTCTTGGGGAAGTCGTGGATAGTCACGTCGTACGTGTAGCTGTGGACATATCCCGGCTTGAGGTCGCCCTTCGCCAGGTCGACGGACGGCGAGGGCGGCGGCGGATCCTTCACCTGGACGGTGTTGGACGTGACCGGGGCGCCCGACTTGCCGCCGGGATTCTCGGCGTAGACCTCGAACGAGTACGTCCCCGCGCCCTTGTTGTTGACCTTCGCCGAGGTCGAGCTGGTGCTCGTCCAGCCGCCGGCTCCGGTGAGGCGCCAGTAGTAGGTCGCCTTGCCGCCACCGGTTCCGCTCGGGTCCGAGAGCCCGTTCCAGCTGAGCGTCAGGTCGCTGGGCGCGTTCCCGCTGCTGCTGATGTTCGCTCCCGTGATCCTGGCGGGCGTCCCGTACGGCGTCACCGGGGTGCTTGCTGCGGAATTCTCGCTCCAGCCGTCCGAGTTCTGCGCGCGGACCGTGAATGAGTACGGCTTGCCGTTGGTCAGTCCGCCGATCGTGACGTCGCCCACCGACCCGGTGGTCACCGAATGCGTGCCGTCGGTCACCTGGTATTGGGTGATCGGCTTGCCGTTGTCCGCCGGCGCTTTGATCGAGACGGTCACCGAACCGTCGCTGGCGCGAGGGTTGGACGGCGCGCTCGGCTTGGCGGGCACGTCGTGGATCGTGACGCGCAGTTGCCCGATGGCCGAGGCCGTCCGCTTCGGGTCCTTCGTCGCGTCCTCCACGTGGTAGAGGACGTTGACCGCGCCGATCGCTGCGCCTGAGGCCGCGCTCACGCTGATGGAGGAACCGGTGTGCGTCACCGTCACGCCAGCGGGCGCGCTCTGCGCTGTCGCGTCCGTGATGGTCAGCGCCTGCCCCGGGAACGGGTTGACCCACTGGTCGTCGCCCGCCGCGCCGTTCAGTGTGGCTGTCTGACCCCGCTTGACCTCCTCCGTCTGCGGCGGGTTCTTCTGCGTGGCCACCGGACGGCTCGAGCTGACGACCTGCACGTTGACGGTTCCCGAGATGGTGTGGGTCCCGGAGCTGATGGTCACGGGGATGGACGCGGTCTGCCCCGCCTGCGCACCCAGCGGAGCCGAGAGCGTGAGGGTCGACCCGCTCAGCGACGAGTGGATCGCCGCGCTCGACGACGTGCCTCCCGAGTAGGTCAGTTTGTTCAGGATCTCGGGGTTGGGGTGGAAGCTCGACGCCCGGAGATCGACCGCGAGCGGCGCCTCCCCCGGCTCGATCCTCTCGCTCGGGGAGGTGAACGTCGGGGCGACATCGGACTGGTCGGGCTCGCCGACCGTGATCGGCAGCACGAGCGTGGTGATGCGGTCGGAGGTCGCGCCGGCGTCGCGTCCGTCATTCACCTTGAACGTGATCGCCGCAGGTCCGCGGTAACCCTTCGCCGCCGTGAACGTCAGGGTCTGCTCGTCGCCGAACGACGATCCGCCCGCGCTGTTCGTCGCGCTGACGCCCGAGGCGCCGGTCAGTTTGGTGCCGCGCCCCGAGGGCACCGTGATGATGTCGGAGAGCTTCCAGCTCTTCGAGCCGTCCGCCTGCACGATCTGCTGCGGCAAGCCGCCCACCAGTCGCGGCGGCGCCGTCGCGTCGCCCTTCGGGGGAACCACGACGAAGGCGGTGCCCTTCAGCCCGGTGACCGGGTCGGTCAGGGTGTAGGCGATCGCGATCCGCTGCTCGCCCGGCTTGACCGCGAGGGTTCCGTCCTGGCCGACCTGGGCCGCCGAGGCGTTCGGCCCAGTGACGTCGACCTTCAGGTCGCCGACGAGTCCGGACGGGTTGGTGGCGCCGTCGAGCACCTTCACCGGAACGCTCGACTTGTTGGCGACCTGGTCGGGTTCGAGCACGTGATCGATCGCGGTGGGGGGAACGTCCTTCGCGTTCGGCGTCACCGTCACCTGGATGAACGCGCTGGCGACACCGCCCTGGCCGTTCGTGATCTGGTAACGCACGACGAACGACCCCTCGTCCTTGGGTGCCGTGACGAGCACGATCTTGCCGTGCACGGACGCCGTGAGGCCGTCATCCACCTGGAGCAGCTTCTTCCGCAGGGCGATCGCGTAGCCGTTGGGGTCCGAGTCGTTGTCGAGGACCGGCACCGCGATCGTGCGGCCCGGCTTCACCTGGACGGGGTCGTTGACAGCGATTGGCGGCCGGACCTGGTCCGGCCGCGGGATGACGGCGATCGAGACTGTGCCGGTGGCTGCCTTCCCGTACGTGTCCTTCACCTGGTAGGTGAAGGTGTCCGTACCCGCGGAACCGGGGTACGCCTCGTAGGTGAAGGAGCGGCTGGTGGAGTCGGAGATGCGGCCGAGGGTGGGCTGGGTCGCGAGACCCGAGAGCGTCACGGAGTCGCCATCCGGATCGATGCCGTCGAGCGGCACCTCCACCGGGACCGAGGAGCCCGCGAATGCGCGGACCGTCAGCGGTTGCGGCTGCGGGGCCCGATCGGATCCCTTGTCCGCCCCGCCGACGACGAAGGTGACTGTGGCCTGGGCTTTCTGGCCGTACTTGTCCGTGATCCCGTAGACCACGTTGTACTGCCCGGGTGAACTCGGCGCCTGGTACCGCACCGTCTCTCCGCTCACGAACGCGGTCGCACCGTCACCCGCGCCCGCCGCATCCCGGAGCTGTGTGTCGAGCGTGAAGGGCGCGTTGTCCGGCGAGTAGTCGTTCTCCAGCACGGAGACGGTCGCCACGTCGCCGGCGCGCACCGGCACCTGGTCGTCGACCCCCACCGGCGGCTGGTGCTGCACGAGCGGAGGGACGGGGACCACGGTGATCCCGGCGGTCGCCTCGTTCACGCCGTCCGAGACGACGTATGTGAGCTGGACCTGCTGGGTCAGCACGGTCGGCGCGGTGATCTTGACCACCGCGTTGTCGAGCACCTCGACGTTCAGGTCCTCTGCGCCCTTGCCGACCGCGACCGACCGGACCGCCAGGACGCGACCGGACGGCGACACGTCGTTGTCGAGCACGGCGACCGACGTGGGCTCGCCCGGGCGCACGTACGCCTTGTCCGTCACGGCGATCGGCGGGGCCTCGCTGGCCCCCTGCGCGGCGATGTCCACGCGGGCAAGGCCGGTGGTCGTCTTCGGCCCGGCCCCCAGCGTGTACACGAGGTAGTACTGACCGGCCGCGTTGCTCTTCACCGTGATCGTGCCCTTGGCGGCGTCCGCCGTCACCTGGGCGCCCGACCCGTCGAGGTTCGCACCCACCAGGCTGAGCGGCTCGCCGGACGGCGACTGGTCGTTGTCGAGCGGATGCAGCACGACCGGCCTGCCGGTGAACCCGTCGGCGAAGTCGGTCACGGCCACCGGATCGAGAGTGCCCGCGGGCTTGACGGTGACGATCAGACTGCCGGTGGTCGAGGCTCGCCCGTCGGAGACGGTGACCCGCACCTCCTTGGATCCCGCCTGCCCCGTCTTGCTCGTGAACGTCACGTCGCCGTTCGGCTTGAAGCGGACGTCGTCCTCGGTGGTCGGCGTCGCGGCGACCAGGCTCAGGTCGTCGCCGTCGGGGTCGCTCCAGTCGTTCAGGATGTTGTAGGTGACCGACTGTCCGACCTCGGTCTGCGCGGTGCTGGACCGCGCGGAGACCGGGGCCGTGTTCTCGGCCGGCTGCTTGAGGGTCGCATCCACCTGGGCCGAGGCCGTGCCGCCACGGCCGTCCTCGACGGAGTAGCGGAACGAGATCGTGCCGCTCAGGCCCTCCCTCGGCGTGAACTGCAGCGCCCGGCCCCCTTCGACCCGCTGCAGTTCCCCCTGCGCCGCGGGGATGGCCGACACCTCGGAGACCGTCAGGACGTCGCCATCCGGATCGGTGTCGTTCGCGAGCACGTGCAGGACGGTCGACCGGCCGGGACGCACCCCGTACGAGTCGTTCACCGCGATCGGCGGCCGGTTGACGCCGGTCCGCTGCGCCAGCGTATCGGCGAACGACTGCACCACCGGCTTCTCCTGGCCGGTCTCGCCCTGCACCGTCGTGTCGTTCGGCTTGAGCTGCGCCCAGTTCTGCACCAGCCGCATGTTCGACGAGACCACCCACGCGTTGCCGTCGCGCAGATTGTTGAGCGCGATGACGTTGTGGTTGACCCGGAACTCCAGGTCGTCACCCTTCACCGGCTGATCGATGTCGAGCCCGATCGCCTTCTTGCCGTCGCACGCGTAGAGGTAACGGCCGGATCCCGACCACGCACCGAAGGAGCAGCTGCCGAGCCGGACCGGCGCGGAGACCGCATCGGGGCCGCCTGCGGAGGTGGCTCCGGCCGGCACCGACGCCACCGTCCCGCCACCGATCGGCACACTGAGCAGGCTGTTGGCGGTGGCCACCAGTGCCACGCGATCGTCCTGGCCGGGCTGCTGGAGCCGCAGTCCCTTCGCGGGCAGGTCGACCGTCGTTCCACCTCCGGTGATCACGCGGTTCCGTTGCGTGTCGAGCACGACGGGCTGGTCGCCCACCGCGGTCAGCTGGAACGCCCCCGGGACGGCGAAGTCCGCCGACTGCGGCTTGGCGCCCGGCCGCTCGACCGTCACCAGGCGCTTACCGCGGGGCGCGACGACGAACGTCGTGCCCGACTTCGCGACCGCCAGCTTCGCCCCCGGCCCCACGGTGAGGACCGGTCGGGTCTTGCTCCGGTCGAAGTCAAGGCGTCCGGAGGCATCGAGCACCCACAGCGCGCCGTTCGGCGCCAGCACCGACAGGGTGTTGCCACCGTAGCCGACCTGCGAGTTCTCCGGGATCTGGATGCGTCCCCCGAGCGACACGAAGGCCGGGTCGATGCGGTCCACCGTCCCGTGCGGCAGATCCGTCAGGAAGTAAGAGGGCCCGTCCTGCAGCACGTCCAGGTCGGCGCTCGCACCGGTGACCGCCGCATCCAGCTCGTCGATCTGATGGTTCAGCCGGCCGCCGAGCAGTTTCTCGCCGTTGGTCACCCAGACATCCCGGGTGTCGAGCTCGACCGCATTGACCGGGAAGCCCTTGTGCAGCACGGCGATCGTCAACGGGACACCCGCGACCACGGCGAGTGCAGTGATCATGGCGAGCGTCTTGCGCTCACGGAACCACGTGCTGAACGAAACCAAGTGTCTGCTATCCCCCGGGCTGTAAAACCGCGTCCACGCTAACACGCGCTCCCGACGCTCCCGCGATGGGGAGGACTCCCCATCGCCGCCGGGCCACGCACATCCGCGTCAGTCGCCCGCCCCACCATCCCCCGGGGCCGCACCCGGGTCAAGACGCGCGGCCGCCCCCTCAAGGAGGGGCAGATCCTCCACGCCGACCAATCGTGTGGTGACCGCGTACTCCACGAGCCGGGCACGCCGGTTCGTCGCCAGCTTGTCACGGCCGCCGCGCAGCCCGGCTACGCCGAGCTTGTCGAGCTTGTCGCACACGTTGTCCAGCTTGCGATTGAAGGTCGTCATGCTCCAGCCGAGACGCTCGGCGGCCTCCGCCGACGTCGGGATGGTGCCGCGCCCGGGGATGGTCTGGGTCAGGATGCCTTCGGCCAGGGCGACGATGAGCTGCCGCTGGGTGGTCGTCAGCGTGACCGGGAGGACCGTCGTGGAGCCGCCCGAGGAGTCGACCTGGACAGCAGTGTTGAAGTAGTCCTCGTCACTCGAGATGGTGAAGTCGTAGGTGGTCGCGCCAGCGCTGAACATGACGTGCATCGTCTGGAACACGATCGGCAGCTTGGCCCCGGGCGCGAGCCAGGCCTGCATGGTGCCCGTCGCATCCGTCACCGTCGCCGTCAGGAGCGTTCCGACATTGCTCAGCCACCACATCCCGAAGTCGTGCCCGACCGTGAGGAAGCGGCGGTGCAGGTACGGATTGTCATCGATGGTCAGCTCTGCCTCCCGGCCGATGCCGAACTCGCTCGCAGGATCGACCCAGTAGACCTCGCCGCAGAACTCGACGGTGAGCGGCTTCACGGCGGCCGTCACGATGCACACGCCTTCAGCGGCTGCGAGGTGCGACCCGCACGGACGGTGGCGATGTCGATGCAGACCGGCACGCCGGGAGTGAGGCCCGGGACCGTCACCTTCGGCTCCGCTGTCACGGACGGGCCGTTCGTCGTACCCTCCTGCACCCAGGTGTACTGGTCGCCCTTCTGGGCATCCTCGGTCTTCCAGACGAAGGTGGCGCTCGCGCCGTCCGGAGCCCGGACCGCGGAGACCAGCACAGGCGGCGGCACGACGGTCACCGCGATGGAGCTGTCGCCGCCCGAACCCGTTCCGTGGCTCTCCGGTGATGCGGATGGTGCGAGCACGTTCGCGACGACGGCGGCGGCCACGCCGAGCACGATCACAGCGGCGGCACCCGCGCCGATCCAAGCGAGCAGGCGTCTGCGAGGGTCGCGGGGGCGGTCGTCGTCGCGCGGGGCGCCGGGATCGGCCGACGCGTCCCCGTCGGGCTCGTCGCCGGGGGACGCTGTCTGGGAGGGACGCGGCCGGAGAACGGTGTGCTCGGCTGCCTGGGTCCCGGCGCTGTCCGGCGAGTCCGGTGCCGGGGCGACCGGCGAGATCGGGACGACGCCTCGCACCAGGGTGGCGGCAGCCTCAGCCTGTGGAGCCGTCGCGGGCGGTTCAGCATCCCGAGCCGGGCGCGCAGGAGCGGCCGGCTGGGCCTGGATGGTGGCGACCGACCGGGCGCGCGTCTCCTGCTCGTCTGCGCCACCCGCGCCGCCGACTCCACCCGGGGCGGGACGCATGTCGCCGAGGCTCAGATTCGGGACGTCGATGCCGGTGGGAGCGAGCCCCAGCTCCAGCTCGACGCGCTGCAGCGCGCGGGCGAAGTCGACGGCCGACGCGTAGCGGTCCTCGCGCCGGGTCGCCATCCCGCGACGCAGCGACGCCGTCAGCGAGGTGGGCACGTCCGCACGGTCGAGCGGGGAGATCATCCCGCGCTCGATGCGGCCCATCAGGTCGAGCGTCCCGTTCGACCGGCCCGGCACCTCGAACGGTGTACGCCCCGCGAGGAGGGTGTACACGGTCGCCGCCAGCGAGAAGATGTCGCTGCGCACATCCGGATCCGGGTCGTCGGAGAACATCTCCGGCGGCGACCACGGCACGCTCAGGCCGACACTCCGGCTGCCCGAGGTCGCTGTGTCCGTGGGCTCGCGCCGCAGCTCGGACAGCGTGGTCGTGTGGACCGGGAGTTCCTCCAGCGCCGACGCGATGCCGAAGTCGGTGAGCGCGGGCCAACCGAGTGCGGTGGTCAGGACGTTCGCCGGCTTGATGTCGCGGTGCAGGATGCCCGCGGCGTGCGCCGTTGCGACGGCACTGGAGAGCCGGATTCCGGTGCGCAGCGCATCCTCGACACCGATCCGTTCGCGCTTCAGCCGATCGGCCAGCGACGGTCCGGAGCAGTACTCCATCACCAGGTACGGCCGGTCATCCCCTGCCACCCCAGCGTGGAAGATCGTGACGATGTACGGGTGGGCCGAGAGCCGCGCCATGACGTTGGCCTCGGCAACGAAGCGGGCGCGAGCGAACTCGTCCACGCCGTCCGTGAGCAGGACCTTGACCGCGACGCTGCGCTTGGGCAGTTCCTGCTCATAGAGGAAGACGTCGGCGAAGCCGCCCGAGCCGAGCAGACGGATGAAATGGAGGCCGTCGAGCTCGGGGGGCTGCGAGGCCATGCGCCTCATCCGGTGGCCTCGACGGTCATGGTCGCGCCGCTCCCCAGGTCGATCACGGTGCCGAGGACGACCGTGGTCGGCTCGCCGCTGCGGAGCTTCTGCGGGGAGGTACCGGGCATGAGGACGAGGGTGCCGTTCCGCGAGTGCAGGTCGGTGACGACGACGCTGTCGCCTTCGACCACCACCGCGACATGCGAGCGCGAGATGTCGTCCTCGGCACTGGTGAGCGTGACGGGCCGGGCGCCGCGGAGCGACGGGACCGCCGTGACGCTCGGTGCCCGGCCGACGACGATGGGGACGGAGAGCGGCTCGCGACGACCGTCGGACAGCAGCACCGCGAACTCCTGGCGCTCCGGAGCCGGCTCCGCGGCATCCGGTGCGGCCGGCGGGCGGGCAGGCAGATCGCCGCTCATCACGGTCAGCCCGTCGTGGTCGCCTTCGCGGCGACCCGCCGCCGCCGGGTAGGAGTCGGTGATGAACCCGGGAAGGTCGATGCGCGCAGGAGGCGCCTCCTCGTCCTCCGGCCGGACGGCGGCGTCCTCGACGCTGCGGACCATGGTCGCGCCGAAGAGGTGGTCGTAGCCGGTGGTGGTCTCAGGAGTCGATGCCGAGCCGGTCCCGGCAGAGACCGGCGCGAGGGTGGCCTCGGGCACGCGGGTCTCCGGGTCCGGTTCGAGGGCGACGGGGGCGGGAGAGGCCGCAGGCGCGATGGGCGCGGGACGGGCGGCAGGCGCGGCAGGCGCGACGGCTTCGACCGGTCCGGTGTCGCGCTCGCGCTTCGGCGGCGCGGCGACGGTGGCGCCCACCTCCATCGTCCGCTCGGCTGCCGCCCAGGCGACTCCGTTCGCACGGACGACGCCCTCCACCAGGGGAAGGCCGCCGGATACGGTCGCCTCGCCCAGCGCGACCGACGCCACATCGGTGAGCTGCGTCTCCACCCACGACGAGACACCCGTCGCCCGCACCGCGCGGTCCCGGCCGGCCTCGGTGACGGTCGCCGACGCGGTCCCACGCACCGCGAGCAGCACGGCGTCGGTGGATGTGTCGAGCAGGGCGAAGGACGGCGTGCGGCTCAGCCCACTCGCCACCAGTGCATCCAGTGTCTCGGCGAAGCCCGCGCGGACCGCCTCGAAGAGCGCACGCAACCGTTCTGTGCGCGTCTCGGCCACGAGCAGAGCCCGGCCCCCTGCCGCGACGACCGCCCACTCCCCTGCTGCCGCCTGCTGAACCTCGAACACGGACGAACTACTCCCTCGGCTGCGTGTCGTCGAGCTCGCGGCCGCGTCCGCCGTCCACACGGTCACGTGTGTCGACGGGAGCCGGAGACTCCTCCCCGGTCACCGATTCAACCACGATCACGGTGATGTTGTCGTGGCCGCCCGCCTCGTTCGCCGCGTCGACCAGTGCCGAGGCGACATCGGCGGGGCTTTCGGCGAGAATCTCGGCGATCCGGCGGTCGTCCAGTTCACGGGTGAGCCCGTCGGAGCAGATGAGGAAGATCTGTCGGCCCTGTTCCGGCACCAGCACACTGTCGGCGTCGACGAAGTCCTCCGCGCCGAGCGCGCGCGTGATGACGTTCCGCTCCGGATGCACGGACGCCTGCTGCTCGGTGATCAGCCCCGCATCCACGAGCTCCTGGACCGCCGAGTGATCGACCGTGAGCTGGCGGAGGCCGCGTCCGTCCCACGAATAGACGCGGGAGTCGCCGACGTTGACGACCATCCACTGCTCGGTGGCCAGTTCGGGCACGCGGACGCGGACGATGCCGGTCAGGGTCGTCCCCGCGACCGCGGCCCCGGACTCGTCGGCGCCGGACAGGGCGCGGACGGCCGCATTGGCCTCGTCGATCGCACGGAGCACCTCGTCGGGGGTGGGTCGCGTTCCGGCCTGCAGAGTGCGCGCCAGGCTCTCCACCGCCGTACGGCTCGCGAGGTCTCCGCGTGCGTGGCCTCCCATTCCGTCGGCGACGACGAACACCGGATCCTGCGCCAGAGCGCTGTCCTCGTTGACGTGCCGGACCGCTCCCGTGTCGCTGCGGACGCTCACGCCGACGAGAGAGCTCATGTGCGAGGGTCCTCCTGGGTGCGGTCGACGGCCGCGGTCTCGGTCTCGTCGTCTTCGGAATCGTCGCCGTGGATGGCCTCGGCGACAGTGGAGCCGCTCATCCTGAGCTTCACCAGACTTGCAATCGTAGCGACAACCATCGACCCCACGATCACCGCGAGCGACGTCCAGGTGCTGATGTCGGGAGCCCACTCGATGGGGTGCCCGCCGTTGATGAACGGCAACTCGTTCTCGTGCATCGCGTGGAACACCAGCTTCACCCCGATGAAGGCGAGGATGAACGCGATCCCGTACTTGAGGTACACGAGCTTGTCGAGAAGGTGACCGAGTAGGAAGTACAGCTGCCGCAGGCCCATCAGCGCGAACACGTTGGCCGTGAACACGATGAACGGGCTCTGGGTGATGCCGAAGATCGCCGGAATGGAGTCGAGGGCGAACAGCAGGTCGGTCGTCCCGAGCGCGATGAACACGATGATGAGCGGCGTGAACATGCGACGGCCCGCCACCGTCGTCCGCAGCTTGTTGCCCTCGTACTGATTCGACACTTTGAGGTGCCGACGGGCGAACCGGATGAACCACGAGTCCTTCTCGCCCTCGTCGTCGTGGTTGCCGAACGCCTGGTTGAACGCCGTCCAGAGCAGGAACGCCCCGAACACGTAGAAGATCGCACTGAAGCTGGCGATGAGTCCCGCGCCCAGAAGGATGAAGATGCCGCGGAACACCAGCGCCAGGATGATGCCCACCATCAGCACTTCCTGCTGGTATTTCCGGGGCACTGCGAACCGGGCCATGATGATGACGAAGACGAACAGGTTGTCGATGCTCAGGCTGTACTCGGTCAGCCATCCGGCGAGGAACTGCCCGGCGTGCTCCGCATCGCCGATGAGCAGCATCAGCAGCGCGAAGATCAGCGCCAGCGCGACGTAGAAGCCCACCCAGAGCGCCGACTCCTTCGCGCTCGGGATGTGCGGCCGCTTGAAGATGATCAGCAGGTCGAAGATCAGGATGGCGAGCAGCACGACGAACGAGCTGATCTCGAACCAGAGGGGTAGGGCGCTTTCCACAAGGGACCTTTCGGAGGGCGTCGGACATCGCCGAAAGTCTCTCCCGCACCGCATGGTGCCGCTGTGCCCGGGCCTGCCTCCGTGGCCGACCGTGATGACGTGCACAGCGCCGGCCTCGCGCTCACGCTCGCGACCGTCCGGGATACTCCCCTTCGCTCCGGCCATCCTAGCCGCGTGGGCGCCGCGCGATAGTGTGCGGGCGTGGAGCGTGTGCGGTTCGAGAGCTCGGTGATCGCGTCGGCGGGGTACGACGCCACCGTGCGGACGCTCGAGATCGAGTTCGTCTCGGGCGAGGTGTACCGCTACTTTCTCGTGCCGGCGCGGGTCTGGCGCGAACTGCGGAGTGCCGAGTCGGCAGGTGCGTACTTCGGCGCGCACATCCGCGACCGCTACCCCGAAGAGTGGATGCCGTCCGGCGGGACGCGCTGACCGCGCGACCGGAATCGGGCCGCGCGCCAGGTCCTCCCGGTCGCTAGCCTGAACGGGTCGGATCCGGGCGAAGGGGCAGGACGATGACCACAACACCGCGCGACGAAGGACGCTTCTCAGCGGAGGAGCGCGCCGCCATTAAGGCACGGGCCGCGGAGCTGAAGGCGGATGCGCGCGCCGCGAAGGCCGCCGACCGGGCGGCCGCCGACGCAGCCGCGCAGAGGGAGAAGATCGCCAGTATGCCCGAGCCCGACCGGACGACGGCTCAGCGCGTGCACGAGATCGTGACCGCGGCCGTGCCGGAGCTGGAACCGAAGCTCTATTACGGCCAGCCCGGCTGGGGACGGAACGGCAAGGTCGTCGTCTTCTATCGCAGCGGGCTGCAGGACAAGCTCCGCTACGGCACGCTCGGTTTCAGCACCGACGCGGCGCTCGACGACCCCGGCGGCCTCTGGCCGACCGCCTACGCGATCGACCACCTCGACAGCCCGGGCGAGGCCGCGATCGCCGCACTCGTGAAGCGCGCGGCGGGCTGAACTCGATCGTTCGCCGGGAGGGACTTCGCGACCCCACGAAAAAGCCCGGACACCAGTGAATGACTGGTATCCGGGCTGTTGGTGACCCCAGCGGGATTTGAACCCGCGTTACCGCCGTGAGAGGGCGACGTCCTAGGCCGCTAGACGATGGGGCCGTCTGGCAACTAGAACATCATGCCACATTCGGGGTGCTGGTGCCAAAACGAGGGCGGCGTCCCGGGCGCGTCGTCCGGGCTGGCGCGGTTTGGTCTCAGGCGAGGACACGAAGGGCGCCGGGAACCACGGTCACCTCGATCGGGAGGGGCCCGATCCGCTCCCCGTCGGCGTACGCCACGATGCCTTCGGCCTCGATCCGGACGCTGGCGACGGGCAGGATGGTGACTTCCGGCAGACCGGTGTGCCGACCGCGGAAGACCTTCGGGAACACCCGCAGGAAGCGCAGCCGCGACATGCGCGCCACGATGAACAGCTCCAGGCGACCGTCGGACAGGTCCGCATCGGGGACGATGCGCATCCCGCCGCCGAGAGAGCGGTTGTTGGCGACGGAGACGAGCATGGCATCCACCTCGATGAGACGGCCGTCGGCATGGATGCGATAGGTGCGCGGCTTCAGTGTGGCGAGTTCGCGCACGAGGGCGACGATGTATCGGCTGCTGCCGCGCGGGCGGCTCATCAGGTTGGCGCGCTCGTTGACCGTCGCGTCGAAGCCGGCCGAGACGACGCAGCCGAACCAGGTGGTCAGCTCGCCGTGGCGGATCGTTCCGGCGTCGATGGTGCGCGGCTCCCGCTGGAACGCGGCGAGGAGCAGATCGATGGCGGCCTCGGTGTCCCTGATCGGGATGCCGAGGCCGTCCGCGAGGTCGTTGCCCGTACCGCTCGGCACGATTCCGAGCGGCAGGCCTGTCTCGGCGACGAGGTCGATGCCGAGGTTCGCCATCCCGTCGCCGCCGACCACCACCAGAGCGTCGGCGCCATCCTGGATCGCCTTGGCGGTCTCGCGACGGAGCATCTCGATGTTCGCCTCGTCCATCGCGACGACCCGGTGCCCGGCCTCACGGAGTCTTTCGACCACGCGGGGGCCGACGTCACGGCGGTGGCCGAAGGACGCCATGGGGTTGACCGCGACGACCACGGCCCGCGATGTTGCGGTCACAGTGCACGATGATGACACACCGCGCCGCCGGTGCCTGCGCGGCGCGGCGCGGCTCACAGACGCAGGCGCCGCAGCAGCTGGGCGTTGAGGGCGACGACGATGGTGGAGATCGACATCAGGACGGCGCCGAAAGCAGGCGAGACGACGACTCCGAGACCGATAGCCACACCGGCCGCCAAGGGCAGGGCGATGACGTTGTAGCCGGTCGCCCAGGCCAGATTCTGCAACATCTTGCGGTAGGTGGCCCGCGAGAGCGTGATCACCTGCGCTACGCCGCGCGGGTCGCTCGACGCCAGGACGACGCCGGCGGACTCGATGGCGACATCCGTGCCCGCGCCGATCGCGATGCCGACGTCGGCCTGAGCGAGCGCCGGGGCGTCGTTCACCCCGTCGCCGACCATCGCCACACGGGACCCGTCGGACTGCAGCCGCGCGACCGTGCCGGACTTGTCGCCTGGGAGAACCTCGGCGAAGACCTCGTCGATGCCGAGCTCGCCGGCGACCGCCTCGGCCACGGCGCGCGAGTCGCCGGTGAGCATGGCGACGCGGATGCCACGCTCGCGCAGCGACCGGACGGCCTCCCGCGACTCGGCGCGGACGACATCCGCGAGCGCGATCAGACCGAGCACCCGGTCGGACGAGAGGACGTAGACCACCGTGCGGCCCTCGCTGCCGGAACGCTCTTCCGCGTCGCGAAGGCCCACGTCGGGCACGAGGCCGCGTTCGCCGAGCAGCCGGGGAGCACCCACGGTGATGGTCTCGCCGCCCACGACGGCGGACGCACCGCGACCACCCAGCGCTTCGAACTCGGAGACTGGGGCGACGGCAAGTCCGCGTGTCCGGGCCTCCCGGACGATGGCGGCGCCGATGGGATGCTCGGCCGGCGCCTCGACGGCCGCGGCGAGCGCGAGCAGGCGATCCGCGTCGCCGTCGGCGGCGACGACCTCGACGACCCCTTGGCGTCCTTCCGTGAGGGTCCCGGTCTTGTCGAAGAGCACGACGTCGATCCGGCGGGCGTCCTCCATCGCGTGGCGATCGCGGATGAGGAGACCCTTGCGAGCGCCGAGGGCGGTCGAGATCTGCGCGACGAGCGGGATCGCGAGCCCGAGAGCGTGAGGGCAGGCGATGATCAGGACCGTGACCACGCGTTCGAGGATGAAGGACGGGTCGCCGGGACGGAGGAGGGTCCAGACGACGAGAGTGACGACGGCCACGGCGAGCGCCACGTAGAACAGCCATGCGGCGGCACGGTCGGCGAGCACTTGCGCGCCGGACTTGCTGGCCTGCGCGTCCGAGACGAGCTTCATGATCCCCGCGAGGGCGGTGTCCCCGCCGGTGCGGCCGACCCGTACGACGAGCGATCCGCTTCCGGAGATGCTGCCGGCGACGACCTGCTCCCCCGGTCCCCGGGTGACGGGCCTCGACTCGCCGGTAAGCAGGGACTCGTCGATGTCACTGCGGCCGTCGACGATCTCGCCGTCGGCGGGGACGGCGGCTCCCGGGCGCACCCGCACGAGATCGCCCACCTTCAGGTCGGAGACGGGGACGGTCTCGGGTTCGGCGTGGGGGTCGGCGACACGCTCGGCCGTGTCGGGCAGGAGCTTCGCCAGCTCGCCCAGGGCGTCCTGGGCTCCCATGACGGCCGACATCTCGATCCAATGGCCGAGCAGCATGATCAGGATGAGGGTCGCGAGCTCCCACCAGAAGTCCATGCCCGGCAGGCCGAGCGTCACCGCGAGGCTGTATCCGAACGCCACGACGATCGCGAGGGAGATCAGCGTCATCATCCCCGGCTGCTTCGCCTTCAGCTCATCGACGGCGCCGCGCAGGAAGACGAGTCCGCCGTAGAAGAAGATGGCGATGCCGAAGACGGCGGGGATGAACTGACTGCCCGGGAATCGCGGACCGTCGAGCCCGAGGATCTCCTGGAGGCCCTGCGAGAAGACGAGCGTGGGGATGGTGAGGACGAGCGTCAGCCAGAACTTCCGCCGGAACACCGCTGGATCATGGCCGGCGTGGCCCGAGTGGTCGTGGCCGGAATGCCCCGCGTGACCGGAATGGTCGGCGTGACCCGAGTGGTCGTGCTCGTGCGCCTCGTGGTGGTCGTGCATCGCGTGGTCGTGCGCCGCGTGATCGTGTGCGACGACGCTGGGCTCGTTGTTCTCGTCCATATCGGCTCCAACAGTACCCCCTGGGGGTATATTCCTCAACCGGATCGCGCTTGCGTGCGCATCCCATCCGGTATTTCCTGGGATCCATGAGACTGACGAAGTTCGAACACTCCGGATTGCTCCTCGAACAGGACGGGCGGAAGCTCTTCATCGACCCGGGAAGCTTCACCTCTCCCCTCACCGACACCGCCAACACCGTCGCCGTGGTGATCACCCACGAGCACCCGGACCACTGGACTCCCGAGCAGTTGAAGCGCGTGCTCGATCTCTCGCCCGAGGCGACCATCTACGGTCCGGAGGGCGTGGCCGCGGCGGCGTCCGACTTCGACATCACGGTCGTCCACCCGGGCGACACCGTGGAGGTCGAGCCCTTCACCCTCCGCTTCTTCGGAGGCCGCCATGCGGTCATCCACGAAAGCATCCCGGTCGTCGACAACGTGGGCGTCCTGGTGAACGACCAGCTGTACTACGCGGGCGACTCCTTCTTCGTGCCGGAGGAGGTGCAGGTGGACGTGCTGGCGGCCCCCGCCGGAGCACCGTGGATGAAGATCTCGGAGACCATGGACTACGTGCTCGAGGTGAAGCCGAAGCGCAGCTTCCCCATCCACGAGATGGTGCTGTCGCGGGCGGGCAAGGACATGGCCAACGCGCGCCTGCAGTGGTCCACCGAGCAGAACGGCGGTACGTTCTTCGCGCTCGAACCCGGCGATTCGCTCGACCTGTGACCGTCGCCGCATCGTGAGCGCCGAGCGAGAGCACGACCGCCCCGCCGTCGTGTGGTTCCGTGACGACCTCCGTGTCGCCGACAATCCCGCCCTCTCCGCCGCCGTCCAGTCCGGGCGACCGGTCCTCTGCGTCTTCGTGTGGGATGACGAGACGCCGGGACTGCGCGCGCCGGGCGGGGCGGGCCGGTGGTGGCTCCATCACAGCCTCGCCGCGCTCGGGGACTCGCTCCAACGGCTCGGCGCGGCGCTCACGGTGCTTCGCGGTCCGAGCGAGCAGGTGCTCGCGCACCTGTTGCGTGAGACCGACGCCGCCGCCGTGTTCTGGAATCGGCGCTACGGCGGCGTCGAGCGGCAGATCGATGAGGCCGTGAAGTCGGCCGCCCGCGCGGCCGGGCTGGAGGCCACGAGCTTCGGAGCCAACCTGCTCTTCGAGCCGTGGACCATCCGGACCGGCCAGGGAACCCCGTTCTCGGTGTACACGCCGTTCTGGCGCGCCTGCCTCGCCGCTCCAGCGCCCCGCAAACCCGGGCCCGCACCGGCCTCGCTCCGGCGCGCTGCACTTCCGCGTTCTGTTCCCGACGTCTCGCTCGACGATCTCGAGCTGTTCCCGACGCATCCCGATTGGGCGGCCGGACTCCGGGAGACGTGGGGGCCCGGCGAGGCGGCGGCTCGCCGGCAGCTCGAGCGCTTCCTCGCCGACGACCTGGCGTCGTACCGCGCGGAACGGGACATTCCGGGCGTCGACGCCACCTCCCGGCTCTCCCCGCGCCTGCGCTGGGGCGAGCTCAGCCCGCACCAGGTCTGGTACGCGACGCAGGAACGGCGCGACCGCTCGACCGCGGAGGGCGCCGCCACCTTCACCTCCGAGCTGGGGTGGCGCGAGTTCGCCTATCACACGCTCTTCGAGCATCCCGAGCTGGCGACCGTCAACATCCATCGCGAGTACGACTCCTTTCCATGGCCCCGGCTGCATCCGTCCGCACTTCGGTCCTGGCAGAAGGGTCGCACCGGCGTGCCCCTGGTGGACGCGGGAATGCGAGAACTGTGGACAACTGGCGTCATGCACAACCGCGTGCGCATGGTGACCGCGTCGTTCCTTATCAAGAACCTGCTCATCGACTGGCGGCTCGGAGAGCAGTGGTTCTGGGACACCCTCGTGGATGCGGACCCGGCGAACAACGCCTTCAACTGGCAGTGGGTCGCGGGCAGCGGCGCCGACGCGGCACCCTACTTCCGCGTCTTCAATCCGGAGCTCCAGCGCCAGAAGTTCGACCGGAACGGCGACTACGTGCGACGCTGGGTGCCGGAGTGGGACACCGGCGACTACCCCGATCCGATCGTCGACCTGGCCGAGACCCGCCGCGCCGCGCTCGCGGCCTACGACGTCGTCAAGCGCTCACGCTGACGGGGGCCGCGTGGCGGCTCACCGACCGTGCTCGGCCAGGATCTGGTCGACGTCGATGCGCAGCAGCAGCGCCTCCCAGTCGAGGGCGCGCGCCTCGTCGGCCTTGTCCTCCTCCGCGAACACGCGACCGCTGCGCTCGACCACGATCCCCTCGGGGATCATGCGGTTGAGCTCGGCGAGGATGGCGTCGTCGACCGCTTCCGTGTCGAAGTCGGCACCGACGCGCGCGAGGTAGTCCCCGGAGACGGTGTAGGACACGATTCCGGTTTCGATGCGGCTCATGCTCCGCATGCTAGCCCGTGTCGCACCGGGCAGGTCAAGCCTCCGCCGCCACATCCGCCGGGGCCCGGACCGCCCAGGCGGCGATCTCCGTTCGGCGGGAAGCGCCGAGTTTGGTGAGGATGTGCTCGATGTGCGTTGCGACGGTCTTCGGAGCGATGTGCAGTGCTTCCGCGATCTCACGGTTCGTGCATCCGCGCGCCACCAGGCGGGCCACCTCGTCCTCTCGTGCGCTGAGCACGGTGGGTGCGACACCATCGGCGAGGCGCAGGTCGACGGCGTCTGCGAGCGAGACCAGCGCCGCAGCTCCGGCGAGTGTTCCCGCTGCACGCGCCTCCGCCACGAGAGCAGCGGCCGCCGCCGGGCTGCGCGTCCGCCGCGCGGCCTCCGCCTGGTCCAGCAGCGCGCGCGTCCCCTCCCACCAGCGGTACCGGGCCCGCCATCCATCCGCCGCCGAGGCGAGCAGGTCCTTCGCCGCGGTGAACCGTCTCTCCTGCACAGCGAGCAGCCCTTCGGCGTGCGCGAGCGAATGCTCGGTCCCGGGGATGCCCCGTCGCTCGATCAGTTCACGCGTCTCGTCCAGCCATTCGCGCGCCCGCGTGACGGCGCCGGCGGTGAGGAGTGCGCGCATCCCGGTGACGACGAAGGGAAAGAGGTAGGCGGCGTCTCGCGCCACCCGCGACTCGGCGAGCCCGCGTTCGGACAGTGCGACCGCCTCGGCCACCTCGCCCTCCAGGAGCGCCTGCTCCGCGAGGCCCCACAGCGCCGGAGACAGTCGCTGCAACTCCTGCATCCGCTCCCCCAGCTCGGCCGCGCGCGACAGCCGCTCGCGGGCAGCCGCACGGTCGCCCCGGGCGAGTCCGACGAACCCGAGCACATGCAATGCGGTGATCTCGGTGGTGATTCCGCCCCGACCGTCCGCGAGGGCACGGGAGGCCAGCTCCTCCGCGCCGGCGAGGTCGCCCACGGACCAGAGCACGTGGCCCAGATGGGCCTGAAGGTAGTGCGCGTCGTTCCATCGCTCGATCCGGGTGGCGTAGCGGATGCCCTCCTCGAGCCAGCCCTCGACGCGGGGGTACTGGAGCAGCACGGAGGCGCCCGACCCCAGCATCCGGTAGGCGCGAGCAGCCTGCGCCTCATAGCGCTCCGATGCCGCGGTCTGCGCGCAATTCCGCAGAAGGTCCCAGCCCTCTTCTCCTGCACCTGCGAAAACGAGGACGGCGCCACGGGTCGTGTCGAGATCCAGCCGGTCGGGACCGTCGACATCCAGAAGCGGCCGCGCCTGATCGGCGTACTCGAGGGCCTCCTCGAGCCGGCGGTCCAGCATCGCGGCAGCGGCCAGGGCGGCCAGCAGGCGACCCCGAACCCGTTCGGCTGCACGGGCGGCGACCGGGTCGGTGACGGCCCCGTCCGTCCACCCGATCGCCTCGCGCAGGGTGGTGGCCCGGGCCGCGTAGTCCGCGCCCAGGAGATGCATCACGGCGACCAGCGACGGCACGACCGCAGCTGCGTCGACGTCATCGCCGGCCTCACGGAACAGTTCGACCGCGCGACGGAACTCACGCTCGGCCTCCGGATTCGCGTCCGCGGCCTGGAGTTCCGCGCCCAGCAGCCGATGCAGTTCGGCCCGCTCGCGGGGCGGCGTCGCGGAGGGCACCGTCCGTTCGGCGCGACGATACAGCTCCACGGCTTCACGGTGTGCCGAGAGATCAGCGGCTCGCCCCGCTGCGCGCCGCGACAACGCGTACGCCTCGTCGGCCCGGCCCGCGCGCTCACTGTGCACGGACAGGATGGCGTCCGAGAGTCCGCGCGAACCGGCCAGCACGCGGGCGTGGAGCGTGCGCCGCTCCGCAGAGGGCAACGCCGCGTAGACGGCATCGCGGAGCAGAGCGTGGCGGAAGTCGTAGCCGTCGCCGGCCGGCACCACGAAGTGCTGGGCCACGAGCTCGTCGAGGACGGCGTCGAGCTGCCGGCCGGTCACTCCCGTGCCCTCGTCCAGCACGACGGCCAGCAGCCGCCGATCGAACTCGCGCCCGATGACGGCTGCCGCACCCAGCGCTCGGGCAGCGGGCGGAGAGAGGAGCCGGGCGCGGGTGACCACCGCATCGCCCACTGTCTCCGGCACCTGATCCAGCCCGGTTGCCGCCAACTCCTCCACATGCAGCGGGATCCCGTCAGCGGCGGCGTGCATCCGGTCCACGTCGGTGTCGGCGGGCTCCACACCATCGATGGCGGCCAGCATGCGCCGAGTCCCGTCGAGCTCCAGGCGCTGCAGGACGAGTTCCTCCGCCCGGCGGTGGGCCAGCAGGTCGAGTCGCCACGTGGTGAACTCCGGTTGGGCGTCCGGCTCTTCGGTCCGGTAGGTGCCGACGATGAACGACGGCACGGAAGGCAACTCCGCGGTGACCCGCTGGAGCACGTCGAGGGTGAGCTGGTCCGCCCAGTGCAGGTCCTCCAGCCGCAGCAGCACGGGGACGCGCAGCGCCGTGAGCAGCGCGTCAGTCAGTTCCGCCACGAGCAGACGACGGCCGGAGCCGCCCCCTGGGCTCGCGGGCGCCGCACCCTCCCAGGTCAGAACCAGTGAACGCAGGCGGTCTGCGGCCTCCGTGTCCCCCGCATCGCGCAGCCCGCCCGCGATCCCGAGGAGCAGCAGGCCGGGCGTCTGCCTGTCGCCCGCGAACGACTCGGCGTGTGCCGTCCGTCCACCCGCCGCGATGGTCAGTTCATCCAGCAGCCGCGACTTGCCGATGCCGGCCTCGCCGCCGATCAGCAGCATCCCTCCCCGTCCGGCCGCGGCCTGCTCACGGCGGCGGAGGGCGAGCGCCATCACGTCCTCCCGGCCGACGAACAGCGGACAGACCCTGGCCGCACCGCCAGCCGGCGGCGAACCCGCGCTCATGCCCGCAGTGTAGCGCCGGGCGGCCGCCACGGCACCGGAGCGCGGTCAGGATCGGCAGAACGACCGATGCGTCGCAGCCACCTTCGCCCGCACGCTGGAGTCATCACGAAAGGAGCCGATCATGGCACAATTCATCGACGTTCACGACGGGTTCGTGGGAGTCACACGGGAGCAGTTGGCCGAAGCGCACGACGCGGATGCGGCGATCGAGAGCGAGGAGGGCGTCCACATCGAGCGCGCGTGGCTCGACCCCGTCAGCGGCAAGGTGTTCTGCCTCTCGACCGGGCCGTCGAAGGAGGCGCTCATGCGCATCCACGAGCGGGCCGGGCACCCGACCGACCAGGTGTACGAGGTGAGCATCGAGGTGTGACCGGCGTACAGTGCGCGGCATGAGCGACCGACCGGACGACACCGCAGCACCCCGCGACGCCGACGAGCTGACCGACGCCGTCAGCGAGCTGGGCGACACCGACACCGACCGGCTGGATGCGGTCCTCGAGCGCAACGAGTCGCTCGAGGAACGCCTCCCGAGCAGCGAGGACCTGCCGCACACCCACGGGTCCCCGGAACAGGGGTAGCCGCCGCGTCCCTGTCCCCGGGTTGGGACTGTGACCGCGCCCGGCGCCTCTGTACGGTTGCCGGGTGAGTGGACAGAGGATGCGCGACCGGCCGCCCGGAACAGCGGTGATGGAGCAGGTGGTGCGACTCCACGAGGCGTGCCCGCAGCGATCCCGTCTCGCCCGCGCCCTGGGGCGGCACCCGCTGAGCGAGGACGCCCAGCCCTGGTTCTCCGGCGCGCTCGGCGAGCGGGAGGTGGGCGCGCTCCTGGCGCGGCTGCCGCAGGGCTGGAGCGCGTTCCACGCGGTCCCCGTGGGTGCCGGTGACGCGGATGTCGACCACCTCGTCGTGGGTCCGGGCGGCGTCTTCGTCATCAACACGAAGCACCACCGCGGAGCACGCGTGACCATCTACGCCCGCTCGGTGCTGGTGGAGGGCCAGAAGAAGCCGTACCTCCTCAACTCCGACCTGGAGGCGTCCCGTGTGCGCGGCCTGCTGCTGCGGGCCGGCATCGAGGCACCGGTCGAGCCGGTCATCGTGGTCGTCGGCGCCAAGGAGCTGCGGATGCGGCAGAAGCCCGTCCGCGCCGCCGTGCTCCGCTCCGAGGGCCTCGTGCGCTGGCTGTCGCGACGGCCCAGCCGCCTGGACGCGGAGACCGTCGCCCGCGCCGCGAACCTCTTCGACGACCCGGCGACGTGGCGGCCGGTCGTCTCGTCGGCCGACACCCAGGAGCGCTTCGACGCCATCGAACGGGAAGTGCGCGGAGCGCAGTGGGTGCGGTTCGGCTGGGCTCTCGCCGGTGGCCTCGGGATGCTCGCCGTGGCGTTGCCGTTCCTGCCGCACTGACCCGCCGGCCCCCTGGCCCGCTGGCCCACCGCCCTCAGGCCGGCTGCGCCGTCGTCCGCATCGTCAGCGCGAGTGCCCCCTCCGCGTCGGTCAGCTCGAGCGCGGTCGTGACGGCCGCCACCTCGGCCAGCGATCGCAGGTGCGTTCCCCCGCACGGGATCTCGACGGTCCCCTCGGGGAGCTCGGCTCGCCAGCGGCGCCGCTCCCCCAGGCCGTGACCGTCGCCGTCGCGCACGATCGAGATGCCGGCGCCGCTCGCCACCCACTCGGCGAGTGTCCGGTCGATCGACGCTGACACCTCGTCCAGCCGTGGCGCCAGCTCCGCCGCTGCGAACCCCTTCTTGCGCAGGCTCTTGCCGATCCGGTACTCGTCGAGGGAGCCGCCCTCCAGGATGCGGGAGGTCGTGATCGCCAGCTGGTCGAAGTTCGGGCGGCCGCGTCCATCCACCGGCACCTCTTTGCTCCAGAGGGACGACAGGGCGTCGTTGAGGGCGAGCGATGCCAGGTGGCAGGCGGTGTGGCCGGCGGACAGCGCGTGTCGTCGCTCGGCGTCGACGGTCACCGTGACGACGCTTCCCGGCTCGAGACCGGTGGCGTCCTCGACGAGGTGGGCGACCACGAAGGCCCACCCCTCGGTGCCGGTGCGGACGGGGGCGTCACCGACATGAAGCGTGGACCCGTCGGTGGCTCCGACGACCGCATCGACGATCGGGTACGACCGCCCCTTCACCGACAACTCGCCCGCGTCGGCCGGCTGGTCCGGCCACACCGGGTCGACGGGATGGAAGGCGGTGCGGTCGAGGATCACGGCCGTGCGGCCGTCGGCGAGCGGCTCCAGATGGAGGACGGTCCCGGTCGAGGTGAGGTCGCCGTCCGGGTACGTGACGACGGTGTCTGCGCTGACGGCGATCGAGGTGGGGAGGCTCATCCCTCCAGCCTACGGTCCCGGGACGGTGGCGGACCGGGGCCTCCGTACGGCAGCATGGCGGCATGGCGAACACCGGCGACCAGCCCTGGCAGCGCGTCCCCATCGATCCGCAGAGCGTCGACGCCCCGCTGTCGCGGGCGGCGGTCTTCCTGGTGGTGAGCGTCGGCGACTCACCGGACGCCCTCGCCATGGTCAAGGGCGTGCTCGGCGGCATCACCGACCAGGTCAAGACGGTCGGCTTCCGCGACCTCGGCGCGCGCCTCTCCTGCAACGTGGGCATCGGGGCCGCCCTGTGGTCACGCCTCACCGATGCGCCGATGCCACGCGAGCTGCACCCGTTCCGCGAGATCGCGGGATCGGTCCACACCGCTGTGTCGACGCCCGGCGACCTGCTCTTCCACATCCGGGCGGAGCGGAGCGACTTCACCTTCGAGCTCGAACGGCAGCTCCTCGACGCGCTCGGCGACGCCGTGGAGGTCGTCGATGAGGTCGTCGGCTTCCGCTACTTCGACGCCCGCGATCTGCTCGGTTTCGTCGACGGGACGGCGAATCCCGCAGCCGGCGACATGTCGCAGGCCACCACCGTCGGAGACGAGGACCCGGACCACGCGGGCGGCAGCTACGTCGTCGTCCAGAAGTACCTCCATGACCTGTCCCGCTGGAACGGTCTGCCGGTGCCGTCGCAGGAGGGCGTCATCGGTCGCACCAAGGTCGAGAACATCGAGCTCCCGGACGCCGAGCACGGCCAGAAGTCACACAAGACGCTGGCGACGATCGTCGACGAGGCGGGTGTGGAGCACGAGATCCTGCGCGACAACATGCCGTTCGGGCGCCCCGGTCACGGCGAGTTCGGCACCTACTTCATCGGGTACTCCCGCGCGCTGTGGGTGATCGAGCGGATGCTGGAGCGGATGTTCGTCGGCGATCCGGAGGGCAGCTACGACCGCATCCTGGACTTCTCGACGGCGGCGACGGGATCGACGTTCTTCGCCCCGACGCGGTCCTTCCTGGAGGCGCTGGGCGACTGAGGATTGCGGCGAACCTGGCCGGAACTCCCGTAACACAACGCAAGGAAGTTGTCCCTCGCGCGCGCGTGCGGGAGCCTGGATGTCACCCTGCTCGCACCGTGAATCCACCCGGAGGATCCATGTCCCGCTCACGCCGCATCCTCGCCGTCGCCGCCGGCATCACCGCCGCAGCGCTCGCCCTCGCGGGCTGCTCCGCCGGCACGAGTGGCGGTTCGTCGACGTCCGCCGACTCCGGCTACATCACCCCGGGAAAGCTGACGATCGGGACGGCCGAGCCCGCGTACTCCCCGTGGGTGATCGACGACAAGCCGCAGTCCGGCAAGGGCTTCGAGGCTGCCGTCGCGTACGCCGTCGCGGACAAGCTGGGTTTCACGAAGAAGGACGTCACCTGGGTGCGCAGCACGTTCGACCAGGCCATCGCCCCGGGGCCGAAGACCTTCGACTTCAACCTCCAGCAGTTCTCGATCACCGACGAGCGCAAGAAGGCGGTTGACTTCTCCTCGCCCTACTACGAGACCAGCCAGGTCGTCGTGACCACCGCCGCCTCCCCCGCGGCGAAGGCGACCTCGATCGCCGACCTCAAGAAGCTCTCCATCGGCGCGCAGACCGCCACGACGAGCTTCGACGCTGCCGAGAAGCAGATCGCGCCGAGCGGCGGCGTGCAGGCCTTCAACTCCAACGACGACGCCAAGCTCGCGCTCGAGAACAAGCAGGTGGATGCGATCGTGGTCGACCTGCCGACGGCCTTCTACCTGCGGGATGCGGAACTCACCGACGGCAAGATCGTCGGCCAGCTCCCGAAGGCGGCCGGCCAGCAGGGCGACCAGTTCGGCCTCGTGCTCGCCAAGGACAGCCCACTCACCGCGAAGGTCACCAAGGCGGTCGACGCGCTCCGCTCGGACGGCACCCTCGACAAGCTGGCGACGCAGTGGCTCGCCGCCGACGGCAACGCGCCCGTGCTGAAGTAGCCTTCGACGGTGAGCACCACCTCCACTTCGACCGCCCCCGCCGTTGCGCCTCCGCCCAGTGCGGTGGAACTCGACCGCCGGCTCTACCGCAAACGCCAGACCACCCGGTCGGTGCTGATCAGCCTGGTCAGCACCGCGGCCGTCGCGGTGATCGCCTGGGCGTTCGTCATCAACACGCCCGGCTGGGCCCGCGTACAGCAGACGTTCTTCGATCCGGCCGTCGCGGTGGAGGCCTGGCCGCGCGTCTTCGAGGGTCTGCTGCTCAACATCCGTGTCCTGATCGTCGCGGCGATCGGCGTGCTGATCGTCAGCATCCTGCTGGCCGCCGCACGCACCCTGCGGGGCGCGATCTTCTTCCCCCTGCGCGCGCTCGCGGCCGGCTACACCGACCTGTTCCGCGGGATGCCGCTGATCATCGTCCTGTACCTGGTCGGCTTCGGCCTGCCGGGACTCGGGGTGTTCCCGCGCATGCCACCGGAGTTCTGGGGGACGATCGCGCTGATCCTGGTCTATTCGGCCTACGTGTCCGAGGTGTTCCGCGCGGGCATCGAGGCCGTGCACCCATCACAACGGCTCGCAGCGCGCGGACTCGGGTTGTCGCACTACCAGACCTTGCGGCTCGTCATCCTGCCGCAGGCGGTGCGCAAGGTGACGCCCGCGCTGATGAACGACTTCGTTGCGATGCAGAAGGACGTCGGCCTGATCTCGGTGCTCGGAGCGGTGGATGCGGTGCGGGCCGCCCAGATCGAGACCGCCCTCACGTACAACTTCACCCCGTACGTCCTCGCCGGCCTGCTGTTCGTGCTCCTGGCGCTGCCGATGATCCGGCTCACCGATTGGTACTCCGCGCGTATCCGCCGTCGCGAGCAGGTCGGGAGCATCGTATGACCGCGCCGGTGCTGCGGCTGGCCGGGGTGCGCAAGCGCTTCGGCGACACCTTGGTGCTGCGCGGCATCGACCTCGACGTGCACGAACACGAGGTGGTCGCCCTGATCGGATCGAGCGGGTCGGGCAAGTCGACCCTCCTGCGCACCGTCAACCTCCTGGAGCAGATCGACGACGGGCAGATCTTCCTCGGAGAGCGGGACATCAGCGATCCGCGCGTCCCGGCCGACGCGGTGCGCGGGCGGATCGGCGTGGTGTTCCAGCACTACAACCTCTTCCCGCACCTCTCCGTGCTCGACAACGTGACCCTGGCCTCCCGTCGGGTCCATCGCATCCCCCGGGCCGAGGCCGAGCGGAAGGCGCTGGCCCTCCTCGACGGAATCGGGCTGGGCGACAAGGCGAAGGAGTTCCCCGACCGGCTCTCCGGTGGGCAGCAGCAGCGCGCCGCGATCGTACGGGCGATCGCCACGGACCCGGAGCTGCTGCTCCTCGACGAGGTCACCAGCGCGCTCGATCCGGAGCTCGTCGGCGAGGTGCTCGAACTCATCCGCGCGCTCAAGGCCTCCGGGACGACGATCGTCATGGCGACCCACGAGATGGCATTCGCGCGCGATGTGGCCGACCGCGTGGTGTTCCTCGACCAGGGCGTCATCGCGGAGCAGGGGCCGCCGTCCCAGCTGTTCGGCGCTCCCCGAGAGGACCGTACCCGCGCGTTCCTCGCGCGCTTCGCCGAGCGCACGGCGTAACGCAGCGAAGGCTTTCGCAACAGGTCGTCATGTTCGTGGCGAGAGGATGCTGCGGCGCGGTACAAACGGTCGATCATGTCGCGCATCTTCACGAGCAAGTTCAACCCGGGGCGGGCCCGCTGGGAGCTGGTCGTCAGCCCGGAGGGAGACGTCTACGCCTTCCCGCTGACCCTGCCGATCGCACAGCGGCAGGCGCTCGGCGGCCACAAGCGGTACCTGGTGGGGCGCGTCGTGAAGCGCACCGAGTCGTGGACGGCGGCCGGGCCGTCGGGCCTCGTCTACGGGACGACCTTCCCGTCGCTGCCCTCCGCGCTCGTGGCGATCGCGGACGAGGTCGATCTGGCGCCCGTGCCCTAGCGAAGGAGAATCGGGCCGAAATCTCCGACGGAAGGCTCAGGGGCGCAGGTGGCTAGGCGGACTTGAGGAGCGCGTCCTCGAGCGCCACCCACGGCAGCATCGCGCACTTGACGCGCGTCACGTACTTCGAGACCCCGGCCAGTGCGACCGCGTCGCCGAGCAGCTCCTCGTCGCCCTCCAGGGCGCCCCTCGAGTGCATCAGTTCGCGGAACGCACCGATGGACGCGGCCAGCTGCTCGCGGTCGACCTCGTGCACCAGGTCGCTCAGCAGCGAGGCGGACGCGGTCGAGATGGAGCAGCCGTGGCCCTCCCAGCCGATCGAGAGGACGCGGCCCTGAGCGTCGGTGCGGACCCCCACGGTGACCTCGTCGCCGCAGGTCGGGTTGAACTGGTGGGAACTCGCCGCCTCGTCCCCCGCGATGCCGTAGCCGTGCTTCTCCCGCGCGTGGTCGAGGATGACCTGCTGGTAGAGGTTCTGCAGATCGCTCATCGGGCGCCTCCCGCGGCCACGCCGAAGAACACGCGGGCGTCGGCGATCGCCGCGACCGCGGCATCCACCTCGTCGGCCGTGTTGTAGAGGTAGGTGCTGATGCGGGTGCTGGCCGTCGCGCCGAAGCGCCGGTGCACCGGCTGCGCGCAGTGGTGACCGACGCGCACGGCGATGCCGCGATCGTCGAGGAACTGCCCGACGTCGTGGGCGTGGATCCCTTCGACGACCACGCTCGCGAGGCCGACGCGCGGCACTCCCTGCCCCGGCCCCAGGATGCGGACGCCCTCCAGCGCTTCGAGCCCGGCAAGGAGCCGCTCCCCCAGCGCCTCCTCGTGCGCCGCGATCGCGGGCATGCCTGCCGCTTCGAGGTAGTCGACGGCCGCCGCCAGCGCAACGGCCTGCGACACCCGCTGGGTGCCCGCCTCGAACCGCTGAGGCGCGGGAAGGTACTCGGCGCCCTCCAGTGTCACCTGTGTGATCATCGAGCCGCCGGTGAGGAACGGCGGGAGCGCGTTCAGGAGCTCGGTGCGGCCGTACAGCGCACCGACACCCGTCGGGCCGAGCATCTTGTGCCCCGAGAACACGGCGAAGTCGACGTCGAGCGCCGGGAGATCGACCGGCAGGTGCGGCACGGACTGGCACGCGTCGAGGACGACGAGCGCGCCGTGCTCGTGCGCGAGTGCGACGAGCTCGGCGACCGGGTTGATGCCGCCCAGAACGTTCGAGACGTGGGCGAAGGCGACCACCTTCGTGCGCGGCCCGATCAGTTCGGCGGCCTGGTCGAGGCGCAGCATCCCGTCGTCGGTGAGCCCGACCACCCGAAGAGTCGCGCCCGTGCGTGCCGCGAGCTCCTGCCACGGGATGAGGTTGGCGTGGTGCTCCGCCTCGGTCACCACGATCTCGTCCCCGGCCGCAAGGCGGAACCGTTCGGCAGCGGCGCCTCCGCGGCCGAGCGACGCGTTCGACATCCCGTACGCGAGCAGGTTGATGCCCTCGGTGGCGTTGGAGGTCCACACCAGCTCGTCGGGCTGCGCACCGACGAATCCGGCGACGCGGGCGCGCGCGTCCTCGAACAGCTCGGTCGCCTCCCCTGCGACGGTGTGCGCGCCGCGGTGTACGGCCGACGTGTACCGTTCGGCGAACGCCCGCTCGGCGTCCAGCACCTGTCGCGGCTTCTGCGAGGTGGCGCCGGAGTCGAGATAGACGAAGGGGTGCCCGTTCACCTCGCGGGAGAGGATCGGGAAGTCCGCGCGGAGGGCGGCCGTGTCGAGGATGTCGGTGCGCATACGGGCCTTAACGTTACCGGGGCACACTTCACTCCCGCTGTGCGTCTGCGCATCCGCGCGCATCCGAGCAGCTGCCGAGATCTTCCGTCGAACCGCCGCGATCGTTAGGCTGCATCCGGCCCCTGAACAGGGGCAGACCAGAACGAACCGATGGCGAAGGTGCGGTCCATGTCGAACACTCCCCCCACTCACCCCCGGCTCCGCCGCGCGCTCGTCGGCGCCGCCGGAGTGCTCGCACTGGCGCTCGGCGTCGGCCTCGCGGATGCACCCGCCGCCGTCGCCTGGGATCCCGGCCACGGCGGCACGACGCTCGCACCGCGCACGACCTTCACGATGGCGCCGGACGGCTCCAGCGGGGCCACCCAGGGTGGTGAGGGCATCCCGAACATCGACTCGGTCAAGAAGACCATCGCCACGTATTACGGGGATCCCGGAACCGGCATCGCCGACAAGACGGACTCGCCGTACATCCGGGAGCTCGCAGGCATCCTCTCCCGCGAGAAGGCGCAGCTGAAGGCAGGCTACGACCGAGCGATCCAGCACGGTCAGAAGCCGGCGATCGTCTTCGACGCCGACGACACCACGCTGTGGACGTACGACATGGAGGTGGCGGACATGCACTTCACCTTCAACCCGGCCGAGCAGGATGTGTGGGTGCAGGCCCAGCGCTTCCCGGCCACACCCGGGATGGTCGACTTCGTCAATCAGGCCGCCGCGATCGGCTACACGGTCTTCGGACTGACGGGCCGCAATGACGATCAGAAGGCCGCCACCCTGGGCAACCTCGCCAAGGACGGCTACACCGCGTTCACCTCCGACCGCTTCTACACGAAGTGGACCGGCAAAGGCGCCTCGCAGCAGCCGCCGTACGTCACGTGCGCCGCGGCGAGCTGCACGACGGTCGAGTACAAGGCGCTGACGCGGAAGCACATCCAGGACCTCGGCTACACCGTCACACTCAACGTCGGCGACCAGTGGTCCGACCTCCAGGGCGGGTACGCGCAGGAGGCACTGAAGCTGCCGAACCCGACGTACTACCTGCCGTCGGCCGACCTTCCCGGCGTGAACGAGCCGCAGCTCTCGCCGCGCACCCACTTCACCATGGCACCGGATGGCTCCAGCGGCTCCAGCCAGAGCGGCGAGGGCATCCCGAACATCGACTCGGTGAAGAAGACCATCGCGGCCTACTACGGCGACCCCGGCACCGGCATCGCGAACAAGACCGACTCGCCCTACATCCGCGAGCTGCGCTCCATCGTGCAGCGGCAGGCGCCCGTGCTGGCCGCGACCTGCTTCGTCGAGAAGAAGCTGCACAAGAACCCGGCGATCGTCCTCGACACCGACGACACCACGCTCTGGACGTACGACATGGAGGTGGCGGACATGCACTTCACCTTCAACCCGGCCGAGCAGGATGTGTGGGTGCAGGATCAGCGCTTCCCCGCGACCCCGCACATGACGAGTCTCGCCGCGATCGCACAGAAGGCCGGGTGCACGCTGATCGGCCTCACCGGACGCAACGATGGCCAGAAGGCGGCCACCCTCGGCAACCTGGCCAAGGTGGGCTACACCGGCTTCACCGCGCAGAACTTCTACACGAAGTGGACGGGCGTCGGCGCCTCCCTGCAGCCCCCGTACATCGCCTGCGCGACGGCCAAGTGCACGACCATCGAGTACAAGTCGCAGACCCGGGCGCACATCGAGTCCGCCGCCGGGGGCCGCTACGACATCGTCGCGAACTTCGGCGACCAGTTCAGCGACCTCATCGGCGGCCACGCCGACCGGACCGTGAAGCTGCCGAACCCGACCTACTACCTGCCCTGACGGCAGCACCCGGCCGTGCCCCGGCCGCCGCTCGCCGCTAGGCTCGGGGCATGGTCGAGCGGACGAACGGGTCACCGTGGTTCTTCATCCTCGGGATCGCGCTGGTCGTCGCCGGTCTGGCCGGACCCCTCCTCGTCGAGGCCGCACTCGGTGACGTGCAGTGGCTCGTCCGTGGCGCCGGGGTGCTGGTCGCCATCGGTGGCGGCGTGCTGATCGGCTTCGGAGTGCGCCGGCGCCAGGGCCGCTGAGGGGCGCGCGCACTCCTGCCACCGGGCTCGAGGGGATACGCTGGCGTGCCATGAGCACGGTCACCTCTTCCGACGGAACCACCCTCGCCTACGAACTCGACGGGAACGGCCCGGCCGTCATCCTCGTCGATGGAGCAAGCTGCTACCGCGACGCGGGTCCGATGCGGCAGATCGGCGCCGCCCTCCGCGACCGGCTGACCGTCGTCCTCTACGACCGGCGCGGCCGCGGGCAGAGTTCCGACGAGCTCGCCGACCCGTCCGCGCGTGCGGTCGCGGTCGCTCGCGAGATCGACGATCTCGCGGCCCTGATCGATGCGGCGGGTGGGACCGCCACGCTGTTCGGGCTGTCGTCGGGCGGCGCTCTGGTGCTCGCCGCGGCGGCGGCGCTCGGCCCTCAGGCCGTCCCGCGGGTGGCCGTGTACGAGCCGCCCTACCTGCCCGACGCGATGCTGCCCTCCGCGGAGGCGTACACCCAGCAGCTCCTCGCGGCGCTCGCGGCCGGCGATCGGGCCGGAGCGGTCGAGCTGTTCCTGCGGCGGGTCGGTGTTCCCGAGGAGGGGATCGCCGGGATGCGGAACTCCCCCGGCTGGGAGGCCACGCTGGCCCTCGCCCCGACGCTCGCCTACGACGACGCCGCGATGGGCGACAGCCGCATCCCGGACGACCTGTTGCAGGCCGTCAGTGTTCCGGTCCTCGGTCTGGCCGGCGAGCAGACGCCCGGGTTCCTCCGCCTGGGCGCCGAAGGCGTGGCCTCCGGCGCCCAGGACGGCGCGTTCGAGATCGTCGCCGGCCAGACGCACGACGTCTCGGGCGAGGCCCTGGCCCCCCACCTGCTCCGCTTCATCGCCCTCTAACCCCTCCCGCCGCCCGTCGCCGCCGAGCACAGGAAAACTGCGGTCGACCCGCCGCGCGGGAGCGCAGTTTTCCTGTGCTCGGCGGCTGCGGGCGGCGGGCGGGAGGTCAGCGGGTGGTCAGCTGCGCGCGGTCTCGCGCTGGCGTTCCGGCCGCTGCGAAACGCCGCGGATCGGGCTGACCGCCTGCTCCGCCTCGTGGTCCGGGCCGAGGGCGATGCCCGTCCGGTCGCGGAGCACCAGCGTCGCCAGCAGCCCGATCACCGTCATTCCAGCCAGGTACCAGGTCACCGACAGCGTGGTTCCCGTCGCCTGCACGAGAGCCGTGGCGATGGTCGGCGCGAACGCTCCGCCGAGGATGGCGCCGATCGCGTACGAGATCGACACCCCCGAGAAGCGGATGGACGCCGGGAACAGCTCCGAGTACAGCGCCGCCTGCGGTCCGTACGTGAAGCCGAGGCCGATGGTCAGGATCGCGAGCCCCAGGAAGAGCAGCACGATGTTGCCGGTGTTCACCAGCGGGAAGAGGGTGAACACACCGACGAGCTGGAGGATCCACCCGATGATGTACGTCGTCCGGCGGCCGATGCGGTCGCTCAGCGCGCCGGCGAACCAGGTCGCCGCCAGCCAGGTCACGGCGGAGGCGGCGACGGCCCACAGCACCGGCCCGCGGTCGAGCTTCAGCGGGCCCTCCGGGTTGGTCGAGTAGTTCTGGATGTAGCCGCCGGTGGTCATGTAGCCCACCGCGTTGTTGCCCGCGAACACCAGAGCGGCGACGATCACGAGGAGCCAGTGCTTGCGGAAGACCTGCACGATCGGCATGCGGGTGCGCTCGCGGCGCTCGGCGATCTCGACGAAGACCGGGCTCTCATCCACTCGCCGGCGCACCCAGTAGCCGATCACGATGAGGACGACGGACAGCAGGAACGGCACACGCCAGCCCCACGCCAGGAAGGCGTCCCCCGGCGCGATGACCGTCATCGCGGCCATGGCGCCGGAGGCGAGCAGCAGCCCCAGCGGGACCCCGATCTGCGGCGAAGCACCGAACAGGCCGCGCTTGGCGGTCGGTGCGTGCTCCACGGCCATCAGCACAGCGCCGCCCCACTCGCCACCGGCCGAGATGCCCTGGAGGACGCGCAGCAGGATGAGGAGGATGGGCGCGGCGATACCGATCGCCTCGTAGGTCGGGAGCAGGCCGACCAGCGCGGTGGCGGCTCCCATCAGGATGAGGGTGACGACCAGCACCCGGCGGCGTCCGTACCGGTCGCCGAAGTGACCCGCGAGGAACGCGCCGAGCGGACGGAACAGGAAGCTCACGCCGACCGTCAGGAATGACAGAACGGTTGCGAACTGCGGGCCGGCCTGGGCGAAGAACAGCTGGCTGAAGACCAGGCCGGCGGCCGAGGCGTAGATGAAGAAGTCGTACCACTCGACGGTGGTGCCGATCACGGTGGCGAAGACGACACGGCGGCGGTCCGTCTGCGAGCGGATGCTTCCGGTCGGTGTGAAAGGGGATGTGCTCATCGTTGTGTACTCCCGAGGTGCTGCGACATCGTTGTCCGGAGCGGCGCTCCGTGCGGCAATGATATACGATTTCGCATCCGACGCAACGGGCAATGTTCGCACCCCTGTTCGCACCTCAGCCGATGGCGTCGAGCTCCCTGACGGCGTCCTCCGGCAGCGGGACACCGGCGGCCGCGATGTTGTCGCGCAGGTGAGCGACGGACGACGTTCCCGGGATCAGCAGCAGGTTGGGCGACCGCTGAAGCAGCCACGCCAGCGCGACCGCCAGCGGTGTCGCTCCCAGTCGCTCCGCCACCGAGGCGAGCACGCCCGACTGCAGGGGCGTGAAGCCGCCAAGCGGGAAGTACGGCACATACGCAATCCCTTCGCGCGCCGTCTGCTCGATCAGAGCGTCGTCGTGCCGGTTGGCGATGTTGTAGAAGTTCTGCACCGTCACGACCGGGGCGATGGTCTGCGCTTCCGCCAGCTGCTCCGCGCTCACCGTGCTGAGCCCGAGATGCCGGATGAGTCCCTCCCGCTGCAGGTCGGCCAGCGCACCGAACTGCTCGGCGAGCGAACCGGGCTCGGGACGGTCGAAGCCGCCCACCCGCAGGTTGACGACATCCAGCGCGTCGACGCCCAGCGAGCGCAGATTCTGGTGCACCTGATCGCGCAGCTGCTGCGGCGAGCGCGCATGCGGCCAATTGCCCTCGGCGTCCCGCTCGGCGCCGACCTTGGTGACGATGTGGAGGCTGTCGGGATACGGCGCGAGGGCCTCGCGGATCAGCTCGTTCGTGATGTGGGGGCCGTAGAACTCGGCGGTGTCGATGTGGGTGATCCCCGCCTCGACGACCGCACGCAGCACGGCCAGCGCGCCCTCCCGGTCGGCCGGCGGGCCGAACACGCCGGGCCCGGCGAGCTGCATGGCGCCGTAGCCGACGCGGGTGAGGTCGAGGTCTCCGACGCGATAGCTGCCGCCGGGCAAGCTGGTCGAGGTGGTGGAAATGCGATCCGTGGATGTCATGCCTCCACTCTGCGCCCGCCGCCCGCCGCCAGGGAGTGCTCCCGCGATCCTGGGGACAGGAGGACCTGGCTGGGGTGGCGGCCCGCTCCTAGACTCGCCGTGTGCCTTCCCGTTCCGACCCCAACTCGCTCGGCGAGTATCTGCGGGCGCGTCGCGAGCTCGTCGATCCGGCCACCGTCGGACTCCGGGTGACCGGCGTCCGCCGCACCCCGGGCCTGCGCCGCGAGGAGGTCGCGACGCTGGCCGGAATCAGCGCCGACTACTACCTTCGGCTCGAGCAGGGCCGCGACCGGCACCCGTCGGCTCAGGTGCTGACGTCGCTGGCGCGCGTGTTCGACCTGGATGCGGCTGCCACTGCGTACCTGCTGAGCCTCGCAGAGCCGGCGCCCGCGCGGGCGCGACGTCCTCCCCGGCGGACCGTGCCGAAGGGTGTGCTCCAGCTGCTCGGTGTGCTGGAACTCCCCGCCTTCGTGGAGGACCGCATGTTCCATGTGCTGGCCGCCAATGCCCTCGCCACTGCGCTGTCACCCTCGATCCAGCCGGGTCGGAACCGGCTGCGCTCGCTGTTCCTCGACGAGGACGAACGCGCGCTCTACCCGGACTGGGAGCAGGCGACCGCCGGGCTGATCGCATCCTTCCGCGCCTCCATCGGGAGCGACGTCGACGACCCGCGCATCGCGCAGCTCGTCGGCGAGCTGTCCCTGGGCAGCGACCACTTCCGCCGGCTCTGGGCGCGGCACGATGTGCGCAGCCTCGGTGGCGGCGTCGCCCGGCTCGACCACCCGCGCGCCGGGATGCTGGAGTTGAGCCGCGAGAAGCTCCCGATCGGCGACTCCGGCGGGCAACTCCTCGTGATCTACCACGCCGAGCCCGGCTCGGCGTCCGCCGCCGCCCTCCGCACCCTCACCGAGCCGGTTGACGGCGACAGCCGGACCACGAGGGTCGCGACCCTGCCGGACGCTCAGCGGCGCGCGAAGTAGAACAGCATCCAGACGACGAACAGCGCAGCACCGACGATTCCCACGACCAGCCCCGCCGTGGCCCGGGCGCGGCCCGAATCCTGGTAGCCCGCGGCCTCCAGCTGCTCGGCCTCCTTGCGGCCCTGAGCTCCGAAGACGATGGCCAGGATCGACGGCAGCGCGAACGGGTTGATGACGATGCTGATGATCCCCCAGACGAGCGCGCGGGTGGCTCGGCTGTTCTTCACGGGGACCATCGGGCCGTAGGCGGTGTAGCCCGGCTGATGCGTCGGGTAGGGCGCGTACGGAGACGAGGGGTAGCCGGGCGCCGCTGCGGGCGCCGCTGCCTGCGTGGGCAGCGGGTGCACGTGCTGCGTCCATGCCGCTCCGTCCCAGTACCGGGCCATTCCACGGGCATTCGGGTCGTCATACCATCCGGGCACAGCGGTCATCGGGAACCTTCCTCGCGAGCAACCCTCCCAGTCTCGTCTCTCGCCCGATCCACCCGTCATCCCCTCTCCGGGGCGCACGAGCCACCCTCCCCACCCCGCAGCCGTCGAGCACAGGAAAACTGCGCACGACACGCCGCGAGAGCGCGCATTTTTCCTGTGCTCGACGGCTGCGGGAGGGGGCTCTAGTGCAGGACGGGTCCGTGGGCAGACAATGCGGGCATGAGTGGGGGCCATCCCGTCATCCGAACGCCGGACCAGCGGCTGCGGATCTTCGTCAGTTCAACCCTCAAGGAGCTCGCCGCTGAACGGCATGCGGCGCGCGCCGCTATCGAGCGCCTGCACCTCGCTCCGGTGATGTTCGAACTCGGCGCCCGGCCGCATCCCCCGCGCGAGCTCTATCGCGCCTACCTGGAGCAGAGCGATGTCTTCGTCGGCCTCTACTGGGAGCGGTACGGCTGGGTCGCACCCGACGAGGAGGTCTCGGGACTCGAGGACGAGTACAACCTGTGCCCGCCCGATCTCCCGCGCCTCATGTACATCAAGTCTCCGGCGCCCGGACGCGAGCCCCGGCTCACCGAGCTGCTCGACCGGATCCGGACCGACGACCGGGCGTCGTTCAAATACTTCGAGTCGGCGGAGGAGGTGCAGGTGCTGCTCGAAGCGGACCTCGCCGTCCTGCTCGCCGAGCGCTTCGAGCTGAGCCGGGCCGCGGCCTACGGACGGCCTGCGCCCGCCCGCCCGGAGGCCGCGGTGACCCCGGGATCGCCGGTCACCTCCCTGCCTGCGCCGCTCACCCCGGTGATCGGCCGCCAGGAGGACGTGGCCGCCGTCCGCGCGATGCTGACCGGTGGCGCCCGGCTGGTGACCATCACCGGCCCCGGCGGGATGGGCAAGAGCCGGTTGGCGATCGCTGCCGCATCCGGAGTGGCGGACGCCTTTCCGGACGGCTCCGTCTTCGTGGACCTCTCCCCCGTCCGCGACCGGGCGGGGCTGACCGGTGCGCTCGCCCGGGCGCTCGGAGTGCGCGACACCGGCGACGCACCCCTCGACGACAAGGTGACGACCGCGCTTCAGAACCGCCGGATCCTGCTCGTGCTCGACAACTTCGAGCAGGCGCTCGCCGCCGCGCCCGCCGTGACCGCGTTGCTGGCCGAAGCGCCAGGAGTCAGCGCTCTCGTGACCAGCCGGTCGTTGCTCCGGCTGGGCGGCGAACGCAGCTACGACCTCGGCCCGCTGCCGGCCGAGTCCGCCACGGCGCTGTTCGTCGAGCGCGCGCACGCCGTGCGGCCCGACTTCGAGATCACGCCGGCGAACGCGGACGATGTCGCCAGGATCTGCGTGGCCCTGGAAGGTCTGCCCCTCGCGATCGAGCTGGCCGCCGCGCGCATCCGCGTGCTGCCGCCCGCCGAGCTCGCGCGCCGGCTCGACCGCCGCCTCCCGCTGCTCGTCGGGGGCGCTCGCGACCTCCCCGAGCGGCAGCGGACCCTCCGGGCGACGATCGAATGGAGCACCCAGCTCCTCGATGCCTCGGAGCGCTCCCTGCTGGCGCGGCTGGGCGTGTTCGAAGGCGGCTTCGCACTGGAGGCGGCCGAAGCGATCGCGGCGGAGTCCGCGACGGCGACGCAGACGGCGAGCGACGCCGACACCCTGTCGTCTCTCGCCGTGCTGGTCGACAACAGTCTGGTGCGGCAGCACGACGACGCCAGCGAGTCCCGTTTCTCACTGCTCGCCACCGTCCGCGAGTACGCACGCGAGCAGTTGGAACGGGAGGGCGAGCTCCCGGCGGTCCGTGCCGCCCACGCCGCGTACTTCGTCGCGCTCGGGGATCGCGCCGACCCGGAGCTCGAGGGCGGCGCGCAGCACGACTGGGTGATGCGCCTGGCCAAAGACTCCGGCAACCTCCGCGCCGCCGCGCAGTACCTGCTCGAACAGCGCGACTGGGATCGCGCCGCCCACTTCGCCTGGAGCCTGTACATCTATTGGTGGGTGTCCGGACTGCTCGGCGAGGTGCGGGGGTGGATGGAGGAGGTACTCGCGAGCGGAGACGCGCTCACCGACCGAACCCGGGCGATCGCACTGTACTTCACGCAGGCCATCGCCTTCTGGCAGGACCACGAAGGGACGGTCGCCGCCCGCCTGACCGAGAGCGCGGACCTGTTCCACCGCTCGGACGACGCCGACGGCGAGGCCCTCGCCCTCATCTCGTATGCGCTGGCCGTGCTGGCGTCGCCTCAGCCGGACCCGGCCGCCGCGGACCATGCCATGGAGACCAGCCTCGGACTGTTCCGCGGCTGCGACGACCGGTGGGGACAGGCGATGGCACTCGTCATGCTGGGGCGTGTCGCCCTCCTCCGGCAGCAGGTGGATGCGGCACTCGGCCACTTCGAGGAGAGCCTGACGCTGGCCCGCGGCAACGGCGACGAACTCGGGGTGACGATCGCCCAGCACCACCGCGGGTGGGCGCGGCTGCTGCTCGGCGATCCTGCGGCCGCGACCGCCGACTTCGAGGCGTGCCTGAACCTGTCCAGCCGACTGGGGCACGTGGAGGGCGTCGCATACGCCCTGGAGGGACTCGTGGCGGTCGCTGCGCTCGCCGGCGACCCGGTGCGGGCCGGCAGGTTGCTCGGAGCATCCCGGACCCTGCGCGAGCGGACCGGGCTGCACAACGCGCCGGCATTCTCGTTCCACCAGCTGTTCGTGGACCGCATGCTCGCTGCCGGAGCGGACGCAGGGGTGTTCGATGCCGCGGTCGAGGCGGGGCGTGCACTCTCGGTGGCGGAAGCCGAAGCGGAAGCGCAGGCGGCGTGAGCGACCGCATCCACCTCTACACGCGCATCGTCGGCGTCATCATTGTCCCGTTCCTGGTGGCAGCGTTCATGCTGCTCTACCCCCTGGCCGCGACGACGGACCGGTTCTTCGCCTGGACGATCCTTCCCCCCATCACGGCAATGTTCCTCGGCAGCACGTATGCAGGCGGCGTGGTGTTCTTCGTGCACGTGGTCCGGCCGAACCAGTGGCATGCGGTGCGCTACGGCTTCCCGGCTGTGCTGCTCTTCGCGACGCTGCTCGGGGTCGCGACGTTCCTCCACCTGGACCGGTTCCACTTCGGCTTCCTCGCCTTCGACGTCTGGATCACGCTGTACGTGACGACGCCGTTCCTCGTGCTCGCCGCGATGATCGTCAACCGCGGCGAGGACTCACGGCTGCCCGCAGAGCGGGAGGTCGTCGTGCCCGGGTGGGTGCGCGTCCTGCTCGCCCTCATCGGCCTGTGCTCGCTTGTGGTCGGGCTCACGCTGTTCATCGCGCCGCAGTTGGGCGTCTCGGGCTGGGCGTGGATGCTGACGCCGCTCACGACCCGCGTCTGCGGCGCCATCCTCACGCTGCCCGGCATGGTGAACCTGTGGATGCTGCGTGACTCCCGGTGGAGTGCGTTCCGGCAGATCTTCCAGGCACAGCTGGTCAGTCTCGTGCTGATCCTGCTCGCGCTGGTGCTGCGGGGTGGCGAGCTGCTCTGGGCGCGGCCGTCGGCCGCGCTGCTTGTGTGCGGGCTGGCGGCGTCCTTCGTCGCCTACCTCGCCCTGTACGTCTGGGCCGAGCGGCGCCGCCGGCTATGACTCGAAGCGTCGCGCGGGCGTGCCACTCTCCCACGGACTGAAGAGGGGAACGTCGAACGTCTCGAAATCACGCGTGTTGCGGGTCACGACGCCCAAACCGTTGACCTCGGCGGTCGCGGCGATGAAGGCATCGGCCCGCGGACGCGGGTCGGGAACGTGGTAGCCGGCAGCCACGGCGGCGACTTCCTGGTCGACCGGCAGAATGCGGTCACCGAACGCCTCGATGACCTCGTCCACCCACACCCGCAGATCGGCACCCTGCTCCGGATCACTGCGCTCCTTGCGCGCGGCGCCCAGCTCGATCTCGAACACCGTCATGGCGGAGAGGTGGAGCGAATACGGGTTCTGCGACTCCAGCCATCGCACGACGGCGGGGTCGGAACGGTCCGGCCGTCGTGTCGCCGAGAGGACCATGGTGTCGATGAGCCACTTCACAGCTCGATGTCCCGAGCCTCGAGGTTCGCGCGCGGGAACTCGAAATCGAAGTCGCCCCGTGTGTCCTGGCGTAGCATCTCGACAATGTTGCGCTGCCTGCCGGACAGTCGTTCGTACTCTTCGTACGTCAGGAGGACGAATGACGGCTCGCCACGGTCGGTAATGATCAGGGGCTCCGTCGCTGCGCTGCGCTTCGCTGCCGATGTGTCCTGATTGAATGCTCGCGCTGTGATGATGGCCATACCCTGTCTTCCATGTAACTACGTATCAACATCCTACTACCATGGCCGACACCGCGTGGATGATATACGATCCAATCCGGGGCTACCGCCCCTCCTCCGACGTCGAAGGGAGCCCATCGGTGCTCGACACCCCGACCATCCAGGAGATCGCCGACGAACTGGCGGCAGCCGAGCGCGACCGGACGACGGTCCCGCTCCTCACCGCGCGCCACCCGGAGATGACCGTCGAGGACTCGTACGCCGTCCAGAAGCTCCGGGTCGAGCGCGGCCTCGCCGAGGGCCGCCGCCTGGTCGGCCGCAAGATCGGTCTCACCTCGAAGGTGATGCAGCAGGCGACCGGGATCACCGAGCCCGACTACGGCGCGATCTTCGCCGATATGGTCTACGAGACGGGCGCGGTCATCCCCTTCGACCAGTTCTCGAACGTGCGGATCGAGGTCGAGCTGGCTTTCGTCCTCCGATCGCCGCTGGAGGGCCCCGACGTGACCCTGTTCGACGTGCTCGACGCGACGAAGTACGTGGTGCCCGCCCTGGAGATCCTCTCCTCCCGGATCGAGATGCAGGGCCGCACCATCGTCGACACGATCTCCGACAACGCCGCGATGGGCGGCATGGTCGTGGGCGGCCGTCCCGTCGCGGTGGACGCCGTCGACCTGCGCTGGATCTCGGCACTGCTGTACCGGAACGAGACCATCGAGGAGTCCGGCGTCGCTGCCGCGGTACTCGACCATCCGGCGAACGGCGTCGCCTGGCTCGCCAACAAGCTCGCACAGCACGGCACGCGCCTGGAGGCCGGCGACATCGTCCTCGCCGGCTCGTTCACCCGCCCGATGTGGGTGGAGCGCGGCGACACCGTCCACGCCGACTACGGAACCCTGGGGGCCGTCACATGCCGATTCGCCTGAGCCCGCACGAGCACTTCGCGACACCGACCTTCGCCGACCGCCTCCGGACGACCGACCGCACTCTGTACGGGATATGGTCGTGCGGCGGCAGCCCCCTGGTCGCCGAGATCTGCGCGGGGAGCGGCCTCGACATCGTGCTCATCGACGGGGAGCACTCCCCCGTCGGGCTGGAGTCGATCCTCGCCCAGCTCCAGGCCGTCGCGGCCTACCCCGTCGTGCCGATCGTGCGGGCTCCGTACGGCGACACGGTCGTGCTGAAGCAGCTGCTCGACCTGGGCGCGCAGAACGTCCTGGTGCCGATGGTCGACAGCGTCGAGCAGGCGGAGGCCATGGTCCGGGCGGTGCGGTATCCACCGCAGGGCGTGCGCGGCGTCGGCAGCGCGCTCGCCCGGTCGTCGCGCTGGAGCCGCATCCCGGACTACCTCGCGCGGGCGAACGAGCTGGTGTCGTTGACCGTGCAGATCGAGACGGTGGATGCGCTTGACGCCGCCGCAGAGATCGCGGCGGTGGACGGCGTGGATGCGCTCCTCGTCGGGCCGGCCGATCTGGCCGCCTCGATGGGGCTGCTCGGGCAGCAGAATCACCCGGACGTGGTGGCCGCCGTGGAGCGCGTCATCGCAGCAGGGGTCGCCGCGGGGACACCCGTCGGCGTCAATGCCTTCGACCCGGCGACCGCGGACCGCTACGCCGCCGCCGGCGCCGCCTACCTGCTGGTCGGTGCGGACGTGACGCTGCTGGCCCGGTCGTCCGAGGCGCTGGCGGACCGCTTCCTCGGAAGCTCTCCCGACGAGCCGGCGGCGAGCTATTGATGCGTTTTCCGCCAACCGTGCGGATCGTATATGATGTCGCATATGGTCCCGTGGGACCCATCCCCGACGACGAGGAGCAGCACCCGTGAATGACATCGCCCGGCCCGGCAAGATCATCGCAGTGCACCTCAACTACGGGTCGCGAGCCGCGCAGCGCGGGCGTACCCCCGCTCAGCCCTCGTACTTCTTCAAGCCCTCGTCGTCCGTCGCCGCGACCGGCGGCGAGCTCGAGCGTCCCGCCGGCACCGAACTCCTCGCCTTCGAGGGCGAGATCGCGCTGATCATCGGCCGGCCTACGCGCCGGGTCTCGCCGGAGGACGGCTGGGCGGCCGTCTCGGGCGTGACCGCCGCCAACGACTTCGGCCTCTACGACCTACGCGCGGCGGACAAGGGCTCCAATGTCCGTTCCAAGGGCGGCGACGGCTTCACACCGCTCGGACCGAGCATCCTTCCCGCCGCCGATCTCGATCCCGGCACGCTGCGCGTCCGCACGTGGCTCAACGGCGAGCTCGTCCAGGTGGGCAGCACCCACGACCTGCTCTTCCCCTTCGGCCGGCTCGTCGCCGACCTCTCGCAGCTCATGACGCTGGAGCCCGGCGACATCATCCTCACCGGCACACCGGCCGGCTCCTCGGTAACCGTTCCGGGCGACACCGTGGAGGTGGAGGTGGATGCGCCCACCGCGCCCGGCGCGCCCAGCACCGGACGCCTCGTGACGCGCATCACCGAGGGCCGCATCCCCTTCGGCGACTTCGGCACCAAGCCCAGCGTCGACGACCTGCAACGTGCCGAGGCGTATGGCACTCCCGCCGAACCCGGTTTCGTCCTCACCGACGAGCTGCGCGCGAAGGTCGCGAGCGTCGCCACCGCGACACTGAGTTCGCAGCTGCGCAAGCGCGGCCTCGACAACGTCAGCATCGACGGCCTCACCTCCACCCGACCCGGCACGAAGGTGGTGGGCACGGCGCGGACGCTGCGCTACCTCCCGAACCGCGAGGATCTCTTCGCCTCCCACGGCGGCGGCTACAACGCCCAGAAGCGCGCCTTCGACTCCGTAGGTGCGGGTGAAGTGCTCGTCATCGAGGCCCGCGGCGAACGCGGCAGCGGCACCGTCGGAGATGTGCTCGCCCTGCGCGCCCAAGTCAACGGCGCGGCCGGCATCGTCACGGACGGCGGTGTGCGCGACCTCGCGGTCGTCGCCGCCCTCGACATCCCCACGTATCACAACGGCCCGCACCCGGCGGTGCTCGGCCGCAAGCACGTGCCGTGGGAGACCGACGTCACGATCGCCTGCGGAGGCGCCGCCGTACAGCCGGGCGACGTGATCGTCGGGGACGCGGACGGCCTGCTCGTCATCCCGCCCGGCCTCGTCGAGGAGGTCGTCGCGGACGCGATCGAGCAGGAACGGCAGGAGGAGTTCATCGCCGAGCGCGTCTCGGAGGGCGCCCGCGTCGACGGGCTCTTCCCGATGAACGCCGAGTGGGAAGAGAGGTACCGCGCATGGCTGACGCAGCGCTGAAGACCGTCGCGCCGAGCAAGTCGCAGCTCGCCTACGATTTCATCCGGGCGCGCATCGACGACGGCCGGTACGTGTCCGGGTTCCGGCTCGTGCTCGGGCAGATCGCCGGCGAGCTCGACATCAGCGTCGTGCCCGTGCGCGAGGCCATCCGGCGGCTCGAAGCGGAGGGGCTGGTCACGTTCGAGAAGAACGTCGGCGCCCAGGTCGCCCTGCTTCAGGAGGCCGAATACACGTACACGATGGAGACGCTCGCGCTCGTCGAGGGCGCTGCGACCCAGCAGTCCGCGCCGCGGCTGACAGCGGAGCACCTCGAGCGCGCCCGCGCGATCAACCGCGAGATGATCGCGTGCCTCGACGACTTCATCCCGCACCGCTTCACCCAGCTCAACCAGGAGTTCCACGCGGTGCTGTTCGAGGAGTGCCCGAACCCGCACATCCTCGACCTCGTCCACCGCGGCTGGAACCGGCTCACCGTGCTGCGCGACTCCACGTTCAGCTTCGTTCCCGGCCGCGCCCGTGAGTCGGTGGACGAGCACGAGCACATCCTGACGCTCATCGAGTCCGGTGCCGAGCCGCTCGAGATCGAACTCGCCGCCCGCCGCCACCGGCTCGCCACCCTGGACTCGCTGCAGGCGTACCAGAACGAGCACAAGCAGCACTGACCGCATCCACCCGACAGGAGCCCGCGCATGGCGCAGCACGAAGTGTCCACCCACCACGTCCCCGAGAACCTCCCCGCCAGCATCCAGCACTTCATCGACGGCGAGTTCGTCGACAGCGTCTCCGGCCGGACGTTCGACGTGCTCGACCCGGTCTCCAACGAGGTCTACGTGCAGGCGGCCGCCGGGCAGAAGGAGGACATCGACCTCGCCGTCGCCGCGGCCACCCGCGCATTCACGCAGGGTCCCTGGCCGCGGATGAAGCCCCGCGAGCGGGCGCGCATCCTGAACCGCATCGCGGACGCCGTCGAGGCTCAGGATGCGCGGCTCGCCGAACTCGAGACGTTCGACACCGGCCTTCCGATCACCCAGGCACTCGGTCAGGCGCAGCGGGCTGCGGAGAACTTCCGCTTCTTCGCCGACCTGATCGTCGCGCAGGCGGACGACGCCTACACGGTGCCGGGCAGCCAGCTCAACTACGTCAACCGCAAGCCGATCGGCGTCGCCGGCCTCATCACGCCGTGGAACACCCCATTCATGCTAGAGAGCTGGAAACTCGCTCCGGCACTCGCGACGGGCAACACGGTGGTGCTCAAGCCGGCCGAGTTCACGCCGCTGTCCGCCAGTCTGTGGGCCGAGATCTTCCGGTCCGCCGGAGTCCCGGACGGCGTCTTCAACCTCGTGAACGGGCTCGGCGAAGAGGCGGGCGACGCGCTGGTGAAGCACCCGGATGTGCCGCTCATCTCGTTCACCGGCGAGAGCCGCACCGGGCAGCTGATCTTCGCCAACGCCGCCCCGTTCCTGAAGGGGCTCTCGATGGAACTCGGCGGCAAGTCGCCTGCCGTCGTCTTCGCCGACGCCGACCTCGACGCCGCGATCGACTCCACCCTGTTCGGCGTGTTCTCGCTGAACGGTGAGCGGTGCACCGCGGGCTCCCGCATCCTCGTCGAGCGTCCGATCTACGACGAGTTCCTCACCCGCTACGCCGAGCGCGCGAAGAACATCGTCGTCGGCGACCCGCACGACCCGAAGACCGAGGTGGGCGCGCTCGTGCACCCGGAGCACTACGAGAAGGTCATGAGCTACGTCGAGATCGGCAAGCAGGAGGGCCGCCTGCTCGCCGGCGGCGGCCGCCCGGCCGGGCTCGACCACGGCAACTACGTCGCGCCCACGGTGTTCGCCGACGTCGCGCCGGACGCCCGGATCTTCCAGGAGGAGATCTTCGGCCCGGTCGTCGCGATCACCCCCTTCGACACCGACGAGGAGGCGTTGGAGCTCGCCAACGGCGTCCGCTACGGCCTCGCCGCCTACATCTGGACCAGCGACCTCGAGCGTGCCCACACGTTCGCAAGCGCCGTCGAAGCCGGGATGGTGTGGCTCAACTCCCACAACGTGCGCGACCTGCGCACTCCGTTCGGCGGCGTGAAGGCGTCCGGGCTCGGGCACGAGGGCGGCTACCGCTCCATCGACTTCTACACGGACCAGCAGGCCGTCCACATCACGCTGGGGCCCGTCCACACCGCCCGCTTCGGTGCGACCGTGCACCAGCCGGAGGAGGCGGCGGAGGCCGCCGAGGACGCCGGCGACGCCTGACCTCCCCTCGACTTCCGATCCATCCTCAGCGCAGAGAGAGCACCATCATGACCATCACCCCCGACTCCCCCGAGCCCGTCGTGACAGGCACCGATCCCATCCCGGCGCCCGCGCACCGCATCCCGACACCGAACGCGACGCCCCCGGATGTCGTCCGCTGCGCCTACATGGAGCTGGTCGTGACCGATCTGGCCGCCAGCCGGGAGTTCTACGTCGACGTACTGGACCTGGTCGTGACGGAGGAGGACGAGGACGCCGTCTACCTCCGGTCGTTCGAGGAGTTCATCCACCACAACCTGGTGCTGCGGAAGGGCCCGGTCGCGGCCGTCGCCGCGTTCGCGTACCGCGTGCGCACGCCGGAGGACCTGGACCGAGCGGTCGAGTTCTACACCGAACTCGGCTGCCGGGTGGAACGTCGCGCCGAGGGCTTCACGAAGGGCGTCGGCGATTCGGTCCGCGTGGAGGACCCGCTCGGGTTCCCGTACGAGTTCTTCTACGAGGTCGAGCACGTGGAGCGTCTGGCCTGGCGCTATGACCTCTACACGCCGGGAGCGCTCGTCCGCATCGACCACTTCAACCAGGTCACTCCGGACGTCCCGCGCGCCGTCGCCTACATGGAGGACCTCGGCTTCCGCGTGACCGAGGACATCCAGGACGAGGCCGGCACCACCTACGCCGCGTGGATGCGCCGCAAGCCGACTGTGCACGACACCGCGATGACCGGCGGGGACGGCCCGCGGATGCACCACGTCGCCTTCGCCACGCACGAGAAGCACAACATCATCGCGATCTGCGACAAGCTGGGCGCCCTCCGCCGCAGCGACTGCATCGAGCGCGGGCCCGGCCGTCACGGCGTCTCCAACGCGTTCTACCTCTACCTGCGCGACCCCGACGGGCACCGCGTCGAGATCTACACGCAGGACTACTACACCGGCGACCCGGACAACCCGGTCGTCACCTGGGACGTGCACGACAACCAGCGCCGCGACTGGTGGGGCAACCCGGTCGTGCCGTCCTGGTACACGGAGGCCTCCGTCGTGCTCGACCTCGACGGCAACCCTCAGCCGCTGACCTCCCGCACCGACGACTCCGAGATGGAGGTCACCATCGGCGCCGACGGGTTCTCGTACACGCGCAAGGGCGACGAGCCGCAGGGCTTCAAACTCGGCGCGCAGGTCTAGCGGGCGCGCGACCCTCGGTCACGGGGACGCGTCGGGCGCGGCGACCGCCAGGCGGAAGCGCGGGACCGCGCTCTCGTCGTGCAGCGCGAGCCGGGCGAGGATGTCGCCGAGGGCCGGGCCGAACTTGAAGCCGTGGCCGGAGAATCCCGTCGCGACCACGACCGGGCCGACGCGATCGAGCACGAAGTCCTCCTGCTCGGTGCTGTCGTAGAGGCAGCTGATACCGTCCGGGCGAGTGGAGTCGACACCCGGGACCCACTCCTCCACGTACGCCTGCAACCCTGCCAGCCGCGACGGGTCGATGCTGCGGTCGCGCGCGTCCGGATCCACCTCCGGTCCGACACCGTGGAACCCGACCTTCACGCCCTCCCCCGGCGTCAGCAGCCCATAGGCGCTCTGCCCGGCGTGGTCGGTCGGATGGTGGACGAAACTCGGCCACGCCCGTTCGCTGTCTGCGGGACCGGGGCGGAGCGGGAAGTGCGCCGGCTGCTCCTCGGTAACGGTGACCGTGGGGAGCTCCGCACCGTGCGCCGCCAGCCAGGGCCGCACCAGCTCGGGCGTCCACGACCCGGCCGCCACGACGACCCGGTCGGCCTGGTGGATGCCGTCGGAGGCGGTCACAGAGACCCCGTCGCCGTCCTCGTCGATGCGCGAGACCCGCACGCCGAAGCGGAGATCCGCCCCCGCATCCTGCGCCGCGTCCAGCAGCGCTTCGATGGCGTCGGTGGCATGCAGCCGCCCGCCGCCCGGGCTAAACAGCACGTGCGCCTCGAAGCGAAGCCCGGGCCACCTGCCCTGCGCCTCGGCTGCCGTCAGCCACTCGTACGGCAGCCCCGCCGCATCCTGAGCGGCGGCGATCGCGGTCAGTGCCGTGTGGTCGCCGTGATCGATGGCGCCGGTCGCGTCGAGGAGCAGGCGTCCGCTCACCCGCTCGAGATGCTTCCATCCCTGCAACGCGCGGACGGACAACTCCACGTAGTCGGCCTCCGCGTAGCCATGCCGGAAGATCCGTGTCGCCCCGTGGGACGACCCGCGGTCGTGACCCCGCTCGAACGCCTCCAGCAGCAGCACCGACGCACCCTCGCGTGCCAGCGCCCAAGCCGTAGCAGCGCCGACGATGCCCGCGCCGACGACGATCACGTTGGTACTCATCCCGTCACCCTATCGACCGGGTGACAGCACGTTCCGCCCTGTTACCGGGACCCCGTCATCGGGACCCGAGCTGCGACCCGACCGTGCTGTAGCCGCCGCGGGGATCGGGCGACGGCTGAGGCTCGTCGAACCGCGGATTGGCTTTGCCCGGCACACTCTCGGGCGCACGGTGCACCCGACGGGCCGCGGCGATCGCCACCACGGTCGCGGCGAGGAGGACGGCTCCGGCGGCGAGCAGGAGCCATCCGATCGGCTCCCCGCGCGTCAGCAGGACGACGCCGAACGGCGCCGCAAGCCAGGTGCCGAGCCCGGTCACACAGCTCACCACCACCAGCAACGTCACGCGCCGCCTGCGTCGCTCGTCTCGTTCCAGACCGGCCATCAGTGCACTCATCAGTGGACCCCCTCAGCAACACAGTAGCGAGCCGAGCCGCCGATCGGGAGGAATCAGGGAGTCTCGACGACCTCGAACCGGTTCCCGTCGGCGTCGCGCGCCGCGAACATCGCGGGAACGCCGGGCCAGCGCAGAAGCTCGCCCACCTCGGCCCCGCGCTCACGCAACGCTTCGTGCACGCGCTCCGCATCCGGTGCCTCGAAGCGGATGCCCGTCTCCACCCCGGCGGGAGCCGATTCATCAGCGCGGACGAGCGAGACGGACACCGCCGATCCGGGCGGTGCGAGCATGATCCATCGCCCACCGGTCTGCGGCAGCGGCGCGTCGACGCGCACCTCGAAGCCGAGCACGTCACGGTAGAAGGCGAGGGCGCGATCCTGATCCTCGACCGGGATGCCGATGGTGTTCACGCCGACGATGCCGACGCCATTCGTGTCCGTCATGGCCACATCCTGTCCCTGCGGGACGCAGTTGGGAAGGGCGTACTCTCCCCCTTGAGAGTTCGCGCCCGCGGACATGGGATGGAGTCCCGACGAAGGGAGAGCCGGTGTCCACCGACCAGTATCACGAGCCCCCCAGCGAGCTCAGCGAGGAGACGCGCACGTTCGCTCGCATGTGCGCCAGCCTGTCCGAGGAGGCGGAGGCGATCGGCTGGTACGAGCAGCGCATCGCCGTCGAGAAGGACGAGGTGGCGAAGGCGATCATGCTCGACTCGCTCGCCGAGGAGTACAAGCACTTCAGCATGGAGCTCGAATTCCTGCTCCGCGCCAAGCCGCAGTGGCGGGAGACGGCGAAAGGCATTCTCTTCCAGGACGGCGACATCGTCCAGCACGGCGAAGAGGCCGAGGAGGCGGCGGAGGACGCCCCTGCGGGCTAGGGCGACCAGCAGCTCCGCTCAGGTCCGGCGTCGGCGGTGACGGCTGAGCAGGATCGTTCCCGCCACCATCAGCGCGAGCGCGACTCCGACCGCGCCGAAGCCGACGACGGATCCCGTGCTCGCCAGAGGGCTTCCCGCCGAGCCGGTGTCCGGGGCGGGAGGCGCGGGAGGCGTCGGCGTCGGCGTGGGCGGCGCGGGGACGACAGTGGCCACGGAGGCCGTCGCCGGGTCGGAGGTGACGGTGATGTTCCCGGGTGCGGTCGCTGCGGCGGTTGCCGTGTTCAGGAGGGGCCGGCCCGTGAGGTCCGCGGCAGTGACCGTGTAGTCGGCGGTGCAGTCGACGGCAGCACCGGGTAGGAGGGCCGCCGCCGCCGGCGGGCAGGTGGGCGCCGGCGCGGTCCCGGAGCCGGTGAAGGTCGTTTCGGTGATGGCCGCGGCCGTGAGAGTGGTGCTGCCGACGTTGGTGATCGTGTAGGTGTAGGTGACCACCTGGCCGGCGGAGGCGACCTGAGCGATGCTCGCCGTCTTTGCGAGCGTGAGCGCCGGAGCGGGAGCGGCTGGGATCAACGTGGAGGAGTCGTTGGAGGTGACGGTCGCAGCAGCGGGATCCGTGCCGGATGCGGTCGCGGTGTTGGCGAGCTGGCCTGCGTCGATGTCCGCCTGCGTCAGCGTGTAGGGGGCCGTGCAGGTGGCCTGGTCTCCGGGGGCGAGCGTTCCGGGCGGGCATGTCGCCACCGGTGCGATGCCCGAACCGGAGAACGCGGTCTCCATGACGGCGAGGTCGCTGACCGGAACATTCCCTGTGTTGGTGATCACGAAGGAGTACGTTATCGGCCGCCCGACGGTGAAGCTTGCGGCGTCGCTCGGACTCGCGGACTTCACGAGGCTGAGCGCGGCGACGGGACCCAGCGGTGTGATGATCGACACCGGTGGGGTGTTCACCGTGCTGTCGTCCGGTGCGGTACCGGAGGCGGTGGCCGTATTGGTCACCTGCCCGGCGTTGATGTCGGTCTGGGAGACCACGTACGTAGCGGTGGCTCCGGCCGACTGGCCCGGCTGGAGGACGCCATCCGGTCCGGGCCAGGTGTAACCGAGGGCGCCGAGACCGGCGAGGGCGTCGGTGATGGCGACGCCCGTGAGGGTCGTGTCACCGGTGTTGGTGACGGTGAAACGGTAGACGATCGGGTCGCCGACCACGGTCGGGTTCTGGATTCCGGAGGCATCGGCACTCTTGGTCAGCGCGAGCGCGGGCGCCACTGCGATCGGTGTGTCCGTGTCCGCCTCGTTCGACGGCGTGTCTGCGTCGTCGGGCGTCGCACCGTGGGCGATCGCGGTGTTGGCGACGTGTCCGGCGTCGATATCGCTCTGAGTGATGGGGTAGCTGGCGGTGCCGGTGGCCTGCTCGGTTGGCGCGAGCACGCCCGCGGCCGCGGGCCACGTATAGCTGATCGTGGACAGGCCAGGGAGGAGATCGGCGACGTTCACCGCGTGCAGCGTCACGTTTCCGCTGTTGGTGATAGTGACTGTGTAGGTGATGGGATCACCGGCGACCGGCGGGGTCGCGAAGGCGGCTGCGGCCGTCTTGGCCAGCGTCAGCCCCGGCGCGGGGGTGAGCGGAACCTTCGTGGAGGCGGGTTCCGAGGGCACAGGTGTGCCGCCGGTCGTCGTGCCGTTCGCGGTCGCGGTATTCGCGACGGTGCCCGCGTCGAGGTCGGCTTGCGTCACCGCGTAGGTCGCCGTCGCGGTGGCGGATTGCTGCGGTTCGAGAACGCCGGGGACTCCCGGCCAGGTGTAGACGAGCGGGCTCAGTCCGGGCCGGGGGTCCGCGACGGTCACATTCTGAAGTGACACGTTCCCGGTATTGGTGACGGTGAATCGATAGCGGATCGGATCGCCGGCCCGGGCGGGCACCTGCACCCCGCTCGCGTCGGCGGTCTTCACCAGGTCGAGCGCGGGTGAGGGGGTACCCGAGACGACGGCGTCCGACGTGTCGGTCACGGGTGGCCCGGTCGGCGGGTTGCCGGTCACGGAGGCGGTATTGGTGACCTGGCCGGCGTCGACATCTGCCTGGGTGATCGTGTACGTGCCTGTGCACGTCGTGGACTCGTTGACGGGGATGACCGTGGTCGGACAGCTGACGGTGGGCGGCGTCCCCGTCCCGGAGAACGCGGTCTCCGTCACGGTGACGGCACTCAACGGCACGTTCCCGGTGTTCGCGACGAAGAAGGAGTACGTGACAGGAGCGCCGACGACGTACTGGGACGGGTCGGTGAGGCTGGCGGACTTCACCAGGGTGATCGCCGGAGCGTCCGGTTCGTTGAAGACGACCGTGCTGTCCCCCGGTTGGAGCAGTCCATCGATCGGTCCGATATTCGAGGGCCCGTTGGTGTAGCTTGCTGCGACGGCAGACGTGACCGGGACGGTGAAGGTGCAGGAGACGGTGCCCGCGTCGAGATTGCCGCTCCCGCTGATCTGGGTGCCGTTCAGCGTCGCGACTCCGGCCGGGCAGTCGGTGGTCGCGGCCCCGGAGAACGTGAGACCGGCGGGCAACGTGTCGGTGAACGACCAGCCGTTCTTCGCGGCGAGTTCGTCCGTGTTTGTGACAGTGAAGGTCAGCGTCGTGCTCTGCCCGGCGGCGAGCGTGGTCGGGCTGAACACCTTGTCGAGTTGAGGCGTCGCGTCGACGATCTGCGGGTCATCGAATCCGGAGTCGTTTCCCCGGAACGAGCCTGCTGCGTTGAACAGCTGGATACCGAGCGTGGTCACGCCGGCGGGCATGCGGAAACCGGCGGAGTTCAGCCGTGCGATGTGGTACGTGTGCCCGGCGGTGGTGATGACCTGCGCGGCCGGGTCCGTGCACGGATTGAGACCGCTGGTGAGGGTCGACACGGTGCCGCCGCCGGTCCCCGGCGCGGGACCGGAGCCGGTCTGGTTCTGGATGAGGTTGAACGACAGCGACGGATCCTGCCGGTTCAGGCCCGGCCCTTCGGAGACGCAGTTGGCCGCTCCGTAGATCGCGCTGATCTGATAGAAGTGGCCCGGCACGATCGTCCCCGTGATCGGCTTGGCGGTCTGGAACTCGACTCCGGGCCCGGGGGCCGATCCACCGTTGGTGTACTCGGAGAGGATCTGGTTCTGCTGCGCGGTCGCCACCGCCTCGCCCCGGTACAGGCCGATCGCGGTCGCCATGCCCTGCAGGAAGGACCACGCGGTCGCGTCGCATCCGGAATCGACGCTGGTGACTGCGGTGTTGCGCGGGGTGTTGGAGCGCAGGATCCATCCGTTGCACTGGTCGGCGACGGGCGCCCAGTTCGGGCTGGTGACGTACGTGGAGGCGTTCGCGGCGGCTCCACCGGTGTACTGACCGATGCGGATGCCGTTGGTCGCCGCCGCATTCTGGAAGTCTTCGGCGTAGACCGCCGTCGCAGGTGCCTGCGGCACGCCGGGGCTGCCGGGCGCCGCGGTGGCAGCACCTGCTCCCGCGACCGCGGAAGCGGCGGCGAGAAGTGCCGCGGTGATCGCCGCAGTCACCCGAAGGAGCGCACCGCCGCGGCGGCGCTTGGGACCGGACTGTTGTGATCCGGCGCCCGTCATGAGTTCAGCCGACCGTGCGCAGACATGAAGACCCTGCCTTCCCCCGATGGCCCAGACCATAGACCTATCGTTCCAGCCAGGGCAAGAAGGCGTCTTCGGGCAGGCGACGAGGTGAGCACGCCCCGCGGGCTGAGGCGTCAGCTCCGCGCGACGACCCCGAACCGGTTGCCGTCCGGATCCCGCACATGCCCGGCTGCGACAAGGCCGGCGCATCGGTGGCCGGCGCCGGGAAGGGTAGAGCCGGGTCTACGGAGGGGTGCCCACGCCCAACCCTGCGGTGAAGGCCGTCAGCAGATTCCGGCCTTCCCCCCAGTCGCCCAGCACGCTCGCCGAATTCAGATGACCGTGCGGCCCCACCGACACTCGGGGGATGCGCCATGTCTCGGCGAAGACCGCCGACTGCCGGGGCGAGCAGTACGGGTCGTCGTCACTAGTGACGAGCAACCCGGGCCGTTCGAGCCGGACGTCCAGGCCTGCTGCGAACGATTCCGCCTGTGCCGGGAAGACCTCCGCCGCGGGATCGGGCGCCGCGACCAGGAACAGTCCGGCCACCCGCTGAGGATTGCGGTGCGCCCAACGCACGGCGAGCAAGCAACCGAGGCTGTGGGCCACGAGGAGCGATGGCCTGTCGCCCGCGGCTCGGTCGAGCGCGTCGGACCAGTCGGCGAAGTCCGGCGCGTCCCAGGAGGCCGGGGCGATGCGGCGGATGTCTGACCGACCGCGCTCCCACAACGTCTGCCAGTGGCGTTCGTCCGAGCCGCCGATCCCCGGCAGGAGGATGGTGCGAATCGGATCCTGAGTCGCGGTCTTCGCAGTCACCTCGGCTATGGGTTCAGCTGGTCGTCGATCGCCACCTTGAAGGCCCTGAGTGCGACCGTGTCGCCCTCGTAAACCTTGCCCTGATCGCTCCAGGTGAGCGCCAGCGTTCCGACGGTGTCGTCGCCTGTCACCTCGGCGCCCTGGAAGCGGTCGTGGTCGATGACGTCGTCGTGGCCGCCGCTGTGGTGCTCGTCGTCGAAGAAGTAGATTCTGTCCGGTGTGAGAATCAGCCGACCGGCATGGCGGCCGTCCTCGTCCAATCGATCGGCTGCCACTTCCGCGATCGGTTCCTCGCCCCTCGGCAGCCTGTCCGGGTGCCCTTTTCCATGTTCAACCATGACCGCACCCTAGACCCGGAACGACGTCGATGGTGAGGATGCCGAGCGATCAGGATTCATGGGTTGTCGCCCTTTCACCCGGTGTCTAGGCTCAGCACCGGAGGGAGACCCGGATGAAGAGCGGGTACGACGTCGTCGTCGTAGGTGCTGGCAGTGCGGGCTGCGTGCTTGCCTCGCGGCTGAGTGAGAATGCGGACCGCGAGGTTGCGCTGATCGAGGCGGGGCCGGACTACCCGGTGAATCGGCTGCCAGCGGACCTCGCGGACGGTATCCATGGCACCAGCACGGCCTCGCACGACTGGGGGCTGAAGGGCAGGGGTGTCGCCGGGGGTCCTGTGCTGGATCTCCCGCAGGGACGGGTGACCGGCGGTTCGTCAGCTATCAACGCAACTTTCGCTCTGCGCGGGCACCCGGCCGACTACGACGGTTGGGGATTGCCGGGCTGGTCGTTCGCCGATGTGCTGCCCGCATTCCAGCGCCTTGAGAACGACCTGGACTTCGGGGTGGCGCCGTACCACGGTACGGATGGCCCGATCCCGATCCGCCGCTACAGCGAGGGCGAGCAGTCGGAACTCACGCTCGCGATGGAGGCCGCCATTGCGGGGACGGGAATCCCACGGATTCGGGACCACAACGCGCCCGGCGCGGTCGGCGTCTCCGCCCTGCCGGTCAACTGTGTGGATGGCGTGCGTGTCAGCACCGCACTCGCCTACCTGGATCCCATCAGAGGTCGCCCCAATCTGACGGTCCGCGCGAACTGCACGATCGCCGAGGTCGTCGTCGACCACGGGCGGACAACGGGGGTTCGATCCTCCGACGGCGAGGTCATCTCCGCCGACGAGGTGATCATCTGCGCCGGCAGCTATCACTCCCCCGGGCTGCTCATCCGCTCCGGCATCGGTCCAGCCGCCGACGTCGCCGCCTTGGGCCGATCCGTCACCGCGGACCTGCCGGGTGTCGGCGCTAACCTGGCTGACCACCCCTGGGTCTGGATCGACCTGCCGTGCTCACCCCCGCGTGGCGACCCGGCGATCTTTCAGCTCGTGGCAACCCTGCGGAGCAGTCGGAGTTCCGCCGCCGGACCGCCCGACCTGCAGCTCATGGTGTGTGGGCCCTATCGCCTCGGCGACGGGTACCAATGCCTCGTGGCCGCCGCCCTCCTGAAGCCCCGCTCCCGGGGCGAGGTGACGCTACGAACGCTCGACCCCGCAGGCGCTCCTCAGATCGACCTCGGATACTTCCGCGACGAGACGGACATCGATCGACTGATCGAGGGCGTCCACGTGGCGGATGCCGTCGCGAACCGACCGGAGCTGACCGGGATAACGGGCGGCATCCGGCTCGCCCCGCAACCGGAGACCATCGCTGACCCCGACGCCGTCCGAGCCTGGATCAGGGCCACGGCGACGACTTACCACCATCCGGTGGGCACCTGCGCGATGGGCGCCGACCCCGTGGCGGGCGCTGTTGTCGACACTTCGGCACGGGTGCATGGAGTGTCGGGACTCTCTGTCGTCGACGCGTCGATCCTCCCCGAGCCGGTGTCTGCGAACACCAACATCCCCACGATCATGATCGCCGAGCACGTGGCGACCGGGCTCCTCAGTTGAAATCGGGGGCAACAAAAAAGGCCCGGAAAACCGGGCCTTCTGATGCTTGAATCATTGCTGGGGTACCTGGACTCGAACCAAGAACAACGGTACCAGAAACCGCCGTGTTGCCAATTACACCATACCCCACTGCTCCGGACCGCGGCCCGGGCACGAGAACCAACTCTAGCCTACCCGAAGGCCGGACTACAAAACGGCGGAGCCGTCCAAGGACAAGCCGATCAGGTCGCGGTTGACCGCGGCTGCCACCACCGCACCGGAGCCGGCCGCGACGATCAGCTGCTGCGGACCGGGGGCCGTCGTCTCGCCTGCCGCATACACTCCGGGCACCGAAGTGCGCCCGTGGGAGTCGGTCAGCAGGTATCCCTCCGCGTCGGTGTCGAGGCCTAGGCTCTCTGCGAACGCCAGCGCGGGCGTCCACACCGGGCGCAGGAACCCGCCGGTGCGCGCGACGACCGTGCCGTCGCCGAGGCGGATGCCGGTCATGACACTCTTCTCGCCGATGACATCGTCGATCGGGCGTCGCTCGACGCTGACACCCAGCCGTGCGAGCATCCCCTCTTCGTCCGCATCCACCGTGTCGGCGCCGTTGGTGAAGACGATCAGGTCGTCCGTCCACTGGGTGAGCAGCAGCGCGCGCTCCGCAAGGTCGGGCGTCTCCCCGATGAGCGCGAGGGGCTGCCCGGAGGACTCGTAGCCGTCGCACTCGATGCAGCTGTGCAGGTGCGTGCCGTAGTAGGCGCGGAGGCTCGGGATGGACGGCATCGCCTCCGTCACGCCGGTCGCGATCACCACGGTGTCCGCGCGGGCGTCCACATCCGCTCCGCCGCGCACACCGCGCCCGCTGACGCGGAAGCCGTCGCCCTCGCGCTCGATGGCACCGACCTGCGCGAAGACGACCGACGCATTCTCGTAGGCGTCGACCTCCTCGCGTCCCATCCGGCGCAGCTCCAGTGGAGAGACCCCGTCGCGGGTGAGGAAGCCGTGCGCCAGCAGGGTCGCGGCATGCCGCGGACGGTTGCCGTCGACGACCAGGACGCGCCGCCGGGCCCGCGCGAGATTCAGCGCGGCCGACAGCCCCGCCGGTCCCCCGCCGACCACGACGACGTCGTACGTCTCACCCGGCGTGTCGCCGGAAACAGCAGCCTCCGCAGTCACCGCTATGCCAGTGCCGCGGACAACCGGTCGACGCGCGCGATGGTCTCGGCCTTGCCGAGGATCTCCATCGACTCGAACAGCGGAGGCGACACCCGGCGACCCGAGACGGCCACGCGCAGCGGGCCGAAGGCGACCCGCGGCTTGAGCCCAAGGCCCTCGACCAGCGCATCGCGCAGCGCCGACTCCAGCACGTCGTGGGTCCACTCCGCCTCGGGCACGAGCTCCAGTGCGCCGAGGGATGCGGCGAGCACCTCGCCGGCGTTGTCGGGCAGCGAGGCGCGCGCGTCGTCCTCGATGACCAGCGAGGCGGCGTCCGTGAAGAGGAAGCCGAGCATTCCGGGCGTCTCGCCGAGAAGCTGCACGCGCTCCTGCACCAGCGGAGCGGCCTTCGCCAGCACCTCGTGCTGCGCCGGAGTCAGGGGCTCCTCCACCACACCGGCCGCAGCCAGGTACGGGATGGTGCGCTCGGTGAAGTCGGCGACGTCGAGCAGCCGGATGTGGTCGCCGTTGATCGACTCCGCCTTCTTCAGGTCGAAGCGGGCCGGGTTCGGGTTGACGTCCTTGACGTCGAACGCGGCCACCATCTCCTGCAGCGAGAAGACGTCGCGGTCGTGCGTGAGCGACCAGCCCAGCAGCGCCAGGTAGTTCACCAGGCCCTCGGGGATGAAGCCCCGGTCGCGGTGGTGGAACAGGTTCGACTCGGGGTCGCGCTTCGAGAGCTTCTTGTTGCCCTCCCCCATCACGTACGGGAGGTGCCCGAAGCGCGGAACGAAGGTGGTCACCCCAGCATCGATGAGTGCGTGGTACAGCGCGATCTGGCGCGGGGTGGACGACAGGAGGTCCTCACCGCGCAGGACGTGCGTGATGCCCATGAGCGCGTCGTCCACCGGGTTCACGAACGTGTACAGCGGGTGGCCGTTGGGCCGCACGACGACGAAGTCGCTGAACGAACCGGCCTTGAAGGTGATCTCGCCGCGCACCAGGTCGTCGAAGCTGAGGTCGTCGTCCGGAACCCGCAACCGCAGGGCGGGCTCGCGGCCCTCGGCCCGGTAGGCCGCCTTCTGCTCCTCGGTCAGGTCGCGCTCGAAGTTGTCGTAACCGAGCTTCGGGTCGCGCCCGAGCGCGATGTTGCGCGCCTCGATCTCCTCGCCGGTCGCGAAGCTCTCGTAGATGTGGCCGGACTCGCGCAGTTTCGCGATGAGGTCGCGGTAGATGTCGTACCGCTGCGACTGCCGGTACGGCCCGTCCGGACCGCCGACGTCGATCCCCTCGTCCCAGTCGAGGCGCAGCCAGCGCAGCGCCTCCAGGATCAACTGGTAGCTCTCCTCGCTGTCGCGCGCTGCGTCGGTGTCTTCGATGCGGAAGATCAGCTTGCCGCCGGTGTGCCGGGCGTACGCCCAGTTGAACAGCGCCGTGCGGATGAGGCCCACGTGGGGCGTGCCGGTCGGGGACGGACAGAAGCGCACGCGCACAGCGGCGCCGGTGGCCTCGGAGAACGGGTGAGCAGTGGAGTCAGACATACGCCTTCGATCCTACCGGGAGGCCTACTTCGGGGCGCGCACCGGATTGACGAGCGAACCGACGCCCTCGACCTCCACCTCGACCGTGTCACCGGGCTTCATCGGCCCGATTCCGGACGGCGTTCCGGTGAGGATGACATCCCCCGGCAGCAGCGTGAAGACACTCGATGCGTACGCGATGATCGACGGGATGTCGTGGACCATGTCGGAGATCGGCGCCTCCTGCATGAGCTCGCCGTTCAGACGGGTGCGCAGCATGGCACCGGGGGCGAGCTCGGTGTCGATGACGGGCCCCAGCGGGCAGAAGGTGTCGAAGCCCTTTGCGCGCGTCCACTGCCCGTCCTTCTCCTGCAGGTCGCGCGCGGTGACGTCGTTGGCGACCGTGTAGCCGAAGATGTGGTCCGCGGCGTCCTCGACGGAGACGTTGCGGGCGATCCTGCCGATGACGACGGCGAGCTCGCCCTCGTAGTCGACCCGTTCGGACTGCGGCGGGACGACGATCGCGTCGCCGAGTCCGATGACGGACGTGTTGGGCTTCAGGAACAGCAGCGGCTCGCCGGGGGCCTCGCCGCCCATCTCGGCGGCGTGCTCCCGGTAGTTCTTGCCCACGGCGACGACCTTCGAACGTGGGATGACCGGCGCGAGGAGCGAGCCGACCTTCGACAGCGGGACGCGCTCCCCCGTGGTCTCGAACCCGACGAACAGGGGGTCGCCGGCCAGGACGACCAGGGCGTCCTCGTCGATGATGCCGTAGTCGATGACCGGGCTCTTGTCGCCGTCGCGGGTGTGGCTGAATCGTGCGATCTTCACACGTTCGAGCCTAGCGCCGCGAGGATGCGCGCGAGGGCCGGAGTCGGGATCCCGTGACGCTCTCCGACCCGGATGAGCGCGCCGCCCAGCGCGTCGAGCTCGCTGGGTGCGCCGGCCGCCAGATCTTCCTGCAACGAGGTCCGCATCCCACCGGGCACGCTGCGGAGCGCGCGGACCAGGTCGAGCTCCGAGGCCGGGACGCCCTCGGCGGTCGAGCACGCGACGACCTCGGAGACCACCGCCTCGGTCAGTTCCGGATCCTCGCTCAGCGCCGCCCCGGCGGGTTGCCGCCAGTACGACGTGAGCAGCGCCAGCGACGCGAGGAGCCGGAACTTGGCCCACAGGACCTCCGCCTCGCTGCCCCCGACCCGGACGCTGGGGCCGGCGTCCGTCAGCGCCCGCACCGACGCGAAGCCGGCGGCCGCCTCCGGCGCCTCGATGCGGACGAACGGGCTGCGGTGGTCGATCACGGTGGTGGATGCGCGCAGCGCGGAGACCGCGACGGATGCTCCCGCGACGGGAATGCCGGGCACGGCCTCCCTCAACGGGCCCATGTGCTCGATGCCGTTGAGGAACGAGATCACCTCGGCGGGCCGCGCGGCCGCGATGCCGGGGAGCACGTCCTCCAGCCCGTACGCCTTGGTGGCGACGATCACGCTCGCCCCTGCTGGCACGTCCGTCGAGGCGCGCACGCGTTCGACGCCGTCGCCGAACATCCCGCTGCGAACCTCGATCCCGTCGCGCGAGATCGCGGCGACGGTAGCAGGCCGCCCGACGGCGACGACCTCGCGGCCCTGCCGATGCAACAACCAGGCCAGCAGCCCGCCGACAGCACCGGGACCGACGATCGCGAACTCACTCATGCCACGATGCTAGCCACGCCGCCGCGCGAAACGCGATCAGGCGTCGAGGCGGTACATCCAGTTGTGACGGTCGCGCTCGCGACCGTACTGGATGTCGGTCAGCTCCTTGCGCAGCGACATCGTGAGCTCGCCGGGAGGCGCCGTGATGTCGCCGACCGTGAAGGTGTCCGACTTCAGCTCGCCGATCGGGGTGATCACCGCGGCCGTGCCGCAGGCGAACACCTCGACCACATCTCCGCTCTCGACGCCGTCGCGCCACTCGTCGATGGTCACCTTGCGGCGCTCCACCGCGTGCCCGCGGTCCCGCGCCAGCTGCAGCACCGAATCCAGCGTGATGCCCTCCAGGATGCTGTCGGACTCCGGAGTCACCAGGGTGCCGTCCTTCTTGACGAGCACAACGTTCATCCCGCCGAGCTCCTCGATGTACTTCCCCTCGACCGAGTCCAGGAACAGCACCTGCGCGCAGCCGTGCTCGTACGCCTCGGCTTGCGGAAGCAGGCTCGAGGCGTAGTTGCCGCCGGTCTTCGCCGCGCCCGTGCCGCCCTTGCCCGCCCGCGACCAGTGGTCGGAGAGCCAGATCGACACAGGAGCCACGCCGCTCGGGAAGTACGCACCGGCCGGGCTGGCGATCAGGTAGTACGCCACCTTGTTCGCGGGACGGACCCCGAGAAACGCCTCCTTGGCGAACATGAACGGCCGGAGGTACAGGCTGGTCTCTGCGGCATCCGGAACCCAGTCGCCGTCCACGGCGATGAGCTGCTTGAGCGAGTCGAGGAAGTGCTCGACCGGAAGCTCCGGCAACGCGAGCCGGTACGCCGAGCGCTGCATGCGCGCGGCGTTCGCCTCGGGCCGGAAGCCCCAGATCGACCCGTCCTCGTGACGGTAGGCCTTCAGTCCCTCGAAGATCTCCTGCGCGTAGTGGAACACCGCGGCGGACGGCTCCAGCTGGATGGGTCCGTACGGCGAGACGCGGGGACGGTGCCAGCCGCCCTTCGCCGACCAGCAGATGTCGACCATGTGGTCGGTGAAGTAGTTGCCGAACCCGGGATCCGCGAGGATCTCGGCGCGCGCTGCGGCGTCGCGAGCGGCTTCGTTGCGGGAGACGTTCCAGAGCAGGCCCGAGGTCTCGGTGGGTCCGCTGGTGAGAGAGATGCTGGTCGAAGTCATGACAGGTCCTTTACGCGACGGTGAATCAATTCTGCGCCACACGCGCTGCGATCGCGTCGCCGATCTCGGCGGTCGTTCGCACAGCGCCCGTGCGGGCGGCGAGGTCGGCGGTCACCGCGGACTCGATCCGGCCGGCGAGCTCGGGCTCGCCGAGGTGGCGGAGCAGGAGCGCGGTCGAGAGGATCGCTGCGGTGGGGTCGGCCTTCTGCTGGCCGGCGATGTCGGGGGCCGATCCGTGAACCGGCTCGAACATGCTCGGGAAGGCTCCGGCCGGGTTGATGTTGCCGGAGGCCGCCAGCCCGATGCCGCCGCTGATCGCGGCCGCGAGGTCGGTGAGGATGTCGCCGAAGAGGTTGTCCGTGACGATCACGTCGAATCTAGCAGGATCGGTGACCAGGAAGATGGTCGCGGCGTCGACGTGGAGGTAGTCGACGGCGATGTCGGGATGCTCGGCGGCCACGGCATCCACGATCCGCTTCCACAGTCCGCCCGCGAAGGTGAGCACGTTAGTCTTGTGCACGAGAGTGAGCTTCTTGCGCCGAGCTGCCGCCTGCTCGAAGGCGTAGCGGACGACGCGCTCGACCCCGAAGGCCGTGTTCACGGAGACCTCGTTGGCGATCTCGTGCGGCGTGCCCTGGCGGATGGCTCCCCCGTTGCCGACGTACGGGCCCTCGGTGCCCTCCCGGACCACGACGAAGTCGACAGCGCCAGGGTTTGCGAGCGGGCTGGCGATGCCTGGGAAGAGCGTCGTCGGCCGCAGGTTCACGTAGTGATCGAGCGAGAAGCGCAGCTTCAGGAGCAGGCCGCGCTCGATGTTCGCACCGGCCAGCCGAGGGTCGCCGGGCGTGCCGCCGACCGCACCGAGCAGGATCGCGTCGTGGGCCGAGATGGCCGCCAGGTCGTCGTCCGTCAGCACGTCGCCGGTCGCCAGGTAGCGGTCGGCTCCGAGCGAGAAGTGCGTCTTCTCGAACGACAGCCCGCTCCCCTCGGTCGCCGAGTCCAGAACCTTGACCGCCTCGGCGATGACCTCCGGACCGATCCCGTCTCCCGGGATGACGGCGAGCTTGACGGAACGGGACATGGCACTCCTGCGCTGGTCGATCGGCGGATTCGGTACTGCAACCCTATCGCCGCGCCGCCGGTCACGGTTCGGCCCGGATCGCTCAGGCGCGGACGCGACGGAGCGTCACCAGCGCGACAACGGCGGCCGTCGCGACTAGCGCGACGCCGATCACCGCTGTGAGGCCCACTCCACTGTCGAACGCGGCGCGCGCCGAGGTCAGCAGCTCCCCCGCGAGCGGTGCGGGAAGGCCACCGGCTACGGAGACGGCACCGCCGAGCGTCTCGGACGCAGCGTGCGCTTGCGCCGACGTCAGTCCCTGCGGAACCACGAGCGCGGCGCGGTACGACGCCGTGATGAGCGTTCCCAGCGTGGCCGTGCCGAGCACCGCTCCCAGTTCGTACGCGGTCTCAGAGACCGCCGAGGCGGCGCCCGCCTTCGCCGCGGGAGCGGTCGAGATGACGAGCTCGTTCGAGACCGTCTCTGCCGCGCCGATTCCGGCGCCGAGGAGGACGAAGGCGGCGAGCAGGATGCTCCAGGGCGCGTCTCCCCCGGTGAGCGCGATGAGGAGGTAGCCGGCCGCCGACAGGGTCAGTCCGCCGGCGATCACCACACCGGGCCGCAACCGCCTGGCCACCGGGACGACGACCAGGCCCGCCACGATCATCGTCACGAGTCCCGGCAGCAGGACCAGTCCCGACTGCAGAGGGCTCAGCCCGATCACGAGCTGAAGGTGCTGCGACACGAAGAACAGGAACCCGACGAGCGAGATCACGCTCAAGAGGTTCACGACGATCGCGCCGCTGAACGCGGGGCGCGCGAACAGCCGCATGTCGAGCATCGGGATCGGCCGGCGCAGCTGACGCCGCACGAAGAGCGCTCCCGCCCCGAGGCCGACGGCGATCGCCGCAACGGCAACGGCGGAGAATCCGTCGACGGCGAGCGACTTGATCCCGTAGACGATCGGCGCCATCGTGAGCAGCGAGAGCGCGATGCCCGGCACATCCACCGGGCCCGGCGACGGATCGCGGGACTCGCGCACCAGTAGCGGGGCGAGCACGAGCAGCGGGATGAGGACGGGCACCGCCAGCAGGAACACCGACCCCCACGGGAAGTGCTCGAGCAGCAGACCGCCGACGATCGGGCCCAGCGCCGAACCGGCCGCGAATCCGGACGCCCAGATCGCGATCGCGAGGCGGCGCTGCTCGCGGTCCGCGAAGGAGCTGCGCAGCAGCGACAGCGTCGCGGGCATCAGCATCGCCCCGAACACTCCGAGGGCGGCACGGGCGGCGATCAGCAGCTCCGCCGTCGGTGCGAAGGCGGCCACGGCCGAGACCGCCGCGAACCCCGTGGCCCCGATCAGCAGCAGTCGACGGCGGCCGATCCGGTCCCCCAGACTGCCCATCGCGACCAGCAGCCCGGCGAGCACCAGCGGGTACACGTCGACGATCCACAGCATCCCGGTCGCGCTGGGTTTCAGTGCCTCGGAGATGGAAGGCAGGGCGAAGCTCAGGACCGTGTTGTCGACCGAGACCAGCAGAGTCGGGAGCATCAGGACCGCCAGCGCGGCCCACGCGCGGCCGCCCGCGCGCGACGAACGGTCGGCGGGGGCGATGGCGTGGGCGGTGGCGGACATACGACTACTGTACCGTCTGGACGGTACAGTAGCAATGTGACACGACTAGCATGTGCTCATGCCGAGTGACTCCCCCGCTCCCTCCCGCTCCGCCCGCGATCGCGTGCTGGACGCCTTCGAGGAGCTGCTGGCGGAGCAGAGCGAGCGAGCGGCGACCCTGGATGCGGTGGCTGCACGTGCGGGCGTGTCCAAGGGCGGCCTGCTCTACCACTTCGCCTCGAAGGAGGCGCTGGTCGGCGGCGTGCTTGAGCGGTTCTCGGTCCTGGTCGCCGACGACGTCGAGCGGATGCGGACGGCTCCGGCCGGCCCGGTCGACTACTTCCTGCGCACCTCCATCCCCACCGACTCGCGGTTCGAGCGGGCCGTCGTCGCGGTCGCGCGCCTCGCGCAGGCGGCCGACCCCCGGGCGCGGGATGCGCTCGCCGACGCGCAGCGCTCCTGGTTCGACGTCCTCGAGGATGCTGTCGGCGATCCACTCGCCGCACGCATGATCATGCTCATCGGCGACGGGATGTACTACAACACCGCCCTGCTGCCCGCGGCCAACACGGTGCTGCGGGACGAGACGGACGTCGACGAGCTGATCGCGCTGGTGCAGCGGATCGCCGGGCCGACCGCGTAGGGCGGCCCACCCCTCACTCGAGAGCGGCCAGGAGTCTCGCGAGAGAGCGCGCCGTCCGCTCGTCCCCCGCTGCGCCGATCGCCTCCCGGAGCGCCGACGCCGCCTCGCGCGGCCGCCCTTCCAGGCGCAGGAGTTCGGCTCGCGCGGCGTGCGCCTGCGCTGTGAGAGGTTCCCGGAAGAGGCCAGGATCGGCGTCGAGCCCGGCCAGCCCCACCTCGGGACCCGCGTCCTGGCTGTGGCCGAGGGCGACCAGCCGACCGAGCCGAGCGGAGGGACTCGGCCACTGCCGCACCAGTCCGTCGTACAGCCGGACGATCGCGGGCCAGTCCGTCGCCTCCCAGGTCGGCGCGGTCGCGTGAAGGCCCGCGATCCCGGCCTGGAGGGCATACCGCCCATCGCCGCCGAGCGCGCTCGCGGCCAGCCGCTCGCCCTCCGCGATCAACGCCGAGTCCCACTGGGTGCGATCGGCCTCGCGGAGCGTGGTGAACTCGTCGCCCGGGGTGAGGCGTGTCGCCTGCCGGGCCTCGGTGAGCAGCAGCAGCGCCAGCAGTCCCGCGCTCTCGTCACCGGGCGCGGTGCGGTGAGCGTCGCGGGCGAGGGCGATCGCGTCCCGTCGCAGGGCGGCGTCCGCGGTGCGGTGCCCGATCGTGTAGAGCAGATAGATCGTGGTCAGGGCGTCCGGCATCCGGTCGGCGACGGTAGCGGGGTCGTCGAGGACGAACCGGAGCTCCGACGTGTGGATGCGCTTCTTCGCGCGCGTGATCCGCGCGGCCATCGTGGGCTCGGAGACCAGGAACACCTCGGCGATCCGAGCCGTGGGCAACCCGCAGACGAAGCGCAGCGCCAACTCGACGCGGGCCTCCGCGGTGAGCGAGGGATGCGCGACCAGGAGGATGAGCTCCAGTCGCTCGTCGCCGGTGAACACGGACTCCTCCCCCCGCTCGGCATCGTCGGCGATGGCACGCTCGGCTCGCGCGATGTCGGCCGCTAGGGCAGGCGTCGCCCTCGCGGCGCTTCTCTCACGCCGCAGCGAATCGAGCGCGACCCGGCGCGCAACGGTGGTGATCCAGGCGGCCGGGTTGTCGGGCGCCCGCCCGCGCGCGGTCTCCTCGACCGCGCGCGCGAACGCCTCCTGCACCGCGTCTTCGGCGAGCAGGAGGTCGCCCGTCGTGCGTGCGACGGCTCCGAGGATGCGCGTGCCCTCCTCGCGCCAGGCGCGATCGAGGCGGGTGCGCTCCGACGGAGCGGTCGGCGTCACTCAGCGCACCGCGTCCAGCACCAGAACCGGATACAGCTCGACCCAGCCCTGCGTGGGGCACAGGGCGGCCAGCTCGCGCGCCTGTTCCGGGGTGGACGCGGTGAAGCTGTAGAAACCGGTGATGACCTCGTCGGTCTCACCGAACGGTCCGGTGGTGAAGACGTGGTCGCCGTCGGCCGTCGGCGTGATCCGCGTCGCCTGGGTCACGGCCTGCAGCGCACTGCTCGCGACGATGCGTTCGCCTGCCGCAGCGACGGCCTCCTGGAAGACCCGATGCCCTGCCATCCCGGTCTGCCAGTCCTCCGCTGTCATCGCGTCGGGGTTCCAGTTCGGCTCGTGGATGAGCAGAACATACTCGTCAGACATGGTGTCTCCTCGGTTCGTAGGGATATCGACACCTCTACGACGCAAGTAGGCCACACAAATCGACAGCGGGGAAGAGAAATCTTCCCGAGTCTTTCAGGACTCGGTGATGTCGATCTCCTGCATCAGGTCGGCGTCGATGGCGAGCTGCACCTTCTCGAGCAGGCCGTCCGGCACGCGCGAGTCGACGGTGAGGACGCTGAGCGCCTTACCGCCGGCCGACGTGCGGGCGATCTGCATGCCGGCGATGTTGATCGCGGCCTCGCCGAACTCGCGGCCGTAGACCGCGACGATGCCGGGGCGGTCGTCGTAGACCATGACCACCAGGTGCTCGGCGACGGGCACCTCGACGTCGTAGCCGTTGATGCCCACGATCTTCTCGATCTGCTTCGGGCCGGTCAGCGTGCCGGAGACGGAGATCTGCGATCCGTCGCTCAGCGCGCCGCGCAGGGTGATGAGGTTGCGGTACTCCTCGCTCACCGAGTCGGTGATGAGGCGGACCTCGATGCCGCGCTGCTCGGCGAGCAGCGGCGCGTTCACGTACGACACCGTCTCGCTGACGATGTTCGTGAAGATGCCCTTGAGTGCGGCCAGCTTGAGGACGCTGACGTCGTAGTCGGCCAGTTCGCCACGCACCTCGACGTCGACGCTGGTGACCGGGCTGCCGGCGAGGCCGGAGAACACCTGGCCCAGCTTCTCGACGAGCGGGATCCCCGGCCGCACGTACGGGTCGATGACGCCGCCTGCGACGTTGACCGCATCCGGGACGAGCTCGCCGGAGAGAGCCAGACGGACGGAGCGCGCAACGGAGACACCGGCCTTCTCCTGAGCCTCGTCCGTGGACGCGCCCAGGTGCGGCGTGACGACGACGTTCTCGAGCGCGAGCAGCGGCGATTCCTGCGGCGGCTCCGAGACGAAGACGTCGAGGCCGGCACCCGCGATGGTGCCGGTGGTGAGGGCGCGGTAGAGCGCGTCCTCGTCGATCAGTCCACCGCGCGCGACGTTCACGACGAACGCGGTGCTCTTCATCTGCGCGAGCTGGTCGTCGGAGATCATGCCGGTCGTCTCGGGCGTCTTCGGCATGTGGATCGTGACGAAGTCGGACTGGGCGAGCAGTTCGTCGAGGGTGACCAGCTGCACCCCCAGCTGCTGCGCGCGCGCGCTGGTGACGTAGGGGTCGTAGGCGATCACGTTCGTGCCGAACGCCTGCAGGCGCGCCGTGATCAGGGCACCGATGCGCCCCAGACCGATGATGCCGACGGTCTTCTCGTACAGCTCCACACCGGTGTACTTCGACCGCTTCCACTGCCCCTGCGCGAGAGCGCTGTGCGCCGCGGGGATGTGGCGGGCGAGACTCAGGATGTGGCCGACGGTGAGTTCGGCCGCCGAGATGATGTTGGAGGTCGGGGCGTTCACGACCATGACTCCGGCGTTGGTCGCGCTCTTGATGTCGACGTTGTCGAGGCCGACACCCGCACGCGCGATGACCTTGAGGTTCTTCGCCACGCCGATGACCTCGGCGTCGACCTTCGTCGCCGAGCGCACCAGGATGGCGTCGGCATCGGCGACCGCCGCGAGGAGCGCCGGCCGATCCGTGCCATCCACCGAGCGGACCTCGAAGTCGGGCCCCAGGGCGTCGACGGTGGCGGGCGAGAGTTCTTCGGCGATCAGGACGACCGGCTTTGTCACGTGGCAGTTCCTTACGAAAGGGAGGGCTGGCTTGGGAGGGGCGCCACGGTCGGTGGGGCGCGGACGGCTTAACTCTAGCGGGGCGGCACGCGCTCTTTTCTCCGCGTTACGCGGCCTGTGGATGCTCGCAGGAGAGGATGGGCTGGTGACACTTTTCGACATCGCACAACTCGTGGTCCGCATCCTGCTCGCGGTGGTGTTCGTCGCGATGGGCACGATGCACTTCGTTCCCGGTCCGTCGCGCGGAATGGCGGCGATGATCCCGCCGGCTCTGCGCGTCGTTTCGCCGCGGGCCCTCGTCGCGTTCACCGGGGTGTGCGAGCTGTCCGGCGGGATCGGTCTGCTGGTGCCCGCCACGCGGGTCGCCGCGGCGATCTGCCTGGTCGTCTTCCTGGTGGCGGTGTTTCCGGCGAACGCCTACGCCGCCGGCAAGACCGAGCGCTTCGGCGCCTTCGCCACCCCGCTGGTCCCGCGCGCCATCCTGCAGGTGGTGCTGATCGGCCTGTGCGTCTTCTGCGCCCTGTAGCGGCGACTCAGCGGGCCAGCGCCGCCATGGCGATGGCGTCGTGGACGGTCGCCGGATCGGTGATGTCGTACACCGCGTCGCCGCCGCCGGGGCCGCTGGGCGCTCCTCGCGCAGTGTCGCGGGCGGACAGGTGCACCGCATCGATCCCGGTCGCGGCGAGTGCGAGGATGTCGTCGACGCTCACTCCCCCGCCGGCCATCACCTCGACGCGTCCGGCCGCGGCCTGGGACAGGGCACCCAGCGTCGCAACGCCGTCGATGCTGCGGGAGGCACGTCCGGAGGTGAGCACCCGGGTCACCCCGAGCGCGATCAGTGCTTCGGCGGCGTCGAACGGATCGGCGACGACGTCCATGGCGCGGTGGAACGTCACCTGCAGTGGTCCCGCCTCGGCCACGATCCGGCGGACGGCCTCCGCGTCGACGTGTGCCGCCTCGGTGAGCGCGCCGATGACGACGCCGGCGGCACCCGCCTCGCGCGCGAAGCGCACATCGGCCAGCGTTGTCGCCAGCTCGTCGGCGTCGTAGACGAAGCCGCCCCCGCGCGGACGCACGAGCACCTGGACGAAGCCCTCGCGGTCGCTTTCGCGAGCCAGCCGGACCGCTTGCCGGATCAGCGCGGCGGACGGCGTGAGGCCGCCCATCCCGAGCGCGCTGGAGAGCTCGATGCGATCGGCGCCCTCCGCCAGGGCGATCCGCACGCCGGCCACGTCCTGAACGGCTATCTCGACGGCGATTCGCATTCCCGGCTCCCAACAGAAGGGTGCCGCACGCGTCGCGTGCGGCACCCCGACCCTACTGCGCAGCGCGAGCCGCGCGTCAGGCTGCTGTCAGCGGTGTGTCAGCTCGCCTCAGCGGGCGACCTCGCCGTCCACGTAGTCGTCGTCGTTCGACGCGTTCCAGGCGAAGAGCTTCCGCAGTTCGCGACCGGTCGCCTCGATGGGGTGCTGCTCGCCCTTCTTGCGGAGCTCCAGGAACTCGGGCGCACCGGCGTCCTGGTCCGCGATGAAGCGCTTGGCGAAGGTGCCGTCCTGGATGTCGGACAGCACCGCCTTCATGTTCTCCTTGACGTGCGGGTCGATGACGCGCGGTCCGGAGACGTAGTCGCCGTACTCGGCCGTGTCGGAGACGCTCCAGCGCTGCTTCGCGATGCCGCCCTCCCACATGAGGTCGACGATGAGCTTGAGCTCGTGCAGGACCTCGAAGTAGGCGACCTGCGGCTGGTAGCCCGCCTCTGTCAGGGTCTCGAAGCCGTACTGGACGAGCTGCGAGACTCCGCCGCAGAGGACGGCCTGCTCGCCGAACAGGTCGGTCTCGGTCTCCTCGGTGAAGGTGGTCTTGATGCCGCCGGCGCGCAGGCCGCCGATGCCCTTCGCGTACGAGAGGACGAGCGGCCAGGCGTTGCCGGTCGCGTCCTTCTCGACCGCGACGATGACGGGAACGCCTCGGCCGGCCTCGTATTCGCGGCGCACCGTGTGGCCCGGGCCCTTGGGAGCGACCATGATCACGTCGACGCCCTCCGGGGCCTCGATGTAGCCGAAGCGGATGTTGAAGCCGTGGCCGAAGACGAGGGCGTTGCCCTCCTGCAGGTTGTCCTTGATGTCGTCGGTGTACAGGTGGCGCTGCACCTGGTCCGGCGCGAGGATCACGATGACGTCGGCCCAGGCCGCGGCGTCTGCGGCGCTGAGGACGCGGAAGCCCGCCTCCTCGGCCTTCGGCTTGGACTTCGAGTCCGCCTTGAGGCCGATGACGACCTCGACGCCCGAGTCGCGGAGGTTCTGCGCGTGCGCGTGACCCTGCGAGCCGTAGCCGATGACGGCGACCTTCTTGCCCTGGATGATCGAGAGGTCCGCGTCGTTGTCGTAATAGATTTCAGCCACTGGTGCTTTCTCCTTGCTCATTGATTCGTGAAGCGTTAGTTCTTTCGTCGCCCGGACGGCGAGCTAGTTCTTGAAGACGCGCTCGGTGATGGACTTGCTGCCGCGGCCGATCGCGAGGAGGCCGGACTGCGCCATCTCCTTGATGCCGTACGGCTCCAGCACCTTGAGCAGGGCCTGGGTCTTGCCGCTGTCGCCGGTGACCTCGATCACCAGCGCGTCGGTGGCGACGTCGACGACGCGGGCACGGAAGAGGTTCACCGCCTCGAGCACCTGCGAGCGGGTGGAGTTGTCGACCCGCACCTTGATCAGCAGGTGCTCGCGCTGGACCGACTGCGCCTGGTCGAGCTCGACGATCTTGATGACGTTGATCAGCTTGTTGAGCTGCTTCGTCACCTGCTCCAGCGGGAGCTCCTCCACATCGACGACGACCGTGATGCGCGAGAGGCCGTCGACCTCGCTCGTTCCCACCGCGAGCGAATGGATGTTGAATCCGCGACGGGCGAAGAGCCCCGCCACGCGGGTCAGCAGACCGGGCTTGTCCTCCACGAGGAGGCTCAGAACGTGTGTGCTCATGGTCACTCCCCTCCGAACGACGGGCTGTGCTCGCGGGCGTACTGGACGTAGCTGTTGCTGACGCCCTGCGGCACCATCGGCCACACCATCGCGTCGGCGCTCACCACGAAATCGAGGACGACCGGGCGGTCGTTGGTCTCGAGCGCGAGCTTGATCGCCGCATCCACCTCTTCTTCTTTCGTGACGCGGATGCCGAGCGCGCCGTACGCCTCGGCCAGCTTCACGAAATCCGGGATCCGGACGGTGTCGTGGCCCGTGTTCAGGTCGGTGTTGGAGTACCGGCCGTCGTAGAACAGGGTCTGCCACTGCCGCACCATGCCGAGCGACGAGTTGTTGATGATCGCGACCTTGATCGGGATGTTGTTGATCGTGCAGGTGGCGAGCTCCTGATTGGTCATCTGGAAGCATCCGTCGCCGTCGATCGCCCACACCACCCGGTCCGGCTGTGCGACCTTCGCGCCCATCGCCGCGGGCACCGCGTAGCCCATCGTTCCGGCGCCGCCGGAGTTGAGCCACGAGTTGGGTCGCTCGTACTTGATGAACTGAGCCGCCCACATCTGGTGCTGCCCGACCCCCGAGGCGTAGATGCCTTCGGGACCGGTCAGCTCGCCGATCCGCTGGATGACGTGCTGCGGGGCGAGCAGTCCGTCGGTGGTGGGCGTGTAGCCGAGCGGGAACTCCTCACGGAGCCCGTTCAGGTAGGTCCACCATTCGACGAGCGCAGGCTTGCCGGCCCGCGTCGCGTCCTGGTAGGCCGCGGTCAGATCGACGATGACATCCTTGGCATCGCCGACGATGGGGACGTCGGCGACACGGATCTTGGAGATCTCGGCAGGGTCGACGTCGACGTGCACGATCTTCGCGTTGGGCGCGAACAGGGAGGTGTTGCCGGTGACGCGGTCGTCGAACCGCGCGCCGAGCGACACGATGAGGTCGGCCTCCTGCAGCGCCAGCACCGCGGGGACGGTGCCGTGCATGCCGGGCATGCCGAGGTGCTGCTGGTGCGTATCCGGGAACGCGCCGCGGGCGGTGAGCGTCGTGACCACCGGAGTGTTCGTGGCCTCGGCCAGCTCGAGCAGTTCCTGGGAGGCCCGCGAGCGGATGACGCCGCCTCCGACGTAGAGGACCGGCTTCTGCGCCTCGGCGAGGAGCTGGGCCGCTGCGAGCACCTGCTTGCCGTGCGCCTTGGTGATCGGCCGGTAGCCCGGCAGGTCGACCTTGGGCGGCCAGACGAACGGGGCCGCGTTCTGCTGGGCGTCCTTCGTGATGTCGACGAGCACCGGTCCGGGGCGGCCCGTGCCGGCGATGTGGTACGCCGCCGCGATGGTCGCCGGGATGTCCTCGACATCCTTAACGAGGAAGGAGTGCTTGGTGATCGGCATGGTGATGCCGACGATGTCGGCCTCCTGGAACGCGTCCGTTCCCATCAGAGTGGAGAACACCTGGCCGGTGATGAAGACCACCGGGACGGAGTCCATGTGGGCGTCCATGATCGCCGTGACGAGGTTGGTCGCCCCGGGTCCGGAGGTCGCCATTGCAACCCCGACGCGGTTGGAGGCGACCGCGTAGCCTTCGGCGGCGTGACCGCCACCCTGCTCGTGACGGACCAGGATGTGACGGATCTTGGTGGAGTCCATGATCGCGTCGTAGATGGGGAGGATCGCGCCGCCCGGGAGGCCGAAGACGTCGGTGACGCCCAGGAGCTCGAGGGTGCGGACGACCGACTGGGAGCCGGTCAGTTTCTCGGGCGCCGCCTTACCGGGCGCCGCGGACGGCAACACACTACTGGGGGTTGCATCCGTTGACATGGATGTCATCAGTCCCTTACGTACGAATGGTGGTTTTACGGTGCGCGAGGTGCGCCTCAGCCGGTGACGGCTCCTTCGGCTGCGGAGCGTACGAGCTTGGAGAACTTCGCGAGAACGCCACGGGTATAGCGCGGAGGAAGAGGCGCCCAGCCTTCACGGCGGGCGGTCAGCTCTGACTCATCGACAAGTAGGTCGAGGGAGCGAGCCGCGATATCGACCCGTATCAGATCACCATCGCGCACGAAGGCGATGGGACCAGCGTCCACCGCTTCGGGTGCTATGTGGCCGATGCACAGGCCGGTTGTGCCGCCTGAGAATCGTCCGTCCGTCAATAGTAGTACATCCTTGCCGAGCCCAGCGCCCTTGATGGCCGCTGTGATGGCGAGCATCTCGCGCATGCCCGGGCCGCCCTTCGGGCCTTCGTAGCGGATGACGACGACGTCGCCGGCGACGATGCGCCCCTCGGTCAGGGCATCCATCGCCTCGCGCTCGCGCTCGAACACGCGCGCCGGACCCTCGAAGATGTCAGCGTCGAATCCGGCCGTCTTCACGACCGCGCCTTCGGGCGCCAGCGACCCCTTGAGGATGGTGATGCCGCCGGTCGGGTGGATGGGGTTGTCGAGCGACCGCATCACCTCGCCGTCCGGAGCGGGCGGGTTGATCTCGGCGAGGTTCTCGGCGACGGTCTTGCCGGTGACGGTCAGGCAGTCGCCGTGCAGCAGTCCCGCGTCGAGCAGTGCCTTCATGACCACGGGGACGCCGCCGTGGCGGTCGACGTCGTTCATCACGTACTTGCCGAACGGCTTGAGGTCGCCGATGTGCGGGACCTTGTCGCCGATCCGGTTGAAGTCGTCGATCGTGAGGTCGACCTCGGCCTCGTGAGCGATCGCGAGCAGGTGCAGCACGACGTTGGTGGAGCCGCCGAACGCCATGGCGACCGCGATCGCGTTCTCGAACGCTTCCTTGGTCAGGATGTCGCGCGCGGTGATCCCCTTCTTCAGGAGGTTCACGACGGCCTCGCCGGAGCGGTGCGCGTAGTAGTCGCGACGACGGTCCGCCGAAGGCGGAGCGGCGGAGCCCGGGAGGCTCATCCCGAGCGCTTCTGCGACGGACGCCATCGTGTTCGCGGTGTACATGCCGCCGCAGGCACCCTCACCGGGAGCGATCGCGCACTCGATGCGCTTGAGGTCTTCCTCGCTCATCTTGCCGGCCTTGCACGCACCGACCGCCTCGAAGGAGTCGATGATCGTGACGTCCTTCTCGGTGCCGTCGGAGAGCTTGACCCAGCCGGGAGCGATCGACCCGGCGTAGAGGAACACGGCCGAGAGGTCGAGCCGCGCGGCGGCCATCAGCATGCCGGGCAGCGACTTGTCGCAGCCGGCGAGCAGAACGGTGCCGTCGAGGCGCTCCGCCATCATCACCGTCTCGACGGAGTCGGCGATGACCTCGCGCGAGACCAGCGAGAAGTGCATGCCCTCGTGGCCCATCGAGATGCCGTCGGAGACGGAGATGGTGCCGAATTGGAGCGGATAGCCGCCACCCGAGTGCACGCCCTCTTTTGCGCCCTGCGCGAGGCGGTCGAGCGAGAGGTTGCAGGGCGTGATCTCGTTCCAGGACGAGGCGATGCCGATCTGCGGCTTCTCCCAGTCTTCATCGCCCATGCCGACGGCGCGGAGCATTCCGCGGCTGGTGGTGGCTTCGATCCCGTCAGTGACGACGCGCGAACGCGGTTTCCAATCGACTTCTGGCATGGATCAACTCTAGGACGTCCCGAATGCCGCTCGGACCATGTAGGACAAAGCGGTGGACAGCTCCCGCCGACGTCAGGCTGTGGACGACTTCAGGTGCGCCTCGCGCGCCTGGGCCAGCAGGCCGAGCAGGGTCGCGATCGCGCGCTCGTCGGCGACGCGGTACTGGGCCGCCGTCTCGCCCGTACCGACCTTGATCCCGACGTCGCCGCGCTCGGGGCGCAGGACCGAGAACCCGTCCTCGTCGGTGACGTCGTCGCCGGCGAACAGGACAGCGGTCGCCTTCGTGTACTCGCGCAGCCGCTCGACGCCGTCCCCCTTGTGCGCCTCGCGCACCGAGAACTCGATGATGTCCTTGCCGTCGCGGATGGTCAGCGTGTCGCTGACCGCGGCTGCCGCCTCCCGCGCCCGTGCGACGACCTCCGGGCCCCGGTCGCCGACGAGTCGGTAGTGGACGCCGAAACCGACCGGCTTCGTCTCGAGCTTCGTCTCCGGGACGCTGTCGACCAGCGCCTGCAGGGCCTCCCCCAGCCGCTCGAGCGTCCGCCGCTCGTCCTCGCTCAGATCGAGGGACACCCCGTCGCGCCCGAAGCGGATCTCGACGCCGTGCGAGCCGACGAGGAGCGCATCCCGATCGGCCTCGGTCACGGTCTCCAGGCTCGACAGCGGACGGCCGGAGACGTACGCGACCCACGTGTTCGGCAGGCGTTCGAGCCGGTCGAGCGCCGCCTTCGACTCGGGCAGGGCGCGGGCGCCGCGCGGCACGTCCACGAAGGGCGCCAGCGTGCCGTCGAAGTCGAGGGCGAGCAGCAGCCGGTCGGCGGTCGCCAGCCGCTGCAGGGCGGAGGCGAGGGCGACGGCGGAGGCCGGCGGGAGGTGCGAAGCGGTGTCTGTCATGGTCCTTCAGGCGTCATGGGAGAGGGATGCGGTCAGCGCCGGTTGACCGGCGGGTCCTGCAGTGGGTGGTCGCCGTGCGCCGCCCGGGTCAGCGCGTCGAGGAAGGACGCCGACCAGCGGGCGACGTCGTTGGTCACGACCTTCTTGCGCAGCGCGCGCATGCGTCGCGTCCGGTCGCGCCGGGGCATCGCCAGAGCCTGCAGCATCGTCTCCTTGAGGCCCTCGATGTCGTGCGGGTTGATCAGCAGCGCCTGGCGGAGCTCGTCCGACGCGCCGGCGAACTCGCTGAGCACGAGCACGCCGTCGTCGTCGACGCGGCTGGCGACGTACTCCTTCGCGACCAGGTTCATCCCGTCGCGGAGCGCGGTGACCAGCATGACGTCGGCGGCGAGATAGAGCGCCACCATCTCCTCGCGCGGGTAGCCGTGGTGGAGGTAGGCGACCGCGGTGTGCCCGAGCGTGGAGTAGTCGCCGTTGATGCGCCCGACCGTGAGTTCGATCTCGTCACGCAACTGGCGGTACGTCTCGACACGCTCCCGGCTGGGACTCGCCACCTGGACCAGCGTCACGTCGTCCGCCTTGACCCGGCCCTCCTCGAGCAGCTCCCCGAAGGCCTTCAGCCGGTGGCCGATCCCCTTGGTGTAGTCGAGCCGGTCGACGCCGAGCATGATCTTCTCGGGATTCCCCAGCTCCTCCCGGATCTCACGGGCGCGCGCCTGGATGTCGGGACGCCGGGCGAGATCCTGGTACTGCTCGGTGTCGATCGAGATCGGGAAGGCACGTGCCAGCACCGTCCGCACCAGGCCGCCGCGGCGGTCGGTGGTGACGTGACGGTGGGATCCGGCGGCGGGGTCGTCCGTGTCGATCGGCACCTCGATGATCGGGCCGCGCGTCTCGTAGCCTTTGAGGCGCCGCACGGCGCGCGAGAAGTTGCCCGCGTCGGCAACCCGCTGGAAGCCGATCACGTCGGCGCCCAGCAGTCCGTCGATGATCTGGCGGCGCCACGGCAGCTGCGAGTAGATGCCGTACGGCGGGAAGGGGATGTGGTTGAAGAAGCCGATCACCAGGTCCTGCCGCAGCTCGCGGAGCATGGCCGGGACCAGCTGCAGCTGGTAATCGTGCACCCAGACCACAGCGCCCGGAGCGGCGACCGATGCGGCCGCCTCGGCGAACCGTCGGTTGACCCTGACATACGACTCCCACCACTCTCGGTGGTAGCTCGGCTGGGCGATCACATCGTGGTAGAGCGGCCAGAGCGTGTCGTTGGAGAAGCCCTCGTAGTACTCCTGGAGCTCCTGCTCGGAGAGCGGCACCGGGAGGATGTTGATCCCGCCCGCTTCGAACGGCTCGATCTCCTCGTCGGAGACGCCGGCCCAGCCGATCCACACGCCGTCCTGCGACCGCATGACCGGCTCGAGCGCCGCAACCAGACCGCCGGGTGACGGCCGCCAGTCCGCGCCGCCGTTCTCGTCGATCACGCGGTCGACGGGGAGCCGGTTGGAGACGATGATCAGGTCGTACGTCTCGCTGTCCGGTGAATCAGCGGATTCGGTTGCGGCATCGGTCGCGGAGGCGGTCGGAGCAGGTGTGGCGGTGATGGTGGGTCAACTCCCTCGGGGAGGTCGGGACGTGAACACCAGCCAGGGTACCAGCGCCCTCACCGCATCCCAGGGGTGCCTAGCCCGCCGTGCCCAGCAGCTGGATGAGCCGGCTCGCGTATTCGGCATAGCCGGCCGCGGTGGGATGGAACACGTCAGGACCCGTCGTGTTCAGCCACGGCGTCCGGTCGCCGATGGCGTGCCCCGCGAAGTCGACGGGGAGGAACACGATCGGGGTGCCGCCGGCCCGCTGCACCTCCACAGCCTGCCGGATGACCTCGTTGAGGCCCAGTGTCGCGGCGTTGATCGCGGCCGCGGTCTGGAAGTCGGCCGCGCTCGGATCGGACGCGTCGTACAGCTGCGCATACCCCGTGACGACGATGCGCGCATTGGGGGCGGACTGGGCGACGGCGCTGAGGACGGTGTCGAGCCGGTCGGGCAGCACGTTGAGCAGGGAGAGCGCCTCGGTGACCTGATTCCGGCATGCGACGGCCTTCCCTGCGGCGCAGTCGCCCGCGATGGATGCGACCCCCAGGTCGTTGCCGCCGATGCTGACGGTGACCAGGTCGGTGCGGTCGTCCAGCGCGATCAGCTGGTGCTTCAGCAGATCGGAGGTGGTCGCACCGGCGCAGGCGGCGTTGACGACGAGGTCGATCCCGGCCTTGCGGGCGAACACCGACGGATAGCTGTCGCCGCTGAGCCGGCACTTGCCCTGCTCGGCGCCCGCGCCCATCCCGGCCGCGTAGGAATCGCCGATCGCGACGTACCGGGTGGATGCGGTGAGCGGCTCGGAGCGGAACGGATCGGGCGTCGCTGTCGGTGTCGGCGTCGCGCTCGCCGCCTGGCGGGGCTGGGAGGCATTGCCGGGCGCGCCCGAGCATGCGCTCAGCGCCAGGGCGGAAGCGGCCGCGATCGCGACGACGGCGACGCGGAGCACACGGGAGGCGCGCCGCGCGCGGGGGTCTCGGGATGCTTCGGGTCGCATCCCTCAGACACTAGCGGCCGAGGCTTGGGGAACGCTCACACCCGCTCGGTGAGGGCGAACAGGATGGCCGGAACCGACTCGGACAGCCGCTCCTGGAAGGTGCGCTGGTCGTCGGCGAGCACCGCTCGCGCCTCCCCGTTCGCGCACAGCTCCGCGATCACGCGCACCGCCTCTTCCGGGGCGATGATGAACCGCCGGCCCGCGCTGGCGAGCGCCTCGACCACGATCTCGGTCAGATCGGCGAAGAACTCGTCCTGGTACCGGAGGTAGTCGGCGGCGATCGCGTGATCGCGGAGGGCCATCAGCTGGAATTCGGCCTGGACGAGCCACCACCGGCGGTCGTCGGACTGGAGCTCGAGGACGCGGGTGATGGTCTGCAGCACGTCCTCGTCGCCGAGGTCCGCGCCCTGCTCGCCCACGAGCGGCGTGAGGAACTGGGCGACGCCCGTGTTGAGCTGCTCGAGCCGCATCGTCTTCTCCCGGTCCATCAGGGCGAAGAACAGCTCCTCTTTGCTGGAGAAGTTGGAGTAGAAGGCGCCACGCGTGAACCCTGCGGCCTCCGCGATCGTCTCGACGCTCGCCGCGCGAACGCCGTGCTCGGCGAACACATCGAAGGCCGCGTCCAGGAGCCGGGAGCGGGTCTTGTGGCGTCGCGCCGACTCGGTGGGAGCGTCCTCACTGAGAGTCATGCTGTTCAAGCTGAAACCTTCCTGAATCCACCTTCGATACAGCAGTGTATCCGATACGGTTCTGTACGGATACATCGATGTATCGAACTATTCCTTCACTTTCGGTACTCACCCACTGGAGAACCCGTGTCCTCGCTCTTGTATTCGGTCGGCCGGTGGGCCTACCGCGCCCGCAAGCTCGTCGTGATCATCTGGATCGGGCTCCTCGCCGTATTCGGCGGCGGGGCCCTCCTCTTCAATCAGGGTACGGACAACAGCTTCAGCATCCCGGGCACGGAGTCACAAGAGGCACTCGACACGCTCAGCCGCACGTTCCCGCAGGTCAGCGGCACGACCGCACAGGTGGTCGTGGTCGCTCCGGACGGCGCGACGGTCGACGACGCCGACGTCAAGCAGCCCATCGAGGACGCGGTCGCACAGTTCACGGACATCCCCGGGGTCTCCGGAGTCAGCTCCCCCTACTCGAAGCAGGTCAAGAACCTCATCTCGGACGACCGCTCCGCCGCCATCATCACGGTGCAGCTGAAGGGTCAGATGACCACGGTGACGGCCGACACCAAGACGGCGATCACGGACGCCGGGGCCGATCTCGCGAAGAGCCTGCCCGAGGGATCGAAGTCGGCCGTCGGCGGCCAGCTCTTCTCGCAGAACCTGCCGACGCTGTCGGTGATCGAACTGCTCGGCGTCGGCATCGCGCTCGTCGTCCTCATCCTGACGTTCGGCTCGTTCCTGGCCGCCGGGATGCCGCTGCTCACGGCCATCCTCGGCGTGGCCATCTCGATGTGCCTGATCTTCATCGCCACCCTGTTCGGCTCGGTCTCGTCGACCACGCCGATGCTGGCGCTGATGCTCGGCCTCGCCGTCGGGATCGACTACTCGCTGTTCATCATCTCGAGGCATCAGGGCCAGCTGAAGGCGGGTGTGCCGCCGGAGGAATCCGCCGCGCGCGCCGTCGCCACGGCCGGCTCCGCCGTGCTCTTCGCCGGGATCACGGTGATCATCGCGCTCGCGGGTCTCGCGGTCGCGGGAATCCCGTTCCTCACCACGATGGGCATCGCGGCCTCTGTGGCGGTCGCCGTCGCGGTCATCATCGCGCTGACGCTCACGCCCGCGCTCCTCGGCTTCGCCGGAGCGCGGCTGACGCCCGGACGCCGCAAGGCGGCCCGTGCGGCCAAGCGGCACGACGCCTCCACTCCGGAAGAGGGCACCCCCGCCGCGGCGCCGGAGCCCGCACCCGCCGCCGACTTCGCCCATGCCGCCACTGCGGAGATCCCACCGGGCTTCTTCCGCGGCTGGGTCCGCACGGTGACGCGCATCCCGATCATCACCGTCGTCGCGGTCATCGTCGGCCTCGGTATCGCCGCGCTACCGGCGCTGCAACTGCGCCTGGCCCTGCCGGACGCGGGCTCCCAGCCCTCCGGCTCCCCCGCCCGGGTCGCGTACGACCTGGTCACGGACCACTTCGGACCCGGCTACAACGGACCTCTCATCGTCACCGGTTCCATCATCCAGAGCTCCGATCCCGTCGGTCTGATGACGAAGATCGGCGACGAGATCGCCGACCTGCCGGGTGTCGCCTCCGTTCCGCTCGCGACACCGAACGCGACGGCCGACACCGGCATCGTGCAGGTCGTTCCGACCACGGGCCCGAACGACCAGAAGACGGCCGACCTCGTCGCGGAGATCCGCTCCAAGCACCAGCACTTCCTCGACGAGTACGGCGTCGACCTCAAGGTCACCGGCAACACGGCCGCGCAGATCGACGTCTCCTCGCGGCTCGCCGGCGCGTTGCTGCCGTTCGGCGTGCTCGTCGTCGGCCTGTCGCTCATCCTGCTGACGATGGTGTTCCGTTCCATCGCCGTACCGATCAAAGCGGCGCTCGGCTACCTGCTCTCCGTGGGCGCTGCCTTCGGCGCGGTGACGGTCGTGTTCGAATGGGGCTGGCTGGCGGACGCGCTGCACGTCGACAAGACCGGTCCGATCATCTCGTTCATGCCGATCATCCTGATGGGTGTGCTGTTCGGCCTCGCCATGGACTACGAGGTCTTCCTCGTCAGCCGGATCCGCGAGGACTACGTGCACGGCGGCAACGCGCGCCGCGCGATCCAGAGCGGATTCGTGGGCTCGGCGAAGGTCGTGACGGCTGCGGCGATCATCATGATCTCCGTGTTCGCCGCGTTCGTCCCCGAAGGCGACGCATCGATCAAGCCGATCGCGCTGGGACTGGCGGTGGGCGTCTTCGTCGACGCGTTCATCGTGCGCATGACCCTGGTGCCCGCCGTGCTGCAACTGCTCGGCGAGAAGGCCTGGTGGATGCCGCGCTGGCTCGACCGCATCCTCCCCTCGTTCGACGTCGAGGGCGACGGCCTGCAGAAGGAGCTGGTCCTCGCCGAGTGGCCCGAACCGGGCGCACAGCTCGTCGCGGCCGCGGATGGGCTGAGCGTCACCGCGCGCAAGCGCACGCTCGTGGGCGACGTGTCGTTCCGGCTCGGAAACGGCGAGGTCCTCGTCGTGCACGGAGGCGACCGGACCGCGGCGGTCGCGCTCCTCATGGCGATCACCGGACGAACGCCCGTGGACGGCGGCACGGTCAAGGTCGCGGGCTTCGTGCTCCCGACGCGCGGCTCGGCCGTTCGATCACGCACCTCGATCGTGCGTCTGGACTCGTCCGAGACTCCCGTGGACGACATCCGTCGCGCCCTGGACAGCCGCCCGCAGTTGCTCGCGCTCGACGCGGTCGACTCCGTCACCGACCCGATCGAGCGCCGCCGCATCCACGCCGAGCTCACGGCCGCGCTCAGCCGCGCCCGGGTCGAAGACCGGCCGTTCGCGCTCGTCGTGAGCTGCGTCGACCCGTCCGGGCTGGACGATCTGCTCCCGAGCACCGTCGAGCCGACGGCCGTCGACCTCGACGACGCCCCGGGCAAGCCGGGCCGCCCGGGCGAGGCGCCCGACTCCGATCCGTTCGACACCGACCGCGCCGAGCACGGCGCCCACCTCGAAAAGGCCGACGCACGATGACCACGCCCACCTCACCCCTGCGTCCTTCTTCCGTGCGCCGCCCCGGCTCCCTGTTCTCGCTCGAGCGCATGCGTTCCGACAAGCGGATCACCTGGCTCACCATCGTGGGCATCCTCCTCGTTCCCATCGTCATCGGCGGCCTGCTCGTCTGGGCGCTGTGGAACCCGACCGAGCGACTGCACGACGTCAAAGCTGCGGTCGTGAATCTGGACCAGCCGGTGAAGCTCAACGGTCAGACCGTTCCGCTCGGGCGGCAGCTGGCCGCCGGACTGCTCGACTCGAAGAACGACAACTTCACGTGGGTCCTGACCGACAAGAAGGACGCCGACAAGGGAGCGGCGAGCGGCGAGTACGTCTCAGTCGTCACGATCCCGGAGAACTTCTCGAAGGCGGCGACCTCCACCGCCGGAGCGGCGTCCGACGCGACGCAGGCCACCATCGACGTCCGCACCAGCCAGGAGTCCAAGCTCGTCGACCCGGCCATCAGCCAAGCGGTCACCACCACGGCGACCTCCGTGCTGAACAAGCAGTTGACCTCGACCTACATCGAGAACGTCTATGTGGGCTTCAACACGCTGGGCGAGCAACTCGGCAAGGCGGCCACCGGCGCCGATCAGCTTGCCGGCGGACTCACGCAACTGGCTGGCGGGACCCACCAGCTCGCCGATGGCGCCGCGCAGCTCGCAAGCGGCGCATCGTCGCTGGCCGGAGGCATCTCGCAGCTGTCGGACGGCACGTCCGGCCTCGCAGGCGGCCTGCAGAAGCTCTCGGCGAGCGGACCGGCGCTGAACCAGGGGGCGTCGCAACTCGCCGGCTCGGCCGCAGCCGCGTCGGGCTCGCTCACGCCCGCGACCAACGCCATCAACGCGGCGACGGCGCAGAACTGCGCACCGCCCATCCTCGACCCGAAGCTCGGCGCGCTCTGCCAGACGCTGAGCGACCAGCTGGTGAACCTCAACACGGCCCAGGCCTACAGCGCCGGGGTCGCCTCCGGTGCCCAGACCTTCGCCGGCCAGCTCGGGCAGTACACGGGCGGCGTCGCGCAGTCGGCCTCGGGGGCGGCGCAGCTCGCTTCCGGCGCGTCGATGTCCGCCGACGGCGCCTCGCAGTTCGCGACCGGCGTCCAGCAGCTGAGCGACGGCATCCCTGCGCTCGCCTCGGGCGCCGACCAGTCGGCCTCCGGCGCCGCGTCGCTCGCCTCCGGCCTGCACACTGCGGTGAAGCAACTGCCGAGCTACGACAGCGGAGAGCGGGCCAGCCTCGCAACGGTGGCGGCCGAGCCCGTCGCGCAGAAGACCTCCGGCACCACCGCCTTCGGCACGTCCAGCATCCCGCTGTTCGCGTCGGTCGCCCTCTGGCTTGGCGCGCTGGCGACCTTCCTGGTGCTGCAGGCGCTGTCGCGCCGGGCGCTGCTGACGTCGAGGGCCGCCGGACGCATCGCGCTGGACGGCTTCCTGCCCGCCGCTGCGGTAGGCGTCGTTCAGGGCGCTCTCGTCGCCGCCGTCATGGCGCCCGCGCTGGGCCTCGACGTCGGTCACTGGTTCGGCTTCGCGGGCCTCGCCGCGGCGACGGGGATCGCCTTCGCGGCGGTCAACCACGGCCTGGTCGCCCTGCTGGGCGGGGTGGGAAGGTTCCTCTCGATGCTCGTCGTCGTGGTGACCCTGGCCTCCGGCATCGTCTCCACGGCCCCTGGCTTCTTCGACGCGCTGGTTCCCTGGCTCCCGACATCTCCGGCGATCACTGCCCTGCAGGGCGCGATCGATGGGTCGGCGGACGCCTGGCGCGGGCTGGGCGGACTCCTGCTGTGGGCGGCGTTCGGGTTCGCCCTGGCGCTGATCGCGGTCGCACGCCGACGCGTGATCAATGCCGCGCAACTGCTTCCGGCCGAGTGAGCAGCCGCGACCGCTAGATCGTGTAGGCGAGCGCCAGCGTGGCGAGCACGACCGTCACCGGCGCCACGATCAGCCCGAGCAGCATGTAGCGGCTCCAGCGGATCTCCACGTCGAACGACGTCAGGCGCTGGTGCCAGAGCAGGGTCGCGAGCGACGCCCACGGGGTGATCAGCGGACCGGCGTTCACGCCGATCAGCAGCGCGGCCAGCCGCGCGGGGCTCTCCGCCACGGGCTCCAGCGCGAGGTATGCGGGCAGGTTGTCGATCGCGTTCGCGCCCACGAGCCCGGTCAGCGACAGCCTCAGCAGCGCGAGCGGCGACTCTCCCGTCCCCGAGACCGCCGCCATCAGCGTCCCGAGCCCGAGCGCATGCAGCGCCTCGATGAACAGGAACAGGCCGGAAGCGAGCAGGACCAGCTGCCATGGGATCAGGCCGAAGCGGACCACCCCGCGCCGGCGGACGAGGAACACGACCCCGAGCACGAGTGCGGCGATCGTCGTCGGCAGCCACACGGGCAGGCCGGAGACCAGCAGCGGGATGAGCGCGACGACCACCGCGCCGGAGATCCAGAACAGCACCCGGTCCTCGATGCCGTCCTCCTCGCCCGTCTCGTACCGGACGAGCAGCGACCGCCGCGCGATGAGGAACACCACCACCATCGGGACCACCATCGCGACCAGCGCCGGCGCCAGCATGAGCGAAGCGAAGGCGGCGGGCGACGGGTCTCCCATGGCGTGCTGGGCCAGCAGGTTCGTCAGGTTGGAGACCGGCAGCAGCAGGGAGCCGGCGTTCGCCATCCACACCGTCGTCAGCGCGAACGGCAGCGGGTTGAGTCCGGCGTGCCGCGCCATCACGATGACCACGGGGGTCAGCAGGACCGCAGTGGTGTCGAGCGACAGGAAGATCGTGCTCAGCGCGGCGACGAGCACCACCAGCAGCCAGAGCACCCAGGCGCGACCGTGGCCCCAGCGGGCCGTCTGCTGCGCGAGAACGGTGAAAACGCCGGCCTCGGCCGCCAACTCGGTCACCACGGTGATGGCGACGACGAACAGGAGGATGGGCCACACCCGGTCCCACAGCTCGACCACCTCGGGTACGGGCAGGAGTCCCGTCGCCACGGCGATGCCACCCAGAACGAGGAGCACGGCGCCCACGATTGCGGTGCGCATCCTCCTCCTCCCGATCCCGACTAACGAAGCGTACGCTACGGGGCGACACCGAAAGGAACGGGATGCGCAAGTACCTCTTCAATGGCGCCGTGATCAGTGCGGCGATCGGGCTGTGGACCACCGTCCAGTCGTCCAAGAACGGGCCGCGCGACTGGCGCATCCCGTTGATGTGGATCAACGCCGCCATCTCGCTGGCCCTGGCCGTCGGTGCGGTGGTTCAGGAGTCGCGGGAGGCGTCCGAGCGCGAATCCAAGCCTCTCGCGTCGCGAAAGCGCGGCTGACCCGCCGATTTCTGCCGAATCTCCCGGCGTGTCCAGCGCGTTTCCGCGCTGGGCGTCCAGGACACTTGTATCAACGGTGAACCTGGAAGGGGTTGGGCGATGTTTGGTCGTAGGCGGCATGCCGCGGCAGTTCCGGTGGCTCCGGTCGCCCAGTCGACGTCCGCGCAGTTGACGGATGCCCAGATCCTCGAGCTCGTGCACACCAAGGTGTCGGAGCTGATCGGCACGAACGGCGAGTGGACGGTCATCCGCCGCGCGCAGGACGACACCGACACCATCTTCCACTCCATCCTCGCCCAGTCCGTATCGGTCGGGATCGCCGCCGCCATTGCGGAAGCGCGTCGCCGCCTCGAGGCCGGGGAGTCCCTCTCCGAGCCGCAGCACCTGGCGCCCCCCGTCGCGGACGAGCCCCGGGCCGCTGCGGTCGAGCCTTCCGAGGTCGCCACCGTCGAGACTCCCGCAGCCGACGCACCGGCCGCCGACGCACCTGCCGCAGAGCTGGAGCCGGCCGCCTTCGGCTGGGAGCCCGCACCGATCACTCAGTGGACGGACCTGCGCAAGCCGGTGACCGGCGAATTCCCGGTCATCGCGCACCGCTCCGCGGCCTGACGGCCTGCCGCGCCTGCCGCGCAGCGAAGGAGAAGTGGGCCCAGATCTCCTTCGATTGGCAGTGCTGAAGGAGATTCGCACAGGATTCGGCCGATTCTCCTTCGTTCCGGAGTGCTTGCGGCGCGGGGACCGGGGGGTCAGCCGAGCTCGGTCCAGTCCTTCGGACCCTCTGAGCCTGCCGGGTACTCCTCCAGCGGGACCTTCCCGTCGTGCCATGCCTTCAGCACCGGCTCCACGATCCGCCAGCACTCCACCGCGGTGTCTGCGCGGACCGACAGCGACGGGTCACCGTCGAGGATGCCCTCCAGCACCTCGCCATAGGCCAGGAGCGCGCCCGGGCCGAAGGCCGCTTCGAGAGTCGTGCGCTCCAGCACGTGCGGATCGCCGGCCCCGTTGACGTCGATCTCGAGCGACATCGAGTCGGGAGCGAACATCAGCCTCAGCTTGGCCGGCTCCGATGCGCCGGTGAGACCCGTCGGAATGTGCCGGGCGGGGCTGAAGGTGATCACCATCTCGCGCCGGCGACTGCCGAGCGCCTTTCCGGAGCGCAACGTGAACGGCACGCCCTTCCATCGCCAGGTGTCGATCTGCAGTGTGACCTCGGCGAGCGTCTCCGTCTCGCGTGACGGGTCCACGCCCGCTTCGTCGGCGTACGCGGGCAGCTTCTTTCCGTCGATCTCGCCGGCGGTGTACCGGGCACGCCGGCTCGACGCGACGGGGTCGTCGTTCCAGACTTTCGTCGCGCGCAGTACCAGCCCCTTCGCATCGCGCAGGTCGGCGGCTCCCAGGGTCGACGGCGGCTCCATCGCGAGCACGGCCATCACCTGGAGCAGGTGGCTCTGGATCATGTCCATCAGCGCTCCGGCGCTGTCGTAGTACCGCGCCCGGTTCTCGAGGGCGAGCGTCTCGTCGTAGATCACGTCGACCCGCTCGATGTGGAGGCCGTCCCAGAGCGGTTCGAGGATGCTGTTCGCGAAGCGCACCCCGAGGATGTTGAACACACTGGAGCGCCCGAGGAAGTGGTCGACACGGTGGATCTGGTCCTCCGGAACGAGCCGGGCCAGCTGCTCGTTGAGTGCGATGGCGCTCTTCCGGTCGGTGCCGAACGGCTTCTCCAACGCCAGGGTGAGTCCCTTCGGTAGGTCGATGTCCTCGAGGACCTTGCAGGCCTTGGCCGTAATGGCCGGCGGCAGCGCGAAGTAGAGCGCCGGCACGCCGTCGACGCTGTCCAGCAGGCTCTTCAGCTCGTCGGCGCTGGTCGCGTCCGCCTTCACATACCGGGTGCTCTTCAGCAGCCGATTTACGGCCTTTCCGTGCGCCTTGACCGTCGCGAACGACTTCTCGACGACCGCGCGCCAGCTGTCGTCGTCGAGGTCGTCACTGCTCGAGCCGACCAGGGAGAGGACGCGGTCCGGCTGGTCCGTGAGCAGCTGTCCGATCGCAGGGAGGAGCAGCCGTGACGTGAGGTCTCCGGATGCTCCGAGAATCACAAGAGTGTCCACGGACGGCGTCATGCCCATCACAGTACGTCCATACTGGGAATATGTCGCTCCCCATCGAGGATTACGCCCTGATCAGTGACTGCTTCACCGGGGCCCTCGTCGGTAAGGACGGAAGCATCGACTGGCTGTGCCTTCCGCGCTACGATTCCCGCTCCATGTTCGGTGCCCTGCTGGGCACCGAGGACCACGGTCGATGGCTCCTCGCGCCCGCCGACGCCTCGGCGACCAGCTCGCGTCACTACGAGAAGGACACGATGATCCTCGTCACCCGCTGGGTGACATCGGACGGTGAGGTGGAGGTCGTCGACCTCATGCCGATGCACGACCACCGCGCCGATATCGTCCGGCGTGTGCGCGGCGTCCGGGGCTCGGTGCGGATGCTGCAGGACCTCCGCATCCGGTTCGGGTATGCCACCGCTATCCCGTGGGTCCGGCAGGACACGTCGGAGCGCCCGCACGCGCTGATCGCGGTCGCCGGTCCCGACGCGATCGTGGTCCGCGGCGCTGAACTCCACCCGGCGAACCACTCCCACCAGGGCGAGTTCGTCGTGGGCGCGGGAGAGACCGTCGACCTCACGCTCACCTGGTTCCCCTCTCACCGCGAGGCGCCGCCGGCCCTCGACGTGAACGCCTCCGTCGACCTCACCCGGGAGTGGTGGACGGACTGGGCGAACGCGTCCGAGCACACGGGTCCGTACCGCGACGAGGTCGTGCGTTCGCTGCTGCTGCTTCGCGCGCTCTCCCACCTGGAGACCGGCGGTATCGTCGCCGCCGCCACCACCTCGCTACCGGAGGCGTTCGGCGGCGAACGCAACTGGGATTACCGCTACGTGTGGCTGCGGGATGCCTCCCTCACGATCGGCGTGCTGCTCGCGCACGGCTACAACGGCTACATCGACCACTGGCGCGACTGGCTGCTGCGGGCGGTCGCGGGCGATCCCGGCGACGTCCAGATCATGTACGGGCTGGCGGGCGAGCGCGACCTGGACGAGCGCATCATCGACAGCCTCCCGGGCTATCAGGGCGCGCATCCGGTGCGGATCGGGAACGACGCGTCCACTCAGTTCCAGGCGGACGTCATCGGCGAGGTGATGCTGGCGCTCGACCGCGGCCGCCGCGCGGGGAACGCCGAGACCCGGTTCTCGTGGGCGCTGCAGCGCGCCCTCATGGGGTACCTCGAGGAGCATTGGCGGGAGCCGGATCACGGGATCTGGGAGATCCGCGACAAACCACGGCAGTTCACGCACTCACGCGCACTGGTGTGGGCGGCCTTCGACTGCGCCATCCGCGCCGCCGAGGAGTACCACCTGGACGGCCCGGTCGCACGCTGGAAGCGCGAGCGCCACGCCATCCGGGCCGACATCGAGGCGAACGGCTGGGACGCGCACCGCGGCACGTACGTCCAGCACTACGGGAGCACCGAGGTGGATGCGTCGCTGCTGCAGCTCAGTCAGGTCGGATACGTCGACGCGGACGACCCGCGCATGCTCGGCACCGTGCGTGCGATCGAGGAGGACCTCCTGCGCGACGGACTGGTGCTGCGCTACCGCACCGAGTCGGGCGTGGATGGCCTCCCCCCGGGCGAGCACCCCTTCCTGGCCTGCTCCTTCTGGCTGGTCGAGCAGTACGCCGCCTCCGGGCGCACGGACGACGCCATCCGGATGATGGACCGGCTGGTCGGGCTGGCCAACGACGTCGGCATGCTCTCCGAGGAATACGACGTGGAGGGGCGCTCGCACGCGGGCAACACGCCCCAGGCGCTGACCCACCTGGCCCTCGTCCGCGCTGCGGATGTGATCGGCGGCGTTCACCTGTGAGCCAGGCGACCTCCGCCGGGCCGGACACCCTTGAAGACACTGCGACCGACCTGCTACTCGAACTCGGTTCGCCGTGGATCACCATCGTCTGGAACGACCCGGTGAATCTGATGAGCTACGTCACCTACGTCTTCCAGACCTACTTCGGCTTCTCGCGCCGCGAGGCGAAGCGGCTCATGATGCTGGTCCACAACGAGGGCCGCGCGGTCGTCGCCACGGGAACGCGCGAAGAGATGGAGCGGCACGTGGAGGCGATGCACGACTACGGGCTGTGGGCGACACTGACGAAGGCCGACGCGTGATCCCGTTCCGGCGGCGGAAGGACGGCCGTGTCATCGGGCGCTTCCGGCAGGAGGAGGCGCAGTTGCTGACTTCCCTCGCCGAGGAGTCGGTGGAGCTCGCCCGTGCCGCCGCCGATCCGGACGCGCCCGCCGGCCACGACCCGGCGCTGCGCCGGCTGCTGCCGGACGCGTATCCGGGCGATCCGGAGGCTTCGGCCGAGTTCCGCCGGTTCACGGCGGCCGGTCTCGCGGACCGCAAGGAGGCGAACGCCCGGGTCGTGATCGAATCGCTGGCCCAGCGGGAGGGCGACCCGGTCGAGGCCGTCCTGGATGAGGCGCAGGCCACCGCCTGGCTGCGCGCGATCACCGACATCCGGCTGGTCCTCGCCGCGCGGCTCGGGATCCTGGAGGACGGCGACGAGGGCGACATCCACGATCAGGAGACGGCCCTCCAGCGCGCGGTGTACGACTGGCTCGCCGCGGTGCAGGAGTTCCTGGTCCTGGCGTTGCAATCGCGACGGTGAGCGCCGGCCGCAACCGCCGCCGGGGTCAGACAGGGAAACGTATCGCGGCAGCGGCCGCGCCGCCTCCCGGCACGTCCTCCGCGCGCAAGGCGTAGACCTTCGCCTTCGAACCGAGCGCCCGGCGCAGGATCTCGTCCACGACGCCGTACTCGCCGGGTGCGTCGTCGTCCGCCAGGGTGATCGCTCCCGTCTCCTCGTCGACCGTGCCCGGAACCCGGCGGTCGATGTCGATCACCAGCGATTCCACCGCGCCGAACGTCGCGGCGCGCGCGATGTCGCTGAGGTCGACCAGGGCCGTCCCGGCGGCGATGCGCGCTTCATACGCCTCGCGCAGAGCGGCGACCTTGCCCGCGTAGAGCCGGTCGAGCACTCCGCGCGCGGAGGCCGCGAGCTCCTCGTCGGTCTTCTCCTCCGGGTTCCCGGCGATGGTTTCCGCGACCAGCCGCGGGTGCTCGGCGGCTCCCCGGAAGATACCGGCCAGGGGCTCCGCCGCGGCGAGGATGAGCGGGTCGGTCGAATTGGCCAGCAGAGGATGGAGGGCGCGATCGATCGCCTGGACGTACTCCAGCATCCGGACCTTCTGCCCCTCGGAGCCCTGGATCCGCCCGTCGGGTGAGCGTCCGCTGACGGAGGCGAGGCCCACCGCGTCCGCGACGTCACGCGGCATCCCCGGCACATCGATCCTCTCCGGTGACCGGTCGGGTGTGATGCGGAGAAGTCGTACGGAGTTGCCCGCCAGGGCCAGGATGAGCGCGGTCTGCGGGAAGGTCAGTGCGCGCAGCAGCGGTTTGACGTAGAACCGGTCGGCGATCTCGCAGGCGGTGCCCAGCCGGTTCGGCAGCCGGAAGGTCTCGGAGAGGTCCCCGTCGAGGAACACGGCGAGCGATCGCGACTGGTAGCGCCAGAAGTCCCGGTCCTCGAGGATGAGCTCCCCCTCGGAGTGGATCGCCTGGATGCGCGGACGCGCCACACCCATGCCCTCGAGCGCCCGCAGGGCGGTGCCGATGTGGTTCTTCAGCTCGATGCGAGCCTTGTCCGCCTCCGCCGGTGTCGTCCCGGTCGGCAGGTAGATGCTCACGCACCCCGGTTGCCGCAGCGCGGCGATCCTCTCGACGTCGGCCTTGGTGGGAATGTCTTTGTACTCCACGGGTGGTCCTCCTGCCCCGTCGGTGCGGCCTGGTCGATCGCGGTGCGGCCAGTCTGGTCGTGCTCAGGGGGCCTTCACAAGGGTCACATTGACTTTCCTCCGATCTGCGCCTACCGTCCCTTAAACCGGTTTAGATGACGGCCTGGATCGCGGGCCCGAACCAGCACGAGAGGTCGCAACGATGCGAAACCGACAACTGACGATGCCACGGGCGGCGCTCGCATTCGGGCTGGGAGCAGCACTGGCCGTGACGGCCGTCGCACTACCCGCTCAGGCCGTGACGCCGACTCCTGCAGCCGTGCGATCGGCCTCGTCGACCGCCGCCACTGCCCCGGCGAAGCTCACTAATCTGGCGCATCTCGACTTCCTGCTCGACGACGTTCCGCTCCTGGCGGGCGTGGCAGGGCACACGACGTATCGTGCAGCCGAGGAGCCGACGGCGCGCGCACCCTGGGTGTACGCCGATCGGCAGGCCGACGGCAGCTTCCACCGTGTCGGAGGTGGACCGATCACCGATCCGGCGCGCGGTTGGTACGCGCAGGGTGCCTACGACGCCGACGACATCTCGCGGGCCGCCGTCGTCTACCTGCGCGACTGGAAGCAGAACGGCACCGTGTCGAGCCGCACCAGCGCGTACGAGCTCCTCCGCTCGCTCACCTACCTGCAGACCGCCGACGGTCCGAACGCAGGAAACGTGGTGCTCTGGCAGCAGCACGACGGCACGCTGAATCCCTCCGCCATTCCGAAGGAGCTGCCGGACCCGTCCGATTCGGCCGAGTCGTTCTGGCTCGCACGCACCGTGTGGGCGCTGGGCGAGGGGTACGCCGGCTTCCGCACCGCCGATCCGGCGTTCGCGTCGTTCCTCGCGGACCGGATGCACCTCGCGGTCGCGGCGCTGCAGCGCCAATCCCTCAGCCACTACCCGCAGACCCAGGTCGCCAACGGCGTGACCGTCCCCGGCTGGCTCATCGTCGGCAGCGCAGGGGCCACCGCCGAAGCCGTCCTCGGGCTCAGCGCGTTCGCGTCCGCGCAGCCGAGCAATGCAGCGGCGCGAACCGCGCTCGCGCACTATGCGGAAGGCATCGCGAGGCTCCAGAGCGGAGGCGTCGGCCAGTGGCCGTTCGGCGCCCTGCTGCCCGAAGCCAACTCCCCCACGTTCTGGCACGCCTGGGCCGGGATGCAGCCCGCCGCGCTCACTGCGGCGGCCGGTGTCCTCGGCGACAGCGGACTCCAGAAGGCCGCCACCACCGACCTGGCGCAGTTCACCGCCCAGCTTCTGGCGACGGGAGGACCGGACAACGGCTGGACGCCGACCCCGGCCGACCGCTCGCAGATCGCCTACGGCGTCGATTCGCGCCTCGAGGGACTCGTCGCCGCCTCCGACGCCACCGGCGCGGCGGGCCTCGCCACGCTCGCCGGCGCTCAGGCCGCCTGGTACTTCGGCGCGAACCGCGCCGGAACCCCGGCCTACGACCCGGCAACGGGTGTCTGCGTCGACGGCATCGCTCCCGACGGCACCGTCAACCGGAACTGCGGAGCCGAGTCGGTCATCCACACCCAGCTCAGCATGCTGGCACTGGATGCGCACCCGGCGATCGCGCGCCTGGCCACCTCCCTCACCCGCACCACCGCGACCGACGGACTCGCCGTGGTGGAGGTGGAGAGCGGAACCGCCACCGGCCCAGTCACCACGGTGACCCCGCCCTCGGCCTGGACCGGTTCCGCGAACTGGTCCGGCGGCGCCTACCTGCAGGCGGGCAACGGTTCGACCGCCACGCTCACGTTGCCCAGCGGCCACCCGGTCGCGCGCATCCTGCCCATCGCGGACCTCGGTCCCGGAGCCGCAGGAACCCCGAACGCCGGGACGACGAGCTGGACCGCCTCCGTCGGTCGCCTCACCCTCCCGCTCGGCCGCACGGACAACGTGCGCGCCGGAGCGCAGGGCATCGCGCCCAGCCCGGTCTTCCTGCTCCCGCAGACGCTCCCGGTCCCCGTTCCCGCACAGGCGACGACCGTGACGGCGAAGGTCTCGGGCACGGCCCGGCTCGACGCGATCCTGGTGCAGCCGGTCGTCTCCCACCTCGGGCTCGCGGGTACCTCCCGCCTGGACGTGTACGTCAACGCGACCACACTGCCGGTCCCGCACAAGGTCGACGCGAGCGGTCCGGTTACCGCCACCAGCTACGACTCCGCGGGGCGGCAGGTCGGCCGCCCTCAGACCGTCGGCGCCCACGGCTTCGTCGTGGTGCTCCCCGGCGGCTTCACCACGGTGAGCCCGCGGTGAGCCCCGGCAGCGTCACGATCAACGACGTCGCACGTGCGGCGGGCGTGAGCAAGTCGCTCGTCTCGCTGACCCTCAACGACCGTCCGGGCGTCAAGACCGAGACGCGGGAACGCATCCTGCAGACCGCGCAGCAGCTCGGCTGGACGCCCCACCCCGGCGCTCGCGGTCTCACGACGCGGCGCGCCTACGCGCTCGGCCTGGTGGTCCACCGGGAGCCGCACACCATCGAAGTCGACCCGTTCTTCGCCGCCTTCATCGCCGGCGTCGAGACCGTGCTGTCCGAGCGCGGCAACGTGCTCGTGCTGACGGTCGTACCCGACCGCGAAGCCGAGGAGCGCGCCTATACCCGCCTCGCGTCCGATAAGCGCGTCGACGGGTTCCTTCTCACCGACCTTCTGGCCGAGGATGCGCGCATCCCCCTGATCGAACGGCTCGGATCCCTCGCGGTGTCACTCGGTGCGCCTCCCGGCGGAAGCCCGTTCCCGGTGATCACCCGTGACTACGACGCCGGCATCGACGACCTCGTCGCGCACCTCGTCGGGCTCGGGCACCGCCGCATCGCGTACGTCTCCGGCGACGAGCGGATGCTGCACGGGCTGCGCCGCCGCGAGCGATTCGAGCTCGCCATGCACCAGGCGGGAGTCACTCCGCTCGTCGTCACCACCGACTTCTCTCCCGAGCAGGGCGCCGAAGCCACGAAGGCCCTGCTCGACACGGAGGAGCGCCCCACCGCGATCGTCTACGGGAACGACCCGATGGCGATCGCGGGCATGGGCGTCGCACACGAACGCGGGCTCGACCTTCCGGGCGAGCTCTCGGTCACGGGACTCGACGGATCCCAGATCGGCTCCTTCGTCTACCCGTCCCTCACCACTCTCGACAACGACCCGGTCGGCTTCGGGCTCGCCGCCGCCACCGCATTGCTGCGGCTGGTGGAGGACGGCGAGCCAGGCGATGTCGCCCTCCCCCCGGCCCGGCTCGTGGTGCGCGCATCCACCGCGCCCCCGGCCGGGCACTGAACAGAAATCCACTGAAAGGCACACCATGCGACAGAACTCGAAACGAGTGGCCAGACTCGCCGTCTCCCTCCTCACCGCCGGCGTCATCGCCGGGACACTGGCCGCCTGCGGTTCCAGCGGCGGCGGCTCCAGCGACGCCATGAAGGCGCACGGACCCATCACCATCTGGTACTCGAACAACGAGCAGGAGGTGCAGTGGGGCAAGTCGATGGTCTCGGCCTGGAACTCCGCGCACCCCAAGGAGCAGATCAAGGCGCAGGAGGTTCCGGCCGGCAAGAGCACCGAGGAGGTCATCGGCGCGGCCATCACCGCGGGCACGACCCCGTGCCTGGTCTTCAACAACCTCCCGGCGGCGACCGGCCAGTGGCAGAAGCAGGGCGGCCTCGTCGACCTGTCGAAGTTCTCCGACGGCGCGAAGTACATCGAGGCGCGCAGCGGAAGCGCCGCCGACCAGTACAAGTCGGCCGATGGCGACTATTACCAGATGCCGTGGAAGCAGAACCCGGTGATGATCTTCTACAACAAGGCGATCTTCCAGAAGGCCGGGCTCGACCCGGAGAACCCGAAGCTGTCGACCTACGCCGACTTCCAGGCCGCAGCGCAGAAGATCAAGTCCTCGGGTGCGGCGCCGTACGCGATCTACCCGGCGCCGACCAGCGAGTTCTTCCAGGTGAACTTCGACTACCTGCCGCTGCTCGCCGCGGAGAGCGGTGGCAAGACCTTCATCGAGGACGGCAAGGCGACCATCACCAGCCAGGACTCGATGGATGTGGCCAACTTCTGGAAGCAGATCTACAGCGACGGCCTGGCCGGCAAGGAGCAGTACCAGGGTGACGCGTTCGCCGACGGGAAGTCCGCCATGGCGATCGTCGGACCGTGGGCCATCGCCTTCTACGGCGACAAGGTTCAGTGGGGCTCCGTCCCCGTCCCGACCAAGGACGGGAAGTCGCCCGAGGAGACCTACACCTTCCCGGATGCCAAGAACATCGGCATGTACACGTCCTGCAAGAACCAGGGCACGGCATGGGATGTGATCAAGTTCGCGACCAGTAAGGAGCAGGACGGCAAGCTCCTCGACGTCACCGGACAGATGCCGATCCGCACCGATGTGGCCACCACCTTCGCGAGCTACTTCGACTCGCACCCGGCCTACAAGGAGTTCGGCGTGCAGAGCGCCCACACGACGGACGACCCGACGGGCACCAACACCATCGCCCAGATGCAGGCACTGCGTGACGCCTACACCAAGGCCGTCGTGAACGGCAGCGGATCGGTCGAGGACGCCTTCAAGACCGCCGCTCAGAAGATCGACAAGCTCCAGGCGCAGAAGTAGCCATGAGCACCGTCTCCACACGCCCGGCGGCGGGCACCACGCCCGCCGCCGGCTCCGGCCGGCGCCACCGAGCACCGATCGTGCAACGCATCCTCGGCAAGAACCCGCTCGGGTGGCTGTTCGGCGCGCCCTACATCGTGTTCGTGCTGGCGATCTTCGCGTTCCCGCTCTGCTTCTCGGTGTACATGTCGTTCTTCGACTACTTCTTCGCGGCTCCCGGCGCGGTCGTCGACCGGCCGTTCGTCGGGCTGGACAACTATGTCCAGGCACTCACCGACCCCGCCGTGCTGCAGTCGTTCTGGAACGTCGGGATCTTCCTCATCATCAACGTGCCGCTGACGGTCGTGCTGTCGCTGCTGCTCGCCTCCGGGCTCAACAGCATCACCCGCTTCCGCACGTTCCTGCGCACGAGCTACTACCTCCCGTACGTCACGTCGAGTGTTGCGATCATCGGCGTGTGGCTGTTCCTGTTCGGTCAGAACGGGCTGGTCAACCACATCCTGGGCCCGCTCGCGCCCTCTCCGAGCTGGTTCTCGAATCCGGCGCTCGCCATGCCCACCATCGCGATCTACGTCACCTGGAAGGGTCTGGGGTTCTACATCCTGCTGTACCTGGCGGCGCTGCAGAACGTGCCGACCGAGCTGTACGAGTCGGCCGCGACCGACGGCGCCGGCAAGATCCGCCAGTTCTTCTCCGTCACCGTCCCCGGCGTGCGCCCGGCCACTGTCCTGGTGCTGCTGCTCGCCACGATCACCGGCGCCAACCTGTTCACCGAGCCGTATCTGCTGACCGGCGGCGGCGGACCGGACGGGCACTCGACGAGCCCCGTGCTCCTCATCTACCAGCAGGGCATCCAGCAGGGACACCCGGGCTACGCCGCCGCCATCGGCGTGATCCTCGTGATCGGCGTGCTCATCATCGGATGGTTGCAGAACCGCTTCGCAGGAGGGAGGGACCGATGACTCAGACGGCCCCACGACCGACCGCCCGCCCGTCGGCCGGCGGCGGCAAGCGCCGCCGCGACCTCGCCACACCTCGGCGCCTCAGCCGGGGTCAGGCGATCGCCCAGGGCATCGTGCTGGCGCTCGGCGCGATCGCCTTCCTGTTCCCGTTCTATTACATGGTGATCGGCTCGCTGCAGGCGTCGCCCGACACCACGATCGCCGGAGCCTTCCCCAACCCCGCGAACCTGACCCTCGACAACTACTCGCAGATCAACTCGCGCATCAACCTGATCAGCGGTCTCGTGAACTCGGGCATCTTCACCGGCGGCGTCCTGCTGGGGACGATCGTGTTCGGCGTACTCGCCGGATATGCGCTGGCGATCCTGGAATGGCGGGGACGCGGCGTGACGTTCGCGCTGGCGCTGCTGGTGCAGACCATCCCGTTCCAGCTCCTGATGATCCCGCTGTACGTGCTGATCGCACGCAACTACGGACTCGCCGACAACTACCTCGGGATGATCCTGCCGTTCGCGATCAACTCCGCTGCGGTGCTCATCTTCCGGCAGTACTTCCTCCAGTTGCCGCGGGAGCTGTTCGACGCGGCGCGGATCGACGGGGCAGGCGAGTTCGTGCTGCTGTGGCGCATCGCCCTCCCCCTGGTCCGGCCTGCGCTGGTCACTGCGCTGCTGCTGACCTTCATCGGCCCGTGGAACGAGTTCCTCTGGCCGTTCCTGATCACGAAGGAGGCGAGCCTCCAACCGCTCGCCGTCTCGCTGGCGAACTACATCTCGACGGTCTCCGGATCCACCACCAACCCGTACGGCGCCATCCTGGCCGGTGCCGTCGTGCTGGCGGGGCCGGTGGTCGTCCTGTTCATCGTCTTCCAGCGGTACTTCACCTCCAGCGACCTCGGCTCGTCCGTCAAGGGATGAGCAGACAAGGAACCATGAACGACGACCCCACCGCACCGGCGGAGCGCGACGCGCTGCTCGCCAGCTACCGCGAGGCGCTGGCGCACACCAACGCGCTGACCGACCGCATCTCGACCGACCAGTTCTCCGCGCAGTATCCCGAGCGGCCCGACTGGGCGATCGGACCATTCGAACGGGATGACGCCCTGACCTTCCGGCAGGAGGGGCAGTGGGATGACCCGACCGACGTGGGATGGACGAGCGACTCGATCTTCAACCCGACCGTCATCCAGCGCGGCGAAGAGCTGCACCTGTTCTACCGCGCATCGCCGCGCAAGGAGTCGACCGCGAGCCGGATCGGGCACGCGGTCCGGCGGGACGGCGCCTGGCTCGACTCCCCTGCCAACCCGGTGCTCTATCCGACACTCGCGAACGAGACGCTCGGCTGCGAGGACCCCAAGGTCTACGCGCTCGACGACGGCTACGTGCTGTTCTACAACGCGATCTGGCGGCGGGAGGACGGCTCGGTCGCGGTGGACATCATGTCCGCCGTCTCCGACGACCTCGAGCACTGGCAGAAGCGCGGCCTGGTCGTGCCGTACGCGGTGTCCGAGTACTGGGCGAAGGGGGCGGTCCTCCCTCGCGACGAACACGGGAGGGCGGTCCGCATCGGCGGCCAGTACCTGATGTTCCTCTCGGAGGGATGCGGCGGGCGCCCGACGATCGGGCGCTCGTCCGACGGGCTCGACTGGCGATTCGAGACGCAGCCGTACCTCGACCTGACCCCGCTGGCGGGCTCGCTCTTCGAGGTCGCCTGCGCCGCAGTGGACGGCGATCACCTCGTGCTCGACTTCTTCTACGCCGACGAGCACGGCGACTTCGCTGCCGCCCAGGCGCTCTATGCGCTCGACGACCGGTTCACCCAGCTGGCGCTCAACCGCGGCGGCTCGCTCGCATGGGGCGGCCTGCAGAAGATCGGCGGCCGCTGGTCGTTCGCCCAGGGCTGGGATGCGCCGAAAGACGCTCGTGAACTCTATTTCTACCGGGAGGTGGACGCATGACCCCGTTTCCGTATCGACTCTCACGCGCCGGCGTGGTCATGACCCCCGCCGCGGGCGACCCGCTCGAGGCGGAGGGCGTCCTCAACCCTGCCTCCGGACGCGGCCCCGACGGCGAGCTGTACCTGCTCCCCCGCTTGGTCGCCGAGGGCAACGTCTCGCGCGTCGGACTCGCGCGCGTGGTGCTCGAGGACGGCACCCCCGTCGCCGTCGAGCGCGAAGGCGTGGTGCTCGAGCCCGACCGGCCGTTCGAGCGCGGGCGCAGCAACGCCGGCGTGGAGGACCCGCGGGTCACCTTCATCCCCGCGCTCGGACTGCACGTCATGACGTACGTCGCCTACGGCCCGCTCGGTCCTCGCACCGCCGTGGCCGTGTCCGACGATCTGCGCGCCTGGCGGCGGCTCGGCCCTGTGTCATTCGAATACGACGACGAGCTCGGGATCGATCTGGCCCTCTTCATCAACAAGGACACCGTGTTCTTCCCCGAGCCGGTCACCGCCCCGGACGGCACCCCGAGCTTCGCCGTGCTGCACCGGCCGGTGTGGGACCTCGGCGACATCCGCCCCGGCGAGGGCGAGCATCCACCGGCGGGCGAGAGCCGGCCCAGCATCTGGATCGCGTTCATCCCCGTCGAGGCCGTGCAGCGCGACCTCCGCGAACTCGCCCGCTGGCGGCAGAACCGTTTCCTCGCGGGCCCCGAGTTCCCGTTCGAAGAGCTCAAGATCGGCGCGGGACCGGCGCCGCATCGCGTCCCGGAAGGCTGGCTGCTGCTCCACCACGGCGTCACCGGGCGACTGGAGTCGGGGGTCGCCCAGCAGAAGAACGTGAACTACGCCGCCGGTGCGATGATCCTCGACGCCGACGAGCCGTGGCGCGTGATCGACCGCACGCCGGAGCCGCTGCTCTCGGCCGAGACGGAGGACGAACGGAGTGGGATCGTCCCGAACGTCGTCTTCCCGACCGCCATCGAGACGGTTGACGGCCGCGACTGGGTCTTCTACGGCATGGCCGACTCCAAAATCGGAGTGGCGCTTCTGGAGCGGACTGTGTCGAAATAGCAGGATCGCGTTCGTGTAGACGGTGAGAGCGCGCCGCGCTCGGAGAGGACACGACCATGACCCAGTACCTGCTCAGCGTCTACCAGCCGGACGGCCCCATCCCGGAGCCGGAGGTGATGTCCCGGATCGACCGCGACGTGAGGGCGGTGAACGACGACATGCGGACCGCCGGCGTGTGGGTGTTCTCGCAAGGGCTGCTCCCCGCGTCGGCTGCGACCGTGCTGCGGCCGCAGGACGGCGACGTGCTGATCACCGACGGACCCTACGCCGAGGGCAAGGAGCACCTCGGCGGCTTCTCCATCGTCGACGTCCCCGATCTGGACGCTGCCCTGGAGTGGGGTCGGCGGGTGGCGCTCGCCACGACGCTCCCCATCGAAGTCCGGCCCTTCGCCGGCTGAACGACATGGACGGGACCGGGATCGCGCGCACCTTCCGTGCGGAGTACGGGCGCGCGGTCTCGGTGCTGTACCGCATGCTCGGCGACCTGGACCGGGCCGAGGACGCGGTCCAGGAGGCGTTCGTCGTCGCGACCGAACGGTGGCCCCGCGACGGCGTCCCTCCCTCCCCGGCCGGATGGATCATCACGACCGCCCGGCGCCGCGCCATCGACCGTCTCCGGCGCGACGCCGTCGGACGAGACAGGGAGGCCGAGGCCACCGTGCTGGCTGCGCTCACCATGCCGGGACCTTCGGACGGGTCCGTGACGGATGAGATCCCGGACGACCGCCTGCGGCTCATCTTCACGTGCTGCCATCCCGCGCTCTCTCCGGAGGCTCGGGTGGCGCTGACGCTCCGGCTGCTCGGCGGTCTGAGCACGGCGGACATCGCGCGAGCGTTCCTGGTGCCCGAGCCGACCATGGCGCAGCGCATCTCGCGGGCGAAGGCGAAGATCCGGGATGCGCGCATCCCGTACCGCATCCCCTCGTCCGCCGACCTGCCCGCCCGGCTGCAGTCGGTGCTCGCCGTGCTCTACCTCGTGTTCAGCGAAGGCTACGCGGCGAGTTCCGGCGAGCGGCTGATCCGCGACGAGCTGTGCGACGAGGCGTTGCGGCTCGCGCGGGTCCTCCGGACCCTGCTGCCGGACGAGGAGGAGGTCGCCGGCCTCCTGGCGCTGCTCCTGCTGGTGGATGCGCGGCGCGCGGCGCGGATGGATGCCGGGGGCGGCCTCATCCCGCTGCCGGAGCAGGACCGGAGCTCGTGGGACGCGGCCAAGATCGCCGAGGGCCACGTGCTGGTCCGCGACTGCCTGCGCCGCGGCCGGCCGGGACCGTACCAGCTGCAGGCGGCGATCCAGGCCGTCCACGACGATTCGACGGCGGCGGAGGACACCGACTGGCCGCAGATCGTGGCCCTCTACGACCAGCTCCTGCTGGTCGCCCCCACTCCGGTCGTCGCGCTCAACCGTGCCGTCGCCGTTGCGGAGGTGGAAGGGCCGGAGGCCGCGCTCGCGGCGATCGAGCCCCTGCGGGAGCCGCTGGAGCGTTTCTACCTGCTGCACGGCATCCGGGCGCAACTGCTCGCCCGGCTCGGGCTCTCGCCGGAGGCCGTCGCCGAGTACGAGTCCGCGGCCTCCCTGTGCGCCGGTGATGCGGAACGCGACTTCCTGCTGCGCCGCCGCGACGAACTGACGGCGTGACCCCTTCCCCACCCCCGTCCGTGAGCGCAGAGTGGGGACCATGGACATCGCCATTCTCGGACTCGGCCGCATGGGCCGGGAGCTCGTCACCCATCTGATCGACGCCGGGCACCACGTCACCGCGTGGAATCGCTCGCCCGAGCCGACGGAAACCGTGGGACGCCGGGGAGCGCACATCGCCTCCACCCCGGCGGAAGCCGTTCAGGGGGCGGATGCCGTCCTCACCGTTCTGTTCGGACCCGACGCGGTGCGCGAGATCGTCGTGGACGGGGAGCTGCCGATCCCCTCCGGTGCCCTGTGGATCGACGTGACGACCGTCGCCCCGTCGGACGCCGACGAGTTCGCCGGCTGGGCGCGGTCCGCGGGCGTCCACTATGTCCACTCCCCCGTCGTCGGCTCGCTCGCACCCGCTCGGGCCGGCAGCCTGGCGGTGCTGATCGGCGGCGAGCACGACGCCGTCCGGACGGCCCGCGGAATCGTGAGCCTGTGGGCCGACCCCGACAAGATCCGGACGTTCGAGACTCCGGCGAAAGCCGCGGCCGCGAAGCTCGTGGCCAACCTGGCCCTCGCCATCTCCATGGAAGCCCTGAGCGAGTCCCTCCGCCTCGGCAGCGCCGGTGGTCTCTCCGGCGACGAGGTACTCTCCCTGCTGTCCCTGACATCGATCGCTCCCATCGCTGCGATGAAGGGCCCGGTCGTGCTCTCCGGCGACTTCGACGACACCCAGTTCTCGGCGGCCCTGCTCGCAAAGGACCTCCGGCTGATGCTCGCCACCGCCGACGTCCCCCTCCCAGCCGCCGCGCTGGTCGCCGCCGAGTTGCAGCGCGCCGTCGACGCCGGCCACGGCGAGAAGGACTTCTCGGTCATCGCCCGCGACCGCTGACCCGGACGCGCCGCTGCGCCTGACCACCGGCAACGGAACGATCTAGTTGACGCAACACGCCGTCACCGACCCGCGCGCAACGGCGTGTTGCGTCAAGTGGATGCGTGAACGGCGGGCAGCAAACCGAGAAGCCCCCGATCCCCTGTTTCTAAGGGATCGGGGGCTTCTCGCCACCTGCGGTGTGTGGTGCGCCCCCAGGGACTTGAACCCTGAACCCATTGATTAAGAGTCAATTGCTCTGCCGATTGAGCTAGAGGCGCATCCGGCTCAGTTTCCCGAACCGAGGCACAACACTAGCATCCGATCGGCGTCGCTCGCCAATCGAGCATCGGTCGGTTCAGCTTCGGTCTTTGCGGGGCATCACGATCTCTTTGATCACGAGGATGATGCCGGCCGAGATGGGAATCGCGACCAGGGCTCCGGGCAGCCCGAACAGCGTGGAACCGGCCAGCGCCGAGATCAGCACCACCGAACCCGGCACCTGCACCGCCTTGCCCATCACCTTCGGGGTGAGGATGTACGCCTCGACCTGCATGTAGATCAGCATGGCGATGAGCACGATGATGCCGCTGACCGGCGAGTGGATGAACGCGAGCACCGACATGACGGCCGTCGTCAGCACGGTCCCGATCAGCGGGATCAGCGTGATGAAGAAGGCGACGAGGGCGATGAGGAAGGCGCCGGGAACTCCGGTGAGGATCAGCAGGATGAGACTGTAGACCGCGTTGCAGAATGCGAGGATCACCATCCCGCTGAGGTACTTGCCGAAGTTCTGCAGGATCCGCTCGGAATAGCTCTCGAACTGCGCCCGGTGCGAGCGGCGCACCAGGCGGTAGGCGGCCTGCTTCGTGCTGTCGTACGACGCGATGAAGTAGATGGTCAGGATGGCGATGAAGAAACCGGTCGTGACCGCATTCAGCACGGACAGCCCGAAGCCGACCAGGCCATTTCCGATCGTCGCCCAGGTCTGCGGGTTCTGGAACTGCTCCGCGATCCAGTTCACGAGCTGGCCCAGCACGCCGTTCGATGTCGCATTGGCGGAGTCGAACCAGCCCTCGTCCCGCAGCGTGGCGACTTCTTTCGGGATGGCGGTGGCAAGGAACGAGATCTGATTGGCGATGAGCGGAACGACGAACCAGATGATCCCCACGAGCACGCCGATCACCATCAGGATGACCGTGACGATGGCCCAGGACCGCTTCATCCCGTGGCGCTGGAACCAGCGGATGAGCGGGTCGAGCCCCACGGTCGCGAACATCGCGAGGAAGACCGTGAAGATGATCGACCGCAGGCCGTACAGCATGAAGCCGGTGGCGACCGCACCGATCGCGCCGAGCGCGATCAGGTAGCCGAACAGGAGCGGCCGCCGGCTCGCGAGCGCTTCCTGGCCGCGCTCGGGACCGGGTGGGTGGGAGGCACTGACCGGTTTCCGGATGTATCGCATCGTGCCTCCGCTCGCGCCCGCCGGGTTACCGTGAGCGTATTGGGAGCGGACCACCGGCAACAAGGGCTCAGCAGAGGTCGTCAGCTCGCCGAGGTGCACACGTGCCTGGCCGCCAAGGGCGCCGCTAGGCTCGACCCTGTGACCGACTTCGCAGCCCCGCAGCCTCTCGCTGCCGACCTCGAACTCGCCCTGCGTCTCGCCGACACGGCCGACCGGATCTCGTCGAGCCGGTTCCGCGACCGCGACCTCCATGTGGAGACCAAACCCGACCGCTCGCCGGTGACCGAGGCCGACCTCGCCGTCGAGCGGGCGATCCGCGACCTCCTCGCCACGGAGCGGCCGGACGACGGCATCCTCGGCGAGGAGTACGGCACCGAGGGCGACACCGCCCGCCAGTGGATCGTCGACCCGATCGACGGGACGGCCAACTACCTCCGTGGCGTGCCGGTCTGGGGCACGCTCATCTCCCTCGCCCTCGACGGCGTGCCTCGCGTCGGCGTGGTCAGCTCGCCCGCGCTCGGCCGCCGCTGGTGGGCGGCGGCGGGCAGCGGCGCCTGGACGACCGACGCTCCGGGCGCCGAACCACGTCCGCTCCGCGTCTCCGGAGTCTCCGACCTCGACCACGCCTCGCTGAGCTTCCAGAGCATCGCCCAGTGGGATGAGGCTGGCTACCTGGATCGCCTCGTCGCCCTGACCCGACGCGTCTGGCGCGACCGGGCGTACGGCGACATGTGGTCGTACATGCTCCTGGCCGAGGGGCTCGTGGATGCCGTGGGCGAGTTCGGCGTCAAGACCTACGATCTCGCCGCGCTCATCCCGATCGTCGAGGAGGCGGGCGGCACCTTTACCTCGGTGGACGGCTCCCCCGGCCCCGGCAACGGGTCCGCTCTCGCCTCCAACGGCGCCATCCACTCGGCCCTCATCGAGGCACTGGCATGAGCGAACAGACGGCGACGACGACCGCTGAAGCTCTGGTCCACATCCAGAACTTCCGGATGGACTTCGGCCGCACGACCGTGATCCGCGACCTCTCGTTCGATATCGAACGCGGCGAGACCTTCGGCTTCCTCGGCAGCAACGGCTCCGGGAAGACGACCACGATCCGGGCCCTGCTGGGTATCTACCAGCCGACCGCCGGCGTGCTGCACATCGACGGGCGGCCCTTCAGCCCGGAGGCCGGCGAGCGGCTCGGCTACCTGCCCGAGGAGCGCGGCCTCTACAAGAAGGAGTCCGTGATCGACGTGATGGTCTACTTCGGGCGGCTCAAGGGGCTGGGCGCCGAAAAGGCGCGCACCTGGTCCCGCACGTACCTCGAACGCGTCGGCATCGGCGACAAAGAGAAGGTCCGGCTCGACAAGCTCTCCGGCGGTCAGCAGCAGAAGGTGCAGCTGGGCGTGACGATCATGAACGATCCCGAGCTGCTCATCCTCGACGAGCCGACCAAGGGCTTCGACCCCGTCAACCGACGCCTGCTGATGGACATCATCGACGACCAGAAGCGCGCCGGCTCGACGGTGATGATGGTGACCCACCAGATGGAGGAGGTCGAGCGCCTCTGCGATCGCGTGATCCTGTTGAAGGACGGCATGGCGCGCGCCTACGGAACCGTCGAGCAGGTGCAGGAGCAGTTCGGCGGCACGATCATCCACATCGACCACGACGGGGCGATCCCCGCGTCCCCTGCGTACCGGATCCTGTCCGACGCTTCAGGTCGCGCACAGCTGGAGCTGGTCGATGGTGCGGACACTGCGAGCATCCTGCGCGACCTCGTGGATGCGGGCGTGCGCGTGTCGCGTTTCGCCCCGACCCGCAAATCCCTCGACGACATCTTCGTCGAGGTCTACGGCGCCGAGAGCCAGGAGGACTGACCGTGGCTCGTCACAATCTGAGCACCGTCATCGGGTTCGAGTTCCGCCGCACGATCACGAAGCGGCGGTTCTGGGCGATCACGCTGATCCTCCCGATCCTCGTCTTCGGCCTCGGCGGCCTGATCATCGCCTCCAATGTCTCCACCGCGAACACGGCCGATCAGCAGAAGAACGCCCGGTTCGAGTTCCTGTACGCCGACGCGTCGGGACTCGTGGATCCGGGGATCGCGAAGCAGTACGGCGGCACCGAGATCGCATCGGAGTCCGAGGGCGTCGAGGAGGTGCAGATCGGCGGGACCCCCGCCTACTTCGACTACCCCGCCGACCCGGCAAAGCAGGCCATCCGCGTCTACGGCGAGGACGCCGGTGTCTTCCAGAACAGCAAGTACTCGGCAGTGGCCGAGTCGCTGCTGTCCGCCAGCGTGGAGCAGAAGCTCGACGACCCCGTCACCGTCTCCGTGCTCCGCGGCGACGTGAAGTCGAGTACGACCACGTTCCTGAACGGCGCGGTCGCGCCTGGTTTCGAGGCGATCCTGCCCGCGCTGATCTTCCTCGCTGCGTTCTTCGTCGTCATCGTCTTCCTCGGCAACCAGATGCTGAACTCGACCCTGGAGGAGAAGGAGAATCGCGTCACGGAGATGATCCTGACGACGATCAACCCGACCAACCTGCTGCTGGGCAAGGTGATCTCGCTCTTCGCGATCGGGATCATCCAGCTGGCGGTGTTCGCGCTGCCCCTCCTGATCGGGTATCTGTTCTTCCGGAATCAGCTGCAGATCCCGAGCCTCGACCTGAGCGGGCTCGTGTTCGATCCGCAGAAGATGATCGTGGGCACGCTCATCCTGATCGGCGGCTTCGCCCTGTTCACCGGCACCCTGGTGGCGGTCGGGGCGGTGATGCCGACCGCGAAGGATGCTGCGCCGGTGTTCTCCATTGTCATCTTCGCCGTCGTGATCCCGCTCTACGCGTCCGGCTTCGCGATCAGCTCCCCGCAGTCGCCGATCGTGCAGCTGCTCGCCTATTTCCCGTATACGGCGCCGATCACCGCACTCATCCTGAACGCCTTCGGCTCCCTGCCGCTGTGGCAGGCGATCATCATCATCGTCGAGTTGTTCGTGCTCGCGTTCGTCGTGCTCAGGATCGCCGTGCGGCTGTTCCGGTACGGCTCGATCGAGTACACCAACAAGGTGAAGGTGCGGGATGTGCTCGGCCGGCGTCCCGACCGCGCCGGATCCTCGCAGCCCGCTGGTCGCTCCTGATGCGTGCTGTCGTCGTGTCCCATCCGGGAGATGCGGACGTCCTGCGGCTCGAGGAGCGCCCGGATCCGGTTCCCGGCGCGCGCGAGGTCCGCATCCGCGTCGCGGCGGCGGGGCTGAACGGAGCCGACCTCAGCCAGCGTCGCGGTCACTACCCGTCGCCCCCGGGCGCGCCCGAGTGGCCTGGCCTGGAGGTCTCGGGAACGATCGACGCGGTGGGCTCAGAGGTCGGTGAGTGGAGTGCGGGCGACCGGGTCTGCGCGCTCCTTCCCGGCGGCGGATATGCCGAGTACGTGACCGTCGACAGCGGGCTCGTCCTTCCCGTCCCCGATGCGGTCGACCTGGTGGAGGCAGCCGGCCTGCCCGAGGTCACCGCGACGGTCTGGTCGAACGTCTTCGGCATCGGCCGGCTCTCCGCCGGGGAGGCGTTGCTCGTCCACGGCGGGTCGAGCGGGATCGGTACCATGGCCATCCAACTCGGCAGGGCGTTCGGAGCCGACGTCATCGCCACCGCGGGCAGCGACGACAAGGCCGCCTTCTGCCGCGAGGTCGGAGCGCACGCGGCGGTGAACTACCGCGACCAGGACTTCGTGGAGGCCGTCCGCGCGTTCACGGATGGCCGCGGCGTCGACGTCGTCCTCGACATCGTCGGCGGCGCGTACATCGCCCGCGACCTCGACGCCCTGGCCGTCGGCGGCCGCATCCTGTCGATCGCGGTCCGGGATCGCGAACCGGCGTCCGTCGACATGGGCCTGCTGATGCGCAAGCGTGCGTCCGTGCACGGCACGACCCTGCGGGCACGTCCGCTGGCCGAACGGACCGCGATCATCGCGGCCGTTCGGGAGAATGTCTGGCCTCTGCTGGCCGAGGGCCGCGTCCACCCCGTCATCGACTCGGTGTTCGACATCGAGGACGCCGCTGCCGCCCACCGGCGCATGGAGTCGTCGGCGCACCGCGGAAAGATCCTGCTGCGCATCGGCTGAGGCCCCGCGCCCGCCGCCTCCGGTGCAGAGTCGCAGGTCGGTGGGAGGATCGTACGCATGACCCACGGCGCGCTGACCGATGAAGCCTTGCTCTCCCTGCCGAAGGCCGAGCTCCACCTCCACATCGAGGGCACCCTGGAGCCCGGACTCGCCTTCGAACTCGCCGCGCGGAACGGTGTGGAGCTGCCCTTCGCCACCGTCGCCGAGCTCTCGGCCCAGTACGACTTCGACGATCTGCAGTCGTTCCTCGACCTCTACTACGCGACCATGGCCGTACTGCTCACACGCGACGACTTCGCCGAGCTGACGCGCAGCTACCTCCGCCGGGCGCACGCCCAGGGCGTCCGTCACGTGGAACTGTTCTTCGACCCGCAAGCCCACACAGCCCGCGGAGTCCCGTTCAACGCGGTGGTCGACGGGATCGGCGACGCCCTCGACGAGGCCGAGCGCGACCTGGGGATGAGCGGGGCGCTCATCCTGTGCTTCCTGCGCGATCAGTCCGTCGCGTCGGCAGAGGAGGCGCTCACCGCGGGTCTCGCACGGACGGACCGGATCGTCGGTGTCGGTCTCGACTCGGCCGAGGTGGGGTTCCCGCCGTCGCTGTTCGAGGGCGTCTACGCCCGCGCGCGTGCCGCCGGGCTCCACGCGGTCGCGCACGCGGGCGAGGAGGGACCGCCCGCCTACGTCCGGGAGGCGCTCGACCTCCTGCACGCGGAACGGATCGATCACGGCATCCGGTCCATCGAAGACCCGGAGCTGGTCGCTCGGCTGGCCGCAGAGCGCGTCCCGCTCACGGTCTGCCCGCTCTCCAACCTGCGGCTGCAGGCGACTCCCGACCTCCGCGAGCATCCCCTGCTGAAGCTGGACGCCGCGGGCGTGCTCGTCACGGTCAACTCGGACGACCCGGCCTATTTCGGCGGCTACGCGGGCCAGAACTTCACGGCGGTGCGGGATGCGCTCGGGCTGACCGAGCAGCAGGCTCGACGGTTCGCCCGCAACTCCATCGAGGCCTCGTTCGCGTCGCCCGAGCGGAAGCGCGAACTGCTCGCCGAGCTGGAGGGCTGGCAGCCGTGACCGGACCGCAGCACCTTCGGACCGCCGACGGCCGCACGGTGCGCTATTTCGACACCGGAGGAGGGGCGGACGCCCCGGTCCTGGTCTGGCACCACGGCACACCCCAGACCGGTGCCGTGATCGAGCCGGTCGCCGACGAGGCCGCCGCGCGCGGATTCCGGGTGGTCTCGGTGACGCGGCCCGGCTATCCGGGTTCGGACGCATGGCCGGGACGGTCGGTCGCCGATGCGGCCGCCGACGTGCTCACGGTGCTCGATGGCCTGGGCGTGGACCGGTTCGCGACAGCGGGAGCATCCGGCGGTGGTCCGCACGCCCTGGCGCTGGCAGCCCTCGCCGGAGACCGGACTTCCGCCGTCGTGACGCTCGCCGGGCTTGCTCCCTTCGACGGGTCCCCCGACTGGTTCTCGGGGATGGTCGCCCCGGGCGGCCTGCAGGCGGCCCTCGCCGGCCGTGCAGCACGACTCTCGTACGCCGAGACGGCGGAATTCGATCCCGACTCTTTCACGCCGCGCGATTTCGAGGCGCTGAACGGCGCGTGGGGTCCGCTGGGAGCCGACGCCGGCCGGGGGTCGGCGGAGGGCCCGTCGGGCGAAGCCGACGACGACCTCGCCTACGTGTCGCCGTGGGGGGTCGAGCTCCGGGCCGTCCGGTCACCGGTTCTGCTGGTTCAGGGCGGGTCGGACCGCGTCGTCCCGGCACCGCACGCAGCCGCCCTGCTGGAGGGCCTGCCCCACGGGGAGTTGTGGATCCGGCCCCGCGAGGGGCATGTTTCGGTGCTGACCGCCTTCGGTGTGACGCTCGATTGGATTCGGACGCACTGGTGAGCGCACAAGTCGGTGTGGCAGATTTTCCGCAAAACCGCTTATATTCACGAGATATAAGCGATATTGTGGTGCGATGACTCCCACCGTTGCTCTGATCGCCGACATCGTGGGCTCCCGGAACCTGGCGAACAGGTCCCAGGCCCAGGATGCCATGCGCGCCGTCTTCGCCCGAGCCGACCGGCGTTTCCCCACCGAGCAGCCGCTCTGGGCCACCGTCGGCGACGAGTTCCAGGCCCGCTACCCCGATCTCGGTTCCGCGCTGGGGGCCACGGCGCTGGTTCTCCTGACCCTTCCCGATGAGCTCGATTGCCGGTTCGGCCTCGGCGTCGGGGAAGCGACCGAGATCGAGCCGGGGCAGGGCGGCGGGACCATCCAGGACGGGTCGGCGTGGTGGCGTGCACGCGAGGCGATAACGACGGCTCATGACCGGCAAGACCGCGGCCAGCCGTCCGTGCGCACCTGGCTCGTGGCCGAAGACGCCCCCCTCACCGCGGCGGTGGATGCGCTCTTCCTGCAACGCGATCACACGATCGCACGAATGAAGGCGCGCGAACGCCGGCTGGCGGCGGGCCTGCTCGAGGGACGCACTCAGAAGGAACTCGCGCAGGAGGAACGGATCGCCCAGTCCGCTGTCTCCCAGACCCTGCACCGGTCGGGGGCTGTCGCTCTCGCAGCGGGCATCGAACTCTTCCGGGAGGTGAAGCCGGCATGATCTCGGCCGTACTGCTCCTCACCCTTGCGGTGATCGACATCGTCATCGGACTGGCGGGACGGCGCCGGGTTCGCGGGCGCGCTTACGAGCGGACGCCCGGCGGCGCAGTCGCTTGCGCCGCCGCTCTGGCGATCCCCGTCGGCGGGTGGCTCGCACTCGGGACCCCTCCCGCCTGGGCGGTCGTCGTCGCGCTGTGCGGGCTCGCCTGGCTGTGGACGGAGTCCCGGTTCCTGCGCGGCCGGGGCCACCTCCCCCTGCTGGCGGCGGCGATCCTGGCCGTCCCCCTGATCGCCGTGATGGTTGTCGTCGAGCGCCCGACCGCCGACGACGCCGCCTGGTCGCGGGCATTCGCCGACTACACGACGAGCGCCGGCCTCCCCCTCTCGCTCGGTCTCGCCGTCGCCGCCGTGGCCGGGACGCTCATCCTCACGCGAACGGCGAATGTGGTGTGCCGCGCGGCCTTCGGACGGACCATGTCGACGGACGCGCCGCTCGAAGACGCTCCGCAGCGCCGCTGGACCGTCGAGTTCCGTGCGCGTGAGGTGGCCTCCGTCGTCGAGGACACCGACACAGCAGAAACGGGAAAGCACGGTGGCGCCCCCGTCACGGCGCTCCGCGGTGGACGTGTCATCGGACCGCTGGAGCGCATCCTGATCGTTGCTCTCGCCCTGTTCGGCGCAGAAGCCGTCATCGTGGGGTTGCTCGCCGCCAAGGGCATCGTGCGCTTCCCCGAGATCAGCGCCGACGGCCGCCGCGGGTCGAAGGCCGAGGAGTTCCTCATCGGCAGCCTGGTCAGCTGGACCATCGCAGGGCTGATCGCCGCATACCTGGCCGTGCAACGAATCAGCTGATATCCGCCGGATATAAGCGAAAGTGCGCTGACCTGCCGGAGGCCGTCAGTCATCCGGCATGAGCACCTGCTCGACCCTGCTCCCGTCCTTCACCGTGCCCGGGAGGGTCTCCTCGTAGAGGAAGGCCGCGACCTCGGGCCAGGAACTCGCATCGGCCAGCCGGAACACTTCGACCGCCCGGGCGCCCTCGAACGTCGCCGACGTCCGCAGGAGTCCCGGCGGCCGCGCTCCGACCAGCGGAAGCCGGACGCTGAACGCGTCACGGGAGTCGTCCGGGTACAGGAGAAGAGCGAGAAAGGTCTTCTCGCTCTCCTCCTCCCGACCAGCCACGAGCGTCAGGAGCGCAATTCGCGCCCGTGCACGGTGACGGCGTAGATCACGAGGACGTCGATGGCCACCATCACGATGGACCACCACGGTTGGGCCGGGAGCGACATCAATTGCGACACGGCATTCACGCTCGCGATGATGACGGCGAAGACGCGGGCCCACATCGCGCCGCGCATGAGGAAGATCCCGGCGAGCAGCAGCAGGACGCCGATGATCAGGGACCACCAGCCCCAGGCCGCGACGTTGAACGCGGCGGCTCCGCTGCCGGTGATGAAGTAGGCGGTGTTCGGGCCCACGATCGCCATGATGCCGTAGAAGATGTCGATGGCCGCACCGATGAGAAGCAGGATGGACGCGAAGTACGCCCAGCCGACCCAGCCTGTGGTCATCCGTACCTGAGACATGGGACCCGCCTTTCCGACCGCCGATGGAGCGCTCGCCCGCATGATGCACCTCCCGGTGCGACCTCGGCAACACACATTTCTCTGCCGAAAATGCGGTCTTCCCGCGATGCCGTCGGTGTTGGACAATCCCCTCATGGGGAGCGGGGAGAACGTCGGGGCGACCACACTGGGGCCGGGGCATGCCGCAGGCGGCATCCCGCTGAGGCTGCATCTGGGCGAGGCGGAGTATGCAGCGCTCGTCCGCATCGCGCGGCGGCGCAATTCGACCGCTTCCCGTCTCGTCGAGGAGCTCGTTCTGGCGGCGCTGGAGCATACGGAGGTGCCGCCACCGGCGCTCTCGTATCCGAAGCGGCCGCACACCACCTACGAGGAGGCTACCAGCGGCTTCCGGCCGGACAGCTGATGCCGATCAACTCCAAGCCGATCAACGCCGAAGCGGGCTCGCGGGTCTTGCCATCGTGGGTCGACTCGTCGACCCGGCGGGAGATCCTTTCTTTCGTCGGGCCCATCGTGGGCGACGGCCCCGACCACGTCCCTGCCGAGGAGCGCATCGCGGTCTTCGACAACGACGGGACGCTGTGGACCGAGAAGCCCATGCCGACACAACTGCACTTCATCGTCCAACAGTGGGCGGCAGCCGCACAGGCCGATCCGTCGCTGGCGGAGAGCGAGCCCTACCGGTCGGTCGTCGCTCAGGACTTCTCGTGGCTCGGCTCTGCCATCGACAAGCATTACGCCGGCGACGACGCCGACCTTCACCTGGTTGTCGGCGCTCTTCTGAAGCTCACCGCAGGCATGAGCGTCGAGGCGTACGAGGAAGCCGTCGACGAGTTCTACCGCAGCGCCCACCACCTGACGCTGGGCCGTCCCTACAGCAGGGTGGTCTACCAGCCGATGGTGGAGCTTCTGCGGTACCTGGAAGCCAACGATTTCACCTGCTACATCGTCTCCGGCGGCGACAGAGACTTCATGCGGCCGATGACCGTCGCGAACTACGGAATCCCGCCCGAACGGGTCGTCGGCTCCGCTGTAGGGCTCGTCTACGAGGACGGCGAGGTGCGCTACGGCTCGACGTTCAGTTTCCTCGACGACGGGCCGGAGAAGCCGGTGCGGATCTGGAGCCGGATCGGGAAGCGGCCGCTCGTCGCGGTAGGCAACTCCAATGGCGACGTTCCGATGCTCCAGTACGTGCAGAAGCATCCCCTCAGCCTCAGTCTGCTCATCCACCACGACGACGACACGGGCCGCGGCGACCTCCCGTACGACAAGGGCGCTGAGGATGCGCTCGCAGCCGCGGACGCCGAGGGCTTCACGGTCGTGAGCGTGAAGGGCGACTGGGCCAGCGTCTTCCCGGACTGAAAAATGACCGCGATCGGCCCTGGTGCGCGCGGGCCGGCGCGGGCGAGAATGAGCGCGTCAACCGACTGGGGGTTATCACAATGGGTGTTCCGTTCAAGGGCGTCATCAATCTCGACATCACCAAGTCGACCCCGGACTGGGGTCCGTACGCGCAACCGTCAGCACCGGACGGCGCGCCCAACGTGCTCTACATCGTGCTCGACGATGTCGGCTTCTCCGCGATGGAACCGTTCGGAGGGCTCATCCAGACGCCGAACATCAACCGCATCGCGGGAAACGGCCTCACCTACACGAACTTCCACACCACCGCGCTGTGCTCGCCCACCCGCTCCTGCCTCCTGACCGGCCGGAACCACACCACTAACAGCATGGGCAGCATCACGGAGGCGGCGGCGGGATTCCCGAACTCGAGCGGACACATTCCGTTCGAGTGCGGCAACATCGCCGAGGTGCTCGGCGAGCGGGGCTGGAACACGTACGCCGTGGGCAAATGGCACCTCACTCCCGAGGACGAGATGAATCTGGCGTCGGTGCGCCGCCAGTGGCCGCTGGGCCGCGGCTTCGAGCGGTTCTATGGATTCCTCGGCGCCGAGACGAACCAGTGGTACCCCGACCTCGTGCATGACAACCACCCGGTCGAGCAACCGGCCACTCCCGAAGAGGGCTATCACTTCAGTGTCGACATCACCGACAAGGCCCTTTCCTTCATCCGCGACGCGAAAGCGGTCGCGCCGGACAAGCCCTTCCTGCTCTACTTCTGTCCCGGCGCCACGCACGCTCCGCACCACGCGCCGAAGGAGTGGGCGGACCGCTACGCCGGTAAGTTCGACATGGGTTACGAGGCGTACCGCGAGGAGGTCTTCCAGCGTCAGAAGACACTCGGCGTGATTCCGGAGAACGCCGAACTGTCGCCGATCAACCCCTATGCCGACCGCACCAGCTCGAACGGCACACCCTGGCCCGAGCTCGACACGGTGCGCCCATGGGACACGCTGGACGACGACGAGAAGCGGCTCTTCGCCCGGATGGCGGAGGTCTACGCTGGCTTTCTGAGCCACGTCGACGACCAGATCGGGCGCCTGCTCGACTATCTGGACGAGAGTGGACAGACGGACAACACGCTGATCGTCCTGGTCTCCGATAACGGCTCCTCCGGCGAGGGCGGCCCCAACGGCTCGGTGAATGAGAACAAGCTGTTCAACGGACTCCCCGACCGCATCGAGGACAACCTGAAGTACCTCGACGTGCTCGGCAGCCCCCTCACCTACAACCACTACCCCACCGGATGGGCGTGGGCCTTCAACACCCCGTTCAAGCTGTGGAAGAGGTACTCCAACTTCGAAGGCGGCACGGCGGACCCGATGATCGTCTCCTGGCCCGCGAAGATCACCGACCGCGGGAGCCGGCGCCAGTACACGCACGCGATCGACATCGTCCCCACGATCTACAACTCCCTCGGCATCGAACCGCCCGAGACGCTCAAGGGGTACACGCAACACCCCATCGAGGGTGTCGCCTTCGACGCCTCCTTCGCGGATGCTGAGGCCGACACCGGCAAGCACTCGCAGTTCTACTCGATGGGCGGGACCCGGGCGCTGTGGAGAGACGGCTGGAAGGCGGTCGCCGTGTCCCCCGCGGCACCCGACGCGTGGGCCGACTACGAGGCACAGCAGTGGGAACTGTACGACACGAACGCGGACCCGAGCGAGGTGAATGATGTCGCGGCCGAGCATCCCGAACTACTGCAAGAGCTGATCTCGCTGTGGTGGGTTCAGGCCGGCATGTACAACGCGCTACCGCTGGAGAACCGGAACGCGGTGGAGATCCTCGGCACCGAGCGGCCGCAGATTGCGAAACCGCGCAACCGGTACATCTTCTACCCCGGCGGCTCGGAGGTGCCGGAGTCGGTGGCGCCCAACATCCGTAACCGTTCGTACACCGTCGCCGCGCAGGTCGACATCGACGGCCCGGACGCGACCGGAGTGCTGTTCTCGCATGGTGCGCGCTTCGGCGGCCACGCGTTGTACATCAAGGACGGCCGGCTGAAGTACGTCTACAACTGGGTCGGAATGGACGAGCAGATCGTCGAATCCGATCGTCCCGTGCCGACCGGCCAGGTCGTCCTCTCCGCCAGTTTCGACATGACACCGGGAACGATGCCTGCGGAGGGCACGCTCACGCTCCACATCGGGAAGGACGCCGTCGGCTCAGCGACGATCAGGACCCAGCCGGGCAAGTTCTCCATCGCGGGAGAAGGTCTCAACGTCGGGAAGGACACGGCAGAACCGGTCACTTCCGACTACGCGGGCGAGTCTCCGTGGCCCTTCACGGGTGGGACCATACAGCGCGTCGCTGTCGACGTCAGCGGCGAGCCGTTCGTCGATCTCGCACAGGAGGCAGCGATGGCGTTCGCCCGCGACTGACGATCACGCCCACTCCTCGAAGACCATGAACGGCACCCGGGCGTGCCAGGTCTGGAACGCCTTGCTCGACCCGATCGTGTCCTTCGTCGAGAAGTCGATCCCGCCGTTCATCCAGAACCAGACGAGGTACCAGTCACTGCTCGTCCCCCAGAAGTAGTTCTGGTTCGGCCAGTAGCCGCCACCGCTGTCGCTGTGGTCCTCGTACCAGGAGGTGCCGTCGCTCCACAGCTGGTCCCGGGTGTCGAGGATCGTCTCCATGTCGCCCGGTCCCCGGCGGTGCTGCACCATCACGCAGAGCTGCGCGCGGTTGTGCGCCACCTGCAGGCTGGAGCTGTCGGCCCAGTCGTAGGCGTAGTCCACCAGCCCCGAGACCCGGACATACGTGGATGGCGCCTTCGGCTTGAACCACAGTCCGAGGCCTGCGCCTGCGTACATCCACCCGCCTTCCGCCACCGGGCGGTCGACGTAGGTCTCGATCAGGTCGATGAACATGCTGCCCTGCTGCTTGTACACGCTGGGGCCGCGAGCCTGGGTCCCGGCTGCCCCGGCAGGCTGGAACGTGGTCCACGTCTCGTCGTACGGAGGTCCCGCGAAGAAGAGACGGTCCGTGCTTCCGGCGGTGGTCAGGCTCAACGTGTGCAGCTCGCCCGGCGTGGGATTGACCTCCCGCGGCACCACGAGCGGAGCCTCCAGCCGCCCGATCGCGGTGGTCAGTTCGAGGAACCGTTCGTCGACGCTGATGAGCGTCCGGGCGACCTCTTCTGCACGCCGCGAGGCCCGCAGGTGCGCACTCCGCGACGCCCTCAACTCCCGGTCGAATGCTCGGTCGAGGGCGCGAGCAGCTTCGGGCTCGACCGGCTTCTCCTCGGCTGAACGCTTGTCTTCTGCTGAAACCGACATGGTGCCTCCCAGAGCGCTGCGTGCGTCACACGAACAGGCTCGAGTCGTTGTGCGCGACACCGTAATGCGAGCGGCGTCCCCTGGCTAGACAGCCGTCGCGCCGGCGCGGATCAGAACGGCCAGATGAGCGGAACCAGTCCGATGGCCGCGGTCAGGAAGAGCAGCAGCAGCGGCAGTCCGAGCTTCCAGTAGTCCGTGAAGCGGAGCCCGCTCGGTCCCATCACCATGAAGTTGGCGGGGGTGGCGACCGGGGTGAGGAAGGCGGCCGCGCAGACCACGGCCATCCCCATCAGGAACGGCAGCGGGGACACGTCGAGCGTCGCGGCGACAGACACCGCGATCGGGGCGATGATGAGCGCCGTGGCCGTGTTGCTGATGAGCTGGCCGAAGATCGCCGCCACCACGCACAGCGCGGCGAGCACGGCGGTCGGCCCGGCGCCTCCGACGAGGTCGATCAGCCCGGTCGCGATCGTGGCCGCCGTTCCCGTCAGGGTGATAGCGGTCGACAGGGGGATCATCCCCGCGACCAGCAGGAGCGTGGTCCAGGAAATCGAACGGTGGGCGCGCTCGACCGACACGACGCGGGTGAGGACCATCGCCGCTGCCGCGAGAAGTCCGGTCACCGCCGGCGGGAACACTCCCGTGGCCAGCAGCACGACCATGACGATCAGGATGGCGAGCGCGGTCCACGCACGCCACCCCAGGGGTGCGGCCTGGCGCCGCACGGCATCCGGCTGATCCACCACGAGCACGGCGGGGTCTGCGAGGTTGGCGTCGAGGTGCTCCCAGCGCCCCTCGAGCAGCAGGACGTCACCGGCCTCGAGGGTCGACTCGCCCTCCACCGCCTCTCCCCCGCGGTGCACGGCCAGCAGCACCAGGTCGCCACTGTCGGTCACCATCCCCGGGAAGGCGTGCGCACCGACGAGCGGGGACCGCGGCGGGATGAGTACCTCCGCAACGCCCGCATCCGCGGCGATCAGAGAGTCCGACTCCACGCTCGGATACTCGCGGAGGAGCGTCCGGGCATGTTCGCTCAGGTCCTTGGTCATCGTGGCCGGTGAGCGTGTCGGGATGAGACGCCGGCCCAACAGGACGGCGATCAGCACGCTTCCGATCACCAGCGGCACGCCGACCAGCGCGAATTCGAAGAACCCGAACGGGCGTCCGGCGGACGCGGCGGCGTACTCGCTGAGCAGCACATTCACCGGGCTTCCCGTCAGCGTCAGCAGCGATCCTGCATGCGCCCCGAACGCCAGCGGGAGCAAGAGCCTGCCGGGTGCCACGGCGATGCGGGAGGCGATGACCACCACCACCGGGAGCAGAGCCGCCACTGCGCCGTTCACACTGATCAGTGCCGAGAGGACGGCGACCACCAGCATGACCAGCATCGTGAGCCTGCGTGGTTCGCCGCCGCCACGCTGCACGAGCTGACGGCCGGTCCACGCGGTCAGCCCGGAGGAGTCCAGCCCTTCCGAGACCACGAACAACGAGGCGATGAGGATCACAGCCGGGTCGGAGAAGCCCGCGAACGCCTGCGGCAGGTCGAGGATTCCCGTGGCGAGCAGCGCAAGGCTGACACCCACGGCCACCAGTCCCGTCGGGATGCGTCCACTCACGAACGCGATCACGGCGAGCGCCAGGATCACCACGGTCACCACCGACGGGCTCATGTGTCAGGACACTAGCAATGCCCCTTCCGCTCGAACCAGGGGTAGGAGAGACTGAGCCCACGTTCAGGCCCGCGGGCGCGAACGGATGCTGTCGGTGACTCGAGGAGAAGCGATGAGCGACCATGCCCCGTCCGTCCGCACCAGCTGGCTGCCACTCGCCATCGTCGTGCTCACCCAGGTGCAGGCGTCGTTCGCCGTGAACGCCTTGACGGTCTCGATGGCCGGCATCACCCACGATCTCGGGATCGCGGCGACCAGCGTCGGAACGGCGATCACCGCGGGCACCTTCGCCATGGCGGCGTTCATCCTGCTCGGGGCGAAGGTCGGCTCGCGTTTCGGCAGCAAGGGCGTCTTCCAGATCGCGGTCGCCATCCACGCGCTGGCGATGCTCGGAGTGGCGCTCGCCCCGAGCGGCGGCGTCCTCTTCATCGCGCAGGCAGCATCAGGGGCGGTCATCGCGCTGATCGCTCCCGCTCTCACGGTGTTCATCGCGACCAACTACCACGGCAAGCAGCAGGCCACGGCGATCGGGCTGCTCGCAGCCGCGATCCCCCTCGCCGGCGTCCTGGCCCTTCTCATCGCCGGGACCTTCGCGACCAGCATCGGCTGGCGCTGGTCCTTCGTGCTCATGGTCGCCCTCGGAGCCGTGAACCTGCTCCTCAGCACCCGGCTGAAGAAGGTCGTCTCGCAGCCGCTCCTCAACATCGACTGGACGGGCGCGCTGATCGCGGCGGTGTCGATCATCTTCCTGAGCTTCGGCTTCAGCGGCCTGGAACCGTGGGGCCTCGTCGTCGCGTCCGACGGCGCTCCCTTCACCATCCTGGGCTTGTCCCCCGCTCCCGTGCTCATCCTGCTCGGTCTGATAGGCGGGCAGCTGTTCTTCGTCTGGGTCCGGCGGCGGCTGCGCACCCAGGCAGGATCCCCCATCTTCGACCTCCGAGTCCTGCGCTCCCGGTCGGAGCTCGCGATCACCGCCTGCATGGCCATCATGCTGTTCGTCGGAACGGCCGCGAACTTCCTCCTCCCGCTCTACATGCAGGTGGTGCAGGGCCTGAGCGGTATCGAGACGAGCTTCTCGATCATCCCGTACACGATCTCGATCTTCCTCGCTTCGACCCTCGTCGCGACTCTGTACGGGAGGTTCTCTCCTCGTCAGCTCGGCGCGATCGGCTTCGTCGTGGTCGCGCTGGCGCTCACCCTGCTGGCTTTCACGATCCGCAACGAATGGGGCCAGTTCTTCGTCGTGATCGGCCTGATCCTGCTCGGCCTCGGCCAGGGCTCGATCGTCGCACTGGTGTTCAACACGCTGCTGTCCAGGGCGCCGAAGCCACTGGCTGGAGATGTCGGCGCCTGGCGAGGCCTCGTGCACAACCTGTCCGGCAGTGTCGGCATCGCGGTCATCAGCGTCTTCGCCGTCAGTGTGCTATCCGGCCTCGTCGTCTCTCAGGCGGACGCCCACCCGGAGCTGCGCCCGGCTCTGGTCGCGCAGGTGAACCTGGACAACGTCAACTTCGTCACCAACGACCACCTGAAGGATGTGCTGTCGAAGACCGATGCGTCGCCGGCGGAGGTCGACGCCGCCGTCGCCGTCAACGAGAACGCCCGCCTGCAGGCGCTGAAGATCTCCCTCCTCGTCCTGGCAGCTCTGTCGCTGCTCGCGATCATCCCCGCCACCCGGATGCCCGACAAGCTCCGCGACGAACTCCCCGAGCAGCTGGAACCGGACGACCCCTCCTCGATCGAGGACGACCCGACCGATCTCCTCGACGACCGACGCGAACAGGAGGCATGAACCATGCAGACCCATGACCCGGCGAAACTCATCCCGAACGACTTCACCCCCGTGCCGTCTCTCGCCTGGCTGGACGAGATCGACGTCGCGTTCGTCGACGAACTCGGCCCCGGCCTGGACGCGGTCGGTGTGCTGGTCGCCGACAGCGGCGCTGTGTCCGAACGGCTCGGGCTCGACCGGGCGGCACTGGAACGCGCCGGGTTCGCCGGCAAGAAGTCCGAGACGCTCGTTGTTCCGCAACCGGCCGGGCCGGCTCTGGTCGCCGTCGGAACGGGTCCCACGTCGGAGGTCACCACCAGATCGCTCCGGGATATCGCTGCCGCCTTCGCCCGCGCAACGGCCCGGTTCGCGCGGATCGGCCTGGACGTGAGCGGTATCGACGCAACGACGCCGGATGCGGCCGTGCAGGCCGTCATCGAGGGCCTCCTGCTCGCCCGCTACCGCTACCGGGCGCTCCGCGCGGAGTACACGGAGCCGGTGCCGGCTCGTGTCGAGATCGCCGCCACCGGGTCCGACGGTGAGGGGCTCCGGGAGGGGGCGGCCCGCGCTGCGGCGACGGTGCGCGCCGCGGCGGTCGCTCGCGACCTCGCGAACACGCCCCCCGGCCACTTGACGGCTCAGAACCTCGGCGAGGTGGCCGTCGACCTCGGGGCCGCGTACGGATTCGACGTCGAGCTGTTCGACCGGGACGACCTGATCGCTCTGGGCTGCGGCGGCGTGCTGGGCGTCAACGCGGGGAGCGCCGAGGAGCCGCGCATGATCCGCCTCGGCTACCACGGGGGCGCGGACCGCAAGCTCGCCCTTGTGGGCAAGGGCATCATGTACGACTCCGGCGGGATCTCGCTGAAGCCCTCCGACCCGATGCACTTGCTCATGAAGATGGACATGGGCGGCGCGGCGGCGATCCTGGGAGCCTTCACGGCCCTCCGCGCGCTGGGTGTCACCGCGGACGTGTCCGCCTGGCTGATGTGCACCGACAACATGCCGTCCGGATCGGCCTACAAGCTCGGCGACGTTCTGACGGCGCGGGGTGGGAAGACCGTCGAGGTCAAGAACACCGACGCCGAGGGGCGACTGGCCATGATGGATGGGCTCGTGCTCGCGACCGAGTGGGAGCCGGACGCGATCGTCGACATCGCGACCCTCACCGGGGCCGCACTCATGGCACTCGGACCCGTCACCGCCGCCCTCTTCGCCAACGACCAGGAGCTGGCCGACCGCGTGCGCGCCTCCTCCGATTCGACCGCCGAACAGCTCTGGCAGCTCCCGCTGGAGCGCGCGTACCGCAAGCAGCTCGACTCGGACGTCGCCGACATCTCGAACCTGGGCGGCCCGTATGCCGGCGCGACGACGGCGGCGCTCTTCCTGGACGAATTCGTCGGCGGGACGCCGTGGGCGCACATCGATATCGCCGGCACCATGCAGTCCGCGACGGACGACTCGTGGCGCTCCAGCGGAGCCACGGGATACGGGGCGCGCCTGCTTGCCGACCTCGCGCAGGAGTTCTGACCGTCCTCCTCGTCGTGGTCGTGGTCGAGAGCGCGTACGGGTCGGGCAGTCAGAGCAGGATCACCACAGCGCCAAGAACCGCGAGCACTCCGGACAGCGGCGCCATCGTGTAGCGCTCCGGCCTGCTCCGAGAGAACGCGTTCATGATCGCTCCCAGCGCGAGGTACGCCACAACGACCCAGGCGACGACCCTGACGGCCACGTCGGGCACGCCCATAGCGACCATCCCGGAGACGGCGAGGAAGACTGCCGCGAACAGCGCATAGAGCACGATCGCGACCGCGCTCCCCCAACGCCTCCGCGCGGAGAGCACACGATCTGCTCCGCCCCAGGCGAGCCGCCCCCAGGGCGCCCCGGCGATGAGCGCCAACTGGAACAGACCGAGAGCGGTGAGCAGCGCGCAGAAGAGCAGCAACGCAGCGAGAGCGAGTGTCACCCGATCAAGATATCAGGTGAAATGAAATCATATCGGCGGAACCGCTTGCTGCCGGGTACGCAAGCACCGCGTGACAGCGACCGAATGGTGGAGATGGGGGAATTGAACCGCCGCCAGGAGCGCCGTCTGCCCAATGACGCATCGTAGATCCGCGTAATTCCGCGGGACGCAGCAGCAGCGACGGCGATTGCCGTCGCCGGCGTCATCATCCTGGTCACGAATGGGCTCTATTGGCTCGACCCGGTCCTGGCACTGTGCCTGTCAATCCTGATCGCTATTGCGGCCTCCCAGCTCGTCGTCAAAGCGATCTCAGCATTCCGCGGCAAGGATGTCCGACGAATATGGAGGCAGCCAAGGGACTCGATTGCCTTGAGGCCGGCAGAACCCACTGGCTGAACGGACCGCGCGCGGCCGCGCTCGGACAAAATGCGGGGCGCCGACACCTTCGGGGCCCAGCAAATGCCGGCTACGCGCCTTCGGTCTCGCGGAAGATGTCGACCGCCTCGCGGATCGCGTAGTAGACGATGACCAGGGTCGCGGCTGAATCGGCCCACCACCACCCGAAGACGGTGTTCAGCAGGACGCCGAGAAGGACCGCGCAGGCCAGCAGGCCGTCGAGCATGGTCACCCGGCCCTCTTTCTGGAGCACCGGGTTCCCGAGTGCGCGCCCGGTTCGAGCTTTGAGTGCCGCGAGGACGAACATGGTGATCGCCGTGATGCCGGTCCAGATGATTCCGCCGACGCTGCCGTCGGGGCGGTGGCCCGTGAAGATTGCGATCGCGGTTTGGATGAGGAGATAGCCGGCGAGACCGACGAACGCTGCGCCGATCAACCTGAGGGCGAGTCTCTGCCGGTCGTCTCCTGTCCCGGAGAGCTCCCAGATCACGACGGTGCTCGCACCGATCTCGATGAGCGAGTCGAGCCCGAATCCGGCGAGGGCGACGGAGGCGGACGACACGGCGAGCACCGCGAGCACGACGACGCCGACGACATTCCAGCCCAGCGTGATCCACTCCAGGATGAAACCGGTGCGGAGAAGCGCACGTCTGTCGGGGGCCAGATCGGTCATCTTTCGAATCCTTCGGTCATCGGTGGGGCGCGGCGGGTGCCCGGCTCAGAGGTCGACGACTTCGAACTCGAGCAGGTCGGCGCCGGTCGCGATGGGGTTGGTGCCCCCGTGCGTCATACCGGCCTGGCCTTGGCACCACGCCTGGTGGGCCTCCTCGCTGGCCCAGGTGCTGACGACGAAGTACCGCTGCTGGCTCTTGACAGGGCGCAGAAGCTGGAACGACTCGAAGCCGATGTGCTGGTCGATGTCGTGGGCGCGGCCGGCGAAGCGAGCATCGAGGTCGGCGCCACGGCCTTCGGGGACGTGGAGGGCGTTGATCTTGACGACGGACATGCGTGCTGTTCCTTCCGATTGGCGAGGGTGGCGAATCAGTGGTCGGCCGTGGTGGGGGTGACGACGAAGTCATCGAGGTTGCGGAGCTCCGCCCGGACGTGCGCGGACGCGTGCTCGGCCACGTGACCTGCGTCGTGGAGGCTGACGGCGTGGGTGGTGACGACCGCCGAGCCCAGCAGCCGGTGACCTGACCAGCGCAGTTTGACGCTCCGGACACCGCCGACGCCGTCTGCGTGCTCCAGCAGGTGCTCGACGCGGTCGATCAGCTCCGGATCGACCGCGCCCATGAGACGCGCGCCGATGGACTTCACCGTGCCCCACAAGAGCACCAGGATCGAGATCGCGATGAGGAGGCCGATGATTGGGTCAGCGATCGGGAAGCCGAGGAGCACGCCGATGGCGCCGAGCACGACCGACAGCGACGTGACGCCGTCGAGGCGGGCGTGCACACCGTCGGCCACGAGGGCCGCCGAGCCGATCCGGCGGCCGACGCGGATCCGGTAGATGGCGACGAGCTCGTTGCCCGCGAAGCCGATCAGGCCCGCGGCGATCAGCCACCATGCGTTCTCGACCGGGCGGGGATGGATGAAGCGGTCGATCGCCTCCCATCCCGCGATCACCGCGGACAGGGCGACGACGAAGACGATGAAGAGCCCCGCGAGGTCTTCCGCCCGGCCGTACCCGAAGGTGTAGCGGCGCGTCGCGAGACGGCGGCCGAGCACGAAAGCGATCCACAACGGAACGGCGGTGAGTGCGTCGGCGAAGTTGTGGATCGTGTCGGCGAGCAGAGCGACCGAACCGGTGAACCAGACGAACACCGCCTGCAGCAGTGTCGTGCCCAGGAGGATGAACATCGACACCTTGACGGCCGTCACACCGGCCCTGCTGGCCTCCAGGGCATCGTCGACCGAGTCCGCGGCGTCGTGCGTGTGCGGGACGAAGAGGTCGTAGAGAAGGCCCTTCACGCCGCCGTGCGGGTGATCGTGCTGGTGGTCGTGTCCATGCTCATGCGGGAGGTCGTGTCCGTGACCATGCTCATGCCGGTGGTCGTGGTCGTGCGGGTGGTCGTGGTCGTGCGGGTGGTCGTCAGCGCTTTCGTGGGCGTGTGGGTGCTCGTCGTGCTCGTGCATGTGTGTTCCGCTCATGCGGACACCCCCTCTGTCGCGGCCGGTTCCGCATGGTGATGCCGAGGCGTTCCGCCGAGCGAGTGTTCCGCCTGGAAGATCGCGTCAGTGACGAGCCGGCTCGCGTGCTCGTTCTCCAGCCGGTAGAACACCCGCTGCCCGTCCTGCCGGGTCGAGACGATCCGAGCCAGCCGCAGCTTCGCCAAATGCTGCGACACCGCCGACGGCTGCTTGTCGAGGATGTCAGCCAAGTGGTTCACCGACAGTTCCCCCGCGTCCTTCAGCGCGAGCACAATGCGCACGCGAGTCGCGTCGGCCAGCATTCCGAAGACCTCAACGGCCAGCTCCACGTACTGACTATCGGGGAGCCGCCCGCAAATCGGCTTATCTGCATCCATACGCAGATACTATCTCGAATGAAGGAAGGAGCTGATGCACCTAGGCACTTGAGTGGAGCGCTTCTCAGCACCGGGAATGACAGGGGTCGCGTGTAAACCAAGGTGCATGGCAAACCGGGGGCATTCCAAGCGGGCGCAGGGACGTGCAAAGTCGTACGCGCGTCAGCGGGTGGAGCACGATACGGCCTCTGTCCGAGGCTCATTCGAAAGTCAGCGCTATGGGGAGAGGCCGTCGGGCTACAAGTTCGTGATCTGAACATGCTCCGCCGACGCCTGCAGATCAGCCGGACGGCAACCGAGGTCGACGGCAAGATCCTCGTCGGTGCACCAAGGTCATAGGAGAAGCGTGCCATACCGTTTCCTGCCGTCCTTGCCGCGCCGCTCGCGCACCTCTGCGAAGGAAAGGCGCCAGACGACCTCGTCTTCGCCATCGCTTCGGGCAATTCCTGCGCCGGCCCAAATCCAGCGCCGGCACGTCGTCATGGTTCCTCGACGCTCTCATCGCGTCCGACATCGAGCGCCTCACCCCGCACGACCCCCGGCACACCGCAGCGAGCCTGGCCGTCAGCTCAGGAGCAAACGCCAAAGCCGTCGAGCGGATGCTCGGCCACAGTCTGCCGCGATGACGCTGGACACGTACGCGGACCTTTTCGAGGACCATCTCGATGAGGGGGCTGAGCGCCTCGACGAGGGTCGCCGAGCTAACCTCCCCGACGTGTGGGCACGCAGCAAAATTGGGGCCTCTCCTGCAAGCGGAAAAGGCCCCAACTTCCGCGTGATCACGCGGATCTCGAACAACGCGTGACAGCGACCGAATGGTGGAGATGGGGGGAATTGAACCCCCGTCCACTGCTGTGGTCATGTGCCTTCTACGGGTGTATCCAGTGGAGTCGCTTTCTCGGCCCCGGAGTTTGTCACTGGCATCTACTCCGGCGGGCCCAGTATCAGTAGAAGTCCCTCTGCGCCCTGATGCTCAACGCAGAAGCAAGTCCCCTAGCTGACGCCAGGATCCGGGTAGGGAACAATTCCCGGACTGACGGTCCCTTATATGACTGAGGTGGACTTACGCCGCGAGGGCGAAGTCGGCCTGAGCCGAGACAGTGCGCTTGTTATTGGCACTTATTTTTTTGCATGGATCGTTTACGAGATAACCATGCATCCTCGACCCGCTTCTCACAGTCACGCAGACAATGTCGAAACCGATCATCCCCATGCGCGGCCGTCTGGCCGGGTCGCTGTCACGCGCTGTTGAGTTGTGGAGGTGCAATCTCACCGCTTGCGCGGCGAGCTTCTCATTCTACAACATCCCGGCTCCGTCATTTATGCCACGATCGGGGAATGGCGGACACGATCATCACGGTCCAGGGCGAGTACGAGCTGCGCCACCCGGCCGAACGGGGCGCGGTGCGGCTGCGCGTTTCCTACGACGGCCCAGCACGGGATGAAGTGCTCGCCCTCACGACACAACGGCAGCTCTCGCTCACCTCCGAACTGCGCGAGCTGCACGACCCGCAGACCGGGCCCGTCATCCAGTGGTCGTCCGACCAGCTGCGCGTGTGGGGCGAGCGTCCGTGGAGCAACGACGGGCAACGGCTCGACGTGGTCCACCACGCAGAAGTCGGCATCGACGCCCTGTTCAGCGATCTGGCCGCCCTCTCCGACTGGGTCGGAGTCGTCTCGCTGCTCGACGGTGTCCTGATCGACGGGATCACCTGGTCGCTCACCGACGCACGGCGGCAGTCGCTCACGCAGGAGGCACGCCGCCGTGCGGTGGAGAACGCGGTTGCCAAAGCGACGGTCTACGCGACCAGCCTGGGCCTCAGCTCCGTGAAGCCGCTCGCGCTGAGCGACCCGGGGATGCTGGGCGATGGATCCGCGCCCGGCCAGCCGCCGCAGCCGCTGTTCGCGCGCGCCCTGTCCGCCGACCCGGGCGGAGCCTCTCTCTCCCTGAAACCGGAGGAGCTCACCATCGCCGTGCAGGTGCACGCCCGGTTCTCGGCCGGCTGATCACGACTCCCGCCGCGATCACGAGCCCGGCGTCTGCGGGGTCCCCGGCGTCGACGGCGGACGGGTGGGGAATGCGTCCAGCTTGAGGACGCGGGTCGCGGTCACCGTTCCGTCGGAGCGTGTTCCGACGATGATGACCTCGTCCCCCTGGGCGAAGTCGGACTTCGACGCCGACTGACCCGGAGCTCCGAACTTCGTCGACGAGTTCACCTTCACGTCCACGGTCGAACCGCCCTGCCGATCGATCGTCCACGTGTCACCGGAGAGGGATGCGATGGTGCCGCGCACGAGCACCTGTCCCTGCTTCGTGCCGCCGCCCGGGGCGCCGCCCTGCTGGCCGCCGCCGTTGTCATCGTCACCCTTGCCTCCGTCGTCACCCGGCATCCCCGGCATCCCCGGCACGCCCGGCTGCTGCGGCAGCGTGCGCGAGATGAACCGCTCTCCGACATGCGACACGACGCTGACGACGGCGAAGGAACCCGCCGTGACGAGTCCGAGCAGCACGACGATGGACAGCACCAGCGTCGAGATCGCGAAGGCCAGCCCGTGGCGCTTGTAGAACGGCTCCGTGACAACCGCGGGCGGCCGTCCGCCGTACGGGGTGTTCGGAGCGAGGGGCGTCGACGGCGGTTCCTGGCGGGGCGGAAGCGGCTCCGTGGGCTGGGTATTGCTCATGGTCACATGAAAGCAGCCGCGAGCCCCATCCGTACTGTGAGACGGTTATGGGTCCGGTGAGAATCCGTGCGCGTCATGCCGGCTGGACGAGCACCGAACGGAGCTTCGCCAGCTCGAGCTCGTCGAGGCCTGCGGCGAGAAGGTACTTCCGAACGCTCCCCGCTCGTTCTTCGATCCGATCGATGGTCGTCTCCAGCGCCTCCCGCGGACTCCCTCCGAGGATCACCCGCAGGTCGGGAGTGACGTCGACGCCGTAGCCGCGGACCAGCTCCAGCATTCCCTCGAGCCAGGGACCATCGAGGTTCGCCTCGGTGAGCGCGTAGTCCGCGACGACTGTCTCGCGGTCGACGCCCACGGCGAGGAGCGCGAGGGCGATGACGATCCCGGTGCGGTCCTTGCCTGCGGTGCAGTGGACGACCACCGGCTCGTCCCCGGTGTCGGCGATCTCGCGCAGCGCTCGCACGATGACGTCGGTGTGCTGGAAGACGATCTTGTCGTAGAGGTGCACGATCGTGGCGCCCACCGTGGAGGCGGACGCGCCCGAACCCTCGAAGACGGGAAGCCGCAGCACCTCCACGTCGAGCCCGTCCAGGTCGTCGGGCAGCGCCTGCACCTCGAAGTCGTCCCTCAGGTCGATGACGATCCGGATGCCGAGCTCGCGCAGGCTTTCGCGTCCTGCCGCACCGAGACGGCCGAGCGCGTCCGCGCGGAACAGCTTTCCGGACCGGATGACGCCGCCGTCGGTCGCGTATCCGCCCACATCCCGGAAGTTGTACGTGCCTTCGATCGGGATGCGCTGAGCGGTGGAATCCATGGGACCCAGTCTCTCACTCCCCCAAGTGACGCTGGGTGGACATGGCGCGCTGCGCTTCGCGGTTGTCCTGGCGCTCACGGAGCGCCTGGCGCTTGTCGTACTCGCGCTTGCCCTTGGCGACCGCGATCTCCACCTTCGCCCGGCCCTCGTTGAAGTAGATCGACAGCGGGATGATCGTGTAGCCGCCCTGCTTGACCTTGTTCTCGATCTTCAGGATCTGGGCCTTGTGCAGCAGGAGCTTGCGCTTGCGGCGCGGTGCGTGGTTGTTCCAGGTGCCGTCCGCGTACTCGGGGATGTGCACGGCGTCGAGCCACGCCTCACCGCCGTCGACGAACGCGTACCCGTCGACCAGGGACGCACGGCCCAGCCGCAGCGACTTGACTTCGGTCCCGGTGAGCACGAGGCCCGCCTCGAAGGTGTCCTCGATCGTGTAGTCGTGACGCGCCCGGCGATTGGTGGCCACGACCTTCTGGCCACGTTCCTTCGGCACAGCGCGCTCCTGACGTCGATGAGGGATATCGCCCGGCACGGTGCCGGGCAGCAGACCAGTCTATCGCGTCGCCGTCTGCGACGGGCGCGTCATACCCGCAGGTAGCGCCGGATCGCGAAGTTGGCGGAGGCCGCCGCGAGCAGCACCCCGATCACGATCAGGATGGGGATGACCAGCCACGCCTGTTCCATCCCGACGAAGTTGATCGACTGGATGCGGTCGCTCAAGTAGCCCCGGACGAAGAACTGCACGCCCACCGCGAGCACCACCGAGGCCAGGACAGATCCGATCAGCGCGGCGATCACGCCCTCGATGATGAACGGGGTCTGGATGAACCGGTTCGACGCTCCGACCAGCCGCATGATGCCGATCTCCCGCCGTCTCGAGAAGGCGGACAGGCGGATGGTCGTCGCGATCAGGAGCACCGCTGCGACGAGCATGATCGCCGCGATGCCGATCGCGGTGTAACTGGCCGCATTCAGGATGCTGAAGATCTGATCCAGGTAGCTTCGCTGGTCGACCACACTCTGGACGCCGGCCGAGCCCGACAGCGTCTCGGTCAGGACGGCCGAGTTGTTCGGGTCCTTCAGGTTCACCCAGAACGTCTGCGGGATCATGTCCGGCGTGACGAAGTCGGCGATCTGGTTGCCCTTGAACTGCTGCTTGAACTGGTCGTAGCCCTGCTTCTGGTCCTGGTAGTAGAACTTCTGGATGTACGGCGCCAGTTCCGGCGACTCCAGCTGCTTCTTGACGGCCTCGATGGTCTGGTCCGTGGCGGCGCCGCCCGCGCAGGCGTCCGTCTGGGTGCACATGTAGACGGCCACCTGCGCACGGTCGTACCAGTACGTCTTCATCTGGCCGATCTGCATCTGCAGCAGCACGGCCGTTCCCACGAACGTCAGCGAGATGAAGGTGACCAGGATGACCGAGACCACCATGGAGAGGTTGCGGCGGAGGCCGTTGCCGACCTCGGACCAGATGAGTCCGAATCTCATTTCGTCGGCCCCACATTCTGGTCGCCCTGGCGGTCGGCGCCCTCGCGCAGGCCGCTCAGGTCGAGGTTGGCGGTGAAGTTGAGGTGCTCCGGCAGCTGCTCGGAGGCCGGGGCGGGCGGTACGGGCTGCTGCTGCTGAACCGGCGCGGCCGGAACCGGCGCCGTCTGCGGAACCGGCTGGACCGGACCCGTCTGCTGCGGCAGCGACACGGGCGCGGTCGGCACGGAGGTCGGCGCATGGGGACGGGTCATGGGCGCTTCGGCCGCGACGGACGGGGCGGGGATGCCGCCGGCGTACGCGGGCGTAGCGACCGAGATCGGCTCGTCGCGCTCGAGGGGCTGCGCGATGGGAACCGCCGCCGTGAAGCCGTAGCCGCCGTGCCGCTCGTCGCGGACGATCTGCCCGTTGACCAACTCGATCACGCGGCGCTTCATCTGGTCGACGATCGCCGCCTCGTGGGTGGCCATGAGCACCGTGGTGCCACTGGCGTTGATCCGCTCGAGCGTCGCCATGATGCCAGCGCTCGTCGCGGGGTCGAGGTTACCGGTGGGCTCGTCCGCGAGCAGCACCTGCGGCTTGTTCACGACCGCTCGGGCGATCGCGACACGCTGCTGCTCACCGCCCGAGAGCTCGTGCGGCAGGCGCAGGGCCTTGCCCTCGAGACCGACCATCTTGAGCACGTCCGGCACCGCCTCCTGGATGAAGCCGCGCGACTTGCCGATCACCTGGAGGGTGAAGGCGACGTTCTGGAAGACGTTCTTGTTCGGAAGCAGCCGGAAGTCCTGGAAGACGACGCCGATGTTGCGGCGGAAGTAGGGCACCTTGCGCGACGAGATCGAGCCGAGGTCCTGACCCAGCACGTGGATCTTGCCCTTGGTCGGCTTCTCCTCTTTGAGGATGAGGCGCAGGCAGCTGGACTTCCCCGACCCCGAGGCGCCGACGAGGAAGACGAACTCCCCCCGCAGTACTTCGAGGTTGATGTCGTTCAACGCCGGGCGCGCCGTGCCCGAGTACTGCTTGGATACGTGTTCGAACCGGATCATGACTTTACGAGACTAGGCAGTCTGGCAGCGATCCGCAGTAGCGACATGCCCGGGCGCGACAAGCCTGACAGCCGAGTGGATGTCCGGTGCACGAAGCCAATGACCGGACGACTCGGCTCAGTCGTCGTTCTTGCTGCCGGCGCGCCAGCGGATGCCCGCTGCGATGAAGCCGTCGAGGTCGCCGTCGAACACCGAGCTCGGGTTTCCCGACTCGTAGCCGGTCCGCAGGTCCTTCACCAGCTGCTGCCCGTAGAGGAAGTAGGAGCGCATCTGGTCTCCCCAGCTCGCCGTGATCGTGCCTGCGAGCTCCTTCTTCTTTGCCGCCTCCTCCTCCTTCTGCAGGAGGAGCAGCCGTGTCTGGAGCACCCGCATGGCCGCGGCCCGGTTCTGGATCTGCGACTTCTCGTTCTGCATCGACACGACGATGCCGGACGGGAGGTGGGTGATGCGCACCGCGGAGTCGGTCGTGTTGACCGACTGGCCACCGGGGCCGGACGAACGGAACACGTCGACGCGGATGTCGCCCTCGGGCACCTCCACCGCCGTCGCCTCCTCCATGAGCGGGATGACCTCGACCGCGGCGAACGACGTCTGGCGCTTGTCGGCCGAACCGAACGGGCTGATCCGGGCGAGGCGGTGCGTGCCGGCCTCGACCGAGAGGGTGCCGAATGCGTACGGAGAAGCGACCTCGAACGTCGCGGACTTGATGCCGGCACCCTCGGCGTAGGAGGTGTCCATCACCTTCACCGGGTACTTGTGCCGCTCCGCCCAGCGCAAGTACATGCGCATGAGCATCTCGGCGAAGTCGGTCGCGTCGTCGCCGCCGGCGCCGGAGCGGATGGTGACGATCGCGGACCGGTCGTCGTACTCGCCGCTCAACAGAGTCTGGACCTCGAGCTCGCCCAGCGCGCTCTGCAGCGACTGCAGTTCGGTGCGCGCTTCTTCTGCCGACTCCTCGTCCTCGGCCTCGTTGGCCAGCTCGACGAGCACCTCGAGGTCGTCGAGTCGCCGCTCGATCGCGGTGATCCGCGCCAGCTCGGACTGCCGGTGGCTGAGCGCGCTCGTGACCTTCTGGGCGTTGGTCGTGTCGTCCCAGAGGTCCGGGACGCCCGCCTGCTCGCTGAGATCGGCGATCTCGGCGCGGAGCCGCGGCACATCCACCACCGCGGTGATGTCGGAGAAGGTGGAGCGCAGGTCCGCGATCTGGGAGGAGAGGTCGAGTTCGATCATGTCGCCCTCCAGCCTACCGGGCGGTCACCGGGCGCGAACCTCTGCGCGGGAACGCGATGCCCGGGAGGGAAGTTGTACGGTGTTAACGATATGACTTCCGACGAGCGACCCTTCAGCTTCCGCTCCGTCGCCCTCGCGGCCTTCCTGCCCACGCTGCTGTTCTCGATCGGTGAAGGCGCGATCATCCCGATCATCCCTGTCGCTGCCGGCAATCTGGGGGCGGGATTGGCCATGGCGGGGTTCATCGCCTCGATGGTGATGCTGGGCGAGCTGGCGGGCGACATCCCGAGCGGCTGGGTGGTCTCCCGCTTCGGCGAGCGCACCTCCATGATCGGTGCAGCGGTCGTCGCGATCCTCGGTGTCGCCGTCTGCCTGGCAGCGCCGAACTACTGGGTGCTCACCGTCGGCATCTTCGTCGTGGGACTGGCGACCGCGGTGTTCGCGCTCGCCCGCCACGCGTTCATGACCACGTATGTCCCCGCGCACTACCGCGCCCGTGCGCTGTCGACGCTGGGGGGCATCTTCCGCGCCGGCTGGTTCATCGGACCGCTCGTCGCCTCCGCGGTCATCGCGATCACCGGATCAACCCAGTCCGTCTTCTGGATCTTCATCGTCAGCTGCCTCGGGTCGGTGATCGTCCTGATCGCCCTCCCCGATCCCGAGAAGATGTTCGGCCCGTCGCCCCGGGTCGCCGACGAGTCCGGGGCCCCGGTGACGAGCGGCGAAGAGGATGCCGAAGAACGCACGCACGGGCTGTTCCGCACGATCTGGGCGTTCCGCGAGGTGCTGACCCGGATGGGCGCCGGAGTCTCGCTCGTCGCCGCCGTCCGGTCGGCCCGGACCGTGCTGCTGCCGCTGTGGGCCGTGTCCATCGGCATCAGTGAGGCGAACACCGCGCTGATCATCGGCATCGCCGGGGCGGTCGACTTCGCACTGTTCTATTCGAGCGGCCAGATCATGGACCGTTTCGGGCGGATGTGGAGCGCCATCCCGTCGATGATCGGCCTGGGGCTCGGCTTCCTGGTGCTCGCGTTCTCGCACGATCTCGGCTCGCCGGTCACCTGGTACATCGGCGTCTCGCTGTTCCTCGCCGTGGCGAACGGGGTCGGGTCGGGCATCGTCATGACGCTCGGCGCCGACCTGGCCCCGAAGGACCGCCCGGCACCGTTCCTCGGCGCGTGGCGCTTCTCCGCGGATGCGGGGCAGGCGGCGGCCCCGCTCGTGGTCTCGCTGCTGACCGCACTGGTGTCGATCTCGTTCGCGAGCGGGGTCATGGGGGTGCTCGGCCTGGTGGGTGCGGGAATGCTGGCCCGCTACATCCCGCGTTATGTGCCGCGGCGGCCCCGTACCGCCTGAACGGGAATACGCTCGTGCTCGACTGCGCTTGTATCCATGCAAACGCATGAATTGAGGATGAGATGGCAGCGACGATCGAACTCGGAATCGACACCTTCGGTGACGTGACGCAGGATGCGGACGGCACGCCGCTTCCGCAGGCGCAGGTGCTGCGCAACGTGGTCGCGGAGGGAGTGCTCGCGGACCGCGTCGGCCTCGACTTCTTCGGCGTGGGAGAGCACCACCGGCAGGACTTCGCCGTCTCCGCACCCGAGGTGGTTCTCGCGGCGATTGCCGGCCAGACCGAGCGCATCCACCTCGGCTCCGCCGTCACTGTGCTGAGCTCGGACGACCCGGTGCGCGTGTACCAGCGGTTCGCCACCCTGGACGGCGTCTCGAACGGCCGGGCCGAGGTCATCCTCGGGCGCGGCTCGTTCATCGAGTCGTTCCCCCTGTTCGGTCTGGACCTCGCGCAGTACGAAGAGCTGTTCGAGGAGAAGCTGAGCCTCTTCGCCGAGCTGCGGAAGCAGGAACCGGTGACGTGGAACGGCGAGCTCCGCGCACCCCTCGCGAACCAGTCCGTCTATCCCCACGTCGAGCGCGGGCCTCTGAAGACGTGGATCGGCGTCGGCGGCAGCCCCGAATCGGTCGTCCGTGCCGCGCACTACGGGCTCCCCCTCATGCTCGCCATCATCGGCGGAGGCCCGATGCGCTTCCAGCCGCTCAGCGAGCTCTACCGCAAGGCGCTGGAGCAGTTCGGGCAGGACACGACCCTCCCGATCGGCATCCACTCCCCCGGCTTCATCGCCGAGACCGACCAGGAGGCCAAGGACATCCTCTGGCCGCATTACGAGGTGATGTCGAACCGCATCGGCCGCGAGCGCGGCTGGCCCCCGGCCTCCCGCGCACGGTTCGAGCACGAGGCGGGCGCGGACGGTGCGCTGGTCGTGGGCTCGCCGGAGACGGTCGCCCAGAAGATCGCGTATGCGGCGAAGGGTCTGGGCGCCACCCGGTTCGACATCAAGATGAGCAACGGCACGCTGCCGCATGCCGACCTCATGCGCTCGATCGAGCTCTACGGCACCGAGGTCGCGCCGCGCGTGCATGAGCTAATGTCGTAGCCGCGCCCAGCGCGGCCGCGGGAGTGGTGAAATTGGCAGACACGCAGGATTTAGGTTCCTGTGCTTCGCAGCGTGAGGGTTCGAGTCCCTTCTCCCGCACCAGACCTCAGACCAGAGGATGATCTTTGCCTGCGTGGCCGCAATTCGCACGCTTCGTGCAGCTTCGCGTAGTGCGCCGCCGCTAAACTCGGCCACAGCTTTCCCACCGAATCCTCCTGGAGAACTGTGATCCATCACGCCGGCCTCATCCCGTGGCTCGACCCGAACGTCATCATCCACTCGGCGGGTCCGTGGGCGCTTCTCGTCGTGTGCGGGATCATCTTCGCCGAGACCGGGCTGCTGATCGGCTTCCTGTTCCCGGGCGACACCCTGCTGATCATCTCCGGGCTGCTGACCCACACCTCCCAGGTGTTCGGCGTCGACATCTGGTGGGTCTGCCTGGCGATCTCCTTCGCCGCGTTCATCGGCGGCGAGGTCGGCTACCTCATCGGGCACAAGGCCGGCCCGCGCATCTTCGAACGCAAGGAGTCCGGCCTGTTCTCCATGGAGAACGTCCGCCGCACCAACCACTTCTTCGAGCGCTTCGGCGCTCTCGCGATCATCGTCGCCCGCTTCGTCCCGATCGTGCGCACCTTCGCGCCGGTCGCGGCCGGAGTCGGTCACATGAGCTACCGCAAGTACTCGCTTTACAACGCGATGGGTGCGCTGCTCTGGGGCGCCGGGATGACGTACTTCGGCTTCCTGATCGGCTACATCCCCCCGGTGGCGACATTCGTGTCGAGCTACATCGACATCATCCTGATCGGTGCGGTCCTCATCACCCTGGTGCCGACGCTGTTCCACTACTTCCAGTCGGTGCGGAAGGCCAAGAAGAACGCCGCGGCCTCCGCTGCGGCCGCGCCCGACGTCGCAGCGACGCCGGTCGTCGAGCAGCCGGCCCCCACGCACCCCGAGGTCTGAGCCCCGCGAGTCGCGACACGAAGTCGCAAGTCGAGGCGGATAGGCGCAACGACTCACCACTCGGCGGCGGGCGGCGGCGGCAGCCGCGACGGTCAGCGGTGGAACTCGTCCTCGTGGGCGGCGTGCTCCGCTGGCTCGAGCTGGAAGGTGGAGTGCTCCACGTCGAAGTGCTTCGCCAGGCAGCCCGACAGCTCGTCGAGCAGGGCTCCTGTGCGTCCCGACCGGAACACCGACTGCTCGCAGACGACGTGCGCGCTGAACACCGGCGCACCGGACGTGATGGCCCAGACGTGGACGTCGTGCACCGCGACGACGCCCGCCGTGCCGAGGATGTGGTCCCGGATCTCGGCGACATCGGTGTCCGCGGGGGCCGCCTCGCTCAGCACGCGCACCACATCCCGCAGCAGCGAGAAGGCGCGCGGCACGATCAGGACGGCGATGAGCAGGGACGCGATCGCGTCGGCCGCGACGAAGCCGGTGGTCAGGATGACGACGGCCGCGACGATCACCATGGCCGAGCCGACCAGGTCTCCGAGCACCTCCAGGTAGGCGCCGCGCATGTTGATGGAGCGGCCGACGGCGGGACGCAGCAGCAGGAGGGCGCCGAGGTTCGCCACCAGCCCGATGGAGGCGACGATCAGCATCGGGACGCTGTGCACCTCCGGCTCTCCCCCGACCAGCCGGCCGATCGCTCCGACCGTGACGGTGACGGCGACCACGACGAGGATCAGTCCGTTGATCAGCGCACCGAACACCTCGGCGCGTCGGTAGCCGAACGTCTGCCGGTCGGTCGCCGGACGAGCGGCGACGATGGTGGCGATGAGCGCGATCACGAGCCCTGCGAGATCGCTCAGCATGTGGCCGGCATCCGCGAGCAGCGACAGCGATCCGCTGATCGCCGCCCCGAAGACTTCCACGACGAGCACCGCCGCCACGATGCCGATCGCGATCAGCAGGCGGTTCCGGTTGGCGCTGTGGCCGTGGTCGTGACTCATCTCAGGTTCTACGGTAGATAGAAGTTCGCGCCGCCGCCAGAGGCCGCGGCTAGTTGGGAATGAGTGCCGTTCTCAGCTCGCGCTCGAGTCGCCCGCGGACGGATGCGCCGCCAGCTGACGAAGGGCGGGAACGATCGCCGACAAGGCCCGCGCGCGGTGGCTCGCGGCGTTCTTCTCCTCGGACGAGAGCTCGGCCGCCGTCACGTCCCGGCCCTCCGGCACGAAGATCGGGTCGTAGCCGTGACCGTTGGCGCCGCGCGGCTCCCGCGCGATGCGGCCCGGCCAGATGCCCTCGACGACGGTCGGCTCGCCACCGGGCACGAGCAGAGCGAGGGTCGCCGTGAAGTGGGCGGCGCGGTGAGCGTCCGGCACGTCGGCCAGCTGGTCGAGCAGCAGGCGGAGGTTCGCCGTCGCATCGCCGTGGGACCCGGCCCAGCGCGCCGAGAAGATGCCCGGAGCGCCGCCCATCACATCCACGCAGATGCCGGAGTCGTCGGCGAGCGCGGGGAGCCCGGTGTGCGCGGCGGCGGCCCGCGCCTTGATGAGCGCGTTCTCTTCGAAGCTCGCTCCGTCCTCGACCGGTTCCGGGCCGTCGTACGTGACGATCTCCAGCCCCGGGACGGCCGCACCCAGCAATTGCTGGAACTCACGCGCCTTGTGCGCGTTGTGGGTCGCGAGGACGACGCGGACCACGCTCACGCCTCCGCGGCGAGTGCGAGCGCTGCGGTCTGGATGCTGGCCAGCTCGGCCGTCCCGGCGAGCGCCAGGTCGAGCAGCGAGTTCAGCTCGGTGCGGTCGAAGGGCGCGCCCTCCGCCGTGCCCTGCACCTCGACGAACAGTCCGCGGCCGGTGACGACGACGTTCATGTCCGTCTCCGCCCGCACGTCCTCGACGTAGGCCAGGTCGAGCATCGGGGTGCCGTCGATGATGCCGACGGAGACGGCCGAGACCGAGTCGATCAGCGGCGTGGCCTTCTGGCCGATGAAGCGTCGCTCGCGTCCCCACTCCAGCGCATCCGCCAGAGCGACATACGCTCCCGTGATCGCGGCCGTACGCGTGCCGCCGTCGGCCTGCAGCACGTCGCAGTCGAGGACGATCGTGTTCTCGCCGAGCGCCTTCATGTCGACGACGGCGCGCAGGCTGCGGCCGACCAGACGGCTGATCTCGTGGGTGCGGCCTCCGACGCGTCCCTTGACCGACTCCCGGTCCATCCGGTCGTTCGTCGAACGGGGCAGCATCGCGTACTCGGCCGTGACCCAGCCGCGGCCCTTGCCGGACATCCAGCGCGGGACGCCGTTGGTGAAGGACGCGGTGCACAGCACCCGGGTGTTGCCGTAGGAGATGAGCGCCGACCCCTCGGCCTGGCGGCTCCAGCCGCGCTCGATCGTCACGGGTCGCAGCTGGTCCGGCGTGCGCCCGTCGGCGCGGGTGATGTCGGTCACGGGGATCTCCTCGGTAGGGATGGGGTGGTCTTCAGTGGCAGATCGATGACGCCGGTTGTCACGAGGTCGACAGCCAGCACCTCGGGGCCGATGAAGCGGTGCGCCAGGCGCAGGAAGTAGTCGGCGTCGGAGCCGGTGGCCTCGTAGCGGAGCGTGGGAGGCAGCAGCGAGCGCCGCTCGGTGCCCTGGCTGACCAGCGTGCGGTACACGTCCTTCGCCGTCTCCGTGTCGCTGGAGACGAGCGAGACGCCCTCCCCCATCACGTACGAGATCGCGCCTTTCAGGAACGGGTAGTGGGTGCATCCCAGCACGAGCGTGTCCACGTCAGCCGCCCGGAGCGGCTGCAGGTACTCGGCGGTGACCTCGAGCAGTTCGTCGCCGCTGGTCACCCCCGCCTCGACGAACTCGACGAACCGCGGGCAGGCCTGCGTGAAGAGCTGGAGGGTCGGCGCGGCGGCGAAGGCGTCCTCGTACGCTCGGGAGGCGATGGTGCCGACGGTGCCGATCACTCCGACGCGCCCGGTGCGTGTTGCCGCGACCGCTCGCCGCACAGCGGGCTGGATGACCTCGATGACGGGGACGTCGTAGCGCTCGCGTGCATCCCTCAGCATCGCGGAGGAAGCCGTATTGCACGCGATCACCAGCATCTTCACACCCTGCTCGACCAGGAAGTCGAGCACTTCGAGCGAATAGCGGCGGACGTCGGCGATCGACTTGGGCCCGTAGGGCGAGTGCGCGGTGTCGCCGACGTAGAGCAGCGACTCGTTGGGCAGCTGATCGCGGATGGCCCGCGCGACGGTCAGCCCGCCGACACCCGAGTCGAAGATCCCAATCGGCGCATCCGTCACAGCAGTCCAGCCTACCGGCCCCCTGGTGGTGACCGGCCGCACGGATGCGCGGGCGGACGGGGTGGGTAGGCTGGGCCGCGTGACCGAGAGATCCGCGTCCACCGCGTTCCTGACCGACCGCTACGAGCTGACCATGCTCGATGCCGCTCTCCTGGCGGGCACCCACGACCGCGAGTGCGTCTTCGAGGCATTCACCCGCCGCCTTCCGGCCGGCCGTCGCTACGGCGTCCTCGCGGGCACCGGCCGGCTGCTCGAACTCATCCAGCAGTTCCGGTTCGGGGATGCGGAGCTGCAGTTCCTGCGCGACAACCACGTGGTGCGCGACGAGACGATCGACTGGCTGGCCGACTACCGCTTCTCTGGCACGATCCGGGGCTATCGGGAGGGCGAACTGTTCTTCCCGGGCTCCCCCTTCTTCATCGTGGATGCGCCCTTCGCCGAGGGCGTCATCCTGGAGACCCTGCTGCTCAGCGTGTTCAACTACGACTCGGCCGTGGCCTCCGCTGCCGCCCGCATGGTCGCGGCCGCGGGTGGGCGTCCGCTCGCCGAGATGGGCTCGCGGCGGGCCAACGAGCGCTCGGCGGTCGCCGCCGCCCGCGCGGCGTTCATCGCCGGCTTCTCCGCCACCTCCAACCTGGAGGCGGGGCGCACGTGGGGCGTGCCGACGATGGGCACCGCGGCGCACGCGTTCACCCTGCTGCACGATTCCGAGGAGGCCGCCTTCCAGGCCCAGGTGGATGCGCTCGGCCCGGGGACGACGCTCCTGGTCGACACGTTCGACGTCACGAAGGCGATCGAGACGGCGGTCCGCGTCGCCGGACCGCAGCTGGGCGCGGTCCGGCTCGACTCGGGCGATCTACCCAAGCTGGTCAAACAGGTGCGTGCGCAGCTCGACTCGCTCGGAGCGACCAAGACCCGAATCACCGTCACCAACGACCTGGACGAATACACGATCGCGGCGCTGTCCGCGTCTCCGGTGGACTCGTACGGTGTCGGCACGTCGGTGGTGACCGGCTCGGGCAGTCCGGCGTCGGGCATGGTCTACAAGCTCGTGGCGCACCGCGCGCGCGGCGGTGACGGCGAGTGGATCCCGGTCGCGAAGAAGTCGGAGAACAAGGCGAGCGTGCCGGGGCGCAAGCACCCGGTCCGGCGGCACGACGCGTCCGGCACCGCGATCGCCGAAGTGGTGCACATCGTCGAGAAGGGCGACATCCCGGACGACACCGGGCGCGACCTCCTGACCCCGCTCATCACCGACGGCGAGGTGCACGGCGAGCACCTCGGGATCGAGGGCACCCGGAGTGCACGCGAGCACCGGGAGCTGGCGATGAGCGAGCTGCCGGACGAGGCGTTCCGCCTGGGCCGCGGCGACCCCGTCCTGCCGACGATCTTCGAGTGACGGCAGCCGGCGGAGCCTACTCCGCCTTCAGGCCCTCGTAGATCTCGCGGCAGGTCGGGCACACCGGGAACTTCTCGGGGTCGCGGTTCGGCGTCCACATCTTGCCGCACAGCGCCTTGACCGGCTTGCCGGTCATCGCGGACTCGAGGATCTGCTCCTTCTTGACGTAGTGCGAGAAGCGCTCGTGATCCCCCGGCTCCTGGTTCTGCAGCAGCTCTTCGAGTTCGCGGTCGAGCGTCGTCGCGCCGCCACCGCTGGGAGCGCCGCCGGGCTCAGAGATGCTCGCTTCGTTCATAGTCCCAGTTTAGACGCCCTGGACCGAAGCCGTCCGGGTCAGTCGTTGCGGTTGGCGAACGCCATGAGCTCCGGGCCGCGCCGGTCGAACAACCGGCCCCCCAGCCACAGGCCGAAGAACAGCGTGGCGAACCCGATGAGCACCGCGACGGCCGGCGCGATGGCCAGCCAGAACGAGTTGACTGTCAGCCCCAGCACGAGGAACACCAGGACCGGGGACGCGAGGATCAGGATGGCGAAGAAGCTGAGCGACTGCACGACGGCTGCCGAAGCCCCGGACGTCTGGGGCTGCGTGAACGCGCTGTCACCCGGCTTCGTGGCGGGGTAGGGGAACAGGGCGGACGAGATGCTGGACAGGCCGAGACCGATCACGAGGATCGCACCGCTCAGGGCGGCCACCGACGGCAGCACCGCCCAATCTCCGTAGACGATGGTGGTGGCGATGGAGCCGACCACGAGGACCGGGATGCCGACGACGACCGGAGGGAACATCCGTCCGGCGCGATCCGCGAGCCCGCGCGTGCCGGACACGAGGTGCAGCCAGATGGCCGTGCTGTCGTAGGCGAGGTCGTTGTGGATGCTCCAGCCGAGGAACAGGCACACCAGGGGCAGTGGGACCAGTGCGATGAAGTGCGACGGCAACCCCGCGAGAGCCAGGGCCACGATCACGAACACGGGGATCACCGGGATGAGCACGATGGACACCCAGTAGCGCGCGTCCCTGCCCCAGTAGGTCATCGACCGGGCGGCGATCGCGGCGGTCGGGCCGCCGGGAAGCCGGTCGAACCAGCCGAGGCCGTGATACGCCTTGGACCGGGCCTCACGCTCCGGCGACGCGACGATGCGGGCGATCAGCGCGGTCCAGGCCAGCCAGAGGAGTCCAAGGGTCGCCACCGCGATGAGGAGCTGGAGCACGGCGGCGCCCCAGTCTCCCTCCGCCGCAGCTCCCGGAGCGGACCAGGCCGCGCCGAGCGGAGTCCACGAGAGCCAGCCAGCGAAGCTGCTGAGCGTTCCCAGCCCGTCCCGGCCCCAGTCGACCGTGACCAGGAGCAGCAGCACCGGCGCGACGAGCACCAGCAGCAGGATGCCGACCACTCCGCCGGCCTCGCGCGAACGCCGCGTCGAGAGCATCGCGCGCGCGATCGACGTCGTCACGCGGGAGGCGAGCACGCAGGTCAGCACCACCACGACGGCGGAGAGCAGCGCGACCAGGATGGTGCCCGCGTTCTGCGACCAGGTGATCACGGTCGCCGCAGTGCACACGATCAGCACCAACGAGGGGATGCCGATGAGACCGGCCAGCAGCAGCCCGATGGCGAGCGTGCGGTTCGGGATGCCGAACAGCGAGAACTCGCGGGGGTCGAGCGTGTCGTCGACACCGAAGAGCAGCGGCAGGAGGGCGAAACCGGCGAGGACCACCGAGCCGATCACCACGACGACGCTGTGGGTCGCGGGGGCATCGTCCACGACACGCGCCGCGACCAGCGAGCCGACGACGAGCACGGTGATGAAGCCTCCGTAGAGCAGGCCGATCACCAGACCGAACACTTGCCAGGGGCTCCGCCGGAAAGCGTTGCCCATGATCCGGAGCTTCAGTCCGAGAAACTGTGCAACCACTCCATGCCCTCCGCTGCCTTGCGACCGCCGGCCAGGTCGACGAAGCGCTCCTCGAGCGTCTGCGAGCCGCGCACCTGGTCGATGGTGCCTGCGGCGAGGACCTGGCCGCGGACGATGATGGCCACGCTGTCGCACACGCGCTGGATCATGTCCATGCCGTGGCTCGAGACGACCACCGTCCCTCCCGCGGAGGTGTAGCGCTGCAGGATGTCGATGATGTTGGCGGCGGAGACCGGGTCGACCGATTCGAAGGGCTCGTCCAGCACGAGGAGGCGCGGCGAGTGGATCATGGCGGCGGCGAGTGCGATCTTCTTCGTCATGCCGGCGGAGTAGTCGGCGACCAGCCGGTCCAGCGCGTCCTCGATGCCGAAGGCGGCAGCGAGGTCGGCGGTGCGGGCGCGGACCGTTGCCGCGCTCAGGCCGCGCAGGGTGCCGGCATAGCGCAGGAACTGCGCTCCGGTGAGACGGTCGAAGAGGCGCAGCTTGTCCGGCAGCACGCCGACGATGTGCTTCGCGCGGACCGGCTCGGCCCACACGTCCACGCCGTGCACGACGACCCGGCCGGCATCCGGCCGCAGCAGACCGGTGACGATGGACAGGGTCGTGGTCTTGCCCGCCCCGTTCGGCCCGACGATTCCGTAGAACGAGCCCTCTTTGATCTCGAGGCTCACGCCGTCCACGGCGACGGTCTCGCCGTAGCGCTTGTGCAGTCCGCCGATCGACAGGACGGTGGGCCGCGTGTCGGCGGGGGCCGGTGCCTCTGCCGTGCGTGCCTGCGTCGTCGTCCGGGTCGTCTGCCGGGGCTTCGTGGTCGTCGCCCGCTTGCGCGGTGCGCGGGTACTCGTCCCGGCTGCGGCAGCCGCCGTCTTGGCCGGCGCGCGCTTGGGCGCGACGCGCGGCACCGCCGTCTCGGCCTCGCTCTGAGCGGCCGTCGGCTCGGCAGCCTCCGCCATGGTCTCCCCCCTCTGCGAGTCCTCTCCGGCCCCCTCGACCGGGCCCTCAGCGGACTCGGCGATCTGGGGACGGGCGGACTCGGAACTCACTCCGCTAACGTACCAACACATGCTTTGGTGCGTACCCCCCGCACCGTTTGCGTCGGACTGCGTCGCCTCCGAAAGTCCTGTGAGGAACATAACGACCAAGCAACGACATCCGTCAACCCCTCCCCCGCACGAGGGGCCCCCGGTATTCTAGGGCAGGCATGCAGGGAGAGTCGGTACAGAACGTGTCGACGGACCCACGTGCGGATGAATCCCCGGTGAACCTCGCCTGGACCGCCGCACAGATCAAGGAGATGATTGTGACGACTCAGGTAGTGATTCTCGCGGCCGGTATGGGAAGCCGGCTCGGACGGAGCCTCCCGAAGCCGCTGACCGAGCTGAACGACGGTCGCACGATCATGCAGCAGCAGTTCGACAACATCCACGCCGCCTTCGGCAAAGACGCCCAGGTGACGATCGTCGTCGGCTACAAGCTCGAGCACATCATCGAGGCGTTCCCCGACGCGCAGTTCGTCTACAACGAGCAGTACGACCAGACGAACACCTCGAAGAGCCTCATGCGCGCCCTCCAGGCCTCCGGCGCGGGCGGCGTGCTGTGGATGAACGGCGACGTCGTCTTCGACCCGGCCGTCCTCGTCCGCGGCGCGGCCATGGTCGCCCGCGATCAGACTTTCGTCACGGTGAACACCTCCTCCGTCGCCGACGAAGAGGTCAAGTACACGACGGGCCCTGAGGGCTACATCCAGGAGCTGTCGAAGACCGTGAAGAACGGCCTGGGCGAGGCCGTCGGCATCAACTACATCTCGTCGGCCGACAAGGCCACACTGCTGCGCCAGCTGCAGCGCGTCGGCGACCAGGACTACTTCGAGCGCGGCATCGAGCTCGCCATCGAGCAGGACCGCCTGCTCGCCGAGCCGGTCGACATCTCCGACCTGTACGCGGTCGAGGTCGACTTCCAGGAAGACCTCGAGCGCGCGAATCTTTTCGTATAGTCGGAGCCGCGTGAGCCCTCACGCAGCTTCGATCAATACGATGGGTTCCCGTGACCAGTATCCCGACTGAGGTGCGCCCTGCGCAGCGTTCGCCGTTCACGCGCTATCGGCACTCCCTCTGGCTGCTGACCCGCCGCGACCTGCGCGTCCGCTACTCCACCAGCTTCCTCGGCTACCTGTGGTCGATCCTCGATCCGCTCGTGATGAGCGGCATCTACTGGTTCGTCTTCACGGTCATCTTCAAGCGCGATGTCGGAGAGAACCCGTACATCGTCTTCCTGCTCACGGCGCTGCTTCCGTGGATGTGGTTCAACGGCGCCGTCTCGGACAGCACGCGTGCCTACATCCGCGAGGCGAAGCTGATCCGCTCGACGATGATCCCGAGGACGATCTGGGTGAACCGGATCGTGGCGTCGAAGGGGATCGAGTTCCTGCTGTCCCTGCCGGTGCTGGCGTTCTTCGCCATCATCACCGGTGCGAAGCTCAACATCGACGTGCTGCTGTTCCCTCTCGCCATCGTCATCCAGACCGTGCTGACGATCGGCGTCGGCCTCATCGTCGCTCCGCTCGTCGTGTTCTTCCGCGACCTGGAGCGGGCCACGAAGCTCGCCCTCCGCTTCCTGTTCTACGCGTCGCCGATCATCTACAGCGCGCGTGACCTGCCCGGGGGATGTGGTGCGGGCGTGGCGGCCCGGCACTGCGCCGCCTATCTGACCGCGCATCCCGGTGCCCAGACGGACGTCCTGTTCTCCCTGCACTTCTGGTCGGCGTTCAATCCGCTGACCGGGATCTTCAGCCTCTACCGCTCTGCCTTCTTCGCGGAAGAGCTGGACTGGTTCCTGGTGGGTGTCGGCGCCGCGATGTCGCTCCTTCTGCTGGCGGTCGGCTGGGCCGTGTTCAAGCATTTCGAGCGCGACATCCTGAAGGAGATCTGAGTGGCCCCCGTCATCGCCGTCGACGGCCTCGGCGTCCGGTTCCGCCGCAACCGCGGAGCCCGCCGCTCATTCAAGGACCTGTTCTCGTCGCGTCAGCGGCGCGTCCGGCCCGACGACTTCTGGCCGCTGCGCAACGTCTCCTTCCATGTGGAGCCGGGCGAAGCGATCGGCGTGGTCGGACGGAACGGCCAGGGGAAGTCGACCCTGCTGAAACTGGTGGCAGGCGTTCTCCTTCCCGACGAAGGCACCGTGAAGGTCACCGACGGGGTCGCACCACTGATCGAGATCACCGGAGGCTTCGTCGACGACCTCACCGTGCGCGACAACGTGTATCTGACGGCGGGGCTGCACGGGATGTCGCGCGCGCAGATCGATGAGCGCTTCGACGACATCATCGGCTTCGCGGAGATCGGCGACTTCGTCGACACCCCCTACAAGCACCTCTCCAGCGGAATGAAGGTGCGCATCGCGTTCTCCGTCATCTCGCAACTGGAGGAGCCCGTGCTGCTCGTCGACGAGGTGCTCGCGGTGGGCGACCGCGGGTTCCGCGAGAAGTGCTACCGACGCATCGAGGAGCTGCTCGCCGGCGGGAGGACCCTGTTCTTCGTGTCGCACAACGAGAAGGACCTGCGCCGGTTCTGCGAACGCGGGCTGTACCTGGACAAGGGATCACTGATGCTCGACGGGCCCATCGACGAGGTGCTCGCCCTGTACAATGCCGACTACAACTGAGCGGAATTGCCTGATCGGGGGCGTTTTTCGACGTCTGCAGAAATCGTCCCCAGAAAAAAGTTCGGCGAGTTATCCCCGGAAGTGGTGTTCGTACCTTGTTCCACCCCCGCGAGCGTCGGAGGGGCTCGTTACGTTCGTTGCATGAATCGTCTTCGGTTTCTTCGCAGGCCCTCTCCGGCCCCTCGTCCCCGCCGTTTCGCCTACCCGGTCCCGTGGCGCGTCGACCGCTCCACAGCACCCCACCTCCGGCTCGTGAACACCGGCCGCCACACCCTGACCGGCGTGACCGTGAGCATCGCCGGCACCTCCCGGCTTCGGGTGAGCGGTCCGAGTTCCGTGCTTCCCGGCGACGCCGTCCGCGCGAGCGTGACCGGTTCCGATCCCGCACGCGACACCGTCCTGGTCGTTCGGTGGTTCCCGCCGGACGGGCGGGAGTACCTCTGGCAGATCAGCCTGTGACCGTCTTCCTCGGGCCGCCACGGCGGCCCGAGGAAGCTCCGAATGCCCGCATCACAGGCATTTCAGGCAACGAACGCGTGAGGTCCGGCGATCGTAGCGCCAGCGCTCTGGAGTCCGGGCGCGGATGGTCCTGTACTTGAAGGACTATGGATAACCACGTTGCTCTTGCCGCGAAACTGCTCGGCGACCGCATCCGTCAGGCCCGCGTCGAGCTCGGGATGAGCCAGGAAGGCATCGCGGGACTCGCGGGCATGCACGTCACGAACTTCGGCAAGATCGAGCGGGGTCGCGCGAACCCGAGTCTGCTGACGATCGTGCGGATCGCGACCGCACTCGACACCGACGTCGCCACTCTGACGCAGGACATCACCCGGGAGCACCTCCCGAGCGGCATGCGCGTTCTGTCCGCAAGCGACTATCTGAGCGAGCGCGCCCGGCGCGCACAGGGATCCCGCTGAGAGAAAGCCGTCATCGATGGCACTCTCGGAGATCCGGCCTACACTCTCTGGAGATGGCCAAGAAGCAGCAACCGATCATCTCCGTCACCGGAGGCCCCCAGCGGGGCGGCGAGACTCCGCGCGCGCTGAACACGGCGCTGGACCGTTTCCTCGGCATCCAGCGCCCGGTCGTGCTGGCGCACTTGCGCAGCATCCGGCGACGGCATCCCGAAGCGACGGCTGACGAGCTCGCACGCATCATCGAGCGACGTTATCTCGCAGCGGTGACGAGCGGCGGCGCTGCGGTCGGCGCGACAGCGGTCGTCCCTGCCATCGGAACCGGCATCACGCTCGCCCTCTCGGGCCTCGAGACCGCCGGCTTCCTCGAGGCCACCGCCCTCTACGCGCAGTCGATGAGCGAACTCCACGGAATCGCCGTCGAAGACCCCGAGCGCGCGCGGGCGCTCGTGCTGACCATGATGCTGGGACGCGAGGGCTCCGACCTGGTCCGCCAGCTGGCCGGCCAATTCGCCGGCGCAGGCGCGACGCGTACCGCGTACTGGGGCGAGCTGGTCACCTCCAGTCTTCCGGCGATGGTGGTCGGACCGCTGGTCGATCGCCTCAAGGGTGCGTTCATCCGCCAGTTCGCCGTGCGCGGCGGGGCGAGCATCCTCGGCCGTGCCATCCCGTTCGGCATCGGGGCGGTCATCGGCGGTGCCGGGAACAACATCCTCGGTCGCCGGGTCGTCCAGAACGCCCGCCTCGCCTTCGGACCGACGCCGCTGGTCATTCCCGTGGCGCTGGCGCCGATCGAGGGGCCCGGAGCGGTGCGGCGGCTGGGCTCTGCGACGAACGAGCGAGCGGTCCGCGTCGGCAAGGCGCTGCGTGGAGCCCTCCCCACCCGCCGCACGTCGTCCACGGGGAAGAAGGCGACGGTCGAGCCGGGTGCCCTCGAGGCCCCGTCGTCCGCCGACGACGACGATCTCCGGGACCGCGCCGTCGGCTGAGTCCGGCTCAGACGATCGGTGGACGCCCCGCCGCGGTCATGCGGGCAACCGTGCGCCAGCGGAGCGGTCGCCGCTCCCCCGGGTCGGCGCGCCAGCCCTCGAACCATCCGCCGAACCAGGAGCGCAGGACGGCGGGCTTGCGGAACCACCGCAGGAGCTGAATGCCCGTCCACGACCCGACATAGAGCGGGATCAGGACGACAGGCAGGTTCCGTCTCGCCAGCCAGACCCGGTTCCGTGCGTTGAGCCGGTAGTAGTACGAGTGCCGCGTTGGCGAGACGGAGGGGTGCTCGGCCACGAGGTCGCCCGCGTACCAGACGCGCTTGCCCTGGTCCCACACCTTCCAGGCCAGGTCGATGCCTTCGTGCGCATAGAAGAACGGTGCAGCCCATCCGCCGGCGCGCTCGAAGACATCCCGCGGAAGCACGATGACCGCCTCGAGGACAGCGAAGACGTTGCTCGAGCGCTCCGGATCGCCCTTCCGGATCCGCGGGATCCAGCGGCGCGGAGCGGGCGTCCCATCGGGAACCCGCAAGCGCGGCTGCAGCATGCCGATACCCGGGTCGTCGAGCAGTTTCGCGACCGCGTCGGCGAGGAACGTCGGCGACGGGATGTCCGCGTCGTCGTCGAGGAAGAACAGCCACTCCCCCGCCACCAGCGGCACGCCCGCGTTGCGGCCCGCAGGGATGCCGACGTTCTCCGGAAGAGCGAGCGAGCGGACGCCGGCCGGCAGCGGCGGTTCCGCCGTGGCCGGGTCCCAGCCGTTGCCGACCACGACGATGTCGGTGACGACGCCGCGCTGAGCGAGGACCGACTCCAGACCCCGCCTCAGGTCGGCCGGTCGCGTGCCCTGCGTGAGGACGACGACCGCTACCGCGGGCTGCTCAGCCACGGACTCGGCGGGACGCCATGATCGTCACGAAGTGACCGACCAGCGCCAGAAGCGACAGCGGGACGAGCGCGACGAGCAGGATGCGGTCGGCCAGCGTCGCCCCGACGAAGAGACCCACGATCGAGAAGACGAAGATCAGGATCGTGAGCTCGACCGAGTGGTACAGGCGGTGGAAGGGCAGGAACCGGGCTGCGCGGCGCAGAGTGGCGACGGCCCCGTGGGTCGGCGCGTACTCCGATTGCGTGTCCGCGAGCTTCGGGAGTCCGGCGTTGGCGCGCGCGACGCGCACCATGTCGTTCAGCGCCTTGTTGAGGACGATCACGAGAGCGAGCAGCGTGCCCAGGTTGGTCCAGAGGAAGTCCTGCGGAGCCTCGAACGGGTAACCGGCGGCCCGGATCCCCAGGGCGATCGCGATGAGGGTCTCGGTCGAGTAGTGCCCGACGTTGTCGAGGAAGATGCCAGCGGGAGACGACGTACCGCGCCAGCGGGCCACCTCTCCGTCGCAGCAGTCGACCAGCATCTGCAGCTGACCGAGCACGAGGGCGAGAGCCGCGCCGCCGATACCGGGGATCAGGAGCGAGGCGGCGGTCGCCCACCCCGTCAGGATCATCAGCCCGGTGACGCCGTTCGCCGAGATGGATGTCTTCAGCAGGACCCACGTCAGGTACGGGGACAGGTTCCGCAGGTACAGGGAGGCGGTCCAATGCTCCGCGTTGCGGCGGCCGCGCACCTCGGGAGGCTGGGCGACCTCCCGGAGCTCGGCGATCGACGACGGGCGGGCGCCGTGCGCCGCAGGTCCAGGAACGGTCATGCCTACCTTCCCGTGTGGGCGGTGATGTTGCGGGTGAGGGAGAGGTAGCCCAGGATGAAGCCGATCCCCCAGCTGAAATGGATGCACGGCAAGACTACGAGAAACCACAGGAACGAGCGAAAACCGTCGCGGCGGCCCCACAGCAGTGCGGACACGACGACGATGACGACGTAGATCGCCGGGACCGCGAAGCCCCAGAGCAGCCACGGTGCCGCGCCGAGGACGGCCTGCACGATGCCGGCGATGCCGAGCAGCGTTCCGAGAGCGACACCGAGCACCATGACCGGCGGGGCGAAGTAGCGCAGCCCGTTCGATGCGGGGAAGCGGCGGGCGAGCTCGCCGCGCCAGATGCCGGTGGAGAAGAACTGACGCCCGAGCCGGTACAGATTCGGCCGGGGCCGGTAGGTGACCCGTAGCCGCGGAGTGAACCACACGGTGCCGCCGCTGGTGCGCAGGCGCCGGTTGAGCTCCCAGTCCTGCCCGCGCTTGATCTCCTCGTCGAAGAGCCCGACCTCGATCAGGCGGTCGCGGCGGAAGACCCCGAGGTACACCGTCTCGGCGGGGCCGGCCTCGCCGCCGACGTGCAGCTTCGTGCCGCCGAGTCCGACGCGGCTACCGTAGGCGCGGGCGACGGCGCGCTCGAAATCGGTCGTGCCCTGCGCATCCATCAGCCCTCCGACGTTGTCGGCACCCGTCTCGACGATGGTCTCGACGGCGATGCGGGCGTAGTCCGGCGGCAGCACGCTGTGCGCATCCACCCGGATCACGATGGGATACCGCGACTCGCGGATCGCGAGGTTGAGCCCAGCGGGAGTCGACCCCACCGCATTGTCGACCACCCGGATACGGCCGTCGACGGCCGCCAGCTCTTCGACCAGCTGGGTGGTGCCGTCCATGCTGGGTCCGAGGGCTATCGTGACCTCGAACGGTCCCGTGTAATCCTGGGCCAGCAGACTGTCGACGGCGGCCCTCACGTGGGTGACCTCATTGAGGACGGGCATCACGTACGAGACACCCGGCAGGGTGTTCACGGTGTCGTCCGGCATCTGATCCTTCGGTGTAGCGGTCGGCGACGAGCCTATCAGCCGGGCCCGGGGACGACCCGGGGACGACGGAAGGCCGCCCCGCGTGCGCGGGACGGCCTTCCGTGGGGACCAGCGGTCACTGGGCCGTGAGCGTCCCCAGGGTGACGGTCGCGGTCTTGGTCTGGCCGTCCCGGAGGTACGTCACGTCGACCTTGGCCCCTGCGGCCTCCGCCCGGACCTGTGCGGTCAGGTCGGTGGCGCTGGTGATCGGGGTGTCGTTGAAGTTGACGACCACGTCGCCGGCCTTGAGGCCCGCGCCGGCAGCCGCGCCGCCGCCCGTGACGCTCTTGATGAGCGCGCCGACACTGGTGGCCTTGCTGTCGCTGCTCGCGTCGGCGACCGACGCACCGAGCAGCCCGTGCGTGGCAGACCCGTTCTTGATGATCTCGTCGGAGACCCGCTTCGCGAGGTCGGACGGGATGGCGAAGCCGACGCCGATGCTGCCCGACTGCGAGCCGTCGCTCGTGCCGCCCGCGCTCGCGATGGCCACGTTGACGCCGATCAGCTCGCCCTTGCTGTTCAGCAGCGCGCCGCCCGAGTTGCCCGGGTTGATCGACGCGTCGGTCTGGATCACGGGAAGCGAGATCGTGCCGGCCGAGCTCGACTGCTGCTGCTGCGAACCGGATCCGCCCTGGTCGGGGAAGTCGAAGTTGAACGGGTTCTTGCTGCCGCCTCCGCTGTTCGAGTCGTCCTTGGGAGCTGCGGACGACGCGATGCTGATGCTGCGGTTCAGCGCGCTCACGATGCCATCGGTGACGGTGCCCGAGAGCCCCAGCGGCGCGCCGATGGCGACCGTGGTGCTTCCGACGTTCAGCTTGCTGGAGTCGCCCCAGGTGATGGGGGTGAGCCCCGACGCGTTGTCGAGCTTGATCACGGCCAGGTCGGTCGTCGGGTCGGTGCCCACGATCTTCGCGGTGTAGATCTTGCCGGAGTTGTCGGTCACCGTGACGCTGACGTTGGAGGCCTGGCCGTCGAGGGTCACGACGTGCGTGTTGGTGAGGACGTAGCCGTCCGAAGTGAGGATGACACCGGACCCGGTGCCGCCGGAGCTCGATCCGCTCACCGAGATGGTGACGACGCTCGGGGCGGCCTTCGCGGCGACGGCCGTGACCGTGCTGGCGTTGTTGGCGTCGTTGACGGTGATGTTCTGGGGGCCGGAGACGGTCTTGATCGTCGCGTTGCCCGCGTCGGTCGCGGCGAAGATGCCGACGCCTGCTCCCGCGCCGGCGACGCCGCCGATGAGAGCGCCGATGGCGAGGGTGGCGATGATGAGGCCCGTGTTGCCGCGCTTGGCGGGCTTGCCCGCGGGTGCGGTGGCGGTCGCGCCGGGAGCGGTCGCGTAGGCCTGCTGCTGGGTGTACGGCTGCTGGCCGTAGCCGGCGGGCTGCCCGAAGGAGCCGTTGCCGTAGTTCGGCTGCTGCTGGCCGTACGGGTGCGTGTAGGGCTGGCCGTACGGCTGCGGCTGCACCGGCTGGGTGGGCTGCGTGTGCTGAACGGCGGGCTGCACCGGAGCGGTCGGCTGCTCAGCGGTCGGCTGCACGGCCGTCGGCTGCTCAGCGGTCGGCTGCACGGCCGTCGGCTGCTCAGCAGCCGGCTGCGCCGGGGTGTGCTCGGAACCGGCGGAAGCATCCACGACCGCGTCGGTGTCGGCGTCGTTCTGGGGCTTCGCGGGCTCCGGGGTGTTCGGGGTGTCGGTCATGGTGTTGCTCCTTCCAAGCACGATCAGCTTGGGATGCGAACCTGGACGTTTTATTTGCCCATGCTGTGGACGACCTTCTGCATGTCGATGACTCTCCACAACGTATCCGATGGGTCCGCCGCGAGTAAGGCCGTAGCGTTGTCCCATGACGATTCCTGGAGCCTGGCGACGGGCCGCGGACGGTGCCGGGCTGCTCGGCTCGGACGGCGCCGTCCGCCCGACGATCTTCGCCGAGATGAGCGCGCTGGCCGTGCGGACCGGATCCATCAACCTGGGGCAGGGCTTCCCCGACGAGGACGGGCCCGCTGAAGTGCTCGACGCCGCCGTCGCCGCTATCCGCGGCGGCGAGAATCAGTACCCGCCCGGGACCGGCATCCCGGACCTCCGGCTCGCCGTCGCGGAGCACCAGCAGCGGTTCTACGACATCGCCCTCGACCCCGACCGGGAGGTGCTCATCACCGCCGGGGCCACGGAGGCGATCGCCGCCACCCTGCTCGCCCTGCTGGAGCCGGGCGACGAGGTGGTGACCTTCGAGCCCTACTACGACGCGTACGGGGCCATCATCGCGCTGGCGGGCGGCGTGCACCGCACGGTCCCGCTGGAGCCGCCGGCCTTCCGTCCGGACCTCGACCGGTTGCGCGCGGCCGTCAGCGATCGCACGCGGGTCATCCTCGTCAACACCCCGCACAATCCGACCGGCGCCGTCCTCGATCGAGAGACCCTGATGCTCGTCGTCGAGCTCGCGGAGCGCCACGACGCCATCATCGTCACCGATTCCGTCTACGAACACCTGACCTTCGGCCCCGAGCACATCGCGATCGAGACGCTCCCCGGTGCACGCGCGCGGACGATCGCGATCTCGTCCGGAGGGAAGACGTTCAGCACCACTGGGTGGAAGGTCGGCTGGCTGACCGCCCCGGCGGAACTCCTCACGGCAGTGCTGGCGGTGAAGCAGTACCTCACCTACGTCAACGGCGCCCCGTTCCAGCCCGCGATCGCGGCAGGGCTCCGGCTTCCCGATGCGTACTTCACCGGTATCGCCGAGACTCTCGCGCACAAGCGCGACCTGCTTTCCGACGGGCTCCGCAGCGCCGGGTTCGGCGTGTTCCCCTCCGACGGCACCTACTTCGTCGTGGCGGATGCGGGCCCGCTCGGCTTCCCGGATGCGGTGGATCTGTGTCGCGCGCTGCCGGAGCTCGCCGGCGTGGTCGCGGTGCCGCTCGGTGCGTTCGCACGCGACGAGTACGCCGCGCGCACCGCATCCCTCGTCCGCTTCGCCTTCTGCAAGCGGGCGGACGTTCTCGAGGAGGCGGCCGGCCGGCTCGCCTCGATCAGCCTTCGCTGACCGGGCTGACCCGGTACCGCCGAAGGCGCAGCGCCGGGTTGACCTGGCGCACGTCACGGACACGCGCTGTCGACACCTCGGCGAGCGCCACTCCGGTCGTCTCGCCGAGGGCGGCGATGGTCACACCCATGGGATCGACCACGGCGCTGGCTCCGATTCCGATCGACGGCGGATGGTCGGCCGCGGCGACGTACAGCGTGTTCTCGATGGCGCGCGCGGCGAGGAGGGTCTTCCAGTGGTGCTCCTTCAGCGGTCCGCGCACCCACTCCGCCGGGACGGCCACGAGGTCCGCGCCCGCATCCGCGAGGCGGCGGGTGACCTCGGGGAAGCGCAGGTCGTAGCAGGTCTGCAGGCCGACGACGATGCCGTCCACCTCGAACGTCTGCGGATCGTCCAGGTCGCCAGGGACGACCCACTCCGACTCCTGGGCGCCGAACGCGTCGTACAGATGCTGCTTGCGGTAGGTCGCCACCACGTCCCCGGTGGGGTCGACGGCGACCAGCGTGTTGGAGAACTTGCGCGCCACGCTCGTCTTCTCCACCAGCCCCGCGACGACGAACACACCGTGCTCCTGGGCGGTCGCTGCGAGCGCCCCGACGAACTCGCCGTCGAGCGGCTCCGCATTGCGGGCGAAGGACGCGCCGAGCGGATCGGTGAAGTACGACGAGTACTCCGGGAGCACCACGAGCCGGGCGCCCCTCGACGCGGCGACGGCGATCAGGCCGGCCACCACATCCCGGTTGTGGACGCGGTCCTCCCCCGGCGCGAACTGACCGACCGCGACGGCGGCCGTGCGGTCGTCGATGGTCAACTCCGCCGGGCGGTCGGTCACGACGCGACCTCGGCCCGCGGGATCGCCTCGGTGACGGGAAGCGGTGTCTCGACGGGCAGGACGATGCTGATGGAGGTCCCGACCCCCTCCTCGCTCGCGATGTCGAGACGGCCTCCGTGGGCAGTGACGATCGCCTTCGTGATCGTCAGCCCCAGCCCGACACCCGGCACGGCGTTGCGGGTGGCGGTGGAGGCGCGGAAGAACCGCTGCGAGAGCTGGCTCAACTCGACGGCGGGGATGCCGATGCCCGTGTCGGAGACGGTGACGACGGCCTGCTCGCCGTCCCGTCGCAGCGCGACGGTCACGGTCCCGCCCGACGGCGTGAACTTGAGCGCGTTCGATACGAGGTTGTCGACCGCCTGGCCGAGCCGCACGGGATCGCCACGGACCACCAGCGGCGACTCCGGGGCATCCCCGACCAGGGTCACTCCCGCATTGTTCGCCCCGGGCCTGGCCGACTCCAGGGACGCGGAGACCACTCCGTTCAGCTCCACATCCTTGATGTCGAGAGGGAAGCGCCCGGACTCCACCTGCGCGGTGAACAGCAGGTCGCCGACGAGCCGCAGCAGGCGGTGCGCGTTGCGCTCCGCGACGCCGAGGTACTGCAGCTGCTCCTCCGAGAGCGGGGCGTCCTCGTCGTCGCGCATCAGCTCCAGGTAGCCGAGGATCGAGCTGAGCGGCGTGCGCAGTTCGTGCGAGATCAGGCCGACGAACTCGTCCTTCAAGCGGGCGAACTCGCGTGCTTGCGTCATGTCGGTCGCCACGAAGATGAAGCCGACGCGGTGGCCGTTCTCGTCGAGCCGCGGGGTCGCGGCGACCTGGACGGCCACGCGCTTTCCGTCCGGGCGGACATAGGTCCAGTCGCGGACGTCGGCGGAGCCCGCTCGGACGGTGTCGACCAGGGCCGAGAACTCGTCGACGCTGGAGACCGTCGTGAACCGCGCATCCATGTCCTGGAGCCGCTGCTCGATCTCCGAGGTCAGGTGGAAGTCGATCACGTGGTGCTTGCCGTCGACCACCTGCTTCTCGGTGAGGCCGAGCATCTTCTCGGCGCCCGGGTTCCAGACGTCGATGAGACCGTCGAGGTCGGTGCCGATCACGGACTGCTCGGTCACCGCGTTCCAGATGCTCTGGATCAGGCGGTTGGCGGTCTTCAGGCGTGCCTCGTTCAGCACCAGTTCGTCCTGGGCCGTCACTGCCTGGGCGAGCAGCACCTGCTGCCGCTCGCTCGCTTCGTGCGCGGCAGCGAGTTGCACACGCATCCGGTGCGCGATCTCGTTCACGACGATGGCGACGATCAGGTAGATGATCGGCGAGAAGAAGGCCCTCACCACATCCCCCGCAGTCTGCGCGCTGCCGAAGAAGAGGGGGGCCAGCAGCACGACGAACGTCGTGAACGAGGCGATGAGAATGTTGATGCGCCCGGCTTCCGACGCGATCCAGACGAACGGCAGCAGCGTCAGGACGACGAAGGGGGACGCCGACGAGCCCGTGCCCAGCCGGAGCAGCCCCACCGCGAGCAGGGACAGTGTGGGAACGACGACCGCCCACTCCGGATGCAGACGCCGCCACGGCACGACGAAGGAGAGGATGGACGCCACGGTGACGAGGGCGATCCCTGCGATGAAGACCGGCCCGTTCGTGATGGGGACGCCGTTCGGGACCGCGGCGATGATCGCTGCGAACGCGAACCCGAGGATCGTCGGCACCTGCTTCATGAAGGCCGACGGCGAGTCGATCGGGATGCGGCTGAGCCAGCGGTCGATCGTCATGCGGGCTCCCCCAGGTCGAGCATCTCGCGGATCCGCGCGGAGAGCAGTCTCGGGCTGAACGGCTTCACGATGAAGCTGTCCGAGCGGTCGGCGACCACGCCGTGGTCCGTGAGCAGCTGAACCGAGGCGGAGACCATGAGGATCAGCGTCGAGCGGGTCAGGGCGTCGGCGCGGATGGCCTCGGCCACCTCCACACCGTTGAGCCCGGGCATCGAGATGTCGAGCACGGCCAGATCCACGTCGCCACCCCGGACGGCGTCCAGCGCGTCCTGGCCGTTGTCGACGGCGGCGACGATCTCGACACCGGCGCGGTTCGCCGCGATGGTCATCAGACCCCGGATATCGTCGTCGTCATCCGCGATCACCACGCGCTTGCCGCGCGCGTCGCCCTGCGCCTCAGACATGCAGGAACACCACCCGCACGACCACGATCGCGGCGCACACCACGAGGGCGATCCCCGCGTAGAGCGGCAGCCGGTACTCCCAGCGGCGGTTCTGCTCCAGCTCCTCCTGGATGCGCTCCCGCAGCTCGGCCGGCGGTTCGACGGGACTCATCGGGCTCGCTCCCTCTCGGTGGGCTCGCGTTCGGCCGTGACGCGGGCCGCTGCCGCGTCGAGGAGCGCCGGAACGCGCTGGTAGCGGCCGACATCGGCCGCGAGGTGACTGTCGGTGGAGGCAACGATACGCGCCCCGGCGTCCAGCAGGGCTGCAATGGCAGCTGGTCCCGGGCACTCCCACTTCTCATTGACCTCGACGATGGTGCCCGTCGCGGCGGCAGCCTGAGCCCAGGCGGACAGGCGCTCGTCGCCGAGCTGCGCTTCGTCCAGTCCGGCTTTCGGGAGGATGGAGAACCAATGGGCGAGCTGGGCGTGCGGAGTCCGCTCCATCGTCCGGATGCTCGCCTCGATCAGCAGGTCGAAGGCATCGTCGTCCGAGAGGCCGGCATCCAGCCGCTCACGCGTCGCTCTCGGTGACCACGGGCCGTCGGTCCCCGGGAACTGGTGGTCGCCGATGACGACCGCATCCACCCCGCCCGGGCCGACGACCAGGTCGGGCGGTGTGTCCACCGCCCCGGAGACGTCCAGCAGCTTGGCCTCCACGCCCGTCACGACCGTGAGGCCGGCGGGGATCCGTTCGGCCGACACCGCAGCGAGGAACTCCGGCACCCAGGTGGTGGAGGCGCGGACGTGATCCGTGAGTCGGATCGTGCGCAGCCCTGCCGCCGAGGCTGCGGCGATGTTCTCCGCGAGGGTGCTGCGCGCGTCGTCGGAGTACGTCGAGTGGACGTGGAAGTCGCCGAGCAGCAGGTCGGGCAGCCGGGCCGTCTCCGTGCCGCTCACTCCTCGGGTCCCTCCGAGTGCGCTGCGTTCTCGGAGACGAGCACATCGCTCGGGCGCAGGAAGACGTCCTCGAGGAAGCGCACGTTCGCCAGCTCCTCGAAGTCGACCGCGGACGGGACCGGCCGTCCGAGCACCAGGTCGAGCAGCAGCGACGGCATGTCGACGCCGGATGCGATCGTCAGGGGCATGGCCCCCGGGAAGCGCGGGTTCACTTCGAGCAGCGCGGGGACACCGTCGGTGCTGTAGCGCAGCTGCACGTTCGCGACGCCGGTCAGGCCGATCGCGCGCGCGACATCCGCTGCGGCGTCCGACAGCTCGGGCCTGCGCACGGTGCGGCCGGCGATCGAGACACCGGAGTCGACACGCTCGCGTGACCGCGGGACGGCGGCGATCACGGAACCGTCGAGGTCGGCGAGCACGTCCACCGAGAACTCCTCCCCGGGCAGGTTCTCCTGGATGATGATGCTCTCGTCCGTGCCGAGGGCCTCCAGCGTGCCGCGGTCCGGGATCAGGCGGACGCCGCGGGAACCGGCACCCGAGCGCGGCTTGATGATGACGGGGAAGGTCCAGTCGGCGCCGACCCCCTCGCGGTCGAGCAGCTGGGTCTCCGGCACGCGAGCCCGTCCGGCGACCCGCTGCACCAGGGCGAACTTGTCGAGGCAGGTGACCAGCGTCTCGTGCGACGGCGCCGCCAGCTTCGTGCCGACGGCCTCCAGCTCGTCGCGGCGTGCGGCCAGGCCCGGGAGCTCGACGTCGACCGTGGAGTACAGCACGTCGATCGCATCCTCGCGGCTCATCGCGATGAGGGCGTCCACGAAACCCTCCGACCGGCCGGGCGGGACGATCCGGCGGCGGTCACCGCCGACGAGGTAGAGGCCGCTCGCCCAGCCGTCCATGTCGGCGGCGAACACGTCCACGTCGTCGCGGGCCAGCAGGGAGCGGATGACCGCGACACCGGCGGGGCCGCCGGCTCCCGTCACCAGGACGCGGGTTCGGGAGGTGTCGGTCATTCAGCGGTCCTGTTCAGTTGGTTTGCGGGGGGCCGGGCCGAGGATTCGAGCGAGGAGGCGGGCATGGAGATGTCGGCGGTGTCGCGGATCACCTCGAGCGGTTCGCAGCTCTTGCCGCCGCCGAACCGCGACCAGTAGCGCGCGGTGGCGAGCACGAAGTCCGGCTCGAGGTAGGCGCGCAGCTCGGTCTGCGAGCGGAAGCAGTCGATCAGCTGCAGCTTGGTCTCGGTGAAGCCGTCGATCGGGACGAAGCGCGTGGGCCGGAAGTCGATGGTCGCCGACGGGCTCTGATAGCAGCAGACCGTCCGCACGGAGCGGGTCGCCACATCCGTCGCCGCGTGCACGGCCCGGTGGTCCTGGTGCCGGTCGTGCGCGGAGTGGGTATAGACGATGTCCGGGCGGATCTCGGCGACGACGCGCTCGATGATGCCGACGGTCGGGTCGGCGGCGGAGATCTGGGTGTCCTGGAGGTCCTCCAGGAACAGGCGGGCGCCCAGCAGCTCGGCCGAGGCGAGCGACTCGTGCTGGCGGTCGTCGGCGTCGCCGCCGCGGGCTCCCCGCGACATCGTGAGGATGACCACCTGGTTGCCGGCGTCGCGGTGAGCGGCGAGAATGCCGCCGACGCCGATCTCGACGTCGTCGGGGTGGGCGCCCACTGCGAGCACGACCTGCTGTCGCTGCGCCGAGCGCTTCAGGCGGCCCTGGGCCGCGAGCCGGTTGACGATGGCGACCAGTTCGGAGGAGGCGATCGGCTTCGTGAGGAACTCGTCGGCCTGCGCGCGGAGCGCAGAGACGGCGTAGTCGACCGACACGTGCGCCGTCATGACCACGACCGGCATCCCCGGATACTGACTGCGCAACTCCTTGAGGAGGTCGAGCCCCGAGATGCCCGGCATCTCGATGTCGGTGATGACCAGGTCCGGCTCGAACTCCGCGATCCGCGTCAGCGCGAGCGACGGATCGGTGACCGCGATCGCGACCGCGTCAGCCCGTTTCTCCAGCACGGTCTTCATGAAGAAGGCCACGTCCGGGTCGTCTTCGACCACTACCACCCGGAACTTCGTCACGGCACTCGCCATCGCATCCCCTATCTGGAAACGACTCTAGTAGGACGACCGGTCCACACGGGCGCACCGGCCCCGCGTCGTGTTCCCGATTTCACCCCGCCCGATTCCCGTGCTAGAGTCAATTCTTGTGCCGCGGGGTGGAGCAGTTCGGTAGCTCGCTGGGCTCATAACCCAGAGGTCGCAGGTTCAAATCCTGTCCCCGCAACAAAAAAGGCCCTCTGATCAGAGATTCTCTGGTCAGGGGGCCTTCTCTTATGTGGCTGCGATCGGTGATCCACTAGGGTCGTCCGCAACGACACAACAGGAGCAGCAGTGACGGAGGAGCACGGCAAGGCGACGCAGGCCGCGGTGCGCGAGCGGAACCTGACGACCGCGCTGCAGCTCGTGCTGTCCGGCAACGGCACGGCGACGCGGGCGGGGATCGCCCGGCGCACCGGGCTCACCAGCGCGACCGTGTCGTCCCTGCTCGCCGGCCTGATCGCCGACGGTCTCGTCACCGAGGGGCAGCTGGCCGAGAGCACCGGCGGCAAGCGCGCCACGACGCTCCGGGTCGCGGCCGAGAACCACGTACTGCTCTCCCTGATCGTGCAGCCCGGCCTGGTCCGCGGCGCCGTCGTCGATCTGCTCGGCCATGAGGTGGCGACAGCATCCCAGCGTTCGGCGAGACCCGGCTCACTGGAGGACGTCCGCTCGGTCACCCGCAAGCTCGTCGCAGCGACCTCAGCGCGCATCCTGGCCGTCGGCGTCCAGGTTCCCGGAATCGCCGACGGGCCACTGATCCGCGAGTCGGTTCAGCTGGGCTGGACGGATGTGGACCTCGGGCGCGAGCTGTCGGGCATCGTGGATGCGCCCATCCACCTGATCAACGACGCGGACGCCGAGGCAATCGCGGACTCCTCGATCGGCGACGACGGCACGGCCGACGAGTTCGGTGCCAGCCAGCTCTTCGTGTCGCTCAGCACCGGGGTGGGCGCGGCGGTCATCATCGACGGAACGGTCGTCGCGGGTGCCTCGCACCGCTCGGGCGAGATCGGGCACGTCCCGGTGCTCTTCGGCGCGGACGCACCGGTCTGCGCCTGCGGCAACCGCGGATGCCTGGAAGAGGTCGTCTCCGTGACCAGCCTGCTCGGACTCCCCCACGGCACCGACCTCGAAGCCCTCGACCTCGCGGCACTGGCCGCCACCCCCGACTCCCGGCGGCGGATCGCGGAGGGCGCGCGCGTGCTCGCCCGCGCGCTGCTCCTCGTCGGTGCGGCGCTCGACGTTCCGAACATCGTCATCGGCGGCGCAGCGCCCCGGCTCGGCCCGGAGTTCATCGGCCACTTGCGCGCTGAAGCGGCGCGGCATCCGGTGAAGGCCGCGATGCCGCTCAGTTTCCGATACGCCCGCGTCGCAGGCGAACGGCCGTACCGCGGGGCCGCGCAACACGCCCTCCGCTCGGCGCTCGGGGTCGCCTGGGTCGGCTGATCCCCCGGATTCAGGATGCGGTGAGCACCGACAGGAGCGCGGCGCCGTGCCTGCGGTCGTGCCCGAAGGTGGCGACGTCGGCGTACGACGGGTCCGGCCGGCCGCCCATGTCGACCACCAGGACCGTGCGGCAGGTGGCGCGCACCGCATCCACCACGCCGCGCGCCCACCGGTTGGAGGCGTTGTCCGCGCCGATCACGACGACCGGCGTTGCGGTGGCGAGCACGAGCTCGGGATCGTCGGAGGGCCCGACCGAGACCACCGGGTTGGCGCCCCAGCGGGACGCGACGGCGCTGCCCGGCTCCGCCCACGCCTCCTGGAGGGTGTACCAGCGCGGGACGCCGAGCACGTCGTTGTCGAGCGTGGAGAGGCGGACGACGGTGCACCGCCCCCGGAAGCGAGGCAGCGTGTCACGGACGCCGGGAGCGAAGCCGAGCCGCACCGGCAGCTCCACGCGCACCTCGGGTTCGGCGAACATCGTCATCAGGACACCCCCAACTGGGCCGAGAGCACCATGACCACGCACCCGCGGAGCACGATGTCGCGGCCGAGGCTCGTCATCCGGATGGTGACGCCAGAGTGGAAACCGGCCATCGTGCGATTCCGCAGGGTCTCGCCCACCGCCTCCAGCAAGGCGCCGTCGATCAGCTGCTCCGGGCCGCTGAGCACCACCTCGGAGAGGTTGAGCGCCCCCACGATCGGGGCGAGCGCGATCCCGAGACGCTGCCCTGCCTCGCGCAGGACCGGGCCAGGGGACCCGCCCTGGGCTACCGCAGCGGCGACCCGCGTCTCCAGCCGGGGAACGGCGAGCCAGGCCTCGAGGCACCGCTCGCGGTCGTACGGCGCCTCGGGATCGCCGTCCGTGCCCACCATCACCTGACCGATCTCGCCCGCGGCGAAACGGCTGCCGAAGACGAGCGCGCCCGCGACCAGCAGGCCGGAGCCGACACCGTGGCCGACCTTCACGAGCATCATGTCGCCCTGGGCATCGGCGAAGCCGTGTTCGGCGAGCACCGCGACATTCGCGTCGTTGGCGACGAAGACCGGCAACCCGGTGCGCTCGGCGATGCGCGCCTGCAGCGGCTCGTCGAGCCAGCCCAGGTTCGGCGCGGCGGCGACGGTGCCCTCCGCGTCCACGATGCCCGGAGAGCCGACGCCGATGCCGAGCACGGGCGCCGTCGCAGCGGCCACCAAGCGGTCGACGAGGGACAGGACCTTGAGGGTGGCCTCCTCCCCACGGCTGCCGGCGAGTTCGACCTCCACCGAGTTCAGGATGCGCCCGTCGATGTCGAGCACCGCGCCGCGGAAGACCGCGTGCTCGCTCAGGTCGACGCCGATGATCTGCGTCGCTCCGCGGTTCACGTCGAGCAGGACGGCCGGCTTACCCGGCCGGGCGTCGTCGCGCTGCCCCAGCTCGACGACGAGGCCCTCGGCGATGAGCTCGCCGATGAGGTCGGAGATGGTGACGCGTGTGAGGCCCGTGGTCCGTGCCAGGTCGGCGCGGCTGACGCGTCCCGACCGGTACAGGGACTGAAGGACCAGCGAGCGGTTGTGCCCACGGGCGTGCTCCGGCAGCACCTTGGTGTGCGGGCGAAGGGCGCGGCCCGGAACGAGCCCGCGGTCCTGCTGAGCAGCCCGGTCGGAGACGGTGGAGCGCGTGCCCTGGTCGATCACCATGTTTGTTAGTAAAGCTGACAATCAAAGTCGGCGCAAGCGATCCGGCAGACATTTCTGCCCGATGAGGCTCGGCCGGCCGACTTCGGACGCCTGCCGAACATACGGAAGCGGCCCGCGCAGTGCGCGGGCCGCTTCCGTCGTGCGTGCCTTACTTCGTGGCGGGCTGCCCCTCGGCGGCCACCGCGTCGGCGATCGCCTGCTGCAGACGCTTCTGCGCATCGCCGTAGGCGGCGAAGTCGCCGGCCTTCAGCGCCGCCTGGCTGTCCGACAGCGCCTGGTTGGCACGCTGGAGGGCGTCCTGCAGGGCGGGGTTGGAGCTGGCGGAGGAGCCGGTGCCGGTCCCTCCCCCACTCGTCTGGCCACTGCCGGTCTGGGTTCCGGTGCCGCCTCCGGCCGCTGGGACGTTGTTGTCGCCGGCGTTGGCACCGGAGTCGCCGCCGAACAGCGCATCCAGAGCCTGGTCGAGCGTGTCCTCGAACTCGATCTTGTCGCCGAACGCCACGAGCACCTTCTGCAGCAGCGGGTAGCTGGTCTCACCGGAGGAGCGGACGTAGACCGGCTGTACGTACAGCAGACCGCCGCCCACCGGGAGCGTCAGGAGGTTGCCGTTGATGACCTCCGATTTCCCCTGGCGCAGCAGGTTCAGCTGCTGCGACACCTTTGGATCGGAGTCGAATTGGTTCTGCATCTGCCCGGGGCCGGGGATGGTGTCGCTCGATGGCAGCTGCAGCAGCCGGAGCTTGCCGTAGCCGGACGCGATCTTGCCCTTGGTGCCGCCGGCGTCCGCATCCACCGCGAGATAGCCCTTGAGCACGGACCTGCTCGATTCGCTGGTACCCGCGGGGATGAAGGTGGAGTAGAGCGAGAAGGCGGGTGCGTCCTGCCCGGGCATCTTCATCGTCAGGTAGTACGGCGGCTGGAGCGCCGGGTTGCTCGACGGCGAGGTCGGGTCGTTCGGTGTCGTCCAGGCGTCCTCGCGCGAGTAGAACGAGCCGGCGTCGTCCACGTGGTACTGGCCGAGCACCGAGCGCTGCACCTTGAACAGGTCGGACGGGTAGCGCACGTGGCTCAGGAGCTGCGCGCTCATGTCGCTGACCGGCTTGACCGTCGACGGGAAGACCTTCTGCCACGTCTTCAGCACCGGGTCGGACGTGTCCCACGCGTAGAGGGTGACCGAGCCGTCGTAGGCGTCGACGGTGGCCTTGACCGAGTTCCGGATGTAGTTGATGTCGTCGAACGCGTACGCGGGCTTCGGGGTGTCCTTGTCGGCCGTCGCCTCGCTCAGGCTGCCCACGTGCGAGTACGGGAACTGATCGCTCGTCGTGTAGCCGTCGATGATCCACTTGACCCGGCCGTCGACGACCGCGGGGTAGGCCTGCGAGTCGACCGTCAGGTAGGGAGCGACCTTCTCGACGCGCTTGACCGGGTCGCGGTCGTAAAGGATCTGCGAGTTGGAGTTCACCGCATCCGACAGCACGATCTGCTCGTCCTGGAACTTCAGGGCGTAGACCAGCCGCTTGAAGATGTTGTCGAGCTTCGGGCCGCCGTTGCCGTTGAACGTCGTATAGGTCTGCTGTGCGCCGCCCGAACCGCCCGGGTAGTCGAGCTCGACCTTCTTGCCGCCCTGCGGAGCGCCGACGATCGAGTACGTCGGCGACTGCTCGCCGAAGTAGATTCGCGGCTGGTACTCGCCCAGCGTTCCGGTGGTGGGGATGCCGGACTCCATGAACACGGGCTGACCGTCGGGCGAGCGCTGGTTTCCGTAGGCGGCGACAAGCCCGTAGCCGTGCGTATAGACGATCGTGTCGTTGAACCAGTTGCGCGTGCCGCCGAGGCCCGACTGCTGGAGTTCGCGCACCGCGACCACGGCATCCTGCTGAGTGCCGTTCTGGTCGTAGCGGTCGACGTTCAGCTTCTCGGGGAAGGCGTAGTACTGCCGGAACTGCTGCAGCTGGCGGAACGACGGGCTCACCACGGCGGGGTCGAGGATGCGGATCTGCGCAGTGGTCTGCGCGTCCTGACGCAGGGCGCCCTGCTCCGCCGTCGTCTTGGCGTTGTACGGGATCGTCTCGATGTTGCTGAGTCCATAGGCCTCGCGGGTGTAGTCGATCCCCTTCTGCACGTAGGGCGACTCCAGGGTCTTCTGGCTGGGGTCGACCTGGAAGCGCTGCACCACCCAGGGCACGATGGCGCCGACGACGAGGGCGGCCACGATGAGGAGCGCCGTGCCGACGATCGGGAAGCGCCAGCGGCCGATGAAGGCCGTCAGCACGAACAGGATCGCGACGAACACGGCCGCGCCCGCGAGCACCGCACGGCCCGGGATGGTGGCGTTGACGTCGGTGTACGCCGCCCCGTTGATCATGTCGTTGACGTTCGAGTCGGTCACGGTGGCGTAGCGGTCCAGCCAGATGCTGATGCCCTGCAGCAGCAGGTACAGCGCTGCGATGACGGAGATCTGGACGCGGGCCGCGCGCGAGATGCGCACCTCGCGGCCGCTCACCCGGATGGACCCGTACAGATAGCAGGTGGCGAGCGTCGCGAGCAGCGAGATCAGGACCACCGCGGAGGCGAAGCCGACCGCGCTGCGGTAGAACGGCAGCGCGAAGAGGTAGAAGCCGATGTCGAGGTGGAAGAGCGGGTCCGACTTGCCGTAGGAGGTGCCGTTCAGCCACAGCGCCGCGGTCTGCCAGCGGCTCGCGGTCGAGACGCCGGCGAAGATGCCGAAGACGACCGGGATGCCGTACATCGCCAGGCGGCGCAGCGGCTCGATCACCTGCTGGTAGCGGTCGAGCTGCGAGTTCAGCTTCGCGTAGACCGGACGCAGCCGGTACGCCAGCTGGATCGACAGCCAGAGCGGGAGCGCCATGCCGAGGAAGCCGATGAAGAACATCGAGATGCCGGCGAACCACTGCGTGGTGAGCACCTTGAGGTAGCCCAGCTGGTCGTACCAGAGGACGTCGGCGTACAGGCCGGCGAAGACGAAGAAGAGGATGACCACCGCCACGATCGCCCCGAGGGTGATCCAGATGGCCGCGCGCCGGCGGCCGGGAGGTCGGACTGCAGCAGGTGAACTCACGAATGGCCTTCTTGGTCTCGCGTGGCAGGGGCGAGGACCATCCTAGGCAACTCACGCTTGGAGAACGCTGCGCCCTGTCTGGTGGTCCGCCGCCAGGCCGCTGAATCGCGCCGCGGGGACCTGTCCGGTCAGCCCGCGGGGCAGGTCGGGAGGTCCGCCGTGCTCGCTCCCTCGCTCACGGCCTTCAGCACCTTGAGCGAGTCGGAGAGCGTCTTGACGGCGAAGACCTTCAGCCCGGATGGCACGTGGCCGCTCACTTCGTTGCAGTTCGACTGCGGTGCGAGGAAGTAGGCCGCGTCGCCGGTGTCGCGGGCCGCGTACATCTTCTGACGGATGCCGCCGATCGGGCCGATCTGACCCGCATTGTCGATGGTGCCGGTGCCCGCGATGCGCTTGCCGCCGTTCAGGGAGCCGGGGGTGAGCTTGTCCATGATCCCGAGGGCGAACATCTGCCCCGCGCTCGGGCCGCCCACGTTGTTGAGCTGGATCTTGACGTCGAACGGGAAGGTGTAGTCCATCCCCGCGCCGATCCCGAGCACGACCTGACCCTGCGACTCGATCGGGGTGATGGAGACGGTCGACGCGACGCCGTCGCGCACGATCCCGAGATCCGCAGGCGTGCCGGCGCCGTTCGCCTTCACCGCGGCGCGCAGGCCGTCGATGCTCGTGACGGACTCGCCGTTGACGGAGGCGATCTCGTCGCCGACCTTGAGCACCTTCGAGGCGGGAGTGCCCGTGATGAGCTGCTTGACGGCGACGTTCTCGGGGAAGGTGTAGCCGAGCTCGTTCAGGGCGGCGGCGATCGCATCCTGCTGGGAGTCGACCATCAGCGCAGCGTTCTGGGCGTTCGACTGCTCGGTCGTCGTGCCGGGCGGGAAGACGGTCTCGAGGGGCAGCACCGCCTTGCTCGGCTGGAACCACGCGCTCGCGATCTCGAACCAGCTCGGCCGCTGCTCCGGATTGCCCACCACCGACACGGTCAGCAGGTCGAGGGAGCCGGAGGTCGGGTAGGTCTGCTGGTCAGGGATGCTGATGAGCGGCTTCGCATCCTTCGCAGGCGGTGCGCCCACCTCCTGATCGGTGCCCAGCGTGTTGAAGACCGGACCCGGCTGCTCGATGACGAAGGGCGCGGGGACGAAGGCCAGCACCAGCGCCAGCAGCACCGCGACGGCGATGGCGACCCACCCGATGATGACGCGGCGCGGAGGCGCGATCCTGACCGGCTCCTCGCCCTGCAGCGCCGGGTCGTTCTCGCTGAACAGGGTCACGGCCCGTCCTCTCGATCAGTGTTCGCCACGGGCGCACGGCCCGAAGGCGAGCATAGGGCAATTCCCATGCGCCTCCCCGGCGCCAGCGGCTAGCGTAGATGACGAGCCTGAAGCCGAGCCGACGGCTCTCCCCGACGGCCGGCTCACTTCGAGAAGAGGGACGCTGACCATGGCCGACGATCGGAACGACGACCGGGACCCGGACCGCGACGACGACGAGTTGCGCGACATGCTGAGCCAATTCCTGTCGGGGAACGGCGCATCCATCGACCCGAGCCGCTTGGCGGGGGCCGCCGGGCTGCCGAACGATCCCGCCAGCATCCAGGCGCTCCTGGGTCAGCTCCAGAACGCGCTGATGAACCCCGGCGGCGGTATCAATTGGGACATCGCCGAGCAGCAGGCGCGCCAGCTCGCCTCCGAGGACGGCCACGCCGTCACACCGGCCGAGCGCGCCTCCCTCGACCAGGCCTTCCACGTCGCGGCGCTCTGGCTCGACGAGGCGACGGGCGTCGCGGGACTCAGCACGACTCCCGAGCTCATCGGCCGCGCCGAGTGGGCCCGGCAGACCATGCCCCTCTGGACGCAGCTCGCCGAACCGGTCGCCCTGAGCATCTCGGACGCGCTGACCCGTGTGCTGGCGGAGCAGGCGCCGGAGGAGATGCAGGCGATGCTGCAGAACGCGGGCCAGGTGATGCGGTCCATCGGCGGCGCCCTGTTCGCGATGCAGCTGGGCCAGGTGGTCGGCCAGCTCTCGAAGGAAGTCGTCTCGGGCGGCGACATCGGCATCCCCCTGCTCCCGGACGGCCAGGCCGCGCTCATCCCGCAGAACGTCGCTGGCTTCGGCGACGGCCTCGACATCCCGGCGGACCAGATCCAGCTCTACCTCGCCGTCCGCGAGTTGGCCCACGCGCGGCTGTTCCGGCACGCGAAGTGGCTGCGGCTGCAGCTGATCACCCAGATCACCGCCTTCGCCAAGGGCATCACCATCGACACCGATGCACTGGAGTCCCTGGCCGAGAACTTCGACCCGTCGAACCCGGAAGAGCTGCGCGACGCCATGGTGAGCGGGCGGCTCATCCCGCCGCGCACCGAGGAGCAGCAGGAGGCGCTCGCCCGGCTCGAGACGGTGCTCGCGCTCGTCGAAGGCTGGGTCGACGTGGTCACGGCGAACGCAACGCGCCTGCTGCCCCGCGCCGACGCCATCGCCGAGACGGTGCGCCGCCGCCGCGCCTCGGGCGGGCCGGCCGAGTCGGCGTTCTCGACGCTGGTCGGGCTCGAGCTGCGGCCCCGCCGCCTGCGTGAGGCCGCCGCGATGTGGCAGGCCGTCACCGACGCGGTGGGGATGGACGCCAGGGACGACCTCTGGTCGCACCCGGACCTGCTCCCCCAGTCGTCCGACCTCGACGACCCGTCGCAGCTGGTCGCCCGGCTCACCGCCACCGCTGCCGGCCAGGCGCCGGAGCAGGATGCGCTCGACCAGGCCATCGAAGACCTCCTGCGCGACGACCGGGACCGGCCGACCGAGGCCTGACACCGGAAGCCGAGGTTGTGGATCGATTCCGGTCCGCAGCGCGGTCTGTGGACAACCGCTTTACGGGCTGACCGGTGCGGCAGGATGCGGGGATGGTTCACGCACTCGATCCCCGCATCCCGCGCGTCTGGCGCACGCCGCACAGCATCCAGTTCGGCATCGATGAGCCGGTTCTCGTCCTCGATGAGGTGAGCTCCGCCGACGAGCGGATGCTGGTCGCTCTCGCCGCCGGTGTCACGACGGACGGCCTCCAGCTGGTTGCCGATCGTGCCGGATCGCCGGAGACGGCGGCGTCGGCGGCGGCGGAGCTGCTGCGGCGCGTCACCCCGGTGCTGGCACCCGAGCGACGCGATCCGCTCCCGCCTCCAGCGCTCGTCGTGCTGGACGGCTGCGGACCCACCGCCGCCGCCCTGGACGCGATCCTGCACGACGCGGGCATGGAGGTCCGGAGCGGACTGAGCTGGACGGACGAGGCCGTCGACCGGGCGGATGCGGCGGTGATCGTCGCGTCGTACGCCGTGGAACCGCAGCGCCATGCCCGGTGGCTGCGCCGGGATGTGCCGCACCTGCCGATCGTGTTCGGCGACACCGGGGTGACGGTGGGTCCGTACGTCCGGCCCGGGCGCGGACCGTGCCTGCGTTGCCTCGACCTGCACCGTACCGACGACGATCCGGCGTGGCCCGCGATGGCGACGCAACTGCACACCCGCACCCCGCCCGGCGAGACTGCGGTCGTCGCCGCCGCGACGGCGGCGCGAGTGGCGGCGGTGCTGCTCGCCGGATGGCGCGATCCTGGCGTGTCGCCGCGGACCGGGGTGAGTGCACGCCTGCCCGCGGGCGGCACCGACTGGGTCAGCCGCGAGTGGGCGCCGCACCCCGAGTGCGGGTGTCTCGGTCTTCCCGCGTGATCGCGGCGGCGGCCGGCGCCGGCGCCGCGGCCGGGCGCAGCTCGGCGAGGAAGCGCGACGGCTGGCGCAGGGAGGGGCGCCCCGGCTGATTGCCGCGCGCCGACCAGCTGAGCCGCAGCCGGCGACGGGCGCGGGTGATGCCGACGTAGAGGAGGCGGCGTTCCTCGTCCACCTGCTCGAAGGTTCCGGCGTAGCTGATCGGCACGAGGCCCTCGCTCAACCCGACGATGTAGACGGACGGCCATTCGAGGCCCTTCGCGGCGTGCAGCGTCGCGAGGGTGACGGCCGACAGGGTCGGCTCGTGCTGACCGGCCTGTCGGGCCAGCAGCTCGTCTGTGAACCCCCGCAAGGTCTGCCCGGGCGGCTGCTCATCGACGAGGCCCATGATCGCGTTCAGCGACTCCCAGCGCTCGCGCACCGCGCCGCGGACATCGGGAGGCTGGACCGACCAGCCCAGCGACCGCAGCACGTCGCTGACCGACTTGAACAACGGGTCGGCGGACGCCGCCACGCTCGCGGCGCGCAGCGACATGACCGCCTGACGCACCTCGGGCAGGTCGAAGAACCGCTTGGCGCCGCGGATCTGGTAGCTGATCCCCCGGTCGCCGAGCGCCTGCTCCAGCGCTGCCGACTGCACGTTGATCCGGTACAGCACCGCGATGTGCTCCGGACGGGAACCTGCGGCGAGCTCGGCTGCGATCTGGTCGGCCACCGCGCGCGCCTCGGCGCGGTCGTCCTCGAAGGAGGCGGGCTCCGGCACCGGCTCCGGGCTGCGGTCGCCGTGCGCGACCTCGGCGGGTCGCAGCGTGAGTGCGCCCGACCTCCCGCGCATCAGCCGGTTCGCCGTGTCGATCACCGGAGCCGTCGAGCGGTAGTTCTGCTCCAGCCGGACGACCGTCGCCCCGGGATGCTCGTGCTCGAACCCCAGGAGGTAGTCGCTCCGAGCGCCTGCGAACGAGTAGATCGTCTGGCTGGCGTCGCCCACGACGCACAGGTCGCGCCGCGTGCCCAGCCACAGACCGAGCAGCTGGTGCTGCAGCGGGGACACATCCTGGAACTCGTCGACGGTGAAGAAGCGGTACTGCTCGCGCACCTGCATCGCGACCGCCGGCTCGCTCTCGATCATGCCGGCACAGGCGAGCAGCACATCCTCGAAGTCGATCTGCTTGCGCTCGTCCTTCAGGTCCTCGTAGCGCTGCAGAAGGGCCGCGACCTGGTCGGCGGACAACGTTCCGGGTGTCGGCCGGCCGGCTGCGGTGTACTGATCGATCGCCAGCCCGGAGACCTTGCGCCACTCGACCTCGGCCGCCACGTCGCGCAGGGTCGCGGTGTCGACCTTCAGTTTGAGCGCTTCGGCCGCCTGACCGAGGATGCGTCCCTTGCTGTCGAGCACCGACGGCAGCTGCCCGCCGACGACCTGCGGCCAGAAGTAGTTGAGCTGTGCGAGGGCGGCGGAGTGGAACGTGCGCGCCGAGACACCCCCCGCGCCGAGCTGGCGGAGGCGGCCACGCAGTTCCGACGCGGCGCGGGCCGTGAAGGTGAGGGCCATCACCCGGTTCGGGGCGTAGGCGCCGGAGGCGACCCCGAAGGCGATGCGGTGCGTGATCGCACGGGTCTTGCCCGTTCCGGCGCCGGCGAGGATGCAGACCGGGCCGAACAGGGCCTCCGCCGCGACCCGCTGCTGCGCGTCGAGACCGGCGAGCAGGGCCTCGGGACCCGAGAGCCCGTCGCTCACGGCACCGGCGGCGCGTCGAGCGGGCCGCCGTACCAGTCCTCGATCAGCGCGCGTGCGATCGACGAGCCGCCGGGGAGGATGATCTGGTCCCGCGCCGCCCAGAGTTCGTCGCGGCTGAACCAGCGGAGGTCGAGGATCTCCTCCCCGTCCGGATCAAGGGCGGACGGCGACTGGTCGTCCGCGAGGCGGGCGGTCATCCCCACCATCACCGACGCGGGGAACGGCCACGGCTGCGAGCCCTTGTAGCGCGCGTCCACGACGTGGATGCCGGCCTCCTCGAAGATCTCGCGCTCGACCGCCGCCTCGAACGACTCCCCCGGCTCCACGAACCCGGCGAGCAACGAGTACCGGGAGTTCTCCCACATCGCGTTGGAGCCCAGCAGCAGCCGGTCGTCCGCATCCAGCACGGTGACGATGACGGCAGGATCGGTGCGGGGGAAGACCTCGGAGCCGTCCTCCATGCAGCGGCGCACCCATCCGGCCTGCTCGACGACCGTGGGCGAACCGCAGCGCGGGCAGTGGGTGTGCGAGGCGTGCCAGTTGGCCATGGCCAGCGCTTCGGTGAACAACCCGGCGTCGCGGTCGCTCAAGGAGGTGGCGACCGTGCGGAGGTTCGCCCACCGCTCCTCGTCCGGTTCCAGTTCCAGCGCCGCCGCGTCGGTCAGGACCTCCAGCACGACGGCGGTCCCTGCCGGCTCAGCCGGGGTGGCCACGGTGGTCCGGCCGAGGTAGACGCGGATCAGGGCCGAGGTGACCCGCTCGACCGGCAGGAGGTCCAGGGCCGCTGGGCCCGCATCCGGAGCCGCCCAGCCGTCGGCGGCAGGAGTCGCAGCAGGAACGCTCGCGCGCGTCACAAGCGCGCGACCCTTCCACAGCGCCAGGACGCGTGTGGTCGGCTCCTGCCACAGCTCGTCGAAGAGGGCAGGACGCGAGCGCGCCGCGTGGTCCCGGTCGGTCGCGTGGCGCGACAGCGGAAGCGCGGCGAGCGGGAGAACAGACGTGAGGGCGGACGACATCGAGGTCCTTTCCGGGGCGTGGCGAAGGCCGAACGCAGGTGAGGTCCAATTAGCCTAGATGCATGGCCAGATCCCATCTCACTCTAGCCGCGCTGGCCACTTCGGCCGTCCCCGACCTCGACGTCACGGCCGCGCGCAGCCACAGCGCCGGAGGCTCCGGCGACTTCGACTCCGCGCTGCTGAGCACGAGGGACGGTTCGACCGTGATCGTGCGCGTCCCCACCACCCAGGTCGCGGAGACCGAGCAGAGCGCCGACCTGGTCGCGTTGCGCGCGCTCACCACCGGAATCCGCAGCAGGCTGCCGTTCGACGTGCCGCGCTACCTGGGCCAGGCGCCCGTGGCCGGCACCCGCGCGATCGTCTACGACTTCCTCCCCGGCCGCCACATCTCCGTCGCCGACGTCCCTCCGGGTGACGGCCTGGCTGGCTCCATCGGGCACGCGATCGCAGCCATCCACGCGCTTCCGACCGCCTTCGTCGGCGAAGCAGGACTGCCCGTGATGTCTGCGGCGGAGTGCCTGACGGCCGCGAACTCGGTGATCGAGTCGGCGGCCTCCACCGGCCTGCTCCCCACGGCCCTCCGCGACCGCTGGCGCGACGCGGCGGCGGACCACTCCATCTGGCAGTTCCAGCCGACGGTCATCAACGGCTCGCTCACCGCCGAGTCGTTCCTGGCCGAGCACGACGTGGTCACCGGCGTCCTCGGCTGGTCGGCCCTCCGCGTCGGAGACCCGGCCCGCGACCTGCACTGGCTGCTCGCCATGAACCCCGAGGCGACCGATGGGGCCCTCGGCGCGTACGCCTCCACGCGCCAGGTGGCGACCGACCGGCAGTTCACCCAGCGCGCGATGCTGTACGCGGAGCTCGAAGTCGCCCGCTGGCTGCTCCACGGCCGTGAGGTGCGCGACCAGACGATCGTCGATGACGCGGTCGAGATGCTCGACGGACTGGTGGATCGGGTCCACGGCAACGCGATGAACCCGCTCTCCACGGCGACCGGGCCGATCATGGCCGTCGGCGATGTGGAGGCCATGCTCGACCGGACTCCGGGCGACCGGCCTGAGGGCTACAGTCGCTCCGGCGGGATGAAGCCGGTGGCCGACGACCAGAGCGACGTCAACTCCTCCTCCGAGTAGAGCCGCTCGGGCCGCACGACCCGGTCGTCGGTGACGAAGTAGAAGACGGCGTCGATGCGCTCGGGGGCGATGCCGGCGTAGCGCGAGAACGCGAGCCGGTAGAGCGCGAGCTGGAGCTGCTTGCGCTCCAGGTCGTCCGCGTCGCGCGGCGCCTTGCCCGTCTTCCAGTCGACGATCTGATAGTCATGCACGCCGTCCTCCGCCCGGTAGACCGCGTCCAGCTTGCAGACCACCACCTGCCCGGCGAGGGTCGTGTGGATCTCCAGCTCGACCTCTTCCGGTCGGCGCCCGGACCATTCGCTCCGCTCGAAGGTCGCCTTGAGTTCGTCGAAGCGCTCGGACTCCATCCGGTCCCCGGCGACATCGTCGAGTTCTGCGCTTGTCGCGTCCAGCTCGTCCGCAGCGCCCGCGATGGTGCCGAACCGCTCCTCGACCCAGCCGTGGAAGAGCGTGCCCAGGCGCGTCTGGCGGTACGGGCGTTCCGGCATCGGGCGGCGCAACGCCGACGCGACCGCGGCGGGGTCCGTCACGTAGTCCTTGAACCGGGAGGCGGGGATGCGGGCCGGAAGCTCGACGAGTCCGGCCTCCTCCGTCCTGCGCGCCCGCTCGGCGAGCAGGAGGTCGAGGTCTCGCGCGTAGACGCCTCCGTCGCCCGCACCCTGCTCGCGGGCACGGCGCACCGCATCCGCCGCCGACACCACGCGGGCACGCCGCGCACCGAGCGGTTCGAGCGGCCAGGTCACAGTGGCGGACGTCAGGGCGAGCGGGTTCTCGTCCGGCTCGGCGCACTCGGGGAAGGCGTCGCCCGGCAGCAGGCCCGACTCCTGCAGCTCGAGCAGATAGGAGCCGGGGCCGCGCGGCTTGGTCTGGGTGGACCAGTAGGACCCGGTCAGCAGCAGCCGGCGCTTCGCACGCGTGACCGCGACGTAGATCAACCGGCGCTGCTCATCCAGATGGCGGGCGACGTTCTCGGCTTCGAACGCGGCGATCGAGTCGTTGACGTCCTGCTGGGTCTCGGCCGTCCGCCAGGCGACGACCGGCAGCTCGGCCGAGTCGCCGCGGAACTCGTTCGGCAGCTGCCCGAACGACAGCCAGTCCTTCCGGCTCTGCGGCGGGCCGGGGAGCTCGCCGTCGACCAGACGCGGAACGGCGACCACATCCCACTCCAGGCCCTTCGCGCCGTGGATGGTGAGGATCTGGACCGTGCCGGGCTCGGGCTCCTCGCTGCGCGGCGCCAGGTTGTCGCGCTGCTCGGCCTCCGCGAGCCACGAGAGGAAAGAGCCGAGCGTCGCCTGGTCGTCGGCCGCGAGGTAGGACGCGACCTGCTCGGCGAACGCGTCGAGACTCGCCTGGCCGAGCTGGGCGGTCTCGTTGGCCGCCACCTCGATGTCGAGGAGGAGCTCCTGCTGCACGAGGGTGACCAGGTCGAGCAGGTCGAGCCCGACCCGGGAGCGCAGGTGGTCGAGGCGCCGGGCGGCGTCGCGCATCCGTTCGAGCCCGGCGGTGCTGAACCCTTCGAGGCGGCCGTGGCCGTCGGGCGCTTCGAGCACGAAGTCGAGTGCGTCCACGAGCGAGGCGCCCTCCTCGCCCGCGACCGAGCGGCGCAAGCGGTCACGCAGCTCGGGGTCGAGGCGCTGGTGACGGTGGTCCCGTTCGGCCAGCCAGGAGGCGACGTCGCGCAGCGCTGCGATGTCCTTGGCACCCACGCGCCACTTGGCACCGGTGAGGAGGCGGATCAGCTCGGAGCCCGCGGTCGGGTCGTGCATCACGCGGAGGGCACTGACCAGGTCGGCGATCACCGGCTGCTCCAGCAGGCCACCCAGCCCGAGCACGTGGTACGGGATGCCGTGCCGCGCGAGCGCGCTCGTGAAGACGTCGATCTTCTTCAGCGACCGGCACAGCATCGCCGCGCTGGGCGGGACACCGTGGACGTCGCGCTCCCGCAGTCGTGCGCCGAGCCAGCGCGCGGCCACATCGGCTTCGTCGGCGACCGTCTGCTCGAACACCGCGGTCAGCTCTCCGGCGACCGCACCGGGTCGCGGCTGCAGCTGTTCGACGTGCACCGGGGACGCCGCGGTGAGCGGCGCGACGAGCACGTTCGCCGCGTCGAGGACGCGCGTCGGGTTGCGCCAGCTCGTGCTCAGGACGTATTCGTCGGCGGCACCGAGCGCGCCGGGACGCTCACCGGTGAAGTCGGCGGAGAAGCGGCCGAGGTTGGCCGCACTGGCGCCGCGCCAGCCGTAGATCGACTGGTGCGGGTCGCCGACGGCCATCACGGGGCGACCCGCGAAGAGCCCGGAGAGCAGGCGCGTCTGCACCACCGACGTGTCCTGGTACTCGTCGAGCAGCACGACGCGGAAGCGACGGCGGTAGTCGGCGACGACGTGCGGCTGGCGTTCACACACGGCAAGCGCCAGAGCCACCTGATCGGAGTACTCGACGAACCCGCGGCGGCGCTTCTCGTCGGCAAACGCCCGTGCGAGGTCCAGCAGCGGCGGCAGCGAGCCGACCGCGTCGACGGCGGAACGCACCGACGCGTACAGCTCCTTCACGCGGCCGTTGCCGGTGGGGAGCTCGGCGATGCGCCCGAACTGCTCGACCATCCGCTCGACGTCGGCGGCATCGGCGACGTTCTCGCTGAGCGCCCGGCTGAGGCCGACGACAGCACTGGTCACCGCCTCCACTCCGCGGTCGAGCTCCACGAGCCGCTCGTCGGTGCTGGTGACGACGAGACGCCGGGCCAACTGCCAGGCGGATGCTTCGCTGAGTACGGCCGACTCGGGTTCACGCCCGATCAGCAGCGCGTTCTCGCGGAAGATCGCGTTCGCGAACGCGTTGTACGTGGCCACCTCGGGAGCATCGAAGGGATCGAACTCGACGTCGGTCACTCCGGAGGCGACGAGTTGCTCGATCCGGGTCCGGATACGGCCGGCGAGCTCGCCCGCCGCCTTGCGGGTGAAGGTGAGCCCGAGGATCTCGGGGACGCGGACGTGCCCGTTCGCCAGCAACCAGACAACGCGGTTCGCCATGGTCTCGGTTTTGCCGCTGCCTGCACCCGCCACGACGATGGCCGGGCGCAGCGGCGCCTCGATGACCGCCTGCTGCTGCGGGGTGGGCATGGGCAGTCCCAGCGCTTCGGCGATCGCCGCGGCGCTGAGCGCGCGCACCGGCCGTTGCTGGGCGCGTTCCGGCTCTTCGTCCTCCGCCAGCAGGAACGCCTGCTCCACCAGGTCGACGTCCGCCTGCTCGGTCGCCCACTCCAGTAGGCTCTCGTCGTCGATGTGCGTGGCCTCGTCCGTCATGCTCCTGCTCCCGCGCTCACCGCAGGCACCAAGTGGATGCGGTACTCGTACTTTCCGTGCGGGTCGCGCTCGCCCAGGTCGACGACGCCGGTGAAGGTGGCGGCCGCCATTCCCTCGGCCGCCCGGGCCACCCGTTCGCGCAGCCGCTCCAGGGCCGCGGCGTCGACGCGATCCTGCGCCACCTCCCGGTAGCCCTTGCCACGGACGCCCTTCGCGACGAACAGCAGCTTCGCACCGCCCGACGGACGGTCCCCGGCCTGCTCGACCGCGCCGTGCTCCATGGCCAGCTGGTACGCGCCGAGCTGCGCGTGCTCGGCGGCTTCGGCGGCGGACGGGGTGCGGTTCCCGGTCTTGAGGTCGACGATCACGACCGTGCCGTCCGGCGTGTGCTCGACGCGGTCGATCGTGCCGCGTACGAGTGCGCGACCGACGCGGAGTTCGAACGCCCCCTCGGAGCCGAGCAGCGTGCCCCCCGCCCGCTCGAAGTCGCGCAGATACTCGGACACCCCCGCGGTGAGGGTCCGCGTGCGCCTGCGCTCCTTCTCTTCCAGCCACGGCGACTCGAACGCGAGCTCGCCCCAGCGGCGCTCGATGCCCTGCCAGAGCCGCTCGACGCTGAGGTCGCGGTCGTCGCTCGTGCTCGCCTCCTCCATGACGGCGTGGACGACGGTGCCGATCCCGGCCGCGAGGCCGCTCGGAGACGCGGCCATCGTGTCGACGAACCACGCCAGGGGCGACTTCTCGAAGGTCTCCAGCCGTGAGGGCGAGACGCGGACCACCGCCTCCGGGTCGTCGAGGTCGACCAGCGGTTCGGTGGTCGAGGGCTCGAGCAGCCCGTACCAGGACGAGGGATCGGCACCCTCCACCTCGGCGTCAGCGAGGCGGGCGAGCGCGTGGGCGGCATCCGGGGACCCCGCGGTCACCAGACGGCGCCGCAGCCGGCCGACCATGCCGCGCAGCGAGAGGGGATGCACTCCGTCGTCCTCGTCGTCGACCGCCAGCTCACCCGCGAGGCGGAGGAACGGCGAGGGCTGCTCGTCGTCATTGGCGGTCGCGGTCAGCAGCACCTGACCGCGGGAGCGGGAGACGGCGAGGGCGAACATCCGCAGCTCGTCGCCCAGGACCTCGGCGCGAGCGTCTTCCGTCGCGGTCGCGTGCCCCTCCACGGCGTCGGCCAGCTCCTGCGGGTGCAGCAGGGAGCCGCGGAGACGGAGGTTCGGCCAGACGCTCTCCTGCAACCCCGCCACCGCGACCACCTCGAACTCCCGGCCGATGGCAGCGCTCGGCGTGCACACCAGGACGGCGTCGCCGGCGGTCCGGGCGGCCAGCGTGTCTTCGGGAACCTCGGCGCCGAGCAGCTCGACGACGAAATCGGAGGCCGGGCGTTCGGGGTATCGCTCGACGAAGCGCCGCGCTGCGGTGAAAAGGGCGACGATCCCGTCGAGGTGGCGGTTCGCCTCGTCGGCGACGATTCCGCTTCGCTCCGAGTGCGCAAGCCAACGCGCGGCGAGGCCGCTGCGCTCCCAGGCGTGCCACAGCAGCTCCTCGACCGAGGCGCCCTGCGCCGCCTTCTCTCGGCCCGACCGCAGCGTCTCGGCGAGACGCGCGGCGCGGCGGGCGGGCGCCGCGTCGATCGTCGCCAGGTGCGCGGGATGCTGCAGCGCCTCCACCAGGAGTTCGTCGCCCGGCCGGTTCCCCTCGCCGGAGAGCTCCTCCTGACGCAGAGCGAGCCGAAGCCGGCGCAGACTGACGCTGTCGAGACCGCCGAACGGACCGAGGAGGAGGTCGGTCGCGACGATCGGTGTCAGTTCGATGGCGCCGAGCTCGACTCCCGCCACGGTGACCAGTTGGCGAGCGGCGAAGTCGTCGCGCAGCGGCCGTCCGGCGATGCTCGTCGTCGTCGGCACCTCGGCCACCGCAAGGGCGCGCGCCAGCGCCGGGACGTGCGCGCCGGACCGCACGATCACGGCCATCTCGCTCCACGGCACTCCGTCGAGCAGATGCCGTTCGCGAAGCTTCCGTGCGAGGCGGGAGGCTTCGGAGGGCGCCGAGGTCGCGAGCAGCCGCACGATCTCCGGACGCGGGTCGTCGCCCTCCTGCGCCGGTTCCGGTTCTGGCCGCCCCGCGGCGGCTATGCGCTGCACGCCCGCCGCGGCCGTGCCGATGCGTTCGGTGACGCGCGCCGTGAGCTCCCGGAGGGCGGGGGTCTGCCGGTGCGCGGTCGTCAGCACGAAGCGGGTCACCGGAACGCCGAGACGCGACTCCAGCTGGCCGAGCGCAGTGGTCTCTGCGCCGCGGAAGGTGGTCGACGCGACATCCGGGTCGCCGAAGGCGATGACGGCGACACCGCGGTCGGAGAGGGCGCGCAGCAGCGACACGGTCGCGACAGTGGCCTCCTGGAGGTCGTCGACGAAGATCGCGCGCAGGCCGTCGAGCGAGCTGCCGTCGCGCACGACGGTCACCGCCGAGGCGATCAGCTCGGCGGAGTCGACGAACCCGCCCCGGTAGCTGTCGACGACGGCCTGGTACTCGGCGATGAACCGTCCGGCGGCGCGCCACTCGTCGTGCCCGGTGATCGCGCCCAGCTCGGAGAGACGCGACGGCGAGACGCCGCGCTCGGCGCACCGGGCCATCAGCTCCCGGAGCTCCGTGCGGAAACCGCGCAGCGCGCGCACCTCGCCGACGAGCGGCTCGGGCCATGCCGGGCCGGTGCCGTCCTCCATGTGGCCGCTGAGCAGCTCCGCGATGATCTGATCCTGCTCGCCGCCGGTGAGCAGCCGCGGCGGCTCGTGCCCCGAACGGCGGGCCCGCTCCCCCACCAGCTGGAACGCGAGGGACGTCGCCGTCCGCGCGAGGGGGCCGTTCGTCGGCACGTCGAGCCGGAGGGCGACCCGGTCGCGAAGCGCCGTCGCCGCCGTGCGCGAGGCGCTCAGTGCGAGGACCTCGTGCGTCGCATAGCCGCGGCCGTGCACCCGGTCCGCGAGCGCCTCCACCAGGGTGGTCGTCTTGCCCGTGCCGGGGGCGCCGATGACCGCGGCGGACGCGCCGTCGGGCAGGGCGAGGACCTCCGCCTGGGCGCCGTCGAGCACCGGGCCGCCCGGGTCGACGGCCCGTTCAGCGCGCATCCGGAAGCCTCGCGTGGTCATGCCTTTCACGGTATCGGCGTCCGCCGACAGAGAACGCGAGCGGGGGCCGCGAGCCGTGTGCCGTAGTCTGAACTCACACCCCCCGGTCAGACTCGAAATGGCCCAGAACACCCGAAAGGTACTGTCGTGGAGATCCGCATCGGAATCGTCAACGCCCCCCGCGAGCTCAGCTTCGAGTCTTCGCAGTCGGCCGAGGAGCTCACCGGGCAGGTGAAGAGCGCGCTCACGAACGGCGGCGGCATCCTGGAGCTCAGCGACGACAAGGGCCGCCTGTACGTCGTCCCCACTGCCGGCATCGCGTACGTCGAGTTCGGCACCGAGGAGTCGCGCCGGATCGGTTTCGTCGGCTAGCCTCCCACTCGTGGAACTGCTCTTCGTCGTCCTCGGCGGCGCCATCATCGGCCTCGCCGGACGCTACTTCCTGCCGAACCGGCACACGCACGGTTCCGTGCTCATCCCGGCGGTCGGCGTGGTCTCCGCGTCCCTCCTCTGGGTCGCCCTCACCTGGGCCGGCCTGAAGTGGGACGGCGGCTGGATCTGGTGGATCACCCTGCTCGGGACCGCCCTGGTCGTGGCCGTCGCCGACATTCTGATCGGCCGCCTGCGCACCGCAGCCGACGACCGGATGCTGCACCAGCTGACGCGCGGAGCCGTCGCCCGCTGACCGGTCCCACGGCGGCGACCGCGGTCAGGCTGTCACGCGGTCAGGCCGAGCGCATCCATCCGGCGCGTGTGCGCGGCGATCAGTTCTGTGAAGATCGGCTCGATCCGCTCCTCGTCGGTGGCGCGGTTGCCCGACAGGTGGAGCGCAGAGCGCGCCACCAGGAGCGTGTCGCCGACGAGGCGCCGCCCCCACAGCGCCAAGCGCGACTTCAGGAGGGGGTCCGCCCCGATCTCGGTGCGGAGCACCTCGAGCACGCCCTCCTGTCCGGATTCGGAGCCGAGCAGGTGGGCGATCCGCGAACCCACATCGCCCGGGAGCCCCGCCGCGAGCCGGATGAAGAAGTCATCGAGCAGCCCGCCGGTGACGAGCGCGGACAACAGCGTCTCGCGCCAGTCGGCACCGACGATGAGCGCGCTGAAGCCCTCGATCTCGACCGCGAACGGCTCCATCGCCGCGGCCGGCTCACCACCGCGGCGGCGGATCTCTGCGACGATCCCCTGATGCTTCGACAGAGCGTGCCCGGCGGCGGCGGAGATCAGGCCCTTCGCTCGCAGGTCGGCGGCTTCGGCGGCCACACGGGACAGCGTCTCGAACTGCTCCAGCTGGAGGTACGCCGCCTGCCCCAGGTAGGGCAGCAGTTCGGGCATCACCTCGTGCAGATCGACGCGCACGGTCGTGACCGGCCGCGGACGCGGACTCAGGCGCGGGAGTTCGACGGACGACCGTCGTCGGGTGAACCAAGTGGACACGCTCAGCAGTGTATCGGGACCGTCCAGTAGGCTTGTCACGCCGTCGGCGCAGGATCGACGGCCCTACGCCTGCGACAGAGAGACGGCGTAGACACTCCGATCCCATCGACAGGCATATTCCCCAGTGACTTTCTCAGAACTGAACATCGACCAGGACATGGTCGACGCACTCGCGGCGAAGGGCATCATCGAGCCCTTCCCCATCCAGACCCAGACGATCCCCCTCGCCCTCACCGGCCAGGACATCATCGGCCAGGCGAAGACCGGAACGGGCAAGACCCTCGGCTTCGGCCTCCCTCTCATCCAGCGCCTCGGCCTCGACCCCGAGCCCGGCGTCAAAGCCCTCGTCGTCGTCCCGACCCGCGAGCTGGCCATCCAGGTCTACGAAGACCTGGAGACCGCCGCCTCCGGCCGTCCGACCTCCATCGCCGCCATCTACGGCGGCAAGGCCTACGAGGGCCAGGTCGCCCAGCTCAAGGGCGGCGCCCAGATCGTCGTCGGTACCCCGGGCCGGCTCCTCGACCTCGCCGGCCAGCGCCTGCTCAGCCTGGCGAACGTGCAGGAGATGGTGCTCGACGAGGCCGACAAGATGCTCGACCTCGGCTTCCTCGCCGACATCGAGAAGCTGTTCGCCCAGACGCCGGCGACCCGCCACACGATGCTCTTCTCGGCCACGATGCCGGGCCCGATCGTCGCGCTCGCGCGCCGGTTCATGAGCAAGCCGGTGCACATCCGCGCCAGCGACCCCGACGAGGGCCAGATCCAGGCGAACATCAAGCACCTCATCTACCGCGCCCACTCGATGGACAAGGACGAGGTCATCGCGCGCATCCTGCAGGCCGAGGGTCGCGGCAAGACCGTCATCTTCACCCGCACCAAGCGTGCGGCGGCCAAGCTGGTCGAGGAGCTCAACGACCGCGGCTTCAACGCCGCCGCGGTCCACGGCGACCTCAACCAGGAGCAGCGCGAGCGCGCCATGGCGTCGTTCAAGGCGGGCAAGCGCGACGTACTGATCGCCACGGACGTCGCGGCTCGGGGAATCGACGTGGATGACGTCACCCACGTGATCAACCACACCATCCCCGAAGACGAGAAGACCTACCTGCACCGGGTGGGCCGCACCGGCCGCGCCGGCAAGACGGGCATCGCGGTGACCTTCGTCGACTGGGACGACCTGCACAAGTGGGCGCTCATCAACCGGGCGCTCGAGTTCGGCCAGCCGGAGCCGACGGAGACCTACTCCTCGTCGCCGCACCTCTTCACGGATCTCGACATCCCTCAGGGCGTCAAGGGCCGGCTCAAGCCGACCCCCGCCGTGAAGGTTCCGGACGCCCCGCGCGGAGGCCGCACCGACGGCTCGCGCGGCGGTCGCACGGACGGCTCCCGGCCCGAGGGAGGCGAGGGCTCACGCCGTCGCCGCACCCGCGGAGGCTCCGGTGACGGCGCATCCGGCCAGAGCGGGAGCCAGGGCGGCTCCGACTCTGCCCAGACCGCCGCGGCGTCGGAGGGCGACACCACGGTCGCGACGGGCACGCACGACGGTGGCGGTGCCCAGCACCGCGACGGCAACAGCGCCCCGCGCCGCCGTCGCCGCCGTTCGCGCGGCGGCTCGGCGACGACTCCCGCCAGCTGACCGCCGATCGGCACCAGCCGATCGGTACCAGCTGATCGGTACCAGCTGATCAGTACCAGTTGGGGTCGTGACTCATCTCGAACGCCCACGCAGCGCACGGTGATCCGTAGCGGCCGTTGATGTAGTCGAGTCCCCAGTTCACCTGCGTGTTCTGGTTCGTGAGCCAGTCGGGTCCGGCGGATGCCATCCTGCTCGCGCGCCAGGCCTGCGGGATGCCGTAGGCGCCGCTGGACGTGTTGTACGCGTCGGCGCGCCACCCGGACTCGTGGTTCCACAGCTTGATGAGGCACGGCATCTGGTCGCTGCCCCAGCCGTACGCTCCGAGGCGGCTCGCCGCGTAGGCCTGCGCGCCCGCCGGGTCGACGACCATCCCGGGGGGAGGGGCGAAGCCGTCGGAGCCTCCGCCGGGGTTCGCGGCGGCGGCAGCGGCTGCCTTGGCCGCCTCGCCTGCCGCGTACTGCTGCTCGACGGACGCCTGCGTGTTCTTGAGGCTCGCCAGCTGGGCGTACAGCGTGTCCGCGTGCTGCTTCTGGTCGGCGAGCTGCGCGTCCGCCGCCTGCTTGGCCGCGGTCGCAACGTCGAGCGCCTTCTTCGCCGCGGTCGCCAGCTGGTCGCGGATCGTCTGCGCGTTCGCGGCCTGCGCGCTCAGCGACGACGCAACGTTCTTCTGGGCGCTGGCCTGGGCGAACAGGGCGCTGGAGCGGTCGGCGAGCTTGGACACGGCGCCCAGCTGGTACAGCAGCGACTCGGAACTCGAGGCGTTCGGGCTGAGGAACAGTCGCAGCGACACGGACGACGTGCCCGCCCTGGTCAGTTGCTCGGCGAGTTTTCCGCTCTGGGACTTGAGCTCATCGGCCTTGACGCTCGCGTCATGCGCCCGCTCGGAGAGGCTCTGTGCCCTCGCGGTGGCCGCCTGGAGCGCCGTCTCCGCGCTGCCGTACTCCCCCAGCCGCTTGACGGCCAGATCGCCTGCGGCGTCCGCGGCATTCTGCAGACCCTGCAGCAGCCCGTTGATGCGGTCGACCTCCGCCTGAGCGGCGGCGGCGTTGTTCTTGGCCGCCTGCACGTCGCTCCACGACGGATAGGAGTCGGCGGATGCCGGAGCGGCGCCTCCTGCGACGACGAGCGCCACCGTCAGCGCGGCAGCGACCGCAGACCCTTTCCACAACCGTCTCACCCGCGCACCTCGCTCTCCGATCCCGCCGGGGTCCAGGCTATGCGCTGCGGATCACGGAGCGTAGAAAGGCGCCGCGCCTGTCGCTTCTTCGATCATGGCGTCGAGCACGGCCGGGTCGGTCGTGTTCTCGCCCAGCCTGTTGGGTTTGCCCGCGCCGTGGTAGTCGCTGGATCCCGTGATCCGGAGCCCGTAGCGGGCCGCCAGCTCCCGGAGCCGGGCGACGCCGTCGGGCGTGTTCTCGCGGTGGTCGAGCTCCAGCCCGAACAGGCCGGCGTCGACCAGCCGCCGCAGGCGGTCCTCGGGGATCACCCGGCTCCGCCCGCCGGTCGCCGGGTGCGCGAGCACCGGGAGGCCGCCCGCCCCGCGGATCAGGCGCACGCCGGTGAGGGGCTCGGGGGCGTAGTGGGGCTGGAAGTAGCCGCTCCGCCAGTGCAGGATGCCCGCGAAGGCTGCACTCCGGTCCGACGCGAGGCCGCGCGCGACGAGCGCGTCGGCGATGTGCGGGCGCCCGACCGTCGCGCCCTCCGTCGCCTGCGCGAGCACATCGTTCCAGGTGATGTCGTAGTCGGCGGAGATACGGCGCACCATGTCCTCCGCCCGCCGCATCCTGCCCTCCCGGATCCGCTTCGTCTCGGCGACGAGCGCTTCGTTAGCGGGATCGAAGAGATAGCCGAGCATGTGGACGCTGGCGAATTCGATCCGGGTGGAGAGCTCCATGCCGGGGATCACGGTGACCCCGACGCGCGCGGACTCGGCCGCGGCGTCGGCCCACCCGGCCGTCGAATCGTGATCCGTCAGCGCGACGGCTCCGATGCCGGCCGCCGCCGCCGCGCGCACCAGCTCGGCCGGGGTCTCCGTGCCGTCCGAGACGCTCGAATGCGTGTGAAGGTCGACGGGACCACGGAACCGTCGCTCATCAGCCATGCTGACCATCCTAGGAGTGGAAGAATGGACGCATGTCGCAGTCCACGAACGCCTCGACCGACCAGGCGCCGCGCGCCACCGAGAACCGCTCCACGACGCCGGGGTCCGACGCCTTCCGGCAGTACATCGGAAGTGGATGGGCGGAGCGGCCGGATGTGCTGCCCGAGCCCCGACGGCAGGCGGAGTACGCCGCCGCCCGTCGTACGCGGGTCTCCGAACTCTTCCCCGGCAAGCGGCTCATCATCCCCGCAGGACGGCTTAAGCAGCGCAGCAACGACACGGACTATCCGTTCCGCGCCCACTCGGCGTTCGCGCACCTGACCGGCTGGGGCTCGGACTCGGAGCCGGGCAGCGTGCTCGTGCTCGAGCCGACGGCCGCGGGGCACGAGGCGACGCTGTACTTCCGCGAGCGTGCGGGGCGCGACTCCGACGAGTTCTACGCGAACCCCGAGATCGGTGAGTTCTGGATCGGCCCGCGTCCGTCGCTGGCGCAGGTCGCGAGCGACCTCGGCGTGCCGACGCGCGGCATCGCCGAGGTGCGCTCGGTGCTCGACACCGTCGACGGGGACACGGTCGTGCTGCGCGAAGCGGACCCCTCCATCACCGACGAGGTGGACGCGGCCCGGATGCTGCTCTGGGACGACACCGACGGCGACCGCGACCCGGAGGACCACACCGAGGACGACCGGCTGGCCCGCGATCTCTCGGAACTGCGCCTGATCAAGGACGACTTCGAGGTCGGCGAACTCCGCGCGGCCGTGGCCGCGACCGCTCGCGGCTTCGACGACGTCGTCGCCGATCTGCCGCGCATCACCACGCACCCGCGCGGCGAACGCCTCGTCGAGGGCGTCTTCAACGGGCGGGCCCGCGCCGACGGCAACGCGGTCGGCTACGACACGATCGCGGCGAGCGGACCGCACGCCTGCATCCTGCACTGGACCCGCAACGACGGCCCGGTGGTGCCGGGCGACCTCATCCTGATGGATGCGGGCGTCGAGCTCGACACCTACTACACCGCGGACATCACGCGCACGCTTCCTGTCGACGGCACCTTCGGCGAGACCCAGCGGCTGATCTACGAGGCCGTGCTGGAGGCGGCGGACGCCGCATTCGCGGTCGTGCGCCCGGGCATCCGGTTCCGCGAGATCCACGCCACCGCGATGGCCGTGATCGCGCGGCGCACGGCCGAATGGGGCCTGCTTCCGGTGAGCGCGGAGGAGGCGCTGCAGGCCGACCAGCAGCAGCACCGCCGCTACATGGTGCACGGCACCAGCCACCACCTGGGACTCGACGTGCACGACTGCGCCCAGGCGCGGCGCGAGCTCTACCTGGACGGCGTGCTGGAGCCGGGGATGGTGTTCACCATCGAGCCGGGGCTGTACTTCCAGCCGGACGACCTGACGGTGCCCGAGCGGTTCCGCGGCATCGGTGTGCGGATCGAGGACAACATCCTGGTCACCGCCGACGGCGCAGAGAACCTCTCCGCCGCGATCCCCCGCACCCCCGACGACGTCGAGGCCTGGGTCCGCCGCACCGCGCGCTGAGCCCCGCTACCCCACCCGCGCGCTGAGGTGCACGTTGTGGCTGCTTTCCGCGGGATATAGCAGCCACGACGTGAACTTCGGCGACCGCGTCAGGCGGGCGGAGCGGGCGGGAGGTCGTCGCCCGGCTGCGGGGCGACGGGCGGGGCAGCGGCGGGCGGCGGGTCGGAGGGGTGCTGCGGCTGGGCGGGCGGCGTCCATCCCTGGGCCGCCGCCGGCGCCTCCGCTCCCCCGCTCTGCAGCAGGTTGCGGGCCCGGTTGCCGAGTTCGGAGTCGACCAGCACGGAATAGCTGGTCGCGATGACCTGCTGCACGGACGTGAAGTCGCGGCGGCGGCGGTTGACGCCGTACGAGACGAGGCCCCACAGCATCCCGAACCCGGCGCCGATCAGCAGCGCCGCCAGCACGAAGGCCAGGCTGACCGTCGGCGAGAAGATGATCAGCAGCAGCCCGAAGAAGATGCCGAGCCATGCGCCAGAGGCGGCGCCCGCCAGTGCGACGCGGCCCCAGGTCAGCTTGCCGGTGACGCGCTCGACGCTCTTCAGGTCGCTCCCGACGATGGACACCTTGTCGACCGGGAAGTCGGCGCGCGCGAGCACATCCACCGCCTCCTGCGCCTCCGGGTAGCTCTCGAAGGTGGCGACGACCTCTCCGCGCGGGAGGGTCGGAAAGAGGGTGCGGTTGCGTCCGTTCAGCGGCCCGGGTGTACTCATGCCCCCATTGTCACATCCGGGGGCCGTGCCGAGCACGGGAAACAGCTGCCGTTCACCCCCGAGGGCTTAGGTTTGTAGGGTGAGTGCCGCCAGAGTGTTCGTCGCCCGTCTTGCCGGGACGACGGTGTTCGACCCCGTGGGAGACCGGGTCGGCAAGGTGCGCGACGTCCTCGTGGTCTATCGCAAGAACGACCCGCCGCGCGTCGTCGGACTGATCGTCGAGATCCCCGGCAAGCGGCGCGTCTTCCTGTCGATCGGCCGGGTCACGAGCATCGGCAGCGGCCAGATCATCACGAACGGCCTCATCAACGTCCGCCGCTTCGAGCAGCGCGGCGGTGAGGTCCGGGTCATCGCCGAGCTGCTCGGGCGACGCGTGGTCTTCGCCGACGGCAGCGGCGAGGCGACCATCGAAGACGTCGCCATCGAGGAGACAGAGACCGGCGACTGGGCGGTCAGCCAGCTGTTCGTGCGTAAGCCGAAGGCGGGCGGCTCCCCGTTCGGCAAGGGCGCCACCGCCTTCGTCTCGTGGAACGAGGTTCGCGAGATGCAGAACCGCGGCGAGGCCCAGTCGGCGGAGCAGCTGATCGCGACGTACTCGGAACTCAAGCCCGCGGACCTCGCGAACACCCTGCTCGACCTCCCCCAGCAGCGGATGCTGGAGGTCGCAGAAGAACTGCCCGACGACCGCCTCGCCGACGTGCTGGAGGAGATGCCCGAGAGCGAGCAGGTGCAGATCCTGGCCCAGCTCGACGACGACCGCGCCGCCGACGTGCTCGACCAGATGCAGCCGGACGATGCGGCCGACCTCATCGCCCAGCTCTCCGACGAGCGCGGCGAGCACCTCCTCGAGCTGATGCAGCCGGAGGAGGCGGAGGACGTCCGCATGCTCCTCAGCTACAACCCCGACACTGCGGGTGGTCTGATGACGACCGAGCCCATCATCGTGTCCGCCGATGCGACGGTCGCGGAGGGCCTCGCGCTGATCCGCCGTCATGAGCTGGCTCCCGCGCTCGGCGCGGCGGTCTGCGTGACCCTTCCGCCGTACGAGGCGCCGACCGGCCGCTTCCTGGGGGTCGTGCACTTCCAGCGGATGCTGCGCTATCCCCCGCACGTCCGGCTGGGCACCCTGCTCGACCCGGGCCTCGAACCGGTGACCGCCGACACGTCCGCAGCGGAGGTGTCGCGCATCCTCGCGTCGTACAACCTGGTGTCGGTCCCGGTCGTCGACGACAAGTACCGGTTGGTCGGCGTGGTCACGATCGACGACGTACTCGACTACCTCCTCCCGGACGACTGGCGAAGTCAGGACGAGGACGAGCCGGTGAAACGCGCCGAGCCGTCCGACCAGACCGGCAGCATCCGCATCGTGAACGGAAGGAGGGGCGGAAGTGGCACGAGGTAGGCAGGACTCCGGGCGCGACGCCCCCAACGGCCTGAACACCCCGAAGGGATTGCGCACGCCCGTGCTCCGGCGCGACCGGGTGGAGTCGCGGGACCGCTTCGGTCGGTTCACGGAGTGGATCGCGCGTGCCATGGGAACGCCGTGGTTCATCCTCGGTCTCACGGCCTTCGTGATCGCCTGGATGGCCTGGAACACCCTCGCACCCGAGAAGTGGCGTTTCGATTCCGCTGCGCTCGGTTTCATCGCCCTGACCCTCGTGCTGTCCCTCCAGGCCTCGTACGCCGCCCCGCTCATCCTGCTCGCGCAGAACCGGCAGGACGACCGCGACCGCGTGCAGATCGAGCAGGACCGGCAGCGGGCCGAGCGCAACCTCGCCGACACCGAGTACCTGGCGCGCGAGGTCGTCGCCCTGCGGCTCGCGGTGCGCGATATGGCGACCAAGGACTTCATCCGCGCCGAGTTGCGCTCGCTGCTCGAAGACCTCGAGAAGAGCGATTCCGGAGAGGGCGAACAGGCCCGTGCCTGAGGTTCCCGCCGCCCTCTCGGAGGCGGTGCAGCGCGCGTTGACGGCGGTGCTCGACCCGGAGATCCGCAAGCCGATCACCGAGCTCGACATGGTGGACGCGGTTTCAGTGGATGCGGCGGGCGCCGCGTCCGTCGGCATCAAGCTGACGATCGTGGGCTGCCCGGCGGCGGATGCGATCGAGCGCGACGTGCGCACCGCGACGGCCGCAGTGCCGGGCGTCACCTCGGTGGACGTGGCCCTCTCCGTGATGACCCCGGACGAGCGCCGCGCCCTCACCGAGAAGCTGCGGGCCGGCCGCCCTGCTCGCGGGCAGCAGTTCGGGCCCGAGTCGCTGACCCGCGTCTATGCGGTGACCAGCGGCAAGGGCGGCGTCGGCAAGTCGACGGTCACCGCGAACCTGGCGGTCGCCCTCGCCGAGCGCGGGCTGCGCGTCGGGATCGTGGATGCCGACGTGCACGGCTTCTCCATCCCCGGCATCCTGGGCCTCACCGACGAGAACGGTGTCGCGCCACGGCCGACCCGGGTGGACGACATGATCCTGCCGCCGGTGGCATACGGCGTGAAGGTGGTGTCGATCGGCATGTTCGTCGACTCGGCGTCCGCCGCCGTCGCGTGGCGTGGTCCGATGCTGCACCGGACCATCCAGCAGTTCCTCACGGACGTGTACTTCGGCGATCTGGATGTGCTCCTCCTCGACCTGCCGCCCGGCACCGGCGATGTCGCGATCTCGGTCGGGCAGCTCCTGCCCGGGGCGGAAGTGCTCGTCGTCACGACCCCGCAGCCGGCTGCGGCGGACGTCGCCGAGCGCAGCGGCGTGGTCGCGCGACAGACCGGGCAGAAGGTCATCGGCGTGATCGAGAACATGGCGGGCCTGGTGCAGCCGGACGGCAGCATCCTCGACCTCTTCGGGTCGGGCGGCGGCGCGGAGGTCGCGCGACGCCTGTCGGTGGGAGCCGCCGAGGAGGTGCCGCTGCTCGCCAGCGTGCCGCTCAGCATCCCGCTGCGTGCCGGAGGGGATGCCGGTGCGCCGATCGTCGTGACCGATCCGGGGGATCCGGCGGCGGCGGCCATCCGCGCGGTGGCCGAGCACCTCGCGACGCGCGCCCGCGGCCTCGCCGGCCGCAAACTCGGCCTCTCCGTCCGCTGACGCCTCCCGGACCCCTCCTCCCCGGCGAGTTGCGACATCGAGTCACCACTCGCGCGCGATTCCAGCAGTTACTCACGTCTCGCGGGGCTTGGCGTCCCGGGGTTAGGCGTCGCGGATTAGGCGTCGGGGGGCTCGACGGCGCGGGCGAGGAGTTCGACGAGGAGGCGTTCGGCGACGGGATGCGGCAGCGCCTCGACGAGGGCGAGCAGCGGCGCCTGGTCCTCGGGGAGTCCGGGCGTCGCGCCGCCAGCGAGGCCCAGTGAGCTCAGGATCTGCATCGCCGTCCCCGAGTCGAGCGTCGCGTCCGCGAGCCCCGGCGGCAGGGCCGCCAGCACGGCGCCGCGGTCGACGGGCGGGACACCGCGCGCCTCGTCCGCGGCTCCGCGCAGGGCCGCCTCCAGCTCGTCCAGACGCCCCTCGGTCACCGGCGTGATCGTCAGGTGCGTCGTGTGCGGCAGGCGCGTCCCGTCGGCCTGCTCCAGCCCGGGCTGCAGCTGCAGCACCCAGCCCCGGCGGCGGACGCGGTCGGCCCAGTGGTGCGGATCCACGCGCCGCGGGTCCGGGACCGTGTCGTCCGTGGCGACGGCCAGCAGCGGACCGACGGGGTCGCCGACGACGCGCAGGCCGTCGATGTCGCCCACGATGTCCTGCAGCCCGCGGGTGGCGCGGCGGCACGACTCCGCAAGATCGGCGAAGCCGCGCGCCCCGAGCGCCTGGACGATGGCCCAGGATGCGGCGAGCGCGCCCGCCGACTTGGACCCGAGCAGCGTCGGGTTCACCACCGGATAGCCGGGCCACCGGGTCGTCGCGAAGTACTGACGGCGCTGCCGGTCCCGGTCGCGCTGCAGCAGGACGCTCGCGCCCTTGGGGGCATAGCCGTACTTGTGCAGGTCCGCCGAGATGCTGGTGACACCGGCGACGCGGAAATCCCAGGCAGGCAGCGCCGAGCCGTCCGCCCCCCGCCAGAACGGCAGGATCCACCCGCCGATGCAGGCGTCGACATGGCAGGCGACGCCGGCCTCGTCGCACGCCGCGGCCACCTCTTCCACGGGGTCCAAGGCCGCGTACGGATAGGACGGGGCCGACACGACGACCAGCGCGACGTCCGGGCCGATGCGAGAGGTGAGTGCGGACGCCTCCGCGCGGCCGGTCGCCGGGTCGACGGGCACCAGATCGAGAGCGAGGTCGAACAGCGCCGCCGCCTTGTGGAACGCCGCATGGACGGTCACCGGCGCCACGACCCGCGGGGTTCCCGTGCCTCCCGCCGCACGCCAGCCGTCGCGCGCGGTCTTGACCGCCAGCAGGCACGACTCGGTACCGCCGGAGGTGACCGACCCGACCACGTCGTCCCCGCCGTGCAGCAGCTCGCGCGCGAAGCCGATCACCTCGCGCTCCATCACCGCCACCGACGTGAACGTCGTCGGGTCGAGGCCGTTGACCGGCTGCACCAGGCGCATCGCCTCGGCCGCCAGCTCGTCGATCTCGGGCATCCCGGAGTCGTACACGTAGCTGAGCACGCGCCCGCCGTGGGTCGGCGCATCGGCCGCGCGCAGGGCACCGAGCCGGCCCAGGATGGCCCGGGTCGCCTCGGGCCGGAGTTCAAACGACATCGATGTCTCCCTTGCGCAGCCGGTAGCGCGCCAGCGGGAGCAGGCTCGCGGCGATGATGAGGGCCGGGATGAGGCTGAAGCTCAGCGCGATTCCCGCGACCGCGCTCCCCGGTTGGGCCGCCGCATCCGTCACGGCGGAGCTGCGCGAGACGTAGCCGCTCAGGGCGAGGACGACGGCGAGCACGGTGGCGCCGAGCGCCATGCCGGTCGTCTCGCCGGCCGTCCACATGCCCCCGAACGTTCCCGCCCGGCCCTCGCCGTTCCGGCGCGCGTCGTGCGAGATCACATCCGGCAGCATCGCCATCGGCAGCGACTGCATGCCCGCGTAGGCAGCCCCCGCGACGGCGACCGGAGCGTAGACCCACGCGCCCGGAGCCCACAGCAGCCCGATCATCGACAGCGCGGCGACGCCGAACAGGACGCTCGCGATCACGAAGCCACGTTCCTTGCCGATCCGCCGCGCGACCACACCCCAGACCGGCGTGACTACGAGGGCGGGAGCGATGAGGGCGACGAAGAGGAACGTCACCGCGTCCTCCGAATGCAGCACCCAGGTCGCGACATAGTTGGCGCCCGCCAGCATCAGGCCGGTGGCCAGCCCCTGCAGCAGGAACGTGAGGAACAGTGCACGGAACGGCTGACTGTCGCGCAGCACGCGCATCCCGGCGGCGTAGTTCGCTCGCAGGGTGACGAGGATGCTCTCGCGCGGTGGATGGTCCGCCGACGGCAACCCGCGGGGTGCCACGAAAGCGGAGACGAGCATGCCCGCGCCGATCAGGACACCGGCGACGAGCGCCATCAGCAGATAGCCCGTGAACGTGTTGCCGCCGCCGAGTGACCGCAGCGCCGGACCGCCGGCCCCGAACAGCAGGATGGCGAACGTCAGCACTACCACGCGCCAGGTGAGCAAGCGCGTGCGCTGGTCGTAGCCGGACGCCAGCTCGGCGGGCAGTGCGATGTACGGCACCTGGAACAGGCTGAACGCGGTCGCGGTGAGGACGAAGGCCACCAGCACCCAGACGGCGGCCGCACCGGGAGGCGTGCCAGGAAGCACCGCGAACGTCAGGAGGAAGAACACCGGCAGGCCCACCGCGCCGATCACCATCATCGGCCGTCTCGACCCGCGCTCGGCGAGCATCCGGTCGCTCCGGGCGCCGATCACCGGGTCGATGATGACATCCCACACCTTCGCCACCGTCACCACGGCACCGGCGGCGATCGCCGCGACCCCGAGGGAGTCGGTGAGGTAGTACACGAGGACGAGCCCCGGCAGGGTCGCGAAGCCGCCGGTTCCGAGCGAACCGATGGCGTAGCGCGCGACGGTCGCCCGGGTCAGCGACTGCTCCGTTGCGATCATGTCCGCAGCGTAGTGGATGCGCGGGGCCTCGCCCCGCAGCGGCTCAGGTGGACTCGGTGTCGTACGGCGGAACGGCGCCCGCCGTGAGTGGCATCCTGCGCTGCGCGTACGCCGACTGCGTCACAGGCTTGATCGCGCCGGCCGGCTCGGCGGCCGGATCCTCCAGCAGCGCCTCGCGGATGATGCGCCGCGGGTCGTACTGGCGTGGGTCGAGCTTCTTCCAGTCGACCTCGTCGAACTCCGGGCCCATCTCGTCGCGCATCCGGTCCTTCGCACCGTTGGCGAAGTCTCGCAGCGATCGCACCAGTGACCCAAGTTTCGCCGCGTACGCGGGGAGTCGCTCGGGCCCGATGACGAACGCGGCGATCACCGCCACGATCAGCAGCTTGTCGAAGGTCAGCCCGAACACGATTCCAGGGTATCGCGGCGGTGCCTCCATAGATGCCGCGTGAGCCGACCGTATCCTCGGAATTGGCCGACTACAGAAGGCCGACCGACGGGAGCACTGTGTCAGAGAAGGACTCGAACTGGAGGTTCGCCGACGACGTCGTCGTCGAGAGCGAGGTGATCGCCCGCGCGCGGCAGCAGTCGCTCGAACTGGGCATCGACCCGATCTCGCCCGCCACCGGCGCCCAGGCGGCCGTGATCGTCGCCGCCACCCGGGCCGAGAGCGTCGTCGAGATCGGCACCGGAGTCGGCGTGTCCGGGCTCTGGCTGCTCACCGGCGGCACAGAGGCCCAGCTGACCTCCATCGACGTGGAGGTGGAGCACCAGCAGCACGCACGCGCGTTCTTCACCGAGGCGGGCCTCCCCTCGAACCGCGTGCGCCTCATCCCGGGGCGTGCCCTGGATGTGCTCCCCCGCATGAACGAGAACTCCTACGACATCGTCTTCGTGGACGCGGACCCGCAGTCGGTCATCGAATACGTCGAGCACGGGCTCCGGCTGGTACGCCCCGGTGGGACCGTCCTCGTCGCCCGTGCCCTGTGGCGCGGACGCGTCGCCGACCCCGCGGCGCGCGACGAGGTCGCGACCGGGTTCCGCACGCTCATCACCGAGACCTCGGCCTCGGGAGCGGTGATCAGCGCGCTGTCGCCGGCCGGCGAGGGACTGCTGCAGATCACCAAGCTCGCGCCCTGAGCCCCGACCCGACCCCTGAACTCCTAGCCCATGGCGGCGGAAGTACGCCGAGAAGGGCCCCGATCTTCACGATCGGGGCCCTTCTCGGTACAGCAAGGTCAGGCGGAGGTCACGACATTCGCGAGCGCGTCATGCAGCTCTTTGGCTTCCGCATCGTTGACGGAGACCACAAGTCGTCCCCCACCCTCGAGCGGCACGCGCACGATGATGAGCCGTCCCTCCTTCACAGCCTCCATTGGCCCGTCCCCGGTCCTCGGCTTCATGGCCGCCATGCAGCTCCCCTTTCGTGGATGTCCTCCTATTATCCGACATTCGAGTGGGCCTGCGGAAATCCTGGGGATCACGGGGGTGACCAGTCGTAGCCGTCGATCGTCCAGCAGACGGCGACCCATCCCACCTGCAGCACGATGAAGAGCAGAACGAGAGCGATCCGGTAGACCCGGCTGCGCGGCAGCGCGAGGGCGCCGAGCAGCGGGAAGAGCGGCATGAGCAGCCGGAACGTACTGGACTGCGGGAAGAACACCGCGAGCAGGTAGAGGGAGTAGGCGGCGATCCAGAACCGCAGATCGACCCCCAGCCGGCGCACCGCCGGGGAGAACAACAGGATGACGAACAGCGCAATCAGGACCACGAGCACGACCACCCCGACCCACCCCGGGATGCCGAGCATCGCGCTCGCCCACCAGTCCGCACCCTGGAACCACGGCGCGAACGGCAGAAGGTGCGTGAAGCCGATGTACGGCGCGCGCCAGGCGAGCTCGGTGTCCGTGTAGGCGGTCCACGAACCGGTCGCGACTCCGGCGATCGCCGGCCACGCGAGCCCGGCCAGACCACTGAACACGGTCAGCGCAACGCTGAGCACGCGCTCCCGCACCGGGAACGGGTCATCACCTCGACGTACCCAGCGGTACACGACGTGGAACGCCAGAGCGAGGGCGAACGCCAGCCCGCTCGGCCGCGTGAACGCCATCGCCAGCACGACGGGGAACAGCCAGCCGTACCGCCGCTCGACCAGCAGCAGCAGCGCGGTGACCAGCAGCAGGATGTACAACGACTCGGCGTAGGCGACCTGGAACAGCGGCGAGACCGGGGCGACGCAGAACAGCACGACCGCGAACAGGCTCTGCGAGGCGCTGAGTCCCACCCGGCGCATCAGGCGGTGGAAGACGAGCGCTGCGCCTGCCCCGGCGAGGAACGACACCAGCACCGCGGCGACCGGCCACGGCAGCCGTGTCAGGAACATCACCGCGTCGACGACACCGGGGAACCCGGGCATGAACGCCCAGGCGTTCTCGCTGACGTGCAGCCCGTCACTGGTCGGCAACGCTGCGGGATAGCCCGCAGCGGCGACGATCTGATACCAGCGTCCGTCCCAGATGTTCGCGAAGATGAAGTAATCGGGTGCGGCGGACGTCCATGCGTTCACGCCCTCTCCCGCTGCGAAACTCAGCAGGATGGCGGTCGTGACGGCGCGCGCCGCGAGGTAGACGGCGAGCACCCGCACCCACCACATCGTCCACCAGGCGCGGGGACGAGCACCGAGCTCGGCGGAGTCGTCGAGATCGTGGGCGTCGGTGTCGCTCAGCGCGACGGGCTCACCGGGGACCGGCGCCGCTGAGCCACGCACGCAGCCCCTCCTCGACCGCCACGATCTGCTCCACGTCGACGCGCTCGTCGTCGGCGTGCGCTTTCAGCGGGTCACCCGGACCGTAGTTGACCGCCGGGATGCCCATCGCGCTGAACCGGGCGACATCCGTCCACCCGTACTTCGGCTTGGCCACACCGCCGACCGCGGCGACGAACTCCTGCGCGAGCGGCGCATCCAGTCCGGGCCTCGCGCCGTCCGCGCGGTCGACGACGGTGATCTCGTAGTCGCCGAACAGCTCGTGCATGTGCTCGATGGCCTCCTGCGAGCTGCGGGAGGGGGCGAACCGGTAGTTGATGTGCACCATGCACTCGTCGGGGATGATGTTGCCCGCGACGCCGCCGGAGATCCCGACGGCGTTGAGGCCCTCCTTGTACACGAGGCCGTCGACCTCCACCTCGCGCGCCGTGTAGGAGGCCAGGATGTCGAGGATGGGCGCGGCCTTGTGGATGGCGTTGTCGCCCACCCAGCCCCGCGCGGAGTGCGCGCGCAGCCCGTAGGTGCGCACCTCGACCCGCAGGTTGCCATTGCAGCCGCCCTCGACGACGCCGTTGCTGGGCTCGCCGAGGATGCCGAAGTCGCCCACGAACAGGTCGGGACGGTTGCGCGCCAGCCGCCCGAGGCCGTTCAGCTCGGCGTTGACCTCCTCGTGGTCGTACCACAGCCACGTCACGTCGACGGCGGGGTCCGTGAGCTCTGCGGCGAGCTTCAGCTGGACGGCGACGCCCGCCTTCATATCGACGGTGCCGCGCCCCCAGAGGTAGCGGATGCCCTCGTGCTCCTCGAAGCGCGTGGGCAGATTGCCGTTCAGCGGCACCGTGTCGATGTGGCCGGCGATGAGCGCGCGGCGTTCGCGACCGCGGTTCGTCCGGGCGACGATGGCGTCGCCGTCGCGGATGACCTCCAGGTGCGGCAGAGGGGCGAGCGCCGACTCGATGGCGTCGGCCAGCGTCCCTTCGTTGCCGGAGACCGACTCGATGTCGCAGAGCTGACGGGTCAGGTCGATGGAGGTGGCGCTGAGGTCGAGGGGCACGCTGCTGATCTGCACCCTACTAACCTAGGGGCATGCCTTCCGACGTGCCTGAAAACTCCACCGCGCCCGCCGCATCCCGCTCCGCATGGGGCTACGGCCTTGCGACCGTGGCCGCCGACGGCACCGTGCTCGACACGTGGTTCCCGGAGCCCCGGCTCGGCGCGCTTCCCGCCGGCCGCGACCGCTGGATCGCCCCGGCGGAACTGGAGGAGCTCGCCGGCGACGACCCGCGCCGAGCCGTCCGCATCGACATCGTGACGGTGGAGATCGAGCTGGATGCGCCGCCCGCCTCCACGCCGGACGCCTACCTGCGCCTGCACCTGCTCTCGCACCTCCTCGTCCGGCCGAACGGGCTCAACCTGGACGGCATCTTCGCTCACCTGCCCAACGTCGCCTGGACGAACGCGGGCCCGGTCCACCCGGCCGACCTCGACCGGCTGCGTCCGCGACTGCAGCGAGCGGGCATCCAGGTGGCGGGGGTGGACAAGTTCCCGCGCCTGCTCGACTACGTCACGCCGGAGCGCGTCCGCATCGCCGACGCATCGCGCGTGCGCCTGGGCGCGCACCTGGCCCCCGGAACGACCGTCATGCACGAAGGGTTCGTCAACTTCAACGCCGGGACGCTCGGGTCCTCGATGGTGGAGGGCCGGATCTCGCAAGGCGTCGTGGTGGGCGACGGCTCCGACATCGGCGGGGGCGCATCCATCATGGGGACGCTGTCCGGCGGCGGCACCCATCGGGTGTCGATCGGCGAACGCTCGCTGCTCGGCGCGAACTCGGGCATCGGCATCTCGATCGGCGACGATTCCGTGGTCGAGGCCGGGCTCTACGTGACGGCGGGAACGAAGGTCGTGGTCGTCGGCGAGGCGCCGACCGCCGACGGCCGCCCGCGCACCGTGAAGGCGGCGGAGCTCTCGGGGATGCCCGGACTGCTGTTCCGCCGCAACTCGCTGACCGGCGCGGTCGAGGTGCTGCGCCGCGCCGGCGTCGGCGTCGAGCTCAACGCGGAGCTGCACGCGTAACCCGGCACGGCGGGCGCTTCGGATCGCGCCGCTGCCATCTCTGGTTGACGCAACACGCCGTCCGCGCGGTCGCCGGCGCGGCGTGTTGCGTCAACCACATGGCTTTCGCGGGTGGCGCGCACAGCCGTAGTCCATGGGACGCAACACGCCGTTGAGCGGGCGCGTTAACGGCGCGTTGCGTCCCATGGATGCGCGTCAGACCATCGCGAGAACGGAGGCCGGGTCGCGAAGGATGCGGCCGATGTCGGCGAGGAAGCGCGAGCCCTGCTCGCCGTCCACGATCCGGTGGTCGAACGTCAGGGCGAGCGTGAGCACCTCCCGCAGCGCGATGCCGCCCTCGTACTCCCACGGCTGACGACGGACCGCCCCGACCGCGAGGATGGCCGCTTCGCCGGGCGTCAGGATGGGCGTCCCCGCATCCACCCCGAAGACGCCGACGTTGGTGATCGTGATCGTTCCGCCGCTGAGGTCGGCGGGCGCCGTCCGCCCGGAACGGGCCGTCTCCGCCAGCTGCCGGATCGCGGCCGCCACTCCCCCGAGCGTCAGCGCGTCCGCATCCCGGATGACCGGGACCAGCAGACCGCGCGGCGTCGCGGCCGCGATACCGAGGTGGACGTAGTCCGCCTGGACGATCTCGTTCGCCGCGTCGTCCCAGCGCGAGTTGACGGCGGGCGTGCGGCGAACGGCCAGCAGCAGCGCCTTCGCGACCACCGCGAGCAGGCCGGGCCGGGACTCGGCGAACTCGGGCTGGGCCCGCAGGCGTGCCACCAGTTCGATGGTGGCCGTCGCGTCCACCGTCAGGAAGACCGTGGCCTGGGGCGCACCGAACGCACTGCGGACCATGGCCTCCGCGGTCGCCTTGCGGACACCACGGATCGGGATGCGCGTCTCGCGCGAACCGGCAGCGCTCGGCGCGGGCTGCGGTGCGTCGGCCGGAGTCGCCCCGTGGGCGAACGACTCCACGTCGCCGCGAGTGATCAGCCCGCGTTCGCCCGAGCCGATCACGGAGGCCAAGTCGACACCCAGCTCGCGTGCGAACTTGCGGACGGGCGGGGTGGCCCGCGGCCGTTCCGCGAGCGCAGCGGTCGTCAGCACGGGCGTCGGTGTCGGCGCGGGCGCAGGCGTCGGCGCGGAAGCCCGCACGGGCGCTTCCGCCGTCGCCAGCCCCGGCCGCGCGCGGCGCGCAGGCCGGTCGCGGGACTCCGGTCGCGCGCCGTACCCGACCAGGGTCGGCTCGCGCTCCTCGGCCACCGCCTCGCCGCGCGGCGCGCCGCCGTCCGCCGGGGCCGGCTCCACCGCATCCACCTCGAACGCCACCAGCGGCTCCCCCACCGCCACCGTGACCCCGGGCTCGACGAACAGCCGCGACACGCGACCGTCGTACGGTGCGGGCAGCTCCACGAGCGCCTTCGCCGTCTCGACCTCCGCGATGATCTGGTTGAGCTGTACGGTGTCGCCGACGGCGACCTTCCACGTCACCAGCTCCGACTCGGTGAGACCCTCGCCGAGGTCGGGAAGCGCGAACTCCCGGACCGCCATCAGTCCTCCACCCCGCTCAGCGAGTTCGGCCGGTCGAGGGCGCGGTCGATACCGTCCAGGATGCGGTCGAGGTCCGGCAGGTGCGCCGCCTCCAAGCGAGCAGGCGGATACGGGATGTCGTGCCCGGTCACCCGCACCGGCGCGTGCTCGAGGTGGTAGAAGCAGCGCTCGGTGATGGAGGCGGAGATCTCGGCGGCGAGGCCGCCCGAGAGGGCCGCTTCATGCGTCACGACGAGACGGCCGGTGCGCTTCACCGAGGCGACCACAGTGTCGATGTCGAGGGGCGACAGCGACCGCAGGTCGATCACCTCCACGGAGACGCCGTCGTCGGCCGCCGCGACCGCCGCATCCCGGGCCAGCGGAACGAGTCCGCCGTACGTGACCAGCGTGACGTCGTTCCCCGGGGTGACGACGCGCGCGGTGCCCATCGGGCGGGCGTCGGCGAGCGGGGCATCCTCATCCACTTCGCCCTTCGCGTGGTACCGGCGCTTCGGCTCGAAGAACAGCACCGGGTCGTCGGACGCGATCGCCTGCCGGATCATCGTGAACGCGTCCTGCGGGTCGGACGGGCTCACGACCCGAAGACCCGCCGTGTGGGCGAAGTACGCCTCGGGCGAGTCGGAGTGGTGCTCGGCCGACCCGATGCCGCCCGCGAAGGGGACGCGGATCACGATCGGCATCCGCACCGCGCCCTGGGTCCGGTAGTGCATCCGCGCCACCTGGTTCACGATCTGGTCGAAGGCCGGGTAGATGAAGCCGTCGAACTGGATCTCCACCACGGGACGGTACCCGCGGTAGGCCATGCCCACCGCGGTCCCCAGGATGCCGGACTCGGCTAGCGGTGAATCCATCACCCGGCGGGGGCCGAACTGGGTCTGCAGGCCGTCGGTGACGCGGAACACGCCGCCGAGGGTGCCGATGTCCTCTCCCATCAGGACCACGCGGTCGTCCTCCGCCAGGGCCCGGCGCAACCCGGCGTTGATCGCCTTCGCCATGCTGAGCGCCGTCATCGTCCGTCGCTCCCCACGAACGTGCGCAGGTAGCGCGAGTAGTGGTCGCGCTCGCGGGCGATGCCCGTGTGCGGCTCGGCGTAGACGTGATCGAAGACGGACAGCAGGTCCGGGTCAGGGAGGGCGGTGATCCCCGAGCGCATCTCGGCGGCGACGGCGTCGGCCTTGGCCGCGATCGCGGCCGTCCGCTCCTCCGTCAGCGCGCCCTGGGCGGTGAGGTACGCCTCCACCCGGCTCACCGGGTCCTTGGCGCGCCAGGCGTCGAGCTCGGCGGCGTCGCGGTAGCGGGTCGGGTCGTCCGCGGTCGTGTGCGGGCCCATCCGGTACGTGACGGCCTCGATGAAGGTGGGGCCGCCGCCGGAGCGCGCCCGGTCGAGGGCTGCGCGGGTGACGGCCAGCACCGCGAGGACGTCGTTGCCGTCGACGCGGACGCTCGGCACCCCGAACCCCGGCGCGCGATCGGCGATGGGACGCTGTGCCTGGAGCGAGACCGGCTCCGAGATCGCGTACTGGTTGTTCTGGCAGAAGAAGATGACCGGGGCTGCGTAGGTCGCGGCGAAGATCAGGGCCTCGCTCACATCCCCCTCGCTCGTTGCGCCGTCGCCGAAGTAAGCGACCGCGACGGCGTCGGTGCCGTCGGCCTGGATGCCGAGCGCGTAGCCGGTCGCGTGCAGGGTCTGCGCACCGATGATGACCTGCGGGGTCGCCATGTTGATGTCGTAGGGGTTCCAGCCGCTCTGGGTGGTGCCGCGCCAGACGCGCAGCAGGTCGACGAGGCCGGCGCCGCGGCAGTACGCGACACCGTGCTCGCGGTAGCTGGAGAAGACGAAATCGTCGCTCCGGAGCGCGCGGCCGGAGCCGATCTGGGCAGCCTCCTGGCCGAGCAGCGGCGGCCACAGGCCTAGCTCGCCCTGGCGCTGGAGCGCCGTCGCCTCGGAGTCGATCCGGCGGATGACACGCATGTCCTCGTAGAGCGCGAGCAACTGCTCGTCTCCGATGTCGGAGACCCAGGCGTCGAAGCGGTCGTCCGCGTGGCGGACGCCGTCGGCATCGAGAAGGTTCACCAGGTCGATTCCGGCGAGTCCCAGCTCAGCGGCGGAATCGAGGTCGGTGTGGGAGCCGCCCCGTCGGGTGGCAGGCTGATTGTCGATCGTCACGGTTCACGCAACCTTCACTCTCGCGCCCGGCCGGCACAGCTTGTGGCGTGCACGACCGGCTTCCGGCCTCCTTGCCGGAATTAGAGGAAGGCTACGCCGTGAGGTCAGCGCGCACAACCAGCGGCGTGTCGACCGTGCAGGATGCACTATGCGACAGGATGCACGTCTGCTAACTTTCGCATTATGCGCAGCTTTGACAATACCGACCGCCGCATCCTGCTGGCGCTCGCGGACGACCCCCGATCGACCAACGTCTCCCTCGCCGACCGCCTCGGTCTGAGCCGCAACACGGTGCAGTCGCGGGTGGCCGAGCTGGAGCGCAGCGGAGCGTTCCTGTCGTTCGAGCGGCGGATCTCGGCCCGCGCCGCCGGGTACCCGCTCGCGGCCTTCGTCAACGTCCATGTGCGTCAGCAGCGGCTCGCAGCCGTCGTGGAGAGCCTCGCCGCCATCCCCGAGATCGTGCAGGCCCATGGGCTCTCGGGCCCCTCCGACCTGCTCTTGCGGGTGGTCTGCACCGACGCCGAGGACCTCTTCCGGATCACCGGCATCATCCAGTCCACCGACGGCGTCGACCGCGCCGAGACCTCCCTGGACATGGGCGAACTCATCCCCTACCGCCTCCGCCCCCTCCTCACCCGCGACGCCTGAACCCCCTCCCCACGATCGCTTCCTCACTTAATCCGCCGACACGCCGCAGCGAACCGGATTAACTGAGGAAGCGATCGTGGGGAGGGGGACGACGAAGGCCGCGTCGACGGGGTCGACGCGGCCTTCGGGTGGGGCGAGAGGTCAGGCCTCTGCGGGGGCCTCGGCGGGCTCCTCAGAGGCGGGCGCCTCGGAGGCGGCGGCCTCGTCGGCGATCACCGGAGCGAGCGACAGCTTTCCGCGGTCGTCGATCTTGGTGATCTCGACCAGGATCTTCTGGCCGACACCGAGCACATCCTCCACGTTCTCCACACGCTTGCCACCGGCGAGCTTGCGGACCTCGGAGATGTGCAGCAGACCGTCCTTGCCCGGGAGCAGCGAGACGAACGCACCGAACGCGGCGATCTTGACGACGGTTCCGAGGAACTGCTCGCCGACCTCCGGGTTGGTGGGGTTCGCGATCGCGTTCACCTGGGCACGGGCCGCCTCGGCCGAGGGGCCGTCGGTGGCGCCGATGTAGACGGTGCCGTCCTCCTCGATAGAGATGTCGGCGCCGGTCTCGTCCTGGATCGCGTTGATCGTCTTGCCCTTCGGGCCGATCAGCTCGCCGATCTTGTCGACCGGGATCTGGACCGAGATCACGCGGGGCGCGGTCGGGGCCATCTCGTCCGGACGGTCGATGGCGGCGTTGAGCACGCTCAGGATGGTCGTACGAGCATCCTTCGCCTGCTTCAGCGCACCCGCGAGGACCGACGACGGGATGCCGTCGAGCTTCGTGTCGAGCTGGATCGCGGTGACGAACTCGCTGGTTCCGGCGACCTTGAAGTCCATGTCGCCCAGCGCGTCCTCGGCGCCCAGGATGTCGGTGAGCGCTGCGTAACGGGTCTCACCGTCGACGACGTCGGAGATCAGGCCCATGGCGATACCGGCGACCGGGGCGCGCAGCGGCACACCGGCGTTCAGCAGCGACAGGGTGGAGGCGCAGACGGAACCCATCGAGGTGGAGCCGTTGGACCCGAGGGCCTCGGACACCTGACGGATCGCGTAGGGGAACTCCTCGCGGCTCGGCAGCACCGGCACGAGGGCGCGCTCGGCGAGGAAGCCGTGCCCGATCTCGCGACGCTTCGGCGAACCCACGCGGCCGGTCTCACCGGTCGAGTAGGGCGGGAAGTTGTAGTGGTGCAGGTAGCGCTTCTTGGTGACCGGCGAGAGCGAGTCGATCTGCTGCTCCATCTTGAGCATGTTCAGCGTGGTGACGCCCAGGATCTGGGTCTCGCCGCGCTGGAAGATCGCCGAACCGTGGACGCGCGGGATGACCTGCACCTCGGCGTCGAGCGGACGGATGTCGGTCAGGCCACGGCCGTCGATGCGGATGCCCTCGCGGAGGACGCGGCCGCGCATGACGACCTTCGACACCGACTTGTACGCCGCGGAGAACTGGGTGAGGACCTCGGGGTCGAGGACACCCGCCTCCACCTTCTCGGTGAGGGCGACCTTGACGCGCTCCTTGAGGGCGTCGTCGGCGTTCTGACGCTCGATCTTGTCGGCGATCTGGTACACGTTCACCAGGTCGTCGTAGGCGAGGCCTGCGACGTTGTCGTAGGTGCTCTTCGAGTAGGGCAGGAACACCGGGTAGTCGGCGATGGCCTTGGCGGCCTGCTCGGCGATGACGTTCTGCGCACCGACGAGCTGACGGATGAACGGCTTGGCCGCCTCGAGACCCTGCGCGACGATCTCCTCGTTCGGCTTGACCGCGCCGGCCTGGATCAGGTTCCAGCTGTTCTCGGTGGCTTCGGCCTCGACCATCATGATCGCGACGTCGCCCTCCGAGCCGTCCTCGTTGGTGAGGACGCGACCGGCGACGATGAGGTCGAACACGGCCTCCTTGAGCTGCTCGGCCTTCGGGAACGCGATCCACTGGTCCTCGTGCGCGCCGTTGCCGGGGATGAGCGCGAGGCGCACACCGGCGATCGGGCCGGAGAACGGCAGACCGGAGATCTGCGTGGACAGGCTCGCCGCGTTGATGGCGAGTGCGTCGTAGAACTCGTCCGGAGCGATGCTAAGGACGGTGATGACGATCTGGACCTCGTTGCGGAGGCCGTCGACGAACGACGGGCGCAGCGGCCGGTCGATCAGGCGGCAGACGAGGATCGCCTCGGTGGAGGGGCGGCCCTCACGGCGGAAGAACGAGCCGGGGATCTTGCCGGCGGCGTATGCACGCTCTTCGACGTCGACCGTGAGCGGGAAGAAGTCGAAGTTGTCCTTCGGGTGCTTGCTGGCGCTGGTCGCGCTCAGCAGCATGGTCTCCTCGTCGAGGTAGGCGGCGACGGCGCCCTGCGCCTGCTGGGCGAGGCGTCCGGTCTCGAACCGGACGGTGCGGGTGCCGAAGCGGCCGTTGTCGAGCACGGCTTCGGCGAACTTGATTTCAGGACCTTCCAAGAGGTCTTTCTCCTTTGTTTAACGTCGCGGTCCCGTGTGGACGCGACTATGCATGCACGACTGTGCAAGGAGCAGGAACAGGCAGTTCGACACGTGTTTCGTGTACGCGGCATCCCATGCGGGTGCGTGGGCTGAGCCCGTCTGGCCATCAGTAGAAATACACGGTTGCTCGCCGCCGTCGTGCGGGTGCATCCGGATACCACCACCGAGGACCAGCTCCTGCCAGCCTGCTCCGTCGGCCGGCACAAGGCCGACCACCGAACATCCTACCAGTCGCAGCCGTCCCGGGGAGGGATCGGGGCGGCACGCCTGCGCTCAGAGCGCCAGCGTCGCCCGGGCGGCGTCGGCCAGCGCATGGCCGTAGGACGGTCCGTGCCCGGCGGCGTGCACGGCGAGTGGATGCAGCTGGTGCAGCGGGATGCGGTCCCGCCACCCCGCGCGCAGCGGCCGCGCGGCGTCGTAGCCGGCGACGATCTCGTCCAGGTACGGCGCGCCGAAGAGCGCGAGCATCGCGAGATCCGTCTCGCGATGGCCGCCGTGTGCGGCGGGGTCGATCAGCACAGCGCCCCGCGCATCCCACAGCAGGTTGCCGTTCCATAGGTCGCCGTGGATGCGGGCGGGCGGCTCGTCGTCGTCGAACGCTCCCGATGCGACCCGCTCAACGGCCTCCCGGATCACCGCGACCTGCGCGCCCGTCACCGTGCCCGCCTGCACCGCGACGCCGAGGTACGGGAGGATGCGATCCCGCGCGTAGAAGCGTCCCCAGCTCGTCTCGTGCGCCGCGGGCAGCGGACGCTTCCCGATGAACAGCGGCCCGTCCCAGCCGTCCGGCGGCGCACCGAACGCCGCGGCACCGGCCGCGTGCGTCTCGGCGAGCGCCGCACCGAACGCGCGGGCGGCCTCCGCCGTCGGCCGGCCCTCACGGATTCGTTCGAGCTCGATCCGGCCCGGGCTCACCGAGGCGACGCGCACCACGCGCGCTCCCCCTGCCGCTTCCGCGTCGCCGAGCCAGCGCAGTCCCGCAGCCTCCGCCTCGAAGAACCGCGCGGGCGCGTCCGCCCGCTCCTTCACCACCGTCTCCACGCCGCCACCCTACGTCGCTCGCGTCCCGCGGGCCGTCAGGGCGACGATCGCGACCCCCAGCACAGTGCCGACGGTGTTCGCGAGCAGATCGCGCGGATCGCTCACCCGCTCGGGGAGGAACAGCTGCACGAACTCGATGACGAGCGTCGCCGCCACACCGAACGCGACGGCCAGCCACCACCGCCAGACCCCCAGCAGCAGCGTGAACAGCACACCCATCGGCACGAACAGCAGGACGTTCGCGGAGAACTCCGCGACGTCGTAGTCCACCCAGCCCAGGCCGGGCAACGCCGACAGAGTGCGCAGCACCTGCCGCAGCAGCGGGTTCCCGGCAGGATCGCCGGGCGCGGGGTTCAGCGTGATCCACCCGACCGCGGCCAGATAGACCGGGATCAGGATGGCCAGCACGGCACGTCGGCGCATCCTCCTATGCTGGCGCACATGACCAGTGCGTTCCGCATCCCGATGACCGGACGCTCCACCGATGAACGGCATCGCGTCTCCAGCCCGCTGGAGCTGCTCTTCGACCTGACCTTCGTGGTCGCGATCGCGCAGGTGGCCGGCCAGCTGGCGCGCGCCGGCGAAGAGGGCCACGTGCTGGAACGGCTGCCGTTCTACTTCATGGTGTTCTTCGCCATCTGGTGGGCGTGGATGAATTTCACGTGGTTCGCGTCGGCCTACGACACGGACGACGTGCCCTACCGGGTGATGACCCTGGTTCAGATGGGCGGGGTGCTGGTGCTCGCCGCCGGAGTTCCGGCCGCCTTCGGCGAGGAGAACTTCACCGCCATCATCGTCGGCTACCTGATCATGCGGGTGGCGCTGATCGGCCAGTGGATCCGCGCGGGCGTTGAGCATCCCGCCGGGCGCCGCACAGCCTTCCGCTATGCGGGCGGGATCGCGGCGGTGCAGGTGCTCTGGGTGGCGTGGGGCTTCCTCCCGCCGCACACCGCCGTCTGGCTCTTCGGGATCGGGGCGGTGCTCGAACTGGCCGTGCCGGTCTGGGCCGAGCGCACCGGCATGACGTCGTGGCATCCCCACCACATCGCGGAGCGGTACGGGCTGTTCACGATCATCGTGCTCGGCGAATCCGTCTCGGCGTCGGCAGCCGGGGTTCAGCGTGCCCTGGCGCAGAGCGGCTTCTCGGCGGCTCTCGTCTGGATCGCGTCCGCGGGACTCGTGCTGTTGTTCGCGCTCTGGTGGCTGTACTTCCTGGAGCCCGCGGCGGAAGGGCTGAGCACCAAGCGCGGCCGCTCCTTCTACTGGGGCTACGGCCACTATTTCGTGTTCGCCTCCCTCGCGGCTCTCGGTGCGGGGCTGGAGGTCGCTGTGCAGGCGGGCGCTGCGCACACCGACGGCAACGAGGCGGCGGCAGAGTACGCCATCGCGGTCCCGGTGGCCGTGTTCCTGGTGATGCTCTACGTGCTGCACGCCCCGCTGGTTCCGGAGGTGATCATCCGGCCGCTGAAGACGGGGATCGCGATCGCCCTGGTTCTGCTGCTCCCCCTGGCTTCGCCGGTCATCGGACTGGTCGGCGTGACGATCGGAATCGCCGCGGTCGCCTCCGCGCTCGTCGCGGCCACCCTCCTCGACCGGGCCGTGGTCGCACGGGCCACCGAGGAGAGGTCCGCCCACCCCTTGCCGTGAGACTCACCGCGCCCGGCGCTGGTCAGGAGCCGCCGCCCGAGCCGTGGCCGCGCGGCGCGGCATAGACCCGCACGTAGTCGAACAGCGTGGTGAAGCCGCTCGCGGCCATCGAGACGAGCCCGAGCCGCGGCGGGGTCGCCGACAGCGGCGTGGTCCACGTGCCCGCCGTATCCCAGGTGGCACCGTCGTCTCGGCTGGTCGAGGCGGTGTACAGGTTCTCGGTCGCCGAATGCGTCCTCGTCAGACGCAGCACCGTCCACTCGCCGACAGGACCGCCGACCGAGTTGCCGTACGCGGGGTATCCCGGACCTTCGGGGGTCTCGCGTTTGCCGAACTCCGTCTGCCGCGTCTCCCAGATGGATGTGACGGCCAGCTTCACGAAGTTCGCGTCGTCCTGGTAGATGACCAGGCCGCCCTGCGCATAGTTCTGGCAGCAGCCGTCCCGCGGCACCGTCGTCGAGACACGCGTCTCGACGGTGTAGTCGCCGGCGGGCAATGCGTGCAGGGGCAGACCCGCGGCCCCCGCGTCGGGACCCAGGTCGGCCGACTGCATCTGCCAGCTCAGCACGCCGCGCGAGACGGAGCGGGTCGCGGCTCCCGGATCCCGCAGCCACGTCCAGGCGGAATCCATGCGGTGGCCGCCGAACTCGTCCGAGTAGCCGGGCAGCTTCGGCCCGCGCGGCAGCGGTCCGACGAACGACGGCACGTATGCGGGATGCTGCCCCGTGACCACTGTCGGGGCGGGCTGCGGGCTGTCGGACGGACCGGCGCCGCCGCGGACCACCGGCCAGCCGTCCTTCCAGTCCAGCGGATCCATCAGCACCGGCCGCTTGGTGTACGTGCCCCCGCCCGCGACGTACGGATCGGTGCGGTCGACCGCGTGGTAGAGCATCCACTCCTGCCCCGCCGCATCCACCGCACTGGTGACGTGGCCGGGGCCGACCCAACGGTTCCCGTTCTGGTGCAGCACCGGCGTGCCGCCGACGCGCGAGTCGAGCAGAGAGGCACCAGTGCGGTCGAGGAACGGACCGGTCGGAGACGCCGAGCGGCCGGCGAAGACGCCGTAGCCGGTCAGCGGCCCGTTGCAGCAGTTCGTGGCCGAACCGAGCAGGTAGAACCAGCCGTCGTGCTCGATGACGTGGGTTCCCTCGTAGCGGTTCGGGATGGCGACCTGCACCTGGCTCGCCGGCTCGGAGTGGAGGCCGTCCGCGCTCAGACGACGCACGGACAGTCCGCCGTAGTAGCTCCCGAAGTACAGGTAGTTCTCGCCGCCGACCGTGAGAAGCTCAGGGTCGTAGACCCAGCGACGGTCGTTCGGGTCGGTGCTTCCGGGGGTCGGCATCGGCTCCACCACGGGACTTCCGGAGTCGACCCACGGGCCGGCCGGGCTGCTGCTCGTCGCGACTCCGATCGCGGACCCACCGCCGGGGGTGACGGTGTTGGTGGCCGTGTAGTACAGCAGGTAACGGCCGCCGACATAGGCGACGTCCGGCGCCCACATGTCGCCGTTGCCGATCCAGGCGGGCCGGGTCGGGAGGGCCTCCCCCACGAACGACCAGTGGACCAGGTCGGTGGAGCGATAGCTCGGGACGCTCGAGAAGACCAGGGAGCCGTCCGGATTGCGCAGCGACGAGTCGATGACGTCGCGCGTGCAGTACAGGTACCAGGCCGCGTCGGACGGGTTCTGGGAGCGGATGACGTCCGGATCGGCGCACTGCTCGGCGGTCTTGCCACCGCCCAGGTCGAGCGGGAGCGGGTTGGTGTACGTGGCGCGCGGCGCCGGAGCGGACGGTGGTGCCGCGGTCGCAGCGGGCGCGATGGATGCAACGGTTCCGGCGCCGAGCGCCAGCGCTGTAACGGCCGCGAGGATCGTCCTGGGCAGGTGACGCATATCCGTAGCTCTCCTTCGAGTCGGTGTGCGTCACACGCTACAGCGCTGTAAACGCCAAGCCAAGGGCCTGACGCGCTCGATTACGAGTTCGCGGCCTTGTCGACTTCCTCCTCGGATTTCTCGATGGCCGCCTGCAGTTTCTTGTAGTCGTCCTCGTCGATCGCCTTCGCGATGCGCTTATCGGCCTTCACGAGCGCCGCTTCCACCTTGTCTGCCCAGGTGTCGTCCACCACCGCGACCACGGCGGACGATCCCGGCGGCAGGTACTCGTCCACATCCACACCGAGCTTCTTCTCGTCGTGCCGCTTCTGAAGCGCCCCGATGCCGGCGCCGATTCCTGCGCCGAGCGCCGTGGCGAGCAGCAGCGGGGGCGCGAACAGGCCGACGACGATGCCGGCGCCCGCTCCGATGCCCACGCCACGCTCGACCTTGCCGGTGTCGTGCTCGCTGACCGACACTGTGCCGTCCGCGTCGCGGCTGACGACGACGGCGCCGTCGATCGAGTAGTCGCCGTCCTTCTCGCCGGCCTTCAGCACGTCGTAGTCGCTGGATGCCGCCGCAGCGTCGGAGTACGCCCCGACGACCAGGATGAGATTCTTGTCCGCTGCCATGATGCCGCCCACTTCCTTCCGGGATCCGCCCTGTCGGTGGACCTCACGCGGACATAGTGGCCCCCGTGGTGTGCTGCGGGGAATACAGCAAAACGGGCCGCCACCCGAGGTGGCGGCCCGCTGCAAGAAGTTCGCGGTGTCGTCGAAGACTATCGACGCATGCCTTTTATCGACGCAGGCCGAGACGCTCGATGAGCGAGCGGTAACGGCTGATGTCGATGTCTGCCAGGTAGCCCAGCAGACGGCGACGCTGACCGACCAGCAGAAGCAGGCCACGACGCGAGTGGTGGTCGTGCTTGTGCTCCTTGAGGTGCTCGGTGAGGTCCTTGATCCGCTTGGTCAGGATCGCGACCTGAACCTCGGGGGATCCGGTGTCACCGGGGTGGGTAGCGTACTCTTCGATGATCGCCTTCTTGACGTCTGCATCCAGTGCCATAGAGGGATCCCCTTCCTACTCGTTGCGCGGTGCCCGGGGCCGTATGCCTGGGCTCTCTTGATCCGCGGCCGTTCGACGGCAACTTCACGAGTCTACCAGAGTGCGCGGGCCCGACCGTCCGCGCGGGAGGTCCGTCAGAGCGGCTCCGGCTCCGGCTCGAGCAGCGCGAACACCGCCCCCTGCGGGTCGACGATCTCGGCCCAGCGGCCCACGCCCGGCGCCGAGAGCGGCTCCGTCCGTAGGGTGCCGCCGAGCTCCGTCGCGCGCACCACCGCCGCGTCGAGGTCGGCGACGTTGAAGTACACCAGCCAGGTCGCCGGACGGGAGCCGTCGGAGGTGTACGCCCCGGCGACGCTCGTGTCGCCGACATCGAAGAGCCCGTACGGCTCCTCGCCCACTTTCATCTCGCTGACGGCGACCCCGAGAACCGACTCGTAGAACGCGAAGGTCGACTCCGGCTCCGCAGCGACGAGTTCCAGCCAGTCGACTGCGCCCGGCTCGTCGCGCAGCCACGGCTCGTTGCGCTCACGACGCTGCCAGAGCCCGAAAACGGCACCTGCCGGATCGGCGACGATCGCCAGACGGATGCCCGGCACCGGTTCCCCCGGCTCCAGGAGGACGGAACCGCCGCCGTTGCGGACCGCGTCGGCCGCCCCCTGCAGGTCGTCGACGGCGAAGTAGGCGGTCCACGTCGTCGGGGCATCGGCGGACGGGAGCGGTCCGAGCGCGGCCACCGCGACGCCGCGGGCGGTGGCCAGAGCGAAGCCGCCCGTCTCCCGGAGGGCCTCGCCCACCTGCCACCCGAACAGCTCTCGGTAGTAGGTGACGGCGGCGCGCGGGTCGGCACTCTGCAGGTCCACCCAGATCGGGGTTCCGTGCGGGAAGGCGTCTTCGATGGGCATGGCCACACCGTACTCGCCCCGGGAGGCGGCAGGCGAGAGGTGACGGAGACGCGCGTCAGTTACCGGGCAGCTCCCCGTCGCCCATCGTCGCGGGGCGTCCGGCGCGCTCGCGGCCGATCGCTTCGGCGAGCGTGCGCAGTCCGTCCGGGATGTTCGCGGCCGGGATGCCGCCGAAGCCGAGCAGGACGCCGTCGGGTCCGGGACCCAGCCGGAATCGCGAGACGGGCTGGACCGCGACCCCGGCGACGGCCGCGCGCTCGGCGATGCGCCGCCCCTCGAATCCCTGCGCGCCCGGTTCGAGCAGCGCGAGATGCAGGCCCGCAGCCGAAGGCACCACCTCCAGCTCGGGCAGCAGGTCGCCGACGGCCCGCAGCAGGACCCTGTGGCGCTCCTCGTAGACCCTCGTCGCCGCGCGCACGTGGCGCGCGAAGCCCCCGGAGTCGAGGAGCCGCGCCATTGCCCGCTGCGTCACCGGGTCGTTGTGCCAGTCGGTGAGCCGCTTCGCCTGCCGCAGGGCTGCGAGCAGCGTGGGCGGGGCGACGACGAAGCCGAGCCGGAGCGCCGGGAGCATGGTCTTCGAGAAGGTGCCCACGTAGACCACCCGTCCGTCCGCATCCAGCCGCTGGAGCGGGTCGAGCGGACGCGACCCGAAGCGGAACTCGCTGTCGTAGTCGTCCTCGACGATCACGGCGTCGTGGCGGGCGGCCCACTCCAGCAACGCGACACGACGGTCCAGGGGCAGCACGCCGCCGAGCGGGAACTGGTGCGACGGCGTCACGTAGACCAGCCGGGCCGGAGGCAGCAGGTCGACGCGCAGTCCGTATTCGTCGACCGGCACCGGCACGACGCGCGCCCCGGTCATCTCGAACAGCTGGCGGACGGGCGGATAGCCGGGATCCTCCACCGCGACCGTGTCACCCGGACGCACCAGCACACGCGCCAGCAGGTCGAACGCCTGCTGCGCTCCACTCGTCACCAGCACGTCGTCCGGGCGGGCTTCGACCGAGCGGGCGACGCCGAGATGCCGGGCGATCCCCTCCCGCAGCCGCTCGACCCCGGCCGGATCGCCGTAGGCGGCCGAGCGGACCAGTCCACCGCGGAGCTCGGCCGCGACGTAGGTTCGCCAGGTCTCCAACGGGAACAGGGACGGGTCCGGCGAGCCGATGCTGAAGTCGTACGCGACCGGGCGCGGCTCCGTCCACAGCGGGTCGTGCAGGTCGCGCCAGGCGGGAGAGGGCTGCGCGGCATCGCCGCGGCGAGCCGGGAGCCGACCGGCCGCAGGTGCCGTGTACGCGACGAACGTGCCGGCCCCCACGCGGGCGGCGAGGTACCCCTCCGCCGTCAGCCGCTCGTACGCGGTCGAGACGGTCGCTCGCGAGACCTGCAGCCGCTCGGCCAGCTCGCGCGTCGCGGGCAGCCGCTCGCCCCGGCGCAGGCGGCCGTCGAGCACCGCATCCCGCAGCTGGCGGTAGATGCGGTCGGCTCGGTCACCGCGACCGCCGATGGCCACATGCAGGTCCAGGCTGTACTCCGATTGGTCTGATCAGAATCGATTGAAATGGATCTTACAGTGCGCCATTCCTGTTCGTAGCGTGGGAGGCATGACAGAACGAATCCAGGTCCCCTCGGTCGCCCCCGACGGCTACCGCAAGGTCATCAACCTCGACGGCTACGTCGGCGGTGTCGTGGAGGAGCCGCTCGGCGACCTCATCAAACTGCGCGCGTCGCAGGTCAACGGCTGCACCTACTGCGTCGACATGCACTCCGTCGACCTGCAGGGCCGCGGCGTGCCGGTCCGGAAGGTGTTCGCCGTCGCCGCCTGGCGGGAATCCCCGTGGTTCACCGACCGCGAGCGGACCGCGCTCGAGCTCACCGAGGCGGTCACGCTCATCCACGAGGCCGGTGTGCCCGATGAGCTGTACGCGCGTGCGCTCGCGGAGTTCGGCGAGGAGGGCCTGGCGAACCTGCTGCTCGCCATCGCGACGATCAACGTCTGGAACCGGATCGCCATCCCGACCCTGATGCAGCCCCCGAGTCTATGAGCCCTGCCCGCAACGACGAAGCGCTCCCCCGGCCACAACCGGGGGAGCGCTTCGTGCGGGATCGACTCAGCTGACGCCGAGCAGGTCGATCACGAAGATCAGGGTCTTGCCCGAGAGCGGGTGTCCGCCGCCGGCCGGGCCGTAGGCGAGCGCGGGCGGGACGGTGAGCTTGCGGCGCCCACCGACCTTCATGCCGGGGATGCCGTCCTGCCAGCCCTTGATGAGGTTGTTGAGCGGGAAGTTGATCGACTGCCCGCGGCTCCACGACGAGTCGAACTCCTCGCCGGTCTCGTACTCGACGCCGAGGTAGTGCACGTCGACCTTGGAGCCGGGGGTCGCCTCCGGGCCGGTGCCGACGACGACATCGACGATTTCGAGGGTCTCGGGAGCCGGGCCCTCGGGGGCGTCGACTTCGGGCTTCTGGTTGGTGTTCTCTGCCATGCGTCCATCCAACCGGTGCAACGGGGCCGCGTCAAAGCCCGTTCGCTCACCGCGCACGAGGGGCGCTCGGCGCGCCGATTCCGCGACTGGGCAGATCAAGGGTTGCTTTCGCCGCGCCGCGGGGGCATCCTTAAGGCCAGAACTCGTTCCCCCGGTTGAGCTGCAGGCAGCGCCGCACCACCGGGGGTCGAGTCTGTTAACGGCCCCCGAAGACCTTGCCGGGGTTGAGGATGCCGAGCGGATCGAACACCGACTTCAGCTTCACCTGGAGCTCGTACGAGTCGGGCCCGACCTCGTCCGCCAGCCAGCGGCGCTTCAGCACTCCGACGCCGTGCTCGCCGGTCAGCGTGCCGCCCAGCTCGATCGCCGTGCGGAACAGGTCGTTAGCCGCATCCCACACCGCCTCGGGCACCGTGTCTCCCGTGTAGACGAAGTTGGGGTGGAGGTTGCCGTCGCCCGCATGCGCGACGGTGGGGATGGGGATGCCGTAGCGGGCGGAGATGCGCTCGATCGCCGCGAACATGTCGGGCATGCGGGACCGGGGCACGGCGACGTCCTCGATGAGCACCTCTCCGCTGGAGGCGAGAGCCGGATGGAACGCGCGGCGCAGCGCCAGCAGCCGCTCGCCCTTGGCGGCGTCCGCTGCGACACGGACCGTTCCGCCGGTCTCGGTCAGCACGTCGGCCGCAGCTCCCGCATCGACCACTGCCGTCGCTCCGTCGAACTGGACGAGCAGGTAGGCCGCTCCCCTGCTCGCGCCGAACGCCTCCGCGATCTGCTCCTCGCCGAGGTAGGCGGAGATCCGCTCGAGCGCCGGGGCGTCGAGCAGCTCCATCACGGCCGGGCGCAGCCGGGCGGCGGTGATGCGCGCCGACGCCTGGGCGGCCGCGCGGACGTCGGAGAACAGCGCGCCCAGCGTGACGGGCTCTCCGGGCGGGATGGGCTGGAGACGGACGGTGGCCCCGACGATGACGCCGAGGGTGCCCTCCGACCCGACGAAGAGGGCGGTCAGGTCGTAGCCCGTCACTCCCTTCACCGTGCGGTGGCCGGTGCGGACGATGCGCCCGTCCGCCAGCACGACGGTGAGCGCGAGTACCGCCTCCCGGGTCACGCCGTACTTGGCGCAGAGCAGACCGCCGGCGTTCGTCGCGATGTTGCCGCCCACGGTCGAGATCGCCCTGCTCGCCGGGTCGGGGGCGAAGAACAGTCCGTACGGTTCGAGCGCGGTATTCAGGTCGCTGTTGATGACGCCGGGTTCGACGGTCGCGAGCTGGTCCTCCACAGAGATCTCGAGGATGCGGTTCATGCCGGAGACGTCCAGGACGATCGAGCCGTCCGTTCCGTTGGCGCCGCCGGCGAGCCCGGTGCCTGCTCCCCGCGGCACCACCGGGATGCGGAACTCGCTCGCCGCCCGCAGGGTCGCCTGCACGTGCTCCACCGAGCGCGCGGTCACGATGGCCCGCGGGGCGCCGGGGGCGACCCAGCCGGAGCGGTCGGTGCGCGCCGCATCGAGGAGTGCGGCGTCCGTCGTGAGCACACCCTCGGCGAGCGCCTCATCGCCGAGTGCTGCCGCAAGCCAGTCGAGAACGTCCATCCCCTCAGGCTAGCGAGCGCGGGTCGCCCGACGGCGCCCGGTCCGTCGCGCTCATGTCCGATTTCCGCTATCCCGCGTCGGTGGATGGTGTCAGGCTTGAGGACATGACCGGCAGAGGCACCAGCACGCAGGCACGCGAAGACACGCTCGCCGACCCCGTCTTCGCGGAGCGGTACCGGGCGATGAGCGCTCGGGATGCGCGGTTCGACGGCCAGTTCATCACCGGCGTGCACTCCACCGGCATCTACTGCCGGCCCAGCTGCCCGGCCGTCACCCCGAAGCCCGGCAACGTCTCGTTCTATCTCACCGCTGCCGCTGCCCACGAGGCGGGACTGAGGGCGTGCAAGCGCTGCCTGCCGGACGCCGTCCCCGGTTCACCGGAGTGGAACGTGCGCGACGACCTCGCCGCGCGCGCGATGCGCCTGATCGCCGACGGCACGGTCGAGCGCGAGGGCGTCCCCGGCCTGGCGCGGCGACTCGGCTACACGCCGCGGCACCTCACCCGCGTCCTCTCCGCCGAGCTCGGGGCCGGACCGCTGGCGCTCGCTCGGGCGCATCGCGCTCAGACGGCGCGGCTGCTGCTCACCGGAACGGACCTCCCGATCACCGAGGTCGCGTTCGCTGCCGGCTTCAGCAGCGTCCGCCAGTTCAACGAGACGATGGCCGAGGTGTACCGGCTGACCCCTGGCGCACTCCGTGCCGCGGCGCGTCGCTCCCCCGCCGCTGCAGTGCATCGCGGCCAGAGCGGCGTCTCCCTCAGCCTGCGGCTGCCCGCGCGGGCGCCGTTCGCGGGCGATGCGGTGATCGCGTTCCTCGCCGCCCGCGCGATCGACGGTGTGGAGACCGCGATCGGCGCCGGCGACGGAACCGGTTACGCCCGTGCCCTCCGGCTCCCGCACGGGCCGGCGGCCGTGCGGCTGACGCTGACCGGGACGGCCGAAGCGCCCGCGGTGCAGTGCGACGCCGCGCTGGCCGACGTGGCCGACCTCGCGCCCCTGGTCGCCCGCGTGCGCCGTCTCCTCGACCTGGATGCCGACGCGGAGGCGATCGACGCCGCCCTCGCGACCGACCCCGCTCTCGCCCCGAGTGTCGCCGCCACCCCCGGCCTCCGCGTTCCGGGGGCCGTGGATGCGGAGGAGATCGTCTTCCGTGCGCTGATCGGCCAGCAGGTCTCGGTGGCAAGCGCACGCACGGCGCTCACCCGGCTGACGGAGGCGCTGGGCGAGCCGATCGCGCTGACCGTGCCCGGCCGAGGGGACGATGGCAGACCGGACGAGACCGGGCGGGACGGCGCAGGAGCGGCGGCATTCACTCGTCTCTTCCCCACAGCGGCGGCGATCGCCGAGGGAGGCCGCGGCGTGCTCCGCGGACCCGGCCGCCGTATCGACGCGATCATCGGGGTGGCCGAGGCCCTCGCCGCCGGCACCCTGACCATCGACGTCGGAGAGGCCCGGGAGGACCTGGAGCAGCGCCTCCTGGCGCTGCCCGGCATCGGCCCGTGGACGGCCGGGTACATCGCGCTCCGCGTGCTGGGCAGCCCCGACATCCTGCTCACGGGCGACCTGGCGCTCCGGCAGGGCGCGGCGCGCCTGGGGCTCCCCGCAGAACCGCGGGCGCTTGCCGCGTACGGGGCGAGGTGGGCGCCGTGGCGGAGTTACGCGGGGATGCGGTTGTGGGGCGTCGGAGCGCCACCGCACGCGTAATATCAGCACGTGCCCACCATCTCCGTCGTCATCCCCGTTCTCGACGACTCGGAGATGCTCGCACGCTGCCTGAACGATCTCGCCGCGCAGTTGCGACCCGCGGATGAGATCGTCGTCGTGGACAACGGCAGCACCGACGGCTCCGCCGAGGTCGCCCGCGCTGCCGGCGCGCGCGTGATCGAACAGCCGCAGCGCGGGATCTGGCCCGCGTCCGCGGCCGGCTACGACGCCGCCACCGGCGACATCATCGCCCGGCTGGACGCAGACTCCCGGCCCCCTGTGGACTGGCTGCTGCACATCGAGGCCGAGCTGGTGGACGCGCCGGAGGTCGGTGTCCTGACCGGGCGAGGGATCTTCTACGACGGCAACCCGCTCGTCGCCGGGATCGGCCAGGTGCTCTACATCGGCGGCTACTTCTGGTCGATGGAGCTGTGGCTCGGCAACACGCCGATCTTCGGCTCGAACTTCGCCATGCGGCGCGAGGTCTGGAGGGACGCCCGCACGCGCGTCCACCGCGACCGGACCGACATCCACGACGATCTCGACCTCTCCTTCCACCTCGACCTCGCCACCGTGGTCCGTTACGACGACCGGCTCACCGTCGGGATCTCCGCGCGTCCCTTCGCCACCTGGAGCGGATTCAGCCGGCGACTGCGCTGGGCGTTCAGGACCCTGAGCACCCACCTGCCGGAGCAGTCGCCGTGGCGCCGCCGTACCGCACGACGCCGTCAGGCGCGTGACCACGAACAGGATGCGCCGGGCGCCGTCGCCTGAGCCCCCGTCGCCCCAGCCACGCCGCCCCGGTGGCCGCATTCGGTCGGACGTCGCATCCCCGATAGCCTGTATCGGTGAGATTCTCGCACCTCAGCACCGCCGCAGATGCCGGGCCCCGCCTGGCCGCCGTCATCGGAGACGGCGCCCTCTTCCTCGACGAAGTGATGGAGCGGCCGCCGCGAGACTTGCAGGAGCTCATCGAACGCGGCGACGACGGACTGGCCGAGGTGCGGGCCACTGTCGCCGCTGCGGAGGCCGACGGCCGCGAACTCCCACCCGTCCACGAACTGCGCCACGCCTCGGCGGTGCTCCGGCCCCCGCACGTCATCGCCATCGGCGCGAACTATGCCGCCCACGCCTCCGAGCTGAAGCTGCGCAGCGAGAAGGCGGCGACCGTCTTCAATCTCTGGCCGAACTCCCTCGCCGGCCACGGCGGGACGACGACGTGGCCGGCCGACCTGTCCACGCAGGTCGACTACGAAGCGGAGCTCGGCGTCATCATCGGCAAGCCGGCCCGCAACGTCCCGGTGCGCGACGCCCTCGACTACGTCTGGGGCTACACGGTCGTGAACGACATCACGGCGCGCGACCTGCAGTTCTCGGAGGCCCAGTGGGCCCGCTGCAAGTCGTTCGACGGGTTCACCCCGACCGGCCCCGTCGTGGTGACGGCCGACGAGATCCCCGACCCGCAAGATCTGTGGCTGACCACGAATGTCGACGGGGCCATCCTGCAGGATGCCTCGACCGCCGACATGGTGCGCTCCGTCCCCGAGCTCATCGAGTTCCTGTCCCGCTCGGCGACCATCCCGCCGGGCACCCTGATCTCGACCGGAAGTCCGGGCGGCGCGGGCTACTCCCGAACGCCGCCCGTATTCCTCCGCGACCGCTCGACCGTCACCGTATCGATCGGCGGAATCGGCTACCTGACGACGTACTGCCGCGTCACGTGACCGCCACGGGGCGCGCCGGTGGTCTAGCGTAGCTTCGTGTCCATCGGAGAGCGGCGGCCCGTGACGGGCGGAGACGACGAGGCAGCGCGCCTCGACGCCGCCCTGCCCGACATCGACTGGTCGATCGCCCCGGTCGGGACGGTGTTCTCCCGGTTCGACGCCCCCAGCGGCGCGCTGGCGGTCGCCTCCCTCGGAGACCCGGGCGACCCTCGGGTCGTCCTGATTCCGGGAGTGACCGGCTCCAAGGAGGACTTCTATCTCCTGGCGCCCATCCTCGTCGCCTCCGGTTACTACGTTCAGAGCTTCGACCTGGCCGGGCAGTACGAATCCGCCGACGCGGGACCCCCGGCGGGCGAACGCTACACATATCCCCTGCTCACCGGCGACGTCGTCGCGTTCCTGCGCGAGGGCGGCCCGGCCCATGTGCTCGGCTACTCGTTCGCAGGCATCCTGTCGCAGCTGGCGCTCGTGACGCATCCCGAACTGTTCCGGTCCCTCACCCTGCTGACAGCGCCGCCCGAGCCGGGGCAGGCCTTCCGCGGAGTTCGCGTGATCGGCTGGCTGAGCTGGTTCACGACGGCGCACCAGGGTGCCGGGCTGATGATCTGGGGCATCACGACGAACAAGAACAGGGTGTCGGACAGCCGGCTCGCGTTCGTCCGCTCCCGGTTCGCTCTCACGCGCCGCTCCAGTGTGGACGACATCGTCGGCCTGATGAAGCGGGTTCCGGATGTCCGCAACCGCGTCGCCGCGACCGGCATCCCCGTCCTCGTGGCGACGGGTGACCACGACCTCTGGCCGACCCATCTGCACGCGGCCAATGCGGCGGCATTGCGCGGGCGGCTGGCCGTGTACCGGACCGGGCACAGCCCCTGCGAGACGGCGCCGCACCAGTTGGGTCGCGACATGGTCGCGCTCTTCCGCGAGGCGGAGTCGCGCCGCTAGGGCCCCCTTTTGGGGGGTAGACAGTCGTCAGTCAGCTGACTGAGCATGAGCCTGCAGCGACGAAGGTGAGGACTGAGAGATGTCTGACGACGACGCGATCCACCCCCCTCACACCCCACGCCTGCGGGAGCACGTCGGCATGATCCGCTGGCAGCGGACGGCCGACGGCGACTGGGCTCCCGAGACGGCGCGCGGTCAGTACGTCGGAGGCGGCGACCACTGCTGGCGGGTCCGGCTCTACTCGGGGATCGAACTCGAGTACGACCTCCACGAGTGGGCCCCGTTCCAGTAGCCCGCCCTCCCTCGGGGGATCGACCACGCCGACGACCTGGGCCTAGAGTGCCGTGTATGACTACGCATGGATCCGGGGCATCGATGCTCCGCTGTGTGCTCGTCGCCGACGACGGCACGGAGAGCGTGCTGACCGTCCCCTCGCTGTCCGCGGAACCTCCGGCACGGATCCGCGTTCCCGGCTCGCTCGGCGGAGCCGCCGTCGCCGACGTGTTCGCCCTGTCGCACGTCCGCGACCAGCCGCCCGAAGCCGTGTACATGTACGTCGCGACGGTGCCGCGCAGCACCGACGAACTGCCGGAGGAAGGCCGCGACGGGATCGGGCCGCTCCTCCCCGAGTGAGGAACGGGGCAGGCGCTACTCGGACTCCTGCCGAGCCTCCGCGATCGCGTCCGCCTCGATCACCGGGATGGCGGTCGTGATGACCTCCAGTCCGCTCAGGCGCGCCGGCGAGAGCAGCCGGGTGACCTCCTCGCGGCTCATCAGCTTCGCCTCTACGACGAGGTCGGCGACGTTGTGCCCGGTGAGCAGCGCCGACTTCGCGAGCGCTGCTGCGGCGGCGTAGCCGATGTGCGGGGTCAGCGCCGTGATGACGCCGACGGACGAACCGACCATCGCGCCGAGCCGCTCCTCATTCGCCGTGATGCCGTCGACGCAGTTGACGCGGAGCGTGTGGAAGGCCTGCGCCATCCAGGTGATGCTCTGGAGGAGGGAGTGGGCGATGACCGGCTCGAAGGCGTTGAGCTGCAGCTGGCCGCCCTCCGCGGCCATGGTGACCGTCACATCCGCCCCCGCCACCGAGAACGCCACCTGGTTCACGACCTCGGGGATGACCGGATTGACCTTGCCGGGCATGATGCTCGAGCCGGCCTGGCGCGCGGGCAGGTTGATCTCGCCGAGGCCCGCCTGCGGACCGGAGGAGAGTAGTCGAAGGTCGTTGCAGATCTTCGACAGCTTGATCGCGCTGCGCTTGAGCGAGCCCGAGAACGACATGAACGCTCCCGCGTCGCTCGTCGATTCGATCAGGTCGGGAGCCGACTCCAGGTTGAGGCCGGTGATCGCGTTGAGGTGCCGGACCGCAGCCGCCGCGTAGCCCGGGTCGGCCGTGATCCCTGTGCCGATCGCCGTCGCGCCGAGGTTGATCTCGGCCAGCAGCCACTTGGTCTCGGTGAGGCGGGCGTGGTCCTCGGTGAGCGTCGTGGCGAAGCCGTGGAACTCCTGCCCGAGCGTCATGGGAACCGCATCCTGCAACTGGGTGCGGCCGACCTTCAGGATGTTGCGGAACTCCTTGCCCTTGTTCGCGAACGAGTCGCGGAGGAGTGCCAGCTCGTCGAGCAGGTGACCGAGCGCGAACGTCAGGCCGATCTTGATGGCGGTGGGATAGGTGTCGTTGGTGCTCTGGCTGCGGTTGACGTCGTCGATCGGGTGCAGGTGGGCGTAGTCGCCCTTGGGGTGGCCGTCGAGCTCCAGCGCGATGTTCGCGATGACCTCGTTGGCGTTCATGTTGGTGGAGGTGCCCGCGCCGCCCTGCATGACGCCGACGACGAACTGATCGTGGAAGCGCCCGTCGATGATGAGCTGGCAGGCCTGGTCGATGAGCTCCGCCTTGTGCTGCTCCAGCACGCCGATCTCGAGGTTGGCGCGGGCGGCGGCCTGCTTGACGCTGGCGAGCGCGACGATGAGGTCCGGGTAGACCGAGATGGGCCGCTTCGCGATCGGGAAGTTCTCGAGCGCACGCGAGGTGTGGATGCCCCAGTAGGCGTCTGCGGGGATCTCGCGGCTGCCCAGCGAGTCGGTCTCGATGCGGGTCGGGCGTCCGTCCGCGCTGGGGGTGGGGACATCGGACACGTTCTCGGTCGCATCGACGACGACGCCGGTGCCGAGATCTGCGACGACCGGGATGGGGGATGTCTTCGAATCGTCCATGGTTACTGTCGGGTTCACGGTTGGCACCGTTGCCTCTCGTTGTGCGTTGGCATGCGTTCGCGCCGGACGTTCGTGGCCTCCGGCAGTGCCGAGCCTACCCCCGGGCATCGTCGGTCCGGTGGACGCGCTGTACCGCCTCCGCGGCCGGATTGGACAGCATGTCGATCAGCCGAGCTTGCGCAGGAGGCCGCGGGCGAAGCGGTCCTTGGCCTCCGTGTACGGCGGGTAGATCAGAGCGAGCGTGTCCGGGTTGAGCGGCTTGCTGAGGACCGCCTTCTCGTGGCTGAACGTCCGCAGCGACCGTTCGCCGTGATACGCGCCGGCGCCGCTCTCCCCCACCCCGCCGAACGGCAAGCCGGCGACCGCGAGGTGCGCCGCGGGGACGCCGAAACCGACCGCGCCGGAGCTCGTCTCCGTCAGGATCCGCCGCCGCACCGTGGCGCTGGAGGTGAACACGTACAGGGCGAGCGGCTTGTCGCCCGAGCGGATGAAGCGGATGGCCTCATCCACCCCGTCCACCGGGAGGATGGGCAGGATCGGCCCGAAGATCTCCTCCGCCATCACGGGGGCGTCGGGCGCCACGTCGGTGAGGACGGTCGGGGCCAGATACCGGGTCGCGGCGTCGTGCTCGCCGCCGACAGCGGCGGCGCCCGACCCGAGCATGCCGGCCAGGCGGTCGAACTGCCGGTCGTTGACGATGCGTCCGTAGTCGGGGCTCTGCGACGGGTCGTCGCCGTACAGGTCGCGAACGGCGTCCCGGAGCGCCGTGGCCAGGCGGGGCGCCACATCCCGATCGGCGAGCACATAATCCGGTGCGACACAGGTCTGCCCGGCGTTCATGAACTTGCCCCAGGCGATCCGGCGGGCGGCCGCGGCCACATCCACCGTCCGGTCGACGTAGACGGGAGACTTGCCGCCGAGCTCCAGCGTCACGGGGGTCAGGTGCTTCGCGGCGGCCTCGGCGACGATCCGGCCGACGCGCCCGTTGCCGGTGAAGAAGATGTGGTCGAAACGCTGCGCGAGCAGGTCGGTCGTGTCGTCCACCCCGCCCTCGACGACCGCGACCGCCCGCGGGTCGAGGTAGTCCGGGATGAGGCGCGCCAGCGCGGCGGAGGTCGCCGGTGCCAGCTCGCTCGGCTTCAGCACGACGGCGTTGCCAGCCGCCAGCGCTCCGACGAGCGGGGCGAGCAGCAGCTGCACCGGGTAGTTCCAGGGCGCGATGATCAGCACGACGCCGACCGGCTCGAGGATCGTGTAGGCGCGGGCCGGGAGCAGGGCGCCGGGCACGGAAACGCGGCGGGGCCGCAACCAGCGCCGCAGGTGCGCGATCGCGTGATCGATCTCGCCGACGACGAACCCGATCTCGGCGATCTGCGACTCGGTCGGATTCTTGGCGAGGTCGGCGAGCAGTGCGGCCTCGAAGTCCGCGGCCCGCTCGGTCAGCATGCGGCGCAGCGCCCGCAGCTGGCTCAGGCGCCACGTGCGCGGCTTGGTGACCCCTCGTTCGAAGACGGACCTGAGCTCCTCGACCGTGCGCGCATGCGTCATGCGCCCATCCTAGGGAAGCGCGCCGCGCCTCCCCCACCCCTCAGCCGAGGTGCACGTTGTGGCTGCAATTCGGCGCGAATAGCAGCCACAACGTGCACTTCGGGGCGGTCAGTCGGCGGGGCGGTAGGCGAGGTCGAAGATGGCGTGGCCGAGGCGCTCGCCCCGGCGCTCGAACTTGGTGACCGGGCGGTCGTCCGGGCGGGGGACGAAGTGCGCGTCTCCCGCGAGGTTGACGAGCCCGGGCTCCGCATCCAGCACCTCGAGCATGTGCTCGGCGTACGGCTCCCAGTCCGTGGCCAGACGGAGCACGCCGTCCGGCGCGAGTGCGCGCACCAGGATCCTGACGACGTCCGGCTGGATGATGCGCCGGCGGTGATGCCGGGCCTTGGGCCACGGGTCGGGGAAGAACACCAGGATCTCCGAGATGGACCGTGCCTCGATCCCCTGCTCGAACACCTCGACGGCGTCGTGCCGGATGATCCGGATGTTGTCGAGCCCCCGGTCCCGCATCCCGGCCAGCACGCGCCCCACGCCCGCGCCGTGGACCTCGATCCCCAGGAAGTCGCGGTCGGGGTGGCGCTCGGCAAGCGTCAGCAGGTTCTCGCCATTGCCGAAGCCGATCTCGACGACGCGGGGAGCCGTCCGGCCGAACACGGCGTCGAGGTCGAGCGGCGATCCGTCGAACTCGACACCGAACGTGGGCCACAGCTCATCGATGGCGCGCTGCTGGGCCTCGGTCTTGCGTCCGCGGACGACGTAGCTGCGCGGCCGGGCGAGGGGGGATGGTTCCATCCCCCCATTCTCTCAATGCCAGGCGAACGGAAGGGCCAGGAACCCGATCCCGAGTCCCACGAGCGTCAGCATCGCAGCCAGCACGATCCCGCCCAGCATCACCGCGTTGATCACGATGCCCCAGATCGCGAAGGTGCGGCCGAGCGGCTCCCGCTTCAGTGCCATGATGCCGAGCACGAGGCCGGCGACCGGAGCGACGAGCGTCCAGCCGAAGACGAGGGAGGCGAGCCCGAGCGCGAAGCTCGTGATGCTGAGCGTGCGGTCGGGGGTGGCGGTGCGGTACGGGTCGGTGGTGGTCATACATCCAGTCAAGCCACCCGTGCGCGCCCCCGGTATCCGGGTAACCCCCGATTCCCCCCTGAGGCGGACCGCCCTCCCCGCCCCGGGCCTCGCGATTTGCGCCACATCGTCGTTATGGCGGAGCCATTACCGCGATGTGGCGCAAATCGTGAGGGGACCAGGGGATAACGCTAGACCTGGCCGAGCAGGCCCTCGATGGGGCCGCGGGCGAAGTAGATCAGGAAGCCGGCCGCCACGATCCACAGCAGCGGGCTGATCTGCCGGCCCTTGCCCGCGAGCGAGCGGATGAGCACCCAGCTGATGAAGCCGACCCCGATGCCGTTCGCGATGGAGTACGTGAGCGGCATGACGATGATCGTCAGGAACACCGGCAGCACCACCGAGAACTCGCTGAAGTCGATGTGGCGGATCTGCACCACCATCAGCGCACCGACCACGACCAGGGCGGCCGCGGCCACCTCCAGCGGAACCACCTGCGTGAGCGGCGTGAAGAACATCGCGAGCAGGAACAGCAGGCCGGTGACCACGCTGGCGAAGCCCGTCTTGGCGCCCTCGCCGATGCCCGAGGCCGATTCCACGAAGACCGTGTTGGAGGAGGCGGACGTGCTACCACCGACGATGGCGCCGACGCCCTCGACGATCAGAGCCGACTGGAGGCGCGGGAACGTGCCGTCCTCGTTTGCGAGCTCGGCGCTGCGCGCCAGTCCCGTCATGGAGCCCATCGCGTCGAAGAAGTTGGTGAAGACGAGCGTGAAGATCAGCATCGTGGCCGCCAGCGCGCCGATCCGGCCGAAGGAGCCGAACAGGTCGACCTGCCCGACCAGGCTGAGGTCGGGAAGCGAGACCAGCGAGGTCGGCAGCTGCGGAACGGTGAGGTTCCAGCCGGCCGGGTTCTTGCCCATCGACGGGCCGACGTGCCAGATCGCCTCCGCGATGATCGCGAGCACGGTCGCTGCGACGATGCCGATCAGCAGGGCGCCCTTCACCTTGCGGGCCATGAGCACGCCCATGATGATCAGCGCGATCAGGAAGCTGATCGTCGGCAGCGTGGCGATGGAGCCGGCCTCGCCGAGCTGCACCGGCGGGGACGACAGGGTGGTCGTGCGGACGAACCCGCTGTCGACGAAGCCGATGAACGCGATGAACAGGCCGATGCCGACGGTGATCGCCGTCTTCAGCGGTGCGGGGACGGCGTTGAAGATGAGTTTGCGCAGACCCGTCGCCGACAGCAGAACGATGATGATCCCGTTGATGACGACGAGGCCCATCGCCTCCTGCCAGGTGAGGATCTTGACCACGTTGACGGCGAGGAAGGAGTTGATGCCGAGCCCGGCCGCGAACGCGAACGGCAGGCGCGCGACCAGTCCGAACAGGAGCGTCATGACTCCGGCGCTCAGAGCGGTCACCGCGGCCACCTGGCTGGTGCCGAGGGTGTGGCCCACCACATCCTTCGTCCCGCCCAGGATGAGCGGGTTCAGGATGACGATGTACGCCATGGTCACGAAGGTCAGCACGCCGCCGCGCACCTCGGTGCCCCAGGTCGTGCCGCGGGCGGTGATCTCGAAGAAGCGGTCGAGGCGCCCGGTGACTTTCGAGGGCGCGCTGGTCGGAGCGGAAATGATGGACTCCCGTAGGATCTTGTGGGCGGTGGCCCGGCGGGCATTCAGGTTTGTCGGGTAGTGCGCGAATGCGCAGCACAAGCCTATTCCGACTCGAGACCTGTGAAGGACACGCATGCCACTCCCCTGGACCCTGCACGGCGACGGCAAGGACGTCGGAGCGCACGAGATCGTGCTGCCCGCAGAGCGGCTCACCTGGCCGCGGACCATCGGCCTCGGCGCACAGCACGTGGTGGCGATGTTCGGTGCGACGTTCCTGGTGCCCCTGCTCACCGGCTTCCCGCCGGCCACGACCCTGCTGTTCTCAGGTGTGGGCACGCTCCTGTTCCTCGTCATCACCGGGAACCGGCTGCCGAGCTACCTCGGCTCGTCGTTCGCCTTCATCGTCCCGATCGTCGCGGCGACCAAGGCGCACGGGATGCCGTCGGCGCTGTTCGGGATCCTGATCACCGGCATCCTTCTGGCGATCGTGGGCATCATCGTCATCGGCACGGGGACGCGCTGGATCGACGGGCTGATGCCGCCGGTGGTCGCGGGAGCGATCGTCGCGCTGATCGGCTTCAACCTGGCGCCCGCCGCCGGGGCGAACTTCGCCAAAGCACCGGTGACGGCGCTCGTCACGCTCGCTGCGGTCATCCTGTGCACCGTGCTGTTCCGCGGGATGCTCGGGAGGCTGTCGATCTTCCTGGGCGTCGCCGTGGGGTACGTGTTCGCCGTCATCGTCGGTCAGGTCGACTTCAGCGGGGTCGTCAAAGCCGACTGGATCGGGTTCCCGCAGTTCACGCTTCCCGCCAATCCGTTCACCTCACCGGCGTCCACCTGGGGCATCCTGCCCGCCTTCCTTCCGGTCGTCCTGGTGCTGATCGCGGAGAACGTCGGCCACATCCGGGGCGTCGCGCAGCTCACCGAGCCGTCCGTGAACCGCCTCACCGGGCGTGCCCTGCTCGCCGATGGCGTGGCGACCACGGTCGCGGGCTTCTTCGGCGGCTCAGGGACGACGACGTACGGCGAGAACATCGGCGTCATGGCCGCGACGCGGGTCTACTCGACCGCGGCGTACTGGGTGGCCGGCATCGTCGCCATCCTGCTGGGGCTGTCGCCCAAGGTCGGTGCGGTGATCAACACCATCCCTGCCGGAGTGCTCGGCGGTGTGACGACGGCGCTCTACGGCCTGATCGGCATCATCGGTGTGAAGATCTGGCTCGACAACAAGGTCGACTTCTCCAAGCCGAAGAACCAGTTCACCGCCGCGACGGCACTCATCATCGGGATCGGCGACTTCACACTGAACCTGGGCCAGCTGACGTTCAACGGCATCGCCCTCGGCGCCATCGCCGCGATCGTCGTCTACCACGTCATGAACGCCATCTCGCGGGCGCGCGGCACCGACTGACGGGGCGCCGGCTCCGGCCGCCCGTTACCGGTGGAAGAACGGGATGATCAGGTACAGGCCGTAGAGGACGGCCAGGGCGCAGGCGGTGAAGCAGGCGTAGGCGCCGGTGAGCGCCCAGCGCATCCGGGCGGGCGTGAGCGGGTTCTTGCGCTGGGCCTTCTCGGCCTTGCGCTGCAGCTTGGCGGCCCTCTCGGGCGTGATGACCGTGATCGCGTCCGTGAACTCCACCGGTTCGACGAAGAGCGCGCGTCCGGCGACGGCGAGGAGGCGCGTCCCGAGCGCGTAGAACGCCACGACGAAGCACGCGCCGATGAGGGATGCGGCGAAGACCAGCACGAAGGCTGCCCAGTCGATCATGCCGACTCCTTCCGGGACGGGTCGCGCTTGAGCGGCTTGACCTTCCTGATCCGCACGGCCTTTCCTGACGCCGCGACTTCGCTCTTGCCTTGCAGCGGCACCGGCTTGACCGCGTTCTCGCTCGTGACGCGGTTGCGGCGGGCGCGCCAGAAGATGTAGGTCACCACGGCGACGCCGACGACGAGGTCGATGACGACGCCGATCGGCCCGAGGTCCGCGAGCAGCGCGGCACCGGCCCCGACGATGGCGGCGGACGGAAGGGTGAGCAGCCAGCCGATGCCGATCCGGCCCGCGGTCCCCCACCGGACGGACGAGCCGCGACGCCCGAGACCGGAGCCGATGACCGAACCGGAGGCGACCTGCGTCGTCGACAGCGCGAAGCCGAGGTGGCTGGAGGCCAGGATCGTCGCCGCGGTGCTCGTCTCCGCCGCGAAGCCCTGCGCCGGCTTGATCTCCGTGAGACCGCGGCCGAGCGTGCGGATGATGCGCCAGCCGCCGGAGTACGTCCCGATCGCGATGGCCAGGGCACACGCGATGACGACCCAGATCTCCGGTCCGGAGCCGAGCGGCTGGAGGCCCGCGGAGATCAGTGTGAGCGTGATGACGCCCATCGTCTTCTGGGCGTCGTTGGTGCCGTGCGAGAGGGCGACGAGCGAGGACGAGAAGATCTGCCCGTACCGGAACCCGCCGCGGCCGTCCGGCCGGCCGTCGTAGCGGCGCGTGATCCAGTACGCCAGCTTGGTCGCACTCCACGCGACGACGCCGGCGGTGAACGGCGCGATGATCGCCGGCAGGATGACCTTGTCGAGCACCACGACGAAGTCGACCGACTGGAGGCCCGCGCCGACGATGGCCGCACCGATCAGTCCGCCGAACAGCGCGTGACTGGACGAGGACGGCAGACCGTAGAGCCAGGTCACCATGTTCCAGACGATCGCGCCGACGAGGCCGGCGAAGATGAGCACCGGCGTGATCTGGACGCCACCCTCGCCTTCGCGGATGATGCCGCCCGAGATGGTCTTGGCGACCTCCGTCGACAGGAATGCGCCGATCAGGTTGAGCACCGCGGCGAGCGCCACGGCCACTTTGGGTCGCATGGCACCGGTGGCGATCGGAGTCGCCATCGCGTTCGCAGTGTCGTGGAAGCCGTTGGTGAAGTCGAAGAACAGCGCCAGCAGGATGACCAGCACGACGATGAGGGTGAGGTCCACCGTTCCCCTTCTTGCGATGACGCTGGCCGTGTCGGATGCCGTGTCCCCCGGCGAAATCGTTCACTGGGAGTTCGTGCACGGGACCTGGCGCTGTTAGGACGCCGTGACGATACTCACACGGCGTCCGCGCCGGGTCAAACTGATCCGAGCGGTCCGACCGAGGTGACCCGGATGACGGCGACGCCCTCGCGCGCCGAGTCCTCCAGGAGCACGTCCGCGGCGATCCCCCAGTCGTGGTCCCCTTCGGGGTCGGCGATGATCTGCCGCACCCTCCAGATCCCCTCGTCGCCGTCGGGCTTCTCGTCGACGATGATCATCGACGCCGCCCGTGCCGACGCGTCGGTGAGGATCTCGTCGTGCTGGGCGTAGTACCCCTCGAGGGCGGCATCCCACTGCGCCTCGGTGAAGGGAGCCGTCCCTCCGGCGAGCGCGGCGGCCTCGGTCTCCAGCACGCCGAGGTCGTGCACACGGTCGAGGGCGGCGAGCTGGACACGGCGGAACAGCTCGTTCCGTACCAGCACGAAGAAGGCACGCCGGTTCGTCGTGACGTTGCGCGGGGCGGGCGGGGCGAGCTCGGTGGACTCGGCCGCGTGACGGGCGGCATCCGGGTGCACCAGCTCCTCCCACTCGTCCAGGAGGCTGGAGTCGACCTGCCGGACCAGCTCCCCCAGCCACTCGATGATGTCGCGCAGGTCTTCGGTGCGGAGTTCGAGGGGCACCGTCTGGTTGAGCGCCCGGTAGGCGTCCGAGAGGTAGCGCAGCACGACGCCCTCGGAGCGGGCCAGCTTGTAGAAGGCGATGAACTCGCCGAAGGTCATGGCCCGCTCGTACAGGTCGCGCACGACCGACTTGGGCCGCAGCTCGAAGTCGGCCACCCAGGGCTGGCTCGACGCGTAGGTGGCGAAGGCCTCGTGCAGCAGCAGATCGTGGGGCTTCGGATGGGTGACCTCCTCGAGCGCCTCCATCCGCTCCTCGTACTCGATGCCATCCGCCTTCATCGCCGCGACGGCTTCCCCGCGCGCCTGGTACTGCTGCGAGGAGAGCACCGGCCGCGGGTCGTCCAGCGTCGCCTCCACGACCGAGACGATGTCGAGGGCGTAGACCGGCGACTCCGCGTCGAAGAGGTCGAAGGCGGCGAGCGCGAAGGGCGACAGCGGCTGGTTGAGGGCGAAGTTCGGCTGCAGGTCGACCGTCAGCCGGATCTGGACCTCGCCGCCGGTCCGGACGGCCTCGACGACGCCGGCGGTGAGGAGCGAGCGGTACAGCTCGATCGCCCGGCGCGCGAGGGCGAGCTGACGCTTCCACGGCTCGTGGTTGTCGAAGACGAGGTCCCGGACGTGGCCGTACACATCCCCGCCGCGGCCGATCACGTTGATGAGCATCGCGCTGGTGATCTGCATCGAGGAGGTCAGCGTCTCCGGCTCCGCCTCGATCAGCTTGCGGAAGGACGGCTCGCCCCACGAGACGAAGCCCTCCGGGGCCTTCTTCCGCACGATCTTGCGGCGCTTCTTCGGGTCGTCGCCCGCCTTCTCGATCGCCTTGATGTTCTCGGACTCGTGCTCGGGAGCTTGGGCGACCACGGTCCCGGCGGTGTCGTAGCCGGCGCGGCCCGCCCGGCCGGCGATCTGGTGGAACTCGCGGGCGTTCAGCTGCCGCATCCGGGTGCCGTCGAACTTGGTCAGGGCGGTGAGCAGCACCGTCCGGATGGGCACGTTGATGCCGACGCCCAGGGTGTCGGTGCCGCAGATGACGCGGAGCATCCCGCGCTGGGCGAGTTGCTCGACGAGCCGGCGGTACTTGGGCAGCATGCCCGCATGGTGCACACCGATGCCCTGCCGCAGCAGGCGCGACAGCGTCTTGCCGAAGCTGGTCGTGAACCGGAAGTCGCCGATCAGCTCGGCGATGGCGTCCCGCTGCTCCCGGGTGGCGATCTTCGCGCTGGAGAGCGACTGCGCGCGCTCGAGCGCCGCGAGCTGGGAGAAGTGCACGACGTAGATCGGCGACTGGCCGGTGTGCAGGAGGTCTTCGATCGTCTCGTGCACGGGCGTGAGCTCGTAGTAGTAGTGCAGCGGCACCGGCCGTTCGACACCGGTGACGGTCGCCGTCGGGCGTCCCGTGCGCCGCTCGAGGTCGTCGGCGAGCGACGTCACGTCGCCCAGGGTCGCCGACATCAGCACGAACTGGGTGTGCGGGAGGGTGAGAAGCGGCACCTGCCACGCCCAGCCGCGGTCGGGGTCGGCGTAGAAGTGGAACTCGTCCATGACGACCTGGCCCACCGGGGTCTCCTCCCCGTGCCGCAGCGCCAGGTTGGCGAGGATCTCCGCGGTGGCGCACATGATCGGGGCGTCGGCGTTGACCGACGAGTCGCCGGTCGTCATTCCGACGTTCTCCGCGCCGAAGATGTCGACCAGGGAGAAGAACTTCTCGGACACCAGCGCCTTGATCGGTGCGGTGTAATAGCTGCGCTGTCCGCGCGCGAGGGCGGCGAAGTGCGCGCCGACGGCGACGAGCGACTTGCCTGTCCCTGTGGGTGTGCTCAGGATGAGGTTGGCGCCGCCGACCACCTCGATCACGGACTCGTCCTGCGCCGGATACAGGTGGATGCCGCCGCCCTCGGCCCAGGCGACGAACGTGTCGTAGACGGCGTCCTCGGACACGGAGCCGGGTCCCGACCACCCCGGGATGTCCTGGACGCGCAGGGCGGGGAGGGGATTCGGGGTGTCGGACATGGTGCCTCCACCCTTTCACAGCCGGCGGTTCTAGGTTGGCCGCATGGCTGACTTCTGGCGGCCGGCGGGTGCCGGCATCGCGAGCGTGCTGGCGGGGGTCGGCGTCGCCGAGCTGGTGAGCGCCTTCGTCGTGCAGAACGGCAGCCCGATCCTGACGGTCGGCGCGCTGCTCATCGATCTCGCGCCCCCGTGGCTCAAGGAGGCCGTGATCGGGCTGTTCGGCACCGGGGACAAGGCGTTCCTCATCGTCTCCCTCGCGGTGGTCGTGGTCGTCGGCGCGGGTCTCGCCGGGTGGCTGGAGCGGCGCCGCCCGCCATTCGGCCGCATCCTGATCGGCCTCGGCGGTACGATCGGCGTCCTCGCGGCCCTCACACGGTCCGGCAACAGCATCGTCGACGCGATCCCGTCGGCCCTCGCCGCGGTCATCGCGATCCTGCTGCTCGGCTGGCTGATCGGGATGCTGCGCGACACCGAGCCGACGCGGGTGGCTCCGGCAGGGCGTGTCAGCCGTCGCCGTTTCCTCGGCGCCACCGCCGCGACGGCAGCAGGCGGCGCGATCGCCCTGGTCGTCGGGCAGGTCATCGCCGGCGGCTTCCGCGCCGCGTCGGCGGCTCGCGCGGCGATCAAACTCCCCGCCCCCGCCACGACGGCGCCGCCCATCCCCGCGGGAGCATCGTTCGACATCCCGGGGCTGTCCCCGATCGTCACGCCGAACGCCGACTTCTACCGGATCGACACCGCCCTGCAGATCCCCGGTATCCAGCCGCAGGACTGGCGGCTGCGGATCACGGGCATGGTAGAGCAGGAGATCGAGCTGACCTTCGCCCAGCTGCTGGCGCTCCCGCTCGAGGAGTCGACGACCACCCTGACCTGCGTCTCGAACCAAGTGGGCGGCGACCTCATCGGCAACGCGACCTGGCTCGGGTATCCGATCCGGCACCTGCTGGCGCGGGCGAAGCCGTCGTCGCGCGCCGACATGGTGCTCTCCACCAGCCAGGACGGCTGGACGGCCACCACGCCCCTCTCGGCGCTGACCGACGAGCGCAATGCGATTCTCGCGGTCGGGATGAACGGGCAGGCTCTTCCGCTCGAGCACGGGTACCCGGTGCGGATGGTCGTCCCCGGTCTCTACGGCTACGTCTCGGCCACGAAGTGGGTGGTGTCGCTGGAGGTCAGCCGTTTCGACGAGCACACGTCGTACTGGACCGATCGCGGCTGGTCCGAGCGCGGACCGATCAAGCTGTCGTCGCGCATCGACGTCCCTGCCGCCGGTCGCCAGGTGAAGGCGGGCACGGTCGCGGTCGCGGGTGTCGCCTGGTCGCAGCACACCGGAATCGGGGCCGTGCACGTGCGCGTCGACGACGGCCCCTGGCAGCAGGCGACCCTCGCCGACGCGATCTCGGCGGACACCTGGCGGCAGTGGCGGTTCGCCTGGGAGGCGACTCCCGGCGCGCACACCCTGCGCGTCCGCGCCACCGACGCCAAGGGCCTGGTGCAGACCTCGGTCGAGCGCGATGTCGTCCCGGACGGCGCGACCGGGCTGCACACCGTCCAGGTCACCGTGGTGTGACCGTGTCGCACCGTGTGATTGGCTGAGGATATGGCCCTCCCCCCGCTGGTCGAACCCGGCCCCGAACTCTCCCGCGAGCGCACCGCGCGCTACGCCCGCACGACGCAGCTGCCCGGCTTCGGGCCCGTTGCGCAGCGCCGGCTCCAGGCGGCCCGCGTGCTCGTGGTGGGCGCCGGCGGGCTCGGCTCCGCGGTCCTGCCGTTGCTGGCCTCCGCAGGCTTCGGCACGATCGGGATCGTCGACGACGATCGGGTGGAGCCGAGCAACCTGCCGCGGCAGAGCATCCACCCGCCGTCTGCCGTGGGCCTGCCCAAGGTGGAGTCCGCCGCCGCCGCGGTGCGGGCGCTCGACGACGAACTCGATGTGCGGCTGTTCCCCGAGCGACTCACCACGCAGAACGCCCAGGAAATCCTCTCGGGATTCGACCTCGTGCTCGACGGAAGCGATAACTTCCCGACCCGCTACCTGGTCGACGACGCGGCGACGCTGGCGGGCATCCCCGTGGTGTGGGGCGCGGTGCACCAGACTGGGGGCCAGGCGGGGCTCAGCTGGGCCGCGCAAGGACCGACCTACCGCGACCTGTTCCCTGTTCCGCCCGCACCGGGAAGCGTCGCGAGCTGCGCCGAGGCCGGTGCGCTGCCCTCGGTCTGCGGGGTGATCGGCGGCCTGATGGTGGGCGAGGCGCTGAAACTCGTCACCGGGACGGGCGAGCCGCTCCTCGGCCGTGTCGTCGTGCACGATGCCCTCCGCGGCTCGTTCCGCGAGCTCGGGTACGAACGCGATCCACACGCTGTCCCCGTCACCGGGCTGATCGACTACGACCTGTTCTGCGGCGTCAGCGACACCATGTCGCCCGCCGAACTCCACGCCCGGCTGATCGCCGGCGAGCCCCACACGCTCCTCGATGTGCGGGAACCGTGGGAGGCCGACATCGTCGAGCTCCCCGGATCGCTGCTGGTGCCGCTCGGCGTGGTGCAGAACGATCCGGCCGGGGTCGCCGCGCGGCTGCCCGCCGACCCGCTCGTCATCGTCTGCCATCACGGCATCCGTGCCGAGACCGCCCGGCGCCTGCTCGCGGAAGCCGGGCTCAGCGGCGTCGTGCTCGCCGGAGGGATCGACGCCTGGGCCCGGGATGTCGATCCCGCGATCGCGCGGTACTGACCGGGGCTGACCACCCGGCCCACATCGCGGGATACTGAACCCATGACACGCGACCCATCCGCGGCGCCCCGCAGCGTCGAAGACCACGCCGGGATCGTCGCACGGATGCTCGAGCCGCTCTCCGACGAGCCGGCGGCGGAGTCGGTGCCGCTGGACTCCGCGCTCGGACGGGTCACCGCGGCCGAAGTCCGGTCGGAGGTCGACCTCCCCCTGTTCCGCAACTCGCAGATGGACGGCTACGCCGTACGTTCGGCGGACATCCGCACCGTGCCGATCGCGCTGGAGGTGAGCGGCGACATCCCGGCCGGTCACACCACCCCTGTCTCTCTCATCCCGGGGACGGCGCTGCGCATCATGACGGGTGCCCCCGTGCCGACCGGCGCCGACGCGATCGTCCCGGTCGAGGACACGGAGCTGGTGCTCGGGCGCGACGACGACCTCGCCGGGGCCATCGTGGAGATCCGGCGACCTCGGCAGCGGGGCGAGTACGTGCGGGAGCGCGGCAGCGACGTCCGCCGCGGCGACATCCTGCTCGGCGCCGGAACGAGGTTGGCACCCCGCCATCTCGCGGCCCTGGCCGCCGCAGGCGTGGAGACGGTCAGCGTGCGCGCACGGCTGCGGGTCGGCATCCTGACCAGCGGGACCGAGCTCATCTCGACCGGCCGGCCCGGGTTCGGTCAGGTCTACGACGCGAACGGCATCGCCCTCGCGGCCCTGGTCGAGGAGGCCGGCGCCACGGTGTCCGTGCGCGCGAGCAGCGACGACGACCCCGAGGCGTTCGCGACGATCCTCGACGACGCCCTGGGTCGCAGCGACCTGATCATCACCTCGGGCGGCATCTCGAAGGGCGCGTACGAGGTCGTCCGCGAGGTGCTGCTCCCCCGCGGCGCCGACGTCACCACGGTGGCCATGCAGCCCGGCGGTCCCCAGGCCACCGCCGTCGTCGGCGGCGTTCCGGTGTTCGGGTTCCCGGGGAACCCCGTGAGCACCCAGGTCTCGTTCGTCGTGTTCCTGCGCGCACCACTGCGTGCTGCCGCTGGCCTGCCGCCCGTCCCCACGCACGAGGTCGCACTGACGCGGGCGATCACCTCCGTCCGCGGGCGCCGGCAGTTCCTGCGGGGGCTGCTGGACGGCGCGGGCGGCGTCGCACCGATCTCCGGGCCCTCGTCGCATCTGGTGGCGGGGATGGCCCGGGCCGACGTGCTCATCGACGTCCCGGCGGACGCGGAGGCGCTCGATGCGGGCGCGACCGTGACAGTCTGGACCCTATGACGCAGCTCACCCACCTCGACGCCGACGGGCGCGCCCGAATGGTCGACGTCGGCGGCAAGCCCGAGACCGACCGGGAGGCCGTCGCGCGGGGCCGGTTCGTGACCACCCCCGACGTCGTGCGGCTCGTCGCCGCGGACGACCTCCCGAAGGCCGACGTGCTCGCGACAGCGCGCATCGCCGGGATCGGCGGCGCGAAGCGGACCAGCGAGCTCATCCCGCTGTGCCACCCGCTCCCGCTCGACAACGTCCGCGTCGATTTCACGCTCGACGCCGACGCCGGGACCATCGGGATCGAGGTCGTCGCACGGACGCATGGGCGCACGGGCGTCGAGATGGAGGCGCTGACGGCGGTGGCCGTCGCCGGTCTCACCCTGCACGATATGGTGAAGGCGGTGGACCCGGCCGCGACGCTGACCGACGTGCAGCTCGTCGCCAAGAGCGGTGGGAAGCGCGGAGAGTGGCGGCGGGATGCGGCGGATGCGACGGCGGCGGAAGCGCGGGCCGACGAGGCACCGGCCGGTACGGCACCGGCCGAGCCCGCCGGCACCCCGGCGATCGTGCTCGTCGCCTCGACGCGCGCAGCATCCGGCGTCTACGAGGACACCACGGGTCCCGTCATCGCCGAGTGGCTGGCCGAGCGGAGGCTGCCCGCCGACGTGCGTGTCGTCGCCGATGCTGACGTGGATGCGGCCATGCGCGAGGCCGTCGCCGCGCATCCACTCGTCCTCATCACGACGGGCGGCACCGGCGTCTCCCCCACCGACCGCACCCCCGAGGCGACCGCTGCCGTGCTCGACCGGCAGCTGCCCGGCGTCGCCGAGGCCCTCCGCGCCCGCGGTGCCGCCGCGACCCCGCTCGCCGCGCTCAGCCGCGGCATCGTCGGCGTCTCCGGACCCACCCTCGTCGTCAACCTGCCCGGCTCGCGTGGCGGCGTCGTCGACGGGCTCGAGGTGCTGGACGATCTGCTCCCGCATCTGCTCGACCAGCTGCGCGGAGGGGATCACTCGTGAGCCACATCCTCGCGACCGTCACCGGGGATCCGCTGGATCCGTCGACCGTCGACGAGTTCGTCTGGCGCGCTGACGCGGGGGCTGTCGTGTCGTTCCAGGGGATCGTCCGCGACCACGACGGCGGCCGGACCGTCGTCTCGCTGGATTACCGCGCCCATCCCGAGGCCGAGACCTTCTTGCGCGAGTGCTGCGAGGAGGTGGCGCGCACCACCGGACTGCGCGTCGCGGCGCAGCACCGCGTCGGCTCGCTCACCATCGGCGACCTCGCCCTGATCGCCGCCGTTGCCGCTCCGCATCGCGCCGAGGCGTTCGCCGCCTGTTCCGAACTCGTCGAGATCATCAAGGCGAGGGTGCCGATCTGGAAGCGGCAGCATTTCGACGACGGTGCGTCGGAGTGGGTCGGCCTGTAGCAATTCTCCATCCGCATCCGCGGCCCTACGATGGGAAGCATGCCGCAGATACGGGTCAAGGATGCCGCGCTCTACCTCGGGGTGAGTGACGACACCGTCCGCCGCTGGATCGACGCCGGCGTCCTCACCAGCGAACGCGACGGGTCCGGACGCACGGTGGTCGACGGCTTGGAGCTCGCCCGTCTCGCCAAAGACAACGCCGTGCTCCCCGCGGATCCCACGGAGACTCCGGGCTCCGCCCGCAACCGTTTCGTCGGGCTCGTCACCGAGATCGTCTCCGACCGTGTCATGGCGCAGGTGGAGCTGCAGTGCGGCCCGCACCGCGTGGTCTCGCTGATCAGCAGCGAAGCGGTGCGCGAACTGGGCCTGGAACCCGGCTCCGTCGCGGTGGCCGTCGTCAAAGCGACCAACGTGATGGTCGAAGCGCCGGCGGTGAACCGATGAGGACGCGCGCGATCCTCACCGCCGGAGCCGCCCTTCTCCTGGCGACCGCCGGACTCGTCGGCTGCAGCTCGGGAGTCCCCGCCTCCGCACCCAGCCCGAGCGCTGCCTCCACCCCCGCCGTGAGCGGAACGGTGACCGTCTTCGCGGCGGCCTCCCTGACCAGGTCGTTCACCGAGCTCGGCTCGCGCTTCGAGGCAGCGCATCCCGGAACCCACGTCACGTTCTCCTTCGCCGGCTCCTCGGACCTCGTCTCGCAGCTGACCGCGGGCGCACCGGCGGACGTGTTCGCCTCGGCGGACCAGGCGAACATGGCCAAGGCGGTCGCGGCGAAGGTCATCGACGGAAAGCCCGTGGATTTCGCCACGAACGTTCTCGCGATCGCGGTGCCACCGGGCAACCCGGCCCACGTGAAAAGCTTCGCCGATCTCGCCTCGCCGTCGATCAAGACGGTGGTCTGCGCGCCGCAAGTGCCGTGCGGGGCCGCCACCGCCGCCGTCGAGAAGTCCGCGGGCGTCACCCTGAAACCGGTGAGCCAGGAGTCGTCGGTCACCGACGTGCTCGGCACGGTGCGCTCCGGCGAGGCGGATGCGGGAATCGTCTACCGGACGGACGTAAAGGGTGCCGGGTCGGCAGTGGACTCGATCCCGTTCCCGGAGGCGGCCGGAACGGTCAACGTGTACCCGATCGCGACGGTGGCGAACGCCCCCGACCCCCGGGGAGCAGCGGCCTTCGTCGCGTTCGTGAACGGTCCGGAGGGCCGCGCAGCTCTGGCAGCGGCCGGCTTCGGGGCGCCGTGAGCCCGGTGAGCCCCGCTGCGCCGACTGCGCCGACCGCTCCGCCGCGCCTGCCACGCCTGGGAGTCCCACGGTGGATCGTCGCGGTCGCCGCCGTCGGCGCGCTGTTCGTGCTGCTGCCGCTGGTCGCCATGGCCGTCCGGGTCGACTGGGCCGACTTCATCCCGCTCATCACGTCGCCGTCCTCGGTGGATGCGCTCCTCCTGAGCCTGCGCACCTCGCTGATCGCGACCGCGGCCTGTCTCGTGCTGGGCATCCCGATGGGCATCGTGCTGGCCCGGGTGCCATTCGCCGGACAGCGCGTCGTGCGGGCCGTCGTCCTGCTCCCGCTGGTGCTGCCGCCGGTCGTCGGCGGCCTCGCTCTGCTCGCGCTGTACGGCCGGCGCGGGTTGCTCGGCGGCGCGCTCGACATCGCCTTCTCGACACCGGCCGTCGTGATCGCGCAGACCTTCGTCGCGCTGCCCTTCCTGGTGCTCAGTCTGGAGGGCGCTCTCCGTTCCTCCGGCGAGCGCTACGAGGCGGTGGCGGCGACGTTGGGCGCTGGGCCGTCCGCCGTCCTGTTCCGCGTGACACTGCCGCTGGTGCTTCCTGCGATCGTGTCCGGTGCCGTCCTCTCGTTCGCCCGCGCGCTGGGCGAGTTCGGCGCGACCCTGACGTTCGCGGGGAGTCTGCAGGGCGTCACCCGGACCCTCCCTCTCGAGATCTACCTCCAGCGCGAGACGGACCCCGATGCCGCCATCGCCCTGTCCCTGGTGCTGGTCGCAGTCGCGATCGCGGTCGTCGCCGTGGCGCACGGTGCAGGCGAGCGCGCGCAGCCCTGGCGGGTGCGCGGCCGGGCGGCAGCGGAGACGTCGGCGTGAGCTTACGCATCGCCGCGTCCGCCGCGGCCCGCGGGGTCGCCGTCGACCTCGGCGTCGCGGACGGCGAGACCCTGGCGCTGCTCGGACCGAACGGCGCGGGCAAGTCCACTGTGCTCGGGATGCTCTCGGGCCTCGTGCGCCCGGACCGCGGCCGCGCCACCCTCGGCGACGACGTCCTGTTCGACCTCCCCGGCACGTGGACTCCTCCCCACCGGCGCGGTGTGGCCCTCCTAGCGCAGGACGCGCTGCTGTTCCCGCACCTCACGGCCCGGAGCAACGTCGCCTTCGGCCCCCGTGCGACCGGCGCGACCCGTGCCGACGCCGACGAACGGGCCGACGAGTGGATGCGGCGCACCGGCACCAGCGCGTTCGCCGGACGCAGACCCTCCGAGCTGTCCGGAGGCCAGGCGCAGCGCGTGGCCATCGCCCGCGCCCTCGCAGCCGAGCCGAGCCTCCTGCTGCTCGACGAGCCGCTCTCCGCACTCGACGTGGCGGTCGCGGCCGAATTGCGCGGCGTGCTCGCCGACGTGCTGGTCGGACGCACGACAGTTGTCGTCACCCACGATGCTCTGGACGCGTACCTCCTCGCCGACCGCGTTGCCGTCATGCACGACGGCCGAGTGGTCGAGGAGGGCCCGACGCGCCAGGTACTGGAACGGCCGACGCATCCCTTCACCGCGGAGCTGTCGGGGCTGACGCTGCTGACCGGGGTTCGCACCGAGGACGGGCTGCGCACCGCGGGTGGGATGCTGCTGCGCGGCGACACCCTCTCCCGCGTGGCGAACGGCCGGCCGGTTCTCGCGGCGGTGCGTCCCTCCGCCGTGCGCCTGCTGGCGCCGGGCGCAGGCTCCGTCGCCGCGACCGTCACCTCGCTCGAACCGCAGGCCGACCTCGTCCGCGTGCGGACCGACCGCCTCGACGCGCTCGTGCCGCCCGCGGTGCTCGCCGACCTCCGCCTGCGTGTCGGCGACCCGGTCGGCCTCGACATCCCCGCGGACGCCGTCTCCATCTACCCCGCCTGACCCCCTCCCCCAGCCGTCCGGCCGTCCAGCCGTCGAGCACAGGAAAAATGCGCCGACACGCGGGAAGATCGAACATTTTCCTGTGCTCGACGGCTGGGGCTGGGGGCCGGGCAGGGGTGGGTCAGCCGCCGGCGAAGGGAGGGAGAACGTCGACGGTGGCGGTGAGGGCGCGCGACGGGTCGCGCGAGACCACGCCGCCCACGAGGAACGAGCCCGAGCGGACCACGCGCTCCATCGGATCGCCGTAGCGGGACACGAGCTCCGCCTGGAGTCCGCCCACGGTCGCATCCGCGACGTCGACGCGCTCCTCGGGACGCCCGGCCGCCTCCTCCGCCGCCGCGAAGTACCGCACGAGCACCTCAGCCACCGATCGCCCCCATGCTCCGCACCGGCGGCGCGAACCCGGCAGCGTCCATCCCGTGCCCGGACTGCTTGCCCCACATCGCCGCACGCCACCAGCGGGCGATCTCGGTGTCGTCGGCGCCCCCGCGCAGCAACCCGCGCAGGTCGGTCTCGTCGTCACCGAACAGGCAGGACCGGACGGTCCCCTCCGCGGTGATACGTGTGCGGTCGCAGGCCGCGCAGAACGACCGTGTCACCGAGGCGATGATGCCGACCGTTGCAGGCGCGCCATTCATCGTCCAGCCGTCGACACGCCACTCCTCCGCCGGGGCGTGCGGGTCGTCGCGGCCGGCCTCCACCAGGGTGAACCGCTCGCCGAGCACGGCCAGCAGCTCCGCGGCCGGGACCATGTTCTCGCGCAGCCAGGACCGGTCGGCGTCGAGCGGCATCTGCTCGATGAACCGCAGCCGGCAGCCGTTCTCGAGCGCCCACGCCAGCAGGTCCGGCGCGTCGGCCAGCGTGTCGCGCATCATGACCGCGTTGAGCTTCAGCGGCGTCATGCCCGCCGCGTGGGCCGCGCGGATGCCCGCAAGCACTGCAGGAAGGCGGTCGCGGCGAGTCAGGCGCGCGAAGTGCTCGCGGTCGACCGTGTCGAGGGAGACGTTGACGCGGGTGAGGCCGGCGTCCACGAGCGAGTGGATGCGGTGCTCCAGCCCGATGCCGTTGGTCGTGATCGACAGGTCGATTCCCGGCGCCGCCGCGGCCGAGAGGCCGATGATCTCGGCCAGCTCTGCGCGCATCAGGGGCTCGCCGCCCGTGAACCGCACCTCGCGGATCCCGAGATCGCGCACGCCGATGGCGACGAGCCGCGCGATCTCCGGCGCGGTCAGCAGGTCGTCCCGTGGGATCGCCGGGAGGCCCTCAGCAGGCATGCAGTAAGTGCAGCGCAGCGAGCACTTCTCGGTCACCGACACCCGCAGGTCGCGGGCCACTCGCCCGAACCGGTCGATGAGGCCGTCGGCGTCCGGCCGCCCGTCCATGCTGGGGGGCGCGGTCGCGCCCGGTGCCTGCGGCGGATTCGCCCGCAGCGGGAGTCCCAGATTGACGGCGGTCACCCCTTCACCATAGACCGGCCGGGACACAAGACCATAAGCTTCAGCCATGGGTATCATCTCGTCCGGTTTCCTCGGCCGTCGGCGGACCGACGACCCCCGCCTCCCACCCGGTCAGTACCTGACCGAGGGCTTCCCGGTGCTGTCCGCCGGGCCAACGCCCCGCATCGCCAAAGACGACTGGGCGTTCACCATCACCACAGAGAAGGGCGACGTCCACCGCTGGAGCTGGGACGAGTTCATGGCCCTCCCCCAGGAGGACGTGGGCACCGACATCCACTGCGTGACCAGCTGGTCGAAACTCGGCACCTCTTGGCGCGGCGTCGCTCTCGACACCCTGTTCAAGGACGTCGACACGTCGTTCGAGTACACGATGGCGCACAGCTACGGCGGCTACACCACCAACGTCCCCCTCGCCGACCTGCTCGGCGGCAAGGCCTGGGTGGCCCACACCTTCGACGGCAAAGACCTGGAGCCCGAGCACGGTGGCCCGGCACGCCTCCTGGTGCCGCACCTGTACTTCTGGAAGAGCGCCAAGTGGGTCAGCGGCTTGCAGATGCTTCCGCAGGACCAGCCGGGCTTCTGGGAGCAGAACGGCTACAACATGTACGGCGACCCGTGGAAGGAACAGCGCTACTGGTGAGCACGGTATGGCGAGCGGCCGATGTGGTCGACACACGCATGGAGACCCCGACGGCCCGTACCATCCGTTTACGCATCCCCGGCCTGCACGGTCACCTCGCGGGTCAGCACGTCGACATCCGGCTGACGGCTCCGGACGGCTATCAGGCGGTCCGCTCGTACTCGATCGCCTCCGGCGGCGGACGCGGCGCGCTGGAACCCCATGAGCTGCCGGACGATGAGCTGGAGCTGACCGTCGAGGAACTCGTGGACGGCGAGGTCTCGCCGTACCTCGTGCACGGCCTGCAGAACGGCGACCAGCTGGAAGTACGCGGTCCGGTCGGCGGCTGGTTCGTGTGGCGCGACGGCGACTCCACTCCGGTGCAGTTGATCGCCGGCGGCTCCGGCGTCGTCCCGCTCATGTCGATGGCGCGAGCCCACGCGGCCGCCCGCAGCACCGCGCCGTTCCGGATGCTGTACTCGCTGCGCACCCCGTTCGCCGGGTACTACGCCGACGAGCTCGCCGGCCTCGCCTCCGACACCGCCGCACCCCTCCAGGTCGACTACGTCTACACGCGGCAGGCGCCGGCGGGCTCGGAGACGACACCCGGCCGCCTCACCGCCGAGGGCCTCATGCAGCGCGTGCTGCCGGCCTCCGACTCCCCCACCTTCTACATCTGCGGTTCGACGCCGTTCGTCGAGGCGGTCTCCGGCTGGCTGGTCGAGGCCGGCCACGACCCGGCGCGGGTCCGCACCGAGCGCTACGGCGGCATCGGAGGCACGCCATGACGGACCAGGACTACCTCGACGGCAACGTCGCCGCGGGGATGCTGTCGGAGGTCTTCGCGGCCGACGTCACCACGGCGATCGGGTGCTGTGCGAACTGCGGGGACGAGTCGGTCGTCGCCCGCGGTCGCGTCTACATCGACCAGCACGGCCTGGTGATGCGCTGCTCGGTCTGCGGCGACGTCCTCGCCGTCGCCGCAGAACGCGCCGGTCGCCTCAGCCTCGACCTGCGCGGCCTCGCATGGCTGGAGTTCGCGGTCGAGTAGCCGCTCGGGTGACTGGGCGGGCAGTGCTCAGGACACGTGCACGGCCGGCCGCCGCTTGATGTCCTTCTCTGCTTCGCGGAGCACCTCGCGGGTCACCGGGGCGACCTCGCCCACACCGGTGATCAGGTAGCGGAACATGTTCGAGATCGGATTGCCTTCCGTCCACTCGAAGTAGATCGTCGGCACGACGCCCGTGATGTCCCGGATCTCGAGCAGCACCGCTGCGATGGTGTTCGGCACGTTGCCGCTCTTCACCTGTAGCACCCGGTACCCGTGCTTCACCACGCCGTGGACCAGCAGATCCTCTTCGAAGTCCGAGGAGTCGGACTTCATCACCTCGAGGAAGATGGTGCGCGACCGCTGCGGGATGTGGCTGAACTTCCGCTCATCCTTGTTCTTCTGCGAGTACTCGGTGGTCGTATCCACGTCCGGCTCGTGCGAGATGATGCGGATCTCGCCCTCTTCTGCATCCTCCAGCACGAAGTCGAGCGCGGTCACGTCGAGCGTCACCGAGGTGGCGCGCAACTGGAACGACCGGCCGATGCGCGAGACGATCGACACCACGAGGATGCCGAGGATGAAGAGCGCCGCGATCCGCAGGCCGTCCGGCCGCTCGATGATGTTGTCGATGGTCGTGTACACGAAGATCGCCGTGATGATGCCGAACGCCACCACGCGCTTCGGCTGCCGCTTGCGGCGGGCCGAGAGCGTCACCGCGAGCGACGCGGAGGTGATGAGCACCAGCACGCCGGTCGCGTACGCGCCGCCCTGCGCATCCACGCTGGCCTGGAACACCAGCGTGATGAGGAAGGCGATCGCCGTGAACACGAGCACCAGGGGTCGCACCGCGCGCGCCCACTGGGGCGCCATCCCATACCGCGGCAGGTAACGCGGCACGAGGTTCAGCAGGCCGGCCATCGCCGAGGCGCCGGCGAACCAGAGGATGAGGATGGTGCTGATGTCGTAGACCGTGCCGAAGCCGTTGCCCAGGTACTCGTGCGCGAGGTATGCCAGCGCTCGGCCGTTGGCCGGTCCGCCCGGCTGGAAGTCGCGCTGCGGGATGAGCAGCGTCGTCGTGAAGCTCGACGTGATGAGGAACACGCTCATGATGATCGCGGCCGTGGTGAGCAGCCGCCCCGCTCCACGGATGCGCCCCTTCGGGTACGCCGGGTCGTCGTCCGGCCGGCCCTTGATCTGCGGCATCACGGCGACGCCGGTCTCGAAGCCGGACAGGCCGAGCGCGAGCCGCGGGAACACGATCAGCGCGACCCCCACGATGATCAGCGGGTCGCCGTGCTGCTGGAACAGCGCGCTCCACCAGTCGTCGATCGCCGTCGGGTGCAGGAACACCTGGACGATGGAGGTCCCCACCACGACCACATTGAGCGCCAGGTACACCCCGACCAGCACCACGGCGATCCCGATCGCCTCCTTGAACCCCCGCAGGAAGACCGCGCCGAGGAGGGCGAGCAGCACGAGGGTGATCAGGACGTTGTTGCCGTGGAACCATTCGGGTGCGAAGGGGTTCTCGATCGCGTGTGCCGACGCGTCGGCCGCCGACAGCGTGATGGTGATCATGAAGTCCGTCGCGGCGAAGCCGAGCAGGACGAGGACGAGGAGTTTGCCCGCCCACCAGGGCAGCAGGCGCTCCAGCATGGCGATGGAGCCCGAGCCGCGGAAGCTCTCCCGCGCGACCCTCCGGTACACCGGAAGCGCGCCGAGCAGGGTCAGGGCCACCAGGACCAGAGTGGCGAACGGCGAGACGAGACCGGCCGCCAGCGCAGCGATGGCCGGCTGGTAGCCGAGGGTCGAGAAGTAGTCGACACCGGTGAGGCACATGACCTGCCACCACGAGTGGGTCCGCTCCGGGTTGCGGCCGTGCGGTCCCTGCTGGGTGCCGCGCTCATCCACGAGGCCCGTGAGCAGCCAGTGCCGGAGCCGGCCACCGCGGGCCACCGCGGGGACGGGACGCGCCTGACCGGGAACGGGAATGGCTTCGCGCGAGGTCATCGTCCGCGTCCCTTCGGTTTCGTGCTGATCGTACCGCTCACCAGGCCGAGGCACGGTAGTCCTTCAGGAAGACCCCATGCACGTCCTCTCCGGCCTCGCCGCGGACGATCGGGTCGTACACGCGCGCCGCACCGTCGACGAGGTCGAGCGGGGCGTGGAAGCCCTCCTCGGCCAGCCGCACCTTCGTGTGGTGCGGCCGCTCGTCGGTGATCCAGCCGGTGTCGACCGCGGTCATCAGGATGCCGTCGCTCTCGAAGAGCTCGCCCGCGCTCGTCCGCGTGAGCATGTTCAGAGCGGCCTTCGACATATTGGTGTGGGGGTGGCCGGGACCCTTGTACTGGCGGCCGAACACTCCCTCCATCGCCGAGACGTTGACGACGTAGGAGCGGCCCGCCGCGGCGAGCGACGGCCGCAGCCGGTCGATCAGGATGAAGGGCGCGGTCTGGTTGCACAGCTGCACTTCGAGCAGCTCGAGCGCGTCGACGGAGCCGATGGTCTGCGTCCAGCTGTTGACGTGCGCCACGTCCGGCACGAGACCGCCCGCATCGATGGCGGAGCCGTCGGCGTGCCGGGCGAGCGACGACGACCCGGCGGCCATCGCTGCCGTCGCGAGGTCGTCGGCGGTGAGGACGCCGGGGCCGGCGAGTTCTGCGATGGTCCCGCGGACGTCGGCCGCCGAGAGCAGTGGATGCGCGGCGACCGATCGCTCCAGCGAGAGCGGATGCGGGTCGGCGGTGTGCCCGAAGGTCTCGAGTTCCGGCAGGGGGCCGTCGGGCAGCGGCTGCGTCTCCGCCTCGGCGAGCAGCGAGTACGAGCCGGGTGAACGGCGGACGGTCTGGGCCGCGTTGTTGATCAGGATGTCGAGCGACCCCCGCTCGGCGACCGAGTCGGCGAGCGCGATGACCTGGGCCGGGTCGCGCAGGTCGATGCCGACGACCCGGAGGCGGTGCAGCCACTCCCCGGAATCGGGGAGTTGCGAGAAGCGGCGCACCGCATCCCTGGGGAATCGCGTGGTGATCGTCAGGTGGGCGCCGTCGCGCAGCAGCCGCAGTGCGATGTGCATGCCGATCTTGGCGCGGCCGCCGGTGAGCAAGGCGCGCTTGCCGGTGAGATCGGTGCGGGCGTTGCGCTTCAGGTGGCTGAATGCCGCGCACGACGGGCAGAGCTGGTGGTAGAACCAGTCGACCTCCGTGTACGGCTGCTTGCAGATGTAGCAGGCGCGCGGAGTGATGAGGGTCCCTGCGGTGTGCGACCCGCTCGTGCTGGACGTGAGCTCGCGGCCGCGCGTCTCGTCGTCGATCCGGTCGGGCGCGCCGGTGGCGGTGGCCGCGATTACGGCGCGGTCCGCATCCTGGACCTGCTGGCGCAGCGTGCGGCGCCGTTCCTGCTTGACCGCCTTGAACATGTGACCGGTCGCACGCCGCACAGCCACGAAGTCGGGGTGGTCCTGGTCGAGCTCGTGGAGCTGCGCGAGCACGCGGAGGGCGGCCGCGAGGTCGTCGGGGTCGAGGCCGGAGGCGGCCGGGGTTTCGGGAGGCACCGGAGAATTCTACGTGGCACGATGAGCGCATGGATGCGCACGCGTTGTTCGGGCTCACGGCCATTGCGTTCGAGTTCGCGGGAGTCGCCGCGATGGCCGTCGGGTTCGTGGTGGCGATCGGCCTGGCGCTGGTCGCCTGGCGGCGTCAGAACAGCGGGGCGGCGGCGTTCCGGACGCTGCGCGAGAGCTTCGGCGGGGTCATCCTGCTCGGGCTGGAGATCCTCGTCGCCGCCGACCTGGTGCGGACCGTGACCTCGACACCGTCGCTCACCGACGCGTTCGTGCTGGGGATCATCGTGCTCATCAGGACCATCCTCAGCTTCTCGCTGCAGATCGAGATCGACGGGGTCGCACCGTGGCGGCGCGCGCTCGTCACCGGGCCGGAGGCGCTGGCGCGGACCGCACGGTCGGCCACGCGGACGCCGGACGGCACGGGCGAAGCACCCGGCGTCTGACGACGGCCCGTTACTCCGCCGCGCGGCGCTCCGCGCGCTCGGCGTCGCGCTGCTTGACCCGTGCGTTCTCTGCCCGGACCGCCGCCTGCGTCGCACGCTCGTCGACCAGCCACTGCGGCGGGTCCTGAAGCAGTGCCTTGATCTCGGCCGTCGTCAGCGCCTCGGTCACTCCCCCGCGGGCCAGCCCCGAGTTCGAGACGCCGAGCTTGCGCGCCACCTCGTCGCGCGGGTGCGGACCGTCGGCCCGCAGGGTGCGCAGCCACTCGGGCGGATCGGCGATGTAGCCGTCCAGCTCGGTGCGGCTGATCTCGCGCTCCCGGAAGTCGTCGGGCGCCGCCGGCAGGTAGATGCCGAGTTTCTTGGCCGCGGTGGCCGCTTTCATGGTCTGCGCCTTCATACGTCCCAGGCTACCGTTCGCTACCCTCGTCAGGTGTCCTCTCGTTTCTCCATCGCCTTCCCGCTCGGTGTCACCGTCGGCAAGTGGACGCGCGCCTTCGAACAGCGGTATCCCGACGTGGAGCTGGTGGTGCGGCCGAGCGACGACCCGCTGCGGGTGCTGGAGGAGGGCGAAGCCGACATGGTCTTCGCGCGCGACGCGGAGCCGGACGACGGCCGCCACCTCATTCCGCTGTACTCCGAGGACATCGTGGTGGTCGTGCACCACGAGCACCTGCTGACGCTCAAGGCCGATGAGGGCGAGAAACTGCACCTCGCCGACTTCGAGGACGAGCCGCGGGTGCCCGGCGAGCCGTCGGAGGCTCTGCTGCGGAGCATGGCGGAGGGCACAGGCGTCGCGCTGCTGCCGGCATCGGTCGCGAAGGCGCTCCGGCGGAAGGACGTTGTCGCGCTGCGCGTCGAGGACGCCGGGCAGAGCACCATCGGCCTGACCTGGCCGCGCGAGGCGCAGCATCCACTGGTCGACGACTTCATCGGGATCGTGCGCGGCCGCACCGCGCACAGCTCCCGCAACCCCGAGGTCGCCGCGAAGGAGGCCGCAGCGAAGGAGGCGGCGGAGACGCGCGCCCCCCGCACGCCGCGCAAGCCCGCCCCACGCAAGCCCTCCGCCCCCCGCAAGCGCCCCCGCCGCCGCTGACCGATCCGTGGGACGCAACACGCCGTTATCCGTCCGCGTTCACGGCGTGTTGCGTCCCATGGATGCCGCCGCGGGAGGGACCAGAATGGCAGCATGAGCACCAGCGCCGGACGCGACGCCCAGTCCGAGATCTACCGGGCGGGGGTCGCCGGGCGGCGGCCACGCATCCCGGTCGGGTTCGCCCGGCTTGAGCGGGAGGCGCAGCGGCGGATGAGCCGCGCCGCCTTCGCGTACATCGCCGGCTCCGCAGGGCTCGAACGCACCGCGGCGGCGAACCTCGAGGCCTTCCGCACGCGGCGGATCGTCCCGCGCGTGCTGCGCGATGTCTCCGCCCGCGACCTGTCGATCGAGCTGTTCGGTGTCCGCCGTGCGACCCCGCTCCTCCTCGCGCCGATCGGCGTCCTCGAACTGGCCCGGCGCGGCGGCGATGCTGCGGCCGCGCGCGCCGCCGCGTCCCTGGGCGTCCCGGTAACCCTGTCCACTCAGGCATCGCAGCCGATGGAGGCTGTGGGGGCGGCGATGGATGCCGTGGCGCCCGGTGCCTCGCGCTGGTTCCAGCTGTACTGGAGCTCGTCGCGGGAGCTCGTCGGCAGCCTGGTCGACCGCGCCGAGCGAGCGGGCTGCGAGGCCATCGTCGTCACGCTCGACACGCACGTGCTCGGCTGGCGGCCGCGCGACCTCGACCTGGGCTACCTGCCGTTCAGCCGCGGGCTCGGCATCGCGCAGTACACGAGCGACCCGGTGTTCCAGCACCTGGTCCGCGAGCGGGTGCGAGCGGCAGGAGGCGCCCGTCCGTCGACGGCTCCGACGCCCGCCGCGCTCGCATCGTTCGCCAGCATCCTGCGCCACCACCCGGGCCGGCTGCGCGAGAACCTGCGGTCGGGCGAGCCGCTCGCCGCGGTCGAGACCTTCCTCGACGTCTTCGCCGACCCCTCCCTGACCTGGGACGATCTGGCCTTCCTGCGCGAGCGCACCCGGCTCCCGATCGTGCTCAAGGGCATGCTCCATCCCGACGACGCGCGCCGTGCGCTCGACGCGGGGATGGACGGAGTGCTGGTGTCGAACCACGGCGGCCGTCAGATCGACGGCGAGGTCGCCGCCCTGGATGCGCTGCCGGGCGTCGTCGAGGCGGTCGACGGCCGCGTCCCGGTGATCTTCGACAGCGGCATCCGCAGCGGTGCGGACGCCGTGATCGCGCTCGCGCTCGGCGCACGGGCGGTGGCGATCGGGCGTCCGTACGCCTACGCGCTCGCGTTGGCGGGCGAGGACGGAGTGCGGGAGCTGCTGCGCAACACCATCGCGGAACTCGACATCACCTTGGGGCTGACCGGCGTCCGCAGCGTCGCGGACCTGAGCCCCGCGATCCTCGCCTAGGAGACCGACGCCCCGATCAGCGACAGCAGTGCCTGCGCGTACGCGGACGGGGCGTCCTCGTGCTCGAACATCCGCTCGTCACCGCCGAAGAACACAGTGACCCGGTACCCGTCCGGGGTGCGCGCGAGGTGACGGAAGCTGCCGCCGAGCAGCTCGCGCAGCTGGTCCTCGCGCGGGATCCACAGGGCATCCTCGACGGCGAGCGAGTCGAGCGCCCACTCGGTGGTGCCGTTGAAGCCGAGGATCGTGCCGGTGTCGAAATGGTGCGGCTCGATCGTCATCTCGCTCACCGTGAACCGCTCCCCCTCCATCCCGGGCCGGTCGATGGCGAACGTGTCGCCCGACGCCGGCTGCCAGCGCAATCCTGCTGTGCGGAGTTGCCGGGCGATGTCGTCCGTGATCATGGATGCTCCTTTCATGGGCCGGTCCCCCGGCCCAGGTCAGTCGGTGACGACGACGACCTTGCCGCGGACGTGGCCGGCTTCCAGACGCCCATACGCCTCGGCCGTGCGCTCGATGGGGTAGATGGAGTCGATCGGCAGCACCAGCTCGTTCTCGGCGAGAAGGGCGGCCAGTTCTGCCAGCTCGGCGTTGCCCGCCGCGCGGCCGCCCACGTTCTTCGCGCCGTGCGCCGCTGGACCGTAGGCGGCGATCGTATTCACCCGCTCGATGGGCACGCCCAGCTCCAGCGCCGCCTCGATCGTCCCTCCGCCGTAGTTGTCGAGCACGGCGGTCACCCGGTCGTCGTCGATGAGATCACGCACCCGGTCCGCCAGGCCGTCGCCGTACGTGACCGGGATGATGCCCAGCGACTCGAGATACTCGTGGTTCTCCTCGCCCGCCGTACCGATGACGGTCGCGCCCGAGCGCACCGCGAGTTGTGCGGCCAGCACCCCGACACCGCCCGCGGCGGCACTGACGAGCACGGTGTCGCGCTCGTGGAGGTCGAGCGAGCGCACCGTCGCCATGGCCGTCCGGCCGACGACGCCGAGGGAACCGGCGACCTCGAAGGTGAGCGGGTCCGGCTTCGGGATCACCTGCCCGTCCTCCGGCACGACGACGAAGTCGGCGATCGACGCGAAGGGAGCGGTGCCCAGCACCGCCTGTCCCATCTCGAACCGGGTCGCCCTCTCGCCGAGCTCCTCGACGAAACCGGCGAAGTCCTGTCCGATCCCGCTCGGCAGGGTCACGCCCATGCGCGCGGCGGCCTGCTCGCTGCGGTACGCCTTGTAGTCCATCGGGTTCAACCCGGCCGCCATCACGCGCACCAGGATCTGGCCGGGGCCCGGCCACGGCCTCTCCCGCTGGACCACCTGCAGGTAGTCGCGCGAACCGAACTCCTCGAACTGGACGAATCGCGGCACGGGCGGGCTCCTTCCCTCTGGTAGCAGGAGCCTAGACCCGCCGGCTCACGATGAGCAGGGAATCACGGCTCAGCCGAAGAGCAGGGCCGCCTCTTCGTAGCGCGCGTCGGGGACCGTCTTGAGGCCCCCGGTCGCATCCGCGATCGAGACGTTGACCACATCGGTCCCGCGCAGGGACACCATCGAACCCCAGCGTCCCTCGTACACCGCGTCCACCGCGGCCATGCCCAGACGGGTGGCGAGCACCCGGTCGTACGCGCTCGGCACCCCGCCACGCTGCATGTGGCCGAGCACGGTCGCGCGGGACTCGATCCCGGTGCGCTCCTCGATCATCGGCGCGAGCATCTCGCCGATGCCGCCGAGTCGCGGGCGGTTGAACGCATCCAGACCCTTGTGCGAGTGCGCCTCCTCCATGGTGTCGAGGTGGAAGCCCTCCGAGACGACGATGACGGGGGCGCGGCCACGGTCGCGCACCGACTCCACCCACTCGCAGATCTGGTCGATCGACTTCGGCTGCTCCGGGATGAGGATGGCGTGCGCGCCACCCGCCATGCCCGAGTGCAGGGCGATCCAGCCGACGTGGCGGCCCATGACTTCGACGACCATGCAGCGCTGGTGCGATTCCGCGGTCGTACGCAGACGGTCGATGGCCTCGGTCGCGATCTCGACGGCGGTGTCGAAGCCGAAGGAGTAGTCGGTGGCGGCCAGGTCGTTGTCGATCGTCTTCGGGACGCCGACGATCTTGAGCCCCGCGTCGGTGAGACGGCGGGCCGCGGTCAGCGTGCCCTCGCCGCCGATGGCGATGATGGCGTCGATGCCGTTCTCGTCCATCATCCGCTGGATGTTCTCGGGGCCGCCCTTGTCCGTCTCGAACGGGTTCGTGCGGCTGGAGCCGAGGATGGTTCCACCCTGGCGCGACAGGCCGCGCACGCTGTGCCGGTCGAGAGGCATGATGTCGCCCTCCACCACGCCGCGCCAGCCGTAGCGGAAGCCGGCGAACTCCGAGCGGTAGACGCGATCGCCCTTCAGGACCGCCCCGCGGATGACCGCGTTCAGGCCCGGGCAGTCGCCGCCGCTGGTGAGGATGCCGATCTTCATGTCGCTCCGTTTCTCAAATGCGTGCTTGAATCATGCCCGCCAACGCGTGGCTGCACAAAATCGCACTGGACGGAGCGTGTCCGCTGGTGGTAGGCGGATCAGAGCCCGAGCGCGCGCTGGAGCTTCGAGGAGCTCTCGGACGGACGGGCGCCCGCGGCGAGCAGCCGCTCCTCGATGCCGTCGAGGAGCTCATTCCGCCGCTCCCGGGTGTCGGGGGCGCCCCCGAGCAGCTCCACCTCCCACTCGCGCCACTCCTGCGTGCCGCCCGAGCGCAGGTTCTCGCTGCGCACGTGGTCGTCGGTCAGCTCCGCGACCTCGAAGCCGGCGGCATCCTGTAGCAGCACGCTGTCGCGCAGGTTCGTGACACGGGCGATCGGCACGAGCGGTTCGTCGCCGATCAGATGCCGCAGGTGGTGGCGCAGCTCGGCGGGGGGCACATCGTCGTCGGTGAGCGGCCAGTGGAGCTCCGTGCGGCCCTCGTCGGCGGGCTCCTTCACGTGCCAGCCGGCATCATGACCGCCGCGGCGGATCCGGACGGCCGTCCTGTTGTGAGCGAGTGCGAGGTCGGCGGTGTCGAAGTAGGTCGCGACCAGCTCGTTCCGCTCGGGTTCGCCCTGCACTGCGACCGCGCCGACGCCGACGAGCAGTGGATGCTGCGCCTGCGCATCCACGTCGTACTTGCGCTCGATCTCGACCTGAGAGTGGTGGGGCTGGTCCGGCATCCCCCCTGTTTAGCCCACAAATGCGCTGTCGCGAAATTTCAAGCGCGGGCCCCCGTCCCGCCCCTACGGTGGACGCATGACCTCAGAGACCATCACCGCCCGCTTCGATGTGACCGGCTGGGACCCCGCTGAACTCCCCGGGATCGACGGCGACTGGGTCGGCGCCATCGTCATGCGAAAGACGTACACCGAGGGGCTCGTGGGCGAATCGGTCGCGCATTTCGTGTCCTCCGGTACGGAGGAGGGCGGCCGCGGCTACCTGGCCGCCGAGCGCATCACCGGAACGCTGGACGACGGCCGCACCGGGTCGCTGACGGTGCACCACGGCGCGCTGCAGCACCCGGATGATGCCTCGGCGTTCGGTCACATCATCCCCGGGACGGGCACGGGCGACTTCGCCGGATTCCGCGGTCTCGCTCGGATCGAGCACGACGATCGAGGCGCGTTCTTCGTCTTCGAGCTGGCCTGAATCGACTCTTCACGGCCGCGCCCCCCGGAGGTACCCTCGGGGCATGAGCGACCCCAGAGGACGTGACGACCGGGACGACGAGGACCTCGACGACTTCCGCGAGGCGCAGGAGGCCGACTACGAGCCGGATCCCGTCATTCACGACCCTGAGGACCTCCCCGTGGTCGACGACGAGGACGACGAGATCCTCCCCGACGACGACCGTCCTGTCCCCCTCGACCCCGACGACGCCGAAATCGCCTGACCCGTCCCGCCCGCAGCCCGCGAGCACAGGAAAAGTGCGCCCGTTTGCGGCGTGGCGGCGCAGTTTTCCTGTGCTCGCGGGCTGCGTTGGCGAGGGTGTTAGGACAGGGCGTCGGTGAGGAGGTGGATGAGGGCGTCCAGCTGCACGGAGTCGGTGGACCCGACCTCCACGTCGCTGCCGTCGAGGGCCCGGGCGGCGAGTCCCTGCTTGGCGTCGATCAGCTCCGCGATCTTGGAGTCGATGGTCTGCGCCGCGATGATCCGCCACGCCGTCACCGGCTCCTCCTGACCGATGCGGTGGACGCGGTCGATCGCCTGGGTCTGCTCCGCCGCCGTCCAGGACAGCTCGGCGAGGACGACGTTCGACGCCGCCTGCAGGTTCAGGCCGACGCCGGCCGCGGTCAGCGAGCAGACCGCCACCGCGACCTCGGGGTCGTTGTTGAACGCGTCGATCTCCCGCTGCCGGGCGAGCGCCGACTGGTCTCCGCGGATCGAGATCGTCTTGAGGTCGCGGGCGGCGAACGCCTCCTCCGCAGCATCCATCACGTCGATGTGCTTCGCGAAGAAGACGACCTTGCCGACCGACCTCGCCAGCTGGGCCGTGTAATCGGACGCCAGTCCCGCCTTCGCCTGACCGATCTTCCGGACCATGGTGAAGACGTTCTCGCCCGACTTCGCCGACTTCGACTCCTCGAGCTCGGACTGCGCCACCAGACGGATGAGGTGCTTGCGGTGGGCCTCATCGTCGCCGTCGAAGGAGTCCGGGCGACCGGCGGCCGAGGCGCGCTGGTACTTCGCGACCAGCCGAGCCGCGAGCTCCCTCTCGGCCTGCCGGATCGAGCGGCCCAGGTCGTCGTCGAGTTCGACGGGCAGGTCCACGACGCGCCGGCTGGGCAGGTCTGCCGCCACATCGATCTTGCGGCGACGGACGATGCCCATGTCGATGACCGCCTCGCGGGCGGCGGAGTAGAACCCGAAGTCGGCGGGCGTCAGCCCCGACTCCTCCAGGTGCTCCATCAGCTGCGCGGTCGGCTTGTTGCCGTCGATCCAGCCGAGGAACTGCCAGATCGCCTTGAAGTCGTCGATGTCGTTGATCAGCGGCGTACCCGTGAGCGCGAGCATCAGCGGGTCCGGCGTCTTCGCCCGGATCGCGTCCGCCAGCCCGAGCACGAGGCGGGAACGCTGCGAGTGAAGGTTCTTGATGAAGTGCGCCTCGTCGACGACCATCCCCTTGAACCCGAGCGTGCTCAGCCAGGAGAGGTGCCGGTCGAGCACCTCGTAGTTGACGATCACCACGTCGGCGAAAGCGTCCAGACCCTCACCGTCGCCGTGGATGACGGTGGCGCGGCGGTGCGGCGTCCAGCGCTCGACCTCGCGCGCCCAGTTCATCTTCACGACGTTCGGAACGACGGCGAGCAGCGGGTACGCGCCCGCGACGGAGGCGGCGAGGATCGACTGCGCAGTCTTACCGAGGCCCGGCTCGTCGGCGAGCAGGAAGGAACGGTGGCCGAGGCGCACGCTCTCGATGAACCGCGACTGGTGGTGCATCAGCTCCAGGCCGTTCGGCGAGTAGCGGTCGATCGGCGGAGCCGGCGGCAGGTCCATGCTTGCCGCCTGCCCGCCCGACCCGTACTCGAACGACTTGAACAGCGGACCCAGCAGCTCCCACGAGTCGAGGCGCCGCCTCGGCGTCGGCGCCGAGGGCGTCAGCCGCGAGAAGTCGGGGGCGAGGAACGGGTTGGAGAGCTGGCGCGCCTTCACCGACTGCGGAACGACCTGCTTCTCGGCCAGCTCCGGCGGGATGACGCTGTCCTGCGTGGCGACGGGACGGTCGATCGTGATGATGAGGTCGTCGGGCGACAGCTCCGTGCCCGACTCGAGCAGCCAATCCCGCCGCAGCTTCTGTGCCGTGGCGGTGGGTGCGGACTCGCTCTCCAGCAGCTGGATCAGCGAGGTGTCCCGGGCGGCGGTCTTGGCGAGGATGGTGGCGATGCCGTCGAGCCGCTTCAGCTGTTCGGCGCGGGCGGCGTCGCTCAGTTCGGTGTCCGCCTTGGCGCGGGCGCGCTCCTCGCGCATCAGGAACGCGATCACCTGGAACTTGGTGCGGTTGGTCGGTCCGAGCTTCTTGCCGTCAGCCGCCTTCGCCTCGACCTCGCGCACCTTGCGCGCGAGGACCGGGATGAGTCCGTCGTTGTTGGCGTGCCGGTTCTTCCGCTGCTGCGGCCTGGTCGGGCTGGTGCGCTGACCGGAACGAGACATGGTCCTCCAGAACAGGCGCCGCGCGCTGTCCGAGGACGCGACGCCGAGTGGGCGTGAGGCCGGCGGAGGCGGTGAGGACCGGAACCGAGTGGACCGGGCTCGACGCGGATGACGCCGGAAACGCAGCACAGGATGGCCGCGCAGCACCCATTTTACGGCACGCGGGCGCTTTCAGCGACGCGTGTCCGCGGGGATCTTGATTGTGACCGCCGCAGCGACCAAAAGCACTGCCGCGACGATCGAGAGACCCTGGAGCGCGAGGGCACCCAACGCGAGCGGCCAGACCGGATTCCAGATCACGGCGACGGGGATGAGGCCGGCCAGCCACCACCATTTCTTCGCCTGCCCAGCGAACACGCAGAGGATGAGGGCCAGGATGCTGACCGCGTACCGGATGTAGAGGTACCAGTCGCCTCCGACCAGAGCGAGTCCGGCCAAGAGCACGATCGCCCCGAGCAGGCCGGGCACGAGAGCGGCCCGGTTGAAGGCGGGCGGCTGGGGAGTGTGGGGACGGGACACGGCACCCCACTCTACGCGGCGCCGTGCCTCGAGGTGACGCCGGACGTGGTGCGCCCGCCCGGTTGCGGAGACGTTCTCTCCGGCCGGGCGGGCGACGTGGTGCTGTGGATGCGCCGACGGGGACGCGCGCGGATTACAGGACTCCCCGTCGGAGCAGGAATGCGCACGGCGGCGCGTCGGAACCGACGCGCACCGTCACTGCGGAGTTGCGGGCGAGCTCGAGGAACGGTTCGAGCTCGAGTCGGGTCATGGGAACTCGGCGGAGTTCCGCGTCGGACGCGATCCCGCTCACCGCGAACGCGACGTCGGGTACGTCGTAGGGTTCGTCGGAGAGGTCGAGGAAAACGATCGGCGAGGCATCCTCCGGATCGAGCGGGAACACGGAGAGGATCGCCTCAGCGGCGGCCTCCGTCGTGACGTCGTCACCGAGGTGGACGACGGGTGAGGCGATTTGGTCTTCCGGGTAGCCGCTGCCCACGAGGGTCAGCGTTTCGCCATCTCTCATGGCGTCGAGCGCGCTCAACAGCGCACCGGACAGCAGCGGGCTGAGGTTCTTCAGCAAAGTCGGGCCTTTCCTGTTAAACGAATATTTCTCAACCCCTCCCTGGAGGATAGACCCGGCTGTATGTCCACCCCCACCCCCCATTGGGGGGAGGTCTGGGGGAAACTACCCCTCCGGGGTATGACCGGCCCGGGATTATCCTGAGGGGGTGATCGCAGACATCAAGAAGCGCGCGCTCCACCGGACGCGCATCCTCGAAGGGCAGCTCCGCGGGCTCGAGAAGATGGTCGAGAACGAGGACTACTGCATCGACATCATCACGCAGTCCCTCGCCATCCAGAAGTCGCTCGGCTCGCTTAACCGGCTTCTGGTGGAGAACCACCTCCGCACCCACGTCGCCGAGGCGTTCGAGGAGGGCGGGAGCGCCCGCGACGAGGCGATCGTCGAGCTTCTGAAGATCTACGAGCTCTCCAACAACCGGGGCTGATCGGCGACGATGAGCGACAACGAACTCCTCCGCATCGTCCGCGGAGACATCACCCACGAGACCGTCGACGCGATCGTGAACGCTGCGAACACTTCACTCCTCGGTGGTGGAGGCGTCGACGGCGCGATCCACCGGAAGGGCGGCCCGGCCATCCTCGAAGCGACACGCGAGCTGCGCGCGACGTCCCTGCCGGACGGGCTGCCGACCGGCCAGGCCGTCGCCACCACTGCAGGCGACCTCACCGCGACCTGGGTCATCCACGCGGTCGGACCGGTGTGGTCGGCCAGCGAGGACCGAACCCCCCTGCTGCAGAACGCCTACCGCTCGTCGCTGCGCGTCGCACGCGAGCTGGGCGCCCGCACCGTCGCGTTCCCGGCGATCTCGGCCGGCGTCTACGGCTGGCCGATGGAGGACGCCGCACGCGTCGCGATCAGCACGGTGCGCGCGGTGCTGTCGTCGGGCGTCGGCTCCGTGGAGCATGTGCGCTTCGTGCTGTTCTCGGATCAGGCGTTCCACGCCTTCCGCGAAGCGGCCGGCGAGTGACGGGCGAGGCCGCGACCTCCGACCGGACGGAGTCGCTCGAGCGCTTCCGCGCCCTGCTCCGCATCCCGACGATGTCTCGCACTGCGGTCGAAGAGACCGATTGGGCGGCGTTCGACCGTTTCCTCGACGAGCTCCCGCGGCTCTACCCGGCGGTGCACGCGACCCTCGAGGCCGAACGGCACGGATACTCGCTCCTGTACCGCTGGCGCGGGCGCGACGAGAGCGCCCCCACGGTGCTCATGGCGCACTACGACGTGGTGCCGGCGACGGACGAGGGATGGACGCATCCCCCGTTCTCGGCGGAAGTCACCGGGCACGGCGAGCACCGGCTGCTCTGGGGACGCGGCGCCATCGACGACAAGGGCGCCGTCGCCGCGATCCTGGAGGCCGTCGAGTCCCTGGTGAGCGAAGGCTTCGTGCCGTCGCACGACGTCTACCTGAGCTTCGGGCACGACGAGGAGACCGTGGGGTCCGGCGCGAAGGGGATCGCCGCCGCCCTCGCCGACCGCGGCATCCGCCCGGCGCTCGTGCTCGACGAGGGCGGCGCGGTGGTGGAGCGCATCTTCCCCGGAGTCACCGCTCCCATCGCTGTGGTCGGAGTCAGCGAGAAGGGCATCACCAGCGTGCGGCTCACCGTCGAGCAGAACGGCGGCCACGCATCCACTCCCCCGGCGATGACCGCGACCGTCCGCCTGGCGCGCGCGATCACCCGGCTCAACGCGCGGCCCTTCCCGGCACGGCTGACCGAGACGAATCTGCGGATGGTGGAGACGCTCGGCGCGCACGCGACCGGGCCCCTGCGCTCGGTCTTCGTCCGCGCCCGCCGCCTCCAACCGGTGCTGCGCGCGGTGTTCGGGCGGCTGAGCGACGAGACCCGAGCGATCGTGCGCACCACAACTGCGGTCACCCAGCTGAGCGGCAGTCTCGCCGCGAACGCGCTGCCCGAGACCGCCGAGGCCATCGTCAACACGCGCATCGCCGTCGGATCATCGGTCGCCGAGACGCTGGACCACCTCCGCCGCGCGATCCGCGACGACGCCGTCCGGGTGGAGGCGGTGGACGCGAGCGAGCCGTCGCCGGTCTCCCCCTGCGAGGGGCCGCAGTGGGACCGCCTCGCCGCCGCGATCCGCGCCGAGCACCCGCGCGCGATCGTGACGCCGTACATCATGCTCGGTGCGAGCGACAGCCGGCACTTCACCGGCATCTGCGAGGCGGTCTACCGCTTCACGCCGTTCGAGCTGTCGGCCGAGCAGCGTGGCGCTCTGCACGCACGCGACGAGCACATCCACGTCTCCACCTGGTTCCGCGGAATCGACGTCTACACGCGGCTCCTGCGTTCCTCCTGACCAGCCCGACGCCGTCGAGCACAGGAAAAGTGCGCGCTCGGACGGCGCGTCGCGCGCGTTTTTCCTGTGCTCGACGGCTGAGCGGGAGGACGGGGGTCAGGCGTTGCCGAGGTCGGGGAGGGTGATGGCGCGGCTGCTCGGGGGGAGGTCGCGAATGCGCTCCAGCGCGGGGGCCAGTTCGCCGGCCCAGATGCGGTAACCCTCGGCGTTGAGGTGGAGGCGGTCCTCGGTGTAAGCGGGGTTCAGCTCGCCGTCCTCCAGGGCGAGCGCGGGCCACAGGTCGAGCCAGCCGACGTGCGCGCTCGGCGCGAACTGCCAGAGATGGCGGTTGATGTCCCGGATCTGGTCGGCGAACTCGTGCCCGCGCGGCATCACCGACTGAGCCAGGATGCGCGTGTCCGGCAGCTCCCGGCGGAGCGTCACCAGCATGGTCTCGATGTTGCGCACGACGTGCTCCACGGACCGGCGCCAGGCCAGGTCGTTGGTCCCGACGAGCAGTGCGATGGTGGCCGGACGGGCCTCCACCACATCCCCGAGCCGCGCAAGCACGTCGTCGGTCGTGTCGCCCGCCATTCCGAAGTTGCGGACCGCCTCACCCGGCAGCAGGGTCTCCCAGTCGCCGCCCTGCGTCAGGCTGTCGCCGACGAGTGCAAGCTCGCCGCGCTCCGGTCTCCACTCCTCCGCCATCGCGCCTCCCCTCGTCCCTCCCATCCTCCCTCACAACCTCCGGGAGGGGAAGGAACGCCGCCTCGCTACGATTTGCGCCACATCGCGGTCATCGCGGGCGCAGAACCACGATTTGGCGCAAATCGTACGAGGGTCAGAGCAGGGACTTGGTGTGCCAGACGGTCTTGGTCTCGGTGAAGAACGCGATCCGGTCGAGCGAGGGGGCCGCCGCATCGGGGCCGTTCTCGGGCGGCAGCACGCGCTTCAGCGTGTCGGCGGCCGAGATCTGCAGGTCGATCCACTCCAGGTCCCCCGCGCCGACCAGATCGAGCGCGTTCACGTCGGCGTGCGACGCGAGCCACGGCGCGATCTCGGCGGGCGACCCGGTGAGGATGTTGACAACACCACCCGGGACATCGCTCGTCGCGAGCACCTCGCTGAGGCTGATCGCGGACAGCGGGAACCGCTCGCTCGCGATCACGACGACGGTGTTTCCCGCGACCAGCGCAGGCGCGACAGCGCTCACGAAGCCCAGCAGGCTGGAGTCCTGCGGCGCGACGATGGCGACGACGCCGGTCGGCTCCGGAACCGAGATGTTGAAGTACGGGCCCGAGACGGGGTTGGCGTTGCCCGCGACCTGCGCGAACTTGTCGGCCCATCCCGCGTACCAGACCCACCGGTCGATCGCCTCGTCCACCTGGGCCGTCGCAGCTCCCGCGGAGACGCCCTCGGCCTTCTGGATCTCGTCGACGAACTGCACCCGGCGACCCTCCATCAGCTCCGCGATGCGGTAGAGCACCTGGCCGCGGTTGTACGCGGTCGCACCCGACCATCCGGACACCGCGGCGCGCGCGGCGACGACCGCATCGCGCGCATCCTTGCGGGAGCCCTTCGCTGCGTTCGCCAGGAAGGCGCCTTTCGCCGAGACGACCTCGTAGGTGCGGCCGGACTCGCTGCGCGGGAACTTCCCGCCGATGTAGAGCTTGTAGGTCTTCGGGACGGCCAAGCGGCTCATTTGGAGGCTCCCTTGCGAGCGAGGCGGGCGGGGATGGAGGAGGCGGCGGGCAGCGAGCGGCCCGGCACGAGGTACGCGCCGAGTCCGTGACGGCCGCCCTCGCGCCCGTAGCCGGACTCCTTGTAGCCGCCGAACGGGCTCGCGGGGTCGAAGCGGTTGAAAGTGTTGGCCCAGACCACGCCCGCGCGGAGCTTGTCCGCGACGGCCAGGATGCGGCTGCCCTTGTCCGACCAGATGCCGGCCGACAGGCCGTACGGCGTGTTGTTGGCCTTGGCGATCGCCTCGGCGGGTGTTCGGAACGTCAGGACCGAGAGGACCGGTCCGAAGACCTCCTCGCGGGCGATCCGGTGGCTCGTCGACACGTTGTCGAAGATCGTCGGCGCGAACCAGAACCCGTTCTCGGGGATCGCGCAGTCGGCCGTCCAGCGGTCGGCGCCCTCCGCCTCGCCGATGTCGGAGAGCTCCCGGATGCGTTGCAGCTGCGAGGCCGAGTTGATCGCGCCGATGTCGGTGTTCTTGTCCAGCGGGTCACCCAGGCGCAGGGTCGAGAGCCGGCGCTTCAGCCGGTCGACGACCTCATCGTGGATGCTCTCCTGCACCAGGAGGCGGCTGCCTGCGCAGCAGACATGGCCCTGGTTGAAGAAGATGCCGTTGACGATCCCCTCGATCGCCTGGTCGATGGGCGCGTCGTCGAAGACGATGTTCGCCGCCTTGCCGCCGAGTTCCAGAGTGAGCTTCTTCGACGTTCCGGCGACGCTGCGGGCGATCTCCCGCCCGACCGCGGTCGAGCCGGTGAAGGCGACCTTGTTCACGTCCGGGTGGCCGACCAGCTCGCGGCCGGTCTCCCCGGCGCCGGTGACGATGTTGACGACGCCGGCCGGGAGTTCGGCCTGCTGCAGGATCTCGGCGAACAGCAGTGCTGTCAACGGCGTGGTCTCGGCGGGCTTCAGGACGACCGTGTTGCCTGCGGCGAGCGCCGGCGCGATCTTCCACGCGAGCATCAGCAGCGGGAAGTTCCACGGGATGACCTGCGCGGCGACGCCCAGGGCGCGCGGAGCAGGTCCGAGGCCCGCGTGCTCGAGCTTGTCCGCCCATCCCGCGTAGTAGAAGAACCAGGCGGCCACGAGCGGGATGTCGACATCCCGGCTCTCCTTGATCGGCTTGCCGTTGTCGAGGCTCTCGGCGACCGCCAGCTCACGCGCGCGCTCCTGCACGAGCCGGGCGATCCGGAACAGGTACTTGCCGCGGTCGCTGCCGCTCATCCGCGACCAGACGCGGTCGTAGGCACGGCGTGCCGCCGCGACCGCGGTGTCCACGTCGGAGGCGTCGGCGGTCGCGATGGTCGCCAGGCGCTCCTCCGTGGCCGGAGAGATGGTCTGGAACGGCGTGCCGTGGCCGGCGACGAACTCGCCGTCGATGAAGAGGCCGTACTCGTCGCGCAGGGTGAGGATCGACCGCGACTCGGGGGCCGGGGCGTATTCGAGGAAGCTCATGTCAAATCCTTCTGATCAGTCGATCGTCACGTAGTCGGCGCCGGAGTAGTGCCCGGTGGCCAGCTTCTGGCGCTGCAGCAGCACGTCGTTCAGGAGGCTGGAGGCACCGAAGCGGAAGAGGTGCGGCTGGAGCCAGCGCTCGCCCACCGTCTCGGCGACGGTCACGAGGTACTTGATGGCGTCCTTCGACGAGCGGATGCCGCCGGCCGGCTTGACGCCGATCTCCTCTCCGGTGAGGCGGTGCCAGTCGCGCACGACCTCCAGCATCAGCAGGGTCACCGGGAGGGTCGCTGCGGGCGAGACCTTGCCGGTGGAGGTCTTGATGAAGTCTCCCCCGGCCAGGATGCTGAGCCAGGAGGCGCGGCGCACGTTGTCGTAGGTGTTCAGCTCGCCGGTCTCCAGGATCACCTTGAGGTGGGCGTACGTGCCGTCCTCGCGGCGGCAGGCCTCCTTCACGGCGACGATCTCGTCGAAGACCAGGCCGTAGCGGCCGGAGAGGAACGCGCCGCGGTCGATGACCATGTCGATCTCGTCCGCACCCGCCGCCACCGCGTCCGCCGTGTCCGCCAGCTTGACGGCGAGCGAGGCACGGCCGCTCGGGAACGCCGTCGCGACGGCCGCGACGTTGACGCCGCCCTGCCCTCCGGCGCGGCGCACCGCTCCGGCGTGGGAGGCGCCGAGCGCCTCGACGGCGTACGGCACCATGTCCCCGTACACGCAGACTGCAGCAGGGCGCGGGGTCGACGGGTCGGACGCATCCGGAGTCAGCGCCTTCGCGACGAGCGAGCGCACCTTGCCGGGGGTGTCGGCGCCCTCGAGCGTGGTCAGGTCGATCAGCTCGATGATGGTGTCCAGCGCCCACTTCTTGCTGGTCGTCTTGATGGAGCGGGTGCCCAGGCCGGCGGCGCGCTGCTCCAGGCCGACGGCATCCACACCCGGGATGCCGCCCAGGTAGCGGCGCAGCGACCCCTCGGTCAGGTCGCCGCCCAGCACCTCGACGGCGCGGGCCGCTGGCGCGAGGGTGCGCACCGGTGGCGTTGTCTCGATGGTCACGTGTTCCTCCAAAGGATGGGTTGCTCAAGCAGGGGCGCCCGGGGCCACGCGCCCGAGCAGGTCGTTGGCGGTCGCCTCGTCGGTGATGAGGGTCGTGCACAGTCCGCTGGCGACGACGGCGTGTGCGACGCGGTGCTTCGCTTCGCCGGAGATGACGGCGATGGACGTGCGGGCCGAGCGGAGTTCGTCGAGGCTCAGTCCGAGGGTGCGCGAGTTGAGCTCGGGGTCGGCGACCTGGCCGTCGTCGGTGATGAAGCGTCCGACCACGTCGCCCACTGCACCCTTCTCGGCGAGCGCTGCCACGTCCTCCACCGAGAGATAGCCGGAGTCGACGTGCACCGAGCTGGTGTCGACGACGCCGGCGCTGAACAGGTAGGCGCTGGCGTCGCGGGCGAGTTCCAGGACGCTCTGCACCGAGCGATCGGCCTCGATCGCGCGCCGGGTGGCGGCGTGCTCGAAGATGGCCGGGCTCGGCAGCAGTGTCGCGGTGCCCTGCGCCTTGCGCGCGATCACGACGGCCGTGTCGGCTGCCGCGGTCGCCTGGCGAGTGGATGAGACGCTCCCGTTGATCTGCACGGGATTGACGCCGACCGCCCAGCCGGGCCGCAGGCGCGCGGCGACGGCGTGCAGCGTACGTCCCCAGCTCACGCCGAGGGTGCGCGGAACGGGACGGAGGGTGGTGAGGTAGTCGGCCGCGGCCTGTGCGACCCGGCCCTGCACCTCGGAGTCCGACTCGGCTGCGGGAACGACGACCGCGTCGGTGAGGCCGTAGAAGCCGCACAGCTCGCGCTCCAGCGAGAAGCGCCGTGCGCTCGGGTGGACGATCTCGATGCGGACGAAGCCGTTCTCGCGCGCGGCGACGAGGAGGCGGCCCACCTTCCAGCGCGACACATTGAGGGCGACGCCGATCTCATCCTGGGTCTTGCCGGCCTCGTAGTAGAGCTCTGCGGCTTTGACGGCGAGGATCTCGTCCGAATCGTTGAGGCTCACCCCTTCAGCTTAGGAACGGTCGCGCACGCGAGCAACATGTGCGTGGTGGCTGCTCAAATGAGCACGAACACTTTCGTTTATCGTTGGGTCGTGCCCACAGACTCCCCCGCCGTCCCCGCATTCGCCCTCGCCGTCGACTTCGGCGGGACCAAGGTGGAGGCGGCCCTCGTCGACACCGAAGGCCGGCTCGTCGAGGGGTCGCGTCACCGCCTCCCCACCGGGCGCGAGGCGACGGTTCCGGAACTCGAGGCCTCGGTGGGCGGCGTCGTGCGCGCGGCCGCCGCATCCCTCCCCGTCGGAGGCCGGATCGTCGGCGTCGGCATCGGGAGCGCAGGCCCGATCGACCGGAAGCTCGGTCTCGTCTCCCCGCTCAACGTGCCGCACTGGCGCGACTACCCCATGCGCGACTACGTCGCCGCCGTCGCCACGGAGCTCGGGATCGACGCGCCGGTCACGCTCGAGATGGACGGCGTCGCCATCACCATGGCCGAGCACTGGGTCGGGGCGGCCCAGGGCGTGGACAACGTCATGGGGATGGTCGTCTCGACCGGGATCGGCGGCGGCCTCATCGTCGACGGCCGCGTGATCACCGGTCCGACTGGCAACGCGGGCCACATCGGGCATGTCGAGGTCGGAGCCACCTTCGGCGACCACGCACTGCGCGGTGAGGACACGTTCGGCAGCCCCTTCGCGCTGGAGGCGATGGCCTCCGGGCCGCACACCGTGGCGTGGGCGCGCCGCGAAGGGTTCGTGGGCGCCACCGGCGAAGACCTGGCTGCCGCGTACGCGGCGGGCGACCCGGTCGCGCAGGCGGCCATCGCCCGCACCGGGCTCGCGGTGGGTCACGCGATCGCATCGGCGACCGCCCTGCTCGATCTCGAGCTCGTGGCCATCGGCGGCGGCTTCTCGCACTCGACCCCCGACCTCTTCGACCACATGCGCGCGGTGATCGACCAGCACTACTTCCCCTTCGTGCGCAAGGTCCGGATCGTCCCCTCCGCCCTCTCCTCCGAGGGCCCCCTCATCGGTGCCGCCGCCCTCATCCACCGCGCCCACCTCCTCCCCTGACCAGCCCCGTCCGTAGCCGCCGAGCACAGGAAAAATGTTGCTCAGTGACCGGATCGGCCGCATTTTTCCTGTGCTCGGCGGCTAGCGGGTCAGTCCTCTAGGAAGCGGGGGCGAGCGGTGATGGCCCCGGCGACGGCGGCAGCCAGGACGGTGAGGGTGAGGGCCAGGAGGGGGACGGTCCAGGAAGCGGTGAGCTGGTGGAGGATGCCGACGGCGAGCGGGCCGAAGGCGCCGAGGGTGTAGCCGAGGCCCTGGGTGAAGCCGCTGAGGGCGACCGATCCGGCGTGGGTCCGCGTCCGCTTGTTGATGAGCACCAGGCACAACGGGAACAGCAACGGGCCGAGACCCGCGAACGCGACCCACAACCAGGTCGCCGTGCCGGGGACCAGGATGAGACCCAGGTACCCGACGATGAAGAAGGCGACGCCCGCGTAGATCAGGATCGCGACGTTCTTCATCCGCGCCGCGAGCAACGGCACGAGCAGCCCGGCCGGTATGCCCATTCCGGCATACACCGACAGCAGGGCGCCCGCGTCGAGCGGCGCGACGCCCGCGACGTCGTGCAGGATCTCCGGCAGCCACGCGAACATCGCGTACGCATTCAGACTCGAGACCGCGAACACGACGGCCAGCGACCAGGCGAGCGACGACCGCCACACCCTTCCGGCCATGGCAGGCTGTCCGTCCTCCACCTCGGCGTCCCGATCCGGATGCGCGGGCCGCTTGGTGATCAGGATGCGCAGCCACGGGAGGATCGCCAGCAGGCTGACCACGCCCCACATCCCGACCGAGACATGCCACCCCGCAGCGTCGGCGACGGGCACCGCGACGAGCGGCGGAAGGAGAGTCGAGACGGACATCACCGTCGCGTAGAGCGAGGTCACCAGCCCGATGCGGTCCGGGAAGTACCGCTTGACGAGCGGAGGCAGCAGCACGTTGCCGACCCCCATCCCGGCGAAGGTCACCGCCGACCCGATCGCCAACACGGCGAACGACGTCGAGAACGCCCGCACCAGGTGGCCGAGGAGCATCACCCCGAGCGCGAGCACCACCACCGTTTCGAGGCTGAGACGCCGGGTGAAGGAGGGCGCGACCAGACCGAACACCGCGAAGCAGACCGGCGGCAGCATCCCGAGCAGCCCGACGCCGATGCTCGTGACGGCGAAGTCGGTGCGGATCTCGGCGAAGATCGGCGACAGCGCGGCGACGGCGGTGCGGAGGTTCGCGGCGACGAGGAGGATGCCGACCAGCGCGATGGCACGCCCCTGCCAGAGCGGTCGCGCGACGACGACCGGGGCTTCGGCCGCCATCAGGAGGGCTCGCCCGCGGTGACGTCGAGGATACGACGGGCCTGTTCCACGTCGTCGGCGATCTGGGCGATGAGCGGCTCGACCCCGGTGTAGGCGACCATGCCGCGAATGCGCTGTACGAACGAGACCTCGACGGTGTGGTCGTAGAGGTCGAGCTCGCGGTCGAGCACGTAGGCCTCCACCTGCTTGTGCGGCACGCCCTCGAAGGTCGGGTTGTTGCCGACCGAGATGGCCGCCGGGTACCGCTCGCCGCCGTCGGTGAGCCACCCGGCGTACACGCCGTCGGCGGGGATGAGGCCCTCCGACTCCGGGGACAGGTTCGCGGTCGGGAACCCCAGCTCGCGCCCGCGCGCCGCGCCGTGGACGACGACACCGCGGACGGTGGGAGGCGAACCGAGCAGTTCGGCGGCGTGGCCCACATCGCCCTCGGCGAGGAGCTCGCGGATCCAGGTCGAGGACACCCGGCGGCCGTGCTCGGGCCGGACGTCGTCGATGAGCTCCACCGTGAAGCCGTAGGTCTCCCCCAGGGTGCGCAGGAGCGCGACATCGCCCGCGCCGCGCGCACCGAAACGGAAGTCGCTGCCGACCAGAACGGCCGCGGCGTGCAGGCGGTCGACCAGGATGCGGTGGACGAACTCCTCCGGCTCGAGCGACGCGAGCGCGCGATCGAACGCCACCATCAGCGTGGCATCCACCCCGGTCGAGGCGAGCAGGTCGAGCTTCTGCGCGTTGCTGACGAGCGACACGGGGCACTTGTCCGGCGCCAGCACTTCGAGTGGATTGCGGTCGAACGTGATGATCGTCGACGCCAGGCCGCGCTCGGCGGCGACGGCGCGCAGCCGGTCGATCACGGCGCGGTGCCCGGTGTGGACGCCGTCGAACTTGCCGATCGTGACCGCGCTGGGGCCCCATCCGTCCGGGATGTCGGAGACCGCGTGGAAGACCTTCACGACGCCGACTCCCCCGGGCCGGCGGGCCGGTGGCCGCGCAGCCACAACAGCCCGAGTACCGGCAGCACCAGCGGGATGAAGAGGTAGCCCATCCCGTACACCGACCACACCGTCGCGTCGCGGCCGAACGGGTCGATGTCGTGCAGGCCCAGCACGGCCGGAGCGAACAGGCTCAGCGTGCCGATCACCAGCACACCGGCCAGTTCGAAGCTGATCGTGATCCAGGCGATCCGGTACCAGACGCGGCCGGGCGCGACGAGCGCGATGGTCGCCACGATGTACACCAGCGCCGAGAGCGCAGACAGTGTGAACGCGACGGGCGCCTCGTGGAACCGGTCGATGATCTGGAACACGCTCCGGCCGGTGGCGGCGAGCGCCAGCACGCCGTAGACGAAGACGAGGACCCGGCCCACTCCGGACATCCGCCGCCGGGGAGACGACGGATCGGCGTTCGTGCGCGCGGACGTGGTGTGGTGGGACATCGGTTCGATTCTATTTGCCGCGCGAGGCCCTGTGAGCCGGTCAGGCCCGTTCAGGCCCCCTGGACGAACCAGATCTGGCCCATGCGGTAGACCATCACCGCGACGGCCAGGCACACGCCGCCCAGGATGACGGTGCTCCACCGGTTGCGCTCGATCAGCGCCCAGAAGCCGCCTGCCAGGGGCAGGATGATCGCCGAGATCAGGTAGATGTAGAACTCCGCGAGGCTGCCGGACGGGTTGTTGCCGACCGCGGGCGCAACGAGCGCGACGACCAGCTGGGCGAGCAGCAGCAGCTCGACCACCGCGACAGCTCCCATCGACACGTCGCCCGGGAGGCGTCCGGCAAGGCCGAGGATCAGGCACAGGATGCCCGCGGCGCAGGCGACGACGACCTGCACCGTGGTGAACCACTCGATCATGCGGGTCCGCTCGCCGAATCGGTCGCCGGATCGGTCGCCGGGCCGATCGCCTCGTCCGTGGGGAAGTTCACGAGCGTCCTGGCTTCCTTTCCGTGGAACTCGATCAGTCCCACAAGCGCTCCGGTCGGAGCGACCGCAGCGACGGGTTCGCCGGCCGTCCCCTCGTGATCGGCGATGTGGATGCGCCGCCCGTGCATGAGGTCGATGGCCTGCTCGTCCGTCAGGTCGAGCCGTTCGAACAGCCGGGTGGCCGCATCGACCGCCGGGATGAGCGCGGCCTGCGCATCGAGCGCAGCGAGGTCGTGGGCGTCTCGCACGTGGAACGCGCCGACCCGCGTCCGCCGCAGCGCGCTGAGGTGGCCGCCGACACCGAGCGCCGAACCGAGGTCGCGGGCCAGGGAACGGATGTAGGTGCCCGATGAGCAGACGACGCGCACGTCGAGGTCGATCGCTCCGTCGAGCCGCTGCGTGCGCAGCAGCTCGAACTCGGACACGGTCACGGCGCGCGGCTTCAGCTCGACTTGCTCGCCGGCGCGCACCCGGGCGTACGCCCGCTTGCCGTCGACCTTGATCGCGCTGACCGAGCTCGGAACCTGCTCGATCTCGCCGGTCAGCGCAGCGATGCCGGAGGCGATCGCCTCGTCGGCCACGGCATCCAGCGCCCCCTGCGACGCGGGCGCGAGCAGCTCGCCTTCGGCATCGTCGGTCGTCGACGCCGCACCGAGCCGGATGGTCGCCAGATACTCCTTGTCCGCGCCGACGATGTAGGTGAGCAGGCGCGTGGAGGAGTTGACGCCCACGATCAGCAGCCCGGTGGCCATCGGGTCGAGGGTCCCGGCGTGACCCACCTTGCGGGTGCCTGCCGCTCTGCGCACGCGCGCGACGACGTCGTGGCTCGTCATCCCGCCGGGCTTGTCGACCAGGATGAGACCGCTGCCCGTCACGCGCGGGCGCTTTCGACGGCGGACACGTCGAGGACGAGCTGCAGCTTCGTGCGGAAGGTGCACTCGATGAGCTCCGTCGCTGCGTCGTCCGTGCCGTACTCGTCGGTCAGGCGGAGGCCGAGCAGGGTGTTCAGCAGCATCCCCTCGGCGAGGAACGACCGCGCCTCTTCCGGGGCGAAACCCGCCTCCTCGCGGAGCAGGCGGTAGATGGTGAGGAAACCGTCGCGGGCCTTGCCGCCGATGGTCGGATCCTGGCCCATGCTGAACGCCTGCATTAGCGACAGCAGCAGCCCGCGGTCCTCGATCAGGTTGACGTAGGCGAGCCCGAGCCGGCGGCCGATCTCTCCGTGCGCAGGGGTGACGAAGCCGCCCGCCGCACCGTCGGCGACCTCGGGCGACCCCTCGGCCTTCCAGGAGTCGATGGTGTCGGTGAAGGCGACCAGCAGCCGTTCGAGGGAGCGGGTGAGCACTCCCACGAACAGGTTCTCCTTGCCGCCGAACATGCGGACCACGTAGGGCTGGCTGATGCCCGCCTCGCGGGCGATCTGGTCGGTGGTCGCGCCGAAGTAGCCGCGTTCGCCGAAGACCCGGCTCGCGGCTTCGAGGATCTGCACGCGGCGCTCGGCCGACGGGATCCGCTCGCTGTTCTTGTCCGTCACACTTGACAGGTTATCAGCCGATTACTAGTGTCTGGTTTTGTAATCATCCAATAACAACATCTGGAGGCGCCGCATGTCCGCACCCGCCGCACTGCGCACCCGCACCATCCCCGTCTGGCTGGCGATCGTCGCGGCGTCGCTGCCGATGTTCATGGCGACCCTCGACAACCTGGTCGTCACCAGCGCGCTCCCCGTCATCGCCAGGGACCTCTCCGCCTCGATCGAGGAGCTGCAGTGGGTCGTCAACGCGTACACGCTCACCTTCGCGACCCTCATGCTGATGGCGGTCGGCCTGGGAGACCGGCTCGGCCGGCGCTCGGTCTTCCTCGCCGGGATCACCGTCTTCACCCTCGCGAGTGCGGCGAGCGCCCTCGCCACCGAGCCGTGGATGCTGATCGGCGCCCGCGCTCTCCAGGGCGCCGGCGCGGCGGCCCTGCTCCCGCTGTCGCTCACCCTCCTCGCCGGCAGCGTGAGTCAGCGCCTGCGCCCGGCCGCGATCGGCATCTGGGGTGGGATCTCCGGCCTCGGCGTCGCGCTCGGCCCGCTCATCGGCGGCGCCGTGGTGCAGGGATGGAACTGGCAAGCGATCTTCTGGCTCAACGTCCCGCTGGGCGTGATCGCCGTCCCGCTCGTGCTGATCGCCCTGCCGAACAGCTTCGGCGCCCGCGTCCGTGCCGACGTCGTCGGCCTGCTGCTCGCCGCCCCCGGCGTCCTCGGCGTCGTCTACGCCATCGTCCGTGGCAACGACGCCGGCTGGGGCAGCGCCGAGGTGCTCGTGCCGCTGATCGCCGGGGTCGCCCTGCTCATCGCGTTCGTGCTCTGGGAGTCGCGGGCGACCGCTCCCCTGCTGCCGCTGCGGCTGTTCCGGGACCGCAGCTTCACCGTCGCGAACCTGGTCGGCGTCACCTTCAGCTTCGGCATCTTCGGGGCGATCTTCATCCTCATCCAGTTCCTGCAGGTGGTGCAGGGCCACACACCCCTCGAAGCCGGCGTCATGACCATGCCGTGGACGCTCGCGCCGATGGTCGTCGCTCCGCTCACCGGCCTCCTGTCGTCGCGCACCGGGACACGTCTCCCGGTCGTGGCCGGTCTCGTACTGCTCGCCGTGGCAATGGGCTGGATCGCCCTGACCCTGTCGGCCACGCTCCCCTACTCGGAGATGTGGCCGCCGTTCCTGCTCGCGGGGATCGGTATGGGACTCGTCTTCGCCCCGAGCTCCACCGCAGTGCTCGCCAACATGCGCCCGGCGGACCACGCGAAGGCGTCCGGCACCAACTCCACCCTCCGTGAGGTCGGCGTCGCGCTCGGTGTCGCCGTGCTGACCGCCGTGTTCACCGGCGCGGGCGGCACGCTGACCCCGACCGGGTACGTGGATGCGGCCATCCCGGCCGTGTGGGTCGGCGCGGGTGTGCTGGGGGCCGCCGCGCTGATCAGCCTCGCACTGCCCGGGCGCCGGGCGGCAGCGCGGTCCGCCGCCGCAATGACGGAAGCCGAACCCGCCACGCCCGCCACGCCCGCCGTCGAGGCGCTGGAGGTCGCAGAGCCGGCGCCGGTCCTCGCGGACTGACCGCTGCATCCATGGGTCGCAACACGCCGTTCACCGAGACGGAGAACGGCGTGTTGCGTCCCACCGATCGCCGTGCCGTGCGCGATTAGGCTGGAGCGCGTGCGTATCGGCGTGATCGGGACAGGGGCCATCGGCGGAACCATCGCGGCACTCCTCGACCGGGTCGGTCACCTCGTCGAGGTCACGGCCCGGGGCGACCAACTCGCCGCGATCCGGGAGTCGGGGCTCCGGCTCGATGGCGGCTGGGGCGTCCACACAGCGCGAGTCGCCGCGGCGGAGACCCTGCAGGCGCGTCCCGAGCTCGCGTTCGTGTGCACGAAGGCACAGGATGCGGCCTCCGCGATCCGCGCCAACGCCGGCGTGCTCGACGGCATCCCGGTGGTCGTCGTGCAGAACGGCCTCGCCGGGCTCCGCGAGGCGCAGGCGCTCCTACCCGGCTCCGACTGCGTCGGCGCCCTCGCGCTCTACGCTGCCAGCTACCTCTCCCCCGGTCGCGTCACCGTCACGACCACGGCGAACACGTACCTCGGCGCGGGCGACGGCCCGCCGCCGCCATCCGCCGTCGAGGCCGCGCGCATCCTCGACGCTGCGATGCCCGCCCACGCCATCGACAACTTCACCGGCGCGCAGTGGACGAAGCTCATCGTCAACCAGATCAACGCGCTCCCCGCGATCACGGGCCTGAGCGCGCAGGATGTGATCGGCGACCGCCGTCTGCGCGCCATCCTGACCGCGAGCCTGCAGGAGGCGACGCGGGTCGGCTACGCGCGCGGTGTCCGCTTCGGGAGTCTCCAAGGGCTCGACGATCGCATCCTCCGCGTCGTCGCCCGTGCACCCCGCTGGGCGGCGCAGGCCGTGCCCCTTCTGATGAAGCGGCGGATGGGCGCGACGCCGAACCCGGGTTCGACGCTGCAGAGCATCCGCCGCGGCCAGCTCACCGAGATCGACTACCTCAACGGCGCGGTCGTCGACGAGGCGCGCGCAGCCGGCATTGAGGCGCCTGTGAACGCTGCGATCACCGCCCTCGTGCACGAGGTGGAACGCTCCGGAGCCTTCCTCACGCCGGCCGGCGTCGCCGAGCGGATGCGGCCGCTGCTCCGCTAGGCCGCCTCAGCCCTTCCGCGGCGCCCACCGCGGGCGGGACGGCTCCTCGTCGTCGACCAGATACGTCGCGACCTCGCCGGGACGCGCGTCCTGGACGTACGCCGCGGCCTGTGGGGCGTTCGCGAGCAGGATGGACGCGGTCCACTCGCTCCGCAGCGACGGGCGCAGCGGGAACTCCCGTCGAGCACGAGCACAGCATCCTGGCCCGCCGTCAGCCAGCGTGCCTCGACCGGCCGGTCGCGCATCGCGTCGAAGGCCGATGTCTGGAAGCCCGCGCTTCCGCCGAGCCGGAACGGGTCGAGCAGGACCCGGCGCAACGTCACATAGTCGTACCCGTCGCGGTAATAGCTCTCGGGGGTCTCCGGGCCCAGCCGTGTGCGGAACGCCCGCGAGCTGTGGAACCCGCCGAGGGACGCGCGGAAGGTGTCGGCCCCGGACTCGCGGAACACGAGGGCCAGATCGTCCGCGAACGCGATGCCTCCCGAGCTCTCGCCTCCGCCTCCCGACCCCGCGTCGACCGCGACGACGACCCGCCCCGCCGGCGCATCCCGCCGGATCGCCCCGACCAGCTCGCGCAGGAACAGCACGCGAGGCGTCGGCGGAAGCATCATGCGACGAGCATAGGCGCGATCGAAGGGCACGTCGGTGTCGCTATTCGGGCGGAATAGCCGCCACGAGGCGCACCTCGACGACCCGCCGATCCGGTTAGGGTCGGAGGGTGGGTGAGTTCGCCGGGAGCGTCGTGGAGTGGTACCACGCGAACCGGCGTGACCTCCCGTGGCGACGCGACGGCTTCACCGCGTGGGGCACGCTCGTGAGCGAATTCATGCTGCAGCAGACGCCGGTGAGCCGGGTCATCCCGCGGCTCGAGGAGTGGCTGTCCCGCTGGCCGACGCCAGCCGACCTCGCCGCAGTACCGCCCGGCGAAGCGGTGCGCGCCTGGCAGTCCCTGGGCTATCCGCGGCGCGCCCTGTGGCTGCACGCCGCAGCCGTCGCGATCACCGAACAGCACGGCGGTGTGGTGCCGGAGGATGTGGATGCGCTCCTCGCGCTGCCGGGCATCGGCGACTACACCGCTCGCGCCGTCGCCGTCTTCGCGTACGGCGACCGGCACCCGGTCGTCGACACGAACATCCGCCGCGTGATCGCCCGCGCGGTCGACGGCCAGGCGGAAGCAGGGCCGCCGAGCGCGAGACGGGACCTCGCGGCGATGGAGGCGCTCCTCCCCGCCGACCGGCCCGCCGCCGCCGCGTTCAACGCCGGGATGATGGAGCTCGGCGCGATCGTCTGCGTCGCGCGGACGCCGCGGTGCGACGTATGCCCGCTGGCCGACCGGTGCGCGTGGCGACAGGACGGGTACCCGCCGTACGACGGTCCGCGCAAGGCGGCGCAGAAGCGCTACGAGGGCAGTGACCGCCAGGTGCGGGGACGGATCCTCGCCGAGCTGCGTGCGTCGCACATCCCGGTCGGCGAGGCGGAGCTTGCCGCCGTCTGGCCGGACCAGGAGCAGCGCGACCGCGCTCTAGCGGGGCTGCTGGCCGACGGCCTCGCGGTGGCAGAGGACGGCGGCTACACCCTCCCCTGATCGGCGAGACGTGAGGGTAATGCGTCAGGGCGCTGCGAAGACCAGCGGATCCCAGTCGAGGATGCGGAACCGGAACACGAGCCCCTCGGTGACGAAGGGGTCGTGCTCGATGACGCGTTCCGCGGCCTCTCGCGAGCGGAAGATCGCCATGGACCCCTGGGTGGCCGGATCGCCGAACGTGCCGATCATCATCACGTCGCCGTCCTTCGCAAACTCGTCCAGGTAGGCGCGGTGTCGCGGGTAGGTCTCGACCAGCCGCTGGAAGTGCTCGGGGCCCGCATCCGGGTCGGCATCGTAGAACGAGACGGCGAACATGCGGTCAGCCTACGGCCCATCTGCTGCGCGGAGGGAGTCACCTCTCATGGTGACCACCACGACCGGGTGGATGCGTCGCCCCGGGGCAGACCCGCCCGGGGCGACGCGGTCACGTCGGCCTGCTCAGTCGGCCGCGACCGGGACCGGCTCGCGGTTCCGCTCCGCGCGGCGCCGCTCCATCGCCTCGGGGTCGTCGAGCCAGTTCACACCGTTGTTGCGCAGCCCGAAGATGTACACCAGCAGCGAGGCTGCCGTGATCACGGTGACATAGCCCACGAACAACGGGACCTGCTGCGCCTGAAGCGCGCCGCTGTAGAGCAACGGCGCCGTGCCGCCGAACACCGAGTTGGCCAGCGCGTAGCCGACGCCCACTCCGAGCGCGCGCACCCGGGTGGGGAACAGCTCCGCCTTCACCACCGCATTGATCGACGTGTAACCCGTCAGGATCACGAACCCGCCGAGGAGCACCGAGAACGCAACGAACGGGTCCCGTGCCTGCGGGAGAACGGTGTACAGCACCCAGGTGTAGCAGACGGCGCCGACGCCGAAGAAGATCAGCAGCGGCTTGCGACCGATCCTGTCGCTGATCAGGCCGCCCAGCGGCTGCAGGACCATCAGGCAGACCAGGGCGGCCAGATTGATCAGGGTCCCGGTGACGGCGTTGCCGTCGGCGAACCCCGCCTGGATCATCTTCGGCCCGTTCACCGAGTACGCGTAGAAGGCAAGAGTGCCGCCCATGGTGACGAGGAAGCACAGGATGAACGCTCCGGGAAAACGCCCGAGCAGTTCGCGGAGGCTCCCGGCCGAGGTCGGAGCGCCGGAACGGTTGGCCGCGATCGTCTCCGGGCTCAGCGACTCGTCCATCGACGTCCGCAACCAGAGCACGACGAGGGCGCCCACGCCGCCGATGGCGAAGGCGACCCGCCATCCCCAGCTGGTGATCGCGTCGGCCGGGAGGGTGGTGATCATCACCAGCAGCGTGAGCTGCGCCAGCACGTGACCACCCACGAGCGTGACGTACTGGAACGATGAGAAGAAGCCGCGCTTGCCCGGCAGGGCCGCCTCGGACATGTAGGTCGCGCTGGTCCCGTACTCCCCGCCGGTCGCAAGGCCCTGCACCAGCCGGAAACCGACGAGGAGCAGGGCGGAGCCGATCCCGAGCACGCTCTCAGCGGGTGTGAGAGCGATACCGAGGGAGCAGGCGGCCATCAGCGAGATCGACACGGAGAGGGCGACCTTGCGGCCGCGTCGGTCGGCGAACCGTCCGAACAGCCACGAGCCCAGCGGCCTCATGAGGAAGGTCACAGCGAAGATCGCCCAGATGTACAGCTGCGAGTTCTGGTCCTCTGGCGAGAAGAACTGCTTCTCGAAGTAGACGGCGAAGACGGAGTACGCGTAGACGTCGTACCACTCCACCAGGTTGCCGGCCGACCCGCGGAGGGTGTTGGCCACACTCCGCGCTTGCCGTCGGCGGAACTCGCTCTGAGCGGACTCTGCCGACGATGACTGCTGTGCCATCAGGTCTCCTTTGACGTGAGGTTGATGTTGCTCTAACCCTCAAGACGTAGGAATGACCCGACTATGACGCGGCGATCACAGATTCATCGTCAGCGCGCTTCGTCCTCGTCCTCGTCCTCGTCCTCGTGGTCGTCGTCCTCGCCGATGACTCGCGGCTTCACGTACGGGTCCTCGTCGCCGGCGTAGGCAGCCCCCGCAGCGAGACCGGCCACCTCGGTGTCACGCTCCTGCGCGGTGCGAAGCAGGTCTTCGATGTGCGCAGCGTTCTCGGGGATGGCGTCGAGCTGGAACGCCAGCGTCGGCGTCAGCCGTGCGGTGATGTTCTTGCCCACCTCGCTGCGCAGCATCCCGGTCGCCGCCGCGAGTGCGGCTGCGCTGTCCTCGCGCTCCTGTGCGGTGCCGTAGACCGTGTAGAACACGGTCGCGTGCTGCAGGTCGCCCGTCACCTGAACGTCCGTGATGGTCACGAAGCCGAGGCGCGGGTCACGCAGCCCGCGGTCCAGCCGCTTGGCGACGATCTCCTTGATTCTGTCCGCGAGCTTCCTCGCGCGAGCCGGATCGGCCATGGTAGTTCTCCTTCCAAGCAAAGATGGCCGGTGGCGGAGCCACCGGCCATCAAGCGAGTTACGCCCGCGGCTTCTCGCGAAGCTCGGTCGTCTCGATCTCGTCGCCGATCTGGATGTCGTTGTACTTGCCGAGACCGATACCGGCCTCGAAGTCCGTACGGACCTCGGTGACGTCGTCCTTGAACCGGCGCAGCGACTCGATGTTGAGGTTGTCCCCCACCACCACGCCGTCGCGGATGACGCGCGCCTTGGCGTTGCGCGTGATCGTCCCGGACCGGACGATGACACCGGCGATGTTGCCGAACTTCGAGGAGCGGAACACCTCGCGGATCTCGGCGACACCCGACTGGACCTCTTCGAACTCGGGCTTCAGCATGCCCTTCAGCGAGTTCTCGATGTCCTCGATCGCGTTGTAGATGACCGAGTAGAACCGGACATCCACACCCTCGCGGGCCGCACGCTCGCGCGCCTTCACGTCCGGGCGGACGTTGAAGCCGATCACGATGGCGTTGTCGATCGTGGCCAGGTCGATGTCGGACGCGGTGATCGCGCCGACACCGCGGTGCAGGATGCGCAGGGACACCGACTCGTCGACCTCGATCTTCATGAGCGACTCCTCCAGCGCCTCCACGGCACCGGATACGTCGCCCTTGATGATGAGGTTGAGCGCCTCGACCTTGCCCTCCTGCAGAGCGCGGGTGAAGTCCTCGAGCGAGATGCGCTTGCGGGCCTTCGCCAGCTGTGCGTTGCGCTCGGCCGCTTCACGCTTCTCGGCGATCTGGCGGGCCGTGCGGTCCTCCTCGGTGACGAGGAACACATCGCCGGCTCGCGGGACGCTGGAGAGGCCCTGCACCTGGACAGGACGCGACGGGGCGGCCTCGAAGACCGCATCGCCGTTCTCGTCCGCCATCGCACGGACACGTCCGTAGGCGGTGCCCGCCACGATCGCGTCGCCGACCCGGAGCGTTCCGGACTGGATGAGCACGGTCGCGACGGCGCCGCGGCCCTTGTCGAGTTTGGCCTCGATCGCGACACCGCGGGCGTCCTTGTTGGGGTTCGCGCGCAGGTCGAGTCCGGCGTCGGCGGTCAGCAGGACCGCGTCGAGCAGGTCCTGGATGCCGATGTTGTTGCGGGCGGACACGTCGACGAACATGACGTCGCCGCCGTACTCCTCGGCCACCAGGCCGAACTCGGTGAGCTGCTGGCGCACCTTCGCCGGGTTCGCGTCGGGCTTGTCGATCTTGTTCACCGCGACCACGATCGGCACGTTGGCCGCCTGGGCGTGGTTCAGCGCCTCGATCGTCTGCGGCATGATGCCATCGTCGGCCGCGACCACGAGGATCGCGATGTCGGTCACCTGCGCACCACGGGCACGCATGGCGGTGAACGCCTCGTGGCCCGGGGTGTCGATGAAGGTGATCGCGCGCTCGAAGCCCTCGTGCTCGGTCCACACCTGGTAGGCACCGATGTGCTGGGTGATGCCACCCGCCTCACCGGCGACCACGTTGGCGTTGCGGATCGCGTCGAGAAGTCGCGTCTTACCGTGGTCGACGTGACCCATGACGGTGACGACCGGCGGACGGATCTCGAGCTCCTCGTCGGACTCGCCGGCGAGTTCGCCGTCGAGGTCGATGTCGAAGCCCTCCAGGAGCTCCTTGTCCTCGTCCTCCGGCGAGACGACCTGGATGCGGTAGCCGAGCTCCTCGCCCAGCACCTCGAAGGTGGCCTCGTCGAGCGACTCGGTCGCCGTCGCCATCTCTCCCAGGTGGAAGAGGACAGTGACCAGCGATGCGGGGTTCGCATCGATCTTGTCGGCGAAGTCCGAGATGGACGAGCCGCGACGCAGACGGACGACCGTCTCGCCGTTGCCGCGGGGGACGCTCACGCCGCCCAGCGACGGGGCCTCCCGCATTTCGAATTCCTGGCGCTTCGCGCGCTTCGACTTGCGTGCCTTGCTCTTGCCGCCACCGCGACCGAACGCACCTGCGGTGCCACCGCCGGGGCCACGACCACGGCCGCCGCCACCACCGGGACGCGGGCCGCCGAAGCCGCCGCCGGGCCGCTGGAAGCCGCCGCCTGCACCGGCGCCCGCTCCTGCACCGCCACCGCTGCCGGGGCGCTGCTGGAAGCCGGGACGGCCTCCGCCACCGCCGCCCGGACGCTGCCCGGGGCGGTTGCCGCCTGCACCCTGGCCGGGCGCGCCGATGCGGGGCGCACCGGGACGCGGCGGGGTGGGACGAGGGATGTTGCTGGGCGAGGGACGCTGTCCCATGCCCTGCGAGGACGAGAAGGGGTTGTTGCCCGGGCGCGGCGCGCGCTGGCCCATGCCCTGGTTGCTCGCGAAGGGGTTGTTGCCCGGTCGCGGAGCACCCGGACGCGGGATGCTGCCGCCGGCGGGACGCGGCGTCGTCGGCTTGACGGCGTCCGGCGTCGCCGGGGTGCTCTCGGCCGGGGTGCCTGCTGCGGCCTTCTCGGCGGCCTGCTCAGCAGCCTTCTCGGCAGCGGCCTTCTCGGCCGCGGCCTGACGCTCGGCGACCGACATCGGCGCCTGCGGCTTCGGGCCGGTCGCCTCGTCGGACGCAGCCTCGGGCTGCGGCGGACGCGGCGCGGCTGGGCGCGGCGCCTGGGACGGCGCCTTGGGTGCGGCGGCGGTCGCCTTCTCGGGCGCCGGCTTGGCGCCTTCTGCCTCGAGTGCGGCGCGGAGCTTGCGCGCTACCGGCGGCTCGATGCTGGAGGACGGTCCCTTGACGAACTCGCCCATCTCCTTGAGTTTCGCGAGCGCGACTTTACTGTCGACGCCGAGTTCGCTCGCGACCTCGTGTACGCGTGGTTTTGCAGCCACAATTCTCCTGTCTGGGCCCACCCCAGACAGGGGCAGGCGTTAATAGCGGACGGATCTCATTTCGAGACACTCATCGGTTGTCACTCATGTGAAGTCAACTTCTTCAGCCTGTTCTAATGAATTGCGACCGGATGGTCGCGGTGTCGAGCATCCCCTCCACACGCAGCGCCCGGCCGAAGGCCCGGCGCTTCAGCGCGAGGTCGAGACACTCGTCGACCGGATGCAGCCACGCACCCCGCCCTGGACGGGTGGCGGACGGATCCGCCACGAGTTCCGAATCATGGGCGACGATCCTCAGAAGAGAGGACCGGGGAGCGCGAGAACGGCATCCGACGCACGTTCTGACGGGTTCCATCTTACTCCTCTCGGCGACCGGCGCCGAACACTCCCGGCCGATACGCGGCAGGCGTATCAGTCGCGGTCGAGGATGGAATCCGGCTGGATGTCGATCTTCGCGCCGGTCAGCTTGGCCGCGAGGCGGGCGTTCTGGCCCTCCTTGCCGATGGCGAGGGAGAGCTGGTAGTCCGGAACGAGCGCGCGCACGGCCTTCAGCGACTCGTCGATGACGAACGCGCTGGTGACCTTCGCCGGGCTCAGTGCGCTCGACACGAACGTCGCGAGGTCCGGCGAGTAGTCGACGATGTCGATCTTCTCGTTGTTCAGCTCGGCCGTCACGGCCCGCACGCGCTGGCCGAGCTCGCCGATGCAGGCGCCCTTGGCGTTCACGCCCGGCTCCGTCGCGCGGACCGCCATCTTGGTGCGGTGGCCGGCCTCGCGAGCCAGTGACACGATCTCGACGACGCCGCTCGCGATCTCCGGCACCTCGAGGGCGAAGAGCTTGCGGACCAGCGCCGGGTGGGTGCGCGACACGATGATCGACGGGCCCTTCGTGCCCTTGGACACACTCGTGACGTAGACGCGGATGCGGGACCCGTGCGTGTACTCCTCGCCCGGCACCTGCTCCTCGGGCGGGAGGATGGCCTCCACGGACCCGAGGTCGATGTGGATCATGCGCGGGTTCGGTCCCTGCTGGATCACGCCGGCGACGATGTCGCCCTCGCGGCCGCGGAATTCGCCGAGCACCGCGTCGTCCGCGATGTCGCGCAGTCGCTGGTTGATCACCTGCTTCGCGGCGAACGCCGCGATCCGGCCGAAGTCACTGGGGCTGTCCTCGGCCTCGCCGATGATGTTGCCCTCGTCGTCGTGCTCCGGCACAAAGACGCTGACATGCCCGGTCTTGCGGTCGAGGTGCACACGCGCGGCCGGCGGCTGGTCGCTGTGACCGTGCCGGTGATCGGGCTGGTTGGTGTGCTTCAGGTACGCGGTCAGGATCGCCTGTTCGATGATCTGCACGAGCTCGTCGAACGGGATCTCCTTCTCGCGCTCCATGAGACGCAAGACGCTGAGGTCGATGTCCATGCCGGCCTCCTCTATTCAGATCTCGCCGCCACGCGACGGCGCGGCGGACTCAGTCCTCTACGGTACCCGAGATTCCGGAAGCCTGGAACGCCGGGTACCGTTCACAGCATGACCTCCCCTACCCGAGTCGCCGCCCGCGTGGAGCGCCAGCCTGCTGTCCGCGTGCTCGCACGGGTGGGTCTTGCCGCCATCGGCATCCTGCACATCCTCATCGGGATCATCGCCCTCGCCGTCGCGTTCGGCTCCGGCGGCAACGCCGACCAGTCCGGCGCCCTCCAGGCGCTGGTCGACGTGCCCGGCGGGTTGTTCGTCCTCTGGGCCGTGATCGTCGGGCTGATCTTCCTGTCGCTCTGGCAGATCCTCCAAGCGATCACCGCGCACAAGCCCGGGGAGAAGCTGATCGAAGTGGCCAAGTGCGTCGTCTACGCGGCGCTGGCAGCGATCGCCGTCTCCATCGCCGCCGGCGGCCACAAGAACGCGTCGTCGTCCGAGAAGTCCGCGTCCGGGCAACTTCTCGCGACGCCCGGAGGCGTCTGGCTCCTCGCCGCGATCGGCCTCGGAATCGTCGCCGCCGGCATCGTGTTCGTGTTCAACGGTGTGACGCACCGCTTCGAACGGGATCTGCGGCTGCCCCCGAACCGCTGGGCGACCATCACCACGACCCTGGGACGCGTCGGTTACGTCGCAAAAGGAATCGCCCTGGTGATCGTCGGCGGCCTCGTCATCTTCGGCGCGATCACTGCGGACCCCGAGAAGGCCGGCGGTCTGGACGGCAGCCTCAAGGCGCTGACGAAGGTGCCGTACGGTGTCGTCCTTCTCGTGCTCATCGCGCTCGGCCTGATCGCGTACGGCGCCTTCTGGTGCGTGCGCGCGTTCGCCTCCCGTCTCAAGGAGCAGTGAGGCCGAAGGCGACCTCCTACTGATCCGCGGCTCCGGCGAACTGCGCGTTGTACAACGAGTAGTACGCGCCGCCTCGGGCCAGCAGCTCGGAGTGCGTCCCCTGCTCGACGATCCGTCCCGCCTCCATCACCAGGATGAGGTCGGCGTCGCGGATGGTGGACAACCGGTGGGCGATGACGAACGACGTGCGATCCGCCCGCAGTGCGCTCATCGCCTTCTGCACCAGCACCTCCGTCCGGGTGTCGACGGACGACGTCGCCTCGTCGAGGATGAGGACGCTCGGCCGCGCGAGGAAGGCACGCGCGATGGTCAGCAGCTGCTTCTCACCCGCCGAGATGTTCGACCCCTCGTCGTCGAGCACGGTGTCGTAGCCGTCCGGGAGGGAGTGCACGAACCGGTCGACATACGTCGCGCGTGCGGCGTCGAGCACTTCCGCGTCGGTCGCATCCGGCCTCCCGTACAGGATGTTGTCGCGGATGGTGCCCTTGAAGAGCCAGGTGTCCTGCAGCACCATCCCCATCCGGCTGCGGAGGTCGTGCCTGCTCATCGTCGCGACATCCACGCCGTCGAGCGTGATGCGCCCGCCGTCCAGGTCGTAGAACCGCATCATCAGGTTGACCAGGGTCGTCTTGCCCGCACCGGTCGGACCGACGATGGCGACCGTCTGCCCCGGCTGCGCGACCAGCGACAGGTGCTCGATCAGCGGGGTGTCCTCGGTGTACCGGAACGACACGTCCTCGAACGCGAGCAGCCCCTTCGTCCCCTCCGGGCTCTCCGGCCGGCGCGGGTCGGCGGACTGCTCATCGGCATCCAGCAGCTCGAACACCCGCTCGGAACTGGCGACGCCGGACTGCAGCAGGTTGGCCATCGACCCCAGCTGGGTGAGCGGCTGCGTGAACTGCCGGGAGTACTGGATGAACGCCGTCACGTCGCCGAGCTGCATCGCCCCGGTCGCGACCTGCAGTCCTCCGACGACCGCGATCGCGACGTACATCAGGTTCCCGACGAACATCATCGCGGGCATGATGATGCCCGAGATGAACTGGGCGCCGAAACTCGCCCGGTACATCTCCTGGTTCTTCTCCCGGAACCGCGCCTCCACCTCGCGGTGCCGGCCGAACACCTTCACCAGCGAGTGGCCAGTGAAGGCCTCCTCGATCTGGCCGTTCAGCTCGCCGGTGTGTCGCCACTGAGCCACGAACAGCTTCTGGGAGCGCTTCGCGATGAGGGAGGTGATGACCAGCGTCAGCGGGATGGTGATCAGCGCGATCGCCGCCAGCAGCGGCGAGATCACGAACATCAGCACGATCACCCCGACCACCGTCAGGAGCGACGTGAGCAGCTGGCTCATCGTCTGCTGCAGGGACTGCGAGATGTTGTCGATGTCGTTGGTGACCCGGCTCAGAAGCTCACCGCGCTGCATCCCGTCGAAGTACTTCAGCGGCAGCCGGTGGAGCTTGTCCTCGACGTCGGCCCGCAGCCGATAGACCGTCCGCTGAGTGACCCCATTGAGCACGTAGGCCTGCAGATAGCTGAAGATCGAGGAGAGAACGTAGAGGGCGAGCACCCACAGCAGGATGTGTCCGACCGCGGTGAAGTCGATGCCCGCTCCCGGGGTGAACGTGGTTCCGGCCAGCAGATCGGCGTACTGGTCCTGCCCCGTCGCCCGGACCGCCGCGATGGCCTGTTCCTGGGTCATCCCCTTCGGGAACTGCAGCGACAGGGCGCCCGCGAAGACGAGGTTGATCGCGTTGCCGAGCAGCTTCGGCCCGAGCACCGCGAAGGCCACCGACACCACGGCGAGCGCGGTCACCGCGACGAGCGGCAGCCGTTCGGGGCGCAGCCGGCCGAGCAGGCGCTTGGCGCTGGGGCCGAAGTTCATCGACTTCTGGACGGGCATGCCGAAGCCCGCGAAGGGTCCGCCGCCGCCCGGGCCTCGGCGGATCGGGGGTCCTGCGGGTGGGGCCGGTGTCGTCGTCTTGTCGCTCATCCGGTCTCTCCTTACGCTGCATCCTGGGCGGCGAGCTGCGACGACACGATCTCCGCGTACGTCGGGTTGCTCTCCACGAGTTCGTCGTGCGTGCCTCGGCCCACCACGCGGCCGTCGTCGAGGACGATGATCTGGTCGGCATCCACGATGGTGGACACACGCTGGGCGACGACGATCATCGTCGCGTCGGCCACGTCCCGTGCGAGCGCGGCGCGCAGCCGCGCGTCGGTCGCGGTGTCGAGGGCCGAGAACGAGTCGTCGAAGACGTAGATCTCCGGCTTCCGCACCAGCGCCCGGGCGATCGCGAGGCGCTGACGCTGGCCGCCGGACACGTTCGTCCCGCCCTGCGCGATGTGCGCATCCAGGCCCTCCGGCATCTCGCGGACGAAGTCGGACGCCTGCGCCACCTCGAGCGCGTGCCAGAGCTCGTCGTCCGTCGCGTCGGGGTTGCCGTAGCGGAGGTTGGATGCGACCGTTCCCGAGAAGAGGTAGGGCCGTTGCGGCACGATCCCGATCCGCGACCAGAGGAGCTCGGGGTCGAGGTCGGCCACATCCACGCCGTCGACGAGCACGATGCCGCTCGTCGCGTCGAAGAGGCGCGGGATGAGGTTCACGAGCGTGGTCTTGCCTGCGCCCGTGCTCCCGATGACGGCGGTGGTCTTGCCGGCCTCCGCCGAGAAGGTGATGTCGGTGAGCACGGGATGCTCCGCGCCCGGATACGAGAAGCCGACATCGACGAATTCGACCGTTCCGCGGGCCGTCACCGCGGTGACGGGGTCGTCGGATGCGCGCACCGACGGCTCGGTGCCGAGCACCTCGCCGATCCGGTCAGCGCAGACGGCGGCGCGCGGAACGAGGACGGCCATCATCGTCGACATCATCACGCCCATCAGGATCTGCATCAGGTACTGCAGGAACGCCGTCAGCGTCCCCACCTGCAGCGAGCCGTCCTGAACGCGGAACGAGCCGAACCAGATCACCGCGACGCTCGACACGTTGAGCACCAGCATCACGATCGGGAACATCAGCGCGAACAGGCGGCCGGCCTTCAGCGCCGTCTCCGTGACCTCGTCGTTCGCCGTGCGGAAGCGGGTGGTCTCGACGTCCTCTCGCACGAACGCGCGCACGACCCGGATACCGCTGAGCTGCTCCCGGAGCACGCGGTTGACGCGGTCGATCCTGTCCTGCATGCGCCGGAACAGCGGCACCATGCGCGCGATGATGATGCTCACCGCGACCAGGAGGGTCGGGACGCTGACCGCGATCAGCCACGAGAGGTCGATGTCCTGCTGCATCGCGAGGACGATCCCGCCCACCGCGAGGATGGGAGCGGACACCAGCAGGGTGCACGTCATCATGACGAGCATCTGCACCTGCTGGACGTCGTTCGTGTTGCGGGTGATGAGCGACGGCGCGCCGAAGGAGGTCACCTCGCGCTCGGAGAACTCCCCCACCCGGCGGAAGATCGCCTCGCGCAGATCGCGGCCCACGAGCATCGCGACCTTGGCGCCGAAGTACACGGCGGTGATGGCGCACGCCACTTGCACCAGGGTGACGCCGAGCATCTCGGCGCCGACCGACAGGATGTAGCCGGTGTCTCCCTTGGCGATCCCGTTGTCGGTGATCTGCGCATTCAGCGTGGGCAGCCACAGCGAGAGCAGCGATTGGGCGAGCTGGAAGACGATCACCCCGATCAGCAGCGGCCAGTGCGGCCGGAGGAACCGGCCGAGAAGTCTCAGGAGCATGATGCCTCCGTCGCGGAAGTGGGATGTGGGGCGGTTGTGGTCGCGGACGTGGTCGGGCGCGAGACATGGGGGGACGTGCCGGCGACGCCGACCAGCACCATGCGCGCCAGGTCGTCGATGCTGAACTCGATGCCCTCATTGAGCGCGGGGAACGCCGCCGAGAAGCTGATCAGGCGGAGCACGTGCGCGACCCGCTCGGGCGGCCAGTTCAGCTCGCGCGCCTCGGGTTCGAGGATGCGGCCGATGATCCGCGCGAACTCCCCCCGCTCCTGCGGGACGGGCGGGCGCTGCGGCCCCGTCACCGCCATGATGCGCATGACACTGTGGAATCGCTCGCGCAGCAGGTAGAGGATGGCGCGCACCTTGTTCTCGAGCGGCAGCGCGGGGTCGATGCTCCGCAGGGCCTCACGCAGCGGCTCCGGGTCGAGGTACTTCTCGATGGCCGCCTGGACCAGCGTCTCCTTATCGCCGAAGGCGCGGAAGATCGTGCCCTCGGCGATATTCGCGGCGTCGGCGATCTGCCGGGAGGTGACGGCGCGGCCGTGCTCCAGCAGCAGCGGGATGACCGCATCGATGATCATCGCCTTGCGGTCGTCGGCCGACATCGGCTGGGCGCGTGTGCGCGGGGGTGCTTCGGCGTCGTCGATCACGCGGCGAGTTTACGCTGAGTGAGTGCTCACTCACAAGTGGATCTTTCAGTCGGTCGCGAAGATCTCCGAGATGGCTGCGACATCCTCTGCGCTGGGCGTCCACGCCGTTGCAGCCTCGGCGTTCGCGACGATCTGCTCCGGCTTCGTGGCACCCGCGATCACGCTGGTCAGACCGGGCTGCGCGAGCAGCCACGCGAATGTCGCCTGCAGCATGGTGACGCCGCGTTCGTCGCAGAAGGCCTGGAATCGGTCGATGCGGTCCCACGGCGCGTTGTCGAGCAGGTGCTTGCGCAGGGTCATGATGCGGCTGTCGGCCGGGCCGCCCTCGCGGCTGAACTTGCCCGTGAACAGGCCGTTGTAGAGCGGGAAGTACGGCAGGAAGCCGAGTCCGTAGCGGTTCGCGGCGGGCATGACCTCCCGCTCGGCGTCGCGCGCCAGGAGGCTGTACTCGTTCTGGGCGGAGATGAACTTCGGGTGACCGTGCAGCTCGGCCGTGAACTCCGCCTCGGCGATCTGCCAGCCGGTCAGGTTGGAGTGGCCGATGTAGCGGATCTTGCCCTCCGCGATGAGGTCGTCGAGCGTCTCGAGGGTCTCCTCGATCGGCGTGACCGCGTCGGGCTGGTGCAGCTGATAGAGGTCGATCCAGTCGGTCCGGAGGCGGCGTAGCGAGCTCTCCACGGCCAGCCGGATGTAGCGCCGGGATGCGCGCACTCCCCAGTCCGGACCATTGACGCCGGCCATGTCCATCCCGAACTTGGTGGCGAGCACGATCCGGTCGCGCTTGCCTTCGAGCGCGTTCCCCATCAGCGTCTCGGAGAGCCCGCGCTCCTTGCCGTAGATGTCGGCGGTGTCGAACAGAGTCACGCCGGCGTCGATCGCGGCTCCGATCACCGCGTCGGTCCCCTCCTGGGTCTCGGTCGCGGTGTCCTTCCGTCCGAAGTTGTTGCAGCCGAGACCGACCGTCGAGACGACGAGTCCGGAGCGGCCGAGGGTGCGGTATTCGATGTTCGCCATGCCTACGAGTCTAGGCACCGGGTCCGACGCCGGACGCCTCGGTAGACCTGTCCACAGGCAGCCCCCGCGGCGAGTTCTCCCCGATGTCTGATTCCCGCGAGTGCCCGTCGGCGGCGCGCTCTAGAGTCGACCCATGAGCAGTTCTTTCGCCTATCTCCTTCGCACCACGAGCCCCATCGGGCGGCTCGAGTTGACCAGTGACGGCACCGCCGTCACGTCGCTCTCGATCGAGCGCGCGGGTCACCTCCCGCTCGACGAGCATCCTGAGCGCAGCACGCCGGTCCTCGATGACGCTGCGGCCCAGCTCGACGAGTATTTCGCGGGCTCCCGGCGCTCGTTCGAGATCCCGGTGCGCCTGCAGGGCACTCCATTCCGGCAGGCCGTGTGGGAGCGACTGGCCGCCCTCGAATTCGGCACGTTCGTCTCATACGGCGAGCTCGGCGCCTCGCTCGGTCACGTCGGCTACGGGCGGGCGATCGGCGGCGCCGTCGGCGCCAACCCGGTTCCGATCATCGTCGGGTGCCACCGCGTGCTGTCCTCCAGTGGGCGCGTGACCGGGTACAGCGGCGGGGACGGCATCCCGACCAAGCTGTGGCTGCTGGAGCACGAAGGGATCCTGCTGGCCGCATGAGCGCGACGCCTGAAACACCGGACATGCGCGCCGCCGTCATCGTCGGCGACGATGGGATTCCCCGCTGCTCCTGGTCGGCAAGCGACCCGGAATACCGGCGCTACCACGACGAGGAGTGGGGAGTCCCGCAGCACGACCCTCGGGCGCTGTACGAAAAGCTCTGCCTCGAGGGCTTCCAGGCGGGTCTCGCGTGGATCACGATCCTGCGCCGGCGCCCGGCGCTCCGCGAGGTGTTCCACGGGTTCGAGCCGTCACTCGTCGCGGCGATGACCGAGGCGGACGTCGAGCGACTGCTGCAGGACGCCCGCATCATCCGTCACCGCGGCAAGATCGAGGCCACCATCTCGAACGCACGGGCGACGCTCGCGCTCGACGTCCCTCTCGAGGAATTGATGTGGAGTTTCGCCCCGGCGCCCGCGGCCAAGCGGCCACGGGCCTGGGGTGAGATTCCGGCGGTCACCGCCGAATCGACCGCCCTCAGCAAAGAACTGCGACGGCGGGGGTTCCGTTTCGTCGGACCGACCACGATGTACGCGTTGATGCAGGCGACGGGGATGGTCGACGACCACTTCGAAGGCTGCTTCCGCGCCTGATCGCCGCCTGGCGTGTTACCGAGAGAGTCGGGCCGACGGCGGAGGACTCCGACGCCGGATTCTCGCTGGTGAGGAAAAATGCCGCACGTGCCCGACCGCAGGCGGATTCTTGGTGCCTCACACTCCGACATGGAAACGGCGCTTGGGGATGAAGCGCCGGCCCCTGCACATCGGCCCGACTTGTTGAGGACGAAGGATCGCACTGCGTGCGCCCTCGCCTCGGATCAGTGATCCTCTCTCTTGTTCGTGAGCTTATCTCATTTTGCAGGACCGCACCACTGAGAGTTGGCGGTGAGTCGCGCGCCGATGTATCAGGCCCGAAGGGCCGCCATCAGCCGCCCGGGAGCGCCTCGCACCTCGGGGACGATCAGCTCGAGCGCGCGGGATCCGTCCCCGGCGGGACGAAGCTCGTAGCCCTCGTCACGCGCCCACGCCAGCAGCTCCGCTGTCGAGCCGAACGACGCTCCCGCCTCGAGGAGCGCCCGTGTCAGCAGGCCTTTCGCCTGCTTGTTGAAGTGATTGAGGGCGCGGACGTGGCCGCCGGCATCCCGGGCGAGCACCCGGACATAGTGGGCGCCGTCACGGTCGGGCAGCGGCGCGAGGGCGGCGTACCCCTCCGACCGCAGGTCGAGCAGCAGGTCGTCGCGCGCAGCCAAGGCGGAGGCCCCTGCGGCGGCCCAGCGCTTCTTGAGCGAGGGAGTCCCCCGCTTCGGCGACAGACGGGAGTCGAACGACAGCCGGTACGCCGGAACGAGGTCCGCGGCGCCGACGAGACCGAGCAGGGCCGACTGCACCGCCACCGTCTCACCGGCGACCGCCCACGCGGACTCCCCGAGCGATTCCGCATCGAGGGCGTCGTACAACACTCCGGTGTACCGCTCGAGCGCACGCATGGTGGGGGCGGAGGGGATCGCCCGGTTCCGTTCCACCTCGCCGGCCTGCTTCGGGCCGAGCCCCAGCGCCCGGACGGACGCGTCATGATCGGCGGACAGCGACACGACGGCATCCACGACCTCACGCCGGACGGCGTGCAGCGACGGGAACCGGAGGCGGTCCAGCGCGAGCGGCGACCCCGCTCCCCCGTCCCGCTTCGTCTCCGAGGGCGGGAGCAGGATGAGCACGCTAGTTCCCCACGAAGTCCAGTGCCGTGTCGACGTTCGAGCCCAGGGGGGCTGCGGTGTCGAGCGTGACGCGCGGAAGCGAGCCGCAGGCGCCCTTCCACTCGTCGTACTCGTCGACGCTCTGCTCCACCGCGTATGCGGCGACCAGGCCGGACCGTTTCGACAGGCGCTCCTCGTGGAGCGCAGGATCGGAGCACACGGTCTCGATGACCCGGAGCTTGACGTCGCAGCGCTCCGCCAGATCGCGCCACTGCAAGCGCGCCGGCTCGACCGCGTTGACGGCGTCCACGACGACGGAATGGCCGGAGAGCAGGACCTGCTCGGCCATGGTCTCTGCGACCAGATAAGCCGCGAGACCCGTCGGCTGGTCGGAATCGATCCCGGCACGGAGTACCGCGGCCTCGATCGGGTCCACCGAGATCACCGTCGCGCCCAGGCGCCCGGCGAGGATCTCCGCGAGCGTGGACTTCCCGGAACCGGGAAGCCCCGCCATCGCGACCAGCATCGGGACGCGGACGTCTCCGAAATGGCGCTCCAGCGGGGCTCCCGTGTTCTCAGGCATGTCAGACCAGTTCGGCCTGGCGGGCAACGATGGTGACCGTGTTGTTCTCGACGGAGAGGAAGCCGTCATCGGCCTGTGCCGAGATCGACTCCCCACCGTTCAGGGTCACGCGAACTTCGCCCTGCGCGAGGATGGCGAGAAGCGGCTCGTGGCCGGGCAGGATACCGATCTGCCCCTCCACGGTGCGCGCGACGACCATGCTCGCCTCACCCGACCAGACTTCGTGGTCGGCGGCGACGACGCTCACGGTGAGGACAGCCATGTCAGCCGTTCTCCTTCTGGATCTGCGCCCACTTCTCTTCCACGTCGGAGATGGCTCCGACGTTGAAGAACGCCTGCTCGGCGACGTGGTCGAACTCGCCCTTGGCGATGGCGTCGAACGACTCGATCGTCTCCTTCAGCGGAACCGTCGAACCCTCGACACCGGTGAACTTCTTCGCCATGTAGGTGTTCTGCGAGAGGAACTGCTGGATGCGGCGCGCACGCGACACCGTGATCTTGTCCTCTTCGGAGAGCTCGTCGACACCGAGGATGGCGATGATCTCCTGCAGCTCCTTGTTCTTCTGGAGGATCTGCTTGACCGTGGTGGCCACGCGGTAGTGGTCGGCGCCCAGGTAGCGGGGGTCGAGGATGCGCGAGGTCGAGGTCAGCGGGTCGACAGCCGGGTACAGGCCCTTCGACGCGATCTCACGGGAGAGCTCGGTCGTGGCGTCGAGGTGGGCGAACGTGGTCGCCGGCGCCGGGTCGGTGTAGTCGTCGGCCGGCACGTAGATCGCCTGGAGGGACGTGATCGAGTGACCGCGGGTCGAGGTGATGCGCTCCTGGAGCACACCCATCTCGTCGGCGAGGTTCGGCTGGTAACCCACGGCGGAGGGCATGCGGCCCAGCAGCGTGGAGACCTCGGAACCGGCCTGCGTGAAGCGGAAGATGTTGTCGATGAAGAGCAGCACGTCCTGCTTCTGAACGTCGCGGAAGTACTCCGCCATCGTCAGCGCGGACAGCGCGACGCGGAGACGCGTTCCCGGCGGCTCGTCCATCTGGCCGAAGACGAGCGCGGTCTTGTCGAAGACGCCCGCCTCCTCCATCTCGTGGATGAGGTCGTTGCCCTCACGGGTGCGCTCGCCGACACCGGCGAACACCGACACACCACCGTGGTCCTGCGCGACGCGCTGGATCATCTCCTGGATGAGGACGGTCTTGCCCACGCCCGCGCCGCCGAACAGGCCGATCTTGCCACCCTGCACGTACGGGGTCAGCAGGTCGATGACCTTGATGCCGGTCTCGAAGAGCTGGGTCTTCGACTCCAGCTGGTCGAACGCCGGCGGGTTGCGGTGGATCGGCCAGCGCTCGGTGATCTCCACCGTCTCGCCCGGCTCGCCGTTGAGGATGTCGCCGGTGACGTTGAAGACCTTGCCCTTGGTGACATCACCGACGGGGACGGAGATCGGGGCGCCGGTGTCGCGCACCTCGCCGCCGCGGACCAGGCCGTCGGTCGGCTTCAGCGCGATGGCACGGACCAGGTCGTCGCCGAGGTGCTGAGCGACCTCGAGCGTGATCTCGGTCGACTGCTCGCCGATCGTGATCGTGGTCTTGAGCGCGTTGTAGATGCCGGGGATCGCGTCGTGCGGGAACTCGATGTCGACAACCGGGCCCGTGACGCGCGCGATGCGCCCGACGCCCGGCTGCGCGGTCGAAGCCTGGGCTTCGGCGGTAGCGGTAGTCATGTTCGTTATCTCTCTCGTAGACGTTTTACTTGGCCGAGCTCAGCGCGTCCGCGCCGCCGACGATCTCGGAGATCTGCTGGGTGATCTCCGCCTGGCGGGCGTTGTTCGCGAGACGCGTGTAGTCGGTGATGAGCTTGTCGGCGTTGTCGCTCGCGGCCTTCATCGCCTTCTGCGTCGCCGCGTGCTTGGAGGCGGCCGACTGCAGCATCGCGTTGAAGATGCGGCTCTCGATGTAGACGGGCAGCAGCGAGTCGAGCACGGTCCCTACATCCGGCTCGAACTCGTACAGCGGCAGGACCTGCGTGCGGTCCGGCTCCTCCACGCCTTCGACGACCTCCAGGGGCAGCAGGCGGATGACCTGCGGCTCCTGGGTCAGCATGCTGACGAAGCGGTTGTAGATGATGTGGATCTCGTCGACGCCGCCGTCGGATGCGTCGCGCAGGAAGGACTCGAGGATCGCGTCCGCGACCTCCTTCGCCTGCTCGAACTCCGGGGCATCCGTGTTGCCGGTCCAGACCCGCTCGAACGCGCGGCGACGGAAGCCGAAGTAGCCCTGTGCCTTACGGCCGATGAGGAAGTACACGACCTCCTTGCCCTGGCTGCGCAGCAGTTCGGCGAGCTTCTCGGACTCCTTCAGCACGTTCGTGTTGAACGCACCTGCCAGACCGCGGTCCGACGAGAAGATGACGATCGCGGCGCGCTCGATCTTCTCCGGCTCGGTGGTCAGCACGTGATCGACGTTCGAGTAGGTCGCCACCGCCGACACCGCGCGCGTGATGGCGCGGGCATACGGCGAGCTGGCGGCGACCCGCGCCTGCGCCTTCTGGATGCGGGAGGCGGAGATCAGCTCCATCGCACGGGTGATCTTCTTGGTCGTCTGGGCAGACTTGATCTTCTGCCGGTAGACCCGAAGCTGTGCTCCCATGTCTTAAGTCCTCTTACCTATTCTCGTCGGCTCAGCGCTCAGCGCTTGGCCTTGACGATGCGCTCCTGGTCGACCTCGTCCTCGTCGATGGGCGTGAACTCCTCGCGTCCGACCGAAGCGAGGGGCTTGCCCTCACCGGTCTGGAACTCGAGCTTGAACGCGTCCACCGCAGAGCCGAGCTTCGAGACCGTGTCGTCGTCGAGGACGTTGGTCTCGCGCAGGGTGGTCAGGATGTCGGTGTTGCGGCGCAGGTGGTCGAGCAGCTCCTTCTCGAAGCGCAGGACGTCCTCCACGGCGACCTCGTCGAGCTTGCCGTTGGTGCCGGCCCAGATCGAGACGACCTGCTCCTCCACCGGGTACGGCGAGTACTGCGGCTGCTTGAGCAGCTCGGTGAGGCGCGCGCCACGGGCCAGCTGGCGACGGCTCGCCGCATCGAGGTCGGACGCGAACATCGCGAACGCCTCGAGCGAGCGGTACTGAGCCAGCTCGAGCTTGAGCGTGCCGGAGACCTTCTTGATCGACTTCACCTGCGCGTCGCCGCCGACTCGGGAGACCGAGATACCGACGTCGACCGCGGGACGCTGGTTCGCGTTGAAGAGGTCGGACTGCAGGAAGATCTGGCCGTCGGTGATCGAGATCACGTTGGTCGGGATGTACGCGGAGACGTCGTTCGCCTTCGTCTCGATGATCGGCAGACCGGTCATCGAACCGGCGCCCAGCTCGTCGGAGAGCTTGGCGCAACGCTCCAGCAGGCGGGAGTGCAGGTAGAAGACATCGCCCGGGTAGGCCTCGCGTCCCGGCGGACGACGGAGCAGCAGCGACACGGCGCGGTACGCCTCGGCCTGCTTCGACAGGTCGTCGAAGACGATGAGGACGTGCTTGCCGCCGTACATCCAGTGCTGGCCGATGGCCGAGCCGGTGTAGGGGGCGAGGTACTTGAAGCCGGCCGGGTCGGAGGCGGGGGCCGCGACGATGGTGGTGTACTCCATCGCTCCGGCGTCCTCGAGCGCGCCCTTCACGCCGGCGATCGTCGAGCCCTTCTGGCCGATCGCGACGTAGATGCAGCGGACCTGCTTGTTCTCGTCGCCCGACTCCCAGTTGGCCTTCTGGTTGATGATCGTGTCGATCGCGATGGCCGTCTTACCGGTCTGGCGGTCGCCGATGATGAGCTGGCGCTGGCCACGGCCGACCGGGATCATGGCGTCGATCGCCTTGATGCCCGTCTGGAGCGGCTCGTGCACCGACTTGCGCTGCATGACACCGGGTGCCTGGAGCTCGAGCTCGCGGCGGCCCTCGCTGGCGATCTCGCCGAGACCATCGATCGGGTTGCCGAGCGGGTCGACGACGCGGCCGAGGTAGCCGTCGCCGACGGGGACCGAGAGGACCTCGCCGGTGCGGGTCACCTCCATGCCCTCGACGATGTGGTCGAACTCGCCGAGCACGACGACGCCGATCTCGTTCTCGTCGAGATTCTGGGCGAGGCCCAGGGTACCGTCGGCGAAGCGGATGAGCTCGTTGGCCATCACGCTCGGGAGGCCCTCGACGTGCGCGATGCCGTCGGAGGCGTCCAGGACGTGTCCGATCTCGGTCGCCCCCGCGGTGGTCGGCTCGTAGTTGGTGACGAAATCCTTGAGCGCGTCGCGGATCTCGTCGGGGCTGATCTGAATATCTGCCATTGTGATTCCTATCTTGAGGCGGTCAGCCCGCCAGCTGAAGCCGGAGTTCGGTCAGGCGCGAAGCGATGCTTCCATCGATGACGTCGTCACCGATCTGTACGCGCAATCCACCGATGATCGAGGGGTCGACGACCTGGTTGATCCTGAGGTCGCCGTAAGTGGCGCTGAGCACCGAGCGCAGGCGCTCGGCCTGTGCGTCGGGCAGCGGGGTCGCGGCGTAGACCGTCGCGATCTTCTGGTCGTGCTGGGCCGCCACGATGCGCGCGGCTGCGCGCAGGGACTCGCGGATGCTGCGGCCGCGCGGCTGCTGGACGAGCTGCCGCACGATGGCGACCGTCTCCTTCGATGCCCGGCCGGCGAGCAGGCGCTCGACGAGGGCCGCCTTGGACTCGCTCGAGGCCAGCTTGCTCCGCAACGCGAGCTCGAGCTGCGCATCGGAGGTCACGGCGCCTCCGAAGACGAACAGCTCGGACACGATGTCCACGGTCCGCGGCGTCGAGGAGGCGATCGCGCGGATCCCCAGCTCTTCGATCGCGGCAAGCAGATCGTCGTGCGACGACCAGCGCTGCACGGCGATGACGTCGAGGAGAGCGACGGCCGGCTCCGAGAGCGATCCGAAGATGCGCTTCACGAGGGCGGCCTTCGCCTCCGCTGCGACCGTGGGGTCGCCGAGGACGGCTCGGAGCTGGGCGGAGTCGGCGACGACTCGTCCTGCGGCGAACAGGTCCTCGGCCGTCGCCAGATCGGCCTTGGATCCCTGGTCGGCGAGTGCCGACACGGACCGGGCCAATGCTTCTCTGGTGGCGCTTCCCATCAGTTGCCCGATCCTGCCTTCTGCTCTTCGGCCTCGAGGTCCGCAAGGAAGCGGTCGACGATCGCCTGGGCACGCTTGTCCTCGTCGAGGGCTTCGCGCACGACGGTCGACGCGAGGTCGATCGCGAGCGAGCCGACCTCGCTGCGCAGCTGGACGAGCGCCGTCTGGCGCTCCGCCTCGAGCTGCGCCTGGGCCTGTGCGGTGACACGGGCAGCTTCGGCCGCAGCGGCCTCGCGGGCCTCCGCGACGATCTTCTGACCGTCGGCACGAGCGGTCTCGCGGATCTTGCCGGCCTCGGCGCGCGCTTCGGCGAGCTGGGCGGTGTACTCCTCGAGCAGGGCCTCAGCCTTGCGCTGGGCCTCGTCGGCCTTCTCGATGTTGCCCTCGATCGCCTCTGCACGCTCGTCGAGCAGCTTCTTCATCCGCGGAAGCACGAGCCTCCAGAAGAAGAACAGGATGATGATGAAGCAGATCAGCGCACCGATGACATCCGGCCACTCGGGGATGATCGGGTTGTGTGACTGCTCCTCCGCCGCGGCGATGACCATACTGTTCAGCATGGTTCCTCCTTATTGAAGTGAGATAAAGAGGGACTAGACGAAGATGAAGCCGACGGCGATACCGATGAACGCGAGCGCCTCGGTGAACGCGATACCGATGTACATCAGGACCTGGAGACGGCCGGCCAGCTCGGGCTGACGGGCGACGCCCTCGATGGTCTTGCCGACGACGATACCGACGCCGATCGCCGGGCCGATGGCGGCGAGACCGTAACCGACGGTGGCGATGTTGCCGGAGATTGCAGCGATGTCCACTGTGTGTTTCCTTCCGTGATGGCGATCCGTGCGGGTGCGCGGATCGTTCTTAGTGTTCCTCGGCGACTGCGAGCTGGATGTAGACAGCGGTGAGCAGTGCGAAGACGTAGGCCTGGAGGAGTGCTACCAGGATTTCGAACAGGGTGAAGGCGAAGCCGAAGGCGAACGTGACCGCGCCGAAGAGCGACCACCAGCTGCCCGCGGTGAAGATGAAGAAGGACGTCGCCGTGAAGAACAGGACGAGGAGCAGGTGCCCGACGACCATGTTCATCAGAAGTCGGAGCGTCAGCGTGATCGGCCGCAGGATGAACGTCGAGATGAACTCGATCGGAGTCACCAGGATGTAGAGGAACCACGGCACGCCGGGCGGGAAGAGTGCGTTGCGGAAGAAGTTCTTGGGGCTCTTCTTGATGCCGGCGTAGATGAACGCGAAGTACGCGGAGACAGCCAGCACGAGCGGAACGCCGATCACCGAGGTGCCCGCGATGTTCAGGAACGGGATGATGCCCGTCAGGTTGAAGAACAGCGCCATGAAGAAGATGGTGGTGAGCAGGGGAAGCCAGCGACGGCCGTCCTTGCGGCCCAGCAGGTCTTCTGCGATGTTCACCCGGACGAAGTCAAGGCCCATCTCGACGACCGACTGGAAGCGCCCGGGGATGAGCTTCATGCGACGCGTGCCGAACCAGAACACGAGGAGCAGAACGAGGGTGGCGAACAGCCGGATGAAGAAGATTCGGTTGAACTCGAGGCCACCGATGGTGAACAGGGTCGGGGGGAAGAACTCGTTGATCGAGGGGCCATGGAAGCTTCCATCATCGGAGCTTGCGGCCTGGACCAGCAGGTTCACAGCGTTAGCTAACAGCGCTATCTCCTGTTTCGGGGCGTCGAGCTCATGGCTCTCGCGACGACGAACGGTGGGGCACCCTGGACTTCTCGCACGTCACGGGTGGTGGGCACGAACGGGTGGGGGATCGCTCACAACTCTACAAGAGTTTTCAGCCCATAACGAATTGGATACGGGTCAGCGCTTCCCACCCGGAAGGGTGACGTCACTGGCATAGGGCATGCGCGACCGGAAGATGACGATCATGTCGACCACCAGCGACCCGATCACCCCCGCGATGAGGCTGAGGAAGAGCACCGTCGGGTTGATCCAGGGCTGGCTGCGCAGCACGACCGCGAGCACCAGGAACAGCGCGAACTTGACGATCCAGCCGCCCAGCACGATGCCGAAGAACAGGCCGACGAAGAGGTCGGAGCCGATGAAGCGGTTGGCGATCAGGATGCTGAGCGCGGTGATCGAGAGGAAGACCGCGGCCATGGCCGTGCCGATCAGAGCGCTGGTGACGCCGATCCATCCCGCGAACAGTCCGCCGAGCAGCATGCCGACGATCGCGATGGCCCCGGCCAGGATGAGCCCGTACTTCAGGACGTCGCGGAGGACCGGGTTCGAGGTCGGTTGGGCGACGGGCCGCCCGGGGCCGGTGCCGTGCTGGTCTGTCATCGGGACTCCTCGGTGAGGGCGGGGGTGGTGGTGGTCGTATCGCGCTCGCTGGCGACATCGAGCTGGTCGAAGCGAGCGGTCTCGGCGGCCTCACGGCTGCCCGCGGGGGCGAGCTCGGCGACGGCCTCGTTCGCCTTCCGGCGGCTGAGCGGCGCGAGGGTGAAGGCGGTGCAGACGACCAGGCCGATGGCGACGAACACGATCGCCATCCAGTACGGGTCGAAGAAGAACAGCAGGCAGCCGATCGAGAGCACGGCCGTCCACGCGTAGAAGATGAGGACGGCGTGCAGGTGCGTGTGCCCCATGTCGAGCAGCCGGTGGTGCAGGTGCTTGCGGTCGGCGCTGAACGGCGACTTGCCGGCACGCAGGCGCCGGATGACCGCCAGCCCGAAGTCGAGCAGCGGCACGACGAGCACGGCGAACGGCAGGATGACGGGGATGAACGCGGGCACCAGCGACGACTTGCCGAGCGTCTGCAGCGCCTCCGGGTTGATCGTGCCCGTCACCGAGATGGCCGACGTGGCCATGAGCAGCCCGATCAGGAGCGCGCCGGCATCACCCATGAACATCTTCGCCGGGTGCCAGTTGAGCGGCAGGAACCCCGCGCACGCACCGACCAGGATGGCCGCGATCACGCCGGCCAGGCTGAAGTAGTTCTGCGGGCTGATCTCGCGCTGCAGCAGGTAGGTGTAGACGAGGAACGTGCCGTTGGCGATCAGGGCGACTCCGGCGACCAGGCCATCCAGCCCGTCGATGAAGTTGATGGCGTTCATGACCAGCACGATCGCGAACAGCGTGATGACGATCGACATCACCGGCGATCCCACGGTCAGGCCGCCGATCGGGAGCGAGTAGATCTGCACGCCGAGCCAGGCGACGAGTCCCGCGGCGACGAACTGCCCGGCGAGCTTCGTCATCCAGTCGAGGTCCCAGATGTCGTCGGCCACGCCGATCACGACGATGAGAAGGGATGCGCCCAGGATGGCGAGGATCGGCCCCTGATCCGAGAAGATGAGGCCCAGGACGCCGAACTGGCTCGACAGCAGCCATGAGACGCCGAAGGCGACCAGTATCCCGAGGAACATCGCCACGCCGCCGAGCCGAGGAGTCGGCCGGGTGTGCACGTCGCGTGCCCGGATCTTCGGGTAAAGCCGGTAGCGCATCGCGAGCTTGTAGACGACGAAGGACATCCCGAAGGTGATGACCGCCGAGATCAGGGCGAGGGCGAGGAGGAGGGTCACGGCTCAGGCGTCCGAGGGGACGGCGAGGGCGTCGCCGACGACCTCCCGCAGCTGCTCGAACGAGATGACGCCCTGGCGCAGGATGCGCAGGCCACCCGCTCCCGCGGCGAGCGCGGTCGCGTCGACGATCGTCGACGAGGAGTCCTTGCCCTCGACGCGCTCGTAGGCAGCACCTGCCTCTCCCCCGTCGAGGTAGACGGAGATCGAATCGCCGAGCATCGCCTCTGCTTCGGCTGCGGTGCGGGCTGCGGGGCGGCCGGTCAGGTTCGCAGACGACACCGCGAGCGGCCCGGTCTCCGACAGGAGCTCGAGCGCGATCGTGTCCTTCGGCATGCGGAGGGCGACGGTCCCCTTGGTCTCCCCCAGGTCCCACACCAGCGACGGCGAGGCCGGGAGCACGACGGTCAGGCCACCCGGCCAGAACGCCCTGACGAGGGCATCCACTTCGTCCGGCACGGTCTCGGCGAGCGCGGCCAGGGTCGGGATGCCGGGGACGAGCACGGGCGGCGGCGACTGGCGGCCGCGTCCCTTCGCGTCGAGGAGGCGCTGCACCGCCGCGGGGCTGAAGGCGTCGGCCGCGACCCCGTAGACGGTGTCGGTGGGGATGACGACGAGTTCGCCGCGACCGATCGCCGCCCGGGCGAGACGCATGCCGGTGAGCAGCTCGGAGTCGACCGAGCAGTCGTAGATGGTTGCCATGACGGGCTCAATGATAGCCGGGGAGCGGATGCCCAGACTGGGAGGACGATACTGGAGTCGATGGATGTCTACTTCTTCGACTGCGACAAGACGCTCTACGACTACGACTTCCACAAGCGGCTGCCCAAGCTCGCGGAGCTGGGGGGCGTGAGCCAGTACCGGCTCGCCTCGACGTGGTGGGCGGGCGGATTCGAGCGTGCGGCCGAGATCGGCGAGTACTCCACCAGCGAGGAGTACCTGGCCGCGTTCGCCGAGGTGACCCACGCCCGGCTGACTCTCGCCCAGTGGCAGGAGGCCCGCAAAGCCGCCATGACGCCCATCCCCGGTGCCATCGCGGCGCTGCACGAGGCGGCGACGCTCGGGACGGTGTCCCTGCTCTCGAACAACCCCATCCCGTTCAAGGATTCGTTGCCGGTGCTGACGCCCGAGATCGTCGACGTGCTCGGCGGCAACGACCTCGTGTCGGCGGTGCTCGGCGCCCGGAAGCCCGAGCGCCGCATCTACACGCGGGCACTCGGGCGGTTCGGCGTGAAGCCCGAGGACGCGATCCTGTTCGACGACTCCCTCCCGAATGTGGAGGGCGCCCGCGACGCCGGCATGCACGCCCACCACTTCACGAAGCGCCCCGACGGCACCTTCGACACCGACGCCATGGTCGACGCCCTCCACGCCTTCGCCGCCCGCTGACCCCACCATCGGTTCCTCACTTAATCCGCCGACGCGCCGTCGAAAGCCGGATTAATCGAGGAACCGATGATGGGGACAGGGGTCAGCGGCGGGCGGCGGAGCGGTTGAAGAGCCAGGCCGCCCAGACGTACGCGGCGGCGATGATCAGCGCGCACCAGCCGAGCGCCCACCACAGGTCGGCGCCGGGATCGCGGCCGAACAGGAAGGCGCGGATGGTCTCGATGATCGGCGTGATCGGCTGGTTCTCGGCCACCCACTGCAGCCAGGACGGCATGGTGTCCGTCGGAACGAACGCGCTGGACAGGTACGGCAGGAACAGCAGCGCGAAGCCGTAGCCGCTCGCCGCCGTCGGACTCTTCGCCGCGAGCCCGATCCCCGCATACAACCAGGTGATCGCGAGGATGAACAGCGCGACGACACCGAGCGCGCCCATCCACTGCAGCAGGTCGGCGGTCGGGCGGAACCCGACGAGCAGGGCGACGCCGATCACGACGCCGGTGGCGAGGAGGTTGCGCAGCAGGCTGGCGACGACGTGGCCGGTGATGACCCCGCGCGAGCGGAGCGGCATCGTGCGGAAGCGGTCCACGATGCCGTCGCTCATGTCGCGGGCCACGTCCACCGCGGTACTGGATGCGCCGAAACCAGCGCACAGGAGGATGATGCCGGGCACGACGTACTGCACGTAGCCGCCCTCGGCGTCCAGCGCTCCCCCGAACACGAAGGTGAACAGGAGCATGAGCATCACGGGCAGGACGACGGCCATCGTGAGCGCCTCGACGTCCCGCAGGGAGTGACGGATGCTGCGGCCGACGAAGACGCGCGCGCTGGCCAGCGGAGTGACGGAGCGCTCGGGACGGGTCGGCATGGCGCCGGTCGGGACATTCACGGCGGTCATCGGACAGCCTCCTTCTCGGTTTCCGGGGCGGGGGTGGATGCGGTGGCGGACGATTGCCCGGTCAGTGCCAGGAAAGCGTCGTCGAGCGACGGCTTGCGGATGCCGATGGAGCCGTCGGTCAGGCCGAGCGCGTCCAGCTCCCCGATCGCAGCGCGGAGCGCGCCGACGCTGCCGTCGGTCGGAAGTTCCCGGACGATCTCGCCGCGCGCGTCGCGGAGTTCGACGACCTCTCCCCCGACCTGGGCCTTGAGTTCGGCGGCCGTGCCCTCTGCGACGATGACGCCGCGGTCGAGGACGGCGACGCGGTCGGCGAGCTGGTCTGCCTCCTCCAGGTACTGGGTCGTGAGGAGGATGGTCGTCCCCCGGCGCGCGAGGTCGTGGATGATGTCCCACAGCGTCTGCCTACTGCGCGTGTCGAGGCCGGTGGTCGGCTCGTCGAGGAAGATGACGGGCGGGGTTGCGACCAGGCTGAGTGCCAGGTCGAGGCGCCGGCGCATCCCGCCGGAGTAGGTGGTGACGCGCTTGCGGGCCGCTTCGGTGAGGTCGAACCGGTCGATCAGTTCGGACGCCCGGCGTCTGGCCGCTGCCGCCGGGAATCCCGACAGGCGCGCCATCATCCGAAGGTTCTCCTCGCCCGTCAGCACGCCATCCACTGCGGCCGCCTGACCCGTGACGCTGATCGCGCGCCGGATGCCGTCGGGGTCGGTCGCGAGGTCATGGCCGGCCACGCGGACGGTGCCCTCGTCGGGGTGCACCAGCGTGGACAGGATGGTGATGAGCGTGGTCTTGCCCGCTCCGTTCGGTCCGAGCAGCGCGAACACACTGCCCGCCTCCACACGGAGGTCGATGCCGTCGAGGACGGTCTGCGTGCCGAAGGACTTGCGCACACCCGTCACCTGGATCGCTGGTCTCGTCATGGTGTCCGTCTCCTTCTGTGTGTGACGTAAACTGTTTATGCTGCATACAACGGTTTAAGTGATACACAGTTCTAGGATGAGTGTCAACACCCGCTCGAGAAAGGCGCCGGAGATGCCGGAAGACGTGGAGGAGGCGCTCCCGCGCGCCGTCGCCCTCAGCTGGGGCGTGGCCGAGCACCCGCAGCGCGGTCCGAAACGCGAGTTGAGCGTGGAACGCATCATCGACACTGCCATCGACCTCGCGGACGCAGAGGGCCTGGGCGCGGTGTCGATGAGCCGCATCGCGAACGAGCTGGGCTTCACGACGATGTCGCTGTACCGCTACGTCACCAGCAAGGACGACGTGCTCGCCCTCATGCAGGACGCCGTGTGCGAGCTGCCCATCCCGCCGGATGACGAGCTCGCCGGCGCGGGCTACGGCGAGCACGACTGGCGCGCAGGCCTCCGGCGCTGGTCGATGGCGACGATCGACGTGATGCGCGCGCATCCCTGGTTCCCCGACATCCCGATCAGCGGTATCCCGCTCATGCCCAACAACCTCGCGGTCCTCGACTGGGGGCTCCGCGAGATGCGCGGGCTCCCCCTGTCCGATCCGGAGAAGATGTCGACGGCGCTGCTGCTGTCGTCGTACGCCCGGGCCGTGGGAATCGTCGAGCGCGACGTCAACAGGTCGCGGCAGGCCGGCGGTCCGCCCGCGTACGGGGACGCATTCACGTCGGCCCTGGCCGAGCTGGTCACGCCGGAACGCTTCCCCGACCTGGCGCCGCTGGTGTCCTCTGGCACGTACGCGGACGCGGATGGCGGCGAGCAGGACGACTTCGCGTTCGGCTTGGAGCGCATCCTGGACGGGATCGAGCGCTACGTCGCCGCCAAGGGCGGCACGCTGCCCGCGCCGGCTCCCCAGCAGCCCGATCCCGCGCCCCGGGACAAGGCCGTCCGCGAGGCGGCCAAGGCGCGCCGCGAGGCCGAGTCGAAGCTGCGCGAGGCGCGCAAGCGCGAGCGCGAGGCGATCGCCCGCGCCCGCGAACGAGCCGCCCGCTGACCATCCCGCCCGTCCCGGCCCGGCCCGGAGCCGCCGAGCACAGGAAAGTTGTTGCGCTCGGCCGCTTGAGCCAACAATTTTCCTGTGCTCGGCGGCTGCGGGCTTCGGGTCAGATGTAGATGGCGGGGTCGAGCCAGTCGTCACCGGCGATCTGCTCGTGGCCCGAGCGGGGGCGCGGATGCGCTGGGACCCCGACGAGGAGGGAGTCGGGCGGGGCGTCCCGGGTGACGACCGCGTTCGCTCCGATCACCGAATGGGCGCCGATGGTGATGGCACCGAGCACCTTCGCGCCCGCCCCGACGACCACTCCGTCCTCGAGCGTGGGGTGCCGCTTGCCGTGGCCGCTCCCCCGCCCGCCCAGCGTCACGCCGTGGTACAGCATCACGTCGTCGCCGACCCACGTCGTCTCGCCGATCACCACGCCCATCCCGTGATCGATGAAGAAGCGCCGGCCGATGCGGGCGCCGGGGTGGATCTCGATGCCGGTGAAGAACCGCGTCAGCTGCGACAGGATGCGCGCGGGCGTGCGCAGGCCGGCCTGCCACATCCTGTGCGCCACCCGGTACGACCAGATCGCGTGCAGCCCGGAGTAGGCGACGGCGACCTCGAACCCGCTGCGCGCGGCCGGGTCGTGCCGGCGTGCGTTGCGGACGTCCTCGCGCGCCCCGAAGATCGGCACCCCGCTCAGTCCAGCAGGTCCGCCCAGAGGGGCGTGGAGATGTATCGCTCGCCGGTGTCGCACACGATCGCGACCACCGTCTTCCCCGCGTTCTCCGGACGCTTCGCCACCTGCAGGGCCGCCCACATGATCGCGCCGGAGGAGATGCCCGCCAGGATGCCCTCCTCGCTGGCCAGCTTCTTCGCGACGTCGAGCGCGTCGTCGAGGGTGACGTCCACGACCTCGTCGTAGACCGTGGTGTCGAGGATCTCGGGCACGAAGTTCGCGCCGATCCCCTGGATCTTGTGGGGGCCGGGCTTGCCTCCGTTCAGGATGGGCGAGTCGAGCGGCTCGACCGCCACGATCTGCACACCGGGCTTGCGCTCCTTCAGCACCTGTCCGACGCCGGTGATCGTCCCGCCGGTACCCACCCCGGCGACGAAGATGTCGACGCCGCCGTCGGTGTCGGCCCAGATCTCCTCGGCCGTCGTCGCGCGGTGGATGGCCGGGTTGGCCTCGTTCTCGAACTGACGCGCCCAGATGGCGTTCTCCGTGCTCTCCACGATCCGCTGGGCGATCTCGACCGCGCCGCGCATGCCATCGGCGCCGGGCGTCAGCTCGACCTGTGCGCCGAACGCGCGCATCAGCACGCGGCGCTCCTTGCTCGCCGTCTCCGGCATCGCCAGAATCACGTGGTACCCGCGCGCGGCGCCGACCATCGCGAGTGCGATGCCGGTGTTGCCGCTGGTGGCCTCGACGATCGTCCCGCCGGGACGCAAGGCGCCCGACTTCTCCGCCGCGTCGATGATCGCGACGCCGATGCGGTCCTTCACACTGCCCGCCGGGTTGGAGAACTCGAGCTTCGCCAGAACTGTGGCGTCGATTCCCTCGGCGAGCCGGTTCAGCCGTACGAGCGGCGTGCGACCGACGGTCTCGGTGACGTTGTCATAGATGTGTCCGGACATGCGCTTCTTCCTCAGGGATGGTGGCGGTGGATCGCGTCACCACTCTAGACGCCGGACCCCGAGGACGAGGACCCAGACGGACGGTAGGCTCGTCGGGCGATGACCCCCGAACCTCCCGCCCCCGCATCCCTCTCCGTCCGCTCCCTCCGGGACGAGGCCGTGGCCGCGCTCTCTCGCGCAGGCGTCCCCGATCCGGAGGTGGATGCCGAGCTGCTGATCGGGCACATCCTCGGCGAGAGCCGGGGCCGCGTCCAGGCCCTCGTGGTGATGGATGCGACGCTCACGGCGGACGACGCGGAACGGCTGAGCGCGCTGGTCGAGCGCCGGGCCGCCCGGGAGCCGCTGCAGCACATCACCGGCCGCGCGCCGTTCCGTTCGCTCGAACTTGCCGTCGGGCCGGGCGTCTTCGTCCCGCGCCCCGAGACGGAGCAGGTGGCCCAGTTCGCCATCGACGCGCTGCGCGCCGTCGCCTCCCCCGAACCGATCGCCGTCGATCTGGGGACCGGAAGCGGCGCGATCGCGCTGGCGCTGGCGACCGAGGTCCCGCACGCCCGCGTGTATGCCGTCGAGAACTCGCCGGAGGCGTTCATCTGGACCCGCCGGAACGTCGATGAGGTCGGCGCCACGAATCTGAGGCCGGTCTTCATCGACCTGGCCGAAGCGCTGCCGCAGCTGGACGGGACAGTCGACGTTGTCATCTCGAACCCGCCCTACGTGCCGGACGACGCCATCCCGCGCGACCCCGAGGTCCGGCTGCACGACCCGCACGCAGCGCTCTACGGCGGCCCTGACGGGCTGGATGTCGTGCGCACCATCTCGCGCGTGGCGCAGCGCTTGCTGCACCCCGGAGGCACCCTCGTGCTCGAGCACGGCGAGCTGCAGGGAGCCGCCATCCGCGCGATCCTGACGGCCGACGGCTGGCACGCCGCTGCCACCCACCGCGACCTCACCACCCGCGACCGGGCCACCACCGCCCTCCGCTGACCCCTCCCCACCATCGCTTCCTCGATTAATCCGGGCCACGACGGCGTGTCGGCGGATTAAGTGAGGAAGCGACGGAGGGGACGCGGGTTAGTCGTTGGCCAGGTCGGCCAGGCGGGACTCCTCGTCGGTCAGGATGTTGGATTCGATGACCGGGTCCAGGGCGCCGTTCATGACGGCGTCGAGGTTGTAGGCCTTATAGCCGGTGCGGTGGTCGGCGATCCGGTTCTCGGGGAAGTTGTACGTGCGAATGCGCTCGGAGCGGTCCATCGTCCGGATCTGCCCCTTGCGGAACACAGCGGCCTCGGCGTCCGCCTCCTCCTGCTGACGGGCGAGCAGCCGGGCGCGCAGCACGCGCATCCCCGCTTCGCGGTTCTGCAGCTGGCTCTTCTCGTTCTGCATCGACACGACGATGCCCGTCGGGACGTGGGTGATCCGCACCGCGGAGTCGGTCGTGTTGACCGACTGACCGCCGGGGCCCGACGACCGGAAGACGTCGATCTTGAGGTCGTTCGGGTTGATCTCCACCTCCTCGGGCTCGTCCACCTCCGGGAAGACGAGCACGCCGGCGGCGGACGTGTGGATGCGTCCCTGCGACTCGGTCGCGGGCACGCGCTGCACGCGGTGGACACCGCCCTCGTACTTGAGGTGGGCCCAGACGCCCTCGGCCGGGTCGCTCGAGTTGCCCTTGAACGCGACCTGCACATCCTTGATGCCGCCCAGGTCGCTCGAGGTCTGCTCGATGATCTCGGTCTTCCAGCGCTTCGAGTCGGCGTAGTGGAGGTACATCCGCAGCAGGTCGCCGGCGAACAGCGCGGACTCGGCGCCGCCCTCGCCCATCTTGATCTCCATGATGACGTCACGGCTGTCGTTGGGGTCCCGCGGGATGAGGAGGCGGCGCAACCGCTCTCCCGTCTCGGCGACACTCGCCTCGAGCCCCGGGATCTCGTCCGCGAACGCGGCGTCTTCCGTGGCCAGCTCGCGAGCCGCCTCCAGATCGTCCGACAGCTGCTTCCACTCGTTGTAGGAGGCGACGATGCGGGACAGCTCGGCGTAGCGGCGGTTGACCTTCTTGGAGCGCACGGGGTCGGCGTGCAGGTCGGGGTCCGACAGCTGGCGCTGCAGGTCGTCGTGCTCGGCGATGAGGGTGTTCACCGATTCGAACATGGGTCTCCTTCTGGGAGTTCTCGGTTCCGGGATCGCAAAAGCGCCCGCCCGCCGCGCACGAGGGCACGGCGGACGGGCGCTTCGTCAGCTAGCGGCGGTCGTTCTCGTGACCGTGCGAGTGGGCGTTGCCGTGACCGTTGGTCGGAGCGGGCATCGACTGCTGCACCTGCATGAGGAACTCGACGTTGCTCGAGGTCTCCTTGAGGCGGCCAAGGACGATCTCGAGCGCCTGCTGCTGGTCGAGCCCGGCGAGGGCGCGGCGCAGCTTCCAGGTGATCTTGACCTCGTCCTGGCCCATGAGCATCTCTTCGCGGCGGGTGCCGGAGGCGTTCACATCGACGGCCGGGAAGATGCGCTTGTCGGCCAGCTGGCGCGACAGGCGGAGCTCCATGTTGCCGGTGCCCTTGAACTCCTCGAAGATCACCTCGTCCATCTTGGAGCCCGTCTCGACGAGCGCGGAGGCCAGGATGGTGAGCGAGCCGCCGTGCTCGATGTTGCGGGCGGCGCCGAAGAAGCGCTTCGGCGGGTAGAGCGCCGACGCGTCCACACCACCGGAGAGGATGCGTCCCGACGCCGGAGCGGTCAGGTTGTAGGCACGTCCCAGGCGGGTGATGGAGTCGAGCAGCACGACCACGTCGTGTCCGAGCTCGACCAGGCGCTTGGCACGCTCGATGGCGAGCTCGGCGACGGTGGTGTGGTCCTCCGCGGGACGGTCGAAGGTGGAGGCGATGACCTCGCCCTTCACCGTGCGCTGCATGTCGGTGACCTCTTCGGGACGCTCGTCCACCAGGACCACCATGAGGTGCACCTCGGGGTTGTTGGCGGTGATCGCGTTGGCGATCTGCTGCATCACGATGGTCTTGCCGGCCTTCGGCGGCGCGACGATGAGGCCGCGCTGGCCCTTGCCGATGGGAGCCACCAGGTCGATGATCCGCTGGGTCACCTTCGACGGCTCGGTCTCGAGCCGCAGGCGCTCCTGCGGGTACAGCGGGGTCAGCTTGCCGAACTCGACGCGGGCGGCCGCCTCTTCCGGGGTCTGACCGTTGACCGAGTCGACCTTCACCAGCGCGTTGTACTTCTGGCGCGTGTTGTTCTCGTTGTCGCGCGGCTGGCGGATGGCGCCGACCACGGCGTCGCCCTTGCGGAGGCTGTACTTCTTGACCTGGCCGAGGGAGACGTAGACGTCGCTCGCACCCGGCAGGTAGCCGGTCGTGCGGACGAACGCGTAGTTGTCCAGAACGTCCAGGATGCCGGCGACCGGGATCAGGACGTCGTCGTCGGACAGTTCCGGCTCGAACTCATCGCCGGGAGCACCACCACGACGCTTGCGGTTGCGGTCGCGGTACCGGCCACCACGCTCGCCGTCGAGCTGCTGGTCGTTCTGCGGACCCTGCCCACGGCTCTGCTGGCCACCCTGCTGACCGCCCTGCTGCAGGTCCTTCGGCTGCTGGGACTGCTGGCCCTGCTGCGACTGCTGGCCCTGCTCGTTCTGCTGGGCGTTGTTCTTGTTGCGGTTGCGATTGCGGCGGTTGCGGCCGGAACCCTGCTGCTCGTTCGAGGCGTTGTCGCCCTGATCGCCCTGCTGCGAGTCGTCCTGGCGTGCTCCATCGGCCTGATCGGCCGGAGCCTGGTCGCCGCGGGACTGGTCGCCGCGAGTCTGGTCACCCGAGAACTGCTGGGCCTGGTCCTGCTCGCCCTGACCGTTCTGGCCGCGGCCGCGACGACGGCGTCCGTTGCCCTGACCCTGCTCGCCGTTCTGCTGGCCGCGGGCCTGCTCGCGGGAGGCGAGAGCGGAGTCGAGCAGTGCATCCACATCGGGGATGAGCGAGTCGACACCGGTGGCGCCGGAGTTGACGTGCGAGCCGGCGGCGACGCCGCTGACCGTGGAGTCTGTGTTCGTCGCGGTCTGCGATCCGCCCTGCTGCGCGTCCTGCGCGGCGGTGGAGTTCTGCCCGCCGACGGAGAGCTGGGTTCCATCCGGGCTGCTGGCGCGGCGGGAGCCGCGGCGGCGCGGTTCGCGGGCGGCGTCGGTCTGCGGCAGCACCGGCTCGCCCACGGTCGGCTCGACCCGCTCGGCGCCGGCCTGCTCAGCGATGAGCGGCTCGGCGATCAGCGGCTCGGTCAGCACCTGCGAAGCGGCGGCCGGCACGACCGGCTCGGCCTCGACGGCGTCTGCCGGCTCTGGCTGGACCGGCTCGGCGGCGTCGGCCGGAGCGGACGCTGCGCGAGCAGCGGCGATCGCCTCGACCAGCTCGCCCTTGCGGAGCCGGGTTGCTCCCTGGAGGCCCAGTCCGGCGGCGAGAGCTTGCAGCTCGGCCACCTTGAGGGTCGTCAGGTCGCTTGTGTCCACGCCCCCGGCGTGGAGTTCGACATCAGTCACGGAAGAGGATCCTTTCCCCCGGCGCGCCTTACGCGCCGTCTGTGAAGCTTCGTCACATGAACTGCCGGTACGTGCTGCGTTCTGATTCGCGCTACGTCGCCGCCCCGATTCCCCGTTGAGGGAGACCCGGGAGGGCAGGCAGGAGTGACGGCATGATTGCTAGGAGATCACCCGGAAGCTGGATTCGCTCGTGACGCGGGTTCTTCACGGGTGCGACTGCAGTTTACCACTTCAGCGCGAGCGCTCAGGACGTCACGCCGCCGGTGTGTCCGCCGGGGCTGTGTCCTGACGCGCCGCATCCTGCCGGGTCACCGTCGCGCCCTTGAAGTCGACCGCGAGCATGAGGGGCTGCCAGCGGGTCTGCGCCGACTCCTCCACGAGCTTCGCGGCCGCGAGGCGCTGACTCGGATCGCTCCCGAGCACCAGGATCGAGGGCCCGGCCCCCGACACGACGGCGGCGAAGCCCTGCTCCCGCAGGAGCGTGATCAGCCGATCGGTCTCCGGCATGGCGGACGCGCGGTAGCTCTGGTGGAGCTTGTCCTCGGTCGCCGCGTGCAGCAGCTCGGGGCTCTGGATGAGAGCGGCGACGAGCAGGGCCGAGCGCGAGAGGTTGAACACGGCATCCTCGTGCGGCACGGACTCCGGCTGGAGGCTGCGGGCGAGGGCCGTGGACATGACGTGCTCCGGCACGAGCACGAGCGGCGAGACGCCGCGGTGCACGATGAGCTTCTTGAAGCGCGGGCCGTCCGGTGTCACCCAGGCGATCGTGAGGCCGCCGAAGAGCGCGGGCGCCACGTTGTCGGGGTGGCCCTCCATGTCGTTCGCCAGCGCCAGCAGCTGCTGCGCGTCGAGGTCGACGACACCCTCCAGCAGCCCCTTGGCCGCCATGATGCCGGAGACGATCGCCGCGCCGGAGGATCCCATCCCCCGGCCGTGCGGGATGCTGTTGCGCGCACGCAGGCGGAGGCCGGGCAGCTCGACGCCGACCGCCTCGAAGGTGTGCGCGATGGCGCGGACGACCAGGTTGCTCTCGTCGGTGGCCACCTCGCCCTCGCCGACGCCGATGACCTCGACGGTCGCGCCGGGCTCATCGCGGACGGAGACCTCCAGCTCGTCGTACAGCGCGAGCGCCAGGCCGAGCGTATCGAAGCCGGGGCCGAGGTTGGCGCTGGTCGCCGGGACCTTGACGACGACGGTGCGACCGCGGAGGTCGGGCGAGCTCACGCGGTCGCCTCGGCGTTCGCGGCGGCGGATGCCGACGGGTCGGCGACCAGCCCGAGCACATCGGCGATGGCCGTCGTGTCGACCGGCACGACGGTCGGCTGCACGTCGGAGCCGTCGGCCGTGCGGAGGGCCCACTGCGGGTCCTTCAGACCGTGACCCGTCACGGTGAGCACGACGGTCGCGCCCGCCGGGATGACCCCGGCCGCGGACCTCTCCAGGAGTCCCGCCACGCTGATCGCGGACGCCGGCTCGACGAAGATGCCGACCTCGGCGGAGAGGATGCGGTGCGCCTCCAGGATCTTGGCGTCGTCGATCGCGCCGAAGTAGCCTTCGCTGTCGTCGCGGGCGTTGAGCGCGAGCTCCCATGACGCCGGGTTGCCGATGCGGATCGCCGTGGCGATGGTGTCGGGCTCCTTGACCGCGTGGCCGAGGACGATCGGCGCACTGCCGGCCGCCTGGAACCCGAACATGCGCGGCAGCTTCGTGGTCTCGCCGCGCTGCAGCTCCTCGCTGTAGCCGCGATGGTACGCGGTGTAGTTCCCCGCGTTGCCGACGGGCACGATGTGGAAGTCCGGTGCGTCGCCGAGCGCCTCGACGACCTCGAACGCCGCGGTCTTCTGGCCCTCGATGCGGTCCGGGTTGACCGAGTTGACCAGGTGCACGGGGTAGTTGGTGGCGAGCTCGCGCGCGATGTCGAGACAGTCGTCGAAGTTGCCCTGCACCTGCAGCAGCTGAGCATTGTGCGCGATGGCCTGGCTGAGCTTGCCCATCGCGATCTTGCCCTCGGGCACGAGCACCACGGCCTGGATGCCCGCGTGCGTCGCGTACGCCGCCGCCGACGCCGAGGTATTGCCGGTGGAGGCGCAGATGACGGCCTTCGCGCCGTGCTCGACGGCCTTCGAGATGGCCATGGTCATGCCGCGGTCCTTGAACGACCCGGTCGGGTTCATGCCCTCGAACTTCACCCAGACGTCGGCGCCGGTCCGCGCGGACAGCGCAGGGGCCGGGATGAGCGGGGTGCCACCCTCGCCGAGCGTGACGATCGGAGTCGCGTCCGTGATGTTCAGGCGGTCCGCGTACTCGCGGAGGACACCTCGCCACTGACGACTGTTGGCCTTCGGCTGGGGCATTACGATCCTTCGACTCGGAGAACGGAAGAGATGGCGATCACGACGTCGCTCGCCGCGAGAGCCTCGACGGTGGCCGCGAGCGCGGCCTCCTCGGCTTCGTGGGTGCCGATCACCAGGGTAGCGGTGGGCGTCGCGCGCCCGTGAATCGAGGCGCCCGGCTCTGTCGCTGCGTTACCCGCGATGACGACAGGCGACGTGTGGCTGGGAACGGACTGCTGCACGGTCTCGACGCTGACGCCGCCGTCGCTCAGGATGCGCGCGACCGCGGCCAGCACGCCCGGCTGGTCCTCCACATCCAGAGTGATCTGGTAGCGCGTCACGACCCGGCCGACGTCGAGCACCGGCAGGTCGGAGTGGGTCGACTCGGCGACGCCCGGGCCGCCGACGACATGGCGGCGAGCTGCGGACACCACGTCGCCGAGCACGGCGGACGCCGTCTCGACCCCGCCGGCGCCGGCGCCGTAGAACATCAGGTCGCCGGCGGCGGCAGCCTGAACGAACACCGCGTTGTGCGCGCCGTGGACGGCCGCGAGGGGATGATCCCGGCTCACCAGTGCGGGGTAGACGCGTGCGGAAACGCCCTCCTCCCCCGTCTCGCGGTCGGTCAGGCGTTCGCAGATCGCCAGCAGTTTGATGACGGCCCCGGACGCTCGCGCCGCATCCACCTGCGCCTTGGTCACGCTGGTGATGCCCTCGCGGTAGACGCGGTCGAGCGGAACGGTGGTGTGGAAAGCGAGGCTGGCGAGGATCGCGGCCTTCTGCGCCGCGTCGTACCCGCCGATGTCCGCGGTCGGGTCGGCCTCCGCGTATCCGCGCTCGGTGGCGGTGGCGAGCGCGTCCTGCAGGGTCTCACCGTTCACATCCATGCGGTCGAGGACGAAGTTGGTGGTGCCGTTCACGATGCCGAGGATGCGGTTGACGCGGTCCCCCGCGAGGCTGTCGCGCAGCGGGCGGATGATCGGGATGGCGCCGGCGACGGCGGCCTCGTAATACAGCTGCGCACCGACCTGCTCCGCGGCCTCGAACAGTTCCGGGCCGTGCGTCGCGAGGAGCGCCTTGTTCGCGGTGATGACATCGGCGCCCGAGTTGAGCGCCTCCAGCACGTAGCCACGGGCCGGCTCGACTCCGCCCATCAGCTCGACGACGATGTCCGCCCCGAGGATGAGGGAGCTCGCGTCGGTCGTGAAGAGCTCGCGCGGCAGATCCGCGTCGCGGGGCGCATCCACGTCGCGGACGGCGATCCCGACGAGTTCGAGCCGTGCGCCGACGCGGGAGGCGAACTCGTCACCCTGGTCGAGCAGGAGCCGGGCGACCTGGGATCCCACGGAGCCCGCGCCGAGCAGGGCGACACGGAGGTTTCGGTATTCGATCATGCCTGGCTGCGCTCCTTCGCGGTGCTGCGGGTGGCCGGGATGCTGCGGGTGGCGGAGGCCGACGGCTCGTACGCGGTGTCGCGGGCGAGGAGGTCCTCGATGGTCTCGCCGCGCACGATCACGCGGGCCGCGCCGTCGAGGACGGCGACGACAGGAGGCCGGCCGACGTGGTTGTAGTTGCTGGACAGGGGCCAGCAGTAGGCGCCGGTCGCCGGGACGGCGAGCAGGTCGCCCGGCTCGACATCGCCCGGGAGGTACTCGGCGTTCACGACGATGTCGCCGCTCTCGCAGTGCTTGCCTGCCACACGCACGAGTGCGGGCGCGGCCGGCGAGGTTCGGTTCGCGATGCGGGCCGAGTAGTCGGCCTCGTACAGTGCGGGGCGGGCGTTGTCGCTCATCCCGCCGTCGACGCTGACGTAGCGCCGGATGGCCGTCTCGCCGTCGTCCTGGAAGACCACGGGCACGTCCTTCGTCGTGCCGACGGTGTAGAGGGTGAGTCCAGCGGTGCCGATGATCGAGCGACCCGGTTCGAATGCCACGACCGGCGTCGGGATGTCGAGCTCCTCGCATCCCGCGGCCACGGTCTCCGCGATCCGCCGGGCGAGATCGCCGATCGGCGCGGGGTCGTCGGCGGACGTATAGGCGATCCCGAAACCGCCGCCCAGGTTCAGTTCCGGCACGTCGCCGCCCGCCAGCAGCTGCTTGTGCAGCCTCAGGAGGCGCGCCGCCGACTCCGCGAAGCCGTCCGCGCCGAAGATCTGCGAGCCGATGTGGCAGTGCAGCCCGCGGAACGCCAGCGACGGAAGCGAGCGGATGCGCTCAACGGCGTCGACCGCGTGCTCGATCCCGATGCCGAACTTCTGGTCTTCGTGGGCTGTCGCCAGGAACGCATGGGTGTGGGCGTGCACACCGCTGTTCACACGGAGCCGGACGCTCTGGCGCACGCCGTGGCGGTCGGCGGCCTCGGCGATCCGGTCGATCTCCTGCAGGCTGTCGATGATGATCGCGCCGATGCCGACCTCGACGGCCCGGTCGATCTCGGCGAGGGACTTGTTGTTGCCGTGGAAGCCGAGACGCTCCGGGTCGACTCCCGCCGCGAGCGCGACAGCGAGCTCGCCGCCGGAGCACACGTCGATGAAGAGGCCGGCTTCGGCCATCCACCGGGCCACTTCGACGCTCAGGAACGCCTTGCCCGCGTAGTAGACCTTCGCGCCCGTTCCGACCTCGGCGAAGGCCTCGTCGAACGCCTGGCGAACCTCGACGGCCCGCGAGCGCGCATCGGCTTCGTCGATGACGTAGAGCGGGGTTCCGAAACGCTCGGCAAGAGCTGCGGCCGGGACACCCCCGACGGTCAGCTCACCGTCGGCGCGGGTCGTGGTCCGCGACCAGAGGCCGGGGGCCAGGGCGTTCGCGTCGGCCGGGACATGCAGCCACGACGGGGCGAGTGGATTCGGTGCACCGGCGGGCGCGGCGGAGTCGGGAAAGGCCATAGGGATCCTCACGGGTCGCGACGAGTGGGGGCCTCCTAGGCGAGCGGACCCGGATTGGTCCCTGAAGCCGGATGGAGAGAGCACGAGAAGTCTATCCAGGACGGCGGAGCCGTTCGGTGCGTATTACGAACAGCTCCCCTTGCTGTTCAAAAAGGCTTCGTTCATCACGAAATCCGAGGCGGTGAACGTGACCGTCGCACGCCCGGGCCGCACGGCGATGTCGGACACCTGCACGCCATCCGGGAGGTACTGGGCGGCGCATACCGGGTACGGTCCCTGCGACGTGAGCGTCTCCAGGAGGCGGCCCAGATCGACGCTGCCTGCCCCCGTCTTCAGCGACGCCTTGTCCGCTGTGAGCAGGACCTCTTTACCGGCCGCCTTCGGGGTCGCCGTCACCGTGTAGCCGACCGGCAGCCCGAGCAGCTTGATGGTGCCGTCGTAGCCGATGGTCCCGTCGCCGAGGGAGATGTCGCCCGTCGCCCCGGGGATCTGAACGAGCTTGTTGAGCGAGTCCTCGCTGATGGAGATGGTCCCCGTGGCATCGGCGATGGGTTTCGAGAAGTCGGTGGGAACGCCGGTCGCGACGAGCTTCGCGCTCACCGGCGCACCCTGGACCACGAGGTTCGGCGCCGAGAGGTCCACCTGCTGGAACGAGCCGGCCAGGTACTGCTGAAGCACCGAGAAGCCGCCGATGTGCGTGTCGATCTGACCGCGGATGTCGGCGGGCAGGCTCTTCTCGATCTCATCCGACACCCGCTTCTCGGCGTAGGCGCGCGCAGCGACGTCGGCCACCGCGAGCAGCACGACGATGACGACGAGCGGGATGCCGATCCAGAGCAGCAGGCGCGGCAGACGGCGTCGACGGCGTGGAGCCGCCTCCGGTGCAGGGAGCACCTGCGTCGTGTTGTCGCTCATCCGTTCGCCGCCTCTCACATACGGTCGGGCGCCGAGACGCCCAGCAGCCCGAGTCCGTTGCGGATGACCTGGCCGGTGGCGTCGTTGAGCCAGAGCCGGGTGCGGTGCAGGTCGGTCACCGGCTCCTCACCGTGCGGCAGGACGCGGGTCGAGCCGTCCCTCACCGCGTACCACGCGTGGTAGAGGCCGGCGAGCTCCTCGGTGTAGCGGGCGATCCGGTGCGGCTCGCGGAGCTCGGCGGCCAGGGCGACGATGCGCGGGAACTCCTGAAGTCCGCCCAGCAGTGCGGACTCGGTCTCGTGCGTCAGCAGCTCGGGAGCGAACACGCTGCGGTCGACGCCGGCCTTCTCGGCGTTGGCGGCGACGCTGCGGGTGCGGGCGTGCGCGTACTGAACGTAGTAGACCGGGTTCTCGTTGCTGCGCTTGGTGAGCAGGTCGAGGTCGATGTCGAGCTGCGAGTCGGTGGACGAGCGCACCAGCGCGTACCGGGCGGCATCGACACCGACCGCATCCACCAGGTCGTCGAGGGTGACGATCGTTCCCGCGCGCTTCGACATCCGGACCGGCTCGCCGTCCTTGACGAGGTTGACGAGCTGGCCGATGAGGATCTGGAGATTGACGTTCGGAACGTCGCCGAACGCCTCCACCATCGCCATCATGCGGCCGATGTAGCCGTGGTGGTCGGCGCCGAGCATGATGATGTTCTGCTCGAAGCCGCGCTCGCGCTTGTCGAGGTAGTAGCCCAGGTCGCCCGAGATGTAGGCGGGCTCGCCGTTGGAGCGGATGACGACGCGGTCGCGGTCGTCGCCGAAGGTGGTAGTCCGCAGCCAGATCGCGCCGTCGGCCTCGAAGATGTGCCCCTGCTCGCGGAGGCGCTCGATGGCCCGCTCCACAGCGCCCGACTCGTGCAGCGAATCCTCGTGGAAGTACACGTCGAAGTCGACGCCGAAGGTGTGCAGGCGGTTCTTGATCTCCTCGAACATCAGCTGCGTCCCGATGGAGCGGAACACCTCCTGCTGCTGCTCCCGCGGCAGGGCGGAGAGGTCGGTGCCCTGCGCGCTCGCCTCGGCGACGACGCGCTCCGCGATCTCGCCGATGTACGCGCCGCCGTAGCCGTCCTCCGGGGTCGGCTCGCCGAGGTAGGCGGCGAGCAGGCTGCGGGCGAAACGGTCGATCTGCGAACCGTGGTCGTTGAAGTAGTACTCGCGGGTCACATCCGCACCCTCGGCCTGCAGGATGCGCGCGAGGCTGTCGCCGACGGCCGCCCAGCGCGCGCCGCCGATGTGGACGGGCCCGGTCGGGTTGGCGGAGACGAACTCCAGGTTGACGCGCAGTCCGTCCAGAGCGGTGCCGTGGCCGTAGGCCTGTCCGGCTTCGATGATCGTCTGTGCCAGCTGGCCGGCGGCGGCAGCCTCCAGCCGGAAGTTGATGAACCCGGGGCCGGCGACCTCGGCGGAGGCGACGCCGTCGATTCCCGCCGCGGCGGCCGCGATCTGCTCGGCGAGCTCGCGCGGGTTCGCTCCGACCTTCTTGGCGAGCCGCATGGCGACGTTGGACGCCCAGTCGCCGTGGTCGCGGTTCTTGGGCCGCTCCAACGGAACGTCGTCGACGGTCAGGGTGAGCTGCGGGATGCTCGCGTCGGCCTCGCGTCGCTGCTCGAGAACCGTCGTCACGATGTCGAGCAGGGCGGCGGAGAGGTCAGCGGGAGTCATGAGCAACGATTCTACCGGGAGCGAGCGCGCCTCCCGGATGCCGGTGCGCCCTGGCAGTTCGGACCCTCCTCGAATTGATAGGGTCATCGCGACGTGCGCTCCCGTACAGCCGCGCCGAGCACAGAGACGAGTCGCCAGATGACCACCACCACCCGCCGTTTGTCCCTTGTCGCCACCCTCACGGTGGCGGGCCTCGCTGCCGCTTCCGCTCTCGCCGGATGCGCGCCATCGGCGACGCCCGCGCCCTCCGCGAGCCGGACGGCGGGCGCCACCCACAGTGCGACCGCCACCCCGCCCAAGACCCCGCTGCCCGTGGTGACCCCCACGGCGCCGACGACTCCCGTCGGGCTGACCTGCGACCAGGTGGTCACGGCGGACCAGCTGTACGCGTACAACCCGAACTTCGGCGTCGACCCGGGCTACGCGGCCGCGGACGGCTCGCTGGAGAAGAAGATCGTCGACTGGAAGGGCGTCTCCTGCGGCTGGCTCAACCAGACCAGCAAAGAGGTCATCCAGATCGCGGTCGCCAAGCCGCCGGTGGATGTGATGGAGAGCCTCAAGAACGCGGCGATCACCGACTCCAAGCCGGTGCCGACGTACGGGGTCCCGCCGCAGGTCGAGGGGTACTTCAAGCCGGGCAAGACCGGCCAGGTGCAGATCTTCCGCGGGCCGTACTGGATCGTCGCGGAATCCACCGCCTTCTTCGAGCCGGGCGACGCCGGGCCGCTGATGCAGAGCGTGCTGGGGAACGTCCCCGCTTCCTGATCCGCGCGGGCCGCGTCACGACCCGCTGTGCGGGGATGCTAGCCTGGAAGAGCACCCTGGCCCCCATAGCTCAGGGGATAGAGCGTCTGCCTCCGGAGCAGAAGGCCGTAGGTTCAAATCCTACTGGGGGCACCCTTTCTCACTCGGCACCGATTCCCTTTCCGAGAGCCGCATGGACTGTTCGTATTTCGACGCCGGCGTGTGCCGCTCGTGCACGCTGATGGGTGTCCCGTACGCCGAACAGCTGGAGGGCAAAGACCGTCTCGCCCGCGAGTTGCTTGCGCCGTTCGGCGACGCCGAGTGGCTGCCGCCGGTCGCGAGCGCCGAGGCGGGCTACCGGAACAAGGCCAAAATGGTCATCGGCGGTACGGCGGATGCGCCCACGATCGGCATCCTCGACGAGGCCGGCCGGGGCGTGGATCTGCGGAGGTGCGGCATCTGCTCTCCCGGCATCGGTGCCGCTCTGCCGGTGCTCGCGCGCTTCATCACGCGACAGCGCCTCGAACCGTACCGCGTGCCGGAGCGGGCCGGCGAGCTGAAGTTCGTGCTGGTGACGGAGTCGCCGGACGGCGAACTGATGGTGCGCTTCGTCGCCCGCTCGGAGCAGACGGTGGACCGCGTCCGGGCCGGGCTGGATCGGCTCCTCGCCGAGCTTCCCGCCGCGCGCGTGGTGACCGTCAACCTCCAGCCCGAGCACAAGGCGGTGGTCGAGGGCGAACGGGATGTGGTGCTCACCCGGGAGTCGGCGCTGCCGATGCGGCTGGGGCCCGTGTCGCTGCGGTTGCGTCCGCAGAGCTTCTTCCAGACGAACACGGCGGTCGCGACGGAGCTCTACGCGCAGGTGTCGGCGTGGGTCGACGGGATCGCTCCCGCCTCCGTCTGGGACCTGTACTGCGGCGTCGGCGGCTTCGCACTTCACGTCGCGGCGCCCGGACGCCGTGTCGTGGGCGTCGAGACCAGCCGCGAGGCGGTCCGCAGCGCGCGGGCGAGCGCGGCCGCCGCGGGCCTGCCCGAGGTGGCGTTCCGGGCCGGCGACGCCACTGCGTTCGCGCTGGGGGCAGCAGCGGCTCCCGACCTCGTGATCGTGAACCCGCCGCGACGTGGGATCGGCGCTGACCTGTCGGGCTGGCTGGAGTCGTCCGGAGGCCCTCACGTCGTCTACTCGAGCTGCAACCCCAAGAGCCTCGCCCACGACCTGGCCCGGATGCCGTCGTACCGCATCCAGGCCGGCCGTGTGCTCGACATGTTCCCTCAGACCGGCCACATGGAGGTGGCGGTCCTGCTCGAGCGGAGCTGACCGGGACCCGCTGGGCCAGCGGCTCAGCGGGTCACCGGTTCAGCGGGTCACCAGTTCAGCGGGTCAGCTGGCTGCGGCCTCGCGCTTGGGGAGCTTCCAGCCCGGGCGCACGAAGTGGCAGGTGTACCCCCACGGGATGCGCTCCAGGTAGTCCTGGTGCTCCGGCTCGGCCTCCCAGAACGCACCAGCCGGGGTCACCTCGGTGACCACCTTGCCCGGCCACAGGCCGGAGGCGTCCACGTCGGCGATGGTGTCCTCGGCGATGCGGCGCTGCTCGTCGTTCTCGTAGAAGATCGCGGAGCGGTAGCTGGTGCCCACATCGTTGCCCTGACGGTTCTTCGTCGACGGGTCGTGGATCTGGAAGAAGAACTCGAGCAGGTCGCGGTAGCTGGTCCGCTCCGGGTCGTACTCGATCTCGATGGCCTCGGCGTGGCCGTCATGGTTGCGGTAGGTGGCGTTCTCGACGTCGCCCCCGGTGTAGCCCACGCGGGTGTCCGTCACGCCGGGGAGCTTGCGGATGAGGTCCTCCATGCCCCAGAAACAGCCTCCTGCGAGGATCGCCTTCTGCGTCATTGTCGTCTCCTTGTTGTCGTTACTTCTGGAAAAGGTGGGCGTACTGGCCGTAACCGGCCTCGTCGAGCTCGGCGAGCGGGACGAAGCGGAGCGCAGCGGAGTTGATGCAGTAGCGCAGTCCTCCGGCCTCGGCGGGACCGTCGTCGAACAGGTGGCCGAGGTGGCTGTCACCGTGTGCGGAGCGGACCTCGGTGCGGACCATCCCGTACGTGCGGTCCGTCTTCTCGACGATGTTGGCAGGCTCGACCGGGACGGTGAAGCTCGGCCATCCCGACTGGCTGTCGTACTTGTCGATGGACGCGAAGAGCGGCTCGCCCGACACGATGTCGACGTACAGGCCCTCCTCGTGATTGTTCCAGAGCGCGTTGCGGAACGCCGGCTCGGTGGCCGCCTCCTGCGTGACCGCGTACTGCTGCGGCGTCAAGCGGCCGACTGCCTCCGGGGTCTTGCGGTAGTCCTGTGTCACGTTTCCTCCTCGTGCGGCGCGCTGGCTGCTGCGCCGTCAGTAGATGGAACACACGACCCCGTCCAGTTGGTCCCGCGGTTGCTGTGAGTTCGCCGAGTGCGAAATGACGCGGCGGATGTGCGCCGCCACCAGCTCCCATTCGCCCAGGACCTGCGCGGCGGAGACACGCAATCGCTGCAACCCTCGCGCTGCAAGGATCGCATCCCGGGCTCGATCGCGCTCGAACTGATCCCGATCGTGATGGAACGCGAATCCGTCGATCTCGAGGTACAGAACTCCGTCGACCCGCATGTCCACCCGGCCGACCCCCACCACGTGCACCTGCTGCTCCACGATGTGCCCGGATCGCTCAAGCCGCTGCCGCACGATCGACTCGACACCCGAGTCCGAGCCCGGCCGGGCGAGACCCCCGCGAGCGCGCACATTCATCGGCTGTCCCGCAAGCAACTCGCGGAGCGCGCCGGGGCTGGTGAGCCCTGCGGTGATTGCCGTGTCGAAGACGGCAACGGCTGTCTCTTGATCCGCGCAACGAGCCACCGATCTCAAACAGTCGCCCACGCTGACACGCCAGAGTTCGGCGTGACGCTCGACGCGAGACCAGTGGCGGACGTGTCCGTCATGCGGGCCAGCCCGCGCATTCGGCGCGTACTGCAGGTGAAGGCGCCTATCATCACCGGCCCACAATCCGTAGCTGCGAGCCGCGCTCACACATGAGAGGCGTCCTTTTGCGAGCACTGCGGCGATGGCTGTTCGGGGTGCCGAAGGCAGCGCGTAGAAGCCCTTTCGCAGCCGCATCAGGGCGCCGCTGCGCACGGCCGCTGCGAGGTCGGCGGAGGAGGCGCCGGTAGCGCGCAGCTGGTGGGCGGAAACGATGCCACCGAGTCGGGAGGCGGTCGCGAAATCGATCATGACCCGAGGCTCCCATCGCGCTTCCGACGGCGGCGGCCCGAGGCCGAATCTGTGCACAACCATGCCGGCCCGCCAAATGTGGAAATTAGGAAATCAGATGCCGAATCTCCTTCGATGAGCACTACTGAAGGAGATTCGAACGCGAAACGTCCAGATCTCCTGCGCTGCGGAGGGGTAGACGCATGGGGCGGCCGCGCCCTAGCCTGGCGCCGTTCCGAGAGCATCGACCACCCGTTCACAGCACCGAACGAAGGAACACGTATGCCGAACCCCACCATCGTCCTCGTCCACGGAGCCTGGGCCGACGCCTCCAGCTGGAATCCCGTCATCACCGACCTGCGCAGCCGCGGCTTCACCGTGCTCGCGCCCCCGAACCTCCTGCGCGGGGCAGCCGGCGACGGCGCCTACGTCGCATCCTTCGTCGCCCAGCGCACCGAGGGCCCGGTGGTGCTGGTTGGGCACTCGTACGGCGGCGCCGTCATCAGCGCCGGTGGTCTCGGTGGCGGCGACGTGCGAGCCCTCGTCTACATCGACGCCTTCCTCCCCGATGAGGGCGAGACGGTCTTCAGCCTGCTCGGGGGTTCCGGCTCCGCGCTCGACGTGCCGGACCCGACGACCGTGCTCGACATCGTCGGCTTCCCCGGCGCCGAGGAGGGCAACGCGGATGCGTACCTCAAGCCGTCGACCGTTCACCAGTCGTTCGCCCAGGACCTGCCGGAGGAGGCACGCGACCAGATCGTCGCGGGCCAGCGGCCGATCTCCCTGGCGGCCAACACCACCCCGGCCGGTCCGGGTGCCTGGCAGAGCCGTCCCGTCTGGGCCGTGGTGGGAACGGAGGACAAGGTGATCCCGCCTGCTCTGCAGCGCCGGATGGCGGAGCGGGCCGACGCGACGATCATCGAGACCCCGTCGAGCCACGTCTCGATGCTGTCTGCGCCCGACGTCGCTGTTGGCGCGATCGTCGCCGCGGCCGAGTCGATCGCCTGAGCCGCCCGACCGCGCGAACGGATTCGAACGAAGGCCTACGGCCGGGCTTCGTGACCCGGTTCGCCGGCGGTCCGCCGCTCCTCCTTGAGCTCCGCCTCGAAGAGGTGCCGACGGCCCCCGGCGAGCCGGTCGCGTGCCTCCTTCTCGAGCTCGCGGAACAGCGCGTAGTAGCCGTCGTCGTAGTCCTCGACGATCTGGAAGGTCCACCGCCCGTCGATGACGTTCCGGCCGACGAGCTCCCGGTCGATGCGGTCGGCGAGTTCGGCGTGCCCGGCGTCACGCAACTTCGTCACGGCCTCGCCGAGCGTGAGGTCGGCCTTGCCGGTCAGCCGGTGGAAGCCGTACAGCAGCCCGCGCGCATGCTCGACCACTTCGAGCGCTTCGGACAGAGAGCCGAGCGCGTCGACGGTCGCGTCGTCGAGGCCCTCCGGCCGGGTGTGGGCGTCGTCCGGGCCGTCGGCCTGGGGCGCTTGGTCGCTCATCGGTTCTCCTCAGCAGTCGTTCTCGGCGCAGGGATGTCGTCGCGGTCGATCGTGACCGGCTCGCCGTCCGCCTCCCGGATCACGGGGATGGCGTCGGTGAACTGCTGCGCCCGCTGCTCCCCCTCGCGGGTGCCGCTGAACAGCCGGCCCTCCTCCTCGCTGCGCGCCCGCGGCGGACGCTCGAGCGCCTCCGTCGGTTCGGCCAGCTCGATGCGCTGGCGCGGGAGCGACGTGGGCGAGTAGCGCTGCATCCAATCGACCAGGCGTTCGCGCACGAGGCAGCGGAGGTCGAACAGGGTCGGTGCGTCCTTCGCCGTGACCAGCACCCGGACGCGAACCCATCCGCCGACGGCGTCGGTGACCTGCAGGATCCCCGTGCGCTTGTCCCACAGGTCGGTGTCGGCGAGCACCCGGTTCAGCTCGGCGCGCATCCCACCGGTCGAGACGCGCCAGTCGAGGTCGAACTCCACAGCGCCGAGGAGCTCGCTGTGCTGGCGCGTCCAGTTCTCGAACGGCTTCGTCGTGAAGTAGGTGGACGGCAGCACGAGCCGCCGGTCGTCCCACACGTGCACGACGACGTAGGTGAGCGTGATCTCCTCGACGGTCCCCCACTGCTGCTCCACGACCACGACGTCGTCGATCCGGATCGCGTCGGAGAAGGCGAGCTGGATGCCCGCGAACAGATTCGCGAGGCTCGACTGGGCGGCGACACCCGCGATGATCCCGACGATGCCGGCGGAGGCGAGAAGGCTGGCACCGGCGGCCTGGAGCGCGGGGAAGGTCAGCAGGATCGCGCCCAGCCCGATGACGACGGCCGCGACGACGGTGAGCCGGCGCAGAATGAGCACCTGGGTGCGGACCCGGCGGGCGTAGCGGTTGTCCGGCACATCCAGCCGGTATCGCTGCAGGCCCAGATCCTCGACGAAGATGACGAGCGCCGCCGCGAACCAGACGCCGGTGGCGATCGCGAGGATCAGGAACGTGTGGTGGACGCCGCTCCGCCAGGCGTCGGTCGTGTCCGGCGGCAGGGTCAGCGCCACGGCGATCCACAGCACGATGACGAGCAGGAACAGGCGGAATGGGACGCGCGAGCGGCGGATCAGGAGCGCCGGCCACTGCCTCCGGCGTCCGATCAGCCGCAGGGTCAGGGCGAGGATCGCCGTCAGCGCCACCGCGGCGATGACGGCCAGGAGGCAGGCGAGGGCGAGGGCGGGCCAGCTGCGCAGGGGGAACACGTGTCGACGGACTCCTCGGTCGGATTCGCGATGGAGTGTACGCGCGCAGGCCCGGAGGTTCGACCCGCCCTCGCAACACGAAGGCGTCGGTACTAGCGTGTCCCTTCGGGCGCTTGTCCCGACGAACGCGTGAAGGAGCGGCAATGGCAGCGACACGGACACTCTTCATCGGCGGGACGGGCGTGATCAGCTCGGCCTGCGTGGCGGAGGCGCTGGACCAGGGCCACGACGTCACGGTGGTGAACCGCGGCAACAGCTCGATCCGTCCCCTGCCCGACGGTGTGGAGGTGCTGCACGCCGACATCCGCGACCCCGAGAGCGTCCACCGGGTGCTCGGCGAGCGAAGCTTCGATGTCGCTGCCGAGTTCCTGTCGTTCACCCCCGAGCACGTGCGGACGGACTTCTCGCTGTTCGAAGGCCGGGTCGGCCAGTTCGTCTTCATCAGCTCGGCCTCGGCCTACCAGAAGCCGCCGTCGCGCGTCCCGGTCACCGAATCCACTGCGCTCAGGAACCCGTTCTGGCAGTACTCCCGCGACAAGATCGCCTCGGAGGACCTGCTGATGGAGGCGTACCGTGACCGCGGTTTCCCCGTGACGATCGTCCGCCCGTCGCACACATACGACCGCACGATGATCCCGACGACGGGCGCATGGACGGACCTGGCCCGGATGCGACGCGGCGCACCTGTGGTCGTGCACGGCGATGGCACCAGCCGCTGGACCATCACCCACAACACCGACTTCGCGGTCGCCTTCGTGGGGCTGCTTGGGCGTCCGGAGGCCGTGGGCGACAGCTTCCACATCACCGGGGACGAAGCACCGACCTGGGACCGGATCTACTGCGACCTCGCGGAGGCGCTCGGCGTCGAGGCCGACCTGGTCCACGTCGCCAGCGAGTCGATCGCGGCCGCCATCCCCGAGGCTGGGCCGGGGCTGCTCGGCGACAAGGCGCACTCGATGCACTTCGACAACAGCAAGGTGAAGGCCCTCGTGCCGGGGTTCCAGGCGCGGGTACCCTTTGCGCGCGGCGCCGGCGAGATCGTGGAGTGGTATCTCGCCGACGCCGAGCGGCAGAAGGTCGACCCCGACCTCGACGCCGCCTTCGACCGGCTGGTCGATCACGCGCGCGCCTTCGCCTGAGCCGCCTCCGGGTGGGACGCTACTTCGTGTAGCCGCCGGACGACGTCGAGGATGAGGAGGTCATCTTCGTGCCGTCGGGGCCGACGACCCACCAGATCCCGGCGAAGCCCTGTCCGGTGACGTCTCCGGCCGAGGTGTCCTGAGCGAACGTGTACAGCGGGCGGCCGTCGAGCGTGACCTGCTTCTTGCCGTCGACGCCGGTGATCGTTCCGACGGTCCCGCTGACGCCGGTGACCGCCGGGTGGTCGCTGGTCGCCTCGATCGCCGGCCACTGCGCGGCGCAGGCGCCGGTGCAGACGCTCTTTCCCGAATTCGGGGTGTCCTTGTCGAACACGTAGGCGGTGAGGCCTTTGCCGTCGACGACGACCGTCCCGAGCGTGGTCGAACCGGTCTTCAGCACGGCGGCTCCGGACGCGGAGGCACCCGACGTGCTGGACGACGACGGGGACGACGAGTTCCCGGGCGTCGAGTAGAGACCGCCACCCCCGCCTCCCGACGAGCAGGCGGCGAGCGCGAGCAGCGCGGCGGCGGCTCCGGCGGTCAGTGCGGCGATGCGGATGCGTGCAGTTGTGGTTCTCATGAGCGGATTCCCTTCCACCCTGTGCACGCTGCCCGGGCCCCGAATGGTTCAGGTTCTGAGAGAAGAATCAGGCTCGTTTCGCAACAAGAGCTTTACTATAAAGAAACTTTCCTGATACATTCACGCGAAAGCATCGTTCCAACGAAGGGATGAGGATGACCGGACCGGTTCGGGGCACCCCCGGGTGGCTGCGCGAGACCAACGACCGCACTGCGCTGTCGCTGCTGCTCGAACACGGCGTCCTCACCAGGAACCGCATCGGCGAGCTCTCCGGCCTCTCCAAGCCGACCGCCGCCCAGATGGTGTCGCGGCTCGAGACGGCCGGTCTCATCCACGTCGTCGGCGAGGTCTCCGGCGGACGCGGCCCCAACGCCGCGAGCTACGCCGTCCGCGCCGACCGGATGCTGGCCGTCGCGATCGACATCGACGCGGAGGTCATCCGCTCGACGGTCGTGGACGCCGTCGGCGACGAACGCCCGATCGCGGTCACCCCGCTCGCCGGCCGCTCCCCCGAAGTGGATGTGCGGCTCGCGATCGACGCTGCCTGCGAGGCCGCCGGAACCGCGCCCGAGCGCGTCGGCGCCGTCTGCATCGGCGTCCAGGGCGCACTCGACCCCCGGACCGACGAGCTGACGTACATCGAGACGCTCCCGGACTGGCCCAAGCAGGGCATCCGCCGCCGCCTCGGCGACGCGCTCGGCATCGCCGTCCGCATCGACAACGACGTGAACCTCGCCGCCCTCGCCGAGCGCACCGACGGCGCGGGGCGCGACACCGGCGGCTTCGCCCTGCTCTGGATGGGCGAAGGTCTCGGCCTGTCGGTCGATCAGGGCGGCAGCGTCCACCGCGGCGCGTCGGGGGGCGCCGGTGAGATCGGCTACCTGCCCATCCCTCGCTCCGCGGCCGAGTTGGATGCGGACGCCCGCGACCTGCAGGACCTCATCGGCGGTCCCGCCGTCAAGCGGCTCGCCGAGGCGCACGGGCTGTCGCCCGAGCTCGCCGGTCCGGCAGCCGCCCGCGAGGCCTTCCTCCACGAACTCGCCCGGAGGGTCGCCGTCGGCGTGGTGCCCGTGCTCGCCCTGCTCGACCCCGAACTCGTCGTGCTCGGGGGCGCGACCGGCCTGGCCGGCGGCCCGCGCCTCGCCGAGCTCGTCACCTCCGAGCTCCGCCCCGACTGGGGCGACCGCAGCGTCGTCGCGACCGGCGTCGCTGCCCATCCCGTGCTCCGCGGAGCCCGGGAGCACCTCATCGGCGACGTGCGCGACGCGCTGTTCGCCGAAGTGTCGCGGATCGCACCGTAGCGATCCGCGTCCGACCCTGCACCGTCCACCCTGCACCATCCACCCGCACCACCAGCAGTGAGGGAGTCACCCGTGAAACACCGTCATCTCATCGCCGCGGCCGCGATCACCGCCGCCGCCGCGCTCGCCCTCTCCGGGTGCTCCGGAGGCTCGGGAGGCGCGTCCTTCAGCGACAGCACCCCGAAGGATCTGAGCGGCACCGTGTCGTTCTGGCACTTCTTCTCCGATCGCGAGGCGAAGGTGATCCAGTCGGTCGTCGACGACTTCGAGAAGAAGTATCCGAAGATCACAGTCGACGTCCACTCCGGCCAGGACGACGAGAAGCTGCAGAAGGCGATCGCCACCGGCAGCAAGGTCGACGTCGGCCTCTCGTACTCCACCGACATCGTCGGGAACTTCTGCTCGAACGGCGCGTTCCGCAGCCTGAACAAGGTGATCGAGCGCGACGGCGTCGACATGGGCCAGTTCTCCGACACCGTGAAGTCGTACACCGAGTACAAGGGCACGCGCTGCGCGATGCCGATGCTCGCGGACGTGTACGGCCTCTACTACAACAGGGACCTCCTGCAGGCCGCCGGCTTCACCGCGCCGCCGAAGACCCTCAGCGAACTGGAGTCGATGGCCGAGAAGCTCACGACGTTCAACGCGGACGGCTCGATCAAGACCCTCGGCTTCAACCCGACCATGGGCTGGTACGAGAATTCGGCCGCGCACTACGGCCCGGCCGCGGACGCGAAGTGGCTGAAGCCCGACGGCACCAGCGCCATCGGTTCCAGCGAGGGCTGGAAGGAGCTGATGACCTGGCAGAAGGGGTTCGTCGACAAGATCGGGTGGGACAAGCTGAACACGTTCACGTCGGGTCTCGGCCAGGAGTTCTCGGCTGACAACGCCTTCCAGACCGGGCAGGTGGCGATGAACCTCGACGGCGAGTACCGCACGGCGTTCATCGACGACCAGGCCAAGCAGCTGAACTACGGAACGGCGCCCTTCCCGACCGCGGACGGCCACACCGAGCTGTACGGCGGCGGCTACATCACCGGCAACATCATCGGCATCTCCAAGGGCTCCAAGCAGCCCGAGCTCGCCTGGGCGCTTCTGAAGTACCTGACGACCGACACCGACGCCGTCGTGAAGCTCGCCAACGGACTGAAGAACGTGCCGACGACCAAGGATGCGCTGAATTCGCCGAAGCTGGAGGTGTCGGAGCAGTACAAGACGTTCCTCGACGTCTCGGCCGACAAGAACGTCCAGACCACACCCGCCAGCCCCCTGGGCGCCGGCTACCAGCAGTCCTTCGAGGACTGGTGGAACAAGTACCAGAGCCAGGGCGGCGACCTCGATGCGGGCCTGAAGGCGGTCGACAAGCAGATCGACGACGCGCTCGCGCTGAGCACAGGACCGTGAGCCGGACGCCATGACAGCGACCATCGATCGTGCGGGGCGGGTCGCCGCCCGCCCCGCACGGCGCTCCCCCGCACGCCGGCGGCGGGCCCTCGTGACGCTGGCGCTCCTGGCGCCCGCGCTGCTGGGACTGCTGATCTTCTTCGTCTACCCGCTCATCGCATCCATCTACTACTCGTTCACGCGCTTCGACCTCGTGTCGGCGCCGCAGTGGATCGGGCTGCGCAACTACGAGTACCTGTTCACTCAGGACCCGAACGTGTGGCTGGCGACGCTGAACACGCTCTGGTTCGTGGTGATCTGGGTGCCCGTGAAGACCGCGTTCGCACTGCTGATCGCCGGCCTCCTCGCCCGCGCGCGCCGCGCCTCCGGCATCTGGCGGACCGTGTTCTACCTGCCGGCCCTCGTGCCGCCGGTCGCCAGCGTCGTCGCGTTCGTGTTCCTGTTCAACCCGGGCACCGGGCCGGTGAACCAGGTGCTCACCTGGTTCGGGATCAAGGGCCCGCTGTGGTTCAACGACCCCGCGTGGTCGAAGCCCTCGCTGGTGCTCCTGGGGATCTGGGTCATGGGCGACATCATGATCATCTTCCTGGCCGCGCTGCTGGATGTGCCGCGCGAGCAGTACGAGGCGGCCTCGCTCGACGGGGCGAGCGGGGTGCAGAAGGTCCGCTACGTGACCATGCCGTCGATCTCGCCGGTGCTGCTGTTCGCGGCGGTGACGGGTGTGATCGCGGCGATCCAGTACTTCACGGAGGCGGCGGTGGCCTCCTCCGTGGCGTCCGGCAAGGCGGTGGTGGGCCAGGGCATCTCGACCAACCTCGGCTACCCGGACGGCTCCCTCCTGACCTACACGCAGTGGCTGTATGTGCGTGGATTCGGGACGTACCAGCTCGGGTACGCCTCCGCCCTGGCGGTGCTGCTGTTCGTCGTCGCGGCCGTCATCCTCGTCCTGCTGCTCCGCCGCTTCACGGCGTTCACCCCGGAAGGCGCGCAATGACCTCCGCAACTCTCAGCCCCGGTACCGCGGCGCCCGAGCGCCCACCCGCGCCCCGCCGCATCCCGAGCCCGCGTTCGGCACGCGCCCGCCACATCCTGGCCTGGATCGCGGAGCATGCCGTGCTCGTCGTCCTCGCGGTGCTGTTCATCGCACCCATCGTGTTCGTGTTCCTGACGTCGCTGATGTCGAGCGAGCAGACGCTGACCGCGTCGCTGTGGCCGCAGCCGTTCCAGTGGGACAACTACGTGAAGGTGTTCACGACGGTCCCGCTCGCGCAGTGGTTCGCGAACTCGGCGCTGTACGCGGTGCTGGCCACCGTGTTCATGCTGGTGTCGAGCATCCCGGCCGCCTATGCGCTCGCCAAGATCCGGTTCCGCGGCTCGGGTGTCCTGTTCACGGTCATCATCATCGCGATGCTGCTGCCGCCGCAGGTGACCGCGATCCCGATCTACGTGATGTGGTCGCAGCTGGGGCTGACCGGGACGCTGTGGCCGCTGATCCTGCCGAACCTGCTGGGCGACGCGTTCTCGATCTTCCTGCTGAGGCAGTTCTTCCTGACCATCCCCACCGAGTACTCGGACGCCGCGCGCATCGACGGCAACGGCGAGTTCGGCGTCCTGTGGCGGGTCGTCATCCCGATGGCGAAGCCAGGAATCGCTGCCACCGCGATCTTCCTGTTCTTCGCGTCGTGGAACGACTACTACGGTCCGCTGCTGTACACGTCCGAGAACCCGGCCGCGTGGCCGGTAGCGTACGGTCTGGCGTCGTTCCGCGGCGTCCACGGCACCGACTGGGGGCTCACCATGGCGATGACGATGCTCGTCACCTTGCCGGTCGTCCTCATCTTCTTCTTCGCCCAACGCGTCTTCGTGGAGGGCATCACACTCACCGGCGTGAAGGGATAACTCGTGAAACTGACGGTCGTCGGAGGCGGCTCCACCTACACCCCCGAACTCATCGACGGCTTCGCCCGGCTGCGGGACGTGCTGCCGATCGAGGAGCTGTGGCTCGTCGATCCCGATCCGGAGCGCCTCCGGCTCGTCGGCGGGATGAGCCAGCGGATGTTCCGCGCGGCCGGGCACACCGGCCGTGTCGTCCCTACCTCGGATCTCGTGGCGGGCGTGGCGGATGCGGACGTCGTGCTGCTGCAGCTCCGTGTGGGGGGCCAAGCGGCCCGGCACGGGGACGAGACGTGGCCGCACGAGTGCGGCTGCATCGGCCAGGAGACGACGGGTCCCGGCGGCTTCGCCAAGGCGCTGCGGACGGTTCCGGTGGTCCTGAGGGTGGCGGAGGAGGTCCGTAAGCACGCCAAGCCGGATGCGTGGATCGTCGACTTCACCAATCCGGTCGGCATCGTCACGCGCGCGCTGCTCCAGGAGGGTCACCGTGCGGTCGGACTCTGCAATGTCGCGATCGGGTTCCAGCGCCGGTTCGCTGCGCTGCTGGAGGTCACCCCCGGCCAGGTGCAGCTCGGACACATGGGCCTCAACCACCTGACGTGGGAGCGCTCGGTGCGCGTGACGGATGCGACGGGCACCCGTGACGCCCTCCCCGAGCTGCTCGACTCCCGGCTGGAGCAGCTCGCCGGAGAGGTCGACCTGCCCGCGTCGCTCCTGCGCCTGCTGGGCGACGTCCCCAGCTACTACCTGCGCTACTACTACGCCCACGACGAGGTGCTGCGCGAGCAGCTCGACTCCCCCACGCGCGCCGAAGCCGTGCAGCGGGTGGAGCGCGAACTGCTGGAGCTGTACGGCGACCCGGCAGTCGACACCAAGCCGGAGCAGCTGGCCCAGCGCGGCGGAGCGTTCTACTCCGAGGCGGCCGTCGATCTGATCGCATCCCTCACCGGCGACCGCGGCGACGTGCAGGTGGTCAACCTGCGCAACGACGGAGCGCTGCCCTTCCTCCCCGACGACCACGTCATCGAGGTGCCGGCGACGGTGGATGCGCGCGGCGTCACCGCGCTGCCGATCGACCCGCTGCCGGCCGACCACGCGGGGCTGATCGCCCACGTCGCCGGCTACGAGCGCCTCGCCCTCGACGCTGCCGTTCACGGCGGCCGCGACCGCGTCCTGCGTGCGATGCTGGCGCATCCACTCGTCGGTCAGTACGACCGGGCCGAGCGGCTCACCGACCTCCTGATCGCGCACAACCGCGAGCATCTGGAGTGGGCCCGGTGAGCGGCGGGTCGTCACCGCTGGTCATCGCCGTCGACGGCGGCGGCTCGAAGACGGACGCGGTCGCGCTCGAGCTCGACGGGACGGTGGTCGCGGAGGCGCGCGGCCACACCTCCAGTCCTCACGTGCTCGGCACGCGCGGATCCGCCGACTTCGTCGCCGGCCTGATCGGGCAGTTGCTGGAGCAGACCGGTCCGCGCCCGATCGCTGCGGCGAATCTGTACCTCTCCGGCCTCGACCTGCCGAGCGAGATCGAGGCCTTCCGGAGCGCCATCGCGGGAACCGCGTGGGCGGGGGCGACGGTCGACAACGACCTGTTCGCCCTGCTCCGCGCCGGCACGGGAGAGCCGGACGCCGTCGCGGTCGTCTGCGGCACCGGCATCAACTGCGTCGGCGTGCGCGCCGACGGCCGCGTCGTGCGGTACCCCTCCCTCGGGATGATCTCGGGCGACTGGGGCGGCGGCTGGCACCTCGGCGAGCGCGCCCTCTGGTTCGCCGCGCGCGCGGTCGACGGCCGCGGGGAGGCGACCGTGCTGGCCGAGGCGGTCCCGGCCGCTTTCGGACTGGAGACGGTGCAGGATGTGATCGAGGCCATCCACTTCGGACGGCTGGCGGGCCACGACCTCGCCCGGCTCTCCCCGACGCTCTTCGCCTGCGCGCGCCAGGGCGACCCGGTCGCCATCCGCGTGGTCGAGGACCAGGCCGAGGAGATCGTGACGATGGCGGTCACCACCCTGCGCCGCCTCGATCTGCTCGACCGGCCGGTCCCCGTGGTGCTCGGCGGCGGGGTCATCGGCAGTCGCGACGAGCGGCTGCTCGGGACGATCGATCGTCAGCTCGGCGAACGCGCGCCGCACGCGCGGATGGAGCTGGTTACGGCAGCGCCCATCCTCGGCGCCGCGCTGCTCGCCCTCGAGTCGGCGGGCGCCGGCCCCTCCGCGATCGAGGCCGCCAGAAGCACTCTGGAGGAGCGCCCCGCCGCAGTGGTTCAATAGCCCCACGAACCACGATCGCTCCACCGAACGCGCGCGGATGGTCGAGGAGCAGCTCGCCCGCCGCGGGATCGAGGACCAGCGCGTCCTCGATGCGATGCGCCGTGTGCCCCGCCACCTGTTCGTGGAGGCCGCGGCGGCGCCCTACGCCTACCAGGACCACCCGATGCCGATCGGCGACGGGCAGACCATCTCGCAGCCGTACATCGTCGCGCTGATGCTAGAGGCCGCCCGCATCGGGCCGGAGGACACGGTGCTCGACGTCGGCACCGGCTCGGGATATGCCGCGGCGGTCACCGCGGAACTCGCCCACCGCGTCGTCAGCATCGAGAGGCATCCCGATCTCGCCGTCGGCGCGGCCGCCACTCTGGAGGCGCTCGGCTACCGGGTCGAGGTGGTCACCGGCGACGGGACGCTCGGCTGGCCCGCCGGCGCGCCGTACGACGCGATCGTGGCCGCGGCGACCGGGCCGTCCGTCCCGGCGCCGTGGGTGGAGCAGCTGGCCCCGGGGGGCCGGATCGTGATGCCGGTGGGCCGGCCGGGACGGTCGCAGCACTTGGCCGCATTCACGCGCGGCGACGACGGAGCCCTGACGGAGACCGCCCTCGGCGCGGTCGCCTTCGTCCCCCTCGTCGGCGCCCACGCCTGGCCCCGCTAACGCCCCCCTCCGCCCCCCTCCGCCTCCCCCATGGCGACGAAGTGCACACGGTGGCGGATATGCGGCGCGAATAGCCGCCGCAACGTGCACTTCGGCGGAGGCGGAGGCGGGCGGAGGTGGAGGCGGGCGGAGGAACGCGCGGGTCAGGCGGGGAGGAGGGTGCGGGTGCGGAGGCCGTCGAGGAGGGCGGCGAGCTGGCCGGCGGGGGCGGCGACGTCCTCCGGGTGCCACTGCACGGCGAGGACCGGGGCGTCGCGGTGCTCCACCGCCTCGATGTGGCCGTCGTGGGAGCGGGCCGTGACCGCGAGGCCCGCGCCGAGGACATCCACGGCCTGGTGGTGGGCGCTGCGGACCTCGACCGTCGGCTCTCCGAGGAGCTGCGCGACGCGGCTGCCCGGCTCGACGTTCACGGCATGGGTCGTGAGCACCTGCGGGATCGGGACGCCGCGGTTGACGTGGCCGCACTCCTCGCCGAGGTCCTGGACGAGCGTGCCGCCCAGGGCGACGTTCACGATCTGCAGGCCGCGGCAGATCCCGAGCAGGGGCGTCCGCCGCTCGAGTGCGGCGAGTACCAGCGCGATCTGCGCGGCGTCGGCCACGGGCAGATGCCGGGACTCGTTCGGATAGCCGGTGGCGGCGCCGTAGAAGCCGGGGTGGATGTCCTCCCCGCCCACGATGACGATCGCATCCGCCGAGGCGGTGGCCGCGAGCAGCGCCTCTGTCCCGTTGTCGGCGGCCAGGCGCTCGACGCTCCAGCCGTGGGACCGCGCTTCGGCGATCACATTCCCCACGAGAAGCTGCACGTAGTCGTGGTAGGCGGGGTCGTGGGAGCGGACCCGTGTCGCCTCGACGACGGCAAGGGTCGGCTGCGGGGACATGCGCTCCTCCTCTCGACCGGACTCCTCCATCCCACCAGCAGCCGGGCGTGTTCGCACGGACCCCCGTAACAGGCGGAAACACTGGCAGGGCCCGGGTCGCCCGCATAGACTCGGCTGAGTATCAGCTGACCCCGAGAGAGTGGGTGCATGCCCGTGCGACGTCTGCTGACCGGGGCGCTGCTGGCGCTGGGACTCATCGCCGGACCGAGCGTGCTCGCGGCCACCCCCGCCGTCGCGCAGAGTCCGGTCGATCTCGGCCCGAGCCACATCGTCGACCAGTCGCACGTGCTGAGCAGTGCCGACGAGGCGCGCATCTCCGACGCGGCGAAGAAGCTCTACGACGACCACCGCATCGACCTCTACGTCGTCTACGTCCCCACCTTCACCGACCCGACCGAGGCGGCCGACTGGGCCAACGAGACGGCCGCCCGCAATGGACTCGGCCAGCGCGACTACCTGCTGGCCGTCGCGACCGACGGCCGCACCTACTACCTGTCCGGCGACGACGACGGACCGGTGAGCGCCGATCAGCTCGACAGCATCGAGCAGAACGACATCGAGCCGAAGCTGCACGCGAACGACTGGGCGGGAGCCGGAGTCGCCGCCGCGACCGGACTGGGCGATGCGATGGGCGGTGGGAGCGGCGGCGCGGTCTTCTTCTGGGTGTTCCTCATCGGAGTGGTCATCGTCGGCGTGGTCGTCTTCGTGCTCGTCCGCTCCCGCGGCACGCGCAAGAAGCAGGCGGCGACCGGTCCGGCGACGCCACAGAGCGAACTGCAGACCATCCCCCTCTCCGAGCTGGAGCGTCGTGCCGGGTCAGCCCTTGTGCAGACGGACGACGCGATTCGCACGAGCGAGGACGAGCTGGGCTTCGCCACCGCCCAGTACGGGGCGGACGCGGTGATTCCGTTCCAGGCCGCGCTGGACACGGCCAAGGGCCAGCTGCGCGAGGCGTTCAGTCTCAAGCAGCGCCTGGACGACGCGGAACCCGACACGGACGAGCAACGGCGTGAGTGGAACATCCACATCGTCCAGCTGTGCGGCGCGGCGAACCAGGCACTGGACGCCCAGGCGGACGCGTTCGACGAGCTGCGGGCGCTGGAGAAGCGCATCCCGGAGGCCACGGCCGAGATCACCGCGCAGGCCACGGCCCTCCGTCAGCGACTCACGACGACCCGTGCCACGCTCGACCGCCTCGCACAGACGTACACCGATGCGTCGCTGGCGACCGTGCACGACAACATCGACCAGGCCACCCAGCGCCTCGACTTCACCGACACGGCGCTCGCCGGAGCCGCGCAGAAGGCGACCGCCGCCGATGCCGGAGCCGCCGCGGTCGGCATCCGCGCCGCCGAGGAGTCGGCCGATCAGGCCGGGCTGCTGCTCGACGCCGTCGACCGGCTCGGCGCCGATCTGGCGGCGGCTCAGCAGTCGCTGGACGGCACCCTCGCCGAGCTGCGGAGCGACATCGCCGAGGCGAAGGCGCTTGCCGCCTCCAGCGACCCCGGCGGCACCATCGCGGCGACCGTCGCCGGAACCGAGCAGACGGTCGCCGACGTGCAGGCGAACCTCTCCGCCGGACGGGTCAACCCGCTCGAACTGGCCCACCGGCTCGACGCCGCCAACCGATCCATCGATGGCGTGCTCCAGGGGGTCCGGGACGCGCGCGCCCAGGCCCAGCGCGCACAGTCGGCGCTGCAGCAGACACTGCTCACCGCGAAGGCACGAGTGTCGGCGTGCGAAGACTTCGTGACCGCCCGGCGCGGGGCCGTCGGACCGGAGGCCCGCACCCGGCTCGCGGAGGCGGCCCGGCTCGTCGTCCAGGCCGAGCAGACAGCGGCGACGGATGCGGTGTCCGCACTCGCTCAGGCGCAGCGGGCATCGCAGCTGGCCGACGAGGCGACGCAGCTCGCGCAGCAGGACGTCGGCGGCTTCCAGCCGCAGATGGGCGGCATGGGCGGAATGTTCGGCGGCGGCACGTCCGGCCGCGGCGGAAGCGGCGCCATGGGCGCCATCCTCGGCGGCATCCTCATCGACTCCGTCCTGCGCGGCGGGATGGGCGGCGGCGGCTTCGGCGGGGGCGGCTTCGGCGGGGGCGGCGGAGGCGGCTTCAGCCCGGGCAGTTTCGGCGGAGGCGGCACACGCAGCCGGCGCGGAGGCGGACGGTTCTGACCGTTCGCCCGGCACGATTCACCAGCGCCCATCGGGGGCGGAAACGAAAGGAAGAGCACATGGCGAAGCAGTCCATCTTCGGGCGGATCTCACAACTGCTGCGGGCGAACGTCAACGCCCTCCTCGACCAGGCGGAGGACCCGGAGAAGATGCTCGACCAGATGGTCCGCGACTTCACCAACAGCATCGCCGACGCAGAGAGCGCGATCGCCGAGACCATCGGCAACCTGCGGCTGCTCGAGGACGACCACCGCGAAGACGTGGAGGCGGCGAGCGAGTGGGGCGACAAGGCTCTTGCCGCGAGCCGTCAAGGCGACCAGTACCGGGCGTCGGGCGACACGGCCAACGCGGACAAGTTCGACAACCTCGCCAAGGTGGCGCTGCAGCGGCAGATCTCGTCGGAGAACGAGGCGAAGGCCGCCGAACCCCAGATCGCCGCGCAGACCGAGGTCGTCGAGAAGCTGAAGACCGGCCTGAACCAGATGAAGGAGAAGCTCGAGCAGCTGAAGAGCAAGCGCTCCGAGCTGATCGCACGGGCGAAGAGTGCGCAGGCGCAGGCCCAGGTGATGGATGCGGTGAAGAGCGTCGACCTGATGGACCCGACCAGCGAGGTCTCCCGCTTCGAGGACAAGATCCGCCGCGAAGAGGCCAAGGTCCGCGGGCAGCAGGAGCTCGCCGCCTCCAGCCTCGACGCCCAGTTCGAGCAGCTGGACGACCTGGGCGAGCTGACCGAGGTGGATGCGCGGCTCGCCGCCCTGAAGACCGGCGGAGCGGCTGCCGGCTCGCAGTCCGCCGTGACCTCGGGCTCCGAAGGGTGAGCGCCGCGTCGTTCCTGGTCGTCCCGCAGTGGCAGGGGTCGGCCTCGTCGCGGGCGATGAGACTCATCGACGGCGCCGAGGCCATCCGCGGCGACCTGCCCGCCGCACGCACCCACCAGGTGCCGGTGCCCGCCGCGGCCGGCGAGTCCCTGGGGACCGGGGTCAACCGCTTCTCGTCGCTGACCGCCGTCCGGGATGCGACGGAGGCGGAGCTCGCCCTGCTCGAGGGCCCGGTCATCACGATCGGCGGCGACTGCGGCGCCGAGCTCGCGGCGGTCCAGCACGCGATCTCGACGCGTCCCCCGGGTGAAGTCGCGGTGGTGTGGTTCGACGCGCACGGCGACCTCAACGACGTCGACTCGTCGCCCTCCGGCGCCTTCTGCGGGATGGTCCTGCGAGCGCTTCTGGGCGATGGACCGGACGGTCTCGCCTCCGCCGGGTCCAATCTCCTCACCCCGGCGCAGGTGGTGCTCGCCGGCACGCGTGCGCTCGACGACGGCGAGTCGCAGTACGTCGACGCGCACGGCATCCCGGTGATCGAGACCGCGGGACTGGACGACCCCGAGGCGCTCGTGCGCGCGGTCGCAGAGACCGGCGCGACTTCGGTCTATGTGCACATCGACCTCGACGTGCTCGACCCGTCGGCGATCGACGGCATCGGATCGCCCGAGCCATTCGGTGTGCTGCCGGAGCGGCTCACCGAGGCGATCCGGGCCCTGCGACGCCGCTTCGACCTCGCAGGAGCAGGGCTGATGGAGTTCGCACCCGAGTCGCCGGACGCCGCCGAACACGACCTCGCGGTCATCCTGCGCATCCTCGCGTCGCTCACCGGGCCGACCGCCTCGCAGCTGGCGCCGGCGGGCGGGGAGGGACGATAGCTTGGGAGGCATGAGCGAGCCCAAGATCCTCACCGAGCGGCGGGGGCACATCCTGCTGATCGGGCTGAACCGCCCCGACAAGCGCAACGCGGCCGACTTCGAACTGCTGAGCCGGCTCGCCGACGCGTACGGCGAGCTGGAGCGGGACCCCGAGCTCCGCGTGGGGCTCGTCCATGCGGTCGGGGACCACTTCACCGCGGGCCTCGACCTCGCCGACCTCGGTCCGCGGATCGGCGCGGACGGCCTGTCGTTCGTGGGCGAGAACGGCGTCGACCCGTGGCAGGTCTCCGGCCGTCAGCTGACGAAGCCGGTCGTGATCGCGGTGCAGGGCACCTGCCTGACCCTCGGTATCGAGCTCATGCTCGCGTCCGACGTCGTGGTCGCCGCGTCCGGGACCCGGTTCGGGCAGATCGAGGTGACCCGCGGCATCCTGCCGTTCGGCGGCGCCACCCTCCGGTTCCCGCGTGCGGTGGGCTGGGGCAACGCCATGCGCTACATCCTCACCGGCGACATGTTCGACGCAGCCGAGGCATACCGGCTGGGGCTGGTCCAGGAGGTCGTGGAGGACGGCGCTCAGTTCGGCCGGGCGCTCGAACTCGCCGAGCGGATCGCCGCGCAGGCGCCGCTCGCGGTGCAGGCCGCACTGGCCAACGCCAAGCGGGCGGTCCGGGAGGGGGATGCGGCCGCCGAGGCCGAGCTGCAGCCGGCCCTCGTCCGCTTGTCCGGCAGCGAGGATGCCCGCATCGGCATGGAGGCGTTCCTCACCCGCACCGAGGCGCGGTTCGTGGGCCGCTGAGACACCATCCGTTCGGCCCCGCACGACGAATACAGGCGAGCGGCACCGCCGCAGAGCAGGAGAAGGCATGAGCGAGACCAGAGACTACGACGTCATCGTGATCGGGGCGGGGGCGGTCGGCGAGAATGTCGCGGATCGGGCCGTCCAGGGCGGCATGAAGACCGTGATCGTCGAAGCCGAGCTGGTGGGCGGCGAGTGCTCGTACTGGGCCTGCATGCCCTCGAAGACGCTGCTCCGGAGCGGCGCGCTGGTCCGGGCCGCGCAGAAGGTCGGCGGCGCGCGGGAGGCGGTGACGGGTCCGCTCGATGTGGCGGCGGTGCTCAAGCGGCGCGACGACATGACGAGCAACTGGCAGGACGACGGCCAGGTTAAGTGGCTGACCGGCGCTGGCATCGACCTCGTCCGCGGCTGGGGCGTCATCACGGCGCCGAAGGAGGTCACCGTGACGGCCGACGACGGCACCGTCACCGTGCTCCGGGCTGCGCACGCTGTCGCGGTGGCGACCGGATCGGCGGCGCTGATGCCCGACATCCCGGGCCTGCGCCAGAGCGAGCCGTGGTCGAGCCGGGAGGCGACGAGCGTCCAGCGCGTGCCCGTCTCGCTGGCCATCCTCGGCGGCGGTGTCGTCGCGACCGAGATGGCGACCGCGTACGCGGGGTTCGGCACCGAGGTGCACCTGATCGCGCGGAGCGGCCTGCTGGGCGTCGAGGAGCCGTTCGCCGGCGAAATGGTGGCGGACTCGCTAAAGAAGCTGGGCGTCCACCTCCACCTCGATTCCGAGACCTCGAGGGTGGAGCGCACCGATGAGGACGGCTTCCGGCTGGAGCTCGGCGACGGGACCGTCATCGAGACCGACGAGTTCCTGGTGGCGACCGGCCGCCTCCCGCGCACCTTCGACCTGGGGCTCGACGCGCTGGGCCTTGAGGAGGGCGCCTGGCTGAACGTGGACGACAGCATGCGCGTGCTCGGCGCGGACGGCGAGGTGCTCGACGGCGGCTGGCTGTACGGCGTCGGCGACGTGAACCACCGCGCGCTGCTCACCCACCAGGGCAAGTACCAGGCCCGCGCCGCGGGCGACGCGATCGCCGCTCGGGCGACAGGCCGGGATGTGTCTTTGGAGCCGTGGGGAGCGTTCGTCGCGACCGCCGACCACGAGGCGGTTCCCCAGGTGACGTTCACCGATCCGGAGGTGGCGTCCGTCGGGCTCACCGCGGCCAGGGCCGAGAAGGCCGGCTACCGGATCCGGGTGGTGGACTATTCGATCGGCGGCGTCTCCGGGGCGTACGTCGTCGCCGACGGGTACGAGGGCCAGGCACGCATGGTGGTGGATGAGGACCGCAAGGTCGTCCTGGGTGTCACCTTCGTGGGGCAGGATGTCGGCGAGCTGCTGCACTCGGCCACCGTCGCGGTCGTCGGCGAGGTTCCGCTCGACCGGCTGTGGCACGCCGTCCCGTCCTACCCGACGGTCAGCGAGGTCTGGCTGCGGCTGCTCGAGGCGTACGGGCGGCCCTCCGAATGACCGGGGACGCCGGCGGCGGAGTACTCGCCCGGGTCTTCCTCGACTCCCCCATCAGCCGCCTCGGATACCTCTACGCGTCCGCTGTCGGGCACGCCTGGGGCTTCCTCTGGAGCACCGGCCGTATCGAACGGAGGGCCGGTCTCACGGTCTTCCGCGGGATGCCCAAGCGGACCTTCGGCCGGGGCGGGTCGTGCGTCGGCGGGGTCTACCTCACCGACCACAACGTGAGCGACGACGTGCTGGAGCACGAGGCCGTGCACAAGCGGCAGTGGCAGCGCTACGGGATGCTGTTCCCGTTCCTCTACCTTCTGGCGGGACGCGATCCGCTGCGCAACCGATTCGAGATCGAGGCCGGCCTCGAGAAAGGCGGCTACCGATGACCCGCACCATCGTGATCACCGGGGCGAGCTCCGGCATCGGAGTGGTGGCCGCCGAGCGGCTGGCCTCGGGAGGCGACGAGGTCGCCGTGGTGGGCCGCAACCCCGAGCGGACCCGTGCTGTCGCCGAGCGGATCGGTGCGACGCCGTTCCTCGCCGACTTCGAACGGCTCGACGACGTCCGGGCCCTCGCCGCCGCGCTCCTGGACCGCTACGACAGCATCGACGTGCTCGCCAATAACGCGGGCGGTCTCAACCACGATCGGCAGCTGACGGTGGACGGGCACGAGCGGACGATCCAGGCCAACCACCTGGCGCCGTTCCTGCTCACCGCGCTGCTGCGTCCCCGGCTCCTGGAGACCGCCGCCACGGGCCGGGAGGTGCGGGTGGTGTCGACCGCCAGCCTGGCCAACCGCTTCGGCAGCCTGCGCATCGACGACCTCGACTGGGAGCGCCGGCCGTGGCAGGGCGGCTGGCGGGCGTACGGCACCGCGAAGCTGGCGACGATACTGTTCGCATCCGAACTGGCGGAGCGACTGACCGGGACCGGCGTGAGCGCGTACTCGTTCCATCCAGGAACCATCGCCACCAACTTCGGCAACTCGTCGCCGCTGATCCGGCTCGGGCACCTGGTGACCCGCAGCACGTTCGGCATTCCCGTCGAGGCGGGCGCCGCTCCCCTCGTCTGGCTCGCCGGGCCCGGTCAGGTGGGCGCGCCGAGCGGCACCTACTTCGACCGGCTCACCGCGAACGGCCGCACCAATCCGCAGGCGAAGAACGCGCAGCTGGGCCGCGATCTGTGGGCTGCGAGCGAGGCTCTCGTCGGCCTCGACGTCCCGGCCTGACGCCTGACGCCTCGCGCTCCGCGCGACGCATCTGGTTGACGCAACACGCCGTTCGGCCGCCTCGGCACACGGCGTGTTGCGTCAACCACATAATCCGTGGGACGCAACACGCCGTTATCCGCGCGGCTCTACGGCGTGTTGAGACCCATGGATGCGCGGGTCAGCGGGTGGCGGGAGTCAGGATCGCGTCGGGAGACATCCCGGCCGAGTGGATGAGGTGCTCGCGCACCTCCGTCGCCAGGGTGTAGCCGCCGGCCACGATCGCGCGGGTCTCCCCCGGGCCGTCGCACAGCATCTCGTCGCACCAGGCGCGCACCGCGCGCGTCCCGGCTTCGCCGTGCGCGCAGCGCTCACCGGTCCCGGGGCGCCCGCTGCGGTCGGCGCGCGTGAGCCAGGTGACGGTCATGCGCAGCGGGGTCGCGAGCTGGGCGATCTGCGACGCGTCCTCGACTTCGACGAAGACGCGACCCCTGGCGCACAGCGGCAGGAGGGCCAACTCGGCCTCCAGCTCCGTCAGCGACGTCTCATCGCCGACGACGAGGAACTGCACGCGGTCGTCGGCGTGCGCGGTCGAGGCGGTGTGGGTGGCGTGATCGGGACGGTGCATCTCGCTGTCCACTATAAGGCGAGCCTTACCTGACCACCGTCGGCTCCGAGCCCATCCTCAGCGAACGCTGGCCGCATCCCTTCCGGAGGTCGGGGGTTCGCGGCATGATCGGAGCATGCAGCCCTCCGCGTCGTCCCCGGTCGCTCCCATGCTCGCGAAGGCCGTCCCTAAGGTGCCCGCGCCCGACAGCGTCGCCGGCGGCCTGAGCTACGAGCCCAAGTGGGACGGGTTCCGCGCCCTCATCTACGCGGCCGACGCCGGAGACGGAACCGTCGGCGATGTCGAGATCGGCAGCCGGGGCTCGAAGATGCTGACCCGGTACTTCCCCGAACTCGTGGAGGCGTTCCAGCGGCTCCTCCCCGGCCCGTGCGTCCTCGACGGGGAGATCGTCGTCCCGACCGGCGAACCCGGACGGCAACGGCTCGACTGGGAGGCGCTGTCGCAGCGCATCCACCCCGCCGCCAGCCGCGTGAAGCTGCTCGCCGAGCAGACCCCGGCGACCTTCGTCGCGTTCGACCTGCTCGCGATCGGCGACGAGTCGTTCCTCGACCGGCCGTTCGCCGAACGGCGTGCAGCGCTGGAGGACTTCGCGGGCGAACTGCCCGCGCCCCTCCAGCTGACCCGGACGACGACCGACGAGGACGTGGCCCAGCGCTGGCTCGTCGAGTTCGAGGGAGCCGGGCTCGACGGCGTCGTGGCGAAGCCACTGGCCGGTCCCTACGCGCCCAACAAGCGGACGATGCTGAAGATCAAGCACCACCGAACCGCGGATGTCGTCGCGCTCGGCTACCGGATCCACACGAGCGGCCGCGGTGTCGGCTCCCTGCTCGTCGGGCTCTACGGCGACGACGGCGAGCTGCGCAACGTGGGCGGAGTGTCCGCCTTCACCGACGCGAAACGTCTCTCCCTGATCGACGAACTGGAGCCGCTCGTGGAGCGCGACGACAGCGGCGCCGCCGTCACCGGAGCGACCGACCGCAGCCGGTTCTCCGGCAGCAAGGACGTGTCCTTCGTGCGCCTTCGGCCCGAGCGGGTCCTGGAAGTGCGCTACGACCAGATGGAGGGGATGCGGTTCCGCCACACCGCGCAGTTCGAGCGCTGGCGTCCCGACCGCGAGGCGCGGTCGTGCACCTTCGAGCAGCTCGACCGTCCCATCGCCTACGACCTGGGCGACGTGCTGACCTGATCGGACGGCGACCGCCCCGCTAGGACTTCTTGGCCCGGCTCGGCTGCACGCGCGGCGGCTCCCCGGGCATCTTCGGGTAGTCCGGCGGGAAGGGCAGCTCGCCCAGCCCGTTCGAGAGGTCGCGCTCCCACCACCCGAGCAGCTCGTCGATGCGACCGGGACTCTCCGCGAACGCCTCCCACGGGTCGCCGACCGTGCGCAGCCGCTCCGGCATGGTGAGCACCGTGAACTGCTCCGGCGACACCTGCCCGAGCTCGTCCCACGTGATCGGAGCGGAGACCGGCGCGTGGGCCAGCGCGCGCGGGCTGTAGGCGCCGGCCATGGTCCGGTCGCGGTTCGCCTGATTGAAGTCGACGAAGATCCGCTCCCCGCGCTCCTCCTTCCACCAGGCTGTGGTGACCCGGTCGGGCATGCGACGCTCCAGCTCGCGGGCAGCTGCGATGACGGCGTGGCGCACGTCGAGGAACTCGCGGACGGCCTCGATCGGTGCGAAGACGTGCAGGCCGCGGTTGCCCGACGTCTTGATGAATGCGGTCAGCCCCGCCTCCTGCAGCACCTTCCGCAGCTCGATCGCGGCAGGGATCGCATCGGCGAACCCGGTCCCCGGCTGCGGGTCGAGGTCGATGCGGAGCTGGTCCGGGTTGTCCGAGTCCTCGGCGCGCGACGGCCACGGGTGGAACACGACGGTGTTCATCTGGGCGGCCCAGACGGCCGCCGCCGGCTCGTCGATCACGAGCTGGGGATGCGACCGGGCACTGGGATACACGACCGGCACCGCGCGGACGTAGTCCGGCGTGCCGCGCGGAGGATTCTTGGAGAAGAACTGCTCGCCGTCGATCCCGTCGGGGAACCGCTGCAGCGACACCGGACGGTCGCCGTTCGCCCGGACGAACGCCTCGCCGACCTCGACGAGATACGTCGCCAGGTCGAGCTTGGTGATCCCCGGCTCCGGGAAGATCACCCGGCCGGGACTGGAGATACGCACCTCCCGGTCGCCGTGGGGCCCGGGAACCGTGAGGACAACCGCATCGCTCGCCATTCGACCACCGTACCGGTCGAACCGGCGATGGCCGCGATGTGAATTCCTTGTGCGATGCAGCGGGCCCGCTTACGGGTGCGCTCAAGTGGGCCACAATGGCAGGGCAGGCGTTCATCTCCGAGCGCGCTGCAAGTGGTCTTCGAGAAGAGGTGCATGACCCTGAGGATCGTGAGCTACAACCTCCGCAAGCACGCGGCGAGTGGCGAGCTGGATGCCATTGCGCAGGACTACGACGTCGACGTGCTCTGCCTGCAGGAGTGCGACAGCGAGGCGCTGCCGCAGCGGCTGCACCATCTGGCACTCGCCGACACCACCCGCGCCAACCGGCTGGGACTCGCCGTCTACGTCCGCGACGACCGCTTCGAGATCCTGCACTCGCAGGTCTTCGCCGTGCAGAAGTCTCTCCACGACCGCGTCCTCGCTCCGGCGAACGAGCGTCTGCTGGCCGTGCACCTGCGCGACCGCGACAGCGGCGAGGACATCCTCGTCGGCTCCTTCCACGCCGCACCGCTGACCGCGCTCAACTCGCTCCGTCGCAAGCAGATCGCGGCCGCCCACGACGGCATGCGCTCGCTCTCGCCCGACACGCCGGCGGTGATGGTCGGCGACTTCAACTACCCGTGGTTCATCCGCGGCCTCGAGCGCCACCTGACCACCTCGGGCTACACCCTGAAGCGCACGACCCAGCCGACCTACCTGCGTTACAAGTTCTTCTCCGGGTACTTCGACTTCGTCACCTCGACGGGCTTCGAGATCGAGCGAGTGGATGTGCTGCCCGCCGGCGCCTCGGACCACCGGCCCATCCGGCTGGATGCGGAGCTCGCCGCCTGACCCGGCGGTCGCGCCCGCACGCTGGCAGGATGGTGATGTGACCGACACCGTCCCCTCCGCCCTGCTCGTCATCGACCTCCAGAAGGGCGTCATGCCCGGCTGCTTCGACGCCGACGGCGTCCTGTCCCGCGTCCGTCAGCTCGTCGACCGGGCCCGTGACACGGCCACTCCGGTGGTCTGGGTGCAGCACGAGGAGGACGGGATGGAGGAGGGCAGTGTGCCCTTCGAGCTCGCCGACGGCCTCGTTCCTGCGGATGGCGAGCCGCGCATCCTGAAGCACTACCGCGACGCCTTCGCCGACACCGACCTCGACGAGGTGCTGGAACGCCTCGACGTCGGCCGCCTGGTCGTCGCCGGCGCCCAGAGCGACTACTGCGTCCGGACGACGGCGCAGAGCGCGGCCGTCCGCGGCTTCGATGTCGTGCTCGTCTCCGACGCCCACACCACGACCGACACCGAGTGGGAGGGTGTGGAGATCACCGGCGAGCAGATCGTCGCGCACACGAACCGGTACTTCGACGGCCTCCGCTATCCGGGGCAGCTGTTCGGGGTCGAGGAGGCCGCCTCCGTCGCGCTCTGACCCGTTCAGGGCGAGACGTCCCGGGTGACCCGCCTGAGGGCTCGTCGTGCCGCGGGGCCGGGCGTACGGTGAGGGCGTTCGACGACGGGGGTGGTGTCCGTGGTGGTTCCCGCGTGGCTGACCGGGTGGCTGGCAGGCGACGACTACACGATCGCCCGCGAGATCCTCGAGCGCGGCGTCGCGGCGCTCTACCTGACCGCGTTCGTGTCGGCGGTGAATCAGTTCCCGGCACTGCTCGGCGACAACGGGCTGCTCCCGGTCCGTCGTTTTCTGCGGCACCCGTACGCGCGAAAGCAGCCCACCCTGTTCCGCCGGCGGTACTCCGACGGGATGCTGCGGGCGGTGGCCTGGACGGGCGCCGCGCTCTCCGCGCTGGTCGTCGTCGGCGTCCTTCAGGCCGCACCGACCTACGTCTTCGTGCCGGTGTTCCTCGTGATCTGGTTCCTCTACCTGTCGATCGTCAACGTCGGCCAGACCTTCTACGGGTTCGGCTGGGAGAGCCTGATCTGCGAGGCGGGCTTCGTGGTCGCCTTCCTGGGGGCCTGGGACACCGCTCCCCCGATCACCATCGTGTTCTTCGTGCGCTGGCTGGTGTTCCGGCTGGAGTTCGGGGCCGGCATGATCAAGATGCGCGGCGACCGCTCGTGGCGCGACCTCACCGCGCTCTACTACCACCACGAGACCCAGCCGATGCCGAATCCGCTGAGCCGGACGGCACACCTGCTGCCGAAGTGGTGGCACCGCGTGGAGGTGCTCGGCAACCACTTCGCGCAGCTCATCGTGCCCTGGTTCCTGTTCGCGCCGCAGCCGGTCGCGAGCGTCGCCGCGGGCGTCATGATCCTGACGCAGCTGTGGCTCGTGCTCACCGGCAACTTCGCGTGGCTGAACTGGATCACCATCGTGCTCGCCTTCGCCGGGATCAGCGACTCCGTGTGGTCGTGGATGCTGGGCGGCGCCGCAGTGGGCGGCATCGGCTCCGCCACCGTCCCAGTCTGGTACGCCGTGGTCGCCGTCGCAGCGACGGTCTTCCTGGTCGTGCTCAGCTGGCCGCCGTTGAAGAACCTGTTCTCCCGCCGCCAGCTCATGAACGCCAGCTTCAACCGCTGGCACCTCGTCAACGCGTACGGCGCGTTCGGAAGCGTGACCAAGGAGCGCTACGAGGTCGTGGTGGAGGGGACGGCTGATGACCCCCATGACCGCCAGGCCGAGTGGCGGGAGTACGCGTTCAAGGGAAAGCCGGGGGATCCGCACCGCCTCCCCCGGCAGTTTGCGCCGTACCACCTGCGGCTGGACTGGCTGATGTGGTTCCTCGCGCTCGGCTCCCGCGACTCCCCGTGGTTCGAGGTGTTCCTGCTGCGGCTGCTGGAGGCCGACCGCCCGACGCTGAAGCTGCTCCGGCACGACCCGTTCGCGGGCGAGCGGCCGCGGGCGATCCGGGCCCGCATGTTCCTCTACCGCTTCAGCACGAGGGCCGAGAAGCGCGAGTCGGGTGACATCTGGGTGCGCTCCGAGGTCGGCGAGCTGGTGCCCCCGGTGAGCCTGGCCGACGGTCAGTAGCCGGTGCGCTCGTCCTCGAGGCGGGCGAGATCGCGCCAGATCAGGAGCTTCAGACGCGCAGGCTTCTCACGTTCGTAGTCGTCCTTGAGCGCCTCGGCACCCGAGAACGCGTCCAGACCGGCCTCGATCGCTCGGCCCACCTCGTCCCAGGCGTCCTTCCTGCCGCGCTCGACGAGGGCGAGCAGCTCCTCCTCCGAATCCGCTTTCGCCCGCAGCTGCTGCGCGAGCGTGACGGCCGCATCCCGCCGCAGTCGCAGGTTGTCCGCATCCACCCGCCGGTAATCGTGCGGATGCGTGGCGTCGCCGCCCAGCTTCTCGGCGGCCTCCAGCTCCTCCTCGATGCGGCCGGCGGCGACGCCCTGCTCGGAGGCCAGTTCCCGCAGCATCGCGGCCGCCTCCATGGCGTGCAGCGCCGGGTCGTACGAGTTGCCGTACTGGATGGTGTCGACCACGATGTGGTTCTTCACCGCCATGCGGGTGGCGTAGTCGGCGAGGAGCATGCCCTCCTCGACCGACTGGTCGAGGGTGGGCGCGACCGGCTGGGGCAGGGCGTCCTCGTCGAACGGACGCGTCCGCGTCGTCTTCTCGACGCTCCTGCGGAACCATTTCGGCCAGCGCATGGAACTCCTCGATACCGAAGCGCCGGTCGCGGCGCCGCCCCTCCATTCTGTCCGATCGGGCGGCGCTTCGAACGAAGGTGGCCGGTTCAGCTGCTCCCGAAGTAGGCGTTCGCGCGCCGGGTGAACAGGAGCGCCATGATCAGGAGCGCCCAGAGGATCTGGATGATCCCGTTCGCCAGCTGCGAGGCGAACAGCAGCAGCACGCCGTTGACGATGTCGATGATCATCACGACCGCGACGACCGCCCTGGCTCCGGAGCTGCCGCGCAGCAGGCCCCGTGCGACGATCACGATGATCACGCCGAGGATGATGGAGATGATGGCGGCGGTCGTGATGCCCGCAAGGGCGGACGAGTTCCCGCCCTGCACCATCGAATCGCGCGTGATGAGGATGATCACGCCGCCGATGATGTTCAGGATGCCGTTGATGTAGGTGAGGACGGCCACGAGTGTGACCGATCCCGGGCGTTGCGCCATATCGTCCCCTTGCCTTCTCCGGTCGCTTCTCCGGTGGTCGCTTCACCCGGTAGCTTGGCGGATATGGCCGGTTACCGCTACGAGTTCGAGGCAGAGCTGTTCCGCTGGGCATCGCGGCGCGAGCTGTGGGTGTTCGCCCGGCTCCCCCTGGAGGTGTCGGAGGAGATCCGGCTGCAACCGCATCCACCCGCCGGTTTCGACTCGGTCAAGGTGGCCGTGACCCTGGGCGGGTCCCGCTGGTCGACGTCCATCTTCCCGGAATCGGACGGCACCTACGTCGTCCCGATCAAGAGCGCGGTGCGCAGAGCGGAAGGCGTCGAACTGGGCGACCGCGTGCGGATCGGCGTCGAGACGCTGCTCTGACGTCTCGCCGCTACTTTGCCCCCGACATGATCGTGTTCAGGGCGAGCACGATGATGAGGCCGTTGAAGAAGTAGCTGAGCACCGAGTGCCAGACGATCGTCCAGCGCAGGCGCGTGCTCAGTACCTCCACGTCCGAGGCGGCGAACGTCGTCCCGAGGGTGAAGGCGAAGTAGACGAAGTCGACGAAACGGGGATCCGCCGGCGGCGCGTTCTCGGGATGCGGGAAGCGCAGCATCGGCTCGGCCGCAGAGTAGTAGCGCTGGTAGTAGATCTGCGCGAAGCCCCAGTGCAGGAACCCCCAGGCGAGGAGCATCGACCAGACGCCCACGAAGTCCGCGGCGGAGCCGATCTGCGGGTCGTTGTGGAGGGCCAGCACCTGGATCGCGGCTCCCAGGCCGATGAGGCTGGCCAGGATGGTCGCGGTCATCGAGACGAGGCGGGCGACACGTCCGGTCTCCCACCGTGCCGGCCGTCCTCCCGGAACCGCGGGTCGCTTGGCTGCCCGGCCGAGCGCCACGAGGACGACGATGAGGTAGACCGTCCCGATACCGCACCACGACGCCAGCAGGAGGAGCGAGGTGGCGTCGTCCTCCGACAGCAGGAGGAACCAGACCCCCACGACGATCATCGCCAGCTGCGCGACGAGGCTGGCGGCGAAGCCGACGACCACCATCGGCCGCCTCACGGGCGCGCTCTGCGACATATCTGGATGCTAGCGGTGCGATCGCGCATCCCGGCGCAGGGCAGGATGGAGTGGTGCAGCCGCTTCTCGTCGTCGCCGCCGTCATCCGCGAGGGCGGAGGCGGGGATGCGCGCGTGCTGGCGTGCCGGCGTGCTCCGGACAAGGACGCCGCCGGGTGCTGGGAGTTCCCGGGCGGCAAGGTCGAGGCGGGCGAGTCGCCCGAGTCGGCGCTGGAGCGGGAGATCCGCGAGGAGCTCGGTGTTCGTATCCGGGTCGGCGGGCTGCTCGACCGGACGGTGACGGATCGCGCGGACGGTCGCGCGATCGACCTCGCCTGCTACGACTGCCGGCTGGACGGCCCCGCACCGATGGCGAGCACCGACCACGACGAGTTGCGGTGGCTGCCGCTCGGGCAGCTTTCCCGGCTGGACTGGGCGGAGGCCGACGTGCCCGCCGTGACGATGCTGACCGCGCGCGCCGCCATGATCGAGGAGGACGTGTGAAAGCCCTGTACTACGAGCGGTTCGGCGGCCCGGTGGAGGTCGCGGAGCTGCCCGACCCGGCGGTGCCTGCGGGCGGAGCGGTCATTCGCGTCGAGGCCTCCGGCCTCTGCCGCAGCGACTGGCACGCCTGGGTCGGGCACGACGACACGGTTGTGCTCCCGCACGTGCCCGGGCACGAGTTCGCGGGGGTCGTCGAGGAGGTGGGGGCCGGCGTCACGAACTGGCGGCCGGGCGACCGGGTGACCGCGCCGTTCGTGAACGGCTGCGGCGAGTGCGAGTGGTGCCGGGCCGGGGCAGCACAGGTCTGCCCGCGGCAGACGCAGCCGGGCTTCACCCACTGGGGATCGCACGCCGAGCTCGTCGCCGTGACCGCCGCCGACACGAACCTCGTCCGGCTCCCCGACGGGCTGGAGGCCGATGCGGCGGCGGCGCTCGGCTGCCGGTTCGCGACAGCCTTCCGGGCGGTGACGGCGCGTGCGCGCATCCAGCCGGGCGAGTGGCTCGCCGTGTACGGCGCAGGCGGAGTCGGCCTCAGCGCGGTGATGATCGCGGCGTCCCTGGGTGCGCGCGTGATCGCGGTCGACCGGTCCCCCGCGGCCCTCGAACTCGCCGCCCGACTCGGCGCTGAGCGAACCGTGCTCGCGAGTGCCGATGCGCCGGACCGCATCCACGATGCGACGGACGGCGGCGCCCACGCCGCAATCGACGCGGTCGGTTCGCCCGAGACGGCGAGCGCCGGAGTCCGCTCGCTGCGGCGACGCGGCCGCCACGTGCAGGTCGGGCTGCTGGCCGCGTCCGTTCCGGACCTGCCGCTCGACCGCGTCATCGGGTGGGAGCTGGACGTGCTCGGCAGTCACGGCATGGCCGCGGCCGACTACCCCGCGATGCTCGACCTCGTTGCCGCCGGGACGTTGCGCCCCCAGCAGCTGGTGACCCGTGCCGTCGGCTTCGCCGAGGCCGCGCGACTGCTCGCCACGGCGGACTCCGCGCCTCCCACCGGCATCGCCGTGCTGCATCCCGCCGGCTGAGGCAGGCCCGGCCGCGAGCGGTGAGTCGCTGCCCTTTCGCTCGCCGAATCGCGACAACATGTCGCCACTCGCCACGGTGGTTTCCGCCGGCTGAGGCAGGATGAGCACATGCGCATCGCCGACTACTCCCGACCCGACACCGCCGCCGCCCGCGCGGCCGAGGAGATCGCGGCGGACTACCACTCGCCGTCGCTGCTGAACCACGTGCAGCGCTCCTGGCTGTGGGCGGAGGGGTTCGCCGCGCTGCGGGGATTCGAGCCCGATCATGAGCTGCTCTTCGTCTCCGCGCTGCTCCACGATCTCGGCATCACCCCCGAGTTCGACAACCACACTCTCGCCTACGAGGATGCGGCCGGGCACGTCGCAATCGCCCTCACCGCGGGTGCCGGCTGGCCCGCCGGGCGCCGCGTCCGGGCGCACGAGGTGATCGTGCGGCACAACTGGCCCGAGGTCGACCCCGCGATGGATGTGGAGGGCCACCTGCTCGAAATCGCCACCGCACTCGACATCTCGGGTGCCCGAGCGGACGACCTCCCGCTGGAGTTCCGCCGCGAGGTGCTCACCGCCTACCCGCGGCTCGACCTGGCCGCCGAGTTCGGCGGGTGCGTGGCCGACCAGGCCGAGCGCAAACCGACCACGTCGGCGCGCCGGCTGGTGGACGGCGGCGTGCAGCGGAAGCTCCGCGACAACCCGCTGGAACGTATCCTCGAAGGGTGATCGTCGCCCCTCCCGAGCCCGCCGTCCTGCCGGCCGCCGCCCTGCCGGCCGCCGACTGGCGAGCCCGCGAGCGCGCGCACGCCGAGCGGGCCGACGCGCTCACCGCCGGCCACCGCGAGCGGGCCGCCCGCGGCGAGAAGCACCCGGTGTGGGATTTCCTGTTCGCGTACTACTCGTACTCCCCCGCGCAGCTGCGGCGCTGGCATCCGGGGCCGGGCGTCGAGCTGGAGGATGCCGCACGGGATGCGCGTGCGACCTGGCGCTGGTACGCGCCCGGGTCGGCACCCGGCTCCCTGATCGTCGATCGTGCCGCGCTGGAACAGGAGAAGGCGCCGCTGCTGCGTACCGTCGAGCGCATCCTGCGCCTGACGGCCTCCCGGCCCGGACGCTTCGGCTGTTTCGGCCTGCACGAATGGGCGATGGTCTACCGGCAGGACGAGCACCGCCATCCTGTTCCGCTGCGGCTCGGCCGGGACGCGACCGACGCGGTCGTCGAGACCCACGAACTGCGCTGCACCCACATCGACGCGTTCCGCTTCTTCACCCCGGACGCCGTCCCGCGGAACCGCTACCAGCCCACCCGCGAGACGCAGCCCGAGCTCGAACAGCCCGGCTGCCTGCACGCCGGGATGGATGTCTACAAATGGGCCATGAAGCTCGGGCCCCTGGTGCCCGGAGAGCTCCTCCTCGACGCGTTCGAGCTGGCCCGCGACATCCGGCTGCTCGACATGCAGGCGTCGCCGTACGACATGCGGCCGTGGGGAGCAGAACCGGTCGCCATCGAGACGCCGGAGGGCAAGGCCGAGTACGTGCGACGGCAGCGCGTGTTCGCGGAGCGGTCCAACGCGTTGCGGTCGCGCATCCTCAGCGCGTGGTCGCCCGAAGGTGAGCCGGCGGCCTGAGCATCAGCCGCCGTTGCCCTTGCCCTTGCCACCGCCGTTGTCGTTGCCGCCGTTGCCGTTCTTGCCCGTCGGCGACGGCGTCGAACCGCCCTGGTTGCCGCCGGGGCTCGATGTGGCGGGCGCCTTCTGTCCGTTGCTCACCGTGAGCGTGATGGAATCGCCGTCCTCCAGCGTCGCCCCGGCAGCCGGGTCGCTCGCCGCGATCGTCCCTGCGGGCTGGTCGCTGTCGACCGGCGTCGGGTCGATCGTCACGTCCAGCCCCAGGCCGTCGAGCAGCTTCTGGGCCACATCCGGCGCCTTGCCCGTGACATCGGGCATCGTGATCTGGTTGCCGTAGAGCACTGCGCTCGTGGGCTTGGTGAACGCGCTTCCGCCGTACGCCGCATTCAGCGCCTTCAGGATGGGCTTCGCGATCGAGAACTTCACGTTTCCCCCGCCGACGCCCCCGAACGAGAGCGAGCGCAGCGGCGTGGAGCCGGAGACGTTGCCCACCCACGTCGCCGTCGCAACCTTCGACGTGGAGGTGATGAGCCAGTTCTCGAGCGAATTGTCGGTGGTGCCGGTCTTCGCCATGATCGGGACGCCGTCGTACGGGTTGGCGCTCGCGGCCGTTCCGCCGCCCTTGATGACGCCCTGCAGCGCGTACGTCACACCGGCCGCGATGTCGGGCTTGAGCCCCTGCGTGCAGGTGGTCGCGCCGACCTTGTGGTCGGTGCCGTCGGCGTTCACGACCCGGTCGATCGCGATCGGGGTGCACACGGTGCCGTTGTTGGCGATTCCCGCGTAGGCCGTCGCCATGGTCAGCGGCGAGATGTAGTTCACGCCGAGGATCATCGACGGCGTCGAGACCAGCGGGTTGCTCTTCGACGCGGGATGCACGCCCAGCCCCTTGGCCGCGTCCAGGATGGAGCAGAGGTCGACCTTCGTGCCCATCTCGGCGAACGCCGTGTTGACGGATTCCGCCGTCGCCGCCATGACCGACAGCCGGCTCGCGGACCCCTCGTCGTTGGTGACCGGCCACGCGGGTCCGTTGATATCGGCGCAGGAATTGGTGAAGTCGGACGTCGGGAACAGGTGCTGAGACGCGTTGACCGTCTCGTACAGGCTGTGGCCCGACTCCAGCCACGCGGCGAGATCGAACGCCTTGAACGTGGACCCGGTCTGGAAGCCCTGCGAGCCGCCGTAGTCCTCGTCGGTGTTGTAGTTCACCGCGGTCGTTCCGTCGACGGGAGTGTCGGTGTTGTTGAAGGCCCGGTTCTGCACCATCGTGACGATGCGTCCCGTCCCCAGTTCGAGCGCGACGTTGGACGCGCCGAGGTCGATGCCGGGACGCGACCCGGGGATGTACTTGCTCAGCGACGCCTGCGCCACCTGCTGCAGGTCGAGGTTGAGCGTGGTGTAGATCTTCAGGCCGCCGCGGTTGAGCGTCTGGAGGCGGGCATCGGAGGTCGCGCCGTACGCCGGGTCGGTGAGGATCACATCCCGGACGTAGTCGCAGAAGAACGCGGCGTTGACCTTCTGCGCGGCCGCGCATCCCTGGGCCGTCGGCGTGATCGCCGGCTGGATGGGCGTGGCCTTAGCCGCGTCCCGCTGCTGCTTCGTGATCGTGTGCGTGATGTACATGCGATCGAGCACATAGTCGCGCCGCTCCTTGGTGAGCGCGTACCCGTTCGCGGCGCCGTTGTCCTTGTTGTCCGGCTGGTCGATGCGGAGGTTGGCCGGGTTGTTCAGGATGGCCGCCAGCGTCGCCGCCTGCGCCAGGTCGAGCTTCGCGGCCGTCGAGTTGAAGTAGTACTGCGCTGCGGCCTGCACGCCGTACACCTGACCGCCGAAACCGACGACATTGAGGTAGCCGGTCAGGATGTCCTTCTTGCTGTACGCCTTCTCCACCTGGACGGCGTAGCGCATCTCCTGCACCTTGCGCTGCAGCGTGACGCCCGCCGCGTCCGCGTAGCAGGCGTCGACCTTCTTCTGGCTGGTGAGCGCCTCGCACTTCTCGACCTCGACGTTCTTGACGTACTGCTGCGTGATCGAGGAGCCGCCCTGAACGTCGCCGCCGGCCACGGTGGAGACGGCACCGCGGAGCGTGCCCCAGATATCGACTGCGCCCTCGGAGTAGAACCGCGGGTCCTCGGCCGAGACCGTCGCATCCTTCACCGTCTGCGCGATCTGGTCCCAGGACACGTCCTGCCGGTTCTGTGCGAAGAACGTCGCGATCGGGACATCCTGACCGCCCTGCTTGGCGTAGACGGTCGAGTTCTGGGCGAACTGCTGGATGTTGAGGTCGGCGGGGAGCGCGTTGAAGTCGTTGGCCCCGGCGGCAGCAGCAGCACCGGCCCCCAGGAAGCCGGGCAGCACGAGCAGTGAACTGAGCACGGCGGCGACGAGCGCCAGCCCGAGGAACTGTGCGATCAGGCCGCCGCGCGTGCGGGCGGGCTTCAGCTCGAAACGCTTGACAGGCTCCAGCCGCTCATCGAGAGCGGCCAGGCGCGAAGGAGTGCGGGGTCGATCGGTGGCGGACACGCCCTCCAGGCAACCAGGACTTTCTGGGCGACTCCAGGGGGTTGCGTGTGCGTCGCTATGGAGACGTTCAGGATGCGCACATTGCGTGGGCATCCATGGGACGCAACACGCCGTTATGGCGCGGCGATAACGGCGTGTTGCGTCCCCTGGATGCGCGAAAGGCGCCGGCCCTGGAGAGGGCCGGCGCCTTGTGGGGTGGACGCGGCGGGTTACGCCGCGAGCGGGAGCGCTGCGGTGGCTGCGGTGACCCGCAGCTCGCCGGCGTCGGCGTCCACGATCACGCGGCCGCCCTCGGCGAGCTCGCCGCTCACCATGAGTTCGGCGATGCGGTCGTCGACCTCGCGCTGGATGACACGGCGGAGCGGGCGTGCTCCGTACTCCGGCTCGTAGCCGGCGTCCGCGACCCAGGCGACCGCCGCATCCGTCGCCTCGAAGGCGATGTCACGCGCGGCCAGCCGGGAGGAGGTCGCGTTCAACAGGAGACGCACGATGTCGCGCAGCTGCTCGGCGTCCAGCTTGCGGAACAGCACGATCTCGTCGATCCGGTTCAGGAACTCGGGGCGCATCGCCTCGCGCAGCTTCCCCATGACCCGGTCGCGGATGTCCTTCTCGGACGAGAAGCCGTCCGAGCCGGCCGGCACGAAGCCGAGCGCACCGGAACGCGAGGCCAGGAACTCCGAACCGAGGTTCGAGGTCATGATGACCACCGTGTTGCGGAAGTCGACCGTGCGGCCCTGGCCGTCGGTCAGGCGACCGTCGTCGAGCACCTGCAGCAGCAGGTTGAACACGTCCGGGTGCGCCTTCTCGATCTCATCGAACAGCACCACCGAGTACGGGTTGCGGCGCACGCGCTCGGTCAGCTGACCGGCCTCGTCGTAGCCGACGTATCCGGGAGGGGCGCCGACCAGGCGGGCGACGGTGTGGCGCTCGCCGAACTCGCTCATGTCGAAGCGCAGCATGGCCTTCTCGCTGCCGAACAGCGACGCCGCGAGCGACTTCGCCAGCTCGGTCTTCCCCACGCCCGTCGGGCCGAGGAACAGGAAGCTGCCGACCGGACGGTTCTCGTCGCCGAGACCCGTGCGGTTCCGCCGGACGGCCTTCGCGACCGACACGACCGCGTCGTGCTGGCCGATCACGCGCTCGTGCAGCTCCGACTCGAGCCGCGCCAGGCGCTCACGGTCGGCCTCGCCGACGCGGGACACCGGGATGCCCGTCGAACGCGACACGATGGACGCGATCTCCGGCTCGCCGACCACGGCGTCCACCCGGGGAGCGGACGCGAGCTCGTCCAGCGAGCGCTGCACGGACTCGATCTCGTCGCGCAGGCGCGACGCGTCCTCGTAGTGCTCGCCCGCGACCGCGGAGTTCTTCTCGGACTCCAGGGTGGCCAGGCGCTCCATGAGGGCGGACGTGTCCACGCGCTTGCCGAGGGACAGGCGCAGGCGCGCGCCGGCCTGGTCGATCAGGTCGATGGCCTTGTCGGGCAGGAAGCGGTCGGAGATGTAGCGGTCGGAGAGCTCGACCGCGGCGCGGATCGCGTCCTCGGTGTAGCGCACGCCGTGGTGCTCCTCGTAGGCAGGACGGAGCCCGTCCAGGATGAGCACCGCGTCGTCCACCGACGGCTCGCCGACGGTCACCGGCTGGAAGCGGCGCTCCAGCGCGGGGTCCTTCTCGATCCGGCGGTACTCCTTGAGGGTGGTCGCGCCGACCAGGTGCAGGTCGCCCCGGGCGAGGCGCGGCTTGAGGATGTTGCCCGCGTCCATTCCGCCGGACTCGCCGGAGCCTCCGGCGCCGACGACCGTGTGCAGCTCGTCGATGAAGACGATCAGCTCCTCGGTGCCCGCGCTGATCTCATCCATGAGGGTGGTGAGGCGCTCTTCGAAGTCACCGCGGTACCGGGTGCCCGCGACCATGGCTGCGAGGTCGAGCGAGACGACCCGCTTCTCCTGCAGCTGCTCGGGGACGTCGCCCGCGACGATCGCACGGGCGAGGCCCTCGACGATCGCGGTCTTGCCGACGCCCGCCTCACCCACCAGCACCGGGTTGTTCTTGGTGCGGCGCGAGAGGATCTCGACGGTCTGCTCGATCTCGTCGAGCCGGCCGATGACGGGGTCCAGCTTGCCGTCGCGCGCGAGGGCGGTCAGGTCGGTGCCGAACTGGTCGAGCATGGGGGTCGTGGATGCGCCGTCGGCCGACGCGGCATCGCCCGGGTTGCCCGCATCCACCGTCGCCCGGTCGCCCAGCGCGTCGCTCAGCGCCTCGGGAGTCACGCCCGCGGCCTGCAGGACGCGGCCCGCGGGGGCGTCGCGGCCGATGACGAGCGCGAAGAAGACGTGCTCGGGGTCGATGTACGTCGAACCGGACGCCTGGGCGACCTGGTACGCGTGGAAGAGCGCGCGCTGCAGCGCACCGGTGATGGACGCGCCGTCGGCGCGGATCACGTCGCTGGAGGCGGGCAGGCGCGACTCGGCGGCCTGCGCGACCCGCGACGGGTCGACGCCGATGCGGCGCATGGCGTCCGCGGCCGGCTCCTGCTCGGCCATCACGCGAAGGACGTGCAGGGCGTCCAGCTCGCTGTGGCCGTGCTCCAGGGCGAAGCGTCCCGCCTCGGCGAGGATCTCCTGGGTGCGGCGGCTGAGGAAGCGGCTGATGTCGATCGAGCGGGCGTTGCGCGCGCGCTCGCCCGCGAGGTAGCGCGCAAGGAACTCGTCGAACGAGTTGTTGCCGTCACCGTCGGGAGTGAAGTTCTCAGGCACGTATTCTCCTGTTTCTGAAAGTTGAGCCTTATGCACTCAAGTCCAACGCAGGAGAGGGAAGGATATTCCCGGCGGCGGTTACCGGACCGTATCGAAGGAGAATCGCCTCCATATCTCCTTCGATTGGCAGTCTCGAAGGAGATTCGACCGGTGGCCGGCCGAATCTCCTTCGATAGCCGGCGGATCTCCGACCGAAGCGCGGCGGCTACTCCCCCGCGTCCAGGGCGTCGAGCGCGGCCACATCCTCGGGCGACAGCTCGAAGTCGACGTCCGCGTTCTCGCGGATCCGCTCGGGGGTGGTCGACTTCGGGAGCGGCAGGATGTCCTTCTGCAGCAGGTACCGGATGCTGACCTGCGCGACCGACTTGCCGTACTTCGCGGCGATCTCGGCGATGTCCTGGTTCTCCAGCAGGCGGCCGGTCGCGAGCGGCGAGTACCCCTCTACGAGGATGTCGCGCTCCTGGCAGAACGCGGTCGTCTCCGGCTGGGTGTTCCCGACGAACCAGCGGATCTGGTTCGCGTGCGGAAACACCTCCGTCGCGTCGATCAGCGACTCCAGGTCGGCGACGGTGAAGTTGCTGACACCGATCGAGCGTGTACGCCCGGCCTCGTACAGCTCCTCGAAGACCTTCCACACCTCGATGTTGCCTGCGCGGTGGTCGCTGCCGATCGCGTTCCACGGCCACGGCGCGTGGATGAGGTAGAGGTCGATCGCGCCGAGCCCCAGCAGCTCGGTGGAGCGCTCGAACGCGTGACGTGCGCCGTCCGCATCCTTCACTTCGGCGGGGCACTTGGTGGTGATGAAGATCTCGTCGCGCGGGATGCCACTGTCGCGCACCGCGCGTCCGACGCTCGCCTCGTTGCCGTAGGCGCGGGCTGTGTCGATGTGGCGGTAGCCGGCGTCGAGGGCCGTGCGCACGGAGTCGTAGGTCTCCGAGCCGTCGGGGATCTGCCACGTCCCGAATCCGATCTTGGGGATGGCGACGCCGTTGGAGAGCGTGAAGGTGTCGGTGAGTGCGGGCATGGAGGTTCCTCTCGAAAGGATGCGGTGCCGCACATGGTAGCCCCGCCGCGCGGATCAGTTCACCGGCTCGGGACTCCGGTTCCGCAGGTGCTCGTACACGACCGAGGTGCGGACGTCGGCGATCTCGCGCCGCTGCGTGAGCCGGTCGATCACGAAGGCGTAGAGGCTCTCGTTGTCGGCGACGGCCACGTGGATGATGAAGTCCTCGTTCCCGCTCGTCACGAAGACGCCGAGCGTCTCGGGCAGCGCCGCCACCCAGTCCCGGAAGCCTTCGATGACCGGACGCGACGGCGGCCGGATGCGCACCGCGATGAGCGCCTGCACCGGGCGCCCGATGGCGCCGAGGTCGATCTCGAGTTCGGCGCCCCGGATGATGCCCCGCCGCCGCAGGGCGCGTGTGCGCTCGAGCGCGGTGCTGGGTGAGACGCCGACGGCGGCGGCGATGTCCCGGTTGCTGCGCCGTGCATCCGACTGGAGTTCGCGGAGAATCGCGCGGTCGAGTTCGTCCATAGTGCGCAGAATAGCCGATCTGCCGAACGAAGTTCGATGTTGAAGCGACCGTTCGGTGACTTGTGTACATTCATGCCGTCTGCACCGAACGAGAGGATCACTCGATGACCAGCACCGTCGGCTTCCTGCCGCATGAAGTGGACACGGCCGCCCCCACCCGGTCGGCGCGGCTGAAATGGGTGGTCGTCGTGGACGAGTCGCTTCCGGCCGGGATCGCGGCCAACGCCGCCATCTGCGCGGCCGCGGCCACCGCAACGCAGGTCGGAGGACTGCTCGGCCCCGCAGCAGTGGACGCCGACGGAAGCACGCATCCGGGCCTCCCCTGGGCGGGATGCTCCGTGCTGCGGGCGCCGGGCGAGCAGCTCGCCGTCATCCGGGCGAAGGCCGACGCCTCAGCGGACGTCTTCGTCGCCGACATGCCTGCGGCCGCTCAGCTGACGCGCGTCTACGACGAGTACCGGGAGACCGTCGAGGGCGCTGCCTCCGACGCGCTGCCCTATTACGCGGTCAGCATCGTCGGCCCGCGCAACCGCGTCGACCGCATCGCCGGAAAGCTCGCACTGCTCTGACCCGATGTCGGACCCCTGCGCTACCGTCGGCGCATGGAGATCGTGCTCGTTCCCGGATTCTGGCTCGGCGCCGACGCGTGGCAGGAGGTGACGCCCGTCATCGAGCGATCAGGGCACCACGCGCATCCGCTCACCCTGCCCGGGCTTGACGCGCGGGCGACCGACCGCGGTGCCATCTCGGTGGCCGATCAGGTGGATGCGATCGTCCGCACAGTCGACGAGATCGGCGATCACGATGCACGGGATGTGGTGCTGGTCGGCCACTCGGGCGGCGGACCCCTCGCCTACGCGGCGACCGGCCTGCGTCCGGAGCGGATCGCGCGGACGGTCTACGTCGACTCCTGGCCGCTCGGCCCCGGCGGCATCATCGCCTCCGATCTGACCCCGGCCGACGGGGAGATCGAGCTCCTCGACTGGGAGGACTTCGAAGACGCCGACCTGATCGACCTCACCGACGAGCAGCGCGACGCGTTCCGGCGCGCCGCCGTCCCCGAGCCGGGAGCCATTCCGACCACACCGATCGAGCTCACCGACGACCTGCGCCGGAGAGCGGTGCCTGCGACGATCGTCGCCTGCGAGTTCACACCGGCCGACCTCCGGTCGTGGGTCGACAGCGGCTCACCCGTGCTCGCGGAGGTGGGCCGGCTGGAGAGCCTGGAGGTGGTGGAGCTGCCGACAGGACACTGGCCGATGTTCACCCGTCCCGCCGAGCTGGGCGCGTTGTTGGTGGAGGCCGCCGAGCACTGACCCCGCAGTGCCCGTACTCGAGGTCTTCAGTGCTGCAGCGCGCTCTTCAGCAGGATGACGACGATCCCGAACGAGCCCGTCACGACAGCGCCGACCAGGCACACCAGTACGGGACGCCCGCGCGTGTGGAAGACGGAGTAGCCCAGCAGCGCCAGCATGAGGACGGCGAGCCACAGCGCCAGAGCGACGCCGAAATCGGCCGGCAGTATCCCGAGCGCGGCGAGCAGCAGGGGCACGCTGGGGACGATCGCCGCCTCCAGCATCCCGCCCGACTCGCCGAGCGCGAAGCGGAGCGAGTCGCGCACGCGGGCCCCCACCCGGCCGGCGTCCCCATGGAAGCCGAGGGCCGTCGAGTACACGTGCGCGAGCCAGAACACCAGGATGCTGACCACGCTGAAGACGAGCAGGCGCACGGCCGACTCCTGATCGTCGTGAGCGCCGGAGGCCGCCGCCACGACGCTCGCGTAGACGATCGTCCCGTAGATCGCCGCCGGCGAGCCCCAGTGCCGCCACAGCCCGCGCTGGACGGGCGAGTCGCGGCCGACGGGAGGGCTCCCCGACTCGTTGAGCTCCATCAGAAGCGGGCCCGCCGGCCCGCCAGAGCGGCATCCAGGTCGATGGCCGCCCGGATCAGCGCCAGGTGCGTGAACGCCTGCGGGAAGTTCCCCAATTGCAGACCGGACGGGTCGATCTCCTCCGCGTACAGACCGAGGTGGTTGCCGTACGTCAGCATCTTCTCGAACGCGTACTCCGCCTCCTCCAGCCGTCCGGCGTCGGTCAGCGCCATCACGTAGAAGAAGGAGCACAACGAGAAGGTGCCCTCCTCGCCGGGCAGCCCGTCGGGCGACGCGGCGGGGTTGTAGCGGTACACCAGGCTGTCCGTGACGAGCTCCTCGCCGATCGCATCCAGGGTCGACAGCCACATCGGGTCTTGCGGCGCGATCATCCCCACTCGCGGCATCAGCAAGGTGATCGCGTCCACCACATCCGTGCCCGGGTACTGCGTGAAGGCCTTCCGCTCGGGGTTCCAGCACTTCGTGAACACCTGCTCGTAGATGGCGTCGCGCTCCTTCGTCCACCGTTCGAGCGGCGCAGGCAGCCCGCGCTCCCTGGCGATGCGGAGGCCCCTGTCGAAGGCGACCCAGCACATGATGCGGCCGTACGTGAAGTCCTTCCGCCCGCCCCGCGTCTCCCAGACCCCTTCATCCGGCTGGTCCCAGTTGTCGGCCAGCCAGTCGAGGATGCCACGGAGCTTCGCCCACCCCGGATTGCCGATCGGCCGGAACTGCTCGCCGGCGGCGAGCGCCTGCATCGCCTCCCCGTAGATGTCGAGCTGGAGCTGATCCGCCGCACCGTTGCCGATGTGGACCGGGCGGGAGCCCGCGTAGCCCTCGAAGTGGTCGAGGACGATCTCCTCCAGGTCGGAGGAGCCGTCGATCCGGTACATGATCTTCAGCGGCCCGGACGACTCCCCCACCTGCTCCAGCACCCGGTCGCCGACCCACAGCTCGAACGCTATGGCCTCGTCCGTGTAGCCGAGCGCGATCAGTGAGAAGACGGAGAACGAGGCGTCGCGGATCCACGTGTAGCGGTAATCCCAGTTCCGGACGCCGCCCAGCTGCTCCGGCAGAGCGGCCGTCGGGGCGGCCACGAGCGCGCCGGTGGGCGCGTACTGGAGGAGCTTGAGCACCATGGCGGACCGGTCGACGGCTTCGCGCCAACGTCCGGAGTAGGTGCTGCGGGACAGCCAATTGCGCCAGAACGCGACGGTGTCGCGGAACAGCCGGGAGCCTCGTGCCTGCCCGAGGCCCCGAGGATCGCCCGTCGGTTCGGTCTCGAACGACACGAGCCGGCGCTGGCCCGCTGAGAGCGTGACGGTCGTGTCGACGTCCTGCCCGTCGAGAACGTCCGTTCCGGCACCGTGGAGCGCCGCACGGTTCTCTCCGTCGTCGAACAGCACGCCGTGGCCGGTCTCCGTCGCGGTGTGCGCCCTGCGGCCGTAGTCGAAGCGGGGCCGGCACTCCAGCCGGAAGGTGAGTTCGCCGCGCACCACCCGGATGACGCGCACGATGGTCCTGCTCGCCGTCGGGACGGTCGGCTCGTCCGCCACCGGCATGAAGTCGATCACTTCGCCGACGCCGTCCACCGACATGAACCGGGTGATCAGCACTGCCGTATGGGGGAAGTACATCTGCTTGACCCGCATCCCGTCGCCCAGCGCGTGGATGCGGAAGTAGCCGCCCTTCTCACGGTCGAGCAGGGACGCGAACAGAGAGGGGGAATCGAATCTCGGCGCGCAGAACCAGTCGATGCTGCCCTCGGTGGAGACCAGCGCGACGGTCTGAAGGTCGCCGATCATGCCGTGATCGTCGATCTCGGGGAAGGGGGGACTCTCACGCGATTCTCCGGCCATGCCCGCCCCTTTCGCCTGCTGCCCGACTGCTGCCGCGCCGCTGCCACCCCTGCTCGCGCGCATGCTATCCCGGCGGCCGTCCGGGCGGGAAGAGGGCGGGCGGAGCACTGAGGTCTAGCCGGAGGAGCGGGAGCGGAGGCATCATTCAGCCGACACGAAGGGGGCCCCGATGGCCGGCGATGCGAAGGTTTCCGGTGGAGGCGATCCCGGTCCGGCGGCGGGGGTCCGGCGGAGGAGCACCGCGCGCATCGGAGCGCGGGCCGCAGCGCTCGACCTCGAGGGCGCGGCGATCGTGGTCGGCGCGGCGGCGCTGGTCGTCGCGGCGATCGTGTCCCTGCCGTTCTTCTGGGGCCGGTCGCTCCCCATCGCCGGTCCGGGTTCGGTCTCGCAGTTCACCGCCTTGACGGCGGGGGTACTCGCGGTGGCCGCGTACGTCGTCGGCCGGTTGTGGCACCGCGAACGGCTCAGTCCGTTCGGCGGGACACCCGACCGGCAGCCGGGCAGTGCGCGCGAGAAGTCCCCGGCCATATCGGTGTTCGACACGGCGGTGATCGCCGTCGCGCACGGGATGATCGCGCTGTTCGGGTGGCTGCTCCTCGGAGCGGTGCTCGCCGACGGTTTCGCGGGCGCGACCGTGTACGCCGTGTCGGCGACCGCACTGGCGGGGGCGGCGGCCGGAGTGACGGCCTACGCGGTGTTCCTGTCGGCGATCCGGATGGATCTGATGCGGCTGTCGACGGTGCTGGCCGTCTTCGCCGTCGTCGGAATCCTGGTCGCGACGTTGAGCGCCCCCGACCCGCACTGGTGGCAGTTCCACCTGAGCGCGCTCGGCATGACGAACAGCTTCTCGTCGCTGACCTTCAACCTGACGCTGATCGTGGCGGGTCTGATGATGGCCGCGATCGCGCGGTACGCGACGGACCTCACCGGGCTGGAAGGGCCGCTGCGGTCGGCCACTCTGCGGGTTCGGGTGTGTCTCATCCTGATCGGAGTGCTGCTGGCGGGTGTCGGGCTGTTCCCGCTGGATGTGTCGCAGATCCTGCACAACGTCTCCGCTGTCGGGATGCTCATCGCCTTCGCGCTGCTCGTGTTCTGGGTGCGTCCCGCCCTCCCGCAGGCACCGCCCGCGTTCTTCGTCTTCGGGTACGTTTCGTTCGGGGTGATCGTGGTGGCCGCCGTGTTCTTCGTGACCGGCTACTACGTCCTCACGGCCACCGAGCTGATCGCGGGCGTCATCGTGTTCGCGTGGGTCACGGTCTTCCTCCGTGTGAGCGGGGCGGCCGCCCGCGCCTGACCGCACCGCGGTGCTCCGGCGCTGTGTCGGCGGGGCCCGGTAGCGTCGGCGTATGGAGATCGTCCTCGATCGCGACGAAGCCCGGCGGATCGCCGTCCGCGCGCAACTGCTCGATGCCCGACAGCCGGAGGGTGTGGTCCCGCTCGTCGAGCACCTCACGTTCCTCCAGCTCGACCCGACCGCCGCCATCGCACCGAGCGCCGACCTCATCGCCTACGGCCGGCTGGGACCGTCGTACCGGCCGGAGCAGCTGCAGCGGGCGATCGAGCCTGACAGGACGCTGTACGAGCTCAAGGCGCAGGACGACCCGGTGCAGCCTCCGTTCGCCATGGTCCGCCCCGTCTCCGACCTCGCGCTGAACCTCGACCGCATGCGGTCCGGACCCGTCCACGCGGGCTGGAAGGCGTGGCTCGAGGCGAACCCCCGCTTCCGCGCCGACGTACTCGATCGCCTGCGCGACGCCGGACCGCTGCTGTCGAAGGACATCCCGGACACCGCCCAGGTGCCCTGGCAGTCAACCGGGTGGACGCATGAGAAGAACGTCACCCACATGCTGGAACTGCTCCAGGGCCGAGGCGACGTGGCGGTTTCGGGGCGCATCGGCCGGCAGCGGACGTGGGATCTGGCCGAGCGGGTGTACCCGGCAGGCCTCGAGGTCGTCCCGGAGGCGGAGGCGGCACCGCGGCGGGACGAGCGGCGGCTGCGCGCCCTCGGCATCGCGCGGCCGCAGCTCGTGGGCAGGGCGGGCGTGGCGGCCCGGGTCGACGGCAGCGAGCGGGAGTGGCGGGTCGATCCCGACGCGCTCGGGTTGCCCTTCGCCGGGCGGACGGCGTTGCTGTCGCCGTTCGATCGGCTGATCCACGACCGCGTCCGGACGCAGGAGCTGTTCGGCTTCGAGTACCTGCTGGAGATGTACAAGCCGGCTGCGAAGCGACGCTGGGGCTACTTCGCGCTGCCGATCCTCCACGAGGACCGGCTGGTCGGGAAGCTCGACGCGACCGTCGATCGGAAGGCCGGGGTGCTCCGGGTGGATGCCGTGCACGAGGACCTCCCGCTCGACACGACCACCCGGGATGCCGTCGACAGTGCGATCGTCGACCTGGCCGCCTGGCTGGGAGTTGCTACGCAGCGTCCTTCCCGTGGGGATCGGACGCGTTGAGCACCGCGACCACCTGGTCGTAGTCGCCGCGCGCTTCGCCGTAACGGAGGAATTTCACCCGCTCGACCTGCAGTTCATCGGCGTCCGGGTGGGTCTGGATGAGATCCACCACCTCGGCCACGAACTCGTCGAGGGGCATGGCGAACTCGCTCTCCTCCTGTCCGGGCAGCAGTCCGGTGCGCACGGCCGGCGGCTCCAGTTCGACGATCTTCACCGATGTGTCGGCCAGCTGCAGCCGGAGGCTCTCGCTGAGCATGTGGATGGCGGCCTTGCTCGCGTTGTAACTGGGTGTGGCCTTCAGCGGGGCGAACGCGAGACCGGACGACACGGTGACGATGGTGGAGTCGGGGCGACCCTGCAGGTGCTCCACGAACGCGGCGATGAGACGGATCGGGCCGAGCACGTTGGTCGCGACGACCTGCTCGGCCGAGTCGAGGAAGCCGGCCGGCGTGTGCCAGTCCTCGACCCGCATGATGCCGGCCATGGCGACGAGGACGTTGAGGTCGGGATGCGCGGCGAGCACCTCGGCGGCCGCGTCACGGATGCTCGCGGCGTCTGCAGTGTCGATCCGGACCGTGTCGATCCCGGGGTGCTCGGCGGCGATCCGCTCGAGGAGCTCGGTCCGCCGGCCACCGACGATGACGGTGTTGCCGTGATCGTGCAGCGCGACGGCGAGGGCGAGTCCGATGCCGCTCGTGGCGCCGGGGATGAAGACGGTGTTTCCTGTGATGTCCATGCCTCCACTGTCGAGCGTCCGTGGAGGCGGAGGAAGTGGAGCGGTCATCCAGGGATCCGCGATCCCTGGTCCAGGTGCGCGACGGCGTCCATCATGGAGGTATGGACCGTGCCGCACTCGCCGACTTCCTGCGCCGGCATCGCGAGGCGCTGCGACCCGAGGATGTCGGTCTCCCGCCGGGCGCACGTCGCCGCGCCCCCGGGCTGCGGCGCGAGGAGGTGGCCCTGCTCGCCGCCATGTCGACGGACTACTACACGAGACTGGAGCAGCGTCGGGGCCCGCAGCCGAGCGACCAGATGCTCTCCGCGCTGGCGCGCGCGCTACGGCTGACGGCGGACGAACGGGACTACCTGTACCGGGTCGCCGGTCACAACACGCCCGACCGGCTCTCCGGCGGCGGACACGTCCGGCCCGCGCTGCAGCGCGTCCTGGACCGCCTGGACGACACACCGGCGCTCGTGCTCTCGAACCTCGGCGAGACCCTGATGCAGAACCGGATGGCGGTGGCGCTGCTCGGGGATCGCTCCGGCTACACCGGCCTCGCCCGCAGCGAGATCTACCGCTGGTTCATGGACCCGGAGACGGCGCGAGCCCAGTATCCCGACGCCGATCGCGCGCGTCAGAGCCGGGCGCAGGTCGCCGGGCTCCGGGACGCCTACGGCGCCATGGGCCCGCGGTCGCGCGCCGGTGAACTGGTGCGCGCACTCCTCGCCGAGAGCCCCGAGTTCGCCGAGCTGTGGGAACGGCACGAGGTCGCGCGCCGCTTCGAGGACCACAAGACCCTCCTCCATCCCGAACTGGGTGCCATCGAGCTGGACTGCCAGGTGCTGTTCACCGAGGACCAGTCGCAGTGCCTGCTCGTGCTGACCGCGCCGCCACGCACCGAGGCGGCCGAGAAGCTTGCCCTGCTCTCGGTCCTCGGCACCCAATCCTTCGCCACCACTGCACCGACCGACTGAAGGTCAGTACCCTGTCCGCATGACCGCGGCGACAGCGAACCGGAACGATCCCACCATCGCCTGGCTGCTGGAGGGCGACCCGGCCATCCGCTGGCAGACACTGCGCGACCTGCTCGGCGCACCCCCGGAGGAGGTCGCAGCCGAACGTGCTCGCGTCGAGCGGGAGGGCTGGGGTGCGCAGCTCGTGGCGCTGCAGGACCCCGAGGGCACGTGGGGCGGCACGGTGTGGAAGCCCGAGGATCGCGACGCGACCGACACCGTCGTCCTGCTCCTGGCCCAGCTGGGCGCAACCGGGGAACGGACCCGGGCAGCGCTCGATCGCACCGCCGCTGGGGTGGACTGGGGCGAGGAGTGGGGCCACAGCCCCTTCTTCGACGGCGAGGTGGAGGCCTGCATCAACGGGAGGGTGCTCACCGCGGCGGCACCGTACGGGCACGCCACGGAGGTCATCCTCGGCAAACTGCTCGAGCTCCAGCAGGACGATGGCGGCTGGAACTGCTACGCCGAGAGCCGGAGCGATCCCGGGTCGTTCCACAGCACGATCTGCGTGGTCGAGGCTCTGGCCGCCTACAGGGATGCGGGAGGTTCCACCGACGTCGCGGATGCACTCCAGCGCGGGCAGGAGTATCTGCTGGAGCGCAGTCTGCTGCGTCGCAAGAGCACAGGCGAACTGATCGACGAGGCGTGGCTGGACTTCCGGTTCCCGTACTACTGGCACTACGACGTCCTGCGCGGGCTCGACCACCTCCGCGCGTCGGGCGTCGCGTACGACGATCGGGCTGCGGAGGCCGTCGAGCTGGTGCGCTCGAAGCGCCGGCCCGACGGGCGCTGGACGCTCGACGCCCTGCTCGCCGGGCGACCGGCGGTCCGGTTCGAGACGGTCGGCGAACCGAGCCGGTGGAACACGCTCCGGGCGCTCCGTGTGCTCGACTGGGCGGGCGTACAGTCCTCGGCATGACCGCTCGAACCCTGCTCCTCATCCGCCACGGCGAGAGCACGGCGAACGTCGCCGCGGCGGCCGCGGAGGCGGCCGGCGCCGACGTGATCGCCGTTGAGGCTCGCGATGCCGACGTCACCCTCTCCCCTCTCGGCGAGCTGCAGGCGGGGGCGCTGGGCTCGCGGCTGCGCCAGGTCCTTCCTGCCGACGCCATCGTGTACAGCTCGCCCTACCGCCGCGCCATCCAGACCGCACGTCTCGCGCTCGGGGAGCAGGTGCCGCTCCACCTGGACGAGCGCCTGCGCGACCGCGAGCTCGGCATCCTCGATCGGCTGACCGCGACCGGCGTCGAGCGCAGGCTTCCGCTGGAGGCGGAGCGCCGCCGCTGGTCCGGCAAGTTCTACTACCGTCCGCCGGGAGGCGAGGCGTGGACCGACGTCGCGCTGCGCCTGCGCTCGCTCTTGCGCGACGCGCTGCCGACGGCGCCGGAGGACGGCGTGGTGGTCGTCTTCGCCCACGACGCCGTCGTCAGCCTGTTCTTGTACGTGCTGCTCCGCATGTCGGAGGCCGAGCTCGCCGATCACCTGCTGACCCATCCGGTCTCGAACGCGTCGGTGACCGAGCTCGCGTTCGACGGCACGGCGTGGCAGCTGCGCGCCTTCGCCGACGACACGCACCTCACTGCCGCCGGGATCCCGGCGACCGAGCACGTGGGCGAGGCGCGGGCCGATGCGTGAGCGACGGGATGCGGTGAACACCCCCGCAGAGCAAGTCACGCCTGAGCTGCTGCGAGCGTGGCCGCTGCCCGAGCCGTCCGGATCGAAGCGATCGCGAGGCGAGGTGCTGGTCGTCGGCGGAGCCCTGCGCTCCCCCGGCGCCGCCATGCTCGCCGGCCGGGCAGCGCTGCGCGTCGGCGCGGGGCGCCTGACGCTGGCGATCGGCGCATCCGTCGCGGCTCAGCTGGCCGTCGCGCTCCCGGAGTCGGGAGTCGTCCCGCTGCCGGAGACGTCGGCCGGCAGCCTTCGCGGCACAGGCATCCGCGAGGCTGCGGGCGACCTGGCCTGCGCGGACGCCGTGCTGGTCGGGCCAGGACTCGACGACGCCGGCGAGACGGCCAGGATGCTGACCCGGATCGCCCGCGCCGTCGGGCCGGAGACGGTCCTCGTGCTCGACGCGTTCGCCCTGGGGGCCCTGGCCGGGCGACCGCGCCTGGCAGGCGGGGGGCCGCGCATCCTGACGCCGAACACCGAGGAGGCCTCGCGGCTGCTCGGACGCGAAGCGGACGACCTGGATGCGGACACCCGCGAACTCGCCCACCGCTACCGCGCCGTCGTCACCTGTTTCGGCCGGATCGCCGCACCGGACGGGCGCCTGCTGAACGTCGGCGACGGCGACACCGGTCTCGGCACCTCGGGAAGCGGCGACGCTCTTGCCGGGGCGATCACCGGTCTTGCTGCGCGCGGTGCGGAACCGCTGCAGGCCGCCGTCTGGGGCACCTACCTGCACGCCGCTGCCGGTCGCACCCTCTCCGGCAGCGTCGGGCGCCTCGGGTTCCTGGCCTCCGAGATCGTCGACCGGCTGACCGCGGAACTCGATGCGCTGAGCTGACGGCCGGCGCGGAAAAAGTTGCGTCTAGCCGTGCGAACGCGCGTCGCGTTACTCTCACCGCACGTCCAGACATCGGGCTGGAGTGGAGAGGGGAGTCACACATGGACTGGAGCAACTTCTGGAGTGTCGTCTGGCTGTTCTTCTGGAGCTTCGCCTTCGTGGCGTATCTCTTCGCACTGTTCGCGATCATCAGCGACCTGTTCCGTGATCACAAGCTGAACGGCTGGTGGAAGGCGGTGTGGATCATCTTCCTGATCTTCGTGCCCTTCCTCACAGCGCTGGTCTACCTGATCGCGCGCGGCCCCGGCATGGCGGAGCGCAACCAGAAGGAAGCCCGGCAGATGCAGTCCGCCACCGACGATTACATCCGCCAGGTCGCGGCATCGAGCCCGGCCGACGAGATCTCCAAGGCGAAGGCCCTGCTCGACAGCGGAGCCATCACACCGGACGAGTTCGCGCATCTGAAGGCGCACGCTCTGTCCGGGCACACCGCCCCGGCGGCCGCACCCGGCGGCGGGACCGCCCCCACAGCGCCGCCCGCCGCGGCCGGTCCGGCCACACCGCCGCCGCCGGCTCCGACGGTCTGAGAAGACCCGGCAACCGCAGCCGTCGCCCCCGGGTGGCGGCTGCGGCCGGGTCCGGCTCCTGGCGGCCGGTCAGGTCAGTGTGAGAGAGGGATGCGGACATGAGCGAGGCTGAACCGGCACCGGCACCGGCGCCGTCCGCGCCGCCGGCCAGACGGTGGCCGTTCCGCCGTCGCCAGCGCCCGGCAGCGCCCGCCGGTCCCGCCGACCCCGACACCGAGCTCGCCGCGCCCGGCGGTATCGGCCGCGGCCTCCGGATCCTCCTCGGACTCGCCGCCGTCGTGGTGGTCTCCTTCGGCCTCGGAGCCATCAGCGGCATCTTCGCCCCGACGTTCCTCGCGCTCGTCCTGACCATCTGCGCCCAGCCGGTGCGTGTCTGGCTCGAGCGCCACGGCACGCCGCAGGGGCTGGCGACGGGCGCCGTCGGGCTGACGGTGTTCGCGCTCCTCGCGGGATTCATCGGCCTGCTCTGGATCGCGCTCGCCCAGTTCGTCGGAATGCTGCCTCAGTACAAGCCGCAGCTGCAGCAGCTGGGCGATCACATCACGTCCTGGCTGCAGAGCATCGGACTGGGCGCGCAGCAGGTCCAGCAGATCAAGGCCGGCTTCAATCCCGGCACGATGCTCAACTTCTTCACCGGTCTGCTCGGCAACGCCGTCGGCCTCGTCGCACTGCTCGTGATCGTGCTGACCATGCTCATCCTGATGCCCGCCGATGCGGCGTACACGCCCTCCCTGCTCCGGCAGCTGCAGCCCACGCGTCCCAACCTGGTGTTCGCGATGAATGGATACGCCCACTCGGTCCGCCGGTACATGGTGGTCACGACGCTGCTCGGGATCGTGCAGGGCGTCCTCAACGGCCTCCTGCTGTGGGCACTCGGCGTGCCGGCCGCCCTCCTGTGGGGGATCCTGTCCTTCCTGTGCAGCTTCATCCCGAACGTCGGCTACTTCTTCGCCTTGGTGCCACCGGTCGTCTTCGGCTATCTCACCGGCGGCTGGGGCACGGTGCTCGCGATCATCGTCATCTACGGGATCATCAATGCCGTCGTGCAATCGGTGGTGCAGCCGAAGGTGGTCGGAAACGCGGTGGCGCTGAGCCAGACGCTCACCTTCTTCTCCGTTCTGTTCTGGGCGGTCGTGCTCGGGCCGATCGGCGCCATCCTCGCCATCCCCCTCACCCTGCTGTTCCGGGCGATCCTCATCGACTCCGATCCGCGCGCGCGGCTGTGGCGCCCGATCATCGGCGATCTGGCCCGCACCCGCGAACTGATGAAAGAGGAATCGAGCGCGCGGCGCGAAGAGCGGCGGCAGGAGCACGGCCACACGAACCGCGGGTAGCGCCGTCGGGTCAGGCGACGCGCTCCACCACTGCGAGGTCGCCGCCGCCCTCTACCGTGAGACGGCGCCCGATCTGCACCCGCTGCGGCTCCGCGCTGAATGCCCCGGCGAACAGCGCCTCGCCCTTGCGGAAGGTCGGCGACTGCTCCAGCACGCGGGGCGGCACGAAACCGAACACATCCGCCAGCTCGGCGAGGTCGCGCGGCGAGTTCATCCGCATGAGGCCCAGGTTGTCGCACTGCGAGAGCACATTCGGGTGGATCTTCGTCGGGCGCTGGGTCGACAGGAACAGCCAGAGCCCGAACTTGCGGCCTTCCGCTGCGATCTGGATGAGCTGCTCGGTCAGCTGCGCCTCAACGCTCGACCGCGGCACCGGCGGGCAGAAGTTGTGCGCCTCGTCGATGACGATGAGGACGGGCCGTCGCTCCATCCGCGTGCGCCAGAGGTCTTCCAGGACGCCGAGGGCCGCCGCCTGGGGCTCGCCGGGATGCGAGAAGCCTCCGACATCGAGGACAACAGCACGGGGCCGACGCTCGACCGCGGCCGCAGTGGACGAGCCGCCGAACGCCCACAGCGGCCACTCCAGGATCTGGATGTTGTCGATCCGCAGCCCCAGACGTCGCCGCGCGGGGTCGTGTGACGCGGCGAGCGTCTGGAGGAAGGTGTCCCGGGAGAAGTTCTCGGGACGCATGTCGAGGTGGAGCAGCGCGTTGTACTCCTCCTCGTCGGCGATCGGGTCGAGCCGGCCGACGGCAGCCTTCGAGGGCACGCTCAGGTCGACGAAACGGATGCGGAGTTGCGGTTCGCGTTCGGTGCTCGAGTGGAACACCTCGATGTCCACATCGCGCCAGCGGGCGGCGTCAGTAGGGTCGGCATCCTCCCGCGTGCGGGGCAGCTCGGTGAAGTCGGCGTTCGGGTCCAGGATCGTGACCGGGAGCCCGGTGTGCAGCAGCAGTTGCTCCAGCACGACGCCTAGCGCGTACGTCTTTCCGGAGCCGCTCTGGCCGCACCAGAACGTGTGCCGATTGAACCGGGAGCCGTCGAGAACCGCCGGGCGCCCGGGGTCCTCCGCCATCGTGCCGACCGTCAACGGAATCATCGACCCTCCCCCAGCCGGGGCCGGCCGGCCCCTGTGCGGCCGATGCTAGTGCCGCGATGCGGCCCACGGCACCAGGCAGATCGCCGACCGGGCGCTCAGCCCAGCTCGCGCCGCATCAGCCAGCGCACTGTTCCGCCCGAGTGCGCGTCCGTCGCCTGGACCCGGGTGAAGCCGTGGGCCTCGAACAGCCGTACGGTCCCGACGTAGCCGCTGATCGTATCCACCCGCTCGCCGGTGTCGACCGGGTACCCCTCGACCACCGTCGCGCCCGACGACCGCGCATGCTTGACCGCCCCGTCGAGGAGGGTGTGCATGAGTCCGCGCCCCCGGAACCCGGCGCGGACGACGAAGCAGACGATGGACCACGGGTCGCGGTCCTCGTCCAGGTGCGGGATGGTGCGGGAGTGCATCAGGCGCCGGTAGCTGGCTTTCGGGGCGACGGAGCACCAGCCGGCGACCGCGTCGTCCACGTAGGCCAGGACACCGGGCCCCGGCTCGGCCGAGCACTCCGTCCGCATGTACGCGATGCGTTCGGGCATCCCGAGCCGGGCGTCCCGGTACGACATGCACACGCAGCCGCCGCCGCCGGGCTTGCGCGGCACCATCAAGGTGGCGAAGTCGTCAAAGCGGCCGGTGGCGGAGAGCACCTGAACGGTCATGCCCGCACGCTAGCCCTCGCCGCCGACATCGGCGGCCGCTGGAAAGGGGCGCTACTCCGGGCGCAGGGTGTCGGGGAGGGGGAAGGGCAGCGTGTAGAACAGCTGCGGGGCATCGATGGCGCCGAAATCGTCCTTCTTCACGACGATGCGCTGGGTCGACACCTCGGTCAGCCGCACGCGCAACCGCCGCCCGTCGTCGAGCAGGAGCTCGTACCGGTCGGCGAGGTAGCCGATCCCGGCCCGCTCCAGCATCTCCTCGCCGGTGAGCCAGTCGACAGGGCCGGCGAGCTCGCGCCCGAGCAGATCGACGGGCACGAAGGCGTCACCCTCCGGACGCAGCCATCCGACGCGCTCGCCGTCCTCGCGGCGGTGCTCGATCCATCCGTGCATTCTGCATACCCTAGCGGCCGGACGCGGACCTATGATGAGCGCGTCCACACCTGGTGGTACCCGGCGCCGACGCCGGGGCACCTGCCCGGAAGGAGATGCAGCATGACCCTGAATCTCGCAGCGACCGAGGAGCGCGCAGAGAGCCCGCTCTCCGCCGAGGAACTGTTCGAGGCGGGCCGTGCCGCTCGCGGCAGCGTTCCCCGCTCGAGCCTGGCGGACTACGAACCCCCGCGCGGGCGCGACCCGCTCGGCATCCTGCGGACCCAGCACGAGAACCGCCTGCAGAACCTGATCGATCTTCGGGTGGAGAGGATGAGCGCGAACGCGTTCGCGTTCTACCGCGGCACAGCCGCGATCCAGGCCGCCGATCTCGCCGCCGCTCCGACCACCGGCGCCGAGGTGGTGATCTGCGGTGACGCCCACCTGAGCAACTTCGGCATCTACCGGTCCCCCGAGAACGCCATGGTGTTCGACATCAACGACTTCGACGAATCGACGGTCGGCCCGTGGGAGTGGGACGTGAAGCGCCTGCTCGCGAGCGTCGTGCTCGCCGGCCGCTCCCTCGGCCTGCCCGCAGAGCGCATCCGGCTCACCACCGAGGCGGCGGCGGTACAGTACCGGATCGCGATGCGGAACGCCCTCGAAGCGCCGCTGACGACGCGCTACTACACCCCGGCTTCGATCGAGGACGCCCGCAACCGCAACGCGGTGAGCAAGGACATGCTCCGTCTGGTCGACCAGGTCTCGAAGGAGTCGCGGAAGCGCACGAGCGAGAACGTCGCCCGCAAGACCATCGAGACGGACGAGAACGGGATGCTCCGTTTCGTGGAGCGACCGCCCATCCTCACGCGGGTGGAGCCGGAGGTGCGGGCCCTCGGCGAGGGGGCCTACGCAGAGTACCGGCGCACGCTCCCGCCGAACACCGCACTGCTCGCGTCCCAGTTGCGACTGGACGACGTCGCACGCCGGGTCGTCGGCGTGGGCAGCGTGGGCACCCGGTGTTTCGTCATCGCGCTGCGCGGGCCGACCGGGGAGGTGGTCCTGCTCCAGCTGAAGGAGGCCGAAACCTCGGTCGTCGAGCGCTTCGGCGGGGTGGACCCGCTCCCCGGATACCTCGACCTCAGCCTCCTGCCCGATGAGCAGGGGTACCGCGTGATCTCGTGCCAGCGCATCCTGCAGGCGGTGTCCGACCCGTTCCTCGGGTTCCTCCGGGTGGAGGGGTTCGCCTTCTACATGCGCCAGTTCCGCAACCGCAACGCGTCGTTCGAGATCGCCGCAATGAACCAGACGCAGTTCTTCGACTATGCGCGCATGTGCGGTGCGGTGCTGGCGCGCGCGCACGCCCGCTCCCCCAAGTCGGCGTTCATCTCGGGGTACCTGGGATCGGGTCCGGCATTCGTGCGCGCGACCGCCGAGTGGGCGGAGCGCTACGCCGACCAGGCGGAGGCGGACTTCGCCGAGTTCGTCGTGGCCGCGCGCGACGGGGCGTTCGCCGTCAGTTGACGACGGCGGCGCGAGCGCGCTGGCCGTCGGGCAGGAGGAAGTCGCGCACGGCCTCCTCCACCTCGGGCGTATCGAGGTGCAGTCCGTGGCGCGCGTCGAACTCCCGGAGCGACGCGTGCGGGATGCGGTCCGCCAGCACCCGGCCGTGCGCCGCGGGAGTCAGCGCGTCGTGCATCCCGTGCACGATCAGCGTCTCGGCGCGGATGCGGTCGAGGACCGCGGAACCGTCGTGATCCCGGCTCGCGGCGAAGTGCCCGCGGAGGGCGGGACGCGATGCGACCCGGGTGAAGAAGCGGTCGACGTCATCGGGATGCGCATCCGCCCACCCGGCGTCGAAGAACAGCGGCAGCATCCGTGCCCGGTCCCCGCTCAGCAGGTCGGCGAGGGCGCCGGGGTCGCGGCGCGCCGCGCTCCGGTCGCCGGAACTCGTCGCGATGAGCACGAGGCGCCGCACCCGCTCCGGATGGTCGGCAGCGAGCCACTGCGCGACGCGCCCGCCCATCGAATGACCGACCACGTGGGCAGCCGCGACAGCGGCGGCGTCCAGGACGGCCACCGCGTCCTCTGCGAACGCCCGCGTCGAGTACCGGACCGGGTCACCCGGCCCGCTCTCCCCGATGCCTCGGTGGTCGTAGACGATGACGCGGAAGTCCCGGGCGAGCGCGCCGGCGAAGGGTCCCCAGCCGTGCATCCCGGTCGCCTGACCGGCGATGAGAAGGACCGGCACACCGACCCCGCGCTCCTCGAACGCGATGGGCGTCCCGTCGTCCGCTGGGGCGAACTCTGTCACGGCGCGGCCACGATCGGTCGCTCGCGGACCGCCCGGGCGCTCCACCGTCCATCGGCCTTCTCGACACGGATGCGGTGCTCGAACGCCCGCGACACCGTCTCGGTCGTGATGACGTCGTCGATCTCGCCGAGCGCGAGCGTTCGGCCGTGCGCGATGAGCAGGGCGTGCGTCGTCGTCTCGGGGAGCTCCTCCAGGTGGTGGGTCACCAGGACGGACGCCAGCTCCGGACTGGAGTGCGACAGACCGTCGATGGTCTCGAGCAGCTGTTCCCGCGCCGCGACGTCGAGGCCGGTGGTGGGCTCGTCGAGCAGCAGGAGTCGCGGGTCGGAGATCAGGGCACGTGCGATGAGCGAGCGCCCACGCTCGCCCTGGGACAGCGTCGGCCACCGCGCAGCGGACCGGTCGTCCAGCCCGACCGAGTTGATGAGGTCGCGGGCCAGGCGCAGCTCTGCGCCGGTCGCCTCCCAGCGCATCGGCGGCTCCAGCGACCCGGTGAGTCCGGTCAGGACGACCTCGGTCACCGTCAGCGGCGAGCGCACCGGATGCCGTGGGTTCACGTGCCCGATGTGGCGCCGCAACTCCTGCAACTCGACCCGTCCGAGCCGGCGGCCGAGCACATCCACGGTCCCGGAGGTCGGGAAGCTGAGCGCACCGCAGAACCCGAGGACGGTCGACTTGCCCGCGCCGTTCGGCCCGAGCAGGGCCCAGTGCTCTCCGGCCCGGACGGTCAGGTCGATCCCCTCGAGGATGTGCGTGCCACCGCGACGGAACGTCACGTCGCGCAGTTCGAGGACGGATGCGGGGCTCACCGGCCCACTGTATCCAGAGCCCTGCGCCCACCCTGGCAATCGGCAGGGTGTCCCTTCACCCGCCTCGCACCCGGGTCTACTGTGCGTGTTCGACGTATGCATCCTGCACAGCGGATGCGTCAGAAGGAGAACACCACCGCCGTGACCCTCGACCTGCCGACCATCCCTCTCATCACCGCGCGCTTCCGCGGTGACGCCACCGCCGAACTCAGCGTCGACGGCGAGCGCGAGGAGTTCGCCGCCGACAGCGTGGAGCAGCTGCGGGATGTGGTGCTCGCCCGGGTGAGCGCCGTCGCCGCCGAACTGGGGCGTCCCGTGCAGCTCACGGCCGAGGACGAGGACGGGGCCTGGCTCCTCGCGGTCCACCCGGACGGCGAGATCGGCGAGGAGGAGCCGCTCGAGACGGAGCCGGAGCCCGGCGAGCCCGGCGACCTCCCGGCTCCGACCCCGGCGCACGGCGCACACGCCGCCGGGGCCCACGCCGCCCAGGACAGCCCACAGCGCACGTCGTTCCTGCAGGAGCAGCCGCGCACCGACCGCGCCTCTCGCGGGTGGCGTGGCTTCCTCGTGCGCGTCGGGGTGCCCGTCGCCGCCTCGCGGGCGGAGCAGGTGGAGCGGGCCGAAGTGCAGGCCGTCAGCCGCCACTGGGCCGGACCACGCACCATCTCGATCGTCAACGGAAAGGGCGGCGCCAACAAGACGCCGACGACGGCGATGCTCGCGTCCGTGTTCGCCCGCAACGGCGGGTCGGGCGTGCTCGCCTGGGACAACAACGAGACGCGCGGCACCCTCGGCTGGCGAACCGAGCAGGCGGCGCACGACGCCACGCTCCAGACCCTGCTTCCGGCGGTCGACCACCTCCTGTCCCCCGCCGCGCAGTCGTCGGAGCTCGGCTACTTCGTCCACCACCAGACCGGTGACAAGTACGACGTCCTGCGGTCGAACCCGGCGATGCTTGCGACCCAGCAGCGGATCACCACCGAGGACTTCGACCGGCTGCACGCGGTGGCGGCCAAGTACTTCCGCCTCATCTTCGTCGACTCGGGCAACGACGAGTCCGCCGAGCGCTGGCTCCGGATGATCGACCACACCGATCAGCTGGTGATCGCGACCACCGCGCTCGGCGAGCACGCGGAGGCGGGAGCGCTGCTGCTGGAGGCCCTGGCCCAGCGCGACGAGCGGTCCGCGCGACTCGCGCGCGATGCGGTCGTGATCGTCTCGCAGTCGGAGCGGACCGGCAAGCGCACCGATGCCCGCACGGTCGCGGCCGGCTTCGAGCCGATCGCCCGGCGCGCCGTCACCATCCCCTTCGATCCGGCGCTGCACGGCGGCCGGCTCGACTTCGAGACCCTCGCCAAACCCACGCGCCGCGCCTGGCTGCACGCTGCCGCGGCGGTCGCCGAAGGCCTCTGAGGAGCCGCTCCCGGCGGCAGGTCACGGTTCGGTGACGTTCGGTCTTCCTTCGACCATTACCTAGGGGACGCACAGCCCCGCTGCCTACGCTCGCCCGATATGACGACGCAGCCGCTGAGAGTGGGGCTCCTGGCACGCCGCCGGCTGGCCCGGTCGGCCCGCCGCGATGCCGCCGCCGTGCACGACACGGAGGCCGATCGCGCCGACGCCACGACCCCGACGCTCGCGACCCTCCAGGCCCGCGCCGACGCGTACGCCAGGCGCGAGGAGCAGCGGTTCTTCCGGGGCATGCGGCGTGAGCTGACCGAGCACCGCGTGATCGTCTCGGCGCTGCGCAGCGACCTCGACGCCTACGACGAGGCCCTCGAGCGGCTGCCCGATGCGGACGACCGCGCCGCCGCGCGGAACGGCATCGCCGAGGGACGCGGCCCCGCGTTCGAAGAGCTCCGCCGCCTGGAGCGCCGCATCCGGCGGGCGCACCGCCGCGCGGACGAGCTCAGCGCACTCATCAACGCGCGCTTCACGACCGCCCAGCTCAGGGCGGCGCGGATGTTCGACCGCTCGGACGAGAAGTCCGCCATCTACTGGGGTGCACTGCGCGAGGCCACCACGGGCCGTGTCGCACCCCGGCCGCCCGCGTTGCGCCGGTCGGAGTGGCTGACCGCCCGGGGAACCGCGGTGGATGCCCTGCACCCGATCAGCACATCCCGCGACCTCGACAGCCTCCGCGAACACGAAGCCGACCACAGGAGGACCGATGCCCCGGCGTGAACGACTGAACGACTACCGTGTGCCCTCGACCCGCGGGCTGCGCCGCCGGCTGCTCTGGAGGCTGCGGCGGATGCGCCATGCGGTCGACGTCGAGACGCTGGAGGTGTTCGAGCACGAGCTGTCCGCCTTCGAGCGTGCCGGCGTGGCCGACCTCGAACGGCAGCGCACCCGGAACGTCGCCGCCGCGTCGGCCCGGGTCGCCGAGGCGCAACGGCGTGAGGAGCTGATCCGCCGCGCGCTCGACCGCGCCGAGGACGACATCCGCCGTGCCGAGCGGGACGCCGAGCGGCTCGACGCCAAGCTCGCCGGCCACGACCCCGACTTCCACACCTACGCCTGAGAGGACGCCATGGCCCGCGACATCGTCACCCGCCCGCCCCACCTGCGCCCGCGCGTCGGGCACATCTCCCCCTTCGCCCACGCGATGGTCTACGTGCTGCTCGCCGCGATGATCGCGGTGGACTACATCCTGCTCGCCCAGGCGCTCACGCTCCTCCTGCGCAACGACAGCCAGTACGGCTCCATCGGCCTGCAGATGTACGTGATCACGCTCGGGATCTCGCTCGCTGTGGTGACCCTGCCGCACGTGGTCGCGATCCTGCTGCGCCGTGTGCAGGCGGGGGTCATGTCCCGCCGCTGGATCGCGACCTCGGTCGTGCTGGGACTGGTCTGGGCGGCCATCCTCGCCGCCATCACCATCGCCCGGATCAAGGCCGGGATCGACGCACAGAGTGCGGGCGGTCTGACCGGCCTGGTCGGCGGCGCACAGACCGCGGCGCCGGCCGGTTTCTCGTGGACGGCGCCGGACACGATCATGGCGTTCCTGATGCTCGGGGTGCTCACCACGTCCGGCGCACTCAGCTTCGTCGCGGCCTGGCTCACCACGCGGCCGCTCCTCACCGCGGCCGAGAAGGCGCACGCCCACGCGGTGCGGCTGCGGCAGCACCGCGACCGGCTGCTGGGCGAGGCCGTCGCCGCTCAGGAGCAGACGCGATCGGCGCTTCTGCTCGACACCCACGACGCCGTGCGGTACACCGGCGCCCGGGTGACGTTCCACTCTCGGATGGATGTGGTGCGCGCTCAGCTCGGCACGCGCCTGGCGCAGCGCGAGCGCGATCCGGAGAGCACGAGCCAGATCATCCGCGAGCTGCGGGCGCGACGCAGTGTCGAGGCTCCGGATGTCGCAGCCCCGCTTCCGCCCGGAGGCCCGGCCGCTCCCGGCACGGCGACCGGGGCCGCCCAGTGACGCGCGCTGCGGGTCCTCTGCGTCCCCGGCTGCTCGCCGCTGCGGCGGCCGTCCTCGCCGTGTGCGCGGGCCTGACGGCGTGCACGCCGGCGACCGCGTCCGGTGAGGCGTGCGACCAGTCCCACAAGCGCAACCTCGGCGTCGTCGCCGGGAGCACCGCCAACACTCCGGCCGTCGCGCTCCCCGCCTCCGCGTCGTCCCAGCTCCAGGCGGCAGGCAAGACGAACGGCTCCGTCACCGTCGTCGTGCCGTCCGGCACGCCGCAGGTGATGGGCACCACAGCACTCGGATCGTCCGCTCAGGACGGCATCGTCTGCCAGAACGACCAGCGCACCAAGCTGACGCAGATCACCTCCTACATCGGAAGCCTCAAGGCCTCCGCCCCGGAAGTGGACTACCTCGGCGCCATCGACCAGGCGGCACGCGACCTCGGCAGCGACCCGATGGGGGTCATCGTCATCGGCAGCGGCCTGCAGACGACCGACCCGCTGAACTTCGCGGGCACCGGCCTGCTGTACGCCGACCCGAGCCAGGTCGTCGCGGACCTCACCGCCCGTGGCCTCCTTCCGTCCGACCTGAAGGGCGTCACCGTCTACTGGTCCGGGATGGGCGATGTGGCGGGTGCGCAGCAGCCGCTGACCGTACCGGCCCGGAGCAACCTCGAGGCCATCTGGTCCGCGGTCGTGAAGGCCGCGGGCGGCACCCTGTCGCTGCTTCCGGAGCCGGCTTCCGGGAGCGCGGCCCCGTCGCTCCCCGCCGTCACACCGGTGACCGTCGAGGCAGTGTCGACCAAGACCGACTGGACGCATCCCGTGGTCATCCGCAACAGCGACCTGCTCTTCACGAAGGACACGGCGAACTTCTCCGACCCCGCTGCCGCCCAGAAGGTGCTGGCCACGCTCGTGCCGGCCATCGAGCAGAACGGCAAGCCGGTCACGATCACGGGAACGGCGTCGAAGGACCAGGCGACCAGCAACACAGCCGATACGGCCCTGTCCTTGCGCCGTGCGGACGCGGTGAAGACGGCACTCGTCGGCCTGGGCGTCCCGGCGGCGCTGCTCCAGACCGCCGGAGTCGGCTTCGAGTGGTGCGGCTGGAAGAGCGAGACGGACGCGACGGGCCGCTACTCCGATGCCCTCGCCGAGCAGAATCGCACCGTCATCCTCACCTCCGCCGGCGTCGGGCTGTGCAGCTGACGACAATGCCGTAGAGGGGGAATTCGGTGGCGCGGGACGCGGTTCCTACGGGCATGACGACTATCGGACTCATCGGATCAGGCCACATCGGTTCACAACTCGCCCGCCTCGCGGTGGCGAACGGCTACGACGTGGTGCTCAGCAACTCCCGCGGACCGGAGACCCTCCAGGGCCTCATCGACGAACTCGGCGACCACGCGCGCGCCGGGACGCCGGCCGAGGCAGCCGCTGCGGGCGACATCGTGGTGGTGACCACCCCTCTCGCCGCTGAGGCGACCCTCCCCGTCGAGGAGCTCGCGGGCAAGATCGTGATCGACACCAACAACTACTACCCGCAGCGCGACGGACACATCCCCGAGCTGGAGGACGATTCGACGACCGTCGCCGAGCGCCTGCAGAAGGTGCTGCCGGCCTCCCACGTCGTGAAGGCCTTCAACCACATCGGCGCCGCGGAGCTCACCCGCCAGAGCCTCCCCGCGGGCTCCCCCGACCGCCGGGCACTCATCGTCGCCGGCGACGACGCTGCGGCGCGGGAGCGCGTCGCCGCCCTGATCGACCAGTTCGGCTTCGACCCGGTCGACATCGGCGCGCTGGCCGAGGGATGGCGTGCGCAGCGCGACACTCCGGCCTACGTCAAGAGGTACGACGTCGACGGGCTGCGTCAGGCCCTCGCTGCGGCAAAGCGCTATCGCGACATGTGATGGTGCGCGGTGGGGCTCAGTGCGCGACTTCGGCCGACACGAGCTCCACCGTCAGCGTCGCGTCGTCCGATTCGGCGGCCGCGCGGGCGGAGAGGTAGCTTCCGCTCACGAAGGCGATCGTCGCGAAGACGAGCGCCACGACCAGGTCGGCCCACTGGGTCGACGTGAGGTGCTGCAGAAGCCCTCCGGCCACACCCGTACCGCCCGAGGTCTGCCCCAGGAGCAGTCCGAAGGCCAACGCGCAGACAACGGCGGAGAATCCGAGGACGTACCAGGCGATTTCTTTCACATGCCTAGCTAACCCCGGCCTCCGAGGCGGATAAAGAGCCTTGCGCAGAATGCAGTTTGCGTGCTAAAGCCCGTTCTGGTGCGCGCCCTCTGTACAAGCGCACAGGAACGCAACACAATTACGTTACATGAGCCACCCTCATGTAATCCGGACGCCGGACCAGCGGCTGAGGATCTTCGTCTCGTCCACGCTGCAGGAGCTCGCCGCCGAGCGGCGTGCGGCACGGACCGCCATCGAACGCCTCCATCTCGCACCCGTCATGTTCGAACTCGGCGCTCGGCCGCATCCCCCTCGGGAGCTGTACCGGGCGTACCTCGAACAGAGCGACGTATTCCTCGGGCTCTACTGGGAGCGGTACGGCTGGGTCGCACCCGACGAGGAGGTCTCCGGGCTCGAGGACGAGTACAACCTGTGCCCGCCCGAGCTCCCGCGCCTGCTGTACGTGAAGAGTCCTGCGGACGCCCGCGAGCCGAGGTTGACCACACTGCTCGCGCGCATCCGCGACGACGACCGTGCCGCGTACAAGTACTTCGAGACCCCGAAGGAACTGGCCCAGCTCATCGAGAACGATCTCGCCATCCTGCTGGCCGAGCGCTTCGACCAGAGCCGCGCCGCGATCACCGCCGACGTCGCCAGCGACGCCGACCGGGTCGTCGAGCCCGTCCGCCTTCCCGTACCGCTGACGGGACTGGTCGGTCGCGATGACGACATCGCGGCGATCGTGGACCGCCTCGAACACGGCACGCGCTTCGTCACGCTCGTGGGGCCCGGCGGGATCGGGAAGAGCCGCCTCGCCATCGCCGCCGCCCGCGCCGCCGCCCAGGACTTCGACGACGGAGCCGTCTTCGTCGACCTCTCCGCCGTCCACGACCCGGCGCGCGTGCCCAACCGGATCGCTCAGGCACTCGGCGTGCGCGACACGGGAGATGCGCCCATCCTGGACAACCTGGTGACGGCACTACGCGACCGCCGCATCCTGCTCGTGCTCGACAACTTCGAGCAGGTCCTGGACGCGGCCCCGCTCCTCACCGGACTCCTCGCGGCCGCTCCCGGCCTCTCGGTGCTGGTGACCAGCCGCTCGCTCCTCCGGGTGAGCGCCGAGCAGAGCTACGAGGTCGGCCCGCTGGCCGAGGACTCGTCGGTCAGCCTGTTCGTCGAACGGGCACACGCCGTCAAACCCGACTTCGAGATCACACCCGAGAACACGGTAGCGGTGAGCCGTGTCTGCGCAGCCCTCGACGGCGCTCCGCTCGCCATCGAGCTGGCGGCCGCGCGCATCCGGGTGCTCTCTCCCGCCGAGCTGCTCGACCGCCTCGACAGCCGGCTGTCGGTGCTGGTCGGGGGGTCTCGCGACCTCCCGGAACGGCAGCAGACCATCCGGAGCACGATCGAGTGGAGCACACAGCTCCTGTCGCCCGGCCAGCGGCGGTTGCTCTCGCGCCTCGGCGTCTTCGAGGGCGGCTTCACCCTCGAAGCGGCCGAGTTCGTCGGCGCGGACGGCGACCCGACCGACGGCCCCGGGGTCCCGGGCGCGGGCATGGACGTGCTGACCGACCTGGCGGTGCTGGTCGACTCGAGCCTCGTGTCCCAGCACGACAGCGACGACCGCCCGCGCTTCACCATGCAGGCGATCGTGCGCGAGTACGCCCGCGAGCAACTGTCGTCGGACGGCGGCCTCAGCAGCGCGCAGGACGCACACGCCCGGTACTTCATCGACCTCGGCTCCCGGGCCCGCCTGCCGCTCAAGGCCGGCGGGCAGCGGGAGTGGCTGCAACGGCTGGGCGACGAACGCGACAACCTTCGCGCCGCCGAGCGGTACCTGCTGGATGCCCGCGACTGGGACCGTGCGGCCCAGCTCGCCTTCAACCTGTTCCTCTACTTCTGGGTGACCGGGCTTCTGGGCGAGGTCCGGACCTGGATGGACGAGCCGCTGGAGTCGGGCGACGCGCTCCAGGACCGCACGCGGGCCATCGCGCTCTACTTCACGCGCACGATCCGGTTCTGGAAGGATCCGGACGGCCGCGTGGCGGCGGACCTGTCGGAGAGCGCCGACCTCTTCCGGCGGTGCGGCGACCCCACGGGTGAAGCGATGGCGCTGATCTCGCTCGCCCTCGCGCTGATGGCGGGCGACAAGCCGGACACGGCTCGTGCCGCCGAGGTGATGGAGCGCAGTCTCACGCTCTTCCGCGAGACAGGGGACGGCTGGGGCGAGTCCATGGCGCAGGTGCTCCTCGGGCGAGTGGCCCTTCTCGAGCAGCAGTTGCGGTCGGCGTTCGAACGCTTCGACGAGTCGCTGGCACTCACACAGCGCACGGGCGACGCGGTCGGCGGCCGTATCGCCGCGTATCACCTCGGCTGGGCGCACCTGCTCCTCGGGTCGCCCGAGGACGCGCGGAAGGACTTCGCCCTGAGCGTCACCCTGTCCACGTCGCTCGGGCACATCGAGGGGATCGCGTACGGGCTGGAGGGCCTCGCTGCGGTCGCTGCCCTCGCAGGGGACGTCGACCGGGCCGGACGGCTGGCGGGAGCGGCCCACGCCCTGCGCGAGCGGTCCGGTACCCACAACGGGCCGACATTCACCTTCCACCAGCGGTACCTCGACCGCCTCGCCGCGGTGGCACCGCCCGGACGCCTTGCAGCCGCCGTCGCCGAAGGCCGCGAACTCGGCGTCGAGCAGGCCGTCGCCGAGGCGCTGACCGAACCCAGTCTCAACTGAGGACTCTGCCGCTGAAAGGGCCGCTTAAGAGGGGGAACCCCGGCGCCAGAGCGGTGCCGGGGTTCCAGATCCCGCTGGCGCACCCGAAACGCCGCGCGGGATGGTCTGTTGGGTCAGATGGGCCTGATGGGTCAGGCGATCAGCGCCTGCTCCGCGTCGTCCGCCTGACGGGCGGGAGACACCCAGGCGCCGTAGACGGCGACCCGTGCGGACTCCAGCGTCGCGTAGACGCCGAGCTCGACGCCGGTGCAGTCGGTCGCCACGAAGCCGTCGTGGTTCCGGTCCACCATGCCGACGTAGGCGGTGGGAGTCGAGGCCACCCACAGCGACGCCGCCGGCGAGTGCCACGAGACGTACTCGGTGGGGAGGTCGATGATGTCGGCGAGCTGTGCGGCCATGGCTTCTTCCTGCTTTCTCTGCCGTCGCGGGCGATTCGAAGATCTCTTCACATGATCGAACCGTCGCTGCAGCAGTGCAAGAAAACGGGGGGGCCTTGAATTACCGGATCACATCCGATATAAGTCAGCGCTGGCCGGGCGACCGGACCTCCGATTCGTCCATCACGACCATTCCGGACGCCCGGGCGCCGGTCTGGATCATGGCCTCGATCCAGTCCTTGTTGAGCGTCGGGATCTTCGAGCCGGAGAAGAACATGTGCAGGGCGACGCCGTTGTCGACCCAGATGGTGTGACGGCCGCTGCCGAGCTCGGCGGGCACGGGCCAGGTGAGGAAGAAGTTCTCGCCGCGCCGCAGCTTCGTGCTCACCGCGATCTGGATGTGGAAGAGCAGGCGGTCGTCGAGGTCGTAGCTTTCGCCGTCGTAGCGGAGGGTGCCCACGGGTTCCTTTCGGTGCGTCGTTACCACGCGTTCAATGCTGCTGTGAGCTTATACGCCTGCGTACAGGTGTATCGTGACCGGGCGACAGGCTTCAACACCGCCGGATCGAAAGGACCACCGCATGATCGTTCACCGCCTCACGGTTGATGGAAAGGATTACTTCCTCCCTGACCCGGTGGACGACCTGCGCGGCAAGATCCTGGAGGCCGTCCGTGCGGGCGGCGGCTATGTCACCATCCCGCCGCTGCGAGGAGGCCCCGGTGTGGATGTGCTCTTCTCCCCCGGCATGCCGGTCACGTGGGCGCAGATCGAGGTCGACCCCCCGGCTCCCCGCCAGGAGGAGACGCGCGTCGATATCGACTCGTTCGACGCTCTCTAAGGCCTGACAGCGCGGCCCCGGGTTCTCGGACCGGGGGCCGCCTAGCTGCGGCCGCGCGCGCGGTACCAGGACCGCAGTGCCTTCGCCGGCTGCGGTTTGGCGATCCAGAAGCCTTGCGCACGATCGCACCCGGCGGCGGCCAGCCGCTCGAACTGCAAGCGGTCCTCCACCCCCTCGCCGACGACGCGGATGCCCCGGTCATGCGCCTCTGTGATGATCTGGGCGACCTCGTGCGCTCGCTCGTCGGGCTGCACCAGGCTCCGGTCCAGCTTGATCTCGCGTGCGTGAAGCGCTTCGGCGCGGGCGAACGAGGAGTGGCCGGTTCCGAAGTCGTCGACCGAGATGGTGACGCCCGCCGCGGCGAGCGCCTCGAGCGGCTCCGCCACACGCTCCGGATGCCGGATGCGCCGACTCTCCGTGACCTCGACGATCAGGGTGTGCGGGTCGCACCGGCCGGTCGCGAAGGCGCCCTCGAACATGTCGTAGAGCGATGGGTCCTCGAGCTGGGTGGCTGACACGTTCACTGCCACGTCGATGCTGCACCCCGGCGTGTACTCCGCCGTCACATCCGCGATGATCCGGGCGGTGAGCAGGGGAAGGAGCCCCGTCTTCTGGGCCACGTCGACGAAGACGTCAGGAGAGATGGGCCCGCGGTGCGGGTGCGTCCAGCGGGCCAGCGCCTCCACTCCGACGACGGAACTGTCGGCGACGTCGATCTGCGGCTGGTAGGCAGCAAGGACGTGTCGCTGCGCCAGCGCGATCTGGAGATCGCGGGCGAAGTCCTCGAGGGTCCCGTCCACCAACGTCATCCCATCGATCGTCTCCAGGCGCCTCGGGGTTGTCAATATTTCGGCTGACCCCTTGCGAAGACGGACGCTACCCGCTAGCGGAGTCTGCGACGACGGTGCCTCAGCCCTCCTGCGACGCTGAGACAGGTCGCCGCAGCCGCCCCCGCGACTGCGGCGACCACCAGGTCCACCGCTTGCACGGCGGGCTCGACTGCCCCGACCGGTGCGAGCATCAAGACGATCGCAGCGAGTGCGATCGCCGCCGCGAATGCGCCAGCCGATGACAGTCCTTGCATTGCCGTTCCCCCTTATGAAGGCGTCCCCCTCCGTCGGCGAGCATAGCCATCCCACAGCTTCACGGACATGCACCCCACGCCATCTTCACCGAATCGTCACCAAGCGCCCGGGAGCGCCGACCACGCACTCGGCTAGGCAGCGGGTGGGAAGGCGGCGGGGTAGGGCTGGCCGGCGTCGGCGGAGCGCGAGACGGGCGCCCATCGGAGGTCCGACTCCAGCAGACGGCGATCCTGCGCGACGCTCATGTCGGTGGCGTTCGTGCCGAGCGGCAGGTTGGCCGGGATGTCGGAGCGTTTGGCGACCGCGACCAGGATCTCCGCGGCCCGCTGCGGGTCTCCGGCGGGGCCCTCTCCGCTCTGGCGCACACGCCGGTTCATCGCACCGACCGTCTCGTCGTACCCCTCCGGGATGTCGCGCACCTCCATCGACGAACCGGCCCAGTCGGTCCGGAACCCGCTCGGCTCGACGACGAGGACCGAAACGCCGAAGGGTGCCGTCTCCGCCCGGAGGACGCGGCTGAACCCATCGATCGCGAACTTCGCCGCCTGGTAGGACGCGATGCCCGGCGACCCGCCCACGCGGCCCCCGACCGAGGAGAACTGGATGACGAGTCCGCCGCCCTGCGCCCGAAGCAGCGGGATGGCCGCCTTGCTGACGTTGTAGACGCCCCAGAAGTTGGTCTCGAACTGAGTACGGAAGTCGGCATCGTCGGTCGTCTCGATCGGCGACACGTTCGCGTAGCCGGCGTTGTTGACGATGACGTCGACCCGTCCGAAGCGGTCGTGCGCCTGACGCAGGGCAACGGCGGCCTGGGCCGCGTCCGTGACGTCGAGCGGCAGCGGGAGGATGCGATCGCCGTATTCGGCGACCAGGTCGTCGAGCTGCTCGGGGCGACGCGCAGTCGCGGCGACCCGATCTCCGGCCTGCAGCGCGGCGACGACGAGAGCGCGACCGAAGCCGCGCGATGAACCTGTGATGAACCATGTCTGTTGCATGAGTTAATGAAACACCGTTTCTTTAAATAATGCAACTGCGTTGCACTAAGATGGCGTCATGACACCAGCGGAGACCTTCCAGCGCGCCCGCACCCCGGAGGCGAAGGCGGCCCGCGAGCACGCCATTCTGGACGCAGCCCGCGCCCTCGCCTCCGAGCGCGGGATCCGTGCCGTCACCCTCACCGATATCGCCGACGCGGTCGGGATGCACAAGTCGGCGATGCTGCGATACTTCGAGACCCGGGAGGAGATCTTCCTGCGGCTGACAGCGGACGGCTGGCGCGAATGGACCCCCGCGCTGTGCGAGCGGATACGCCGGAGCTCCACACCCGGCGGTGTCGCAGCCGCATTCTCGTCCACCCTCGCCGCTCGCGGCTCCTTCTGCGACCTCCTCGCGCAGGCGCCCCTCAACCTCGAGCGCAACGTATCCGTCGAAGCGGTGCGCACGTTCAAGCTGACCACCGGCGAAAGCCTGGCTCTCATCGCGGACGCGGTGCGGGATGCCCTCCCCGCCATCTCCCCCGCCGCCGCCCGGGACGCGGTGGCGGCGGCGACCTCCCTCGCCGGCACGTTCTGGCAGATCTCGACTCCGCCCGAGGAGATCGCGAAGCTCTACCGCAGCGACCCGCGCCTCGGGCATGCGCTCATCGACCTGGAGCCGCGACTCCGTCGCATCCTGACCGCATACCTGACGGGGGCGGTCGCCGGCTGAGACCGGGCGTACGGTGTCGGCGTGACCGACGCCTCCACCCCCATCGCTTCGACGGCAGCATCCGAGGCGCGGCGGGGGCGTGCGCCCGCATTCGCGGTGTGCATCGCCGTCGGAGCGCTGACCATCCTCGATCTCTCCGGCGTCAATGTCGCGCTGCCGTCCATCCAGCGTTCGCTGCACGCCGACTCCACCCAGCTGCAGCTCATCGTCGCGGGATACGCCCTCGCCTTCGGGCTGACCCTCATCCCGTCCGGGCGGCTCGGCGACACCCGGTCGCGGCGCGCGATGTTCGTGATCGGACTGGTCGGCTTCAGCCTGGCGAGCGCCCTGTGCGCACTCGCGCCCGGCATCGTCTGGCTGACGATCACCCGGTTCCTGCAGGGAGCGGCGGCCGGGGTGCAGATGCCGCAGGTGCTCGGGATGATCCAGCAGCTGTACCGAGGCGAGGAGCGCGGGCGCGCGTTCGGCATCTTCGGCGCCATGGTCGGTATAGCGACCGCGATCGGCCCGACGCTCGCCGGCGCCCTGATCGCGATCGGCGGCGCCGAGGAGGGGTGGCGGCTGCTGTTCTGGTTCAACGTGCCGTGCGGCGCCGTCGCGCTGTTCTTCGCTCTCCGCTACCTCCCGCGCGATCAGGAGCGCGCCGCGGGCGGCACGCAGCTCGACCCGGTCGGCCTGGTGCTGCTCGCGATCACCATCCTCGGCTTGATGCTGCCCTTCCTCTTGACCACCGGCTCGTCGACCGATGACCCGCTGCGCTGGCTGTGGCTGATCGCGTTCGCCGTCGGCGGCGCCGCCTTCCTGGCCTGGGAGCGGGCGTACCGAAGGCGAGGGCTGTCGCCGATCGTGCACCTGGAGCTGTTCCGCGTGGCGTCGTACCGGAACGGCCTGCTGATCGCGACGGTGTACTTCGCCGGTCTGCCCGCCAGTTTCCTGGTCACCACGCTGTTCCTGCAGGAGGGCTTGCACGCCCAGCCGCTCGCGGCGGGACTCGTGAGCGTGCCCTTCGCGCTCGGCGCCGCGGTGTCCGCCTTCGTCGGGGGCCGGCTGGTCCAGCGTTTCGGGCGGGCGCTCGTCGTCGTGGGGCTGATCATCGTGATCGCCGGGATCGGAGCGCTGCTCGCCTCCGCAACACTGGCGCCGCCCTCCGTGGCGGAGTGGTGGATGGCAGGTTCGACGCTGGTCGGCGGGATCGGCGGCGGCCTCGTCATCTCGCCGAACCAGACGCTGACGCTGTCGGAGGTGCCGCCGGAAGAGGGCAGCGCCGCCGGGTCCATCGCGCAGCTGGGCCAGCGGGTCGGCACCGCTGTCGGCGTCGCCCTGGTGACCGCCGTCTTCTTCTCCACCGTCCCCGGAGGCGGGACGCATCCTGTGCCGGAGTATCACGACGCCGTCCGCAGCGGCTATCTGGTGACGCTCGCCCTGCTGGCTGTCGCGCTCGTCGTCGGACTGGTCGACCTGCGAGCCCGGCACAAGGCGGGCAAGCAGGGGGTGTGACGATCGGTTCACCCGCAGGGCGCGTCATTCCCCGGACCTGGAACGTCCAGACCGTAGCCTGACCAAGTAAATACGCCCGTTCGGGGATGGGGATGTTCCGATGGTCTCGCTGCATACGCGCGCTCGCGCGCCGATCGCGCTCAGCCTCCTGGCTGGGGCGGTCCTCGCCGCCGTGCTCACAGGGTGCGCGCCCCAGGGCGACCAAGCGGGTACGGCGACGCCCACGTCGTCCACGACCCGCACGTCCACGTCCCGAGCAACACCGACGCCGACGGCGACCCCCACCGAGACTCCGGTCGCCCTGCCGAGCCCGGAAGCGTCGTCCGTCCCCACCGGCAACCCGGCGGCGAAGGCCCTCGCCGTGCAGGCCTGCGAGGCCGTCTCCGGCGGATTCGCAGCCGACAACGTGGCCGCCGCGGCCCCGCTCGCCGCACAGGCGGCCTCCGCCGACACGGGCTGGCAGCCCCTCGCCGACAAGCTGGAGTTCATCCGGACGCACCCGATCGACCCGGAGACCGGCGAAGGTCCGCGAGCGACCATCGACTACTCCGCCGCCGTTGCCCACGACTGCTTCACGCAGGCGGGCGTCACCGTGAGTCAGGACTGAGATGCGCGCCCTCCGACGGACCTCGCTCCGCGTCGCCCTGCTGCTCACCCTGGTGCTCGCGGCGGGCGCCTTCTCCGCCACGTCGACGGCTCCTCCTGCCCAGGCCGCCGTGGCGCAGCCGGCCGAGAGCATCTGCACCGAGACGTGCGTCAACGTCCCGAGCACGCCTCAGGCGGCTGCGCAACGACTCCTCGACTACTACAACTCGGGTTCGCTGATCATCGAGTGGGAGGAGCGCGCCATCATCCCCGCCGAGCTCCAGCCCATCGCCAACGGCACGATCAGCCAGACTCCGCAGTGCAACATCGACCTCCGCACTCTGCAGACGCTGGTCATCATCATCCGCAATTTCGGCTCCGTACAGGTGAGCGACCTGAACCGGCACTGCGCGAACGACGGCGTGGCGACCTGCGCGAGCAACCCCACTTCGCGGCACTGCACCCCCGCCGGCAACACCAACGCCATGGACCTCACCTACATCGGCAACCTCCGCACCCGCGGCAACGACGGCCCGACCAACATCCTGCTGCCGTTCCTCGACTCCTTCATGCCGCCCGGGTCGAGGGCCGGCCAGGCCGCCAACAGCAACGGATGCGGGGCGTACTGGATGCCGCCTCTCACGAACATCTCGCGGTTCGCGGACTACTGCACGCACATCCACGTCGACTTCGGTTCGACCACCGCGCCGCTGCGCCGGCTGACCACCCGGTAGGCCGGCCAGCCCCTCACTGCGGGTACGGGGTCTCCCCCGCCTGCAGCATGGCGACCAGCTTCGCGAGGCGGTTGGCGCGGCTGGTCTTGCTCGGTGCCGTCACGATCCGGTGCAGCACCGCGAAGCGGTTCTGGCTGTTCAGGCGGTCGAAAGTGACGCTCGCCTCGGGGGCACCGGCCAGGGCGGCGGCGAGATCGTCGGGCACCTGGATGGATGACGGTCCGGCGTAGGCGCGCTCCCATCGGCCGTCGGCCTTCGCACGCTCGATCTCGGCGTGCCCGCTCGGGCGCATCCTGCCTTCGGCGATCAGGGTCGCCACCAGCCCGACGTTGCGTTCCGACCACAGCGATGCCCTGCGGCGCGGCGTGTACCGCTGAACGAAGGTGCCGGCGTCGCGGGACCGCCGCTGCCCGTCGATCCACCCGCTGCAGAGCGCCTCGATGAGCGCTTCCTGGTACGTCAGGCGGGTGGGGTCGGTGACACCCTTCTTGGCGAGCACGAGCCAGACGCCGTCGGAGGTCTGCTCGTTCTCGTCGAGCCAGGCGCGCCACGCGGCCTGATCGGCGACCACGAGGTGATCGACCCCGGAGGGTTTCGCGTCGGCGGTCATGCCGTGATCATAGAGGCGGCCTCCGACGCTCGGTTCGCTCCGACAAGCTCTGCGAGGGAAGAAAGCCGATGCACCGGAGGTTGCCGTTGGTGAAGGGGCGAGGGCCGCCCCGCGAAAGGGGCCTGACATGGCGCAGATCACGATCATCGGAGGCACCGGATTCACCGGGAGCCACATCGCACAGCAAGCGGCCTCGCGCGGTCACGCAGTCACCTCGCTCAGCCGCTCCGAGCCCGCGGAGCCGGTCGACGGCGTCCGCTACCTCACCGGTTCGGCGGATGCGCCCGAGCAGGCCGTCGACGGCGCGGATGTCATCGTGGCGACCGTCTCCCCCCGGGGCGACAGCGCCGGCACCCTCGGACGCCGCTACGCTCGCCTCGCCAAGCTGGCCGCCGCATCCGGTGCACGCCTCGTCGTGGTCGGCGGTTTCAGCTCACTCCGCCCGGCTCCGGGAGCGCCGCGCTTCGCCGAGGGCGACGACCTGCCGCCCGAGTTCGCCGACGAAGCGCGCGAGCTCAACGCCGTGCTCAGCGACCTGATCGACAACGCGCCGGAGGGCCTCGACTGGGTGTTCGTCAGCCCCGCCGCGACGTACGGAGCCTACGCTCCCCGGGAGGAGCCGCGCGGTGAGTACCGTGTCGGCGACGACGTCGCTCTGTTCGACGCCGAAGGCGTGTCGCACATCGGCGGCGAGGACTTCGCGCAGGCCATCGTCGACGAGATCGAGTCGCCCACGCGCAGCCGCGCGCAGGTCCACTTCGCCTACTGAGCCCCGACCGGCGACGCGAGCACCGCTGCGAGCTCTCCAAGCGTGAACGTCCATCCCTGGCGGTAGGACTCGGCGGGCGCGTCGTCGGCCCACGGGCCGGTGTGCCGCACGGTCAGTCGTGTGCGGGCCGCGTCGCCGGTGAGCACGATCTCCACCGCTTCGTCCACGCTCGCGCCGTCGCCGTCGACCCACCGCCAGCTGAAGGCCAGCCGGTCGGGCGCCTCCACTGCCAGGTACCGGCCTTCGAGGACGATGCCTGCCCGGGGCGCCGCGATGCGGTAGCCGCCCCCGACACGCACGTCGGCCTCGATGGTCACGTCGTCCCAGTGCCTCCACCACCAGGTGCGCAGTCCCTCGGCAGACGCGATAGCAGCCCACACCCGCGCGCGACCGGCGTCGACCTCCTGGGTCAACTCCAGCGGGCGAGCAGCGAGAGTTCGCCACACCACGCTCCGCTCGCCCGCTTTCCCGCGCGGCAGCCTGCTCAGGGGATCGGCGAACGCACTCGCGAGGTCGGCGAGCACCTGCTCCCACCCTGCTCCTGTGGATGCGATCTCCCCCGGCGCGCCGAGCCGGTGCCGAAGGACCAGCTCCGTCCGCTCCGGGCGCGTCGCGCGCCACTCCGCCGAGAGGATGCTCGCCGGCTCCGGTCCCGCCGTCCACGACACCTCGACGGAGTTCCTGTCGCAGCGGAGGATGCTGCCGCCGGCGCTCCCGTCCGCGCCGAGCCGGACCACGAACGCATCTCCCACGGCCGTCGGCGCACCCTCGACCGCGCCGAACCACCGCGCCAGCCGCGGGAGAGAGGTGCACGCCTCCCGCACCTCCGCCTCGGTCGCCCGGTACTCCCGGCGGAGGACGATCTCGGGACGGTCGGAGGTGCCGATGAGCGCACGCAGCGTGTCTGCATCCATCACGAGTCCTTCTCACCGGCGCGGTGCCGCGAACTCCGGCCTCGCGCCAATTCGGTCTCCAGAGCGTCGAGCCGCTGGGTCCACAACCGGCTGTAGCGCTGCACCCACTCCGTTAGCGGGTCGAGCGCTCCCGGAACCAGCCGGTAGATGCGCTGCGAGCCCTGGCGTTCGGCGGTGACGACCTCAGCCTCGCGCAGAACGCGCAGCTGATTGGATACGGCCGGCTGCCCGATCCCGAACTCCCGCATGACGACGGCGCCGACCTGGCCCGCCGGCGCCTCGTTCTCGGCCAGGAGTTCGACCATCCGTCGCCGGACCGGGTCGGCGAGCACAGCGAAAGTATTCATTACACAGTGATATCACGCGATGCTGATCTCCTCAAGAGCCGCCTTGCCCTCCGGCCCCCCACGTGGCACCGTGCGGAGTGAGGGTGCGGGAACCGACAGATGACGGGATCGGAGTGGCATGGCAAAGCTCAAGAAGTTGGAGAAGGCGGCTGCGAAGGCGCTGAAGCGCGCCGAGAAGGCGGTCGCCGAGGCACGCGAAGCGGCCGACAAGCTCGGCAAGAAGAAGGCGAGGACGCGCGCCCGCGAACTCGAGAAGGAGCTCGCAGGACTCGTCGGTGGCGGCGCCGCGCGGTCCGGCGACCACTCGAGCGCGGCCGACGTCGACCTGACCCCGCCACTGCCGTCCGTCCGAGACGACACCGTGGAGTCGGTGGCGGAGTTCGCCGGCTCGGTGACCACTCCGGTGCCGCACGACGCGGAACTCGACCAGCTCAGCGTCCAAGCGCTCCGCGACGTCGCACGCGCACGCGGTCTGCGGAATGTCTCACGCCTCACCAAAGGTCAGCTCATCGAACGTCTCAGCGAGTGAGGCGCACAGGGCTACGTTGGCAGTCACGGAAGGAGACCGAGTGAACGACGAGGCACCCGAGGTGACCGATACCGAGCAGGCAGGGAGGGAGCAGGTCGAGATCGCGCAGGTCCAGGCCGCGCCCGAGACAGACACCGACGAGGTGGAGTTCGACGGCACGGAGGAGCAACCGCCGGAGGAGATCACCTACGACGAGCAGCTCTACCCGGCGCGGCCCCGCCGGCTGCGCCCCCGCACGAACCTGCGCGGCGGCAGTATCCGGCGCACCTTCTCGGACCCTCGCGCCGCGAACGGTCAGAACCCGGCCTACGTCGAGTGGCTGGTCCGCCAGTCCATGCTGAAGGACGCGGACGTGCTCAGCCGGCAGCTCTCCGGCTCCCCGAGCATGTGGCGCAACCCGTACGCCCGGCCGGATGCGCGCCGCGCGGTCTCGACGTCCGACGTGTGGTTCACCGCGTACCCGATCTCGCTGATCACCCGTCCCGGCGAGTCCTTCCTGGACGCCCTCGCCGATCCCGAGCTCTGGACGGCGTTCGAGCGGATCGGCATCAACGGCGTCCACACCGGCCCGGTGAAGCGCGCCGGCGGCATCCGCGGATGGCAGGAGACGCCGAGCGTCGACGGCCACTTCGACCGCATCGGCACACAGATCGACCCGACCTTCGGCGATGAGGACACCTTCCGCCGGGTGACGGATGTGGCCGAGGAGCACGGCGGAAGCGTCATCGACGACATCGTCCCGGGCCACACCGGCAAGGGGGCGGACTTCCGGCTGGCCGAGATGGCGTTCAAGGACTACCCCGGCATCTACCACATGGTCGAGATCCCGCCGGACGAGTGGCACCTCCTGCCCGAGGTGCCGGAGGGACGCGACTCCGTCAACCTCGATGAGGCCACCGAGTCCGCGCTCGCGGCGCGCGGCTACATCATCGGAGAGCTTCAGCGGGTGATCTTCTTCGCGCCCGGCGTGAAGGAGACGAACTGGAGCGCCACAGCACCCGTCATCGGCGTCGACGGCGTCACCCGGCGCTGGGTGTACCTCCACTACTTCAAGGAGGGCCAGCCGTCGGTGAACTGGCTGGACCCCACCTTCTCGGGCATGCGCCTCGTCATCGGCGACGCGCTGCACTCGCTCGGCGACCTCGGGACGAGCGCCCTCCGTCTTGACGCGAACGGCTTCCTCGGGGTGGAGAAGAGCGCCGAGGGCATGCCCGCCTGGTCCGAAGGGCATCCGCTCTCGCACGCGGCGAACCACATCATCGCCGGAATGGTCCGCAAGGTCGGCGGCTTCACGTTCCAGGAGCTGAACCTGACGGTCGAGGACATCCGCGACACGGCGGCGGTCGGCGCGGATCTGTCCTACGACTTCATCAACCGGCCCGCGTACCACCACGCCCTCGCGACGGGCGACACCGAGTTCCTGCGGCTGACTCTGCGCACCTCGCTGGAGCTGGGAGTCGAACCGGTCAGCCTGGTGCACGGGCTGCAGAACCACGATGAGCTCACCTACGAGCTCGTCCACTGGGCGACCCTGCACCAGAACGACGTGTACACGTTCCGCGGCGAGGAGATCAGCGGCGGCGAGCTGGCGCTCCGCATCCGCGCGGACCTGGTCGAAGCGATCACGGAGCCGGCCGCCGACTACAACCTCGTCTTCACGACGAACGGCATCGCGTGCACCTCCGCGTCGCTCATCGCGGCGACACAGGGCCACGCGACGCTCGACTCGATCAACGACGCCGACATCCCGGCAATCCGCGACGCCCACGTGCTGCTCGCGGCGTTCAACGCCTGGCAGCCCGGGGTCTTCGCGCTTTCCGGGTGGGATCTGCTCGGCGCGCTGACCCTGCCGCGCCAGGAGGTCGCGGACCTGATCGCCGAGGGCGACACGCGCTGGGTCGAGCGCGGTGCCCACGACCTGCTGGGAGTGGCGCCGGACGAACAGCGCTCGGCCTCCGGGATGCCCCGGGCACGCGCCCTGTACGGCACGCTGCCCGAGCAGCTGAAACGGCGCAACTCGTTCGCGAGCCGCCTGCGTCAGCTGCTCCGCATCCGGAACCGCTGGGGCATCGCCACGGCGCGCCAGGTGGACGTTCCGGATGTCGCCCACCCCGGAATGCTGGTCATGGTGCACGAGCTGGAGACGCTGGACGAGCACGGCCTGCCCGTCGTGCAGCTCACCGTCCTCAACATGACCGGCTCCGCGGTGGACGGCACCGTGCGGTCGGAGGCGCTCCCCCACCGGGCGGTCGTGACGGACGCGGCCGACGGCAGCGAGGTCGGGACGGTGGACGATCTGGCCAGCTTCCCCATCAGCGTCCCCGCGTACGGTGCGCGCTTCCTCGTGCTGCAGCGGACGCCCGCCGACCAGTGAGCGCGCCGAAGGGAATCAGGCGAGCAGTTCCCGCACGCGCGGGACGACCTCTTCCCCGTACAGCCGGATGGCGGTGAGCAGCGATTCGTCCGTCATCCCGGGGATGCCGTACTTCAGGTCGAACCGGTCCGCGCCGACCACGCGCATGTTCGCGGCGATCTTCGCAGCGACCGTCTCCGGCGAGCCCACGTACAGGCTGCCGTCGGGACCGAGCTCCCGCTGGAACGAGGCCTCCGTCGGGATCGCGAAGCCGCGGGTGGCGCTCACCTTGGTGATCATGTCCCGGTAGTGCGGCCAGAACTCCTCGCGGGCCTGCTCGTCCGTGACGGCGACGTGCCCGGGCGAGTGGAGGCCGATCCGCTGCTGCGGGCGTCCGAACTGCTCCAGAGCCTTGTGGAAGAGCTCCGAGTACGGAGCGAATCGCGAAGCAGGACCGCCGATCACGGCCAGCATGAGCGAGAACCCGTAGTGGGCCGCGCGGATGACCGACTCCGGGCTGCCGCCGACGCCGATCCAGGTCGGCAGCGGGGTCTCGAGGTGCGGCACGACATCCTGATCGCGGAGGCCCGCGCGCGTGCGGCCCTCCCAGGTGACCGGGCCGCCTTCGAGCAGGTGGGCGAACAGGTTGGTCTTCTCTTCGAACAGGTCCTCGTAGTCGGAGAGGTCGAAACCGAACAGCGGGAACGAGTCGATGCTCGAGCCGCGGCCCAGGATGACCTCGGCGCGGCCGCCGGAGACGGCATTGAGCGTGGAGTACCGCTGGAACACACGGACGGGGTCGTCCGAGCTCAGCACGGTGACGGCGGAACCGAGGTGGATGCGCGACGTGCGCGCGGCGATCGCGCTGAGCACCACGTCGGATGCCGAGAGCGGCATGTCGTCGGTGTGATGCTCGCCGATGCCGAAGAAGTCGAGCCCCGCCGCGTCCGCGGCGATGCCGTGGCCGACGAGGTCGCGGATGGTCTGGGCGTGCGAGATCGGGTGACCCGCGGGGTCGCTGGTGACGTCTCCGAAGGTGTTGAGTCCGAAGGCGAGCGGGAAAGTCTGTGGTGCGGTGTTCATGTGTGGATGCTTTCTGGGGGGTAGTTCAGGCTGCGGCGTCGGCCGGGCTGAGCTCGAGCCCCTCGAGCTCGCCGGCGACGGCCGCGCGGAAGGCGCCGGCGGTGAGCCGGGCGCCGAAGACGGGTCCGCCGGGCTCGAACGCGACTCCGTCGCGGAGGCTCTCGACGAGCACGGGGTCGTAGCCGATGTCGTCGATGAGGGAGGCCACGATCGCGGCCGCCTCCGGGTCGTCGGAGGCGACGCCCAGCGCACGGCGGTCGGGGTCGCCCACGGCCCGGCGGTCCTCCTCCATCTCGTGGTAGCCGATGTGGTTGAAGGTCTTCACGACAGTGGAGCGGGCGAGCTCGCGTTGCACGATCTCGCTGCTGGTCAGCGACGCGTCCTCGAACAGCGACTGGACCCCGTCGGTCGGCGCCCAGTAGTTCATCGAGTCGATCACCAGTTTGCCGTCGAGCATGGCGGCATCCACCCCGGCGAACCGGTGCAGCGGGATGGCGAGGATCACGATGTCCGCTCCTGCCACGGCGTCGGCGGCCCACTTCGGGTGCGCGCCGGGCAGGACGACGGAGGCGATCAGCTGGATGCGCTGCGGGTCGCCGGACGCGGCCACATCCACCTCGTAGCCCGCGTCGAGCAGGATGCGCGTGAGCGCCGAGCCGACGTGGCCCACGCCGAGGATCGCGACGCGAGGACGCGTGAAGGCGGTGATCATGAACGGTGTCCTTCCGGGTCGGAGGCGAGGTGGTCGCGCAGGCTGGCGAGCACGCCCGCGAGGTCGTCGATCTGCGCAGGGTCGAGGGCGTCGGCGAAGAGCCGCTTGACCGCGCGGAGGTGGGGGCCGGAGGCGCGCCGGATGGCCTGGTAGCCGTCGTCGGTGAGCACGACGAGCGCGCCGCGGTTGTCGCCGGGACAGTCGGTGCGCTGGATGAGCCCACGCCGTTCCATCCGCCCCAGGTGATGCGAGACGCGGCTGCGCTCCCAGTCGATGGCGTCCGCGATCTCCGACGAACGGAGGGTGCGGTCCGCAGCCTCCGTCAGGGCGAGCAGCACGGCGTAGTCGCCGGGCGAGAGTTCGACCTGCTGCAGGTCCGCCGCGAGCAGGCGCCGCAGCTCGGCGGTCGTGTCGAGCAGCGACCGCCAGACGGCGAGCTCCCGGTCGGTGAGGCGATCGGCGGTGTCGGACGGGGTCATGGTGTCCTCGGTGTTCGGTGATGTCGGCTCAAGTAGCTGACACGTCAATCAACCGAGAACCGGTCCGGTTTGTTCCCCGCCGCCACCGCATCCTTGTACCGTTGCACCATGACCGAGCTGCCGGACGCACTGCCCGCCGACTACGACCCCGCGCACGTGTTCCGGGTGGTCGCGACTCCGGTCGCGCAGGGCTGGGGCGTGTGGCTGCGAGCGGCGGACGACAGCATCATCCACGGTTTCGGTCTGGGCTTCCCGCCCGGCACCCCGTTCCTGCCCGACGTGCTCGACGTCCTCGGCCCGCTCCTCAACGTGCAGTACGCGCTCGCCTTCCACGGCCCCGAGTCGTGGGACGAGCTCGACAACCACTGGTCGGCCGTCGTCTACCAGTACACCCCGCGCTGAGCGCGCCTCGCGCCGCCGGCCAGCGTCGGAGAATCGAACGCGTGGCGTTCGAATCTCCTGCGGTACTGCCAATCGAAGGAGATTCGACGCCTGATCTCCTTCGTTACGCTGGGGCCTCCTCGTGGGCCGGGTCGCGGTGGAGGGGGTGGAGGCGGGTGAGCTGGGTCACGTGTGCGGGGGTGAGTTCGGCGAGCGAGTTGACCTGGAGGAGTTTCATGGTGCGGATGAGTTGGTCGGTGAGGATGTGGATGGTGCGGTCGACGCCGGGGCGACCTCCGGCCATGAGTCCGTAGAGGTAGGCGCGGCCGATGAGGGTGAATTTGGCGCCGAGGGCGTAGGCGGCGATGATGTCGGCGCCGTTCATGATGCCGGTGTCGATCGCGACCTCGGTGTGGTGGCCGACTTCGCGGTCCACGTCGGGGAGGAGGTGGAACGGGATGGGTGCCCGGTCGAGTTGCCGGCCGCCGTGGTTGGAGAGCACGATCCCGTCCACCCCGTGATCGACCAGCGTCTTCGCGTCCTCGACGGTCTGCACGCCCTTGATCACCAGCTTCCCCGGCCACATCTCCCGGATGATCTTCAGGTCGTCGTAGTCGATCGAGGGGTCCATGGCGGCGTTCAGCAGGTCACCGACCGTGCCACCGGTGGCGGACAGGGACGCGAACTCCAGTTTCGGGGTGGTCAGGAAGTCGTACCACCACCACGGCCGGGGGATCGCGTTCAGGATCGTGCCGAGGGTGAGTTGCGGCGGGATGGAGAACCCGTTCCTCTTATCCCGCAACCGGGCACCCGCGACCGGGGTGTCCACGGTGAAGAACAGGGTATCGAACCCCGCAGCCGCGGCCCGCTCCACCAGCCCGTAGCTGATCTCCCGCTGCCGCATCACGTACAGCTGGAACCAGTTGCGACCGGACGGGTTCGCCGCCTTCACGTTCTCGATCGAGGTCGTGCCCAGCGTGGACAGGGTGAACGGGATCCCCGCTGCCCCGGCCGCACCGGCACCGGCGGTCTCGCCCTCGGTCTGCATCAACCGGGTGAACCCGGTCGGCGCGATCCCGAACGGCAACGCCGACGCGCCACCCCAAATCTGGCACGACGTATCCACCGTGGACACGTCCCGCAGGATCGAGGGGTGGAACTCCACATCCTGGAACGCCTGCCGCGCCCGCGCCAACGACAGCTCTCCCTCGGCGGCACCCTCCGTGTAGTCGAACGCCGCCTTCGGCGTGCGGCGACGGGCGATCCGGGCCAGGTCCTCGATCGTCAGCGCCGACTCCAGCCGCCGCTTCTTCAGATTCAGCTCCGGCTTCTTGAACTGCATCAACTCCAGCAACTCAGCCGGCTTGGGCATCTGGCGATCAACCATGGGGAGAGATCCTATCGGGGGTCGTAGCGGACGATCTGGGTGGTGCGGGCGACCAGCGCGCGGAGCGTCTCCAGGTCGCCGGAGAGGAGGCCGGCAGCGCGGGCCTGAACCAGCACGTTGCCGATGGCGGTGGCCTCGACGGGGCCTGCGAGCACCGGCAGGCCGCTGCGGTCCGCGGTCGCCTGGCACAGCAGCGCGTTGCGTGCGCCACCGCCGACCAGGTGGATCGCCTCGACGCCCACGCCGGTGAGCGACGCTGCGCGCTCGACGGTCGCGGCGAACGCTGCTGCGAGGCTGTCGACGATCACGCGGACGACTCCAGCGGGCGACGCCGGAGCGCGCAGGCCGCGCTCGGAGAACCAATCCGCGATCCGGGTCGGCAGGTCCCCTGGGGGGAGGAAGCGCGGGTCGTCGACGTCGAAGACGTCCGCCGGGCGTGGCAGTCCGGACGCCTCGGCCAGCAACGACTCCAGCTCCACGTGCAGCCCGCGCCGCTGCCACTCGCGCAGCGATTCGCTGAGCAGCCAGAGGCCCATGACGTTGTGCAGGTACCGGATGCGGCCATCCACGCCGCCCTCGTTGGTGAAGTTGGCGGCGCGCCCCTCCTCCGAGACGACGCGGTGGTCGAGCTCCACGCCCACCAGACCCCACGTGCCGCACGAGATGTACGCGGCTCGGGACGCATCCATCGGTACGGCGACGACGGCGGAGGCGGTGTCGTGCGAACCCACCGCGGTGACCGCGGGTCCGGCGCCGGAGAACGGCAGCTCGCGGGCGAGGGACGGGAGCAACCCGCCGACGTGAGTTCCGGCGTCGACGAGCAGCGCGAACGCGTCGCGCGGCAGACCCAGACGCTCGATAAGCGCGTCGTTCCAGGCGCCGTCCGCCGTGAGCAGCCCCGTCGTGGATGCATTGGTCCGCTCGGCGTGCTCGGACCCGGTCAGCCAGTAGGTGACCAGGTCCGGCACGAGAAGGAAGCGGTCGGCGAGCACGAACGAGCCGTCCGCCGCATCCACCGCCAGCTGGTAGAGCGAGTTGAACGGCAGGAACTGCAGCCCGCCCTCGCGGTACAGCTCCTCCGGCGAGACGGAGTCGTGCACCAGCGAGACTCCGCGCTCCGTGCGCTCGTCGCGGTAGTGGTACGGCTCCCCGAGCAGGCGGCCAGTACGCAGCAGGCCGTAGTCGACTGCCCAGGAGTCGACGCCGATGCTGGCGAGCCCCGGGTCGGTTCGCGCGACCGCGGCCAGGCCGTCCAGCACGCTCGAGTACAGTCCCGTCACATCCCAGTGCAGGGCGGCGCGGGTGCCCTCCCACACCCGGACGGGAGTGTTCGGGAACCGGGCCGCCTCCGTCAACTCCAGCGTGTTCGCACCGACGCGGGCGTGCATGACGCGCCCGCTGGTCGCACCCAGGTCGACCGCCGCAACGGTGCCGGACTCCGCACTCATCGCAAGAAGGCGGCCGCGACCCCGGCGTCCACCGGGATGTGCAGGCCCGTGGTGTGGTCCAGGTCGCTCGTGCACAGCACGAACACGGCGTTCGCCACGTGCTCCGGCAGCACCTCGCGCTTCAGCAGCGTGCGCTGCGCGTAGTACTGGCCCAGCTCCTCCTCGGGCACGCCGTAGACCGCGGCACGCTTCGCGCCCCAGCCGCCCGCGAAGATGCCCGAGCCGCGCACGACACCGTCGGGGTTGATGCCGTTGACGCGGATGCCGTGCTCGCCGAGCTCGGCGGCCAGCAGCCGCACCTGGTGCGCCTGGTCGGCCTTCGTCGCCGAGTACGCGATGTTGTTGGGCCCGGCGAAGATGGAGTTCTTGGACGAGATGTACACGATGTCGCCACCGAGCTTCTGCTCGATCAGGACCTTCGCCGCGGCACGCGAGACCAGGAACGATCCCCTCGCCATCACATTGTGCTGCAGGTCCCAGTCCGCGTTCGTGGTCTCGAGCAGCGGCTTCGAGATCGAGAGCCCCGCGTTGTTCACGACGAGGTCGAGTCCGCCGAAGGCGAGCAGTGCATCCCGGATGGACGCATCCACCGCCGTCTCGTCGGTCACGTCCGCCGCGACGCCGATGGCCACGTCGGTGGAACCGATCTCGGCAGCCGCCGCCTGAGCCCTCGCGAGGTCGAGGTCGGCGATGACGACGCACGCCCCTTCGGCCGCGAGACGGGTCGCGATCGCCTTTCCGATGCCCGAGGCTGCACCCGTCACGAGGGCGATACGTCCGGCGAGCGCCTTGGGCTTCGGCATCCGCTGCAGCTTCGCCTCCTCCAGCGACCAGTACTCGATGCGGAACTTCTCGGACTCGTCGATGGGTGCGTAGGTGGAGAGCGCCTCTGCGCCGCGCATGACGTTGATCGCGTTGGTGTAGAACTCGCCCGCCACCCGGGCGGTCTGCTTGTCCTTGCCGTAGGAGAACATCCCCACGCCCGGGATGAGCACGATCGCCGGGTCGGCGCCGCGGATCGCCGGCGAGTCCGGGGTCGCGTGCCGGTCGTAGTACGCCTGGTAGTCGGCGCGGTACTGCTCGTGCAGTTCCTCCAGCCGGGCGACCGCGTCCTCGATGGAGGCGTCGGCGGGCAGGTCGAGCACCAGCGGTTTCACCTTGGTGCGCAGGAAGTGGTCCGGGCATGAGGTGCCGAGCGCGGCGAGCTGAGGATGCTCGGACGACGCCAGGAAGTCGAGCACCACGTCCGAGTCGCTGAAGTGGCCGACCTGCACCCGGTCGGTGGATGCGATGGCGCGCAGGTGCGGGGCCAGCGCCGCGGCCTTGGCACGACGCTCGGCCTCCGGCAGCGGCTCGTAGCCGGGCAGCGGCGCGCCGAACGGCTGCGGGCGGCCATTGGCGGCGATGTAGTCGGCGGCGGTCCGGATGATCCACAGCGAGTTGGCCTCCGCCTCCTCGCTGGTCTCACCCCACGCCGTGATGCCGTGGCCGCCGAGGATGGTGCCGATCGCATCCGGGTTGGCCGCCTTGATCGCGGCGATGTCGAGCCCGAGCTGGAAGCCGGGACGCCGCCACGGCACCCACACGACACGGCCGCCGAAGATGGTCTCCGTCAGTGCCTCGCCGTCGGCCGCCGTGGCGATCGCGATCCCGGAGTCGGGGTGCAGGTGATCGACGTGGGCCGCATCCACCAGGCCGTGCATGGCCGTGTCGATCGACGGCGCCGCACCGCCCTTGCCGTGCAGTGTGTAGTCGAACGCGGCGACCATCTCGTCCTCGCGCTCGACGCCCGGGTAGACGTTCTGCAGGGCGCGTAGCCGGTCGAGTCGCAGCACCGCGAGGCCGGACTCGGTCAGCGTGCCGAGGTCTCCCCCGGATCCCTTCACCCAGAGCAGCTCGATCGGCTCGCCCGTGACGGGGTCGGTTTCGGTGCCTTTGGCGGAGGTGTTGCCGCCCGCGTAGTTCGTGTTCGCGGGGTCGGAGCCGAGGCGATTGGAGCGGGCCAGCAGGTCCGCGACGGTCTGATTCGTCATCCCGGTCACGCTCCCCATCCGGCCTGGGTGCCGCCCACGCGCTCGGCCTCGATCTTCTCCTGGTAGCCGCTCGCCTTGTAGGCGGCCATCGGGTCGGCGGGCAGGCCGCGCGACTCGCGCCAGGCGGCGAGGTCGGCGCGCACGTCGGTGTTGAACGCATCCATGAACACCGTGTTGGCGGCGAGCACGTCGTTCGCGCGCTGTGCGGCGGCGAGCGCCCCCACATCCACGAGCAAGGCCTTGGCCGTGGCCTCCTGGACGTTGAGCACGGACCGGATCTGGCCCGGGATCTTCGCCTCGAGGTTGTGGCACTGGTCGAGCATGAACGCGACGTCCGGGTTGGCGTAGCCGCCGCCCTGGATGACCTCGAACAGGATGCGGAACAGCTGGAACGGGTCCGCCGCACCCACGATCAGGTCGTCGTCCGCGTAGAAGCGGCTGTTGAAGTCGAACGACCCGAGCTTCCCGAGCCGTAGCAACTGCATCACGATGAACTCGATGTTCGTGCCCGGCGCGTGGTGCCCGGTGTCCAGGCACACGAAGGCGCGGTCGCCGAGAGCGGCGGTCTGGATGTAGCTGGTGCCCCAGTCCGGAACATCGGTGTGGTAGAACGCCGGCTCGAAGAACTTGTACTCCAGCACCAGGCGCTGGCCGTCGCCGATCCGCTCGTAGATCTTCTGGAGACTGTCGGCGAGCCGGTCCTGCCGGGCGCGCATCGAATCCTGACCCGGGTAGTTGGTGCCGTCCGCGAGCCAGATCTTGAGGTCGCGCGACCCGGTCTCGTTCATGATGTCGATGCACTCGAAGTGGTGGTCGATCGCCTTGTTCCGGATGCGCTCGTCGGCGTGGGTGATCGAGCCGAACTTGTAGTCGTCGTCCTGGAACGTGTTCGAGTTGACCGTTCCGAGGTCGACGCCGTTGTCCTCGGCGTGCTTCTTCAGGTCGGCGAAGCTCTCGACGCGATCCCACGGGATGTGCAGGGCGACGGTCGGCGCAAGCCCGGTGTGCGTGTGCACCTGCGCGGCGTCCGAGACCTTCTCGAACGGATCGCGCGCGGTGCCCGGGGTGCCGAACACCTTGAAGCGGGTGCCCGAGTTGCCGAACGCCCAGCTCGGCAGCTCGATCGCCTGCAGCGCCAGCTGGTCCCGGATGGACGTGAAGTCAGTCAATGTCCTGCGCCTTTCGTTTCGTGTCGTCGTTCGTGTTCTCGATCGCCGCGAGCTGGTCCTCGAGGTGGAAGATCTCGGGGATCAGCTCGAAGGACCGATCGGGGGCGGCCCCGTCGAGTCCGTCGAACAGCCGGCTCATCTCCGCCTGCCAGCGGGCGTTGACCTCGGTCAGCTCCATGCGCCGCTGCGCCGCTGCGTAGTCGTCCCGCGCCTCGACGTAGCCGATCAGCCAGCCGTCGGGGCTGAGGAACAGGGAGTAGTTGTCCCATCCCGTCGCCTTGAGTGCCGTCAGCATCTCGGGCCAGACCGCCGCGTGCCGGGCGCGGTACTCGTCGAGGTGCGCCGGGTCGACGTGGAGTCGGAAGCACGCACGTTGCATGGGACGTCGCTTTCGGGGTGGGAGGGTCGCCCGGCCGGCGGGTGCCGGCCGGGCGATGGGGTTCAGGACGGGATCAGAAGTTGAACTTGTCGATGTTGTCCTTGGTGAAGACGAACGGGTCGCCCAGCAGCACGGTGCCCTTGTCGCCGACCGTGAACGAGCCGAGCTTGCCCGCCTTGAAGGTGTCGCCCTTCTTGCCCGTGATGTCGCCGTCGATCAGTGCCTTGGCGGCGAAGGCCGCGAGGTAACCGAGGTCCTCCGGGTTCCAGAGCGCGAACTCGTCGACCGTTCCGTCCTTGATGTAGGCACGCATCTGGTTCGGCGTGCCGAGACCGGTCAGCTTGACCTTGCCCTTGGCGTCCGACGTCGAGAGGTAACGGGCCGCAGCAGCGATTCCGACCGTGGTGGGCGAGATGATGCCCTTCAGGTTCGGGTGGGTCTGCAGCAGCGCCGCGGTCTTGTCGAACGAGGTCTGGTCGTCGTCGTTGCCGTACACGGTGTCGACCAGCTTGACGTTCGGGTGGTCCTTCGCGAGGTCCTTCTTCATCAGGTCGATCCACGCGTTCTGGTTGGTCGCGTTGGCGGCGGCCGAGAGGATGGCGACCTCGCCGCTGTCGCCGATCTCCTTCGAGATCGTGTCGACCTGGACCTTGGCGATGCCCTCCGCGGTCGCCTGGTTGACGAAGACGTCACGGAACTTGGCGTCGGTGTCGGAGTCGAAGGTGACGATCTTCACGCCGGCCGACTTGGCCTGGGTGAGCGCGCTGCCCAGCGCCGTCGGGTCGTTGGCCGAGAGCACGATCGCCCCGACCTGCTGCTGGGTCAGCGTGTTGATGTAGCTGACCTGTGCGTCGGCGGTGGCCGTCGTCGGCCCGACCTCGTTGTAGGTGCCCTTGAACGACTGGATCGCCGTCTTGCCGCCCTTGTCGGAGGTGTCGAAGTACGGGTTCCCGAGATTCTTGGGCAGGAAGGTGATCTTGTAGTTCTTGTCGCCGGAGCCGGAGCCGGAGCCGCCGGAGCCGCTGGAGCAGCCGGTGACGGCGAGAGCGACGGCGACGACGCCGGCGCCAAGGGCGAACAGGCGCTTCGTGCGGCGCGAGGTGGAGGGCAACATCGTTGTTCCTTTCGGGGTGGGTGAATGCAGGTGGTGCGGGTGGGGCGTGCCTACGGCTGACTTCGCCGTCGGCGGGCTCGGGAGCCGCGCGCCCAGGAGAGGATGCGCGGCGACAGGACCGAGAGGATGAGGAGGACGCCGGTGATGATGTTGATCGCATCCGAGCTGACGTTCGCGAGCCGGAGCGCGCTCTGCAGGACTCCGATCAGCAGGACGCCCGCGATCACGCCGTGCATCGCCCCTTTGCCTCCGAAGATGGAGACGCCGCCCAGCAGCACGGCCGCGATCACCGAGAGTTCGAGTCCGACGGCGTTGTCTCCGCGGGCGCTGCCGTAGCGGAGCGTCCAGTAGATCCCCGCGAGGGCCGAGATGAGGCCCGTGAGCAGGAACGCGATGAACTTGGTGCGCGCGACATTCACCCCGGAGAAGGCGGCGGTGTCCGAGCTGAGTCCGAGGGCGAACAGCCCGCGGCCGTACGGTGTGGCGTGCAGCAGCAGCGCGAAGACGATGACGAGCACCACCACGAGCACCATGACCACCGGGATGCCGGAGGTGCCGAAGCGCTGCTGCGCGAGGTTCTGCCAGAAGAACGGGAAGTCGGTGATCGCCGTCGTGCCGAGCAGGCCGACGGCGATGCCGCGGAACAGCGCGAGCGTCCCGATCGTGACCGCGAGCGACGGGAGCCCGACGACGGTGACGAGGAAGCCGTTGATCGCTCCGCAGACCAGCCCGACCACGAGGCAGACGACCATCGCGAGTTCGAACGGCATCCCGGCCTTCGTCAGCACACCGAGGAGAACGCTGCTGAGGCCGAGCGTGCTCGCCACCGAGAGGTCGATCTCTCCCGTGACGATGACGAAGGTCATCGGGAGGGCGATCATCAGGATGGGCGTCACATCCAGCAGCAGGAATCCGAGCGTGACCGGCGTGCCGAAGTTCTGCACAGTCGCGGACGCCACGATGGCGACCACGATGAGTGCGCCGATCACTGCGAACTCGCGGGTCAGCAGCCAGCGCTGCCACAGCGGGCGGCTGTAGTCGGGATAGGTCCGTGCGGGCGCTGCGGTGGTGGGCACCTGGGTGTCGGTCACGCGGTGACCTCCCTTTCGGCGACGAGGCGGCGGGACAGCCGCAGAGCGAGGACGCGGTCCAGCACGATGGCGCCGATGATGAGCACGCCGACCACCGCCTGCTGCCAGAAGTCCGGGATTCCGAGGATGGGCAGCGCCCGGTTGATCGTGAGCAGCAGGACAGCCCCGAGCACGGCTCCGTAGACCGAGCCGCTGCCGCCGAAGATGGCGACGCCGCCGATCACGGCCGCACCGACGGCCTGCAGCTCGAGGCCGGTTCCGGTCTGCGAGCTGACCGTGCCGTAGCGGGCGACGAACAGCACTCCCGCGAGTCCGGCGGTCGCGCCCGAGAGCACGAAGGCGGTGAGGATGCGGCGCGTCACCTTGAGGCCGTACAGCTCGGCCGCTGCCGGGTCCGATCCGATCGCATACAGTTCGCGACCGCCGCGGCGGTTCCGCAGGAACCAGCCGGCGACCAGCATGACGATCACCGCGAGGATCGTGAGGTACGGGATCGAGAGGAAGGACCCCGTCCCGAGCCCGAGGAAGCCCGCAGGCATGTCGCTCGCGTTGATGCGGTTGCTTCCCGCCCACAGCACGTCGATCCCGCGGTAGGCGTACAGCGTGCCGAGGGTGATGACCAGCGCAGGCACCTTGCCGAACGCGACGAGCGCGCCGTTCACCAGCCCGAGCACGGCACCGGCGAGCGCGCCGATCACGAAGACCGCGATGATCGGGATGCCCGGGATGTCGGCGAACAGGCGGCCGGTCAGGTAGGCGGTCAGTCCCACCACGGAGCCGACCGACAGGTCGACGTTGCGGGTGATGATCACGATCGCCTGGCCGATGGCCACGAGCGCGAGGATCGCGGGCGTCAGGAGCAGGTCGCGCCAGCCGTCGGCGCTGAACAGGAACGTCGGGTTGATCGCCGTGGTCACCGCGATGACGACGACGATCGCGAGCAGGATGCCGGTCTCGCGCGCCCGGACGAACGAGCGGACCATCCGGACGCCCGCGTTGGGCACCTTCTCCGGTGTGAGGGTGGGTGTCGTCATCGGGCGGCCTCCTCGAGAGCATGGGTGGCCGCGAACATGACGTTCTCGGCGTCGGCGACGGAGCGGTCGAGGTCGGCCGTGATGCGGCCCTCGCGGACGACCAGCACGCGGTCGGCCATGCCCAGCACCTCGGGGAGTTCGGACGAGATCATGAGGATGGCCATGCCACGCCCGGCGAGCTCCGACAGCAGCCGGTGGACCTCCGCCTTGGTGCCGACGTCGATGCCGCGAGTGGGCTCGTCGATGATCAGCACCCGGGGGTCCGTAGCGAGCCACTTCCCCAGCACGACCTTCTGCTGGTTGCCGCCGGAGAGCGTCCCGACCAGGGTGTCCAGGGCGTTCGTCTTGAGCTGGAGGCGGCTCGCCCAGACGCGGGCGGCGGCGTTCTCGGAGGCGCTGCGGATGAAGCCCGCCTTGGTCAGCTTGTTCCGGATCGCCAGGGTGCTGTTGCGGGCGACCGACTCCTCCAGGACCAGTCCCTGCTTGCGACGGTCCTCGGGGACGAGCGCGAGGCCCGCAGCCATCGCCGCTGTCGGCCGGCGTTTCGGCACGGCCCGCCCCTCGACCCGGACGCTTCCCGTGTCGTAGCCGTCGACGCCGAACACCGCTCGCGCGATCTCGCTGCGGCCGGCCCCCACGAGCCCGGCCAATGCCACGATCTCGCCGGAACGCACCGTGAAGCTGACGTCGTGGAACACGCCCGCCGAGCTCAGGTGCTCGACGACGAGGCGCGGTTCGCCGATCGTCGTCTCCTGCTTGGGGAACAGCTCGGTCACATCCCGGCCGACCATGCGGCGCACGATCTCGTCCTCGGTGACATTCACGGTGCCGTCGGTGGAGACGTAGGCGCCGTCGCGCATGACCGTGATCGTGTCGCAGAGCGAGAAGACCTCGTCGAAGCGGTGCGAGATGAACACGATGCCGCGGCCCTCGTCGCGAAGGCTGCGGGCGACGACGAACAGGCGCTCGACCTCGACACCGGAGAGGGCGGCGGTCGGCTCGTCCATGATCAGGAGGCGCGCATCCAGAGAGATGGCCTTCGCGATCTCGATCAGCTGCTGGTCGGCGATCGAGAGGCCCTCCGCCAGGCGGTCGGGGTCGATGTGGACGCCGAGGCGCTGGAAGATCTCGCGCGCCTCGCTGCGCATGGCCTTGCGGTCGACGCGGCCGAACCGGTCGGTGGGCTGACGGCCCATGAAGATGTTCTCCGTGACCGACAGGTCGGGGAACAGGGTCGGCTCCTGGTAGATGACCGCGATGCCCGCGTTCTTCGCCTCCGCCGTCGTACCGAAGTCGACCGTCTCGCCACGGAACCGCATCTCACCGCTGTCCCGCTGGTAGAGCCCGGCGACGATCTTGACCAGCGTGGACTTGCCCGCGCCGTTCTCGCCGACGAGCGCGTGGATGGACGCCTGCTCGACCGTGAGATCGGCACGGCTGAGGGCGATCACCTGGCCGAAGGCCTTGGCCACGCCGCGGAGTTCGAGGACGGGTGGACCGCCTGGGCCCGGAGCTGCTGAAGACGTCATTGTCGTAAACGAATCTCCACGTCGAGGGTGTGAACCGTTTCAATTTGAAACGTTGAAATGACCATGCCAGAGCGGGAGGGTGCGCGTCAAGTCCTCGGCAGAATCTGGTGCACGGCGCCGTGAATCGTGGATATCATTCAGGCACTGCCCCGACCCGAGGAGTCCCATGCCGTCCGCCAGCGTCAAAGACGTCGCAGCACTCGCCGGCGTCTCGGTGGGCACCGTCTCCAACGTGCTGAATCGCCCCGAGCGCGTCTCCGACGCCGTGCTGCAGCGGGTGCAGACCGCGATCACCGAGCTCGGTTTCGTGCGCAACAATGCGGCCCGCCAGCTCCGGATGGGCCAGGGCAGCGGGATCGGCATGGTCGTCCTCGACGTGGGCAACCCGTTCTTCGCCTCCCTCATCCGCGGCGCAGAAGACCGTGCGGCGCGCGACGGCCTGTCGGTGCTCGTCGGCAACTCGGACGAGAACGAGCAGCGCGAGGCCGGCTACCTCGACATGTTCGAGCAGGAGCGCATCCGCGGCGTGCTCATCTCCCCCGTCGGCGACGCCCTCCCGCGTCTGCAGCGTCTGCGGGAACGCGGCATCCCCTCGGTGCTGGTCGACCGGGCCAGTCTCGACCGCTCGTTCAGCTCGGTGGCCGTCGACGACGTCGCCGGCGGCCGTCTGGCGGCGGCCCACCTGGTCGAGCAGGGGTTCGGTCGCATCGCCTTCGCCGGCGGACCGTTAGCCATCGAGCAGGTGGCCGACCGCTACCGCGGGGCGGCGGACGAACTGGCATCAGCGCGTCCGGGTGCCACGATCGAGAAGCTCGAGACCGAGAACCTCACCATCGAGGGCGGCCAGCGTGTCGGCGCGGCCCTGGCCGGACGTGCGGCAGGCGATCGCCCGGATGCCGTCTTCGCGGCCAACGACCTGGTCGCGATCGGCCTGCTGCAGAGCCTCCTGCAGGCGGGGGTCCGGGTGCCCGAGGATGTGGCGCTGGTCGGCTACGACGACATCGCGTTCGCGTCCGCCGCCGTGGTGCCGCTCTCCTCCGTCCGCCAGCCCAGCCTCGAGATCGGCTCGACCGCGATGGACCTGCTGCTGCAACTGACCGCCCACCCGGACGCCCCGCCGGTCCACGTCGAGTTCCAGCCCGCGCTCATCCCCCGCGACAGCACCCGCCGCCGCTGATCCCGTCCTGTCCCGTCCCGTCCCCGCGAGATTTGGCGCAAATCGCGGTTATGCGACCGCGATAACCACGATTTGGCGCAAATCTCGCGCCCACGGAGAACCCGCAGACCGGAGCCCGAGAACGAGAGAAGCGCGGCGCCCGTCGAGTGACGGGGACCGCGCTTCCGGTGTTGTGAGGGGGGTCAGCTCTGCTGCTGCTCGGCCGCTGCCTTCAGCTCGTCGTACTGCTTCCGAACCTCGGTCATGTCGAGGCCGCGGATCTGCGCGATGAGGTCCTCCACGGCCTCGCCCGGGAGGGCGCCGGCCTGCGAGAACAGGGGGATTCCGTCGCGGTAGGCGACGAGGGTCGGGATGGACTGGATGCCGTACGAGGCGGCGAGCGCCTGCTGGGCTTCGGTGTCGATCTTGCCGAAGGTGACATCGGTGTGCTGTTCGGACGCCTTCTCGAAGACGGGCGCGAACATGTGACACGGGCCGCACCAGTCGGCCCAGAAGTCGAGCAGCACGATGCCGTCGGCGACGGTCTGGTCGTGGTTGGTCGAGGTGATCTCGGTGGTTGCCATGTCAGGTGAAACGCAACACCATCAGGGGATATTCCGGCTCGCGTGCGGCGCCTCAGGCCCCGCGCCGCCCGGCGAACACCGCGAAGCCCAACGGGATGACCGACGCGATCATGATGACGCTCCCGAGCACGGCGTCGTTCGTGTGCACGATCGCGCCCGCGATGATCGCGCCGCCGAACACCACAGCCGCCACCAGCCGTCTAGCGGCACGCTCCAGACGCCCGACGCGCTGCTCGAGCCGCGGGGAGGTGACGGCCACCGAGCCGTCCTCGATCTGGGTGACCACCGCGTCCAGCCGCTTCGGCAGACGCCAAGCGATGCCGGCGATCTCCAGCGCCTGCTGAGCGACGTCCTGGATGACGTTGCCGCGCTCATCCCGGATCAGCTGGCCCGCGTACGGCTCGATCGAGTCCCACAGGTTGAAGGCCGGGTCGAGCGCACTGCACACCCCCGACGTGAGCGACATCGCACGGATGATGAGCAGGAAGTTCTCCGGGAGCTGGAACGGGAGGGACCGCACGACGTCGCCGAACTCGATCGCGAACTCCCGGAACTCCCGCGGGTCGACCTCGCGCAGCTCGGCGAACCCCATGCCGCCGAAGCGCGCGAACAGGTGCGTCATCGCCCGCTCGAGTTCGGCGGTGTCCGCCGTCGGGAGCAGCACGCCCACGTCGCGGATCGCATCCACGAGCCCCTTGCCGTCACGTGATGCTGCCGCGATCAGCAGCTTGCGGAGTCCGCTGCGCGTTCCGGGAGGAACCTCGCCCATCATGCCGAAATCGACGAACGTGAGGTGCCAGGACCGCCCGCCCGTCGCCTCCGGCCGCGGCGTCACGAAGATGTTGCCCGGGTGCGGGTCGGCGTGGAAGAACCCGTTCGAGAACAGCTGGTCGAACATGACCTCGGCGAACACCGGCGCGACCTCGGCGGGATCGATTCCCGCCGCGAGAAGGGCCTCCGCATCCGTGATCTTGATCGCGGTGACGTCCTGGAGGGTGAGGACGCGACGGGTCGTCCGCTCCCAGACGACCGCGGGGACGGCGACGCGCTCGTCCCCCGCGAACTCCTCGGCGAACCGCTCCGAGTTCTCGGCCTCGTGGAGGTAGTCGATCTCCTGGAGGCTGGTGCGCGCGAACTCCTCGACGAGCGCGGGAGCATCCACCCGGTCGGAGACGAGCCGGACGTGACTGAGCCACCGCCCGACGCGGCGCAGCGCCGCGAGGTCCACATCCACGATGGCGTCGATGCCCGGCCGCTGCACTTTGAGGACCACGCCGGTCAGCCCGGTGTGCTCTGCGGTCTGCGCCGTCAGAGTGGCCCGGTGGGCCTGCCCGAGGGACGCGGCCGCCACCGGCACTTCGTCGATCGCGGCGAAGGCCTGCGCGAGCGGAACCCCGAGCTCGGCCTCCGCGAGGGCACGGATCGCCGGGAACGGGACCGCCGGGACCTCGTCCTGCAGGCCCTCCAGCTCGCTGGTGATCTCGGGAGGCAGCACGTCGAGCCGCGACGACATGAACTGCCCGACCTTGATCATGAGGCCGCCGAGGTCGACCGCGAGCGCGTGGAACCGCTGCGCGAACCGCCGCATCCGGCGGGAGCGGGTGCGGGCCGCCACCCCGCCCAGCCCGATACGCGGCAGGAAGAGCTCGTACCACCAGGTGACGGCGAGGTTCCAGCCGGCGAAACGGAGGATGCGACGGTAGCGCGCGCGGGTGGCCGGCGTCGCCGCGGGATGAGCCGCGGCGACGGCCTGGTCCGACGTCACCCGCGTCAGCCCTCGGCGAGGATGGAGTAGAGGCGGCGGCGGGCCTCGTCGAGCACCGCCGCAGCTTCCTGCACCTGCTCGGGAGTTCCGGTGCGGTGCACCTGGGCCGCCGCCTGCGCGAGCTCGACGCCCGCCTTCGGCAGCGTGCCGGGGTTGGTCCGCTGGCGCGGCTCACCAGTGGCACTGTCGGTCTGCCAGGGGGCGGACGCCTCGCTCGCAGCGACCTCGCGGCCGGCCTCGGTCAGGGCGTAGGTCTTGCGCCCGTTCGACTCCTCCGCCGTGATGAGACCCTCGTCGGCGAGCAACTGCAGCGTCGGGTAGACCGATCCGGCGCTCGGCTTCCAGCTGCCTCCGCTACGCTCTTCGATCTCGCGGATGATCTGGTAGCCATGCATCGGCTTCTCGGCGAGCAGCGAGAGCACGGCCGCACGAACGTCTCCGCGGCCCATGCGCGAACCGACTTTCTTCTCGAACGTCGAGCGCAACTGCTCGAACGCCTGCCACATGGCGTCCGGGTCCATGCGGGCACCGAACCCGCCGGTGGGGAATGAGTTGGACATGACAGCCTCCTGTCGTCAGCGATACCTAACGATATATCGCCGAGCGGATCGAGCGGAAGGACTCGGAGCCTACGTCCAGCGAACACATCCCGACACCCCGTCCGGTGCAGTTCCGTGTCCCCCGTCCGGTTCCCCGTTAGCCTGCTCACGACCCGAACGAGATGGATCCCGCGTGACCGAACCCTCCCCTGCCGTGCGCCCGCGACGGATCCCTGCGAGTGCCCGGGTCGGGATCGGGCTGGGCGCGCTCGGCGGAGTGCTCGCGTCCGTCCTGGTCATCGTCGGCAGCATTCAGGGGGCCGCGCCGCCGGTGAACGCGGCGCCGGAGGTCGCGAGCGGTCACTCCGCCACGTCATCCCCCGCCCGGACCGCTCTCGAGGTACTCGCCGCCCTGCCGGTCAAGGGCAAAGCCGCGGCCACCGGCTACCAGCGCACCGCCGACTTCGGGACCGCATGGCTGGATGTGGACAGGAACGGCTGCAACACCCGCGACGACATCCTCGCCCGCGACCTGACCGCGCTGGTGCGGCCCGGCGGGTGCAGGGTGCTCTCGGGCACCCTCGTCAGCCCCTACACGGGCAGGACCATCGCCTTCGTTCGCGGGCCGGATACGTCGGCGCTGGTGCAGATCGACCACATCGTCCCGTTGCAGAACGCCTGGATCACCGGCGCGCAGCGACTCACGCAGGCCCAGCGGGTCAGCCTCGCCAACGACCCGCTGAACCTCCTCGCCGTGGACGCACGGTCGAACGAGCAGAAGTCCTCCGGCGACGCCGCCACCTGGCTGCCCGCGAACACGGCCTTCCGGTGCGAGTATGTCGCCCGTCAGATCTCCGTGAAGGCGACCTACGGACTGTGGGTGACGAGTGCCGAGAAGGCGGCGATGACGCGGGTGCTCGCCGGATGCCCGTCGCAGGGCGCGGCGTCGCCGGCGTCCACTCCATCGACGCCCCCGCCTTGCCCGGCGCCCGCCGCCCTTCGGAACAGTCAGCCGGATGCGGGCTGTGCGGCCGGGTAGACCTCGATCCCTGCGGCGACAGCGACCTCGCGGTAGGCCGCAGCGAGGTCCGTGAGCGACGAGTGCGCGTTGAGTCCACTCGGGTTCGGCACGACCCACACCTGCGTCGGCCCCCAGTCCTCGGGCTGCCTCCCCACGCGGGCGCTGGGCCGGTCGAAGGCGACCCGGTAGGCGCTGATACCCAGGATCGCCACGACGGGAGGAGAGAGCGTCTCCACGCGCCGCCGAAGATCCGACCCGCCCTCGCGCAGCCGGCTCGGCGCGAGCTCCGCGGCGCGCGCTGTCGCCTCGGGGACGATGCAGGTGATCCCGACGCCGCGGTCTTCGAGCTGCTGCACGTCGTCCGGCTCGAAGCCGCTCGACGCGTCGATGACATGGTCGGTCACCCCCGCCAGGAACAGCGCCTTGTAGAAGCGGTTGCCCCGGCGCGCGAAGTGGGCCTGCACCGCCACGGTCAGCAGCCCGGGGTTGATGCCGACGATGAGCAGCCGGAGGCGCGGCGGGATGAGGTCGGGGAGCGTCTGCCCGGTGAACGCTGCCAGCTCTGCTCGACTGAAGCCCATCCCGTCCCTTCGTGCCGCGAGAGTCTCAGCGTACGTGCCCCCGCAGGAACCGTCCGGCGCGATCGACCGCCTCCGCCGCTTCGGGCGTACCGGCGTTCAGCTGATAGACGTGCGGGAGGCCCTCGCCGACCTCGAGAACCGCATCCACCCCCGCAGCCGTGGCGGCGGCAGCCAGTCGCTCGGCGTCGCTGAGGAGGAGGTCGGCTGTCCCCGCCTGGATCAGCAGCGGCGGGAGGCCGGCGAGCGGAGCGAACAGCGGTGACGCCAGGGGCGTCGCCGGATCGGCACCGTGCAGGTAGTCGGCCGCCAATTGCCGCAGGAGCTGCGGGGTCGAGATCGGATCCTGATCGACGCGTTCGGTCAGGGACGCGCCCGAGCTCGTCAGGTCGACGGTCGGCGACATCAGCACCGCGGCCGCCGGCAGTTCCGCGTCCGCGTCCCGCAGGGCGACGAGGAGGGATACGGTCAGCCCTCCACCGGCGGAGTCTCCCGCGACCGCCGAGCCGGTCGCGGCGTGGGCCGCCGCCAGCCACGACCACGCCGACCGGACGTCGTCGAGCGCCGCCGGGAACGGGTGCTCCGGGGCAAGCCGGTACTCGAGGAACAGGACGCGCATCCCGGCCGCCCTGCCCAATCGCGACGCGAGTTCCCCGTCGCTCGCGAGTGACCCGAGTTGGAAGCCGCCCCCGTGCAGGAAGAGCAGCACGCGTCCTGCGTCCGCTCCGGGAGCGTCGAGCCAGTATGCACGAGTGCCCTGGCCGCCGATCTCGCCAGCCGCGACCTCCTCCACCCGCACGTCTCCCGGGATCGGATGGAGGGCGTCGGCGGGCACGAATGTCGCGCGCGCCTCGTCGACGGAGGGCGCAGGCCGCCCGGCGTTCGCGGCCCGCCGTTCCCACAGCGTGGCGAGGACCGCCCGCATCTCCGCGCTCGGCATCGCGACCCCCTCACCGTGCGTCGTCAGGCGGCACCTCGGCAAGGCGTCCGGTGTTCACGTCGTAGAGGAACCCGCGGACGGGGATCTCCGGCGCGATCCACGGGTGCGAGCGCACCTTGCGCATCTGCTCCCGCGTGTTCTGCTCGGGGTCCGTGAAGGTGAAGAAGCTGGCCGGGGCGATCGGGTACTCCCCCGTCTCCGCGCGCAGGCGGCTCTCCAGTTCGTCCCCGGAGAACCGCGTCAGGCCGCAGTCGTTGTGGTTCATGATCATGATCTCCTGCGTGCCGAGCATGCGGGTGGAGACGATCAGCGAACGGATGGAGTCGTCGTCGATCACGGTGCCGACGTTGCGGATCAGGTCCACATCCGCGTCCGGCAGTCCCATCAGCTGGACGACGGCCGTCAGTCGCGGGTCGGCGCACGTGACGATGGCGATCTTCGGCGCGGGAGGTCCGCCGCGCGCCTGGTCGAATCCTTCGGAGAGCCGCGCGCTGGCCTGCAGCGCGTCGTCGATGATGCTCATGGCGTACCTCCCGGTCGCGTACCTCGCGCGCCGCACGCGCTCGGTCTGAGCACACGCTACGACCGCAGCAGCAACGCGGGAGCGTCGGCTTCCCCTCAACTTGCCGCCGACGTGCCCCGCGCCCGGCCGGCGAGGTGCGAGTAATGGTCGGAAAACGAGCGGAATAACCGCAACTACTCGTACCTCGCGGCTCGCGGCCCGCAGGGCGCGGGGACGCGCGGCCATTCGGGTGGGGCGAGGTGCGAGTAATGGTCGGAAAACCGGTCGAATAAGCGCAACTACTCACACCTCGGCGGCCGGCGGGGCGCGAGGGGCGCTAGGGGGCCGGGGTGGGTGACGGAGTCGCGGGAGGCTCGGTCGCGGGAGGGGCGCTGGGCGCGGGCGGCGCGGGCGCCGGTGCAGCGGTCGAGCCGGGAGCCCGCGGACGTGGTGGCGGGCGAAGGTGCGGCCGGCGCCGGGGTGCCCGTACCGCCTCCGCCCGACGCCCCGGTCGGCTTCGGTGCCGGAGTCGACGTCGTCGACGTCGCCCCGCCACCGCTGCCGGCCGGCTTCGCGGCCGGGTCCTTCTGGATGATCGCCTTCAGCTGCTGTTGGTACGCGAGCAGCCGGCTCTGGATGTCCGACGCCGAAAGTCCCTGCAGGTTACGTGAGAGCGCCATGATCTCCGACCAGAGCTCGCTGACGCCGCTCATGGTGCCGGGGCTGAGCGGGCGGGACAGGGTGAGCACGAGCTGGTCGGCCACCGCGGCGGTGAGGCAGTTCACGCATCCATAGTTCGCCGCCACGGCGAGGTTCTGCGGAACGATCACGTGCGACTGGCCGACGATCAGGACCACCTGGAAGGCCACCGCCACCGTGGTGCATCCGTTGCAGTGGGCGAGCGCATACGCGGAGTTCGTGTTCAGCGCCGCCGCGCCATCCTGAACCCACACCAGCGCGAACGCCACGTCGTACACCACCGAACCGTCGGCGGTGTTCACCGCCAGCGCCTGATTGTCGCCCGCGCGCGGCGGCTTCGGCTTGTCGAAGGGGAAGACCCACGACGGCGCGCGGCCGTCGCGCGGAACGAGCACCATCGCGAGCTGCGGATGCCCGGCCGTTGGTCGAGCGGCCCCCGCGGGCCACACCGTCTGCAGCCGGCCTTCGCCCCCGGCGGTCAGACGACCGGTCTGGGTCGCCACCGGGGACAGCACGTCGCCGATCGTCCCGCGCTCGTACGCCTGGATCGGCCGGTACGCCTGCGGCGTCGGCCACCAGGCCCACGCGAGACCGGCCACCATCGCCAGCACCAGCACGACCGCGGCGGCGCGGCGTCCCGGGCGGCCGTGGGTGCCGGAGCGCAACCGGCCCAGCCCCGTCCGCGCGAGGCGGAACAGGATGTACAGCGTTGCCAGGATCGGGATGGCCGTCGCGGCCATGAGCACGAGCTGGGCTCCGGCGTCGGCCAGGTCTCCGCGGGAGAACGCACGGGCGAGGAGGCCCGCTCGACCGCTCAGTGCGACCCACGCCGTACCGAGCACGCGGGGCAGTGTGAGCACCATCATGAGGAGCGAGAACAGCAGCAGCGGAATGACGACGAGCACCCAGGTGCTCACGACGGCCCGAGCCCACGGCTTCAGTGTGCGGCTCTCGGGGCGGCCCCACCGCCACGGCAGCAGCCCGAGGAGTGTCGGACGGATGCGCTGGAAGAGGTCCGGGACGCCGGTCAGGTCGGCCAGCACATGGTATCCGTCGAAGCGGACCATCGGGAGCAGCTGGTGCACCATCTGCAGCACCTGGGTGAGGACCACGAGAAGCAGCGCGTCATATCCGGTCGCCCACCAGATCCCGACGATCACGACGGCGACGATCGCGTTGAAGTACAGGCCGCCCAGGTCGGTGCGCACCCGTCCCGCGCGGCCGAGCCGGTAGGAGTCGGTGACGTCGGTGAAGAACGCGGGCCAGAAGAGGTACAGCCCGAAGCCCATGCGTCCGGGCGGCGCTCCGCCGTAGCGGGCCGCGGCGGCGTGGCCGAACTCGTGGAACCCGGCCGAGAGGATGGTGACGGCCACGATCAGCAGGAGCACGCCGGGGTCTTGGAACGCGTGAGAGGTCGCGGCCGCGAGACCCTCGACGAGGAACAACCACCAGCAGACCGCGAGGAAGACGCAGACCACCGGGACGACGACGAGTGGATGGAACAGCCGGGCGAAGGGTGCGGTGACCCGGCGCGTGACGTCCGGGTCGGTGATCTCCTTGCGGAGTCGGAGCGCGAGCAGCGGATCGGAGCGCTTCAGCTCGGGTTCGGAGCCGTCCGGCTGCGTCAGCAGGCCGAGGGGCCGAAGCGACGAGTCCACCAGCTGGGCGACATCGGCGGGTTGCACGAGCCGCCCCGTGCGCGCGCTGACGCGTGCGGCGATCTCGGCGACCGTGCTCCGCCCATCCACCTCGTCCAGGGTCGCGTAGAGCAGCGGGGTGAGCTGGAGCGTCTGGCCGTCGATGCGCCGGGCCAGCGACGGAGGCTCGCGGTAGCCCGAACCGCGCATGGCTCCGAGCAGTTCTATGCCGCTGGCGCGCGCCGGGATCTCGTCTGCGCGAGCGGGAGCGCCGCCCTCGGATCGCTCGTGGACCGCATCGAGTGCGCCGGCCGGAGCGGTGTCGTGCTCCGGCCGGCGGTCCGGGGTGATCGTCACGTGCGATTACTGCTGGATGGTGGACTGCTGCCCGGCGGTGGCGTCGGCCGTGCCGGTGATGCTCTGGTCGATGACCACATCCTGGTGCGAGACCGCTGCGGCCTGGCTGCCGATGGTGCCGATGTTGGCGGCGACGCTCGCGTCGATGGGCGCGGCGACGTTCGCATTGGCGGCGACGGCACCGTTGATCGGGGCCGCGATGTCGGCGTCTGCCGCAGCGTTCACGTTCACGTTCAACAGGCTGCCGTCGGTCAGCGAGCCCGGGGTCGTCGCGGCCGGTGCCGGAGCCGGGGCCGGGGCCGAGGTGGAGGTGTCGGCGGCCGGAGCCATGTCGCTCGTCTGCTGCGAGTTCGCGATGGCGTCGGCGGCGATCCCCTGGTGGATGGCCGCGGCCTGGTCCGAGCCGGCGACGGCCGTCGAGCCTTCGGAGAGCACGTTCGCTCCTGCGGAGGCCTCGATCGGCGCTGCGACGTTGGCGTTGGCCGCGACGCCGAGGTCGACGGGGGCCGCGAGTCCCAGGCCGAGGTTGAGGTCGGCATTGAGGTCGAGGATGGACGCCACCTCCTTGTCGGGGAGCGCCGTCACCCCCTCCGCGGCGAGTTCGTCGGCCGAGAGCGGTCGGAGTTCGGTCTGGTCGGTTTCGTCGTTCACGTCAGACTCCTGTCCGGCGCGGGTGCGCCTGATCGGGTACGGGTGCACCGGTCGCTGACGACCGGCAACGGCGAGAACGGTAGGCCCGCTGACGTAAAGGTGAAGGGCGTTTTCCAAAGCACCTGTGTGTGCTATTCGCAGACAGAACACGATGGACAATGCGGGGTCGGTGGGTACTATCCGGTGCATGGAATATCGTCACCTCGGATCGACCGGCCTCCGCGTCTCCACCGTCAGCCTCGGCACCATGGGTTTCGCCGGAACCGGTTGGGCCAGTCCGGTCGGCCACATCGATGTGGAAGGGGCGCGCCGCCAGATCGACATCGCCCAGGAGGCCGGCGTCAACCTGATCGACACCGCCGACGTCTACTCGGATGGCGCCTCGGAGGAGATCCTCGGCAAGGCGCTCGGTGCGAATCGCGACCGGATGCTCATCGCGACGAAGGTGCGCGGCGGCATGGGCGAGGGCCCCAACGACGGCGGCCTCTCGCGTCACCACATCATCGAGGCCGCGGAGGCCAGCCTTCGGCGGCTCGGCACCGACCACATCGACCTGTACCAGCTGCACGGCTGGGACGGATCCACGCCGCTCGAGGAGACGCTGTCGGCGCTGGACGACCTCGTCCGCTCGGGCAAGGTGCGCTACATCGGCGCCTCCAACTTCTCCGGCTGGCATCTCATGAAGGCACTGTGGGCCTCCGACAAGCGCGGCTATGAGCACTTCGCCAGCCAGCAGATCTACTACTCCCTGCAGTCCCGCGACGCCGAGAACGAGCTGGTGCCGATCACCCTCGACCAGGGCCTCGGCATCCTCGTCTGGAGCCCGCTGGCCGGCGGCCTGCTCACCGGGAAGTACCGCCGGGGTCAGGATGCGCCCGAGGGTTCACGCCGTTTCGAGGGCTGGAGCGAGCCCCCCATCTACGACGAGGACCGCCTGTATAACACCATCGAGGTGCTGGTCGCGATCGCCGAGGAGCACGACGCCTCCCCCACGCAGGTCGGGCTCGCGTGGACGCTCGCGAAGCCGGGCGTCACGTCCGTGATCGTTGGCGCCCGCACCGAGGAGCAACTGACCGACAGCCTGGGAGCGGCGGAGCTCACGCTGACCGACGCGGACATCGCGCGCCTGGATGAGGCGAGCGCGACCCCGCTGCCGTACCCGTACTGGCACCAGGCCAACACGGCCGACGGCCGGTCGGGCGCCGCCGATCTCAGCCTGATCGGGCGGCACATCCAGGCGGACTGACGGGGAGGCGCTACTGCAGGCAGAACTCGTTGCCCTCCGGGTCGCGCAACTGGTAGTAGTGCTCCTTCGCCGGGCCCCACTCCTGGTCCACCAGCCGGACCACCGTGGCGCCGAGCGCGACCAGGCGATCCTTCTCGGCGTCCAGCTCCTCGTCCGTCGGAGGGCGGCCCTGTACCGCCTGAACGTCGAGATGGAGTCGATTCCGTCCGGCCTTCGGGCCGTCCGCGTGGTGGAAGAAGAGTCGCGGACCGCTCCCGTCGGCGCTCTCGGCGAGCCCGCGTTTCGCGAGGTCATCGTCGGTGAGGCCGCTGGAGAGCAGCATCTCCCGGAACTCGCCGTCGATGCGCTGCGGCGGATACCGGAACACGCCGGCCCAGAACTCCGACAATCGCTGGGGATCGTCGGCATAGAAGACGATGTTTCCGAGGGTCGCCATGGGTTCTCTCCTTCAGTGCGTGAGTGTGCCGCTCAACCGTATTTCCGGATCCAGCGGAAGGTCAGCCGGCAGGCGATCAGGCCGAGCACCAGCCAGGCGGCAAGGACCACTGCGATCCACCCCAGCTGCCAGCTGCCGCTCGGCTCCCGCGAGACGAAGTCGGCCGGGAGGAAGACGCTCCGCATCCCTTGCGCGATCCATTTCAGCGGGAAGATCGACGCGATGTTCTGCAGCCACGTCGGGAGCAGGTTGAAGGCCAGATAGACGCCGGAGATGAACTGCAGCACCAGCACGATCGGAATGACCACCGCCGTCGCCGACTTGCCCGACCGCGGGACGGCGGACAGCGCGATTCCCAGCACGGCCGACGTCAGGATGCCCAGCAGGTAGATCCACGCGAAGCGCGCCCACGCCGAGGGCTCGGTCGGGAGGGCGACCCCGAAGACGAACCGCGCCACCAGGAGCAGCAGCGCGATCTGCAGGATGCTGGTCGCCAGCACCTGCCCCATCTTGCCCAGGAAGTACGACACGACCGGCAGCGGTGTGCCGCCCAGTCGTTTCAGCGTCCCGTCGCCTTTCTCGGTCGCGATGTCGACGGCGAGGTTCTGCACGCCGCTGAGGAGGATGCCCGCCGCGATCATCGCGGGCAGGTAGTACGCCGCCTGAGTGATGCCTCCCGAGCCGTCGGGCGCCGCCCCGACGTTCCCCAGGCCCTGGAAGGCGACGGAGAAGATACCGAGCATGGCGACCGGGAACAGGAAGGTGAAGAAGATCGTGTCGCCCTGGCGGAAGTAGATGCGGGTCTCGTAGCGGGCGCGCGCCAGCCCCAGCGGAATCGTGCTCAAGCGACGCCCTCCGCTTCCTGAACGAGCTCGAGGTAGATGTCTTCGAGGCCGGGACGGATGACCTCGAGAGCGTCCGGCTCTCCCCCTGAATCCTGGGTCAAGCGGGCGACGAACTCGCCAGGGCGATCGGTGCGCCGCTCGCGCTGGACACCGGACGCGTCCCGCCAGCGGACGATCGGGACCCGAGCGGCCGCTCCCCCGATCCGGTCGACCTGCCCGATGTCGACGAGGACGCCGCCCACGATCACCGCCACCCTGTCGCTCAGCTGCGCGGCCTCGTCGAGGTAGTGCGTCGTCAGCAGGATGGTCGTCCCCTCCCGTTTGAGGGTGCGGATGAGGTCCCAGAACTGGCGCCTCGCCTCGGGGTCGAACCCGGTGGTCGGTTCGTCGAGGAAGAGCAGCTCGGGCCGCCCGACCATCCCGAGCGCCACATCCAGCCGCCGCCGCTGGCCGCCCGACAGGTTCCGGATGCGCGTCTTCGCCTTCTCCGCCAGCCCGACGGCGACCAGCAGCTCGTCCACATCACGGCGGTTCGGGTAGAAGCGGGCGAAGTGCGCCAGCTGTTCGCGGACCGTCACATCGGCGGCCTCCCCACCGGACTGGAGGACGATGCCGATGCGGGACTTCCACGCCGACCCACCCGTCTTGGGATCCACTCCCAGCACGCTGACCTCGCCGGCGGTGGCGTCGCGATACCCCTCGAGGATCTCGATGGTCGTGCTCTTCCCGGCCCCGTTCGGGCCGAGCAGCGCCAGCGTCTCGCCACGGCCGATGTCGAAGTCGATACCGCGCACCGCCTCGTACGTGCCGTACGACTTGCGCAGCCCCCTGACGGACACAGCACTAGGGCTCGAAGCGATCACAGCGCCATCATGGCCGACCTCTCGCGCGCCCGTCTAGGTGACGCCGGGGCGCAACCTGCGACGCGCGACTCGACTTCGCGCTGCCCGCGCGTACGTTCGCGACATGAGCCTCACCCTGGTCACGCTGACGCCCGCCCAGTCCCTCGGGATACCGGTGGCGCTCGTCGGTTCCGTGTTCCTTGCGGTCGGGGCCCAGTTGCAGCAGCGCGGCGTCGCGAAGGTGGAGGCTCAGCCGGGCGAGGGCAAGCGGAGCACCCTCGGGATCGGCCAGCTGCTCGCTCTCGCGCGGCGGCCGTCCTGGCTGCTCGGGACCGTGTGCCTGGGCCTTGTCATCCTGTTCCAGCTGTTCAGCCTGTTCCTCGCACCGCTGACCGTGGTGCAGCCTCTCGGAGCACTGGCGCTGGTGATCACCGCGGTCCTGAATGCCCGGGTCACGAAGGTGAAGCTGGACGCACCCTCCATCCGCGCGATGGCCTTCTGCGTCGTCGGCGTCGGGCTCTTCGTCGCGGTGGCAGCGCTGACGACGACGACCCAGCCGATCCAGGAACCGCAGCTGATCGCCGTCGTGGCCATCCTGGTCGTCGTCCTGGTGGCCCTCGGCATCGTCTTCGGGCTGCTGCGGAAGCGTCTGACCCGGATCTTCTACGTTGTCGCGGCCGGAGTGCTGTTCGGCTTCGTCGCGACCCTCGCGAAGGTTCTGATCGGACGCATCCAGACGATCTTCGAGGCGCGCTTCCAGCTGGTCGCCGCCGACTGGCTCACCCTCGTCTGCCTGGTCGGCCTGCTCGCCGCGGCCATCCTCGGCACCTACTTCGTCCAGACGGCGTACTCCTCCGGATCGCCCGACGTGGTCGTCGCGGGCCTGACCGTGATCGACCCGATCGTCGGGGTCACGATCGGCGTCGTGGTGCTCGGCGAGGCCGCGCACGCCCCGCTCTGGGCCGGCTTCGTGTTCGTCGTCGCGGGGGTGCTGGCGATCTTCGGGGTCATCCAGGTGTCGCGGAGCGGAGCGCGGCTGCATGGAGACGATACGACGCGGAAGCGAGACCCGGCGGAGCCGTCAGCGAGCGTGCGCTGACGGAGCACGAACGCCGTCGCCGTCAGGATCGGTGCATCGCGCGGCGACGCGGTGCGGTCCTCGCCAGGAGGGCGCCGAGCGCGACTGCGCCGATCCCGGCGAGCCACCAGGCGCCGACCGATGAGCCGGTGTCGGCCAGCTGAGCGCCTTCTACTGCGAGTGCGTTGGAAGCCCCGGCCGCAGGTCCGACTGGTGCGGGTACCGCCGCCGCAGGGGCGACCGCCGTGGTGTAGATCGCGGAGACGTCCGGGGCCGTTCCGTTGGAGGCGGTGATGGTGAACGTCGCGCTGCCGGCGGTTGTCGGGGTACCCGAGATCACGCCGGTCGATCCGTTCAGCTGCAGGCCCGCGGGGAGCGTGCCCGCAGTGACCGCGTAGGTGGCCGCGGGTGTGCCGGATGCCGTCACCGTGTAGCTGTAGGGAGTGCCGACCACACCGTCGGTCGGCGTGCCGGACGTGATGGCAGGGCTGCCGGTGACGACCGGTGCGGCAGGAGCCGCGCATCCCTGCGGCAGGGTGACCGTGTTGTCGTCGAGAGTGACCGCCGCGGTGCGCGCGAGCAGCCGCCCATCGATGGCCGCGCCGGTCGTCGCGGTGATCGCCTGGTCGGCCATGACGGTGCCCACGAACAGTGACGAGCTCCCGAGAGTGGCGGAGCTTCCGACCTGCCAGAAGACGTTGCACGAGGTGGCCCCGCCGGTGAGCGTGATGGTGCTTGCGGAGCTGGTGATCAGGGTGCTCGCTGCCTGGAACACCCAGATCGAACTCGCACTGCCCGCAAGCGTGAGGTTGCCCGAGAGCGATAACGCTCCACCGGAATAGACGCCGGGGGTGAGGGACTTGCCCGTCAGGTCACCGAGTCCGGACGTGGTCGGAGTCAGTCCGGCGGCGTTGTTGAAGGCGGTCGTCAGGTCTCCCTGGGCCTGCGCTGCGAACGCGTCCGTCTGGTGGACCGTGCCCGTCAGGCTGCCGTCGGGCGGTCCGCCGAAACCGGTGATCGACGTCCCGGGGCTGACCCCGATGTCCGCATTGATCACCGAGGGGCCGGTATTCGTGACGGCGCTGGCTCCCAGAACGCCGAAGCCGGTGGCGTTGCCGAGGTCGATGGGGCCGCCGATCGTGGTGGCTGCCTGCGCACCGCCCGCGGCGACGAGCGCCAGCGAACCGCCCACTGCGAGTGCGATCAGAATCAGCTGCGGTCGAAACGAACGAGAACGTCGTGTGTTCACGGGCCATCCCTCGGTTGGGAAAGGTTTGTGAACAGAATGCTGTACCGCTCGGTCTACCTCTACTGGTTGATGTTTAGCAGGCCGTGTTCCGGAAACCTAGGAAAGGACCTTGATTCACAGGAACCCGCGTCGGGCCGACTTATCGCGCGACCGTCGCGAGTCGGCCGAACCCTGCGCTCCACAAGCCGCCGCCCGTGAGAGCCGCGTAGGCGATGCGCTCGACCGACGATGCGTGGGCCCGGAGTGGCTCGGCCACGACGCGCTCGGGCGTCGAGCGGAAGACGAACTTCGCGAGGTCGCGCGCCCCCTCCTCGCTCGCCGGCGCCGGAGTCCAGTCGAAGCGGTCGACGAAGCGCCTGAGGTTGCTGGACGCCGGCAGGCCACTGAGCCGCTCGTCGAAGATCCAGCTCTCGCAGATCAGCGGAGCGCCGTCGTCGAAGGTGCGCGCAGCCCACGCGAGCGACTCATCCACCGCAGCGGGATCCAGTGGCCCGAGCTCCGGGATGTGGATGTTCCGTCCCTGTTCCCCCGCCTGCCGCTCGAACTGCAGCCGGCCGAGCGCCACCACCTCGCCGCTGAACACCATCAGCAGCCAGCCGTCGTCGACCAGGTCACCATAGGTCTCCACTTTCCGCGGGACGTCCGCGAGCGAGGCTTCAGCGACCGACGCGGGGAAGCCCCGGCGCACGAACGCGGCGACGGCCTCGTCGTGCAGTTCCGCCATCGCCGCCATGAGCTCGTCCCGATCGACACCGGGAACGGGCTGCGAACGCCCGGTGGCAAGCATCGACCGCAGCGCAGCCGTTGCGTCGTCCACCCGCATCCCGCTCATCGGGCTTCCTGCCCCGCGTCGAAGTAGGCCACCAGGTCGTCGTCCAGCGCAGGCACCGGGAGCGCACAGCCGTCGCCGCGCAGGGAGGCCGTGGCCGTCACGCCCGCGGCCACCGCGTTCCTCGCGGCCACCGGTGAGGTGTCAGTGGCGCCTCCCCGCCGCACGAATTCGAGGAATTCCGAGATCATGAGCGCGTCCGCCCCTCCGTGGCCGCCGATCCCGCCGTCGACGACGAACGTCTCGTCTGCCGGCGCCGCGCCCTCGTGCCGCCGGTTCCACAGGCGCACCTCCGAGCCTTCCGTGTCACCGAAGTTCTCGATACGGCCCTCGGTTCCGATGACCGTGTAGTTGCGCCAGTAGTCCGGGGTGAAGTGGGCCTGCTGGTAGGAGGCGAGCGCTCCGTTGTCGAGCACCATGTTGACCTGCGAGATGTCCTCGACGTCGATCACGGGGTTGAGGCCTTGCAGCGACGTGGGCGGCCAGTTGTCCAGACTGAACCAGTCCTGCATGCGCTCCCCCGACCGGTCCCGACGGTCCGTCAGGTCGCCGTACACGGCGAGCGCGCCGATCGCCTGCACCCGGCTCGAGAACCCGCCGGCGAGCCAGTGGATCACGTCGATGTCGTGGGCGCCCTTCTGCAGCAGGAGGCCCAGCGACTTCGACCGGTCGGCGTGCCAGTCCTTGAAGTAGTAGTCGCCGCCGTTTCCGACGAAGTGCCGGCACCAGACGGCCTTGACCTCGCCGATGCGGCCCTCGAGGATGAGCCGGCGCATGAGCGTGACCACCGGCATGTGACGCATGTTGTGCCCGACGTAGAGGCGCGAACCGGTCCGGTACGCGGCCTCCAGGATGCGGTCGCAGTCGTCGATGGAGATCGCCAGCGGCTTCTCGCAGAACACCGCCAGACCCGCCTCCAGCGCCGGGATCGCGACGGCGGCATGCCGGTCGTCCGGCGTCAGCACCATGACCGCGTCCAGCCCGAGGCCCAGCAACTCATCAAGGCTGTCGGTCACCAGCGCACCGGGGAAGTCCTCGCGAGCGCGAGCACGCGGACCCTCGTCGAAGTCGGCCACGGCGACGACGACCGAGCCCGACACCGGGCGGTGCGCCTCGCGTGCCACTCCGCCGCGGTTGCCATAACCGATCACGCCGATCCTCACGTCCGTCATGTGTTCATCCCTTCAGTTGGTGGAGGCCGCCGTCAGCGGCCCCGAAATCCGGCCGAGCGCGTCGCCGCTCAGGGGGCGTGCCGCCACCTTCGCCGCATAGAGCGCGGCGCCGATGTCCGGCTCGAAAACGGGAACCCGGAGGTCGTAGCCGTCGTGCAGCGCGTCCAGCGACCGGCTGAATGCGGCGAGCACCGCCTCGGAGCGGAACACACCTCCCGAGTAGGACACGGCCACCGCCTCCCCGTCCTCGTAGCCGAGTGCGAGACGGGTGGTGTCGACCAGCTCGGCGAACTCCGCCCCCGCGTCGGTGAGGATGCCGGCCGCGACGGCATCGCCGGCAGCGGCGGCCTCCGCGACCGTGGTCGACAGCGCGGCGATCCGGGTGCGCTCCTTCTGCCAGTCGGTGAGCACCAGGCCGATCGCATCCAGGTCGTTCCGAACGCCCAGCCGGTTCCGCAGCAGTTCCAGCAGCGGTCCGCGCGGGAGGCGTCCGTCGCTCATCCGTGTGAACGCGTTGAGACCGCGCGTGGCGATCCAATAGCCCGACCCTTCGTCTCCGAAGAGCTCGCCCCAGCCGCCGACACGCACGCCGACACCCTTCCGCTCGCCGTAGGTCATCGACCCGGTGCCACCGACGACGTTGATGCCGTCGCTCGCGCACAGGGAACCGGCCCAGCCGCAGATCATGTCGTTGACGCACAGGTAGCGGTCGCTGGCGAGCACCGACCGCGGGACCCCGTCGAGCACCGGCACGTCGGCACTCACCTCGCCGTAGCCCGTCAGGCCCACGACGGTGAAGTCGAGCCGATCGGGGGCGATGCCGGCCTGCCGGCAGATGTCCTCGACACCCTCCAGCAGGGTGCGCCTCACCGCCTCCACCCCGAGCCGGTAGTAGTCGCTGCTCGGCTGCTGGGAACGGGCCACGACGGTGCCGTCGGAGTCGAGCAGGAGGAAGGCGGTCTTGGTGCCGCCTCCGTCGATGCCGAGGAAGAGACTCACGCGGTCCCGCTTCTGTCCTCGCCGAGCGGGTGGAGGCGAACGCCCTTCACCACGCGGTTGACGTTGCCGTCCGGGAACGGGTTGTCCGGCGTCGTGCCGGCCCGGAGGGCGAACGACAGCGCCAGGATCTGCGCGACGACGACATACACGCTCGCCAGGAAGGCATCGTTGAGCTCATCGAGTCCCTCGAACGCGACCGTCCGCTCGCCGTCGACGACGACGCCGTCCGGGCCGACCGCGACGACCCGCGCCGGGTCGAGCGCGGTCCGGAGCTCGGCGAGGATGTCGAGGTCGTACTTGCGCGTGTACTCGTCGGAGGAGATGAAGACGACGACGAGCGTCCGGTCGTCGAGCACCGACTTCGGCCCGTGCCGGAAGCCCAGCGCCGAGTCGTAGTAGCTGACCACCTGGCCTGCCGTCAGCTCGAGGAGCTTGAGCGCCGACTCGCGGGCGAGCGCCGTCAGCGGCCCGCTGCCCAGGTAGACGACGCGGTTGCAGTCGAGCGTGGCGAGGTCGGCGATCGCATCCCAGCCCCCGTCGACGATGTTCTCTGCAGCTTCGATCAGCGGCTGCACCGTCTGAGGGTGGTCACCGCCGAGCGCCAGGAGCACGGACAGCAGCATCGACGTGAAGCTCGACGTCATGGCGAAGCCCTGGTCGTTCGCCCCGGCCGGCATGAGCAGCACGTACGAGTGCTCGCGGCCCTGATGCTCCTGGTTGAGCTGTCCCGCGGGATCGCAGGTGACGATCAGGTGGCTCACGTCGCTGAGGCACTCGTCCGCCAGGCGGGTCGCGGCGACGCTTTCGGGGCTGTTGCCGGAACGTGCGAACGAGACCAGGAGGGTGGGGATGTCCTCAGCCAGGAACTCCCGCGGGTTCGACACCAGGTCCGTCGTCGCGATCGCATCGATGCGCCGGGAGAGGAGGCGGGACAGCTCGGGAGCCGCGACTCCCCCGACGAACGCCGAGGTGCCGGCGCCGGTCAGCACCACGCGCAGCTCCGGCCGTGCCAGCAGCGGCGCGAGGAAGCCGTCCAGCCGCCCGCGGTCGGCCGCGATGTTCGCCGCGGCCTCCCGCCACACCTCGGGCTGGTGGCTGATCTCACCGACGGTGAAGCGAGAGCCTTCGCCCCCTGCGCGTTCGGTGGTGACGGAGCGTGATTCAGACAAGGAGTTCCCCCTGGTTCGTTGCGGTTGTCGGCAGTGTGCGAAGAGTGCGATCAGGTCGAACGCGGGTCGCCGGGCTCATGCTGCGAAACGGGCGTAGTGCGTCGGATCGACGGCGACTGCGTCGTCGAGGATCCGGCGGGCGGTCCCGGTGTCCGGCACGAGCGGGTCGAGCGTCAGGGCCTGCAGCGCGACATCCCGCCTCCCGGTGACAGCGGCTTCGACCGTCAGCTCCTGCTGATGGACCCGTGCGGTCAACACCGCCGCGATCGCCGCGGGGAGGCGTCCGACCGAGACGGGCTGGATGCCGTGCGCGCCGACGACCGCCGGCACCTCGACGACAGCCTCCGCGGGCAGGTTCTCGATCACACCGCCCGCGTTCGGCAGGTTCACCGCGAGTTCGACGTGCTCGGTCCCCGTTCGAAGCGCTTCGGCGATCGCGACCAGGCGCTCCGCCTCCTGGTTGCGGGTGGGCGCGAGCGGCTCGCTGCCGTCGGCCTGCGCTCGCAGCGACTCCCAGAGCCGCCCCTTCTCGTCGATGTACTCGCGCGTCATGTCCTGGCCGCCCTGCAGGCCCCAGCCGAGCTCGCCGTCCTGGTCGAAGTTCAGGTAGCCGGAGAAGAACTCGGAGACGTGCCGGTCACCCGGCGCGGGGTAGAAGCCGAAGGTTCGCATCAGGTCTGCCGAGACGGCGGAGTGGACGCCCTCGCTGCGGGAGGCAGGTGCGTCGCTCCCTCCGGCGCGGGACTCGACCACCTCGCGCAGCTGCGGGTAGAGGTCTCGAGATCCGGAGCGGATGTCGAGCAGCCAGCACAGGTGGTTCAGACCGGCGAAGCGGGCGCTCACGGTCGACGGGTCGATGTCGAGCCCGGCGAGGTCGGCGGCGAGCGCCGCCTGGGTATGCATGGTTCCGTGGCAGAGGCCCACCGCGTTCACCGCGGTGTGCTTGGTGACCGCGCGCACGTTGGCCGTGAGCGGGTTGCTGTAGTTGATGAGCTGCGCGGTCGGGGCCACGTCGGCGATGTCGGTTGCGATCGCGAGCAGCTCCGGCACGTGACGCAGTGCGCGGAGGACGCCGCCGGGGCCGACGCTGTCCCCGACCGTCTGGTGGATGCCGTACGCCTCGGGAATGTCCAGGTCGGCGCGCCAGCCCTCGGCGGAGCCGACCGCGATGGTCGTCGCCACGAAACGGGCGTCCCGCAGCGCTTCACGTCGATCGGCCACGGCCTCCACACGCATCGTGGAGCCGGCAGTGTCGGCGATCCGGCGGCCCAGGCGGGCCATCGTCTCGGCGGCTTCCGGAACCACGTCGACCAGGCGCACCTCGACGTCGTCGAACGTGCGCGAACCCGCGAGGTCGCTGAGCAGACCCGGCGTGAACACGGTGCTTCCGGCGCCGATCAGGACGAACGCCTCCTGTGTCATCGGACGCTCCCTCTCATTTGACGCTCCCCGTGAGGAGTCCGCTGACGATGTAGCGGTTGAGCAGCACGGCGATGACGGCGGGAACCGCCACGGCGATCACACCGGCAGCGCTCATCAGCGAATAGGGAACCGTGTGGCGCCCCTGCAGCGCGGCGATCACGACGGTCAGCGGCTGCGTGGACAGGTCGCTCGAGAGCACCAGAGGGAAGAGGAACTGCGCCCACGCCGACAGGAAGGTGATGATCGCGACCGAGACGATGCCGGGCCGTGCCAGGGGAAGAACCACATGCCATAGCACCTTCATCCGGCTGGCGCCGTCCACCTGTCCCGCCTCCTCGAGTGCGATCGGCAGGCTGCTCATGTAGTTGTGGAGGATCCACGTCGCCAGGGGCAGGAAGCCCGAGACGTACACCAGCACGATGCCCGTGTAGGTGTTCACCAGCCCGAGCGCCGACATCATCTGGTACAGCGGGATGAGGGTCGCATACGCCGGGAAGGCCATGGTCGCGAGCACGGCGAAGAACAGCACGGTGCGGCCGCGGAACTTCATGCGGGCGAACGCGTAGGCGGCCAGTGTGGCCAGCACGACGGTGACGATGGTGGCCGCCGTGCACTCGATGAAGATGTTCAGCATCGACTGGCGGACGGAGTCGGACAGGTCGCCGCTGCCGCCGAGCAGGGTGAAGTAGTTCTGGAGGGACGGCGTCGGCGGCAGGTAATTCGCCGGCTTCGCGCTGATCTGCGCATCCGTCTGCAGGCTCGTGTTGAGCACCCAGTACAGGGGCAGCAGGGTCCAGACGAGGATGAAGGCGACCCCGAGCGGCCGCGCGATGGAGCGTTGTCGCATCAGAACTCCACGGGTCGGTAGACGAGCCTCACCACGCCGAGCGAGACGATCAGTGTGGCTAGCGTGATGAGCAGGGACAGCGCATAGCCCTGACCGAAGTCGAGGTTCTGGAAGCTGATGAAGTACGTCTGCATGGTGACCGACGACCCGGTGGCCGCGGCGCCGTTGAGCACGTACGGCTGGTCGAAGACGTTCAGCGTCGCGATCACCGCCTGCACCATGGCGACGGCGATGCCCGGGCGCGCCAGCGGCAGCGTGATCCGGCTGAACATCCGGAAGCCGGTGGCCCCGTCGAGCGACGCCGCCTCGTAGAGCTCGCCGGGGATGTTCTGCAGCGAGGCCAGCACCAGCAGGGCCGACAGCGGCGTGATCTGCCAGACCTGCACCAGCTCGATCGCCAGGATGGTGACGAACTGGTTCTGGCCGAGGAACACCTGGTAGTGGTCGATCAGATGCAACGACGACAGCACACTGTTGAGGAGGCCGTTGTTGCTGTCCCAGATCCCCGTCCACACGATCCCCTCGACGACGCCGGGGAGCGCCCACGGCAGGATCAGGACGGCAACAAGAACGGACCGTCCGCGGAACGGCTTCTGCAGGGTCACGGCGAAGACGATGCCCAGCACCGTCGAGAGCACCACACCGATCACCACATAGAGCGCGGTGTTGCCCATGCTCGCGATGATCGCCGGGTCGGAGAACAGGGCGACGAAGTTGCCCAGCCCGGTGAAGCGGTCCGGCGGGTTGAGGGGCTGGATCTTGAAGAACGCCTCGACCAGGGTGATGCCCGCGGGCACCAGCGCCAGGCCGACGATGAAGATCGCGAGCGGCGCGACCAGGGCGTAGGGCAGGAAGTCCAGCCGGCGGACGATCCGTGAGCGCTGAGGGGCCGGCCCCCGCACGGGTCCGGAGGTTCCGGACCGGTGCGGGGCGGCGACCTGGGCGCTCATCTCCTTCCGCCGTTCGGGTCGGGGGCGGTCATGACGTCCTCCCTCAAGAGCCGCTCGCCAGCTTGTTCGCCTGGGCGGCGATCGCCTTGATGGCCGCGTCCACACTGATGGTTCCCACGGCGGCGGCATGGAGGTTGGTGCTCACCGAGCGCGAGAAGTCGGGGTACCACGAGGGCGCGCCGTCCGCGAAGACCGGCTTCGACTTCGTGAGCAGTTCGCTGAGCACGTCGCCCTGGGCGAGCTTGCCGTTCTCGGTGAGGATCTTCATGGCCGACAGCCGGGAGGGCGTCGGGTAGTTCGGCATCACCTTGTCCGGGCCGTTCGCACCGGCGAAGTCCGCCTGGTTCTGCGTGGCCGTGATCCACTCGATGAACTTGGCCGCCGCAGCAGGGTACTTGGCCTGCCGCGGGATGCCGATGCCGTCCGGGTTTCCCAGATTGCTGGTCGTGCCGTCGACGCCCGGGGTCGGGATGTACACCGTCTTACCGGTGACCGTCGAGGCGTCGGGCACGTCGTAGAGGCTGCCCACGTTGCCGGAGTAGTCCGAGAAGGTGGACGAGACGACGCCCTTGGCCATCAGGTTCTGCATTCCCTGCGAGTCGGTGACGTTGATGTTGCCGGCCGGCACCAGTCCCTGCTTCAGGCTGTCGACCATCCACTTGGCCGCCTTGTAGCCGCCGGAGTCCGGGCTCGTGAACTGCGGCTTGCCCTTGCCGTCGAGTACGGAGCCGCCGAACGCGTTGGCGGCCTCGTACCAGTAGGTCGAGAGGCCTTCTGCTGCGGCGAACGGGATGTTGAGGGGTGTGCTCGAGACGCCCTTCGCCTTGATCTGCTTGAGGTCGGCGGTGTACTCGTCCATGGTGGTCGGCATGGTGGTGATGCCCGCCTGGGCGAACTGCTCCTTGTTGACGGTCGTCACCATGTAGGAGGAGTCGAACGGGAGGCCCAGCACCTTGCCGCCCGACTGGAACGAGCTGAGCTGGGGCATGTCGGCCTTGAGCTTCTTGGTGTCGATGTAGGTGTCGATCGGGTAGAACCAGTCGAGCTTGCCCAGCTGGCCGACCCGCGACCAGTCGACGTCCGTGACATCGGCGAAGTAGGTCTTCGACGTGGCCGCGGCGGCGATCTTCGTCTGCAGGCTGTCCCAGTCGACCGTGGTCCACTTGACCGTGATGCCGGTGTCCTTGGTGAACGCGTCGAGCGCCGCCTTGGGCGGAGCCGGGTTCATCCACGCGACGGTGATCGTCGCGCCTTTCGTCTGGGACGACCCGCCGGCGGTTCCGGCCGTACCGCCGGAACATCCGGTCAGAGCGAGTCCGAGGGCGACGCCGCCGGCGATGAGCGCTTTCCGGGTCCGGCGTCTGGGTTCGAGCGTCATAGTGCTCCTCCTGGGGCGATGGGAGCGTGTCTGCGACGGTGCTGAGTGACACGCGATTGAGCATTGTCTACACGGCGCTGCGCGCGATTGCAAAGGAATTCACGCAGACGTAACAAGAATGGCCCTAATGAGCACTTTCACTGGTCCAGAGTGATTTTGTGCACATCATTTCTGCTCATTCGCTATAGTCGGCATGTGCAACGCAAAGAGCGGCTCCACCACATCGTGTCCTCTATCGTCGACAACGCCTCGATGGAGGTGCCGGAGCTCGCCGCGCAGTTCGACGTCTCCGAAGCGACCATCCGGCGCGACCTCGAGTACCTCGAGGAGCAGCAACTGGTGAGCCGCACGCGCGGCGGCGCGACCACCCACGTGGCCTTCAACGACCTTCCCCTCGGCTTCAAGACCTCCCAGGACTCGGAGGAGAAGCAGCGCATCGCCCGCAGCGCGCTCGCCTTCCTCGACGGCGCTCGGGTGGTCGGCCTGACCGGGGGCACGACGACCAATGAGTTCGCGCGTCAGCTCATGGGGCGCCGCGGCCTCACGGTGGTCACCAACGCGCTCAACATAGCGACGAACCTCGTCGGCAACCCGGGACTGCGGGTCTACGCGGCCGGCGGCGAGGTGCGCAGTAGCAGCCAGGAGGTCGTCGGCCCGAGCGCCGAGTCCTTCCTCTCGGAGTACAACATCGACGTGTCGTTCCTCGGCGTCGACGGCGTCGACACGCAGGCCGGCTGCACGAACTACGACCCGATCGGCGCGCGCGTCAACGGCGTGATGCGCAGCCGCTCGCGCACGACGATCGTCCTGGCGGACGCCACGAAGATCGGCCGCGTGGCGCTCGCGAGCGTGTGCTCTATGTCCGAAGTGGATGTCCTGATCACGGACACCCGTGCGCCCCAGTCCGCAGTCGACGCCATCCAGCGGCTCGGCTGCCGCGTCATCTGCGCCTAGAGACCCTCCAGCGCCATTCGCCCGATACGCGCAGTTCTGAATGCAATTCATGCACGATAATTGTGCGGTTTATGCGCGCATGCGATAGTGAACTGCATGGTGGAAGTCGTGTGAGGATCGGCATCCTGGGCACCGGGCCGATGACGGCTGTGCTCGGCGCCGGCTGGTCGCGCGCCGGCCACGAGGTGGTCATCGGCTCCCGGGACCCCGCCCGCGCGCGGCGGCTCAGCGAGCGTCACGGCGCGGCCGGCGGGATGGCCTATCAGGAAGCCGCCCGTTCCGACGTCGTCGTGATCGCGGTCCACGACACCGAGGTGCTGCCGATCGTGGCGTCCCTCCGCGACATCCTCGCCGGCGTCATCGTCATCGACATCAACAACCCGATCGACCCGCCCGCCTACGAGAGCCGGTACGCGGGCGGGGCCTCGCTCGGGGAGCGCCTCGCCGACGCGGCGCCCGGCGCGAGGGTGGTCAAGGCGTTCAACACCGTCTACGCCGAGCGGCTCGCCGAAGGGACCCACGAGCCCTCGGGCCCGGTACAGGTGCTCCTGGCTTCGGACGACCAGACCGCCAAGGAAACTGTCGCCGTCCTCGTCGGGCAGCTCGACGCCGAGCCCGTCGACGTAGGACCGCTCCGCGTCTCCCGTCACCTGGAGGCGCTGGCCGGATTCGAGGTCGACCTCGTCGAGCGCGGCTTCGCACCCGTGGTCGGCTTCCGCCTCGTGGTCAGCCCCGGAGAGTCACCGCGACGTCCTTCCACGTAGCGGCCGCGTTGTAGGTCCGCATGCCTTCTACGGTCCGAGGCTATGCATCCACCACGCCAGACATCATCAACCTCTCATTGGTCGCGGAAACACGAGGCGAGCCCAGTCGGTGCCGTGCTGCGCCTCGCTTCCGCCGCGAGAGTTGACGTTGCCCCCAGCGGACGCACACCGGGTAGTGATCCCGTGCCGATTGCACGGGATCACCACCAGACGATGCGAGCATCGATCAGCGGACCACCGTTAGCCGATCGATGGCGACGTTCGCGGAGGATGCAGACTTGATTCGCACGGTGTTGGTCCCGGATGTGAGTGCCAGTCCGAGCGTCTTCGTTGCTACGGCGGTGGCGGACCCCGTCGCCGGAAGATTCACCGTGATGGCGGTGCCTCCGTTCACCTGGACCTGCACGGTCTGCGCGGTCGTGCTCGCGTAGTCGAGTCGGACGGTGTGATTGCCCGCACTCGCAACCGTCAGCCCGGTGATGTCGAGAGTTCCGGTACCGCTGAGTGCGGTGACCGCGGAACCACCTGAGCAGCCGGTGCAACCCGTCACGGCGGCTCCTCCACCGCGTACGTTGCCGGCCGACTCCGCTTCGGTGGACCGCTCGATGGTCAGTGCGTCGATGTCCGGCGCGAAGGCACTGGGGTTGTCGAACTTGATGGTGTTGTTACCGGCAGCCAGCGGCACGTCCACGCTCCACTTGTTGACAAACTCCCACCCGCCGGAATCGGGCAGGCTCTCCGTGCTGAGGACCGTCCCGTTCACGGTGATGCGAACGGACCGGGGGTCGGCGGACGTATAGGTGAACGTCATCCGGTGGGTTCCGGCTGTGGAGGCGGTCACGTTGTTGAACTGGACGGAACCGCCCGATCCGACGTTGCCGACTTTGGAGCCGCTGGAGCACCCCTTGCACGCCTGAGCCGATGCGCCCGCGAGCGTGTTCGCCGCCGACTCGGCCTCGTAGCGCGCATCGGCGCTGCCGATCTGCGGCAATGGCGTCTGGGAGATGTGCACGGCGACACCGCCGGTAGCGATCTCCGGCAGGGACAGAGTGGTGGCGCTGGTGACAGTCTGGGTGCTGACCTGCACGCGGCCCGACGCGTTGTCCGAGAAGACCGTCGCGGTGTACGAACCAGAGCCGAGGAAGGTCAGCGGCACGGACGCAGTACGCGCCGGAGAGGTCATGCCAGCGACGAACCAATCACTGCCAGAGCGCCGGGCCATCGTGATGTGATCTCCGGGGAAGCCCTCCACGACCTTCGTCTCGTCCCACTTCGTCGGGATGGCGCGCATCAGGTGACGCCCGGGCCACTGCTCATACGCGGCCGCGGAATCCGCGTAATTGATCATGCCCGTGTTGTAGACGATCGCCTGCGCCAGTGTGTGGGCCTGCGTGAGTACGGAGGCGTTCTGGGAGATCATCGCCGGCGTGTGGTCCATCGGACCGATGGGCCCGCGGGTGAATGGGTACGTCACGTCGGCGGCCGCGGTCGTGGGCGGCGGGTACTTGTAGTGCTCGGTTCCGGCGACCGCCTCGGTGGTGAGCACCCAGGGCCACGTCCGGTTCTCTCCGCCGGGCTTCGTGCTCCCGTGGAGGTCGAGCATCATCTGCCCGGCACCGGCCGCGTCGCCGATGGACTGGTACCACTGCTGCACGGCCTGCGAGTCGCTCAGGAAGAAGTCGACCTTCAGACCGTCGACCCCGTACCCTTTGTGGTCGGTGACCAGCTTGGTCGCGGCCGCCGGGGTCTGCCCAGCGTCGGCTGTGACCCAGGCGAAGACCTTCACGCCCTTCTGGTGCGCATAGGCGGAGATGGCCGGAAGGTCCACCGCGGGCACATAGCAGCAGTCGACGGTGACGTACTCGAAGCCCATCGAGGCTGCGAAGTCGACCATCTGCTTCTGCTTGTTCAGGTCGGACGCGCTGTCCTCATCGGTGTACCAGGACCAGGCGGCGCGGCCGGGTTGCACCCACGAGGGAGTGGATGCTGCGGGCGGGTTGAGGTTCTGCACCAGGTCGCTGTTGTAGAGCTTGTCGAGGTTCGAGGCGATGATGGCGGTGCGCCACGGCGTCTGGAACGGATAGGTCGTCGCGATGGGGAAGCCCTGGTCGGGGGTGCGCGCCACATTCAGCAGCCCGGTGCCCGCACCGTCGCCCTTGAGCATCGCGGGCGCATAGCTCGCGTTGGCGTTGTAGACGTTCGCCTCGCTGATCAGCGTGTAGTAGGTGTTGCTGTTCACCGAGATCAACGCAGGCATAGTCAGGTTGGTCCCCGAGTTGAGGCCGGCGACATTGCGGTAGATGTAGTCCTGCTCGTAGTTGGCGTTCCACGGGGCGGCCCAACCGCCGTCGCCGGCGTTGAGCCGGAATCCTGTGCTCTCGCCGGTGATGCTGGCGGAGCCAGAGCCGGGGATCCGGTAACGGAACGCGATGCCGTCGTTGTATGCCCTGGCGATGACCTGGAGGGTCGCGCCGGCCTTGGTGTAGGTCAAGGTCATTTCGCGGCCGTCGTTGGTGTAGCTGGGCTTCGTCCCGGCCGGGAGCGAATACGTCTCGGTGATCACCGCACGGGCCTCTCCCGTGTACGTGAGTCCGCTGGTGAAGTCGGTGCTGCTGGTGGTGATGCCGAGCGGCGACGAGCCGAACACCGTCGTGGTGCCTGCGGTGACGCCGTAGGCGAGTGCGCCGCTGGTCTGGTCGGTGATGGTGAGGTTGATCTGCCCGTCCGGCGAGGTGATGGTGTGCGTGACGAGCGCGGCGGCCGGGCTGGCTGTGAACAGCGACAGCCCGAGCGCCGCGGCGGCCGCGGCTCCGATGGCGGTGAAGAGGGGACGTCGTCGTCCCGGTCCGTTTCGCATGGTTCCCCTTCTCTGGTGAAGTTGCTCCGAGGCTAGGAAACGACCGGACCGGGGTGGAATGCGCGTTCTGCCTCGCCGGCTGGACGTTCCGACTCGCTTGCCGACAGCGCCTGCGCCCGGAACAACAGGAGCTCCGGCAGCGACGTCGCGAAGTAGTCGGGTGCGGCATCCGGGTCGACGGGATCCGGGAGCGGACGGGCGTTCGCGATCGCGCGCGCGGCCTCCGCCCGCTCAGAATCGCCGAGCAACGCGTAGAGCGTCGCCAGCCGTTCGTGGATCTCCGCCGTCGGTGCGAGCGGATGGCGGGCCTCTCCCAGCGAGGCCGGCGGGGTGAGCGCCGCCTCGGCGTGGCGGAGCGCCGCTGCGAGATCGCCGTCGGCCTGCGCCTGTCGGCTGAGCGCGAGCGCGACATGCTCCCAGGCGGCGAGCGCGAGTCCCTCGCCGCCCTCCCAGGGGGCGAAGCTGCGCGAGGTGAGGATGGCGTGGGCTTCGCCGGCCCTTCCAATGGCGACCAGCAGCTCGACGAACGAGATCGTCAGGTCGTCGCGCTCGAGGACGAGTTCGCGGGCGTCCTCGAGAAGGCTCAACCGGTATTCCGCCGACGCGCCTATGAGCGCGAGCAGCTGGTCCCGTTCGTAAAGGAGGCGGGCGGAGGGGTGCACGTCGAGCGCCTCGGCGTACCACCCGAGGGCGTCGTCGGCGGTCCCGTGCAGGTTGACGGCGGCGACGGCCGCGTTGCGCAACGTCACGGCGTCGGCCGCACCTGCGTCGATCGCCCGCCGCCAGAGCTGGAGCGCCTCCTCCTCCCGGCCGGCATCGTAGAGGAGCATCCCGAGCAGCGCGCCGGCGCGGTGATCGCCGGGGTCCCGTTCGAGGACGCTGCGGAGCATGTCGTGGTCGTCCAGGCCAACCGGGAAGCAGCGGCGGGCGTCAGTGCTGCGCGCCTCACTGAGCGCGCCATCCGCCTCTGCCGTCCTTCCCTGCCATCGCAGAACGACGGAGCGATGGAGGTGAGCGAGCGGACGGATGTTGCCCGACGGGCCGGTCGGTCGCTCGGCCGCCTCCACCAGCAGGATGATCGCCTGATCCGCCTCGCCCGTGGCCGCGAACTCGAGTGCGACGTCGATGAGAGTGCGGCCGTCGGCTCTGAGCGGCCGGCCGGCGAGGGCGAGGGCGACCTGGTCGAGAGGGTCGACGGCGAGCCATTCAGCGAGGTGCTGCTCTGCGAGTCCGCCGCGGCCGAGGCGCCGCTCGAGGATCACGCGGAGGGCGAGGGCGCGCGAGTCGGCGGTATTGATGGCAAGCGCGCGGTCGACGGCCGTCAGGGCAGCGTCGTCAGAGCCGCTCCGGGCGAGGATCCTCGCGATCTCAAGCTGCGAGGGTGCGAGCCATCGCACGTCCCAGGCGGCCTTCGCGAAGGCGTCGAGGGCGGCAGGCTCGCGGCCGGTCCGCACGAGCACCAGTCCGAGCAGGTACCGTGCCTCGCCGTCGCGCGGGTTGCCGTTGCGTCGTGTCTGGCGGGAGAGGGCGCGGCGGAGGTGAGCCTCCGCGTCGGCGTAGCGGCCTCGGCGGAGGAGGTGCTCGGCGAGCGCGGTGTTGCAGCGGCTGTCCAGTTCGTCTCGCCGGAGCGCCTCCTCCCAGTACGGGAGGGGCGACCGGGTGGGATGGCGGTTCTGCGCGAGATGGACGCCGGTGAAGTAGAGCTCGTCCACGCTCGCGATCTCCTGGGGCGCCGGCGGTTCGGTCGCGGTCCAGGGCTCCTCGGCGTCGGATCCGGCGCGCGGTCGCCAGGCGATGAGGACGCGCCCGTCAGCGTCTATGACCCGAAGCTCATGCTCTGCCGGGTGGGCAGACGGGGTGGCGGTGTCGAAGAGGAAGGGCCTCCCGGGCGCGACCTGGACTCGCTCGTCGACCACGGTCTCGCCGTTGGCCGTGACTGTGACGCGCACGTCGGTCTCGGACACGAGGCAGACGCCGCCGGAGACGGTACCGTCGGCCACATCGAGCCGGACGGCCGCCTCTTCCGTGGCCTGGTGCGCGGGCCCCATCGCGTGGATCGGGTACCAGCGCTGCCGGAACTCCTTGGTCTCCCCCGGCTCCAACCAGGCGAAGTCCGGCTGGTTGTCCGTATAGACGCCGGCCATCAATTCGATGTAGGGACCGTCTTGGTCGGTGAGGAGTCGGTCCCATGCGTGCCCGAATGGCGCGTCGCCCCAGGTCCACTGCTTCTTTCCCGGCGCGATGTGGCGGTCGGCGACGTGGACGAAGCCGGCGTGTGCTCGGTGGTCGTAACCGCCGAAGAAGTCGTCCTCGGTGTCGGTCACCATGTACGAGGTCGGGACGGGGATGTTGCGGTAGAAGTCCAGACGGTCGGCGCCCGTGGCGTGGCGAGCCGGGTAGTCGACGCCGTAGTACGGGCGGTCGGCTTCCGGGAAGGCGGTGATGGCGCGGCGGGCATGGTCGGCGACGTAGGCGACGTCGGTCGGGAAGAACGACTGGTAGTCGTCGTGCACCCGCGCAGCCACGTTCGCCCACCAGAGAAAGGTCTGCACATCGCTCGTCCGGTTGTGAAGCCTGACGACCAGCTCCACCACGGCCCGGTCGGGATGCAGACGTACCCCGTGCATGCCCTTCATCCGAGTGAACGGATCGTGATCGGAGCACCACACAGTCACCGAACCGTCCTCGTGCTCCTCGATCGACGTTTCCACCGGCAGGAACGTCGCCGGTCGGTGGTGCTGCGGCCAATTGAACTCGACTCCGCCGGAGATCCACGGCCCTGCCAGGCCGACCAGCGCGGGCTTGATGACGCTGTTGCGGTAGAAGAAGTCGTAATCCGCCGTCTTGTCGTACCCGATATGGATGCGGCCGCCCAGCTCGGGCAGCACGACCAGCCGGATCCACCGGTTCTCCAGATGGATGGCCTGCCACGTCCGGTCGGTCGGCTCCGCGGCCACCCGGTCGATGAACGGGATCGGGTACACCCGCCCGCTCGAGCCCTGGTATACCCGGCGGTCGAGGAACATCGGGAACTCGTCCGGCTCCCCCGGCTCGTACGTCGGGATGGTCAGGTCGGCACTCCAGGCGACGGCTCCGCCGGCGGCGAGTCGTTCGCGGAGGTGTTCGGGAGCGTCGGGGCGCAGAGGATCGCTGAGCATGCCTCCATCCAATCGGCGCGGTAACCGCCGTGGAATGCAGGTTGAGCGAACACCCCTGGACAATTCGACGATGCTGCCCCCAGAATGTCCCCGTGCCGATCGAAGAGGGATTCCGGGGGCAGCGACTCGTCGTCGTGCCGCGCCCGGTGGTCTCCGACGCCCTGAGGAAGCCGGTGACCAGGCGCCTGCTCGTCACGGACGTCGGCTACTACCCGGACGCGCTGGACCACCAGATGAGCAGACCGCGCGGCACGAACGAGACGATCGTCATGGTCTGCGCGGCGGGCACCGGGTGGGCGCGGATCGGCGATGCCACGCACCGCATCGGCAGCCAGCAGGCGATCGTCATCCCGCGCGGGGTACCCCACTCGTACGGCTCGGACGAGACCCACCCCTGGACGATCTGGTGGGCGCACCTCACCGGGACCGACGCCCCCGAACTGGTCGAGGGGATGGAGGTCACGGCGGCGCGCCCGCTGCTGCGCGTCCGGACGATCGAGCGGGCGGTCGCGCTCCTCGACGAAATCGTCACCAACCTCGAACGCGATCAGACCCCCGCGCGTCTGATGGCGGCCTCGGGAGCCGCATGGAAGCTGCTCACCCAGCTCGCGGTCGACCGGCTGCTCCCGGCTCCGGACGACCCGCTGCAGCGGGCGATGAACTACCTCAGCGACCGCCTCGACGGCACCGTCCGCGTGCCGGAACTCGCCCGGCTGGTGGGCGTCTCCCCGACGCACCTGACGTCGCTGTTCCGGCGAGCCACCGGCGGCGGCGTGCTCGCGCACCACACCGCCCTGCGGATGGCGCGCGCCCGGCAGCTCCTCGACACGACGGATGCGACGATCGCCGAGGTCGCGCGCGACGTCGGCTACGACGACCCGTTCTACTTCTCGCGCCACTTCCGGCGGCATCACGGGATGAGCCCATCGGCCTTCCGCGCGCGCGACGCCTGAGCGCGGGGTTCCGGAGCGGAGCGCCGCTCAGCGGAGCAGGCGGATGCCCCACGAGACGGTCCAGCGTTCCCCGGGTTCCAGCCAGCGAAGACCCTCCCCCGTTCGCAGAGCGTTCGGCGGCGCAGTCATCGGCTCGACGGCGAGCGCGACGCGCGTCGTTCCGTCGAAGGAGGGGAATGCGTCGTCGCGATACAGCTGCGTCCAGCGGTAGGCGCTGTCGGCCCAGAGCTCCAGCCCGGACCCGTCGTCTGCAGTAAGCCGGTGGCTGAGCGCTGCACCGGTGTCCTCCCGCATCAGCGTGAGGTGCCCGGGGGCGTCGGCCACGAGCGTGGGCCGGCGGAGGTCGCTCGACGTGCCGCCGACCGGGAAGCGATCGCGCGGGATGTGCCGCTCATCCAGACGGTACGCGTGCGTCGCATCCACGGTGAGCCGCAGGCCCCCCACCTGCCGGTCACCGAGCCGAAGGTAGGGATGCGCCCCGAGCGCCGCAGGCGCGCGAGCGGTACCGACGTTGACCAGCTCGGTGGCGACCGCGACGCCTGTCCCGTCGGCGCGATGGGCGACGACCACGTCGAGGTCGAACGGGTACCCGGCAGGATGCCGGATCTGCGTACCGAGGACGATCCCGGAGTCGTCCTGGCCGACGATGTCGAATCGCCGGGCCGCGAGCAGACCGTGATTCGCGTTACCGAGCTCCGGCTCGCTGACGTCGAGGTCGTGCCTGCGCCCTTCGTGCCACCATCGGGCGCCCTCCACACGGTTCGGCCACGGAGCGAGGATGGCGCCGGCCATGCCGGGGAGCCCGGGCAATGCGTCCGTGGGTTCGACGAGGTCCGTCCCGTTCACCGTCAGGCGGCGCAGCGACGCCGCCAACGGGTCGACGACGAGTGTGGTCGCGCCGTCCGCGCTACGAACACTCTGACGCGCGGGCGACGTGAGCGGGTTCATACCGCCTCGACGCGGAACAGCACCGAGCGATCGGGGTCGAGCGACGGCGCCTCGAGGCCGTGCCGGTGGAGGGTCCGCCCGGGGAGGACGACGCCGGCGTCGAGCCACGGCGGCCGCTGGCCCACAGGGACCGGGGCCCCGGGAGCGAACTCGGTCACTCGATATCGCCGCTCCGGCTCGAGGCCGGGGAAGCGCAGCCGCGCGGGAGGCCAGCTGGCGGTGCGCGACAGCACGGTGAACCCGAACATCGCCTCCGCGCCGTCGGCCGCGACCACGCCGTCGAGCCGCACGTCCGGTCCGGTGTCGGCGCGCACCGTCCTCCCGCTGTGGAGAAGGGCGCGATGCTGCTTGTGCGCCTGCACCCACCTCCGCACGCGGTCGAAGGTATCGTCGTCGAGCTCCGCCACGTTCAACTCGACGCCGAGGTTGCCCCAGAAGGCCGTGGCCGCGCGGAAGTCGAGCGGTGCGACGCGGTGCGTAGTGTGGGACTCCCCAGCGCCGATGTGCGTGCCCTGGAGCTCCGGCGGCACCAGCACCCCCGTCCAGCGCTGGATGTCGATGCGCTCGTGCGGGTCGTTACAGTCGGAGGGCCAGACCCGGTCGGTTCGTTGGAGCACGCCGAGGTCGATCCGGCCGCCTCCGCTCGCGCACGACTCGATCTCGAGCCGGGGGTGGCGACGTCGCAGCTCGTCCATCATGGCGTACGCCGCAAGCGTCTGCTCGTGCACGCCCGCGCGCCCGCTTCCGCTGTGTCCGGCGTCGGTGAGGTAGCGGTTGTGGTCCCACTTGATGAAGTCGATGCCGAGCTGGTCGACGAGGGCCGACACCCGTGCGAGCACGTGCGCGTATGCGTCGGGGTTGCCGAGGTCGAGCACATGCTGGTGCCGTGATGGGAGGCCAGGGCCGTGGCCGCCGTCGAAGACCCACTCGGGATGCGCCCGCGCCAGGGCTGAGTCCAGGTTGATCATCTCCGGCTCGAACCACAGCCCGAACTGCAGGCCGAGGGCGTGGACGTGCTCGGCGAGAGGCTCGAGGCCCGCCGGCCAGACGACGGGATCGACCTCCCAGTCGCCGAGCGAGCTGGTATCGTCCCGTCGTCCGGTGAACCAGCCGTCGTCCAGGACGAAACGCTCGATCCCGAGATCGGCGCTCCGCTCGGCGAACCGCTTGAGCGTCGGCAGGTCGTGGTCGAAGTACACGGCCTCCCAGGTGTTCGAGAGCACCGGCCGAGGCGGGCGGGGGTGCCCGGGCCGGGCGCGCAGCATCCGATGCATCCGGTCCGTGACGGCGTTGAGGCCGTCACCCCAGACGCCGTACACGGTCGGGGCGACGTACGTCTCGCCGGGCGCTAGGGCGAGCTCGCCGGACAACAGGATCTCGCCCGCGCGCAGTTGCCGGGTACCGGCTGGGGTGCGCTCGGCCGCGAGGAGCTGGTTGCCGCTCCACGCCAGGTGAACCGTCCACACCGGGCCGCGCTCGAAGCCGAAGCCGGTCTCTCCCGCAGCGAACAGCGTCGAATGGTCGAGGCCGGGCTTCCCGCCGCGGCTCTCGCGCAGCCACGTCCCGATGGGGAACGGGTGGCGCTGCGGCACGCGTTCCCGTGCCCAACGCCCGGTGAGGTCGAGCAGTTCCTCCGCGGCGTCGGGCACAGGGAGCGCGAGTTCGACGCCACCGAGGTCGTACGGGTCCGTCCCCTCGTTGCGCAGCTCGGCGGAGAGGGACAGCACGCCCTCCTTGCTCAGCTCCAGCCGCACGACGAGACGCAGGCCGGACTCCGGATCGCGCGCGACGCTCTCCACTCGGTCGTCCGCGACGGTGTTCTCCGTGTCGCGGAACCACGCGGCGAACGCGCGCCCGTCGCGGTCGCCTGTGACACCGGGTCGACCCAGCCACCCCTCGGCGAGCTGCGGGAGGACGGGCACCGGCTGCGGGTACGTGACGGCGCTGTCCCCGATCGTGGGGAGCGTCGCTCTCCGCAGGTCGGCGAGCTCCTCCCCGTCGAGGTCGCCGAGGTCGTCTCCCCAGTGCAGGATGCGCGGTAGTCGACCGCCGCTCAGATCGATGACGACGCTGACACCGCCGCGGCGGAGGTGGACGAGGTCCTGTTCGTGAGAGGGCAACGCTATCCTTTCAGTCCGCTGCTGGCGATCCCGGCGAAGAACTGCCGCTGCAGGACGATGAACACGATGACGAGAGGGAGGGTGCAGATGAGGGCGCCCGCCATCAGGGCCGGGTAGTCCGTCCCGAACTGGCCCTGCATGCTCGCGAGCCCGACCGGGAGTGGACGGTTGTCGCCGGCCGGAGTGACGATCAGCGGCCAGAGCAGGTCGTTCCAGGAGTACAGCGAGGTGAGCACCGCGAGAGCCGCGAGCATCGGCCTCGCCATCGGCAGCATCACGCTCCAGAAGACGCGCAGGGTCCCGGCACCGTCGAGCCGTGCGGCCTCCTCGTATTCCTTCGGCATCGTGATGAACGCCTGGCGCATCAGGAACGTGCCGAAGGCGCTGAAGATGCCGGGGATGGCGAGGGCGGGCACCGTGTTCAACAGCCCCAGCCCTTTCATGATGTCGAACTGGCCGAGCAGGAAGAGCTGGCTCGGCACCATCAGCATGAGCAGGAACAGCGCGAAGATCAGGTTGCGGCCGGGGAATTGGAGCCGGGCGAAGGCGTAGCCTGCGAGCGCGGCGACCAGCACCTGACCGGCGACGCGGATGATGAGCGAGGCCGCCGACACCGCGAACTGCGCCCAGAACGGCACGGAACCGAAGAACGTGTCGAAGCCGGCAAGCGTCGGCGCTGCCGGGAACAAGGTCGGCGGCAGCGTGGCGACCTCGTTCGAGGTCTTGAACGCGGTGAGGATCTGCCAGACGAACGGCACGATCATCAGCACCGCGGCCACGATCAGGATGACGTGGATGCGCCACTGCCCGCGGCTGGCCGCGGAGCGCCCGCTCGGCGTGCCGGTGCGGGAAGCCGCCACGCGCGGCACGGCGATGTCGGAGTCAGTCATAGGTCACCCACCTCCTCTGCAGGCGGAACTGGATCGCGGTCGCGACCATGATGATGATCAGCAGGACGATGGCGATGGCGGCCCCGTAGCCCTGTTTGAACTGTACGAACGCCGCCTCATAGAAGAGGTAGACGATGGTCTTCGAGCCGTCGATCGCGGTGTTGTTGACGCTGCCCAGCATGACGAAGACCAGGTCGAACATCTGCAGGGCGCTGATCGTGGTCAGCACCGTGACGAAGAACACGCTGGGACTGAGCAGCGGCAGTGTGATCGAGAAGAACTGCCGGATGCGGCCTGCTCCATCGAGTGCCGACGCCTCGTACAGGTCGGCGGGGATGCTCTGCAACCCGGCGCCGAGGATGATCAGATTGATGCCGAGCCCCATCCAGATGCCGACCACGGCGAAGGCATAGATGGTGAAGCGGTCGTCCGCGACCCAGTACTCGCCGGGGATGCCCACCAGGCCGAGCAGGTAATTGAGGATGCCGAAATCGCCGTTGAGGATGAAGCGCCACACCATCCCGACCGCGACCGGCAGGGTCACCACGGGCAGGAAGAACAGCACGCGGTAGAGGGTGCGACCCTTCGCCGCCTGCTCAATCAGGGCGGCCAGCACGATGGCGACGGGGATGCCGACGAGGACGAGCACCGTGTAGAGCGCCGAGTTGCCCAGCGCACGCCAGAAGTCCTCGTCGCTCAGCAGCTTCGTGTAGTTGTCGACGCCGGTGAACCTGCCCGCGCCGAAGACGGGGACGTTCATGAAGCTCTTGACGAAGGTCGACAGGAACGGCCACAAGTAGAGGGCGGCGAGCCCGACGGTCGCCGGAGCGATCATGGCGATGGCCCACCAGTCGATACGCGTGCGGCGACGCCGGCGGGGCAGAGGCGCGGCGGGGCCGGGGCGGCTGTCCTGCCGCCCCGGCCGGGTGAGTGTGGCGCTCATTACTTCTCGGCCAGCACCTTGTCGATCGCGTCCGCGTATTGTGTGGTCGCGTCGGCGACGCTCGTGGTGCCCTCCCACGCGCCGGTGAGGTACTTCGTCTGGTCGCCCTGCCATTCAGCGGCGTTGCCCTGCACCGGCAGAGGGACCGAGTACTTCTCGGCGTCGATGAAGACCTGGAGGTTCGTGAAGTCCGGCATCGCGGCCATCCACGTCTTCTCGCCGCCCGCGTAGGCCGGGAGGACAGCACCGGACTTCGCCTGGATCTCCGCCGCCTCCTTGCCGCTTGCGAAGACGAGGAACTTCTTCACAGCATCGGGGTGCTTGGTGCCGGCGAAGCCGACATTCTCGATGCCGCTCGTCACGGTGGCCCGCTTCTCGCCGACCGGCAGCGGCGCGACATCCACGTTCGACGCGATCTCCTTGTTCTGGTAGAGCTTGAGCGCCCAGTAGGCCCCGGACATGTACATGCCGATCTTGCCCTGCTCGAACATCGTCTCGGCCTCGGTGTCCGACATCTGCTTCAGTGTCGGCGAGGACTTGTCGGCCTGGAGGTTCGTCCAGAACTCGATGCCCTTCTGCGCCGCCGGGCTGTCGATCTCGGCCTTCTTGCCGTCCTTCGAGATCACCTGTCCCCCAGCCTGGAAGATGGTGTTGTAGTAGCCGCCCTGGTAGTCGATCGGGGCGGCGACGCCCCACACGCCCGCTGCGGCGTCGGTCAGCTTCTTCGCGGTGGAGCGGAAGTCGTCCCACGTCCAGTCGGAGGTCGGATAAGCGACGCCGGCCTTGTCGAAGATGGCCTTGTTGAACCAGACGGCGTTGGTGTCGACGTCCTTCGGCAGGCCGTAGATCTTCCCGTCCCCCTGGTCGTAGAGGTCGAGGACCGCCTTCGGGTACTTGCCGAGGTCAACCTTCTGCTTCGTGATCTCGTCGGAGATGTCCAGGAGCTGGCCGCCGGAGGCGTACGGGCGGATGTTCTGCGCGAGCATCCAGAACGCATCGGGAGCCGTGCCCCCTGCCGCGCCGGTCTGAAGCGTCGACCAGTACTCGGGCCAGGGACGTTCCTCGACCTTGACGGTGATGTTCGGGTTCTCCTTCGTGAACGCTGCCGCGATCTCCTTCATCGCGGGCGTCTGGGTTCCGGCCCAGACGCCGTAGGTGATGGTGACCTTCTCGTTCGCATCGCCACCGGACTTGGGTCCGGAACAGGCGGTCAGAAGCGCCGCGGCGGCGATGATCGCCGGTGCGATGAGCCATCTCTTGTGCATGGGTTCTCCTTCGATGTGCCGGTCGTCGATGACCGGGCTGCTGTGGTGCTACGGGGTTCGGGTGGTGAGGGTGGCGCTCGCCCAGTCGACGTGAGCCGCCGCATCCGAGCGGGGCTCGGTGCGCAGGGTGAGCGTGCGATAGCCGGAGACCTCGACGTCGAGCGGGGTTGCGGGGAGGCCGGCGGCGAGGTCCACCCGGAGCAGCGGGATGCCGTCGCCTTCGACGACCGCGGTGGCGGCGGCGCCGGGGGTCTCGTCGTCGATACCGACGAGTCCGCACAGCCGTTCCCCCCTGCCGCCGAGGTGGAAGTGCGCTTCACCCGGCGAGGACATGCCCAGACCGGTGTCGAACTCCTCCCCCGCGATGGACATCCGTCGACCGTCACGCGGGTTGCCCCCGCCGTTGCTCATGTCGCGCTCCACCGGTCCGCTCTCGTTGCGGAAACCGAGCATCGGCAGGGCCGACAGTCGTGGCCGTCCGGAGAGCGGGCGGATGGCTCGGACGTGCGAGACCGTCGGCACCCCGCGCACGGCGGCGCCCTCGAGGGTCAGGACACCGAGACCACCGGGAACCAGCGCGATGGGCGCCTGCACCTCCCAGCGGCCGGGCGACACGAGGCGGGCCTCCCAGCCGGGGGCGACGCGTATCGTGGATGCCTCTGCAGCCAGGATCGTCGCGCGACCGTCATCGTCGAGCTCCACCAGGTCAGATTCCGCGAGCGGGGTCGTCGCAGGCTCCACGGGCGCCGCACGGAACAGGTCCCCTCCGGCATCCGTGAGGATGGCGACGAAGCCGCCGTCGGGCTGGATCGGGACGGTGAGACTCCCCTCGGCGCTCACCCGTGTCCCGGAGAGGCCTCCGTCCGCGCCGTTGCCGGCGTCGCCGACGATCCAGGCGTCGAACGGACCTGGGCCGATCCGATCGAGCGGGACCTCGATCGAGCGGGCCGGGCCGGCCGCGATGCAGCCGATGAACCAGCGGTCGCCCGAGCGCCGGGCGATGACCGCCTCGGTGTCGGGCGTTCCGGCGAGGAGGCGGGTCTCATCCCAGCGCGGTGCAAGCTCCGCGAGGAACTGCGCGGCGAGCGGGCGCGCCAGGTAGGCATCCACCCCGTCGGCGAAATGGGTGATGCCGCACTCGAACGCGACGCTGAGAGCCAGCTCGTGCCCGTCGCTGGTCGTGCGGCCCGGCGCGGTGAAGGCGACCGGTGTGTAGTCCATGCCGCCGACGACATTGCGCGTGAACGGCTGGATGACGTTGTGCTCGGCAGTGAGGGGCGTGTCGTTGTAGAAGACGTAGTACTCGGACCCCCGGATCGCCTCGTAGCCGATCACCTGCGGCCACGTCCGCGCCCATCCGCGCGGGATGACGGAGCCGTGGAAGTTGACCATCATCTTCAGCCGGGCGGTCTCCTGCAGCACCGAGTCGTACCAGCGGTAGCGATCCTTCGACTCGGACTCCATGAAGTCGACCTTGATGCCAGCGACGCCCCACGAGCGCCAGAGCGCCAGCCGCTGGAGCTTCTCCGGCCCGTCGAGGTCGTGCCACACCGTCCAGAGGTGGACCTGGATGCCGAAACGGCTCGCGTACGAGACGATCTCGGGAACCCAGGTCTCCTCCCAGCCGCAGTCGATCAGCAGGTGTTCCCAGCCGAGGCGCGCGGCGACGTCCACGAAATGCTTCTGCGCGTCGAGGTGCGCTCCGGAGTAGAAGTCCGACCACCACGACCACGCGGCCCGTCCCGGTCGCACCCACGACGGCTCCTCGACGAGGGGATGCTGCGCGGGCGCGAGCTCGTCGACGAGCGTGCTCTCGACGATGTCGGCCATCCCGCCGATGATGAAGACCCGCCACGGAGTGATGGCGCCACGCGCGATTTCTGTGACCGCGTCCGCGTGCTCGAACCGCAGGAGGCCCTCGGCGGCGTCGACGGCGGCGTGCGCTCCGCTGAACCGGCCATCGATCCCCGATTCTGCAACGAGCACGTAGTCGTCACCCGCTCGGCGGAGAAGTGCGGGAAGGCCGTACGCGCCGGAGGAGAGCAACGACACGTTCTGGCCGAAGCGCGGCGTCTCGTACCACGTCTGGTAGGCGAGCATCCAGGCGCGGTCGAAGGCGTCGAGCTCCAGGGCGGTCGCCTCACCGTCGAGGGTGCTGACCCCCTGCAGATCCGGGATCTCGTAGCGCACGGCGACGCCGTCCCGTGCCGCCCGGACGACCACAGACCACTCCACAGCGGCTCGGTCGGCGAACGTGACGGTCAGCTCCTCGTGAACCTTCTCAACCGGCAAGGTCGTCTTTCCCGACCGCGGGGTGAACGTCTCAACGACGCGGCGACCCGAGGCGCGGACGAACTCACTGCCGGCCGCAAGGTCCTGGCCGCGAACCGTCACACCGAGTCGGATCCGGAGCGATCCGCCCGTGCCGTGATCGACATGCAGAGCCAAGCCGGACCCGTCGTCGACGACCCGTCCGCTGAGCTCTCCCGTGCTGATCTCCGCAAGGGCCAGGGTGTCTGTGACCACGTCGTCTCCGTACTCGGGTGTCGGCATGCCTTTCGGCTTCGAGCACTGAGACTATGGCGTTCGCGGCGGCCTCTGCTATGACGCTTCGAGGCCATCGCCTGGACGTTTCGACTTCAGTGATCTGCTGCGCACCGAGCGAGAGCGGGAGCCTGTCGGGTTCGGCTGGATGTTTTCGCCTCAGTCACGCACGACGAGCGCCCGATGCCCTTCGTGTCGGTCGATGAACGTCGTCACGATCGGGCACTCGATGCGGACGCGCTGATTGCCCGCCTGGATCAGGTCGAGCACGCGTCCGATCAGGGCGGTCGCCACCCCCTGATCGCGGAACTCCGGGAACACCGACGTGGCGATCAGCGTGATTACGTCGTCGTGCCGCTCGTACGTGATGCCGCCGATCAAGGAATCACCGCTGACGGCTTCGTAGGTCTGCGCCTCGGCATTGTCCACGACGTAGAAGTTGATGCCCGGGCTGAGCGGCGTCGCGGCATCCACCTCGGCGATCAGAGCCTGTTGTGTCTGCGTGAGGGTCCCCGTTCCGTCGGGATAACCCGCTTCGTCGGGATACTCGAAACCGCCGTCTGCTCGTTCAACCATGAGTGAACGCTATCCGCCCAGACGCCTGCCGGGGTATCGGCTTTGCGGTGGACACTATGCACGATTGGCATTGGCCCAGCGCGCCGCCCCGTCTCAGACTCGACCCATGACCACTTCAGACAAGCCGACAATCGTTCTCGTTCACGGCGCTTGGGCGGATTCCGCCAGCTTCGCCGCCGTCACAGCAACCCTCCAGCTCGAGGGTTACGACGTTCTGCTCGCACCCAACCCGCTTCGCGGGGTGGAAGGTGACACCAAGGCGGTGAGGGATTTCATCTCCCAGGCGACCTCCGGACCCGTCGTTCTCGCAGCGCACTCCTACGGCGGCGTCGTCATCACCGGAGCCGCGTCCGACCTGCCGCAGGTGAAAGCTCTGGTCTACATCGACGCGTACGCGCCCGACAACGGCGAGAGCGCGACGACCCTCAGCAACGCGTTGCCCGGGTCGCTGCTGAACGTCCCGGACCCGACCACTGTCTTCGATTTCGTTCTGCCTGCTCCTGACGCCGAGCAGGGTGACTACGACAGCTACATCAAGCGCGACAAGTTCCACGAGATCTTCGCCGAGACCCTTCCCAAGGCGGAGGCGAGGGTCCTCGCCGCCGGCCAGGCGCCCGCCACGCTTGCCGCGCTCGGTACGCCGTTCACCGGAACCCCCGCCTGGAAGAACCTGCCCAGCTGGTACTTCGTCGGCGCCGTCGACCGGGTGATCCCGGCAGCCCAGCAGCACGCGATGGCTGAGCGGGCGGGCAGCGTCGTGGTCGAGGGTCACGCGCCCCATCTGTCGATGCTCGCCGAGCCGGTGAAGGTGTCGCGGCTCATCGCCGAGGCGGCGAAGTCGATCAGCGAGAGCTGAGGGGATGACGATGGCCTCCGAGCCGATTCTTCTCACCGGGGTCGGTGCAGGGCCGAGCAACATCAGCAGGCTGACCGCGCAGCTCCTGTTGAACGCGGGACAACCGGTCCGTGTGATGATCCATCGGGACGACGGCCGAGCCGACGACCTGCGCCGCCTCGGGGCGCAGGTCGTCGTCGGCGACCTGGCCGATCCGGAGGCCGTCGCTCAGGCCCTTGGAGGAGTCCGGAGGCTGTTCTTCACCATGGCGGTGTCTGCCGAATATCTGGAGGCGGCGGCGGTGGTCTGCTCCATCGCAGCGGAGAAGGGCGACCTGGAGGCCCTGGTCACCATGTCGCAGCTGACGGTTGCGCAGATGACCGCAACGAGCAGCGACGAGTCGAGCCACCAGCGGCTGCACTGGCTCGTCGAGCGGATCGAGGAGTGGGCTCCGATTCCGGTCGTCACCGTTCGCCCGACCGTGTTCCTCGACAACCCGATGTTCTCGGTCGCACCGCGACAGCTGATCGCGTCGGCGAATACGCTCGCCCTCCCCATCGGCACGGGCCGGACCTCCCCCGTCGCAGCGACCGACGTCGCGGCCGTGGTCGCCACGATCCTTATGGACCCCGCAGCGCATGTCGGGCGAACGTACGAACTCACCGGCCCTGAGTCGTTGACCCTGAAAGAGCTAGCGGAGCGTTACGGCCGCGCTCTGGGCAAACCGCTGACGGCGTCGGACATCCCCCTGGATGTGTACGAGCGGATGCTGAACTCGTTCTCCGGCCTCGACGCTCACGTTCGCGAGCACATCCTGACCGTGGCAAAGCTGCACCGCGCGGGGAGATACGACCGTTCCACGAACGATGTCGAAGCGGTGACGGGCCGGCCCGCGACGCCCGTCGACGAGTACATCGCCGCCCACAGGGATCTGTTCTTCGCCCCCTCCCCTCAGTGACACTCCCCTCAGTGACACTCCCCTCAGCGACACTCCCCTCAGTGACACTCCCCTCAGTGAGCGGGAGAATCCTTCAGGCGAGTGCGGGCGCGAGGCTGCCCGCCAGGTTCAGGAAGTGGCGAACCGCCGTGGAGGCGTTCCCCGGGTGGCGGGCGAACGCCAGCGTTCGCCGGATCGGCTTCGGCGGGGCGGCCAGGTCCAGTCCCTCCGCACGGCCGATCATCGCGACCGGGCGTGGCACGACGGCGACCGTCCGGCCGGATTGCGAGATGGGCACGAGGAGGCCGCAGTTCGAGACCTCCATGTGCGCGGCCGGCTGTGTGCGCATCATCTCGTAGAGGAGCATGCCGCGCTGCTTGGGGAACTGCGATGTCGGCAGGTGGACCATCGTGCGGCCCTCGATCATCGCCTGGGTGATGACCGGGACGGGAGCCGTCGGCGGAGTCCCGGTCGCACTGGGACCGAGCACGACGAGGAATTCCTGGGTGACCACCGGGTGGACGACAAGCGTGTCCGAAACCAGTGGCAGGTCGACGATCGCGAGATCGTGCAGCCCGGCCTCGACCATCCCGACCGCGGCGGCGGTCGTATCGGCGGAGGCGACACGGAACTCGACCTCGGGCATCGAGTCGTGGAACTCGGCGATGAGAGCACCGAATCCGGTGGTCAGGTTGGTCATTCCCACGACGCTGAGGTTTCCCCGTGTACCGGAGCGCGCGAGGTCGATGGCCCCTCGGATGGATTGCGCCTCGCGGATGGCGCGCCGCGCCGGCTCCATCAACGCCCGCCCGGTGTCCGTGACGACGACTCCGTGCGGCGTGCGTACGAAGAGCCGCGTGTCCAGTTCCCGCTCGAGCTGTGCGACGCGGCGGGTCAGCGCGGGTTGCGAGAGGAAGAGGGCCGATGCGGCGGCCGAGAAGGAGCCGTTCTCATAGACGGCCAGGACGGCCTCCAGACCTCTCAGATCCACGATGTGTCCCTTGTTCAGTGCCGCTTTAGCGGTCGCTCATACTCTAAAAGCCGCTGCCCCCAATGTACAGGTAGACAAAACGGTGTCCCGCCGACTCTCGTCAGCGGGACACCCGGACTTTCGAGTCAGTGCACGGAGCGAGCCGCGTCGAGGATCACCTTCGTGACCTGGAGGGGTTTGGCGAGCATCGACAGGTGCGGGGCATCCACTTCCGTGACGGTGCCGTGCGCCCGCTGCGCCATCAGCCGCTGCTCTGCCGGAGGAAGAAGACGGTCCGCGGTGCCGATGACGAACCAGCTGGGGATGGTCTTCCAGGCCGGCGTCCCGCTGAACGGCGTACCGAGGGCGCCGAAGGCGACCGGGCTCTGCCCTGCTGCGAGCACAGTGGTCACCGCGGACGGAAGGCTCGCAGCGAAGACCGACTTGAACTTGTCCTGGCGGATGTAGCTGTCCCACTCCGCCTGGGGCGCATCGGGGGCGGGCAGGACCACGTCGAAGACCGTGCTCGGGTCGTCGACGTTGAGCAGCGATCCGGGCAACGCGTTGGTCAGAGCCTGAGCGCTCTCTCCGTTGTCGGGCGCGTAGCCGTCGACGTAGACGAGGCCCTTCACGTCGGAGTCGGCAAGCGCGGCGCCGGTGATCACCATGCCACCGTAGGAGTGACCGACGAGGATCACAGGACCGGTCGTCCGCTGCTTGACGAAGTCGGCTACCGCCTTCGTATCGGTCTGAAGACCTCGCAGTGGATTCGGTGCGGCCAGCACCGTATAGCCCGCGGCCTGCAGCGCAGCGGTCTCCGGAGCGAAGCTGGACGCGTCGGCCCATGCGCCATGCACGAGCACGATGGTGGGTTTGGTGGTCGAGGAGGCGGTGGCGGCGTGCGTGGGCTGGACCGCCGCGCTGCTGACCTGAGCGGGGATGGCGACGGCCAGAAGACCGACGGCGGCAGCGGCGATGGCTGCGACGGTGAGGCGTTGGGAGCGAGTGTGAGCTTTCATGGGTCCGAGTATGGGCGCGCCACGAAGGAAAGTCTCATGCCGGAAACGCATGGCATACGCCGCGGTTTCGATGGTTCGAGCGCGCCGTCAGACAGACTGCGACACTGCGGCGGCGGTTCCTTCGCCCCAGTCTCGAACCATCAGATCCAGCCCCGCCAGCATGCCGCCGGGAACCTGCTGGAGCCGCGCCGACTCGGCCAGGCCGCCCAGGTCGATGGGGGCGAATCCCATCTGTGCGAGAAGGGATTGAAGAGCCGCTTTCGAGGGCACGTCGTCTCCGCTGAGGAACAGGACCCGACGGTACCCGGGCACCGCTCGCGGATCGTCGGCGAGAGTGCGGGCCGGCACCGTGTTGAGCGCCTTGATCACGTGGGCGCCCCGGGCCAGCTCCGCCACGAGCTCGCTGGAAGAGAGCACCCCCGGCCAGAGCGGGGCGCGCTGGGACAGTTCGTTGGTGGCGTCGACGAGGGTCCGCCCGTCCCAGTCGCCGAGATCGGCCAGCGCGACGGGAACGTGCGAATGCGGCACGGCCAACACCACGATGTCCTCCTCCGCCGCTTCGTACTTGGTGCCGGCACGAGCCAGCTCCCCCAGGGACGCCACGACGTGCGAGAGCCGCTCCGGCCCATGCGATCCGCTGAGGGTGACGGCATGGCCCGCGTCGAGCGCCCGGACCGCGAAGGCTTGGGCGAGCATCCCCGCACCGATGACCCCTATGCGCATGTTCGTGCCTACGATTGCTTCGAGAGCGTCGGTTTCATCGACGGAGAGGTGTGAACATGGTCAAGTCGTCGAAGGCCGTCACCGCGCAACGGCGAGAAGAGATCGTGGACGCGGCAGCCAAGCAGCTCAAGCAGTACGGGATCGAGGGAGTCCGGATCCCGGAGGTGATGCACGAAGTCGGCATGACGCAGGGCGGCTTCTACCGGCACTTCGACTCCAAGAGCGACCTCACGGACACCGCGTTGCGGCACGCTTTCGATGTTCACCGCGACATCCTCGACGGCATCTCCGACGCCCGGCGCGGCGACCACGGCGCCGCCATCGAGGCATTCGTCGAGCTGTACATGTCCTGGGCGGATCCGGAGAGCCTGGCGGTCGGCTGCCCGGTCAGCGCTCTGGCGGGCGACGTCGCCCGGGCGCCGATGGACGCGTCCGTCAGGGAAGTGTGGGCCGAGGAGCTCGACCGCGTCTTCGACGTCGTCAGTGTTCTCGGTGACGCCGACGACGTGGATCCGGCCACGCGTGCTGAGCAACGCGCGCGAGCGATCGCCGGGTTCGCCACCCTCGTCGGGGCGTCCATGCTGGCCCGCACCACGGCGGGCACCCCGCTGGCCGACGAGATCCTGACAGCTGCGCAGAAAACGTTCACGACCACGGCTCCATAGGTCCGAGTAAAACGACGCCCTCGCGCGATGTCCAATGTCGATAATGCGAGGCGGCGATCAGGCTTTTGCATACCGGCCCTGAAAGCGTCCGGGGCTGATTAGAGTCGCGGTCATGACCACTCCGCCGAACTCGCCGCTCGGCGAATCCTGGACCGCCACACGGTTCTCTCTGCACTCCGACCTCGCCTTCGACGATCTCGTCCAACGGTTCGAGTCACTTGTCCCGATGTATCCCCGACAGCGATTCATCGACCTCATCGAGCGTGAGGCTCCGTGGTCCGAGATCGTCGATTTCGCCGAGGGCTACTCGGAGCTCGGATTGCTGACGTATTGGCACGACTCGGTGACGGACATGATGTCGCTGGCCGGCAACACATCCAAGTGCGCCTTCTACTTCGTCGGCAACTTCCCCGTCGCCGAGCGGATGTACCGCCACGACCCTCGCGTCATGAACTACGCGCCATTGCGGATGACGATCACGGAGATGGGCGGTGTCGTCACGTTCACGACCGACCAGCCGAGCAGCCACTTCGCCTCGTTCGGCGATCCGAACATCGGCGCCGTGGGCGCGGGCGTCGACCGTAAAGTCGCAGAGCTCATGCGACGTTTGGGCCTGCCGATACCGGCCGCGTTGGCTCCGACCCCGCTATGACCCGCGTGCCTCCCTCCCTCACTTCTCCCCTGGCTGGTCAGCAGCAGCTGGCGCCGACCCGCTCGCTCGCTCATCCGAGGATGCGCTCCGCCAGTGCGCGCGGCTGATCCCACTGCGGCCAGTGCGACGCCCCGGAGATCCCGTCGACGCGGGCACTGGGGAAGAGTGCTCCGATGTTCGCGGCGATGTGCGGAGTGAGATAGGGGTCGTCCTCGCCGAACGCGACGACCACGGGCAGCGACGCCCGTCGAAGGTCGCCCTCGAGCACGCGAGCGTCGTTGTCCTGCATCCCGGGAAACAGTGTCGCCGTCCACTGCCGGATGGCTGCGCGAGCATCCGGTTGGTCCGCGCTGCCGAAGTACTGCGGGACGATCGAGTGGGCGGCGACGTTATCGGGGGCGCTCGCGTCGATGCCGAACTGCCGCCCGGAGTGGCCCAGCAGCCACTGCCTCTGCTGCGGGTCCTCCATCATCGCATCGGACAGAAGATCCAGCTCGTGGATGCCGAAGAGTCGGATCATGTCGGGAAGCCGCAGCGCAGGATCGGAATGGAAGTAGCCGTTGAGCAGCACGAGCTTTCCGACGAGCTCCGGCTGGTCGAGCGTGACATTGATGGCGACCGCGAGGCTGGCGTCATGCCCGACCAGCGTGACGTCGGTCAGGTCGAGCTCGCGGAGGACGGCTACGACCTCGGTCTCGCGCTGCTGGTCGGCCCAGGGCCGATCTTCCCGCGGCGAGAGGCCGTAGCCGGCGAAGTCGATGGTCACGACGCGCCTGCCGGAAAGCAGTGGCGTCAGGCGGTCGTAGATGGTCGAGTCGTCGGGAAACCCGTGGAGCAGCACGATGGGCGGCCCGTCGCCGGGCCGGACGCCAACCCACACGCGTGAGGGACCGGTGTCGATGGTGTGCTGTTCGGGATAGAGGTCGCGTTTGCTCATGCGGCCAGCTAAGCCCGGCCTGGCCGCGCCGCGCCAGAGAAGCGGGTTGCAAGACGCGCATACCCTCATGCGAGCCCTGATACAGAGCGGGCGACGGTCGAGCTTGCGCCCGCCGCCGCCCGTCACTCCTCGGTCAGGAGACGGTGACCGGTTCGGTCTGCTCCGGGGCCACCGGCACCTGCGAGCGCTTGCCCTGCAGGGCCGAGCGGACCAGGACGAGGGCGAAACCGGCCACGGCCCAGATTGCGAGAACGAGCAGGGAGGACCAGGTCGTCGCCCCGTCGAAGTAGCCGAACTCGTTGACCGCCCGGAACGCGGCACCAGGGGGAAGGATGGGCGAGATCGCCTGTGTCCACTGGGGAAGCAGGTCGTACCCGATGGTCGCGCCGCTGAGCGCGTTGCCGACGGTCGTCAGCAAGAGCACCGCCAGCCCGATGCCGGCGGCGCCGAGCCAGGTTCCGAGCGCCTTGGTGGTGAAGGCGACCGCCGCGGAGAGAAGGGACAGGCTCGCGGCCAGAGCGATCCACGGCGCCGTGAGCGCTCCGAGGATGGGGCCTGCGATGGTGGCGGCCACGACACCGATGACGACGGCGAACCCGCCGATCGCGTACAGGCGGTGGCGGAGACGGACCTTGCTCGCTGCGCCGGTCAGACCCTGCGCGAGCACGAACGACGCCAGGGTGACGCCGAAGACCACGTAGAACGCGGACAGACCGCGGCTGTCGTACCCGGTGAGCGGCACGATGTCCTTCTCAGTGACCGAGAAGCCGGCCTTGTCCGCAAGACCGTGAACGAGAGCTCGAGCCGCTGCGGTCTCGCTGAGTCCCTTGGCCCCGGCATAGTCCAGCTGCAGGCTGGTGCGGGAGGTCAGGCTGACCGCTGCGACAGCGTCGCCATCCTTGACCATCGCGATCCCCTGGGCAGGCGTCGAGACTTCAGTGATCTGCGCCCTGTCTCCCAGTCCCTGCTGTGCCGCTGTCGCGAGCTGCACGCTGGCGACAGCCACCGGCAGGTGGGTGGGCTGGGGGTCACGCTGGATGCCGACGTAGACCGAGATGAACGCAGCGCCGATGACGAGGCTGCTGACAACGGAGGCTATCCAGGCGTTGTGTTGTGATGTGGAAGGGCTGGTTTCGCGCGTTGTGATTTCCGGGGCAGACATGGCGTCGCTTTCTCGACTAGAATGGTTTGGATGTCAAACTTGGATAAGAGTACAGCAAACGGTTTGAAAAGCAAACCAATCCGGGATTCCCTTGCCGTGGCGCTGGACGCGATAAACGACCGGTGGTCGTTGCACATCGTGCGCGCGCTGGCCTTCGGCGCCTCCAGGTACACGGACATCCTGCGATCGGTGGGGGCGCCGCGAGACGTACTGTCCGCCCGGCTCAAGAAGCTGACCGAGACCGGGATCATCGCGGCGAAGACTGCCGACAGTGGTGGTGCCGGCTACGAACTCACCCAGAAGGGCAAGGACCTCGGCCAGGTGATCCTGGTGCTCAAGCGGTGGGGAGACACCTACAAGCCCGCGGACGTTCCCCTCGTCGAGTTCACGCACACAGTCTGCGGGAACGTCTTCGTCGCGGACGTCCGTTGCGAAGCGTGCGGACGCCCGGTCAAGTCCGGCGAGTTCGAGGTGAGATCCGTCGACCACGACTGCTAGTGCACGCTCACGACCGATCCGGATCATGCTCAGAGTATGAAGGCGGTGAGCCGCAGAGTCTCATGCCGGAAACGCATGGAGGCGGGCACCATTCGTATAGGGCGAGGACAGGCGTAGCGGCTTCTCCACGGGCGTCGCGAGCTGCGCCCCACGCGCTACCCCAAACGCCGCTCCTCGCAGAGCGAGGTGCGGCGCTCGGGGCCCCTCGCGCGCGGGGACCCCAATAGACAGCAGCGAGTAACGAAAGAGCCGGTGGGCACGTGGTCGCTTTGCGACCTTCGTGCCCACCGGCTCTTTCGTTACGTCGGGCTGACAGGATTTGAACCTGCGACCCCTTGACCCCCAGTCAAGTGCGCTACCAAGCTGCGCCACAGCCCGTTGTCGTCACGCGAGCCGGGGCTCCACGCGAGGCAACCCGTCCATCCTACCGTGTCGGCGAGAGTGCCCGCGCACGCCCGGTCAGATGTCTTTCGCCACCCAGTGGATCAGCTTCGGCGAGCCCATGGTGCCGCCGATGGTGCAGCTGACGATGACGCTGCCGGTCCCCTCCACCGGCGGGTCGAGCGGGAAGCCGACGATGGCGACCCACTGGCCGTCCGCGTTTTTGGTCGGGGCCTGCGACGGGGTGTACGGCAGGAGTTTCGCGTTCGGCGCCTGCGAGCCGTAGACCTCCTGCGCGAGCACGGCGCACGCGGTCCACGCGGTCTGCGCGTCCACCAGGTCATCCGGCGACACGACTGCGGGCGTCGGTGTCGGTGTGGCGGTGACGGTCGAGGTCACCGTCACGGTCGGTGCCGGCGAACCGGCGGTGCCGGATCCTGCAGCGCATCCGGTCAGCGCGATCGCGGATGCGAGCGCGACGAGCGCGGCGGCCCCGGTACGAAGCATGTGAATCCCCCAAAAATGCAGCGCTGCAGAACTGCGCAGCGCCAGCCTAGTGATCCGCGATAGTGCGAAGGATCACGGTTCGGTCACGCGGGTTCTATCGTGCCGGCGGGGACGTTGTGCACCACCCGAAGGCACACACATCCCCACCGGCACTGCGCAGCACGCGGCGTCCGAAAGCGACGCGTGTGGGCGCCCGGGCACTCCCGCCCCGCAGCGGGAGTCCAGGTCGAGTCGGCGACGGGACACGATGGGGGATCAGCGTCCCGCCGCCGAGCTGAGGTCAGCGGCCGGAGCCGCCGATGATCTGGTCGATCTCGTCCTGCGTGAGCGGAGCCCACGGCGACGAGTCGGGGTTGGCGCTCGCGGCCTCGGGGCTGTCGCCCTGCGTCCACCACTTGGCCTCGAAGGGCACGCCGTCGAACAGGACGCGCTGGCCCTTGTCGTAGTCGGCCGTCCCGCTCCACGTCGGGTACGTCCCTGCGGGCAGGGTGGGCTGCGGGATGGGCGTCTCGCCGGGCATCACCGGGCCGACCAGATCCCACGGGGTCTCCCACGCGTTCAGGACGGGGTTGTCGGGGACGTCGCCCTTGGTCCACCACTTCGCCTGGTAGACGTTGTGGTGCCAGACGACCTTCGCGCCCTTCAGGTAGGAGTTCTTGGTGGCCCAGATCGGGTACGGCGAGGTCGCCGGGTCGTCGGCCGCCACGGTCGAGGTGGGCTGGGCCGTGGTGACGGCGCCCTCCCCCAGCGCGATGTGGCCGGCGAAGCCCTTCGCCAGCACGGCGGCGAACGTCTTCTTGCCCTGGGCGACACCGCTGCAGGCGTCGGAGACCACGGTCAGGTCGACGTAGTTGGAGCCGCAGGTCTTATCCCGATTCGCCGACCACATCGACATCCGGCCGAGACCATTGGAGACGGCCCAGGAGTTGAAGGATGCGGCGTCCGCGAGGGAGAAGACCTCGCCCTCGACGTCGTTCTGCCCGATCATCGGGGTCGCGCCCAGCTTCGCCCACAGGTTGGGGTCGCTCTGGTGGAGTTTCGCCCGGTCGTAGAGGATGCCGAGCTGGCGCTGGGCAGCCGAGACGGCCGACTCCGCAGCCTTCGCCATGGAGGTCTTGGCGTCCTTGGCGTTCCCGTAGTCCATCGTCATCACGTTGACGCCGGCGATGTCGACCTTCGCCTTGAGCATCGCCGCGATGGCGTCGGTGCCGTCCGAGGTCATCCCGGTCGGCGCGACAGGAAGGGTCAGCCAGACGGCGAGGCTCTTGCCGGCGGCGCGGCGCTCCTGCTGCAGGGCGGCGACGGCGGAGGCCCGTCGCGCCGAGGCGTCGCGGTCGGAGAGTCCGGTCCCCTCCAGATCGAGGTCGATGGTGCCGATCTTGTAGCGGTCCACCACGGAGGCGTAGGCCTTCTTCAGCTCGGTCGGGTCGTCGCAGCCGACGGCGAGCTCGCTGTTCGCCTGGCCGCCGAAGGAGACGGCGACCGTCCCGCCCTGCTGCTGGAGGCGGGCGATGCGGCGGTCGAGGTCGAGCGAGCCGCCCGCCTCCCCCAGCGTGTACGCGGTGCCCCAGGTGGGCTCGCACGGGTCGCTCTTCGACGACACGACGAACGAGAGAACGGCATCCTTTGTGGAGGTCGTCCCGAGATTCTCGAAGGCGAATCGCGGAGTCGCAGTCACATCCACGTAGGACGCGAACCAGGGCTGCACGTCGACGGCGGCGCGGGCGCTCCACCACTGGAACCCGACGGCGCCGACCGAGACGACGACGGCCGCGACGAGGGCGGCACCGATCACCCGCCACGGGGACAGCCGGCGGCCAGCGGTCGACTCGGGGGCCTGCGCCCGGTCGACGGCATTGTGCGAGGCGGCTGCCTGCGAGGCGGCGGCGTTGGATGCGGCGCCGTTCGACGCCTTCTTCGCGCGGCCCATCAGGCGGCCTGCCGCTCGCCGGAGGTGGACTCGGTGGATTCCGCGGACGAGTCGCGCTCCGCGGACGAGTCGCCCGTCGCGGTCGCGGCCGGCACATCCACGTCGGCTCCGACACCCGCGAGGTGCGGAACGTCCCCGCCCGCATGCCCGTGATAGAGCACCGAGCGCCAGTCGATCGACGCGGTCTCGGGCGCTGCGACCGAGGCCGTGCGCTTTCGTGACTTGTCCACGTACAGCGGCTTCGTCATCCCGAGCCAGATGTCGACGATCGTGTTCCACGGGCCGATGTAGGCGACGATCGCCCAGATCGCGAGCGTGGCGTTGAACGCGGCGAACGCAGCGTTGCCCCAGTTGTGCGCATTCACATCGCGCCAGAGGGTGAACAGCGAGAACCCGACGATCGCGAGCGGCGCGATGACGTACAGCAGCGGCGAGGCCGTGCGGTTCTTCACCTTCGGGGTGCGGGCGAACGGGATCTTCTTGCCGGTCAGCGACTGCTGGATCGACTTGAGCACGCCGGCGAGGTTCACCGGCAGCAGGATGAGGTTGAAGCCGTAGATCCGGAAGATGTCGGTCGCCTTATACCCGCTGTAGCGGAGGTCCGCCGCCTGGCTGATGAAGTACGGCAGCGCGGCGAGGAGGACCATCGGGCTCAGCAGCCGGCCGTCGTACGGGTACGCCAGCAGGAAGATCAGGCCGAAGCTCGCCCAGCTGATCGACGCCATGTAGTTGACGCGCAGCAGCAGCTCGACGCGCGAGACGGTCTCGCCGCGCCGCTTCCGCTCCTTCACCTGACGCCACAGCTTCGGGAGGATCAGCAGTCCGCCATTCGCCCAGCGGCGGCGCTGAACGATCAGCGAGCCGAAGTCGGGCGGGGTGGCCGAGTAGCTGAGACGCTCCGGGTAGTTGGAGAGCGTCCAGCCGTGGGTGCCGAGGTCGATGCTCGACTCGGTGTCCTCGATGACGGTGCGGTCCTGGATGTAGCGGCGCACCTCGAAACCGCCGACGAATTCCGTCTCAACGATGTCGTCCAGAGCGCGCTTGCGGATGACCGCGTTGGCGCCGACCCAGAACGTGGCGCCGTAGTACGACTTGCCCTGGTGCAGGATGTGCTGGATGTCGGTGGTCGCACCGGCGAGGCGCTCGATGCGGGTGCCCGCTCCACGGAACGAGGAGTAGGGCGTCTGCGTCACGGCGACACGGGCGTTGTCCGGCTGCTGCAAGAAGTAGGTGAGCCGGAGGCAGTACTCGCGCAGCAGGATGGAGTCGGCATCCAGGGTCAGAAGGAAGTCGCTGTCCGGGATCTCGATGTCGCCCGGCCGCCGCTGCCCTGCCGGGACTGGGCTCAGGATGGGGCCCTCCGGCGTGTCCTCCGTGCGGTAGGTGCCGCCCATGAGGCCGATGTAGGCGTTCAGGTTCATCGCCTTGTTCGCCTCGTGCGAGAGGGATGCCCACTTCTTGCGCTCGAACACCGCGAGCTCGGCGTCGAACGTCCAGGCGAGACGCCGGTAGAGCTGTGCGACACGCTTGGAGGTGAGGGATGCGCCCTCGGCGATGGCGGCGGAGACGGCCTCGCCGGTCAGCGCCAGGTCATCGCCGAGTGCGCGAAGCACCTGATCCACGAAGAAGACATCGACGTGGTCCTGGATGCCGTGCTCATCGGCCTGCTCGTACAGCCACTGGGCGGCCCACCGGTAGTGATCCGCCAGCTCCAGGGCCGCTGCGTCGGTGGCGTAGACGCCGGAATCGCCGAGTTCGTAGCGCATCAGGGCGTCGGAGAAGCGGAAGCGCGGCTCGGAGAGCATCGCGCTGATGCTGTGAGCGAGGTCGCGCGTGGCGTCGAGCCGCTCGCGGACAGCCGGGTCGGTCGGATTGGGGTTGTCGTCCAGCAGCAGCACGACGCGCTTGGACGGGAACTCCTGAAGCGCGGCGGAGAGCAGCGTCATGCGGACCACGTCGGGCTCCTCCGCATAGGAGGGCACCAGCACGGTGATGCTCGGCTGGTTCTCGGCGAAGTGCCGGTCGATCTCGGCGCGCGGCACCCGGACGTGCTTCTGGAAACGCTGGAGCGCGCCCTGCCGAGCGACCAGGTACATCAGGGCCGAGAAGGTGAGGAAGGTGACGACGACCGTGTAGCCGATCGCCTCCATCGTAAAGCGGAAGTTCTGGCTCCCGCTGTCGATGAACTGGCGGATGATCGTGGTGACCACGTAGATCGCCCAGAACAGGACGGTCAGCACAATGGCGACGCGGCTCCAGGTGATCTTGCTGTCCGACGGCTTCGGGTGGACCGTGGGCAGCGGTTCGGTGCGCTTCTCGGAGCCGAGCTGGCGCTTTCGGGCAGGGGTGTATTGATTTGTAGAACTCATTTTCGGGTTGAGTGTCCTTGACTTCAGGAGCCCGGCCCTCGGGTGGGCACGGTCGGGTGGCTCCCGGTTGTCCACACTAGTGAGGACAAACCGGGGTACAAATACCCCTTTTAGGGTCGCCCCTTGTTTGGGGGTGCGCTCGGAACGAAGTTGCACAGCATGCCAGGCGTGTCGGACTTGCGGCGCCCGACTTCTATACATATGCATCGATCAGGCGCTCGCGGCGTCGGCGCGGGATATCCGGGGATGTCGGAGGCTGAGGATTAGGCTGGGCCGCATGCCGTCGCAGCCCCCACCGCAGCTGTGGCGGGGCCGAAGCGGCGGAGCGCGGGCCGCATTCGTCCTGGGACTGATCGTCGGAGTGCCGGTCGCCTTCGCACTCGCGCTGGTGCTGCTGGTCGTCGGTGTTGCCGCTGCCGCTGTCGCGCTGATCGCCTGGGTGATCGCCGCCGCCGCCGCGTGGCTGTGGTTCTGGATCCAGCGCCGGCAGCGCATCCCGTATCCCTTCGCATCGCCGCGGCCGACCACTCGCCGCACCCGCCGCATCGCGCTCAGCGGGCTCTACCTGACGCTCGTTCCCCGGACGGTCGGAGCAACGGCACGGGTGGCCGGGTGGCTCTTCGCACCGCTCGCCCTCCTCGTGTCGCTGGTCGGCGTCTTCCTGCCCCGCTGGCGTGCGCGACCGTACGTCGCGGTGTTCACGCTGCCCGCCATCCTGCGCAAGGTCGTGAACCTCGGGAGACGGCGCGGGCTGCTGCGCGACGGTCACGATGCGGTGCTGCTCGGCTACGACGACTTCCTGGCGCGGGCATTCCCACAGATCCGGGACGTGCTCGACTGGTGGAACGACCCTCGGGGAGGCGACGAGTACGTCCCGACGCCCGGGCTGCCGGACGTGCCGGGCGGCCTGCTGGGCCTGCCGCTCGAACCCTCCCCCGACCCCCTCGGACAGTCGGGCATCGCGGCGGGAGCGATGCGGCGGCGGTCGGTCCGCTCGTTCCGCGAGCTGCTGCTCAGTCAGCGGGAGATCGACGACCTGTGCGATCCGGACCTCGACGACCGCGCCGACGTTGCGCTGGTGCGCGTGGTCGAAGTGGATACGACGGGCGGCCGGCGCTGGATGGTGCAGTTCGCCAGCACCAAGTCGTGGCACCCGCGCGCGGGTTCCGCTCCCAACGACCTGACGGCGGACCTGCTGATCGGCGCCGGTGCCGAGCCGACGGTCAGCCGGGCGGCGCTCGACACGATCCGCGCAGCCGGGATCCCGTCCGGGGAGCCGGTGCTGCTGGCAGGGTTCAGCCTCGGTGGCATGGTGGCGGCTCAGGTCGCGATGGCGGCCGTCGACGCGGGACTGACGGTCACGCACCTCGTGGTCGCCGGTTCGCCGCTCGGCCGGATCGCCATCCCAGACAGGGTGACGGTGCTCGCGCTGGAGCACGTGCTCGACCCGGTGCCGCGGATCGAAGGCCGGGAGAACCCGGTGCGCCTCGCAGCGGGCACGCCGTTCCTCACGGTGAAGGCGCTGCCGCCGCTGTCGCACGGGTTCCGGATCGGCTCACTGCACCAGTCGACGGCCTACGCCGACACGGCCGGCGCCGTCTCGGCCGACCCGCCGGATCCCCGGGTCGCGGCCGTGCTGGAAGAGCTGGACGCCTTCTTCGACGGCGGACAGCGCATCCACGACCGCGCCACCGTCCGGGCAGGCGGCCTGCCGCCGCGGCCGTCGGTGCCGCTGTACCTGCACAGTACGGTCGAAGAGGGCCTCACGCGCGGCACGCTGCGGCAGACGGTGCGCCGACTGCCGGGGGTCATCGCGGTGGACGTGTACCAATCCCGGAGCGGGTTCGCCACGACGATCGTCTGGAACGCGGACATCCTGGTGCGCGAGCTCGACCCGTGGCTGATCGCGGCCGGACGGACCGCGGTGTACCGGGGACTGCTGTCCCTGCTCGCGCGGCGGCGCGCGGTGGGCATCCACCTGCGGCTGCAGGCGCGGTCGACGCCCGGGATCACATGGGAGTCGACGGTGCAGCGACTGTCGGATGGCCGCTGGCGCGAGGCGATCGACGTGACGGTGGACGACCGGGCCGACCCGGCGGACGTCGCGCGGCTCTTCCCCGAGGGAACGGCGCCGGTCGTGGTCGTGCACGCGCCGGACGCGTTCGACCCCGTCCTCGACGTCGCCCGCCAGCGCTGACCGCGCCGCCGGGCGGCCGCCCCGATCCGCCGAGTTGCGACTAGACGTCGCAACTCGCGCGGCATTAACGCATCTACTCACCATTCGCGCGACGCAGGCGCGGCGCGGGGCGGCGGCGCGGGGCTAGCGCTTGCGCTTCTCGCGCACGCGCATGTTGAGCACGATGGGCGTGCCCTCGAAGCCGTAGACCTCGCGGAGCCGGCGGATGATGTAGCGGCGGTAGCCCGGGTCGAGGAAGCCGGTCGTGAACACGACGAAGGTCGGCGGCCGGCTCGTCGCCTGCGTGCCGAACAGGATGCGGGGCTGCTTCCCACCGCGGACCGGGTGCGGATGCGCAGCGGTGAGCTCGGCGAGGAAGGCGTTGAACTTGCCCGTCGGGATGCGCGTGTCCCACGACTCGAGCGCCTGCTCCAGCGCGGGCACCAGCTTCTCGAGGTGCCGGCCGGTGCGTGCGGAGATGTTCACGCGCGGAGCCCACGAGACGTGCGCGAGGTCCTGCTCGATCTCGCGCTCCAGGTAGCGCCGGCGGTCGTCGTCCAGGAGGTCCCACTTGTTGAAGGCGAGGACCAGCGCGCGCCCGGATTCGAGCACGAGGTCGATGATGCGGACGTCCTGCTCGCTGATCGGCTCGCTCACGTCGAGCACGACGACGGCGACCTCGGCCTTCTCCAGAGCGGTCGAGGTGCGGAGGGAGGCGTAGAAGTCGGCGCCCTGCTGGAGGTGCACACGGCGACGGATGCCGGCGGTGTCGACGAAGCGCCAGATCTTGCCCCCCAGCTCGACCTGCTCGTCGACGGGGTCGCGTGTGGTGCCGGCGAGCTCGTTGACGACGACGCGCTCCTCGCCCGCGGTCTTGTTGAGCAGCGAGGACTTGCCCACGTTCGGACGCCCGATGATGGCGACGCGGCGCGGGCCACCGACCTCGCGCTTGGCGACGGCGGACTCCTCCGGCAGCACCTTCAGCATCTCGTCCAGCAGGTCGGCCACGCCCCGGCCGTGCAGCGCCGAGACGGGGTGCGGCTCGCCGAGTCCCAGCGACCACAGCTCGGTGGCGAACGGCTCCTGGCGGGCGTCATCCACCTTGTTGGCGGCGAGGAAGACCGGCTTCTTCGTCTTGCGGAGCAGGCGGACCACGTGCTCGTCGGTGGCGGTGGCGCCGACCGTCGCATCCACGACGAAGAGGACGGCGTCGGCGAGGTCGATCGCGACCTCCGCCTGGGCGGCGACGGACGCGTCGATACCGCGTGCGTCGGGCTCCCAACCGCCGGTGTCGACGAGCGTGAACCGGCGGCCGTTCCACTCCGCCTGGTACGAGACACGGTCGCGGGTGACGCCGGGGGTGTCCTCGACGACGGCCTCGCGGCGGCCCAGGATGCGGTTGACGAGCGCGGACTTGCCGACGTTCGGACGACCGACGATCGCCAGCACGGGCAGGGCCGGAAGGTATCTGATCCCCTCGACGTCCTCGCCCGCGATCTCGAGCAGGTCGAGATCGCTCTCTTCGAGGTCGTACTCTTCGAGGCCGCTGCGCAGCGCGTTCGCGCGCTGGACCGCGAGGTCCTCGTCGAGCTCCGAGAGCTTGGCGACAAGGTCGTCGTCGCCGACGGGCTCGTTTTCGATGTCAGACATGGGCTGCTTTCTGTACGACCTGGATGACCGCGTCGACGGTCTGGTCGAAGTCGAGTTCGGTGGAGTCGACGGTGGTCACACCGTCCGCGGCGTTCATGAAGTCGACGACACGGGAGTCTGCCGCGTCGCGCCTTCGCAGTGCCTCACCGACGTGGGCGGCGGAATGGCCGGTCAGCTCTGCGGAACGCCTGGCCATTCTAACGGCTTCATCGGCGGTGAGCAGGATGCGCACCGGCGCATCCGGGCACACCACCGTCGTGATGTCGCGTCCCTCCACGACGATGCCGTCCCTGTCGGTGTGCCGGATGATGTCGCGGAAGAGTCCGGTCAGGAACGACCGGATCTCCGGTACACGAGCGATCGCACTCACCACCGCGGTGACCTCGGGCGTCCGGATGGCCTCCGTCACGTCATCGTCGCCGACGAACACATGGTACGTATCCGGGTCGGTTCCGATGCGGTAGTCGAAGTCGGGGAGCGAATCGATCACCGCCGCGGCGTCGGTGGGGTCGAGGCGACGCGCGACCACGTACCAGCTCAGCGCACGGTAGGCCGCACCGGTGTCGAGGTACGCCCAGCCGAGGCGACGCGCGGCCGCCTTGCTCACGCTCGACTTGCCGCTGCCGGCCGGTCCGTCGACCGCGACCACGATCGTCTCGGTCATCCGGTGATCCTCCATCCACGTTCGGTCAGGTCTGTCACGGTGCGGTGCTCCACCTCGGGCAGTACGGCGATGTCGGCGAGGCCGAACGCAGCGCCCGGCGAGTGCTCGAGGCGCAGGTCCTCCATGTTGACGCCGAGCTCGCCGAGTTCGTTGAGCAGGCGGGCGAGTTCGCCCGGACGGTCCTCGACCATCACGACGAACCGCGCATACCTGCGGTCCTGGCCGTGCTTGCCGGGCAGGCGGGAGACACCTGTGTTCCCCCCGGCGATCTCCTCCGCCAGCGTGCGGCGGGCGCCCAAGGCATCCACGTCGCCCAGCGCGACGAGCACACGGTCGAGGTCCTCCCGGTAGGCCCGCAGGATCTCGACGATCGCCGGGGCGTTGGCGCCGAGGATCTGCACCCACAGCTCCGGCTCGCTCGCGGCGATGCGGGTCACATCCCGGACACCCTGCCCGGCCAGGGCGAGGGCTGCGTCGGGCGAGTCGGCGAGGCGCTTGGCCATCAGCGAGGAGACGATCTGAGGAGCGTGCGAGACCAGGGCGACGGCCGCGTCGTGCTGGTCGGCATCCATCTCCACCGGGGTCGCTCCGAGGTCGAGGATGAGCGCCTCGACGAGGTTGACCGCCTCGCGCGGGTTCTCGGGCCGGGCGGCGACGACCCACGGCCGTCCGATGAACAGGTCCGCGCGGGCGGACGACGGCCCACCACGCTCGCGCCCGGCGAGTGGATGTCCGCCGACGTAGCGGGACAGGTCAAGGCCGGAGCCTTGGAGTTCCGCGAGCGGCGCGACCTTGACGCTCGCGACATCCGTGACCACGGCGTCCGGATGCGCGGCCAGCTCGTCGGCGACGACCTTGCCAGTCAGGTCCGGCGGCACCGCCACCACGATGAGCGAGGGCTGGACGCCCCCGTCGTCGATACGGCCGGCTCCGTAGTCCGCCGCCAGCCGAAGGTGGGCGGGCGAGGCGTCCGCGAGCACCACGTCGACACCGCGGGCGCGCAGCCCGAGACCGACGGAGGCTCCGAGGAGCCCGGCGCCGACCACGCGGACGGGCCCGGCGAGGCGGGCGGAAGAGTCAGTCACCCGTCCACCTTAGCCAGCGCCAGGCGCCCGTTTCGCCCGGCGACGGCAGTCAGCGGCCCTCGCGGGAGATGGTCAGCAACTGCCCCAGCTCCACCTTCGTCAGGTCGCGCATCTGCCCGACCTTCAGCGTGCCCAGGTGCAGCGGCCCGAACTGCCGCCGCACCAGCTCGACGACGGGGTGGCCGACCTCGGCGAGCATCCGTCGCACGATCCGGTTGCGCCCGGAGTGCAGCGTCACCTCGACCAGCGAGTCGTCGCTTCGCGACTGCAGCAGCTTGGCCTTGTCGGCGGCGATGGGGCCGTCGTCCAGTTCGACGCCCTTGGTGAGCCGCCCGATCGTCTGCGGCGACACGACTCCGCGCACGCGCGCCACATACGTCTTGGTCACACCGAACGAGGGATGCGCGAGCACGTGCGCCAGCTCGCCGTCGTTGGTGAGGATGAGGAGGCCGGACGTCTCCGCATCCAGCCGCCCGACGTTGAACAGGCGCTCCGGATAGTCCGCGGTGAACCGTGAGAGGTCGGGACGGCCCTGCTCGTCGCGCATCGAGCTCACCACACCGACAGGCTTGTTGAGCATCACGTAGCGGCGCGAGGTGTCGAGCTGGACGGCCGTGCCGTCCACCGCGACTTGGTCCACACCCGGGTCGACGCGACGCCCGGGCTCGGTCACGACCTCGCCGTTGACGCTCACCCGACCGGCCGCGATCATGTCCTCGGACACCCGTCGCGACGCCACTCCGGCCGCAGCCATCACCTTCTGCAGGCGTTCGCCCTGCGGCTCGTTCTCAGCGGACATCGCCCTGGAACCCCTCCGCACCGTCGCTCAGCAGCGGCGAGATCTTCGGAAGCTCGTCGACCGAGTTGATGCCCAGCTGGCTGAGCAGCAGGTCGGTGGTGCCGTAGTTGATGGCGCCTGTCTCGCTGTCGGTGAACAGCTCGGTGATCAGACCGCGGCCGAGCAGAGTGCGCACGACCGAATCCACGTTGACGGCGCGGATGGAGGCGATGGCTCCGCGGCTGATCGGCTGCTTGTAGGCGATCACGGCGAGCGTCTCGAGGGCGGCCTGCGACAGCTTCGTCGGGTTCTGCTGCAGCACGTAGCCGGACACCACGCGGTCGAACTCCTCGCGGACGTAGATGCGCCATCCCCCGCCGACCTCGCGCAGCTCGAAACCGCGGCGCACCCCTCCCGCTTCGCCGTCGAAGTCGGCCACGAGGGTGGCGATCGCGGCGCGCACCCGCTTCACCGGCGCGCCGACCGCTGTGGCCAGCGTGACGACGCTCATCGGCTCGTCCGCGACCATGAGGATGGCCTCCAGCGCGCGCTCGATCTGCGCATCCTCGACCGGCGCAGGCACCTCGGTGACGTCGGTCACCTCCGGTCCTTCGACCACCGCTTCCGCGGTCACATTCTCAACCGTCATAGTCGGCTCCCAGATTCGACAGATTCTCTTCGGACCAGTGCTCGGCGGTCCACCGCAGAGTCAGCTCACCGAGCGGCTCCAGCTGCTCGAACGCGATCGCGGCCCGGCGGTACAGCTCCAGCACCGCGAGGAACCGGGCGACCACCACGCCCTTCTGCTCCGCGCCGGCGACGAGCTGCCGGAAGTTCATGGGCTCGCCCTGCCGCAGCATCCCGACCACGATCGCCGCCTGCTCCCGGATGCTGACCAGCGGCGCGTGCAGGTGGTCCAGCCCGACGACGGGGATCTCGCGCGGAGTCATGGCGAGGGCGGCGAGGGCGGCGAAATCGTCGAGACTCAGCGTCCACACGAGCTCCGGCGTGCTCTGGCGGAACTTGTCCTCCAGTCGCACCACACGCGCGTGCCGCGCGCCTTCGGTCTCGAGCCGCTGCGAGAACCAGGCCGACGCCTCCTTGAACGCGCGGTACTGCAGCAGGCGGGCGAACAGCAGGTCGCGCGCCTCCAGCAGGGCGACATCCTCGGCGTCCACGAGCTCGCCCTGGGGCAGGAGGCCTGCCACCTTCAGGTCGAGCAGAGTGGCCGCCACGAGGAGGAACTCGCTCGCCTCGTCGAGGCTCTCCTCGGTGTCGAGCCGGCGGAGGTAGGCGATGAACTCGTCGGTCACGGTGCTGAGCGAGATCTCGGTGATGTCGAGCTCGTGCTTCGTGATCAGCGAGAGGAGCAGATCGAACGGTCCCTGGAACTCGCCCAGCGACACCCGGAAGCCGGCGGCCTCCACCGGCTCAGCGGCCCCCACCGGCTCGGCGGTACCCGTGGGCTCGATGCCGGTTCCGGCCGGGGTGAGGCTCTCCGGTTGGGTCAGATCAGGCGACGGCGCCACGGAACACCAGTTCCCGCGCCAGCTGGCGGTACGCCTCCGCCGCCTGGTGCTCGGGCGCGAACTGCGTGATCGGGGTCGCCGCGACGGACGCATCCGGGAACTTCACGGTGCGCGAGATGACCGTCTCGAGCACGCTGTCGCCGAAGGCATCGACGACGCGCTCCAGAACCTCGCGGGAGTGCAGCGTACGCGAGTCGTACATGGTGGCCAGGATGCCGTCCAGCTCGATCGCCGGATTCAGGCGCTCGCGCACCTTGTCGATCGTCTCGACCAGCAGGGCGACGCCGCGCAGGGCGAAGTACTCGCACTCGAGCGGGATGAGGACGCCGTGACTGGCGGTGAGCGCATTCACGGTGAGGATGCCGAGCGACGGCTGGCAGTCGACCAGGATGACGTCGTAGTCCGCCGCGACCTTGCGCAGCACTCCGGCCAGGATCTGCTCGCGCGCGACCTCGTTGACGAGGTGCACCTCCGCCGCGGACAGGTCGATGTTCGCCGGGATGATGTCGAGCCCGGGGACCGACGTCGACTGGATGGCCTCCTGAACATCGGCCTTGCGGTTCAGGAGGAGGTCGTAGATCGTCGTGACGTCGTGCGTCCGCGCGCCGAGGCCGGCGGAGAGCGCACCCTGCGGGTCGAAGTCGACGGCCAGGACGCGGCGGCCGTAGTCGGCCAGTGTCGCCCCCAGGTTGATGCTGGTCGTCGTCTTGCCGACGCCGCCCTTCTGGTTGCAGAGGGCGATGATCTTCGCCGGTCCGTGCTGGGCGAGCGGGGCGGGCACCGGGAACGCACGGACGGGGCGACCGGTGGGCCCGGGCTTCACGGCGATGGATGCGGCATCCATGCCCGGGAGCTGGGTCTCGACCTCGTCGTTGCGCGTCACCTGGGTGTTCCTCGTCCCTCTCGTGGGCGGTCTTTCAAGGGAACAGTCTATCCGCGCCGTGCCCCGGTTGCGGGGCGCACGCCCGGCGGTTCGGTACGCTGACCGGGTGCAGCCGATGCCGTTTGCCCTGGAGACCCCGCGTCTGCGTCTGCGTCCGCGCGACGGACGCGACGCCGAGTGGAACCTTGCGCTGCTCGCCGAGCATCCACTCGGCCGCCCTGCCGGGACCGTCGAGGAGGAGCGGGAGCGGCTGGATGCGCAGCGCGCGGCGTTCGAGGAGCGCGGATTCGGGCTGTACACGATCTCGGAGCAGGAATCGGGTGACGTCGTCGGATACTGCGGCCTGATCGTCGGGCGGGCCTCCGCATCCCAGCCCGAGCTCGCCTACGAACTGCTGCGGGGACACGTCGGGCACGGGTACGCGACGGAGGCGGCGGCTGCAGTGGCGGACGCGGCGTTCGACGCGGGCTTCCCGGTGCTGTGGGCCACTGTCGCGACCTGGAACGCGCCATCCTTCGGGGTGCTCGCGAAGCTCGGCTTCGTGCCGACGCGCCGCGTCGGCTTCGACGGCGGGTCTGTGTTCGTGTGGCTGCGCCGCCGCGCCCCGCGCCGCCGCCACCGCACCCCTTCCTGACCGCGCGATTTGCGCCAAGCCCGCCGCTGATTCGTGACGAATCGCCGTTATGCGGGCGCGAATCCGACGATTCGTGACGAATCGCAGCACACGCGGCAGGCGGGGTCAGCGCGCGCGGGGGTGGGACGTCGTGTAGACGTCGCGGAGGGTGTCCGCGGTCACCAGCGTGTAGATCTGCGTCGTGGCTACCGACGAGTGGCCCAGCAGCTCCTGGACGACCCGGACATCCGCTCCCCCGGCTAGCAGGTGCGTCGCGAAGGAGTGACGGAGGGTGTGCGGCGACAGGTGGTCCACCTCCAGGTGAGCCCGTTCGGCGGCGGCCCGGATGATGAGCCACACGTTCTGCCGCGAGAGCCGTGCCCCACGCATCCCGAGGAACAGCGCGGGCGTCGACCGGCCCTTCGCCGACAGCACCGGACGCGCCCGCACCAGGTAGGCGGAGACGGCGTCCTGCGCGTACGACCCGAGCGGCACGATCCGCTGCTTGCTGCCCTTTCCGGTCAGACGGACGACCTCTGCGTCGATCACGTCGTCGACGTTCAGCCCGACCGCCTCGCTGACCCGGGCTCCGGTCGCGTACATGAGCTCCAGCAGCGCCTTGTCGCGCAGGGAGGCCACGTCGTCGCCGTCGGTCGCGGCGAGGAGCGCCGCGACCTGCTCCACCGAGATCGCCTTCGGCAGCCGGCTGGGCAGCTTGGGCGGGCGCAGGTCGCGGGCCGCATCCACCGGGACCCGGCCCTCCTCGAGCAGGAACCGGTGCAAGCCGCGCACCGTCGACTGCATGCGAGCAAGCGAGGAGGCAGCCAACGGAGTCGCGCCTGGCGTCGCTCCCGGCGCCTCCTCCGGCGTCCTCAGGTGGATGGCGAACGCCGACAGCGTCGCCGGCGTCACCGCCGCGAGGTCGTCGATGCCCTGCGCCGAGAGCCAGTCGCCGTAGACGGCGAGGTCGCGCCGGTACGCCGCGACCGTGTTGGCCGAGAGACCGCGCTCGATGGCGACATGCCTCAGGAAGGCGTCGACATCGACCGCGATGCTCATGCGGTGAGTTTGGGGTGACTCGGCCACGGCTCGTCCGCCGCTCCGAGCGTGCTCCACCCCTGCTCGCGCGCGGTGCGGGCGGCGAGGAGGGCGATGATCAGCGGTGCGTTGTGGACGCGGCGCTGCAGCACCGCCTCGACCGCCTCGTCGAGCGGAACCCAGCGCACCTCGATGTCGGCCTCCTCCGCCTCGCGGGCGAACGCGGATCCGGTCGAGTGGATGCCGCGGGCGAGGTACAGGCGGATGGACTCGTCGTTCCCACCCGGGCTCGTGAAGACGTCGGTGAGCACGTTCCACTCGTCGGCCTCGAGGTCGGCCTCCTCGCCCAGTTCCCGCTGGGCCGCGGTCAGCGGGTCCTCGCCGGGCTTGTCGAGCAGGCCCGCCGGGATCTCCCAGTCACGATGACGCACCGGGTGCCGGTACTGGCGGATGAGCAGGACGCGACCGTCCTCGTCCATGGCCAGGATGGCGACGGCACCGGTGTGGTCGACGTACTCGCGGGTGATCTCGTCGCCGTTGTACCGGAAGACGTCACGCCGCACGTTCCAGATCTTGCCCTCGAACACCGTCTCGGACGAGACGATCTCGGGGCGGAACGGCTGGTCGTTCAGGTCGGCCGTCATCAGGCTTCGGCGACCATCTCGGAGTCCGCCTCGGCGACCTCGAACAGGAGGGCGGCCTTCTGGCGGTCGAGAGCTGCACCGACGAGCCCGGCGAACAGCGGGTGCGCGTGGTTCGGGCGCGACCGGAGCTCGGGATGCGCCTGCGTGCCGACGTAGAACGGGTGCACGTCGCGGGGCAGCTCCACGTACTCCACCAGGTGGCCATCGGGCGACGTGCCCGAGAACCAGAGTCCGGCGTCGGCGATCTGCTCGCGGTAGTTGTTGTTGACCTCGTAGCGGTGGCGGTGCCGCTCCGACGCCTCGCTCGCCCCGTAGAGCTCGGAGACGATGGAGCCCTCGGCGAGTGTCGCCGGGTAGAGGCCGAGACGCATGGTGCCGCCCAGGTCGCCGCCGGCGATGATGTCCACCTGCTCCGCCATCGTGGCGATCACCGGGAACTCGGTGTCCGGATCGAACTCCGAGGAGGAGGCGCCCGCGAGGCCCGCCTCGTGCCGCGCGTACTCGATGACCATGCACTGCAGGCCGAGGCACAGGCCGAGGGCCGGGATCGCGTTCTCGCGGGCGTAGCGCAGTGCGCCGACCTTGCCCTCGATGCCGCGCACTCCGAAGCCGCCGGGCACGCAGATGGCGTCGACGTCGCTGAGCTGCGACGCGGCGCCCTCCGGGGTCTGGCACGCGTCGGACGGGATCCACTTCAGCGCCACCTTGGTGCGGTGGGCGAATCCGCCGGCACGCAGGGCCTCGGTGACCGAGAGGTAGGCGTCCGGCAGATCGATGTACTTGCCGACCAGGCCGATGGTGACCTCGTGCTTCGGGTCGTGCACCGCCTCCAGCAGGCGCGACCAGCCGTGCCAGTTCACGTCGTCGGCCTTGTCGAGGCCGAGCTGGTCGATGATGTACGCGTCGAGCCCCTGGTCGTGGAGCATGGTCGGGATGTCGTAGATGCTCGGCACGTCGATCGCGTTCACGACAGCCTGCTCGTCCACGTCGCACATGAGTGCGATCTTGCGCTTGTTGCTCTCCGACACCGGACGGTCGCTGCGCAGCACGAGCGCGTCCGGCTGGATTCCAATGGAGCGCAGCGCGGCGACCGAGTGCTGGGTGGGCTTGGTCTTCTGCTCGCCGGAGGCGTTCATGAACGGGACGAGCGAGACGTGCACGAAGAAGCAGTTCTTGCGGCCCAGCTCGTGGCGCACCTGGCGGGCGGACTCGATGAACGGCTGCGACTCGATGTCGCCGACGGTCCCGCCGATCTCGGTGATGATCACATCCGGAGCGGGCTCGCCGTCCGGTCCGGGCTGCGCCTGCAGCCGCATCCGGCGCTTGATCTCGTCTGTGATGTGCGGGATGACCTGCACCGTGTCGCCGAGGTACTCGCCCCGTCGCTCCTTGGCGATGACGTTGGAGTAGATCTGACCGGTGGTGACGTTGGCCGACTGCCCGAGGTTGATGTCGAGGAAGCGCTCGTAGTGCCCGATGTCGAGGTCCGTCTCGGCCCCGTCGTCGGTCACGAAGACCTCGCCGTGCTGGAACGGGTTCATGGTGCCCGGATCCACGTTGAGGTAGGGATCGAGCTTCTGCATGACGACGCGGAGTCCGCGAGCCGTCAGGAGGTTTCCGAGAGAGGCGGCCGTGAGGCCCTTCCCCAACGAAGAAACGACACCACCTGTCACGAAAATGTGCTTGGTAATGCCGTTTTGAGTGCCCGCTGCTGAATTATCCACCACGGGCTTATAGCTTATCACCTGAAGGAGGCCCCTCCGCGCGGCGACGCCGTTTCGACGCCGGTTCAGCGGCGCGCTGCGGACGCCATGTCGACCAGCTCGCGGGCGTGCGCGAGGCCGCTCTCCGAGTCGGGGAGGCCCGACAGCAGACGGGCCATCTCGGCGATCCGCTCGTCGCCGTCGAGGCGGCGGACGCTGGAGGCGGTCACGGCGCCGTCGTTGCCCTTGACGACCGTCAGGTGGTTGTTCGCGAACGCGGCGACCTGCGCCAGGTGCGTGACCACGATGACCTGGGCGGACTCCGCCAGCCGCGCGAGCCGCCGCCCGATCTCGATCGCGGAGGCGCCGCCGACGCCCGCGTCGACCTCGTCGAAGATGAACGTCGGGACGGGGTCGCTGCCGGCGATGACGACCTCGATGGCGAGCATCACGCGCGACAGCTCGCCGCCCGAGGCGCCCTTGCCGAGCGGACGGGGCTCGGCGCCGGGATGCGGCTGGAGCAGGATGGCGACCTGGTCGCATCCACTCGCGCTGTAGGAGCCCAGGTCGTCGACATCGCGCTGTGCGACCTCGACCACGATCCGTGCGTCCGGCATGGCGAGCGCGGACAGCTCGTCGCTGACCGCCTCGGACAGCCGGACCGCGGCCGCCGCACGCTCGGCGCTGAGTCCTGCGGCCAGCTCGCGGACGAGCGCGGCATCCTCCTCCACCTCGCGGCTGAGCTCGCCGATGCGGTCGGCGTCGCTGTCGAGCTCGAAGAGACGGAGGCTGCCCGTCTCGAGCGTGCGGATCACGTCGTCGAGGGTCGGACCGTACTTGCGGACGAGGCCCGCGAGCTCGGCGCGCCGCTCCTGCACGCCCGCGAGTTCGTGGGCGCCGTCGGCGTCGAGCGCGGCCAGGTAGGACGACAGCTGCGCTGCGATGTCGGAGATGAGGTAGTTCGCCTCGGCGACCGCGTCGGCCATGGGCTGCAGGGCGCTGTCGTGGGGCGCTACGCGTTCCAGCTGGCGACGGGCGCTGTCGAGCAGTCCCAGCGCGTCCGCGCCCTCGGACTCCTCCGCGCTCAGCAGCTCGCGGGCGGCGGCGGCGGCGAGCCGGAGCCCTTCGAGGTTGGTGAGCCGCTCGGCGCGCTCGGCCAGTTCGTCGTCCTCGCCCGGCTGCGGGGCGATGGTCTCGATCTCGGCCATCGCGACCCGCAGGTCGTCGGCCTCGCGGGCCCGGCGGTCCTGGTCGGCGACCAGCTCGTCGAGCTCGGAGCGGTTGTCGCGCCACCGGTGGAAGACCTGCTCGTACGCGGCCAGGGCCTCGGCGAAGGCCGGCCCGGCGAAGCGGTCGAGCGCGGCGCGCTGGGCGACGGCCGAGCGCAGGCGGATCTGATCGGACTGGCCGTGGACGACGACGAGTTGCTCGCCGAGTTCGGACAGGACGGCGACCGGTGCGCTGCGGCCGCCGACGACCGCCCGCGAGCGTCCCTCGGCCGACACGGAACGCGTGAGCACGAGCTCCGCCGCCGCCGCATCGATCGGATCGACGTCTCCCCCGGCATCGCGTACGCGCGCGACGACTTCGCTGGTCGTCGGCACGCGCCAGCGGCCCTCCACCCAGGCCTGCGGACTGCCCAGCCGCACCGCGCCCGTGTCGGCGCGCTCACCCAGCAGCAACCCCAGGGCAGACACCACCATCGTCTTGCCCGCGCCGGTCTCGCCGGTGATCGCGGTGAATCCCGACCCCAGCGGCAGGGAGGCGTCGGCGATGACGCCCAGGTCTTTGATCGAGATCTCCTCGATGCCTCCGCGTGCGTCAGTCACGATCGGCGGGCCCCCGCCATCCCGTCACCGGGAGGTCGAACTTGTGCACCAGGCGGTCGGTGAACGGCCCCGCGTGCAGCCGCGCGAGACGCACCGGGATGGGCGACCGCCGGACGACGACGCGAGCGCCCCGCGGCAGGTCGAACGGACGTCGCCCGTCGCACCACAGGATGCCGGCGCCGCCCGCGCGGTCGAGCAACTCGACCGCGAGGGACGAGTCGGCGTCGACTACCAGCGGGCGCGAGAAGAGCGCGTGCGCGCTCAGCGGCACGAGCAGGAGCGCGGCGACCCCCGGCCAGACGACCGGTCCACCCGCCGAGAACGAGTACGCCGTCGAGCCGGTCGGCGTCGACATGACGACGCCGTCGCAGCCGAAGCTCGACATCGGCCGGCCGTCGACCTCGATGACGACCTCGAGCATCCGCTCGCGGCTGGCCTTCTCGACGGTCGCCTCGTTGAGCGCCCAGCTCTCGTAGACGACCTCGCGGCCCACCTTGACGCGCGCCGAGAGCGTCATGCGCTCCTCGACCTCGTAGTCCTTCGCCAGCCCGCGGGCCACGGCCGTCTCGAGGTCGTCGCGCTCGCTCTCGGCGAGAAAGCCCACATGCCCGAGGTTGACCCCGAGCAGCGGGGCCGAGCAGCCGCGGACCAGCTCGGCGGCGCGCAGGATGGTGCCGTCGCCGCCCAGCACGATCACGAGTTCCAGCTCGCTCGGCGGCACGTCGTCGCCCAGCACCGCGACGGCGTCGAGCGAGGGATCGGCCGCGAGGAGGTCTCTGCGCTCGTCGGCGCTGAGGACCGGGACGACACCGGCGGCCAGCAGCTGCCGGGACACCCGCACGCCCGCCTCCAGGGAGTCCTGACGACCGGTGTGCGCCACGACGAGGATGTACCGCGTCGCTGCACCCATCAGTGTCACGTCCTCTCCTTTCGAAAGCCGTCCACCCATTCTCTCTGTTTTCTCGCGCAGGAAGAGGCCGCATGCCCGATCTGTGGAGAACGTTCACTCAGCGCGATAGCCGAACCACCTCGTCGCCGAGTGCCGACGAGTTCGGCGCGCCGACACGGAACCACGCGAGGAACTCGCGATTGCCGTGCCCACCGGCGATCGGCGACGGAATCAGCCCCGCGGTCCCGAGGCCGACGTCGTGCGCCGCCCAGAGCACGTCGGAGACCGCCCCGGCCCGCAGTCCCGCATCCCGGACCACGCCCTCCCGGATCCCCTGGCGCCCGACCTCGAACTGCGGCTTTATCAGCAGAACGAAGTCCGCGCCGCGCGCCGCCGTGGCGACGAGTGCGGGCAGCACCTGGGTGAGCGAGATGAAGGAGAGGTCCGCGACGACGAGCTCCGGACGCACATCGTCGCCCGTCAGACCCGCCAGTACTGCGGCGGTCAGCGAACGCACGTTGACACCCTCGAACGACCGGAGGCGCTCCTCCGAGGCGAGCGCGGGCGACAGCTGCCCGTGCCCCACGTCCACTGCGATCACCCGGGTCGCACCGCGCTCCAGCAGCACCTGGCTGAACCCGCCGGTCGACGCGCCTGCGTCGAGGGCCACGCGACCGGCGGGGTCGACGCCGAACGCATCCAGAGCCGCGATCAGCTTGTGCGCGCCGCGGCTGACATAGTGGTCGGCGCCCGCGACCTGGACGTCCTGGGTGTCGCTCACCTTCTGGGAGGCGCGCAGGGCGGGCCGGCCATCCACGGTCACGAGACCCTCCGCGATCACCGTCGCCGCGTGCGAACGCGAGCGGGCGAGCCCCCGCTCTGCGAGCGCCACGTCGAGGCGGCGCTCAGCGGCCATGCTCGTCGTCGCCCTCCAGGGTGCGGCGGAGCTGCTCGTGCAGCTGGGCATACGCCTCGGCGCGAGCGGTCAGCGGCTGCTCCTCGATCACGTCGAGCCGGGCGACCAGTCCGTCCTCGCCGCCCGTCTGCGCTGCATCCGTCTGCGCTGCATCCGCCTGCGTTGCATCGGTCATGAGCCCACCGTACGTCAGCGGGTCACGCGACGAAGACACCGGCGAGCGTCTTCTTTCCGCGTCGCAGCACGACCATGCCGCCGGGCAGCACGTTCGCACCGATCGGCTGGTCGGCATCCGGGACCTTGGCGTTGTTGACGTAGACACCGCCCTGCGCGACCGCTCGGCGCGCCTCGCCCAGGCTCGACGTCAGCCCGGTGTCGACCAGCGCCTGCGACACGGTCGTCGACGGCTCCGCGGTCGTGGTGTTCGGGAGCTCGCGGAGCGCCGCCTCGAGCGTGCCGGCGTCGAGTTCCGTCAGCTCCCCCTGGCCGAAGAGGGCCTGCGAAGCAGCGATGGCGGCCTCGGTCGCCGACTCTCCGTGCACCAGAGACGTCACCTCGAATGCCAGGCGCCGCTGCGCCTCGCGCTTGAACGGCTCGTCGGCGACCTTCTGCGCAAGCTCGTCGATATCGGCGCGCGACAGGAACGTGAAGATCTTGAGGCGGTCGATCACATCGGCATCGTCGGTGTTGAGCCAGAACTGGTACATCGCGTACGGCGTCGTGAGCGCCGGGTCGAGCCAGATCGCGTTGCCCTCGCTCTTGCCGAACTTCGTGCCGTCGCTGTTCGTGATCAGCGGCGTGCCGATGGCGTGGACGTGCGCGCCCTCGACCTTGCGGATGAGTTCCGTGCCGCTGGTGAGGTTGCCCCACTGGTCGCTGCCACCCGTCTGCAGCACGCAGCCGTACTGCCGGTACAGCTCGAGGAAGTCCATCCCCTGCAGGATCTGGTAGCTGAACTCGGTGTACGAGATGCCCTCGTCCGAGTTGAGGCGTGCGGCGACCGCATCCTTCTTCAGCATCGTCCCGACGCGGAAGTGCTTGCCGATCTCGCGCAGGAAGTCGATCGCCGACAGCGGCGCGGTCCAGTCCAGGTTGTTCACCAGGCGCACCGCATTGTCGCCGTCGTCGGAGAGGAACCGGGTGACCTGCGCTTGCAGGTAGCCGACCCACTCCGCGACGGTCTCCTTGGTGTTCAGCGTGCGCTCGGCGGTCGGCCGCGGGTCGCCGATGAGGCCGGTGGACCCGCCGACCAGCCCGAGCGGCCGGTGGCCGGCCAGCTGCAGGCGGCGCATCATGAGCAGCTGCACCAGGTTCCCGAGGTGCAGGCTGGGCGCCGTCGGGTCGAAACCGCAGTAGTAGGTGATCGGCTCCCCGCTCAGCAGTTCTTTGAGGGCGGCCTCGTCTGTCGACACATGGATGAGGCCGCGCCACACGAGCTCGTCCCAGACGTCGTCGAAGGACGCGTCGTTGGACTGCGCGGCGAGGCTCGCTGCGCGGGAGGTGACGGTTTCGGACATGCGTACAACCGTACCAATGCGCGCGTGCGCGCAGGTTCTCTCCTACGCTCGGGTTCGTGACCGCTGTCGTCCTCCTTCTTCTGCTCGCGAGCGCCGCCGTGGGGCTGGCCTACGCCTTCCCCGCCGTCCGCCGCGAACTCCCCACAGCCCTGTTCGCCAGCGCGGCGCTCGTGATGGTCCTCGCGGCCGTCGGTGTCTCCACGATCGACGGCCCTCTGCCTCCGGCCGCGCTGTGGTGGGTCGCGATCGCTGCGCTGCTCGCCGCGAGCCTGGGCGGCGCGCCGGTGGTGGATGAAGTGCTCGCCCTGATCCCGCCGGACCCCGATCGCGCTCCCCCGTCCCTCCCCGCCTTCGACTGGGCCGGAGTCGCCGAACGGTTCGGGTTCGTGCTCGCCCTGCTCCTCGGCCTGCCGGAGGTCGCGGCCGTCCTCCTGGCGGTGCAGGCGCTCGGCATCGTCGCCACCCGCTCGCACAGCGGCTCGGCGGGGGTGCGCGTGCTCGGCACGCTGGTCGGTGCCGGCTGGGCTCTGCTGTGCTTCGCCTCTTGGTGGCTCGCGTCGCGGTGACGCTCCCAGCTCAGGGCTACAGGCCTGATACCATATCCATCAGGCGCAGAGGCCTGATACAATCAGTATCAGGATCTGAAGCCTGACGAAGGGGCCCACATGTTCGTCGTGACAGCCGACCAAGTCGATAGCCGGGGACGCGCCGACCTCGTCGGGCCGACCCTCGCCTCGATCGCGCAGCGCTTCGGATCCCGGCTGACCCTACCCCCCGACCGAAATGCCGGCGATGAAGTACAGGTACTCACGGACGACGCCGCGACCGCCTTCGACCTCATCCTTTCGCTCACGCGAGACGGCTCCTGGAGCACCGGACTAGGGCTTGGCACGGTCCGGCGCCCCCTTCCCGAACACACCCGCGAGGCGAGCGGAGACGCTTTCGTCGCCGCGCGTGCGGCGGTCGACCGCGCGAAACGTAGCCCCAGCCGGCTCGCGGTCGCCGCGATCCGGGCACCCGAGCCCGCCGCTGACGCAGAGGCGATGCTGGCGCTCCTGCTGACGCTGCGGGAGGGACGCACTGCCGCTGGGTGGCAGCTCTACGACCTGGTGACCAGCGGGCTGACGCAGGCACAGGCTGCCGAACGGCTCGGGATCACCCCACAGTCCGCAAGCGACCGCGCCCGCGCCGCGGCCCTCCGCGTCGAACTGGCCGCTCATCCAGCACTCGTTAGGCTGTTGGCGCACGCCGACGCCGCACAGGCGGATGCCGCCGACGCCGAGGAGGATGCATGACGAGCTGGGGGCCGGTACCCGTGCTGCTGGGTCAGATCCTTCCGCACGCTCTGTGGGCCGTTGCGCTTGTCCTGCTCGTCGCCTCCCTCGGATGCATCGCGGCGACTCTCCAGGCGCCGCGACGTCTCCTTGTCTACTGTGCGACCGGGCTACTCGCTGCTGCCTTCGTCATCGTGCTGAACCCAGGGCAGCAGGCGCCGCTGGTTTACCGGGTGCTCATCGGAATCACGGTGCTTGCTCTCGCGGCCCTCGGCGGATGGCCCGCCTCGCAACTGGTCCTCGCCTTGGCGACGAGGAGCAGCACCCGTCCGAGCCCGCATGACGGCATCCTCGTTCCTGCACTCACAGCCGAGGGCGAGACGACGACGCGCGAGGTCCTGCGCGGAGGCACCACCATCGGCGTACTCGAGCGTCTAGCCGCGGCAGGGACGATCATGGCGGGCTTCCCCGAAGGTCTTGCCGTGCTTATCGCCATCAAAGGCGTCGGTAGGTTCACCGAGCTGGCCGAGGCTGAGGCGCGCGAACGGTTCATCATCGGGACGCTGACCAGCATCATCTGGGCGTGCGCCTGCGCTGGCATCTTCCTAATCGTCACCGGCTGAGCCTGGAGTCCACGAGGCGGAGCGTCGATCGTGCTGCGTCCTCATCCGTGGGCACGGGGGTGCCGCTTGTAGGCCGAGACCGTCGGGTCGCCGGGCAGCCAGTAACGCCACGGGAACGCGAGACCGCCTCCCGGGCCCGACACTCCGGTCCGCGGGCCGGTGGCGTACTCGGCCTGCTCGGTCGGCAACTCGATCTCGAACGGCGGGCTGAACAGGTCGGCTCCGTCGTCGGCGAGGCTCATCCCCGCTGCCACCACCAGTCGCGCGGGACCGCGGGCGAGGTCGCGGTGCGGGATGCTGCGCCCGCTCGCGCCCACACGCCGATGCTCCGCGAGGTCCTCGCCGTCGATGACCTCCGCCGCGCGCAGCAGCACGGCCGTCGCCTCCCCCTCGGGCGAGCACACGACGTTGGCGCAGACGTGCATCCCATAGGTGAAGTACGTGTACACATGGCCGGGCGGGCCGTACATGACACCGTTGCGCTTGGTGCGGCCGCGGAAGGCGTGCGAGCCCGGGTCGAGCCCGTCGCCGATGTACGCCTCCACCTCAGTGATGCGCAGGGCGACCGTCCCCTCCGGCGAGTCGTGGCGCAGCACAGCGCCCAGCAGGCGCGGGGCGACCTCCAGCGACGACGCCAGGAACTCGTCGCGCGCGGGCCGGTACAGCGTCACGTCAGAAGATCCGGCCGCCCGCGGCGACGGCCACGATCAGACCGACCACGATCACCGCGACGGCGACCACCACGATCGCCGTGATGATCCAGGGACGTCGGCGTTCCGGCTCGAATCGCGCCATCAGACCAGGTCCCTTCTCGTCGACCTCAGCGCCAGCGTGGCCTTGCGGACATGGTCGGTCAGCGCAGCGAGCTGCTCGGCGACGCGGTCGGGTGCCGTGCCCCCCACGCCGTCGCGGCTGGCGACCGAGCCCTCGACAGTCAGCACCGTCCGCACGTCGGGCGTCAGCAGCGGCGAGACAGCGGCGAGCTGCTCGTCGGACACCTCGTGCAGTTCGAGCCCGTTCTCCTCCGCGACGCGCACCAGGCTGCCGCTGAGTTCGTGCGCGACCCGGAACGGCACGTGCTGCTTGACCAGCCACTCCGCCACATCGGTGGCGAGCGAGAAGCCCTGCGGGGCGAGCTCGGCCATCCGCTCGATGTTGAAGCGCATGGTCGCCACCATCCCGGCGAAGGCCGGGAGCACCGTCTCGAGGGTGCGGACGGAGTCGAACACCGGCTCCTTGTCCTCCTGAAGGTCACGGTTGTACGCCAGCGGCAGCCCCTTGAGCGTCGTGAGCAGCCCGGTGGCGTTGCCGATCAGGCGGCCCGCCTTGCCGCGGGCGAGCTCCGCGATGTCGGGGTTCTTCTTCTGCGGCATGATCGACGATCCGGTCGAGTAGCCGTCGTCGAGCGTGACGAAACCGAACTCCCGCGTGTTCCACAGGATGATCTCCTCGGCGAACCGGGAGAGGTCGACACCGATCTGGGCGGCGACGTACGCGAACTCGGCCACCACATCCCGTGCGGCCGTGCCGTCGATGGAGTTCTCGGAGCTGCGAGCGAAGCCCAGCTCCCGGGCCACCAGCGCTGGGTCGAGCCCCAAGGTCGAGCCGGCCAGGGCACCGGAGCCGTAGGGCGAGACGTTCGCCCGCACATCCCAATCGGCCAGTCGCTCCAGGTCGCGCACCAGCGGCCAGCAGTGCGCGAGCAGGTGGTGTGCGAGCAGCACGGGCTGCGCGTGCTGCAGGTGAGTGCGACCCGGCATCACGGCGGTCGGATGCGCGCCCGCCTGCGACGCGATGGCGTCGACCAGAGCGATCAGCTGCTCGGCGACGACGCCGGCGTGATCGCGGAGGTACAGTCGGATGAGGGTGGCGATCTGGTCGTTGCGGCTGCGGCCGGCCCGCAGCTTGCCGCCCAACTCGGCGCCCGCGCGGTCGATGAGGCCGCGCTCCAGCGCTCCGTGCACGTCCTCGTCGCTCTCAGCCGCGGTGAAGGCGCCGGATGCGACGTCGCGGTCGAGCTCGTCGAGGGCGGAGAGCATCCCGTCGAGCTCCTCCGGCGTCAGATACCCGGCGGCGGCGAGCGCACGGGCGTGCGCCCGCGAGCCGGCGATGTCGTACGCCGCGAGCTCCCAGTCGAAGTGCGTCGACTTGCTGAGCGCCGCGAGCTCGGGCGACGGACCGCCGGCGAACCGGCCGCCCCAGAGCGAGCCTTCGCCGGTCTTGCCGACGCCCGTCGTCTCCTCCGTCATGCGCCGGCCTCCACGGTGACGTTCTTCTCCAGCAGCCAGGCGAGCAGCGCCTTCTGCGCGTGCAGGCGGTTCTCGGCCTCGTCCCAGACCACCGACTGCGGCCCGTCGAGCACCTCCGCACTGACCTCGTAGCCGCGGTACGCCGGGAGGCAGTGCAGGAAGATCGCGTCGGGGTCGGCGAGTCCCATCAGCCGGGAGTCGACCGTGTAGTCGCCGAAGACGGTCACGCGCTCGGCCTTCTCGTCCTCCTTGCCCATCGACACCCACGTGTCGGTGACCATGACATCCGCACCTGTCGCAGCTTCTGCCGGGTCGGTCATCACCGCCACCGAACCTCCGGTCCGCTCGGCGATCGCCGTCGCGTCGGCGACGATCGCCGCATCCGGAGCGTAGCCGGCGGGCGCCGCGATGCGGACGTGCATCCCGGCCGTCGCACCGCCGAGCAGATACGAGTGCGCCATGTTGTTCGCACCGTCGCCGAAGTAGCTCATGGTGAGTCCCTCCGTGCGGCCCTTGTGCTCACGCACGGTCAGCAGGTCGGCCAGGATCTGGCACGGGTGGAAGTCGTCCGACAGCGCGTTGACGACCGGGACCCGCGTCCCTTCGGCCATCTCCTCGAGCCCCGACTGAGCGTAGGTGCGCCAGACGATCGCAGCGACCATCCGCTCCAGCACCCGTGCGGTATCGGCCAGCGACTCCTTTCCGCCCAGCTGGCTCTCGCCGCTCTGGATGATGAGGGGGCTGCCACCGAGGTCCGCGATGCCCACGGCGAACGAGACGCGGGTGCGCGTCGAGGTCTTGTCGAAGATCACGGCGACGGTCTGCGGGCCGGCCAGCGGCGTCGCCCGGAAGCGGTCGCGCTTGAGGTCGGCCGCGAGGGACAGGACCTCGGCCTGCTCGGCGGGCGAGAGGTCGTCGTCGCGAAGGAAGTGCCGGGTCATACTGCCCGCCCTTTCATGGTGCAGGAGGAGGTGGTCAGGGAGGTCAGACGGACGCGAGTGCGCGTCCGAAGCGTTCGCGGAAGTCGGCGAGCTCCGCGTCGCCCACGATCAGCGGCGGCGCCAGCCGGATGCTCGACTCGTTGGGCGCGTTGATGATCAGCCCGTGGGTCAGCGCGACATCCGCGAGGCGGTGCGCCTCTCCGTCGGTCAGACCGATGCCGATCAACAGTCCGTGGCCGCGAACCTCGCCGATGAGCGGCGAATCGTAGGAGCGGATGATCTGCTTCAGCTCCTCCCCGCGACGCGCCGCGTTGCCGACCAGGTCGGAGCTCTCGATCTCGGCGAGGACCGCGTTGCCTGCTGCGGTGGCGAGCGGATTGCCGCCGAAGGTCGATCCGTGCTGCCCCTGCGTGAACAGGTCGGACGCCCACCCGAACGTGACGAGCGCGCCGATCGGCACGCCGCCGGCGATGCCCTTCGCGACGGTGACCGCATCCGGGACGATCCCCGAGTGCTGGTAGGCGAACCACTGGCCGGTGCGTCCCACACCGGTCTGGATCTCGTCGACGATGAGCAGCGCGCCGTGCTGCTCCGTCAGCTCCCTGGCCCGCCGGAGGAAGCCGTGGGGGAGGTCCAGCACCCCGGCCTCGCCCTTGATGGGCTCAACGAACAGGGCGGCCACGTGGTCGTCGATGGCCGCCTCCAGCGCTGCGATCGTGGAGTCGATGTGCACGACGCCGCCCGGCAACGGCTCGAACGCCTCCCGCATCGGCGGCTTGCCGGTGAGAGCGAGCGAGCCCATGGTGCGCCCGTGGAACGCGTTGTTCAGGGCGAGAACGCGCGTGCGGCGGCCGTGCGGACCGCGGTTGAGGCGGGCCAGCTTGAAGGCCGCTTCGTTCGCCTCCGCACCCGAGTTGCCGAACAGCACGCGCCCCTGATCGCCCGCGCCCGTGATGGTGCGCAGACGGTTCGCCAGCTCGATCTGCGGCGGGGTCGAGAAGTAGTTGGACACGTGCGCGAGCGTCCCGATCTGCCGGCTGACCGCGTCGACGAGCGCGGGATGCGCGTGCCCGAGCGAATTCACCGCGATGCCCGCCAGGAAGTCGAGGTACTCGTTGCCGTCGACATCCCAGACCCGGGCGCCCTCGCCGCGCACCAGCATCAGCTTCGGCGTCGCCAGCGTCCGCATCATCGCGTTCCCGTACGGTGCCTTCCAGCCGCCGTCGCGCCACTGCGCGGTATCCGCGTCGATGTTCTCTCCCAGGACCTCGCTCACGCGGGCACCACCTCCGTACCGATTCCGGACTGCGTGAACACCTCGAGCAGGATCGAGTGCGGCACCCGCCCATCGATGATCGCCGCCTTCTCCACTCCCCCGTCGACCGCGTCCAGGCAGGCCGCCATCTTCGGGATCATGCCCGACTCGAGCGTCGGGAGCAGCTCCCGCAGCTCGTCCGCGCCGATCTTCGAGAGCAGCGAATCACGGTTCGGCCAGTCCCGGTAGAGGCCGGCCACATCCGTCAGGATCACGAGCTTCGCGGCGCCGAGCGCGACCGCGAGCGCGGCGGCGGCGGCGTCGGCGTTGACGTTGAGCGCCTGCCCAGCATCGTCGATGTCCGGCGCGATCGACGACACGACCGGGATGCGGCCGGCGGCGAGCTGCGTCAGCACGGCCTCCGGGTCGACCGCGACGACGTCGCCGACGAGCCCGAGGTCGACCTCCTCGCCGTCGATCACCGCGGCGCGGCGACGGCCCTGGAACAGAGCCGCGTCCTCGCCCGAGAGACCGGAGGCGAGCGGACCGTGCTTGTTGATGTTGCCGACGATGTCGCGGTTGATCCGGCCGGTGAGGACCATGCGGACCACCTCCATCGTCTCCGGGGTCGTCACGCGGTAGCCGCCGCGGAACTCCGACGGGATGCCGAGCCGCTCGAGCATCGCCGAGATCTGCGGGCCGCCGCCGTGGACGACGACCGGGCGGATGCCGGCGTAGCGCAGATAGACCATGTCCTCGGCGAAGGTGCGTTGCAGCTCCTCGCTGACCATGGCGTTGCCGCCGAACTTCACCACGATGATGCGGTCGTGGAACGTCTTCAGCCACGGCAGCGACTCGATCAGCGTCGCCGCCTTCGTGGCGGCCGCCTCGCGATCGAGCGCCTCGTCGGACAGCTCGTCCGTGTCGTCGATGGTCATGTCTGGCATCTCGTCCGTCCCCATCAGCTCGCGTACGCGCTGTTCTCGTGCACGTAGTCGTGGGTGAGATCGTTGGTCAGGATGGTCGCCGTCTCGTCGCCCGCGTGCAGGTCGATCAGGATGTGCGCCTTGCGCGGCGTCAGATCCACCAGCTCCCGGGGCCGGTCGGGCTCGCCCGCCGTGCACACCTGGACGCCGTTGATCGCAACGTCGATGCCGTACGGATCGAACTCGGCGTCGGTGGTGCCGGCCGCGGCGAGCACGCGGCCCCAGTTGGGGTCGTTTCCGAAGATGGCCGCCTTGAAGAGATTGCTGCGCGAGACCGCTCGCGCAACGGTCACCGCGTCATCCTCCGTTCGCGCGTTCACGACCTCGATCGCCACGTCGTGCGAGGCGCCCTCGGCGTCCGCCTGCAGCTGCTCGGCGAGGTCACGGCAGAGCGCGGTCAGGGCGCGTGCGAACTCCGCTTCGTCCGGTGCCACGCCGCTCGCGCCGGATCCGAGCAACGCGACCGTGTCGTTCGTCGACATGCAGCCGTCGGAGTCGAGCCGGTCGAAGGTGACACGCGTGGCCGAGCGCAGGGCCCGATCCAACTGCCCCGAGTCGAGGACCGCGTCGGTGGTGAGGACGACGAGCATGGTCGCGAGCCCGGGCGCCAGCATCCCGGCGCCCTTCGCCATGCCGCCGACGGTCCAGCCGTCCGGGGACCGGTACTCGGCCTGCTTGGGCCGGGTGTCGGTGGTCATGATCGCCTCCGCGGCGCCGAGGCCCGCATCGGACGCGAGCGCGCCGGACGCGACCGAGACGCCCGCGAGCAGCTTGTCGAGGGGCAGCTGCTCGCCGATGAGACCCGTGGAGCAGACCAGCACGTCGCCGGCGGAGATGCCCAGCTTCCCGGCCACGGCCTCCGCCGTCGCGTGGGTGGTCTGGAACCCCTGGGCGCCCGTGTAGCAGTTGGCGCCGCCGGAGTTCAGGACGATGGCCGACACGACGCCGTCCTGGATCACCTGCTCGCTCCACAGCACGGGATTCGCCTTGCAGCGATTGGTCGTGAACACGGCGGCCGCGGCGTTCAGCGGGCCACGGTTCTGCACGAGCGCGAGGTCGCGCTTGCCGCTCGACTTGAGTCCGGCGACGACGCCCGCGGCGGAGAATCCGGATGCGGCTGTGACACTCACGGTGCGACCCCGTTCACGGTCAGGCCCGCGGTCTCGTCGAGACCGAGAGCGATGTTCACGGACTGGATGGCGGCTCCGGCCGTCCCCTTGTACAGGTTGTCGAGGGCGAGCACGGTCACCACGCGTCCGGCGGCCTCGTCGAGCGCGACGCCGATCAGCACGGTGTTCGCCCCCAGGACATCGGAGGTGCGCGGGAGGGTCCCCGCCGGGAGAACCTGAACGAACGGTTCGCCGGCGTACGCGGCCTCCCAGACCGCCTGCACCTGCTCGGCCGTCACGCCGGGCTTCACCCGTGCGGTCGACGTGGCGAGGATGCCGCGCGACATCGGCACGAGCACGGGCGTGAACGAGACGGTCGGCGCGGTCGCGCCCGATTTGCGGAGGTTCTGCTGGATCTCGGGGATGTGGCGGTGCGTCCCTCCCACCCCGTACGGGTTGGCCGAGCCGAGGATCTCGCTCGCCAGGTACATCGTCTTCAGCGACTTGCCTGCGCCCGACGGGCCGACGGCGAGCACAGCGACGATGTCCCGGTCCTCGATCAGGCCGGCGGCGATGCCGGGGGCGAGAGCCAGCGAGACAGCGCTGGCGTTGCAGCCAGGTGCGGCGATGCGCCGGGCGCCGACGAGGTTGGTGCGCTGCTTCGCGGCGTCCGCGGCGACGGCCGCGGTGCCGGGCGTCGCGGGCGTCACCAGCGGGAGCTCGGGCACGCCGTACGCCCAGGCGCCGAAGTGCTCGCCGCCGTAGAAGGCCGCCCAGTCGGCCGGATCCTCCAGCCGGTGGTCGGCTCCGCAGTCGACCACGATCGTCTCGTCGGGCAGCTGCGCGGCGATTTCGCCCGACGCTCCATGCGGGAGCGCCAGGAACACCACATCGTGACCCGCCAGGTTGGCGGCCGACGTCTCCTGGAGCGTCAGGTGGGCGAGCGAGCGGAGGTGCGGCTGGTGGGCGATCAGCGGGTGCCCGGCGTTCTGGTGCGCGGTGACTGTGCGGATCTCGAAATCCGGGTGACCGGCGAGGATGCGCAGCAGCTCACCACCCGCGTATCCGGAGGCGCCTGCGACGGCGACCGAGAAAGTCATGCTTCTTTCCTTTTCGTGTGGACGACGTGAGTCTCGGCGACGGCGACGCCCCACGTCGATCCGCACAGGACCGCCCGGAACGCCGCCTAGCTTCGGCGGTCGCGCAGGCGTCGGCGCAGAGCGCGGGCGGCGAATGCCGCACGCGTCGAAGCGGTGCACCGGACGGAAAGCATGGGACAACCCTAGCGCTCCCTCCCCGCCCGTCACCAAATCCGGCCATCGGTGCTGTGCGCCTTCACCCGGGACGACGAACGCCGCCGTTCGTAACGAGCGCTGGGGGTCGCGCAGCGGCGCAGGTTACGAACGCCGGCATTCACACCGGTGACGGGAGGGAGGCGCCCGCCTTACTCGCGGATGGCCGCGCCGTAGAGCTCGGCGGCGCGGGCGGACCCGGCCAGTTTGGCCTCGCTCGCCTCGGCGGCAGTGAGCGTGCGGTCGACGGCACGGAACCGCAGCGCGAACGTGAGGCTCTTGCGCCCCTCCGGGAGGCCGGCGCCGCGGTAGTCGTCCACGAGCCGGATGTCTTCCAGCAGTGTTCCGGCACCCTCGCGGACCGCACCGAGCACGTCGCCCGCGGGCACCTCGGACGGGACCACCAGCGAGAGGTCCTGTGTCGCCGCCGGGAATCCGGCGATCACGCCCGCGATGGTGTCCGCCGGCGCCACCGCCATGAGCGCGTCGAGGTCGAGTTCGAACACCGCGACGACGCGGGGCAGGTCGAGCTCGTGTGCGAGAGCCGGCAGCAGCTCGCCGGCGTGGCCCACGGGCACCCGAGCGCCGTCGGCGGCGACCGCCACCAGCTGGGCCGTGCGGCCCGGGTGGAGCGCCTGGTGCGAGGACTGCACGAGGTCGACGGTCACACCGACGGCGGCTGCGGTCTGGCGGACCATGTCGAGCGCGTCGATGAGTCCGGCGGGCACTGCGGGCATCCCGGGCTGCTTGTCGACGGCATCGCCCACGACGACGCCGGCGAGGCGCCGTGGCTGCGCCGGGATGCCCGCGTTCAGCCCGGCGAGCACCTCGGCTCCGGGCAGCGCGGCCCCGGGCGGCAGCGTCTCGCTGCCGATGGAGCCGTCGGACGGCCGGAACACGGTGCCCAGCTCGTACACGCGCAGGTCGACGAGACCGCGCGCGAGGTTGCGCTTCGCCACCTCGAGCAAGCCGGGCAGCAACGAGGTGCGCAGGTAGGGAGCGGTCGCGTCGAGGGGGTTGGCCAGCCGGACCGCGGGTACGTGACCGACCGGTTCGGCGGATCCGAACAGGTCGTTCTGCGCGGCGCTCACGAACGGGAACGCCAGCACCTCGGTTCCGCCGTTGTCGGCGAGCGTCTGGGCGACGGCACGACGGAGTCGCTGTTCGCGGGTCAGGCCACGGCCCGGAGGCGCGACGGGAAGGACGGACGGGATGCGGTCGTACCCGACGATGCGGGCCACTTCCTCCGCCAGGTCGGACTTGTCGCGCAGATCGGGTCGCCAGGTCGGGGGCGCCACGAGCAGGGCGCCATCGGTCTCGGTCACTCCGCCGCCGATCTCGGCGAGAGCGCCACGGATCTCGTCGTCGGTGAATTCGACGCCGATGAGCGCGGCCAGGTAGCCGTCCGGGAGGCGGATCGCGTCGGCGGTCTCGGAGTCGTCGAGCAGCGACCCGAGATCGTCAGCCGTCCCGCCCGCGAGCTGCTCGAGCAGCTGAACGACGCGTCCCGCCGCAGCGACCGCGACCTTCGGGTCAACTCCGCGCTCGAAGCGCTTGGACGCCTCGCTCGGCAGCTTGTGGCGGCGGGCGGTGCGCGCGATCGACACCGGATCGAAGTTCGCGGCTTCGATGAGGACGTTGCGCGTGTCCGGGCCGATCTCGGTGGAGGCGCCACCCATGACGCCGGCGAGACCGATCGCACCGGAACCGTCGGTGATGACGAGGTCTTCCGCGTCGAGGGTGCGGGTCTGGTCGTCGAGCGTGACCAGCTTCTCCCCCGCCGTCGCACGCCGCACGATGATGCCGCCGGTGAGCTTGTCGAGGTCGTAGCCGTGGATCGGCTGGCCCAGTTCGAGCATCACGTAGTTGGTGATGTCGACGATGAGCGAGATCGAGCGGATGCCGGCAAGCGTGAGCCGGGCGATCATCCACGGCGGCGTCGGGCGGCTGCCTTCGACGTCGCGCACGACACGGGTGACGAACACGCTCGCCCCGACGCGGCCGCGGATCGGCGCGGCGTCGTCGATCGCGACGCTGAAGCCACTCGCGTGATCGACGCTGACCGGCACCGCATCCGCCGGATCGCGGAATGCTGCGCCCGTCGCGTGCGAGTACTCACGGGCGATGCCGCGGATCGAGAAGGCATAGCCGCGGTCGGGGGTGACGTTCACCTCGACGGCGGCGTCGTCGAGGCCCAGCAGTGCCACGGCGTCGGTACCGACCTCCGGGTCGAGACCGAGCGTGCTGAGTCGCAGGATGCCGTCGTGCTCGTCGCCCAGACCGAGCTCTCGCGCCGACGCGATCATGCCGTCGGAGACGTGGCCGTAGGTCTTGCGCGCGGCGATGGGGAACGGACCGGGCAGCACCGCACCCGGCAGCGTGACGACGACCTTGTCGCCCTCGAAGAAGTTGCGGGCGCCGCAGACGATGCCGCGCACGTCGGCGCCGCCGTCGGCCGCGGACTGACCCTCGGGCGCGACGCGCACCTGGCACCAGCGGATGGTCTTGCCGTTGGTCTGCGGCTCCTCCACGAACTCCAGCACCTGGCCGACCACGATGGGACCGGACAGCTCGAAGGTGTGGATCTCCTCCTCTTCGAGTCCGACCGACACGAGGGCGGCGTGCACCTCCTCGGGCGTCGTTCCGGGCTCCAGGTCGACGAACTCGCCGAGCCAACTCAGGGGGACGCGCATCAGACCACCATTCCGAACTGCTGAGAGAACCGGACATCGCCCTCGGCCATGTCACGCATGTCTTTGACGTCGTTGCGGAACATCAGCGCTCGCTCCACGCCCATCCCGAACGCGAAGCCCGAGTAGACATCGGGGTCGATGCCCGCCGACCGCAGCACGTTGGGGTTCACCATCCCGCAGCCGCCCCACTCGATCCACCGCGCACCGCCCGCGAAGGTCGGGTGCCACAGGTCGAGCTCGGCACTGGGCTCGGTGAACGGGAAGTAGTTGGGGCGGAGGCGCACACGTGCCTCCTCGCCGAACAGCGACTTGACGAAGTGATCGAGGGTGCCGCGCAGGTGCGCCATGGTGAGGCCCTTGTCGACCGCGATGCCCTCGGTCTGCGTGAAGACCGGCAGGTGGGTCGCGTCGAACTCATCGGTGCGGTACACCCGGCCGGGCGCGATGCGGTACACGGGGAGGTCGTCGCCGAGCAGGGCGCGCAGCTGCACCGGCGAGGTGTGCGTACGCATCACGAGGTGGGCGTCCGTCGGCTCGACGAAGAACGTGTCCTGCATCGCCCGCGCGGGGTGGTCGGCGTCGAAGTTCAGCGCGTCGAAGTTGTACCACTCGCTCTCGAGCTCCGGGCCCTCTGCGACCTCCCAGCCCATGCCGACGAAGACGTCGGCGATGCGCTCCTGGAGCAGGCTCAGCGGGTGGCGGGCACCGGGCGTCCAACGGGAGGGCAGCGCCGTCACGTCGACGGTCTCGGCGGCGAGCTGGGCCGCCTCTTCCGCCCGAGCGATCTCGGCCTCTTTGGCGGTGAATGTCTGGGCCACACGTGCGCGTGCGCCACCGACCAGCTTGCCCGCGGCGGCCTTCTGGTCGCCGGGGAGGGAGCGGATGCTCGCATTGAGTCGTGCGAGCGGCGAGCCCTCTGCCGTGTGGTCGTGGCGCACCGTCTTCAAGGACGCCGAGTCGTTCGCGGCGTCGATCGCGGCAAGGGCCGCGCCGACCGCCGCCTCGACGGCGGATTCGGTGATCTCCGTGGTATCTGACACGGTCACCCAGTCTAGTCGGCGCTCACGTCGCCTCCCGGACTTCGATCGAGTCTGTGGAGAGCCCCGAATGACTGTGGATGACCGGTGTCAGGTGCGCTGCGCGAACGCCGATTCGTAGAGGCAGACCGAGGCGGCCGTGGCGAGATTCATCGACTCGGCCCGGCCGTAGATCGGCACCGTGACCACGCGGTCCACCAGCTCCAGCAGCTCGTCGGCCAGACCGTGAGCTTCGTTTCCGAAGACCCAGGCCGTCGGCCGCGCGAGCTCGCCGTCACGGCGAGCCGCGAGAAGGTCCTCGCCCTTGATGTCGGCCGCCAGCACCTGGAGGCCGGCCGAATGGGCGCGGCCGATCACATCCGCCAGATCCGCGCCGACGGCCACGGGGACGTGGAACAGGGACCCGGTCGTCGAGCGGACCACCTTCGGGTTGTACAGGTCGACGGTCCGGCCGGTCAGTACGACGGCGTCGGCGCCGGCCGAGTCGGCGGCGCGGATGATGGTCCCCGCATTGCCGGGGTCGCGCACCTCCTCCAGAATCGCGACGAGCTTCGGATCGCCGGTGAGGATGTCCCGGATCGAGGTGGGGAACTGACGGGCGACCGCCACGAAACCCTGCGGAGTGACGGTGTCGGCCATCGCATCCAGGACCTGCTCGGAGACGAACTCGACCTCGAGGTCGACGTCGTCCGCTGCGCGGCCGATCTCCGGATACCGCTCCAGCGCGGTCGGCGTCGCGAACAGGTCGACGAGGAGCTCGGGCCGGAAGGCGATGGCCTCGGCCACGGCCTGCGGCCCTTCGAGAAGGAACAGCCCCGTCTCAGCGCGGGCGGAACGCTTGGCAAGCTTGGCAACGGCCCTGACGCGCGGTGAGCGCGGGTTGTCCAGCATGGCACCAGCATATGGGCCATTGATCCAAACAGCCGTCCGTCTCGTGTTAAGGACAACCAGATGGAGGCTGAACGATGAGAAGACTCGCGGGAATGGCACTGATCGGGGGCGGCGCGGCGGTCGCACTCGGGCTCGGGACGGCGGCGGCGGTCGCCGCGACAGGCGACGGGAGGGACGACAGGCCGGCGGTGGTGCAGACCGTGACCCCGGCCCCGGCGGCGCCGACGGACGACCGCGGAACAGACGACCCCGCCACCCACGACGTCGGCGACGACCACGGCGTGGACAACCCCGCCACCCACGACGTCGGCGACGACCACGGCGTCGACGACCCCGCCACCCACGACGTCGGCGACGACCACGGTTCGGGCGGCCACGGCGCCGAAGACCACGGCTCCGACGACCACGGCTCGGGCGGCCACGGCTCCGACGACTGACGCCCCGGGGACGCCGAAGGGCCCGGCCGACGTGAGTCGACCGGGCCCTTCGTGCGTGTGCGTTACGCGGCGGCGTTCGCCTTCGGAGCCGAGGTGTCGGCCGGAAGAGCCTTCTTGGCGGTCTCGACGAGGGCCGCGAAGGTCGCGGGCTCGGTGATGGCCAGGTCGGCGAGGATGCGACGGTCCACCTCAACGCCCGCCAGGCCCAGGCCCTGGATGAAGCGGTTGTAGGTGAGGCCGTTGGCGCGGGCTGCGGCGTTGATCCGCTGGATCCAGAGGCGGCGGAAGTCGCCCTTCTTCTGGCGGCGGTCACGGTACGCGTAGACGAGGGAGTGGGTGACCTGCTCCTTCGCCTTGCGGTAGAGGCGCGACCGCTGACCGCGGTAGCCCTCGGCGCGCTCGAGGATGACCCGACGCTTCTTGTGGGCGTTGACGGCCCTCTTCACTCTTGCCATTAGTCGATTCCTTAACTACGTCGGGGGGATTACTTGCCGAGCATGCGGCGGATGACCTTGGCATCCACCTCGGGCACGACCTGCTCGGCGTTCAGCCGACGCTTGCGGCTGCTGGACTTGACCTCAAGGTTGTGGCGCATGCCGGACTGCTGCTTCATGACCTTGCCGCTGCCGGTGATCTTGAAGCGCTTCTTGGCGCCGGAGTGGGTCTTCTGCTTGGGCATTACTTCTCCTCGTTCGTCGCCTGGGCGGGCGAACTCTCTTCGGACTGAGCAGCATCCACTGCGTCAGCAACCGGCTCCTGGTCGCGCCCCTGGGCGCGCGCCTTGGAGGCGGCACGTACTGCGTTGGCCTCTTGCTTTGCCTCGGCCTTGTTCTTCATCGGGCTGATGATCATCACCATGTTGCGCCCGTCGATCGTGGGGTTGGACTCGACCGTGCCGAGCTCGGCGACGTCCTCCGCGAAGCGCTGCAGGAGGCGCACACCCTGGTCCGGGCGCGACTGCTCGCGGCCTCGGAAGAGGATCATGGCCTTCACCTTGTCGCCGGCCTTCAGGAAGCCTTCGGCGCGCTTGCGCTTGGTCTCGTAGTCGTGCTTGTCGATCTTGAGGCGGAACCGCACCTCTTTGAGGATGGTGTTCGCCTGGTTGCGCCGGGCCTCCTTGGCCTTCTGCGCAGCCTCGTACTTGAACTTGCCGTAGTCCATGATCTTCGCGACAGGCGGCTTGGAGTTGGGTGCTACTTCGACCAGGTCGAGGTCGGCCTCCTGCGCGAGTCGCAGTGCGACCTCGATCTTGACGACACCGACCTGCTCTCCGCTGGGGCCGACGAGTCGAACTTCGGGGACGCGGATACGGTCATTCGTACGGGGATCGCTGATGTCTGTCTCCTCTGATCAAGCGATGCTTCGGCCACGGACTGTCGGTGACGGTCCGGCGAAAGAGGAGGTTCCACGCACCAGCCGACCTGTGGTCGCGTCCCCGGAGGGACATCTACCACAGGCCTGGTACCGCACCCTGTCTACCCTCGCGTTCGCACGCGGTGGCGGAGTGCAATGACCCGGTAACCTATAAAACGGTCAACGCGGGTGGGAGGAATCTCCACTTTCGTACCGGGACAGATGTCCCGGAGCCCGGACGATTCTAACAGAGGAATGCAGTGAGCGACACATCCTTCACCTTCGACGACTCCACCGACGGCTTCCAGGACGTCGCGGGCGCCACCCGCGACATCGCCGAGGTCCCCGCGGTCGAGGTGATCACCACCACCGCCGTCCACCTGATGAGCGCGGCAGCCGTCAAGTGCGGCCTCGCGGACGACCCGGAGCACCAGACCGATCTGGATGAGGCGCGCAAACTCATCGACGCCCTCGCCGGCCTCGTCACCGCCAGCGCGCAGCACGTCGGCGACCAGCACGCGCGTAGCCTTCGCGACGGCCTCCGCTCCCTGCAGCTGGCCTTCCGCGAGGCGTCCGCGATCCCGGACGAGATCGGCAAGGGACCGGGCGAGAAGTACACCGGACCCGTCAGCTGACGTGACGTTCACCCCTCCGCCGGCGTTCACCACCCGGCCGACGCTTCAGGGCCGCTTCGGGATGACCGCATCCACGCACTGGCTGGCAACCGCCTCCGCCCAGGCGGTGCTCGAGCGCGGCGGTAACGCGTTCGACGCCGCGGCGGCCGGCGCGTTCGTCCTTCATATCGTCGAGCCGCACCTCAACGGTCCGGGCGGTGACCTCGTCGCGCTGTTCGCGACGGCGGACGATCCCACCCCGGTGGTCCTCTCCGGCCAGGGCCCCGCGCCCGCGGGAGCCACGCGCGAGCACTATCTGGCGGAGGGACTGGAGCTGGTCCCCGGCGCCGGCGCCCTCGCGGCGGCGGTGCCCGGCGCGGTCGACGCGTGGCTGCTGCTCCTGCAGGAGCACGGCACGTGGGAACTCGCCGATGTGCTCGCCTTCGCGATCGACTACGCCGAGAACGGCCATCCGGTGCTGGAGCGGGTGTGCGCGACGATCCGCGCGGTCGCACCGCTCTTCACCGAGCACTGGTCGACGTCGGCCGAGCGGTGGATGCCCGGCGGACGCATCCCGGAGCCCGGCGAGCTGATCACCGACCCGGCGTACGCCCGCGTGCTGCGCGGCCTGATCGATGCCGGGTCCGCGTCGGGCTCGCGTGAGGAACGCATCGAGGCCGCCCGGACGGAGTGGGCCACGGGGACGGTCGCGCAGGCGGCCGCCGCCTTCGTGCGCGTTCCGCATCGGCACTCGGACGGGCGCGATCATGCAGGAGTGATCGCCGAGCATGACTTCGCCGCCTATCGGGCCCAGGTCGAGGACGCGGTGACGATGGAGTTCCGCGGCCACACCATCGCGAAGACCGGCGGGTGGGGGCAGGGCCCGGCCCTGCTGGAGACGCTCGCGATCCTCGATGGCTTCGACGACCTCCACCTCGACCCCTCCACAGAGCTGGGCGCCCACACCGTCCTGGAGGCGCAGAAGCTGGCCTACGCCGACAGGGACGCCTACTTCGGCGACGCCCGCGTCCCCCTCGAGACGTTGCTCTCCCCCGGGTACGCCGCCGAGCGCCGGTCACAGATCGGCGAGCGCGCGTCGGCCGAGTTCCGGCCGGGCAGCGTCCCGGGCGTCGACCCGTTCCTCCCGCCGCTCCGCACCGAGTACGCCCCGCCGTCGGGCGTCGTGGTCGAGGGGGCCGGCGAGCCGACCGTGTCGCGGACCGGTGAGACGCGCGGCGACACCTGCCACATCGACGTGGTCGACCGTTGGGGGAACATCGTCTCGGCCACGCCGTCCGGTGGCTGGCTGCAGTCGTCGCCGACCATCCCGGAGCTCGGCTTCTGCCTCGGATCACGGCTGCAGATGACCTGGCTGGAGGAGGGATCCGCCGCCACGCTCACGCCCGGCAAGCGCCCGCGGACGACCCTCACCCCGACCCTCGTCCTGCGCGACGGCGTGCCGGTGACGGCGCTCGGCTCGCCCGGCGGCGACCAGCAGGACCAGTGGCAGCTGCTCTACCTGCTGCGCACGATCGTCGGCGGCTACACGCCGCAGCAGGCGATCGACGCGCCCGCGCTGCACACGACGTCGATCGCGGAGTCGTTCTGGCCGCGCACCTGGGTGCCCGCGGGCGCGGTGGTGGAGTCCCGGCTCGGCGACGAGGTCATCGCGGGCCTCGAGGCGCGCGGCCACCGCATCACCCGCGCCGGGGACTGGACGCTCGGCCGCCTCTCGTCGGTCGGACGGGATCCCGAGAGGGGCATCCTGAGCGCCGCGGCCAACCCGCGCGGCATGCAGGGCTACGCCGCCGGTCGCTGAGCCGCGGCTGCGTGACGCGGCCCCTGTTTCTGCGGCGTTGCGTGACGTGTGCGGCGGCGCGAGCAGCAGCACACGGTACACGCGACAGCACACGCGGGCGGGGCGCGGGCGGGGCGGCTCAGGCGGACGCTGCGGCCGCGCGGCGCACGGCCTCGACGGTCCGGGCCGCCTCGGCGGCGTCGGAGAGCCAGTTGCTCACCGAGAACCGGAGCACGGCCTGGCCGTGCCACTCCGACGGGGACGCCAGCGCGGTGCCGTCCGCCAGCAGCGCCTGCCCGACCGCGCGCGTGCGCTCGTCGCTGCCGAAGGAGGCGCAGACCTGCGTGTAGACGACCTCGTTGAGAACCCGGGCGCCGGGGATCCCACGGATGCCCTCCGCGATCGTGGTCGCCGCGTCGGCGAGCTGCTGCACGAGGTCGGCCACGCCCCGCCGCCCGAGCTGCGCCAGCGTCGCGTAGACCGGCACCCCGCGGGCGCGGCGGGACAGCTCCAGGACGCGGTCGGCCGGATCGGCGACATCGTCCGACGACGCCAGGTACGCGGCGTGCTGAGCGACCGCACGGTGGAGCGCGTTGGGGCGGGCGACCACGGCGATCCCCGCGTCGTACGGAACGCTGAGCGTCTTGTGCGCGTCGGTCGCCCAGGAGTCGGCCTCCTCGAGCCCGGAGGTCAAATGGCGGAGCCCCGGGGCGGCTGCCGCCCACAACCCGAAGGCGCCGTCCACGTGCGCCCACGCGCCGGCCTCGTGGGCGATCGGGATGAGCCGGTCTAGCGGGTCGAACGCGCCCGAGTGGATGTTGCCCGCCTGCAGGGCGACGATGGCCGGTCCGCTCCCCTCGGCGAGCGCGTCGCGTAGCGCTTCGGGCAGCATGCGTCCCTGATCGTCGACGTCGACCGCGCGGGGACGCCCGAGTCCGGCCACCAGTCCGGAACTGTCCACCGAACCGTGCCGCTCCGCGCCGACGAGGAACCGGATCGGCGGGCCCCCGGCGATGCCCCGCTCCTGCGGGTCCCATCCTGCCTGGCGGAGTACCTCGTCGCGCGCGGCGACCAGGCCGACGAGGGTGGCAACGGTCGCGCCGGTGACGAACCCGACCTCGGCCGTTCGGGGCAGCCCGAGCAGGTCGAGCATCCACTCGCCCGCGAGCTCTTCGGCGGCCACCACACCGGGAGTGACCGTTCGCAGCCCGGCATTCTGGTCCCAGGCGGAGACCAGCCAGTCCGCTCCGAGCGACACCGGGTGCACGCCGCCCATCACCCAGCCGTGGAAGCGGGGCGAACCGATGCGCATGAGTCCGGGCTCGATCGCTTCGGCCATGGTCCGTAGCACCTCGGGCGCGTCCGGGCCGCGATCAGGAAGCTCGCGCCCGAGCGCGTCCTTCACCTGTTCGACACCGGCCGTGGGCGGGATGCGCCCCTCGCGCGTTCCTGCGAGCCAGCGCCCGGCGAGTGCGACGGCCTCGTCGAGCGCGGGACCGTATGCCTCGCGATCGCTCACAGGCGCATGGTAGCGCCGGGCCGGCGCCCGTCACCAGACCGGCGGGCGGCGCTCCTGCCAGCGGATGCGCCGCTCCAGCTGGGTGGCCAGCGAGAGCAGCGTCCGCTCGCCTCCCGGCCGGCCGATCAGCTGGACGCCCATGGGCAGACCCTCCGCGGTCTGCGAGACCGGCAGCACGATCGCCGGGAGACCGGTGACGTTGAGCATCGAGGTGAACGGTGTGTACTGCACCTGCTGCGCGAAGTTGCGCTCCCCGTCCTCCTGGTCGTACCAGCCCACCGGCCGCGGGGTCAGCGCCATCGCGGGCGTCAGCACGGCGTCGAAGGACGAGAGTTGACGGATGAACGACCGCTCGTAGGCGGTGAGCAGCGACAGCGCCTCGCTCAGCTCGCGTGCGCTCAGGGAGCGGCCGCGCTCCACCAGCCAGGCCGTGAGGGGCTCGAGCAGCGCGAGCGCCTCGCCTTCCGCCGGGATGCGTGCGGCGCCCGCCTGCCAGATCGTCCGGAACGCGGGCGCATACGTATCGTCGGGCTCGAGCGCCGTCTCCTCGAGGCCGTGGCCCATCGACGCGAAGGCGTCGACGGCGGCGGCCAGCGCCTCGGCCGCCTCCGGGGCGATGGCGATGTCGTAGGCGCCGTCCCAGGCGGAGGTCGTCATCACCCCCAGCTGGAACCGGCCCTCTCCCCGGACGGCGGTCCCGAGGAAGGGCCCGTCGTCGTCGTACGGCGCGCGCAACGTGTAGTGGTGGTCGATCTGTCCGTTGCGCTTCGCGATCATGCCGTCGAGCAGCAGCGCCGCATCGGCCGTGGTGCGCGCGAGGGGACCGTCGACGACGAGACCGGCCAGCGAGGCGATCCCGCTGCCCGCGGGGACCAGGCCTCGCGAGGGCTTGAGACCGACGAGACCGCAGGCCGCCGCCGGGATGCGCACGGATCCGCCGCCGTCCGAGCCGGGCGCGAAGGGCAGCATCCCGCTCGCGACGGCGACCGCCGCTCCCCCGCTGGAGCCGCCCGCGCCGAGCTCCGGGTTCCACGGGTTGCGCGCCGGCGGCGCGGCGAGGGACTCCGTATATGCGGGGAGGCCGAACTCGGGCGCGTTCGTCTTGCCGAGGCTGACCGCGCCGGCGGCATCGAGGGTCTCGACGATCTCGTCGCTCTCCTCCGGCACGAAGCCGGCCATGGACCGGGACCCGAACCCGGTCGGCACGCCCGCGCGCATCCACAGGTCTTTGTCGCCGGACGGGAGACCCCACAACGGTGCGGTCCTGGGGACGCGCTCGGCGACCTCGTCCGCGCGACGGAGTGCCTCGTCACGAGTGACCGTGACGAACGCGCCGAGCTGAGGGTTCAGCCGTTCGATCCGGTCGAGGTAGTGCGCGGCGAGCTCGCGCGGCGACACACGCCCCGTCTGCAGCTCCTGCCAGAGTTCGAGCGCCGTGAGCTCGTGGAGGTCGGCCATGCTGTCAGGCTAGCCGAGCGGATCGGTGGACGTGCCGGTCCGGATCGAGGAACTCGATCACCGCCCGGTTGAACGCCGCGGGATCGACGTTGTACTCCCAGCAGTGGTCGGCCGGCGAGAGCTCGACCAGCCGCACCATCCGCGGGTTCGCCATCGCGAACAGCACCGACGACGAGAGCGGGACCTCCCGGTCGCCGTCGGAGTGGATCACCAGCGCGGGAACCGTCAGGCGCCCCGGTCTCGCCCAGTCCAGCCGGTCGAAGTCGATCGGCTCCGGCAGCCCGAGCCGGGCGCTCGCCTCCGGGCGGGCCAGCGCCCGGATCGCCAGCTCCGCCGTCCACGCGGGCAGGCACCGCTCGCTCGCACCGTTGCGGATCACCGCGCGCCAGTCGGTCACCGGACCGATCAGCACCAGCCGGTCGATGGCTGCGCGATGCGCACTGCGCTCGGTCAACTGCAGCGCGATGGCTCCCCCGAGCGACCAGCCGACCAGCACGACCCGCTGGGCGCCGTGCGCGAGCGCGTAGCCGACCGCGGCATCCACGTCCTCCCACTCCCGCATCCCCAGGGTGGATATGCCACCTGGAACCGCTGGTCCCTCGCCGTCTCCGCGGTACGAGACGACGAGCGACGTCATGCCGAGCGCGTCCGCCGCCGGAACCGAGCGGAGTGCTGTCACGCGGGTGGTGCTCCAGCCGTGGATGTGGATGGCCCACGTGCTCGCGGCCGACGGTCGTTCCGGCCGAATCCGCCAGGCGGGCGCGCGCCCACCGGGCACGTCGATGAGCACCTCGGTGTGATGTCGTCGCAGCGACGCGGGATCGGGGTGGAGGTTGCCCGTCCAGTAACCCGCGTCGGCTGCTGCCAAGTCACCGCTCACGTGCAGGAGCTCACGGGTCACCGTGCCGGCCGATCGGTCGTGCGCGCGAGCGTGGCCGACGACCGCGTGGCCGTGCGACCCGAACCAGAGGCCGAACTGGCCGCGGTGCAGCGTCCGCCGGTCGGCGTCGAGGGTCACGCTCGTCTCCGTGGCCGCATGGATGCGCGTGGCCGCGCGCGACCGCGGCAGCACGACCCTGCGCGCCAGCTGGTGGCCGATCCTGCGCGCTGCCACGGCTGCACCGACGGCCACGACCGCCAGCACCGTGACGACACCGAGAAACAATCCCATACCTCTAGGACGCTCGTTCTCCACGGATCGTGACGCGGAAATCCACTCTTGACAACAACGGGTTTGACCTGGTTGGTTAGTTACATGAGTAATGAACCGGTGAAGCTCGGATGATCGACGAAGGCAAGCCGATCTTCGTCCAGATCGCCGAACAGATCGAAGACGACATCATCGACGGGGTCTACCCCGCCGAGACCCAGGTGCCGTCGACGAACGAGTTCGCGGCGTTCCACCGGATCAACCCCGCGACGGCGGGCAAAGGCATGGGTCTCCTCGTCGACGAGGGGATCCTCTACAAAAGGCGGGGGATCGGGATGTTCGTCACAGAAGGAGCGCGCGAGCGGCTCATCGCCAAGCGGCGGGAGGCGTTCCCGGACGAGTTCCTCCGTCCCCTCCTCGCCGAGGCCGCCAAGCTCGGCATCGACCCCGACCAGCTGACCCGCATGATCCAGACGGCCGCGCCGTCACCGACGAAAGGAGTGAGCGCATGAGCGCCACCCTCGCCTTCCCCGGCCCTGCCGTCCAGGTGGCCGGCCTCACCAAGCGGTTCGGGCAGTTCACCGCGATCGACGACGTCTCGGTCACCATCGCTCCCGGACGTATCCACGGCCTGCTCGGCCGCAATGGTGCGGGCAAGACCACTCTGATGCAACTCATCACCGGGCAGGACTTCCCGACCGAAGGCGAGATCCGGGTCTTCGGCGAACGCCCGACCGAGAACGCCCGCGTGCTGCAGAATATCTGCTTCATCAAGGAGAGCCAGCGCTATCCGGAGGACTTCCAGCCGAAGCACGTGTTCCGGAGCGCACCCTGGTTCTTCGAGAACTGGGACGCGGACTTCGCCGATCAGCTCATCGAGGAGTTCCGGGTGCCGCTCGACCGGCGCATCAAGAAGCTCTCCCGCGGCCAGCTCTCGGCCGTCGGCGTGATCGTCGGTCTGGCCTCCCGCGCACCGCTCACCTTCTTCGACGAGCCTTACCTCGGGCTCGATGCGGTCGCCCGGCAGCTGTTCTACGACCGGCTGCTGGAGGACTTCGCCGAGCACCCCCGCACGGTCGTGCTCTCCACCCACCTGATCGACGAAGTCGCGAACCTGCTGGAGCAGGTGATCGTGATCGACCAGGGCCGCATCCTCATGGACGAGGACGCCGAGACGCTTCGCACGTCGGCCACCACAGTGGTCGGTCAGCGGGCTACCGTCGACGCGTTCGTCCACCATCGCGAGGTGCTGCATCGCGACGGTCTCGGCGGACTCGCGTCCGTCACCGTCAGCGGCCTGAGCCCGTCCGACCGGGCGGAGGCCGCTGCGGCGGGCCTCGAGCTCGCACCGGTGTCGCTCCAGCAGCTCATCGTCCGCAAGACCGACATCCGCGAGACAGGAATCGAGCAGAGCGCATGACCGCAACACATCCCGCACCCGCCCTCGTCGCGCCACCCGCAGCGGGGCAGCGCATCTGGCGCGTCGTCCGCCTCAACCTGGTCAACAAATGGACCGTCATCTGGATCCCGGCCATGATCATGGGCTTCATCTGGCTCGTGAACTGGCTGATCTGGTGGATCATCTGGGCCGCCACCGCACCGGCCGACCGGGCGGACGCGATGGACGGAACGCAGTGGAGCGGTGGAGCGTTCTACATCTTCGTCTACATGCTGGTGGTCGCCATCCAGGTGATCTCGGCCACATTCCCGTTCGCCCTCGGGTACAGCGCCACCCGGCGAGACTTCGCACTCGGATCGGGGCTCACCTTCCTGCTGCTCGGCGCGGGCTACGCGCTCGGGTTCACCGTCCTGTCGGGCGTCGAGGAGTGGACGAACGGATGGGGGCTCGGCGGTCACCTGTTCACCTCGGTGTACTTCGGCGGCGCGAACCTCGCCGAGCGGCTGTTCGTCGTCTTCGGAGCGATGCTGTTCTTCTTCGCCGTCGGCGCGTTCTCGGCGTCGCTGTTCATGCGCTGGCGGATGAACGGCATCCTGGTGGCCGGCGCCGGGCTGGCGCTCGTGCTGGTCGGCGCCATCGCCCTCATCACCTTCACGCAGAGCTGGGGTGCTGTCGGCGAGTGGTTCGCGGCAAGTGGGCCGGTCGGCGTGACCGCGTGGCTGCTGCTCCCGACCGCGTTCGCCGCGGTGGCTGCCTACCTCGCGCTCAGCCGGGCGACGCCGCGAAGCTGAACCGGGCGCGGGCATGGACGTGGCCGGGAGCGTCGCTCCCGGCCACGGTTTAATGCCATCGGCCTCACTCGACCGGAGCGGATGCCGCGCCGGCCGACGATGTCGTCGCCCTCAGGCTAGGGCGGACCGACGACATCGAACCGAACGCGTGGTGAACTCATAGCCAGGTCCTAGCGGACACCCCACCCGGTCGTTCGCTAGCGTGTGTTCCGTGCTCGGCTATCTGTATCTCGCGGTCGCCATCGCGACCGAGGTCGTCGCGACGACGTTCCTGAAGTTCACCGCGGGCGAGAACGCGAAGTGGTGGGCGTTCGTCATCGTCGTCGTCGGCTACGTCGCGTCGTTCTTCGCGCTGTCCCTGGCTCTGGGCCGGGGCGTTCCGCTCGGGATCGCCTACGCGATCTGGTCGGCCGTCGGCGTCGCGGCGATCGCGATCATCTCCTGGGTGTTCTTCAAGGAGTCGCTCACGTGGGTGCAGATCGCGGGCCTGGTGCTGGTGATCGGCGGCGTAGGGCTGCTGGAGCTCGGCGCGCGCCACCCCGCCTAGGCGGAACCGACGAACGCGGCGAGCGCTTCGTCGAGCGTGCGGGCGGGAGGGATGTAGTCGTACCGCGCGCCCTCCCCCGTCGGCACGTACTCGCCCTCCGGCGTGACGGTGACCGAGCCGAGCAGCCGCCCGCGGCCGATCGCGGCATCCTCGTCCGGGAACGAGTGGTCATAGACGTCGAAGCGGTCGCCGTCCTCGTACACGGTCAGGTCTTCCAGCAGCGGCATCAGAATCTCCTCGTGAACGGCAGCGGCTTCCGCATGCGGATGAGCAGCAGCAGCGGGACGAGCACGTACGGCCCGTTGTACAGCAGGAAGACGACCGGGTTGGGGGTGCGCTGCCCGACCGGCCCGAAGAACTCGACGCCGAAGATCGGGATGGCCGTGAGGCTGATGATCATGGTGGCGTAGATCACCGCGAACAGCTGGATCCAGTTGTATCCCTTGACCAGGCAGATCACGAGCAGCACGTAGAACGGCAGGTACACGAACGCGCTCGTCCCCGTGATGAACCGCAGCCAGAGCGGCTCCTGCATGTAGAGCGGGTCGTACTGCGACGAGTACGTGTAGTTCCACTGCGCCAGGATGTTGGTCGTAGTCGCGGTCTGCAGGATCCCCAGGGTCGGGATGGCGTCGCTGATGATGCAGGTGACGATGAACAGCGAGAACATCACGATGAAGAAGATGTCGACGGGACGCTTGCGCAGCGGCAGGTTCGGCGGCGTCGCCGGGGGTGCGGCGATGTGGCCGGTTCCGGTTCCGGGGCTCTCGGTGGTCACGCGGGCAGCCTAGCGCCGGTCAGCCGGTGTAGCCGACGTTGACGAGCACCTGTTTCGCAATCGCGGTCACCTGCTCCTCGGTGATCGCGCTGTCGCCCTGCACCTGAACCCAGCCGCCCGACGCGATCACATTCAGCGTGGTCCCGCTGCGGTAGGCGGAGTCGCCGACGCCCGTCACATCGACCGCGCCGGGGGGTCGCGTCTGCAGCGCGTACACCGCTCCGCCCGGAAGGACCGCGGCGGAGACACCGGAGGAATTCTGCGTCGACCACGCGCACCAGTACGAATGGACGACGCGGTTGATCCCCAGGGTCGACAGCGCGTTTTCGCCCCCGTCGGCGCGGACCGGGGACACCTCCTGCCCGATCACGCTCCCGATGTCAGCCTCCGTGATCAGGCCGTCGCAGTCCTGCGCTCCGCGCAGCGTAGGCCCGGCAGGCTGCCAGAGCGGCACCGGCGCGTGAAGGGCGCGCACCGCGGGCAGTGCCGCGGCAGACACCGCCTCGACCCAGGACGACTGCGTCTCGTGCGTCGCCGCGCCGTAGTCCCAGATGCCTGCCTGGACGGCGTATTCGGGGGTCAGCGCAAAGAAACCGCAGAGCTGGTAGGCGTTCTGCGGGCACATGGAGTACGTGTCCGGCTCGGTGCCGAGTGGCTCGTCGAAACCGCCGACGTCGATACCCGTCCGGAAGTCCTCGAAACCCTCGCGGGTGACGCCGGGCACGACGGTCACCCAGCCGTAGAGCTGCTTCTCCGCGGCCGACTGGGCCGGGTCGCCCTCGCCCCACGAGCACCGCAGCGCGCCCGCCCGCTCGTCGGCGTAGGACGCCGGGTTGAGCGACGTCTCGGTCGTGACCGGGGTCACAGGTGCACGGAACGCGGCGGCCACGACCGCCGGGGGCACGAGCTGATCGCACGTCAGCGGCACCCGGGCGGTCGGAGCAGGTGCGGCCGTCGGAGTCGGCGTCGGCGTCGGCGAGGCGCTGTGACTCGACGACGCGGTCTCTGCCGGTGCGGGGGCAGAGCACCCCGCCAGCAACGCGGCGACGACGGTCAGCGCGGCTATGCCGCAGGCCCGGATGCTCTTCATATTCCCCCTTGGGCATGCGCCGTGAAGCGGCGCTCAGGAGAACGCTAGTGGATGCTCGTGCCCGCAATGCGCGGCGTTGCCGAAGCGTTACTTCAGCGATTTCTGCATCAGTACCGTGCCGAGCCAGCGGTCGAACTTGTAGCCGACGCGGCCCATCCGCCCGATCTCGGTGAAGCCGAAGTTCTCGTGCATCTTGATGGACGCCTCGGCGCCCTTGTCGGCGATGACCGCGATGATCTCCTTGAGGCCGGCGGCCTTCGAGCGGTCGATCAGCTCCTGCATCAGGACAGGGCCGAGACCCTTGCCCGTGGAGGCGGCGCCCAGGTAGATCGAGTTCTCCACCGTGAAGCGGTAGGCCCGCTTCTGCTTCCACGGCTGCACGAGCGCGTAGCCCAGGATCTGACCGGCCGGCGACTCGGCGACGATGAACGGCATCCCGAGCTTTTTGAGGTACGCGTACTTGCTCTTCCACTCGCGCAGCGTCATCGCGTCCTCATCGAAGGTGACGGTGCTGTTGGCGACGTAGTGGTTGTAGATCTCGCGGATGTGCGGCAGGTCTTCGGGACGCGCTTCGCGCAGGGAGTACTCGAAGGGGGCCTCCGCGGGCTCCGGCTTGCGCAGATGGCGCGGCAGAACGCGGCGCTGCTGGTATTCCTCTTCGAGCACGCCCGACCTCCTCACGAACAGTCTCAGCCTACGTCGCGCGTATTGCGGCGACGTTACGGCTGGAGCTCCCAATCGACGGGCTTCTCACCCACGTCCGCGAGCAGCGCGTTGGCGCGGGAGAACGGCTTCGAGCCGAAGAACCCGCGTGAGGCGGACAGCGGACTCGGGTGGGCCGACTCGATCACCGGGTTGCCGTCGAGCAGCGGCTTCAGCGTGGATGCGTCCCTCCCCCACAGGATCGACACGAACGGCCGGCCCCGCTCGACGAGCGAGCGGATGGCGTGCTCGGTCACCGCCTCCCAGCCCTTCCCGCGATGCGAGCCCGGTTCCCCGGGGCGCACCGTGAGGACCCGGTTCAGCAGCATGACGCCGTTGCCCGACCACGCGCTCAGATCGCCGTGCGGCGGCGGCGTCAGCCCCAGGTCGTCGTGCAGCTCGCGGTAGATGTTCTGCAGGCTCCGGGGCAGCGGGCGGACGTGCCGCTCCACCGCGAACGACAGGCCGATCGGGTGCCCGGGCGTCGGATACGGGTCCTGGCCGACGATGAGGACGCGGACGTCGGCGAGCGGCGCCCGGAACGCACGCAGCACGGCGGCCCCGGCGGGCAGATAGTGGTGGCCCGCGGCCACCTCGCCGCGCAGGAAGTCGCCCATGTCGGCGATCCGGTCGGCCACGGGTTCGAGGGCGTGCGCCCACCCCGGGTCGAGCGACCCCTCGGCGGCGAGCTCCGCGAGCGTCTTGGCCACGGCCCGATCAGTGGGTGGCGGCCGTCACGGGCGGGAGCGCCGACCAGGGGAAGGTGATCCACCGGTCGGTGCGGCGCCACACGAAGTCGGGCTCCAGCACCGTGCGGGGCTTCGAGTAGAGGCAGACGGTGCGGACGTCGGCGCCCGACGCGGAGATCAGGTCGACGACCATCGCGAGCGTCCGGCCGGAGTCGGAGACGTCGTCTACGAGCAGCACCCGCTTCGCCTCCAGCGCCGACGAGTCGAGCATGGGAGGGAGGATGACCGGCTCCGGGAGGCGCGAGTCGACGCCGGTGTAGAACTCCACGTTGAGGGCGCCGCAGGCTTTGATGCCGAGGGCGTAGGAGATGGCACCGGCCAGCAGCAGGCCGCCGCGGGCGATGGCGACGACCATGTCCGGTTCGAAGCCGGATTCGACGACCTCGCCGGCCAGGTGACGCGATGCTTCACCGAACTCGAGCCATCCCAGGACTTCCCGCTCCTTCTCCTGAAGGACGTCTGCTCCGGAATCGTCGAGTTCGCTGGCCATTGCTCTACCGTACCGGGGCCGCGCGAGTGTTAGCATCCGCGCATGACCTCGGAGAAGACGTCGACCCAGCGCCGGGCGACGGTCGCCATCGGCGCGACTGCCGCCCTCATCGGCTGGCTCGCGCTCGTGGAGTTGACCAGCGGAATCCTGCAGGGATACTACGTACCGCTCATCTCCGACATCGTGCGGCATCTGGGCATCCACGACGCCGACTACAACTGGTTCGAAGCCGCCCAGCTGCTGGTCTCCGCGCTGGTCGTGCCCGTGCTCGCGAAGCTCGGCGACATGTTCGGGCACAAGCGCATCCTGCTGGCCGCCACCGTGCTGACCGCGCTGGCCAGCTGGGCGCTCGCATTCTCGGGCGACTTCGTCAGCTACCTGCTGGCGTTCGCCCTCCAGGGGTTCTACGTCGTCTGGCTGCCGCTCGAGATCGCCCTGATCTTCGACCGCGGCCGGCGGACCGGCACGGCCGCCTCCCGCACCCGGCGTGCCGCCGGTCTGCTCGTGGTCGCGCTGGAAACCGGCGCCATCGTCGGAGCGATCGGGGCCGGTCTGCTGTTCGAGGCGCTCGGCGGCAACGTCACCCTCACCCTCATGGTGCCGGCCGTCGCGGTGACCCTCGTCTTCTTCGCGATCCTGTTCGGCGTCCCGGAATCCGAACCGGTGCGCGGCCGGACCCTCGACGGGATCGGTTTCTCACTCCTGGCGCTCGGCCTCCTGCTGATCACCTCCGGCCTGACCTTCCTGCGGCTGAACGGCGTCGGCACCTGGTGGGTGTGGGCGCTCATCCTGCTCGGGATCCTCGCGTTCATCCCGTTCGGACGCTGGGAGCTGCGCCAGGCCGACCCGGCGATCGACCTGCGCGTACTGCGGCAGCCGGCCATGTGGCCGGTGCAGCTGACCGCCGGGCTGATCGGGATCAGCCTCCTGGGCGCCCAGGCTCCGCTCAGCACGTACGCGGGCACCGACCCGGCCAACGGCTACGGACTCGGCCTCTCCGCCGGGCAGCGCAGCATCCTGATCGGCGCCTATCTGATCTCCATGATCGCGGGCGCCCTGCTGTTCCCGCTCGTCTCGTCACGGCTCTCTCCGCGGGTGACGCTCATCGGGGCGTCGTTCCTCGTCGCGATCGGCTACCTGCTCTTCCTCCCGTTCCATCAGGAGACCTGGCAGGTCTTCGTGAACATGGCCATCGCCGGGATCGGCTCGGGTGCGCTCGTCGGGGCGCTCCCCGCCGCAGCGGCGGCCGCCGCCCCACGTGGGCAGACCGGCGTCGCAACGGCGATGACGAACACCACCAAGACGGTGGGCGGATCCTTCGCATCAGCGGTGTTCGGCGTCGTGCTGCTCACCGGTGCCGCGACCGTGACCGCGACCGCCGCCAGCCTCTTCGGCTACATGATCGTCTGGACCATCTGCGGCCTCGGCGCACTCGTCGCCGCAGTGCTCCTCTTCTTCGTCCCGCGACTCGCGTTCGCGGACGCCGAACCCGCTTTGGAGTGACCATGTCCGACCAACTCCCACCCGCCGTCGCCGAAGCACTAACCAGCTTCCTCCTGGAGCAGCGCAGGATCGCCCCGGGTCTGGTGAGCCGCGCGGTCGTCACCGGTTCAGCCGTCGCCGGGGACTGGCATCCCGGCCTCAGTGACATCGACGTCGTCTTCGTCGTCACGCGCGACCCGATCGACGACCTGCCCGCCCTCGCCGAACTCCACGCCTCGTCCGAACCGCACATCGACGGCGTCTACCTGACCGAGGCGGAGATCGCCCGCGGCCCCGACATCGTGCAGACAGCGCCGCAGGTGGTCGAGGGCGTGCTGGTCTCGGAGCTCGCGGGCGCCCAGCTGAGCTGGATCACCTGGCGGGAGCTGGAGGCCGGTGTGCAGGGAATCGTCGACGGCGGTGACGTGATCTGGTCGCCGACGGCGGACCGCCATCCGAGGACGGCCGAAGGCGTCGTCGCGTTCTCGCGCGACAACCTGCTCGACTACTGGCAGCGGATCGGCGACGGCCTGGAGCGGGAGCTGGCGGACCGGCCGGACGACGGCCCGATCCGGCCGGAGACCGTCCGGTGGGTGGCGCTCGGACCGATCCGCCTCGTCGCCACCATCGAGACTGGGGATGTGCTCTCCAAGACGGCGGCGGCCGCCTTCGCCGCCGAGCGCTGGCCGGAGCACGCGGAGCTGCTGGAGCGCGTCGTGCGCGACCGCTCCGGCGACCGGCAGGAGTTCACCGCGGGCGACGGGCGCGAGGCCCTCACGCTGCTGCGGAAGTGCGTGGCGGTCGCGGAGGGCTGAGAGCGCGCGCGACCCTCAGCCTCCGTCGTGCCCGCGGTCCTGGACGTGCTCCTGCGCCCGGTCGCTCCGCGGAGCGTCGTGGAGGCGCGCGGCCTGCGTCCGCTCGTTCAGGTAGTTGACGATGGTCGCGCTCGCGGTTCCCACGATCGCCACGCCGCCGATCATGAGCACAACCGCGAGCACGCGCCCCGGGACCGTCACCGGGTAGTAGTCGCCGTATCCGACCGTTGCCATGGTCACGCACGCCCACCAGACGGAATCCCCGAAGGAGCGGATGTTCGACCCGTGGGCATACCGCTCGGCCTGGAACTCGGCGAGCGAGATCACGTAGATGAACATGACGATGAAGCTCGCCGCGACGATGACGATCCGGCGCCGCAGGTGCGATCCGCTGTTCCCCTGCAGCCCGGGAAGGTGCCGCAGTCCGGTGAGCAGGCGGAACGGTCGCGCCATCGGGATGAACACCGACAGGAGATCGATCAGATTGTGCCGGACGAAGTCGGCCCTGTGGCGGGCGAGGAGCCACCGCACCACGTAGTCGACGAGGAAGAACAGCCACACCGCGACGAGGATCACCAGCAGCACGACCTTCAACGCCGGCGACTGCGACTCATCCAGGATGTTCCACGAGTATGCGATGAGGAACAGCGCGCTGGCAGCGATCCCGGGCCAGGCGGACGCCCGCTCCCAGCGCAGTCGCTTGACGTCGTCCTCGTCGGTCATGTCAGTCCCCGACCCGCAGCTCGCCCTTGTGCAGGCGGTACGGCGCGGCCTGCGCCACCGGTTTGACGACGATCAGGTCGAGGTCGACGTGCCTCGGCAGGCTGAGGGCGTGGACGATCGTGTCGGCGACGTCCTCCGCGGACAGCGGCTCGGGGACGTCTTCGTAGACGGCGTCGCGCCGCGCCCGGTCGCCGCCGAACCGCACGAGCGAGAACTCCTCGGTCGCGACCATCCCCGGCGCGACCTCGACGACGCGGATGGGTTCGCCGTTGAGCTCCAGCCGGAGGACCTCGGTGAGCGCGTGCTCCGCGAACTTGGCCGCGTTGTACCCGCCGCCGCCCGCATACGCCGTCAGCCCCGCGATCGAGGTGACGTTCAGGATGTCGGCGTGCCCGGTCGCGCGCGCCCCCTCCCGAAGCAACGGCAGCAGCGCCGAGATGACCCGCTTGGTGCCGATCACGTTGATCTCGTACATCCAGGCCCAGTCCTCGATGCTCGACTTCTCGACGGAATCGAGGCCCTTGGCTCCGCCCGCGTTGTTGACCAGGGAGTGGATGCCGCCGGTCTGCGCCAGGTGGTCGCGCAGCGCATCCACGTCCTCCTGCCTGGTCAGGTCGGCGGCGAAGAACGTGGCGCCCGTCTCGTCGGCGAGCACCCGGAGGCGGTCCTCGCGTCGCGCGACGGCCACCACATCCCAGCCCTGCGCGCGGAACGCACGCACCGTGGCCGCCCCGATCCCCGAACTCGCTCCCGTCACGACAACACGTCTGCTCATGCGCACATTCTCCCGGGTTACGGCGTGTTTCGGATACGTTGCCCGCGTGCGGCGGCGCGTCTAGCCTGCAGTGGACGGCGGTGGACGACCGCTTGCAGACCCACCCCGAGCGCGCGATGCGCACTGCAGACCCGAAGGAGCAACGCCATGACCGACGCCGCCGACTGGCAGTTCGAGACCAAGCAGATCCACTCGGGGGCCGCTCCGGACCCCGTGACCAACGCGCGCGCGACGCCGATCTACCAGACCACGTCGTACGTCTTCAACAACGCGCAGCACGCCAAGAACCTCTTCGCGCTGGCCGAGTTCGGCAACATCTACACGCGCATCCAGAACCCGACGCAGGCCGTCGTGGAGGAGCGCGTCGCCGCCCTCGAAGGCGGGACCGGAGCCCTTCTCGTCGCGTCCGGCCAGGCGGCCGAGACGTTCGCCGTCCTCAACATCGCGCAGGCGGGAGACCACATCGTCTCGTCCAGCTCGATCTACGGCGGCACCTACAACCTCTTCAAGTACACGCTCGCGAAGCTCGGGATCGAGACCACGTTCGTCGAGAACCAGGACGACGCCGAGGAGTGGCGCCGCGCGGTCCGCCCGAACACCAAGCTCTTCTTCGCCGAGACCATCGGCAACCCGAAGATCAATATCCTCGACATCGAGCTCGTCGCCGGCGTCGCGCACGAAGCGGGCGTTCCGCTCATCGTCGACAACACGATCGCGACGCCGTACCTCATCCGCCCGTTCGAGTCCGGCGCCGACATCGTCATCCACTCGGCCACCAAGTTCCTGGGCGGCCACGGCACGGTCATCGGCGGCGTGATCGTCGACGGCGGGACGTTCGAGTGGTCGAAGAACGTGGAGAAGTTCCCGGGCCTCACCGAGCCGGATCCGTCGTACCACGGCGCCAGCTACACCGCAGCGGTCGGCGACGGCCTCGCCTACATCATCAAGGCGCGCGTCCAGCTGCTCCGCGACCTCGGCGCGGCGATCGCTCCGGCGAGCGCGTGGCAGCTCATCCAGGGCATCGAGACCCTCTCGCTCCGCGTCGAGCGCCACACGCAGAACGCGCAGGAGATCGCCGAGTTCCTGGAATCGCACCCCGACGTCGCCTCGGTGAACTACTCCGGCCTGCCGTCGAGCCCCTGGTACGCGGCCGCCAACCGCTACGCCCCCAAGGGTGTCGGCGCGGTGCTGTCGTTCGAGCTCAAGGGCGGCGTGGATGCGGGAGCCGCCCTGGTCGACAACCTGTCGCTGTTCAGCCACCTGGCCAACATCGGCGATGTCCGCAGCCTCGTCATCCACCCGGCGTCGACCACGCACTCGCAGCTGACGCCGGAGCAGCAGCTCACCGCGGGCGTCACCCCGGGACTCGTACGCCTCTCCGTCGGCCTCGAGAGCATCGACGACCTCAAGGCGGACCTCTCCGCCGGCCTGGCCGCCGCCCGCTCCGTCGCGGAGGCCGCCCGCGCCTGACCGTCGCCCGCTCCGTCGCCCGCGAGCACAGGGAAAGTGCGCCCGAAACGCTGTTTCGGGCGCATTTTTCCTGTGCTCGCGGGCCGGGGCCGGGGCTGGGCTCGGGACGTAACAGAGCGGCGGGGGCGGCGCCGGTCCAGGAGAATGAGACGCATGGAGTGGCAGACATCCGCCGATACGGCGCCGTCGAGTTTCATCACGGAAGCCCAGGCCCGGACGCTGCTCGGCAAGCCGCCCGCGAGCGGCGCCTGGAAGGAGTCGGACGCCGCAGGCGGCAAGCAGTTCGCCGGAATCGGCGCCTTCTCGTTCGAGAGCGGTGAGACCCTCCCCTACGTCCGCGTCGCCTACGAGACCTGGGGCGAGCTGTCGCCCGCGGGCGACAACGCCGTCCTCGTGCTCCACGCCCTCACCGGCGACTCGCACGCCGTCGGGCCGGCGGGTCCCGGCCATCCGACGCCCGGATGGTGGCAGGGCATCATCGGCCCCGGCAAGGCCATCGACACCGACCGCTGGTTCGTGGTCGTCCCGAACATGCTGGGCGGGTGCCAGGGCACCACCGGGCCGGCGTCCCTCGCGCCCGACGGCGCCGAGTGGGGTCCGCGCTTCCCCTTCACGACCATCCGAGACCAGGTGAACGCGCAGGCCGCCTTCGCCGACGCGATCGGCATCGACCGCTGGGCCGCGGTCGTCGGCGGCTCCATGGGCGGGATGCAGGCGCTGGAGTGGGCGGTCACGTTCCCCGAGCGCGTCGAACGCTTGGCGGTGATCGCCGCTCCCCCGCACTCCACGGCCGACCAGATCGCCCTCAACTCGGTGCAGATCGAGGCCGTCCGCACCGACCCGCTGTTCCGCGGCGGCCAGTACTACGACGCCGAGGACGGCGAAGGACCGCACCGCGGGCTCGCCCTCGCGCGCCGCATGGCGCTGCTCAACTACCGCAGCCCGTCGGAGCTGAACGTGCGATTCGAGCGCGCGTGGCAGAGCGGGATCAGCCCGCTCGGCGGCGGAGGCCGCTTCGCCGTCGAGTCGTATCTCGACTTCCACGGCAACAAGTTCACCCGGCGCTTCGACGCCAACAGCTACATCACCCTCGTCGAGGCGATGAACTCGCACGACATCGGTCGCGGCCGCGGCGGACTGGCGGCGGCGCTCTCGCGGGTGACCGCGCGCACCCTCGTCGTCGGCATCGACAGCGACCGTCTCTTCCCCGTCGAGGGACAGGAGCAGATCGCCTACCACGTTCCCGCGACGCTGGACGGTAGAGTTCCAGTGGTGATCCGGTCGGACTTCGGCCACGACGGGTTCCTGATCGAGGACGACGCTGTCAGCACGCAACTGCGGCGGCTGTTCGCAGTGTGACGAGGATGGAGGGGCATGTCGCGCATCCAGAAGGAGCGTGATCGTCTCCTCGCTGCGACGGCCCGCACCGTCGGCCTGACCGCGACGGCGACCGCGCTGATCTGCCTGACCGTTCCGGGATCGCTCCCGCTGCCGCTCTATCTCGCCTCGCTGGTCCTCGTGGTCTGCCTGGGCTACGCGCAGTGGCAGCTCACCTCGCTGCTCCGTCTGACCCTGTGGATGTGGGTCATCGTGGTCGCGGGCGTTGCGCTCATCCTGATCCACCTGCTGCCGGGCACCGCTCTGGGTCCGTCGGCGATCAGCGCCGTCGGCGTCCTCGGTGCGGCATCGGTCGCCTGCATCTGCGTGCTCGCGGTGACCTCGCGCCCGCGCATCCTGCTCCTGATCGTGTCGGCGGTGGCCACACTCGCGGCACTCGGTGTCACGCTCGGGATGACCGGGTCGCGGATGGTGGAGCCCCTCGTCTTCACGATGACCGGGTGGATCGCGCTCACGGCCACCGGCGTGTGGTTGTCGCGGACGGTCCCACGCACGCTGAAGCGCATCTCCACGATGAGCCGCGCCTACCGGGTCGAACGGCAGGCCAGCGAGACCGAGGCCAGGCGGCGCCAGAGCGCCCGCCTGCTGCATGACACGGTGCTGGCGACGCTCACCCTGCTCGCCCACTCCGGTGTCGGCGTCAGCCACGGGGCGCTCCGGGAGCAGGCGGCAGAGGATGCGGCACTGCTGCGCCAGCTGCGCCTCGGCTTCACACCCGACCCTGCGCGGTCGGGCGACTACAAGCTCAAGCCGGTCGAGGAGTCGACCCTGGGCAAGACCCTCGAATCGGTGAAGCAGCGCTTCCGCCGAATGGGGCTCGAAGTGAACTGGCACGGCGCCGGGCAGGTGCTGCTGCCGTCGGACGTGCTCGACGCCTTCCTGCTGGCGCTCGGCGAGTGCCTCGAGAACGTCCGCCGCCACTCGGGCGTCAACGAAGCGCACGTCACCATCACGGACGACGAGACGAACGTGCGCGCGATGGTGACCGACGCCGGCAAGGGCTTCGACGTCGCGACCATCGACGCCGGCCGGCTCGGGTTCACCGAGTCGATCGTCGCCCGGCTGCGCGACGTGGGTGGGAACGCCCGCCTGTTCTCCTCCCCCGGGAGCGGGACGACCGTGGTGCTGGAGGTGCCGAAATGACCCGCGTGGACGAGCGGACGATTCCGCGCAGCACGATCGCCCGTGGCGCCGCGGGAGACGAGCGCGACGCGCTCAGCCGTGCCCGGCTCGACCTCGGCTTCAACGTCGCGACCGTTGCCCTGATCGCCTTCCTGCTGGTGCTGTTCGGACTCAACGTCGCCGAGTACTCCCTCCTCGGCTTCACGATCGCCGCGTGGGTGCTCGTCGCGGCGACGCTGGCTGGGGCCCTCGTCCTCCGCCTCCGGCTGCCGGATGAACTGCCGCTGCCGATCTACGTGGCGGCACTCGCGCTCTGGGCTGCGGCGGTCGCCCTCGACATCGTCGGCACCTGGCCGCTCGACGGCGCGATCGTCCCACTGACGGCCGCGGCAGCCGTCGGGCCGGCCCTCCTGCTGTGCGTCCCGGTGCGGCCCGCCCGCGACATCGTCGCTGCGACGGCTGCGTTGGGCGCGGTACTCGTCGTCGTCGTGATCTGGCGCGCGCAGCCCGACCTCCAGCTCCTCGGGCCGGGCCTCGTGACGGTGGCCATCGCGGTCGCTCCTCCCCTCGTCGGCGTTCAGATCGTCCGCTCCTTGCGGACCCTCGTCCAGCTGGAGCTCGACCTGGTGCAGGTGCAGAGCACCGTCGTCTCCCCCGGCTACGCCATCGGGATGCTGGCGTCGGAGGAGCTCGCCCGGCTCGACCTCGCGGCGGAGCGCCTGCTCGACGGCGTCGCGACCGGCAGGACCGCCCTCCCGCTGGACGAGGACACGGCGGATGCTGCGGCCAGCATCGCCACGGAGCTGCGCCTCCATCTCATCCAGGGCCGTAAAGAGACCTGGCTGTACCACGCGGTGACCGAATCGGCGCTGCTCGGGCCCTCGGTGACGCTCACCGACCCGGACGGTCTGGCGGCCGGCCTCAACCCCGATCAGCGCGACGGACTGCTCACCGCGGTGTGGCTCATCATCAGCGACCCGGTGCGGACCGGCGCCGGGCAGCCGCGCACGCTCACACTGGACCTGTCGCGCCCCGTGGGTACCTACCCGCGGACCGCGAATCCCGGTGCAACGATGTCCATCGTGATCTCAACGAGCGGTGTGCCGCGAAACGGGGTAGACCCTGCGGCATGGCAAGCTATCCGTAAGGTGGGGCGCTATGCCGAGTCATTCTCGGGATCCGCCCTGCGCATCGAGGTCACCACGGTGCGCGACGCCTCAGCGGAGCTGGGCTGACCAGCCGGGCCGGGAAGAGAAAGGCACGACATGGGCGAGGAACCGCCGATTCGGATCGCGATCGTCGATGACCACAAGATGCTCCTCGGAGCATTGACGGAATGGATCCGCAGCGCTGCGGACGACATCCGGATGGTGGCAGCCGTGGCCAGCTGGCCCGAGCTCCTCACGCATCCGGAGTTCCCGGTCGACGTCGTGCTCCTCGATCTGGACCTCAAGGACAACATCCCGATCTCGCTGAAGCTCTCGACGCTGAAGACGACCGGCGTGGCGACCGTGCTGATGAGCACCTACTCGGAGCCGGCGGTCGTCCGCGAGGCTCTCGCAGCCGGCGCGATGGGCTACCTCGTGAAGAGCGAGGATGCCGAGATGATCGTCGAGGCGATCCGCGCCGCACGCAAGGGCGAGTCCTTCATCTCGGCCGAGCTCGACCTGGCGCTCAACGCCGGCGAGGTCGGCGGGGCGCCGAAGCTGAGCGCGCAGGAGCGCCGTGTCATGGCCCTGTACGGCGCGGGCGAGCCGGTCAAGGCCGTCGCGTTCCAGCTCGGGATCTCGGACGAGACCGCCAAGAGCTACCTCAAGCGCATCCGTGAGAAGTACCGGGTCGCGGGCTACGACGTGGGCACGAAGGTCGCGCTGCGGAAGCGCGCGATCCAGGACGGCATCCTGCTCCAGAACGACTGACCGCCCGTGCCGGGAAGCTGGCCCGGACGGGTCAGTCGACCGGGACGGGGTCGCGTCGCTGGGCGTGCACCACGCCGGTGTCGACGCCTCGCCGCTCACGCGAACGATCGATCGAGAACGAGAGCAGCGCGAGCAGGATGCCGGCAACGGCGAGGACCGCGCCGACGACGATCGGCGAGAGGTAGCCGAAGCCGGCGGCGATCGTCAGTCCGCCGAGGGCGGCGCCGGACGCGTTCGCGATGTTCAGTGCCGAGTGGTTGAGAGCGGCCGCGATCGACTGGCTGTCGTGCGCCACATCCATCAACCGGGTCTGGATGGTCGGCGAGAGTGCCGAACATGCGCCCGCGACCACGAACACCGAGACCAGCAACCCGACGATGGTGGCGGCCGTCAGCCACAGCACGGCCAGCCCGACCAGGAGGATCGCGAAGAACAGCAGCATGCTGTTCCGGACGCTGTGGTCGGCTGCGCGCCCTCCGAGCAGGTTCCCGATGGTCATGCCCAGCCCGGCGACGACCAGCACGAACGGCACCGTGGCCTCCGGCAGCCCCGTCACCGTGGTCACGATCGGCGCGATGTACGTGTAGACCGCGAAGAAGCCGCCGAACCCGATCGCGCCGATCGCCAGCGCCAGCCACACCTGCAGGCGGGTGAAGGCGCGCAGCTCGGTCTTCATGGTGGCTTTCGCGTTGCCGGCCTGCCATGGCACCAGGAAAGCAACGGCCGCGAAGGTCAGAGCGAAGATCGCCGCGACGACCAGGTACGCGATGCGCCAGCCGCTGTGCTGACCGATCCACGTGATCGTCGGCACCCCGATGACGTTCGCGATCGTCAGCCCCGAGAGCACGAACGCGACACCTCGCCCGCGCTTGCCCGGCCCCATCAGCGAGGCGGCCACCAGCGAGGCGATCCCGAAGTAGGCGCCGTGCGGCAGCGCGGAGATGAAGCGGGCGAGCATCACCAGCTGGAAGGTCGGGGCGACCGCCGAGGCGAGCGTTCCGACGGTGAAGGCGACCAGCAGCCAGAGCAGCAGCTTCTTGCGCGGCCAGCGCGCGGCGAAGGCGGCGATGGTCGGCGCACCCACCACCACGCCCAGTGCGTACGCCGAGATGATCCAGCCCGCCTGCGCGTTCGCCGCCGTCGGCGAGGCTGCGTACACCTGTGGGAGCAGGTCGTGCGCGATGTTGGGGAGCAGGCCCATGGCGACGAACTCGGTGGAGCCGATGCCGAAGCCACCGAGGGCGAGCGCCAGGAGGGCAAGACGAATACGGGCCGACGACAGCTTCGTCGGCCCGTCAAGAAGCGGGGTCACCCGCTCAGCCTATATCGAATCGTTTCGACCCGCAGCCATCGCTGCGGCCGACTGCTCCTCGAAGAACTCGGCGACATCCACGTCTCGCGTCTCCTCAGGGCGCGAGACACCGGTGCGCACGGCTCCGACGATCGCCACGATCACGCACCCGAGCAGCACTCCGCCGACCAGGACCCCGACGACCGCGAGGAACGGCCCGAAGGCGACGAACAGCCCGAACGCCAGGCTCACCAGCGTGTAGACATCCACGTCAGTCCCCTCGCTCCAGAGCGGCCTCGAGCCGCTGGACCTTGCCCTCGAGTTCGCCCGAATAGCCCGGACGGATATCCGCCTTCAGCACGAGCGACACGCGCGAGCCGAACCGGCCGACGGCCTCGGTCGCCCGGCGGATCACGTCGAAGACCTCGTCCCACTCCCCCTCGATCGTCGTGAACATGGAGTCGGTGTGATTCGGGAGGCCCGACTCGCGCACCACGCGCACAGCTGCGGCGACGGCGTCGTGCACCGACGCATCCGGCCCTTCACCACCGCTCGGAGCCACAGAGAATGCCACCAGCATGATTTCTCTCCTTCTCTCAGATGTCGTATCAGCGCGGTGTCACGTCAGCGCGCCGCGTCAGCGCGGATCGCCGCCGACCGGTTCCGCGTGCGCGCCCGGCGCCGAGCGGAACGGCCACGCATGTGCCGGCACCATATCGCCGGCGGCCTCCTGACGGTGCCGTCGCCGCCACAGCGCAGCGATCGTCCACCCCAGGATGACGAAGTACATCAGGTTGCGCACGGTCAGCACTGCCACCATGGCCGGGTCCGGCACGAGGAGCCAGTCGTACAGGAACGGATAGAACACCTGCGTCAGGCCGGCGGTGATCAGCACGAGGATCGCCGGCGTCTTGAATCCCCGGCCCTGATACGCGAGCCCGATCACGACCGGAGCGGCCAGCCAGACGACGTACTGCGGCGAGCCGACCTTGTTGAAGGCGATGAACGCCGTCACGAGCGCCAGCGACAGCTCGGGCAGGATGCGCGTGTACGGCGTCCCGCGCCGCAGGGCACGCACCCCGATGAGCGTCACGACGAGTGCGGTGGCCGCGAACAGCGGGTTCATGAGCGAGCCGGCTGCGGCCGTCCCCTGACCGCTCACCTGGAACGTCAGCAGCGTGCGGTCGTAGTAGACCTCGGCGCCCGGCACATGGAAGGCGGCCTGCCACATCCAGATCGAGCTCACCGGCGCCTCGATCTGCAGCCCGCGATCGGTCTGCATGGTGATGAAGCTCAGGAGGTGCCACCCGGCCCCGAAGATCAGCGGCACCGCGGCGATGACCGCCGAGGTCACGACGGCCACCAGGACGATGTGCCACCGGGAGCGGAGCGCCACGACAGCGGCGAGCAGGATCGCCGCAGGCCAGACCTTGATCCACGTCGCGGCGGTCAGCACCACGACGGCCGCCCGTTCGTGCAGGGTCAGCCAGAGCAGTCCGACGATCGCAATGGACGCCGACACGGCATCCAGCCGGCCGACGGCGATGGGACCGAGCAGCAGCAGGAAGCCGAGCCACCACCAGGCGGCGATCATCCGGCGCGGCTCACGGCCGACGATGAGGACGGCGAAGGCGGCCGCGTTGAGCAGCATCACCATGTTCAGCCATGCCCAGACGTAGCCGTCGTCGCCGAACAGCAGGGGAAGCATCACGGGCACGATCGCCCCGAACGGATACACCCAGTCGGAGTTCACCCCGACGATCTGGGTGCCCTGCGCCGCCAACTCCGCCCACGGCTTGTAGACGAGGAACACGTCGCCGAGGCCTTTGCCCTGGTCGAGGGCGAGCCCGCTGATGATCAGGTGCACGGCGAGGAATGCGATCCACAGCGCCAGCGGGCTGTGGACCACCCGGTGGAAGGTGCCCGGCTCTGCTTCAGGGGTCGCCTCGGCGCGCACCGGCACCGCTTCGATCCCCATAGCGCCACATCCTAAGGGATGCGTCCTGCGGGCTCGTGAACTGTGGCCGGGCAGCGGTCACCCGGCGGAGCGGACGAGGTCCCGGACGACTCCGGGAAGGCTCCCGGCGATGTCGAGGGCGACGATCGGTCCGCCGTCCGAGGCGCGCTCCCCCGCCCGCCCGTGCAGCCACGCGGCGGTGGCCCCGAGCGCGGCAAGCGCTGTGTGACCGCCCTCGTCGACCTCGCGGGCGTGCGTCGCCACGAGTGCGCCGAGCACCCCGCCGAGCACGTCCCCGCTCCCCGCGGTGGCGAGCCAGGGAGGCCCCGCGGTCACCGTGTACCGCGGGCCGCCCGGCGCCGCCACGTAGGTCGTGTTGCCCTTCAGGAGCACGGTGACGCTCAGGCTGTCCGCCGCCCGCATCGCCCAGTCTCCCGGGTCGGCCGCGATGTCATCCGCCGTCACCGCGTCGGAGTCGTCGTCGGCGCCGGCCGCCAGGAGGGTCGCGAGCTCACGGAAATGGGGCGTGACGATCACGGGCGCGGAGGCCCGGCCGACCAGGTCGAGCGCGCCGGCGTCGATCACCAGCGGGCGGCCGTCCCGCAGCGCCGAGCGCAGCCGCCGGGCGTCGTCCTCGGGCCGCGCTGCCGCGTCCATCCCGGATCCGATCAGCCACGCCTGCACCCGGCCCGGGGCGGTGACGATCTCCGGCCGGCGGCGGATCACCAGGTCGGACGGACGGTCGGCTCCCAGGTAGCGGATCATCCCGACGCCCGTCCGGGACGCCCCTTCGACCCCGAGGACGGCAGCTCCCGGATACTGGTCCGAGCCCGTCACCACCCCGAGGACGCCGCGCGAGTACTTGTCGCTCGTCTGCTGCGGGACCGCGATCAATGCCGCCGCATCCTGCTCGCCCCAGCTCCGCCATCCCGTCACCGGTCGCCTCCGATCCGCCGTGCCATCCGTGACCCCATAGAACCCCCTCGGACCTCACGATAGGTTGAGAGCATGGCGATCAGCATCCCCGGAAAGGTGATCGTGTTCGACTACGGCGAGGTCATCTCGACGACCCCGACGCACGAGGACCGTACAGCCCTCGCCGAACTCGCGGGCGGTGACGCCACGGTGTTCTGGCCCGCCTACTGGCGGCACCGGGATGCGCTCGACCAGGGCACGCTCAGCATCCAGTCGTACTGGCGCGGTATCGAGCGGGAACTCGGCGAGAGCTGGGGAGATGCGACCATCCACCGGCTGTGGCTCGCCGACTTCCGCAGCTGGCTCACCATCGACCACGACACGCTCGACGTGCTGCTCGACCTCCAGGCCGGGGGGACGCGGATGGCGCTGCTCTCGAACGCCGGCCGCGACTTCGGCTCGTACTTCCGGCACGGCACCCTGGGCGACCTCTTCGAGAAGGTCTTCGTCAGCGGTGAGCTCGGAACCATCAAGCCGAGCCGCGAGATCTTCGAGCACGTCTGCGCAGAACTCGGCGTGACGCCCGCCCAGACGGTCTTCATCGACAACAAGGAGGAGAACGTGCGCGGGGCGGAAGCCCTCGGCATCGCGGGGCACGTCTTCACGACTCCGCAGGATCTCCGGGCATATCTGGAAGCGCTCGGGTCTTAGATGGAGGTATGCCCTCTCTTTTCGATCCGCTGACCCTGCGCGACGTCACCGTCCGCAACCGCATCTGGACCTCGCCCATGTGCCAGTACTCGGTCCTCGACGAGTCCGGCGTCCCGGGCACGTGGCACCTCGTCCACCTCGGCTCGTTCGCCGCCGGCGGCAGCGGGCTCGTCTTCTCCGAGGCGACCGCCGTGAGCCCCGAGGGCCGGATCAGCCCCCGCGACACCGGCATCTGGACCGACGAGCAGCGCGACGCATGGAAGCCGATCGTCGCCTTCATCGAGGAGCAGGGCGCTGTCCCGGGCATCCAGCTCGCCCACGCCGGCCGCAAGGCCTCGACGTGGCCGGCCTGGGGCTTCGACGACAGGACCGGCACCGTTCCGGAGAGCGAGGGCGGCTGGCGCACCGTCGCGCCGTCGGCGATCCCGTTCGACGGCTACGACGTGCCGGAGGAGCTCGACTCGGCCGGGATCGACACGGTCGTCGAGGACTTCCGGTCCGCCACCCGCCGTTCGCTCGAGGCCGGATTCCGGGTCATCGAGATCCACGCGGCGCACGGCTACCTGATCCACCAGTTCCTCTCCCCGATCTCGAACCAGCGAACGGACGAGTACGGCGGCTCCCTCGAGAACCGCGCCCGGCTGCTGCTGCGCATCGTCGCGGCGGTGCGCGAGGAGGCGCCGGACGCTCCCCTGTTCGTCCGGTTCTCGGCGAGCGACTGGACCGAGGGCGGCTGGGACGAGCACCAGACGGCGACCGTGGCGACCTGGGCGGAAGAGGCAGGCGCGGACTTCTTCGATATCTCCAGCGGCGGCATCCAGGCGGGCATCCGCATCCCCGTCGAACCCGGCTACCAGGTGCCGTTCGCTCACCACGTGCGCAGTACATCCGAGGTGGATGTGAGCGCCGTCGGCCTGATCACGACGCCCGAGCAGGCCGCCGAGATCGTGGAGAGCGGCCAGGCGGACGCGGTCATGCTGGCGCGCGAACTCCTGCGCGACCCGCACTTCCCCCTGCGGGCCGCGCACGAGCTGGGCGTCGAGATCGGCTACTGGCCGCCGCAGTACCTCCGCGCCCGCTGGCGGCGCTGAGGCCGCGCGGGCGGTCGGGAGCGCCGGGTCACGCCTCCTGGGTCAGGCAGAGGTAGTTGCCCTCGCTGTCCTGGAACCACGCCGACCGCCCCATGTCGTCGGTTGCGATCCCGTTCTCGGTGTGCAGGCCCGGGAAGTCGTAGTCGGCGAAGACCACTCCGCGTTCCCTGAGGTGCGCCATCGTCGCCTCGATATCGTCGACCAGCCAGCACATGGCGGTGTTCTGCGCGGTGCCCGCGTTCGTGGTCTCGTACACGAAGATCTTCGACGCCGACCCGGTGCCGTAGAGCACCCCGCCGTCGGTGGTCCGCTCCGGTTCGAGTTCCAGCTTGTCGCGGTACCACTCGGTGGCCCGCTTCAGGTCGGAAGCAGGAAGGACGGAGTATGTGACTGATGACTCCAACATGATGATTCCTCCTTCATCCGGGGCGGATGCTACGCCGTCGGCGGCGGGAAGGGGCCACCTGGAACCGTCGGTCTAGGTGCGGAAGCCGGCTCAGCTGCCGGCTGGGAATACGCCCCGGAATCCTGAGGACCTCCGCATTCCGCGCCGATATACTGGCGGCCACATGGACGACCCTCCCTCTCGACGCCGATCCGCTCCGGCACGCCCGCCTCTGAGAACGCGAGGTGAGTACTGTGCTCGGTGAGTGGATCATGCTCGCTGTCGGCCTGCTGCTGACCATCGGCACCGGACTCTTCGTCGCCAGCGAGTTCGCGCTCGTGAATCTCGACCGTGGCGACCTCGAGGCCCGCCGTGACCGTGGCGAGTCGCGGCTCACGATGACGATCGCCGCGCTGAAGATCACCTCCACGCACCTGTCCAGCGCACAGCTCGGCATCACCCTCACGACGCTGCTCACCGGGTACACGATGGAGCCGGCCATCAGCTCCCTGCTCCGCGGGCCACTGACCGCGACCGGGCTGCCCGAGGGCGCGGTCATGCCGATCGCGACGATCGTGGCGATCTCCGTCGCGACCCTGCTCTCCATGATCCTGGGCGAGCTTGTCCCCAAGAACTTCGCGCTGGCACTGCCGCTGGCGACGGCCCGCGTCGTGATCCCGTTCCAGACGGTGTTCACCACCGTGTTCCGGCCGTTCGTCGCGCTGCTGAACGGCACCGCGAACGGCATCCTCCGCCTGGTCGGCATCGAGCCGAAGGAGGAGCTGTCCGGTGCCCGCACCGCCGACGAGCTGTCCTCGCTGGTGCGACGCTCGGCGAGTGCGGGCCTCCTCGAGGCGGACACGGCGACCCTCCTGAGCCGCACGCTCGCGTTCTCGGGCCGCACGGCTTCCGACGTGATGACGCCGCGGCCCCGTATCGAGGCCGTGCAGCGCACGGACCCGGCGCAGGCCGTCAGCGACCTCGCCCGCAAGACGGGGTACTCGCGGTTCCCGGTGATCGGCGACGACATCGACGACGTTCTCGGCGTCGTGCACGTCAAGCAGGCGGTCGCCGTGCCCCGGCAGCGGCGTGGCCGTGTCCCCGCGTCGGCCCTGATGACGGACGCCCTGCGCGTGCCGGAGACCATGGGCCTGGACACGCTGCTCGGCGAGCTGCGGGCCCGCGGCTACCAGCTGGCCATCGTCGTCGACGAGTACGGCGGAACCTCGGGCATTGCGACCCTGGAGGACCTGGTGGAGGAGATCGTCGGCGAGGTCGCCGACGAGCACGACCGCACCCGCGCCGGCGTGATCCGCGGGCGCGACTCGATCACCTTCCCGGGCATCCTGCGCCCCGACGAGCTCGAGGAGCGCGCCGCCGTCTCGGTCCCGGAGGACGGGCCGTACGAGACGGTCGCCGGCTTCGTCATGAACGAGCTCGGGAGGCTGCCCAAGGTCGGGGACGAAGTGACGATCGAGGGCGGGACGCTGCGCGTGGAGCGCCTCGACGGCCGCCGGGTCGACCGCATCCGCTACACGCCCGATCCGATCGCTGTCACCGGGGGCACCGACGCAGAGGGGACCGCTCATGAGTGACTGGGCCGGGCTGGCGTGGCTGGTCGTGCTGCTGGCGGTCAACGCCTTCTTCGTCGGTGCGGAGTTCGCCGTCATCTCGGCACGCCGGTCGCAGATCGAGCCGCTCGCGGAACGCGGCAAGCGGAGTGCGAAGACCGCCCTGTACGCGATGGAGCACGCGACGCTCATGCTGGCGACCACCCAGCTGGGAATCACGGTCTGCTCGCTGCTCATCCTGAACGTCTCGGAGCCGGCGATCCACCACCTGCTCGAGATCCCCCTGCACGCCACGGGATGGTCGGAGGAGGTGATCGGCACCATCGCGTTCATCGTCGCGCTGGTGGTGGTCTCGTTCCTGCACGTGGTGTTCGGCGAGATGGTGCCGAAGAACATCTCGTTCTCGATGCCCGACAAGGCTGCCCTGCTGCTGGCTCCCCCGCTCGTCGGCATCGGGCGCGCGGTCCGGCCGATCATCGTCGCCCTGAACGCGAGCGCGAACGCCGTGCTGCGGCTGTTCCGGGTGGAGCCGAAGGACGAGGCGGCGAGCACCTTCACCCTCGACGAGGTGGCCACGATCGTCTCCCAGTCGACCAGGGAGGGCCTCCTCACCGACCGGACCGGCGCCCTGACCGCTGCGTTCGAGTTCACCGAGAAGAAGGTCCGGGATGTGGCCGTCGCGCTCGACGCGCTCGTCACGCTCCCCCCGGCGCCGACCCCCGCCGACGTGGAGAAGGCCGTGACCAAGTACGGCTTCTCGCGGTATGTCGTGCCGGACGCCGACGGCGAGCCGACCGGCTACCTCCACCTGAAGGACGTGCTCGACCTTGAGGAGACCGGGTTCGAGCTCCCCGTCCCGGCGAAGCGGATCCGCCGCCTGGTCACGGTGTTCTCCGGCAGCGACGTGGAGGACGCCCTGGCGACCATGCGGCGCTCCGGCAGCCACCTGGCGCGCGTCGTCGACAACGAGGGCGCCACCGCCGGCGTGCTGTTCCTCGAAGACATCATCGAGGAGCTCGTCGGCGAGGTCCAGGACGCGACCCGCCGCTCCTGACGGCGCGTGCGGTGCCGTGATCGTTGACATGCGAAGAAGAGTGAGTGTACAGTCACTCACATGCCACGAACACTCTCCACAGCCGACGATCGGCGCGACGCAGTGCTGGACAGCGCCATCGCGGTCTTCGCGGTGAGCGGCTACCTCGGCACGCCGATCGCGGCGATCGCCTCGCACGCCGACATCTCCCCCGCCTACGTCTTCAAGCTGTTTCCGGGCAAGGAGAGCCTGTTCGTCGCCGCCCTCGAGCGGTGCTTCGAGCGCATCGAGGCGGCGCTCGAGAAGGGCGCCCGCGCTGCCAACGGCGGGACGCCGGCCGAAATCCTCGATGCCATGGGCGACGCCTACGCCGAACTCATCGCGGACCGCTCGCTGCTCATGCTCCAGGTGCACGCGCAGTCGGCCTCCGATGTCCTCGACATCCGCGAGGCTCTGCGTCGGGGGCTCGCCCGCATCACCCGCTTCGCCACGACACGGTCGGGCGCGGACGCCGAGGCGATTCAGCACTTCATCGCCTTCGGCCAGCTGTGCCACCTCATCGTGACCGCCGGCCTTGACGACGTGCCCGAATCCTGGGCGCGCACATTGACGGCCGGAATTCGTCACCCCTGAAATCACCCGTCCACCTCATCGCCTATCCGCACACCCAAAGAGTGATTGATCAGTCACTCACACGAAAGGAACCGACATGAACGCCACCCCTCTCACCACCACGGTCGCACCCGCGGCTCCGCCCCGTCCTCGCAGCTCCCACCGCTGGTGGGCACTCGCGGTGCTCGCGCTCGCCCAGTTCCTGGTCGTCCTCGACGCCTCCATCGTCAACATCGCGCTACCGACGGTCGGGTCTGCCCTCGGCCTCGACACGGCCGCCCTCGCCTGGGTCGTCACCGCCTACGTCCTCCCGTTCGGCGGCCTCCTCCTGCTGGGCGGACGACTCGCGGATCGGTTCGGCCACCGCCGCGTGTTCCTCATCGGTGTCGCCGGATTCGCCGTCGCCTCGCTCGCCGCGGGCCTCTCCGTCAACGGAACGATGCTCCTGAGTGCCCGGGCCGTTCAGGGCGGGTTCGCCGCGCTTCTCGCGCCCTCCTCGCTCGCACTGCTCACACAGCTTTTCCCGGACAGTGCAGCACGCGGCAAGGCGCTGGGCCTGTGGGGTGCCGTCGCCGGAATGGGCAGCGCCGCGGGCGTACTCCTCGGCGGCGTCCTGACGGCGAGCTTCGGCTGGCCGGCTGTCTTCTTCGTGAACATCCCCGTCGGCATCCTGGTGCTCGTCGTCATCCCGTTCCTGGTGACCCGGGACCGTGCGACCGGTGCACAGCGGATGGATGCGGCCGGTGCTGCCACCGCAACCTTCGGCCTCGCCGCCGGGGTGGCGGCCCTGAGCGAGGGCGGCGCTCTCGGCTGGACGAGCCCGATCGTCCTCGGCCTCGGAGCTGCCGCGCTCGCCCTCCTCGCCGCCTTCGTGCTCGTGGAGCGCCGCGCTTCCCACCCGCTCCTGCCGTTCTCGTTCTTCCGCAACCGTGACGCGCTGGCCGGCAACATCGTGATGCTGCTGGTGGGCGGCTCCACTGTCGCATTGTTCTTCGCCCTCTCGGTCTACCTGCAGGAGGTCATGCACCTCGACGCCCTCGCGGCCGGGCTCAGCCAGCTCCCCCTGGCGATCGCGTTGATCGGTATCGCCGGCGCGGTCCCTGTCATCGTCGCCAAAGCCGGACTTCGAGCGACACTCGCTGGCGCCCTGGTGGTGCTGGCCGCCGGCGTCACATGGATGGCGTTGGGCGGCAGCACCGGCTTCGTCGCAGGCTTCCTGCTTCCGAGCATCGTGATCGGCCTGGGTCTCGGCGCGACGTTCGTGACGGCCACGCAGCTCGCCGTGCGGGGCGTCTCCGAATCGGACTCGGGACTCGCCAGCGGCCTCGTCAACACTGCGCAGCAGATCGGGGGCGCGCTCGGGCTCGCCGTTCTCGGCGGGATCGCCGCCGCTCAGACGTCGGCCCTGCTCGCCGCGGGCAGCAGCGTGACGGCAGCGACATCGGGCGGCTTCCTGCTGCTCTTCATCGGGGTCGCGCTGCTGGCGCTGATCGGTGCGGCGATGACCGCAGTGGTCCGCTCCCGCTGAGACCGGGACACGAACAGGGCGGTCCCACCCGGGACCGCCCTGTTCTTGGTGCGTGCCGGCTACCAGCTGACGGGGAGCGCCTTGCCCTCCTCGTAGCCCGCCGCCGACTGGATGCCGACCAGCGCGCGCTCGTGGAAGTCGGCGAGGCTGCGCGCCCCGGCGTACGTGAACGAGCTGCGGACCCCGGTGGTGATCATGTCGAGGAGGTCTTCGACCGAGGGGCGGAGCGGGTCGAGGTAGATCCGCGAGCTGGAGATGCCCTCGGCGAAGAGCTCCTTGCGGGCCAGGTCGTACGCGTCCAGCCGCTCGAAGCGCCCCTTGACCGCCCGGGTGGATGCCATGCCCCAGCTCTCCTTGTAGAGCGCGCCGTTCGCATCCCGGTCGAGCGTGCCCGGGGCCTCGATGGTGCCGGCGAACCAGGAGCCGATCATGACGGACGCCCCACCCGCGGCGAGCGCGAGCGCAACGTCGCGCGGGTACCGGACGCCGCCGTCGGCCCAGACGTGTGCGCCGAGCTCGCGCGCGGCGGCACTCGTCTCGAGCACGGCCGAGAACTGGGGACGGCCGACAGCCGTCATCATGCGCGTGGTGCACATGGCGCCGGGACCGACGCCGACCTTGAGGATGTCCGCGCCCGCGTCCACGAGGTCGCGGACGGCCTGCTCGGTCACCACGTTGCCCGCGACGATCGGCAGGCCGAGGTCGAGCGCCTTCACGGTGCGGATCGCCCGGATCATGCCGTCCTGGTCGCCGTGGGCCGTGTCGATGACGAGCACGTCGACCCCCGCGGCCGCGAGCGCCGTGGCCTTCTCGGCGACCTCGCCGTTGATGCCGATGGCCGCCGCGACGCGCAGCCGGCCATGCGCGTCGAGCGCCGGAGTGTAGATGGTCGAGCGCAGGGCGCTGCGCTTCGAGAGGGTTCCGACGACACGCCCGTGGTCGAGCACCGGCGCGAACTCGAGCCCGGCCGCATCCATCACCCGGAACGCTGCCTTGCCGTCGGTGACGTCCTCCACGTCGAGCGAGGTGAGAGCGCCGTGCAGCAGGTCGCCGATCCGGGCGTCGGGCAGCGCCGAGCCGAGTTGGATGGCCGCAATGCAGCCGAGGAAGGCGCCGGAGGCGTCGCTCACCACGATGCCGTGCCCCTCGACCGCCGGCACGCGCCGCAGCACATCGGCGACCGTCTCCTCCGGGCGCGCCTCGTACGGGGTGTCGAGCCCGACCGGCTGCGCCTTGACCCAGCGGATGGCGTCGTCGAGGTCCTGCAGGTGCATGTCCTGCGGCAGCACGCCGAGGCCGCCACGGCGCGCCAGAGTGGCCGCAAGGCGCTTTCCGGTCACCGAGTTCATGTTCGCCGAGACGATGGGGATGGTCGCGCCCGTGCCGTCGTTCGGCGCAAGCGAGACATCGAGACGGCTCGTGACATTCGAGCGCGACGGCACGAGGAACACGTCGGAGTAGGTGAGGTCGTGGCGCGGCGACGTTCCATAGAACTGCATGCGAATAACGCTATCTCGCTCGGCTGAGCGCCCGCACCGGGGCGTCGATGGGATTAGGCTTGATCCTCGGATGGAAGCGGGCGGTTCGCAGCCGCTCGGTCATGAGAATCAACGGAGAGAGTGGGCGATCGGCTGTGTCGAGCCAATTGACCGGAGTGGGAACCGACGACGGCTCCTCAGGAGAATTCGGAGCCAACGAGTGGCTCGTCGATGAGCTGTACGAACAGTTCGTCCACGACAAGAACTCGGTCGACAAGTCCTGGTGGCCGATCCTCGAGAACTACCACCCGGCCGTGAAGGACGACGCGGTGAAGGCGGACTCGATCCCCTCCCCGTCCGAGACGCCCGCGCCGACCCCGGCCGAGCCGAGCGCGCCGACCCCGTCGGAGCCCACCGTGCCCTCCCCCGCAGAGCCCACCGCGCCGACGCCCTCCGAGCCCTCGACGCAGGCACCGGCCGCCGGCGGCGCTCCCGCCCCGCACCCCAACGAGCCGAAGCCGGTCACCACTCCCATCCCGGTGATCGGCCAGCCGCCCGTCGCGCGCACCACGTCCGTGGCCCCGAAGCCGCAGCCGGTCCCGGCCGACGCCCCGGTGACCGCCCCCAACGCGACCCTCGAGGCCGCGGAGGAGGACAAGGTCACCCCGCTGCGCGGCATGTCCAAGTCGCTGGCCACCAACATGGATGCGTCGCTCACCGTTCCGACGGCGACGAGCGTCCGCACCATCCCGGCCAAGCTGATGATCGACAACCGCATCGTCATCAACAACCACCTGAAGCGCGCCCGCGGCGGCAAGGTCTCGTTCACGCACCTCATCGGCTGGGCGCTCATCCAGGCGCTCAAGGAGTTCCCGAGCCAGAACGTCTACTACGAAGAGGTCGACGGCAAGCCCTCGGTCGTGGCCCCGGCGCACATCAACCTCGGCATCGCGATCGACCTGCCAAAGCCGGACGGCACGCGCGCACTCCTCGTTCCCAGTATCAAGCGCGCCGACACGATGCGCTTCGGCGAGTACCTCGCCGCATACGAGGAGCTCGTCAGCAAGGCCCGCAACAACAAGCTCACGGCGGGCGACTTCGCCGGCACCACCATCTCGCTGACCAACCCGGGCGGCATCGGCACCGTGCACTCGGTCCCCCGCCTGATGAAGGGCCAGGGCGCCATCATCGGCGCCGGCGCCCTCGAGTACCCGGCCGAGTTCCAGGGCTCGGCCGAGAAGACGCTCGCGGGCCTCGCGATCGGCAAGACGATCACCCTCACGAGCACCTACGACCACCGCGTCATCCAGGGCGCAGGCTCGGGCGAGTTCCTGAAGATCGTCCACGAGCTGCTCATCGGCAAGCGCAACTTCTACGAGGACATCTTCGCCGAGCTGCGCATCCCGTACGTGCCGATCCACTGGAACCCGGACATCTCGGTCGACCTGGCGAGCGCCGTCGACAAGACCGCGCGCGTCCAGGAGCTCATCAACTCGTACCGGGTGCGAGGCCACCTCATGGCGGACATCGACCCGCTGGAGTACAAGCAGCGCACCCACCCGGACCTCGAGATCGAGAACCACGGACTCACCTTCTGGGACCTCGACCGCGAGTTCGTCACCGGCCAGTTCGGCGGTGACCGCCGGAAGATGAAGCTGCGCGACATCCTGGGCGTGCTCCGCGACTCCTACTGCCGCACCGTCGGCATCGAGTACATGCACATCCAGGACCCGGGCCAGCGCAAGTGGTTCCAGGACAAGCTGGAGCGCCCGTACGAGAAGCCGACGCACGACGAGCAGCTGCGTATCATGGGCAAGCTCAACGAGGCCGAGGCGTTCGAGACGTTCCTGCAGACCAAGTACGTGGGCCAGAAGCGCTTCAGCCTGGAGGGCGGCGAGTCGACGATCGCGCTGCTCGACTCGATCCTGCAGGGCGCTGCCGAGGCCGGGATGGACGAGGTCGCCATCGGCATGGCGCACCGCGGCCGCCTCAACGTGCTCACCAACATCGCAGGCAAGACCTACGGACAGATCTTCCGCGAGTTCGAGGGCACGCAGGACCCGCGCACCGTCCAGGGTTCGGGCGATGTGAAGTACCACCTGGGCACCGAGGGCACCTTCAAGGGTGCAGGCGGCGAAGAGATCCCCGTCTACCTGGCCGCGAACCCGTCGCACCTCGAAGCCGAAGACGGCGTGCTCGAGGGCATCGTCCGCGCCAAGCAGGACCGCCGCCCACCGGGCACCTTCCTCACGCTGCCGATCCTCATCCACGGCGACGCGGCGATGGCCGGCCAGGGTGTCGTGGTCGAGCAGATGCAGATGTCGCAGCTGCGGGCCTACCGCACCGGCGGCACCATCCACGTCAACATCAACAACCAGGTCGGATTCACGACGTCTCCCTCGGAGGCGCGCAGCTCGATCTACTCGACGGATGTCGCCAAGACGATCCAGGCGCCCATCTTCCACGTGAACGGCGACGACCCCGAGGCCGTCGTCCGCGTGGCGGAGATCGCGTTCGCGTACCGCCAGGAGTTCAAGCGCGACGTCGTCATCGACCTCATCTGCTACCGCCGTCGCGGTCACAACGAGGGCGACGACCCGTCGATGACCCAGCCGCTGATGTACAGCCTGATCGAAGCCAAGCGCTCCGTTCGCCGCCTGTACACCGAGGCGCTCGTCGGCCGCGGCGACATCACCGAAGAGGAGTACGAGCAGGCGCACCGCGACTTCCAGGACCGCCTGGAGCGCGCGTTCATGGAGACGCACGCGGCGCAGACCAACTCCACCCCCATCCTCACCGCGGGCGACTCGGGTGACCTCGAGCAGCCGACGCAGCAGGACGAGAACGACAACGTCGGCGAGCCGGAGACGACGGCGGTCAGCGAGCAGGTCATCCACATGATCGGCGACGCGTTCAACAACCCGCCCGCCGGGTTCACCGTGCACCCGAAGCTGCAGCAGCTGCTCAACAAGCGCAGCGAGATGAGCCGCAACGGCGGCATCGACTGGGGCTTCGGCGAGCTGCTTGCGCTCGGCTCACTGCTGGTCGAGGGCACTCCGGTGCGCCTCGCCGGTCAGGATGCGCGGCGCGGCACGTTCGTTCAGCGTCACGCCGTGCTGCACGACCGGGTCAACGGCCAGGAATGGCTGCCGCTCGCCAATCTGAGTGACAACCAGGCCAAGTTCTGGATCTACGACTCGCTGCTGAGCGAGTACGCCGCGATGGGCTTCGAGTACGGCTACTCGGTGGAGCGGGCGGATGCGCTCGTGCTGTGGGAGGCCCAGTTCGGCGACTTCGCCAACGGCGCCCAGATCATCATCGACGAATTCATCTCGTCCGCCGAGCAGAAGTGGGGCCAGCGATCGTCGCTGGTGCTGCTCCTCCCCCACGGCTACGAGGGTCAGGGACCGGACCACTCCAGCGCCCGCATCGAGCGCTACCTGCAGCTGTGCGCCGAGAACAACATGACCGTCGCCCGTCCGTCGACCCCTGCGTCGTACTTCCACCTGCTGCGCCGTCAGGCCTACGCTCGCCCGCGCCGCCCGCTCATCGTCTTCACCCCGAAGGCGATGCTGCGCCTGCGCGGTGCCTCGAGCAACGTGGAGGACTTCACGAGCGGCCGGTTCGAGCCGGTCATCGACGACGCGCGGATCAGCGACAAGGGCGCCGTGAAGCGTGTCCTCCTCATGGCCGGAAAGCTGTATTACGACCTGCTCAACGAGTTGGAGAAGAACCCGAACCCGGAGATCGCCCTGGTGCGCGTGGAGCAGTTCTACCCGCTCCCGGCAGCGGAGCTGAAGGCCGTGGTCGACTCCTACCCGGACGCGGAGCTGGTCTGGGTGCAGGACGAGCCGGAGAACCAGGGTGCGTGGCCGTACATGATCCTGGAGACCTCGAAGCTCGGACCGCGCCCGCTCGGTGTCGTCTCGCGTCCGCCGTCGGCTTCGCCGGCCGCGGGCTCGGCCAAGCGCCACGCTCAGGAGCAGTCCATCCTCATCCAGCGCGCGCTGACGCTCTAGGCATGTGCCGCTCGACACGACCGTCGAGTGGTGAGCAGACGCTCCAACTCCCGCCGAGTGGTGACGAGATGTCACCACTCGGCGGCGGCGTTAAGCGTCGGCTGCGCAGCGGAACCCGATGTGCGTCGTCGCCGTGTCCTCCGACTGCGGCGAGCGCGCCGCGGGGCGGAAGCGCAGGCAGTACTCGGGGCTGCAGAGGTAGGACCCGCCCTTGAGCACCCGGCGCGGGATGGTGGAGCCCGGTTCAGCGCTGGCTGCTCCCAGCAGGCTCGGTCGCGCGCCTGCGTCCACCGGGACCTGGCCCGGGACGACGTGGCGGGGCGAGTAGTAGTCGCTCGTCCACTCCCACACGTTGCCGATGGTGTCGAAGAGCCCGTAGCCGTTGGCGGGATAGGAGCCGACCGGTGCGACCGTCGCGCCGAACCGTCCGCGGTTGTCGTACGGGAAGCGGCCCAGCCAGGTGTTGGCGCGCGCCTTCCCGTCCGGAAACGGTTCGTCGCCCCAGGCGAAGCGCGCGCCGTCGACCCCGCCGCGTGCCGCGAACTCGTACTCCGCCTCCGTCGGCAGCCGCAGACCCTTCCAGGCGGCGTAGGCGACGGCGTCCTCGTAAGCGATCTGCACGACCGGGCGGTCCATCCGTCCGAGGAGGTCGGAGTCCGGTCCCTCCGGGTGCCGCCAGTCCGCGCCGGTCACCCAGCGCCACCAGTTGCGCCAGTCCGTGAGGTCGACCGGGCCTGTGGTGGGGGTGAAGACCATCGCGCCGGGCAGCCGCTCCTCATCGCTGAGTTCCGGGAAGAGCGCTGCGTCGAGCGGGCGCTCGGCCACCGTGACGTATCCCGTCGCCGTCACGAAGGCGTCGAACTTCGCGTTCGTCACCTCGTGGCGCGCGATCCGGAACGGCTCGACCCGTCGCTCGTGGACGGGCTGCTCCTCCGGGTAGAACTCCGCGGATCCCATGCGGAAGGTGCCGCCGGGGATGAGCACCATCTCACTCATGGCTGAACGCTAGCGGATGGGCCTCCCGTGGGCGAGACGCCTATCCAGCTCTTCGGAGGCGCAGCGCCCGGCCGCTCGGGCCGACACCTGTCGCCGGGAGGGTCCGGCGGCGTAGTTTGGCGGCATGACCGTCGTCACGAACCACCGCCTCGGAGAGCCCTGCTGGATCGACTACGCCAGCACCGATGTCCCGCGCGCCCGCGATTTCTACACCAGCCTGTTCGGCTGGACCGCCGAAACAGCGGGTGAGGAGTACGGCGGCTACGTGACGTTCCGTCGGGACGGACGCGCGGTGGCCGGGCTCGGTGCGGTCATGGGCGACGGACCGGGCGACTCCTGGCTCACCTACCTCCTCGTCGAGGACGCGGCAACCGCCGAGAACGCCAGCCTCCGGGCGGGCGCACAGGTCATCGCCCCGACGATGACGGTCGGCGAGCAGGGTCGGCTCGCGGTGATCGCCGATCCGGGTGGCGCCGTGGTCGGCCTCTGGGATCCGGAGCTGCACCGAGGGTTCGAACTGGTCGCGGAGACCGGAGCGCCCTCGTGGCACGAGCTCTATGCCCGCAGCTACGCGGCGCAGGTCGACTTCTACACCCGGGTCTTCGGCTGGCGGACCCAGGTGCTCGGCGACACGGCCGACTTCCGGTACGCGACGTTTGGCGACCCGGAATCACCCAGCGGAGGCGTATTCGACGCGAACGGGATGCTGCCGGAGGGAGTGCCGTCGCACTGGGTCGTCTACTTCGGCGTCGCCGATGTGGCGACCGCCTCCCAGCGGGTCACCGAACTCGGCGGAACGGTCGTCCGCGACCCCTGGGACAGCGAGTTCGGTCGCTTCGCACAGGTCACCGACCCGCTCGGCGGCCTGTTCTTCTTGCACGAGGTGGGCTCGGGCAGCGCCGCCTAGCCCCGCTCGCATTCGTCACGAATCGTCGCTTTCGCCGCTGCGAAGCGCGCTTTCGTCACGAATCCCCGCTCAGTGGGCGGCGGACTGGAACGAGCGGATGCGCAGCAGCACCTCGGTGCGCAGCGTCTCGGGCGCCGTCTCCTTGCACGCCCGCTGCACCACCTCGGTGAGCACGACGTTCAGGTGCGCCTCGTCGGAGCATCCGGCGCAATTCGCGAGGTGCTCGCGCACGTCGGCAGCATCCTCGCTGCACAGTTCGTTGCGCAGGTACTCCTCGAGTTCGGCCTTCGCCTTCTCACAACCGCAGTCGGTCATTTCTTGCTCCTGGGGGTCTGCACGGCCGGATCTCCCTGGACGGCGGAGAGCCCGCGCTCGTGCGCGTAGTCGGTCAGAAGCTCCCGGAGCATGCGACGGCCACGGTGCAGGCGGCTCATCACGGTGCCGATCGGGGTCTTCATGATGTCGGCGATCTCCTGATAGGAGAACCCCTCGACATCGGCGAGGTACACGGCCAGCCGGAAGTCCTCCGGGATGGCCTGCAGCGCGTCCTTGACGGCGCTGTCCGGGAGGTGGTCGATCGCTTCGGCCTCGGCCGAGCGGCTGGACGACGACGAGAGCGACTCCGCGCCTCCCAGCTGCCAGTCCTCGAGCTCGTCGATCGTCCCCTGGTAGGGCTCGCGCTGCTTCTTGCGGTACGTGTTGATGAACGTGTTGGTGAGGATGCGGTACAGCCAGGCCTTCAGGTTGGTGCCCTGCTGGAACTGGTTGAAAGCCGCGTACGCCTTCACGAACGTCTCCTGCACGAGGTCCTGCGCGTCGGAGGGGTTCCTCGTCATGCGCAGGGCAGCCGCGTACAGCTGGTCCATGAAGGGCAGGGCCTGCTCCTCGAAGAGGTGGCCCGTTTCCTCGATCTCGGTGCTCATCACCGGCCAGTCTAGTTGCGGCGCCTCCACCACGTCCCAGAAGGATGCGTCGACGGCATCGTCGCGTGTGGCGACGCCGGGGGCGTCGAGCACGGCGGTTGCGGCCACGATCCGATCCTTCCTGGGTGTGCGAACACGGATAATCTTGACAACAATGCTGATCTCGAAATATTCCGCTCCGGACTTCGACCCGTACGGCGACAACCGCGTCGACGAACCGAACGCGCACTGGCCCGCGCCCGTCGCCGGCGGCCCCGTGACCGCGTCCGTGTCCCTCCCGGGCTCCAAGTCCCTGACCGCGCGGGAGCTCGTGCTCGCGGCGCTGGCCGACGGGCCGTCCCTCCTGCGCTCGCCCCTGCACTCCCGCGACAGCGCGAACATGGTCGAGGCGCTGCGCGCGCTCGGTGTGGGGATCGAGGAGCAGGCAGGCTCGGGCGAGTACGGCGCCGACTTCCTGGTCACCCCGGCCGATGAGCTGTTCGGCAGCACGACGATCGAGTGCGGCCAGGCCGGAACGGTGATGCGCTTCGTGCCGCCGATCGCTGGCCTCGCCCTCGGCCCGACCATGTTCGACGCCGACGACTCGGCGCGCGGACGGCCGATGGGCGCCATCATCGCCGCTCTGCGCTCGCTCGGCGTTGATGTGAACGACGACGGCCGCGGATCCCTCCCCTTCACCGTGCACGGCACCGGTCGGGTCGCCGGCGGGGCGGTCGAGGTGGATGCGTCCAGCTCCAGCCAGTTCGTCAGCGCGCTGCTCCTCTCGGCGAGCCGGTTCGAGAACGGTCTCGACCTGACCCACGCCGGGGAGCGCCTGCCGAGCCTCCCCCACATCGAGATGACCATCGCCGCTCTCGGGGCGCGCGGCGTCACCGTCGAGTCGCCCGAGACCGGGCACTGGATCGTCGCGCCGGGGACCATCGCCGCGCGCGATGTCGACATCGAGCCCGATCTGTCGAACGCGGCACCGTTCCTGGCCGCCGCGGTAGTGACCGGCGGTACCGTCACCATCACCGGCTGGCCCGAGTCCACCACGCAGGTCGGGGCCGACCTGGCCGACCTGCTCCCCCTGTTCGGCGCGACCGTCACCCGCGAGGGAGACCGGCTCACGGTCGTCGGCCCGGAGCGCGTGAACGGAGTCACCCTCGATCTGACGACCGGCGGCGAGCTGGCCCCCGCCCTCGTGGCGATCGCGGCCCTCGCGGACGGGCCGAGCGAGATCACCGGCATCGGTCACATCCGGCACCACGAGACGGACCGTCTCGCGGCGCTGGCCGCCGAGATCAACGGACTGGGCGGGGCCGTCACCGAGCTGGAGGACGGCCTGCGGATCGAGCCGCGTCCCCTCCACGGCGGCGTGTGGCGGAGCTACGAGGACCACCGGATGGCGACCGCCGGAGCCATCGTCGGCCTGCGGGTCGAGGGGGTCGAGATCGAGAACGTGCAGACCACGGCGAAGACCCTGCCGCAGTTCACCCAGCTCTGGACGCGCATGCTGCAGGAAGCCAGCACCTCGCGTGGCTGACAACACCGGGTCGTGGTGGTCGGATGACGAGGACGACGACGAGCTCGATGAGTACGACGAGTCGAGCATCCGGAGCCGCCCGAACCCGAAGGGCAACCGCCCGCGCACCAAGACGCGGCCGGAACACGCGGACGCGCAGATCGCACGTGTGCTCGGCGTCGACCGCGGCCGGTACACCGTCCTCCTCGACGAGGACACCGACCACGAACGACAGGTGACCGCCGCTCGCGCCAGCGAGCTGCGGCGCAACCCCATCGTGAACGGCGACCGCGTCGCGGTGGTAGGCGACACGACGGGCGAAGGGGGAACGCTCGCGCGGATCGTCCGGGTCGAGCCGCGCACCACACTCCTGCGACGGAGCGCCGACGACACGGACGAGGTGGAGCGCGTGATCGTGGCGAACGCCGACCAGATGCTCATCGTGGTCGCCGCCGCGAATCCCGAACCCCGCACGCGGCTCGTGGACCGCTACCTCGTCGCGGCGTACGACGCGGGGATCGAGCCCATGCTGTGCGTCACCAAGACGGACCTGGCCGACCCGGAGCCGTTCCTCGCGAACTTCGCCGGTCTCGACCTCCCCGTCTTCACCAGCCGCGAGGACGACATCCCGGTGCACGACATCACCGAGGCGCTCGTCGGGCACGACACCGTGGTGGTCGGACACTCCGGCGTCGGCAAATCGACGCTGGTCAACAAGCTCGTTCCTGGAGCGTTCCGCGCCGTCGGCCATGTGAACGAGGTCACCGGGCGCGGGCGGCACACCTCGTCCTCCACGGTGTCGCTCCGGGTGGAGGACGAACGGGGTCGCCACGGCTGGGTCATCGACACCCCGGGCGTGCGGTCGTTCGGGCTCGGGCACGTGAACACCGACAGCATCCTCAAGGCCTTCACCGACCTCGCGGCGATCGCCGAGAACTGCCCCCGTGGCTGCACCCACCTGCCGGATGCCCCGGACTGCGCGATCATCGAGGCGGTCGAGGCCGGCGAACTCGGCGAGGCCGGGCGCGCCCGGCTCGACTCCCTGCAGCGTCTGCTGACGACCTTCGCGCGCTGAGCCCCGTCGCTGACAGAATGGGTGCATGACGGATGCACGACTTGCGGCGGGCGAACAGGCCCCCGCGTTCACCTTGACGGACCAGGACGGCACGGCGGTCTCCCTCGGCGACTTCGCCGGTGACAACGTGATCGTGTACTTCTATCCCGCGGCCATGACGCCCGGGTGCACCACCGAAGCGTGCGACTTCCGCGACAACCTGAACTCGCTCAAGTCGGCCGGCTACCGGGTGATCGGCATCTCCAAGGACACTCCCGCGCGCAACAAGGAGTTCCAGGAGCAGGAGGGCCTCAACTTCCCGCTGCTCTCGGACGAAGACCTCGCGGTGCACAAGCGGTACGGCGCGTACGGCGAGAAGAAGCTCTACGGCAAGACGGTCGAGGGCGTCATCCGCTCGACGTTCGTGGTCGACCCCGACGGCTCGATCCGCCTCCCGCTCTACAACGTGAAGGCCACCGGACACGTGGCCTCGCTGCGCAAGAAGCTCGGGATCGACGCCTGACCCGTCCTCTGCGGGCGGTCTAGGCCGGCAGACGCGGCACCGAGGCGAGAAGCCGGCGCGTGTACGGGTCGCTCGGCGCGCCGAGCACGTCGCGCGTGGGCCCCTGCTCGACGACCCGGCCGCCCTGGAGCACGACCGTCTCGGCGCACAGCGACGCCACGACCCCGAGGTCGTGCGAGACCATCACCACCGTCATTCCCTCGGTGGCGGCGAGCTCGCCGAGCAGTTCGATGATCTGGATGCGCGTGGTCACATCCAGCGCGCTGACCGGTTCGTCGGCCAGGAGCACGCGGGGACGCGACACGATCGCACGCGCGATGGCGATCCGCTGGCGCTGCCCGCCGGAGAACTCGTGCGGGTAGCGTCCGGCGGCGTCGGCCGGAAGGGCGACCGCTTCCAGCGCGCGGGCGATCCGGTCGCGGGCGTCGCCGCCGGAGGCGACGCGGAGCGAGGCCAGCGGCTCGCCGACGATCCGGCCGACGCTCTGGCGCGGGTCGAGCGACGAGTACGGGTCCTGGAAGACCGGCTGAACGGCTCGGCGGAAGCGCCGCAGCTGGTCGCGGTCGCGAGGATCGAGGGGCTCGCCGTCGAAGAGCACGGAGCCGCTCGTGGGACGCGCCAGCCCGAGGAGCAGGGACAGGGCCGTCGTCTTTCCGGCGCCGGACTCGCCGACCAGGCCGACGCTCCGTCCGGACTCGACGGTGAACGAGACGTCGTCGAGCGCCGCCGTGGTCGCACGCCGGTACCGGAACCCCGCTGCGCGCAGTTCGAGGATGGCGGTCATCGCACCTCCAGGGCGGCGTCGAGCTGCCGGGCACTCCGGACGAGCTCCGCGGTGTAGGGGTCGCGCGGAGCACCGAGCAGCTGCGCGATCTCGCCCTCCTCCACCATCCGGCCCGCGCGCAGCACGATCGCGCGCTGCGCCATGCGCGACACGACCGCCAGATCGTGGCTCACGAAGAGCAGGGACATTCCCCGCTCGGCGACCAGGCGCTCGATCAGGGCCAGCACGTCCGCCTGCACGGTCACATCCAACGCCGTCGTCGGCTCGTCGGCGATCAGGAGGCGCGGGCGGCACGCCAGGGCTGCCGCGATGGCGACGCGCTGCCGCTGCCCGCCCGAGATCTCCCACGAGTAGGCCCGCGCGATGCGCTCCGGCTCGGGCAGCCCGACCTCGGCGAGCGCCTCCAGCACCGCTCGCCGGAGCGCGTCCCCCCGCAGCCCGAGATGGCGTCGGAGCGGTTCTGCGACCTGCCGACCCAGCCGCATGAGCGGATCGAGTGCCGTCAGCGGCTCCTGGAACACCGTGGAGGCGACGCGTCCGCGGAGCGGCACCAGGTCGCGCTCCCGGGCGCCGACGACCTGGACACCGTCGAGCTGGATGCTCCCGGACGCCGTGAGCCCGTCGGGTAGCAGACCGGTGAGGGCGAAGGAGGTGAGCGACTTTCCGGATCCCGACTCGCCGATGAGGCTCAGCCGCTCGCCCGGGGCGAGGCGGAACGACACATCGTGCACGAGGGTCGAGCCGTCGGACGCCGTCACCGACAGCTGCTGGACGTCGAGGACGTCGTGCGCGGCCTCCTCGCGGAACTCCACGCTCATCGCGACCTCCTCCGCGTCGGGTCGGCCACGTCGCGCAGACCGTCGGCCACCAGGTTGACCCCGATGACCAGCACGACCAGCGCCACGCCCGGCGCGATCGCCCCGACAGGAGCAGTGGATACGGTGCCCTGGGCCTCCTGCAACATGCGGCCCCACGACGCGTTGGGCGGCGGGGCGCCCAGGCCGAGGTACGAGAGGCTCGCCTCGGCGAGGACGGCGACCCCGAACTGCAGCGCCAGGTTCACGCTGAGGGTGGGCCAGATGTTGGGCAGGATGTGACGGGCCACGATACCCACCCAGGAGGTGCCCGACGTCCGCGCCGCTGTGACGTACTGCTGGGCCAGCACCCGTTTCGCCAGCACGCGCGTGAGCCGCGCCACCACCGCGGACATCGCGAGACCGATCGCCACGATGGCCGTTCCGAGGGATGCGCCCTGAGCGGCGACGATCAGCATCGCCAGCAGCAGCGTCGGGAAGGCGATCAGGATGTCCAGCACGGCGGACAGCGTGTCGTCGACCCAGCGTGTCGCGAAGGCCGCCAGCAGCCCCAGCGTGATGCCGAGGACGGCGCCGATCGCGACCGAGCCGAGACCGACGGCGAGAGCGATGCGGGCCCCGATCATCAGCTGGGTCAGCAGGTCGCGACCGAAGCGGTCCGTCCCGAGCCAGTGCGTACCGTCGGGGTGCTCCAGCCGCGAGCCGGACGTGTCCGCCTGCGGGTACGGCAGCCAGAAGAACGACACGACGGCGACGATGACGACGATGCCGACGAGCGTCAGCCCCACGCCGAGCGTCACCGAGCGACGCGCACGACGGCGCGGGCTCCCGGCCGGCTGCGGCGCCGCGGCCTCCGTCGCCTGGTCCACGATCGCGCTCATACGTTCCCCGAGATGCTGCGGCGAAGGCGCGGGTCCACGAGCCGCTGAGCGATGTCGGCGAGGAAGCCGACGATCAGCACCAGCAGGGTGGAGACGAACAGGATGCCCTGGATGTTGGGGTAGTCGTGCTGCTCGATGGCCTTCAGTAGCATGCTCCCCAGCCCCGGCAGGGTGAAGACGCTCTCCACCACCACGGCGCCGAGGAAGGTCGTCGCCAGCTCGATGCCGAGCACCGAGATCACCGGGACGGCCCCGTTCCGGACGCCGTGCCGCCACATCGCCCGCGCGAACCCGGACCCGAGGGCCCGGGCGTTCCGCAGGTAGTCGCTGCCGATCACATCCAGCGTCGCACTCCGCACGTACCGCGAGATGGATGCGCTCATCACGATCGCGATCGTCACCACCGGCAACGCGAGCGACGTCAGCGCAGCGGACGGATCCGCCCAGTCGTCGCGCGGGAACCCTCCGGAGGGGAACCAGCCGAGGGTGATGGCGAACACATCCACCAGCAGGATGCCGACCCAGAACACGGGGACGGCGATCCCCAACTGCGAGAAGACGGACAGCGCTGCGCCGTACCAGCGGTTCCCCTTCCAGGCCGCGATGAACCCGATCGGAAGGGCCAGCACCAGGGCCAGGGCGAACGAGAGCAGGGTCAGCGGAACGGTGACGGAGAGCCGGGCCGCGATCTCGGGCCCGACCGGGAGGGAGCTGATGAACGACTCCCCCAGGTTGAGCGTCAAGAGACTCCCGAACCACCCGAAGAACTGCTGGAGCAGCGGCTGATCGCTGCCGACCTGGCGCTGGGCGGCAGCGATCTGCTCCTTCGTCGCGCCGACGGACAGGAGCGCGTTCGACGGGTCACCGGGGAGCACCCGGAGGAGGAAGAACAGCACGACCATGGCCAGCACCAGCGACACCACGAGGAACGCGGTGCGACGCAGGAGGTACAGGGCCATGGTGCGGTGCGTCTGCTACTTCTTGACGATGTCGTACGCGAAGAACTGCGAGTTCAGCCCGTTCACCGGGTAGCCGCTCACACTACTGTCGGCGACGACGATCTGCGGGTACAGGTACAGCCAGGCGCTGGCCGCATCCTTCGCGATCTGCTCGTTGACCTGCTTCAGCTTCGCGGTCTGCTCGGCCGTCGTGCTCGCCTGCTCGGCCTCGTCCACCCACTGGGTCACCTGCGGGTTGTCGTAGCCCCAGTAGAAGTCGGGGTTGCCGTACCAGACCACGTCACGGTCGTTCACGTGCTCCTGCAGAGTGGCGGTGAAGTCGTGGTTCTTGAAGACCTTCGTGTACCACTCGTCCGCCGAGATGGAGTTGATGGTCACGGTGACGCCGACCTTCGCCAGCTCGCTCTTCAGGAACTCGGCGACGGCCGGGTGCGGGTCGTACGTCGGGGTGTCGAGCGTGAAGCTGAAGCCGTTCGGGAGCCCGGCGTCCGCCAGCTCCTTCTTCGCCAGGTTGACGTCGTAGGGGTTCACCTTGGTGAGGTCCTCGTACCAGGGGTCGCTCGGCGGGACCATGGAGCCGATCAGCGTTCCGTAGTCGCCCCAGATGGAGTTGAGGAGCTTCTTGGTGTCGATGGCCGAGTAGATGGCCTTGCGCACCTCGACCTTGTCGAAGGGTGCGACCTTGTCGTTGAAGGCCAGCAGCTCCTTGGTGGTCGACTTGCCCTCGGAGATCGTGTAATCCTTGTTGTCCGTGAACGTGGTCAACGCGTCCGGGCTCTGGATGCTCGTGACGATGTCGACCTGCTTGGTCTGGAGCGCGTTCGACAGGGCCGACGCGTCGGTGAAGTAGTCGAACTCCACTGCCTTGTTCTTGGCCTGCTCTCCCCAGTAACCGCTCCAGCGCTCGAGGCTCAGCGAGCTGCCGCGCTTCCAGGTGCCCAGCGTGTACGGTCCCGTGCCGTCCTCGGCGGTCTTGTACTTCGAGGTTCCGGGGCCGTAGATCCAGACGTAGCTGAGGTTGTACGGCAGGGAGATCGAGCGCGACTTCAGCGTGATCGTCACGGTCTTGTCGTCAGGGGTGTCGATCTTCGAGATGACCGCGAGCTGGCCCTTGCGCGCCGACTGCGAGTCCGCTGCGGTGACGCGCTCGATGCTGCGCTTGACGTCTGCGCTGGTCAGGGCCTTGCCGGAGTGGAACTTCACGTCGTCGCGCAGCGTGAACGTATACGTCAGGCCGTCCTCGCTGGTGGTGTACTTCGTGGCGAGCAGCGGCTCGACCTTGCCGTTGTCCGTCAGCGTGAAAAGTCCCTCGTAGACGTTGCCGTTGAGCGCCTCGGTGACACCCTGGCCGCCGCCGGCGGTGTTGTCGAGGTTGACGGGCTCGTAGAGAGAACCGATGGCGATGGACGCGTCACTGCCGCCCGACGAGGACGACGAGGCGCCAGCGCAGCCGGCGAGGGCCAGGGCGGATGCGAGACCGATCGCCAGCGTCGCGAACAGGGAAGACTTCTTCACAGGGGGTGCTCCAGTGCTGTGGGGGTGAGGTGTTGGGGAGGGTGGATGCGCCGAGCGCGGGTCTGAGGCCCGATCAGTGCTGGAAGCCGTCGCCGAACACGACGCGCTTCTCACCGGCGGTGACCGGGACGGGGAAGCGGTTGTTGCGCGGCGGCAGCGGACAGTTGTACTGGTCCGAGAAGCCGCAGGGCGGCACGAACGCGCGGTTGAAGTCGAGGACGACGCGGTCGTCGCCCTGGTGCTCCACGAAGAGGAAGCGACCGGAGGCGTAGGTGCCCTCGTCGCCCTCTGCGCCGTTGCTCGGGTCCCCGAAGACGAGGAGCAGCGTCCCGTCGTCGTCGAACGCGCTCAGCACGTACTCGACGCCGTCGCGTTCGAAGGCGATGTCGCCGGGCACCACCAGGTCTCGGGTGAGGCCGTTGTCGCGGATGTGCTCGAACGGGATGGTGCGGTCATCGCTGACGGGAGTGAAGGTCGCCTCGATCACCCAGCTGGGGTCGAACGGGAACACCTCGATGGTCTCGAACGCGCGGATGGCGGGCGAGGCGGCGTCCCAGAGGCGGATGCCGCGCTCCAGCTCGCCGCTCTCCAGGCTGCGTCGCGTGAGCTCGGTGGCGGTCACGGTCTCGGGCCGGCCGGCGAGCGCCTCCTCGACGGTGGTCTCGTCGCCCGCCGCGAGCCAGCGCGTCTCGATCAACGCGAGGTTGCCCGTCGGTGCAGCGACGCCCCGGAGGCGGTTCGCACGCCAGGCGTCCCAGCCGTCGCGGGCGTTCTCGATGGTGTGTGCGGACGCGAGGGTGGGGATGGAGATATCAGTCACGATGTCAGACATAACCCACCGAGTCTCCGGGTTGTTCCCGATCCCGCCTATTCGTGTTGCTCTGTGTTTCGCGGCGCCGTGTCTCGGGCGGTCGCGCGCACGACCGATGGGGTCACGGCGAGCACGCCCGCCGCGACGGCGGGGACCAGCAGCGCCCAGCCGACATCCGGCCGGGCGTAGAGCCCCTGGAAGCATCCGACGGCCACTGCGAGTTGCAGGATCTGGATGGTCAGCGCGGAGGCGCGGGCCCAGCTGCGGCGGCGCAGCAATCCGACGACGGTGGCGACGACCCAGGCCGCGGCGAGGAACGCGAGCACGGTGATCGCGACCGCCGACGGATAGGACACGGGACGCACCGTGAGCAGGTCGATGAGCAGCCAGACCGCGACCGCGACGACGAGGAGGGCCTCGAGCGCGAGGATGACCGTGAGCACGGTGAGAAGCGGCGGCCGCCCGGAGGTGCGGGCCGGGGCGGCTCCGTCGGCGGCGTTCTGAGGGTCGGGCACTATAGCATCCTGACGTTTCCGGCTCGTGTTCCCAGCGTTATCCCATCCAAAACTATTGCTTCGGAATAACTGCTATGGGAGCATGTTCTCTGGTCGAGTTTTCGCTCACAGGGTCGTGGGCAGGTCTGATTCCCCCCGGATCTATGCACCCTGCAACTCGGCTGCTTATCTGCATTCTATGGCCCTGTCGGGCCTGGAACCCCCAGTAAACAAGGAGCACATCTACATGGATTGGCGCGACAAAGCCGCCTGCCTCACCGCGGACCCCGAGCTTTTCTTCCCGGTTGGCAACACGGGCCCTGCCGTCGACCAGATCGACAAGGCCAAGGCGGTCTGCGCACGCTGCACCGTGACCGAGATCTGCCTGCAGTACGCACTCGAGACCGGCCAGGACTCGGGCGTCTGGGGCGGTCTCTCCGAAGACGAGCGTCGCGCGCTCAAGCGCCGCGCCGCCCGCGCCCGCCGCGCGTCCTAGCGCCGGCGCACCACCCGCTTCACCCCTCGCTGCGCGGACCGAGTCCGAGCACGACAGCCGAGGCGGCGCTCATCCACCTAGCATCCGAGCGCCCCTCGGCTTTTTCGCGCCGTCGGCAGCGCGTCAGATCTTTGCGAGGTACCTCAGCGGAACCTCGATGGTGACCTCGGTGCCCTGACCCATCAGGGTGTGCCAGTCGATCGCGCCGCCCAGCTCGCCCTGGATGAGCGTGCGGACGATCTGCGTGCCCAGCCCCGAACCGACCTTGCCCTCGGGCAGGCCGGAGCCGTTGTCGACGACCTTGACGGTCAGCGACTCGTCGGACCGCTTGGCGATGATCTCCACCTGACCCTCGCGGCCGGCGAGCCCGTGCTCGACGGCGTTCGTGACGAGCTCCGTGAGCGCCAGCGCGAGCGGCGTGGCGAACTCCGAGGGCAGCGAGCCGAACGTCCCCGACTTCTTCGGGTGGACCGTCGTGGTGTGGCTGGCCGCCACCTCGGCGACGAGGAGCAGCACCCGGTCGAACACGTCGTCGAAGTCGACGATCTGGGCGAGCCCCGTCGACAGGGTGTCGTGGACCACGGCGATCGCCGCAACCCGGCGCATGGCCTGGCTGAGGGCTTCTCGGGCCTCCTCCGAGTGCGTCCGCCGGGCCTGGATGCGGAGCAGCGAGGCGACCGTCTGGAGGTTGTTCTTCACGCGGTGGTGGATCTCGCGGATCGTCGCATCCTTCGTGATCAGCTCGCGCTCCTGGTGCCGCTGCTCGGACACGTCACGGCAGAGGACGATCGCGCCGACACGCTGCCCGCGGTTGCGGATCGGGATGGCGCGCAGCGAGACGGTGACGCCCCGCGCCTCGATGTCCGTGCGCCAGGGCGCGCGGCCGGTGACCACCAGGGGCAGGGACTCGTCGACCGTCACCGTGCCGGCCAGCAGGCCGGTGGTCACGGTGGCGAGCGATTCGCCTTCGAGCTCGCCCGTGAAACCCATGCGGTTGAACGCACTGAGCGCATTGGGGCTGGCGAAGGTGGTCGTGCCGTCGACATCGAGCCGGATGAGGCCGTCCGCGGCCCGGGGCGCGCCGCGGCGGGGAGCCGCCGGTGCGCCGAGGTCGGGGAAGTCGCCGGTCGCGATCATGTTGAACAGGTCGTTCGCGCACTCGTTGAACGTCAGCTCCTGACGGCTGGGCGTGCGCGCCTCGCTCAGGTTGGTGTGGCGGGTGATCACCGCGATCGGCTCGTCCGCCGTGTCCGGCGAGTGGATGGAGAGCCGGCGGATCACCGGAACGGCGCGTACCCGGGTCGGCGTCTCTTCGTACCAGTCGGGGGCGGAGGTGTCGATGATCTGCTTCGACTGGTACGCGTCGGTGACCTGCTGGCGCCACTCCGGCTTGATGCGCTGGCCGACGAAGTCGCGGTAGAACAGCGTGGCCGCGGAGGACGGACGGGCGTGAGCGACGGCGACGAAGTCGTCATCGGCCGTCGGGACCCACAGCACGATGTCGGCGAACGCGAGGTCGGCGAGGAGCTGCCAGTCGCCGACGAGCCCGTGCAGCCATTCGACATCCTCCTCGGAGGAGCGGCCGTGGGCGTGGACGAGATCGCTGAGCGTTGACACCACCCCATCCTAAACGCCCCCTTCCAGAAGATGACAGGGGTTATCCACAGGGCTCATACGCCCTGGACGATGTGGCCGACCGCTGCTTGAGTGAGGAATCGCACATATCACAGGTCTATTTCACCACGGACCACCGACACACCTCACCAGGGAGATCCATGCACCACCTAGCCCTCGCCTCCTCGCCGGTGTCGAGCGCCGCACCCGTCGCCGCACCCGTCGCTGCTGTTTCCACCGTCGCGCCCATCGTCGAGTCGGGCAACCCGGACCCGGCGACTCTCTGCGCCAACCTGGCGCGCTGCGTGATCGAGATCCTGGCGGGTGCCCGCCCCCTCGACCAGATCGGGAGGTGGGTCAGCGACTCCGTGTACGTGCACCTCCTCCGGCGCACCATGCTGGCGCTCCGCACGCGAGCGGTGGCGGAGGATGATCCCCTGCGCCCGCGCATGAGCATCGGGAGTCCCCTGCTCGGGTTCCCGTCGGAGGGCGTGGTCGAAGCGGTGGTGCTGGTGCACCAGGCCGCCCGGTCGCGTGCAGTGGCGATCCGGTTGGAACGTCACCGCACGCGCTGGCGCGCGACGGCGATCAACGTGCTCTGACGGCGCTCTGCGGAGGCCTTCCAACGACGAACGGCGGCCCCTTCCGGGACCGCCGTTCGTCGTGGCGTTCAGTGAGCCGGGGTCAGCGCTTCTTGGCCTGCGCCCGACGCTCCGCGCGATTCACCGGGGCCTCGCCGTCGGCCGCGTCAACGCGCTGCCCGAAGGCTCCGCGCTGGGTGGAGCCCTGCGCCGGCGGTGCGGCCGGAGCGGCCTGCTGCTGGGCACGCTGCGCACGCGCCGTCGCCGCCTGCTCGATGCGGCCACGCTCGTCGCGCACCTCCACGCCGCCCTGCTCGGCGGGGGCGGAGTAGCTGAGCTCGGTGTCGCCGTCGCCGCGTGCGAGACCCTTGGCCGCCACGGCCGGGGCCTCCACCTCGCCCGGCGCCTGGTTGACCTCCACCTCGAGGTTGAAGAGGAACCCGATGGTCTCTTCGCGGATGGCGCCCATCATCTGCTGGAACATGGCGAAGCCCTCGCGCTGGTACTCGACCAGCGGGTCGCGCTGCGCCATGGCGCGCAGGCCGATGCCGTCCTTCAGGTAGTCCATCTCGTAGAGGTGGTCACGCCAGCGGCGGTCGATCACCGAGAGGACGACCCGGCGCTCGAGCTCCCGCATGGCGGGTGCTCCGAGCGACTCCTCGCGCCGCTGGTAGGCGATGCGGGCGTCCGACATGATCTCGCGGCGCATGAAGTCGCGGTTGATCTTGCCCTTGTTGCCGGCCTCTGCGATGACCTCGTCGATGCTCACACCCACCGGGTAGAGCGTCTTGAGCTCCGCCCAGAGCGCATCGAAGTCCCAGTCGTCGCCGCTGCCCTCGCCGGTGTGCTGGTCCAGGATGTCGTCGATCACGTCGGTGAGGAACTGCTGCACGCGCTCGTGCAGGTCGTCGCCCTCGAGGATGTGGCGGCGGTCGCTGTAGATCGCCTCGCGCTGGCGGTTGAGGACGTCGTCGTACTTCAGGACGTTCTTGCGGATCTCGGCGTTGCGCGCCTCCACCTGGGACTGCGCGCTGCGGATGGCGCGGCTGACGACCTTCGACTCGATCGCCATGTCGTCCGGAACGCTCGCCCGGCCCATCAGGCTCTCGGCCGCGCCCGCGTTGAACAGGCGCATCAGGTCGTCCGTCAGGGAGAGGTAGAAGCGGCTCTCCCCCGGGTCTCCCTGCCGGCCGGAGCGACCGCGGAGCTGGTTGTCGATGCGCCGGGACTCGTGGCGCTCGGTTCCGAGCACGTACAGACCGCCCGCGGCGACGACCTTCTCGGCCTCCTCCGCCACCTGCGCCTTGACGTCCCGGAAGACCTCTTCCCAGGCCGCTTCGTACTCCTCCGGCGTCTCGACCGGCGAGAGACCGCGCGCGTTCATCTCGGCGACCGCGATGAACTCCGAGTTGCCTCCGAGCATGACGTCGGTGCCACGACCCGCCATGTTGGTGGCGACCGTCACCGCGCCGAGCCGGCCCGCCTGAGCGACGATCGCCGCCTCGCGCGCGTGGTTCTTCGCGTTGAGCACCTCGTGACGGACGCCCTTCTTGGCGAGCAGCCGCGAAAGGTACTCGCTCTTCTCGACCGACGTCGTGCCGACCAGCACGGGCTGGCCCTTCTCGTGGCGCTTGACGATGTCTTCGACGACCTGGTCGAACTTCGCCGCCTCGTTCTTGTACACGAGGTCGGCCTGGTCGATGCGCTGCATCGGCCGGTTCGTGGGGATCGGGACCACGCCCAGCTTGTACGTGCTCATGAACTCGGCCGCTTCGGTCTCGGCGGTACCGGTCATGCCCGAGAGCTTCTTGTACAGGCGGAAGTAGTTCTGCAGCGTGACCGTGGCGAGGGTCTGGTTCTCGGCCTTGACCTCGACACCCTCCTTGGCCTCGATCGCCTGGTGGATGCCCTCGTTGTAGCGGCGGCCGACCAGGATGCGGCCGGTGTGCTCGTCGACGATCAGCACCTCGCCGTTCATGACGACGTAGTCCTTGTCGCGCTTGAAGAGGGCGTTTGCCTTGATGGCGTTGTTGAGGAACGAGATCAGCGGGGTGTTCGCCGACTCGTAGAGGTTGTCGATGCCGAGGTAGTCCTCGACCTTCTCGATGCCGGGCTCGAGCACGCCCACGGTGCGCTTCTTCTCATCCACCTCGTAGTCGACCTCGGGCGTGAGGCGCTTGGCGAGACTGGCGAACTCGTTGAACCAGCGGTTGGCCTCGCCTGACGACGGACCCGAGATGATCAGCGGGGTCCGCGCCTCGTCGATGAGGATCGAGTCGACCTCGTCGACGATCGCGAAGAAGTGGCCGCGCTGGACCATGTCGCTCGCCTGCCACGCCATGTTGTCGCGCAGGTAGTCGAAACCGAACTCGTTGTTGGTGCCGTAGGTGATGTCGGCGGCGTACTGCTCGCGGCGCTCCTCGGGCGTCTGACCGCTGAGGATGACGCCGGTGGACATGCCGAGGGCGCGGAACACGCGGCCCATCAGCTCCGACTGGTAGCTGGCCAGGTAGTCGTTGACGGTGATGACGTGGACGCCGCGGCTGGCGATGGCGTTGAGGTAGGCGGCCGTCGTCGCGACGAGGGTCTTGCCCTCACCGGTCTTCATCTCGGCGATGTTGCCGAGGTGGAGGGCGGCGCCACCCATGATCTGCACGTCGAAGTGGCGCATGCCGAGCGTCCGCTTCGCCGCTTCGCGCACCGCGGCGAACGCCTCGGGCAGGAGGTCGTCGAGCGACTCGCCGTTGCCGTAGCGCTCGCGCAGTTCGACGGTCTCGTGCGCGAGTTCCTCGTCGGTGAGTTCGCTGAAGTCGTCTTCGAGAGCGTTGACCGCTTTCGCGTACGCCTCGAGCCGACGGAGGGTCCGGCCCTCGCCCACACGGAGGACCTTTTCAAGAACTGAGGCCACTGATGCACTCCACTTTTGCTCGGTCGGGCGGACGGCCCGGCGTCCCGATGGACGCACGCCGGACGGCAGACTCCGCCGACGCTAGGGCCATGCTACTTGTTCAGCCCCCACGTTCGGAGTGTCCGTGCTGGGAGGCACCTGGAGAACAGCCGATGGCGACCGCCGCCTGGGCGGCCGCCATCGGTGTGCTCGCGTCGGCGGGGCGGGTCAGCCGAGCTTGCGCGCGGCGGTGGCGACCTCCTGCAGTTCGTCGGCGTCGTCGTCCAGGGAGATCACGCCGTAGTCCCAGCCTTTGCGGCGGTAGACGACGCTCGGACGCTGGGTCTCCTGGTCGACGAACAGGTAGAAGTCGTGGCCGACGAGCTCCATGTAGTAGAGGGCGTCGTCGACGGCCATCGGCACCGAGGCGAATACCTTCTTGCGGATCACGACGGGCGAGTACTCCTCGTCCGCCTCCGGGGTCGCCTCGGCCTCATCGGATACGGCGGGCGTGGAGCCGGTGCGGACCTGGTCCAGCACCGCGACCGGTGCTGCAGCGAGCCCGACCGCGCTGAATCCGTCGGTGCTCGCCTCCCGCAACGAGGTCGGCCGGTGCTGGCCGCGATGGACCTTGCGACGATCCTTCGCGCGACGGACCCTCTCCAACAGCTTTCCGAGCGCGATGTCGAACGCAGCGTACTTGTCCTGCCCCGTCGCCTCGGATCTCACCACCGCCTTGGGCCCCACAAGAGTCAGCTCGACACGGTCGTCGCCGTTCGTGCTGCCGGCCTTCTCGTTGTGGCGGCTGACCTTGATCTCGAACGAGATGGCTCGCTCGGCCAGGTGTGCGACCTTTTCCGACTTCTCGGTGGCGTACTCCCGGAATCGAT